>CAWEVL010000001.1:0-24268 GCA_963812525.1 uncultured Acidimicrobiaceae bacterium
GGCGACACTGACTCCGGTACCTGGGCGACACTGGCTCCGGTACCTGCTTGACAACCTCACGCCTGACCAGGGTCCACCTGGTGCCTTCAGCCACCTTCTTTGCTGTGGAGAGTCACGTCCACAGATGCGAAGGAGGCCGCAGATGCTGGTGGAGCTGGGACTGGTGGAACAGCGGTTGAGAGCAGTGCAGGAAGTCCTCGACGGTGCGACCGTGACCGACGTGGCGTTGCGCAATGGCGTGACCCGCCAGACGGTCCACACGTGGCTCCGGCGCTATGCGAACCACGGGATCGCCGGGCTGATCGACAAGACCTCCAAGCCCGAGAGCTGCCCCCATCAGATGAGTCCGGTGGTCGAGGCCCGGATCGTCGAGATGCGGCGTGCCCATCCCGGTTGGGGACCGAGGACCATCCGCACCCGTCTGGCCAAAGAGGGCGTCACACCCCTCCCCGGGCGGTCCTCGATCTATCGGGCACTGGTCCGGCACCGGCTGCTCGAGCCCACCCCTCGCAAGCGGTCTCGATCGGACTACAAAACCTGGGAGCGCTCCAAGTCCATGGAGCTCTGGCAGATGGACATCGTGGGTCGGTTCTATCTGGCCGACGGCACTGAGGTGAAGGTGGTCACCGGTGTCGACGACCACAGCCGATTCTGCGTCTGTGCCCGGATCGTGGCGAGAGCGACGGCCAAGCCGGTGTGTGACGCCCTCTCCTTCGCCCTGAAACAACACGGTGCCCCGAGCGAAATCCTGACCGACAACGGCAAGGTCTTCACGGCCCGATTCGGCCCCGGACCAGGACCGGTGCTCTTCGACCGGATCTGCCACAACAACGGCATCAAGCACCGCCTGACTGCCCCGTACTCGCCGACCACGACGGGCAAGGTAGAACGCTTCCACCGCACCTATCGGGACGAGTTCCTGGCCGACCACGACCGCCAGTACGCCACCATCGAAGAGGCCCAGGAGCTCCTCGATGCCTGGGTGGTCAAGTACAACACCGAGCGTCCCCACCAGTCACTCGGCGACCGACCACCGGCGGAGCGGTTCGCTCTGGCCGCACCGCGGGCTGCAGCCGACACCACCGTCGAACTCACCGAGGTCGACGAGCCGACGGCGTCACCACGGCCGCCGGGAGTCAGCCGGTGGGTCGACCAACGCGGCTCGATCGGGCTCAACAGCTTCCGCTATCGGGTGGGTCCGACCTTCGCCGGCGAATCGGTGGAGGTGGTCGTCCAGGGCGGCCTGGTCGAGATCCTGCACCAGGGCGTCCTCGTCGCCACCCACGCCGAACGGCGGCGGGATGGGGCCAAGGCCACCACGAAGGAACCGAGGGCCGGGCGAGCGCGGCCCGCCAGCTCAGGACTGTCGGTGATACGTGCCGTAGACCCGGGCGGTTCCATCTCCTTTGCCGGAGCCTCCTATCGGGTCGGGCGCAGCTGGCGTGGACGCAGCGTCGAGGTGGCCATCGTCGCCGGGTCCGTACAGATCTCCGAGCACGGAAAGGTCGTTCGGGTCCACCAGATCAAACACGACCGCTCCAAGGAGCACGGTGCCTTCGCCACGCCCAAGGGTCGTCCCCGCATCAAGAAGTCCGCCTGACGGGTTTGGACTGTAAAACACCTACCGGAGCCAATTCGTCAAGCGGGTACCGGGTCTTGACACGGTCGGCTGAGCGGCCAACTCGGTTGGTGGTGGTACTCGAGGAACCTCCGCGAACGTCGATGAGCGACGCTGTCGGTGCCCGAATCGATCCTCCAGACTGACCGGCACTGCATAGGACCCGTGTGATGCAAGTGGCTACGGTCGAGTCCTGCGGTGGTGGTCACCGGGCCGACCTGGCCTCGGTCCCGCGGATCTCTGGCTCGGCCCCAGAGCCCGTACACCGGTATCTTCGCGTCCCCAAATCGATGCCCATCTGGCCTCTTGCAGTTTGACCTTACGGGCACGATCGGTTCGGTGTCCGGTCATTTCACCAAGAGAATCCGCCGCCCGCTGGGACCGGGCCCGGAGCATCGGGTGGCGGATCCCATGCTCGACGAGCCCACCGTTCGGCATCGTACCGGGATCGTCTCGGCATTCCGTCCGGAGTCCCGGTCCTCCGCCACATCCACTAGAAGTTGATCTCCCGGAGGAGGTGCAGGGTCATGCCGTCTGTCGTGCGGTACACCTTCCTGCGCGCCACTCGCTTGGCATAGGCCCCTGGACCCTTACTGGCGCTCCGGATGTTGCCGAGGTCTCTGGCCGCTCGGTAGAGCTGGCTCCTAAGTGAGTGTCGTGCCATTTCTCCATCCTCCCTTGCACCCTGGCCCTTGCCTCCACAGCCGCCCACGCCCATCCGTGCGCCGCCATGAGCTCCGCCACCGGCTCAGGAAATCGGACCGCCGGACTCGCCGATCGTGGACCACCGAGGCGGTGCTCATGCCCAGACGGTCGGCTTGGGCCGCGGCCACCAGGTCCACCACCTCGACGCTCCCGACGGGCATCGCGAAACGCTAACCCACGGGAGCTGTTGCATGGTGGTGCGCTCGACGACAGCGACCGTCTTCCAGCCACCACCTGTCGGGGATGCTCCGCCGGCTGGACGGTCCTACGGGCACCGCGACCCGTTGGAGTCCGGTCCTTCGCCCGGTAGTGCGATCCCGAGGAGCGAGTGATCGGCGAACACTGTGCGCCAAAGACCGTCGAGCGACCCAACGAGCGTTTGGGTCCGATGTTCACAATCCTGCAACCCATCGAGAGCGTCACCGTGTTACAACGGGAAGTGGGTCGGTAGTCCGATCCGGCCGTCACGGGTGACGCGCCACCGCCGAACCATCCCCCCCGGATCGGCGGTGGGCGCTCCCCGTGCCGAGTGTCGACCGATGTATGGGCGGCCATCAAAGCGTTCCCGCCACCGAGTTCGAGGTCCTACAGCTGTAACGGCAGAAACCGGTCAGACGTTAGAGGTAGTGAACCGCTGCCAACCCAAGGGGGACTGTCATATGCTCAAGAATCTGGCGAAGGCCGCACTCGCGGTCTCGATCGTGTCCGGAGGGCTGGTCGCCCTTTCGGCCCTGCCGGCGTCAGCCAAAACGGTGACCATCACCGCCAGTGGTGCCAGCAGTCTCAGCTGCTCGATCACAGCAACGACCAAGATCAAGCCGGCGCTGAAGAATGACTGGACCCAGACGGCTGACTTCTACACCGCAGTCGCGGCCATTCCGACGACGCTGCTCGCGTCGCAGACGCCGGGGGCGACGAGCGCCAAGGGCTCCGGGACGTGCACGGGCACGGTGACAGACGGCACCAACTCGGTCACCGGCACCAACGCTGACCCCATCGGCGTGAGCTTCAAGCTGGTCACGGACCCTGCGAATCCTGGATCGGGCGAGGCCTCATGTGCTGCGTTGATTGCATCGGTCGGTACCCCGGCTCTCTACAACACGTCGGTGAAGTTCACCCCTCCCGCCAGTGCCGTCGGCTTCAAGATCGCTCCAACGACAGTCACCGACAGCTCCTTGGGACACAGCCTCTCCCCTCCGGGCTTCACCGTCTCGGGTGGCACCATCACCGGTTCGTTCGCCACGTCGGGTGGAGGTACGTCGAGCTCGCTCAGCCTGATCGATCCCAGCCCAAGTGATCTTCCGATCTCGGCGCTCATCCAGCCAGCAGAGACCGGGGCCGACGCGATCGCCGGGACCTACGTCTCCCTGGGCTGCCAGCCGACGCTGAAGATCAAGCTGTCCAAGACCATCACCAGCCCCAGTGATCCCGGACACATCGCTTCGGCGACACTCAAGGCGGCAAAGGGACTGAAGGCCATCACCATCATCCCTGGTTCGACGCTGACCTTCGCCGGCTAAGACCAGCGAACAAGCGTCTGATCCGTCACCTGGAGGGCGGGGCCCTGGCCCCGCCCTCCAGCACGTCACCATGCCGCGGATGATCCAGGTCGAGGATGGAGCCGGGCAATCCCGGGACGGCCTACCCAACCGAACAGCAACCCGATGCAACGATACGGTCGTCGGGTGGTCACCCCGTCGAAGCCGGCAATAGCCATCGCGACGAGCGGGATGCGGTGCCGTCCAACGGATCGGCTGGTTCGCCCGGTGGCGGGTGGGCAGCCCCCTGGTCCCCACCCACCCGCACCGAGTCGGGGACCGGCGATTGGCAAGGGCGGTTCGCGGAAACCGACACCGCCGATCCAGTGTTGATTCTGACCGAAGTCAGGACTCCCTGACCAGAGTCAACATCGCGGAGTGGTCGAGATGCCGCGGATGGCGGTCTCGCCGTGCCTGGAGGTGGTGGGCGTTTGCCAAACGTTCATCCGACGAGACGTCCATTCCGAGTCACGGCTTGCTACAACATTTGCGGCCGACCCCCCTCCGGCCCAGGGTGCGGGGCACAGTGCTCGAATGGTCGGGAGGGCAACGAGAGCCGGCCCGACCCACTGTTTCGGTGGCACGTGCAGTCCGCAGACGAGCAGCGAGGCGACGGTCCGGGTCAAGCACCCGAGTCCCGGGCCATCCTCGTCGATGTCTACAGGCCGTCGAAGAAACGGTCGTGGGCCTCAGGATCGTTCGGCAGGTCCCACAGGTCCGTGAGTCGACCCGCACCGTCCAGTGCCAGCAGATGGACCTCGTGGACATCGAGAGTGGCGCCATCCGGGCGGCTTGCCGTTTCATGGATTACGACCACGGCGTGACGGTCGTCGGCGAAAATGCCGGAGATATCCAGCTTCTGGGTTCCACCGGTCAGTTCGAACGTTCCGACTAGCGCCGCGGCGATGTCCTTGGCCCCCCTATGGTCCCCGCTGAGCGGACCCGAGCCGGTGAAGTGGAAGACGGCCTCGGGGGCCAGATCCTTGAGGGCCCCTTCAACGTCAAGATTGGCAAACGCCGCATACGCGTCACGGACCGTCTGCACATTGGGATGCTCTGGCATGTCGAGACTCCTCTAGCTGGGGGACGGTCCCTGCATACCAGCAATACGGCAGACGGGCCCTCGAACAGGGAAACCGAGTGGTGGAGCGGACGAACTGAGTTCTCGAGGAGGCAGGAGTGGCACGTCGGCTGGACCGCACTCGTTGGGCGGACGGCCATGACCGGCGGGACGGAGCCCGTGGATCGGGAACGGGGGGGCGGATGGGACCCAGCTGGCGTCCCACTCCGAACATTCGGATGTGAACAACTCCGCTGAGTGTCGCCCAGGTGACAGACGGGTTGGTGATGGAAGCGCACGATGAGAGGGCGGTCAATCGACTCCTGACCGGACCCGGAGTCCGGGTGGCGAATCCCCCCCTCTCCACCCAGCGGGTTCCGGTCAGGAGCGGTAGGCCCCGAGCCGACCTACATGACCAGGTTGGCGGGAACCGATCAACCGGAGGCGGAATCCGGGGCCGACCCGGGATAGCCCAAAGCTAAGGCTCGGCCCTTGAAATCAGCTGAGAATCGCTCAGTCGAGGGGCGCCGCGACCGAGGGGAGCATTCCTGCCCGGCCCGACTCCCCTGTCCACGTGGAGACACCATGCCGACTGCGCCTGCCGGCTCGCCACCCTCCCCTCCCCCATGATCGACGCAGGTGGCTCAGCCAGATTTTGGGGGTCGAAGCGACGGCGCGGCTCGCCTCGGCAACGGCGCACTCCAACGAGCTACTGACGGACCTCGGCCATGAATCCGGTGAAGGCAGGCTCCCACTGCTCCGTCCAGAGTGACTGAAGTTCGGGCGGCATGCCAGACAGCATCTGGTCTCTCTGCTCGGGTGTAAAGCGCTCCCGCACCAGTCCGAGCGCCAACCATGGCTTGTCGGTTCTGATGGACCGTAAAGCATGGCCTGGGAGTTGACCCCATTCCTCCGGGCTCATCCAGGCGCTGGCAATGGGAAGCACCGTGCTCTCCTCTTCGGCCAGATGGGGCCGGAGTGTCTCGTCGATCGTTCCGAGCAGGTTCACGACAGCCTGGGCCCCGTCGATGGAGGGGTCGGCCCGCCAGGCGGCGATCGCCACCCGTGCCTTTTCCATCGGCTCACTGAGCAGGCTGTGCTGGGCGTCGATCCGCTCGAGCGCCGCCTTCTCGCCGGCGCACCGCTCCTCCAGGACCGGGTAGATCAACTCGTCCTCGCCGGCATGGTGCGCGTGCAGGAACTCCAGGACATTCTCGCAGAACGACCCGATCACCTCGACCCGATCAGGCTGGTCACCAGCTCGGTCGACGAGGGCGGGTGCCGCGTCCAATGCTCCGACCAGAGCCTGGTGAACGGCAACCATGTCTGAGGTCTCGGTGTCGTAGTTGCCTGGTGCCGTCATGACGAACGGTTCCTTCCGCTGGTGGGATCCGGTCAACCGAATGGCGCACATTCAGGGCCGGCCTGGGACCGGGCTCAAGCTAACCGACAACGCTGGGAGTTGGCTGTGACCCGGGTTGCCGCGGGTGCGTACCAGGCAGAGGCGCCGGCCTGTCGCGTCCCGCCCCCCGGCACCGGATCCCCGGCCGGGTCTGGCGCGACAGCATCGGCGGTGGCCGGGCCCGTCGAGCGGCACCGGGCATCGCCCCCGGCCTTGGTGGCCTCCATGGCCGTCGGTTCGCCGTCTGGCCCCTTGTCGAGGCTCAATATCAGCGAATATTGCAATCACCTGCATTATCTCTGGCTCCAATGGCGATTGACTCCCCAGCCTGGGAGGTGCAGGTTGGGGTTATGACCACAGATGAGCGACTCGACATGATCGAGAATGCACTGGCGACGCTTGCCGACATCGTGGAACAGCGGTCGGGCTGCTTCGCACACGATCAGCAACCGGTCGTCCAAATACTCGGGGAGAAGTTTCAATTGTTCCGGGAACACGTCGCCGCCCAGCGATTCTCCGGTTCGATTCGGATTGAGGTCCCGAACGGACGCGGCACCACTGCCGGGAACCAGTTGACGCTGTAAGGATCCCCCAACCGCGGGCGGGCGTTGCCCAGCCGGGGCGTTCCCGCGCACCGCTCGAAGATCGCTCTGGAAGTATTCCGACCGCCCAGAGGACGCGCTAGGCGACCCGCGTGGGAGCGCCCTGATCTTGCCTCACGTCGGGCGTCGCATTCCCGGATCAGGCTCGGAAAGGGGGGTGACCGCAGGATCGATTGGCCAGGTCACCCCCCGCCTCTTGATTGTCCGACCGGGCAGGTTCACAGTCGAACCATGGGGGCAGTAGTACCTCGGAGGCCTTGATGGGCAAGGACCAGAACTCGATCGTCTGCCTGAGATGTGGATCAATCGGAAGCACGGAGGACATCGTGCGGCCAGCGAAGCCTGGCGGAAGGGGGACGTCCGACCGGTGGGTTAAGCAGTGTTGGGTGTGCGGCTTCGAATGGGACGCTCACGGGCTTCGCGATGCGTCGTGACGAGGAGTCAGCCGGACGTACGGGGACGAGCATCTCTTGAGCTCGCCCACCGCGTCGCGAGAACCTCGGCCATCATGGCGTGCAGTCCCTTCAACTCCCGGTCGACCACCAGCCAGGTGCTCGACGAGCCCTTGGCCACGGATTCGAGCGCGGTTGCCGCATTGACATAGGACCGTGCCAGCCGGGCCAGCTGCACATCGAAATCACGATCGGGGCTCGGATGGTCCGTGGTCCACCGTCGACAAGTCCCCGATGCAGCCCTCAATTGATCGGCGTTGGCCACGAGTGCCGGCGCCCACCGCCGCTCGGCCGTCGCGTCGCACTGGTCCAGGGCGGCCACCACCGTGGCAAGTATGGGTTCGAAACCCCTCTCCCACTCGGCAAATCTCTCCACTGGCTGCCCCCAGCGCGCCCCTTTGACCCATGACTTTCGAATCGGCGGACGACCCCCCTGGCTGCCGTCCGCCCGATTCGAATGGCCCAGTGCCATATCCGTTGACGAAGCCGATACAGGGCCAGACGAGGATTATGAACCACTCCAATCCGTTTGCCTAGAGAAGACTGCGAAGCGTGGTCGTCGCACTTCGTTGCGCGCGTCTGGGCGTCGGAGTGCTCGGTCTTTGCCCGCTCGGAGGCGTCGGACCGCCCCCCTTCCCCGGTGCGCCACTCAATCCGGGCCGACACCCCCCGACGGGGCCTCACGCCGCAGCTGGACCTCGGCGTCGCCCGGTGCTCGGACCTCGTCCAGTGCCAACAGGGCGGCGCCCAGCACCGGAGCGGCGGCGAGCCGGCGGAACCGGGCTCGCGGCACCACCGTTCGAATCGCGGTCTCGATGCGCCCGCTGAAGGCCCCGTACTCGCTGTCGAACAGTCCGCCGCCCAACACCACGTCGACCTCTTCGTCGGCGACGCCGAGGCGCTTCGCCGTGGCCGTGACCATGGCCACCACCTCGTCGGCCAGCGCATCCACAGCTCCGGCGGCCACCTCGTCCCCCCCAGCCGCGGCCTCCAGGCACACCCGAGCCAGCTCGAACAGTCGCCCGTAGGACACCTCACCCGTATAGACCGCACCCAGTACCGACTCCGGGTCGCTTCGGTCGAAATGGGACGGCACCAACTCGGTCAGCACCGTCGGCTGGCCGCGTCCGTCACCGGAGCGGAGGGCCAGGCCCAAGGCCCGCACACCTAGCCATGATCCTCCGGCGGCCAGGTCACCCGAGAGCTCGCCCAGTGAGGGAAATCGGACCACCGAGCCGTCCG
Source organism: uncultured Acidimicrobiaceae bacterium (assembly GCA_963812525.1). Taxonomy (GTDB): domain Bacteria; phylum Actinomycetota; class Acidimicrobiia; order Acidimicrobiales; family RAAP-2; genus Bog-756. Next base: position 8,620 of record CAWEVL010000001.1, read on the forward strand.
GCCCCAGACCCACGCAGTTGAGGCCGGATCCGCACACCACCGCCACCCCCCATCCGGCCTGCGCCCCGGCTCGGAGGACGGCCAGCGAGTCGTTGAGCACGGTGGTGGTCGCGGTCCAGCCACGCGACTCGATGGCCTCGGTCAACCGTTCCTCGTCGACGGGGAGGTCCAGTCCGGCCATACAGAACACGCCGGCACCGGCGACCGGGTGGGTGGCCCCGGGCCGACCGGCGTCGCGGACGGCGGCGTGGACCGTGGAACCCACTGCGTCCATGGCGCCGTCCAACCCCGAGAACTGGTGGTTGGACCCCCCGCCCCGGGCCGAGCCCAGAATGCGACCGTCCACGGTGAGCAGCCACACGTCGGTCTTGGACGCCCCGCCATCGACAGCCAGGAGCAGCTGGTCGGGCGTGCGGCCGTCCGTCACCGTTCAGCCTCGCTTCGGTCCACAGGGGGATGTTACGTTCAGCGCGTGGGAACGAAGGTAGCCGTCGTGGGGGGTGGCAGCACCTACACACCCGAGCTCGTGGACAGTCTCTGTGACCACCAGGACCGGCTGGTGGTCGACGAACTCGTCCTCCTCGACCCGGACCGTACCCGGCTGGAGGTCGTCGGAGGCCTGGCCGGACGGATGCTCCGGCGCCGGGGCTGGGCAGGAGACCTGGTCACCACCGACGACCGTCATCGGGCCCTTGACGGTGCCGACTTCGTGATCGTCCAACTGCGGGTGGGAGGGCAGGCCGCCCGGCACACCGACGAGACGCTGCCGATCGGCTTCGGCTGCCTCGGCCAGGAGACCACGGGCCCGGGAGGACTGGCCAAGGCCCTCCGAACAGTGCCCCTGGTCCTGGACATCGCCGAGGAGACGGCCGCTCGCGGGGCACCCGGCGCCTGGCTGGTGGACTTCACCAACCCGGTCGGCATTGTCACCCAGGCGTTGGTCGACGATGGGCACCGGGCCCTGGGGTTGTGCAACGTCGCCATCCACGTGCAGCGGCGCATCGGGCACTACCTCGACACCGATCCCGACGGCGTGGCCATCGAGCACGTGGGGCTCAATCACCTCACCTGGGTGCGGTCGGCGCGGATCGACGGAGTCGACCGCTTGCCCGAACTACTGGACCGATTCGGCCCCGAGCTCGAGCTGGAGAGCGGCGTGCCTGCCGGGCTGCTCCGACTCCTCGGCGCCCTGCCCTCGTACTACCTTCACTACTACTACTGCCTCGCCCACGACCTGGCCGAGCAGTCGGCCCCGGGGTGGCGATCGCGGGCCGAGGTGGTGGCCGCGCTGGAGGCCGATCTGCTCGCCCAGTACCGCGACCCGGCCCTGGACACCAAGCCCAACAAGCTCTCGTACCGCGGTGGTGCCTTCTACTCGGAGGCGGCGGTCCGGCTCATCGCCTCGCTCCATGCCGGAACCGGCGACGTCCAGGTGGTCGACGTACGCAACGAAGGCAGTATCCCCGGCCTGCCCGACGACGCCGTGGTCGAGGTTCCCTGCACGGTCGACAAGGAGGGCGCCCACCCGTTGGCCCAACGTGCGCTGCCTCCCGAGATGGCCGGCCTGGTGGCCCACTGCAAGGCCTATGAGCGGCTGGCCGTCGAGGCCTCGCTGTCGGGCAGCCGGACCACCATGATCAGGGCCCTGGTGGCCAATCCGCTTGTCGGTCAGTACCCCCTGGCCGAACGACTCGCCGATACCCTGCTCGCCGCCAACCGGCACTTCCTGCCTCGGTTCTTTCCCGAGATGCCATAGAACTGTCATGGCTTTTGACAGAAGACCCGGTCGGAGCCCCTCGACCCATGGGTTTCGCGCTCTGTGACACGTTGTCGGCACCGCCCGTGACCACCCTGGCCTAGACGCCCCCGACGTGCCACGATCGGTGATTGTTCGGGCGGTTCCCATCGTGATGGTCGTCTCCCCACCGGTCCGTCGTGCCGGAGGTCGGTCGATCTGGGCGGTGGCGCCGCAATCGATCGGGTAGGTAACCGTCCCGTCACGGGATGCACGTCGGCCGGACCGGACGGTGGTAGGCAGGGCGGACGGCATCGACGACGGTGCGGCTCCGGCACGCTGAGGTGCAAAGGTTGCAAAGGTGAGGAGGAGAAGCCCTGGTGGCCGATGAAACAAGTGGGGACGAGACCTTCTGGCGCTGGTCGATCCTCATCGCCGGCGCCGTGATCGTCGCCGCAGTCAGCGCCATTCTCTTCGTCGGCAAGGGCTCGACCGCCAACTCGTCGGCTACGGCCACGACGTCGCCGCTCCAGAGCGGCCTGCCCTTCGTGACCGGCACCACACCGACCACGGACCCGACCGACACACCGTCCTCGCCGACGACGGCGCCCACCGGTACCCTGCCGTCGCCGTTCCCCTTCCTCATCGCCCAGGCCATCAAGGCCAACGGTAAGGGCAAGGGCAAGAACGCGTCGACAGCATTGGTGTCCACCGCCCTGCCCTCCTTCATCACGCTGCCGTTCACCTTCGCATCGCCGGCGCCGACGCCACCGCCGGCCGCGACCCCCCCACCGGGCAACCCGGTGACGATACCGACGGGCACGACACCCACCACGGCCCCCCTGACGACCACGACGACCTCGCCACCGCCGCCGCCCACCACGACGACGACCGTGCCGCCGACCACCACGACGACCACCACCACGACGACCACGACCACGACCACGACCACACTGCCGCCACCGCCACCGACCACCACCCCGACGACCGACACCACGCCCACGACTTCCCCGATACCGTGATGGACGGGCCAGGCAGTGGCCCGTCCCCAGTCGTGGCAATCGACGACTAGAACGACTGACCACAGCCGGCCCAGCCCGCCGCCGGGCGAATCATCGACGAATCGGCCTGGGCCGACCTCACCGGTCCGGCCCGGATCGTTTCGGTCACAAGTTCTCCGAGGACCACGGAAACCGACGCCTGAAGGTCATCCGGCACGCAGATCTGTCAAGATCACCGCCGTGGGTATTCGTAATCAGCCGTTGCGAATCGTCGTCGTCGTCGGTTTATGGGCCATGTGGGTGCTCTGGACGATCAATCGCTTCACGAGCACGGTGATCACCTCGATACCGTCCACCACCACGTGTCCCACCTACCAGAGCTGCTCGGCACCGTCTTCCGTGGCCGTGACCAGGCAGTTCAGCTGGAGCTGGTGGCACTTCGTCTTCACCATCGTCGGCGCCGGCCTCCTAGTCGCCGCATCGATGATGATCCTGCGCACCCCGAGAACGGTCGACGAGATCTGAGTCTCGCTGGATGGACCGTCACCAGCCGCGACGGTCCCCTCGGCGGCCCCGGCCACCCCAGTCTGCGCGGCGGTGCCGAGACCGCACGACCCACTCTTTTGGGATCACCGGGCGGCCGATGCCGCCCGGTGATCAGGCCGCCCCGTCCGGACCGGATCGAGGTCGGATATCGAGGGACACCTACTGGCCCCCTCTACCGACGTCGGTGTCCGGCGACCCGGTCATGCGCCCACGGCCCGCTGGCGGTCCACCGCGGCCTCCGCTCGATCAGAGGCGGCCTCCGAGACCGCTGGCGAGGGCCGGGCTCGGGCAAAGGCCGGACCGGTACTCGTCGTGGCATCGCCCCAGCCGGCCGCCCTCCCGCCACCGGCGGGCCCCGGCGCCCGTCGCGGCATCGTCATCCACTGGCGAAGCGCCGATGGAGGTGCACCGAGCTCTGGCGTGCGCCAGGCCAGGAACATGATGAGCAGCCAGCCGGCCACGGCGATGAGATGGGGGGCTTCGTCGGCGATGGTCGTTCGGTGGTGGACCAGGTCGAGTACGGCCGACCCCAGCAACAGGAGGGCGGCGGTGCCGACGATGGACCGCATGCCCACCGCCCGACGCGGTCGAGCGGCGGCCACCAGGTAGCCGACACCCAGCGCCACCTCCAGGGCCCCGAGATCCCGAAAGCTGTCGATGTCTCCGGACAGGAGGAGGCGACCGGTGACCACCAGTTGGGCGATCCCCACAGCCACGAGGGCCAACCGGGCCGCCGTGATCTGGGTCGGACGCCGTCGGGGAGCGGCGGCCACGACCGCGGCGCGCAGGGCGGCGGGGGCGGGCCCATGGTCCTCGGCCGCCTGCAGCCGGAACTGCCGGGTCACCTCGTGCGCGGCCTCTTGCCAGACCCGGCAGGCGTCACAGCCGGCCAGATGGCGTTCGACCTCGATGTCCGGGAGGCCGGCGCTCTCCCCGTCCAGGCCCGCGGAGATCGACTCCCGGACGAGCTCGCAACTGACCTCCATGAACAGTTAGTCGTTGGCAGTTGCAGAATTCTTCCCGCCGCAAAGGAATCGCCGGCCCCTATCCCACCGTGCCCACCGGATGGGTGGTCACGGCGCCACTCTCCGCGAAAGCGCGTGACCTGGACGCCCACCCGTCGGTAGGTTCGGTCCATGGACCGGTGGACGGAGCTGGCGCTCGGGGCGCAGCGTGGAAGCCGATCCGACTTGGGGGAGTTGGTCGACATCGCCTACGGCCCGACCCGTCGGCTGTGTGCATCCCTGATCGACGAGGCGAGCGCAGACGATCTGGCCCAGGAGACCTTTCTGCGCCTGGCCAAGGGGATCGGGCGCTACCGGGGCGAGTCCACGGCCAAGACGTGGCTGTTCTCCATCGCCTACCACGTGTGTGCCTCCGAACTCCGCAATCGGGTCCGGCACCGCCACCGGCTGGAGCCCCGGGGGGACCTGGCCCTGGCCGAGCTGGCGGCCCGGGACGCCCCGACCGACCAGGTCTCGGTGGACGACCTGCTCGGCCGCCTCGAACCGGATCGCCGGGCCGCCTTCACCTTCACCCAGCTCTACGGCCTCAGCTACGAGGAGACGGCGGCGATCTGTGGCTGTGCTCCGGGAACCGTGGCCTCCCGGGTGGCCAGGGCGCGGGCCGACCTCATCGGACTGCTGGGAGCCGACCAGCCGGCGGACCATCCCCGCTCCCAGCCGCAGATGCCAACGCGGGCGCTTCGCCCGGCGGGAGACTCCGGCTCGTCGTAGCGACGGGGGCCCGGGCTGAGCCCCTGCGACCCCGTCCGCCACGACCGAACGAGAAAGGGTTGGGCCCGGAGCTTGGACGGCGGTTCCTCGCCCCGAAGACCCAACGGCAACGAACGTAGCCAGGCAATCTGAGATTGACCTGAGAATCGCCTCGAACAGCCGTCTGGGGGGCGCATCGTCACGCAAACGCAATGCTGAACGCTGCAGTTGCGGCGCGTCGGCGACGATACTTGGACCATGGGCCGGACTGACGCACTGACGCTGTTCGGCCCTGACCCGACTCCGTTGATCATGGCGTCACCCCCCCATGCCACCGAGTGACGCCCGAGCGGGTCAGCCGCGCCAATCGTGTCGAGCGGCTCATCATCTCGTACGAGGCCACCACGCCGTCGGTGTTCTCACTGCGCGATGCCACCCGGGGCCTCTGCGAGATCGTGTGGATGATCGATCTGTCCGAACCGGACATGGCCAACGCCGCCCGCCTCCTGTCGAGGGTGGGCCGAGTGGTGGACGTCGCCGGGCTCACGCCAGCCGAGACGGTACACGCACTCCGGGCCACCCGGCCCACCGGGGTGGTGGCCCTCAACGACCGGCGCCTATCCCTTCTCGCCGCCGCGGCTGACGGCCTCGGCCTCGACTTCCACTCGCCGGAGGTGGCCCGACGCCTGTCGGACAAGTTGCTCCAGCGCCAGGCCATGCAGTCCGCCGGGCTTCCTGTCCCGCCGTTCTGGGAGGTCCCCTACGGGCTGACGGAACACGACGCCGAGCGGTTGGCCGGATCGGTGGACCTGCCGGCCGTACTGAAGCCCCGAGCCGGCGACGGAAGCCGCCATGTCCATCAGGTCCACTCCATCGAGCAGTTCGTCCGACTGGTCGCCACGTCGCCGACGACGGGAGGGAAGGGATGGCTCCTCGAGGGCTACCTCGAGGGCACCACCCGACCGGTGTCCCGATTTGCCGACGTGGTCTCGGTCGAGAGCTTCGTCCGCCACGGTGTCATCGAGCACCTCGCCGTCACCGGGCGCTTCCCGTTCGCCGAGCCCTTCCGGGAGACGGGCAGCGTGCTCCCCGCCGATCTCGAGGCGGGTGATGCCCAGGCCGCCTGCGAACTGGCGTCGGCCGCGGTGGCCGCCCTCGGGATCCGGACCGGATGTCAGCACACCGAGCTCAAATTCACGCCAGACGGTCCAGCGGTGGTGGAGGTCAACGGCCGGGTCGGCGGCGGTGTGCCCGAGTTGTTGGCACTCGCCGGCGGCGACGTGTCCCTCTATCGGGTGGCCGCCGAACTGGCCCTCGGGATGGCGCCATCGGTCGAGCTCCCCCTTACCTTCCCCCAGGTGGCCTACCGCCGGATCGCCACGCCCCCGGTCACCGCCCACCGCGTGGTCGGCATGGTGGGGCACGAGCACCTCCAGGACGTGCCCGGCGTGGAGGAGATCACCATCAACCGACTACCGGGAGACCCGGTCGACTGGCGACTGGGCCTCGGGGAGTTCATCTTCAGCGCCTTCGGCTCGGCCGACGACTACGACCAGGTCGAGGAGCGGTGCGCGGCGATCGACGGGACCGTCGACGTGATCTACGACACCGAGACCTACGCCCGGACCGGCCGGTAGGCACGCGGCGCGACACTCCACGAGCGGCGAACCGCGGGCTGCGACGGCGAGGGAGGTACCGATAGTGTCGACCCCGGAGCAGGCTGGGGGGTCCCGCTCCACTCACCACGGTCGACCGGGGAGGGGACATGCCCACCATCGAGGAGTTGGCCGACCAGGTGACCGCCCTGGGTCACCGGGTCGAGGCCGCCGAAGCCGTCCTGCAGATCCAGGACCTCAAGGCTCGGTACGGGGACCTCGTCGACCAGCGGTTCTCGGGAGGCTCGCCGGCCGAGCCCGACCGCCTGCAGTCCCTCGCCCAGGCGGCCGCCGCCCTGTTCACCACCGACGCCGTCTGGGACGGGGGGCCGGGACTCGGACGCCAGGTCGGTCGGTCGGCCATCGCCGCCCGGCTCGCCCAGCCGACCCTCACCTTTGCCAGACACCTCTTCGTCAAGCCCCGCATCGACGTGCACGGCGACCGGGCCACGGGACGTTGGGATCTTCTCAGCCCCTGTCGTCGGCCCGACGGATCCTCGTGGTGGATGTGTGGGTTCGAGGACGACGAGTACGCCCGGGTGGACGGCGTCTGGCTCCACCGGAGCATGGCCCTCACCACCGTCTTCATGGCGCGGGTGGATCACGACTGGTCCACCGTCCGGGCCTGAGGGACACCTACCCTCCGCTCTCGTGCCCCGGGCCGGCGACAGCACTACGATGCTCCGGCAAGCCCGGTCTGTGTACCTCGGGCAACCGGGAGCGAGGGGTGGAATGCCAACCACACGTCGGGAGCAGCCACGACCGTGACCGACGTGAGCCACCTCACCGCACTGGACATCGCCCGCAAGGCCACGCTCCTCCCGATCACCTCGGTGGCGCGCGACATGGGCATCGCCGAGGACAGCCTGCAGCCCTACGGCGAGTACGTGGCCAAACTCCGGCTCGGCACCATCGACGCCCTGGCCGATCGGCCCAAAGCCCGCTACGTGGTGGTCACGGCGGTCACCCCCACCCCGCTCGGGGAAGGAAAGACCACCACCACCCTGGGCCTGGCCCAGGGGATGCGCCACGTGGGCCAACGGGCCACCGCCGCCATCCGCCAGGCCTCCATGGGCCCGACCTTCGGGATCAAGGGCGGGGCGGCCGGCGGCGGTTACAGCCAGGCCGCCCCCTTCGAGGCACTCAATCTCCACCTGACCGGGGACATGCACGCCGTCACCGCGGCCCACAACACGCTGTCAGCCATGGTCGACAACCACCTCTACCAGGGCAACGAGCTCGATCTGGACCAGTCCACCATCACCTGGCGCCGGGCGCTGGACGTGAACGATCGTGCGCTGCGCAACATCGTCCTGGGCCTCGGCTCCCGCGAGGACGGCGTGCCCCGTCAGGGCGGCTTCGACATCACCGCGGCCAGCGAAGTCATGGCCATCCTGGCCCTGTCGACGTCCCTGTCCGACATGCGCCGCCGCCTGGGACAGATCATCGTCGGCTTCACCCCCAAGGGTTCCCCCGTCACCGCCGAACAGCTCCGCGCCGCCGGGGCCATGGCGGTGATCATGCGGGACGCCATCCAACCCAACCTGTTGCAAACGCTGGAGAACACTCCGGTCCTGGTCCACGCCGGGCCGTTCGGGAACATCGCCCACGGCAACTCGTCGGTGATCGCCGACCTGATCGGCATCCGCACGGGCGACTTCCTCATCACCGAGGCCGGGTTCGGGGCCGACATGGGCGCCGAGCGATTCTTCAACATCAAGTGCCGGGTATCGGGACTGGTCCCCGACGCCGCCGTCATCGTGACCACGGTCCGCGCCCTCAAGGCCCACTCGGGTGTGCACCGGATCGTGGCCGGCAAGCCACTGCCGGAGGCCCTGCTGTCGGAGAATCCGGACGAGGTGCACGCCGGGGGGCCCAACTTGCGCAAGCAGGTCGAGAATGTGCTCCTCCACGGCGTCACCCCGGTGGTGGCCGTCAACGCCTTTCCCGAAGACTTCCCCTCCGAGTACGCGGCCATCGCCGAGATCGCCCGGTCCATGGGCGTCCGGTGTGCGGTGTCCACCCACTTCCGCGACGGCGGTGCCGGTGCCACTGAGTTGGCCGAGGCCGTCGTAGCGGCCGCCGAAGAACCCAACCAATTCCGGTTCCTCTATCGCTCCGAGGCCTCGCTCCGGGAGAAGATCGAGACCATCGCCACTCAGGTGTACGGTGCCGACGGCGTCGACTACCTGCCCGCGGCCTCCCGCGGTCTCGACCTGTTCGAAGCCAACGGGTTGGGGGGCTTTCCCCTCTGCATCGCCAAGACCCACCTGTCCATCTCGTCGAACCCGACCCTGAAGGGCGCCCCCACCGGGTGGCGGCTCCCCGTCCGCGAGGTGAGAGCCTCCGCCGGAGCCGGCTTCATCTACGCCATCTGTGGGGATATGCGGACCATGCCCGGGTTGAGCCGGCATCCGGCGGCCGAGGACATCGACCTCGACGAGAACGGAGACATCGTCGGACTGTACTGACGGAGCCCGCCGGGCCACCGTCACGGACGACCATGCGGGTGAAGGGAGGTCCGACAGCGTGGCTGGTATCGTCCGCCGGTGGAGCGCCTGATGCAGAAGACCCTCGTCGAAGCGAGCCCGCCCGATCGAGGCCGCCATCCAAGGCCCCGGCGTCGGCGCCGGTTGGGCCCGACCGCCGGCGTGATCGTGGTGGGCCTGGCGTTGACGGCGTGCGGCTCGGCCTCGGCCCAACCCCCGGCGCCCACCGATCCTCCTTCCTCACCCTCGACGGTATCGACCGGTGCCCTGGTGGCGGCGGCCGCGGCGAAGACGGCGACCCTCCGGAGCGCCTTCACCATGGACTTCCGCCGCCCCACCCCCTCGACGGGGTCGTCGACGCCGGTGGGAGCGTATGGACGGGTCGATTTCACCGCCCCGTCGGGAACCATCACCCTCGAGCTGCCCGGCGGGCCGTCGGCCCGGGAGCGGATGGTCTTCCTGCCGGGGACGGTCTTCGTCAAGCCTCCGGCATCGAGCCCCCCCTTGCAGCGGGGGCGGCCCTGGATCTTCGCCAACTTCGCCGACATCGCCAAATTCAATGTCAAGTTCCCCCCGTACGTCGTGCAGACCGAGTCGGTGAATCCGGCCCTCGCCCTCGCCGAGCTGGCGTGGGGCACCACTACGGCCGCCACGTACGGCCCGGTGGCCTTCGACGGGGTCCGGACTCACCGCTACCGGGCCACGGTCAGCCTCGACCGGGCGTTGGCCCGTGCCTCGGGCCCGGCGGCCGCCGTCTTCGTTCAGGCCATCACGACGGAGATCGCGGCATCGGGGGGGAACCCGTTCACGGCACCGGTCTCCATCCCCATGGACGCATGGGTCGACGGCGCGGGTCGCGTCATCGGTGTCCGGGTGACGCCCCCGGGGGCCGGGATCGGGACGGTGACCCTCTCGCTCCACCGGTTCGGATCGGTGGTGCAGGCGTCCAAGCCCCCGCGGTCCAAGGTGGTGGACATCGCCGCCATGATCCCCGGAGGCGAACAGGAAGCCCTCAACGGGGGCGACTCCGATGGGGCCTGAGCGCACCGTGGAACCCGACGTGACCGCGCCCCCGGCCCGGTCCGAGACCCACCCACCGGCCATCCACCTCGAACACCTCACCAAGCGGCTCAGCAACGGCGTGACCGCCGTGGACGATCTCAGCCTGACCGTCGAGGTGGGCCAGGTGATGGGTCTGGTGGGACCCAACGGATCCGGCAAGACCATCACCTTCAAGATCCTGCTGGGCCTGGTCCGCCCGACCGCCGGGCGGGCATCGATCTTCGGCGAGCCGGTCCGGCCCGGCGCTCCCGTGCTGGCGCGGGTGGGCACCTTGGTGGACGGCCCGGGGTTCGTCCCCCACCTGTCCGGCCGACGCAACCTCGACCTGGCCTGCCGACTGGTCCGACGGGCCGGAGGGGAGCCGGACTTGGACGGAGCGGTGGCCATGGCCGGCCTGGGCACGGCCATCGACCGACCGTTCGCCGACTACTCACACGGCATGCGCTACCGCCTGGCCCTGGCCCAGGCCCTCCTCGGAGGGCCCGATCTCCTGATCCTCGACGAGCCCACGACGGGCATGGACCCGGCCCAGGCGCTGGAGGTACGCCAGGCCATCGCCACCAGTGTGGCCGCCGGCGCCACCGTCCTGCTCTCCAGTCATGACTTCTCGGAGATCGAGCTCGTCTGCACGCACGCCGCCGTCCTGCGGGACGGCCGACTGGTGGCTTCGGGATCCATGGCCGAACTGGTCGAGCACCGTCCGCGGATCCGTCTGGGGATCAGCTCGCCCGACCGGGCGCTGCCCGTCCTCCGGGCCGTGGCCGGCGTCACCCGGGCCGACATCGTGGGCAAGGGTGCGGTGCTCGTCGAGGGCGGCTCCGTCCGCCCGGCCGACCTCGTCCGTGCCCTGGATGCCGCCGGGATCCCCGTGGCGGAGTTCCGCGGCGGCACCTTCGAGGACTCCTATCTCGCACTCTTCGAGGACGGAACCGGTCCCGACGACCGGCCCCCCCCGCAGTGACTTGATCGCCGTCGAGTGGACCAAGCAGGTCCGACGGGCCAAGACCTACGTGACCTTGGGTCTGGTGGGCGGATTCGCACTGGTCCTGACCGTGGCCTTGGCCGCCACCGGCCCGGGGCAGGTGGAGTTCGTGGGCGATCTTCCGCTGGTGATGGTGCCGAGGACCTCCGGCCTCAGCGTGCCGGTCATCGCCCTCAACAGCACGATGAAGTTCTTCCTCCCGCTGGCCGTCTCGTTGTTCGCCGGCGAGGCGGTGGCCGGGGAGGCCGGGTGGGGCAGCCTCCGCTACCTGCTGGCCCGACCGGTGTCCCGCGCCCGGGTGCTCTGGTCCAAGGCGGCGGTGGCGGCCCTGTTGTCGTTGGTGGCGGTGGTCACCCTGAGCCTCGTGGCCGTCCTGGTCGGGGGCCTGGCGTTCGGTTGGCACCCCCTGCACGTGATCGACGGGAGCGCCTCGACTCCGGGTCACCCGATCGGAGCCACCCTGTCCACCGGCGCCGTGCTGGGTGACCTCGGGCTGTCCACGCTGTACGTGGTGGCCGGGATGGCCAGCATCTTCGCCGTGGCCTTCTTCCTGTCCACCACCACACGCCGGCCGCTGGTGGCGGTGGCCGGGGGTGTGGCCCTGACCATCGTCTCCCGGGTCTTCAACGCCGACTATCTCCCCGGGGTGGCCGTGGTCAACCGGTACATGCCCAACAACGACATCGATCTCTGGAACCACCTCTTCGTACGCCCCGCCGTGACCCAGGGATTTACCCACTTCCTGACCCTGCAGGCGGTGTACTTCGTCGTCTTCATGGGACTGGCCCACTGGTGGTTCACCCGGAAGGACATCCTCGATTGATCGCCGTCGAGCTGATCAAGCAGCTCCGTCGGCCGAGGGCGTGGATCGTCTTCGGGGTCCTGGCCGGCGTGGCCGGGGTGGTCACGCTGATCATCGCCCTGACCAGTGCCGGAACTCCCGAGCGCATCGGGAACTGGGGATCGGTGGTCCCGAACTCCTCGGGCTTCACCATGGGCCTGATCGGCCTCAACGCCCTGCTGCTCTTCCTCATCCCGCTGGCCGTGGCCGTCTTCGCCGGGGAGTGCGTGGCGGGGGACGCCGGGTGGGGCAGCCTCCGTTATCTGTTGACCCGGCCGGTGTCGAGAGAGCGCGTGCTGGCCAGCAAGGCAGTGGTGGCCGCCCTGCTTTCCCTCGGAGCGGTGGCGGTGGTCGTCGTGGCCGGCGTGCTCTCAGGAGTGATGGCCTTCGGCTGGCATTCGCTGGCTGTGTTGGATCTCCAGCACAGCACCCCGTTCTCCAGCGGGCAGTCCACCCTGACCCCCCTGGCCGCACTGGGCCGCCTGGGCCTGGCCGTACTGGTCGTGGCCGGCACCATGCTCAGCACCTTCGCCTTCGCCCTGCTGTGCTCCACCCTCACCGATCGGGCCTTCAGCGCGGTGGCCGGCGGCGTCCTGTTCGGGCTGGTGTCCCGTTCCCTCGACAACATCCCCGGCCTGCACGCCCTGACCCCCTGGCTCCCGCTGACCGACCAGGGCACCGACATCTGGAACGGCCTGTTCTTCACTCCCACCGACTGGAGCGGGCTCCCCCACCTGGCCGTCGTCCAGGGGGGCTATGCCGTCGTCCTGCTGTCGGCGGCCGCGGTGGCGTTCCACCGTCGCGACGTGTTGAGCTGACCGGCCCCGTCCGACGCTCGGGTCGGGCCCGGGGGGCGGCGGCCCACGACGGATGCCGGGACCCGGACGGGCCGCCTCGGCCCGACGGCGTCCCCCGATCCGTCACGCCGTCACGTAGCCAGCGGCTCGCCGGCGTTCTCGATCTCCACCTGGCGGAGTGACCCGGGATCGAGTTGCTCCCGCGGCACGCCGTGGAGCAGGACCATCGCCATCACCGTTCCCACCCCGACGCTGGCCGCCGCCACCAGGAAGGACAGGCGGAAGCCGCCGCTCAGGGCGGCGGCGGCCGACTGGCCCGCCGACTCCAGCCCGTTGGTGCGCTCGGTGGCGATGGTCCCGAGCACGGCCAGGCCCAAGGCCCCGGCCATCTGCATGGAGACGTTGACGATACCCGAGCCCAGTCCGGCGTCGGCGTTGGGTACGTCGGCCATGGCGATGGACAGGAGGGGCATGAAGGACGTCCCCGCCCCGAACCCGATGAGCACGAAGGCCGGGGCCACCACGGTGGTGTACGACGACCCCGGTCCGATCCGGGTCAGCAGCAAGAGGCCCGCGGTGGCCGCCGTCATTCCGGGGACGAGCACCCGCTTGGCGCCGAACCGGGTGACCAGCCGGGCGGTGACCCCGGTGGCGAGCAGACCCATGACCAGCGTGATGGGCAGGAAGCCCAGGCCGGTCATGATCGGGCCGTAGCCCAGAACGTTCTCCAGGTAGAGCGCCCCGAGGAAGAGCGTGGTGCTGATGCCGGCCATGAGAAAGGCGCGGATCATGCTGGAGTTGACCAACGTCGGGATCCGGAGGATGCGCAACGGGAGGATGGGGTTGGTCAGACGGGACTCGAGCAGGACGAAGCCGGCCAGCAGCACCAGTGAGGCGGCGCCGAAGGCGAGCGTGTGGACCGAGACCCATCCGTACTGGGTGGCCTCGATGATGGCGAAGATGCCGAGCATCAGGGCCAGGGTCACCATCACCGAGCCGGTGGCGTCGACGCCCTGACGGAGGCCCAGGCCCACGTTCTCGTGGATCAGGGCCCGGCCCAGGAGGAAGGTGGCCACGCCGACGGGTACGTTGATGAAGAAGATCCAGTGCCAGGACAGGGCCTGGGTGAGCACGCCTCCCACCAGCAACCCGATGGCGCCTCCTCCCACGGCCACGAAGATATAGGCGCTCATGGCCTTGGCCCGTTCCGCCGGCTCGGGGAACTCGGTGACGATGATGGCGAGGATCGCCGAGGCCGACAGGGCCCCGCCGACGCCCTGGACGAAGCGCCCGATGACCAGCATGGCCGGGCTGGCGGCCGCCCCGCAGAGGATCGAGGCGGCGGTGAACACGGCGATGCCGGTCAGGAACACCCGCTTGCGGCCGACCAGGTCACCCAGGCGGCCGGCCATGAGCAGGAAGCTGGCGAAGGTGACCAGGAAGGCGTCCACCACCCAGATCAGGCCGGACTGGCTGAAGTGCAGGTCCCGCTGGATGGCCGGCAGGGCCACATTGACGATCGAGGCGTCCAGGGAGTTCATGAACATGCCCAGGCACACCACGACCAGGGCCCACCACCGCCGCCGGCCGGTCCGCGCGTCCACCGGTGGGCAGGATGGCGCGGGCATCGACCAGGTAGTAGTTCGCCCAGGGTGGGGGCATCAAATCGACGGGCGTTCGGGCAGGTCGGACCCAGGACCATCCCGGGTGGGCACCCATGACCGACCCCGGGTGCCGCCGCGCCGCACCGATTGCTTCGGATCATCGCAGGTGGCACACTGCGCCGGTGCACGACGAGGGGTCGGGAGGGCCAGGCTGGCGGGTGCTGGTTGTCCCCTTGGCCCTCACCGCCGTGCTCCTGACCGCCTGTGCGAGTATCTCCGGACGGGACTCCACCACCTCGTCACCCTCCGCCGCTGCCGCGGAAGCCGCCACGACCGCCTGCCACCCGCCCACCGCGGTACCGGTCTCCACCCCGGTGGCCGGCTCCCCGAGCGACTGGGACGTGACCTCGTTCGACGGCACCACGATCCGGGTCCACTGGTTTCCGGTGGATCCGGCCCCCGCCGACGGCGCAGCCGCGCCGACGGTGCTGATGGGCCCGGGTTGGAGCCTGGCCGGCGACACCGACACCCAGGGTTCGGGGATCCTCGGTGCGGTGCCCATCAAGGACCTGTGGGCGGCCGGCTACAACGTCCTCACGTGGGATCCGAGAGGCTTCGGGCAGTCGGGCGGCGTGGCCGAAGTCGACAGCCCCCGCTACGAGGCCCGCGACGTGAGCACCCTGATCAGCTGGGTGGCCGCTCGACCGGGCGTCCAACTGGACACCAGGGGAGACCCGCGTCTGGGCATGGTCGGTGGCTCCTACGGGGGCGGGATCCAGCTGGTCACCGCGGCGACCGACTGCCGGGTCGACGCCATCGTCCCCACCATCGCCTGGCACTCCCTCGTCACCAGCCTGGACAAGGCCGACACGGTCAAGATCGGCTGGTCCGACCTCCTCGCCTCTTTGAGCGCCGCCGACCACGTCGACCCCGAGGTCATCACCTCCCGAGGCGCCGGCGACCGCACCGGGAGGATCACCCCGGCCGAGCTGCAGTGGTTCGCCGATCGGGGACCCGGCTCACTGGTGGCCCACATCCACGTCCCCACCCTCATCGTCCAGGGGACGGTCGACACGCTGTTCACGCTGCAGGAGGGCGTGGACAACTACCTGGTGCTCAAACGAAACGGGGTGCCCACCTCGATGGTGTGGTTCTGCGGTGGACACGGGGTGTGCCTTACCCCCTCGGGTCCGCCCGACCTACCCCTCCAGGCCACCCTGGC
>CAWEVL010000002.1:0-26884 GCA_963812525.1 uncultured Acidimicrobiaceae bacterium
AACCGCACGTCAGGGCGCACGCGACTCCCAGCCGTCGCTGCTATACTTTTAGATCTGCCGTTCGGTTGGAGTGAAGTGACGCTGAGGGAAGCGTGGGCGGACAGCCCACGCTTTTGTTTTGGTCCGACACGCTCCCGCCGGGTGCAGTGAAGGTAGCAAATGTAGTGAAGAACTCTGTCAGACGACCTCATCGAGACACCCGGGCACCGGAAGGAGGCAGCCAGCATGACCGACGAACTGTTCACCCGGCTGCAGCCGCTGCTGGCCGCCGCCGACCTCGAGCTGGTCGACGTGGAGCTGCGCTCCGGGGTGCTGCTGGTCACCGTGGACCGCGACGGCGGGGTTGACCTCGAGGCCCTGACCGACGCCAATCGGGCGGTCTCCACGCTCCTCGACGAGTGGGACCCCATCCCCGGCCGTTACACCCTCGAGGTGTCGAGTCCCGGGGTGGAGCGGACGCTGCGGCGGCCGGCCCACTTCGTCAAGGCCATCGGGGAGACGGTCACCGTCAAGACGCGGCCGCAGGTGCCAGGCGACCGTCGGCTCCGAGGGGTGCTGGTGGCCGCGGACGACGACAGCCTCACCGTGGAGGTGGCCGGGGGCGCCGAGGGTGGCCTCCGCCTGGCCTACTCGGACATCGACAAGGCGCGCACCGTCTTCGTGTGGGGACCGGAGCGGGGCGCCGGGGGGCGCAAGGCCGCGCCCTCGAACACGGGGACGTCGACCAGGGCGGGCACGAAGCAGCAGGCGACGGAGAAGAAGAGGAAGCAGGTCGTGACCCCATGAGCAAGCCCAATTTCGAGTTCCTCGACGCCCTCGGCCAGATCGCGCGCGACAAGGGCATCTCGGTGGAGACGCTGCTCGACGCCTTGGCCAATGCCCTGGTGGCGGCCTACAAGCGGCGGCCCGACGCGGCCGAGGAGGCCGTGGTCACCATCGATCCCGAGTCAGGGGAGATCCGGGTCTACGGGCAGGAGCTCGACGAGGACGGCAACGTCACCCGCGAGTGGGACGACACCCCGGACGACTTCGGCCGGATCGCCGCCCAGACGGCCAAGCAGGTCATCCTGCAGCGGATCCGCGAGGTGGAACGGGATCTCAAGTACGAGGAGTACGCCGGACGGGAGGGCGACATCGTCACCGGCATCGTCCAGCAGACCGACAACCGCTACACCTTGCTCGACCTGGGCAAGGTGGAGGCGCTGCTGCCCCAGGCCGAGCAGGTGTCCTACGAGCGCTACGAGCACGGCGCCCGGCTCAAGGCCTACATCGTCGAGGTGCGCAAGACGACCAAGGGTCCTCAGATCGTGGTCAGTCGCAGCCATCCCGGCCTGATCAAGCGACTGTTCGAGCTCGAGGTGCCGGAGATCTCCTCCGGGGCCGTCGAGATCAAGGCCGCCGCCCGCGAGCCCGGCCACCGGACCAAGATCGCCGTGTGGTCGAACGACCCCAACGTGGACCCCGTCGGTGCCTGCGTGGGCGCCCGGGGGTCGAGGGTGCGCATGGTGACCAATGAACTGCGGGGGGAGCGGGTCGACGTGGTCCCGTTCTCCGACGATCCGGTGGAGCTCATCCAGTCGGCCCTGGCTCCCGCCCGGGTGCGTGAGGTGCGACTCGACGACGACACGGGCACGGCCACGGTGATCGTGAGTGACTACCAGCTGTCCCTGGCCATCGGCAAGGAAGGGCAGAACGCCCGGCTGGCCGCCCGCCTGACCGGCTGGCGCATCGACATCAAGAGCGAGACCCAGTTGGCCGAGGAGGAGTCGGGCTACGCCGGCGAGGAGTGGGCCGAGGGCGAGTGGATCCAGAACGAGGCGGGGGAGATGGTGTGGCAGCCGGCCGAGGGCGGCACCGCGGTGTCGGCCACCGAGTGGTCCCAGGGTGCCGAGGGTGCCGAGGGGGGCTCGGAGGGGACCGACCCAGCGGCCGCTGCGGTCGCCGACGGGCCGGCCCCGCCGGAGACGTCCGCCGCGGTCGCCGACGGAACAACCCCGCCGGAGACGTCCGACGCGGCCGATGCCCCGACCCCCCCGGCCGACGTCCCGGTGGAGGCTTCGGTGGCCTCGCAGGGCGAGGAGGGTCAGGCATAGCGCCGGTTCGGACGTGCATCGGATGCCGCCGCACCGGGCCGGTCGACGGGCTGGTGCGGGTGGTCCGGCTCGAGGGCGGGACGCTGACCGTGGCCCGCACCAGCCTGGGCCGGGGGGCCTGGTTGTGCCGGGACTCGCCCGGCTGCATCGACCGGGCGGAGAGCCGGAAGGCGTTCGAACGGGCGCTGCGCGGTCGGGTCGACGGCCGCCAGGTGGACGAGATCCGGGCCGCGCTCGGGACCGGGGCCCACGAGATGGCCGGACCGGGCTCGGAAAGTCCGGTCCTCTGATGTGCGAGGATAGAGGGTCGTATGTGCGTGTCGGCATCTACGACATGAAGGAAGGGCAGTAACAGCCGTTGCCGAAGAAGATCCGGGTCTATGAGCTCGCCCACGAGCTCGGACTGACCAATAAAGAGGCGCTCGACCTCTGCCTGTCCCTGGGGATGGGCGTCAAGAGCCATTCGTCGTCCATCGAGGACGCGCAGGCCGATCGCGCCCGCCGGAAGGCCGACCGTGAGGGCCTCCGCCGCCCGGTCCAGCCCGAGGAGCCGGCACCGCCGGCCAAGAAGGCCGCCGCCACCAAGAAGGCGGCGGCCAAGAAGGTCGCGCCCGAGTCCCCGTCGACCGCCGATCCGGCCCCAGCGGGCGGCCCGGAGCCGGCCCCGACCATCGGCGACGAGCCCACGGCACCGGCGCCCGGGGCCCCGTCCACCGCGCCGATCAAGCGCTCCGGGGCCCGGCTGGTCACCAGTCGCCCAGCCTCCGAGCAGCCGGCCCCGGTCCCCGCCCGGCCGGCGGCCCCCGCCCCGACCGCGCCGCCGCGCGCCCCTGCGCCCGCCGCGCCGGCGGCCCGGGCACCCTCGCCCGCCCCGTCGCCCGCCCCGGCACCTCCGGCTCCGACGCCGGCAGCACCACCGACTCCTGCTCCGGTGGTGCCGGCCGCGGCCGCCCCGGCGGCGACCCCGGCCCCTGCCCCTCCGCGTCCCCAGGTCCCGGTGGCGTCGGCGCCGAGCGCCCCTCCCGCCGCTCCGCCCTCGGCCCCAGTCCATGCCCCGACCAGCGCGTCGGGGCGTCCCATCCCCCCTCCCCCCGGCGGTCCGCCGCGGTCGGTGACCGGCAAGCCCATCCCCCCTCCTCCGGGAGCAGGGGGACGCCGTCCGCCCCCGGGCGGGTCGCGCCCGGGTGGACCCGGAGGGTTCGCCGGCCGCTCCGGCCCCCCGAGCTCGTCCGGCGGTCGGCCCGGTGGGGCCACCCGAAGCGGCGGCCCCAGCGCCGGCGGCGGCTTCGGCGGCCGTCCCGGCGGCGGATCCAGTGGTGGCTACGGCGGCCGTCCCGGCGGCCCCGGCGGTGGGCCGGGCGGCGGACCCGGAGGCCCGGGTGGTCCCGGTGGACGGGGTGGCCCGGGAGTCGGACGCGGCCGTCCCAACCAGCGCCGGCCACGTCGCCGTCGCCGCAATCTCGAGGAGCTCGAGCCGACCCAGCTCACCGCGTACGCCCCGTCGACGGCCCCGGTGCCCGACACCGAGGTCATCATCGAGCGCGGCTCCACCGCCCGCGACCTGGGCCCCAAGCTCAACCGCTCGGCGGGTGACGTCATCCGCTTCCTGCTGCTCCAGGGGGAGATGGTCACCGCCACCCAGTCCCTGACCGACGACATGATCGACCTGTTCGCCGCCGAGCTGGGCGCCGAGGTGCGCCTGGTCGACCCCGGAGAGGAGCGCGAAGCCGAGCTGCTGGCCAAGTTCTTCGACGACGACGACGAGGAGGAGGACGAAGCCGACCTGCGGCCACGCCCCCCGGTGGTCACCGTCATGGGCCATGTCGACCACGGCAAGACCCTCCTGCTGGACAAGATCCGCTCGGCCAACGTGGTCGCCGGCGAAGCCGGTGGGATCACCCAGCACATCGGGGCCTACCAGGTGGAATGGCAGGACCACCCGATCACCTTCATCGACACCCCGGGCCACGAGGCGTTCACCGCCATGCGGGCCCGCGGGGCCGAGGTCACCGACATCGTGGTCCTGGTGGTGGCGGCCGATGACGGGGTGATGCCCCAGACCGTCGAGGCCATCGACCACGCCAGGGCGGCCGAGGTGCCCATCGTGGTGGCCGTCAACAAGATCGACCGGGAGGAGGCCGATCCCAACCGGGTGCTCCAGCAGCTCTCCGAGCACGGGTTGGTCCCTGAATCCTGGGGCGGCGACACCATCACCGTCGAGGTCTCCGCCCTGCAGAACCTGGGGATCGACGACCTGCTGGAGCAGATCGTGCTGGTGGCCGAAGTCGAGGAGCTGGTGGCCTCGCCGGAGGGCAGGGCCCGCGGCGTGGTGCTCGAGGCCGAGCTGGAGATCGGCCGGGGCCCGGTGGCCTCGGTCATCGTCGAACGGGGCACCCTCCGGGTGGGCGACCCCATCGTGGCCGGCGCCGCCTGGGGCAAGGTCAAGGCCCTGGTCGACGACCACGGCGAGCAGATCAAGGAGGCCCCTCCCTCCACGCCGGTCCAGGTGCTGGGGTTCTCCGAGCCCCCCGAGGCGGGCGACGAGTTCCGGGTGGCCCCCGAGCTGGCCCAGGCCCGCACCATCGGCGAGGCCCGGGCCCACCGCTACCGGGTGGCCGGTCATGTCCCGGCGGCCACCTCGGCCCTGGGCGGGGCCAAGCTGGAGGACCTGTTCGAACAGATCCAACGGGGGGAGACGGCCACCCTCAACCTCATCCTGAAGGCCGACGTCCGCGGCTCGCTGGAGGCGGTCACCGAGAGCCTCCGGAAGCTGGAGCGGGAGGACGTGAAGCTCAGCTTCGTCCACCGGGGAGTGGGTGGGATCACCGAGTCCGACGTGGAGTTGGCCCAGGCCTCGGCGGCCACCATGATCGGATTCAACGTCCGCCCCGACCGCCGGGCCCGCGAGATGGCGGCCAAGGCCGGCGTCGAGATCCGTCTCTACGAGATCATCTACAAACTGCTCGAGGACCTCGAGGCGGCCATGCTCGGCCTCCTGTCCCCGGTCTTCGAGGAGATCGTCACCGGCGAGGCCGAGGTGCGCCAGGTCTTCCGGGTGCCCCGGATCGGTGCCATCGCCGGCTGCTACGTACGGGAAGGCGTCATCACCCGAGGCTCCAAGGTCCGGTTCCTGCGGGACGGCGTGGTCATCTGGAAGGGGGCCATCACCTCCCTCCGCCGGTTCAAGGACGACGCCCGCGAGGTGCAGGCCGGCTTCGAGTGCGGGATCGGCCTCTCGGACTACCAGGACCTCAAAGAGGGCGACATCATCGAGACCTACGACGAGCGGGAGATCCCCCGCACCTAGTGGCCCGGGCCGCCGTGCCGGCGGCCCGGTCGTGGGTGACGGGTGGGAGCGGAGGAGCGGTGTCCAGTCGTCGGCATGACAACCGGGGGGCGGCCCCCTACGCCCGCTCGCTGCGGGTCAACCAGGTCCTCCGCCAGGTCCTGGCCGAGGAGCTGGAGCGCCTGGCCGACGCCGACGAACGACTGCGGCTGGTCACGGTGACCGCGGTGGACACCGCGCCCGACCTCCGCCACGCCACCGTCTACCTGAGCTCGCTGACCGAAGACTCGACCGAGGCCCTGGCCGAGCGTCGGGCCCAGCTCCAGCGGGCCGTGGGCCGACAGGTCCGGATGAAGCGGACCCCCCAGCTGGAGTTCGCCGTGGACCCCGCGGTGGTGGCCGGGGGGCGGGTCGAGGACGTCCTCCGGAGGATCCGCCGCCACGAGGAGGAGCCGGAGGGGACCGACGAGGGCGGGTCGACCCGGTGAGTCCCGCCGGGGCCGAGACGGTCACCGGGCTGGTGGTGGTGGACAAGGAGGCCGGCTGGACCTCCCATGACGTGGTGGCCCGGTGCCGGCGGATCTTCGGCCAGCGGAGGGTGGGGCACGCCGGGACCCTCGACCCCGATGCCACCGGGGTGCTGCTGGTGGGCCTGGGACGGGCCACCCGGCTCATGCGGTTCCTCACCGCCCTGCCCAAGACCTACGAGGGCGAGGTGGTGCTGGGCACCGCCACCTCCACCCTGGACGCCTCGGGCGAGGTCACCGGGACCTGGCCCATGGAGTCGGTGGGGCTGGCCCAGGTCCGGTCGGCCGCCGAGGCCCTGACCGGTCCCATCGAGCAGGTCCCGCCCATGGTGTCGGCGGTCAAGGTGGGGGGCCGGCGTCTGCACGCCCTGGCCCGCGAGGGCGTCGAGGTGGACCGGGCCGCCCGCCCGGTCACCGTCCACCGCTTCGAGGTGGCCCCGGCGATGGCCCCCGGCGTGTTCCGGGTGGAGGTGGAGTGCTCGTCGGGCACGTACATCCGGGTGCTGGCCGCCGACCTCGGGACGGCCCTCGGGGGCGGCGCCCACCTCCGCAACCTCCGGCGGACCCGGATCGGCTCGTTCACCGTCGACGACGCCCGGGTGGTGGACGACCTGACCCCCGCCGTGGTGCTCTCGCCGGCCCAGGCCCTCCGGGACCTGGACCAGGTGGTGGTGACCGCCGACGTCCAGCAGCACATCGCCCGGGGCCTGGCCCTCGACCGGGTACCCCTGGGCGTCACCGGCGAGGGTCCGTGGGGGTTGGTGGACGAGGGCCATCGCCTGCTGGCCGTGTACGAGGCCACCGAGACGGACCGGATCCGGCCGGCCGTCGTCCTGCAGGCCGCCGGATGAACCACCGGCCCGACGTGGGGTCGGTCGCGCCGCCGGCCCCACCACGCACGGATCGCCACGACCGCGGCGGTAACCTTCCCCGGTGATGGACATCGTGACCGACCTCTCGACCTGCGCCCCGCCGGACGGGGGATCCGCGGTGACCATCGGCGCCTACGACGGCGTCCATCTGGGTCATCGTGCCCTCCTGGCCGAGTTGGGCGAGCGGGCCCGCGAGGACGGGCTGACCACCGCGGTGGTCACCTTCGACCGCCATCCGGCCACGGTGGTCCGCCCCGAGTCCGCCCCTCGGCTGTTGTGCGACCTCGATCAGAAGCTGGAGCTTCTGGAGGCCGCCGGGGTGGACCGCACCGTCGTCGTCCACTTCGACGAGGAGCGAGCCAATGAGACGGCCGAGGACTTCGTGGAGTCGATCCTGGTGCAGGCGTTGGGAGCCCGGCTGGTGGTGGTGGGCGAGGACTTCCACTTCGGCCACGGTCGCAAGGGGAACGTGGCCCTCCTGTCCGAGATGGGGGCCAGCGCCGGCTTCGAGGTGGACGGTGTGTCCCTGCGCGCCGACCCCGTCGGGCCCGGCGAGTCGGCCGAGCCCATCTCCTCCACCCGTATCCGGAGCCTGGTGGGCCGGGGACGGGTGGAGGCGGCGGCCGAGCTGCTGGGCCGACCCCATCAGGTGCGCGGCGTGGTGGCCCACGGGGACCACCGGGGCGGCGCCGAACTGGGCTTCCCCACCGCCAACGTGGCCGTCCCGGAGGCGATCTGCCTGCCGGCCACCGGCATCTACGCCGGCTGGTACGAGCGCCCCGACGGGATCCGTTGGCCGGCGGCCATCTCGGTGGGACGCCGGCCCACCTTCTACGGGGCCGACGGCGACCTGCTGGTGGAGGCCAACCTGTTGGACTTCTCCGGCGATCTCTACGACGAGGCGGCCCGGGTCTCCTTCGTGGCCCACTTGCGGGACGAGGTGGCCTTCGCCTCCGTGGACGAGCTGATCGCCCAGATGGGGAGGGACGTGGCCGTCACCCGGGAGCGCCTGGCCGCCGGCGCCTGACCGGCCGCGCCGCCGGCCGTGCCGTGGTCAGTCCCCCAACAGCTCGGTGCGGAGCTGGCGCTTCAGGACCTTGCCGGCCGGGTTGCGAGGCAGCGGCTCGGACCGGAACCAGAAGCGGGAGGGCACGTTGAAGGCGGCCAGCCGCTCGCCCACGAAGCGGGCCAGCTCGTCGGCGTCGACGTTCTCGCCGGGCCGGAGGACCACCACGGCCCCGACCTCCTCGCTGAGCACCGGGTGGGGCACGCCGATGACGGCGCAGTCGGCCACCGCCGGGTGCTCGAAGAGCGCCGCCTCCACCTCCACGCAGTAGACGTTCTCGCCACCCCGGATGATCATGTCCTTGGCCCGGTCCACGATGTGGACGAACCCCTCTTCGTCGATGCGGGCGACGTCGCCGGTGTGGAGCCAGCCCCGGGTGAAGGAGAGGGCGGTCTCCTCGGGCCGGTTCCAGTAGCCCCGCACCACGTTGGGCCCTTTGATCCACAACTCGCCGGTCCGCCCGGGATCGACGGGCTGGTCGGTCGGCGGTTCCTCGCCCCCGTACTCCTCGGGCACCACGGCCACGTCGCACACCGGGGCCGGCGGCCCCACGCTGTCGGGCTTGCGGACGTAGTCGTCCCCGGCGTTCATGGTGGTCATGGCCGAGGTCTCGGTCAGGCCGTAGCCGTTCCCGGGAGCACCGCCGGGGAAGTGCTCCTTGATGCGCCGGACCAGGTCGGGTGGACACGGAGCCCCGCCGTAGGAGATGGACTTGACCGACGAGGTGTCCCGCTTGGCGAAGTTGGGGGAGTCGATGACCTGCATGACCATGGCCGGCACGCCCCCGAAGATGGTGATGCGCTCCCGCTCGATGAGCTCGAGGGCCCGGTCGGGGTCGAAGTGGTGCATCATGACCAGCTTGCCCCCGGCCGCGGTGTTGGTGACCAGCACGGCGTGGCACCCGGTGGCGTGGAAGAGCGGGACCGACAGCAGGTTGGCGTTCTGGCCCCCGCTGGTCACGTCGGCCACCGGTCCGCTGCGTCGGAGGCTCCCCACCGTCGAGACGAAGAACAGGTTCATCAGGTTGGACACGCTGTTCCGGTGGGTGCCCACCGCTCCCTTGGGCCGGCCGGTGGTCCCCGAGGTGTAGAAGATGGTGGCGTCGGCGTCCGGGTCGATGGCCACCTCGGGCAGCGTCTCCGTCCCGGGCTGGTGGGCGGTCAGGTCGCCGAAGGGGATGACCGGCACCGGGTCCCCGCCGGGTCGCTCGGCCATCGACCCCTGGGCCGAGCGTCGGCCGCCCTCGGGATCAGGGTCCTCGCAGCACACCACCATGGCCGACAGCTCTGGGATGTCACCCAGGTGGGGGAGGATCCGCTCCCGGCGTTCCTCGTCGGCGAAGACCACCGTGGTGCCGGAGTCGCGGAGGCCGTAGGCCAGCTCGGCTCCGGTCCACCAGGCGTTGAGGGGTACCACCACGGCCCCGGCAGCGATCGACGCCCAGAAGGCCATGACCCACTCCGGGAGGTTGCGCATGGCCACGGCCACCCGGTCGCCCGGGCGCACCCCGAACCGGTCGACGAGGGTGTGGGCCAGGCCGGCGACGATGCGGAAGTGCTCGGCGAACGACACCCGTTCGTCCTCGTAGACCAGAAAGTCCTGCTCGCCGTGGAGGGAGGACAGCTCGAGGACGGCCCGGAGGGTGGCGGGCGCCGCCTTCCACGTGCGGGTGGGGACGCCCCGGATGGTCAGGGTCTCCATCTCGAACCCCTGGCCCGGTGCGGTCAGCGCCGCGGTGGCTTCGGCCAGGGTCATGGCCGGGGTGACCTCAGGGTGCGGCTCGGGCGGCGGGGCCATCGGTGCTCCTCTCCGGGGTGGCCGGTCGGGTGGGGGCGGCCCGCGGGGGCCAGGTGGGAGTGAGCGGCCCGGCCCCGTCGGGCGGGGAAGACGGCGGCACTACCCGGCCGCCGCCTCGTGGAAGATCCGGGATCGGTAGTAGGCCAGCTCGGCCACACTCTCCTTGATGTCGTCCATGGCCCGGTGGCCCCCGGCCTTGGCGGGGGCACCGGCCATGATCTGGGGGAACCACCGGCGGGCCAGCTCCTTCACCGTCGAGACGTCGACGGAACGGTAGTGGAGGAACTCCTCGATGGCCGGCAGCTGGGCGGCCAGGAAGCGCCGGTCGGTCCCGATGGAGTTGCCGGCCAGGGGCACGGTCCGGGCCTTGGGCACGTGGGTGCGGATGAAGGCCAACGTGGCGTCGCCGGCCTCCTCCAGGGACACGGTCGATGCGGCGATCTCGGCCAGCAGGCCGCTCTTGTCGTGCATGCTCCGCACGAAGTCGTCCATGGCCTCGAGCTCGGTGGGCGACGCCGAAACCACCAGGTCAGGGCCCTCGGCCACCACCTCGAGGTCGTCGTCGGTGATCAGGGTGGCGATCTCGACGATGATGTGACGCCCGATGTCCAGGCCGGTCATCTCGAGATCCATCCATACCAGCACGCCGGTGACCCTATCCGTTGCCGGCCGTGGTCCGGATCTGACCCTGGATCCGAGGCGTCCGGGGTCCCTCCCGCGGGTGGCCCGGTGGCCCGGGGGCGGACGGCGCGATCGTGTCGCAGGGTGGCCAGCGGAGCGATATCGTCCAGGCGGGGAGAGAGTGGAGGCGCCCGGTGGCCCCGGCAATTCGCAATGGCATCGATTCATCACCGGGAGACACGGTCCTCGCCCCGTCGGTCACGGCCACCACCATCTCCGTGGGGGTGGTCCGGCTCGACCCGGAGCTGCCCCTCCCCGGGTACGCCCGCGACGGCGACGCAGGCGCCGATCTCGTGGCCCGGAGCGCGGTGACTCTGGCCCCCGGTGGCGGCCGGGCCATGGTCCCCACCGGCATCGCCGTGGCCATCCCGGCCGGCTACGCCGGATTCGTCCAGCCCCGGAGCGGTCTGGCCCTCCGTCACGGGGTGACCTGTCTCAACACCCCCGGCCTCATCGACTCCGGCTACCGGGACGAGCTGGCCGTCCTGCTGGTCAACACCGATCCCGACACCCCCTATGCGGTCGAACGGGGCGACCGGATCGCCCAGTTGGTCGTCCAGCGGGTGGAGACGGCGGCGTTCGTCGAGGTGCACGAGCTCGCCGACAGCGAACGGGGACTCGGCGGCTTCGGGTCGACGGGGCGGTAGCGGTGGAGCGGCTGATCGGCCTGGACGCGGCCTTCCTCTCCTTGGAGTCGCCGACCACCCATCTGCAGATCCTCGGGGCTCTGGTCTTCGACCCGTCGGAGGTCAGCGGCGGTGTGGACTTCTGGACCATCCGCAGCCTCGTCGCCGACCGCCTGCCCCTGGTGCCCCCGTTCCGGAAACGGGTGGTGGAGGTCCCCTTCGGACTCCAGCACCCGGCCATGGTGGACGATCCCGACTTCGATCTCGACTACCACGTCCGACGGGTCTGCCTGCCCGGGCCGGGCGGCCTGTCCGAACTAGCTGCCCTGGTGGCCGACGTGGCCTCGCGACCGCTCGACCGCGGTCGGCCCCTGTGGGAGTTCCACGTGGTCGAGGGTCTGGAGCACGGCCGCCTGGCCATCGTCCCCAAGGTCCACCACTCGATCATCGACGGGGTGTCCGGGGCCCAGGTGATGGCGGCCTTCTTCGACCTGTCCGCGGTCCCCGCCCCCGTCCCGCTCTTCGGCCGGCCGGGGCCGTCCGATCCGGCCGGGAGCCGTGGCGAGGAGTCGGCGGCGGGCGGCGCCCGGTGGGCGCCCGGACCCCTGCCGGGAGAGGTGGAGCGGTGGCGGGAAGTGCTGGGCTCACTGCCCGGCCACGCCGAGGTCCTGGTCCGGACCGTGTCCCGGAGTCTCCGGACGGCCCGGAACCTGAGTGGCCGGAACCTGGAGGAGGCCGGAGCGGTGTCCCCGGCGCCGTTCGAGGCACCCCGCACGTCGATCAACCGGGCCATCTCACCCCACCGTCGGGTGGCCCTGGCCCAGTTGCCCCTCACCGAGGTGCAGCGGGTCCGGGAGGTCTTCGGGGGCACCACCAACGACGTGGTGCTGGCCGTCACCTCGGGCGCCCTCCGCACGTTCTTCGCCGCCCGTGGCGAACAGCCCGAGACCTCGTTGGTGGGGATGGTGCCGGTCTCGGTGCGGACCGAGGAGGAGGACGGGGCGCTCGGTAACCGGGTGTCGGCCATGCTGGTCTCCCTGGCCTCGGGCATCAAGGACCCGGTGGCGCGGCTGGCCCGTATCCGCCAGGAGACCACGACGGCCAAGGAGCAGTGCCGGCTCGTCGATGCCGAGGTGTTCGCCGGATGGGCCCAGGCCTTGGTGCCTTCGGTGGCCACCCGGCTGACCCGGTTGGTCACCAACCTGCGTCTGTTCGATCACGTGGCTCCGTTGTTCAACCTCATCGTGTCCAACGTCCCCGGCCCGGACTTCCCGCTGTACCTGGCCGGTGCCCGAATGGTGGCCATGTACCCGGTGGGCCCGATCATCGAGGGAGTGGGGATGAACGTGACGGTCTTCTCCTACCTCGACGCTCTCTACGTCGGGGTGCAGGGCTGTCGGGCGCTCACCCCCGACCTCGACGTCGTGGCCCGGGGTATGGAGGCCTCCTTGACCGAGCTGGTCGGGCGGGCCAACCGTCGGGACCGGCCGACGCCCTGGTGGCACGAAGAAGTGCCAGCGTAGGGTCGGTGTCGGTCAGGGTGGGGCCGCCGGGAGCGGGGTCGCCGGCCAGGAGGCCGGGGCCGGTCAACTGCTAGGGTATGGGCCTTACGCGGACGTGGCTCAGTTGGTAGAGCATCACCTTGCCAAGGTGAGGGTCGCGGGTTCGAATCCCGTCGTCCGCTCCAATCGAAAGACCAGTACAGCTGGGATTGTTAGCACTGCATTAGGGCTGCTCGACTGGTGGGTTTAAGCCTCCATCGCGCGCCCATCGCGCGAGTCGATCGGGATCACCGTGGCGTTTGTCGCCAGTTCATATGAGGACTGGGGAAGCAAGCTCCCGGGTGCGTACTGGCGGTGGGTGGAATCCAAACCAGGTACGCCGGATCGCTCTTCGGATCGGGGTCTCCTGAGGTGCCTCCCAACAACACTTCTGCCATATCCATGCGAAAGGCATAGGAGCTAGGTCACGTCGCTACGTCGGATGCCTTCGTTGCGCCTCGTTCCCGCAGCCAGGTGACCAACGCCTGTCGTCCCGTATCCTGAGAGTCGGCGGCGTCCAAGGGTCTGCTGTCGCCCCACGATGGGGTGCTGTTGACATCGGCACCAAGGTTCACCAGTAACTCCGCCATCCGTCGCTGGCCACCATGACATGCCCCCCAGAAGGCATCGGTGATCTCCTCTCCGGTAGGAACGCCGGTTGCGAGAAGTTCCTGAGTTCGTGTCATCAGGCCCAAGGCTGCCGCCTGCCCGAAGTCAACGGCAGCTCCCCGCTCGACCAAGAGACGGGCCACCTGCCAACACCCGTAGCCAACGGCGTCATCGAGAGGTGTCCCGCCTCCGAGTGACGCCCCCCTCGCCTCGATGTCAGCGCCCCCGTCGATCAGGGCCCGGGCTACTTCGACGTCATCGCTACTAGCTGCCCAATGCAGCGGTGTCTCAGCATGCCAGCTCCCCTCCACGGGGATGCTCGGGTCCGCGCCTGCGTCGATAAGGACAGAGACGATCTGTGGTCCGTTGGGGAAATATCCCGGCCAATCCGTCGCAGCGTGCAGTGAGGTGCCAGAGCCTCCCTTGTGGTCGACCAGACGAGCTGCGGCGAGACGCTCATTCTCTGCAATCAAATCTTTTACCCGTTCGACCTCCCCGGCGTGGATGGCCTCTACCAGCGTTTGAGCAAGCGGGTCGCTTTTCGGCAGCCTCAGTACCGCTTCGCCTTGGTCACGTTCTGGCGTGTCCCCCTCAGTCATCGCCCATTCCGAGGCTCGTTCTCACCACAGCGCTCAGCGTACGTCGAAACAGCCCAACCCAGGATTGGGGTGCCCCACAACAATGAGAATGGCCTTCAGGGTCCACCGCTTGGCAGCTGGTCCCCAATAGCTTCGGGAGCACTGGGAGATTTGGCCTGACTTGGAGTCATGAGGCGTCTTCGGATGTCGTCGGCCGAGTTCTTCCAGCGGCACATTGACAACGGCACGCCCCGTCTCTGAGGTTGGGTGATTGGCCCGGGTTGCTAGGAACAACTCGGACCACCCGTCGCTCCGATCAAGGACGGCCGTGCCACCCCTCAACCGCTTAGGAAGGAAGGGATGGCCATGACCATCGTAGAACCTGCTCCCGGGATCACGGGTGGTGTCGACACCCACCTGGATAAACACGTAGCTGCGGCACTCGACCCCCTCGGCAAACTGGTCGGCACCGAGTCGTTCCCGGCTGATGCCGCCGGCTACAAGGCGCTGCTCAGCTGGCTCGAGGAGTTCGGTGAAGTGACCAAGGTTGGCGTGGAAGGCACCAGCTCGTATGGCACCGGGCTGGCTCGATTCCTCCGACGCAAAGGCGTCCAAGTGGTCGAGGTCGACCGACAGAACCGGCAGTCCCGACGCAATCAGGGCAAGTCCGATCCACTCGATGCGGTGGAGGCAGCCCGTGCGGCCATCAGCGGTCGTGCCTCCGGCGCCGGCAAGACCAAGGACGGGGCGATCGAAGCCATCCGGGTATTGGTGGTGGCCAAGCGCTCCGCTCGCCAGGCCCGGGTGAAGGCCATCACCCAGATGCGCCACCTGGGATTCACTGCTCCTGACCAGCTGCATTCCCGATTGAAGGGCCTGAGCGTGTCGGCTCTGGTCGCAGAGAGTGCGCAACTACGGCCCACCCGATCGACTGATTCGGTCACGGCCGCCACCAAGGCATCGCTCTCCTCCCTGGCTCATCGCATCAAGTCTCTGGATGTCGAGATCGCGGGGCTGGACAAGAAGATCGAGCCCCTGATCGCCGCCGCCGCACCGGACCTGCTGGCCCTGTTCGGCGTCGGTCCGGACACTGCAGCAGCACTGTTGGTTGCTGCTGGTGACAATCCCGAGAGGCTCCATTCAGAGGCAGCCTGGGCTCATCTGTGCGGTGTCGCACCAGTACCCGCCGGCTCGGGCAAGACCTCGGGACACCTTCGCTATCATCAGGGCGGCAATCGGCAGGCCAATAGCGCCCTGTGGCGGATCGTCATGGTTCGGGTCGCCCACGATCCTGAGACCACCAACTATTTCGAGCGCCGAGTGAAGGAAGGACGAACCAAGCGGGACGTCATCCGGATCCTGAAGCGTTACGTCGCCCGTGAGGTCTATCGGCACCTTCCTCGCGGCTGAATCTCCGGGCCGTGGGTCTGGCTCTCCCCACAACTGTCGTCCTCTCGGACTGACTATCCAGCGACCCGCCGACTCACGACTCGGAACCAACGATCAACGAGACGCGTGACTTCGTAAGAGCATGCCCTCGCATCATGAGTGGCTCGTCATTGTTCTGTCCGCTGTCTTCACTCCGGAGCCCCCATGAAGGGCTTGACATTGATAGGAGCGTTCGCCGGTTCTGGGCTGTTTCCGTACGTTTTGGACTGGGTCCCGACGAGCGGAGCGCTGACAGCGAGGCCGAGCAGCCCCGAGCTGGGCTGAGGCTAGAACCTGAAGCGAGTCAGTCCGCCCGGCTCGGTGCCTAGTACCACGGTCACTGAATGTGGCTTGATGCGAAATACGTTCCACGGCGGTGGTCCCTGCGACGGCGCGTTGAACGGGGCGGTGAGACCGGTCCCGGTCTCATCCAGTTCGGCCGGCCACCCCTGATCTGCCCAGGCCTTTGCGAGGCGAGTCAGTGTGGTCGGGTCGGTTTCACGCTCTGCCTCACCTTCGGCGACGACATCTGCATCGCGAATCGACACCGCGATCGAGCAGCGCCGGTCGCGGGCGACGTTGCGGCCCTTCCGGGTACCCGACCCGGTCTGGAACCAGAAGCTTCCGTCCAGCCAGAGCGCACCGACAGCAGTCACATGCGGGCTCCCGTCCTCGTTCACTGTCGAGAGCCACGTCGTGCGAACGTTGTGAGCGTCGGGAGCCGGGGGCGAGCCGGCTTCGAGCTTCTCGACGACGTGCGCCCAGTTCACTGGGGGCAGCCCGTCTTTCGCACCTAAGTTGATGACGTCCATTGCGTCTCCCTTCCGGTAACCCGGCAACACCGCTGAGAAGCGTGTTTTCCATTTTGACGTACACCGGTCAGTAAACTCATCGCGTATCAGAAAGCTGGAAGTCCTCCGGCCTTTGCAAGTCTGCCAGGCGTATCCCTAAAACACCGGAACTGGGGCCACAATTAGCGACGGGGACTTGTGCCGCCAGATAGCTTCTACTCCCAGAGAGTTGCCAGCCAAAAGACGCAGCATTCGCTGCCTTCACGAGGTGCCGAAAAGACATGCCAGAGTTCCCTGCGATTACTCACGTGGCGCTAACGGTTACGAGCCTCGAACGGAGTGTGCCTTGGTACAAGGCTCTGTTCGGCTCGGACCCGATCGTTGACGAGGACACCGGTCCTTTCAAGCGTGTCGCTTGGCTTACGAGCGACACAATCGTCGGTCTAACTCAGTTCCCTGATTTGAACAGCACTCAGCCGTTCAACGAGCGCCGGCCGGGTCTCGATCATCTGGCTTTCGGCTGTGCCAACCGCGATGAGTTAAAAGCGTGGGAAATCCGCCTGAACGAGCTCGGCATCCCCAACGGTGGCATCGTGGACGCACCTTCCTACTCGGCATTGTCATTTCGAGACCCCGACAACATCGCACTCGAGTTCTTCGCACCTCGGGGCTAGGACGGGCGGAATATCCGACTGCCATCCGACGCTGCACGGCCATCACCTACCACCGGGTAGGCAGCGGTTATGGCCTGGCCTCGACCGGCACTTCGAGGGCAGAGTGCAGTGGACGAGTACCCGCCACTCGCCACTGATTCAGGTGTACGAGGTAATGAAGAAAATGGCGTTGCTGAGATAGTGCAAAACGCTGGACGTCCTCACATTTCCCGTCCACCAGCAGACGACGCCGAGGATGATTCCGAGTGGAATGAGAGAGGGGATCGTTCGCCACTGTTCGAGGTGATAGCCCGACCAGAGCAATGCAGATGCAATGGGGCCCCATGGACCGAGCCGAGGTTGAAGCCATCCGCGGAAGAAGCTCTTCTCGGCAACGACGGTAAGCGGGTAACAGACCAGTAGCTGGACGAGAACCAGGCCGAGACTGGCGTGGTGGACAGATCCGTAGGCGGAGGGATTCTCTGCCGACGTACCAAGGAATGAGAGCGGCACATAGAGGATGACAGCGGCACCAATGCCGACCACGGCCTTGCGTGTCCGCCGGCGGGCCTCGCCGGCAGGCCAACCCTTTGATTGGCGATACCCGACAACCGTCAGGCTTGGGCGGCGGTTCTCGAAGAACTGCAAACCCCAGACGAGGATGCCAATGGTGACGAGCTTCCACACCACAGTTTTCGAACAGATAGCCGAAAGAGGGAAAACTCCAGCCCAGAGCCGAAGCGATGGCGGTGGTACACACCCCGACCAGGCCAGCGACTTCGGTCAGCACAATTGCCCGTCCTGCCGGATAGCGGGGATACCCCAAGGAGGTAGTGAACGGGCCGGGCGGTATTCGAAGTGGCCGCATCACCCTGCACCTCTCGGAATGGTGCGCAGAGCCGATATACGTGTCCCAGAACGATGGTAGCTGAAGGCGGCAGGAAACGCGAGCCCAACTCGCCCCCTTCCGCGACGATGACGGATCGGCACTTGTAGTTCCGGGTGCGCTCGCCGCCATCCTGCGAACACCATCTCGATGTCGGGACAGCAGGCCGGTGGAGCCTGCCTCATCTGGACGATCCTAGGCAGCAGGTGCAAGGTAAGCCCTGATCACTGGCTCGGGGCGCCGTTATCCGTGGACGATTCATGCCGGGTGCCAGCTGCCCTCGACCGACACAGATGTGATCGTTCTCGTATCCGGTCGCCCAAGGCACCAACCGAAACTCAAGCTACGTCAGCCAAGGTTGTTGACGCAGGTATTGCCATCGTTGTTGCTGTTGGTGCCATCTGGACAGGTGGTGTTCGACCAAGTTGCGGCGCTCAACCGGGCACCGGTTAGGGAGGCATGGTCCATGTCGGCGTTGGTCAGATTGGCATCGCTCAAGATGGCGTTGTCGACGCTGGCATACGACAGATTGGAGCCGTCCATTTGAGCACTATTTAGGCGGGCACTGGTTAGTGCGGCGCCGCTGAGGTTTGCGTTCTGCAGGTCGGCGAGTTTCAGGTCCGCTTCGCTCAAGTTTGTAGGGGAACTGACGAGGCCGCCATCTTCCTCGAGGGGGGACAGGTTGGCATTGGATAGATTGGCTCCCGACAAGTTGGCGCCACTGAAGTCCACGCCCTCCATCTGCATGCCAGATAGATCCACAGCTCTGACCTTGGCGCCGGCAAAGTTAGCCGCACTGCATGCCGGGATATCAAAATTTGATGCCGCGCATTCGCTGAAGACAGCACTGGTGAACGTAGCCCCTATCAGCCTGGCGTTGGATAGCACGGTCCAAGACAAGTCATCGCCTGTCAGGTTGGCACCGTTTAGGTAGGCGCCCGACATGGAAGCGCCGCCGCAGTGAGACACGACGCCGACGCCATCCCCGAAATCGACTGTGGCACAAGAGGAAGTGCTGGCGCCGCTCAGATTGGCGTCAGTCAGTCTGGCGCCGGTGAGATTGCCGCTATTGCACATTGCGCCGATCTCTGAGAAATAGCACAGGACGAGAATCGCACTCGATAGATTGGAGTCATGCATGTTGTCGCTGGAGAGGTTGACACCCGACAGATTGGCCCCAGAGAGATTGGCCTTCTCCAGATCGGTACCTGTTAGCACCGCGACGTCACCACAGACGAACGGCGCCACATCGGGACAATCAATAAACTGAGCACCCGACAGGTTGGCGAAGGAGAGGTCGACCCCCGACAGATTGGCGCCGGAGAGATTGACGCCCGGACAGTCAGTGAACCTAGTTGCGGTGGGGTGGGCAACAATGGTGCAACCGTCAATGGTTGTCTGGGCATAAGCCGGGGTCGAGGTCACCCCGGTCGCCGTCATGATGCCAAAAAGCAAAGCGACAATGACGCCGCTGGTGATCAGATGACGGCGCATTTCACCACGAAGCCCATCGAGCCGGGCTTGCGTTGCCCTAGGCAATTGCGTCGGAACGATGTTTTTATTCGGGCACGATCGCACGGCGACCCCCCTCGCAGCAGGCTGTCGAGGGCGTAGACCGAGTCTCGATCCAGCTCGTCGACTATGGCGGCGGGACCCATTAAACCACTCCACGGGGTCATCGTGCTTGTGGCTTCGGTGAATGGGCGAGGTGTTCCCTGTCACGGCTCATGCGGAGACCACTGACACCACGGCCACGCTTGGCACTGAGGTGGCGGGCAAGCACGGCCTCAAGTCCACCAATCTGGGGACGGACGGCACCCACCTGCTTCCGAATGCGCTGACTCTGGGCTGACCAAGCACACGACTAAGGGAGGACGGGCGTCAGGCCCATCCTCCCTTAGTCAGATCCAGCGCACGGTCAGTTGTTGTAGTCAGAAGGGCGGGACTTCAGTCCCGCCTTTCTGATTGCCCCGGGTGCCGATTGGGGACTGAGGGACCCTCTGCCAGTTACAGCGCGTCCTTGACCTTCTCGCCAGCCTGCTTCAGGTTGCCCGATGCCTTGTCACCCTTGCCCTTGGCCTCGAGCGACCCATCGTTTGTTGCCTTGCCAGCCTTCTCCTTCACCGTTCCCTTTGCGGCCTGAGCTTTGTCCTTTGCCTTGTCAACGACTCCCACTTGAAGCTCCATTTCTGTTGGCGTACTGAGGACCATGCCCCGAAGATGGTCCCAGCAAACTGCACTCAGTAACGCCTTGGGCTCGGCAGCCCAAGGCAAACGCTCGTGCCTCGATGCAGACGCGAAAAAATGCCGGACTCGCAACAAGGGGGCGCACCCCTGTTACGAGCCCGGCAAACCCATAAGGGCCTAAATCGTCACGTCGTCCCTGCGGACTACGTGGCCAGTGCCGTCGTCAATGGTCGTCCGGTGCCGTCGCGGACCATTCCAAGCGAAGAACCCGATCAACGAAAGCACGGCTCCTACAGCGCCGACAATCATCAGGATCACTCCGACGTTATGGATGTTGAACCCGTGCTGATCTGGGCCCACCGTTACGGCAAAGTCGAGAATGGCACCGACGGCGAAGGTGATAATGCTTGCTACCAGTCCACCAGCCATTGTCCTGCCCTCCTAACTAGGGAATGTGTCCACTCCTACCTACCCATAAATAGTTGGGTTAAACCAGTTCTGATTGGCCGTTCTAGTAGTAGTGCCTTCGACCACCGACTTCCCGCCCCCATGGCCCCGAGGAGGAGGAGAATCAGCCCGATGACCAGCACGACGATTCCGATGCTCCAAGGAATTGAGATTTTGGCGATGAAGCCGATCAGCAACAAGGCGATGCCGAGCACTATCACTGGTATCTCCTTTAGTCGTCGACCCCTGCACCGCTCTACCCTTCAGGATTGAAACGAGACTTTGGATTCTTTCAACTAGCCAAAGTTGATCCGTCACACCACGGACCGCAGCAGGCGAGTCGTCACGCGTGGAGTGCACCAGCGGTTACTGCACGTCCCGCAGTGAAAGGCATCCAACTCGGTCAACGAACGATGAGCATCAAGGACAAGTTTGACGGTCGCCGCTCCGCAAAATAAGCAACTGGGAAATTCTGGCATCGTTTCTCCCCCTTAGAATTGCCTGGATTGTCACTGTGGAGCATTCCCTCGACTCGGGGCAGTCAAACTGCGTCGGAATGCCGACGTGGGTGGGTTCCCGGGTCCTAGGGGTCGGATCCAATGACAGACGACCTGGGCCTCGGGGGTGTGGTCGGGTGTCCTCGCTGCGAGGGCGTGCTCTCAGGCCCGTGGGAGGAGCACTCGCCTAGCTGTCCTGCTGGCGGACAGGGGCACAGCGGTCGGGAGTGCGATGCCTCCGTGGACGACTTCGCCTTTCGGAGGCTCTAAGGACGGATGCGGCCTCTGCTGGCTAGCGGCGGATGCTCACCGGCAGAGGCCCATCCTACGAGGCGGTGCGTTGCGGGACGCGTCCGCCTAAAGAAGAGATCTACCACCCGAATGTGCTGTTGGTCACTTATTACAGCCGAGGCAAAAACGCAGTCGGATTCCGTTACTCGATGCAACACATATGGCAACGATTCGGCCGGCGAACTTGGTTTCACCGCGAGTCATGTAGTCGCCGGCCCGGGGCCTGAGTGCCTATGTCCAGAACCGAGGATTGCGGCCTAGTCGACGTGGACCAGCGAGACGTGACGACTTAGAGCGATGTCCGGCTCGATGTCCGCGTAACAGTCGATCCATCGATGACAGGGCGCACAGTAGACGCTCACATTTGCCTCTGATTGAGCAACTGAGCCGTCTGCAGGCGAGATGGAGTGGGCCTCGAGGTGCGGCCGATGCGACGAGAACTCGACGGCAGGTGGACGGATTAGTACTTCGTCACGTCTCTTCTGTCGTCGCTCCATGCAGCCACCCCTTGAAGTATCTTTACCGGCCATTCCGTATCGACATCCCACTGGCCCAGCTTGAGTCATTTCCTGAGTCAATGACGCCACTTTGCGGGTAACCAGGGCAATCCTGAGCGGAGCGTTGGGAATCTGGCTTGCGTGGCGAGCGGGCGGTCAGAAGGTCCAGACGGTGCCCGGAGCGAGGCGGACGCTTCCATTGTTGCTGGGCAGACAGACAGTGGCGGCCACGTGACCGCGGATTGATGCAGCTGCCCCTGTACTGGACGTCACTCGGCCGGAGAGGCCCAAGGCGAAAGTGCCGGTCGGGCACGGCGCAGCCGGAGTGGCTCCGTTGGTGAACTTGAAGGTGGTCGTGCCGCCGTTCTTCCAATGCACAATGTCAGTGGTGAGGCGACGCCCACCCATTGCCAGCTCGAAGGTGCCCCGACCCCCGGTGGTTGACCGGGTGCATCCCAATAGCCGTCCCGGGCCCGACACCGGGCCTGCAAGGACAGTGCACGTGGTAGCGGGCGTGGCAGCGCCGGCGGCCTGGTCCAGGGGCAGGACGACCGCCATTGCCGGGATAGCCAGCAATGCCACCGTGAAAAGCCGGATGGACAGGGTGCGCATGGTGATGTCCTCTCAGTCCACGACACTGGAAACGCCCCCCTCGCAAAGTACTACGACGGTCGGCCGACGGCGCAGGCGAACTCGAGGTGAGGTTGTGGGATCTAGAGGGGTTGAGTACACCTGCCGTCAGACTAACCAAGGCACCTCGGCTCGATTGCCCGGTGACGCTGCAATCCGCTGGACCGAGTCCAGGTCCGCCCGGTGGCCATCGCACGCCACGACCGTGTGCCACTTGCCCGCGTTGTCCTGGAAGCGCCCCCGCCATTCGATGAAGTAGGGGCAGTGCTGAGCGTGTCCGGTCCCGTCCTCGGCCAGGATCAATCGGAAGCAGCGGCCCGACAGGAGGCAGAAGCTCCCGGCGTAGTGAGCGAGCTGGACCACGGAGTCAGCGTAGAGCGGGGGAGTGACAGACGAGTGACAGACTGAGCGGCGTGAACCGCTTGTGACACTTGGGAACGTTACGTGAGGGCTTCATTGCGCTATCGATCACCTGTCGGGGATTACTCGGGTGCCGTCCACGACGTACCAAGGTGCCAGAGTCCACACTTGCTGCATTGGTACGGGCACCAGGGGCGCTCGTCCCCGCGCCTGTTCGCATTACGGTCGGCGGCGTCCTGAGCGCCTACCTCGGTCAGGTAGGTGATCTTCGGCGAGCCATTGCGATTGAAGTGCGTCAGCGGTGGCCGGCTCACATTCGGTGGCTTAGCGTGACGCTTCTTCACTTTCGGATTCGGCAGCTCATGGCCGTTGCGTTTGTGTCCGCCCATTTCGACGACCTCCCTTTCAGGTGTCGGCATGTCGGCGGCCCCTCTTGAGCCCGGACAACTCGGTCGCGAGGCCAATGGGGTGGATTTCTCCAGACGTCAGCGGCGTGTCGCCTGGTGACGGTCAGGACATCCGCTGACCTGGGGTGACGCGAAAACATGCAGTTGGCGCGTAGCGCTCACCGTCTTGGTTGCTAGTGCCTTCACACGGCTGAGGTCGGAGGTTCGAGTCGCAGTCTGGAATCGGCACTTCCAAGGTCTGGTCTGAAGGCCTCGACGCCGCCATCTCTTCCCGATCCATCGCGCGTCTGATCGCGCGGTCGCTGACTTTCACCAGCGTTCGCCAAGGTTCAGAAACTTCGATGACCAGCCACAACGGTTCGTAATCGTTCGCCAATAGCCGGCAATTTCACCTTGCCAAGGTGAGGGCCGCGGGTTCGAATCCCGTCGTCCGCTCCATTGATGTCGCGAGAGATCGCGGACACGTGAACCTGCGCCAAGGCTAGGTCGTCACGTCATCCAGCGAATTATCCGCTGAAATACCGTGGCTCCAAGTAAGAGCTTCTCCCAGCCGGCGAACGCGATGATCCGCGTGCGTGGCCGACAGTGTGATCCGCAATCTTGAGGTGCCAGGTGGTACGGTCGGCGGTCGTATGGGGCGACGAGCAGGCCTAAGTCCAATAGGTGCTGGGCGCTTCCATGGCGGTCGACTCATCAGTCGCAGAGGAGGGCTCGCCCTCGGACGAGCCCTCAATGGCGGGAAGCCACTCGGGCATGAGCGTGGGGTCCTCGCTCGGATCCGAGCCCATGCCTCCACCCTCGACGGCACGGGAGATAAGCCAGCCGAGACGCCCTCCCCGGCCTGGCCAGGACTCGGGAGTACGGGCGACTGTGGCGGCAGGCAAGGGTGTTGCGCCCGGTTGTAGCGGTACGTAACCCGAAGGTCGAGAGTGCCCTGCGATCACGCCCATCGCGAGCGAACTGCAACCGCGTCGTAGGGGAACTCGAAGCGATCCGAAGCATGCGTGGAATTCGGGATCAGGGGTATCCTGAAGCGAGGCGAATAAGGAGACGAGAAGGGAGCCGGTCGATGCGGCTGAGTTGATGAACCAGTTAGGTTCGGACCAGCCCCTGCGCACTGTGGTGCTTTCCCGATGACTGCGCCCTGAGGTTGGGTAGGCTGCGACGGGATCTCACCGTTCGCGGCGAAGAGTTCGCCGATCTCTGGCGGCCGCATCCGCTGAGTTGGGGCGGCCAGTTCAACCGACACTGAGATCCTCGCAAGCACCGTCGAGTGAAAGGCAGTCGCCCCATGCGATCCGATATCAGACCAGGCGGCGTGTTCCCCGACTACTCGTTGCCGGATCAGACCAACATCGTGCGCAGGCTG
The DNA here is from genome assembly GCA_963812525.1 of uncultured Acidimicrobiaceae bacterium. Taxonomy (GTDB): domain Bacteria; phylum Actinomycetota; class Acidimicrobiia; order Acidimicrobiales; family RAAP-2; genus Bog-756. The sequence continues at coordinate 24,120 of CAWEVL010000002.1, forward strand.
AGTGAGCTCCAAGGTGACGATCCGATGATCCTTACGCTGGCGCGGGGCAACTACTGCCCTAAGGAACACCAGCAGCACCTGGAGCTCGCCGCGAACTATCCGAAAATCGCCGTCGCCTATACCCAGGTCGTCACCATCGCCACCGATGACCACCACACCCTGCAGGAGTTCCGGGGTTCAGTCGGCGCCCAATGGACCTTTCTCTCGGACCCAGCTCGGACGATCCAACGGGACCTCGACATCCAGGAATACACCGACCCCGACCACGATCCGATGATCCCCCACACGCTGGTGCTCAAGCCCGGACTCCTCATTCACAGCATCTATAACGGCTACTGGTTCTGGGGCCGCCCCTCGTTTTACGACCTGTGGTCCGACTTGTGCGCTGCGTCGAGCGAGTTCCGCCCCGACTGGGACCTGAGCAAGCCGGGATTGCGCGAGGCCTGGGATGCAGGCGACTATTCGAGCTTTCACGGTTGGAACAAACGAGCCGCCAAGTCGATGCCCACATCGTATGAGTCCTAGAAGAATAGGGATTTGTCCGTGTTGGGTGGAGGACGACTGGATCGAAGGGGCAGGTGGCAGTAGTGCGAACGCCCGTCTGCGAACTGCTCGGGATTGAACAACCGATTGTCTTGGCGGCGATGGTGGCGGTGCCCGAACTGGCGGCGGCGGTCTCGAATGCCGGTGGGCTCGGCATGGTGACGCTGACATGGTCCGATCCGGTAGGTGACGTGGTTCGCCAGACAGCGGCGCTCACCGATCGTCCCTTCTGCGGCAACCTGGTTCTCACCTCCGATCAGCACCGCCGCCTCGATGGAGCCCTGGAGGCCGGTTTGCGGATTGTGTCACTGTTTCTGGGAGATCCCGCTGGCTACATCGAGCCGGTCCACGATGCGGGCGGACTCGTTCTGTGTACGGTCGGAAGCGCCGAAGAGGCGCGGCGGGCGGTCGCCAGCGGAGTTGATGTCATCGTGGCGCAGGGTTGGGAGGCTGGAGGGCACGTGGGGGGTCAGATTGCGACGCTCCCCTTGGTGCCCGCCGTCGTGGACGCGGTGGCGCCGCTGCCAGTGATCGCGGCCGGTGGGATCGGGGACGCTCGCGGGGTGGCCGCCGTCCTCGCCCTTGGCGCTCAGGCGGCGTGGGTGGGTACCAAGTTTCTGCTTGCGCAGGAGATGCCCATCCATCAGGAGTACCGCACTCGCCTGATCAACGCGGTCGAGACGGACGCGGAGTGGTACCCCGACCTCTACGACGTCGACTGGCCGGACTCGCCCCACCGCGCGCTCCGCAACTCGACGGCCGAGATGTGGGAAGCTGCGGCCCGCCCGCCTCTGGAGAGTCGGCCCGGAGTGGGCGATGTCATCGCGGACTTCGCTTCGGGCGAAGCGATCGTCCGCTACGAGCCGGCGCCGCCGATGGTTGGCACCACCGGTGACATTGAAGCGCTCTCCATGTGGGCCGGACAGAGCGTCGCGCTCGCCAGGCAGCCACGACCAGCGGCGGAGATCGTGGCTGAGCTCGTCTCTCGTTTGTGAGCCAAGCGGGACTGCCGGCGACTGCGACGATCAGAGAATTCGAGAGAGAGTCGTCATCGATCATTCATTTCGGACTCTCTATCAACGCGGCGGTCTTGCCGGTTCACTGCGAACGAGGTGCAATAGGACTCCTTGCCTGACCTCACAACATCGCAAGAGTGATCCGGCGCGAAGTTCCGTTGACAAATCCGCTGAGATGTGAGAGTCAATTGGCGGTGGCTCGTAGGTACCGACAGCGTGCTGACGGGATCGCGGCAGACGTAAGGTGGACTCGGCGCGTTGACCGACTCATCGCGCTGCCCGAAGAGAAGGGGATCGTGGAGGTCAACATGCCATGGTTTCCAGATTTCGTGAGTGCCGTTGATCTCGTCCGTCGCCAGACACGGTCCGTCGGCCTTGCTGATCCCGTCCAGCAGTACTTCAACGCCCTCGAGACCGGGCGCACCCACGAACTAGAAGAACTATGGCCCGGCCAAGTGGCGATCTACGACCCCCGGGAGGGGGAGGTGCGCGGTCATCGACAACTTCGACGGTTTATCCGCAACAATCAACTGTTGTGGGCTGAGCGCCACGTCCGCATCGAAACCGTAGCCTCCACCTGCATCGGAGGACGGGCCGTCGTCGAGCTGCTGGCGCACCTGGACGACCACGACGGTCAGCCGGTGGATTGGCCGATAGCCGTCGTTGCCGAGTCCCCCGACGAACTGTCGGTGGTGTTCCGCACCTATTGCAGCCAATGGCCGGTCGACGGGCAGCGTCACATCAGGCGCCCCCTGCTCGAGCCGGCAAATACCCAGCTGAGTGACGTTGTCGGTCGATATCTAGCCGCGTTGAGCGCCGGAGATCTCGACTCCATCGTGAGTGCGTTCGCCCCAGATGGGTACTTCCGCGACGCAATCGGTCCGCACTACCTACACCATGGCGCGCGTGAGCTGCGTTCGTATTTCGCCGAGTGCTTCAAGGCAGGTGGTGGGCTCAAACTCGAGCACTGCACCGTGACCGACGACGGCGTGCGTTGCGCCCTCGAATTCAACTGTGTCCGATGGGGCAGTCATGACCTGACACCCCAAGCTGGGATTGGCGTCTATGAGCGAAGTTCGGACGGTTTGCTGGCCGCCGCTCGAATCTACGACGACATCGAAGCGCCCGTGTGAAAGTTGGGACATCGACTGGGGGATTGCAGCGACCTTACCCAACAACAATGACGACCCCAAAAGGCGGGCTCAT
>CAWEVL010000003.1:0-72024 GCA_963812525.1 uncultured Acidimicrobiaceae bacterium
CGCCACCGGGCTGATGCTGGCCTTCTTCGGTCACCACCGGCTGGTCCCCGGCTGAGGCCGTCCGGCTCCACGGCCGCCGCCCGGAGCCCGGCGGCACGATGTCCGGACTCTGCGTCTCATTCGATAGTCTAACTATGTGATTCTCAAAGCAATGGACCGGGACGGGACGCGCCCCGACGATCGCCGTACCCTCGGGCGGACCGCGGCGTGGCTGGCCAAGCAGGTGGAGATCGGCCTGGGCACGGTCGACCTGTCCCTGCCCCAGTACCGGGTCCTCAGCATGCTGGAGGGGACCTCCGCCCTGTCCTCGGACCTGGCCGAGCGGTTGGCGGTCCGGCCCCCGACCGTCACCGCGGTGGTCGACGGCCTGGTCACCCGGGGCCTGGTCGAGCGGCGTACCGTGGAGGCCGACCGGCGCCTGGTGGACCACGTGCTCACCGACCACGGACGCAAGGTGCTCGACACCGCCGACACCGCGGTCAACGCCCGCCTGTGCGAGATCGCCGGGCACCTGGACAGTGAGGCCGACACCGACCGGGCGTTCGAGGGGCTGACCCTCTGGCGGCGGGCCCTCGTCGCCTCCCGGCTAGCCCGGATCGCGGCCCGATGAGCCTGACACGGTTCCTCCGGCCGGCACCGAAGGGTCCCGACGAGACCGGCACCGAGTTCGTCCCCATCGCCGTGGAGGCGCGGAACGAGGCACCCCGGGCCACCATCGACCCGGACCAGTCGCTCACCTGGCTCCGACGGGTCATGCCCATCATGGGGGCCCACAAGGGGATCTTCATCACCTCACTGGTGGCGTCGTTCGTCGGGCTCGTCCTGCAGGTCCTGGTGCCCAACCTGTTGGGCAATGCCATCGACAATTCGATCACCAGCCACACGGTGCCGCTGAGCCACTACGTCTGGTGGATCGTCGGGATCGGGCTGGTGGGTGGGATTGCCGGATACATCTCGCGCCTGTTCCTGTTCGAGACGGCCTACGACATCGAGTACGACCTGCGGAACATCATCTACGAGCATCTGACCAAGATGTCGTTCTCCTTCTACGACCGGGTGCAGTCCGGACAGTTGATCTCACGGGCCAACTCGGATATCCGCTCGGTCCAGATGTACATGACTTTCGCACCCTCGATCCTGGTGCAGTGCTCCATCGCCGTGGTGGCCTTCGGCTTCATGCTCTCGATCGACGTCCCCTTGGCCTTCATCGCCATGGCCACCATGCCCCTGGTGTACCTGGCCGGCGTGAAGATGCGAAAGTCGATGTTCCCGGTGTCGTGGATCATCCAGGCCCGGCTGGCCGACGTGGCCACCATCGTGGACGAGAACGTGAACGGGGTCCGGGTGGTCAAGTCGTTCGCCGCCGAACAGCAGCAGCTCCGGGCCCTGTCCGGGGCGGCCGACAAGCTGCGGTGGAGCTACATCAAAGACGCCGACCTCCGGGCCCGTTTTGCTCCACTGGTGCAGAACCTGCCCCAGGTCGGTCTGGCCCTGGTACTGCTGTTCGGCGGGTACATGGTCATCCATGGCGGTATTGCCCTCGGTGACATCCTGAAATTCAATGCCTACCTGTTGATGCTGCAGGCCCCCTTCATGATGCTGGGCATGCTGATCATGATGGGCCAGCGGGCGGCGGCTTCCGCTGATCGCATCTACGAGATCATCGACGAGCAGCCCACCGTCACCGACGCTCCCGACGCCACCGATCTGGTCGACTGCCGGGGGGACGTCCGGTTCAGCCACGTCGACTTCGCCTACTCGGCCGATGCCGAGCAGTTGGTGCTGGCCGACTTCGACCTGCACATCGCCCCGGGCGAGACGGTGGCCCTGGTCGGTCGGACCGGAGCCGGCAAGTCGACCGTGGCCCGTCTGTTGACCCGCTTCTACGACGTCAAACACGGCTCGGTGCAGATCGACGGACACGACGTCAGGGACGTGACCCAGGACAGTCTCCGGGCCAATGTGGGGGTGGTGCTCGACGAGCCCTTTCTCTTCTCGGTGTCCATCCGGGACAACATCGCCTACGGCAAGCCGACCGCCGACCTCGACGACATCGTGGCCGCGTCCAAGGCGGCCGGGGCCCACGGATTCATCAGCCGCCTGGCCGACGGGTATGACACGGTGGTGGGCGAGCGGGGCTACACCCTCTCCGGTGGCCAGCGCCAGCGGATCGCCATCGCCCGGACGCTGCTGGTCAACCCGCCCGTCATGGTCCTCGACGACGCCACCAGCGCCATCGACGTCCAGGTGGAACAGAAGATCCACGCCGGGCTCCGAGTCCAGATGGAGGGCCGGACCACCCTGATCATCGCCCACCGGCTGTCCACCATCTCGCTGGCCGACCGGGTCGTCCTCCTCGACCAGCACAAGGTCGTGGCCGACGGCACCCACGCCGAGCTGCTCGAGACCACCCCCCTGTACGCCGAGATCCTGGCCCAGGCGGGCGAGTTCGAGCGGGAGGCCGAGGCCGAGGCCGCCGAAGAGGAGGACGGGCAGGACGGCGACCTGGCCCCTCCGACCGGGACCGACGGCCAACCACTGAGGGACCTGCTCGACTCGGTGCGCGGCGGTGGTCGGTCATGATGTTCGGCGGTGGTGGCGGTGGCGGGTTCGGCGGCCCCGGAGGCGCGGCGGCCTCGGCTGCCTCCGGCCTGCCGTTCGCCGGAATTCCCTCCGAGCTCCAAGACGGCGTCGACCAGCTGTTGGCCACCGAGCCCGAGTATGCCGATCCGGACATCGTCTTCACCCAGAACGGCTCCGAGGCCGAGCTCAAGCGGCTGAGCCTGTGGCGGCTGCTGACCAAGTATCCCGGGATGCTCACCTTGGCCGGGCTCCTGGTGGTGGTGGTCGCCGTGGCCTCCCAGGTCGGACCCAAGCTCACCGAGTACGCCATCAACAACGGGATGACCCCGGGTCACTACAACTTCGCGGTGGTCGTGGGCGCAGCCATCGCCTACCTGGTGTTCGTGGTCCTCACCTCGCTGGCCCAACGGTTCCAGGTCCAGGTCACCGGCCGACTGGCCGCCTGGGTCATGAACGACCTCAGGGTCAAGGTATTCGCCCACTTGCAACGCCTCTCGCTCGGCTTCTTCACCGAGGAGAAGGCGGGCGTGGTCATGAGCCGTATGACCAGCGACATCGAGAATCTCCAGCAGCTGCTGCAGGACGGCCTCTCCCAGCTGGCCATCCAGGCCTTGACCATGGTGGTCATCGCCGCCATCTTGTTCGCCACCAACGTCCGGCTGGCCCTCATCACCATCGTGCTGATCATCCCGGCCCTGGTCGGAGCCTCGGTGTGGTTCAAGCGCGCCTCGGAGCGCGGCTACGACCGGGTGCGCGACGGCATCGCCAATGTGCTGGCCGACCTGTCCGAGAGCCTCCACGGCGTGCGCATCGTGACCGCCCACAACCGGCAGCGCCACAATGTCATCCACCACCGGAACGTGGTCGGGGACTACCGGGACGCCAACAACTACACCGCCCGTGTCAACGCCCTCTACGGCCCCGGCACCCAGCTGCTGGGCGTGCTCGGCCAGGCCGTCCTCTTGGCCATCGGCGGCTCCATGGTGGTCAACCACACCCTGTCGATCGGCGCCCTGGTGGCCTTCTTCCTCTACCTGAACCGGTTCTTCCAGCCCATCCAGCTGCTGGTCCAGCAGTACAACACCTACCAGCAGGGCCAATCCTCGGTGACCAAGCTCCGGGGCCTCATCGACACCGAGCCCGACGTGCGTGAGGCACCCGGTGCCGTGGAGCTACCACCCATCCAGGGAGCGATCGCCTTCGACCACCTGACCTTCGGCTACGACCCGGCCCAGCCGGTCATCGACGACGTGAGCCTCAGCATCGCCCCCGGCGAGACGGTGGCCTTCGTCGGACCCACCGGAGCCGGCAAGTCGACACTGGCCAAGCTGGTGACCCGGTTCTACGACCCCACCGCCGGTCGGGTGCTGATCGACGGCTACGACCTCCGCGACGTGACCATGTTCTCGCTGCGCAGCCAACTCGGTGTGGTCCCCCAGGAGCCCTTCCTGTTCGCCGGGACCATCGGGGACAACATCGCCTTCGCCCGGCCCAGCGCCACCGACGCCGAGATCCACGAGGCGGTGGACAAGGTGGGCCTGTCCGACGTCATCGGGCGCATGCCCAACGGTCTGGACACGGTGGTCCACGAACGGGGTCAGACCCTCTCCTCCGGCGAGCGCCAGCTCATCGCCCTGGCCCGGGCCTTCCTGGCCCACCCCCGGGTACTGGTGCTCGACGAGGCCACGTCCAACCTCGACCTGCAGTCGGAGACCAAGATCGAGTCGGCCCTCGACGTACTGCTCCAGAACCGCACCGCCATCCTCATCGCCCACCGGCTGTCGACGGCCATGAGGGCCGACCGCGTCGTGGTGGTCGACCTTGGGCGGATCATCGAGGTCGGCACCCACGCCGAGCTGGTGGCGGCCGGCGGGCGCTACGCCGAGATGTACGCCACCTGGGTCCACCAGTCCGACCTGCCCGAGCACGAGGACCGCGCCGCGCCGCTGGGCTGAGCGCCACGGCCGCCCCACCCCGTCGGCGCTCCGAGCTCGGGTGGCCGATCACGCCGGACCGGCCGGCGGAGGACCGGTAAGGTCGGGTCCATCACGGCCGCCGACCACCACGGCCGCCGCGGCCCTGCCCCTTCCGGCGATCGGAACCCCGGCCATGCACATCGGTGTCGTCCTGCCCCAGACCGAGATCGGACCCGACGCCGGCGCGGTGCGCGCCTACGGCCAGGGCGTGGACGAGCTCGGCTTCCACCACCTGGTGGCCTACGACCACGTGGTCGGGGCGGATCCGGCCGTGCACGTCGGCTGGGACGGTCCCTACGACATCGACACCCAGTTCCACGAGCCGTTCGTGGTGTTCGGCTACCTGGCCGCCTGCACCTCGCTCGAGCTGGTCACCGGCATCATCATCCTCCCCCAGCGCCCCACCGCCCTGGTGGCCAAGCAGGCGGCCGAGGTGGATCTGCTCACCGGGGGCCGTTTCCGCCTGGGAGTGGGCATCGGATGGAACGCCGTGGAGTACGAGACGCTCGGCCAGGACTTCTCGACCCGCGGACGGCGCATCGAGGAGCAGGTCGGACTGCTGCGGGCACTGTGGACCACCCGGTCGGTGACCATGACCGGTCGGTTCGACCAGGTGTCCGGCGTGGGGATCGCCCCGCGGCCCGTCCAGCAGCCCATCCCCATCTGGTTCGGGGGTGCCTCGACGGCAGCCTTCCGGCGGGCCGGGCGGGTGGCCGACGGCTGGCTGCCCATGATGCAGCCCGGCCCCCACCTGGACCGGGCCCGGGCCGACGTGGCCGCCGGGGCCGAGGAGGCCGGCCGCGATCCGGCCGTCATCGGCATGGAGGGCCGGCTCGACTGGCGCGGTGACCTCGAGGAGCTGGTCCGTCGGGTCGCCTCCTGGCGGGAGGCCGGCGCCTCCCACCTGTCCATCAACACCATGCACGCCGGTCTGGCCGACGTGGATGCCCACCTCGAGATCCTGGCTCGGGTGGCCGGAGGGCTCGGCCTCGGCTGAACCACCCGCCCGGTGGCGAGGGCGGCGCAGAGGCCGGGTGGTGCTAGCACGACCCCGCCCCCAGGGCTGACGCCCTTGTCGGCCGGGGGCGGGTGATTCAGACTCTGACCAGGAGGTCCAGGTGGCGGTTGTCAGAGTCCTGTTCCGAGCTGAGTTCCGCCACCGCTGGCGGTCCTGGCTACTACTGGCCCTGCTGGTGGGGTTGGTCAGCGGGTTGGTGCTGGCCGGGGTGGCCGCCGGCCGCCGCACGGCGACCGCCTTCCCCCGGTACGTGGCGGCCCACGGTTACGACGCCATGCTGTACAGCGCGGCACCGACCCCCACCATCGCCACCCTGCCCGAGGTGGCCCTGTCCACCCAGGCGCTCGTCCCCGGCAACGGGGCGCCCCGGTGCGCCGGATGCCGTCAGGTGGGCAACCAGGACTTCGGGTTGTTCGACTTCGGGCCGCAGGCCCTCCGCCACCAGGTCAAACTGGTGGCCGGTCGCATGCCCGACCCGTCCGACCCCGACGAGGTGCTGGCCTCCTTCACCCTGCAGCGCGACTTCGGCGTCCACCTCGGGTCGGTCATCCGTGTCCCGTTCGCCTCGCCGGCTCAGCGCAGCGCGGTGTTGAGCGGCGCCAACATCACGCCGAACGGACCCACCTTCTTCTTCAAGGTGGTGGGTTTCGAGGCGGCCGAGGACGAGTTCCCGGCCACCAACAGCACCTCGTACAACCTGTACACCACCCCGGCCTTCGCACGGGCCATCCAGAACCGGACCGTCTTCTTCTACGTCGACTTCGTGCGGCTCCGCCGCGGGGCCGCCGATCTCCCGCGCTTCGAGGCCCAGGCCCGGGAGGCCGGCGGTCGGGGCGGCGTGACCGACCTCGATACAACGGCCGCCACCGTCAGCGCCTCCATCCGTCCCCAGGCTGTCGGATGGTGGATCCTGGCCGGGCTCACCGCGCTGGTCGGGATCATCGTGGTGGCCCAGGCTCTGGCCCGCCAGGCGGTGGTCGAGGGGGACACCTTCGCCACCTTGGGCGCGCTCGGGGTCTCCAGCCCCCAGCTGACCCTGTTGGGCATGGCCAGGACCCTGGCCGTCGGCACCGTCGGGGTGGCCAGCGGTGTCCTGCTGGCCTACGGGCTGTCGACCTTCACGCCCGTCGGGGAGGCGCGGCTGGCCGACCCGGCCGACGGATTCTCGTTCGATACCTGGGTGCTGCTGCTCGGCGCCCTGACGGCACTGCTGATCGTCCTGGCCTTGGGTGTGTGGCCCGCCGTCGGTGCCGCCAGGGTGCAGCGGGCCGATGCCGTCAGCCGGGTGTCGCGCCCATCCCGAACGATCGCCCTGCTGGCCGGCATCGGAGCGTCGCCCAGCGCCCTGATCGGCGTCCGCCACGCCCTCGAACGAGGACGCGGCCGCACCGCCGTGCCCGTCGGCTCGGCGCTGGTGGGCTCGATCCTGGCCGTCACCGCGCTGTGCGCCACCGCCGTGTTCGGGGCCAGCCTGACCCATCTGACTACGACCCCCAGCCTGTACGGGCAGCCCTTTGACCTCTTTTTCAGCGTCAATTCCACCGGAACGCCGGCCCAGGCCGACCGCATGCTGCACTCCATCGAGAGCCAGAAGGGGATCTCGGACGTCACGGCGGGGATCTCGGGGGATGTCAGCATCGACGGGCACACGGTGAACGCCTTGGCCGGTCAGCCCATCCGGGGACCACTCCTGCTGACGACCATCACCGGTCGACTGCCGGGCGCCGCCGACGAGGTCAGTCTGGGGTCCACCACGTTGCGGACGCTCCACGGGCATCTCGGGTCCCGGGTCCGGGTGACCGTTCCCGACCCCCAGGGTGGCTCACGCACCGGGGCGTACCGTGTGGTCGGAGTCACCTCGTTCCCACCGGACTTCGGTACCGGCGGGCTGGGCACCGGTGCCGTGTTCGATTTCGCCGGCCTCGGTGCGCCGTGCCCCCCGGCGTCCACGCCTCAGCGCTGTGCGGTGGACCAGATGTACCGGGCGGGAGGGGGCGTCCTGGTGCGGGCGGAACCCGGAGCCGGAGGACGATCGGCCCTCGACCGACTGGTCCGCGCCTACGGGGACCAGGTCACCTATCCGGCTCCCCCGACCGATCTGGTCAACTTCGGGCAGGCGGTCAACTTCCCCCTCATCCTGGGATCGGTCCTCATCGTGTTCGGCGTGGCCACCCTCCTCCACGTGCTGGTGGTCAGTGTGACCCGGCGCCGACGGGAGGTGGGGCTGCTCAAGTCCCTCGGCTTCCTCCGCCGCCAGGTCGCCTTCACCCTGGCCTGGCAGACCACCACCGTGGCCCTCGTGGGGATCGTCGTGGGGGTGCCGGCCGGCGTGGCCGTCGGCCGGCTGGTCTGGCGGGTCTTCGCCGACCACCTGGGCGTGGTCCCGGTCCCCGTCGTGGCCGGCTGGGTGATCGCCGCCGTCGCCCTGGGCACGCTGGTGGTGGCCAACCTGCTGGCCCTCGGTCCGGCCCTGGTGGCGGCCCGGTCCCGCCCGGCCACCCTGCTCCGGACGGAGTGACGCCGGGGCTCGGACCCGGGGTGGTGCCGCCCGGTCAGGCCACCACCGGCAGCGTGGACAGTCCGGCCTCGAACCGGGCGTCGGTGACCGCTTCGTCGACCATCTGCCCGCTCAGGTAGGAGTCGTAGGCGGCCAGGTCGAAGTGGCCATGGCCGCACAGGGCGGTCAGGATGACCTTCTCCTCGCCGGACTCCTTGCAGGCCAGAGCCTCCCGGATGGCCGCGGCGATGGCGTGGGTGGGCTCCGGCGCGGGCAGGATGCCCTCGGACCGCACGAACTGCATGGCCGCGGCGAAGCACTCCAACTGCGGGATGGCGACGGCCTCCATCATGCCCAGCTCGTAGAGGTGGGAGATCAGGGGGGACATCCCGTGGTAACGCAGGCCGCCGGCGTGGATGGGGTCGGGGATGAAGTCGTGGCCCAGGGTGTGCATCTTCATGAGCGGCGTCATCCCGGCCGTGTCCCCGAAGTCGTAGGCGTAGACGCCCCGGGTCAGGGACGGGCAGGAGGCGGGCTCGACCGCCCGGATCACCGGGTTCATCCGCCCGGCCATCCGCTCCCGCATGAACGGGAAGGCCAGCCCTCCGAAGTTGGAACCGCCACCGGTACACCCCACCAGCAGGTCGGGCGCCGGCTCGCCGGCCTTGGCCAGCTGGAGCAGCGCCTCCTCACCGATGATGGTCTGGTGCATCAGCACGTGGTTGAGCACGCTGCCCAGCGCGTACCGGGTCTCGGGGTCGGGGGCGGCCACCTCGACGGCCTCCGAGATGGCGATCCCCAGTGACCCGGGACTCTCCGGATCGGCCTCGAGGACGGCCCGGCCGGCTGCGGTCAGGGTGCTCGGCGACCGGTGGACCTTCCCCCCGAACGCCTCCATCATCAGCCGCCGGTAAGGCTTCTGGTCGAAGGACGCCCCCACCTGCCAGATCTCGCACTCCAATCCGTAGAGGGCGCAGGCGAAGGCCAGGGCCGTACCCCACTGGCCGGCCCCGGTCTCGGTGGTCAGTCGCCGGACCCCGGCCTTGGCGTTGTAGTACGCCTGGGGCACCGCGGTGTTGGGCTTGTGCGAGCCGGCCGGCGAGACGCCCTCGTACTTGTAGTAGATGCGGGCCGGAGTGCCCAGGGCCTCCTCCAACCGGTGGGCCCGGAACAGGGGCGACGGCCTCCACTGCCGGTAGACGTCGAGCACGGCGCCGGGGATGTCGATGAACCGGTCCTGGCTCACCTCCTGGAGGATGAGGTCCATGGGGAACAGCGGCGCGAAGTCGTCGGGGCCGGCCGGTTGCAGGGTCCCCGGATGGAGGGCCGGCGGTGGAGGAGACGGCAGGTCGGGCACGATGTTGTACCAGGCGGTGGGCATCTCGCTCTCGTCGAGGATGTACTTGTGCTGCCGTACGGTCTCGTCGATGGTCGTCATGGGCCCTCCTTGGCTCGGACCCCGACGTTACCCACCTCCCCCGGGGCCGGCCACGCCCGATCGGGGCCGCAACCGGGCCACCGGGAGCCGACGCTCAGTCGACGGCCGGGTGACGGGCGGCCCAGGGATCGGCCTGCTCCAGCTGGGAGGCCACCCGGACCAGCCGGGCCTCCTGCCAGGGCCCGGCCACCAGCTGCACACCGACGGGCAGCCCCGAGGGCGCCTGGTACAGGGGCAGGCTGACGGCCGGCTGGCCGGTGATGTTGAAGACGGCGGTGAAGGCGGCCATGCCCACGATCTCCATCGGCGGCATGCCGGTCCCGGCCCCGGCATGGACCGCCTCGAGCAGGCCCACCTCGGGGGGCTCGATGGTCATGGTCGGCGTGACCAACAGGTCGAACTCGTGGTCGAACCGGGACAGGATCGACCGGGTCAGGAGCTTCAGCGCACTGAGGGACCGGACGAAGGCCAGACTGTCCACGCCCTCGGCGGCGTGCCGGGCCGCCTGGTTGTGGGGCTCGACGCGGTCCCAGTCGAGACCGTCCACCTCGGCCGCACCGGAGTTCACCACGTGGAGGAACGGGCCGAGGCCGGCCGGGTCGAACACGTCGGCCTCCAGCCAGGTGACCTGGTGGCCGGCAGCCTCGAGCAGCCGGCCCGCGTGCTCCACGGCGGCGGCAGGCCCGTCGGCCACCGGGACGCCGAGGGCCGACACCGTGCACAGGGCCACCCGCAGGCGGCCCGGGTCGGCCCCCACCTCGTCGGCGTAGGGCCGTTCCGGGCGGGGTGCGTTCCACCAGGCGTGGGGATCGGGGGCGCTGATCACGTCGAGCACCGCCGCGCTGTCGGCCACCGTCCGGGTGAGCGCGCCGTCGGTGGTCATGCCCTGCCAGCCCGGCACGATGGACGCCACCCGCCCCCGGCTGGGCTTGAGGCCCACCAGGCCACAGCACGAGGCCGGGATCCGGATCGAGCCCCCGCCGTCACTGGCGTGGGCCACCGCGAACATCCCCGCCGCCACGGCCGTGCCCGCACCGCCGCTGGAGCCGCCCGAGGTGTGGGCCGGGTTCCACGGGTTGCGGGTGGCTCCGAACCGGCTGTTCTCGGTCACCGTGATCGATCCGAACTCGGGGGTGTTGGTCCGGCCGGTCAGGATGAAGCCGGCCCGCCGGAAGGCGTCCGCCACCGGCTCGGTCACCGTGCTCGGCCCCTCCGGGGCCCCCTGGGAGCCGTAGGTCACCGGCTGCCCGGCCACCGCCAGGAGGTCCTTGATGGGCAGGGGCACCCCGGCGAACGGCGGGAGGTCGTCGGTACCGGCGGCGATGCGGTCCCCGAGTACCTTGGCCTCGGCCCTGGCCTCCTCGTCGTTGCGCCAGATCACCGCGTTGAGCACCGGATTGCGGGCGTCGATCCGGGCCAGGGTGGCGTCCAGCACCTCGAGCGGCGAGACGTCCATGGTCCGGATGGCGGACGCGACGTCGAGGGCAGTTGCGTGTTCGTCCATCGGGCCAGGCTAGGCACAATCGCCTGGCCGGGTCCGGGACAGAGGGTCGGCGGTGCGGTCGCCGTGATCGACTGCGATACTGCCGCGGTGGACGAGGTGACCATCAGGAGCGCGGAACCCACCGACGTGCCCCGTCTGGTCCGGCTCATCCGGTACGGGGCCCTGCCCGGTACCGACGAGGGGTCGTCGGACCCGGGGCCCTATGGGCGGGCGCTGGCCGAGATCCAGGGGACCGCCCACGGCGACGTGCTGGTGGCGGACCGGGCGGGCGAGGTGGTGGGCCTGTGCCAGCTGGTGGTGTTCCGGCACTTCCAGCGGCAGGGGGGACTGTGTGCCGAGATCGAGTCGCTGCACGTCCATCCGGACCACCGCTCGGAGGGCATCGGCGCCCAGCTGCTGGCGGCGGCCGTCGGCGCCGCCCGACGGGCCGGGTGCTACCGGGTCCAACTCACCTCCAACCGGCAGCGCACCGAAGCCCACCGCTTCTACACCCGTCACGGCTTCGAGCCGACCCACGTCGGGTTCAAGCGTCTGCTCCCCTAGGCCCGGATGGGGTGCCCCTCGGCAGGTCGCGGCGCCGGCCGGGGCCGGCCGGTCATGACGGCCACAGGCGCTGCCGGAGGCCCGAGGCCCGTGACAGCGGACGGGCGATGGCCCGCTCGATGGACTCGGCCGTGCCCACCACGGTCAGGCGGTCCCGGGCCCTGGTCACGGCGGTGTAGAGGAGCTCACGGGTGAGGATGGGCGATCCGGGGCCGGGCAGCGACACGACGGCGTGGGGGAACTCGGAGCCCTGGCTCTTGTGAATGGTCATGGCCCACCAGGTCTCGACGCGGTCGAGACGGGAGGGGGCCAGCCGCCGGAGGGCGTCCTCGGAGGCGAGGACGACCTCCATGCCCTCCTCGCCCTGCACCACCACCCCGGTGTCCCCGTTGAACACCCGATTGGCCCGATCGTTGGCCGTGACCAGCACCGGACGTCCGACGTGCCAGCGGCGATCGGGGTGGAACCCGGTGAGCTCCTCGGCCACGCCCCGCTCGATCCGATCGGTCCAGTCGACCATGCCGTGCGGGCCCCGACGGGTGGCGGCCAGGACCTTGACCCGCCCGGCGGCGTCGAGGGCGGCAGGACCGTCTCCCCGCGCCGCGGCGGCGACCAGCTCACCGCCTACCTCCACCAGCTCGGCGACCACCACCCCCAACGACCCCGGACCGTCGGGGTGCACCCACCGGAGGTCACCGGCCCGCTCCTCCAGCAGGGTCATGGCCCGGGCGCCCTGACCGGTACGGACGGCATCGGCCAGGGCGGCGATGGTCGAGCCCCTCTCGAACCTGCGCATGGTCCGGAGCACCGTGACCCGGCCGCCCAGGACCCCCGTCGGGGCCGCGTCCGGAGTCGGGTCCTGGTCCCACAAGGTCGGCGTGGACAGCACCGATCCGGGCGGCAAGCCGGGACCATGGGGGAGGTCGGGCTCCTCTGGATCGCCCGCCCGGCCGACGACGTCACTCATCACCGTGCCGGCCTCGATGCTGGCCAGCTGGTACGGGTCGCCCACGAGCACCACCGAGGCCTCGGGTCGGACGGCGTCGAGGAGCTTGGCCATCAGGGGGAGGGAGACCATCGAGGTCTCGTCGACGATCACCATGTCCTCGGGCAGCGGGTGCCCACGGTGGTGACGGAAGTGGGTACGGTCCTCCCAACCCAGCAAGGAGTGGATGGTGGTGGGGTCGGTGGCGGCCACCGGCCCGGCCGCACCTTCCGCCCGGCCGGCCAGGTCGAGACCGGCCACGGCGGCCTGGACCGCTTCGCCCATGCGGGCTGCGGCCTTGCCGGTCGGAGCGGCGAGCGCCACCGAGAGGTGACTGCCCCGCTCGGCCGCCACCAGGTGGGCCGCGGCCAGGAGCCGGGCCACTGTGTACGTCTTCCCGGTCCCCGGTCCTCCGGCGATGATCGACACCCCGGGGCCCAGCGCCCGTCGCGCGGCCAGCCGCTGGAGGTCGGGCGCGGTGGATCCATCGGGGACGAACAGCAGGTCGAGCACACGGTCCACCTCGTCCCCGGAGGCGTCGGGCCACGGGCCGGACGGGTCCGACGGCGCGGGGAGGCACCGCCGGGCGAGATCGTCGGCGATGGCCAGCTCGTAGTGCCAGTAGCGGTGGAGATAGAGCCGTCCACCGTCCCAGACCAACGGGCGGATGGGCCCGTCACCCAGCTGCGGCACCGAGGCCACGACGCCCGATCGGGCCAGGCGGGCCGCCCAGGCGTCCGGCGACGGCCACGGCAGGCCGTCCGCCTCCTCCCCATCGAGCTCGGCGAGCCGGACGGCCATGTCATCGAGCGGCGTGCACACGTGGCCGAACCGGGGGGCCCGGGCCGCCACCGCCAGGGCGAGCAGTTCCTCGGCGCCGAGACCGGGCTGCAGGCGGAGCACCGTGGCGGCGAACTGCACCTCGTAGGCCCCGAACACTCCGGCCTCGACGAAGGGGGCCAGGACCCCGGTCCCGGCGGGCATCACCACGGGCCTCCCGCCGGCACCGGGAACCGTGCGCAGGGTCACGATCCCCCACCCCCTGGTGGGCGGCCGTCCAGTAGATCGCTGAGCGAGACCACCAGCGTCGGAGGCACAGCCCACCCGAACACACCCGACGGGTCCCCGGACCGCCCTCCGGGACCGGCCATGCCCCGGAGGAACAGGTAGGCGATGCCGCCCAGGTGGGTCTCGGGCCGGTAGTCGGACTTCCGCCAGCGCAGGTAGCGGTGGACGGCCACCGAGTAGAGCAGGGCCTGGAGCGGATAGTCGTGATCCTCCATGGCCGTCACCAGCCGGGCGGGGGCGTAGTCGTCCGGGCCGACCGGGGCGCCCCGCGGATGGAGGGCGTTCGTCTTGTAGTCGGCCACCACGAATCGGTGACCGTCCGCTCCGCCCGGCACCCTCATGACCAGGTCGATCGATCCGGTGAGATGGCCGGCCACCGTGACCTCGATGGACCCGTCGGCCAATCGGGTCGCCCACCCGGTCAACGGGTCGCCGGGGTCGAGGTGGTCCAGCACCAGGGCACCGATCCCCCGCACGCTGGGCAACGGGCCGTCGTCGGCCAGGCGCAGGTCGAAGGAGACCTCGGCGATCCGGTCGGCGGCGTCGACGTCGGCCAACCGGACGCCGCCGCACCCGGCTCCCAGTGGGGTCTCGACGGCGCGGCAGAGACCGGCGACGAGCAGGGCCTTCCCCTGGTCGGCGGTGGCGCCGGCGGGGATGACGGGGGTCAGGTCCACCGACCGCCACAGGAGTTGGCGATCCACCGCCTCCTCCACCTCCTCGTCGAGCCGGTCGGAGCCGAAGTCGACCTCCTCCAGCACCGAGTGCACCAGGGTGCCGAAGGCGGTCCCGGCCGGGAGATCGGCCAGCGGGCTCCTCGGAACACCCCGGTCGGCCGGGGTGTCGCCCGCTCCGGCGAGGGGACCACCCGGAGCGGCCTCCGCGACCTCGAAGACCGGTCCGTCGGGCTCCTGCTCGTCGCCGGCTCCCCGGTCGGCCATCGAGGCATCGTGGGGATCGGAGCGCACGACCGACGCCTGGTCGACGATGGCCGAGAACGACCAGCGCTGGCGCCGACGGTCCGGGACGTCCTCGAGCGTCGCCACCCGGAGCTCGGACCGCGGTTGCTCGACGGCCGGTGCGGTCCACGGCTCCTGCCGTGGCGCTGCCTCGTCGATCGCCCGGACGGCCACGGTGCCCATGGCTGCCGCTACCAGGGGATCGAAATGGGCCACCGCGTCCCGGTCGGCCGGGACCGAGACCGACTCGGCGCTGAACGCCTCGGGGTCGATGGCCACCCCCTTGCGGGCGAACAGGACATGGGCCAGCGCCGACTGCGAGCTCCTCTCCACCTGGGCCCACCACACCATCGTCTGATGTCGGGCCCGGGTCAGCGCCACGTACAGCAATCGGAGACGTTCGCCGGCGGACTCGTCGGCGGCCAGCTGGCGCCGGGTAAGCGCCCCGGCCTCGTCGGGCCAGTCCGCTCCGCCGGCCAGGTCGAAGGTCCGCCGGCCCGTGACCGGGTCCACGTAGACCACCGGCTCGTCCTGACGGGGCGGACGCCACAGGGTGGGCAGGCACACCACCGGGAACTCGAGGCCCTTGGCCGCCCACACCGTCATGATCTGCACCGAGGCCGCCTCCGAGGCGATGCGACGGGCGGACACGTCGCCATCGACCTCGGTGTCGTCCTCGCGACGGGGCTCGGTGTCCAGCACCGAGAGCAGCCCGGCCACGCCGCTGCGTCCGCCGGCCGAGACACCGTCGAACAGTTCGACCAGGTGATCGAGGTCGGTCATGTTCCGGTCGCCGTCGGCGGCGGCCAGCACTCTCGGGACCACACCGCTCTCCGACCACACCCGGGCGAAGGTGTCGGCCACCGAGTGGGAGCCGAGCATCTCCGACCATTGGCGCAGCGCCTCCTGCATGGCCACCAGGGCGGCCTCCGACAGGGCGGCCACTTCGGTGGCCCGGTGGCCGGCGAACCACGACAGCGCATACATCCGAACCCGGCGGGGGTCGGCTGGTCGGCCGAGGGCGTGGAGCAGCCACCGCATCTGATCGGCGGCCGGTGACTCCAGCACGCTGCCGCCCCGGGCCACGACGGCCGGGATCCCGTGCTCGGCCAGGGCGGCCTGGACGTCGGCCGCCTCGGCATGCCTCCCGACCAGTACGGCGATGTCCGGCGGACGGATCGGTCGGTGGCGGCCAGCGTCGACGGATTCGGGGAGGCGGCCTTCGCCGAGGAGTCGAGCCACCTCGGTCACCAGGTCGGCATAGATGGCCTGTTCGGCCGGAGCGGTGGTGACCAGATGGTCCTTGAGCTTGTGCCGGACGATGCCATCCCCGATGGCCAACCGGAGCGAGAGGGCCGGCAGCGGCCGGCCGTCCCCGCCCAGCAGGTACCGCCCCCGGTTGACCTCGGCCTCGCTCACGGGCACGAACGGGATGTCGGGGCTGCCGAAGGTGGCTCCGTCGAACAGGGCGTCCAGCGACGTCAGCACCGAGTCGTCGGACCGCCAGTTGGTGAGGAGCGACCGGCGCGTGGTCGACGAACCACCCTCGACGGCCCGGAGGTAGGTGTGCACGTCGGCACCCCGGAAGGCGTAGATGGCCTGCTTGGGGTCCCCCACCAGGACCAGAGTCGTTCCCGTGCCGGGCCCGTCGAACAGGGTCGAGAGGATCTCCCACTGGACCGGGTCGGTGTCCTGGAACTCATCGACCAGCGCCACCCGGAATCGATTCCGGAGGGAGGCGACGGCACTGTCGCCGCCGGGGCCGCGGAGCGCGTCGCGGAGCTGGGTGAGGACGTCGTCGAAGCTGAGGGTGCCGCGCTGTCGACGCCGGAGGGACACCAGTGCCGCGGTCTGCTCCACCAACTGACGGAGGAGGAGGTGCGACGGGGCCGCACCGGGCTGGTCCGGGCCCGGCACCAGCACGAGGTCGGGTCGCCCGTCAACCAACATGGTGGCCTCATACAGCTCGTCCGGGGTCGGAAGCAGGTCGACCGGGCGGCCGTCCACGGCGGCGGTGATCAGGACGTCCGCACAGGTGTCCCTGATCAGACCGGACGAGTCGACATCGAGTCGGGCATCGGGGTCGGCCCCGGCGGTGACGCCCAGGGCACCGAGCACCTGCTTGGCGAATCCGTGGATGGTGGTGACGGTGGCGGCGTCGAACTCGGACACGGCACGCGCCAACCGGGTCAGCTGGGCACCGTCCCCCTGCCGGGTCAGCAGGTCCAGCAGGGCGTCGTCGGACGGCGCGGGATGACCCGACTCCAGGTGCTCGACGGCGCCGACCACCCGGTCCCGCACCCGGGCCCGGAGCTCGTCGGTGGCGGCGCGGGTGAAGGTGACGATCAGCAGCTCCGAGGCGGATGCCCGGTCCTCGGCGATGAATCGGGTGGCCAGGTCGGCCAGGGTGTACGTCTTGCCGGTCCCGGCGCTGGCCTGGATGGCCACCTTTCCGCGGGGAAGAGGGTCGGCCAGGTCGAACCGGGCGGCGGTGTCGGCCGTCATCGGCGCCCGGACGTCCTGGTCGAGGTGCGGCTGTCCTCACCGCTGGGCCGGGAGGTGGTGGACGTGTCGATGGTCCGGTGCAGGTAGGTGGCGAACCGCCAGGCCCGGCCTTTGACCCCCGGGGGATCGGTGGGCCGGGGCTCGAGTCGGGTGATGGCGTCGAAGTCGCGGTCGTCGAAGGCCAACCGTACCGCCGGATGGTCTCCGTCCTCTGGGAACGGGTACCCCTTCCAGTGGCCCCGGGGCGACTTGCCGCGGTACAGGTGGAACGAGAAGTTGGGGAAGAGCGGCAGGGGCTCGGTCATCCCCCTCCGGTAGCAGTCCACGGCCACGGCCAATACCGATGGGGCACCCGGACTGCCCTCGTCGACCGCGGTCGAGGGCACCAGATCATTGACCGTCGGGCTCCCCCCGGCCCGTTCGGGACGGCTGACGGCCAGCGATCGCCACCGACGCCCCGGATCGGTCGCCATCAGCGCCATCAGATCGAGCCAGGCGGCCACCCGGTGGGTCGGCTTGAACCTCGAGTAGTAGAGCTCGGCCGGGCCGGACGGGTCGCCCGGGTCGCCGCCCACACGGAGCGGGACCGAGCCGACGACCCGGGTGCCGTCGGGCAGCAGGGCGTCCACCGGACACGGAACGGCGGGGCCCGGCACCATCCCCGCCTGGTGGGCCGCGTCCAGCATGGCCTGCACCGTCCGGTCGAGGACCCGGATCTGATCCTCGCCGAGCGGCGACGGCGGCAGGGTACCCAGCCGCCGCTCGTAGTGCAGCCACTCCTCGAACGTGTGTCCGTACTGCCGGGCCTCGAGGAGCCGGGTGCCCACGGTCCAGCCGGTCAGGCCCCCGATGTCCACGGCCAACGCGGTGGGTGTCTCGTCCTCGGGACGGGGGAGGCGGGCCGCCAGGCGGTCGCCGACGAACGCCGCGGTGGGATTCCTGAGGAACCGGTGCAGTACCGAGAGCTCGATGACGTCGGACGTCGGCGAGTCGAGGGGCTCGTCCAGGAACGGCCGTCGCCGCGTGGCCTGGCCCCGCCGGGCCAACGCTCCGGCCAACTCGATGCGGTCGAATCCCCACGGGGTTCCGGCCGCCAGCCTCCCCGTCTCGAAGCAGCGCTCGTCGTAGGGCAGGCGGGGGTGGTCGATCTCGAGGCGACGGGCCACGTCGGCCCGCCCTCCGGCCGCCGCCGAGGCCAGCACGGACTCGTAGAGCTCGGCGGTGGGCACCGCCCTCGGCACCGCCTGGTTGGTCCGGACATCGTGGCCGTCGCGCACCACCACCAGGTGGTCCTGGGCGGCCAGCACCGCCTCCAGGAGGGTCTCACGGGCCTCGCCCCTCGGATCCCGATCCCCGATGAGGGGGACCAGGGCCGAGAGGTCGTCACCGGCCGACCCCTCGGCGCCGAAGGCGGCCTGGTCCATGCCGAGCAGGCAGACCACCCGGAACGGCACCCAACGGAGCGGCGTCAACGAGGTGACCGTGATCCCACCCCGGAAGAAATCGGCCCGGCCCACCTTGTCGTCGAGGCGCTCCTCGAGCAGCCGCCGGACGTCGCCGAACTCCAGCGCCACCGACGACGCCTCCCCCTGGCGCACCGACGACTCGACCACGTCGCCGAGGATGCGCTCCAGGGCCTCGAGCTGCCACCCCTGGTCCCGCTCGGTGGCGAACAGGGCGGCGCACGTCTGGCCGATCCGTTCGACCCAGGCGGCCAGGGGGTGGGAGGCCGACGCGTCGGCCGCCAGGTGGGCCAGGCACCCCACGATGGCGGCCAGACTCCCGGCGGTCTCGACATCTCCTCCCTCGACGCCGTAGGGCGCGATGTCGCCGATCGCCAGCCGGAGCTCCTCGTCGAAGACGGCCGAGCCGATCAGCAGCCGGTCCACGGCCGCCCCCCACGTGTTGGTGACGACCGAGCCGGGGAGACCCAACCGCTCCCGCTGGGACGGATCGAGTCCCCACCGCACGTTGGTGGCCTCCATCCACTCGCCGATCACACCCAACGCGTCGTCGTCGAATCCGAAGCGCTCCCGGACCGGACCCAGGGCCAGGAACTCCAACACGGAGTCCACGTCGAACCGGCCGGCCACCAGCTGGAGCAGAGACGAGGCCGCGCTCAGCACCGGGTTGGTGGTCCGGATCGAGCGATCGGCCAACCGGTACCGCAGGGCGGGAGCGCCGTGGCGGCCGGCGTGCGGGCCGGCCGACGAGAGGATCGCCGAGGAGGTGTCCGACGTCGCGCCGGCCGAGCGGCCGAAGGCCGCCTCGACCAGTGGGGCGAAGCGGTCGAGCGCCGGGCAGAGGACGACGATTTCGTCCTCGGTCAGGTCCGACCCCGGCCGGGCCAACAGGTGGAGGAGGGCGTCCCTCAGGACCTCGACCTGACGGCCGGCCCCGAAGCAGGAGTGGAACTGCACCGAGTCGTCACCGGGATCATCGGCCAGTGTGGCCTCCGGCGACCGGTTGGCCCGGAGATCGTGCTGCAGACGACCGAGGAGGGTGCCGGAGGACGCCCCGGTCGACCCCGGATCCTCCAGCCGTTGCACCGGGACCTTCTCGGCCCGGACGTCAGCCAGCTGCAGTGCCGTCTCACGATGGAGACGGCCCCAGCTCCGGAGCAGCGGGTGGGCGACCAGCGAGGCGGTGGCGTCGTTCGCCCTCGGTCGGAGGGAGCCGTCCCCCGGCGCCGGGCTCACCCGAAGCAGCCGGTCGGGATCGAGATGGGTCGGCTCCAGCAGGAACAGGTGGACCTCCCGGGACGCGCCGACCGCCCGGGCCACCTCGAGGAACCCCCCGACCGGCAGAAGGGTGAACCCGAACAGCACCAGACGCGGCGGCAGGTCGAGCGGGGCCTCGCCGGCGTGGAGGCGCCGGAGGGCCCCGGGCAGCCGTTCCGGCGGGCTGGGCTCCTCGATCCGGTCCCTGACCTGTCGCCAGAGCCGGGCCTGCCAAGCGGCATGGTCGGCCAGGGGTCGGCCCGTGCCGTCGACCAACCGGTCTCGGGCCCACTCCCGCACCATGTGTGGACGGTGCAGGTGGTAGCGGTCGAACAGGTCTGCGATGCGCCGGCCCCGGGCATAGAGCGAGGCGCCCTCCCCCGGCCCAGCCCACGCCGCGGCCGACGGGGAGCCCGGTCCCCCCGTCGGCGGTGGCGACGGCATCCAGCACCGGCCATACCATCCGCTCGATGCGCCAGGGGTCGGGTTGGCCGAAGGGCCGGTCCATGGCCAGGACGGCATTGCGCAGGTCGCCCGGATAGGCCCTGATGATGTTGGCGGCGATGCCGTCGCCGGCACCGGGCCCCGAGGCGCCGAGATGACGGGCCAGCTCGAGGGCGAGCCAGCGTCGCATCCCGTCGGACGGCACGGCCAGCCATTCCGGCGTGAACGGGTCCGGGGGCGCGACCGCCAGGACCTCGGCCAGTCGAGCTGCCAGGGGCCGGGCCGAGCCCGCCGAATACAGATGGAGCATCGATCAGCGACCCTAGTCAGGGGGTGCGACAACCAGGTGACCGGCGTGCCGTCCCCGGGCCGCCGGCTCCGGGCGGTCGGGTCCCACCCGTTCCGGCCCGCCATCTGAACCGGGCCGCGCCAAAGGTGGTTGCGCAATCAACAACGTCCCTGGCCACAGGCGCAGGCATCGACCCCGCCGTACCCATCAAGTGCTAACAAGGAAAGTAGGAAGTGCCCACATCCGGGTACGACGAGCGACTGAGTCCAAAGGGGAACCCATGGGACACCTAGCGGCAACGAGCTATACGGTTTCGAGCGGCGGTAGCGGCTTTGCCGTGTTCCTCTTCATCGGTCTCGCCCTCTATGTGCTGACCGCGCTCGGCCTCTACGGCACCTTCGTCAAGGCCGGCCAGCCGGGGTGGGCCGGGTTCGTCCCCTTCTACAACTTCATCATCCTGCTCAAGGTGGCCGGACGGCCGACGTCCTGGGGATGGTTCCTGCTCCTGTTGATCGTGCCCTACCTCGGGACGCTGGCATTCTTCGTGATCTACATCATCGTTGCCAACGACGTCTCGAAGAGCTTCGGGCACGGTCCTGGATTCACCGTCGGCCTCGTGATCCCCTACGTGTCGGTGATCTTCTACTACATCCTGTGGCTCGGCTCGAGCGTGTATCGCGGACCTGCGGCGGCGATGGGCGCGACATCGGGTGGCTACCCTCCCGCCGGCGGCTACTACCCGCCGCAGACCGGGCTACCCGCCCCAGCCCGGCTACCCACCGGCCGGTCAGCCGGCCTACCCACCGGCCGGCCAGGCCCCGCCCCCACCGCAGCCCGGCTACCCGCCGGCCGGCCAGGCCCCGCCCCCACCACAGCCCGGCTACCCTCCGGCCGGACAGGCCCCGCCCCCACCGATGCCCCCCGTCGCACCCCCGGCACCCCCGGCCGAACCCGGGCAGACGCCTCCGCCCCAGTAGCCAGCGGCCGACAGGAGAGGGGTTGGGGTCAGCTCGGCGGCGTCACGGCCAGCAGAGCCGAAGGTACCGCCTCCAGGGTGGCCAGGATGGCCTCGGCCAGGGCCCGGGCCGAGGTGGGGTCGAGTTCCATGGCCACGCGGTCACCGGGGCCCCGCGACGGATTGATCAGATCGATGTTGAGGGTGTGCTCGGGACGGGCGTGGACCGGGTGGTCGAAGTAGACCGAGGCGTGGTCACGGGGAACCAGCCGGTCGCCCCCTTGCCACTCCCCTCGATGGTCATCGTGCTGGTCTGGTAGGTACACATGGGCTCTCCGTTCGGTCGATGGAGTCGGTCGATGTCGCGGGTAAATGTCGCGGGTCGGTGGTGCCGCTCAGCGGCTGGCCAGGTTGCGGTCGAAGAACTCCCAGATCCTGTTCCACCCCTCGTTGGCCGCCTCGGGGCGATAGCTGGGCCGGTTGGTGGCGAAGAAGGCGTGGCCGGCCCCCTCGTACGAGTGGAACTCGAACACCTTGCCCGCCTTGGCCAGGGCCTCCTCCAACTCGGCCACCTCCTCGAGGGAGGGGTACTGGTCCTCGGCGCCGAAGAGCCCGAGAAGGGGGCAGGACAGCTCGGGCGCCAGCTGCAGGATGGGTTCGACGCTGAGCGGGAGCCCTTCGGGTGCCGGCCGGGTCACGAAGGCCCCGTAGCAGTCGACGGCCGCCTGAAGGTCGAGGCTGCAGGCGGCCAGGAACGACTGCCGGCCGCCCGAGCAGTAGCCGATGGTGGCCACCCTGCCGTTGGAGGAGCCGAAGGAGCGCAGGTAGGCGGCGGCCGCGCCGACATCGCCGACCAGCCGTGCATCGGGCACCCCGCCCTGGGCGCGGGCGGCGGCGGCCGCGTCGTCGGGGCTGGCACCGGGGGCCTCGCGTGAGTAGAGGTTCGGGCAGATGGCCAGATAGCCGTGCGCGGCGAACCGCCGGGTGATCTCCTTGGTCTGTTCGTCGAACCCAGGCATGTGGTGGATCACCACCACCCCTCCGGTGGGTGCCGGGTCGAGGGGAAGGGCCAGGTACGCCTCGATGGCGTCCTGGCCGTGCCCGGTGATCTGTACCGTCTCGGCTCGCATGGCGTCGCTCATGGATCGACTCCTGTCTGTTCCTGGGTCGGGATGGTCCGGAGAGAGGCTGATGGCAGTGGGTCTGGCCGGTGGGCGTTCAGGACGGCTCGACCCCGAGCTCCACGGCGGAGTCGTCCTCGAGCTCGGCACGGGCCTCGTGCAATCGGACGGACTTGACCGCCCGCTCGTCGCGGAAGCGGCCGATCCGGGCCAGCGTGATGTCGAGGCGCTCGAGCAGCTTCTCGTTGGCGTCGATGGCCTCGTCGAGGAGCTGGCGCCGGCGCTCGGGTGACGCGTCGCCCCACCGGTACTCCGAGCGGAGCCGGTCGAGGACCTCGATGTCTTCGGTGTCGAGCACGACCCGCACCTCGGCCAGCGAGAAGCCCAGCAGTTCCTGGAGGTCCTTGATCCGGGTGACCCGGGCCATGTCCGTCGACGAGTACAGGCGCTCGCCCCGGCCCCGGTAGCTGCTGGGGCTGATGAGACCCTGCTCCTCCCAGTAACGCAGCGTGCGGGGGGTCAGCCCGGTGAGCTTGGCCACCTCCCCGATCCGGAAGGTGGCGGCCGCCGGCTGTGGGGTGGCGTTCCGGGTGATCATCCGGCCACCTGGGCGACCGCCGCACCGGACACGTCGTCGTCTGGCGTCCCGGTCGACGCCCCCGGCTCGGGCTCGGAGTAGACGTAGTGACCACCCCGCATCCATGACGCCGCGGCGGCGAACAGGCTGGCCACGATGGCGAAGTCGAGGGCGGCGTGCAGCCCCGCCCGGAACGGGGCGCTGATCAGCCCGGGGAAGAAGCTGCGACCAGTGAGGGCGTGCTGCTGGGCGGCCGGTAGTTGGCTCAGCTGGTGGGCCCCGATGAGGTGCTGCACCGGGTCGTAGCCCAGGAAGGCCGCGAACAGTGTGGAGACCGCGGGCAGGCGGGCCGCCGCCCGGGCGGCGTCGGCGGGCACGCCGTGGGCCAGCAGCCCATGCAGCAGATTGCCCGACAGGGTGGAGGACAGACCGGCGATCATGAGTGAGAAGAAGATCCCGATGGAGAGGACCTGTGCCGAGTTCTGGAACGTGGTGTTCATGCCCGACCCGGCCCCCCGGTGCTGCGGGGGGAGGCTGTTCATGACGCCGGCCCGGTTGGGAGAACCGAAGGACGCCATGGCCATGCCGGTGGCGAACAGCAGCACGGCGAAGACCCAGTAGGAGAAGTCGACGGGCAGGAATTCCAGGAGGGCGAGGCACACGGCGGTCATCAGCATGCCGCCGGTGGCGAACGGCCGGGCCCCGTAGCGGTCGGAGAGCACGCCGAAGAGGGGGCCGGCGATCAACAGCCCGACCGTCAGGGGCATCATGGCGATGCCGGCCCACAGCGGCGTCACGCTGAAGGCGTAGCCGTGCAGCGGCAGCCAGATGCCTTGGAGCCAGATGATCAGCATGAACATCAGCCCACCCCGGCTCAGGGCGGCCAGGAAGCTGGCCAGCACGCCGCCGGTGAACGCCCGGATCTTGAACAGCTGCAGACGGAACATGGGCTGCTCCACCTTGGTCTCGATGATGCAGAAGGCGACGAGCAGGCCGAGTCCGACGACCAGCGAGGTGATCACCGTCGGGCTGGTCCACCCCATGGTGTGGTGGCCGTAGGGCTCGATGCCGTAGGTGATGCCCACCATGACCAAGATGAGCCCCAGGGCGAAGGTGATGTTCCCCGGCCAGTCGATACGGGCCGGACGGCGCGGGCTGGTCTCGCGGAGCTTGAGGTAGCCGAAGACCGTGGCGAACAGGCCGATGGGCACCGAGACCAGGAAGATGAGCCGCCAGTTGATCGGCGCCAGCACGCCGCCGAGTACCAGTCCGATGAACGTACCGCTGAAGGCGGCGGCCTGGTTGACCCCGAGGGCCATCCCCCGCTGGTTGCTGGGGAACACGTCGGTCAGGATGGCCGACGAGTTGGCCATCAGCATGGCCGCGCCCACCCCCTGGAAGATGCGCATGGTGATCAGCCAGACGCCGGCGGCGTGCCCGGTCATCCAGGTCACGCTCAACATGAGGGAGAACACGGTGAAGACGGCGAAGCCCAGGTTGTAGGTCCGGACCCGCCCGTAGATGTCGCCCATCCGGCCGAGGCTGACCACCAGCACGCTGGTGATGACGAGGAAGCCCAGGATCATCCACAGGAGGTAGAAGGTGTTCCCCGGCTGCAACGGGTCGAGCCCGATGCCCCGGAAGATGTCGGGCATGGCGATGAGCACGATGGAGCCGTCGATGGTGGCCATCAGCATGCCCAGAGTGGAGATGAACAGGGCGATCCACTTGTAGTTGGGCGGCAGGTCGACCACGGTGCGGTCCCCGCGCACTCCGTGCTCCGAGGGGTCCGCGGAGTCCGACGGTGCGGGGTTCTTCGTACCCTCTACGACGGCCATGGCCCTCCGGCGCTCGCTCGATCTACCTTCTACGTCAATCTATCTTAACGTGCACGTCAATCGCCGACCGGTGCCCCGACCGGCGCCGGGCTGGCGGTTGCCCCTGGTCGGGACGCCACCTAGAATCAGTTTCATGACACAACTTAGTTCGGACACCCCGACCACGGTCCCCGGAGCGCCCACCCGTTCGCCCCGCCCCTCCGAGCAGGCCGGAGCGTTCGTCACCGCCGCCGGGCTGCAGGTCGACTCGGTGTCGCCCCACCGGGTGGCCGGCCACATCGACCTCGACGAGCGGCACCACACCCCCTGGGGCATCGTCCACGGCGGGGTCTACACGACGGCGGTGGAGAGCGCGGCCAGCATCGGGGCCAGCGCGGCGGTGGCCGACCGTGGCCAGGTGGCGGTGGGGCTGACCAACACCACCCACTTCCTCCGGTCGGTCACCGCCGGGCGGGTGATGGTCGAGGCAGTGGCCCTCAACCAGGGCCGGACCCAGCAGCTCTGGCAGGTCGACGTGACCGACGGCTCGGGGAAGCGACTGGCCCACGGGGAGGTCCGACTCCAGAACGTGACACCGGCCGGCGCCTGAATTCCGGGCCTGGGCCCCGTCCCCGGCCGCCGTCCGGCGGCCGACTGTCACAACCGGGGCCCGGCCGGCGTCAGATGGGTATGCCAACCGATGCCGATGTGATCGTGGTGGGGGCCGGACTGGCCGGGTTGACCGCCGCCGCCACCGCCCGACGGTCAGGGTGCCGGGTCACGGTGCTCGAGGCCCACGCCCGGGGAGGGCGGGCCCGCACCGAGGAGCGGGACGGATTCACCCTCAACATGGGGGCGCACGCCCTCTATCGCGGTGGGGCGGGCATGGCCGTCCTGGCTGCCCTGGGCGTCGCCCCCGACGGGGCCGCCCCGCCGCTCGGCCCGGTACCGGGCCCTGACCGGGGGCCGCCTCCACGCCCTGCCCACCGGTCCGGCCACCCTGCTCCGGACCGGTGCCCTGGGCACCCGCTCCCGGGCCCAACTGGTCCGGCTGCTCGGCCTCCTCCCCCGCCTCCGGCCCCGGGAGCTCGGTCACACCCCGGTGGCCGAGTGGCTGGCCGGCCACCGCCTCCGTCCCGACGCCGACGCGATGGTCCGGGCCCTGATCCGCCTGGGCACGTACACCGACGACGTCGACCGGTTCAGCGCCGATGCCGCCCTCACCCAGCTGCAGAGCGCCTCCCGGGCGGGCGTCCTCTACCTCCACGGTGGCTGGTCGGGGCTGCTCGACGCCCTGTCCGACTCGCTCGACCTCCGCACCGGGGTGGAGGTGGAGGGCATCGACCGCGGCGGAGCCGGCGTGGAGGTCCGCACCGCGGCGGGGACGCTGACGGCCGGCCGGGTGGTGGTGGCCACCGGCGGGCCCGGCCGCCGTACGCCGGCTCCTTCCCGCGGACCCCGAGTGGGGCGAACTCGGTCCCCCCGTGACCGCGGCCTGCCTCGACCTCGGGGTGTCCCGGGATGCCCGCGCCGGGCTACGTCCTCTCGCTCGACGATCCCCTCTACGCCACGGTGCAGTCGCCCCCGGCCCGCCAGGCACCCGAGGGCGGGGCGGTGGTGGCCGCGCATCCGCTACGGCGCCCGCAGCGCGGCACAGGACCGCCCGCAGCTGGAGTCGCTCGTGGCCACGGCCGGCGTGGGTGACCAGGACGTGGTCGTCCGCCGGTTCCTGGCCCGCATGGTGGTGTACAGCGCCCTCCCATTGGCGTCGGCCGGCGGGCTGGCCGGCCGTCCCGGCATCGAGGACACCGGCGTCCCGGGCGTGACCATGGCCGGTGACTGGATCGGTCCCGTCGGTCTCCTGGCCGACGCCTCACTGGCCAGCGGGCATGCCGCCGGCGGGCTGGCCGGGCGCGGCCGACCCGACTCCTCCATAGTGGTGGCGTGACCAGCGTCCCACCCACCGGCTCCCCTCCGGCGCCCCCCGACGCCTTCGAGCGGGAGCGTCCCCGCCTGGTCGGGCTGGCCTACCGCATGCTGGGAACGGTGGCCGACGCCGAGGACGTGGTCCAGGATGCCTGGCTGCGCTGGCGGACCGTCGTCCCCGGGGACCTCGACCGGCCCGAGGCCTGGCTGACCACCGTCACCACCCGGATCGCCCTCGACCACCTGCGGTCGCGCCCGCCGGAGGCGGGAGGCCTACGTCGGACCGTGGCTCCCCGAGCCGCTGGTGGCCGAGGCCGGGCCGGCCGAGGCCGCCGAACTGGCCGAGTCGCTCCGGTTCGGGCTTCCTGACCGTGCTCGACCAGCTCCAGCCGGTGGAGCGGGCGGTGTTCCTGCTGGCCGACGTGTTCGTCGTGCCCTTCGCCGAGATCGCCGTGACCGTGGGCAAGTCGGAGGTGGCCTGCCGGCAGATCGCCAGCCGGGCCCGGCGGAAGGTCCGGCCCGACGTGGACGCACCGCGGGCCAGACGGGATCCAACCGGTGGCGGGACCGACCGGGCCGTGGTCGAGGCCCTCCTGACGGCGGTGGCCCTCGGCGACGTCGAGGTGGCCCTGGGCTACGTGGCCCCCGACGTGATCTGCGTCACCGACGGCGGGGCCTCCGTCCGGGCGGCGAGGCGGCCGGTGGTCGGGGCCGACCGGGTGGTCCGCTTCCTGGTCAACCTCACCCGCCGGTATGCGGGCCACCTCACGGCCCGCCCCGCTTCGGTCAACGGCGACATCGGCTCGGTGGTGTCCCGGGACGGGACCGTCGACCTGGTGGCGGCGTTCGAAGTCGAGGGCGGCCGGGTGGCGACCATCCGGATGGTCCGCAACCCGGACAAGCTGGTGCATGTGGATGCACCCCCGTCGGTCCGGTAGCCCGCTCAGCCGGCCCGCGCCACCACTCCGCTGAGGCGGCCGGGCCCGAGAGACACGGTCACGGCCCTCCGGTGGCTTAACGTCTGGTCCAGTGACGCAACCGACGCCCACCGAGCACCGCCCCCTCCCGGCCACCCGGACCGCCTGGGCCGGCCTCGTCGCGCTGGTCGCCGTCGGCGTGCTGGCCACCGGCTGCGGGCAGTCGCTCTCGGACATCGTCGGGTCCACCTCCACCACCCAGGACCCCGTGGCCGCCGGGGTTCCCTCGGCCACGACGCCCCCGCTCTCCGGTGAGGTGGCCGTGGCGTTCCCGGTGGTCGGCTGCACCAACAGCTTCGGCGTCGTGCTCCCCACCCAGGGCTGGAAGCCCAGCGTCCTGCTGGCCCCCATCCCGACGGCCCTGGTGGGCAAGGTGGAGTTCTACACCGACGGGACCCACACGCTGCTCGGGCCCAACGGCTGGAGCTGCTCGGAGTGGGCGGCCTCGGCCGGCGCCGCCGGCCTGGTGGTCACCCCGGCCGACACCACCGCTCCGGCGAACTTCACCCAGGCCGAAGCGGGCACCGAGGGCGTCTTCGCCACCTTCGACACCACGGCCCGGCCCTCCGGGATCGCCCTGGTCTGCCCGTACTTCACCATTCCCCAGTGGCAGCAGCAGGAGGCCGGTTGCAACGGGTCACCTCCGACCGGGGAGCAGAGCGCCATGCCCACTCCTGACCTGGCATCGGTCACCGACCCCGCGGGCATCACCGGCACCCTCGAGGGCTCCGGTGGCCCGCACCCGGTGACCGGGGTGGTGATCTTCCCGCAGGCGGTGCCGGCCGTGACCAACGGCTCGCCGGTGGTCGTGGCCCAGGAGTCGTGCTCCCTGGTGGCGGCGTCCCTCTGTCCCACGGTGATCTCCGACTTCGAGGTCCGCGAGTTCCCGGTCCCGACCGCCCACGGGCTGCAGTCGCTCCTGAGCACTCGCACGTCCGACCGCGAACGCCGACCGCGATCGATCCTGCTCACTCCGGATGGCACTGCACACTCTGTGCGAGCGATTCGGGACGGGCTGCATCGGGCCGGTATAGGTTCGGCCCCCGAGATCGCGTCGTCCGCGCCGGAGCACTGCGGTCGGCATCGACGGAGGGGCACTCGGTCGAAGCCAGCAGGTTCGGGACGGACAGGGCGGAGAAGCCGAGACGTGCCCGGCAGGTCCGAATGGAGGCAGGCCATGGAGAACCACGGACGCGTCGGGTGACCGCCCGACGCCGGACCACCCCGAGGGGGCGCTGACCCTCCCCGAGTCCGGGGTGGCCGCCATCGCCACCACCGACGTGGGCGCCCACCGGGAGCGCTCCCGCAGCGGCCGGCTCCGGCGCCTGGCCCTGGTCCTGGCCCCGGTGGCCATTCTGCTCGTGCTCCGGGACGTGCTTCGATCCGGGGGCCATCCCTCCCGGTGCCCCACGTTCCCCGCCTCCTTGCAGCCCATGCTGCCGGCCATCGCCTTGATCACCGTCCTGGTCCTGGTCATGGTGGTCCCCCTGGTGGGCGCCGGCCGCTCCCCGCACATCCTCTACCGGCCCGATGAGCTGACCATGGGCTTCGACGACGTGCGCGGGCTCGGCGGGACTGGTCGAGGAGGTGACCAAGACCCTCAACCTCTTCCTGGCCCACCGGACCTTCGCCGAACAGATGGGCGGCTCGCCCCGCAAGGCCATCCTGTTCGAGGGCCCGCCGGGCACCGGGAAGACCTACATGGCCAAGGCCATGGCCGCCGAGGCCGGCGTGCCCTTCCTCTTCGTCTCGTCGTCGGCGTTCCAGTCCATGTTCTACGGGCAGACCAACCGCAAGATCCGCTCCTACTTCAAGGCCCTGCGCAAGCACGCCCGGCGCGAGGGCGGCGCCATCGGGTTCATCGAGGAGCTCGATGCCATCGGCGGCGCCCGGGGCAGCGGGCCGCGTCACGGCGAGGGCATCCCCGGGGTGGTCAACGAGCTGCTCATCCAGCTGCAGTCCTTCGAGCAGACCCCGCCCGCGTTGCGCGTCAAGGGGTGGTTCGTCGACGGCGTCAACTCCTGGCTCCCCGCACCACCGCCGCCTCGACAAGCCGAAGCACGTCCCGGCCAACATCCTGGTCATCGGCGCCACCAACCGGGCCGCCGATCTCGACCCGGCCCTCCTCCGACCGGGCCGGTTCGACCGCAACATCTACTTCGGACTGCCCAGCCGGTCGGGGCGGCGGGACATCATCGACTACTACCTGGGCAAGAAGGCCCACGAGGCCGAACTCGACGAGCCGGCCAATCGGGAGACCCTGGCCGCCCTCACCGCCGGCTACTCGCCGGTGATGATCGAGCACCTGCTGGACGAGTCGCTGGTGTGGGCCCTCCGCCGGGGGGCGACCCGACTCTCGTGGAACGACCTCCAGCACGCCAAGATGACCGAGGAGATCGGCCTGGCCCAGCCGGTCGAGTACACCGAGGCCGAGCGCCGGACCATCGCCACCCACGAGGCCGGTCACGCCACCGTGGCCTGGCTGGTGGGCAAGGGACGCAAGCTCGAGGTGCTCACCATCATCAAGCGCAAGGATGCCCTGGGCCTGCTCAGCCACTCCGAGGAGGAGGAGCGCTTCACGAAGACCAAGTCCGAGGTCGGCGCGCTCATCGACATCGCCTTCGGCGGCATGGTGGCCGAGGAGCTGTTCTTCGGCGAGGCGTCGACGGGGGTGGCCAGCGACCTCCAGGCCGCCACCCAGAACGCCTGTCAGATGGTCGGGCAGCTGGGCATGGGCACCACGCTGATCTCGTCGGCGGCCATGGAGTACCCGGCCGGCGGCATCGTGTCCAAGGTGCTGGCCACCGACGACGGCCGCGCCGAGGTGGAGGACCTCCTCGGCGCGTCCAAGGACTCGGTGACCCGGATGCTCGATGAGCACCGCAACGTGGTCGAGGCCCTGCGGGACGCCCTGCTCGAGCGGGAGGAGCTGATCGGCGAGGACATCCTCCAGGTGATCAGGGACTCGCAGCCGTCGGGCGCACCGGTCGGTGGCGAGGAGTCGGACCCGACGGGCCGTCCGGACGGGGTCCGGCACCGGATCTCCCTCGACGCCCCGGCGCCGGCCGACTGATCCACCGTCGGGCCCGAAGGGCGCCCGGACGGGCAGGGGCAGCGGAGGTCAGGCCCGCTCGGCGCAGTTGCTGCATCGGCCGCGGAACACCACCTCGACCGCGTCGACGGTCATGCCGTAGCGCTGGACCCGGGGCAGGCTGAGGCCGTCCACGCCCCGGGGTTCCACGTCGAAGATCAGCCCGCAGCCCTCGCACACCAGGTGGTGGTGGTCGGGGCCGACCTTCGGGTCGTACCGGGTGGTGCCGTCGGACAGGCGGATCTCGCTGATCTCCCCCATGGCCACCAGCTCGTTGAGCGTGTTGTAGACCGTGGCCAGGCTGACCTCGGGCACCACGCGACGGGCCCCGGCCAGCACCTGCTCGGCACTCAGGTGGACGTGCTCCCCGTGCAGCGCGCTGATGACGGCGCGGCGCTGGGGGGTGATGCGCCAACCGCGGGACTGGAGCCGCTCGGCCAGGAGGTCGACCACGTCAGCCGCGACGTTCCTTCACGCCCTGGGTGATCCGCTCGCCGAACTCGGGATCGGCGGCCCGGAAGTGG
Source organism: uncultured Acidimicrobiaceae bacterium (assembly GCA_963812525.1). Classification (GTDB taxonomy): domain Bacteria; phylum Actinomycetota; class Acidimicrobiia; order Acidimicrobiales; family RAAP-2; genus Bog-756. The sequence continues at coordinate 31,518 of CAWEVL010000003.1, forward strand.
GCGATGCTCCGCTCGACGATGCCGTCACCGACCGGACCGGACGACACGGCTCCGAGCCCACCGGCGATGTTGTCGACCAGCCGGGCCTGGGCCTCGGCCGGCTGCAGGCGGTAGAGGTCGCCGGCCTGGGTGAAGTCGTCGGTGTCCCGGGAGTCCCACTCGAACGTCCCGGTGGCGCCGTCCAGCCCCAGGGGGGCGGCGTAGGGCCGGCCGGTCTCGACGGGACCGTCGAAGGAGTTCGGCTCGTAGTTCTTGGCCCGGCCCCCGTTGCCGTGACCGGCCATCAGGCCGTCGCGGCCGTAGTTGTCGGCCTCGGTGGCGTGGGGGGCGTTGACCGGCAACTGGGTGTGGTTGATGCCCAGGCGGTAGCGGTGGGCGTCGCCGTAGGCGAACAGCCGGCCCTGGAGCATCTTGTCCGGCGAGGGTCCGATGCCGGGGACGAAGTTCCCCGGGTCGAAGCCCGACTGCTCCACGTCGCCGAAGTAGTTGTCGGCGTTGCGGTTCAGGGTGAGCGTGCCCACCTCGTGGAGCGGGTACTCCTGCTGCGGACCACACCTTGGTCAGGTCGAAGGGGTTGACCGGGGAGGCCCCGGCCTGCTCGGGGGTCATCAGCTGCACGCTCAGCGTCCACGACGGGAAGTCGCCCCGCTCGATGGCGTCGATCAGGTCCAGCTGGTGGCTGTCCGGGTTGAGCCCGGCCAGCTCGGCCGCCTCCGCCGAATCCAGGCACTTGATGCCCTGGTCGGTCTTGAAGTGGTACTTGACCCAGACCGGCTGGCCGTCGGCGTTGACCCACTGGTAGGTGTGGGAGCCGAACCCGTCCATGTGGCGGTAGCTGGCCGGGATGCCCCGGTCGCCGAAGAGCCAGGTGAACATGTGGGTGGCTTCGGGGGAATGGGAGAAGAAGTCCCACACGTTGTCCGGCTCCTGGTGGTTGGTGAACGGATCGGGCTTCTGGGAGTGGATGAAGTCGGGGAACTTGAGCGGGTCACGGATGAAGAAGATCGGGGTGTTGTTGCCGGCCAGGTCGTAGTTGCCGTCCTCGGTGTAGAACTTCACGGCGAAGCCCCGAGGGTCCCGGACGGCATCGGCCGAGCCTCGTCCCCCGGCCACCGTGGAGAAGCGCAGGAAGGTCTCGGTCTCCTTGCCCACCTCGGAGAGGAATCGGGCCCGGGTCCACCGGGTGACGTCGCGGGTGACCACGAAGGTGCCGTAGGCCGCCGACCCGTTGGCGTGGACCACCCGCTCGGGGATGCGCTCACGGTTGAACCGGGCCAGCTTCTCCAGTAGGTGCTGGTCCTGGAGCAGCACCGGCCCGCCCGGACCTGCGGTCTGGCTGTGCTGGTTGTCGACGACCGGGGCGCCGGACTCGGTGGTCAGGGTGGGCTTGGGCATTGGGAACCTCCACGTGGGCGTGCCGTTGGCCGGTGCACCGATCGAGCAGCTGCTGCTCGATCGGTGACTCGATTACCGGAATACTTCGAATGTTAGAACTATTCTAACTACCGGTCAAGGGGAACGCGGTCAGGGCGGCGCGGTGCCCGACCCGGGCCGGCGGCGACCAGCGCCGTTTGCCGACCAGCGCCGTCCCCTGGGAATCCCCCGGCACCGGGATCCCGGCTCGCACCTATGCTTGCGGGGTGACCGTCGGACACGGCACTCGCACCGTGCTCTTCACCGACATGGTGGGCTCGACCGCACTGCGGACATCGCTGGGGGACAACGCGGCCGATGTGCTCCGGGCCGAGCACGAACGCATACTCCGCTCCACCGTCGAGGACCACGGCGGCACGGTTGTGAAGGTCATGGGTGACGGTCTCATGGCCGTCTTCGACGGTGCCGCGACCGGCGTGGCCGCCGGGGTGGCCCTGCAGCAGGCGGTCCATCGCCAGGCGGAGCGATCCACGCTCCCCATTCAGATCCGGGTGGGAATCGCCGCCGGCGATGTCACGTGGGACGCCGACGACTATCACGGCACGCCGGTGGTCGAGGCCGCCCGGCTGGAACCGAAGGCCGTGCCGGGAACCGTTCTGGTCTCGGAACTGGTGCGGCTGCTTGCCGGCTCCCGGACCGAGTTCGACTTCGCCGCGGCCGGACCGTTCGAGTTGAAGGGGCTTCCCGGTCCGGTGACCGCCTACGAGGTGGCGTGGTCGCCCGAGGCCGACGTGGTGGCCACCCTGCCGGGGCCGCTCTCGTCCCGTGACGACCCGCCCTTCGTGGGCCGCGAGGGGGAACGGGAGCAGCTCGGTGCGCTGTGGCGGGCCACCGGCCCCGACGGCTTCCATCTGGCCTTCATCACCGGTGAAGCCGGCATCGGTAAGAGCCGGCTGGCCGCTGAGGTGGCCCGCGCCGCCCACGGTGACGGAGGCACCGTGCTGTTCGGTCGATGCGACGACGAACTCGACGTGCCCTACCAACCCGTCGTCGAGGCCCTCAGACACTTCCTCGGACAGTGCCCGCCCGCCTATCTGAGGGACGAGCTGGGAGCCGGTGCCGGTGAGCTGGTCCGGTTGGTCCCGGAACTCGCTGACCGATTCCCCGGTCTGGCACCGGCGCCGTCGACCGACGCCGAGACGGCCCGATACCGGTTGTTCGAGGCGGTCAGCGCCTGGCTGGCCGCCGCCTCCGAGACCAAGTCGATCCTCTTCGCCATCGATGACCTCCAATGGGGATCGCGCGCCACCCACCTGCTGGTCAGGCATCTGGCTCGCTCGAGTGCGGACCTGCGGGTGCTGCTGGTGGCGACGTGGCGCGACACCGACGGCGCACCGGATCGGACCCTGGATGCGCTCCTCGGCGATCTGGCCACCGGTGCCCGGCCCACCAGGATTCGACTTCCCGGGCTGGCGCGCCAGGAGGTCGACCGCTTCATCGATCAGGCCCTGGAGCGGTCGGTGGCGGGGTCGGTGGCGGGGTCGGTGGCGGGGTCGGTGGCGGGGTCGGTCCCGGTCGCCGGACTCTCGGAGCGCCTGGGCGCCGCGCTCTATCGGAAGACGGAGGGCAATCCCTTCTTCGTGCAGGAGCTCACGAGGGACCTGCTCGACCTCGGTCTCGCCGACCTGGCCGCCCTCGATGAGGACGTGCATGGACGGCTCGGCGTCCCCGAGACCGTGCGGGATGTCGTCCTGCGTCGGGTCCGGCGCCTGGATGACATGTGCCAGCGGGTGCTGGCTGCGGCGTCGATCGTCGGGACCCAGTTCGAGGTCTCGGTCGTCGAGCGGATCCTCAACCTGTCCGGTGACGAGGTGATCGATTCGCTCGAGGTGGCGATGACGGCACGTCTGGTGCGTGAGAGCACGGGTTCGGTGGGCGTCTTCCAGTTCGAGCACGGACTCTTCCGTGACGTGCTCTACTCGGAGTTGGGTGTGACCCGACGTGCCCGGCTGCACGCTCGGACGGCGGCCGAGCTCGAAGCGGTCCATGCCGATGACCTCGATCCGTGGGCGGCCGACATTGCCGCCCACCTTCTCGCCGTGGACGACCGGGACACGACCGACCGCGCCGTGGAATTCCTCATCCGGGCCGGAGAGGTTGCCGCCCGCGGCCTCTCGTACGAGCAGTCGGTGGCCACGCTCGACCAGGCGCTGTCGGTCGTCGAGTCGGCTGACGCCCCGGACACGGATCGGAGACTCCGGGTGTTGCTGGCGCTGGGGGATGCGAAGTTCCGGACCCTCGACTTCGACGGTTCGAACAAGGCCTTTCTGCAGGCCGTCGACGGGGCGCGGCACCTGGGACGACCGGAAGCGTTGGCCCGGGCCACCTGCGGGCTGGCTCGGGCGGTGCAGCCCGGTGCACCCGATCTCGGGCTGGGACGCCTGCTCGACGAGGCGCTCGATGCGCTGACCGAAGACGACTCGTACCTGCGGGCGCAGCTCCTCGCCGTCACCGCGGCCCATTCGCTGCAGAACTCCGACCAGGGCCCGCGACACGATCTGGTCGCCGAGGCCGTGGCCATGGCGGAGCGTCTCGGCGACCCGGGCGAAGTCGCATTCGTGCTGGGGGTGTCGGTGATCGCCACGTTCAGCCCGGACCTGCTCGAGCAACGACTGCACTACATCGACACCCAGCTCGAGCGCTCGGCCTGCTCGGGGCACCTCGAGGCGGCCTGTGAGGCCTACGGCTGGCGGGCCACGTCACTCGTCGAGACCGGCCGGCCCGACACCGTCCGTGATGACGTCGAGGCCATGCAACACCTCGCCGACCAGTTGGGACAGCCCTGGTACCGCGCCATGGCCCAGCAGCGGCGCGCCATGGTGGCCCAGCTGTCCGGCGACTACGAGACGGCGGAGGCGTTGGCCGACCATTCGCTCGCCGCGGCGCCCCAGCAGCAGTTGGCGGTACTGGCCGGCTATGCCGGTCTGACCTGGACCGTCCGACGGGACCAGGGCCGGCTGGCCGAGGTGGAGCCCGCGCTCCTGGCCTTTGCCGCCATGACGCCTGACGTGCCGGCCTGGAAGGCGACGATCGCCGTCACGGCACTCGAACTCGGCCGACCCGACGATGCACGGGCCGAGTTGGACACCTTGGTGCAGCGGGGCCTTCCGTCGATCCCGAAGGACTGGCTCTGGCTGGCCACGACGGTGCTCGCGTCGGAAGTCGCCGCCGCGGTCGCCGAGCCCGATCTCGTGGGCGAACTGCTGGCCCTCCTCCGCCCCTATCAGCGGCGCGGTGTGCCAGTGGCCATCGGAGTCGGCTACCTGGGCACGACCTCGCGGGCGCTCGGTCTGCTCGCCTCACGACTGGGCGACCATCCCACGGCCATCGCCGATCTCACCGACGCCCTCGACATCGAGACCAGGATCGGCGCACCCGCGTACGAAGCCCGGACCATGGTGGCGCTGGCTCGCGCCCACCTCGATCGCGCCGAACCGCACGACTCGGATCGGGCCACCGACCTGCTATGCGACGCCCGGGCCATCGCCGAGCGTCTGGACCTCCGAACCGTGGCGTCGGACGCGTCCACCCTGCTGAGCGTGGTCCGGCCCTAACCCGGGGCCGGGAGGACGAGACCGGGTCCCGGGGGCGACCCCACGTCCGGAGCGGTGGCTCAGGCCCCGCGGGCCGGCAGCAGGATCTCGTCGGCCGGACGGTGCTCCGACCCCGGACCGGCATGGGCCCGCACCGACCGGGCGTCGAGCTGCTCGCCGCAGGCCGAGCAGCTGGCCACGACGGTGGCCTGGTGCCGGCACGCCTTGTGCTCGATCACCACGGGCGGCCCCTCGGCTGCCTCCCAGGTGTCGCCCCACTGCCGCAGGGCGGTGAGGACGAGCCACAGGTCCCGCCCCTTGTCGGTGAGCCGGTAGTCGTAGCGGACCGGGTGCTCCTGGTAGGGAACCCGCACCAGGACGCCGCGCTCGACCAGGTGGTCGAGGCGGTCGGTGAGGATGTTGCGGGAGATGCCGAGCCGCCGGTGGAAGTCGTCGAACCGGGTGACCCCGAGGAAGCAGTCCCGGACGATGAGCATGGTCCACCACTCCCCGACCACTTCGAGGGTCTGGGCCACCGAGCAGTTCATGCCTTCGAAGCTCTTCCGACGCATGCTGCCAGTGTACTGGGTTGCATGGTGCAATGCACTCCGGGACCGGGATGGGTCAGGCCCGGGGGCGGTGCCGGGGTCGACCTACCAGAGGGCGTTCCAGTCCTCTGGGGCCAGCCATCCCAACGGCCCCGCGTCCTCCGGGCGTGGGATCCGGACGGTCTCGCTGTCGATCCAGGTGGGCTGGTCGAACCCGGCCTGCTTCCAGTGCCGGAGGGGCACCGACTTCCAGTCCCGGCTCTTCATGCCGCCCTCGGAGTAGCCCGGGCGTACCAGGAGGTCAGCGGGCGAACCGGCCACCACCACGCACCGCCGCGACTTCCCCTCGAGGTCGGGACGGTCCGGGTCCACCGAGTCGAACGGGATCCAGGCGAAGACGACCCCGGCCACCCACGGGTCGTTCCGGTCGAACTCCTCCTCCTGGGCCGGGGTGAGCGATGCCCGTCGGGTGAGCCTCGGCGCCACGCTGGCCTCCCGGCCGGTCGAGGTCCGGTCCCGTCCGGTCCCTCCGGCCGGGTTCGAGGCCGAGGCGGCCGCCGCCGCCCCCGAGCGCTCCTGCTTGCGGGCCCGGCGGACCTGCTCCCCGGCCTTCCGTGCCGCCTCCATTTTCCTCCGCCGCTCCTCGGCGTCCTTCTGCTTCTTCAGCCGGCGCGCCTCGCGCTGCTCGGGCGTGGTGGCCCGCTCGACCAGCGGCGCGGCCGGTCGCCTCGCTCCTGATGGGTCCTCCGCCGCCCAGCCGGTCAGGCCGAACCGCTCGTCGCCTGCGGCCACCTCGAAACACAGGTCCGACGCCGGCATCTGGCCGTCCGCCACTGAAGCCAGCATCACCCCGATGGTTCCGGGCGAGAACGAGCCGCCCACCTGGTCGAGCGCGTCCAGCAGCTGCTCGCGGCTGGGATTATCCGAGTGGTCGCCGAGCACCTCGATGGTCCGGGTGAGGCAGGCGTCGGCCAGCACCGCGGCCAGATAGGGCAAGGCGGCGCGGTACTGCGGGCGGGTCACGGCATCGGCCGGATCGCGGTGCTTGCGCAAGGCGTTGAGGGCGTTGACGACGAACTTGGGCGCCTGGAAGGAGGGGTCGTTGGTGCGGACCAGCGCCGCCTTCACCTCGTCGCGGCCCACCCGTGACAGCGCAAACCGCACCAGGGCCGCCCGATCGCTCTCGGTGATCTCGCCCTCCATCGGCACACCCTCCCCTGCGCTCCGCCGCCGCGCTCGGTCGGTCCGGGCCGTCGCCACCGGCGGCAGCGGGTGTTCATCATCGCAGAGTCCGGTGGCCCACCGGACCGTCCCCACGGGCGATACTGAACGGATGGCCTCCCGACCCGGGTCCGGTGACGAACTCGACCTCGACGTCCCGCCGGACCACCTCGGCGTGCACGGACCGGGGGCCGGGGCGGTGGCGGCACCGCCTGCAGGGGGCCCGGCCGGCCTCCCCGATGGCACGGGGCGGCGGGGCGGGCCCGGCCCGTTCATCACCTTCGTCGAGTACGAGCGCCCGGACGGGCTGGTGGCCCGCTGGGACTCGCGGCGGCACCGCAAGCAGGCCCAGCCGAGTGCGGGCACCCCCGACCACACCTGGTGGGCACCACAGGCCCGGGGGTGGTGGATCGCCATACTCTTCATGGTCGGCTCGGCCCTCTTCGCCCTCGGGGCGGTGCCGGGGTATGCCGGCTTGGTGGGAGCCAAGACCGACACCATCACCTTCTTCGTGGGCTCGGTCTTCTTCACCTCGGCCGGGTTCCTCCAGTACCGCGAGTCGGTGGACGCCGGCGCCGACGGGCGGCCCCACCGGTGGGGCAGGGTCTTCGTCTACCGACCCCGTCAGATCGACTGGTGGGCGTCCGGCATCCAACTCATCGGCACCCTCTACTTCAACGTGAGCACCGGCACCGCCATGGGGACCGACCTCACCGCCCAGGCTGCCCAACAACATGTCTGGCGGCCGGACGCCGTCGGGTCCGTCTGCTTCCTGGTGGCCAGCAGCCTGGCCTGGTTCGAGGTGTGCCACGGCTGGGTCGCCTGGTCGCCGACCAGCCTCTCGTGGTGGATCACCGCCCTCAACCTGGTGGGCTCCGTCGCCTTCGGCGTCTCGGCCGTGGCCGCCTTCATCGTCCCCGCCACCGGCCAACTCTGGAACACCGAGCTCTCCAACCTGGGCACCTTCGTCGGCGCCCTCTGCTTCCTCGTGGGGGCGTTCCTGCTGCTTCCGGAGCGAACCGCCGGGGTGGAGCCCTCGACCCGGCCCTCGACGGCCACCCGGCCCACCGTCGGGCCGGCCGCGGCCACCTGATCCTCCGGCCCGTCCCGGTCCGCTGACCCTGTCGGTCGGTGCCCCGATCAGACCCGGAGGGGTGACGGCCCTCCGAAGTGGTCGTGGAGCGCGGTTCGGGCGGCGTACACCCCGCACATCCCGTGCACCCCGGCCCCGGGTGCGGTCGATCCCGAACACAGGTACACCCCCTCGAGGGGGGTCCGGTAGGGGTTCCACTGCACGGTGGGCCGGAAGACCGTCTGGAGCAGGGTCGAGGCCCCGCCGGCGATGTCCCCGCCCACGTAGTTCGGATTGTGCTGCTCCTCTTGTGCGGCGGTCCGGACGGTGCGGGCCAGGACCAGGTCGGCGAAGCCCGGGGCGAACCGCTCGATCTGGGCCTCGATGACCTCGTGCATGTCCACCGTGGATCCCGACGGCACGTGGCAGTAACCCCAGAGGGCCTGCTGTCCCGCCGGTGCCCGGGTGGGGTCCACCACCCCGGCCTGCACCACGATGGAATACGGCCGGTCGGGGTGCCGCCCGGCGTGCACGTCGGCCTCGCTCCTCGCCACCTCGGCAAAGGTTCCTCCGAGGTGCACGGTCCCGGCCCTCCGGCAGACCTCGGCGCTCCATGGCACCGGTCCCGAGAGGGCCCAGTCCACCTTGCAGACCCCCGGTCCGTAGCGGAACCGCCGCAATGCCCGCCCGTACCTCGACGGCAGGGCGTCGCCGGCCATGGCCGCCAGGCCGCGGGGCGCGGTGTCCACCAACACCGCCGTGGCCGGAGGGAGCTCATCGAGCGACTCCACCCACTGTCCGGTGACCAGGGTCCCGCCCAATCGCTCCAGCTCGGCGAGCATGGCGTCGGTGATCCCGGCGCTGCCGCCTTCGACCACGGGCCATCCGGCGGCATGGGCGGTCAAGGTCAGGAACAGCCCGAAGGCACTGGTCAACGGGGCGGTGAGCGGGGCCATGGAGTGGGCCGAGACCCCCGCCAGCATGGCCTTGGCCCGATCGGTCTGGAACCGTCGGGCGAGTGCGGACGCGGGGAGCAGGCCGGGCACTCCGAACCGGGCCATGGCCAGCGGCCGGCGGGGAACAGACCGCAGTGGGGCCAGGATGGCGTCGCTCACCGGACCGGCGTCGGCCAGGATCGGACCGAGCAGGCGTCGGTAGGCCCGGCCGTCGACGCCGAGCGAATCGGCCGTGTCCCCCACCGACGGGAGGGCGGCCGCCGCGTCGCCCCCGTCGAGGGGATGGGCGAAGGGCACGGCGGGCTGTCGCAGTGAGGCCCGCAGTCCCGCGAACGCCGGCTGGCGGAAGAACGAGGAGGTCAGCACCATGGGGTGGGCCGTGGAGCAGACGTCATGACGGAAGCCGGGCAGTGTCAGCTCTTCGGTACGGCACCCACCGCCAGGGGCGTCGGCCCCTTCGACCACCGTCACCGACAGACCGGCGGCGGCCAGGGTCACCGCCGCGGCCAGGCCGTTGGGCCCCGACCCCACCACCACCGCGTCGACGGCGTCGACCCCACCCATCAGGGCTTCACCCCTCGGACGGGTCCCCACCCGCTCATGGGCCCGTCCCCGTGTCCACCGTCTTCCCGATCACGTCGTCCACAGTGCCCCGTTCCACCGGTGGGCTGCCAATCGGACGAGTGCGCCCGGCCCCGTCCGCCTCGCGGTACCAGCCTCCCGGTACCGCCTCCCGGTCCTCCGTTGCTCGCGGTCATGTTCCAGTGTTCTTGATGGTTCTCCGTCCCCGGGCCCCGAACGGCTGTGGCTACGGTCCGGTGTGTCACACCCTCGGTGTTGGCTGTGATCATGGATCTCGCAGTCATGGACGAGGCACTGGCCCGGCTCGGGGCGGCGGGCCCCGCGGAGCGCTCCGATCCGGAGTTCATCAGCACCCTCCTGCGCCAGTGGGCCGAATTCGACAGCCTCGTCACCGAGTCGGTGGCCTCCTTCGACGCCCGGGGCGAGTGGCAGGCCTCCGAGGCCCGCTCGGCCACGGCATGGCTGCAGTCCGTGGCCCGTCTCCCCGAGAAGACCGCGCAGGCCCTGGTCCGTCGGGGCCGTGCGCTCCACCACCTGCCCCACACCAGGGCGGCCTGGGCCGAGGGTGCCGTCACCGGGGCCCACGTGGACGTGATGGTCTCACTCCGGGGTGAGGCCACCGAGGAGGCCCTTGCTCGGGATGAGGGGCTCCTCGTGGAGAAGGCCCGGACCCTCACCTACGACCATTTCGTCCGGTCCGTCGCCTTCTGGAAACAGTTTGCCGACCCTGACGGCACCGACGAGGCCGCCGAGAAACGAAGGACCCGGCGGGACGCCTATCTGGTCCGGAGCTTCTCGGGCACCTGGTTCGGCCAGATGACCCTGGACCCGATCTCCGGGGCCATCGTCGGCGACGAGTTCCAACGGTTGGAGCAGCACCTCTTCGACGCGGACTGGGCCGAGGCCAAAGGGCGCCTGGGAAGGGAGCCGTCGGTCACCGACCTCACCCGTTCGCCGGGGCAGCGGAGGGCCGACGCCCTGGTGCTCATGGCCACCCGCTCGAAGACCGCCCCGGTGGACGGCCGGAGGCCGCACCCCCTGTTCACCGTCCTGGTCGGCTACGAAACGATGTACGGAAGGATCTCGCAGCTGGCGGACGGATCGGTCGTCCCGCCCGGCTCCCTCCTCCCCTGGTTGGAGGGGGCCGACCTCGAGCGGGCCGAGTACCGGGCGGATGGAACCATCACCGTCGGGGCCCGGGCCACGATCACGACACTGGACCTCGCCGGCTTCGAGCACGCCGTGCTCGCCCCGATCACCCGGGTGGAGTGCCCTCCCACCGACCGCTTCTTCACCGGAGCCACGAGGCGGGCCATCGAGATCCGGGACCGGGAGTGCTGTCACCCGAGCTGTGATCTCCAGGCCAGTCGTTGCCAGGTGGACCACATCCAGCCCTTCGCCCAGGGAGGGCTCACCACCCAGGAGAACGGGCGGCTGCTCTGCAGCACCCACAACCGGATGCGCAACCACGGCGACCGGCGGCGTCCGCCGCAGCGGGAGTGAACGGCCCGATCTGCCCCGGCCTTCCCGAGCAACCGGCAACGAGGCGCCGTCCATGCGATTGCCGAGAAATCCCTGGTCCACGGGGTTCCCATCTCGGGCTCAAGGCTGGGTCCCGGCGTTCCGATGGAACCACCAGCCTGAACGCGGAAGATGCACGGTCCCATCGGTGTTGCACGCAGTGAGAGGAGGAGGTCCCACAGCCACCTGCCACCAGGTTGTAGGACAGAGGAGATGGAAGAGATCGAACAGGAACAGATCGAACAGGAACCGATGCATCAGGAGCAGACCGAGCAGGTGGAGCAGATGGAAGCGCGCGAGGCCGGACAGGTTCCCGAGGCCGCAACCCAGGATCGGACACCGACCCCGGGGGACGTGCTCCGCACCCTTCCCACCGAGGCCCAGCGGCGGGGGACGCGTTTCGTCTCGGCCCAGGCCATGCAGGCCAAGCTGTTCTCGGTGTACGACGCCGCCGCCGCCGCGGAGGACGCACTGGCCCTGGTCCAGCAACAGCTCACCCTGACGCTCGACCGGAGCTACTACGACGCCGAGGAGATCGAGAGCATGGCCACGCAGCTCGACTCGCTGCTGGCCCTTGACACCATCGACCTCGAGCTCGAGCAGTTGGACCAGGGCGACCTGGTCTCCGAGGGCTGAGGGCCGGCGGACGAGGACGACGACCCCGGGGGCCACCATCACACCGGAGTTCTGCTGGTCAGGGACGTGGGCGACTACGGTTGACGGCCATGGAGACGGTCCGAGTGGTGCTCGCCGAGGACAACGCACTCCTCCGGCAGGGGGTGGAGAAGCTCATCGCCCATCAGGACGGACTGGAGTTGGTGGGGACGGCCGACGACCTGCCGGGCCTGCTCGCGCTGGTCGAGAAGGTCAGTCCCGACGTGGTGGTGACCGACATCCGGATGCCACCCACCGGGACCGACGAGGGTATCCAGGCCGCCGCCCACCTGCGGGAGCACCGCCCCGATGTCGGTGTGGTGGTGCTCAGCCAGTACGCCAACCCCGAGTACGCCTTGGCCCTGCTGTCGGACGGTTCCGCCCGGCGGGCCTATCTCCTGAAGGAGTCCATCGCCGGGGTCGACGAGTTGGCCCGGGCGATCCTGACGGTCGCCGAGGGGGGCTCGGTGGTCGACCCGGCGGTGGTCGACGCCCTGGTCGGAGCCTCCGCCCCCCGGCGGCCCTCGGACCTCGACCGCCTCACGGCCCGCGAGATGGAGACCCTGTCCGAGATGGCCCAGGGCAAGAACAACGCCGCCATCGCCGCCTCGCTGTTCCTGTCGGAGCGGGCGGTGGAGAAGCACACCAACGCCATCTTCTCCAAGCTCGGACTGACCGAGGAGGGGGACGTCAACCGGCGGGTCAAGGCGGTCCTCATCTACCTGGGCGGTCAGCCCCCCGGGTAGCCACACCCTCCGGGAGTGCTAGCTCACTGTCTCGGGACCGACGTCCGTGAGAGAATTGCCCATCATGGACGCGCTCCCGGTATTGGTCGTCGACGATCAGGCTCCCTTCCGCATGGCCGCCAAGGCCGTGGTGCGCCGGATGGAGGGATTCGACGTCGTCGGCGAGGCCACCGACGGCGAGGAGGCCGTGGCCATGGCGGCCGAACTCCACCCCGCCCTCGTGCTCATGGACATCAACATGCCAGGCATGAACGGCGTGGAGGCCACCCGCCGCATCGTGGCCGCCGAGCCCGACACCGTGGTCATCCTCTGCTCGACCTACAACCCCCAGGACCTCCCCCCGGACGCTGCCGCCAGCGGGGCCGTCGCCTATGTCAACAAGGAGGAGTTCGGCCCGACCGAGCTCCAGCGCATCTGGGTCGAGCGGGAGACCGTCGACTTCCTGCCCGGCTGACCGGTCGTCAGTTCCGCCGTCGCCTCAGGCGATCGGGATGGATCCCCGCACCGTGGACCCGGCCCCCGGCGTCGAGTCCCAGCGGACCGAGCCGCCGATGGCCCCGAGACGGTCGCTCATGTTCATGAAGCCGTGGCCCGCCTGAGCCACCTGAGCGTCGAATCCCGGCCCGTCGTCGGAGACCGTGAAGAGCAGCCCCCCCTCCTCCTCCCACACCCGGACCTCGACGTGGGAGTCGGGAGCGTGCTTGGCCGCGTTCTGCAGCGCCTCGAGGCAGCAGAAGTACACGGCCGCCTCGATATCGGGCGAGAAGCGCCCGATCCCGTCGCTGTCCGTGGCCACGTCGAGCGGGCTCCGGGAGGCCACGGCCCGGAGGGCCTCGGGCAGGCCGTTGTCCATCAGCAGCGGCGGGTAGATGCCGTGGGCCAGGTCGCGCAGCTCCTGGACGGTGGCCTTGACCTCGGCGGCGATCTCGTCGAGGGCCTGGGCGGCCGCCTCGGGGTCCTCGGCCACCAGGTCCTTGACCAGCCGCACGTTCACGGCCAGCGCCACCAGGTGCTGCTGGGCCCCATCGTGGAGATCCCGTTCGACCCGGCGTCGCTCGGCGTCCGCCGCCGCCACGATGCGGGTCCGCGAGGCCCGCAGCTCGGCGGCCTGCCGTCGGACCTCGTCCAGGGTCGACTGGAGGGCCGAGTCCAGATTGACGTTGTGGAGGGCCAGTCCCACCTGACGGGAGAGTTCGGTGAGGACCAGGTCCTCCTGCTCGGTGAAGGGAGGCTCGGTCATGGGCCGCTCGACCACCACCAGTCCCAGGAGCTCACCGCCGTAGGTGATCGGACACACCCGGAGCTGGGCGTGGTCCCGGCCGGTGATGATCGCCGGCAGCCACACCGACGTCCAGGCGTTCCCCGACACCCCGGCCCGGGCCACGACCGGCTGCTCCTGCGGTCCGATGTGCAACGTGCCGGGCCCGCGGTCGGGGATCGACGCGCTCCGCTCGAGGACCTCGCTGGAGCCGGTGAACACCTCGGCACTGGTCAGCACCATCGACTTGTGCAGGGACTCGGTCAGCTGCAGCAGAAGCTCGTCCATGGCCACCGCCCGGGTCAGCCGGGTGCTGAACGTCTTGACCACGTCGTCGGGGACATCGTCGGTGCCGTAGACCAGCCGTTGGGCGAAACGCTGTACCCGCTGGTGGGAGACCGACGCACCCAGCGCCACCACGGCGGCGGCCAGGATGGAGAGGCCCAGCACCTGACGGTCCCCCGGCCCGGGCTCATGACCGAACCCCAGGATGACCAGCACGTAGACGGCCAGCACCACCGCCGAGAGCCCGGTCGCCGTCAGGAGCCACACCAGGACCCGGTCCGACGACCCGAGGAGGCGCCGGAAGGAGGCGGCGGCCACCCCGGCCGGCACCAGCAGCGTGCCCCCGGCGGCGATGGCCCAGGGATGGACCGGCCACCGGACCAGGACGTACAGACCCACCACCACCAACCCGAACTCCACGGAGGCGACGGCCCCGGCGGCAATCCACTGCAGGCGTTGGCGGTCGATCCCCGGAGCCAGACGGTACCGGCGGGCCGCGCCGACCAGCCCCACGGCCACGGCCACCAGCCAGCCCACCACCGCAGCCGGATCGGTCAACCGGCCCGATCCGAACCAGGCCCACAGGCCGAAGGCCGTCCCGGCGGCATAGCACGCCGCCACCACCACCACACGGGCCCGCGAGACCAGCCGACCGTCGGGCACGGACAGGAGGAAGTGGACACCCACGGCCATGAGCAGCGCCGGGACCAGGGTGGCCACGAACCGGGCGGCGTGGCCGGTGGTCCCGGCGGTGGTCTCGCCCAACTCGGCGGCGGTGAACACCACCGCGCCCAACAGGGAGGCCAGCGACACCAGTCGACCCAGCGGTCGGAGCGCGGGTCGGACCAGGAGGCACACGGCGGCCACCACCCAGCCCAGCGTGAGCTCGACCCGGATCACGTCCGCCGTGCTGACCCCGGCCGCCACCGCCTTGGCCAGCCCGTACCCGGCAACGGCGAGGGCGGGAGCGACCAGGAGCACGCTGGGGGACAGCCGGGCGGTGTCGTCGCGGTCGTCGGGCACCGGCGCCGCCCGGGCCCGGGAGGGATGGGCGCCCATCAGGGTGACCCCGTCACCCCGGTGATCGGCGACGTCGTTCGCCACCGGCACCGTCGCCTCCGTGGTGGCCGCCGTGATGGCCGCCCCGGCTGTCGTCTCCGAAGCAGCAGCCCCCGACGCCGACGCCTCGGGAGTCGTGGTCACCGAACCTCGTACCCGGCCTCGGCCGGCTTCCGGTCCGGTGCCTCCACCATGCGTCCGTCGCGCATGGAGATCAGGTGCTCGGCGGCCCGGGCCACGTCGTTGTCGTGGGTGACGAGCACGATGGTCTGGCCACCTCGGTGCAGCCGCGACAGGAGCTCGACGATTTCGTGGCCGCTGTCCGAGTCGAGGGCCCCGGTCGGCTCGTCGGCCAGGAGCAGGGTGGGCTGGTTGGCCAGGGCGCGGGCGATGGCCAGACGTTGGCGCTGCCCACCCGAGAGCGAACCCGGGACGACCTTGGCCTTGTCGCCCACCCCCAGGAGGTCGAGGAGGTCCCTGGCCCGGCTCTCGGCCGGCTTGCGCTTGGTGCCGGCGATGATGGCCGGCAGGGCCACGTTCTCCAGCGCCGTCATGCTCTCCAACAGGTTGAAGAACTGGAAGACGATGCCGATGTGCTGGCGTCGGATGAGGGAGAGCTCGTCCTCGGTGCGACCCGTCACCAGCTGCCCGCCCACCTTGATGGTGCCCTCGTCGGCCGTGTCCAGTCCGGCCACCAGGTTGAGGAGCGTCGACTTCCCGCAGCCCGACGGGCCCATCAGCGCCACGAAGTCGCCGGCCGGCACCCGCAGGTTGGCGCCGCGCAGTGCCCGCACCGGGGCGTTCTCGGCCTCGAAGGTCTTGCGAACCCCCTCCACCACCAGTACGTCCTCGGTCCCGGGGGCGCCCTCCACTCCGGGATCGGGCTCAGGTCCGTCAGCCGTCGGGTCTACGTCCACCACTGCACTCATCGGGTTACTCCTCCGGGAGGGTTGTCGGAACGGCTGCCGGCCGGCACCGCCAACGGTGGCCGTCCGGACGACACGGCTGACGGCGGAGGCGGCGGGGGCGCCACCGGCGCCGCCACCGCCACCACCGGCACCTGACGGGCGATCCGCCACGCCCGCACCGGGGTGTCCCGTCCTTTGACCAGTTGCTCGGGCAAGAGTCTCGCCTCCACCGGCGCCGCCAAGGCGTCCATCGTGGCCTGACTCAGCACAGTCTCCCCCGATTCGGCCAGTTGCTGCAGGCGTTGGGAGAGATTGACCGTATCGCCGACCAGGGTGTACTCCAGGCGCTCCTCGGTTCCGAGCAGGGCGGCGGCCGCCTCACCGGTGGACAGCCCCATGCCCAGCCCGAAGGCCGGAAGGCCTTCCCGCTCCCAACCGGCGTTGACCTCGGCCTGGAGCCGGTGGGCGTCGGCCGCGGCCAACAGGGCCCGGTCGGCGTGGTCGGGCTGGGAAAACGGGGCCCCGAAGACGGCCATCACCGCGTCGCCCACGAACTGCATGATGGTCCCGTCCTGGGCCAGGATGGCCTGATTCATGGCCGCCCGGTGGGTGTTGAGCTGGCCGGCCAGCTGGCTGGGATCGGCGTGCTCGGCGATGGTCGAGTAGGACCGGATGTCGCTCATCAGCACCGTGACCTCGACTACCTCGGTCTTCCCGATGTCACGGCCATCCCGCCGCAGCTTCTCCGCCAGTCCGCCGGGGAGCAGGCGGGACAGGGACTCGCCCTGCTCCTCCCGTTCGACGATGCACTGGTGGAGCAGCCGCAGCCGGCGGATGGCTCCCTCGGTTCCCGCCGAGACTCCCTGGGCCAGCTTGACGAACAGCGCCTCGACCTGGGTGTCGACGGCCTCGGGGGTGGTGCGCTGGGCGGCGGCGATGGCCTTGATGGGCCTGCCCTCGGCGACCCAGTTCAACAGCGACTCCTCGGACTCGGTCAGACCACCGTGGGTGGTGACCGGCCGGACGAGGGCATCGACGATGGAGGGGTCGAGAGCCGTGCCGCCGGTGGCCACCGCCCGCACCGCGTCGACCAGCTGGTTGCCCTCGGCGATGTGGTCCTTGAGGAGGTAGCCGTAGCCGGCCGAGCCTTCGGCCACCAGGGAGATCGCGTACTCGGGGTCGTCGTACTGGGACAGGATGACCACGCCGGTGCCCGGACACCGCTGCCTGACCTCACGGGCCGCCTCGATGCCCTCGCGCTGAAAGGTGGGTGGCATCCGGATGTCGGTGACCAGCACGTGGGGCTGGCTGGCCAGCACCCCCTCGACCAGGCTGTCGTAGTCCTCGGCCACCCCCACCACCCGCAGGTCGCTCTGGCGTTCCAGCAGGGTCCGCACGCCCTCTCGGACGATCACGTTGTCGTCGGCCAGGAACACGTCGATGACGGCCCCCGGGGTCGGGTCTTCGGTATCCATGATGCATCAGTTATCACATATCCCCGCCCGGCTGGACAGTGCGTGAGCACGCCATCGGGGGGTGGTGCCAGCCACACCCTGCCTGGAGGGCGGTCACGGTGGACCCGGCCCCCATCCGGCGTCAGGATGGACACCATGCGAACCGAGCACTCCGTAACCTCATTGTCGTGGATCCCTTCCGAGGCGGTCCGGGGCGGGACCCGGGTGGCCTTCGACCGGGGTTTCACCCACTACGACGACCCACCGCCCGACGTCATCGAGGACATCGAGGCGCTGCGCCAGGCCGACCGCTTCCGGTTCGCCAACGTGCTCTCGGCCTACCTGGAGTACGACGCCGACGGCACCATCACCGGGTACGGCTACACCGGGGGCGGCCTGATGGGCTCGACCACCGTGGCGGTGGGCGGCCTCAACAAGGCGTTCGAAGCGGTGGCCCTTCCCATGATCCAGCAGCCACCGGAGGTGGGGGACGGCTGGGTGCGGTTCGTCCAGACGGCCGGAGGCCGCACCGGGCTCCCCGCCCCGCGCCGGGTGCGGCGCAAGCCGTTCATCCAGTGGCAGGCCCCGCTGGTGTGGGCCACCTTGGGGCTCACGCTCCGTGTCGACGGCCCGGCGACATTCGACGTCCTCGGGGCCAGCCGGTTCCCCCGGCACTGGTTCTACGACGGGGACGGGAAGTTGGCGGCCAAGTCGGGGCTCACCGATTTCAAGGACTGGTACCGCAAGTCGTTCGGGAAGCACACGCCGTGGGGTGAACAGGACTCCCCCGCGCTGGTCACCGCGGTGGAGACGGCCCTCGAGCGGGCGCTGTCGGTCCAGATGATGGACAAGAATTCGAAGCCCAAGTTCCGGAAGCTTTCGGCCGGGGACACCCTGGTGCAGGAGGGCGAACAGGGTACCGACGTCTTCCTGGTGCTCGACGGGGTCATCCGCGTGGAGAAGGGCGGCGAACGGATGGCCGAGTACGGGCCCGGCGCCGTGCTGGGCGAGCGTGCCGGCATCGAAGGCGGCGCCCGGACGTCGACCCTGGTGGCGGTGACCGACTCCCGGGTGGCGGTGGTGGCCCACAGCGCCATGGACCGCGACCAATTGCACGAGCTGGCCAAGGGCCACCGGAGCGAGAAGCCACAGGCCTAGGGGGTGCGGGCCCACCTCCTGGGTGTGCGTGGTTCCGTTCCCACCCCGGGCCTCCCCTTCGTCCGCTACGGGGGCAACACGTCGTGCGTGGCCGTGGCCCGTGACGGCGAGCCGCCCTCACTGGTGTTGGATGCCGGCACCGGCATCCGGGCGCTGACCGAACTGCTCGGCGGCTGCGGCGGCGGAGGTGCCGGCGGCAGTGCCGGCGGCGAGAGCGCACCCTTCTCCGGCAGCCTCCTCCTCTCCCACCTGCACTGGGACCACGTCGAGGGCCTCCCCTTCTGCACGGCCCTCGACCGTCCGGACGCCCGCTGCGACGTCCTGCTCCCGGCCCAGGCCGACGGCACCGGGCCGGTGGCGGCCCTGGCCCGGATGATGTCCCCACCCAACTTCCCCATCGGTCCCGACGGGCTCCTCGGCAGCTGGACGTTTGCCGCGCTCGAACCGGGGATCTACCAACGGGAGGGGTGGATGGTCACTGCGGCCGAGATCGCCCACAAGGGGGGCACCACCTTCGGCTATCGGATCGAGGGCGACGGCTCGGCCCTGGCCTACCTCCCCGACCACTGCCCCACCGCCTACGGGCCCGGTCCGGACGGATGGGGGGCGTACCCGCCGGCCGTGCTGGATCTGGTCGGCGGCGTCGACCTGCTCATCCACGACGCCCAACTGACCGCCGACCAGCTCCCCGACGGCGCGGCCTACGGGCATGCCGCCATGGAGTACGCCGTGTCCCTCGGCGAGCGGGCCGGCGCGTCCACCGTGGTCCTGTTCCATCACAGCCCCGGTCGGACGGACGATCAGCTCGACGAGATCGCCCACCGGTTCCGCAACCACGCGGCACCGTCGGTGGTGGTGGCCGTCGAGGGCACGGTGCTCGGCTGCTGAGCCAAGGGGCTGGGGTCGCCGCGCCCTCGGCGTTCAGCCGGCCAGCTCCTTGACCTTGGCGATGAGGTCGACGGACCGCTGGTCGCCCACCGGTACCGGCGTCACCTGGAGGTGGGTCACGCCGGCGTCCCGGTAGGCGGCGATGCGCTCGGCCACGTAGCTCTCCGGACCGCACAGCGAGGTGGCCTCGAGTAGCTCGGTGGGGACCAGGGCCTCGGCCTCCTTCTTCTTGCCGTCGAGGTAGAGCTCCTGGATCTGCTCGGCCTCCTTCTCGAAGCCGTAGCGTCGAACCACGTCGTTGTAGAAGTTCCTCCCCTTGGCGCCCATGCCCCCCACGTACAAGGCCAACCCGGGTCGCGTCAGCTCCCGGAGGGCGGTGACGTCATCGCCCTCGCCGATGGCCAGCAACCCGCCGGTGGAGATCTGGAGCGGGCCGAGAGATGGGTCCCGCTTGGCCGCCCCGGCATCCAGTGCCGGCCCCCAGATCTCCCGGGCCTGCTCGGGCATGAACATCATCGGGAGCCAGCCGTCGGCCACCTCGGCGGTCATGCTCACGTTCTTCTCGCCCAGCGCCGCCACCCAGATGGGGACGGCCGGCCGCACCGGGTGGGCGATGATCTTGAGCGCCTTGCCCAGCCCCGTACCCTGGTCCGGGGGCAGGGGCATGGTGTAATGGGCGCCCTCGTGGACCAGCGGGGCCTCCCGCTTCCAGACCTGCCGACAGACGTCGATGATCTCGCGTGTCCGGCCGATGGGGGCGTTGAACGGTACACCGTGGAAGCCCTCGATGACCTGGGGTCCCGATGAGCCCAGCCCGAGGTGGAACCGACCGTCCGAGAGCGTGTCGATCCCGGCCGCGGTCATGGCGATGAGCGTGGGGGTCCGGGTGAAGATGGGCAGGATGGCCGAGCCGATCTCCACCGACTCGGTGAGGGCGGCGATGTACCCCATCAGGCTGGGCCCGTCGAGACCGTAGGCCTCGGCCACCCACACCAGGTCCAGCCCGGCCTTCTCGAACTCCGCCACCTCGGCGGCGGCCTGCCGGAAGCCTCCCGCGTAACTCAGGAACGTGCTGATCTTCATCGCTTCTCCCCGTCGGGTCGTGCGCCCCGCGGCGGGCGCTGCCCCAGACCTTACGACGGCGGACCGGACGGCGGCGGCGAGGTCAGTCCCAGGCCCGTACGCTCATCGACTGACTGGCCGTGGCGAGCAGCGCGCCCTGTTCCGACCAGAGGTAGGCCACCCCCTGGCCGTACCCACCCACCAGCGCCTGGATACGGATGTCGCAGAGCACCCACTCGGTGGGCTCGAGGTGGACCACCCGGATGGTGTTGTCGAGGCTCCGGGACATCACCCGGCGCCCCAGGGGTTGGGACACCCCGCCGGTCACGTAGTCACCGATGATGGCCAGGGTGGCAGCCGAGGGCTCCAGGTGGCCGGGCACCCGGGCCCACAGGGCGCTGGCGGGGTCGCCGGGACCGGCGGTGCCCGAGGTGATCTCCTCGAACGACCGCCCCCGGGCCAGGCGGACGTCGATCCGGTCGAAGATGGAGGTGGTGGTGAAGTCGGGGAGGCGGCGGGGTGGGCACTGGTCGGGCGGGGGCACGTCCGGCGGGGTGATCCACACGCCGCCGTCGTCGAACCTTCCCGGCAACCCCATCGCCGCGTTGACCGTCAGGATCTCCTGGTCGCCGACATACCCCACCGCCCTGGCCTGGGTGACCCGGTTGCCCTCGGCGGCCAGGGTCACGGTCAGGTCCAGCACGGCGTGGGTCGGAGCGTACGAGAGGTACTGGGCCGTCGACCACACCGTCGGGCGGCCCGAGGCCGCCTCCAGCGCCACCAGGGCGGCGGCGAGTCCGCACCCGCCGAACAGGAAATGGCCCGGCGTGGCCAGCTCGGGCACCACCGTCAGCCGCCACTGCCGGTCGTGACCGACCGGCTCCATGCCGAGGAACTGCCGGGCGTCCGTCATCGGCGCGCCGACGGGGCCGTCCGGGTCAACCGCCCCGTCTCCACCGCCCTCATCCGCTGCGGGGCACCTTGGACCAGGGCAGCTCCTTGTCCACCCGGACGTCACCGGGCAGGCCGAGGATCCGCTCGCCCAGGATGTTCCGCTGGATCTCCGAGGTGCCCCCCTCGATCGAGTTGGCCCTCGACCGGATGAACAGCTTGCGGGACGTCCCGGGCGGGCCCACCAGGCCCAGACCCTCGGACCGGCGCATGGTGTAGTCGTAGCCGACGAGTCCGTCGGCCCCCAACAGGTCGATGCACAGCTCGTAGACCCGCTTGTTGACCTCGGCGAACATGAGTTTGGCGATGGACCCCTCGGGCCCGGGATTGCCGGCCTTCCGGTTCTGGCTGGCCCGCAGGTTGGTCAGCCGCAGCGCCTCCGACTCGATCCACAGGCGAGCCAACCGGTCACGGTCCACCGGGTTCCGCCGATGGCCCTCGCTCTGCCAGATACGCACGGCCTCGGCGATGGAGCCCGACCCCGCCCCGGGCGCCGTCGAGCTCCCCCCGATCGTGGTCCGCTCGTTGGACAGCGTGGTCATGGCCACCCGCCATCCCTCGCCGACGTCACCCACCCGGTCGATGTCGGGCACGCGGACCTCGGTGAGATAGACCTCGTTGAACTCGGCCTCGCCCGTCATCTGGCGGAGCGGCCGTACCTCGACCCCCGGGGCATGCATGTCCAGGGCGAAGTAGGTCAGGCCCTTGTGCTTGGGCAGGTCCGGGTCGGTCCGGGCCACCAGCATGCCCCGGTCGGCGATGTGGGCCAGCGTGTTCCACACCTTCTGCCCGGTCACGACCCACTCGTCCCCGTCGCGGACGGCGCGGGTGGACAGGCCGGCCAGGTCGGAGCCGGATCCCGGCTCGCTGAACAGCTGGCACCATGCCTCCTCGCCGGTGAAGGTGCGGCACAGCAGCCGCTGGCGGAGCTCGTCGGACCCGTGGGTGACGACGGTCGGCCCGGCCATGGTCAACCCGAAGAACTCGCGCCCACCGGGGGGCGTGGCCCCGGCCTGGGCCAGGCGCCGGTCCACCTCCCGCTGCAGTCCGGGAGGCAGGTTGAGGCCGCCGAGCCCCTCGGGGAAGGAGACCCAGGCCAGCCCGAGCTCGAACTGGCGGGCCCGGAACGACTCGACCGGGGTGGTCTTGGGGTCGAGCTCGTCGAGCAGCTGGCCGGTCCGGTCGGTCACCAGGGTCGCGTCTGCCATGCCCAGAACATACAGCGGTGGACGGGAATCCGGTTCGAGACGGAGACGGGGGACCCGTCACCGTGGCCGGGCGGCGACCCCGGATCCGGTCCGGTCTCCCTACTCGGCGCGCAGGACGAGTGCGGTGGGGGTACGGGCCGCCCGCCAGGCCGGAACCGTCGCCACCACGTTGGCCAGCACGAGCGCACCCAGCGCCACGCCGACCACCGAGGGCACCGAGACGGTGGGGTGGGGAACGGCGTAGAGCTCATTGGCGAACAGCGTCCACAGATACCGGCCGAGGGCGATCCCGAGGGGAATGCCGATGACGGTCCCGATCACCACCGAGGTGGACGCCTGCCAGGAGACGGTTTCGGCCAGTTGGCGGCGCGAGAAGCCCAGTGACTTGAGCACGGCCAGCTCCCGGCGCCGCCGTCGCACCGACGCCCCGAGGGTCAGACCCAGCGCGGCGAAGGCTCCGAGGGCCAACGCCCCAGCCAGCAGGGTGGGCGTGGAGCCCATGGTCCTGTAGTTGACGATCTGGGCCGGATGTTGCACCCCGAAGAGCTGGACGCTGGAAGGAGCGCCCGACGCCACCGAGATCCCACCGCTCACCTTCTCCAGCGAGCGGGCCGCCACCGCGGCGGTGAGGCCGGGACGGGTTCGGACGAAGTACACGTTGGGACCGATCGAGGCGTACTGCTGGATATTCCGCTGGAGGGCCGGGATGAACCGCACGTCCAGCAACGCCCCGGTCCCCATGGAGAGGTGGAGTCCGTGGCCGACACCGACCGTGGGCATCGTCGCCGTCCCCACGATGGTCAGTGTGGTCCGCTGGGCGCCGGTGCCCGTGGTCACCGTGCCGCCGATGTGCTTGTGCAGATTGCGCAGGGTCTCGCTACCCAGCACGACCTGATGGGGGCCGTCGAGTGCGTGCCCGTCCAGGGTCGAGGGCTGGACCGCCCCCCGGGGGGATTCGCCCAGGACGGGCACGCTCTGGCCGTCGATGGTCAGCAGCGTGTAGAAGCCCCCGGTCCACACGGTGACGTCGTGATCCTCGTCCAGTAGACGGCTGCTGGCCGAGGCCGGCATGTCGCCGTACCCTGCGTTCGACTCCAGGATGTAGTCCCAGTTCCAGCCGTAGAGCGCGGGATGGGAGATGAAGGTGTCGAGGCTGCTGCCAAAGGTGAGCGAGGCCACCACCACGACCACGGCCAGCACGGTTCCGATGATCGCCGACCGTACCGGCACGGCGGCCCGGTCCCGACCGGAGTCGAGGGCGAAGCGGACGCCCGTCGTGGCGGGAAGGGAGAGCCCCGACGATGCCAGGGCGGCGACGGTGGCCGAGTCCCGCCTCGGAGCCCGTCGCATCCGGAGGGCGATGCGGTGGGGAGTATCCCGGTACGAGAAGAGCAAGGCCAGTCCGAGGAGGGCGGCCACGAGCGTGAGCGTCCCGAATCCGATCACGGTCCAGTCCCAGGAGATCCGATGGACGGATACGACCTGACGCACCGGGCCGAAGGGCGCCAACGGGGACAGGAGGGCCGAGACTCCGATGGCCAGCAGTGCACCGAGCACGATGGACCCGACGATTCCCGGAAGCCCCTCGAACGTCGTCTCCAACGGGTCGGCCCCGAGCGAACGCATGACCTGCCGATCGACGGTCGACAGTCGGACCTGGCGGCCGATGGCCTGGGCGGCGATGATCAGCGTCGCCAGGCCGGCGATGAGGCCGAAGGCACCCAGGGCCAGTGACTCCGGCTTGACGGACTGCTCGGCCTGCTCTTCGATGACCGACGTGACGTGGATGTAGGGCAAGGACGAGGCGGGAAGGTCTTCGAAGTACCGGTGCAGGAACGGTTGGACCCCGGCGGCCCCGTCCTTCAGCTGCACCCCGCTCCAGGCGTAGCTTCCGCAACAGCCGGCCACCTTGTCGGCGAGGGCCGGGCTGACCAGCATCCGGGTGATCCGATCCACATCGTCTTGGACCACCTCGTCGTTGAAGACGCCGATCCCCACGACGGTCAGGGTCAACCGCTGGTGGGCGGGCGACCTCGGCTGTCCGTCCTCGTTCAGCTGCTGGTTGGTGAACACCCCCTCATCGACCTTCTGGCCGACGTGAAACCCCAACAGGTCGGCGGAGAAGCGACTGACCACCACCTCGTCGGGCCGGTCGGGATCGAGCATTCGGCCCGCCACGATGGTGATCTTGTCCTGGTCGATGAACAGCTTGTGGAGCGTGCCCGTCTCCTCGAGATCGCCGAACGGATTGGAGAAGTCGGGGAACCCGTCGGGGTGGATGGGCACCATGTTGAGGGCCACGTAGGTCTGGAGCGTCTTGACCTCTGGAAAGGCCTCGACCCGCTTGAGGATCCCCGGGTTCCACGTCCCGTTGTCGATGTCGAGGGTCGAGGGGTTGGTCGACGCCAGGAAGGCCGGAAATGAGGACTGGGTGGTCCGGGCGGCTGCCACCCCCGCCAACGACAGTCCCCCGACGAGCCCGATCAGGAGGATGAGACCCAGGTAGCCGGTCCAGCGGCCCCTGAACTGGGAGCGCCACCGGTACGCAGCAACTTGGGTGTCGTAACGCCTCACGGTGGGGAGGTCCGCTCGGTCGGGAGGGCAGCCACCATCTCTCTGTTGTCTCACGATCGGGTCCACCGGTCCAGGTGGCGAACACGTCGACCGGGGTGGTGCCAGCCCCCGCCGCGCTGGAGGCGGCCTCGGTCAGGGCTGCAGGCGCTCGATCGTCCAGCCCGAGTCCCCCGGCGTGTAGCGGAGGCGGTCGTGGAGCCGGTCGCGGCGGTTCTGCCAGAACTCGTAGGTCCGCGGACGGACCCGCAGCCCGCCCCACCCGGTCGGTCGGGGCACCGGGCGGTCGGCGTACTCGCCCTCGAGGGCACGGACCCGTGCGTCCAGCTCGTCCCGACCGGCCACGACGGCACTCTGCAGCGAGGCGTGGGCCCCGATCTGGGCACCCCGGGGGCGGGTGGCGAAGTAGGCGTCCGACTCCGCGGCGCTGGTCCGCTCGACCGGACCTTCGATGCGGACCTGGCGGCCCCGGGGCTCCCAGTAGAAGAGCAGGGCGGCCAGCGGCTGCACGGTGAGCTCCCGTCCCTTGCGGCTGTCGTAGTTGGAGTGGAACACGAACCCGTCCTCCCCCCACTCCTTCAGCAGCACCATCCGCACCGACGGCTGGCCGTCGTCGCCCACCGAGGCCACGGCCATGGCCTCCGGGGCATCCATCGAGCGGGCGGCGTCGTCGAACCATCGGCCGAACTGGGCCAACGGGTCTGGATCCACGTCCCGCTCCGACAGCGGTTCGGCGTGCAGGTCCATGGCCCGACCCTATCGGTGGGGAGAGGTCCCGGCCGGCCGAGGCCCCGCCACCGGGAGCCCGGTAGATTCGCCCACTGTGACCGGCACCATCGACGTCGAGGCCGAGCGCGCCGGCACTCCGGGCTGCGCCACCGTCAACCACCTCAACAACGCCGGCGCCGCCCTACCCGCCGAAGCCACCCTCGAGGCCCAGATCGAGTACCTACGGTTCGAGGCGGCGCGGGGCGGGTACGAAGCCGCAGCAGCCGTCGCCGACCGGCTGGCCGCCGTCCGGGCCTCGGCCGCCCGGCTCCTCCACTGCGGGACCGACGAGGTGGTGGTGGCCGGCTCGGACACCCAGGCCTGGACCAAGGCGGTGTGGGGCTACTTCATCGGCGGGGGCATCGGTCCGGGCCACCGCCTCCTGGTCGACCGGCTGGCCTATGACAGCCACTTCCTGGGGCTGCTCCAGGTAAGCGAGCTGGCCGGTGCCACCATCGAGGTGGTGCCGAGCCTCGGGGACGGCACCGTCGACCTCGAGGTCCTGGACGCACTCCTGGACCCGGGCGGGCGGGACCCCGGCGGCGCCGGCCCGGTGGCCCTGGTGGCCCTCACCCACGTGGGGACGCACCGGGGGCTGGTCAATCCGGTCGAAGAGGCCGGGGCGCTGTGCCGCCGGGCCGGGGTTCCCTACTTCCTCGACGCCTGCCAGAGCGTGGGCCAGCGTCTGGTCGACGTCGGCGTCATCGGCTGTGACGTGGCCACGGTGACGGGCCGCAAGTGGCTGCGCGGACCCCGCGGCACCGGCCTGCTGTTCGTGCGCTCGGACTTCGTCGAGCCGGCTTCGTCCCCCGGGACTCGGCTGGAGCGCCGCGCCCTGGGAGGAGGACGGCCGCTACGCGTTCCGACCCGGTGCCGAGCGCTTCGTCGAGTTCGAGGTCCCGGTGGCCGCGCACCTGGCCCTGGGGGTGGCGATCGAGCACGCCCTCGACCTGGGCCTCGAAGCCATCGCCTCCCGGGTGGGCTTCCTGGCCGAGCTGCTGCGCCATGACCTGGCCGCCCTGCCCGGGGTGGCGGTCCACGACGGCGGCACCCGTCGCGCCGGCATCGTGACGTTCACGGTGGCGGGGCAGGCCCCGACGGCGGTGGCCGCCCGGGCCTCGGCGGCCGGCATCAATCTCTCGGTCAGCGACGCCCCCTGGGCCCGCCTGGACATGGTCGCCCCCCACCCCACCTCCAAGGTCCGGGCATCGCCGCACTACTACAACAGCGAGGACGAACTGGCCCGACTGGTCGAGGTGGTCGACGGCCTGGTCCGGTGAGTGCCGGCCGGGGCGGAACGGTCAGCCCGGCGCAGCCAGTATGTCGTCGGCGGTCTGCTCCCCCGACCGGACGGCGCCCTCCATGTAGCCGTTCCATACCGCGCTGCATTCGGCCCCGGCCCAGTGCAGGCGGCCCACCGGCTCGGTGAGGGCGGTGCCGAAATCGCTCCATACCCCCGGTGTGAAGTGGGCGCCGTAGCAGCCCCGGCTGAACTCCTCGGCCGTCCAGTCCCGCTCGAGGTACTCGAGCGGATGGGCGGCCCGGGCCCCGAAGTACCGCACGAAACACTCGATGGCGGTGGCCTTGCGCTCCTCGAGGGTCAGCCGTGACGCCCGCCGGCCGTCGTTGGCCTCCATGAACCCCAGGAGCACCCCGGGAGTGCCACCGGGCGGCGAGTTGTCGAAGGTCACCTTGATCGGTCCCTGGTCCGAGGCGGCCTGCCCGGTGAGTCCGTCGTTCCGCCAGAACGGCTCGTCGTACACGGCGCAGAGCTTGATCACCGACCCGGCCGGGAGGCGCTGGGTCAGCTGGTCGCGCCAGGGGGGGAGGATGGGCTCGTACTCCAGCCGTCCGGCCAGGGTGGGCGGGAGGGTCACGATGACCCGGTCGCCGTCCAACACCTCCCCGGCCCGCGTGGTGACCGACACCCCCCCGGCGTCCTGCTCGATACGACGCACCGGATCGCCGAGCCGGATCCGGTCGCCGAAGCCCTCGGCCATCCGCTCGGAGATCCGGATGGAACCGCCCACGATCCGGTCCTGCTGGGCGCCCCGGTCGGTGCTGAGCAGCCCTTCGAAGTCGGTGCCGGAGTGGGCGTAGAACAGGGCGTGGAGCGCCGAGAGATTGCCGCTCTCCGCCGAGAAGACGGCTTCGGTGGCCACCCGGAAGTACGCCCGGCCGGTCTCGGTGCGCAGATGGCGGCGGATCCATGTCTCGAAGGTCTGGTTGTCCAGGACCTGGGCTCCGGGAGCGGTCCAGGGCCGGTCCAGCGGCACCGTGCCGGCCAATCGCTGGAATCGGGTCAGGCCCTGGAGCAGGTCGGCCAGTACGAACGGGTTCAGCTTGGGCACGGCGCCGCGCTTGGAGGCCATACGGCTCCGCTTGCCTCCCAGTTGGATCACGTGCTTGCCGGTGTTGAAGGTGGGGAAGGTCTCGAGTCCCAGTTCCTCCACCAGCGCGTACATTCGGGTCTGGGTGGGGCCGAGCCACTGGCCCCCCAGCTCCACCGGGGTGCCGTCCCCGGTGTGTCCTCCCTCGGTACGCCCTCCCACCCGCGGCCGGGCTTCGAGGACCGTCACGTCGACCCCGGCGTCCCTCAGCCGGCGGGCGGCGGCCAGCCCGGACAGTCCGGCTCCGACGACCAGTACCTGCGGTGTGCTCACTGGTGCAGCTCCTTGTCGATGTCGGCGGCCAGGTCGATGTCGGCAGCCCGGTCGATCGACTTCCAGGTCCTCCGGACCCACGCCGGCCGACTGTCGGGAAGGTGGGCCGCGGCCACGTCGCCGAGCCATCGCCGCTCGAGCCGATCGGCCTCCCCGAAGGCCGACACGGAGGACGGCAGGTCGGCGATCCACCGCGCCTCGGTGCGATCTCGAGCGTACCGGTAGCGGGGCATCAGGGTCGGCTGGGCCGACAGGGTGGTGCGGTGCAGCAGCTCGTGCCGCCACCACAGGCTGTCCGGGTCGAAGACGTTGGTGGGCGTCGGGCCGAGGTCCAGCGGCGCGTCCACCGCCACCGGCTTGAACAGCGAGGTGCACGGGGCCGAGGTGGCGGTGGCCCAGTGCCGGATCCCGTGACGCAGGTCGGACACCCACGAGGCGGTGGTCTGGCTCGAGGCGACCAGCCCTCCGGCGTGGACGCAGGGGGCCCCCAGTCCGCCGTGGATGGGTGACCAGCGGGGTGCAGTGGTGGACCCGTGGCTGCGCAACGCGTCCATCAGGTCCCCGGGACCGGTGGCCGCACCGGCCAGGCGCTCGGTCGTCGCCCGCCGCGTCGAAGCCGAGGACACCCAGGTCCGAAGGGCGCGGCGGTGCGCCTCGGCGAACGCCGGGATCGTCAGCCCGTTGGAGATGCTCCGCCCCGGGCCCGTCACCACCTCGGTGGCCCACTGCGGGCCCGAGGTCTCCAGTACGAAGGCCCCGCCGGAGTCCACCACCAGGAAGCTGTTGTCGTAGGTGAACCCGTTCCGCTCGTAGCTGCACGGACCTCCTTGCCCGTGCCGCTCGAGCAGCCCGACCATGACCGAGACGGCGTCCTCGGCCGTGGTGGCCCGCTCCAGGGCCAGCCGCAGGAGGTCCATGCCCAACAGGGCCTTCTCGCCGACAGGGGCCGTCGTGAAGACGGCCTCGTTACCGATGACGACGCCGTGCTCGTTGGTCCCCATCTCGGCGCCCCACATCCACCAGGGGCGGGACAGGAGCACCGCATGGGTGTGGGCCACCTGGGGCACCTCGATCCAGGTGCACGTGGCGCGGTCGTCGGCGTGGTGGTCGGCCGACGGGACCCACTCCAGGAGCTGGGCCTCGTTGGGGTCCCGGTCGCTGTTCTTGGCGAAGAGCAAACCGTCGTCGGTCACCGTCACCATCGAGTCACACATGGGGTCCCCTCCTGCCGCGCCGTACTCGAACAGTGCTCGGCACTCGAACGGTGCTCGGCCCGACGGGCATGACCCAGGGTGCCGGACGGATGGTGCCGTTCGGTGACCGTCGGGCGTGAAGTCTCATTCCGAGCAGCCGGGTCGAGGCGGTCCGCGGTCCGGTGCGCGGTCCGGTCCCCGATCCGTTTCCAGCACCACCTCGCCCGACCAGCCCTCGAGGCCGACGATCCGGAACGTGATCAGGTCGGCGAAGGGTCGGTCCCGATATTGGGGGTACCGGTCGCCCAACAGGCGCTCGAGGCCCTGGCGCGCGGCCGCTCCCACGGCCACCTGCTCCATGGCCGCCCGGATCCACCACAGATTGGCCCAGTCCCGGGGATCCCAGTGCTCACAGAGGAGCACGGCCCGGGGGTCGGCCTCCAGATTCCGCGACCGCTGCAGCTCCAGGGAGGCCTTGGGCTTGACCGTGTCCACCGGCACGGCCACCACCGCGCCCGCCACGGCGAAGCACACCGGTACGGCGTCCACGCCGCGGTCGGCGTGGACGGTTCCGAGGATGCCGTGGTCGGCTCGGTGGAGCAACTCCTCACAGCGCCGGCGGTCGAGCCTCATCCCACCGGTCTACTCCCGACCTCGGCCCGTTCGCCCCGCTGGCCGCGCTCGGCCGCTCGGGCCGCTAGCCGAACCAGCGCTCCCGGCGGGACGAGCCGAACAGCCGCTTCTCCTCGGCCAGCGCCTGGGACGGCGGGCTGAAGTGGGCCGTGGGAGCCGCGCCGGCCGGGAAGTTGACGTCGACCCGCCCCACCCCTTCGGGGCCCATCTCGATGTAGCAGATGGCCTGTCCTTCGTACGGCGCCGGTGCCGGACCCCCGGTCAGCCGCGAGATCAGGACGTCGGCCACGGTGCGGGCCTCTCCCTCGGCGATGATCCCGGCTCGGGGTACCGGCGCGCTGGTGACATCTCCGACGGCGAACACGTCGGGGAATCGCGTCGCGAAGGTGGCCGGATCGACGGCGATCCAACCGTCGTCGGTAAGGCCTGACTCCACCACCACCCGGGGGGCGCGGTGGACCGGGATCCCCAGGAACAGGTCGTAGGCCAGCTGGCGACCGTCGCCCAGGTGGGCTACCCGGGCCGCGGGATCGAGTCGCTCGACCACGGAGGAGGGCCAGAACTCGATCCCCTTCTCGGCCAGCATGGCGACGATGGCCGCCGAGGTCTCCTCCGAGATGGGGATGGGCGACCCCAGCGAGCTGAGGAGGTAGATCGAGGTGGCCGCCCGGACCCCGCGCCGTTCGAGGAAGTCGTGCAGCAGGAAGGCCGCCTCGTAGGGAGCAGGCGGGCACTTGAAGAAGGGGCCCAGCACGCCGATCACGGCCACACCCGAGTCGAAGGTGCCCAGCACCTCCCGGACCCGGTCGGCCCCGGCCGGCGAGTAGAACTCGTAGCCGCCCTCGGTCAGACCGGGCGTGGCCCCGGGGTCGAGGTCGGCGCCCAGCGCCACCACCAGGATGTCGGCGTCGTACGAGCCCCGGTCGGTGACCACCCGTCGGGTGACGGGATCGATCGACACCACCGTCTCCTGGCGGAAGTCCACGGTGGGTTTGGCGATGTCCCGATAGTGGATCTGCACCTGGTCGAGGCGTTGGCGCCCGTACATGACGTCGAGTTTGGAGAAGCCGAAGACGAACGAGTCGTTCTGGTCGATGAGGGTGACCTGCACCCGATCCGCGAGCTCGTCGTCGAGGCGAGAGGAGAGCTCGAGGCCGCCGAAACCGGCTCCCAGGATGACCACATGGGTTGGCATGGGCTCAGATTAGGTCAGTGACGGGCCGGGCTGCGGTGCCGGCGGCAGGTGCCCCACCGGATTGCGCCAGCGACGGTCGTTCACGACCGAGGCCCCTTGTACGGGCAGCTGACCATGTGGTCGTCGACCACTCCGACCGCCTGGAGGAAGGAATACACGATGGTCGACCCGACGAAGGTGAAGCCGCGTCGTTTGAGGTCCTTGCCCACCCGGTCCGAGAGCTCGGTCCGGGCGGGGAGGTCGGCCATGGTCCGGGGCCGGTTGACGATCGGGGTCCCGTCGACCCACGCCCAGAGGTACTCGGCGAAGGAGCCGTGCTCGTCGGCGGTCGTCAGGAAGGCCTGGGCGTTGGTCACCGTCCCACGGACCTTGAGTCGGTTGCGGACGATCCCGGCGTCGTCCAGCAGGGCCAGGATCTTGTCCTCCTGGTACCGGGCAACCTTGGTGGGGTCGAACCCGTCCAGGGCCCGCCGGTAGTTCTCCCGCTTGTTGAGGATGGTCGACCACGACAGGCCGGCCTGGGCCCCCTCGAGGATCAGCATCTCGAACAGGTGGGTGTCCTCGTGGGAGGCAACACCCCACTCCTCGTCGTGGTATCGGCGCATGGCGTCCGAGCTCTCGGCCCAGCCGCACCGTCGTTCTCTCGCCATCCGCTCGACCCTACCGTGCCACGCCCGCTTGCCCCTTCGGGCCGCCGCGCGACCGCCGACGTCAAGTGGCACGCCAAACGGACCGATACCTCCCTGTGGGCGGAATTGGCACGCGGTGGAACACTTCGACAGGTGGGCGGGTCGCCGTCTACGCCACCATCATCCTGGTCCCGGTGATCGCGCTGGGCCTGGTGCTGGCGGCCAATTACCGGGCCGAGGCCGAGCGTCGAGGCCTGGCCGAGGGTCGTTCGGAGGCCATCCTGATGGCCCAGACGGCGGTCGAACCACTCCTGAACGGCCAACCACTCAGCCGCGGTCTCAGCCCGGCCGAGCAGCAGGCGTTCAGACAGATGGCCCGTGCCGCGGTCTCGAGTGGGAACGTTCGACGCTTCCGGCTCCGCGATCTCAGCGGACAGGTGGTGTTCTCCGACGACGGATCGGGCATCCACCAACGCCCGGAGGACGAGGCCCTGGAGGCGGCCGCCGGTCGGCCGGTGGTCCGGCTCACCGCGTTGAACTCCGACAGCGTGGACACCGGCCGGGTGGGAACCGAGTCGGTGGAGGCCTACCTGCCGCTGGCGGCGGGAATCCCGCCCCACCGCGTCGGGGTGATGGAGGTCTACCTCCCCTACGCCCCCATCAACGCCGACGTCGAGGCCGGTCTGGGCGATCTCTACCGCAATCTGGCCATCGGGCTCGCCGTGCTCTACCTCGTCCTGTTCGGGATCTCCCTCTCTGTCACCCGGGGGCTTCGCCGGCAGGTCAAACTGACTGCTCATCTGGCCGAGTTCGACACGCTCACCGACCTGCCCAACCGGACGCTGTTCCTGCGTCGCGCCGAAGCCGCCATCGAACGGGGGCGTCGCCGGGACCGGCCCACGGCGGTCGCCATCATCGACCTCGACCGCTTCAAGGAGATCAACGACACCCTCGGGCACCACAACGGCGACCAGCTCCTCATCGAGTTGGGACGGCGGCTGTCGACCCAGCTTCGCCGGCCCGACGCCCTGGCCCGGCTAGGTGGCGACGAGTTCGGCGTCATCCTGGGCAATGTCTCGGACGCCGGCGAGGTGCTCCAACGTCTGCGGGAGGTCATCGCCAAAGAGGCGGTGGTCGGCGGCCTGCCCCTCGGAATGGAGTCGAGCATCGGCTACGCCGTGGCTCCGGACGACACCCTGGACGTACACGAGCTGCTCCAACTGGCCGACGTGGCCATGTACGAGGCCAAGCGAACGCATGCCGGTGTGGTTCGCTACCGACCCGACCAGAACCACTACGACGCGGCCAACCTGGCCCTGGCATCCCAGCTGCGCCACGCCATCGACACCGACCAGCTGGTGCTGTACTACCAACCCAAGATCGGCCTGGCTGACGGACGCGTCGAGGGCGTAGAGGCCCTGGTCCGGTGGGAGCACCCCTTGCACGGCCTGCTCTATCCCGACCGGTTCATCCCCTTGGCCGAGCAGACCGACCTCATCGACCCCCTGACGGCGTGGGTGGTCCGTCAGGCGCTGGCCGACTGCGAGCGGTTCAACATCGGCGCCGGTGATCTGACCGTCGCCGTGAACGTGTCGGCTCGCAATGTGGGCAAGTCCGGTTTCGCCGACCAGGTGATCGGCGCACTCGAGGACAGCGGGATGGCGGCCCGGCTCCTGTCCGTGGAGATCACCGAGACCGCCCTGATGACCGATCCCAGCCGGGCTGCAGCAGCCCTCACCGCCCTGCGCGTCGCCGGCATCCCGATCAGCATCGACGACTTCGGCACCGGGCAGACGTCGTTGGGCTATCTGTCGACGCTGCCCATCAGCGAACTCAAGATCGACCGGAGCTTCATCGCCGACATGCTGGCGAGCCCGGCCCACGCCGCCATCGTCCGTTCCATCGTCGAGCTGGGTCACAACCTCGGCTTCCGTGTCGTGGGCGAGGGTGTCGAGAACGACGCCATCCTGGCTGCCCTGACCAACACCGGCTGCGATGTGGCCCAGGGCTACCTGATGGCCCGCCCGATGCCCGCCGAGCAGCTCGTGGGCTGGCTGGACCGGGTGTGCGACCAGCCGGTCGTCGGTTCGACGGTCACCTGAGCCGTCGGCCGCACCGGCCGGCGCCGGCCGTGGCACCGGGGACGACCTATCCGGCGCGTCACGCGATGGGCGACGCCGGACCGGGGGCCGGGTCAGGGCGGTGATGCACCACCCGTCCACCCAGGAAACTCCGTGTCGGCAGCGTCCGGTGGCCGGGCTCGGAATGGGTGGGCCCGCGCGTCGAGGCGGCGAACGATGAAGGGGAAACGAATGAGGCGCAGGGTTCGAGTCGGGACGAGTGTGCTCCTGGCGGTGCTGCTGTCGGCCGCGGCGGTCGGCGTGACCACCGGACCGGCCGGTGCGGCGACCCGTGGCTTCGACGGCAAGACGATCACCATCGGCGGTATGTGGTCCACGTCCAACTTCTCGGGCGCCCAGATCGGCGCCCAGGGGTACATCAACCAGATCAACAAGACCAACTACCTGCACGGAATCAAGCTCAAGTTCGCCGGCTTCGTGAACGACAACCAGGACCCGGCCACCGCCCTGTCCGGCGTACGCCAGCTGGTCAACCAGTACAAGGTGTTCGCCGTTGTTCCCGACCTCTCGGCCGTCAACCCCGGCAGCTACATGAAGTCCCAGAAGATCCTGTACGTGGGTGGCGGCCTCGATGGCACCTACTGTTCGACACAGGTCACCACGGGACTCTGGGGCTACTCGGGCGGCGGCTGCCTGGTGCCCTCCAACCCCCCGGTCGTCCCCGACACCTACGGCCAGTACTACACCTACGTGAAGGCGAAGACCGGCAGTGCCCACCCCACCATGGCCGTGTTCTCCAACGACAACGCCTCCGGGTCCACCTCGGTGAGGTTCGCCACGGTGGCGGCCAAGGGCGCCGGCTTCAAGGTCGTCTACAACCAGGCCAAGGTCCCGGTCACGGCCAGTGACTACGCCCCCTACGTCCAGCAGCCGCTCACCTCCAACGGCGGCAAGCAGCCCTAGGCCATCGCCTGCCAGCTGGCGGCCCAGTGCATCCCCATGTGGGCGGCCCTCAAGAACGCCGGGTACACCGGCTCCTACTGGCATCCGCTCGGAGCCATCGCCGCCCTCGACTCGTCGATGCAGGGGACGGTGACCATTGCCACCTTCAACAACGAGCCCAACCCGGGACTGACCGCCATGCAGAACGCCATGAACGCCGTGGTGCCGGGGACCCAGCTGACCTCGTACTCCAATGTGCCGTCCTACCTGGACACCGCCATGTTCGCCACCGCGGTGCGCACCGTGCAGGCCAAGAAGCAGGCCATCCCCCCGAGAACGTCCGGAAGGTGCTGTCCGCCATCAAATGGGGCATCCCGGGCCTGGTGGGGCCGATCTCCTATCCGGCCTCGACGGTGGCGGCGACCCCGTACTGCTCGGAGTTCCTGGCCTACACCGGTGGCACCACCCACAAGGTCTATCCGTACTCCTGCACGACCAAGGTCTTCAAGGTGACTTCGCAGGCGGCGAAGCTGGGCTGATCGACCTGAACGGTGGAAGGTGGACGGTGCCTCCGTCGCCGGGTGACCGCCAACCGCGGATCGCCCCCACCCCGGATCCTAGGTCTCGCCGTAGGCTTCTCTGGCCGGCGTGAGGTCGAAGTATTCGCGCCACGCGTTGATCAGCCCGTCCTCGATCTCGAAGACGCCGCAGATCGGGAGGGCCACCGACTTGCCGTTGATGAGAATGTGATCGGTCCGCTCGTTCATCACGATGTCGCCCGTGGCCACCTGGTGATGGATCGTCAGCCGGCCCGGAGGCACCCCGGCAAACTTCGAGACGAACGCCCGGATGGCCGCTTTGCCGACGATCGGTGACAACGGGATGCTGTGGTACACCCCGTCGTCCGCGAAGTGCTCGACGATGAACTCGGTGTCACGACGCTCCCAGGCACCGATGAAGTCCCGGATCATCCGGTCGTTGGCGGCCTCGTCGGTCACAGGAGCTCCTCTCGTCCACTGACACGATGCCCCCGTGGTCCGTGTCGTACCCTACCGGGGATCGATCGTCCCGCTGCCCAGGCCGACAGCCAGCGACCGGGCCTCGTCGATCGCCGTCTGGAGCACGTCGACCACGGCTCCGGATGGTCGCCCATCGGTGAAGTCGGCGCCGGTGGCATAGACCACCGTGGGCACCGTCCATCCCTTCAGGCTGGCCACCACCGCCCGACCACCGGTGTCGAGGGCCAGAAAGTGCCCGGGAGCCGCAGCCGTGCCCAGCCACACCACCGCGGTCCTGCTCAGTGCGTCGGGACCGAACCGGTCGAGGAACGCCTTCATGGTGCCGTTGTACGTGGCCCGGTAGATCGGCGTGGCCAGGATCAGCACCGGCGCTGCCGAGGCCGCCGCCACGGCGTCCTCCACCCCGGCGTCCGGCCGACGGCCCAGTAGTCCCTCGGCGGACAGGTCGATCAGGTCGATGAGCCGTCCCCCGCCCCCGACGTCGAGGGCCGCGGTGGCCAGGGCGCGGGTCCTGGAGGCCGCCGAATCCCCGCTGCTGACCGCCACCAGCGGCCCCCGAGCGTCCGGGGTCACGAAGGGCCCAGCCGGATGGGGACGCGGGCAACACCCCGGTCGCCCGTCAGGTGTCCCTCAGGGTGCGGGGTCCTCCCGTGGGGGGCGGCCATGCGTCGACCCACCGGCCCGCCGCTCGTGAACTGACGCCGGACCCGTCCCACCGGGGTCCGGCCCGGGGCAGCCGACGTGGCGCCGATGGTCATGACGGCAGGAACGGTGCCCCGTGACCGGGGATGATCAGTGATGGGTCCAGCGCCAGCAGCCCGCGGCGTGACTCCTCCAGTTGGTCCTGATCGCTGGCCAACGGGTCCACCTCGGGTCCCTCCGAAGACCACCACAGGTGGGTGCAGGCCACCAGCCCACGCTCCGTCCGCACCAGCGTCGAGATGTCCTCGGCGGTGTGGCCGGGTGTGGCCCGGAGCTGGACATCGGCCGACAGCACGAACCCGTCCGCGGCGCGCTCGGTCCAGACGTCGCCCTGGTAGATGGCCCAGTGGTCGTGGAACCTGGCCTCGGGGAAGAGGGCTGCGTTCAGGGTGTGATCGGGATGGTGGTGGCTGAACACCACGTCGGTCACCTGCTCGGGACTCACCCCGAGCAAAGCCAGGGGATCGAGGATGGCCCCACGGGTCGCCGCCATGCCCGGGTCCACCACGGTGATCACCGGGCCGTCCCTGACCAGGACCACCGTGCTGGCCACCCGGTCATGGGCGTAGCCCACGGCCACTATGTCGACGATTGCCGTCATCCTGTCTCCTCCTGCTCCGTTCCCGATCGTACCGAGGCGGCCGGCCGGGTGGCGGCGGCCGGCCGCGGGTGCGGCGCGGGTGGGCCGGGGCGGCCAGGCCGGACCGCCCCTGGGTGGAACCGCTCCCCCGAGTGGCCCCCTAGAGTCGTCGGGAACAGCGGTGGTGCCGTCGACAGTGCGCACCCCTGCGTGCCCCACCCGTCCCATCGACCCCATCGACCCCATCGACCCCTCCGGCCAGCGCCCGGCCGGCGCCCGGCGCCCGGCCGGCCGGCCGGCACAGGACCCATCATGACCCGCTTCTCCATGAACCCGAAGATCAGCGTCAGCGTGGTCTACGTGGCGGCCATGTTCATGAGCATCATGGACGTGACCATCGTCAACGTGGCCCTCCCCGCCATCGGTCGGCAGTTCCACGAGTCGACCGCCGCCCTCGACTCGGTGGCGGTCGCCTATCTGGTCAGCCTGGCCGTGTTCATACCGGCGGCCGGCTGGCTGGGCGACCGGTTCGGATCCAAGCGGATCCTGTTGCTCTCGGTGGCCATCTTCACCGGGGCCTCGGTCCTGTGCGGCCTGGCCGACAGCCTCTCCCAACTGGTCCTGTTCCGCGTGCTGCAGGGCGTGGGTGGCGGGATGATGACCCCGGTGGGCATGGCCATGCTGTTCCGGGCCTTCCCCCCCGCCGAGCGGGTCAGGGCGTCCAGCATCCTGGTGGTGCCGACCGCACTCGCCCCGGCCCTCGGGCCGGTGCTCGGCGGCCTGCTGGTCACCGAGTTGTCGTGGCGCTGGGTCTTCTTCGTCAATCTCCCCTTCGGGATCGTGGCCATCCTGTTCGGTCTGCTTTTCCTGGAGGGTCACCGGGAACCGGATCCCGGTGCCTTCGACCTCCCCGGGTTCCTGCTCGCCGGCATCGGCTTCGCCCTGCTCATGTTCGGCGTCAGCGAGGGGCCCAACCGGGGGTGGGATACCCCGGTCATCCTGGGGAGCATCGCCGTCGGTGCGATGCTGCTCGCCGCCATGGTGTGGGTCGAGCTCCGGACCTCC
Source organism: uncultured Acidimicrobiaceae bacterium (assembly GCA_963812525.1). Lineage (GTDB taxonomy): Bacteria > Actinomycetota > Acidimicrobiia > Acidimicrobiales > RAAP-2 > Bog-756. The sequence goes on from CAWEVL010000003.1 coordinate 70,057, forward strand.
CAGCCCATCCTGAAGCTGCGCCTGTTCGGGAACCGCCTCTTCCGGTCGACCAGCCTCGTCGTCATGGTGGGCATGGCCGCTTTCCTCGGCGTCCTGTTCGTGGCGCCGCTGTTCTTCCAGATCGCTCTGGGCCTGTCGGCCCTGCAGTCGGGCCTCAACACCTTTCCCGAGGCCATCGGCGTGATGGTCGGCGCCCAGCTGGCCAGCCGGCTCTTCTACCCACGGTTCGGTCCCCGCCGGCTGGTGGCCTGCGGGCTGGTCGGCGTGGCCGTGGTCATGACCCTGATGACCCGGATCGGCTTCGCCACCGACCTGTGGTGGATGCGGGTCCTGATGTTCGCCATGGGCCTGACCATGGCCCAGGTGTTCGTGTCGTGTCAGGCTGCGGCCTTCGCCACCATCTCCCTCCCCGACACCGGGTCGGCGTCTTCGATCTTCAACAGCGGCCGCCAGCTGGGCAGTGCGATGGGGGTCGCGGTGCTGGCCACTGTCCTGGCCGCGGTGGGCACCACGCGTCAACTTGCCGGCCACACGGTGCCCAATCTGGCCGCCTACCACGCCGCCTTCCTCACCGCTGCGGGCATCGCCCTGGTGGCTGCGGCCATCGCCCTGACCATCAAGGACGCCGATGCCGCCAGCACCATGGTTCGCAGGGTCTCCACCAAGGTCCAGGCCCGGTCCCCTTCGACGGTCGAGGCCTCCCCCCAGAGTGTCGGCTGACCCACGCTGTCATGACCGCGGTCAGTGCCGCGGCACCCGTGTGTCCCCCGGACCTACTGGTGGTGGCGGCGACGGAGCCGGGCGTCGACGAGTGACGGTGGCGTCCACCCGGCGTCCTCCCGGTTGACGGTGGTCCCGGGCGGAACGATCTCGTCGATCCGGTCCAGGACCGGGGAGTCCAGGCGGACGTCGGGCGCCGACAGCTGGGTCTCGAGCTGCTCCATGGTGCGGGGCCCGATGATGGCGGCGCTGATCGCCGGGTGCTCGAGCACGAAGGCCAGGGCCAGCTCCACCATGGTGACGCCGGCGTCGTCGGCCACTGCGGCCAGCTCGGTGACGATCTCCAACTTGCGCTGGTTGCCGGGCAGGCTGAGGTCGTAGCGTCCGGGCGCCCGCTGGGCGCGTGCGCTGGTGTTGTCCTTGCCGGCCCCGAACCGGCCGGACAGCCATCCCCCGGCCAGCGGGCTCCAGGGGATGACCCCCATCCCGTAGGCCTGGGCCACCGGCAGGACATCGGCCTCGATGCCCCGCACCAGGATGGAGTACGGGGGCTGTTCGGTCCGGAAGCGCTCCCGGCCCCGGCGCTCGGCCACCCACTGGGCCTCCACGATCCGCTCGGCGGGGTAGGTCGAGCTGCCGAAGGACCGGATCTTTCCCGCGTGCACCAGGTCGCTGAGGGCGCCCAGGGTCTCGTCGAGATCCGTCGTCTCGTCCGGTCGGTGTACCTGGTAGAGGTCGATGTAGTCGGTCCCCAGCCGCCGCAGGCTGTGCTCGCACTCGGCCATGATCCACCGCCGCGAGCTGCCCTGGGCGTTGGGATCGTCGCCCATCGGAGCGAAGACCTTGGTGGCCAGGACCACCCGGGAGCGGTCCACCTCGGCCAGGGCCTCCCCCACGATGACCTCCGACTCCCCCGCCGAGTACACGTCGGCGGTGTCGATGAAATTGATGCCGGCATCGAGGGCCCGGTGGATGATCCGGGCCGAATCGGCGTGATCGGGGTTGCCCCACTCCCCGAACATCATGGCCCCGAGGCAGAGAGGACTGACCTTGATGCCGGTTCGGCCCAGCGTGCGCATCTTCATGGGGCCGACCCTACCGGTGGCGGCGGCCCGTGGCGTCGGCTTTGGGGAGCGAGTACTGCTGGAAGAACTGCCACATGGCCTGGTCGGCGTTGACCAGCACGGTCCCCCGCCCCACGCCCTGGAGGATCCAGGTGCTGGGCGGCCCGGTGTTGAAGGGGCTTCC
>CAWEVL010000004.1:0-610781 GCA_963812525.1 uncultured Acidimicrobiaceae bacterium
ACGCCGACCAGCGCAAGACGGTCATGGCCCGCGCCCGGCAGCTGGCCCAGAACCCGGCCCCGGTCACCGACATCCCCGACACCGCCCGGGTGATCGCCGTCGCCTCGGGCAAGGGCGGGGTCGGGAAGAGCTCGGTCACCGTCAACCTGGCCGTGGCCCTGGCCCGCCGGGGGCTGACCATCGGGGTGCTCGACGCCGACATCTGGGGGTTCCGGTGCCGAGGCTGCTCGGGATGACAGGGGAGGTGGAGGCCCGCGACAAGAAGATGGTCCCCCTCGAGCGCCGGGTCGGGACACGGGACGCTGCAGGTGCTCTCGATGGGCTTCCTGGCCGACGAGAACAGCGCCATGATCGGCGGGGGCTGATCCTCAACCGCGCCGTCCAGCAGTTCCTCGAGGACGTCCACTGGGGCGACCTCGACTACCTGCTGATCGACATGCCTCCGGGCACCGGGGACATCCAGATGGGCCTGGCCCGGATGCTGCCGCGGACCGAGGTGCTCGTCGTCACCACGCCCCCGGTGGCCGCCCAGAAGGTGGCCGCCCGGACCGCCGACATGGCCCGCAAGGGCTACCTCCGGGTGGCGGGCGTCATCGAGAACATGAGCGACTTCGTCTGCGAGCACGGCACCTCCTACGCCCTGTTCGGCTCGGGAGGGGGTGCCGGCTGGCCGCCGATGTCGGGGTGCCGCTGATCGGTCAGATCCCCCTCCATCCCTCGGTGGCCGCCGGCGGCGACGCCGGGACCCCGGTGGCCCTGGACGAGGGCAGACCCCTGGCCGAGGTGTTCGACGCGATCGCCGAGTCGGTCATCACCATCGCCCCGGTGGTCCCCATGGACGGCTGCAGCGTCCGCATGCTCGAACGGGTGGAGGCGGCGGTGGAGGCCGCCACCCGGCCTGACGACGCGACCGGTGCCCGCTCAGGTGGATCCGGTCTCGGGAACCCAGGCCTGGCGGGCCAGTGCGGCCAGCGCCGGATCGATCTGCGAGCCCGACGCCATGCGGTCGGCCATGGCCTCCTCATAGCCGACGTCACCCGGCCGCAGGATGAGGATGTGCCCGTCCTCGATGAGCACGATCGGTAGCACCGTCGGTGACGTGGGTGACCTGACTGGCCCAGGCGAGACGTCGTCGGCGGAGAGTGAACCCCTCGATGCTCCGAAGATTGTCGATGGTCGGCGGCAGCAGCTCGATCTCACCGCCGCCTCGACGGGCCAGGGCGTCGTGGGGTCGCACCCAGATGGTGGCGATGGTCTCGGTGTCGTCGTGGCGGGCCACCTGACCGGCCGGCGCGGCGGTGATGAAGAAGCGGGTGTCGTACCGCCGCGGGGCCAGCTCCGGGGTGATCCAGTGGCTGACGTAGTGCACGGCGTCGACCACCAGCACCAGGTCCTCCTGGCGGCAGATGTCGAGGAGACCGAGCGTGCCCTGGTTGACGGCGTCGCGGTAGGTGGCGAAACGGGCGGCCGCCTCGGGGTCGGACGTGTCCAGCAACGGCCCTCCGGCCCCGCCCGCGGCTGCGGTGGCGGGCCAGCAACACCCCGGCCTCCTCGAAGCACTCCCGAGCGCGGCGACCCAGTAGGCCAGGCCCCCGGACTCGACGCCGAGCACCGCGCTGGCTTCCGCGTCGGACCGACCCGGCACAGTGCCTCGACGCCGGGACCGTGGTCCTCGGGATCGACCGATCCGCCGGGGAACACGTAGGCCCCGGCCACGAATTCGGATGCCAGGTTCCGGCGGAGCATGCACACCTCGACCGCGGGGCCGCCCGCCTCGTCCACCCCGTCCCGGATCAGCATCACGGTGGCGGCGGGCTGGATGGGGACGGGCACCGGCTCAGGCTACCGCCGCACCTCCCGACAGGACCGGTGGGGCCAGGGGCCGGCCGTGTCGGCCGTGGCGGCTAGGCCCCGGCTCTGGCCGACCGCGGGGTGAGGGCTCCCGAGTCCACCAGGGCGCTGGTGGCCAACTCGCCGAACCCGGCCGGATCGGCGATCAGCCACGCGTGGGCCCCGTCGACCACCACTCCGTCCACCCCGGCGGCGTGGCGGAGGTCGTCGAAGGCCGACCGGGGCACCAGGCCGTCCCGGTCGGACCAGGCCACCGTGACCGGGATGCCCCATCGGGCGATGGCCCGCACCTCCCGCACCAGGTCGGCCCGACGGATGAACTCACCGGTGCGGAACATGCCCAGTGGGTTGCTGACCAGATTGGGGATGAAGTCCTCCAGCAGGACGGGGAGCAGGCGGAGCAGCCGCGGCGAGTGGAGGAGGTCGGTCGAGAGGTGCCGTCCCCAGTCCCAGAACGGACGCTGCACCATGGTGCGCATCTCGTTGGGGAAGAGAGCCCAGGTGGGGCTGCCGATGGCGTTGGCCAGCAACAGCGCGGCGACCCGCCACGGCTGCTCGTAGGCGAAGGCGGTGGCCACCCCGCCCCCGAACGAGTGCCCGGCCACCAACGCCACCTCCTTCTGGCCCACGGCGTCGAGGAAGCGGCCCACCCAGGTGGCGTACCCGGCGAAGGTGCGGTGCTCGGGGGCCAGTTCATGGGTCCCGCCGAATCCCGGGAGCGCCGGCGCGTAGACCCGGCAGCCGGCCTTGGCCATGGCCTGGACGGGCGCCCGATAGGCATTGGGACGGAGCCCCCAGCCGTGGAGGAACAGGGCGGCCGGTCCGGTACCGCTGACGCCGTAGCTGACCCGGTGCCCGTCGACCTCCACCCGTTCCCAACGGATCCCCGGCGTGGCGCCGACCACCACGGACGGCTGGGGTGGCACCAGGTCCCTCCGCCCCTGTACATCTCCCGACATGGCCGGTCAGTGTAGGCCCCCGCACCGCTCCAGGAACCGATCCCCCTGCAGAACCGCCACGGTCAGTGGGCGTCCCGCCTCCTCCGCCGGCGCCCACGAGCCCTGGTCACCAGGCCCGGCCGACCCCGGCCTGGTGGGCCTGGCGATTACGCTTCCTCCGACAACTCCACGAATCGGGGACTGCGGAACCATGGCACAGGACCAAATCAAGAACCCCAACGGGGGGAACAAGCCCAAGCCCGGTACCACGTCCGGTGGGAACGCGGGGCCGAGCGCCAAGGACCGGAGCCGGGCCCAGAGCCGCCCGGTGTCGGGCAAGGCCCCCACCGGAAGGTCGGGCAAGGCCGGCACCACCAACAAGACCGGGGGCAACAAGCCCAAGCCGAAGCCGGGTGGCCGGCCAGCGGCCGCCCCCGCCCCACGCCGGCTGTCCGGGGCCATGATGGCCTGGGGAGCGGTGGGACTGGTGGTCGTGATCATCGTGGTGCTGGTGGTCGTGAAGGCCAGCAGCAACTCGAGCAACAACACCTCCTATACACCGGTCACCGCCGCGCCGGCCTCGGTGGTGCACGACGTGACCAACATCCCAGAGTCCGTCTACAACACCGTCGGGGTCAACTCGCCGTCGGTGCCGGTGACTCCTCCCACCATCCTGTCCAACCAGCCCCCGATGACCCTCGACGGCAAGTCACCGGCCATGCTCTACTTCGGCGCCGAGTACTGCCCCTACTGCGCCGCCGAACGGTGGGCCATAACCGCAGCCCTGTCCCGCTTCGGCACGTGGTCGGACCTCAAGATCACCGCATCGTCGCATACCGACGTCAACCCGGAGACCCACACCTTCAGCTTCCATGGGGCCACCCTCACCAGCCAGTACCTCACCTTCAAGGGCGTCGAGCAGTACACCAACGTGCCGACATCGACCCCGGGCGTCTACACCAACCTGCAGAACCCCACGCCCCAGGAGAAGGCCAACATCCTCAAGTACAGCAGTTCCAAGTTCAACCCCAACGCCACCTCCAGTGGCGGGGTCTCGTTCCCCTACGTCAACATCAACAACGTGGCCCTGTTCTCCGGAGCCAGCTACAGTCCGGGCGTCCTGGCCGGGCAGACCTGGGACCAGATCGCCAGCGGGCTGAGCGATCCGACCAACCCGGCCACCCAAGCCATCGTCACCACGGCCAACTACATGTCGGCGGCCATCTGCGCCAGTACCGGCCACGCTCCCGCTTCGGTCTGCACCAGCTCGGGGGTGAAGGCTGCGGCCAAAGCCCTGAAGCTGGGCTGATCGGTCCAGCCGCGGAGGACGACGGTGACCACGCTGCGGTGGCAGCCCATCGCCACCCTGGTGTTGAGCGTCGCCGGTCTGGGGATCGCCACCTACCTGACCATCACCCACTTCGACAAGGTGGCCCTGGTCTGCTCGGACAGCGGGGCCATCAACTGCACCAAGGTCACCACCAGCCCTCAGTCGGTCATCTTCGGGATCCCGGTGGCCATGCTCGGGCTGGCGTTCTTCATTCCCATGATCGCCCTGTGTCTGCCGCCGGCGTGGCGGAGTGCCGACCGCCGGATCCATCTGGCCCGGCTGATCCTCTCCGTGACCGGGGTGGGCATGATCATCTACCTGATCATCGCCGAGCTGTTCATCATCAAGGCCATCTGCCTGTGGTGCTCGGGAGTGCACGTGATCACCTTCCTGCTGTTCGTGGTCATCGTGACGGCATCACCGGTGGTCCTGGCCCCGGGCTACGGAACGGACGCCGGTGACGAGTACCACGAGTACGACGACGAGGGATAGGGGCGTCCGTCCCGGCGGAGCGCCATGACCGACCGCGAGGAGCCGTCCGCCGTCGGCCCCGGTCCCCCGGACGCCGCGGCCACCCCGGATGTCCCGGCGGACCTCCCGGCCCGCGGTACGGCCGGGTCCCCCGGCTCCGCCCGGCCTCCCCGCAACCGGACGGCCCGATTCGCCTGGGGCTCGTTGGCCGTCATCCTGGTGGCGGTGATCGGCCTGGTCACCTACGCCCTCACCGATCCCCCGGTGACCCTGGAAACGGTCCAGCGGACCACGGCGGCGCCCGAGGTGGTGGCCGAGTTGGCCAAGGTCCCGGCCTCGGTCTTCGACACCGTCGGCGCCACCGCCCCGGACACCACCTTGGCGGCCCCCGCGGTGCTGTCCGGGCAGCCCCCGCTCCAGTCGGCCGGGAAGCCCGAGGTCCTCTACGTGGGCGCCGAGTACTGCCCGTTCTGCGGGGCCGAGCGGTGGCCCTTGATCGTGGCCCTGTCCCGGTTCGGACGCTTCACCGGACTGAAGAACATGCAGTCGGCCCCGCTCTCGGTGTTCCCCGGGACGCAGACCTTCAGTTTCGTGGGGGCCGGCTATGCCAGCCGGTACCTGGCGTTCAGCGGCGTCGAGCTGTACTCGGACGCCGTCAACGCCCGGGGCTCGTTCGCCCGCATCGACACCTTGACCCCGATCCAGACCCTGGCCGTGGCCCGCTACGGTGGCCGGCCGGCCGCCGGGGCCGCATCGGGGACCTACCCGTTCGTCGACATCGGCAACCGCATGGTGGCGACGACCTCGGCCTTCAGCCCGGCCGTCCTGGTCAAACAGTCCCAGGCGGCCATCGCCGGAGGGCTGAGCCAGGCGGACAATCCGATCACCCAGGCCGTGGTGGCCTCGGCCAATCAACTGACGGCCGGGATGTGTGCGGTCACCCGACAGCAGCCCGCCACGGTCTGCACCAGCAGAGGGGTACGCGACGCCGCCGCCTCGCTCGGGATGGGCTAGTTCAGGCTCGGCCCGGCGGGCGACCGGACCGACGCCCCGCCGGGCTCAGCCGGCCCGCCGGTCAGAGATCTGCTTGCGCTCCATCTCGTTGAGCCCGCCCCAGATGCCGTGGGGCTCGTGGATCCGGATGGCGTAGTCGAGGCACTCGGCCCGCACCACGCACGACTGGCAGATGGACTTGGCCCGGTCCTCGCGCTGCAGCTTCTCCTCCTTGCGTTCCGCATGGGCCGGCGGGAAGAAGATCTCCGCCTCTGGCCCGCGGCACGCCGCTCTCAGCTGCCATGTGTCCAGCGCATGCTCCACGTGCCCTACTCCCCCTTCAAGCCCCCCTGGCATCCTCCAAGAACGGAACGTACTCGCGCCCATGATCGGAAACAAGGGGTCTGACCAGGATTTCTCAGCTACCGGCCCGTGGTGCCCACGCCGAGGACGGCCGCCGACACGGATCGTGAGAATCCGCCCCTGGTTGGGGCCCCGACCAGGGGGGCGGACACTACGCTCCTGGGGGTCATGGAGATCAGCACCTTCTGCAGCCAGAGCCGGGTCCTGATCGTGGCCGGCAAGGGTGGCGTGGGGAAGACGACCATGGTGGCCGCCCTGGCCCACATGGCCGCCCTCGCCGGTCTGTCGGTCCTGGTGGTCGAGCTCGAGGGCCGCTCCGGGGTGGCCACGGCCTTCGGCCGCGACGAGCCGCTGGACTACGCCGGATCGGTGCTCCGGGCCGCGGGGGCCGAGGCGGACGACGGAGACGACATCAGCCGCACCATCCCCAGGGGCACCGTGCGGGCCCGGACCATCACCCCTGACGACGCCCTGCTCGAGTACCTGGCCGACCACGGCATGCGCCGGATCTCCAAGCGGTTGCTGTCCTCGGGGATCGTCGACATCGTGGCCGGAGCCATCCCCGGCATCCGGGACATCCTGGTGCTGGGCAAGGTCAAGCAGATCGAGCGCAGCGGCATCGCCGACCTGGTCCTGGTGGACGCCCCGGCCACCGGTCACACCATGACCTTCCTGTCCTCGGCCAGCGGCCTGCTCGACGCCGCCCGAGGCGGGCCCATCCGGTCCCAGGCCGCCGACGTGGTGGCCCTGCTCTCCGATCCGGCCCGCTGCCAGGTCGCCCTGGTCACGCTGCCCGAGGAGATGCCGGTCAACGAGGTGATCGAAGCCGCCTACCAGCTCGAGGACAAGGTGGGCATCGCCCTCGGCCCGGTCATCGTGAACGGCTGCTATCCCGCCCTCGACGCCGTGGAGACCTCGGCGGACCAGGCGGCCCGCGACGCCGGGGTCGCACTGGAGCCCGAACAGGTGGAGGCGCTCGAGCAGGCCCGGCGGTTCCGGAGGACCCGTCAGGAGCTCCAGGGCGAGCAGCTCCGGCGGCTGGCCCATGAGCTTCCCCTGGCCCAGCTCCGCGTGCCCTACCTGTTCACCGCCTCCATCGGGCCGGCAGAGCTCGACCTGCTGAGCGCCGCCCTGGCTTCGGGGGTGGAGGCCCTCCACGACCGCGGCTCCGGTCTTACCGTGACGCAAGAGACCACCACGGCCGGGCCGGAGGCCACCATCGACCGGGTGGCCCGGGAGCGGTCGATCGTCATCTGCTGCGGATCCGGCGGGGTGGGCAAGACCACCACGGCGGCCGCCTTCGCCCTCCAGGCCGCACGGCTGGGCCGGCGGGCCTGCGTGGTCACCATCGACCCGGCCCGACGGCTGGCCAACTCGCTCGGCCTCGACGACCTCAGCAACCAGCCCACCCGGATCGACGGGCCCTGGCCCGGCGAGCTCCACGCCCTCATGCTCGACCCCAAGGGGACCTTCGACGACCTGGTCCGCCGCTATTCCGACTCCGACGAACAGGCCGAGGACATCAAGGTCAACCGGATCTACCGGAACCTGACCGGGACCCTGTCGGGCACCCAGGAGTACATGGCCATGGAGAAGCTCTACGAGCTGGTGGAGGAGGGCGGATTCGACCTGGTGGTGGTGGACACCCCGCCGACCCGCAATGCCCTCGACTTCCTCGATGCCCCGAGGCGGCTGACCCACTTCCTGGAGAACCGCCTGTTCCAGGCGCTCATGAAGCCCACTCGGGCCGGACTCAAATTCATGGGCGTGGCCGCCCAGGCCCTGCTCCGCACCATCGCCAAGGTGGCCGGGGCCGACATCGTCCGCGACGCCGTCAGCTTCTTCCAGGCCTTCGAGGGTATGGAGGAGGGGTTCCGCACCCGGGCGGCCCGGGTGCGCGAACTGCTGGTCCAGCCGGGCACCGCCTTCGTGTTGGTGGCCTCGCCCCGGCCCGACTCGGTGGACGAGGCCGTCCACTTCGCCGGCAAGCTGGCCGAGTCGGACATGTCGGTCACCGCCCTGGTGGTGAACCGGGTCCAGCCCCGGTTCGCCGAGGACGCCCAGTTGGACGCGGTGCGCCGCCGGGCCGCCCGGGCGACGGGCACCGCGCTGGGCGACCTCGTCGACAATCTCGCCGGGTACACGGCGGCCGCCGATCGCGAGGAGCAGGCCTTCGCCGATCTGGTGGCCAAAGTGGCGCCGGCGCCGGTCTACCGGGTGCCCCTGCTGAACAGCGACGTCCACGACCTCGCCGGCCTGGGCACCATCGCCGACCTCCTGTTCACCTCGTCGGACCCCACCCCCGCGGCACCGCCCGGGCCCGTGGGCGCCCCGTCCGGGGAGCGCTAACCTGTGTCGGTGCGTACCATCCTCGTGGCCAGCGACGCCCCGTCGGTGCGGGCCGAGGTGGCGGCCATCGCCGGCCGACCCGACGTCACCATCCGCGAGGCCCGGTCCGGGCCGGCGGTGATGGCCGAGGTGGCCGAGTCCCTTCCCGACCTGGTCGTGGTGGACCTCCAGATGGGCAACATGGGCGGCATGGCCGTGTGCCTCGAGCTCCGGCTCGAGGCCTCCTACGGCAAGCTCGGGCACGTGCCGGTCCTGATGCTCCTCGATCGGCGCCCGGACGTCTTCCTGGCCCGCCGGTCGGGCGCCGAGGGGTGGGTGGTCAAGCCTCTCGACCCGATCCGACTCCGAAGGGCCGTGACCTCGCTGCTCGACGGGGGTACCTACTACGACGAGTCCTACCAGCCTCTCTCTGTGGTTTCCGCGCCCGTAGCCGCCGGCGCCTGACGGCTCCGGCCCAAGAGACAGCGTCACCACCGTGTCCGTGTTCCGACGCCACGAAGACGATCCTCCGCCATCGGGCCGGGAGAGCCGGGGGCGGCGCCGCGGCGCCGGGTCGAGGGCCGACGGCGGGGCCGACGCCCAGGAGCAGTTCATCATCGACGCCCTCCACGACCTCCACGACACGGTGGTCCGCGAGGTCATGACTCCCCGGGTCGACGTGGTGGCTCTGTCCATCCCCCTCACCGTCGACGCCGTGACCCAGGCGGTGCGGGAGTCGGGCCACAGCTGCTTCCCGGTCCACGGCGACAACCTCGACGACCTGATCGGGGTGCTCTTCGTCAACGACCTGTTCCGGGCCGGCTGGCAGGTCGGCGGAGCTCAGGACGCCGACCCGGTCGGGAGACCGGCCGCCCCGGACCCGATCGACATCTCCCGACGGCTCCGCCAGCCCTTCCTGGTCCCCGAGTCCCACCTGGTGCTCGAGGTGCTGGCCGAGATGCGCCGGCAGCGCCGGGCCTTCGCCGTGGTGGTGGATGAGCACGGAGGGGTCGAGGGGGTGCTGACGGTCAAGGATCTGCTCGGGGCGCTGGTCGGGGACCTGCCTGACGAGTTCGACCCCGACGACGAGCCCGACGTGGTGCGGGTGGACGGGAGCCGCTGGCTGGCTGACGGGCGGATGAGCGTGGACGACGTGCGCGACCGACTGGACATCAACCTTCCGGAGGGTGAGTACGTGACCTTGGGGGGCTTCCTGTTCGACGGCTTCGGCCACATACCCGCCGAGGGGGAGTCCCTGGACGTCGACGGATGGGAGCTCCTGGTCACCGAGATGGACAAGCGCCGGATCGCCAAGGTGGTGGCCAAGCGCCTCGGTCAGCCGGTCCTCCCACCGGAGGGGGGACGACCCGAGAGCGCCGCCGGCAGCCAGCCCACCTCCGTCGGGTAGTCAGCGCCCTGCGTCCGGGACCCAGGACAGCAGCTGCTCCCCCGAGTGGTGGTCCGGCGGCGGTGGGTGGGGCGGCGGTGGGTGGGGCGGCGGCCGTCCAGGGTGTCACGGTTCCTGTCGCCAGGGACCAGCACCAGGGTGGTCGAGCGGGTCTCGGGACCGTTGGGGGGCGCCCTGATGGCTGAGCGCACCGACGGCAGCCGCCCGGAGGAGCGGGGCGCCATAGTTGCACGAGGACGATTGGCAAAGGAGAGCCGCGACCATGAAGCACAGCAGTCTGGGAACCCTCGAGGTCGCCCGCATCGGTCTGGGGACCATGGGAATGTCCACCGCCTACACCGGGGCCGGCGTGGACGACGCCGAGTCCATCCGCACCATCCACCGAGCACTCGAGCTCGGGGTGACCCTGATCGACACCGCCGAGATCTACGGGCCGTTCGCCAATGAGGAGCTCGTCGGCCAGGCCATCGGGGGCCGACGCGACCAGGTCGTCCTGGCCACCAAGTTCGGCATGGTCTCCCACGCTGAGGGAGGCGGTCCTGGCATCCTGGACAGTTCACCGGCCAACATCCGCACCGCCCTCGAGGGCTCCCTCCGGAGGCTCGGCGTCGACTCCATCGACCTCTACTACCAGCACCGGGTCGACCCGAAGGTGCCCATCGAGGACACCGTGGGGACGCTGGCCGAGCTGGTCACCGAAGGAACGATCCGTCACATCGGACTCTCCGAGGCCGGTCCCGACACCATCCGCCGGGCCCACGCCGTCCACCCGATCACGGCGCTGCAGTCCGAGTACTCACTGTGGACCCGGGACCCCGAGCTCCGGACACTGTCCGTGCTGCGGGAGCTGGGTATCGGGCTGGTGGCCTACTCCCCGTTGGGACGCGGGATGCTCACGGGCACGGTGCGCTCGATCGACGACTTGTCCGACACGGACTTCCGCAGGACGAACCCCCGCTTCACCACGGAGAACTTCCACCGCAACCTGAGCAGTGCCGACGAGGTCCGGTCCATCGCCGCAGAGGTCGGGTGCACACCGGCCCAGGTCTCGCTGGCCTGGCTGCTCGCCCAAGGCGACGACATCGCACCGATCCCGGGAACGAAACGGGTGTCCCGGGTCGAGGAGAACGTCGCGGCCGACGCCGTCCAGCTCAGTGCTGATCAGCTCCATCGCCTCGACAGGATCACCCCGGCGGCCGGCGCCCACCACAGCGACGAGCAGATGCGGCTGATCGAGCGCTGACGCCCCTCGAGGACAGGCGGCGGCGCTTCGGCTGTGCGGTGATCCCGGGCACCACACCCTGGCGACGGTTTCGTCCGGTCTCACCGATCTCCGGAATTACCGCCGTAGCGACGGAAAGCCCAGGACAGCCGTCTGTGGAACTCTGTTGGACGGCAGTCGGGTAACATCTCGCCGGTCAGGGACGGTGCGGAGACCCCGCCCCTACGACGGGCTGTGGCGCAGCTTGGTTAGCGCGCTGCGTTCGGGACGCAGAGGTCCCCGGTTCAAATCCGGGCAGCCCGACCACGTTTTGTCCCGGTGGGTCGTAGCCGGTTCGCCGGGCTGTCTCCAGTTCGGGCCGGCTGTCACGGTCTGGACGCGCCCCCCTGTGGCCCGGCGCGATCCGCTGCCGGGGACGGGAGCGAAGCATGAGGCGGCGAGGGCTGGGGTCACCATGACGACAAGGTGCCCCACAGCGTCGGCAGATGCACGATCAACGTCTGGGGCCCGGGGCTCCGCACGTCGATGACGATCCTCGGATCGGTGGGCACCCGGAAATAGGGGATCCGCTGCAGCGTCCCGTCCGCCTCCACTCTCAAGACGGTCGAGAACCGGTTGTAGCTGACAGGAAGCGCGAGCCTCGTCGGACCGGCGCAGTCGACCCGGAAGCTCAGGCGCAGCGTCTCGAGGGGAGCGCTCGACGGCTCGACCACGGTGCACGGTACGGCGCTGAGTGACTGGGCGCCGGACTGGTGCAGTTGGAGCTGCGCATAGAGACCGCCCTCGTCGGCCACCTCCTGTCCGTCCTTCGAGAGGACCTTCGGGTAGAAGGCGTTGTAGAGTCCGCCGGCCGCGGCGCCGAGGAAGAACCCCCTGAAGGTCCGGTGGTCGATTCGGCTCGGAGCCGTGAACAGCGCCATCTGCGGGAACTGCCCGGACGGCGCCAAGAATCCGCTCTTGTACAAGACCGGCGAGAAGACCGGCGAGAACGCCACCAAGAGCGCGATCCAGATGCCGGTGATCGCGCTCCACACCACTCTGCCCCCCAGGTGACCCATCACGCCGTCGGCGATGACCACCACCAGGATCAGTGACATCGGCGTGATGAAGGCGAGCATCCGCCACGGGAAGCTGATGACCTGCAGGGGAGGGAGCAGCCGGTACACGAAGAGGGAGATCCGAAGCTGCAGGAACAGGTAGAGGGCGATGCCCAGCACCAGAAAGAGCACCACGGGACCCTGAGACGTGCGGACGTCCCTCCACCAACGAGGTGACTGCCTGGTCCGCGCCCAACCGCCCAGCCCGATCAGCGCCGCCACGACGAGTGGGACCCACAGGACATAGTCGATCTGCACGAATTCGTGGCCGTTCGACGCCAGCCAGCGGTGGGATCCGTCGTAGAGATAGCGCCCGAAATTCTCGAATTGATCCTCGACCCGGTAGGTTCCGGGAGTGGCCTTCGACTGGGGGTCGTAGGTGGAGCTGAAGCGCAGTTCGGCCACGAACAACGGAAGGAGGAGCGCCGTCACGGCGGCCACCGAGATCGCCATCCGTTTGACGATTGCCCGGAGGCCAGCCATCCCGGCGCAGGCGGCGTAGGTGCCCAATGCCGTGGCGAGGGCGAAGAGCGCGGTGAGTGCGATACCGCTGTGGGCGTTGACCAGCAGTACCGTCACCGGTATCAGAATGAACGACACCTCTCGGTTCTTGAGCAGGTTGAGGCACCACCAGAGCAACCATGGAACGATCATCAACGCCGAGAATTCGGCAAGGTCGCCGCGCTGGTCGAACCAGTCGGTGAACACATAGTTGGTGAGGAGGAATCCCAGGGATCCGGCCCAGGTCAGGAGCCTCCGGTCGGTGACGACACCGAGAGCCCGCCGCATGCCGTAGGCGCCAACCGCCAAGAAGATCGCGAGCGTCACGATGATCGCCGACTTGAGGCTGGCGCCAGTTACCGCGTAGATGAGTCCGGCGAGATAGAAGAACAGCCGGTGGTAGTACAGCATCACGGGCGTCCCGAGACCGATTCCGTCGCTGCTCGACCAAACCGGGAAGAAGTCGAGGTGGCGAAAGTGGTCGGCGTAGATCTGGATCAACAGGATGGGGGCGGTGGACGCCTGATTGAGCGGCCACCCAGAGCGTCTCCATACGGGGGACAGGACGAGCGCAATCATTCCCACCAGGAGCAGCGCGTACACGACCTGGCGGACCCACGGGCGCGTTCCAGCCCCACGAGCGGGTGTTCCGAGCGGACCACCTCGAGGCTGAGGTCCCCCATCCTTGCGTCCGTCCACCGCCAAGGGAGTTGGCATGATCGCCACAAGGTAGACGAACATGCCCCCTGGCGGGAGGGCTGTGGTTCGACGGCAGCCGGGCTGACGGGTTGGAGGCGCGGCCCGGCCGAGCTGAGCGACGGTGGCCGCGCACCGGGACGGGCGCGGCAGCGGTCCTGACCGGCGGCCGTGCCCGGTTCTCGCCGGGGCCGCGATCTTTCTCCGGCAGAGCTGACGGGTAGGGGTCCCAACCGCGCACGTCGACCCGGCCCAGCAACGGTCCCGCAGTTGGACACATGTCCAACTCAGTTTCTGGACAGGTGTCCAACCCTGCCCTACGATTGCCGGGGTGATCAACCAGGGCGGCGCACCGTGACCTCCGGATCGGGACTGGGCCGCCTGAACCACGTCGAGCTGGCCCTCCTCACCCCCGAGTACCTGCTGGCCGGCCATCTGATCGACCGCGCCGGCATGCCGCACCTGATCGGGGCCTTCGGACGGGAGGTCATGCGTGACATCGCCATCGAGGAGTGGATGGGGGCCAGCCCGGTCTACACCCGCCGGATGCAGCGGGCCCTGGGTTTCGAAGGCGACTCGGTCGAGACCATCTTCAAGGGGATGCAGATCGACGTCGGCGCACCACCCCAGTTCATGGACTTCCGCTACCGGATCGCCGACCACGACCACGGTGAGTTCTGGCTCGACCACTGCGGGGCCCTGATGGACGTCGAGCCGCTCGGCCCCGACTACGTCGTCGCCATGTGCCACGACATCGAGGACCCGACGTTCGAGGCGACCGCCATCGCCACCAACCCCCGGGCCCAGGTCCGCCCGATCCACCGCCCCCCTCGGGTACCCGCCGACCGGGCCCCGCACTGCCACTGGACGGTGACCATCGCCGACACCCACCCGTCCCTCCCGGTCCCGGCGCAGGCCGGGGTCATGGCGGCCACGCGGGCAGCCAACCTCGACCTGGCCCCGATCGATCCCGGTGACCCCGGTCGCCACGACTACTCGGGCCCGCTTCTGGCCGACCTGCAATTCACGGAGTGGTCGGCGTCGGCCCTGCGGCGCATCATCGACGAGGTGTGCCTCCAGGGCCACCTGCTCGCCCTCTCGTTCCTGGCCGCCACGGCCAGGAGAGCCGGGGGCTCCGCCGCGGCAGTGGACTTCGGCCGGCGGCAGTTCACCGGAGTGGCCGGGGTGGCGGCGGACCGGCTCCGAGACGCGCTGGGCCTTCCCCCGACCCTGGCCGGTGCGGCCCGGCTGCTCACGCTGCATCCCGGTCTCCAGCCGTACGACTACGTCCGCGGTGACGTCGAGCTCGGCGACCGCCTGGTGCTCCGGTTGGGCCGCGACACCGACGCCACGGTCGACGGCGCCTGGCCGTCGATGCTCGACGGGGACCATCTGGCCCCGCTGGATGCCATGGTCCGGTCCATCGACCCGCACCTCCGGTGCGAGGCCATTGCCGACGATGACGACGGATTGGTGGTGGAGGTGGTGCGGGGCACCGCCGAGGTGCCGTTGGCCGACGAGGTCGTCCTCACCCGGTTCAGCACCGGGACCACCCACCGGTTCGTCGACCGGGGCACCCCCGTCGCTCTCCGACCGAGCCGGCCCGGAGGGAGCTGAACCGGTCACCGACCGGGCAGCACCCGTTGAGGAGTCAGCCGCCGGGAGTCAGGAGACGGCTGAGTGACGCGGTGACGCCGTCGCCGCCTCGAGCAGCGACCAACGGGACGCCAGCCGATCGAACTCCTTGTACGCGAGCACGATCTCGTCGGTGACCAGCGCGATCCCGGCCAGGGCGGTGTCGAGGCGTTCGGATGGCGTCGTCGGGTCGCCATCCGTGTCGTGAAGGTCGGATTCGGTCATGGTGATCAACGGTACCGGCCCAGCGAATACGGATGGCGGATGTGGGCCGGAACCGCCTGGCCGGCCGACCGTTCCCCCTGTCACTGGGCGTTGCGCAAGGGCCGTTGCGCAACGTCCATAGACAATTCGCTCAAGCTCCACCACGGGCCGGACGAAGAACCCTGGGTGGCACTCTTCGTCAGGAGCACCAGCTCACCCCACGGGCGACCTCTCGCCGGCCTCCCGGCCGGAGCGGCTGCCTCGTCGGTGGTCGGCACCGCCACGACCGCCTGACCCCAGCCGTACGCGTCCGTTCCCACTGCACAGAAACGAGCCAGCCATGAGTGAGCAGCCATCCACCCCGAGGTCGAAGGGGCAGCGCCGGGCCATCCTGGCCGGTCTCTTCGCCGTGTCGGTCGGCCTCATGACCACCGCCGGCGTCTACGCCGCACTGTCCGGCGTGGCCACCGGGTCGGAGTCGGTGACCTCGGGGACCCTCAATCTGACCCTGAGTGCCGACGTGGGCGCCGGGTTCTCCAACTTCGTGGCCCCGATGGCCCCCGGCGACACCGACAACGTGTACGTCAACCTGAGCAACACCGGCACCCTGGCCACCGCGGCCGGGATGACGCTGTGGGTGGCCGGAGCGCCGGGCAACGCCCTGACCAACGGGACCGCCCCGGGGGAGGGCCTCACCGTGACGGCCACGCAGTGCTCGGTGGCCTGGACCCTGGCCACCGGCGTCTGCTCCGGTTCCACCACCTCGATCCTGGCCTCCACCCAGATCAGTGCCATGAACACCTCGGGCACGGCCGTCTCGCTGTCCAACGTCCCGGCCCTGGCGGCGTCCATCGGCAAGGTGGCCCACGTCCAGGTGAGCCTGGGCCTGGTGGGCACCGAGACGTCGGTCAACGGCGTGGCCCCGAGCCCGACCATCCAGGGCCTGTCCACCACGCTCACCTACACCTTCACCGAGCAGCAGCGGACCGGCATCACCACCAACCAGTAGGCGTCGAGGCGACCGCCATGCAGTACCTCGGCAACACGACAGGCAGGACGGTCGCCACGGCGGCCGTCCTGTTCGTTGCCGGGCTGGCGCTCCCCGCGGGCGCCGGAGCCGCCGCCCATCGAGGGACGGCGACGGGAAGAGAGTCGGTGACGAGCGCCACGTGGACGGCGACGGCCTCGGTGACGTCCATGACCTTCACCACCAACACGGACCAGACGTCGGCGATCACCAATACCGGCACCATGACCCTGTCAGCCATCAGCTACAAGGTCACCGTCTCCAAACCGGCCGCCGGCGGAAACCCGACCTTCAAGGTCTTCGCCTGCGCGGTGGCCTGGGTGGCCAACCTGTGCAGTGGTGGGGCGGGAACCCAGGCGGGTGGCACCCTGGCCAAGAACACCACCACGACCGTGACGTCGACGGTGGTGCCGGCCGTCGGGGGCAGGGTCTACCTCCAGGTGGAGCCGGCCGGAGTGACGTCGTCGACCACGGTGACGGTCGGGACCTCGATCTCGTCTCCCGCTCAGCTCCGGGCGGCGGTGAAGACCAACCAGTAGCGGCGCGGGCCATCGGCCCCGTCGTGACCGCCGGCCGCTACTCGGCGACGGCGGATCTCCGGATCTTCTTACAGGACAGGCCCAGCGACTTGAGGGCTCGTCCGGTGGCCAGGGCGGGGACGGTCACCTCGACCGGTGCCTCCCAGGCGGTGTCCTCCTCCGGGGTGGTGAGGTGCAGGGTCTGGTCGAATCCGACCCGCAACTCGACCTCCCTGATGCGGACGGTGACGTTCCGGTCGAGGAGCATCCGACAGCAGAGCCCGCGGAGCTCCACCAGCAGCTCCCCGCGGTCGTGGCTGAACAGCTCGAGTCCGTCCTCGACCAGATCCACCATCGGCCCCGCCTCGTCCGGCGGGTGCAGCACCGCCACCGCGGCGCTGTCCAGTCGCTCGGCCCGCTTGCTCGGGACCAGCCCGGTGGAGACCCCGAGGGCCAGCTGGGCCAGCTGGCGGGTGACGCGCTCGATCTCGGCCGCCCCCTCCTCTGCGGCGTGCAACTCCACGCTGATGATGTCCGGGAGGTCCACCGCCCGTTCCGGTCCGCCCAGCAGGGCGTCCACCCGCTCCGAGAGGGCCAGCACGTCCCGCAGGTCCTGCTCGAGGCGGTCCAGCAGCTTGGGCAGCCCGGGCGCGGGGATGGGGTCGTCGCCACCCTGGAACCGCACCTCTTCGACCTCGGCGGCCAGGCTCTTCCCCAGGAGCCACGCCCTCGAGGCCCGCAGTCCCGCCGCATTGGCTCTGTTACCGACACATTCGTCTGCCATGTCACGCCCCCCGCTCCGGACCGATCGGGCCACCCTGCCGTGGAATCAAGTATCCCGCCCCCCGACGGGTAGGACCAGGTCCGGAGGTCTCCACGGTGGCCGGCGAACGCCAAGAGTGAGATCAGTAGAATCTTCTCACGGAGCGTGGCGGTATGGGCAGCACCCGAAGGCGCCCGAAGGCCGGCCGACGCCGGTCCGGGCGGCCCGGACGCCGACGGAAGCGAGGCGATCACCGTCCGGGACGATGCCACGTGGCAAGGTGGCCGAGTGACCTACGACCACGTGATCTCCGATGTGGTCCAGGTGGTGGAGGCCGTCGGTGCGGGCATCATGATCGTCGGCGGGGCCTGGGCCTTCGCCGACTATGCGCGGTCGATGGTGCTGACGGACCGCGGGCCCGACGCCTACCGGCAGCTCCGTCGGCGGCTGGGCCGGGCCATCCTGCTCGGTCTCGAGGTGCTGATCGTCGGCGACATCGTGCGGACCATCATCGTCAGTCCGACCGTCGAGAGCGTCGCCGTCCTCGGGATGATCGTCGCCATCCGCATCGTGCTCAGCTTCTCGCTGGAGGTGGAGGTCGACGGGGTGTGGCCCTGGAACCTCTGGCGCCTGACTCCGACCGAGGGCGAGTCCCGACCGCCCGGCTCCTCGGTGACGCCCGATTGACGCCCGCCCGGCGGGCCCTCGGGACCGGCCGGGCGGGCGCATCCCCGCCGAGCGCGGCCCGGCGCACGGCGGACGTGCGGGCCCGGCTCACCTCCGCTCCTCCCGGACCACCCTGATCCGGTGCCAGAACAGGACGGCCACGGCCATGACCACCAGCACGGCGGCCACGTAGCCGGCGTAGCTGAAGGCCTTGAGCACGTGGTGGTAGCTGGACCCGAGGGAGTAGCCCAGGCTGGTCAGGGCGGTGCACCAGATGGCACAGCCGATCACGGTGAACACCAGGAACTTGCCGAGGGCCATCTCCCCCAGGCCGGCGGCGAAGGACACGAAGGACCGGAGCAGGGGGACGAACCGGCCGAACAGGACCACCGGCTCGCCCCGGCGGGCGAACCAGGCCTCGGCCCGGTCCAGGTCCTTGTGGGTCAGAAGCACGTACTTGCCCACCCGGTCGACCAGGGGTCGGCCCCCGTAGTAGCCGATCAGGTAGCCGGCCAGGGAGCCCAGCACCTCGGCCAGGGTGGCCACCAGGATCACCACCACCACGTTGAGGTGGTGGGGCTCGTTGGGGATCTGGCCGCTGGCCAGTACCCCGCCGTAGATGATGGCCACCTCGGCCCCCACCGGCAGGCCCATGGAGGAGATGAAGCTCAACACGAAGACGGCCAGGTAGCCCCAGGTCTCGAGAAAATGCTCCATCAGGCTCCGATGCTCACATGGGTCGACGACGGCCGGCGGCACCGACCGTCGGGGAGGTCACTGCAGCTTCGCCACGAAACCTGACGGGCACATGACGCGGACGGCCGGCACCGCGCCGGCACCCCGCCCCCTGACCGTGCCGGGGCCCGAGGGGATGGCCCAGTCGTCCTCGGCACGGTCGGCGCGACCGATCCCGAGGTCGCCGTGGGTATCGTCGGACGGGGCGCCCTCCAGCGTGGGGCCGCCTCCCCCGAGCGCCAGCCAGGAGCCATGGCCGACTACAAGATCCTCGTACCCCCGTCCAGGCGCCACCGACGAAGCTGGATCGCCGGTGGCCTGGCCCTCGTGGTCCTGGCCGTGGCAGTGGGGGCCTTTCTCGTCGGGCGGCACAGCCACTCGACCGGCGCCGGTGCCTCGGCCGGGAGCAGCTCGTCGTCCACCACCACGACGCCGGCCGCCCCCTTCGCCGTGACCTCCACCATCCCGGCCCAGGGTGCCACCCAGGTCCCCTCCGACCAGGCGGTCACCGTCACCCTGTCGGCGCCCGTCTCCCGCGTCACCGGCACTCCCACCTTCTCGCCGCCGGTGGCCGGGTCCTGGCGGAAGGCCGGTCCGAGGACGCTGGTGTTCGACGCCACCGCACCGTTCATCCCCACCGCCACCGAGACCCTCACCATCCCGGCCGGGTCGGCCGGACCCTCCAGCACCCGCGGCGCCGCACTGGCCGCGCCGGTCTCGGTGACCTTCGACGTGGCCCAGGCCAGCACCGAACGGCTCCAGCAGCTGCTGGCCCAGCTGGGCTATCTCCCGCTGACCTTCACCGCCACCGGGACCCCCACCCCCAACGGTGCCGCCTCCGCCCAACCCGGCACCTTCGCCTGGCGGTGGACCACCCTCCCTCCCGACCTCACGTCACTGTGGACCGAGGGGAGCGAGAACGTCCTCACCAAGGCCGCGGTCATGACGTTCGAGGACCAGAACGGCCTCACCGTCGACGGCCTGGTCGGGCAGAAGGTCTGGACCGCACTGCTCGACGCCGCCGGCAGCGCCAAGACCGACGCCAGCCCCTACAACTACGTCCTGGTGTCCAAGCAGCTTCCCGAGACCCTGACCCTGTACGAGAACGGTGCGCCGACCATGACCGGCATCGCGGTCAACACGGGGGCGCCGGGGGCCGACACGGTGGACGGCACCTATCCGGTCTTCGAGCACGTGACCAGCTCGCGGATGCAAGGAACCAACCCCGACGGGTCCACCTACGACGATCCCGACGTGCCCTGGGCCAGCTACTTCAACGGAGGAGACGCCCTCCACGGCTTCGTGCGGGCCACGTACGGCTCGCCCCAGAGCAACGGCTGCGTCGAGATGCCCATCGCCACGGCGGCCCAGGTCTGGCCCCTCACCCCCATCGGCACCCTGGTCACGGTGGTGGGTCCGCCCTCCTGACCGACCCCGCCGGCGGCCGGGGCCGGTCACCCGGCGAGGCCGTAGGATCCGGGCGGACCGGATCGGGAGGAGAGACCATGGAGATGGAGTACCGACGGCTGGGGCAGGCCGGCTTGAAGGTCAGCGTGCTGTCGTTCGGCTCGTGGGTCACCTTCGGACCCCAGCTGGCCGGCAGCCTGGCCGAGGACTGTCTGGCCGCGGCCTACGACGCCGGGGTCAACTTCTTCGACAACGCCGAGGCCTACTCGGCCGGCGAATCGGAGCGGATCATGGGGGAGGCCATCGCCTCCCTGGGGTGGCCCCGGCACAGCTACGTGCTCTCCACCAAGCTGTTCTGGGGCCTCCACGACGGCGTCAACATGCGCAACACCCTCAACCGCAAGTACCTGGCGCAGGCCATCGACGGCTCCTTGGAGCGCCTCGGGCTCGACTTCGTGGACCTCGTGTACTGCCACCGACCCGATCCCGAGACACCCGTCGAGGAGACGGTGTGGGCCATGTCCGACATGATCACGGCCGGCAAGGCCCTCTACTGGGGAACGTCGGAGTGGTCGGCCGAGCAGCTTCGGGAGGCGTGGGACTTCGCACGCCACAACCACCTGCACCGACCGGTAGTGGAGCAGCCCCAGTACAACCTGTTGTGGCGGGACCGGGTGGAGCAGGAGTACGCCCCGCTCTACGACGGCATCGGTCTCGGCCTGACCACCTGGAGCCCGCTGAGCTCGGGCCTGCTGACCGGCAAGTACCTCGACGGCGTACCCGAGGGCTCGCGGGCCACCCTGCCCGGCTACGAGTGGCTGGCCGGACTGCTCACCGACCGGGAGCGGAACGAGAAGGTGCGCGGCCTGCGGGCGGTGGCCGAGGAGCTCGACTGCACCCTGGCCCAACTGGCCATCGCCTGGTGCGCCAAGAACCCCCACGTCTCGTCGGTGATCACCGGGGCCAGTCGGGTGGAGCAGGTCCACGAGAACCTGGCCGCCCTCGACGTCCTCCCCAAGCTCACCGACGACGTCATGGGCCGCATCGACAAGATCACCCGGTGAGGCGGCTCGCCTGACCGCCTACTCCGCCGGCTGGCGGCGGGGCGCCCGGCGTCGGTGCGACCGCTGGCGGGCGGCCGACTCCTCCAGTGGAGTGCCCTCGAGATGGGCCACCTCCAGCACCCGGCGGTTGACCTGCCGGGCCAGGTACAGCGAGAAGATGGCCGCCGGGATCTCGATGCCGACCGCCAGGACCAGCGCCTCGAGCACCTGACCGCGCCCGTTCGAGGTCATGACGTCGAACCAGGCGTCCACGAAGAGCAGGGTGGCGGTGGCGGTGGCCGCGAACTGCACTCGCTGGTCGACCCGGAAGGCCATGTAGGCGGTGCGGACGATGACCACCACCAAGAACACGTCGAACCCGACCCAGGCGGCCCGGTAGTGGCGGTCGAGGTTGCGACTGGGCAGGGTGACGGCCAGGTAGACGATCCACGGAAGCAGGATCACCGCGGCGGCCGTGTAGAGCCAGGCCATGCGGTGGGCCCGGCGGCGCCCGACGACGAGCGCCTCCTCCGGCCTCGCCGGCGGGGAGCCGTCGGCCGGGAGGTCCCCCGGCTGTCGCTCGTCGGGCCCGGGCTGACTCACCTCCCCAGCCTACGGCTGGCCGCCGCGGGACCGGGCGGCGTGGGTGCGCCAGGCACCGGCCGACTGGGCCGGCTCGACTGGTTCAGCGCATCTCGTCGAGCAGGGAGCCGCGCTCGAGGGCGGCCACCTGGAGCGCCTCCTGGGTGGAGATCCCGACCACCGTGGGGATGCGGGTCCAGTCACCGTCGGCGTGGAGAGACCAGGACTGGGTGTCGTCGGCCAGGTTGAGCTGCAGGATCTGCTCGAGCTGGTCCACCGCGTCGGGGTCGGTCACCGGGATCATGGCCTCCACCCGGCGGTCGAGGTTGCGGCGGCGGAGGTCGGCGGAGCCGATGTAGTAGCTGGCCGGTCCGTTGGCTCCCCCCCGAACCGGAGGATCCGCGAGTGCTCGAGGAAGCGGCCCACGATGGACCGGACCCGGATGGTCTCGGACAGCCCCGGGACGCCCGGCCGTAGGCAGCAGATGCCGCGGATGATGAGGTCGATGGGCACGCCGGCCTGGGACGCCCGGTAGAGGGCGTCGATGACGGCCACATCGTCGAGTCCGTTGACCTTGATCACGACGCGACCGTCGGGGCCGGCCAGGGCCTGTTCGTCGATGCAGTCGACCACCCGGTCACGGATACCACCCGGGGAGGTCACCAGTTCCTGGTAGCGGGGAGGTTGGCTGAATCCGGTGATGTAGTTGAAGAACCGGGTGACGTCCGCCCCGAGCGCCGGCCGGGAGGACAGGATCCCGAGGTCCTCGTACATCCTGGCCGTCTTGGGGTTGTAGTTGCCGGTGCCGACGTGGCAGTACAGGCGGACGGCCTCGCCCTCCTGGCGCACCACCAGGGTGGTCTTGGCGTGGGTCTTGAGCCCCATCAGGCCGTAGATCACGTGGGCCCCGGCCTCCTCGAGGGCGCGGGCCCACCCGATGTTGGCCTCCTCGTCGAAGCGGGCGGTCACCTCCACCAGCACCGCCACCTGCTTGCCGTGCTCGGCCGCCCGGACCAGGGCGGCCACCACCGGGCTGTCGCCGGAGGTCCGGTACAGGCACTGCTTGATGGCCAGGACGTTGGGGTCGTCGGCCGCCTCGTTGATCAGCTCCTCGACCGACGCCGAGAACGAGTCGTAGGGATGGTGGACCAGGATGTCCTGGCGGGCCACCACCGAGAAGATGCTCGCCTTCTCGTCCCGCTCCACCGAGGTGAAGGCCGCCGGGACCAGCGGGGTCCACGGCTCGTCGTGGAGATCGGGACGGTCGAGGGCGTGGATGGCCCACAGGCAGTCGAGCCCCAGAGGACCGGCGAACCGGTAGACGTCGTCGGGCCCGAGTCCGAGCTCCTCGGTGAGTCGCTCCACCGGACCCTCCGAGGTACGGGAGTCGATCTCCAGACGGACCACGGGCAGGAAGCGGCGGCGGCGCAACTCCTCCTGGAGGGCCAACAGCAGGTCGTCGGCGGCGTCGTCGTCCAGGGCCAGGTCGGCGTCGCGGGTGACCCGGAAGATGCAGGGCTCCCCGACGTCCATGCCCGGGAAGAGCTCGTCGACGAAGGCCACCAGGGTCTGCTCCAGGGGGATGAACCGGTCGCCGCCGGGGAGGGGCAGGAGCCGGGCCACATTGGGGGGCACCTTGACCCGGGCGAACCGAGAGGTGTCGTCACTCCGGTTGCGTACCTCGACCCCTACGTTCAAGGAGAGGTTGGAGATGTAGGGGAACGGATGGCTGGGGTCGACGGTGAGGGGGGTGACCACCGGAAGGATCAGGCGCTCGAACACCTCGTGGAGGTAGGCCTGGTCGCCTCCGTCGAGGGTGTCCCAGTCGCACAGCTCGATCCCTTGGGTCCGGAGGGCCGGTGAGACCTCGTCCAACAGGAGGGTCTCCTGGCGCCGGACCATCCGCTCCAGTGAGTCGCGGACGTCGGTCAGCAGCTGGTCCGGGGTGGCGCCGTTGAGAGCCAGGCTCTTGATGCCGGCCACCACCTGGCGCCGGAGACCGGCCACCTGTACCTGAAAGAACTCGTCGATCCGCTCGCTGAACAGGATGAGGAATTTGACCCGCTCCAGCAGGGGCAGCTCGGTGTCGGCCACCAGGTCGAGCAGCCGGTCGTTGAAGTCGAGGTCAGAGAGCTGCCGGGCGAAGAACCGCTGGTGGGCGTCGGGACCGCTTCCGGTCTGGGAACCTCGTGCGGTGTCTACGCTCATCGGCCAACGATAGCAACCGCCCATCGGGCCACCTGAAGGGCCGGCGGTGGACCGACCCCGAGGGCCCGGAGCGCCCGCCCGGGGGCGTCGGACGTCACCCCCGGCGTCGGTCAGAATGGTCGCCGGGCCAGGGGACCAGAAAGGCAGAGGACGTGAGCACCGAACGCACCATCGAAGTCATCGTCGAGATCCCCCGGGGCAGTCGCAACAAGTACGAGTACGACCACGAGCGCCACGTGATGCGGTTGGACCGCAGGCTGTTCTCGGCCACGTTCTACCCGGCCGACTACGGGTTCGTGCCCGACACCCTGGCCGAGGACGGGGACCCCCTCGACGTCCTGATCCTCCTGGACGAGCCCACGTTCCCGGGCTGCCTGGTGGAGTGCCGCCCGGTCGGCGTCTTCTGGATGACCGACGAGAAGGGGCCCGACGCCAAGATCATCTCGGTGGCCTGTGGCGACCCCATGTGGGAGTCGGTCACCGACCTCGACGGCCTCCCTCCCCACCTGACCTTCGAGATCGCCCACTTCTTCGACGTCTACAAGGACCTCGAGCCCGACAAGCTCACCAAGGTGGGCGGCTTCGACGGAGTGGACGCGGCCTGGGAGGAGATCGAGCGGTCCTTCGAACGAGCCCGGAGCGCGGGTAGCTGAGGACGCCGCGGCGGCGACCGGGACCAACGTTCCGGTCGGTGGGGCTCGGCCGCCGGGGACCTGGGCCTGGTGGCGGCGAGCTCCGTTCGGACGTGTCACCACCGAATGGGGCGGCGAGGCCGGGGTCGGAGCAGGCCCCCCGGCACCGCCGGGCCACCCTCACACGCACCACCGGGAGATCACCGGCCCACCGGAGGGCCGACCCCGGCCGACCCTCTCCGAGACGGACGCACCGACGAAGTAGGGTGTGGCGGCACCGTTTCCGGCATGGACTGACCGCGCCGGCGCACGCCGCTCAGCGCCGTGCCGCAGCGCAGTCCAGCGCCTCTCGGGGGTGTAACTCAGTTGGCTAGAGTGCGACCTTTGCAAGGTCGAAGTCGTGGGTTCGAGTCCCATCACCTCCACCATGGCCGGTCCGCCGTCCCGGGCCCAGCGGCGGTCACCGCCGACGCTCGCGGCTGAACCGAGCCAACGCCGTCTGCACCCGTCGGACCTCGCCGAGCCGCTCGGACAGCCAGAGCAACCGGAGGGCGGCGATCAGGCCACCGGTGCGCTCCGATCGGCGGGCCCCATCCACCGCGGCCAGGAGGGTCGATCGGAGCGAACCACCGACCGGGGCCACGTCCGGGAGCCTGACCGTTCGCTTCCCGAAGGCCTCCGTACACGAGTCGAACCACAGCTTCCGGGCCGCGAATTCCTCCGTCACTTCCCGACCGGCCTCCCGGATGGCCGGCGCCGAGGGCTCGTCGGACGCCAGCGGAGCCTCGGGCAGGGCGGCCAGGGTCCGGGCCACCAGCCGGACCTCGGCGCTGCCGGTGACCAGACCGGTGATCTCGGGCAGCGCCACCGGCTTGGCCCCGCGTTCGGCCAGGAACTGGCGGAAGGCGTCGTCCAGTCGGTAGGCCGCGCCTTCCGCCACCATCCGAGCCCTCGCACCGTCACGCCCCGACGACGAAGCCACCACCCCGATCTCGGCCACCAACCAGGCCAGCGCGCCGGCGTACGCCTCGCTGAGGGCCCGGGCCAACTCGGGCCCCCGCCCCCCTCGGCCAGAACAGGAGCCCCACCACCGTGCTCACCCCGACGCCGATGGCCACGTCCTCCACCCGGACCAGGCCCACCTCGACACCGACGGGGTCGAGGATGTTGAAGATGATCACCACGGCCACGGTGAACCCGGCCTGACCGGCCGCGAAGGAGATGGCCGAGGGGGCCACCCCGGCCACCAGTACGGCCACGGGGAGCACCGCCCAGAGGAGCGCCAGGTGGTGCCCCAGGCCCACCAGGATCAACGAGCCCACGGCGAACCCGACCACCGTGCCGGCCACGGCCCGCAGGGCGTTGGCCCCGGTGCCGAGGGCGTTGGACCGCAGTACGGACATCGTGCCCAACACCACCCAGAAGCCGTGCTGGACGTCGGTGGCCTCTACCACGGCCACCGCCAGGGCCAGGGCCGTCGCCCCCCGAAGGCTGTTGCGGAACCATACCGAGCGGGAGGTGAGGTGGACCCGTGCCGCCCGCCGCCAGCCGGCCAGGAGAGCCCGTGATCCGATCGGGCCCCCCGAGCCGGGATCTCGGGGCACGCTGCCCGAGCGCGACCTCGGCGGTCATCTCGGTGGCGAAGGCCAGCATCCGCATGGGGTACGACGGATCCACCGACCACAGCGGGTGCTCGTCGGACTCGGCCCCCGCCGCCAGTACGCCACCTTCGGAGTGCCGGTCGGCCAGCAGGTGTTGCCATGCCGCGTCCCTCGCCGCCCCGCGGGCCGCGGCCATCTGGTCGACGCCGGCGGCCAACCCACCGAGCGCCGCCGTCGCCATCGGCCCGTCGCCCCGATCCACCAGGTCAGCGATCCGCCGGAGCACCCGGGCCACCGAAGCCAGCAGCGTGGCACCCGGACCGTCGGCCGACAGGGTGGACCGGGCCTCCGGCGGGATCAGGGCGTTCTTGCCCACCCACTCCATCCTCGACACCAGGTTGACCAGTGCGTGATCGGTCGGGCCGGCGCCGGCCGGCCGGTACGGCGTGGCCTCGTACTGGGCGCGGAGCTGGTCCAGGGCCGAGTCGGCCCGGTCCCGGGCCGCCGGATCGAGACGACCGTCGGCGTGGGCCTCGACCAACTCGGCCACGGCCCGGGCGGCACCGGCCAGGCTCCTCCGCAAGGGGTCGTGCCACCGGCCCGACCACACCAGCAGCGCCGCCGGGATGCAGACCGCCCCGGCCAGGGCCCACCCGGCCAGCCGGCTGCCCACCGCGGCGACGCCGCCAGGAACGGCCACCGACAGGACGAAGGTCAGCAGCGCCGCGGTGGAACCCACCGCGGCCTGCGGGCCCAGCGCACCGGCGAACAGGACGGCGAACCCGAACACCGCCATGCCGATGATGGCCGGCGCGGCCCCGGTGGAGCACAGCGTCCCGGCAGTGATCAGCACGACGCCGGCGGCGAAGAGTCCGAAGTAGGAACGGAGACGGACCCGGGTCGAGCCCCCGAAGTCGGCGAAGAGCAGCAGGGCGAACGCCCCGAAGACGCTGAACAGGGTGGTCTGGGCGTTTCCGATGCCGAAGTCGGTAAGGGCGAACACCGCCGGCACCAGCACTGCGGCCCGGATCGACCGCTTGGTGGCCCGGAGCCCGGGGTCCCGCAGCTGCCAACGCCCGAGCAGGCTCGGGGGGGACGGGGGTGAGGTCACGCCCGGCCCGGCGGGCTCGCCTCCGGCCATCCGACCCCTACCCGGCCCGGACCCGGTCGGCCAGGAGCGTGGCCAGGGCCAGCAGTTCCTTCAGCGGCCACGCCTCCTCGCCTCCCGAGCAGGAGGCGATGAACAGGATCCGGTCGAAGGTGCCGGCCGCATAGCGCGACACCCGGATACCGCCCGGCCCGGCCACCGACTTCTCGTAGATCCAGGCGTTGGCTACGCCGGGGAGGTGGCCGTCGACCACCCCGGCGGCCACCACCTGCTCCTCCGGACCGTCGGTGCCCTCGAAGTACCTGGGGGACTGGCGGAGCGAGACGCTCGGCGTCCTCGGCCGTCGCGTAGGGCACCACCTCGACCCACGCCGATCGCCCGGTGGAGGCCTGCTCGAACGAGCGCCACGCCGTCACCACCCCGGCCTCACGCGCCCGACGGCTCTTCTCGCTGTCCGGGTCCAGGTCACCGGTGACCCAGGTGCGGTCCCGGGTCACCCGCCACCCGGAGCCGGGCAGGTGCACCGGACCCGGGAGCATGGCCAGCGACCGGGCCGCCTCGTCCGTGCCTCCGCCGGTGTCGCCCGGGTCTCCGGTCCTCGCCATGCCGAGGAGTCTCCCAGATCGTCCCCGGGTCGGACGTTCCGAGAAATGTGCCCACCTGCCCTGTACACGGGCAGCGAATTGCGTCACGATCAAAAGGCAGTTCGACGGGGAGGCTGGTTGGCGGACACAGCCCGGCCGGAGAAGTGCCGCGGTGCTACGTGTCGGCACATCGCAGCCAGAAGGAGGTCCCGAATGACCACCCAGTTCGACGTCCCGCACGCCGACGACGAGCCCGTCGTCGGCCTGTCGGCCGCTGAGTCGGCCCGCAGGCTCGACCGGTTGGCCCCCCTCCTGCACGAGCTGATCGCCTGGGACCTCGTCCGGCAGACCGAGTCGGGGTCCTTCGAGATCCCCGAGGAGGTCCAGGAGCGCCTGTCCCGGCTGACGTCGCTGCAGTCGGGCTCCATCGCCCAGGTCTACGTGGGACGCAAGTGCGGGCGCTGTGGCTCGATGCGGGTGACCCGGATGGTCGAAGGGGTGCGGCTGTGCTCCACCTGTAGCGCCGAGGTCTCGGCGCCGACGGCCGACGCCGAGCCGGAGGCGGCCGGCGGCGGCCGCAAGGGACACCGTTCCCGTTGGCACCGGAAGGCCGGCTGAGCCCCGCCCTCAGACCAGTCGCCGGTCGGTGGCCCACTTGGTCAGCTCGTGGCGGGTGGACAGCTGGAGCTTGCGGAGCACCGACGAGACGTGGGACTCCACCGTCTTGACCGAGATGACCAGGTCCCTGGCCACCTCCTTGTAGGTGTAGCCCCGGGCGATCAGGCGGAGCACCTCCCGCTCCCGGGGGGAGAGCTGGTCGAGCTCGGGATCGATCCCCGACGTCATGGCGGCCGGGCCTCCCTCGGCGGCGAAGGCGTCGAGGACGAAACCGGCCAGACGGGGTGAGAACACCGCATCCCCCGCCCCGACCCGATCCACGGCGGCCAGCAGCTCGGGTCCGGAGATGGTCTTGGTCACATAGCCCCGGGCGCCGGCACGGATGACGGCGATCACATCCTCGGGGGCGTCGGACACCGACAGGGCCAGGAACTGGACCTCCGGGTGGTGGGGCGTGACCCCCCGGAGGACCGCCTGACCCCCGCCCCCGGGGAGGTGGACGTCCAAGAGGACCACCTCGGGGAGCCGTTCGTTGATCATCTCGACGGCGGCGGTGGCCTCGTCGGCCTCCCCGACCACGTCCACCGCGTCGCCCAGCTCGGCCCGGACGCCGGCTCGGAACATGGCGTGATCGTCGACCAGGAAGATCCTCGGGCGGCTCCCGCCGCTCATCGGGACGGCCGGCCCAGGGGCAGGGACAGCTCGACCTCGGCCCCCCGTCCGGGGGCCGACCGGATCACCGCCGATCCCCCGAACCGGGCCATGCGGGCCCGGATCGACTGGGTGATGCCCTGGCGACCGTCGGGGACGCCGTCGGGGTCGAAACCGCAGCCCCGGTCCCGCACGTAGAGCATCACGGTGTCCGGCTCCACCTCGGCGTAGATGGAGATCTGCGAGGCGCCCGACCATTTGGCGGCGTTGACGGTGGCCTCACGGGCCGCCTCCAGCAGGGCCCGTACCCCGTCGGTCAGCGGGCTGTCCCCGACCACGACCACCTGGACGGTGACGCCGTGGTCGTTCTCCACCTGGCGCTGGAGGAGGTCGATACCGTCGGTCAGGGTGGCCGCTTCGTCCCCGATGGTGCCGGGCGGGCGTCCGTCGAACAGCCAGGACCGGAGTTCGCGCTCCTGGGCCCGGGCCAGGCGCACCACCTGCCGGGGGTCGTCGGCCGACCGCTGGATGAGGGCCAGGGTCTGGAGCACCGAGTCGTGCACGTGGGCCGCCATCTGGGCCCGCTCCTCGGCCAGCGCCCGGGCCTGACGCTCGGCGATGAGGTCGCGGACCAGGCTCAGCCACCACGGCCCGAACACCACCACGATGGCCGCCACCACCAGGAGGGAGCCGGCGATGGGCCGCAGGGCCGCACCGGTGGGGTGGCCCAGGATCAGCGCCAGCAGGCCGGCCAGGCCCAGGGCCACGCCGACCACGATACGGAGGGGCAGCGACCACCGGCCGTGGCGCCCGCCGTCGGTGCGGAGCATGGGGAGGACGTCGTCGTTGATCCACACCCGCTCGTCTTCGCTGGCGTTGCGGCGGATGAGGATGGCGGCGGCGGCGGCCAGGAAGACCGGCCAACTGAACGAGCCGACGTATCCGAGGTGGAGGGCGCCCGCCACCACCTGCACCAGGATGAGGGCCGGGACGATGGCCACCACCAGACGCAGGCCCCTCCGGTCGGCCACGGAGCGGCTGAGGATGGTGGTGCTCTCCCCGTCGAGCGGGAGGAGGAGCCAGGCCACGGCGTAGACCAGGATGCCGATGCCGCTGCCCAGGGACAGCAGCACGAAGGCGATCCTGACCAGGGTGACGTCGATGCCGGTGGCCTGGGCCAGACCGCCGCACACGCCGGCCAGCACCCGGGTGTCGGGGCTTCGCCGGATGGGACCCTGGAGACGGACCCGCCGGTGGCGCCGCCGTCGACGGCCGTGGTGGGCGCGCCACGGCTCGGGCGGGACCCCCCACGACCCGTGGTACCGACGCCCCCGCCAGCCGTCCGTGGACGTCCCGGGGGGGTCGGGAGGATCGGGCGCCTCGGGCACCGTGGTGCCGGAATCATTGAACTCGGCGATCCTCTGATGATCGCGCACCCCGATGGCCGCATCCATCAGGGACATCCCTGAGCCCCGGCCGACACGGTCAGGGTCCGACCCGGGACCTCCCGGATTCCCCCGGCGACCCCGCCGGTGCACCGTAGGGGTATGGATACCGGAACCCCCCTCCAGACCCCGTCGGACCCCCAGGGCCCACCGCCCGACGCAGACCGGACGGCACCGCCGGTCGAGCGCCTCAGCCGGCGCCGCCACGGCCGGATGTTGGCCGGCGTGTGCGGCGGCCTGGCCGACTGGTTCGACGTCGACCCGACCCTGGTCCGGGTGGCTTTCGCCGTCCTGGGCGCACTGGGCGGCCTGGCCGTGCCCATCTATCTGGCCGCCTGGCTGCTCATCCCCGAGGAGGGCACGGACGTCTCGGTGGCCGAGGAGCTGTTGGCCCGCGAGCGGTCCCGCTGAGCGTGCGCCACCACCACGAGACCCTCGAAGGGAGACCAGCGCTCATGCACCATCGATTCGATCCGACCCACGCATCCGACTCCGGTTACCGCACCGGGTGGGTCACCGACCCCCACCTGCGGGTGTCCGACGCCGAACGGAACGAGGTATCCGAGCGGCTCTCCCGGCACTTCGCCGACGGACGCCTCGACCAGTCCGAGTTCGGGGCGCGCCTGGATCGCGCGACTCGGGCCAAGACCCGCGGTGACCTCGCCGGCCTGTTCGACGACCTGCCCCGGCTGGCCGACGAGCCGGCGCCGCCGCGCTCCCGTCGCCGGCGGCTCGTGCCGCTCCTCCTGGTGGTGGCGCTGGTGGCCGTGGCCGCCGACTCCGCCCTGTCGCTGGCCCACATTCCGTGGCTCCTGCTGGTCGTGGCCGGGCTGCTGCTCTGGCATCGGCGGGGCCGCACCCGCCACCGCCACGCACCCTACGACGCCGGTCGATAGCATCGGGCGGGACGGGACGGCTCCGGCCGGGCCGGTCCCCGAGGTTCACGGATCCGTCCGGGCCGCGGGACGCCGGCCCATCCCCGACACCCCCGGCCGGGATCGGGCAGCACGGCCAGGGACCGACCCCATCGACCACTCCCGGGACAAGGGTTCCATCCACAACTCCGGCGCCCCCGCCAAGGAGGCCTCATCATGACGCTCACTGAACAATCACCGACCGGGGCGCCCGTCCCGCCGGCGCTGCCCGCCGCCCGGGCCGTCGACCTGGTCAAGACCTACGGCGCCGCGGATGCCGTCGTGCAGGCCCTCGACGGGGTGAACGTGGAGTTCGAACGGGGTCGGTTCACCGCCGTCATGGGCCCGTCGGGGTCGGGCAAGTCCACGCTGATGCACTGTATGGCCGGGCTCGACACCCCCACGTCCGGACACACCTTCATCGGCGACCAGGAGATCGGGCTGCTGGACGATGCCGGCCTGACCCAGCTGCGACGGGACCGGGTCGGCTTCGTCTTCCAGTCGTTCAACCTGGTCCCCACCCTCACCGCCTCGGAGAACATCACCCTGCCGGCCGACCTGGCCGGTCACAAGGTCGACCGGGAGTGGTTCGACTACCTCGTCGGGCAGCTGGGCATCGCCGACCGACTGTCCCACCGGCCCAACGAGATGTCCGGGGGCCAACAGCAGCGGGCCGCCTGTGCCCGGGCCCTCATCGGACGGCCCGACCTGATCTTCGCCGACGAGCCCACCGGCAACCTCGACTCCAACTCCTCTGCGGAGATGCTCGCCTTCCTGCGCCGCTCGGTCACCGAATTCCAGCAGTCCATCGTCATGGTCACCCACGACGCCCGGGGGGCCGCCTACGCCGACCGGGTGGTGTTCCTGGCCGACGGGAACGTCGTCGACGAACTGGTGGGACCCACGGTGGACTCGGTGCTGGAGCGGATGAAACTGTTGGGCAGCTGAGATGTGGAAGGTCACCCGCAAGGGCCTGTTGGCCCACAAGTTCCGCCTGGCGCTGACGGCCGTCGCCATCGTCCTCGGGGTGACCTTCATCTCGGGGACCCTGGTCCTGACCGACACCCTGCACGCCACCTTCACCACACTGTTCGGCCATATCTACCAGAACGTCGACTTCGAGATCCGGGGTAAGGCCGCCTTCACCGACAACACCGGCGGGGGTGGC
Source organism: uncultured Acidimicrobiaceae bacterium (assembly GCA_963812525.1). GTDB lineage: Bacteria > Actinomycetota > Acidimicrobiia > Acidimicrobiales > RAAP-2 > Bog-756. Next base: position 32,708 of record CAWEVL010000004.1, read on the forward strand.
GCCGTCCGCAAGCCCATCCCCGATTCGATCGCCGCCGAGGTCCGCCGACTCCCCGGCGTGGCCTACGCCGCGGGCACGGTGGGCGGCTACGCCCAATTCGTGGCCCCCGACGGCCAGGCCGTGACCACCGGGGGTGCCCCCAACATCGGGCTGTCCTTCGATCCCAACCCGCAGCTCTCGGCCCTGCGGGTGTCGAGCGGGCACGGCCCCACCTCCTCGGACCAGGTGGCCATGGACGCGGGCACGGCGACCAAGTACCACTTCCACGTGGGCGACCGGGTTCGGATCCTCCTCATCGGGCCGCCCCGGACATTTACCATCTCGGGCATCGTGACCTTCGGGTCGGCCAACAACCTGGCCGGGGCCACCCTGGCCGCCTTCGACCTCCCCACCGCCCAGCAGATCCTCGGGGAGCCCGGTCAGCTCTCCGCCATCGACGTACTGGCCCAACCGGGGGCGGACAAGGCCCAGGTGCAACGGGCCATCGCCCAGACCCTGCCCCCCGGGGTCGAGGTGGTCACCGGTCAGACCGTGGCCAACGAGGCCACCAACTCCATCAATCAGGCCCTCTCGTTCTTCTCCACCGCTCTCCTGGTGTTCGCGTTCATCTCCCTGTTCGTCGGGGGTTTCACCATCTTCAACACCTTCTCCATCACCGTGGGCCAGCGCACCCGGGAGCTCGCCCTGCTCCGCATCGTGGGGGCCAGCCGGCGCCAGGTGTTCCGCTCCGTCCTCATCGAGGCCCTGCTCCTCGGCTTGGTGGCCTCGCTGGTGGGACTGGGCCTGGGCGTGCTGGCCGCACTGGGCCTCGAGGCCCTGCTCAAGGGGTTCGGTATCACGCTGCCCACCGGCCCCCTGGTCTTCGCCTCCCGGACGGTCATCGCCGCCCTGGCCGTCGGCGTCGGTGTCACCGTCGTGTCGGCCATCGGTCCGGCCCGGCGCGCCGTCCGGATCCCCCCGGTGGCCGCCCTGGCCGACCACCGCAGCGACCAGGCCGAGTCGTCCCGGCGACGGATCGTGATCGGGTCGGTGGTCGCCGTGGTGGGCATCGTCGCCCTGGTACTGGGACTGACCAAACCGGCCATCCAGCTGGTCGGGCTCGGGGCGGTGGCCATCTTCCTCGGCATCGGGATGCTGGCCCCGGTGGTGGCCCGCCCCATGTCCAGCATCATCGGACGGCCCCTGGCCCGGCTGCTCGGGATCCCGGGTCGGTTGGGGCGGGAGAATTCCATGCGCAGCCCCCGTCGCACGGCCCAGACCTCGTCGGCCCTCATGGTGGGCCTGGCCCTGGTGTCGACCATCGCCGTGTTCGGGGCCTCGCTGTCCAAATCGGCCACCAGCAGCGTCGACAACGCGGTGCGGGCCGACTACATCATCACCAGCTCGTCGACCAACGGGTCCGGCGGGTTCTCGGCTTCGGTGGCCGCGGCGGCGTCGACCGTTCCGGGCGTGTCGGCCACCTCCACCGTCTACAACGGTGAGTTCGAGATCCGGCGCTCGCTGGCCACCCTCACGGCCATCTCCACCCGCCGCCTGTCCGACACCGTCATCCTGCGCATGGACGCCGGCACGGGGGCTCCGGCCCTGGCCGCGGGCCGCTTGCTCGTCGACTCCAACACGGCCAACACCAAACACCTCGTGGTCGGATCGGTGGTGCCGGTGAAGTTCGCCCAGACCGGTACCTCGACCATGCGGGTCGGCGGCATCTTCAAGCCCAACGCCCTCCTGGGCAGCTACGTCGTGGGTGACGGCTTCTTCCTGGCCCACTTCGACCGGCCGCTGCCGGTGGCCGTCCTGCTCGACACCGGCGGGAGCACGGCGTCCACCACCCGGGTGGTAAAGGATGGCCTGTCGGCCTATCCCAACCTCAAGGTCCAGACGCGGGCCGAGTTCCAGAAGTCCCAGCAGGCCCAGGTCAACCAGTTGCTGGGCCTGGTCTACGCCCTGCTGGCCCTGGCCGTGCTCATCGCCCTCATCGGCATCGTGAACACCCTGATGCTCTCGGTGTTCGAGCGGACCCACGAGATCGGCCTGCTGCGGGCGGTCGGGATGAAGCGGCGCCAGATCCGGGCGATGATCCGGTCCGAATCGGTGATCCTCTCGCTGTTCGGCGCCATCATCGGCGTGGTCGTGGGTACGGCCCTCGGGGTGGCGTTCGCCGCCTCGCTGAAGCAGCAGGGCATCACCGACCTGGTCATCCCCTTCGGGAGCCTGATCGTGTTCCTGGTCCTGGCCGCCCTGCTGGGGCTGGCCGCGGCCAGTTGGCCGGCCCGGCGGGCGGCCAAACTCGACGTGCTGGCCGCCATCGCCGCCGACTGACCGGGCCGACCCGACGCCGCCGGCCGGGCCCGGTGGTCAGCTCAGGCTGACTGCTGGAGCTGCTCCACATCGCCCCGCACATCGGAGGCGTGCGAGGTCAGCGTGCGACCCAGCCCGTCCAGCACGGCGTAGGCGGCCCGGACGTACCGGTCGCGGGACACCCAGAACGGGAGGTGCCGAGGGGGCCGGATGCCGATCTCGACCGAGCGGTCGGTCCACCGGGTCATCTCCACGACCACGCTCAGCGGGGTCCGCAGCCGTCCGAACCGCAGCGTGGCCCGGCGGGCCTCATCGGGGAATCCGATCATGCCCACGGGGACCTGCCGGAGCGGGGAGATGGTCAGCTGGGCCCCCGGTACCTCGACGTCCACCGGGAACTGGACACGCTTCCAGGCCAGGTCGGTGCACTCGACGAGCTTCGAGGCGTAGATGGTGGTGGGGACGGTGGTCTCGTCGTACATGGGGTTCGTTCCTTCGCTGGTGAGTTCGGCCCTGCGGGCCGGATCGCCTTCATCTCCAGTGTCCCGGGCGGGGGACATATCTGTCAAACAGTTGAAACAGATGTATACAATCATTATTCCCGATATCAGCTGGCCACCGGGCAGTGCGGCGGCGGAGCGGTGCGGCTGTGGAAGAGTGCAACGATGTCCCGGATCGTGATGGTGCACGGAGCAGGCAACGACCTCTGGGGGCCGGCCTCCATCAAGTCACGGTGGTTCCCGGCCCTCGCCGACGGCCTGGCCTGGCACGGGGTGGTCGTCGAGGAGGGCGACGTGACGGTGGCCTTCTACGGCGACGTGTTCCGGAGGGACCCCGAGGACGGGTACGAGCCGCCGGTGGACGCCGCCGCCGCCATCGCCACCGTCGAGGAGCTGGTCCAACGGATGGACCCCCACGTCGACCTGGCCGAGCTGACCAAGATGCTGACCGAGCACCACTTCGACCGGCTGCTGGCCCAGGCCGCCGCCTACCTGCAGCAGCCGTCCCTCCGCCTCGAGGCACGGACCCGGATGGAGGCCGCCGTCGGTCCCGACACCCGGGTCGTGGTGGCCCACTCCCTGGGCACGGTCGTCTCGTACGAGGCCCTGTGCGCCCATCCCGAGTGGCCGGTCACCGACTACGTCACCATCGGCTGTCCGCTGGCCGGTGACGTCATCCGGGACCAACTGGATCCCTGCCCGGCCGAGGGGATGAGTCCGTGGCCCGGATCGGTCCTCCGATGGACCAACATCGCCGATCCCGCCGACCCGGCCGCCCGGACCACGCCGTGCGGGCGCTTCCGTGGGGACGTCACCGAGTACCAGGTGGACAACGGACACCGGGTCCACGACCCCGAGCCCTACCTCAACAACCGGTGGACCGGACAGGCCGTGGCCGCCGGCCTGGCCGGTAGCTGAGGAGCTCGGCGGTCTCCGCTCCGGTCGTCCCCGCGGCACCTCGAGCCGCACATCCCGGGCATCCGGACCTCCGCACATCCTGGGACTTTTGGCACTTTCCGGAGCCGGCGGCCCGGCCGAGGATGGACAGGAGGGGATGGAATGAAGGGAGGCTGCCATGGTATCGACCGACTGGGAGCAGGGGTTGGGAGGGGCCCGGCCCGTGGACGACTTGGTCGTCGAGGAGCTGGTCCACCAGGTGGCGGCCACCATCGACAAGCTGTCGGCCCACCGCTCCGAGCTGTCCGCCGGTGACGGCTGGGTCAACGTCGATGCCGCTCTCTCCGATCTCTACCGGGCCATGATCACCCTGCAACACCTCGACCAGGCGCCCGTGCGGACCGTCGCCTGAGGCCGACACCGGCGGGAGGGACCTTCGACCCTTCCCTGGCGGTCGTCGGGCCGACAGGCTTGCACCATGGATCGATCCGACCGACGCCCTGAAGGGCGGCGTGCCCAGGCATGAGCAAGCAGGTCTCCACTCCTCCGGCCCAGGACAAGGGTGCCCCAGTGGCGCCTCCGCCACCGCCGGCGTGGCGACACTTCCTCTGGCTGGCCGCGCTTTTGATATTCGTCACCCTCCTGTTCGTCCTCCCGGCGTTCAAGGCCCAGAAGACCGTGACGCTGAGCTACTCCCAGTTCATGGGGGACGTGTCGGCCCACAAGGTGAAGACCGTGACCATCCAGACCAGCGGCACCGCCTCGGGGACGCTGTCCGCGGGAGGCGACTACACCACGGTGATCCCATCCCAGGCCGGCGAGGCGTTCCTGGCCCAGCTCCAGAAGGCCGACATCCAGGTGACGGCGGAGACGCCTCGGGCACCTCGTTCGGCTCCGAGATCCTCTCCTGGGTGTTCCTGTTCCTCCCATTCCTCGTGCTCGGCTACCTGTGGTGGCGCCTCTCCAAGGGGGCGATGGGACGGATGCAGGGAGCGCTCGGGGTCGGACGCTCCAACGCCAAGGTCTTCGACGAGGAGCGCCCGAAGACGACCTTCACCGACGTGGCCGGCTACGAGGGGGCCAAGGTCGAGATCCGCGAGGTGGTCGACTTCCTCCAGCAGCCCGAGCGGTACGCGCGGGCCGGCGCCATGGCCCCGCGGGGCGTCCTGATGGTCGGGCCGCCGGGCACCGGCAAGACCCTGCTGGCCCGGGCCGTGGCCGGGGAGGCCGGGGTGCCGTTCTTCTCGCGTCACCGGCTCGAGCTTCGTCGAGATGTTCGTCGGGGGTCGGCGCGGCCCGGGTCCGCGACCTCTTCCAGGAGGCCCGCAACAGGCGCCGGCCATCATCTTCATCGACGAGATCGACGCCATCGGCCAGCGCCGGGGCGGGCTCGGCGGTCGTGGCTCGAACGACGAGCGCGAGCAGACCCTCAACCAGCTGCTCGCCGAGATGGACGGCTTCGACCCGGCCACCGGGATCGTGGTGCTGGCGGCCACCAACCGGCCCGAGGTGCTCGACCCCGCCCTCCTGCGGCCGGGCCGGTTCGACCGCCAGGTGACCATCCCGCTCCCGACGCTCCCCGAGCGCGTGGCCATCCTCCGAGGTCCACGCTCGGGGCAAGAAGCTGGCGCCGGACGTGGACCTCGGCGCGGTGGCGCGGGGGACGCCCGGCTTCGCCGGGGCCGACCTGGCCAACCTGGTCAACGAGGCGGCCATCAACGCCGTGCGGGCCGACCGGGACGTGCTCATCGCGGTCGACTTCGCCGACGCCCGGGACCGGATCATCCTGGGCCGTCGGGAGGGGTCGAACGTGCTGATCCCCGAGGAGAAGCACGAGGTGGCCGTGCACGAGGCGGGGCACGCACTGGTGGCGGCGTACTCCGATCGGGCCGACCCCATCGCCAAGGTGACCATCCTTCCGGCCGGGCAGACCCTCGGGGTCACCGAACAGCTGCCCGTGGTGGAGCGTCACCTCTACGCCGAGGACTACCTCAACGACTCGTTGTCCGTACTGCTCGGGGGCCGGGCCGGCCGAACTGGTCGTGCTGGGCCAGGGTTCCACCGGTGCGGCCAACGACCTCGCCGGGCACCGAGCTCGCCACCAAGATGATCAGCGAGTTCGGACTCTCCCCGTCGCTCGGACCGGTGGGCTATCCCCTGGGCGGATCCGGTCTTCCTCGGGGGCGGCGGCACAGAGTTCACCAGTCGCCCCTTCGCGGAGGAGACCCAGGCCGCCATCGACTCGGAGGTGGCCCGACTGCTCCGCGAGGCCGAACAGCGGGCGGTGGAGACCCTCCGAGCCCACCGGGAACAACTCGACCGGCTGGTGGACCTGCTGGTGGCCGAAGAGACCGTGGACGGCTCGGCGGTCTACGCGCTGACCGGTCGGGACGAGCCGGATGACCGACCGGGCCGGACGGTGGCCCCCGGTCGAGGAGGACAGGTGGCGGCCGCACCCTCGACCGGCGGAGGGCAGTGACCATTGGCCCTGGTCGGCGTGGTGCCGACCCCGGCAGGATGACGGGAAGAGGGAAGGAGTTCCGTGATGCCGTTCATCAATCGTGATCAGGCCGGCCGGCTGCTGGGAGACCGGCTGACCGAGGTGCCCACCAGCGACCCGGTGGTGCTGGCGCTGCCCGGGGCGGCATCCCGGTCGGGTACCGGGTGGCCCTGGCCCTCGGCGCCCCTCTCGACGTCATCGTCGTGCGCAAGCTCGGCGTCCCATTCCAACCGGAACTGGCCATGGGTGCGATCGGCGAGGACGGGGTACGGGTCATGGACCCCGAGACGGTGTCCGCGTCCGGTGCCGGCGAGGACGAGGTCCGGGCGGTCCAGGCCCGGGAGGAGGCCGAGTTGGAGCGGCAGGTGGCCCAGTACCGCGCCAGGTTCCCGAGGATCCCACTGCCCGGTCGCACCGCCGTCGTGGTCGACGACGGGATCGCCACCGGGTCGACCGCCCGGGCCGCGTGCCGGGTGGCCCGGGCGCACGGGGCCACTCGGGTGATCGTGGCCGCCCCGGTGGCGTCCCGACAGGCCGTGGCGCTCCTCGGCCAGGTCGCCGACGACGTAGTGGCCTTGGAGCAGCCCGATCCCTTCTATGCCGTAGGCCAGTGGTATCTCGACTTCCAGCAGACCTCCGACCGCGAGGGTGCAGTCGCTCTTGACCGTGGTACGTGACCAGCCTGTGCCCACTGCGGCCCGAGCGGGCGGGGCCGCCGGGGGGACGGGGACGACGACCCCCCCGATCCCCCCGACCCCCCCGATCCCCCCGAGAGGCGCCCGACCGGTTCCGGGAGGTGGAGATCGAACTCGGGGCGGTGCGCCTGCCTGGGACCGTGACGCTGCCGGCCGACGCCCGGGGCATGGTGGTGTTCGTCCACGGCAGTGGGTCGAGTCGCCACAGCCCGCGGAACCGCTTCGTGGCGCGGGTCCTGAACCGGGTCGGCCTGGCCACGCTCCTCTTCGACCTGTTGACGCCGGACGAGGAGCTGGACCGGGCCAACGTCTTCGACGTGACCTTGCTCGGGGACCGCCTCGAGCAGGTGACCCGGTGGCTGACCACCGTGGACGAAGCTACCGGCCTGCGCGTCGGGTACTTCGGGGCCAGCACCGGCTCGGCCGCCGCGTTGTGGGCCGCCGCCGAGGTCCGGAGCGGCGTAGCTGCCGTGGTCTCGAGAGGCGGCCGTCCCGACCTCGCCCTCGCCCGGCTTCCCGAGGTCGCGGCGCCCACCCTCCTGATCGTCGGTGAACGGGACGAGCAGGTCCTGGCCCTGAACCGTCAGGCCCAGTCCGCGCTCACCTGCCAGAACCGGCTGGTGACCGTCCCCCGTGCTACCCATCTCTTCGAGGAGCCGGGGACGCTCCAGGTCGCCGCCGACTTGGCTGCCGACTGGTTCCTCGACCATCTGCGGGCCCCGCCCGGCCCCTGACCCGCGGCGTTCGGGCGCCGGACCCCTACAGGCCCGTCGGGAAGGTCTCGGGCGGCTCGCCCGGTCCCAGCGCTCGTGGGCTCGAGCGGCGTGACGGCCTGCGTGTGGTCGAGGTGGATCACCGCGTCGAACTGGTCGGCGAGGCGGGCCGTGACGTAGTGGCTCTGGCGTTCGGTCTCGGGCCGGTAGATGACGCCGATCGCTCGTTGGAGCCGTGGGACGGCAAGGGCGTCGTGGGTCGCCGGATCGGCGGTGGGTAGCCAGAAGCGGGGGACATCGAGTGAGTGGAACAGCGCCTCATGGCTCTCGGGGAGCGCGGGGCGGACGCGCTTGCGCTGCGCTGGGCCACCCCAGGTCGACGCAGCGGTGACCTGGCCGTCGTAGGTGCTGAACCCGATGAGGAACACGTCGTCGCGGTAGCGCTGCCGAGCGAGCTGGCCGACGTTGAGCTCGCCGTTCGTCGCCATCGACGTCGCCCGCGCGTCGCCGATGTGTGAGTTGTGCTCCCAGACGACCACCTTGTTGTGGCGGTGCTGGCGGTCGAGGTGCTCGACGAGGGCGTCGAGGGTCGCGGCCATGTGCCGGTCGCGCAGGTTCCAGGAGGACACCTCGGCCCGGTACATCTGCTGGTAGTACTCCTCGGCGTCGCGCACCAGACAGGGCGTTTTGCTCCGCGTAGAAGAGCTCGTCTTCGGCGATCCAGCCGTCGCGCCGCAAGTACGAGTCGGCCCGTCGCCGCAGCTCGATCAGCTGCGCGACGACGTCGTTCTCGCATGGGACCGCGCCCTGGTAGGCAAGCGCGTAGCCGTACGCCTGACCCTCGGCGCCGACCTGGTCGAAGCAGCCGTAGCGCTGCCGCGCCCGCCACGCCTCGGCGGGGTCGACCCGGTCGAGATAGGCGATGACGGCCTCGATCGAGGCGCCCAGGCTGTAGAGGTCGAGGCCGTAGAACCGGGCTTTCGTCGCCGGATGGGCGTGGGCCGCGTTGCGCGCGCGGAGCCACTCGACGAACTGGAGCACGTCTCGGTTGCGCCACATCCACGCTGGGAACCGTCGGAAGTCGGCGAGCGCCGAGTTCGCGTCGGCGTCGTCCGAGAGTCCCATCACGTAGCGGTTCACCCGGTACGCGTCCGGCCAGTCGGCCTCGACGGCGACGGCGGTGAAGTTGCACTCGTCGATCAGCCGGCGCGTGATCCGCGCCCGTTCCTGATAGAAGTCGTGCGTCCCGTGCGACGCCTCGCCGATCAGGACGAACCGCCGGTTGCCGACCAGGTCCATCAACCGATCGTCGTCCCAGGGCACCCCGGTGAGGGGCACCACATCGTCACTGCTCAGCCGGTCGGTCGGCGTGGCGTAGAGGTGGGCCATGGGACCAGGCTCCGCCTCCGGCGGACAGACGGGCAGGGCCGAAAGTCCCAAGGAGCCGACCGTCCCGAGGCTCGGCGCGGTGGTCCGGCCTTCCCCGAGTCCGAAGACACCGGAGGCCGGGGACCCAAGAGGACCAGCCTTCGTCGCCTTGGTGCAGGGCTCATCGATGGCGGACGCCCTCCGACGGGCCCCGGTGAACTCGATGAGCGTGGTCCAGTCGGTCGGCCCCCAGGCCGGCATGTTGACGACGGGCGAGATCGACTCCCTGGTGGCGGGGGCACCGAGCGGTACTGGCCCACGCCGAGCTGACGGACGCCCGATGACCTTCGGCCCTAGCCGGACCGTCAGGCGTGCCCGACAATGACGGGGCAACGCGAAGGAGGAGCGATGAAGGCCAGCGTAGGAGATCGCATCATCATCGAGGGTCGCAAGCAGGGAGAGCCGGCCCGCGACGGAAGAGTCGTGGAGGTCCGTACCGAGAACGGCGGCCCGCCCTACGGGGTTGAGTGGTCGGACAACGGGCACGTCACCCTCTTCTTTCCCGGACCCGATGCGAAGGTGCAGCACTTCGAACACGAATCGGGGCGGAAAGTGACGACCGGCTAGGACCCCAACGGCCGGGCCCTCCGCATCTGGCCCGCTCGACGATCTCGATACGGGGAGCGGAGCCTGCCCGGGCAACCAGTGACGGCGAAGGCCAGGTGAAGGAGGCGCGTGTGGGTGACGAGAACGACGCACTGCTGTGCGATCGAAGGCCCGCCCGGCGTCCGAGGGAGATCCGCTCCGGGATGCCGGCGTTCCGATCGTGATCGGCCGGGGAAGCAGAGGTCAGGCCCGCAGTGCAGTCGTCATCCCATTCAGGCACACCTCGACGGTCTGGGTTGAGTCCACGACCGAGGCCTCGGGCCACGGGTCGAAGCGCCTGCGCATCGACGCCAGCACCTCGGTGGTGGCATCCGAACCGTAGGCTTCCCCGGGTCGGCGTCGGACCACCCGGCTGGCCAGGGTCTCCTCCGGTGCCGCGCAGCAGAACCCGGTGGGATCGCTGGCCGTGTGCTCGGCCAGAGCGGTGGCGAGGGCCCGGTGGCCGCCATCGGACCAGGACGCATCGAGGATCACCGACTGGCCACGGGACAGGAATATCTCCGCCCGGTCCAGAAGGGTCCGGTACACCTCGCGGGTGGAGTCAGCCGAGTAGAGACCCTGGCCGAACGCGGCCGGCGCTGCCGCATCGGTCGGGATTCCGGCGTGCTCCTTGCGGATCTCGTCACTGCTCAGGTGGACGGCCCCCAATCGGTCGGCCAGGCGCCCGGCCAGTGTCGACTTGCCGCTTCCGGGCAGGCCCCCCACCACCACGAGCCGGACCCGGGCCTCCTCGAGGTAGTTGCGGCACAAGCGGTGGAGCTTCCCGACCCCGCTGGAGCGGTCCTCCCCGATCTGGGCGGCGCGGAGGCACGACACCTTGGTCCGGATATAGGCACGGCTGGCGCAGTAGTGGGCGAGCAGCGAACGGGGTATGGGGTCACCCGAGAACTCACGGTAGGCGTCGACCAGCAACGGCGAATAGGCCTTTCCGCCCAGACGCTCGAGATCCATGACCAGGAAGCCGATGTCGGCAAGGACGTCCCCGAATCGCAGCTCGTCGTCGAACTCCAGACAGTCGAGGATTCTGGGGCCGTCGTCGAGGCAGAACACGTCTTCCGCCTGCAGGTCCCCGTGCCCGTCGCAGACCGCACCCGACCGGATTCGCTCCCGGAGGAGTTCGTGACGTCCCTCCAGGTAGCGCCGGCTCAGGTAGCGGATCTCGTCGTCCAGCGCCGGGTCGAGCAACCCTCCGAGGAACTGCTCGGTCTCGTCGAAGTGGCTCTGCCATCCCCGGAGCAAACGCACCGGGGTGGCCGAGTCATCGATGGCCGGTGATCGGAGGGCCACAGCATGGAAGCCGGCCAACTGCCGGGCGATCGAGCGAAGGGGAGCACCGAGGTCGGCGCCCGCCCGGACCATGGTGGCCAGGCGCTTGTCCTCCGGCAGTCGCCTCATCAACACCATGTGGTCGATGTCCTGCCCGTTCCAGCTCAGGTCGACCACCCCGAGGTAGACGTCCGGCGCCAGTCGACGATTGAGATCCACCTCCCGCTGACAGTCCGCCTGACGGGCCTCCCGACTGGTGAAGTCGAGAAAACCGAAGTGGACCGGCTTCCTCAACTTGTAGACGCGGTCACCCACGAAGACCAGGACCGAGGCGTGCGTCTCAACCAATCTGGCCCCCGACCACGATCCGGGCGAGGGTACCCCGCTGGTCACGATGGGCTCTGCCCGACCGCCGGTCCGAGCCGGCTCCCCCACCTCATCGCCGCCCCCGCTCACCATCACACTCCCATGCTCGGACATGCCCAAGGGAAGGGCCAGGGCCGATGGTCACTTCGCCCGCCGGATGGCTCCCGACCTCCCGACGAACCCGTTCCGCTGGTGGGTCGGCACCAGGACCCGTACCCTCGTAGGTGGCCGCCGCCTCGAGCGGGACCAACCCGGAACCGAGCAGGACGTGCAGATGGACGATCGGGAGCAGAAGGACGGGTCGTCGGTGGCCGAGCCGGCGGCCAGCGACCCGGTCCGCCTCCCGGTGGGCCAGATGGGCGCGGTGGTCTTCGACATGGACGGGGTGGTGACAGACACGGCCGGCATCCGCGCCCGGGCCTGGAAGTCGGTGTTCGACCCGTTCCTCCGTGTCCGGGCCGAACAGGTCGGGGAGCCCTTTCGCCCGTTTACTGCCCGCGACTACCTGGAGCACGTCGACGGCCTGCCCCGCTACGACGGCGTGGCCCGCTTCCTGGAGTCGAGGCACCTCTCGCTCCCCAGGGGTGTGGAGTCCGACGCCCCGGGGCCCGGCACGATGTGCGCCCTGGGCAACCTGAAGGACCTCGAGTTCGAACGGGCGCTCAGGCACCGGGGCGTGACCCTCTTCCCGTCCACCGTGGCCCTCCTCCGGTCCCTGCGGGCCACCGGGGTGCGCACCGCGGTCATCTCGTCCAGCCGGCACCTCCACGCCGTGCTGCAACTGGCCGGGGAGACCGGGCTCTTCGACGCCTCCGTCGACGGCGTCGAGGGCGAGCGGCTCGGGCTGCCCGGCAAACCCGACCCGGCCATCTTCCTCGAGGCCGCCCGCCGGCTCGGGGTGGGGCCGAGCGCACGGTGGTGGTGGAGGACGCCCTGGCCGGCGTCGAGGCCGGCCGACGAGGCGGCTTCCTTCTGGTGGTCGGAGTGGACCGGACCGGCCGTCCCGACCGGGCACGACAGCTCCATGAGCATGGAGCCGACATGGTGGTCGACGATCTCGGTGCCGTGGTGCTCCCAAGTGGCGACCCGACAGGCCCCGCGGGCGACCCGCGAATGAGCGACACGGCACAGACGGGTCGGGAGGGGGGGGTCGACGAGTGGTCGTTGCGCTACGACCGGTACGACCCGTCCTCGGAGGGCAAGCGCGAGACACTTTGCACCCTGGGCAACGGGTAACTTCGCCACGCGGAGCGGCGCCCGAGTCCACCGCCGGCGACATCCATTACCCGGGTACCTACGTGGCCGGGGTCTTCAACCGGCGGCCAACCGCGATCGCGGGACGGACCGTGGAGAACGAGAGCATGGTCAACCTCCCCAACTGGCTCCCACTCACCTTCCGTATCGACGACGGGGACTGGTTCGAACTCGACCGGGTCGAGGTGCTCGATTTCGAGCAGCGGCTCGATCTTCGTCAGGCCATCCTCATCCGGACGGTGCGGATTCGCGACGCTGCCGGTCGGACGACCCGGGTGGCACCAACGCCGGTTCGTGAGCCTCTCCGATCCCCACGTGGCCGGCGTCCAGATGGTGGTTACCGCCGAGAACTGGGCCGGGCTCCTGACCGTCCGTTCCGGCCTCGACGGGGCGGTGACCAACGCCGGCGTGGCCCGCTACCGGGAGCTGGACGGCGAGCATCTGACTGGTCGAGCGGAACCCGGAGCCGAGACGGTGGTCCTCCATGCACACACCAACCAGTCGGAGATCCACGTGGCCATCGTGGCCAGAACCCACGTGGTCGGGGCCGAACCGGCCGGGTCGCTCGACTACCGGGTGGTGCGTGGGGAGCGGTCCATCGCCCACGAGTGCACCGTTGCAATCGAGCGGGCCGCGTCGGTCGCCGTGGAGAAGGTGGTCACCCTCTTCACCTCCCGGGACCGCGCCATCAGCGAGCCCCAGCTCGAGGCGGTCACCTGGCTCGACCGGCTCCCCGAGTTCGAGGAGCTGGTCGACCGCCACGTCCGGGAGTGGGCCACCGTGTGGGACGAGGCATCCCTGGTGCTCGAGGGCGGCACCCCCAGACCGAGCTGGCCATTCGCCTCCATCTCTTCCACGTTCTCCAGGTCGTCTCCGCCAACACCCACGACCTCGACGTCGGCCTGCCGGCCCGGGGCCTGCACGGCGAGGCCTACCGGGGCCACGTCTTCTGGGACGAGCTGTTCGTCTTCCCCTACCTCAACCTGCACCAGCCGCGAACTGACACGCTCGCTCCTCCTGTACCGGTGGCGCCGCTTGCCCGAGGCCCGACAGGCGGCCGCAGACGCCGGTCGCCGCGGCGCCATGTTCCCGTGGCAGAGCGGCAGCAACGGGCGAGAGGAGACCCAGGTCGTCCACCTGAACCCCCTCTCGGGACGCTGGCTCGACGACGCCTCCCACCTCCAGCGGCACGTGAACCTGGCCATCGCCTACAGCTTCTGGAAGTACTTCCAGGCCACAGACGACCTCGAGTTCATGGCTGAGTTCGGGGCCGAGGTCATCTTCGAGATCAGCCGGTACTGGGCCGATCTGGCTCAGTACGATCCGACCACCGACCGCTACCAGGTGCGGGGGATCATGGGGCCCGACGAGTATCACGACGGCTATCCGGGAGCCCCTGCACCCGGACTCGACAACAACAGCTATACCAACGTGATGGTGGTGTGGGTCCTGTGTCGGGCCCTCGAGCTCATGGACCTGCTGCCCGAGCCCCGGCGGCACGTGCTCCGACAGCGGCTGTCCCTGGGTGACGAGGAGCTGGGTCGGTGGGAGGCGGTCAGCCGCAAGATCCGGATCGCCTTCCACCACGACGGCATCCTCAGCCAGTTCGATGGGTACGAGGACCTCGCCGAGCTGGACTGGGGAAGGTACCGCCGGCAGTACGACGACATCTCCCGACTGGACCGGATCCTCGAGGGCGAGGGCGACACCACCAACGCCTACAAGGTCTCCAAGCAGGCCGATGTGCTCATGCTGCTCTACCTCCTCTCGGCCGAGGAGCTCGATGGGGTGCTCGAGCGGCTGGGCTACGACATCGATCCCGAGGTCGTCCCCCGTACCATCGGGTACTACCTGGCCCGGACGTGCCACGGCTCGACCCTCAGCCGGGTGGTCCATGCGTGGGTGCTGGCCAGGTCGGACCGCGAGGTGTCGTGGCACCTGTTCGAGGAGGCGCTGCAGGGCGACCTCAACGACGCCCAGCGGGGAACCACCGCGGAGGGGATCCATCTCGGGGCCATGGCCGGCACGGTGGACCTGCTGTTCCGTTGCTACCTGGGGATCCACACCGCGGGTGGCGTCCTCTGGTTCGACCCCCACCTGCCCGCCGAGATCGGCCGGATGGAGCTCAGTCTGCAGTACCGGTCCCAGCGCATGGACCTGACGGTGACCGGTCGGGAGCTCACCGTCGAGGCGGGCCGCGGCAGCCGCCACTCGGTCCGGGTGGGGTCGGGGGACGAGATCGTCGAACTCCACCCGGGCGACCAGTGGTACCTCGAGCTCTCGAGCCGGCTCGTCCCGAAGTGGCGTACGACCGCGAGGCCGTGCAACCCGAGCGCCGTTGCGAGTCCGCCCTGTCCGCTTGCTACGATGCTGGGGATTTCGTCGGACCGGCCGACGCTCCACTGACCGACCCCAAGGCAGAAGGTTCGGCCTTGGGGGGCCTCTCGAAGTCCGACATCGGGCACCGAGCGGCGGCGAGCGCCCGCGCGGAGCCCCATCCCCATCGGCACCCCGGGCCCGACGGCTACTGCTCGGCCAGTGTGGCGTGCGGTTCGGGGTGTCCGAAGATCACCTCACCGGTGATGGGTCGGACCACGGCGGTCAGGTCGGCGACGGTGTTCACCAGCAGGTCGTCCACGGCCAGCAGTCCGACAAACCGGCCGGCATCCACCAACGGGAGGCGGCGCACGGCATGCCGCTCGAACAGGTGCACGGCCCGCGTGGGGGACGCGTCGGCGTCCAGCACCACGGGGTCGACGGTCATCACACTGTCGACCCGGGCATCGTCGGGGAGGCCCCGCGCCAAGAGTCGGACCACCAGGTCCCGATCGGTCACGATCCCGATGGGCCGTTCCCCATCGACCACCACCACCGCCCCGACCACCCTCTCGTCCATTACTCGTGCCACCTCGCGGACCGTGTCTCGGGACCGACCGAGACCGGCTCCTTCCGGGTCAGATGCCTCACCTGCATGGCAACTCCTTTCTGCACACCACGGCCACGGTGGCCTGCACAGCACGGACACGGTGGGCGGCCGACCGTCGAGGCGGCACCACCGATCCTCTCTCCATGGTCGATCGGCGACCGGGCACGGGCTAGGGCCGATGGTCACTTCGCCCGGCCGCCGTCTGCGCCCCCGCAGGATGCGGGTGGTGTCCGTGACCACTGTGACGGTGCCAGTCTCTCCGGACCACACCGGCACCGTGGTGGACCTCTCCGCCGGGACGCCGGTACCCCGAGCTCAGGGCCATCCTGCAGCCGGGACGCCCGGCGCCCGCTCCCTGCCGGTTGAGCCGGCACGATCCAGCTCGCTGCGCGGGCTTGCTACGATGGCGTGATCGGACCCGCCTCGGCGCGCGGCCGGTGTCCGCACGACCGAAGGTGGTACACGATGGCATCGACTGACACAGGAGTGACCATGCTCTCCGTTGTGCTCGTCGACCCGTGCGTGACCGTCGGTCGGAGCCTCGGGGCCGCGGCGCTCCGAATCCCCCAGCCCGCGCTAGGCCCGGGTCGGCACGCCGACCCCACCGAGCGCCGGCCGCACCGGCTCACCCTCCGGCCATCGCCGATGCCCGGCCCGCCCCATACTCCCCCGGTCCTCGGGCCGCCCGGCCCCGCACCCCCGGGACGCCGCTCACGGCAAGGAAGCCACCATGGCTGAACTCTCCGATTTCCCCTCCGCGTCCGCCAAGGACACCATCGCCTTCTGCTGGGAGCAGGTCGAAGGCCACAAGCGCCAGCTGGTCGCCTCCTGGGTGGTGATGGTGCTGGCCGTCGTGGTGGCCGACATCGTCTGCCCGCTGATCTTCGCGTCCATCCTCGAGCCGGGTGGCCGTCCCTGCCCGACCGGCGGTGGCCGGGCGAGTGGCGCACCTTCGGGCCCGCTGCTGCTGGCCTACGGCGTCGCCGGCCTGGTCGGCCATGGCCTGTGGCGGGTGGCGGGCTGGCTGGAGTGGGGAGCCTGCGTCCGGTCCTTCGCCGCCGGCCTCAACAACGGCTACGCCCACCTGCTCGAGCTCAGCTACCGCTGGCACATGGACCATCCGGCCGGCGAGGTCATCTCGTCGCTCGGCAACTTCTCGTGGGCCTTCGTCGAGATGGTCGACGTGGCCTCGTGGGGGCTGCTGCCCGGTGGCCGTCGTGGTCCTGTCGGCCATCGTGCGTGCTGGCCGTCTTCGCCTGGCCCGCCGCCCTGGCCCTGCTGGTGATGGTGGGCGGGTTCGTCTGCGTCATCGTCCGGCGCCTCCGCCTGGTGCGGGAGGCGTCGCAGGCGTTCGAGGACCACCACTCGAAGGCCACCGGCGTGGTGGCCGACACCGTGACCAACCTGATGGCCGTGCGGACCGCGGCCGCCGAGCCCCAGGAGCGCGGGCGGGTCGAGGACCTGATGCGCCAGTCGGTCGACGCCGACCTCCGGGCCCGCTCCATCTTCATGCGCACCCAGCTCGCAGCTGGAGACCTCCATCGTGGTCGGCACCCTGCTGGCCCTGATCGCCGGCACGACCATGGCCGTCCACCACTGGGCCTCGACCGCCGCGCTCTACCTGATCCTCTACTACTCGGCCCAGGTGGCCCTCAGCCTGCAGCAGTCCTTCGAGCATCTGCGGTCCTTCGCCCGCTCACTGGGCCGCGCGGCCAAGTTCACCGCCATCGCCGGTGGCGCCGTCGAGATCACCGACCGGCGCCGGGGCCGGGTGCCTCCGGGTGCCCCGGGGCGGCGTGGACTTCCGCCGGGTCGGGTTCGGCTACCGGTCCGGCAGCGCCGCTGTTCGACGAGCTGACCCTCTCCGTCCGCCCGGGCGAGCACGTGGCCCTGGTCGGCCCGTCGGGGTCGGGGAAGTCCACGCTGTCCAAGCTCCTGCTCCGCTTCATGGACGTGGACGAGCGGCGGCATCCTCGTCGACGGCCAGGACATCCGGGACGTCACCCTGGCCTCCCTGCGCCGTCAGGTCTCCTACGTGCCCCAGGATCCCCAGCTGCTGCACCGGACCATCGCCGAGAACATCTGCTACGGGCTGGGGCCCGACGCGGACCGGGACGACGGCCGGTCCGCCGGCCGGCGTGGACTACGAGCTCGTCCACCAGGTGGGCAAGGCCGCCCACGTCGAGGAGTTCGTCTACGCCCTGCCCGACGGGTACGACACCATGGTGGGTGAACGGGGCCTCAAGCTGTCGGGCGGCCAGCGCCAGCGGGTGGCCATCGCCCAGGCCATGGCCAAGCACGCCCCGATCCTGGTGCTGGACGAGGCCACCTCGGCGCTGGACTCCGAATCGGAGCACCTGGTCCAGGAGGCGCTGTGGCGGCTGATGGAGCACTCCACCGCCCTGGTCATCGCCCACCGCCTCTCCACCATCGCCCACATGGACCGGATCGTGGTCCTCGACCAGGGGCCATCGTCGAGGAGGGGACCCACCGCGAGCTGCTGGGCGACGGTGGGGACGGCCTCTACGGGCGGCTGTGGCACCACCAGTCGGGCGGGTTCCTGGTCGAGTGAGCAGGCCGGGGCCGGCCGCCGGCCCGCCGTGTCGACTCGTCCCCACGCAACGTGGTCACCCGTCCGTCCGGACCCCCGGAGGGGTAGCGTGAGGCCGGTGAGGGACGACGCCAACCCCACGCCCGAGCCGGACGCCCGAGCCCGGATGAGTCGCCGGACCCTGTTGGGCGGGGCGGCGGCCACCGGCCTGGCCGCCGTCGGGCTCGGCGCCGCCGTGGGCAGCGAGTCGTACGCGGCGGCGGCCACCGGGCTCGGACCCGGCGGCTCGATCCTCCCGCCCGGGTCCCTGCCCTACCCGCACCTGCCGGCGGGTATCGACACGCTGCCCCAGATCGAGCACATCGTGGTGATCATGATGGAGAACCACAGCTTCGACGACCACCTGGGCACACTCGGCCGCGGCGACGGGCTGACCCCGGGCCACGACGGCCGCCCGGTCAACTACAGCCCCGACCCGGCCGGGGGCTTCGTCCGCTCGTTCCACAACCCCAACACCTGCGGCGAGGCCGACTCCGGCATCGGCCAGGACTGGAACAAGTCCCACACGAGCTGGGCCAACGGCACCAACCAGGGGTTCGTGGCCGCCTGCGGCGGGGCCTCGATGGGCTACTGGAACGCCGACGACCTGCCCTTCTACCACTCCATGGCCCGCAAGTTCCCCATCGGGGACCGCTACTTCTGCTCAGTCATGGCCCAGACCTACCCCAATCGCCGGTTTCTCATCGCCGGCACCGCCCTCGGGAACATCAGCACCGACGCCTCCGGCATCTCCAAGGTCGACGCCCCCAACGGGACCATCTTCGACCGGCTCAACCAGTACGGCATCTCGTGGAAGGACTACTACCCCGAGCTCCCCACCTGTGCCCTGTTCGTGCCGGTGTTCCTGAACAATCCCGACAAGGTGGTCCACGTCCCCCAGTTCTTCATCGACGCCGCCGCGGGCAACCTGCCGGCGTTCAGCCTGATCGACCCGTACACCAATACTCCGAGGAGAACGGGGACATCACGGTGGGGGAGGCCTACGCCGCCTTGTTCATCGATGCCGTGATGCAGGGTCCGGCGTGGGACAAGACCGCGCTCATCTGGGTCTACGACGAGCACGGAGGGTGGTACGACCATGTGCCACCCAAGCGGGCCGTCAAGCCGGACAACGTGCCGCCTGACCTGCTGGCCGGCGACCTGCCCGGCGCCTACAACTTCACCGGCTTCCGGGTGCCCTGCTGCGTGGTGTCCCCCTGGGCCAAGAAGGCCTACGTCTCCCACCAGACCTTCGACCACACCTCGATCCTCAAGCTGATCGAGACCAAGTGGAACCTGCCCGCCCTGACCTATCGGGATGCCAACGCCCACAACATGCTGGACTTCTTCGACTTCGACGCCAAACGACCGCCCTTCGCCGAGCCGCCCGCCCTCCGGGCGCCGAGGAACCCGTTCTCCAGCCCGGCCGCCCTGCCGCCCAACTCGCTGTCCGCCCAGGACCTGGCCCTGTTCCATCCCATCTGCACCGACCTGCCCGCCGGGTCGCTCCCGCCCGGCCGCGCCACCATCCCGTCGCCGCCGACCGACGCCGACGCCCTGCTGGCCGCCCAGCAGCGGGCCATCGGTCGCCAGATCCGGGCCCAGGACGCCGCACTGGCCACGGCGGCGGCCGGCGCGGCCTCCCCTTCCGGTCGGACCACCGGGCGCGCCCGCCGGGGCCGCCACTGACCGTCGGCCCCCGGGTTGACTATTACGTCTGACGTAGTAATGTACCGGGATGGCGCAAAGCGACCCGAAGACCGAGGGCGCCCTGGGTCGGCCCAACGAGCCGGCCGTCCTCATCCTCACCAGCCTGGCCTCGGGGTCGAAGCACGGCTATGCCCTGACCCGGGACATCGAGGCGTTCGCCGGCGTGGCGCTCGGGCCGGGCACGTTGTACGGCGCCATCACCCGGCTGGAGGAGCGCGGCCTCATCGAGCCCGTCGGGGACGAGCCGCGGCGGCGCCCGTACCGGATCACCGCCACCGGCCGGGCGGCACTGACCGAGGCGGTGCGGGACATGCGGGCCCTGGCCGACGCCGGTGCGGCCAGGCTCGGGCTCACCGACCTGCTGGGCCGAGGCGCCGCCCCGCCTGCCCGCCCGGGGTGGACGGCATGAGGCGGCGCGGACGCTACGGCGCGGTCCTCCGCTGGTACCCGGCATCGTGGCGCGCCCGGTACGGCGACGAGTTGGAGGCCCTCCTCGAGGACACCTACGGCGACGGTGGCCTACCCGTCGGGACCCGCCTGGCGCTGATGCGGTCCGGGACCGTCGAGCGTCTGCGCCGGTGCGGGTTGGGCCGGGGTGCCGGGGCCCACGCACGGGTGCGCTCCGGCTCGCTCATGGTGCTGGCGGCGTGGGCGCTGGTCGTGGTGGGCGGGTCGGTGTTCGCCAAGACCGCCGAGCACTGGGACGGGGTGACCCCGCCGGCCGACCGGTCACTTCCCGCGGCCGGCTATGCCGCCGTGCTCGGGGCCGCCCTGGCCGGGGCGGCGGCCGTGGTGTTGGCCGCCTCCCTCTGCCTCCCCTCCTTCGTCCGCGGGATGCAGCGGGGTGGATGGGTCCGGATCCGGCGGCCCACGGTGCGGGCCGCCGTCATCACCGTCCTCACCGGGCTGACCGGGCTGGGTGCGGTGGTGTGGGCCCACCACCTCGACGGGCCCCAGCGCAACGGGTCCTTCTGGCCGTACACCGTCGTCGCCCTCGTCGGCGCGGCCCTGGTGGCGGCCATGCTCGCCTCATGGGTCCTCGTCGCCGTGGCCACCGTGGTCGAGTTGCCGCTTCCCGACCGGGTGCTGCAGGCATGCGGGGTGCTGTCGGTGCTGGTGGCCCTGGCCATCGCCGTGGTACTCGGGGGCACCCTCACCTGGTGGTGGAGCGTGGCCGCCCATGCCCCGTGGTTCCTCGACGGGGGACCGGAACGGCCCGCGGCCGGCACGCCGGTCCCCGCCCCGCTGGCCGCGGCGTCGCTGCTGATGGTGCTCGGCCTGGCCCTGGCCTCCGGCGGGGCCTGGCGCGTGGTCCGGTCCCTGCCCGCCCTGGTGCGCCACCGGACCGACGCCGGCTGACGGCCCGGTCAGGCCGTGGTCCCCCAGTCGCTTGACCGTGCCCCGCTCCTGGGTGGGCATGGTCCGGACCGGGGCCAGGGGTAGGGGGTCGGCGTGGCGTCCACCTCCACCGGGTTGCCCGTATCACAGCCCATGGCCTCCACCGAGGCGGTGGTGTCCTGGGTGGTGGAGGGCAGCCTCGGAGGGCTGGCGTCGGCCGATCCCCAGGCGCGGGCCGGAGCCGGCGGTCAGTCGGTCGGCAGGTGCTGGACGGCGTCGGTGGGCAGGCGCTCGATGACGTCGGTCGGCAGGTGCTCGATGACGTCGGTGGGCAGGTGCTCGATGACGTCGGGGGGGAGGTGGTCGTAGACGTCCGCCGGCAGCGTGTCCTGCACCGCGTCCACGAGCCGCTTGGAGCGAGACCGTAGGGAGAGCATCTCCGTGTACTGCTGGTCGTCGCCCTTCATGCCCGAGATGAGCGGTGAATGGGCCACGAAGGCGGCCCCGGCGAACATGATCAGCAGGGACAGGGCCTCGAGCGGTCCGTAGGCGCCGGCCGTCCGCAGATTGTCACCGAACAGCCCGATCCCGATGGCCATGCTGGCCAGGGGGTCCACCAGCACCAGAGCGGTCTGGGAGGCGGCGATGGGGCCGGCGTGAAAGGCGTTCTGGGCCAGGAACAACGACCCCACCCCGCACAGGGCCAACGCGTAGGTCTCCCAGTGGGTGAACATCTGGGTCCAGTCGCCGGTGACGTAGTCGCCCACCTTCTTGACCAGCGCCGCGGTGAAGGCGAAGCCGATGGCCCCGGCGGCGCCGAACATGGCCGCCCGCCACCACCGAGGTCCCCGGAGGGCCAGGAGCACGGTCACGACCACCGCACCGCCGCAGATGGAGCCGGCTACCGCCCACTCGAGATTCGACGGGGTGAGGTTGCCCCCACCGGGCTGGGCGAAGATCAGGAAGCCGGCCAGACCGCCGGCGGCGGCCATGCAGCCGAGCCACTCGCGCAGCCCGATCCGGAACCGGAACCAGGTGGCCAGCAGCAGGATGAGGAAGAGGAGCTCCGTGGTCAGGATGGGCTGGACCACGCTCAGGTTCCCGAGATGGAGGGCCACGGCCTGCATCACGAAGGAGCCCACCATGAACGCGAAGCCGAGCAGCCACACCCCGCGCTTCATGGCATGGGTCAGCAGGCTCAGCTTGAGGGTGGCATCGTCGGGAGCGTCCTCCACCCCCATGCGCTGGAGCAGGCTGGTCAGGGCGTTGGACAGCGCAGCGGCCAGGGAGAGCAGATAGACCATGGGTTCGATCCGCCTAGGAGACGCCTGTGTCGACCGGGCCGGGCGGGGCCAGCTGCTCCATGAACTCGAGGCGGATGCCACCAGGGGCCTCGACGAAGGCGATGCGGCGGGTCCCGAAGGCCCCCGTCACCACGGTGGGGCCCCAGACCACCTCGTGGCCGGCGAGCTCGGTGTCCAGGTCGTCGGTGAACAGGGCCGGATGGAGGAACCCCTCGACCGGGAGGTCCACGTCGTCCTCGTAGATGGCCCGGGTGAACAGGGTGATCATCACCGGGCCGAGGAACACGTCGGCGCGCTCGCCGTTGCCCCACAGCATGCGGTCCCGAACCTCGGCCCCCGCCGCCTCGTAGAACCGGCAGGCGGCGTCGAGATCCGCAACCTTCACGGCCAGGTTGGCCAGGCCAGTCACGGACACGAATCCTCCTCGCTGCCCCGTTGCTGAGATTCTAACGATCCTCACAGGTGGGGCGGGTCGGCTGGTCCGGACCAGGTCGGCGGCCCGGGGCGGGAGGGGCCGGCGGGGCGGGAGGGGCCGGACGGGGCGGGAGGGGCCGGGCGGGCGCTTTGCCCGGTGCTCGGTCCGACAGTACTGTCGCCTCTCCGGTCCACCCCGACCACCGGACCATCCGAGGAGCTGGGTCATGCAGGTGCTGATGCCGTTGCCGGACCGTGACTTCGACACCACCGAGGTGGCCGTGCCCTGGCGGCTGCTCACCGATGCCGGGCACACCGTCACCTTCGCCACCGAGGGCGGGGGCGAACCGCCCGCCTGCGATCCCCGCCTCCTCACCGGTGTGGTGTTCGGACAGCTCGGTGCCCGACCCGAGCCCATCGAGTTCTACGGCCAGCTGGCCACCGCGCCGGAGTTCACCCGGCCGGTGAGGTGGGGCACGGTGGACGTGGAGCGCTTCGACGGGCTGATCCTGCCCGGCGGCCATGCGCCCGGCATGCGCCAGTACCTGGGCTCCCACGAGCTGCAGCGCCGGGTGGCGGCCTTCTGGTCACTGGGTCGACCGGTGGGCGCCATCTGCCACGGCGTGCTGGTGCTGGCCCGGACCACCGACCCGGCCACCGGGCACAGCGTGCTGGCCGGTCGACGCACCACCTGCCTCCCCAAGTACATGGAACGGAGCGCGTACCTGGCCACCGGCTGGCGGCTGGGCCGGTACTACCGGACCTATCCGGCCTACGTGGAGGACGAGGTGGTCAACAACCTCGACGACCCGACGCAGTTCGAGCCGGGGCCGCGGACGTTCCGGCGGGGCACGTCGAGCGACGACCGGGACGCCTTCGTGGTGCAGGACGGCACCTACCTCTCGGCCCGCTGGCCCGGGGACGCCTATCTGTTCGCCCGCCGGTTCGAGACCCTGCTCGCCGGTCGCTGAGACGCGGTCACGTCTCGGTGGGGCCCCGGCGACCCCACTGGTCGACCCTCCCGGTCAAGAGATCGTCGAACAGCTCCGCGGCCATCGAGGGCCGGTCCAGGAAGAGCCCTTCGTTGGCGTCCAGCCAGGCCGTCAGCGTCACCGCGTCGGGCAGGGACACCTCGGTGTTCCGATCCATCACGTAGACCACGACGGCACCCTGGTCGACGGTGACCGACAGCTCGATCTGCGGTCCGGACAGAAAGCACCACTGCGACGGCATCCCCGGCGAGGACGACGGCTGGAGGCTCCAGTGCTCGCGGCCCCGCAGGACCTTCTCGACATCACGCCTCAGGGCCTGGTCACGGGATGCCATGCGTCCTCCTCGGGGTCGACCGATCGGCGCCGCTCACCGTAGGCCGGATCCGCCGGGCCGTCGGACGACTGCGGGACCGGCGGCGGCGGCGCCCCGGGGCCCGACGGATCGGGCCGGCGGGCCTACGGCTCGACGTACACCGTCTTGGTCTGCACCATCTCGTCGATCCCGGCCCGTCCCCCCTCGCGCCCGAAGCCGCTCTGCTTCGTGCCCCCGAAGGGGGCGGCCGGGGAGATGCGACCGGTCCCGTTGAGCATGACCGTCCCGGCGTCCAGCTCCCGGGCGAAGCGATCGATCCTCCGGGAGTCCGAGGTGTGCACATAGGCGGCCAGACCGAACGGGCTGTCGTTGGCCAGGGCCAGCACCTCGTCCTCGGACGAGAATCGGAGCAGGGACTGGACGGGCCCGAACACCTCGTTGCGGGCCAGGTCGCTCCCCTGGTCGACGTCGCCGAACAAGGTGGGGGCCACGAACCAGCCGTCGGCCAGCTCCGCGCCCAGCCGAGCCCCGCCCGCCAGGAGGGTGGCGCCGTCGGCCACGGCCCGATCGATGACTCCCAGGATCCGCTCCATGGCCGACTCGGTGACGACCGGTCCGACCACGGTGCCCGGGTCGAGCGGGTCCCCCACCGTCAGGACGCCGAGGGCGGCCACCACCTTGTCGGCCACCTCGGCGTAGACGTCCTCGTGGACATACAGGCGGGTGGGCAGGGCGCACCCCTGGCCGGACAGCAGGGCCGTCCCCACCTGGGCCGCCACCATGGCGGCCCGGTCCAGATCGGCGTCGGGGAAGACGATGAGCGGTGACTTGCCCCCCAGCTCCAGCGCAAGGGGGGTGAGGTGGGCCGCGGCCGTGGCCATCAGCGTGCGGGCGGTGGCCGAGCCGCCGGTGAAGCTGATCTTGTCGATGCCCGGGTGGCCGGCCAGCGCCGCTCCGGTGGCCGCCCCGCCCACCACCACGTTGAGCACCCCGGGGGGCAGGCCGGCCTCCGCGGCCAGCTCGGCGAAGCGGAGGACACCGAACGGGGCCAACTCGGGAGGCTTGGCCACCACGGCGTTGCCGGCGGCCAGGGCCGGAGCCGCTTTCTGGCCCATGCCCATCATCGACCCGTTCCAGGGCGGGATCACCGCGATGACGCCGTAGGGCTCCAGCCGGACCGACGCCGCGGCCCGCCCGGCGGCCAGGATCTCCCCGTCGAGCTTGTCGCACCACCCGGCGTAGTACCGGACCCAGGCCGCCGTGTAGGCCCCTGGCTGCATCACGCTCACCGGGGTCCCGTTGTCCAGCGCGGCCAGCTCGGCGGCCTCGGTGGCGTGGCGCTCCAACAGGTCGGCCAGGCGAAAGAGGACGCCGGCCCGACGGTTCGGCGAGAGGGCGGCCCACCCCGGCTGGGCCGCCCGGGCCGCGGTGACGGCGTCGTCGACGTCGGCCTCCCCGGCCAGCCCCACCTCCGCCTGCACGCGGCCCGTGGCGGCATAGCGGTGGGGGAAGGTGCCGGCCGCCCCCGAGGCGCGCCACCCCCCGCCGATCAGGTGGCCCTGTCGGGCCAGGCGGCTGACGGTGTCGGACGTCGCGGTGGTCCTCACGGGACCACGTACCCGCCGTCCACCGGCAGGGCGGCACCGAGCACGAAGGAGGCCGCCGGCGTGCACAGCCACACCGCGGCCTCGGCCACCTCCGACGCCTCGCCGATGCGGCCGATGGGGTGCAGGGCCTTTAGATGGGCGTCGATGGAGGGGTCCCGCTCGATGGCCCGCTCCACCATGGGGGTGCGGGCCGTCCCCGGACAGATGGCGTTGACCCGGATGCCCCGGGCCCCGTAGTCGAGGGCGGCCACCTTGGTCAGGCCGATGACCCCGTGCTTCGACGCGGTGTAGGCGGCCTGATGGGGGTAGGCCACCAGTCCCACCCCCGACGCGGTGTTGACGATGGCCCCACCGCCCCGCGCCAGCATGACCGGGATCTCCTCTTTCATGCACCGGTAGACACCGGTCAGCATGACGGCGATGGTGCGGTCCCATCCGTCGTCGGGATAGTCGGCCAACGGAGCCAGTGGGGCGGCGATCCCGGCGTTGTTGTGGGCGCAGTCGAGTCCCCCGTAGCGGTCCACGGCGTGGCGGACCATGGCCGCCACCTCCTCCTGCGACGAGACGTCGGCGTGGACGAACGAGGCCTGTCCTCCGGCGCCTTCGACCAGGGTCACGGTCTCGTGCCCGCCCTCGTCGTCGATGTCGGCCACCACCACGCTGGCCCCTTCCCGGGCGAACACCAGCGCCGAGGCCCGGCCGATCCCCATGGCCGCGCCGGTGACGACGGCCACCTTCCCCTCCAGGGCTCCCATGGCGTGCACAGTACCGGTCGGCGGGTTCGTCGACGGGGCCAGCGGGTACGTTCTGGTGCATGGGACGACTCGACGGGAGGGTGGCGCTGGTCTCCGGGGCGGCCAGCGGCATCGGGCGGGCGGTGGCGGAGCGGCTGAACCTCGAGGGCGCGGTGGCCGTCGGGTGCGACCTGGACGAGTCGGCGGACGGCATCGTCTGCGACGTACGCGACCCCGAGGCCTGCGCGGCCGCCGTGGCCACCGTGGTCGAGCGCCACGGCCGCCTGGACATCCTGGCCAACGTGGCCGGCATCGGCATCTCCCGCCTGATCGGCCAGCTCACCCCCGACGAGTGGCGCAGACGTCATCGACGTCAACCTGACCGGCACGTTCCTCCTTTCCCAGGCCGCGCTGCCGGCCTTGCTGGAGGCCAGGGGGACCATCGTCAACATGGGCTCGGTGGCCGGCATGCGGGCCACGCCCTACAACGCCGCCTACTGCGCCTCCAAAGGCGGGGTCATCATGCTGACCAAGTCGATGGCCATCGAGCTGGCCCAGGCCGGCGTGCGGGTCAACGCCGTCTGCCCGGCCTCGGTGGACACTCCGTTCCTCCGCAACTTCCAGCTCCCCGACGGAGCGGACCTGGCCCTGCTCACCCGGGCCTCGTCCCCCATGGGCCGCCTCATCGACCCCGGCGAGGTGGCCGGCGCCGTGGCCTACCTGGCCTCCGACGACGCCGCCACCATCAGCGGCACCACGCTGGTCATCGACGGGGCCGCCACCGCCTGAGGCCTCCGACCACCTGGACCCTACGACCGCCTGAGGTCGGCCAGCGTCACCGTCTCGGTGTCCCGCCCCGACCGCAGCACCCGGCCGGGGCGTTCGTCGGTCACGACGCCGTCGCCGGACCACCTCCCGCCCGGCCACCAGCACGTGGGCCACCCCGCTCGACCCGGCGTGGAGCCGCTCGCCTCCGCCGGGCAGGTCACGGCGCAGGGCCACCGGCAGACTCCCCACCCGGTCGGGGTCGAACACCACCAGGTCGGCATGGGCACCCTCGACGATCCGGCCCCGTCCGGTCAGCCCGTAGAGGCGGGCCGGGCGGTCGGTCATCATCTCCACCGCCTCCTCCAGGGACAGCAGTCCTCGATCGCGGACCACCTCGCCGAGGACCACGGTCGGGTAGTTGGCGTGGCACATGAGGTCGAGGTGGGCACCGGCGTCCGACCCTCCGAGCATGACCCGTGGGTCCCTCCACACCGCGGTGCGGGCCGCCCACCCCTCGTCGGTCCGACCCAGCGACGGGGTCAGCGAGGGCAGGACGGCGAACAGGGTCAGCCCGTCGGCCAGCACCACGTCGATGAGCACGTCGATCACGTCGGTGCCCCGGGCCCGCGCGATCTCGTCCACCGAGCGGCCCACCCAGACCGAGTCGGGATCGGCCACCTCCATGAGGGCGAAGTCGGACAGCACCCCCATGGATCGCCGGGCCGCCTGCTCGGCCCCGGCCCGCAGCCGCCGGCGGGTCTCGGGGTCGGCGATGGCCGCCCGGCGCGACTCGGGATCGAGCTCGGTGACCGGCGCGCCAGCCGGGCAGGCCGGGGAGCAGGGTCGAAGCCCGCATCCGCATCATGTCGGGCAGGGTCAGGGCCACCACGTGGGCCCCCGCCGCCTCGGCCAGGTCCGAGGCCCGCAGCTGCTGCTCGTAGATCTCCTCGGAGGCCAGGCTGCCGAGCAGGTTCCAGTTGAGGGGCCGGTCGGCGGCCAGCGACATGTCGGCCATCAGCCGCATCCGCTCCTCGGGGATGGGTCCGACCGTCGGGATGAACTCGAGGGTCGTCCCCGGATGGTTCCGGATGGCGCCGGCCAGGGCCACGAACTCGTCCAGCGCCGCGGCGCTGGAGGGCACCGGGCGCCCTTCGCCGTCGAGATGACCCTCGCCCGAGCGACGACGAGAACCCGAGGGCTCCCCCGGCCACCGAGCTCCCCACCAGCTCGACCATGGCCGCCAGCTGCTCGGGCGAGGCCTCGACCCGGGTGGCGTCGTCCCCCATCACCACCCGGCGCACGGTCGAGTGGCCGACCAGGAAGCCGGCGTTGACGGCCAGGCCGGCGTCGACCCGGTCGAGGTACTCGGCGAAGGTGTGCCACTCCCAGGGCCCGCCGCCCTGCAGCGCCTCGAGCGGGATGCCCTCCACCACCGCCATCATCCGTCTGGATGTACTCGGCGTCGTCCGGGCCCGAGGGGGGCGATCGAGAACCCGCAGTTGCCGCCGAGCACGGTGGTCACCCCGTGCAGGACCGAGGGGCTGGCCGTGGGGTCCCAGAGCAGCTGGGCGTCGTAGTGGGTGTGCAGGTCGATGAAGCCCGGACAGACCACCAGGCCGGTCACGTCGATCACCCGTTCCGCCGGCTCGGTGGCCGATCCCACCACCGCGATGCGCCCGCCGCGGATGCCGACGTCGGCGGCGACCGCCGGGTCGCCGGTGCCGTCGACCACCGTCCCGCCGGTGAGCAGGAGATCGAGCACGTCAGTCCCCGGCCAGCAGCCGGTCGACGGCCGACTCCACCACGGTGCCCTTGAAGAAGCCGGGATTGGTGCCGGTGTAGAAGCGGACCGGGTTGGTGAAGACGAACTTCTCGAAGGCCGCCTCGTCGATCCACCGGCGCTCGACCATCTCCCAGGCCTCCTCCACCACCTCGGTCACGTCGGGCACGTCCCAGTGGGCGATGTCCGAGCCCATCATGGCCTTGAGCTCGGCCCCGAACGGGTTGACCGCGGTGTTGAAGGCCATGGAGGTGAGCGGGTCGTCGGCCTCGCAGCCGAAGGAGAAGCGGTCGACGAACAGGGCTGGCGATGTCGCCCGCCTCGTTGATGCCGCACGCGGCCCACTCGTCGAGCATGGCTTCGTCCTCGGGCGGGCGGCGGGTGGGGTCCATCCGGCAGCCGGGGTGTGCCCGGGCTGAAGCGGCCCATCATCTCGACCATCAGCTCGCGGTCGATGAGGGCGGGGTCGAGGTGGGCCCGGAGCGCCCGGAGGTTGCGCTTCTCCCAGTGGCCGACCATGTCGCTGTACAGGGCGGCGGCCCAGGCCACCCCCCCTTCCAGGAAGGCGAAATTCAACCGGGGGAAGCGCCGGGTCACACCGCCGAGGAAGAGCGACTTGGCCAGCGACTGCTGGCCCTCGGCCAGCATGGACAGGTGGTTGAACACGTAGCTGGTGGGCGAGCGGTACGGGGTCATCCCGATGAACCCCGAGTGGAAGGCGATGGACACCCCGAGCTCCTGGGCCCGGGCCCACACCGGGTCGTAGTCGTAGGCCGAGTCGATCCCGAACTGGTCCAGCCAGAAGGCGTAGCGGGACAGCTCCGGGTCCTGGCCGGCCAGGGCGTCGAAGGGGCGCTGCACGTAGCCGGCGCAGAGCACCGCCTTGAAGCCGAGGCCGGAGACGGCGTACTCCAGCTCGGCCACCGCCTCCTCGGGGGTGTGCATGGGGATGGCGGCCACCGGGGTCAGCCGGTCGGCCAGCGGGGCGAACGTCTCGGCGTTGGCCCGGTTGAGGGCCCGGCACGCCCCCCGCCGGTACTGCTCGTCGTCGGTGTGCAGGAAGACCAGGCCCAGGCTCGGATAGACCACCCCGAAGTCGATGCCGATGTCGTCCAGTCGCTCGTAGAGCAGCTCGGGGAAGAGGGCGGTGGCCAGGTCGATGGTGCGGCCGGCCGGCGCGCTCCACCACGGCCCCCGCGGGGTGCGGGTGGACGCCCGCTCGGCCGGGGTCTGGTCGTGCCAGCTCCGCTCGGTCCCGCCGTAGGGTGGCACCAGACGTCGGAACGAGGGGTGGTCGAGGGACAGCCCCTCCTGCTCCAGGTAGGGGGCCAGGGTGGGCAGGTGCTCGGCCATGTGCCCGTCGATGTCGATGACCGGGTGGCCGAGCCGCCGGCGGATCTCCGAGGAGGTGCCCATCGGGTCTAATATACGCGCATTACCCGTCCCCGGGAGCAGTGAGGCCTACGTGTCCTACGACTTGGTGATCCGCAACGGCACGGTGGTGGACGGCTCGGGCCTGGGCTCCTACCGGGCCGACGTGGGGGTGATGGGCGACCGCATCGCCTTCGTGGGCCCGGTGGGCGAGACCGGGACCCGCGAGATCGACGCCGAAGGCCAGGTGGTCACCCCCGGCTTCATCGACGGCCACACCCACCTCGACGCCCAGGTGTTCTGGGACGCCAGCGGGTCCAGCTCCTGCTGGCACGGGGTGACCTCTGCGGTCATGGGCAACTGCGGCTTCACCCTGGCCCCGGTCCGGGCCGACCAGCGGGCCCTGGTGGTGCGCAACCTCGAGCGGGCCGAGGACATCGACCCGGCCGCGCTGGCCGCCGGCATCGACTGGCGCTTCGAGACCTTCCCCGAGTACCTCGACGCCGTCGACCGGCTGGCCAAGGGGATCAACTTCGCCGCCCAGGTCGGGCACTCCGCCCTCCGCACCTGGGCCATGGGCGAGCGGGCCTTCGAGGAGGAGGCCACCGAGGACGACCTCGTCGCCATGCGCGGCCAACTGGCCGAGTCGCTGCGGGCCGGGGCCATCGGCTTCTCCACCTCGCGCACCCAGCACCACGAGACCTCGGACAACCGGCCGGTGGCCTCCCGCCTGGCCTCCTGGGCCGAGGTGGCGGCGCTGGTCGGGGTGCTGGGCGACGTCGGGGTGGGCATCTTCGAGACCGCCGACGCCGGCATGTCCGCCCCCGACCCCGAGGAACGGGCCCACGGCCTCGACCGGGTGCGGGCGCTGGCCGCCGACACCCGGGTGCCGGTGACCTTCGGCATGGTGGCCACCCGCGGCTCGGGCTACCTGCTCGACTTCCTGGACGAGGCGGCGGCCTCCGGCGGTCGGTGCATCGCCCAGACCCACTGCCGGGGCATCTCGGTGCTGCTCTCCCTCCGGACCCGCCTGCCCTTCGACCTCATCGGTTCGTGGGGCCCGCTCCGGTCGCGACCGGTCGACGAGCAGCTGGCCGTCCTCGGTGATCCCGACCGGAGGCGGGAGTACATCGAGGCCGCCGTCCACGCCGACTACTCGGGATGGAGCGGCGTCGGGGCCCAGGCCCGACCGCCGGACTTCGAGGGCATCCGGGTCTACCGGCAGGGCCTGCCCCCCAATCCGTCGGTGGCCGACGTGGCCCGGCAGCGGGGTGTCCATCCGGCCGAGGCCATGGTCGACCTGTGCGTGGAGTCCGGGGGCGACCAGCTGTTCATCCAGCCGAGCCTGTACCCGCAGGACGAGGAGGTGCTGCTGCGGGCCATGCGCCACCCGCGGACGGTGATGACCTTCTCCGACTCCGGGGCCCACCTCAGCCAGATCGCCGACTCCTCCATCCACACCCACCTGCTCGGCCACTGGGTGCGGGACCGCCAGGAGTTCACCCTGGAGGAGGCGGTGAGGATGCTCACCCTGGCCCCGGCCCAGGCCTGGGGGTTCAGCGACCGGGGACTGCTCCGGGCGGGCATGGTCGCCGACCTCAACGTGTTCGACCCGGACCTCGTCGGCCCGGCCGTGCCGCAGCTGGTGGACGACCTCCCCGCCGGCGGCCTCCGCCTGGAGCAGCGATCGGTCGGCTTCGCCGCCACGGTGGTGGCCGGCCAGGTGACCATCCGGGACGGGGTGCCCACCGGGGCCACGCCGGGACGCCTGCTCCGCAGCCGGCCGGCCTGATCGGGCCGCGGCCTCCCCGGGCCGGCGGCCCGTCTGGCTAGCGCATCCAGAGGGTGCGGGACTCCCGACGGGTGATCGACCCACCGCCCCTGGTCGAGGGCCGCCTCGTCGAGGTAGTTGATCCCGAGGGTGAGGTCGGGGTTGCCCGAGCCGGATTCGCTGAGCTGGTAGACCACGGCGTAGGTGTCCAGGCGGGCGCGGGCGCCGCCGTCGACCAGTTCGACCAGCGGGTCGCCCAGCACGTGCATGCTGATCGGGAAGGCCCGCGGGGCCCGCATGGTGTCCAGCCACTCCTCGACCGACTGGGTGCCCCGGGCCCCGACGATGGTGGCGTCCGGCCGGAACAGCCCGGCCAGCGCGTCGAGGTCCCGACGGTCGACCGCCCGGGCGTACCGCTGGAGCAGGGCCCGGAGCTCGTCGTGGGCGGTCACGTCGCCCTCACAGCACGGCGACCGGGTTGACCGGGCACCCGGTCCCCTTGGCGATGCGCAGCGGGCCCATGGTGAACAGGAACTCCCATCGGCCGGATGCCGCGCACCGCTCGCCCAGGGCGGCCAGGGCGGCGTTGTCGACGAGGTGGAGGCCCATGGCCGTGATCCCGATCTGGTGGACCGGGAAGGGCCACTCCGGCGTGCCCACGAACGGCATGGGGTCGGAGATCCCGTCGCTCCCGAGCACCGCCACCTCCCGCTCCTGCAACCAGGGCAGGCACTCGGCGTGGAGACCGGCGAAGCCGTCGAATCCCCGGGTGGCCGCCTTGCGGGCCTCCCGGCCCCAGGCCACCAGCAGGATGTCGCCGGGCCCGACGGTCACGCCCTGGGCGTACTCGGCCACCTCGAGGTCCTCGACCGTCACCACCTGGCCGCTCCCGAGGTAGGGGCAACCGAGGGCCCGGGGCACGTCGAGGAGCACCCCCCGGCCGATCACCCCGTCGGCCATGGACAGCACCGTGTTGGCCAGCGCCCCGTCACTGCGCACCTCGCTGGCCGGCCGGCCGCCGTACATCTCGCCGCGGACGAACATGTGGGACAGGGCGTCCACGTGGGTCGTCAGCAGGCCGTGCACGTCGAGGGCCAGGTGGTCGCGGGCCGCCTCGTACCCGGGGATCCCGTTGGCGTCCCGGGCGTCACCGGAGGCCAGCATGTGGTGCTGGACCGGATGGGGGTGCTCGGGCTGCGGCTCGGTGGCCAGGTCGTGGGAGAGGCTGACGCACTCACCGGTCCGCACCAGGCCGACGGCGTCGGCCCGACGGGCGTCGGTCAGGTGGTTGAGCGCGCCCCGCTGGTCGTCGGGCCCCCAGCGCCCCCAGTTCTTGAGCTCCTCGTACATGGTGTCGAGCTCCCCGGTGGTCGGGACCCCGTACTCACTCCCCATCGGGCCAGCTTGTCATCCGTCGAGGTGGGGCGCGGTCATCGCCCCCACCACCATGTCCAGCAGGTTGTCCACGAAGCGGTCGTCGGACAGCGCCTCGCCCTGGCCGCGCTCGAGGCGGCGGGCCTGATCGGCCGCGGCCCGGCCGATGAAGCCGATGCAGATGCCGCGGCGCACCCGCCACAGGTCGGCCGGGACCGTGGGGCAGCACCCGCGCAACAGGTCCCAGGCCTGGTGCCCCTCGGTCTGGGCCAACAGGTCGCGGATCTCCGGCGTGGCGCGGTCGACGGCCCCGGACATCTCCGAGCCGATCTGGAGATAGGCCCGCTCCCGCCACCCGCGCCGGGCGAACTCGGTCACCGGGCGCACGATGGCCTCGGCCGCCGCCCGCACGTCCCCGTGCTCACCGGCCCTGGCCAGTTCGAGCAGCTGGTGACGCCGCTGGGCGATGGCCGGGACATGCCGGGCCAACAGGGCCCGGAGGATCTCGTCCCGGCTCCCGAAGTGGTAGTGGACGGCCGACGCGTTGCGCTGGTGGGCGGCCCGCACGATCTCGGCCAGGGAGACGTTGTCGATGCCGCGCTCGGCGTACAGGCGGGCGGCGGCGTCGAGCAGCAGGTCTCGGGTGGAGGTCGGCTCGGCCATCTCGCCGGTCACAGTAGCGGCGGCCCCGCGGAAGGGGTCAGGGCCAGCCCGGCAGCAGCCCGAGGTCGCGGCAGACCTCCTGGGCCTCGATCCACCGTCCGTTGCGCTCCCGCGCCTCGGGCGCGGTGACCAGCCAGGCCGCCACCGCGCCGACCACGTCAGCCGGCGCCCCGGCACCGGCGTCGAAGCCGAACCCGGCCATGTCCATGGCCATCCGCTCGGTGGCCACGAAGCCCGGGCTCAGGTTGAAGGCCAGCACGCCGCGGTCGCCCAGCTCCACGGCCACGATCCCGGCCAGCCGGTGCAGCGCTCCCTTGGACATGCCGTAGCCCAGCCCCCAGCCCCCGGCGCCGGCCGGGGCCGGAGGGTCCATCCGCCCCGAGCTCGACGCCAGGTTCACGATGGCGCCCGACCCCCGCTCCACCATCCCCGGCAGGACCAGACGCGACAGGATCACCGGGGCCATGACGTTGGCCTCGAGGTGGCGGTCGAGCAGTTCGACCGGCGTGTCGAGCAGCCGGTCCATGTGGCCCGGTCCCACGTAGCGGCCGTTGTTCACCAGTACGTCGATGCGGCCCCAGCGCTCGAGGACGGTGGCCGTCGCCGCGCCCAGCGAGGTCCGGTCCAGCAGGTCGAGCACCACCGGCAGGGCTGCCCCTCCGGCCTCCTCCACCAGGGCCGCCGTCGTGTCGAGCGAGCCGGGGAGCGGGCGGGTGTCCGAGGCGGCCACCGTCGAGGAGTGCTCGCGGGCCTCCCCCTCGTGCCGGGTCCGGGCCCCGACGGCCACGTCGAACCCCGCCCGGGCCAGGTGGAGGGCGATGGCCTTGCCGATGCCGCGGCTGGCCCCGGTGACCAGGGCCACCGGTCGGCCGGTCACCGACCCCCTCTCGTCGTCCCGAGTCAGTTGCATTATGAAACACAGTCCTCTAGGGTCGGTCTCATGACCGAATCGACAGTAGACCAGGCGGCCGCGGCCCCGACCACGCCGCGACAGCGGACCGTCTTCGTGGTCACCGCCCTCGGGGCGTTCATGGCTTCGCTCGACCTCTCCATCGTGAACGTGGCCTTCCCGGCCCTCGAGCATTCCTTTCCCCACGACAGCCGGGCCACCCTGGCCTGGGTGATCACCGGGTACGGCATCGTGTTCGGCGCCCTGCTGGTGACGGCGGGGCGGACCGCCGACCGCCTCGGCAGCCGCCGGGTGTTCTTCGTCGGTCTGGCCGTCTTCTGCACCGGCTCGGCCCTGTGCGCGCTGGCCCCGTCGGTGCCCCTGCTGGTCGCGGGCCGGGTGGTCCAGGGGGTGGGGGCCGCAGCCCTGCTGCCCTCGTCACTGGGCCTCCTGCTCGGCGCCTACCCGCAGGACCGGCGGTCGCAGGTGGTGGCCCTGTGGGGCGGGGTCGGGGCCCTGGCCGTGGCCACCGGGCCGTCGTTCGGTGCCGCCCTCGTCGCCGCCGGCGGCTGGCGGTGGGTCTTCCTGGTCAACGTGCCCATCGGCGCCGCCGCCTGGCTGGTGGGCCGAAGGGTCCTGACGCCGTCCCGGTCGGCGGCGTCGGGCGCCACCCCCGACTACCTCGGCGTGGTGCTGATCAGCCTGGCGCTGGCCCTCCTGGTGCTGGGCATCTCCGAGGGACCGACGTGGGGATGGTCGTCGGCGGCGGTCGTGGCCAGCGTGGCCGGCGCCGGCGCGGTGGGCCTGGCCTTTCTCCGTCGGTCCACCCGACACCCCGAGCCCGTCCTCGACCTGACCCTGTTCCGCTCCCGGTCGTTCAGCGTGGCCAACGCCTCCACCTTCCTCTACGCCATGGGCTTCTTCGCCATGCTGCTGGGCAACATCCTGTTCCTGACCAGCGTGTGGCACTACTCCATCCTGAAGGCGGGCCTGGCCGTCACCCCGGGCCCGCTGGTGGTGGCCGTGGTGTCGGGGCCGGCCGGGCGCCTGGCCAGCCGCGTCGGCTTCCGGCGCGTCCTCATCGGCGGGTTCGTGGTCTTCGTGTCCGGCCTCTCGTGGTACGCCACCCGGGTGGGGCTGCACCCGGACTACCTGGGGGTCTGGCTCCCGGCCACCCTGATCACCGGGCTGGGGATCGGCCTCACCTTTCCGGTGTTGAGTGCGGCGGCGGTATCGAGCCTCCACGCGGAGCGCTTCGCGGTGGGGAGTGCCGTCAACCAGACCGCCCGTCAGGTGGGGGGCGCCTTCGGGGTGGCCCTGCTGGTGGTGATCCTCGGCGCGCCGGCCGGGGCCGTGGCCGCCCTGGCCAGCTTCCACCACCTGTGGTGGTACTGCGCCGGGACGGCGGCGCTGGCCGGGCTGCTGTGCACCCTGCTCGCACCGGGACGACCGGCCGGAGCCGTCGGTGGTGCCCGGACGCGGGGAGCCACGGACCGGCGGGTGACGGCCACCCCGGCGACCGCCGAGGCCGCCTGACCCGGGCCCGGAGTCCCGTCCGGGGCGGGCGTCCGAAGTCGAGGGGGGGTCCGGCCCCGCCGTGACCTGACCCCCCGGGGGCGGGGGCCGACCAGGAGAACGGGTCGATCCCGAGGGGTGCCAACGGACCCACCGGATGGGTCGGTTGACCTGGTCGACAGGGGGCGCCCTTGTTTGCCCCCAGCTCGGACCACTAAATTGGCCGTCCATTGTGTTTCGCGCCCGGTTCTCACCGATGGCGGAGGTGACCGCCAACGTGCACCGTCGACGCAGGATCTCGGCAGTGTTCCTCTCCACCCTTGTGGCTTCGGCCGCCCTGTCGGTGGGGACCGGTCGACCCTCGGGGGCCGATCAGCTGTCCTCGCTGCAGGCCCAGGCGGCGGCCATCTCCCAACAGCTCATCCGGGAGCAGCTCGAGGTGGACACCTACCGCCAGCAGTACTCGGTGGTCTCGGCCCGGGTGGCCGCCGACACCCAGGCCGTCTCCGAGATCGGCCAGCAGATCGGGCAGGACCAGCAGCAGATCACGGCCAAGGTGTCCCTGGTCCGGGCCCAGGCCGTCCGCTCGTACATGGACTACGGGACCGGCTCGGGGAGTCCCACCGCGGCGCTGTTCGGGGGCGACCAGGAGCACGCCCAGGCCGCCAGTGAGTACTCCGCCATCGCCGTGGGCAACATCACGACCGCGGTCGATCAACTGCACACCGCCCAGGCCCAGCTCCAGGCCCACCAGGCCACCCTCCGCCGGCAACAGGACCGGGACCGCGCCGATCAGGCCAGCCAGGCCGCCTCCCTCAGTCAGGCCAACACCGGCGCCGGCCAGCTGGCGGCGCTCCACAACCAGGTGACCGGTCAGCTGGCCGCGGCCGTTTCCGCCCAGGCCGCGGCCCAGAACGCCGCGGCGGTGACGGCGGTGGCGGCGGCCCAGAAGCAGGCGGCCAAGGCCGCCCCGGGTCGGCCGGCTCCGACGGTCACCCAGACGGTGCCGACCATTCCGGCATCGACCCCGCCGGGGAGCACGTCACCGGTCGCCGTCACCCCTCCGGCCGGCGCCGGGGCCGGCCTCCCCGATCCCGCCCTCAACCCGTTCCTCCAATGCGTGATCCAGCGGGAATCAGGAGGGAACTACAGCATCGACACCGGCAACGGGTACTACGGGGCCTTCCAGTTCAGTCAGTCCACCTGGAACATCGCCGTCCAGGCCGCCGGACTGTCCTACCTGGTGGGGGTGCCCCCGAGCTCGGCCTCCAAGGCGGAGCAGGACACCGCGGCCGTGGCCCTCTACGCCCTCGACGGCAGCCGGCCCTGGACGGGGGACTGCGGGGCGTAGCTCCGGTCCGTCAGACCAGCCGGCACCGGCCGGAGCCGGCGCACACCTCACACTCGGGGGCCCGCCCGGCCACATGGGCCAGACAGTGGTCGATGCGCTCCTCGACGATCTGGCCGAGCAGGGGATGCGGGCCGAGCGGGGCGGCCACCAGGTGGTGGACGCCGGGATGATGGCGGCAGGCCTCGGCGGCCAGGTCAGGGAGGTCGCGATCCCAGTGACTGCCGGGCCACAGGAAGTACGGGGCGATCACCACCGTGGTGGCCCCGGCCGAGACGCAGGCATCGACCGCCGTCCCGAGGGTGGGCTCGGCCAGCTCCATGTGGGCCGCCTCCACGTTGACCAGGCCCCGGGCCGTCCGCCAGCCGGCGACGAACGCCTCGTGCCGCCGGTTGGCATCGTCGCGCCGCGACCCGTGATCGACGATCACGATCCCGAGCGAGGTCCCCTGATCGATCACGCCCCGAGCGTAGGCCCGGATGGCGCGACGCCACACCGAGGGTGGCGTCGCGCACGGCCGGGTGCTGCGGCGGCCGGGGTGGCCCGTCACGGGCCGGCGAAACTCAGCGGGCCGTGATGTACTCCATCAGTTCGTTGCGGTCCTTCTCGAGCTCCTCGATGCGGCTCTTGACCACGTCGCCGATGCTGATGATGCCGACCAGCCGACCGGCCTCCACCACCGGGACGTGACGGAAGCGGTGCTCGGTCATCAGGTTCATGATCGACTCCAGGTCGTCGGTGGGGGCGCACACCTGGACCTCGGTGGACATGATCGAGGCCACCGGGTCGTCCAGCAGCTCGGTGTGGAGGACGCTGAGCCGCTTCACGATGTCCCGCTCGGAGACGATGCCCTGGATGGTCACGCCGTCCGGAGACACGACGAGGGCCCCGACCCGGTGGTGGGCCAGATCGGCCACGACGTCGCCCACCGTGGCCTCCCGGGTGACGGTGACCACCATGGTCCCTTTCGATGCGAGAAGGTTCGACACACGCATGGACTTCCCCCTTCCGGAGTTGCCTCCGGGGTACTCCCCCGCCACGGACGCTGGTGCGCCCACCGGCCCATCTTCGCGCTCCGTCCTCCGAAAGGAAACAGCGTGTGCCAAGTTGCAACAAAGCGGACCGGGGCCCGCTCACCAGGGATACCGCCTGGTGAGCGGGGCAGGCCCGGGCGCCCGGGCCACCCGGATCGACCACGGGACGGACCCGGTCTCCTACCATTGGGGCCGATGGCCGACGACGCCCGGGGCCGCCGGCCCACCGACCCCGCCCCCACCGGGCCCCGGACCTGGGTGCGCCGGGCCGAGAGTGACCGCCGGAGCCGCCTCCGGGCCACCCTCGAGGTGATGGGCAGCGAGGGGGTGATCGTCCTCAACGATCGGCGCATTCCCGGCTCGAGGGCCAACATCCCTCTCATCGCCGTGGCCCCGGCCGGGGTGTTCGTGATCGACGCCCAACACCACAAGGGCCTGGTCCACACCAAACAGCCCGGAACCCTCGGCCAGCTGGACCTCCCCGAGCTCCATGTGGGCCGCAAGAACTGCACCCCCGCCCTGGACGTCCTGGGCCGGCAGGTCGAGGTGGTCCGGGCCACCCTCGACGGCTCGCCGTGGGGGTCGCAGGTCCCGGTCACGGCCATGCTCTGCCTGACCAGGGCCGACTGGGGCCTGGCCTCATCGTCCCGGGTCCGCGACGTGTGGGTGGGCTGGCCGAGGCTGATGGCCGGCGCCCTCCGGTCCCCCGGGATCATCGACAGCCCCACCGTGCAGGAGGTCGCCGGCACCATCGGCGCCCGCCTGCCGGCGGCCTGACCCCGGTCTCCCCGCCCCCGCCGAAGGCCCGGCGCGTCCCCCAAGGGGCGTTCACCCGGTGCTCCCACGCACCCGGAACCGGAACCCGGGGTGGGTTACGTTCGTCGGGGGCCGACCGAAGGGCAGCTCCCCCGATGGCGCACGCGTGACCACCGACCACCCGTGAGCACCACGGCGGCGACCGGGCGACTCGCCACCACCGATGGCGGGCTACCCGACCCGTCCTGGCCCGGCGTCCCTTCGAGCGGGGATGGCGCACGGCCGACCGGCCGGACTCCGCCGGTCACCGGGCACCGGGCACGGGGCGGGGCACGGGCGGCGTCTACCATCCGGGGGCGCGACCGGACCCGCTCCGTCGAGCCATCCGCCATGGACGTCTTCACCACCACTCCCGTCGCCGACCTGGCATCGGCCGGGGACCAGTTCGCCGAGCTCGAGGCGGCGGGCTACGACGGCGCCTTCACCTACGAGACCCGGCACGACCCGTTCCTGCCCCTGGCCCTGGCCGCCGACCGGACCGCCACCCTGCGGCTGGGCACGGCGGTGGCCATCGCCCTCGCCCGCTCGCCGATGCTCCTGGCCAACCTGGCCTACGACCTCCAGGACCTGTCGGCCGGCCGGTTCGTGCTGGGCCTCGGCACCCAGATCCGACCCCACATCGAGCGGCGGTTCTCCATGCCGTGGTCGCGTCCGGTGGACCGGCTCCGCGAGATGGTGCTGGCCATCCGGGCCATCTGGGACGCCTGGGACGGGGTCGCCCCCCTCGACTTCCGGGGGGAGTTCTTCACCCACACCCTGATGCCTCCGGCCTTCGATCCCGGACCGGCGAGGTTCGGGCGACCGGCCATCCTCCTCGGCGGGGTGGGGCCCCGCATGACAGCCGCGGCCGCCGAGGTGGGGGACGGGGTGCTGGTCCACCCGTTCTCGACCGCCGTCTCGCTCCGGGAGCTCACGCGTCCGGCCATCGATGCGGGCCTGGCTCGCTCGGGTCGGGCACGGGGCGCCCTGGAGGTGGTGGTGGTCACCCTCGTCGCCACCGGCCGCGACGGGGCCGAGCTGGACCGGGCCGTCGAAGTGGTGCGGAGCCAGATCGCCTTCTACGGCTCGACCCCGGCGTACGCCGCCATCCTCGAGTGCGAGGGTTGGGAATCGCTGCACCCCCGTCTCCACCAGCTGTCCAAGGAGGGTCGGTGGGACGACATGCCAGGCCTGATCCCCGACGAGGTCGTCGAGTCCGTCGCCGTCGTGGGACGGCGGGACGACATCGCCGGGCAGATCCGGGCCAAGGTGGCCGGCGTGGCCGACGCCGTCAGCCTCGAGTGCACCCGCCGTCCCGACCCGGGCCACTTCGCCGACATCTGCGCCGCGCTCAAGACCGGCGGCTGAGCCGGGCGGGTTCGGACGCCGGCGGCACCGGCCGGCCGGTCACCCCGGCACCGACGGATCGTCCACCACCCGCCAGCAGTACCAGGCGACCAGGCTCCGGTAGGGCTGGAACGGCTTTCCGAGCTCGATGAGCTCCTTGGCCGAGGGGATCCCCTCGAGGCCCCACGCCCTCCCGAACCCGGCCCGGACCCCGTAGTCGCCGGTGGGCCAGACGTCGAGGCGGCCCAGGCTCCCGAGCAGGAACATCTGGGCCGTCCACGGGCCGATGCCCCGCACCTGGGTCAGGTGGTCGACCACCTCCTCGTCGGACAGGCGGCCGATGCGGTCCAACCCGATCCGGCCGGCCGACACCTGGTCGGCCAGGTCGCGGATGGAGCCGGCCTTCGCCCGGCTGAGCCCGCAGGAGGCGAGCAGCTCGTCGGAGGCGGCCAGCACCGCCCCGGGGGTGACGGACCCGTCCAGCGCCGCCACGAAACGGCCGTGGATGGTGGCGGCGGCCCGACCGGCCAGCTGCTGGTAGACGATGATCTCGGCCAAGGACTCGAATCGACGATCGGCCCGCACCGGTCGCCGGCGGGGCGGCGGGCCGTGGCGGTCGACCAGGTCGGCCAGCACCGGGTCCTGGGCGGCGAGGTGCGCGGTGGCAGCACTGATCGAGAGTCGGGGCACGCCCCGATGATGCCATCGGCACCCGCCGCGCTGTCAACGGACGTCGGCTCGACGGGTCCCGAGGGTGCCGCCCACCCCGCCCGCGTTCCCCGGTGGACGTTAGGATCCCGTTGGCGGTCGGCTCGCTCCCCGCGCCGAGCTGCCCGTCCCTGCGCACCCGAGGAGCGACATGACCCTGCGCACCAGAAGAGCGACATGACCCTGCGGATCCGGCCCGTCAACCCGACCACGGTGGCCGAGCCCGGGGAGATCGCCACCCTGGTGGCCTTCCCGGCCGGGGACGGGGCCAGCTCCCTCACCGCCACCACCGTCTTCGCCGGCGGCGGCGCCGGGCAGTCGAGTCCCGGGCGGTGACCATGACCGGCGACGTGGTCGCCTGTGAGCGGGTCATGGACGGTCCGCCCGAGGCCGTCTTCGATGTGTTGGCCGACCCCTCCCGCCACATCGAGTTCGACGGCTCGGGACAGCTGCGGGGGGTCAAGCCCGGGGTGCCCGGACGGCTGAGCCTCGGGGCCACCTTCGGGATGTCCATGCACCTGGGGATGGGCTACTCCATGGCCAACACGGTGATCGAGTTCGACGAGGGTCGTCGGATCGCCTGGCAGGCCACCATCGCCGGGTTCCTGGGGCGGTTCGTGGGCGGGCGCATCTGGCGCTACG
This sequence comes from uncultured Acidimicrobiaceae bacterium, assembly GCA_963812525.1. GTDB lineage: Bacteria > Actinomycetota > Acidimicrobiia > Acidimicrobiales > RAAP-2 > Bog-756. Next base: position 75,164 of record CAWEVL010000004.1, read on the forward strand.
AACTGGAGCCGGCCGGGGGTGGCACCCGGGTCCGCGAGCAGCTGGGACATCTCCCAGGACCACCAGCGGTGGTTGCTCCGACACGCCGTGGTCGTCGAGGCCACCCGGGCCAACCTCGAGCAGTCGCTGGCCCGGCTGGACGAGCTGACCGCCACGCCGACCTGACCGCCCCTGGTCCACGGCCGGTCCGGTGCCGGAAGATCCCCGGACCCGGCGGCGTTGCACCCACCATGGTGCCGCTGTCCGTGCTCGACCTGGCCACGGTGGCCGAGGGCTCCACCGCGGCGGAGGCCCTGGCCGACACCACCCGCCTGGCCCCGGTGGTCGAGCGGCTCGGCTACCGGCGGATGTGGGTGGCCGAGCACCACGGCGATGCCGGCCGTGGCCAGTTCGGCCCCGGCCGTGCTCATCGGACACCTGGCCGACGCCACCACCACCCTGCGGGTGGGAGCCGGTGGGGTGATGCTCCCCAACCACGCCCCACTGGTCATCGCCGAGCAGTACGCCACCCTCGAGGCGCTCCATCCCGGGCGCATCGACCTGGGTCTGGGTCGGGCCCCGGGCACCGACCAGGTCACCGCCCGTGCGCTCCGGCGGGTCGCCCGACCCGGAGCCGGACACCTTCCCCCGGGACGTGGTGGAGCTGATCGACTACCTGGTCGACAGCGACGGCCCGTCTCCCACCCGGCCCCGGTGCCCGGACGCGGCTACCTCCCCGAGGTGTGGCTGCTCGGCTCCTCGACCTTCAGCGCCCAGCTGGCCGGCCTGCTCGGGCTGCCCTTCTCCTTCGCCTACCATTTCGCCCCCGATCTCCTGGACCAGGCCGTCGACCAGTACCGAAGGACGTTCCGACCCTCCGTCCTGCTGGGCGAGCCCTACTTCATGCCGGCGGTGTCGGTGCTGTGCGCCCCGACCGACGAGGAGGCCCGGTGGTTGGCCGGTCCCTCGGCCCTCACCACCCTGCAGCTCCGGACGGGGCGGCTCGGCCCGGTGCCCTCCCCCGAGCAGGCTGCGGCCTACCGGTACACCGACCAGGAGCGGGCGTTCATCGACGCCACCGTCGCCACCCACCTGATCGGGGAGCCGGAGTCCGTCCAGGCCGGGCTCGTGGCCCTGCAGGCCCGGACCGGCGCCGACGAGATCATGCTGTCCACCCGGGCCCACTCCTTGGCGGCGCGGGTCCAGTCCCTCACCCTGGTGGCCGGGCGATGGCCCACCGGCGGCGACGTGGCCGCCCCCACGGCCGCCTCAGCCGTCTGAGCCGCGCCGAGGATCGACCGCCCCCGGTCACAGCGAGGCGCAATGGGGCAGGACCTGCTCGGCGATCAGCGCCAGGTGGTCCAAGTCGGCCAGGTCGAGGATCTGGAGGTAGGTGCGGTCGGCTCCGACCCCGGCGTAGGTGGCCAGCTTGTCCACCACCGCCTGGGGTGACCCGCACAGTCCGTTGGCCCGCAGCTCGTCCACGTCCCGGCCGATGGCTGCGGCCCGGGCGACCACCTCGGCGTCGGTGCGCCCACAGCAGACGGTCTGGGCCGCCGAGTAGGCCATCGAGTCGGCATCCCGCCCCCGGGCCGCACAGGCGGCGCGTACCGCGTCCGAACTGGGTACCGGTCTCCTCCAGCGACGAGAAGGCCAGGTTGAACTCGGCGGCGTAGGTGGCGGCCAGCCGGGGCGTCCGCTTGGCCCCGTGCCCGCCCACGATGATCGGCGGCCCGGGACGCTGCACCGGCTTGGGCAGGGCCGGGCTGTCCGCCACCTGGTAGTGGACACCGGCCAGGGTGAACGTGGCCCCGTCCGGCGTCCCCCACAGTCCGGTGATCAGGGCCAACTGCTCCTCGAGGCGCTCGAAGCGCTCGACGACGGGCGGGAACGGGATGCCGTACGCCGTGTGCTCGGCCTCGTACCAACCGGCCCCGAGGCCCAGCTCCACGCGGCCACCGGACATGGCGTCGACCCCGGCCACCATGATGGCCAGCGGACCGGGCTGACGGAAGGTGGCCGAAGTGACCAGGGTGCCCAGCCGGATGGTGGCGGTGTCCCGGGCGATGCCGGCCAGGTTGACCCAGGCGTCGCTGGGGCCGGGGTGGCCGTCGGCGCTCCCCATCGACAGGTAGTGGTCGCTCCGGAAGAAGGCGTCGAAGCCGAGGGACTCGGAGGTCTGGGCCACGGCCAGCAGGGTCTCGTAGGAGGCGCCCTGCTGGGGCTCGGTGAAGATGCGCAGGAGCATCTCCACGGTCTAGTCGAGCGTGGCGCCCGGCGGAAGCGACGCCATGGCGCCCGGGGTCAGCCGACAGCCGACGCGCCGCCGATCACTCCCTCGTCCAGGTCGGCGTCGCCCGAGCCGCTCAGGCCGCCGCCCATGGCCAGGTCCTCGCTCGGGCGCTCCAATCCGGACGTCGAGCGCAAGCGGACCTCCTTCAGGAACAGCGTCAGGGCGAACATGACCGTGGCCAGGGGCACCCCGAGCAGGAAGACCGAGTGGAGCGAGCGGACGAAGGACTCGAGGACGCCGTGCTGGACGGCCGGAGGGAAGGCGTGGAGCTGGGCCGGGCTCATGGAGAAGCTGCCGTTGACATGGATGGCCGACGAGCCCGCCCCTGGGACCAGGGCGGCGATCCAGTGGCTCAACCGGGCGATGAACACCGCGCCGAACAGCGCGGTGCCGAACGCCCCGCCGAGGGAACGGAAGAAGGTCACCGCGGCGGTGCCCGTACCCATCTGGGCGGGCGGCACCGCGTTCTGGACGGCCAGCACCATGATCTGCATGGTCATGCCCATGCCCGCCCCGAGCACGAACACGTAGAGGCTCATGGTCAGGTGGGACGTGTGCAGGTCGAGCTGGGAGAGGAGCCACATGCCGAGGACGACCAGCACCGACCCGATGACGGGGAAGATCTTGTAGCGGCCGGTGCGCGACACCAGCTGGCCCGAGGTCACCGAGGCCCCCAGCACGCCCATCATCATGGGGATCATCAGGAGGCCGGACACCATGGCCGACACCCCGTCCACCAGCTGGAGGTAGAGCGGCAGGTAGATGATGGCCCCGAACATGATCATGGACAGCAGGAAGGAGACCGACGTCGAGACCCGGAAGATCCCGATGTGGTAGAGGTTGGGCGGCAGGATGGGCTCGGCGGCCCGACGCTCCCACAGCACGAAGGCGACGATGAGCACCACGGCCACGATGGCCAGGCTGACGATGACCGACGACCCCCAGGGGTACTGGGTACCGCCCCACACCGTCACCAGGAGTGCGGCGGTCACCCCGACCAGCATGAGGCCGGCCCCGACGAAGTCGATCCGGTGGACCTGCCGGCGGAAGGGGAGTTTGAGGACGGCCGACGTGACCACCAAGGCGACGATGCCGATGGGGATGTTGATGTAGAAGATCCACCGCCAGCTCAGGTTGTCGGTGAACACACCGCCGAGCAGCGGGCCGGCAATCGAGGCCAGGGCGAAGGTGGCCCCGAAGTACCCCTGGTAGCGGCCCCGCTCCCGGGGGGAGACCACGTCGGCGATGATGGTGAAGGCCAGGGCCATCAGCCCACCGGCCCCCAGTCCCTGGATGCCGCGGAAGGCGATGAGTTGGGCCATGTTCTGGCTGAGGCCGGCCAGCGCCGACCCGACCAGGAAGATGACGATGGCGATCTGGAACAGGCCCTTGCGGCCGAACTGGTCGGACAGCTTTCCGTAGAGCGGGGTCGAGATGGTCGAGGTCAGCAGGTAGGCGGTCACCACCCAGCTGATGTGGTTGAGCCCGTGCAGGCTGTTGACGATGGTGGGAAGGGCGGTTCCCACAATGGTCTGGTCCAGGGCGGCCAGGAACATACCGATCATGAGGCCGCTGAACACGATGAGGATCTGCCGGTGGGTCAGGGCCACCACCGGACGGGGCGCGTCGTCCCCCGGGTGGGTGCCGGGGACCGACGACACCCGGTCTTCGGGACGGGAGGGGGTGTCGATGCTCACCGGACCCCTCCCCTGGCCTGCTGCCCGCGGGTGCGGTGGAGACCGGCCTCCAGCCGGACCAGGCCGCGGGTGAGCGCGGTGCGCTCCTCGTCCGACCAGTCGTCGATCACCTCGGCCAACGCCTGGCGACGGGCCTCCGACACCGTCTCCAGGACGGCCCAGCCCCGCTCGGACAGGCTGAGCAACGACGCCCGGCCGTCATCGGGATCGGGGACCTTCACCACCAGCCCGATGGCCACCAGATCACTCATCTGCCGACTCACCGTCGAGAGGTCGAGCTCGACCGTGTCGGCCAGCTCGGACAGCCGGACCGGGGCCTGACTCGACAGTCGAACCAGCAGCCAGTAGCCGGCCCGGTCCACCGACTTCCCCTCGGTGAGCTCGCTCATCGGGACGTCGAGCCGGAGGATGGCCCGGGCCACCTGGGTCAGGGAGCGCTCCAGTTCGGCCGAGACCCGTCGCCCGGTGCCCGCGCCCGGAGCGCCGGTCACATCCTCGGTGGGGGTCGCCGTCGGTGTCACAGGGTCCTCTCGTGTCGGTCCGGTATCCAGGGTCCAAGTAAACTGCTTGTAGCAAGCAACTATATCCAGGCAAGGGGCCTCCCGTCCAGCCCGCCGGGGCGCCCTGGTCAGCCCGCCGGGCGGGCCGTCAGCCGCGGGTCGAGCCCGGACTCAGTCGCTCCGGTGCAACAGGAAGGTGCCGGTGGACCGGCTGACCATCCGGTCGCGGTCGTCGGTCACGGTGGCCTCGGCATAGGCCACCTGGCGGGCCATCCGCACGACGTCGCCCCGGAGGCGGTAGGCCTCCCCCACCTGGGCCGGACGCATGGTCTCGACCTTCATCTCGAGGGTCGCCTTGGTCCGGTCGCGTCCGGCCAGCGCCGAGTTGATGGCGAAGTTCATGGCGGCGTCGAGGAGCAGCCCGTGCACCCCGGCCTGGACGATGCCGTGGGGGTTGCCGGCGGCGGCGGTGGGCACCAGCGAGCCGCTCACCCAGCCGAGGTCCTCCCCGTCGACCCCGTAGTCCTCGAAGGAGCCCCCGACCGTGCCGATGAGCTCCATGCCACCGTCGCCCAGCCAGCGGTCCATGTCCTTGATCCGACCCGTCATCCCCCCGACCGTAGTGCCGGGCCGCCTCAGGCCCGTGCGTCCCGGGGAGCGGTTGGACGCGGCGGTTCGGGCGGGTACGATCGGGGTGTGGCATTTTCTTGACCGGGTGGTCAAGTTTTTTCCACGGCCGGAGCGGACCGTTCCGGCCTTCCACGAGCCGAACACGGCCGGCAGGCGCAGGCTCCGCCGGACCGGAGAAGGAGAGCAGCCATGACCGAGGCCGTCATCGTCGATGCAGTCCGCACCCCCGGGGGCAAGCGCAACGGGAAGCTGCGCAATTGGCACGCCGCCGACCTGGGCTCCGAGCCGTTGAAGGCCCTGGTGGAGCGCAACGATCTCGACCCGGGCCTGGTCGATGACGTGATCATGGGCTGTGTCATGCAGGTCGGCGAGCAGTCCCTCAACGTCGGCCGCAACGCCGTGCTGGCCGCCGGCTATCCCGAGTCGGTACCCGCCACCACCATCGACCGCCAGTGCGGCTCCTCCCAACAGGCCCTCCACTTCGGAGCCCAGGGGGTCATCGCCGGGGCCTACGACGTGGTCATCGGGGGCGGGGTCGAGGTCATGACCCGCACCCCCATGGGCTCCTCGGTCGTCCGCGACCTGGGCTACCCCTTCGGCCCCCGCATGATGAACCGGTACGCCGAGCGGGGCGGGCTGGTCGGCCAGGGCGAGGGTGCCGAGCTCATCGCCGAGCAGTGGGACATCAGCCGCGACGCACTGGACGAGTACTCGGTGCGGTCCCATCAGCGGGCGGCCCGGGCCACCGCCGAGGGTCGGTTCGAGCGTGAGCTGATCCCGGTGGCCGTGAAGGACGACGACCGGGCCGACACCGACGAGATGATCGTCACCGACGAAGGGATCCGTCCCGACTCCTCGGTCGAGACCCTGGCCAACCTGAAGCCCGCCTTCCGGCCCGAGAACGGTCGGGTCACGGCCGGCAACTCGTCGCAGATCACCGACGGGGCGTCCGGTGTCCTCATCATGAGCGAGGAGAAGGCCAATGCCCTGGGCCTGACCCCGCGGGCCCGCTTCCACGCCTTCGCGGTGGCCGGCAGCGACCCCATCACCATGCTCACCGGGCCCATCCCGGCCACCAAGTCGGTGCTCGAGAAGGCCAAGCTGACCCTGGACGACATGGACGTCATCGAGATCAACGAGGCCTTCGCCTCGGTGGTCCTGGCCTGGCAGAAGGAGTTCGGGGTCGACCTCGACAAGGTGAACGTGAACGGTGGGGCCATCGCCCTCGGCCACCCGCTCGGGGCGTCCGGCGCCAAGCTCATGGCCACGCTCCTCAACGAACTGGAGCGCACCGAGGGCCGGTACGGGCTGCTCACCATGTGCGAGGGGGGCGGCATGGCCAACGCCACCATCATCGAGCGTCTGGGCTGACCGCCCCGGCCGGCGCTCGACCGGCCGGAGGCAGCACCACGCAGGCGGCGCGCCGGCCCCTCGGGGTCGGTGCGCCGCGTCATCTCCCGGCGGGCCGGTCCGGTGGTCGGCCGGTCGGCGGGGTCAGTGGTAGCGGGTGGCCAGCAGCAGGCCGGCGAAGATGGCCCCGATGGCGGCGATGAGCCACAGGTTGTTCACGCCGCCGGGGAGCAGGCCGGCGTAGTTGAGGATGACCACCAGCACCCCGGCCAGGAACAGGGCGATGATGGTGATGCCCATCCACCGCGGACTGGTCTTGACGTTCTTGGGGATGGGCGGCGTGTACCGGTTGGACTGGACCGACTTGGGCGCCTCGGTGGTCCGACCGCCCGCCGACCGGCCCCGCTTCCCGGCCTTGCCCGGCCCCGACTTGGCCTTGGTTGCCATGGGCGAAGGATAGCCAGTCGGCGGCCCCGGAGGGCGCCAGGTCCGGGGAGCCCCGGCCCGCCCGGTACGATCAACGGTCCATGGGGACGCGGGTGCTGGTCATCGACAACTACGACTCGTTCGTCTACAACCTGGTCCAGGAGCTCGGGGAGCTGGGGGCCGAGCCGGTGGTCCACCGCAACGACGCCATCGACGTGGCCGGCATCCGGGCCGCCTCCCCGGACGCCGTCCTCATCTCACCGGGCCCCGGTCGTCCCGAGTCGGCCGGCATCAGCATGGCGGTCATCCGCGAGCTGGGCGGTGAGCTCCCCATCCTCGGGGTCTGCCTCGGGCACCAGGCCATCGGCCAGGTCTACGGCGGCGAGGTGGTGGCCGCGCCCACGCTCATGCACGGCAAGACCTCGGCCATCCACCACGACGGCAAAGGGGTGTTCGCCGGCCTCCCCGACCCCTTCGTCGCCACCCGGTACCACTCCCTGGTGGTGGAGCCGGCCAGCCTCCCCGACGTGCTGGAGGTCACCGCCCGGTCGGCCGACGGGGTGATCATGGGGCTCCGCCACCGGACCCTGGCCGTCGAGGGGGTCCAGTTCCACCCCGAGTCGCTGCTCACCCTGGAGGGGCCCAGCCTCCTGTCGAACTTCCTGGCCTCGACCCGGGCGGCCTGAGCAGCCACCTCCGCCCGTGCCCCGCCCGGGTCAGGTGGTGGGCGGCGACGCGGTCGTGCTCGACGAGGGGGTGGTCGTCGAGGTGGTCGTGGTCGACGTCGACGTCGTGGTGGTCGGCGGCGGGCCGCTCGACACCACGATGTCCACCGAGCTCCCCGGCTTCACGAACGTGCCGGCGGACGGGCTGGAGGAGATGACCAGGCCGGTGTTGAAGTTGGCCGACGAGGCCGAGGTGATGTTGCCGACGTTGAGGCCGGCCTGGCCGAGCAGGTTGCCGGCCGCGGGCTGGCTCAGCCCGAGCAGCGACGGAACCCGCACGTCGGCCGGGCCCGACGAGACGGTCAGGGTGACCGAGCTGTCCTTGGGCACCCTGGTGCCCGGCTGCGGGCTGGCGCTGAGCACCGTCCCCTGGGCGACGTTGTTGGGCACATTGGTGACGGTCGAGGTCAGACCGGCCGCCGCCAGCCGGGACTGCGCGTTGGCCAGGGAGGTGTTGGTGATGCCGGACGGCACCGTCACCTTCTCCACCGCGGCGACGGTCAGGGTCACCGTGTCCCCCTTCTTCACCAGGGTGCCGCCCGCCGGATCGGACGAGATGACCGTGCCGGGGGTGTCGGTGGAGATCTCGACCGTGTTCTTGACCACCAGTCCGTCCTGGGTCAGCTTGGCCGTGGCCTGCCCCACCGGCTGCCCGGTGACGGACGGCAGGTTGAAGGACGCGCTCCCGCCCAGGTAGCCGAGGTTACGGGCCAGGAAGTACCCCGCCACCAGGAGCAGGAGCACCAGGACGGCCAGGATGATGGCGTAGGTGCGGGTCCGGTTGGGGCCGCCCTCCTCGTCCTCGGCCGCTTCGGCCGGTGGGGTGGCTGACACCGACTGGGTGGCGTCCATGCCGGCCACGGTCCCCACCACCGCGGTGGTGCCGGCCACGGCCAGTAGCGAGGTGGCGTCGTCCATGGCCAGGACGGTCCGACCCTCGTTGAACCGGAGCAGGTCGGCCCGGAGGTCCTCGGCAGTGGCGTACCGGTGTTCGGGGTTCTTGGCCATGGCCTTCAGGATGATGGCCTCGAAGGTCGGGGGGATGGCCGGGTTCAGCTCGCGGGCGCGGGGGGATGGTCCCGGACGTGCTTGGAGGCCACCGCCACCGGGGTGTCCCCGAGGAAGGGGGGCCGGCCGGTGGCCATCTCGTAGAGGACCACCCCGAGGGAGTAGATGTCGCTCCGGGCGTCGACGCCCATGCCCTCGGCCTGCTCCGGGGAGAAGTACGTCGCCGTGCCCATCACCGCACCGGTCTGGGTCAGGCTCTCCTCGGTGTTGATCGCCCGGGCGATGCCGAAGTCGGTCACCTTCACCTGGCCCTCGTCGGTGATGAGGACGTTGCCCGGCTTCACGTCGCGGTGGATGACACCGTGCTTGTGGGCGTAGCCGAGTGCCGCGGCCACGTGGGCCCCGATGTCGGCCGTCCGATCGGCCGAGAGCGGCCCGGCGGTCTTCAGGATGGCCGACAGGGGACGGCCGTCGATGAACTCCATGACGATGAAGTACGTGCCGGTGTCCTCGCCCCAGTCGAAGACCGGCACGATGTTCGGGTGGGAGAGGTTGGCCGCGGCCTGGGCCTCCCGCCGGAACCGCTCGACGAACGAGCGGTCCACCGAGAGCTCGGGGAACAGCACCTTCAGGGCCACCGGGCGGTCGAGCAGGCGGTCGTGGGCCCGGTAGACCTCGGCCATGCCGCCCCGGGCGATCAGATGGTTGAGCTCGTAGCGCTCGGAAAAGATTCGTGGCGTCTCGTTCGGTTCCATGTGGGTCAAAGCCTAGGCCTGCGCTCTCTCGGTTCCGGGGTTCTCATCGTTCCTCTTCCGGTGTGACGGTTGCGTGAACTCATCGGTGTCGGGTGGTGTCCCCGGGTCGTCATGGCGTCGCCTGGTCAGCCAGCACGTCGCCGAGGATCTGCTTCACGATGGGGCCCGAGTACTGGGCCCCGGTGGCGCTGCCGGGCTGCTTGGGCATGACCACGGCGATGGCCACCTTGGTGTTCCCGACCGGGGCGAAGGCGATCAGCCAGTCGTCGGTGAACTGGGGGTTGGGCCCGAACGAGCCGGTCTGGGCGGTCCCGGTCTTGGCCGCCACGTTCCACGCGGGCGGGAACACCCCGGCGGCGGTGCCCGATCTGGCCACCCCCTGCATGAAGGTGGTCAGGGTGTTGGCCGTCTCGGGTGAAATGGGCTGTAGCCAGGGCTTGGGCTGGTAGGCCCGCACCAGGTTGCCCTGGGAGTCGCGGATCTGGGACATCACGTGGGGGGTCATTTCCACCCCGCCGTTGGCCACGGCCCCGGCCACCAGGGCCATCTGCAGGGCGGAGGCGGTGACGTTCTGCTGGCCGATGGCCGACTTCATGAGGCCGGGGATGTCGTCGGCGAAGTCGGCGGTGGTGCCGAAATTGGACACGGCGACGGTGTCGGGCGGCACGTCGAGGGGGATGCGCTGGTTGAATCCGTAGGCCTCGGCCTGGTTGACCAGGGTCTGGGAGCCCAGCAGCTGGCCGATCTGGGCGAAGTCGGCGTCACAGGACAGGATCAGCAGGGTCTCGAGGTTGCCACCACCGCTGGGCGGACAGACCCCGCCGTGGTAGTTGGTCAGGACCTGGGGCGGGGTGCCCGAATTGGGCAGGGTGACCGACGGGACACTCGGATAGATCATCTTGGCCAGATCCGGGCGGTTCTCGAGCACGGCCGACGTGGTCACGACCTTGAAGGTCGACCCCGGGGGGTAGACCTGCCCGTAGGTGCCGGGCACCAGCGGGCTCCCGGGGACGCAGGCCGCCTGGTCCGCCTGGGGTGGGCACGCATTGGCGTTCCAGGCCGCCGTCTCCGTGGCCAGGTCCAGGGACACCAGGGGATTGGGATCGAAGGTCGGGTTGGAGTACATGGCCTCCACCGCACCGGTGACCGGGTTGAGCACCACCGCGGCGGCGCCCAGGACCCCGGGGGCGTGCTGGTCGAGGGCCGCCGCCACCTGGGTCTGCAGCTGGGTGCCGACGGTCAGCGTGACGTTGTCCACCACCGTCCGGTTGACCAGCAGGTCGCGCAAGGTCTTGGCCGGACGGGTGTGGGGGGTGAGGTAGCTGTTGTACTGGGCCTCGACGCCCCGGAAGTTGCCGTACTTGATCGAGTCGAACCCGACGATGTGGGCGAAGAGGGTGGAGGTGTAGGGGTCGTAGACCCGCTGGTACTTGTAGATGCTGTTCTTCGGGGCCAGTACGGACGAGGCCAGGGTCACGCCGTCGGCGGAGAGGATGCTGCCCCGGGTCTGGCTGCGCTCCACCTGCTGGACCCGCGGGTTGTTCGGGCTGTTGGCCAGCGAGTTGGCCTTGAGCACCTGGATGTTGTTGAGCTGGATGAACAGGGCGACGAAGCACAGCGCCATGAAGATCCCGAGTCGTCTGATCCGTCGTTCCATCAGGGTGCCTTGGTGGTGGTCGGCGGCACGGGGGCCGCGGTGGTCGGTGGGGAGGTGGTCGGTGGGAGGTGGTCGCGCCGGGCAACGGGGTGCAGAGCTGGGACGACGGATTGAGCTGGCAGTTCTTCGTCGTGACCAGGTTGGCCACGTAGCTCCGGGCACTGGCCACCGACGACTCCTCGACCCCGCCGTTGAGCTGGTCGAGATACTGCGCCGGCACATCGGCGGTGGTCACGCCGGTGCGCTGCACCTCCACCGGGTTGTACCACAGGAAGCCACCGATCCGGCCCTGGTAGATGACCAGCTCGTTGTTGTTGACGCCGACGAAGTAGGAGTTGGTGTCGTACCAGCGGACGGCGTAGAACGCCCCGGCGAGCACGGCGCCGAGCAGGATGACGAACAGCAGGGTCCGGAAGGTGATCAGTCGCCGCCCGCGGGCGATCCGCCGCTCCCGCCGCTTGGCCTTCCGGCGCTCCCGTCGGCTGGGTTGCTTCTCGCCGGCCACCGACGTCGGGTAGAAGTCGGGGGCGACGGCGGCAGCCTCCTCGCCGGCCACCGGCACCGGGGCGAAGTCGGCGTTCACCGCGGTGACCACCGGTGACGAGTCGACCTCGTCGCCGACCACCACGTCGACCACCACCACGGTGATGTTGTCGCTCCCCCCGTGGGTCCGGGCCGCCTGGACCAGCAGGTCGGCGGCCCGGTGGGGATCGCTCACCGAGGCCAGGACCTCGCTGATCTGACCGAGGTCGAGCTCGTTGGTCAGACCGTCACTGCACAGCAGGAACCGGTCACCTCGGACCGGCTGGATCCGCCACAGGTCCACGGCCACGTCCGACGACACCCCGAGGGCCCGGGTCAGGATGTGGCGGTGGGGGTGGACGGCCGCCTCGGCGGTGGTCAACTCGCCGGTCCGGACCATCTCCTCGGCCAGGCTGTGGTCCGTGGTGATCTGGGTCAGCTCACCGTCATGGAAGCGGTAGGAGCGGGAGTCACCCACGTTGACCAGGGCCAGCACGTCCTGACCGTCCTCGTTGACCAGGCCCACGGCCGTGAGCGTCGTGCCCATCCCCCGGAGCTCGGGGTTGTCCCGGCTGTGCTGCCAGACCACGGCGTTGGCCTCGGTCACCGCCTGGGAGAGGCCGGATCCGGTGGGCTGCCGCCGGAAGGCCACCGACAGGGCGTCGACGGCCAGCCGGGCGGCCACCTCACCACCGGCATGGCCCCCCATGCCGTCGGCCACGGCGAACAGCGTGGACGTCTCGACGGCCAGGTCCTGGTTGACCGAGCGGACCAGGCCGGTGTCGGTGGCCGATCCCGAGCGGAGGAGGGTCATCTCACTTCCCGACCTCGAACACGGTGCCACCCACCTGCAGCAGGTCACCCTTCTCGAGGCGGGTGCGCTCGTTGATCCGGATGGTGTTCACCCAGGTCCCGTTGGTGGATCCGAGGTCCTCGGCCCAGAGGTCGCCGTCGAGGCGGAACAGTCGGGCGTGCAGGTTGGAGGAGTAGGTGTCGTAGTCGATGGGCACACCGCATCCGGCGGCCCGGCCCACGGTCACCTCGTCACCGATGTCGTAGACGCGCCCGGCCTGCTCCTCGGGACGGATGACGTGCAGGCGGAGCAGCCTGCCCTTGCGACCCTTGGCTCCGACCACGACCGGGTCGTTGGCATCCTTGCGTCGGCGGCGACGCTTGAGGGGCCGGACCTCCACCCACACGGCGCGGACCACCCACATGAAGAACAGCCAGAGGAGAATGATCACGCCGTACTCGAGGGCGCGGAGTACAGGGGTGTTGTCCGTGGGCCCAGGCAGGGAGACCAGTAGGAGATGCATGTGCGCTTAGGAGCCGGCCGTCACGAGGTCTCGAACCGGAGCACGGTGGTACCGATCACGATCTGATCACCGTCGGCCAATTTCCGCTCCCGGATGGTGGCTCCGTTCACCCGGGTGCCGTTGGTGGAGTTGAGGTCGACCAGCACGACGTCGTTCCCCACCCTCCGGATCTCGGCGTGGCGGCGGCTGGCGTTGGGGTCGGTGACCATCACCGCACTCTCCGGGAGCCGGCCGATGGTCAGCGGCTCGGGTCCGAGGACCACCCGGGAGCCGTCCGCCAGGACGACGGAGGCCGTCGGCAGCCCCGACGGGCCCTCCTCCACCTCGGAGACCACGGCGAACCGTCCCCGGCGCTGGCGGGTGTCCTCCATGACGGTGACGGTCACCGGCCCGACGAAGACGTAGTCCTCGGTCCGGGCGTGCTCCCGGGCAGCCTCCTCCAGCTCCCGGACCAGGGCCTCGAGGAAGCTCTCGAATCGGTCGAAGTCGCTGGTCGAGAGGTAGACGGTGAAGGCGTTGGGCGCGATGAGGCCGTGAACCCCCAGGCGGCGCTCGAGATCCATCTCCCGGGTCACCCGGCGGCCGATCTCCACGGGGTGCAGCTCACCCCGGAACGCCTTGGAGAGGGTGCCGTCTACCAAGCGCTCGAGGCGCCCTTCGAATTTCTGGAGTCCCATGCTGGCGTCAGCCTACCGGTGAGCACCCCCAATTAGGGGGTAGGGCGGCCGGGGCGGCCGGGGAGCAGGGCTGGGCCTTTGTCTCCCCGGGGCCCTTCCCGTCCCTCCCGGCGGCGTGCTCAGGCCTCCCGGCGGCGTGCTCGGGAGGATTCCGTCATCGGGTAGCCTCTGACGGTCGCTCGGGCGAGTGGCGGAATTGGCAGACGCGCAGGATTCAGGTTCCTGTGTCCGAAAGGATGTGGGGGTTCAAGTCCCCCCTCGCCCACCAACCCACCCATCCGGGGGCCGGAGGCGGCGGTTCCGGCTGGCTGAGAGTTGCCCCAACTTCTTCGAGAAAGTTTGCGAAATTCAGATCGTCCCTCGGCACCTCGATCCATTGGAGGTCCCCGTAGAGACCGGCTCTGCCGTCCGCCGCCTCGTACGAGTCGGGCAGATAACAGAGCAGCCCGAGGGAGCTGACTTCCTCGGGCCTGCCGCTAGAGGGGTGCTCTAAGGCCATGGCGTAGGCGTGGAGCTGGCGGCCGTAGGTGGCGATGTGGTCCGGCTTAGGGATCGTGGTCTTGAAGTCCACGACGCCCGTCGTCCCGGCATCGGAGTCGACGAGCACATCGACCCGCCCCCGGATCAGGCAAGTCTTGGCAGGGGGGGCCTACGGTTGGAGCTGGATGATTGGGAGCCCCTGATCGGCGAAGGTCGGACTATCCAGACGTCTCGATGCAGATCACCCGTCAATGACGGAAAAGGGCAGGAATGTCCACCCGGGCGAGGGCGCCTGGAGGTCCCTAACGGCGGGTTACCAGGAGCGGATTGGAGGTCAGTGCCGAGCCGACCTATCGACGTAGGCGTTCCTTCAACACCGGGTCGGGAGAGGTCAGATTTGAACGGGGACCGACTCAGTGTGGAGCGCAGCTTCGACAACGAGCTGGAAGCGCCCCCTGCCGGTCTTCTTGAGGCGGATCGGGGCGTGCCGCTCCTCCAATCGGCGCTTCAAGAGGACGAGGCGGCTCTCGAAGTTGTCCCGGAACTCAGGGAGCTCAAGGGAGGGATCAAGGCGGACCTCTCGATTTGAGAAGTCGACACGCCCCTCGCCCTCGAACTGTTGGAGCAAGGACCACAGCAGCCGACCGGCGACTCCCTTGATCAGGTAGTCACCGTCGATAAACACGCTGCCATCGACCGCGAAGTAGCGTACCCGGGCGGATGGCAGCCCGCTCTGGGTGGGGGGGTCCTCTTCGGCGCCGGCCCGATCACTAGTTGTGTTCCCGTCCGCACCAAGCTGGGGGTCAATGACACCTGCGAGCAGCGTCGCGACCACCATCAAAAGCGCTTCGTCGTCAGAGGTGTATGCCACCGGAGTCAGGCTCTCCACCACCAGCACCCCGACCAGTTGGCCGTGGGCGATGGCCGGCACCGCCACCCGACTTTGTGTCCCGGTGAGGCCAGGGAAGGGAATCTCATGGCCGGGAGCAATATCACCGGTTGCCTCGTACGCATGTCGAACGGTCTGTCCGTAGCGGCTGATTTGGCTGAGGTTGCCGAGGCGAATCGGGGTGCACTGGGCAGCAGCCATGCCGATGACCCCCGCTCCGATCGGGACCTCTGAGCCGACACCCTCGGCTTCGTAGCCACGACTGGCGATGGTATACAGATTTGAACTGTTCTCGTCCAACAGCAACAGCATTGAGTTTGGGTACCCGAGCAGCTCCGCTAAGCCATCGACAGTGGTGGTCACAAGGGTGTCGAGATCGACGCAGCGACTCATGCGTGAGCTCAGTTCGGCCAGCAACCCGGGAGCAAACCGGGACCCAGATGCCTCCACTGGAACCGACCCGGAGCCATCGGACTGAGCACCGGGCACCCCCTCGATGTCCAGGACACGGTAGATGTCTGCACCGCGCAGTCTGAACACACCCTGCATGCCCTGCATCGCAGCCACGGCAGCGACGTCGTCCCGCAGGAGCTCGAACACGCCCCCTCGACGCTCGGTGCGCTCGAAGGCGAGCGAGAGCCGATACTGGGCATAGTCGGTCGGATCCATAAGCATGAGACTGGCCCGAGGATTCTCGATCAGATTCTGGGTGGTCTTGGAGAAGAACTGGTTGGACAGAGCGATGCGCTCGTCGTCAACGAACCGCACCCGCGACAGGAAGGTGACATTCGGTTCGCCGTCTGCTGCTGCTGTGGCCACGACGGCAGGAATGGCTCCTTCGAAGCACAGTCTGAGGTCCTGAAGCGACGGCCTTCGAGCAGCATGGAGGGCGGTCACGGATGTCGTCCGGGAAGCTCGGCCCCTGCTCCCGGCCCTGGCGCTTGGTCGTAGAGCGACCGGATTGCCACCGTACAAGCGACAAAGTCAAGCGGAACCAGGCGTTCGAGCAAAGAGCGATCGGTGCCTTCTACCTCTTCGACCACACCGAAGAACGATTGACAGAAGCGGACGACCGCGGCCCGATCTTCGGTCGTGGCGGCCTCGGCCGGCCCGGTTCGACCTTTGAACTGCACGGCCCGCAAGGTACGGGGGTCGGCAGCGGTCACGGCCAGTAGATGGCCCTCGCGGTCGGTGCTGACCTGCGGACTGTCATCGCTGCTGAGCACGAGGCGGAACTGGGCCAGGGGACCGGGAAGCACGGTCAAGCCCCATCCGCGGGTGGCGTAGGGGTGTCCGTCCGCTCCGACGAGTCCGACGATCAGCGCATACGGGTTCTCCAGGAGCTGGGCCACTGGGCCCTCAAGAGCGGTTCCCGACTGAAAGTTACCCACCATAAGGACTATTTAGCATTCGGCTACGCGTCTTTCAGGAACGGGGCCCTCAGGACTTCCTCACAATAGAGGCAACGTCAACGTGTTGCCCAGACGACCGGGCCACCCACCAGGAGGACAAGCAAATGACCGCCACCAACCAAGCCAGCCCTATCGAGAGCAACGTCGCGACCCACCTATATCGCGACGTCCACAAAGGGATCCGGGCCGAACTCTTTGCCGCTACCGGCCAGGCCGGCCGCATCGACCCGGGCCGTGACAGCGAACGACAGGAGCTCGCGGTCCATGTTCGTGCCGTAGTGGAGATGCTGGAAGTTCACGCTGAGCACGAGGACAAGGCGATCCAGCCGGCATTGGAGGCCAATCTTCCTGACCTTGCGGCCCGTATTGAGGCTGATCACGAAGTCGTCTCGACTCGTGAGATCGAGCTGATCGCGCTGATCGACCGTTTGGTGGAGTCCCCAAAGGTTCGTCGCGCTCAGACGGTCCATCGGCTCTATCTGGAGCTCGCCGATTTCACCGGCGTGTACCTCGCCCACCAGGACGTCGAGGAACGGCTCGTGCTGCCCGCGCTGGAGCAAGTCATCGGTCCCGAGGCAGTCGAGGACATCCATCGAGCCATCGTCGCGAGCATCCCGCCCGATCAGATGGCCCGGTCACTGGCGGTCATGCTGCCCGCCATGAACATCGACAATCGAGCCGACATGCTCGGCGGGATGAGGGCCGGCGCGCCAGCCCAGATATTCGAGGGAGTCTGGGGACTGGCCAACGCCGTGCTCGACTCCGCCGACGTCGATGCGCTCGCCCGTCGCCTCGGCGTGCACTGAGGTGGGGGTCATGAGCACAAACGGCGTGACTAACGCCCGATCGATGCCCCAACACGCCGCCCTGGATTCGCGGCCGGTAATCCGATCGACCCGTCGGGCTTTTCCACCGCGGGTCCCAGCCTCACCTGCTGGCGCGATCGAACACCCATACGAGGCGCAGCGTGAGGCAGAGCACCGTCGCTCACAACGGGCGACAGTGCGATCGAGCGCACTCTCACATGACCGAATGCGACCGCAGGGGACCGAACACCGTTGAGAACTGGAGACAGAGAGCCATGACCGAATCACCCAGCGCACCTAAGACCGTTGAGATCGTCAGATCATCAGAGGAGTGAACCAATGGAGCGAGTGACAGTTGCAGCGTCCGAGTCGTCGCAATCCGGTGGTCGCCCTCGGCCGCTCCGCCATCGTGTTGGGGTTGGTCGGCGGAGCGGACGCCAGTTGTGGCCGGGACACGGGTGGTCACGAGCGCAACGGGCGAAAGATCGGCATCCTGATCCTCGTCGTAGGCTTAACTGCCTCTGCTTGCACGGCCAGCGCTTCCGGCACACCGTCGAAGTCGAACCGTGGGACGGCAGGTGCACCACTCCCGGCATCGACGCTGGCCGAGGTCCAGCAGACCGTCCGTCAGTTCAAAGACGCCGCTAACACCCCTGGCGTCCTGGTCGGCATCTGGAGCCCAAAGGGAACATCGTCCGTGCGGACGGTGTGGCCAACCTCACCACCGGGGAGCCACTTCGTACCGACATGCAATTCAAGATCGCCAGTCAGACCAAGGCCTTCACCGCCGATCTCATCCTTCAGTTGATCGGCGAGGGCAAAGTGTCCTTCGACGACCATATCTCCAAGTGGGTCCCAGGAGTGCCCAACGGGAACCAGATCACAATCCGAGAGCTCCTCAACATGACCAGTGGTCTCCAAACTGGCTTCCTCGTCGAGGAGGCCAACGTGAACAAGCTGGCCACCGGGTGCACGGAAGCGGATGTGCTGGCGGCGGGCGCGGCGCAGGCTCCACTTTCGCCTCCTGGCACCAAGTGGTCCTACAGCAACTACGGGTACGACCTCCTGGGGCGGGTCGTGGAGTTGGTGACGGGAGAGGATGTGAGCACGGCGATCCAGCAGCGCATCGCCCGACCCCTGGGTCTACACCGCACCCTGCTTCCCACCCGGGGAACGGTCTGAGTGTGCCTTTCACCCACGGGTACGGCACCGGGGGAGTTCTTTCTACCCAGGCACCGGGGGTTGCCTCCGATGATGCCACCGCCTTGCATCAGTCGTGCGTCGGGGCGTCCGGAGGCATGGTCTCCACGCTGTCGGACCTGCACGTCTGGTCTCAAGCGCTCGGAACCGGTGCCCTGCTCAAGCCGGCGGTCTGGAAAGAGGCACAACAGGACATGATCCCCTACGCCTTCCCCGACGACTACAACGGTCCTGGCCGGTGGTTCCAAGGACTGGGCTTTATTGAGTCCGGGGGGTTCATTGGCAAAGAAGGCAGTTTTCCTGGCTACGAATCGATCACCATGTACTCGCCTTCTCGCCACACGACCATCGAGGTCGTATCCATCAAGCAACCCAATGCCGTCACGCCCACTCGGATGTTCCAGGCACTCGCCATGGATGTCTACGGCCCCAACATCGGCTTCGGGCTCACACCCTCTCAAGCCATCGCTCCCAGTTATACCGGCTTGCCGGCACAGGATTGAGGCCTGGAATCATGGGCGTCCTCGTCGTCGAAGGCCCGACGACGCGAAGCAAGCTGATCCAAGCCAACGCTTCGTGCCGCAGCCATGCAGAACTCGGCGACGAGGACGGCGATCCGCTGGGATCGTTCGTGTCGAACCGGTGACGGAGCAAGGTCACGGTTGACCAGGTTCGTAGCAGGTCCTGAACCGTCTGAGCGGGGACGGTGCCTTCTATTGAAAAGGAGAACAACATGGATGTTCGTTGCGCATGAATCCTCCTGACGTCTCGGTCTCTAGAGCCGTCGTCTCGGCCATCGCATTCCTGAGCGTGGTCGTTGGCATGATCGGATTCTCCGGTCCGGCTCAGTCGGCGGGAGTCACAACGGCACCGTCCGTCGACTTTGCAAAGGTGCTCCCAGTGGACGGTCACGGTGTCTTCGTCCATTGCGTGGGCCGCGGCTCTCCGACGATCGTTCTCATCTCGGGGGCAGGTGTCTCGTCCACGAGCTGGGACTACGTGGGGGACACCACAGATACTGTTCACCCGCCACAAAAGAGCCCTCAGGCGGTAGAACCACAGCTGGCGCAGGTCACCCGCGTGTGCTCCTACGATCGACCAGGAACGACCGGCTTCGACGACTCGCCTTCGCGTTCGAGCGCAATACCGCAACCGACGACGGCGCAGGGTGACGCCCGTACCCTCCACGATGCGCTACAAGTCGCTGGCGTGTCACCACCGTACCTATTGGTGGCCCACTCCTGGGGTGGTTTGATCGCCACAACCTACGACCGCCTCTACCGGAACCAACTGGATGGCATGGTGCTGATCGATCCCGGTTCGCAATACTTGCAAGCGGCGTTGCCCCCAGACGTCTGGAGCGCGTGGATTCGGACAATCGCCGATAGCGGGGCCAAGAACCCCACCGGTGAGCGACCGGATTACCCCGCCAGCATTGCCTTTCTTTCCACCCTCCCACCGGTGAAGACGGTTCCAACAGTCGTCCTGACCTCCGACAAGCCAATCGATTTCTTGGGGGACGGTGATGCCCCTAAGTCTCACCCGGGATGGGTCAAGGCTCAGACATTGCTGGCCCAGAGCCTCGGTGGTAGGCAGATCACCAACACCCATAGCGGGCACTTCATTCAAACGGAGAACCCTGCGTTAGTCATAGCCCAGACGAAGGCCATGCTTGAATCGGCCCGGGAATCCTGGAGGCTCCTTCCCTTGAGAGGATGGAGCAATGCCAAGGAACACCCGATACTCCCCCTGTGGGTGCCGAGAATGTCATCCGGGTACCGTGGCTAGGACTTTCCTGGAGTGGCCCAGTAGGACGAAACGGGGCCATGGCACTCTCGTTTCTCTACCTTGCCTTCACCAGGATTCTCCAGTTGCTGCGCCTGAGCCGGCGAGACGAGGACAGGTTGGCGATCGAGGTAGTCATGCTCCGCCACGAGGTCGCAGTGCTCCGTCGCCAGGTGATCCGGCCAGCCTTGGATCCTCAGGATCGAGCCCTGTTCGCCGGGTTGGCACGACTGCTCGACCGCCGCCATCGGAGTGGGTTCTTCGTGCAACCCGAGACCCTGCTTCGGTGGCACCGGGATCTGATCAGGCGGAAATGGACCTATGCCCGCCGCCCAGGTCGACCGAGCATCCCGGCCGGCACTGTGGCGATCATCGTCCGGCTGGCCCGGGAGAACGCCACCTGGGGCTACCACCGGACCCAGGGTGAGCTGGCGAGAATGGGTGTCGTCCTCGCTCCCTCGAGCGTGTGGGCCATCCTGCGGCGGAACCGCATCGATCCCTCACCGATGCGGAGCGGTCCGACCTGGTCGGAGTTCCTCGGTTCCCAGGCATCGTCGATGCTGGCCTGCGACTTCTTCTCAGCGGACACGGTGCTACTGAAACGCCTCTACGTGCTGTTCTTCATCGAGCTCGAGACCCGACGGGTGTACGTGACCGGGGTAACTGCCCAGCCAATCGGATCCTGGGTGGTCCAGCAGGCGAGGAACCTGGCCATGGCACTGGAGGATCGGGTCATTCCCGTCCGCTTCCTCATCCGAGACCGAGACACCAAGTTCACTTCGAGCTTCGACGAAGTCTTCCGGGCTGACGGCATCCGGATCATCCGCACCCCGGTGAGAGCACCTCGAGCCAACGCCTTCGCCGAGCGGTTCGTCGGCACTGTGCGACGCGAGTGTCTCGATCGGATGCTGATCTTCGGTCGTCGACACCTCGAAGGAGTCTTGGCCCAGTACGTGGACCACTACAACGAGCACCGGCCGCATCGGTCCCTGGGTCAGCTGGCCCCGCTCAACGTAGAACCACCGCTCACCATTAGTGATCCCGAGCCGCGGGATCTGCGTCGAAGGGATGCCGCCTTCGGTCTGATCCACGAATACCGGCTCGTGTCCTGACCTGGGTTGATGGGATTGTCGGCACCCACAGGTTCTCGGCCCAGCCAGCCCGAAAACCCGAAAGGGTCAAGCCGATCGGCCCGTCGATACGCCGCGACCGCCTCGGCGATTGATCGCTCGTCGTCGTCCGATGCCTTCAGACTTTCGTGGCCCCCAGGGATCAAGAGATCGGCGTGGGAGACGTGCCACTTTCCGCGGTAGTGCGTCTGGTAGCCCCCAGCACGAAACCAGTCACCGAGCGTGGGAACGGAGTTCGGATCGAGCCAGCCCATCGCCGGGTCCGTGCTCTGCTTCGCGAGTCCATCCGTCTGACGGCCACCACGCAGCGATGGATACTGCCCCGTTAATAGGGTGGTTCGACTGGGTGGCACGCTGTCGAGCCGGCATAGTGCCGATGAAACTCAAGTCCCCCGTCTCGAAGCGACTGGCGGGCTTCCAATTCCCCATGACGAAACGTGGCCAGTGCGTCCCGCTCGTACGGGGGCGGGTATCGCTCCTGGTCTGTCATGACGAGCAGCACGTTCGGTGCATCTACCATCTCTCCATTATGCCTTTGGCTGGAGACCAGCGATCGGAAGCGCCTCTGGCGGCGGTAGGTCCTGAGGTCGAGGGATCCCTGTCCGGATCACCTCCCGTCCTCGGATCCGCTAGGCGGGCGCCTCGCTGCGACCCATAGGCTGGCGTCTTCATGGGCACGTTTGACCGTCGCCCCGACTCGTTCGTCACCCTCGTAGACGTTGTCGGCGCCGATCAGTTGGGTAATCCCGGTGACTGCCAGCTGTTCCTGGATCCGTTCGTTTGTCGAGACGATGACGAGCTTGCTGTCGACCGCCATCAGGCTCTCGGCGTAGCGGTGGAGGACGTCCATGAAGGTGGTGCCCAAGTCGCTCCGACCGCGCAGCCGGAGGATCACCACCGAGTGCCGTGACCGATCGGTAATGGCAGGGAGCCCGGACTCGAACGTGGGCGCGGCGGCGAAGAAGAGGCTCCCGTATGGCTGAAGGACGACGACCTCGTCGGCCGGGAGCTCAGCAGGTGGATCGGACTCGATGACGTTCCCCTCGGCGTCGAGCTGCCAGCGCTTGATAGTGATCTGGTTTGACTGACGCACGACGTGGAGGATCACCGACAGGCCCACGCCGACGAGCACCGCATACTGGAGCGCGATCAGCATAGTGAGGACGAAGGTCGTGAGCAGCACCGCTTTCTGCACCGCGCCCGTCCTCCACACCGACGACAGATCCGCCGGCTTGATCGTCCGGAACCCGATGAGCATGAGCAGACCGGCGAGTGCAGGCATGGCGATGTGTCCGACGATGCCTCCGAAGGCGACGGTCACGATGGCCATCACCAACGAGGAGATGATCAAGGCGAGGCGTGATCGGGCACCGGCCGTCTTGTTGAGCGACGAGGCCGACAAGGACCCGCCGACCGGCATACCCTGAAACACCCCGGCGGCCACATTGGCCGCACCCTGCCCGACGAAGTCGCGGGACACGTCGGGGTAGCTGCCGTCCGGGTTAGTGAAGTTGGCGGTGATGGCCGCTCCCTGGACGAGCCCGACGAAAGCGAGCGCCAACGCCGGGACGATCAGTGCAGGAACGAGTCGAAGCATCGGGGCGGTGGGGAGCGGGAGTGACCGGGGGATGGCGCCCAGGTCGTCGAGGATGGCCACGTGGGCCCATCCGAAGAGCGCGACCCCAGCCGAGGTGATGATCACAGCGACTACCAGGCCCAATGGGCCGACTCTCGTGCGCTCGAGGAGGAGGATAAGCGCGATGGTGGCCAGGCCCACGCCGAGCGACTGGAAGTGGAGTCGGCCCGGGTGGATCACCGTGTTGAAGGCCCGGATGACGCGGTTCGCACCGTGAGCCTGGTAGCCGGTCAGATTGGCCAGCTGACCGAGGATGATGTTGACGCCGACGGCACTGATGAAACCCACCATCACGGCGTTCGAGACGAAGCGGAGCGCGGAGCCGAGCTTGAGCAGGCCGGCCGCCAGCATGACGACGCCGGTCAGGATAGAGAGTGTGAACAGCGCTCGCTGGGGATCACTGGCGGTGTGCACCGCAGGCACATCGGCGACGATGATGGCCATCGCCCCGGTGGCCTGGACGGCCATAAACGAGGAGCTCGTGACGAGGGACCCCGTCAGCGTGCCGAACATGTAGGCGTAGAGACCCGAGAGAGGATTGACTGCGGCAAGCAGGCCTGCTGCGAGGCCATCGGGCACACTGACCACGCCAAGTACCAGGCCGGCGGCAGCGTCTTTGCGCAACGCACCTCGGCGTCCCTTCAGCGGATTCCTCACTATTGAGGCGCTCGAGATGGGGGCCTGGGAACCGTGGAAGAGAGAATGTAGGGCTGGCGCCGGGCAGCAAGCATCTCCGATGTCATGGCGCGGGACTCGGGTTCATGCTCCGGTACGACAAGACAAGGATGTTGATGCTGACCAGCAGGACCCAGAAGGGAAAGACGAGCTGTAGCCACGGGGTCGTCGGGCTCGCGAACAGCAGGAGAAGCGCCCCTGCGAAACCGACCACGGTGATGGGGCGGGCATGGATCCGTAAGCGGAGAGCGATGACTGAAGACGAGAACATGAACACCGCGCCCACCCGCATCGCGTAGACGATGGCGATATTGAACGAGATCTCCCGACCCAGCCGCCAGAGGGCCAATGGTGGGTCCCCGTCGTACAGACCGGCGAGGCTGATGAGGGCTCCAAACAGGGCGCCGAACACGAACAGCATGGCGATGAAGAGCAACCCACTCCCCAGGACGATGGTGGCAAAGAACTTGTCTTCTGCCTCGCCGACGTGGGCGCGGACGGCCCCCAGGAACCAGAGGAAGAAGATCCCACAGAAGGGAATGAGTGCAAGGGCGAAGTCGAGGTCGCGGCGGTCGCCAGAATTCGCTAACAACGCCCCCGCCGATCGTGGGTCCAACGGCAGGACGCTGCGAAAGAGGACGACGATGGCACCGAACATCAGTGCAAAGAGGACACCGGCTACGCCGGCTGCCCGGGGAGTCTGGAGAAGTCTCGGAACCAGTTTCGCCTCCGATTGCAGGTCGCCGCTCAGTTTGCTTCTCGGCAGCGGCGGAGTGGCGGATCCTTTCACCTCTGGCCCTGGTTGCGCTGCACTGTCGCTCCGCTCAGTCGCCATTTCGTTCCTTACCGAGTGACGATCGGGAACGCAGCAGCTACGGAACCGACCAGAACAATCAGGATGCCCAGCTGAGCGGCAACCCCGTCAACGATCGCCGATCCGTGGGCGGTGGTGTCGGCGAAGTTGAAGCGTCCAGTTCCGATGCCGATGGCCTGGGGGACTCGGTTGTGCTTGGCGAGCCGAAGTGCCCTTGTCGCTGCTCCGAGAGACCGGTAGCCCACTTCTGAATTGGACTACGTGCTGGGGAGGCCAGCGCGTAGCTTGTCGAGCGCTTGTTTGATGCCGAAGGTGGCCGACTCCTGCCGAGGCGGGAACTCGAGGAATGACGCCACCATCTGGGCCACGAATGCCTGGGCAGGGACAAGCAGGAACGCGTGGTCGAGCATCCAGTCCCAGTATGTGTTCGACGCGAAGTCCGCTCGCTCGTAGGGGTCCGTGCGCAAATTGAAGATCTTGGGCACCCGCAACTCCGTGAACGGCTCCGCCCACACCTGCAAGGTCCCGGGGACGCGCTGCTCGAGGAAGACCATCTTCCAGTTGTCGTAGCGCACTGCCGTGAGGTCGCCATCGTCGTTGACGTAGAAGAAGAAGTTCCGGGGGCTCTCGTCCGTCTCGCCCGTCAGGTACGGCAGCTGGTTGTGGCCGTCGAGGTGCACCCGGTAGGTCGTGCCGTTCAGGTCTGCTCCCGCCTTCAGCTGTGTGGCGATGTCGTCGACACCGGCGACGGCGAGCAGTGTCGTGAACCAGTCGTTGTGGCTCATGATGCCGTTGAGGACGGTGTGGGCGGGGATGCGGCCCGGCCACCGCACGAGGGCAGGGACGCGGTAGCCGCCCTCCCAGTTGGTGTTCTTCTCGCCACGGAACGGCGTCATGCCGGCGTCGGGCCACGAGTTCATGTGCGGTCCATTGTCCGTCGAGTAGAAGACGATCGTGTCTTCGGCCAGATTGAGGACGTCAAGCAAGGCGAGGATCCGGCCCACGTGTCGATCGTGGTCGATCATCACGTCGTGGTAGTCCGACTGCCACCGGCCCGCCTGGCCCTTGCTCTCGGGCTTGACGTGCGTTCGGAAGTGCATATGAGTGGTGTTGAACCAGACGAAGAAGGGCGTCTCGGCCTCGGCCTTGTCCTTGATGAACACGGCCGCCTGGTCGAGGAACTCGTCGTCGACGGTCTCCATACGCTTCCTGGTCAGCGGACCCGTATCCTCGATGCGTTGGGTGCCGTCTGGGTTGGCCCACGTATGCAGCACGCCCCGGGGACCGAAGTTCTGTCGGAAGTTCGGAAAGTCCTTCGGCTGAGGGTAGTCCTCGAGTTCGGGCTCTTCCTCGGCGTTCAGGTGATAGAGGTTGCCGAAGAACTCGTCGAATCCGTGCATCGTCGGTAGATACTCATCCCGGTCGCCCAGGTGGTTCTTTCCGAACTGCCCTGTGGCGTAGCCGTGCGCCTTGAGTGCTGTGGCGATGGTCGGGTCCTCGGCCCGGAGGCCGATCTCGGCGCCGGGCAGGCCCACCTTGGTCAGACCGGTGCGGACCGGATTCTGCCCGCAGATGAACGCTGCTCGTCCCGCCGTACAGGACTGCTCCCCGTAGTAGTCGGTGAACCGGATGCCCTCCTCGGCAATCCGGTCGATGTTGGGGGTTCGGTAACCCATCAGACCATCGCTGTAGCAGCTGAGGTTGGAGATCCCGATGTCATCGCCCCAGATGACCAGAATGTTTGGCTTTCCGTGCGGCATGCGATCTCCTCCGATGAACGATGGGGCCACGCTAGCCATCGATGTGATTGGGATCTGATTCGATCTAGATGCCGAGTCGCCGCAATCGTGTGCGGGTTCGGTAGGCCTTGTTGGGCTGAGGCCTCGTTAGGGTCCTGAACAGGCAATTCACCGTGTGGGTGCCGAAAACCTCATCCGAAGCCTCTGCCTGGGCATTTTCCTTTGTTGCTTGCGCCTACAACAATGTAGGAAATCGAGAGCAATAGCGTGGGAAATGGCTCAGACAAGGTCGCAGTCAGCCCAGGTCAACCGAGTTATGTCGGTAGCCCACCAACCCTTGGGGTGTCGACAGAACTGGGCAGGTCACGTCGACATTACTCCACTGCGACAAGTTGCATTCGAAACCAGAGTGGTGGGGTACCCGTCAAAAATTGCTCTTACGAGGGCGCAGTCCGTGCTCCTCTGTCCCGGGAGGCCGAAGGGGCGCCGACTTGACCCACCGGTCTCCCCCGCCGATGACCCCACAGGCATGCCCACGGTCAGGGACTCGGCCCGTTCGCCCAGATAGAACTCCTTCATGGCCGGTCGATCTTCCCGAACACGCTCGGGAACAGGGAGCGGGGCCAGGGCTGCCTTCGGTCGACCTTCAGGTAGAAGGCACTGTTGCATTGAGTGCGAACTCGTCTGGAATCGTCGGAGTTCGTGCCTTGGCCATAGCTGAACGAGGCTGTCGGCATGAAGCGTTGTCGTCTCATCCGACCCATCCAGCCCCCTGTCTCGGGATTTGCTGGATTCCGGTTCCCGCCCGAGGTCATCCTGATTGCCGTCCGTTGGTACCTGCGCTACGGGTCTCCTATCGGGATCTGCAGGAGCTGCTCGCTGAACGTGGCATCGAGGTCGACCTCGCGACCCTGTTCCGATGGGTCCAGTGGTTCACGCCGCTGCTCATCGACGCGGCCCAGCCATGCCGCCATAGCGTGGGTGGTCACTGGTTCGTCGATGAGACCTACGTGAAGGTCTCGGGGTCCTGGCGATACGTCTTCAGAGCCATTGACCAATACTGCCAGGTGATCCAATGCAATCGGCAGCCATGGCGAATGGGCGGAGGTCACCACCGACCGGGCCCATGCCCTGATACGAGTCGTTGCCGACCTCGTGCCGGCTTCACTTCACGTCACCACCCAGTACGCCAATAATCGAGTCGAAGCTGACCACGGACGACTCAAGGTCAGACTTCGACCGATGCGAGGCCTCAAACAAGACCGAACCGCGAGCGTCGTGATCCGGGGACACACCTTTATCCAGAATTTGCGGCGAGGCCACTACGAACTGGGGATCGATATACGTCCGGGACTCACGCTTGCCGCAGTGTTCGACGAACTCCAGCAGAGCGGCAAGTCCCGCGCTAACTGGTCAACGGCCGCCCCTCAATCAATCAACGCAACAGCGCCGTCGAGTGCTACCTAGTTTGCTAGAGCGCCGCCGATTCTTCGATCTGCCACTCAAACTCGCAACTTCGACACCTGTGAGAAACACCGGATTCCCTCATCCCGGAACCGCGAACTATCAGCATTGGCGTATCAGTCGACCCGCATACCCGACACCGATACAAGACGTCACCCATCGTCCCATCTCCGATTTCGTGCACAAGAGCAGCATGACGCCACGGCTGCCCACTCCGACAGGGGACAAAGTCCCAAATCCTCGGACACTTCCGAGTCCCGAGGGTATCGTAAGCAAGTTTGTTGGCGTTGGGATCGTTGACGGCGGCCTTGGTAGTTCTGGATGATCAGAGCGCCCTCACCGGATCTGTAGTGGATAGTGCCGCGAACCCCAGGGCACCGTCACTCTGTTCGGCGCTGCTGACTGTGTTTGATCGCCTGGGTGACCACACGCAACACCAGGCCCAAGAACACCAAGTCCAGCCACATCTGCGCGGTCACCACCAGGCGTGCAGCTTCGCTCTTGGCCGTGATGTCCCCGAAGCCGACGGTGGTGAATACGGTGGACGAGAAGTACATCGCGTCGGTGCGGCTGACAGGTGCGCTAAACGCGGCCGGATTCGAGTGAGCCATCACAAAGTACGTCGTGGCGAAGAGCAGCATGTAGAGGGGAACACTGAAGGCCAGCGCTTCGACCGCCCGGCCGATGGGGTGGTTGGACCGGATGATCTGGCGGACCTGCCAGATGATGATCGCTGTGAGCCCCAGTGCGCCGAGCGTCAGCTTGATGATCTTCTCCACGCTGGAGCCGCTATCCAGAGGCAGCAGGAAGTAGAGAGCTAGGACCAGGGCGACCGTGGCAGCTGTGCGCAGCCCTGCGAAGACGACCAACCGTCCTCGTCCCCGCTCGGCGAGGTCACCAATCGGCGTGACTCCTGTCTCGTCGGCAGGCATTGTCATCCCGTTTCTCTCTGGTCCGAAGGTCACGCTGTCTTGGCGGAGTGCTTCTGGAGCCGGTCTGCCACGAACATCACGATGACACCGATGCCGACGCCGACCAGGGTGAATAGGACACGCCGTCCTTCAGCGGCATAGTTGGTCGGCTGGGGCAGGTCCGCAGCGATGAGAGCGGCACAGGCAATCGCTGCGGCGTAGTAGGCGTAGTTCACCCCCTTGATGGCTATTCCGAGTCCAGCCAGCAGAATGATGATGACCTCGAGCGCGTGCTTGCTCCCGACCAGGATCAGGATGGGTATGGCCGCCGCAGCACCCATGGCCGCACCCACCAGACGCTGTTCGCCGAAGAGCCTGGACTGTTCGAGGCTCGGCTTCATCGCGACGATGGTGGCGATGGGCATCCAGTCGGCGCTGGCTAAGCCTGCTCCGAAGGCGATGGCGGTGGAGGCGGCCAGAGCCACGGACCGGATCAATGCGAAGAGGACGATCGGTCGGGTCAAGTGGACCGGGGATTGGCTTCCCGGGAGGTCCATGACCGGTGCCGGTCGCCATCTGCCCCTGCTCACCACCCACACGACGAACATGAGGGCGATCCACGCCGCGGCCCCGACCGACCAGGCCAGTGCCTGGTCCCATGGGCTGATCTTGAGGTGGCCCGTGTCATGGGTGGCCAGCGAGAGAACGACGAGGAACCAGACGTTGAGCAGCAGCCCCGCAGCGAATCGGTGAACTCCGAGCTTGACGGCCAAACCGCACGCCAGCGTCACGGCGAAGACCGCAAGCACCACGAAACCCCAGGCTTCATCTCCCACGTAGAAGCCGAAGGCCGTCACCAGCGCGCCGAGCAGGGCGAAGAGAGACATGCCCGCAATCCGGCTGCCAATGGCTCCTCCCGGGTCGCTCTGCGCCACCAGGAGGACGGCGAAGACGACGGGGACGAAGTACTTCTGTTGGTTCGTCTGGACGATGGCAAACCACAGCAGGAACAGGAGGGCCGCAACGGCTGCGCCGCTTTTGACGTTCAGTTTCTTGCCGTCGGCAGCAAACACCTTCGACAACCGGCTCATCGGGCCGGCCTTGGCCATCGGATGTCCTCGAGGGCGCTTGAACGAGTCGCCATCTCGTCCTTGCCGTGGGCGGCAGTCGGGAAGCCGCGCTTGCCCACCTCGAGCGGGGTGCGGTGAAACCGGTGGAATGCCATCGGGCCCTTCGTGAGTCGGCTCATCGACTGCGACCTCTGGTTGTGCGGCCGACCGACGAGGGCTAGGTCATGGATCTCGTCCATCCTCCCGGGTCCGGCAGGGCCGGGCATGCTTCGGGCCCTCACCCGTCCGTTCCGTGGTCTGGATTGACGGACACGAGCTCGACGCCAAGTTCCTGGACTCGCTCGATGAGCCCGACAAGGTGCGCCTGATCTGTCACGTCGCCGGTCAGAACCGTCGTGCCCGCGAGCCGCTGCAACCGCATGCCGTCAAACAGGACTCCGAACGAATCGCCCAGCTCACCGCGAAGGACAAGCCGATAGCTGCGGGGTTGCACCCATTTGTCGTCCATTTCGACGTAAGCCTTGCATTCCGGCAGACGACCCGTCATCACCTTCGGCTGGATTCACCTAGGGGAGACTGTTGGCCCGCCAGGCCAGACCACCCGGTCCTCACGGCCCGGCCGGGCCGCCCAATGTTCATAGACAACGGAAGACAAACGTGGGCGGCGCTGCCGACCGGGGGCGCGCCTTGCGTTCGCCTCCTGGTGCTCGCTAGAGGAGGCCCAGTTCGCGACTACGTTCGAGCGCGTCGGACCGCGAGCTCACGGCGAGCTTGCGGTAAATCGACCGAACATGGCTATGCACCGTGTAGTGCGACACATACAGTTCACGACCGATATCCCGCTCCGACAGGTCGCTGCGCAGAAGCTGGAGCACTCCGAGCTCCCGCGGCGTCAGCTCGCAATCCTCAGATGGGACGCGGCGGATCTGCGCTGGCCGCTCGAGGGTCGACAGCGTCTCGGCCAGGATCCCCGGATCAGGGCAGCAATCGAGGACCGATCTTGCATCGGCTAGCGCGCCCGTGGCCGCCTGGTGCTCGCCCACGGCCCGAAGCACCCGCGCCTCGCAGAGCAACGCGTAGGCCAGCTGAACGGGCTGGCCAAAGGTCCGGGCCAGCGCAACTCCGTGCCCGATCAGCGGCAGTGCCTCCTCGGGCCTGCCATGTACCGCCAGCGATACGCCGAGCGCCAGCGGAACTGGCCCGACGGCCTCTTCCGTGCCATGCTCCCGCCCGAATTGGGCTGCCGTCTCGGCCAGAATGCGCTGCTCCTCGACACGGCCCCGCTCACCGGCGATCAGCGATCGAAATGCCAGCGACGACGTGCCAGACAGCCACTGGGCGCTCGCGGGCGCCAGCGCCGCCGATTCCGCGAACCACTCGTCGGCCTTGTCGCGCTCACCCTTGAAGTACAGTCCCATGCCGACAGCCCAGCAAGCCAACGGCCGCCAAGGCGAACCGGGGCTCTCAAGCTCGGCCGCCCGTCGGGCATTTTCAAGCTGGGCGCCGACATCTCCCCAAGCGAAGCCGGCCCGTAGCATCGTCAGGCTCGCCCCAGCGGAGCTGAAGCCATCGCGCAGCGGTCCCGTGCCCAGATCGCCCAGCCGTTCGACCGCTGCAATGGCCCTCGCCGCCTCCTCCTGCCTCGCAGACAGTGACAGCACCCACGCCTGAACCAGGAGCAGATGAACATCGCTGGTCAGTACCTCGTCGGGGAGCTTCCGTAGCCAGGCCAGGACGGTGTCGTACCTCCATGTGTTGGCGTACCTGATCCAGAAGGTTTCGATCAGCTCGATTGCTTCGGCGTAAGCCTCGGCCGCCACGGCGTGCTGGATCGCCTCGTCGGTCGTCCCGTAATCACAATGCCAGGAGTAGGCTCGGCGGTGCAGCGCCTTGGCCAGGCCTGGCTCCCGCCGCTCGAGCTCCACCCGGAGCAGATGCGCAAAGACGTGGTGAAAGCGGTACGACCCGGCCTCATCGTCGAGCGGGACAAGGAACAAGTTGCTCCGTGACAGCTCATCGAGCTTCTCCGCCGAGCCCTCTTGGTCCATCACGGCATCGCACAGAGGGCCGGTCAGCCGTTCGAGAATCGAAGTGTGGAGCATCAGCGACTGCGCCGACGGCGTATGGGCCTCGAGTACTTCGGTCACCAGGAAATCCACGACGTGACGGTTCGATCCGCCAAATGTGCGCACGAATGCGTGGCGGTCGGCGGTGGGCTGCAGCGAGAGCGCCGCGAGATAGAGTCCCGCCGGCCATCCCTCCGTCTTTTCCACCAGGCCTTCGACATCTTCGGATGCGAGGTCGAGCCCGAGGCGGCCGTTCAGCAATGCGTCCGCTTCCTGGTTGGTGAATCGCAGATCGGCAGCTCGTAGCTCGAGTAGCTCGCCGTGGGCGCGCAGACTAGCCACCGGCAGGCTTGGCTCCGTCCTGGTGGCCAGTACGATCTGGAATCCAGGCGGTGCATGTTCGATGAACCAGCGCACACTGTCGCGTGCCGGTTCGCTGGAGACCCGGTGGAAGTCGTCCAGGATGAGGGTGATCTCACCTTGTCCGTCCAGCTCGTTGACCAGGCGAGGCAGAGCCAGATCAATCACCGGTGCCACGAGCGAATGCGATGACGTCGACTTGGCGACGTCGGGGTTCACGCGCCGTAGCGCCCCGATCGCATGCGACCACAGAACCACAGGGTCATTGTCGCCCTCGTCCAGCGTCAGCCACGCAACGAGTCTCCGAGAGGCCTCGGCCTCGCACCAGGCCGAGAGAAGCGTCGTCTTCCCGAAGCCCGCCGGGCAGGCGACGAGCGTGAGCCTGCGGTCCGATCCGCTTCGGAGACATTCCAGAAGGCGATCGCGCGGGATTGACTGTTTGCGCACTGGCGGCGGCCGCAGCTTGGTGCCCACCAGGGTCGGCCGCTCGACACCCTCGTGTCCCCCGCCCTCCACGGCGGAATCTTGCAGGTCAGAGGTGTCGTGGCGAGTCTCCGGCAGTACCTGACGGAGTGACCGGCTCGGCGCCCGCGCACTACTGAGGGCCTCTCTCGCAGGGGACATAACGCTCAGCTTGCCAGTTAAGAGATCCTGGGTCCACGGCCGAAAGTCCCTAATGCACCAAGGGCTGGCGCCGCTCCTTCGCTTGCTCTCGGACTGGCTGCCAGGGCGACACCGGAGTCCACCGGGTGTTGCCGGGCCACGCACGTCACCCCGGCGGGCTACCACCTCCTCGGTAGGCGATGGAATGCCGGATCGGAATCCGGTGGTCTCCGACGGCCGGGGCGCGTGCTTCATTCCGTATCCGCACCTTGCCATTTGTGAATCGGGCAGGTTCCCCTAGGTGAATCCAGTTGGAAGGTGATGACAATTCGCCTACATGAGTGTGAATCTGCCGAATGACGGACCGACAGCTCAAGGTGAGTTCGAGTCGACCGGCAGGGCGTTCGCCATTGTCGATCAGCAAAGTAGAACCAGCAATCCCCAATGAATGCACAGAAAGAATGGAGAAGGCACTATGGCCAAGTCTGACCCCGTGTTTGTCTACATCGGGACCTACCCAAGCGACACGGCTGCCCGAGCCGACTACGACGTCGTGAAAGACCTGCACGCCGCAGGAGCTGTCGGCACCTACGACGCTTCGGTGGTCACCAAGGACCCGGACGGCAAGGTCCACGTCGACAAGGACGAGACCTCGACCCGTCACGGAGCCTGGGGCGGAGCAGCGGTCGGGGCGCTCGTCGGCATCATCTTCCCGCCATCCATCATCGTCGGCGCAGCGGTTGGTGCGACGGTGGGTGGGGTGAGCGGTCACCTATGGAAAGGCATGTCCCGATCCGACGTGAAGGAGTTCGGGGACATCATCGACGCTGGGCAGGCTGCCCTGGTCATCGTCGGCCAGAGCACCATCGGGGATGCCATCGAGAAGGCCGACTTGAAGGCTGAGAAGCATGCCGCCAAGGAGCTCGACGTGAGCTCCAAGGACATTGACCAGGCAGTTCAGGAAACCGCGCAGGAGATCGGCTGATCACGCCTCGTGCGCTGAGCGGCTGGGCGCTACGCCGAAGTTGGAGTCGCACAGTTTCCTTAATTCGGAATTCCCGAAGAAAGGCAGAGATAGATGACTGAAGACCGACCCCTCCTCGCCACCGTCCTAGAAATGACCGAGGCCTCGGTGAGCCACACCAGCCTGAGCGACCGGGAGCTCATGATGGTCCGCCTCGCTGCCATGGCGGCTGTCGGTGCGCCCCCGGCCTCGTATCTGCTGAACATTGCGGCCGTCGGAGCCGCCGGCACCGATCTGACCCTGGAGGACGCGCAGGGCACCCTCATCGCTATTGCGCCAGTCATCGGTACGCCCAGGACGGTGTCCGCAGCCGCGGCGATCGCCGAGGCCCTCGGACTGGCTCTGGCCATCGAGGACGCCATTGAGGAGAGGCAAGCATCATCCTGACTTACCGTCACTCCTTCGCTGGGACCCACCAGCTGTCTTCGGTTCCACAGCGGACCGAGGACAACTGGCCGACCAGCGAGACCGGCCATTGGAGCACTCCCGACGCCGTTTGCTCAGGCAGCGCTCCAACGGATACGAAGGAGCCCTGACGTGATCGGCGGAACCCAAGTGCCTGTCCGTGCGTCCCGTGAGGAGGTAGCGCTCCCAGCATCCGTGTATCAAGCGGTCCGCCCCGAATTCGGGCGAGCGCTCCATTCCCCATACGTGGTGCCGTCCGTTGTCGTGGTCAACGGCCTCCTCATGGCTGGGCTGTGGTGGTGGGCGCCAGGTGCCTGGAAGAACTCGCTCTTCTCTCTCCACGGGCCGCTGGCCTTCGCTTTGGTCCTCGGCGGCTGGATGATTGCCGACGTTCCGGCCACCAACCTGCTTGGGCCCGATCCCCAGCGCACGAGCGCGGCGCTCGATGATCCGGTGATGTTCCGGCGCCTGCTCTACGCCAAGAACCTCGTCTTATGGACCTTTGTCGCCCCGGTGTGCAGCGTTGTCGCTGTGATCATTGGAACCTCCAACCACGACTACGTCGCAATGGTCATCACCATCATCGCCATCACCGTGATGCCGTTCGGGGTGTTGGGGATCTCAGCCTGGGTCGGTATCCGCTTCCCCTACCACCCGATCCCGTTGCGGGCACGCTGGGCCCATCGCCGCTCTTGGGGACAGATGTGGGTGCGGTGGCTGGTGCTCGTCGTGACGCCCTACGGTCTCGTCCCGGCGCTGGCATTCGCCTTCATCACACCCACGCTGTTGCTCTGGGGGATCTCGGCTCAAAACGGGCTTACTGGCCGCTTGTCGGACGGTGAGTACGCCTTGGGCGTGCTGATGGCTTGTGGCTTGTCGCTCGTTGGAGCGGTCTTCGGACACCGCGCTGGCGCACGATGGGCTTGTCATCGCGAGAGAAAGCTGTCGGCTTATCTGGCCGATCCGTCCCTCGGGTAACGGCAACCGGGTCAGCACCAATTCGACCTGCATCTACGTCCATCTAGCGAACTGGAAAGAGGCATGAGATGACTACAGCCGTTGAGCACTCGACCCATAAGGAGCGTGTTGCAAGGGGTAAGGCTGCCCGGGAGGAGCTGCCACGGGAACGCCATGCTGAATGGTCGCCCAACCAACGGAAGCAAGATCCGCTCGACCTCTTGGCTGAACAGGGGCTGACTCGCGTTCCAGATCTTGTGCCGATCCGATACGGGCGGATGGTGGCGACACCGTTTACCTACTACCGGGGCGCCGCGCTGCCCATGGCCGCAGACTTATTCACCGGGCCACGCACGAGCCTCGATGTTCAACTGTGCGGCGACGCCCACTTGTGCAACTTCGGGGGCTTTGCCTCGCCCGAACGGGACCTTCTGTTCGACGTCAACGACTTCGACGAGACTTCACCGGGACCCTTCGAATGGGATCTCAAGCGCTTGGGCGCCAGCTTTGAAATCGCCGCCGGCAGCCGCAACTTTTCGGCCAAGATGGGCCGGAAACTGGTCACGAACTCGATGCGTGCCTATCGCGAAGCCATGCACGAGTTCAACAAGATGTCCAACTTGGAGGTGTGGTATTCGCGCCTGGACATGGCCGGTGTCGTCCAGAGGTGGGGCTCCGAGGTCAGTAGCGACGTGCTCGCAGCACTTCAGAAAACCACCACGAAGGCAGAATCGAAGGATCAGCTCAAGGCTCGGGTGAAGCTCACTGAGGTGGTCGACGGCGAGCTCCGCTTCCGAAATGATCCTCCGTTGCTTGTTCGGGTGAGCGAACTCTCTGGCGGAACGGACGCTGGGCAGGTCCAGGACATGATCCACGAAGGCATTCGTTCGTATCGAGAGACGCTGATCGGGGACAGTCGCCACCTGCTCGAATCCTACGAGTTCGTGGACGTGGCTCGGAAGGTCGTCGGGGTCGGGAGTGTCGGCACACGGGCCTGGGTCGCGCTCTTTCGAGGAGACGACATCGACGATACGCTCATCCTCCAGATCAAGGAGGCAGAAGCCTCCGTGCTGGAGCGTTTTTGCAGCAAGAGCGTGTTCAACAATCATGGCCAACGGGTTGTGGAAGGCCAGCGCTTCATGCAAGCGGCGAGCGACATCTTTCTCGGGTGGCATCGGGTCCCGACCGGCATCGACGGCAAGCCTCACGACTACTACTTCCGCCAGTTATGGGATTGGAAATTGTCGGCTGACGTCGACAACATGCCTCAAGAGAGCCTTCTCGTCTACGCGAAAATATGTGGCTGGGCATTGGCGCGCGCTCACGCCCGATCGGGTGACCGCGTGGCCATCGCTTCGTACCTAGGGTCTGGTGACGCCTTCGACCAGGCGATCGCCGACTTTGCCGTGGCGTACGCGCACCAGAACGGACTTGACCATCAAGCCCTCGTCGATGCCATCGCTGATGGCTCGGTCAAAGCAACGCTTGGTGTCTAGCCCCAACTGTAGGAAAGACGAGGAGGTGACGCCTGTCCTTTCGGCAGACACGTAGAAAGTGCAAATTTGTTGGCCGTTGGACCTGCCTATAACGGGGCTCACGACGTGCCCGACTAGTTGAACCTGGAGGAATACATGCTGCTTGCCTATAGCTTTCCGCTGCTGAGCGTCTTTTGGAGCTTGCTGATGTTTGCGCTGCTGGTGCTCTGGATCTTCATCGTCATCTGGTGCTTCATCGACAATTTCCGTCGGCGGGACCACCATGGTGTCGCCAAAGCGCTCTGGTTCGTCTTCATCGTCTTCGTCCCCGTGATCGGCGTGATCGCCTACATCATCGCCAGGCCTCCGGCTGCAGAACTGGAAGGGATGTAGCCGGACAGCCATTCAGGTCCCTTCTGACCGAACCGGAACCCCTCGAGTGATCTTGCCCTGGGGACCCCACGCCTTGCCCAGATGAAAGGTTCAATTAATGAAACGCATAGCCATTCTGGCTGTCATGATTACCGCGGTAGTGATCACTGGGTGCTCGTCCTCGAGCACCAGTTCGACCACCACCGCGGGCCAGGCTCCGGCTCAGACATCGTCCACTGTCGCCAATAGCGTGACCGGAACCGTGAAGTGGGTCACCAACAACAAAACAGTGGTCACGACTCTGAGTGCCGATGTGGCTGCTTTGGGAACTGATCTTCCGACGGCAGTGTCCTCTCACAATGCGTCGGCGGTCACCGCCAGTTGCCAGAAGCTGGCCACCGACGTGACGATGGCAAAAGCACTGCCCCCCATACCAAACTCGACCGCCCAAAAGGCGTGGACGTCGCTGCTCAGTGATCTCAGCAGTGCGGCCCAGAAGTGCAGCGACGGGATCGCCAAAAACGATACCGGGGAACTCAGCCAGGCTGCGACCAAGGTCTCGAGCAGCAGCAGCAGCTTGAGCTCACTGAAGCAAGCCCTCGGGCTCTAGAACAGGAGATTTAAATGCCAAACGCGGGCGAAGTCGATTCTGCGGAAAGCATCAGAGCCCTCGGGCGCCAATGGTGGCTGATAGCTCTCTTCGGCGTGATCACCATCGGCTTTGGGATCGTGCTGACGTTCAAGCCGAGTAAGTCCGTGCACACGATTGCTGTGATCATCGCCATCTGGCTGTTGATCGTGGGGGCGATTCGGCTGATACAGGCGATAGGCGCCTCGGGCGAGCGGACGGGTCTTCTGGTTATGGGCCTGCTGTCGATTGTTATTGCGATCATCCTGCTCCACCACACCACCACGGCCGTCGCCTTCGTGGGATTCATCGTCGGAATCTTCTGGACCGTCGGCGGCGCAGCGGAGTTCATCCAGGGGTTCAGTGCCAATGAAGGAAGAGTTAGTTGGGCGCGCGTCGTCCTGGGTGTGATCGCGACCGCAATCGGTATTCTTTGCCTCGTCTACCCATCGCTCTCGCTTTCGATCATCTGCGTGATTACCGGCATCGGAATGATTGTCTATGGAGCCGCGGCGCTCGTTGCCAGTTATGAGGTCTACGGGCTGAAGAAAGCTTAGAAGCCGACCGTGTGCGTACCGAGAGTCTCCTCGACGGCTCTGATCCTGTCTCAAGTGGAAAGGCCTGACCGATCGCAACTGGGCCATGGCCCTGATTACTCAGGTTCCTCGCCCAGCCGGCTTCAGAGTTGTAGCCCGGTTTGTGGGCCCTGATCGATTCGGCCTGAGGCCAGAAGCTGCTTCATGACTTTTGTCCCTGTCGCCCCGGCCTTCTACTGCATAGCGTGACCTGAAAGTACAGGGAGGAGATGTTGACAATGCCAATGCGCCTCGGGCGGGAGCGAAATGGATTGTGCCTGGGCGGAACAGGATGTGGCACACCTTCGGGGTCTTGGCTCAGAGATCGAACTCGAACCGGGTCCTGATCGGTGAGTCCGAACCCCGCGGCCCTCCGACTTGAGCAACTGACCGAAGCCGTCACCGCTCGGGTGGTCAACGAGGTGCTCGGGGCGATCAATGTGAACGCTCTGCTGGGAAGGGTGGACGTCGAAGGCATTGTTGAGCGCGTCGACGTCGAGAAACTCATCGAGCGGGTGGACGTCGAGGGAATCGTCAAGCGGATCGACGTAAATGCCATCGTCGGGGAGATAGACATCGACTCGCTGGTGGAGAACACTGAGCTCGGCACACTCATCGTCAAGTCGACATCGGGAATCCTCACCGAAATCCTCGATGGCGTCCGAGCTCAAGGAGTTGCCCTCGATGATCTGTGCGCCAAAGGGACGAGCCGACTCCTGCGGCGGAACCCTGCTTCCCTACCCGTTGGTCCTGACCGCATTGCCTCGGGCTCTGAGGTAAACGTAACGGGCACCTCGACCGACGGCCCGAGAACGAGACCTCCTGTGGCCAAAGGACCTTCACCCGCGCCGGGAGAGCGCCGCGGACCGGTCACCGACACGCCTCATTCGGCCCAGCTGACCGTAGAACGCCAAGGTCAATACGCGGGAGCAGTAAGTCGCCTTGCCGCAATTGGCCTGGATGTCTTGACTTCGTGGGCCCTCTACGTCGCCGCGGGAGCGTTGGTGACGTTCGCCGTCGAGCTGGTCACTTCCCACACCTTCGACTTGACCAAGCACCCAGTCGTCGCAGTCACCGCTCTGGTCATCTGGGAGTTCGCTTACTTCTCGTACCAGTGGACGACGAGCGGGAGGACAATCGGGATGGCAATTCTCGGGATCCGGGTCGAGAGTGTCGCGGGAGACCCAATCGGTGGACGGGCGGCAGGCATCCGAACGCTCGTACTCCCACTCAGCATTGCGGCACTTTTTCTGGGTTGTCTCGGAATTCTCACCAATCGCGCCCGGCAAGGATGGCATGACCGGCTCGCGGGCACCGTCGTGGTGTACGCATGGGATGCGCGAGCAGCTCGGCTTCGCTGGCTCGCCGACCGCAATGTTCCCAAATCGGGTTAAGCCGAGTGCGCAGATCAGCTCTGCCACATTGGTGATTCGGCGCAATCTCGGGGCCTAGCGGTTGGATAGACCGTTCTGAGCGGAGTGTGCTCCGCCACGAGCTAGTTGGCCCTCGCGAAGCGACTACTGTCGCATTGATCGACGGCTACGAATCGGCACAACTCCGATCACTCAAAGCTAGACTCGGCCGCAGCGCTCCTTGCCCTGATTCCGCTCGGGTTCACGAGGGAGTTTCCCTCGAGCGGCCAAGTCGCCAAGCGAAGTCGATTTTCCGCTGCTGGCTCAACTTGAGCAGGGCCATTTGGGAGACGTGCCCGCATCTCTCTTCGGAAACGGCGTCTTGTGGGTGCCGAGAACCTCATCCAAGGTCTGATCCGAGACACCTTCTATGACTGCGACGAGGACTGCACGGTACGTGGCTACATTGAACCCGTGCGGACACCCATCAAGCAGTCACCGGATCCGATGTACGCAGAGTTCGAGGTACACCGAACCATGATTCGAGACCGGGTCCGCACCGAAGCCTTTGGGCGTGCGATTGCCTCGGTGGTACACCCTGGCGACATCGTGCTCGACTTTGGGGCGGGCAGCGGCATCCTTAGCGTATTGGCTGCACGTGCAGGTGCCTCACGGGTCTACGCGATCGAACAAACCACGATGGCTGTTCTGGCCCAGGAGCTGGCAGTAACGAACGGGGTCGATGAGATCGTCCGAGTGATCCAAGGCGACGTCTTGGACATCGAACCTCCGGAACGCGTCGACGTGATTGTGTCGGAGTGGCTCGGCGGTTTTGGGATCGACGAAGGAATGCTGCCTCCGCTCATTGTCGCCCGAGATCGCTGGCTCAAGCCCGGCGGAACCATGATTCCCAACTCCGTTACCGCATGGGCCGCGCTCGTGCATAACCGCTATCTCGAGGACATGGTGGGGTTCCTGCGGGACAATCCGTACGGAGTTGACCTCGATGCCCTGATCGAGAAGACGGTAAACGAAATTCACTACTCAGGCAGCTTTCGCCACTTCGACGCCAGCGACATGCGTTCACGGGCTGGTCGTATGTGGACCACGGAGACGGGGCTGGTCACGCTCGAGCAGGCGGAGGGGCCTCACCAAGCCGAGACGCTTCTGTCAGTCCAAGTGTTCGGTGCAGCCAACGCGCTCGCCCTCTGGTTCAGCGCTGACCTCGCCCCGGGTATCACGCTGTCCGTGGGCCCAGGCGACCCGCCCACTCATTGGGGAATGACGACTGCCCCGCTGAGTTCGTCCGTGCAGCTCGAGCCTGGAATGGATGTTCGTGCCAAGGTAAGAACCTTGCCGGCTCGGCCGAGCGGGACGTGGACCAGCTGGGCAGTGGCTCTGCCGGGCTCCGATTGGGAAGAGCACGACGAGCAGGCCATCTGGGTGGAGATCGACGACTAAACGTTTTTGCACGTCACCCTCCGGTCCCTTCGGCGCGGTGGTCTCCGTGCGGGGCTCTGTTGCATTGAGCGCGAACCTGGCCCGAATTCTCGAGGTCCGTGCCTGAACCGTGGTTGAGCGAGTCT
Organism: uncultured Acidimicrobiaceae bacterium; assembly: GCA_963812525.1. GTDB lineage: Bacteria > Actinomycetota > Acidimicrobiia > Acidimicrobiales > RAAP-2 > Bog-756. The sequence goes on from CAWEVL010000004.1 coordinate 116,113, forward strand.
TTCAGGGTGAGACATATTCGTGTGTCCCGTTGGTCCAATCACCCGAATCAGCGTTCGCCGGGTTCAGGTTCCCGCCTGAGGTCATCCTGATCACGGTGCGCTGGTACCTGCGCTACGGACTGTCCTATCGAGATCTGGAGGACTGCTCGCCGAGCGGAGCATCGAGGTCGACCGTGACCCTGTTCCGATGGGTCCAGCGCTTCACGCCGTTGCTGGTCGAGGCGGCCCGGCCGTGTCGCCACAGCGTGGGTGGTCACTGGTTCGTCGACGAGACCTATGTGAAGGTCTCTGGGTCCTGGCGGTACGTCTACCGGGCCGTCGAACAATACGGACAGGTTGTTGACGTGTTCGTGTCGGAGAAACGTGATCTGAAGGCGGTGACGGCGTTCTTCACTATTGCAATCCGCTCGCAAGGCGAGCCGGCTGAGATCACCACCGACCAGGCCCACGCATTGGTCCGGGTCGTTGCGAAGCTCCTACCAGCCGCGCTTCACGACACCAACCAATACGCGAACAACCGAGTCGAAGCTGACCATGGGCGCCTCAAGGCCAGACTGCGCCCGATGCGGGGCCTCAAACGGGACCGGACCGCCAGCGTGATCGTCGAAGGCCATGCATTCATCCAGAACCTGCAGCGTGGACACTACGAACTCGCAATCGATGCCCTTCCCGGCATGACCATCGCCGCGGCGTTCGACGAGCTCGGGCTCGTGGTCTGACCTGCAAGTCCCATGGGCGCCGCCAAGATCGCGGCCGGTGATCGGCTAACGCAACAGAGCCAACCAAGATCATTCCTCCTCCTGGTCGAGGTCCTGGGTGACCGGTCGATGAGGCGGACCATCCGGGAAGGCCGAGTACCGCACAGGCCCGGGAGCCCCCGCCGTGCCGGCAGCCGCCAACATTGCTAGATCGAGACTAGTTGAGCGGAGATCTCGGTACGTAGGGCCCACGTGCTGACCCCTTCACTACGCTCAGACGCGACTCCACCCGGTCCATAGGGCCGGGTGGAGTTGGTGGGTAGAGCGACAGCGCGATCAGACAGTGACCAGCTCGCTGTGGTCGGTTGTGGAGGCATGGTCCATGAGTTCCTCGGTCTCATCGACCTTCCGAGCATGGAGGAATCCGAAGACAACCAGGACTGCCATCAAGGCAGCGAGGACGAACGAGGCGATCGCGGCCCAAAGTGCGATGGCGGCAAAGACGCTGAAGCCGTAGGCCTCGAGCAGTAACCCCGGAGGGTCGTTCCCTGGAACACCGTCTCCACCTTGGCCTCAGCCGCCGTGTAGGCCGCCGAGCCCTTCGGCAGAGCCATGGCCGCATCGGACAGCTGAGCGTAGGTTTTCCCACCGCCGATCTCCTGGAGATGCACAGCGATGAAATCGTTGGCGTAGACCTCAGCTTGTTGCCCTGTGGTCAACTCTTGACCGGCATACTTCGAGACCGTCCCGACCATTGAGGGAGTGATTTCTGTGCCCGGCACTGGATGAGAAAAGGCCGCTACGGGCGGGAAGGCAATCTGTTGCTCAGCAAGCTGGTTGTGCACATTGCCATTTGCGAAGTTGTACCCGACCAGAAGCAGCGACCCGGCTACGACCAAGGCCACCACTAGGAGTGCACCTACGCCACTTACCAATAGGTCGAACAGCTTTCGTTGCATAGGTCGTCCGCCATTACTCGTGCCCCACGCATTCACGAAAGGCTCCTAAATCAAGTGCCGACCCTGGACCGCCCCCTCGTTAGGGGCAAAAGACCCAATTGGGGCCTATGTCTTCAGCTCAGTTGCGGTGGCTGCGCACAGAAGTGGAACCCCAGATCCTCCGTCGGGAACGTCGACGAAGATCGGTGACATCACCAGCAAATGGGACGAATGGCCCTGTCCAAGTCGTTCTTCGCGATGCAAGGGTGGAGGAAGCTAACGGAACTACCGACAAGCAAGAGACAGAGCATCCCGACAGCGTCGACGTAACCAGAGGAGATAGCGATGCGAGAAGGCTTCAGCGTCACCCCGGCAGAAGACTCATTGGTGCCGCCCATCGGTGCCAGCACGTGGGAACGTGCACTGTTCGATCACCTCACGACACACATCGCTCGGGAGCGCAAACTACTGGAGGAGTACGTCCGGGCCGCGGCGGATACCAAATCGAAAGCGCTCGCATATCTCATTCGTTGGCTTATCGAGGATGAACGTCGCCATCACGGACTGTTCATGGAGCTCGCGCTATCGCTGAAAGCCAGCGCAGAACTCCAAGCCGAGAGTCCGGAGGTTCCGAGAATGGACTTTGACAAGAACACGGTGGAGGTTCTGGACACGACGCGGCAGCTGTTGCGCCATGAAGAGCAAGACTTGCGGGAGCTGAAGGCGCTCCGCCGGGAACTGAAGCACGTCAAGGACACCACATTGTGGGATTTACTTGTCGAGCTCATGCAACGAGACACGGACAAGCACATCGCAATCCTGCGGTTTGCCTACAGCCACGCCGTCTAAGTTGAACTTTTGCAGCCGGAGCGGAGTTGTCGAAACCAACGAACCCGGTGGAGCTTCGTCCCGGCAACCTCTCTGCCATACCGGCCAATCTCGTCGCTCGATCATCCCTCGAGCCGAGAATGTGGTGTCAGTGGTTCCCGAGTGAGAACGGGAGGTCCTTATGGTGGCTCCAGCGGGCGGCTAGTCGGTTGATGCGATGGGCATGATCGCGCTGTAGGGGTTCCGTGTTGGTAAGACGGGCGCCTCTATAGAAGTAATATTTGGCGATTTCGACGCAGACGAGGTAGGCGATGACGAAGGCGACTAGCACGCCGAAGAAGGCCAATGGGAGTGGTGCGAAGCCGAGTCGTTCGTTGAGAGGGGACTGTGGGATCAGAGCACCGACGACTACGACGACGAGAACTGACGTGAGCAGCGGACGCGACGGCCGGCTCCGTAGAAACGGTACTCGACGGGTACGAATCACCAACACGATCAAGGTCTGAGTAGCGAGCGACTCGACAAACCAACCGGAGCGGAATTCGGGTGCGGGTGCGTTGAATACCGAGAGCATGACGGCGAAGGTTGCGAAGTCGAACACCGAGCTGATCGGGCCGAATCGAACCATGAACCGTCGGATGAAGCCGACGTCCCAATGTTACGATCGAGCGAGCTGTTCCTCGTCGACGCGGTCGGTGGGAATAGTCATCTGGCTGGCGTCGTAAAGCAAGTTGTTGAGCAGAATTTGAAATGGGAGCATCGGGAGAAACGGCAAAAATGCGGCGGCGACGGTCACGCTGAACATGTTCCCGAAGTTGGACGACGTGCCCATCAGCACGTACTTGATGGTGTTCGCGAAAATGCGCCGGCCCTCGGCGACGCCGTCGGCAAGGACGTCCAGGTCCCGTTCGAGAAGAATGATGTCGGCGGCATCCTTGGCCACATCTGTGGCCGCGTCGACTGAGATCCCGACATCCGCATGGTGGAGTGCGAGAGCATCATTTACGCCATCGCCGAGGAACGCCACCGCCGAGCCAGCATTGCGCTGAGCATGAAGAATGCGAGCCTTTTGCTCGGGGCTGATCCTGGCAAAGATTGTTGTGCCATCAACGGCGGCGCTGAGTCCGTCGTCGTCGATCATTTCGATGTCGCTACCCGTAAGAGTTCCGATTGAGTCGACCCCTAGGGTCCGGCACACGGTCTCGGCGACGACGGGATTGTCGCCAGTCACGATCTTGACGGTGATGCCCAACTCGGCCAGTCGGTGAATCGATGGGCCGGCAGACGGCTTGGGCTGATCGAGGAACACGAGAAACCCTGCGAGGACCAGATCGTGCTCGTCATCGGGGACGAGTCCGGTCAGTTTCGGGGGCGACCCGGGTGGCGATAGCGACGACCCGCCTGCCAGCACAAAACTCTCTTTCGAGAGCGACGCGGGCCTTATCCGGGACACTTGCACACCGGTCCAGGACCATCTCGGGAGCACCCTTTGTAATGAGCAGCCGCTGATCGTGCCGATCGACGAGAACCGATACGCACCGACGGTCGTGGTCGAACGGAGCGATGGCGACGCGCTTGAACTGGGCTGTGCGGTCGAGGTCTGCGCCAGGCCCTTCCCACAGAGCGACATCGAGGGGGTTGCCGCCGACCGCGCCGACACCCGTTGGGGTGGCTTCGTTGCAAACGAGGCCCAAGGTGAAGACCTCGGGGCTCACCACCCCGACCGAGTCCACCGATCGTTCGAAACTGATTTTGCCGTCGGTGAGAGTGCCTGTCTTGTCAGTGAATAGTACGTCGATGTCACCGAGGTCCTCGATACACACCAGCCGTTTGACAAGCACCTTCTTTTGGGCGAGCCGCCGTGATCCGGTCGCCAGGCTTGTCGAGACGACCGCGGGGAGTAGCTGTGGGGTGATGCCGACCGCGACGGCAAGTGAGAACAGGACAGCGTCGATGACTAGTCGACCCAGTGCTACGTTGATCAAGAAGATTGTGACGCTAAGCACTATTCCGACCTTGGCTAATAGACCCGAGAATCGGGTGAGGCCAATCTGAAACTCCGTCTGTGGGTGGCGTTCACCGAGCCCGGTTGCGATCCGTCCGAACTGTGTGGCCCCACCGGTCGCAACGACGACTGCGCTCGCAGCCCCTTCGTGCACCACCGTTCCCAAGAAAAGGCACGACGAGAGCTCAGCCAACGGAACATTGCTGACCACCGGTTCGGTTGATTTCGGAGCCGGAACCGATTCCCCAGTGAGAATCAACTCGTCACACTCCACATTGCTGGCGTTCAGAAGCCTCACGTCGGCAGGAACGATTGACCCGACACCAAGGTGCACGATGTCACCTGGCACGAGGTGCGTGACCTCGATGTCCACGGAGGCGCCATCACGGGTCACTTCGACGATATGGCGGATCTCCGAGTGCATCGCCTCCGCGGCACGCTGAGCGTATTCGTTGACAAAGCCGAGTCCGACCGAGGCTGTGACAATGACCCCGATGATAAGAGCGTCGAGCCCCTCACCGACGACTGCTGACACCGCTGCAGCTACAAGCAACAACCACAGCAACGGGCTGCGCAATTGCCGGGCCAGGACCGACCACGCCCTCACCCTGTGCGACCGCACGGCGTTTGGGCCAAACACCTCGGATCGCGCTAGAACCTCCACGGCGGTGAGCCCCGATTCGCGGCTGACGAGCGCGTCGAGGACCAGATCAGCTGGCATGGCCGCCGCGGCCTCAATTGACGGCCCAGACCAGGGATCCACCAACGGCGCGACGTCGGTCATGATTCGGTTTGCGGTGTTGACCGACTCCCGGTGTCCACATGGTTGATGCGTCGGGCGTTCACCATTGCCTTGGCATGCCGCTCCCGTGTTTGAGGCCTTTTGTGAACGTCAGCGTGGGTTCTCACCTGGTTGGTAGCGTTCAGGACTGTGCTCGGTGTCGACAGGCCAGCATTCGAAGTTATGAAGCCTTCCACACGACGAGCCTTTCTCCCACGGACGACAGATCGCCTGGAATCCCACGACCAACGATTGTGGTTCGCACCGGTGTGACCTTCGGCCCTAGCGATCGCCGGTGCTGAGTTCCATGCTAGAGGCCTAAGGCTTTCACAAGGAGACAACTATGAAGGCTCTTGTCTTCGAACGTCCGGGGTCGAAGTCGTGGAGAGAGGTACCCGACCCGACGCTCAAGGACGACACCGATGCCATCGTTCGAGTCGATGCCACCACCATCTGTGGTACCGACCTGCACATATTGAAAGGCGACGTCCCCGAGGTGTCCGCAGGGCGCATCCTGGGTCATGAGGCGGTTGGGACCGTCGTCGAGGTGGGCACCGGGGTCAAGAGCCTTTCCACCGGCGATCGAGTCCTGGTTTCGTGTATCTCCTCCTGTGGGCGTTGCCGCTTCTGCCGGGAAGCCAACTATGGCCAGTGCGTGGGGGGAGGTGGATGGATCCTTGGGCACCTGATCGATGGCACTCAAGCAGAGTTCGTGCGGGTCCCCTTCGCCGATACCTCCACCTACCCGGTACCCCCAAAGGCGAGCGACGAGCAAATCCTGATGCTCGCGGATATCCTCCCTACTTCCTATGAGGTTGGGGTGCTCAACGGTAAGGTGCAGCCGGGCGACACGGTTGCCGTCGTAGGAGCCGGTCCCATCGGATTGTCGGCCATCCTCGGTACCGAGCTCTTTTCACCAGGCCACGTGGTGGCCATCGACCTCGCCGATGTGCGCCTCGAGGCCGCCAAGCGATTCGGCGCCGATGTGACGATCAACAGCGGGCGCGACGACGCGGTCGCTGCCGTGCAAGCGCTCACCGACGGGCTCGGCGCCGACGTGGCTATCGAGGCGGTGGGCGTCCCTGAATCGTTCGAACTGTGCACCGAGTTGGTGCGGCCCGGTGGGCATGTGGCAAATATCGGGGTCCACGGGCAAGCGGCGACGCTTCATCTTGAGTCGCTGTGGATCCGCAACGTAACCATCACCACTGGCTTGGTGGACACCTATTCCACCCCTACGCTCCTGAGGCTGGTGACTACTGGCCAGATCGAAGCGAGCCAACTCGTGAGCCACCGATTCAATCTTCAACAGATAGATGAAGCCTATGATGTGTTTGCACGCGCATTCGATACTGGCGCGCTCAAGGTCGTGATGTTCCGCTGAGCTGCACCCCCGACGCGCTTAGGATTCGCCGGGTCGGCTCGCTGAGGTCGTAGTCCATCAGCAAGTCTCCAAGATATCCCGCCAGATTGTCTACCCAGATAGGTCGGCCATTAGCTGGGCGAAGAGACGCAGGTGCTTGTCGCCCACATAACTTTCGAGCACATGCTCGCGAGCACGTAAGCCGAGCTCGACCACCTGTCGGGGGTCTGTAAAGAGCTCGGTGAGGGCTTCTCCAAAAGCGGTCAGGTCCGTCGGGTTACTGAGAAGGATGCCTGTTCCAGGGACGATTTGCTCGGTGATACCTCCGACGTCTGAGGCCACCACGGCTTTCGCCTTCCACATGCCTTCGGCGACGGTCAATCCAAATCCTTCTTCCAGGCTCTTTTGTACTATCACGGTGGCATGCCGTTGGATGGCGTTAACCATCGCAGCGTTCTCATCCACATCATCCATGGGCAGGGTGATGAGCGTGACTCGTCGGCGCGGCGTCGGCTGGTAGATCCTCCCAGACCGCCAGGCACTCGCCGTACACCTCGGCCCCTTCCGGATCGTCCGCAACCCCGACGACCGCGGGACCCACCAACGCGAGGTGAGCATCAACCAACGCCGGCAACGCGCCAACGAATCCCTTCATGACGCCTTCCATGTCCTTGAGTCGGTCCCATCGCGATACTTGGACGACCAAAGGGACATGAGATCCCATGGGCACGCCGTTGGCGGAGACGATCGCCGCCTGACGTTCGACATACCCAGCTGTACCGTCGCCGCGAGCGAACGCGCCAGGAGCTTCCTTTGATATTCCCTGAAGAACACCGATGCGGGCGAGCGTCAGAATCACATTCCTCGGTGACATGTCCTGGTTCTTGGGCGAGAAGGGATCGATGGAAGGAGGGATGACCCAGACTTTGGACTCTTCGATCCACGAGGGAACGTACTCGGGTAAGGAGAAGATGTAAGCCTCACAAAAAGCGAGATGAGGCCGGAGAAACGACCAGGCTTCTTCGGTCCACTGGTTGCTTCCTGAGCGTCCAATGTGGCATCGCCAGACCACTCGGGCCCCGGCTTCGGCTAATGCCGTAGCCATGCCGACCGTTTGAGGGTCATGGAGGAGAACCACGTCGCCCTCCCGAACTCGACTCATCATGCCTTTGGAGTTCGCGGCAGCGATCTCCGCGTAGTGGGCCGCTTCATTCGGACCGAGCCAGCCAGTGTCCCCGACCGCTCCGTGGAGGCGATTGTGGATCCGTTTGGTGATGGCAAAGAATTCTGGGTCGGCATCAATCACGAACCAGCGGATGTCGATGTCTGCGTCCAGCGTGTAGCCGACAAGCACCTGAAGCATCTCGGCCACTCCACCGCCCGCAGCCGTCGAGCTCAAATTCCAAATGGTCTTCCCCTTCAACGCCTGACTGGTATGAGCCGCCGCTCGACGAAGCTCCCCAAACCGCTCCGCTCCGATAAGCGGTTCGAGACGCGACAGGGCGCGAACGGCCACCTTGATCTCTTGCACGGAATGCTCCTCAGTGTTGATTGAATCTCAAGATTCTTCCACGGCGCAGCCCGCAACTTGATGGGATAGGCCATCCGATCTGGTGCCACCTCACAACTCAATCAAGAGGAGGCATGTGATTGGTAAGGATGGTCCGGCGCTGAGTGGTTTCAATCAGCAGACCTGCGTTCGTGCTGCCCCAGCAGCGTGGAAGTTCACTTGGATGTCACATCGATAGCCCTATCTAAGGGTGTCCTCGATGCGCAACAACAAGAGTCAGCGATAGGACGAGTTCCTCACGTCTTTGAACCTCCACTAACTCCGAGCCGGTGGGATGGGTGATCTTGAAGAGTTTGGGTGTTCAGGTTGTCCGCGACGGTAACCAGCTCAGCTAGCGAACGGTCGATACCATCAGCGAATACCTCGAGATCCGCGGCATGCATCGGGATCGGCAAGTAGGCCAATGGTTAACTGATCCCCATACGACAGGGCAGCCACGCCAACACTCAGGTTCCCAGCTATTGGGACGATTGGGAAGGCCTCCAGCATGCGAGCGCCCAGAACATACAAAGGGACACCGGGACCGGGGACGTTGGTTACCACCAGGTTGAAGAAAGGTTGACGGTGGATGAGCCGGGCTGCGGTCGCTAGGGCTGGCTGCGGCAACGGCTCGAGCAGCTCGAGGAGAAGTGCTGCGGCGAGAGGTTGGTGGTGGTGCTTGCCGGACGCCGCCGCCAGCGACACAGACAGCAATCGATCGACCGGATCCGAGGACCCGATCGGTAGGCGAACGAGCATCGCCGAGACCCGGTTTCCGAGCTGGTTGTCACCATAGTGATCGGCCCCCACTGGTACTAGTACCTGGACAGTTTGCCCTTCGATCGTCTCGCCACGTGCGGCCAGGAGGCAGCGGACACCGTCGGCCACCGCAGTGAGCAAGAGATCGTTGATGGTGACCCCGAAGTGCTCGGCGACTTGACGCAGCTCGTCAAGAGGCTGGCGGACAAATGCTACTCGCCGACTTTCTCCGACCGGGACATTGAGCGACAGGGAGGGAGCGAGGCTCTTGCATGTGACGACACTGCTTAGGGCGGCGGCGTGGCGAGCAACGTCGCGACCGACACCCATCGGGTGACGAACAGCACCGATTCCGTTCGCCAGAAGTCGCAGCGGGAGCATTGTACGGCGACCGAGATCGCGGGCAATGACGGATCTCTGCGGTGGAGGAGGATCGGGTTCCACAGGGGAAGCGGGGTTCACTTCGCGCCGGATGCCGGTCCAGGTCGAATAGCATGGTCACCAGTTCCACACCGGCGAGGCCGTCTGCCATTGAACGGTGAAGCTTTTCCATCATTGCCACTCGCCCGCCGTCTAGCCCATCGATGAGCCAGATCTCCCACAGGGGACGGTCGCGTGGCAGGCGACGAACCATCAGTTCGGCGCACAGGTCTCTCAAGGATGCTTCGGTCTTCGGCGATGGGAGGTTGGCTTCTCGAACGTGATTGGTGATATCGAAGGCCGGATCGTCCACCCATGCTGGCGCTGCCATACCAAAGGATGCGAAGCGCACCCGCCGTCGCAGTTTCGGCACAAGATGCAGACGACTCTCGATTTCTGCCCACAAGGCATCCATGCGGAGCGCTCCAAGCTCGTCATGCAGGGGAGCGCCTTCGAACATCCCGATTGAGCCCATGTGCATTGGCGTCCGTTTCGATTCGGAGTACAAGAATCCAGCGTCAAGCGGAGTGAGAAGCTGCAATGCGGTATTTACGATCGGCCCCTATCCTCCCTGTAACCAAGGCGCAGCACCTCTTCGAAGCCACCAGCGAGGTCCGCAGCCAGCTGCGAACTATCGGGGACGGCTGCGCGGTCGACGACGATACCGATGCACATCTCATCAGCAAATGTGACGAGCGATACATTCACCGCCGCCCCCGAGGGAGGAGCAAAGGCGAACATTCGTTCAACGCGCGCCCCTGCCAGATAGGTTTCGGAGGTCGGGCCCGCGATATTGGTGACGCAGAAATCGACGCCCTTGAGCATCAAGCCCCACATCGCCATGACCACGACATCGGGCATTTTGTCGAGCCCAATGGCCAATATTTCGCTGAGCGCCAATCCCGGCGCATTCTTCCACGATCCGGTGATTTGTTGGACCTCGCGTACGCACTCTTCTGTCTCCGCAGGTGTTCGAATGATGAAGCGTGCCGGCACAAAGTGATTCCCTCCCTCCGGGTCACCAGTGGCGCGCACGTTGACCGGCATCAGCGCCCTCAGGTCGCCCACCGGCACGCCGTGGAAGTCGTGGTACAGCGAGATCCCGCGCACGACCGCAGCTACGAAGACGTCATTGAGCGTTCCATTCGTTGCTTTGGCCGCCCGGCGCAGTGCCTGGGAGTCCACGTCGAGCACCTCAAAGCCCCGTCTGAAGCTGCGTTGCGTCATGAGTGGCGAGATCGGTCGGCCGGCCGGAGCCAGGAGGCGCATCGTGGACGCCGCCGTGGCCACCACCCGCCCCGCCTCCTCAAGCGGGTGCACCGAGCCGCGCACAACGGTTTCAATGACGCGCCGAGGGGCGGCCAGGCATCCAAGTAGTCCCGGAGACGCTCGGCTCTCCGTCACCTCAGCCGGCGGGGCCCGTTCGGAACCCGGGAGGCGGACACTGTCCAAGAGATGCATGAGCACGGCGACGCCGCCGACGCCATCCACGAGCGCGTGGTGCAACTTGATGACGAGGGCGGCGTCTTCGCCATCCACTCCCTCAACAACCACTGCCTCCCAGGGCGGAAGCGCCGGATCAAATCCGATGGTGGCCATCGTCTGGGCCAAGTCGAGCACGCCCCTGAAAGTTGCGTGAGGCGGCAAGAGCATGCGTCGAAGATGGAGGTCGAGATCGAAACGGTCGTCCGTCACGAATTGCGGCCTCCCGCGCCCCAACGGTCGTGACTTGGCCCGAGACCGAAACCGCGGGACAATGTCCACCAGCTCTGCCACGCGGGAGCGGACGTCGTCCCAATCAGGGGCCCTATCCAATGCCATCACGGCGACGATTGTCGGGCGCAGTACCGGATCTCGTCCGACCGTCCACAGTAAAGCGTCAGAACCACTCATCGTGTCGGCGACACGTACTCGTTCTTCGACCATTGGCAACTCCCTCACGCGATTGTGCGGCCGGGAGCCGGCGACGGGCTAGTGCCGAAAGTCCCATCTCAGAACGGTGCGGTCAGCTGGCAGAAGGCCTGAGGCCGTCGGTCCGGGCTATCGCTTGAACAGGACCGGGAATGCAGGCCGAAAGGCTCTGGTGGCGGGCACGCCGAGATGGCATGGTGGTCACATGTGGATCGACGCCAAGGGTTCGACGGTTCTTCCCTCAACTGAGTGCATGCGATTGTTGGCCGTGGGGGCCAAATGGGGTGAGATCGGAAGGGTCGGGGTAGCCACCGACCACGCACCGGTGATCATTCCGGTCAACTTCACGCTCCGAGACGGTCAGGTTCTGGTGAGGGTGGGCAATGGCTTCTTGTCCCGGGCGGCAGGCGGACACCTGGTGGCGTTTGAAGTCGATCACATCGATTCCGATGCGGGAACAGCTTGGAGCATTCTCCTTCGTGGGCTGGCGACGCTGGTCGAAGTGCCGAGCGAGTCCGAACTTGACGCGGCGGGGTATCCGCTAGTGCCTGTCCCAGGGGACATGGTGCTCATCCTTCGCCCGGATGTGGTTACCGGTCGAAGCTTCGAGATTCGCCACGCGGCCTAGTGCACGGTCTCGGGTTCGATGACCCTGCTGCCCCTGTGTGCACTTTTCGGGGCCCGACCAACGCAAGCCGCCAAGTTCGACATGTGCCGGCAGCCTCTACCGCTGCGGACAGAACTTCTACTCCACCAGTTCCCGCACGTGGCGGGTGATTTCGAGGTCTTCACGAGCATGGACAACAATCACGGGGTTTCCTCCTTCGGGGGATATCAGTCTGTCTCCCTCGCCGAATTGGCTGGCGGAGACGTCCAGCCGTACCCCGAGAAACCCGAGGTCAGCACACGCGTCGAGTCGCAGCCGATGAGTTGCTTCGCCTGCCCCACCAGTGAACACCAAGCCATCCATCCCACCCATGGCTGCGCACATAGCTGCGACTCCGGTCTGGATCCGGTACACGTAGACCTCATAGGCAAGCCGGGCGTCCGGATCCCCAGCGTCCATCGCCGCCAACACTTCACGCAGATCCCCGGAGCCTCCCGCCAGGCCGGCCAGCCCCGACCCGTGTTCGAGAGCCTCTTCAACATCGGCCGCCGAAAGGCCGTGATTCCGCTCCACCCACAGTACCAACCCAGGATCGACGCTCCCCGAACGCGTGGCCATCACCAGGCCTTCGATCGGGGTGAACCCCATGGAGGTGTCGACCGAGCGGCCGAAGGCTACCGCAGCCAGGGAGGCGCCGGCACCGAGGTGGGCGGTGACCAGGCGGAGATCTCCAGTGGGCCTCCCGAGAATTTCGGCCGCCCGTCGGCTGGCCCAGGCATGGCTGAGGCCATGGAAGCCGTAGCGTCGAATGCCCCATTGCTCCCGCCAGCGCCGGGGTATGGCGTACGTGATCGCCTTAGCCGGCATGTCTGCGTGAAAGCTTGTGTCGAAGCAGGCCACCTGGGGCAGATCTGGCCGCAACGATCGCAAACTGTGGATCGCGCTCAAACTGGGAGGGTTGTGCATGGGAGCCAGATCAGCCAGAGCATCGAGGCCGGCGTCGGTGCCCTCGTCGAGGAGGATGGGCTGGCGAAACGCCGAACCGCCGTGGACCACTCGGTGGCCGGCAGCATCGAAGTTTGGGTTCTCTTCGACGAAGGAACCGAGGACGGCGGCCATATCCGCCGGAGCAGGGCACGCAAGGTCCGCGGCTGCCACCACGCGGTCTTCCCCGTCTATCAGGCGCAGCTTTAGCGAGCTAGACCCGGCGTTGACGACAAGGACTCGCATCCACCCACTTTGCCAGATGGAAGCGACCGAACGTCAGCATGACCATGGCAAGTCCCAGTGAAATACCTGAAGGAGATCGGGATGACTGCCGTCGACGGATCACAATCCCCCGCTCGGCCCGAAGCCGATGAGTTGCTTGCTCTTGATGCATACTTCCGGGCCGCAAACTACCTCACCGCCGGCCAGATCTACCTCATGGACAACCCGTTGTTGCGGCGGGCCGCTCGACCCAGAGGACATCAAGCCACGGCTACTGGGTCACTGGGGGACCAGCCCTGGGCTCAACTTCATCTACGCTCACCTGAGTCGTTGCGTCAAGGCGATGGACCTCAGCGCCATATTCGTATGCGGCCCAGGTCACGGGGGACCGGCCGTCGTGGCCAACACCTGGCTCGAAGGCACCTACAGCGAGCGATATCCCCACATTGGGCGCAACAGTGACGGTATGGGACGGCTGTTCCGCCAGTTCTCCTTCCCCGGCGGCATCCCCAGTCACTGCAGCCCGGAGACCCCGGGGTCCATCCACGAGGGCGGTGAGCTCGGCTACTCGCTGAGCCATGCCTTCGGGGCTGCATTCGACAACCCCGACCTGGTGGTCGCCTGTGTGGTGGGCGACGGAGAGGCCGAAACCGGGCCGGCGGCCACGGGATGGCACTCGAACAAATTCCTCGACCCCCGACGGGACGGCGCCGTGCTGCCCATCCTGCATCTGAACGGGTACAAGATCGCCGCTCCCACGGTGCTGGCTCGAATTCCCACCGCCGAGCTTCTGGAGCTCTTCACCGGCTACGGGTACCGCCCGGTGCTGGTCGAAGGTGGATTCGACGGCGAAAGTCCCATGGCCGTGCACCGGCGTATGGCTGCCCAGCTGGACGCCATCTTTGCCGAGATCCGCGACATCCAGGACGCCGCCCGCTCTCACAGCAGCGCGGGCGCCCGGCCGAGATGGCCGATGCTGATCCTGCGGACGCCCAAGGGCTGGACCGGCCCGAAGATCGTCGATGGAGTGCCGATCGAGGGGACCTTCCGCGCCCACCAGCTGCCCCTGACCGAGGTGCGCACCAATCCCGAGCACCTTGCCCAGCTGGAGGCGTGGCTTCGCAGCTACCGGCCCGATGAGCTCTTCAGCGAAGACGGAGGACCGATCGAGGCCATTTGCCGGTTCCCTCCTTCAGGTGAGCGTCGAATGAGCGACAACCCCCATGCCAATGGGGGGCTCCTTCGGACCGAGCTCGAGCTCCCCGACTTCTCCGACTTCGCGGTCGAGGTTCCGAGCCCGGGGACCGTCAATGCGGGAGGCGACCCGGGTGCTGGGTTCCTTTCTCCGAGACGTAATACGAACCAACCCGGAAACCTTCCGCCTCTTCGGACCAGACGAAACCGCTTCCAATCGGTTGCAGAACGTGTTCGAGGTCACCGACCGGGCCTGGGACGCCGAGCTACGACCTGGCGACGACCATCTGGCCCCCGACGGGCGGGTCATGGAGGTGCTGTCGGAGCATCAGTGCGAGGGATGGCTCGAGGGATACCTCCTGACCGGTCGCCATGGCCTCTTCAACTGCTACGAGGGGTTCATCCACATCATCGACTCGATGTTCAATCAGCATGCCAAATGGTTGAAGGTCAGCGCGGAGATCCCGTGGCGCCGGCCCATCTCCTCGCTGAACTACCTCCTCTCCAGCCATGTGTGGCGACAGGACAACAACGGGTTCTCTCATCAAGACCCAGGGTTCATCGATCACGTGGTCAACAAGAAGGCCTCGATCGTCCGCGTGTACTTCCCGCCGGACACCAACTGCCTCCTGTCGGTCGCAGACCACTGCCTTCGCAGCCGACAACTACGTCAATGTCGTCGTCGCCGGAAAGCAGCCCCAACACGACTGGCTCACGATGGATGAGGCGTTGGACCACTGCACACGAGGGCTCGGGATCTGGTCCTTCGCATCGAACGACGACGACTCGGTGCCCGACGTCGTCATGGCTTGTTGTGGCGATATTCCCACCCTCGAAACCCTGGCCGCAGTGGATCTCTTGCATCAGCACCTCCCAGATCTGAAAGTCCGCGTCGTGAACGTCGTCGACCTGATGCGTCTCGAACCGGATACCGACCACCCCCATGGGCTTCCGGATCGCGAGTTCGACACCCTGTTCACGCCCGACCGGCCGGTGATCTTCGCCTACCACGGCTATCCGCTGCTCATCCATCGTCTGACCTACAGACGGACCAATCACGACAACTTCCATGTCCGGGGATACAAGGAGGAAGGAACCACGACCACCCCCTTCGACATGGTGATGCTCAACGATCTCGACAGATATCACCTGGTCATCGACGTGCTCGATCGGGTCCCCGGACTCGGACCCCAAAATGCGATGCTGCGTCAGCAGATGATCGACGCCCGGCTCGAAGCCCGCCGCTACGGCTGCGAGCATGGCGAAGACCCACCGGAGATCGCCGACTGGCTCTGGGGCGGTCACTCGTCAGTCGCAGAGTAGCCTGACGCCCGGAACTCTGCCGACGGATCACCGTGCCCTTCCCGGAGGCGCGGCGTTGTGGCCGGGTGCCAACGGTGTGGTGGCCAGCGTGACGGTCCTAGCCGCTTGCTGTCCCACCACCTGGATAGTGGGACCCATGTGCTGCTGGAATCTGAGCCCTAGATCAGCCTAAGCAAGCTTACTGTGGTGCATGATAAGGAGGGATCCCGTGGGAACGGTTGCCATACGCACGGAAAGGCTTGACCAAGCGTTACGACAAGGTCGCAGCGCTTGACGACCTGGACCTCGAAGTCGCCCGGGGCGAGGTGGTTGGCTTCTTGGGCCCCAATGGAGCCGGAAAGACGACGACCATTCGACTGCTACTGGGCCTCATACGGCCCACGAAGGGCCGTGGCTCAATCTTCGGGTTCGATTGTCAGCACCAGCTCATCGAAGCCCATCGGCATCTGGCATTCGTGCCCGGAGAGGCAAACCTCTGGCCGTCCTTGACCGGCGCCGAGACCCTCCATCTACTCGGGCGCATTCACGGTCAGATGGACACCCCGTACCGCGACGAGCTGATCGAACGGTTCGATCTCGATCCCACCAAGAAGGTTCGCGCCTACTCGAAGGGGAACCGACAGAAGGTGATCCTGATCGGCGCGTTGATGGTTCGCCCCGACCTGCTGCTACTGGACGAACCAACCAGCGGGCTCGATCCGCTCATGGAGCAGGTATTTCGTCGCTGTATCCACGAAGCGCGAGACCGCGGCCAGACGGTCTTTCTCTCGTCACACATCATGAGCGAAGTGGAAGCGCTCTGTGACCGGGTCGCCATACTCAGGCAGGGAAAGCTCATCGAGATGGGCACGTTGGCCCAGACGCAGCACCTCAGTGCCCTTTCCATCGAGCGACCTTTGCCGGTGCCATCCCAGATCTGTCCGGCGTGCCCGGAGTGACCTCAGTGGAGACAGACGGTCCAGTGGTCCGCTGCCACGTGCAAGGATCGATCGAGCCATTCTTGAAGGCCCTGGAAGGAACCGACGTCGCCCGTCTCGTGAGCCGGGAGCCATCCCTGGAGGAACTCTTCCTGGCTCAGTACGGTGGCTTGAGCCTGCCCAGTGAATCGCAAAACGTCGCCAGCTGAGCCCAGCGTGGCGCGGCAACGTCTCCGTCGTTCGCCTGGCACCGTCGTTGCCGGCCAAACTGCCCGGAGGGCTGTTCGTTCCGGAGTCATTTGGGGCTTCATCTTCGGCGCCTCCATCGCCTCCTCAGCCATCAGCTACACGACGATCTACAAGACGGAGGCCCAACGGAACGCTCTGGCTGTCGCGTACGGTACCAACAAGGCAACGAGCGCCCTATTCGGGCCGGCCCCGGGCCTCCAGACCGTCGCCGGCTTCACCGCATTCAAGATTTCGATGACCCTCATGGTCCTCGGTGCGGTATGGGGACTGCTCACCAGCACGAGGCTGCTACGCAGCGAGGAGGAGAGCGGGCGTTGGGAGCTCTTCCTGGCCGGCCAGACCAACCGTCGCGGTGCCACGGTCCAGGCGCTCGGGGGTTTGGGGCTGGGCGTCTCAGCTCTGTGGGCGCTCACGGCGATGATCACAGTTATCACGGGCCGGGACTTGAAGGTGGACATCGCCGCCGGTCCAGCCCTGAACTTCGCTTTGGCCATGGTGGCCACCGCCGTCATGTTCCTGGCGGTGGGAGGGTTGACCAGCCAGCTCGCAGCGACCCGACGCCAGGCTGCGCTCCTACGCCGCAGCGTTCCTCGGCCTGGCCTATGGCGTGCGGATGATCGCCGACGCCGGAGTGGGCCTCCATGGCCTGATCTGGGCATCGCCACTCGGTTGGGTGGAGGAGCTCCAGCCCCTGACTGCGCCCCAACCCCTGGCTCTTGTGCCAATCTTCTGCTTTACCGTGGTGCTGGCTTTCGCCGCCGTGCGCCTGGCCGGCTCCCGCGACGTGGGGGCGAGCGTCGTGCCGGACCGAACGACCGGTGAACCCCATCTCCGGCTTCTCTCCGGGCCCACGGGTCTGGCCGTCCGCATGACGCGTCCCACAGTGATCGGTTGGTGGGTGGCGATCGCCGTGTCGGGATTGCTGTACGGGCTCATTGCCAAGTCGGCCGGAGGGACAATCTCGGGGTCTTCGGTCCACAAGGTCTTCTTGAAGCTTGGAGCATCGGGAACCGGTGCCGAAGCTGTGCTCGGTGTGTGCTTTCTCGTCCTCGCCGTCCTGGTGGCCTTTGTCGGCGCCGGGCAGCTCACCGCAGCCCGCTCGGAGGAGTCCGAAGGCAGACTCGACCACCTTCTGGTCCGTCCCGTCTCCCGCACGTCGTGGCTCGGTGGAAGGCTCCTCGTCGCCGTCGCCGTCCTCCTCGTGAGCGGCATCGGCGCGGGTGCATTCGTGTGGCTCGGTGTCGCCACTCAGCACACGGGAATCAGACTCACCACGCTCTTGGAGGCGGGGGTGAATCTGGTCCCACCAGCCGTCGCCATCTTGGGCATCGGGGTGCTGGTATTCGGGATACGGCCTCGGATGGTGTCGCTCGCCATCTACTCGCTACTGGGCTGGTCGCTGCTCATCGTGACCGTGGGCGGCATCGGTGCTGTGAATCATTGGGTGCTCGACACGTCGGTGTTCCACCAGATGGCCTCGGCCCCTGCGGTAGCACCGCACTGGGAAGCGAATGGAGTCATGATGGCAATCGGTTGCACGGGCGCACTCCTCGGTGGACTCGCTTTCAGGCGACGCGACCTACAGGGCGTATAGAGTCGAGTCCAACCCGCTGCACCCCGTGCACCCGACGAGGGAAACGGTGGCATTCGAAGATCACGGTTGGTGTGTGAATCCGCTCGCGGGCACCGCCTTTATGGGCTCGCAACTGCCTCTACCGCGATGGCAACGACCAATACTAACCCGATTGGAACGCCGTCCTTCACTGGAATATGGCATCATCCATCGGGATCTGGTTGGTAGGCTTACAGGCCTCATTTCTAGAGCCGGATTCATTGTACCGGTCAGTGCTGAGCTGTCCCTCACAGGGCAACTGCAGTCCCAAGCAAAGACGGCCCGAGCGGCCCCGCTACAGGCGAGGGGCATCAGGGAACTCAATGGAGGGGCATTCGCCGGCGATTTTGAACCGACGTCCGCTGACAATGGGCGCTTCGATTCTCACCGCGTGCAGGTCCGGTTGCAACTCGGGCCACGGTTCCAACGGGATGGCTCTCTCCAAGGCATCTGCCGGCAACTCGCCCATTGTCGATGCCATCCCCTGGAGAACCACGCTCCAGTAGGTTCCGGCGATCGGCTCCTCGGCGTCGGCCTGAAATGCGATGACAGCATCGGTGGTGGCGGCATCGAATCTCGAACCGGAGACGGTGAAAAAGAGTACTGACTCGTCATAGAGCACGAACTGAACCGGAAGGATCACTGGGAGCGCATCGATGCTGACGGCAATTCGCCCCAGTGATACCTGGCTCAAGTGTTCGAAGCACTCCGACTCGGTAAGGACCATCGCGTCAGAGAACTCGTTTGCCCACATAATGAGAGAATGGCTTATCCATCGAAGACAATCCAGGGCCAAAAGTCCCATACATGACCCCAAGCTAGAGGCAGGCGGAGAGCGGCCACTTCCTCGGCCCCCGCCCCGATCGGCATAGGCCTATCGGAACCAGAAGTTGCGGAAGATGCGCTGACGATCATGGCCAACGACAGGTACCGAGCCGGTCGTCCGAACACGATCGGGACTTCGAGATTGCTTCGATGCAGCACAAAACTCCCCTCCGTCATCTGTCGGAAGTCCTGGGAGATGATTTGAAGTGCCGGGCAACACGTTGAGCCAGCCCAGTCGGGCCACCAGCTCCCGACGAACGGGGTCTGGCATGTGAACTATCAGGAGGCGCTCGTGAGGAGGACGCTCCGACGGCAGGGCTCGACAGAAGTCCGACAATGACCAACAGCTAAATCGGGCAAGGACGCTCTGTCTGCCTGCGGGTCGGGAGTCGATGACGCCGGGCTGCTCAACCTTCAACTCTGCGTGGTTGGGCAATCATCAACGGTCGCGAAACACCAGGACAGGGCAGTGGGCATTTGTCACGCAGTGTTCGCTGACCGATCCCAGCAGCATGCCGGCAAATTCACCGTGACCTCGGCTGCCAACCACGAGGAGGTCAGCTCCATCGGACGCTTTTACCAGTATTGGGGCGGGGTGGCCCTCGATGACATTGGACCGGATGGCAATATCCGGGTGACCTTCTCGCACGGGCTTGAGTGTTTTCTCGAGGGACTTCGCGCTGTCATGTTCGGGGTCGTATCCAGCGGGGATTGGGATCGACCACCCATAGCTGGCCGGCCATTCCCACGTCATCAGGACTTCGAGGGTGGCTCCGGTGAGCCCAGCGTAAGTCGCAGCCCATTCCAACGCTGCCATTGAGGACGGCGAACCGTCGACTCCGACAACAATCCGGTGGGTGCGTTCAGACTGTGAACTCATAGTTCTCCCTCAATTGCTGCTGGTTGGTTTCGGACCAGATTGAGCTCTAGATTCTCATCTTCGCTGCGAGCAATGATGGGTGCCGGCATCAAGTTGACCGACAAGGTAGCCTACATACGGCCAGATAGATCACGAATTTTGGGAGACCTTTCGATCGACTCTATTGGGCGAGGGGTACCTGCCACGTAAGTATCGTTCCGCCGTCCTCAGGGCTCTCGACAGCGAAGCTCCCGTGAAGTTTTTCGGCGCGGCGTCGTAGGTTGCCCAATCCAAGGCCGCCGGTTCCCGATTGGGTCTTGACGATCCCACAACCATCATCGACCACGCGGCAATTGGCACTGCCCCTCGCTCACGCTGATGGCGACAGTGGCGTTGGCCGCCTGGGCATGCCGTCCTATGTTGGTGATCGCTTCCCGGACGGTGGCCAGTAGGTGTTCACAGACGATATCGGGAACAGCCGTATCGACGGGTCCCTCGAAGGATGCAGTGACACTGAATCCCACAACGGGCTTCAGCTCCTCCAAAAGGGTGAGCACGTTGTCCCGGACTCCCCGGTTGAGCCCCTCCGTACCGAGCTCGAAGATGCTGGTCCGCACCTGGCGGATGGTTTCATCGACGTCGGAGATCGTTCGTTTCAGTCGATCTGAAATACCCGACGCCGAGGCATTGCCGGCCAAGCTCTGAAGGGACAGGCCGATGGCAAAGAGTCTTTGGATGACCGTGTCGTGCAGATCTCTGGCCAAGCGGTCCCGCTCCTCGTAGACGGCAGCCTCCTGGGCTCGCGAATGCAGCCGAGCGTTCTCAATGGCTATACCGGCAGCGACGGCGAGAGCGCCAATCAAGGACTCGTCATCGGAAGTGAACTCGGACCAGCCGACCTTATCAGTGAGGTAGAGATTTCCATAGACTTCATCCCGCACCTTGAGTGGTACTCCGAGGAACGAGGCCATCGGAGGGTGATTGGGAGGAAAGCCATAACTCGCAGGGTCGGAACTCAGCAGAGCAAGCCGCTTTACCTTGGGATCAGAGATCAAGAGTCCTAATACGCCTCGCCCGGTTGGACGGTCGCCGATGCGTTTCTCCTCATCTGGCTCGAGCCCGACCGTAATGAACTCTGAAAGGGCGTTCCGTTCGTCATTGAGCACACCAAGAGCGCCATAGCGGGCACCGGTCATCGAGCAGGCCTCATCAACGATGTGGCGAAGCAAAGTGGGCAGGTCGAGGTCGGCCTCGAGTAGCAAGGCGGCTTCAAGCAACCGGCGAAGCTTGAATGGATCGTCTATCGAGCGGTACGGCACGAGGCCTCCAATGACCCTGAACAGGTAGACTGGTCGCCAGGCGGCTGATAGCGCTGATGTTAGCGCTTGGCCACTATTGGCGAGATTGGCTCGGACGGCAGCTACGCCGAGGAGTGGAAATTGAGTATCAGGGTCTTCCTTCTCGATGATCACGAAATCGTTCGCACGGGGCTGCGGTCGCTTTTCGAGGCCGCCGACGACTTTGTCGTGGTTGGTGAGGCGGGGACTGCGGCTGAGGCGCTCGATCGGATTCCGCCCACCAGGCCTCATGTGGCTCTGCTCGATGTGCGGCTACCCGACGGCAGCGGCATCGAGGTCTGTCGCGAGATACGGTCGAAGTCGCCGGAAATCGCTTGCGTGATGCTCACGTCCTACGCCGACGATGAGGCACTTTTGGCTGCCACCTTGGCCGGTGCCTCTGGTTACGTGCTCAAGCAGGTTGGCGCGTCCAGCCTGGTGGGTGACGTACGACGGGTAGCCGACGGGCAGTCTTTGCTCGATCCGGGACTCAGCGAGCGCGCCATCGAGCGACTCCGAGAAGGTCCCGAAGTAGACCCACTCTTGACCAAGCTCAGCCCTCAGGAACGTCGCATCCTCGATCTGGTCGCCGAGGGACAGACCAACCGCCAGATCGCCGCCTCACTGTTCTTGGCCGAGAAGACAGTAAAGAACTACGTATCCAATCTCCTGGCCAAGCTGGGCATGGAGCGTCGGGCTCAAGCCGCCAGCTACGCCACGCGGATCAATGAGCGGTCAGCTCAGGCGCGCCGAACGGACGCCACGGGGACCTAACGATCCGTCGCTCTTGGATCTCTGGGTCGTGCCCCTGGACCCCCGCCAGCTCGCAGGTTGTCCTCAGGGCGCCGGCAATTGTTCGAGTCGTAGACCTCAGGCCTCTCAGGGTTTGGCCAACGCCCTAAGCACATCTCTTGCATAGTGCTCCGGGGAGCATTAGGTACTCCCAGGATGGTAGCCATTGACTGCCCAAAATCCCTCAGTGGCCGGCCAAAACGCGGACGCCGGGACCTTCGGCCCTACGCCCATGTCGTGAAACGGAGTCCAATGGCTAAGTCGGCACTTTGTCGCCCGGAGGAAGGGACGAGGCCTTGAAGAATTGGAACGACCATCGCCAGCAGCACTCGGGGAGTTGCCGCTCGAGCAGCCTGACATTTACCGCCCACTTCGTCGAGGACGCAGGAATGTCAGCCTGGAACTCGACGGGCGGCGGGCGGCGGGCGGCGGGCGGCGGGCGGCGGGCGGCGGGCGGCGGGCGGCGGGCGGCGGGCGGCGGGCGGCGGGCGGCGGGCGGCGGGCGGCGGGCGGCGGGCGGCGTAGGCATCAAATCAGGTTCGTCGAGCCTCGTTGGTGCCCCACCGAAACACCAAAGGAAGAGCCATGCCAAGCGATGATGACCAAGACCGGAAGGAGGACGGCATGTTTGAGGTCCTCGTGGGTATCGACGGCTCGGAGCACTCCCGTTTTGCGTTGAAATGGGCGTCGGATGAGGCGAAGCACCGGGGTGCGACCCTGAGGATCCTGTTCGCTCAAAACGGTGATCCGGAGCACGTGCCGAACTGGTACGAGCCGGGGTCCTCGGATCTTTCGCCGGGACAGGCGATCGTCGACGATGCGGTTGGACTGGTAGCGACCCGCCATCCTTCCTTGCTGATGCGCGCGGAGATTGTCGAAGAGCCACCTTCGCTCTTGCTCACCGTCGCCAGCAGGTCAGCCGAACTCTTGGTAGTCGGCGCACGGGGTAGCGGCGGATTCGAAGAGCTGCTCTTGGGATCGGTAAGTGATCAATGCATCCAATACGCCCATTGTCCTGTCGCGGTGGTCCATGGGGATCCTGACATGCTGCCTCTGCGTGCAGTCGAACCGCGCATCGTCGTCGGTGTGGATGGCTCGCTTGGATCCACTCGAGCTCTGCGATGGGCGTTGGAGGAGGCAAGGATTCGGTCGGCGTCGGTCGAGGCCATCTATGCGTGGCAGTACCCACCGATTGGTTCGTTCGTGATGGGACCCCCCCACGGATTTCAGATGGCCGCTCGAGAGATTGCCGACGCCACGGTCGAGTATGCACAGAAGTGGGCGCCCGACGTTCCCATCGAGGTGGTTGATCGTTTCGAGGCACCGGTCCCCGCACTTCTCGATGCATCGAAAGGGGCCGCTGTCCTCGTAACGGGATCCCGGGGCCACGGAAACTTCCGCGATGCGCTGGTCGGGTCGGTTGCCCATCAATGCGCACGCCACGCCGATTGCGTCGTGATCGTGGCACGGCCGGATTTCGCCAAGGGGCACCTGAAAGGTGCCAGTGAGGTCGTGCGGGTGGATCGGAGCGTCGGGCGAGGATGGGAGCATGATTCTCCTGCGCCCTCGCCCGCATCCCGCTGAAGGACTCGCACCGTCCCCCACACTGGTTCTCCACGTGGCTGTAGACAAGGGAGGAGTGACACATGAATGCAGTTGGTGATGTTGGGCGTCGGGTCTCAGAACGCCGCCGCCAGCTTGGCTTGACCGTTGACGAGGTCGCCGACCGGTCCGGAATGAGTTCGACTTACATCCGGGTTGTCGAGTCGAGCCCGTCGCCGCAGCTGTCCCGGGCGGCCATCTGGCGGCTGGCAGACGCGCTGGAGATGTCGGTGGACGGCATCACCGGCAGCGGAATGGAGGCGCCCGCGGGCCGGGCCGATCGGTCAGATCGACCGGCGCTAGATGCGCTGACTGTCGGGGAGTGTGAGGCGCTGATCGCATCCGGAGGAGTGGGTCGGTTGGTCTTCTCGGACAAGCGGGGGCCAACGGCACTACCTGTGAACTTTCGGATGCTTGAGGGCGACATCGTATTTCGCACGGAGTCGGGCGCCGCGCTCCTGGAGAATCTAGCCACAGACGAGGTCTCGTTTGAGGTCGACCATCTCGATGAGGCCCTTACCGAAGGCTGGAGCGTGTTGCTCACAGGGGAGAGCCGCGTGATGGACAACCCGAGCGAGTTGGACAGCGCCCGCTCGCTCTCTATCGTCCCCTGGGCTGCGGGAGATCGCGACGTCTATGTGCGCTTGGTTCCGCAGAAGACCACTGGCCGTCGAATCCGAAGGCGATTCGGCGATGGGTGATTGTGAGCACTGGGATCCGATGAGTGACGGGGTTGGCAGGTATCCGTTCGAACTGGTGGAGGACGTTAAGACGACGAAAGGGAATTCCGTCCAGGTGCGTCCCATTCGCCCAGACGACGACCCCTTCCTGACCGAATTCCATGAACATCTGTCCGCCCAGTCGGTCTACCGGCGGTTCTTCTTCATGCATCCGAGACTGTCAGCTGCTGAAACGGAGAGGTTCACCCATGTCGACTATGTCGACCGCTTGGCTCTGGTGGCTGAGCATAGTGGTCGGCTAGTCGCCGCCGGCCGCTACGAACGCCTCCCCGGCATAGCCGATGCCGAGGTGGCGCTTGTCGTTGCTGATGAGTTCCAACATCACGGGATCGGGACGATTCTGCTGGAGCGGTTGGCAGAGGCAGCATGGAAGAATGGAATCGCGGTCTTCGTTGCCCAGACCCTGTCTGAGAACCGTGGCATGCTCGAAGTGTTCCTGAAATCCGGGTTCCACGTGACGTTCGCCACAGTGCATGGAACGGTCAATGTTCGATTTCCTATTCAGCCAGATGACACCTATCGGCTGGCATGCGCCGGCCGTCGTCGAACTCGGCACCTGGACGAGGAGGTATCGCAGCAGGCTCATCGCGAGTCCGACTCGACAGCATGGGCACACAGAGGCACGACGATCGGGAACGGTCGGCATCCGTGTCGAATCTTGGCGTTCTCAACACTCGAGAGCCAGGAGGTGTCAACCGAATGAGCGAGATCAATGGATCCGACCATGACAACGAAAGCTCAGACACTGCCGGACGCGTGGGTGGCCAGTCGCCTTGGGGGCAGATGGGGTCTTCCGGCCAGGGCTCGCACTCCACGGTAAATGAGGATTCGCTGCGACAGATCGACCAGATCGTTGATCGCTGGTCCCACCTGCGCCAAGAGTCCGCCGAGGAACAAGCTCACGTCGAGGCCGAGAGGCAACACTTCCTGAAGGAGTTTCAAGACATTACGAACTCGGTCATACGCCCGACGATGGAGATGGCGATTGAACGGCTCCAAAAGGATGGCGGTGGTGGGCTTATCGAAGAGCACCACCTAGATATGCTGCACAAGCCGCGGGTTGTCCTCTGGATGTCGTTACAAGGTGGGGTGGCGAACCCTCGTCAGGATCTGAACCCTTTTCTCCAACTTGATGCTGACCTAGGAAAACGACGGATCAACGTCTGGGAGGGTGACATGGTTGAGAATCAGGGCACCAGCCACGCAACGTCACCCTGGTTTCTTTCCGAGGTAACGCCGGAATCCATCATGGACAGAATCGTTGGCGTCCTGCGACGAGCAGCCGCCCATGGGGTGGCCCGCTAGGACATTCTCTACGTCCGGGACCTATGGCCCTACCGACGAAGTGGGATGGTCAATACGCTCTATGGCGTGACCGTGCTCTTGTTATCCACGCCAATTGAGGTCGATGGACACCTCACTAAACGGTGCGTCCTCAATAACGTTCCTCTTGCCAAACTGTCAAGCATGAGGACGTAGCGCGATGACCGACGGCCCGCGCAAACGGAACAACCGAGTAGTAATCGTCGGTGGGGTAGCCGGCGGAATGTCCACCGCCACCCGACTTCGCCGACTCGACGCTAACGCAACCATCACGGTCCTTGAACGGTCTGGGCATGTGTCGTTCGCGAACTGCGGGCTGCCGTACTTCGTCGGTGGCCTGATCCAAGAGGAAGAGGATCTCACACTTCAGACCCCGGAACAGCTCTTTGACCGCTTCCGACTTGATGTCAGGGCAAATCACGAGGCGGTTGCGATCGACAGGATGGCGCGCACGGTCCGAATGCGGTCCACCGTCAGCGGCGAGGAAGAGCCCGTGGCATACGACAAGCTCGTCCTGAGCATGGGAGCCTCCCCGGTGCGACCGCCCATTCCTGGCTACGGAAGGGTCCGGACGCTGAGAACCGTCGAGGACGCCGCCAGATTGGCAACTGCAGTGAATGCGGGCCCGAAGTCAGCTGTCGTCATCGGTGCTGGTTTCATCGGCTTGGAGGTGGCCGAGAATCTCGTCCGGCAGGGTATCGAAGTCACCATTGTCGAGGCCGCCCCACAAGTCTTGACTCCGGTCGACCCTGAATTGGCCATCCTTGTGCTCGACGAGCTGGTGGCCCACGGTGTCGTAGTCGAACGCGGAGTGTCGATAGCCTCCGTGGAGGAACGATCAGTTTCCCTGAGCGACGGGCGCGTCATAGCTGCAGAGGTTGTGGTCGGAGCAATCGGGGTCCGTCCGGACGTTCACTTGGCCGAATCGGCCGGCCTCGATCTCGGGGCGAGCGGCGGAATTGCGGTGAACGATGCAAATCAGACGAACGATCCGGATATCTATGCGGTTGGAGATGTTGTCGAGAAGCCAGATGCGATCTCGCACGCCACTTCCTTGATCGCGTTGGCCAATGTGGCCAACCGTCAGGGGCGAAGGGTGGCAGACCACATCGCGGGGAGACCACTGCGGACAGCGCCTTCCGTTGGCACCGCCATCGTGAGAGTGTTTGACGTCGTCGTCGCCACCGTTGGCTGGAACGAGGGGCGACTGCGAGCCGCCGATAGGCCCTTTCGTACAATTCACTCGCACCCTTTCGACCACGCTAGTTACTACCCCGGAGCCACTCGCATGGCAGCAAAGCTGATCTTCGACCCGAATGATGGCACGATCCTTGGCGCTCAGATCGTCGGGCAGAACGGCGTAGACAAACGCATCGACGTGATCGCCACTGCTATGGCCGGCGGGATCACCGCCGATCAGCTGGCTGACCTTGAGCTGGCCTACGCACCCCCATTCTCCTCGGCGAAGGATCCGGTCAACCTTCTCGGCTATATGGCAGAGAATGTGTTGAGTGGAGACTGCGACATCGTTGAGCCTCAAACATTGAACCAGCTTGTAGAAGAGGGATGGCTGGTCGTTGATGTGCGAACCGCGGAGGAGCATGCAGGTGGTGCAATCGAAGGGTCTGTCAACCTTCCGATCGATTCGCTGCGGAGCAATCTGGCCTTGCTGGGCCGGGGGCCGGTCGTTGTCTACTGCCAGGTGGGCCAACGAGGACATACGGCCACGGCCCTTATGCAGGAGCTTGGAATCGTGGCCAGAAATCTCGACGGCGGTTATGAGACTTGGTTGGCTTGGAGTAGGGCGCAGCAGAGGGTTCTGAAACCCACAAACGCGTGACGGTCCCCATCTCAGCGGCTGCGATGAGGACTCAAGTTTCTCGGATGAAGTTCGAGACACCCACAGGGTCCTAGCAAGTCAATCCCACCAGCTTCCCGCTCGCCCGAGGAGCTTGCTGGGCCCGGTGCTCACGATATTGCCTTGTCAATAGTCGTTTTGGACCGGACGGATGTGACCTCTGGCCCTATGGAGTTCGCCCCCGCCTCCGTAACCTCACGAGTAGGAGGTCACATCATGCACATGTTTGCAGAGGCTCCAGGGGCCTTGCTAGGCAGCCTCGTCAACCTGAACCACCCGGGCCGCTACGTGCACTGGGGCTTCATCCAGCTGTCGGTGGCCAATCTGATCGTCATCGGTTTGATGGTGGTGGTCTTCGTGGCCGCCATCCTGATCCCGTTCCGCCGCCACGGGCGGAGCGACCGGTGAGTATCGACACCAGCGCCCCACTCGAGGCCCCGGCGCACTCCGACGCCGAGGCGGCTGCCGGGCGGGCCGAGGACGCCGGGCAGTGGAGCGCCAAGCTCCGCCGGTCGGCCGTCGACGCCCTACCCCCCGAGCGCCTGATGCCCGACCGGCAGCCCAGCTACGTGGCCTCGTGGATCTACGTCTTCGGCGTGCTCACCATGAGCGCATTGGTGGTGGTGATCCTGACCGGCCTGGTGCTGGCCGTCATGGGGCCACAGTGGTGGCACGTCTCGACCACCGGCCTCTTCGTCAATTCCCTGCACCTGTGGAGCGTCGAAGTCTTCTTCTTCGCCATGGTCATCCACCTGTGGGGCAAGTTCTTCATGGCCGCCTGGCGGGGCAAGCGCCGGGCCACCTGGGTCACCGGCGTGGTGTCCTTCGTCGTCTCGGTGGGCGCCGCCTTCACCGGCTACCTGTCCCAGCAGAACTTCGACGCCCAGTGGATCAGCACCCAGGCCAAAGACGGGATCAACTCCACGGGCGCGGGGGCCATCTTCAATGTCACCAACTTCGGGCAGATGCTGATGTGGCACATCGTCCTCCTCCCCCTGGTGGTGGTGGCCCTGGTGGGCGTGCACGTCCTGCTGGTGCGGCTGCGGGGGGTGGTGCCCCCCTTCGCACCGCCCGATGGCGGTCCCGCCCCGCCGGAGCCCGTCGAGACGGTGGCCGCCGTCGAGCCCGAGCCCGCCGGCGGCACCCCAGGCAATGGGGGTGGGGCATGACCCCGGACACCGCCCCCAAAGGAGCCCACCGGGCCCGACGGTTCAAGCCCGACCGCGACGTCGAGGAGTGGCACGGCCGGTACCTCCCCTACGACCTGGTCAAGGAGTTCACCATCGCCTTCGTGGTGGTGGTGATCGTGGTGACCGGACTGGCCGTCGTCTTCTCCTCACCCGACGACGCCCCGGTCACCGTCAAGTCGTGGTCGTCGGCCAGCCCGGTGGACTTCGCCCAGACCGCGGCCACCGAGCTCGACGGCACCAGCGGGACGGCCACCTACGGACCGCCCTACAACGCCACCACCGGGGCCAGTCAGTCGATCGTCGGGGTCTCGCCCGAGAGCTTCTTCGGAGTCCACCACCCCATCGACACCGCCCAGGACTACGTCCTCAACCCGTTGCGGACGCTGCCCGACCGCCCCGACGTCCAGGCTGCCGTGGACCGCTACGCCTCGGCCTCGCCCAGCCAACAGGCGGCCTGGACGGCGGCCTACGAGAAGGCGGTGGCCAAGGCCCGGACCGAGCGGCGGTCGCCTCGCCGTCCCGGCCGGCGACTACGGGCCGGTGGGCACCATCGTCGGCTCGCTCACCTCGATGGCCCGCAGTGGCGCCCTGGACGGGGCGCTGCTCAGCTCGCGACAGTTCTACGGCACCGACTACACCAAGCCCCTCCTGTTCATTGCCGATGGGACCTACCTGGCCGACAAGGCCCAGGGCCAGCACCTGTCCGGGGACCAGTGGGGCATGATGAACGAGACCGGGAGCTACCCGGGCCAGGCCTGGCTGTGGCTCTACACGCTCTGGTACCAGGTCCCCCCGATCAACACGTCGGCCAACGCCGACCTCCAGGTCTGGGGCATCATGATGCTGCTGACCCTGGTGCTTGCGCTCCTCCCCTTCATCCCCGGGCTGCGCTCGATCCCCCGGTGGACCCGGGTGTACCGCCTCATCTGGCGCCAGCACTACCGGGACGTCTCGGGAGAGGGCAGAAGCCTGAGGGAGGAGTCAACGACAGGCGCTCCGAGTCCGGCGCCGGCACGGGGAACGGCGTAAAGGATTGTGAGCCGGCAGGCGCTGGGCGAGTTGCTGAATGTTTCGAAACCATCGGGCGAATCGGCCCGGAGCGATTGATCCACGAGTGTCGCCTGGTGGCGCGACGTGCCCCGAGTTGGCCAGGTCTTTTTGCCCTGTTTGTCGGGAACTGATCCCTCCACAATGGCAGTAGGCAGTTCCGGCCACGCCGGGTATCGACAAAGGAAGGGAACGTTCTATGCTGGTCAGGGATTTCTTACGCAAGGCCCCGATCACCGTGCCGCCTCAGTGTTCATTAGCTGAAGCAGCTCGCCTCATGAGCGATCACGATGTCGGCGACGTGCTCGTGATGAGCGGTGAACAGATCCTCGGAATCGTCACCGACCGGGATATCGCCGTCCGTGGCGTCGGCAGCGGTCGGGGTTTTGAGAAGACGATCGCCGACGTGATGACTGAGCACCCGATCACCATCGAGGGGTCGGCCGACATCTTCGAGGCCTATCGGCTCCTGAAAGAGGTCGGGGTCCGGCACCTTCCGGTAGTCGAGGACGGGGAGCTCGGCGGCATCGTTACGATGGACGACCTGCTCATCGCACTAGTCCTTGAGCTGGGCGCCGCGGTCTCGCCGGTGGCCGCTGAGGTCCTCGGCTCCGAGATCACGTCGTAGGGAGGGTCGACCGGAGCGAGCCGGCAAACCAGATTGTTGATCCGGGCGTTTGGGTGCCAAGAACCTCATCCGGGACGCTGACCTGGGAGTCTTCATAGGTAGTTTTACTCGCAACAAGGTGGGAAATCCGGAGCAATAGCGTGGGAAATGCCGCCAACGAATGACGCACAGACCCAGGTCAGGCGAGTTGTGTCGGTAGCCCACCACCACACCACCACCACCACCCACCAACCACCACCACACCACCTTGTTACTCACTAGCTGGGTTTTTCGATCGGAAATTCGCCCGTAACCACGTTCCGATTTGCTCAAACGCCCGACCTGCAGCTGGAAAACCGAAGTTGATGAAGCCATGAGGCTGACCAGCGAAGCAGACCTCTTCGACTTGCCCACCTTCGTCCCGAAGGCGGGAGGCGAAAGCCCGTCCTTCATCGCGGAGCATGTCACATCCGCCAAGTACGATCAGTGCTGGTGGGAGGCCGGCGACGCTCTCTGCGCGTAGTGGCGCCGCATACGGATCTTGGTCGATGTCGCGGCTTCCGCTGTAGGCCGCCCAATAGTGCTCACCGGCCTTGCGGCTGATGATAAGACCGTCAAATTGAAATGTCGAAGGATGCACCAAGGGGCCAGCTGTCCCTGGATACATCAATACCTGCCCGCACGGCAGCAGCGCTCCCGAGTCTCGGAGGCGGAGGGAAGTTGCGGCTGCTAGGGCTCCGCCAGCGCTCTCTCCAGCCACCGCCACTTGGTGCTGAGAGACGTCAAAGCGGGAGGCAGAGGCAAAGGCCCACTGGGTTACCGATTGGCAATCATCGAGACCGGCCGGATAGGGGTGCTCGGGAGCCAGCCGGTACTCTACCGACACGACCACCGCGCCTGAGGCGTGGGCCAAGTCTCTTGCCACATTGTCCATCAGGCCAATACTGCCGATGACGTAACCACCGCCGTGAAAGTACACAACCAGACCAGTGGGCTTAGCCTCGTCCCGATAGATCCTGATGGGTACGTCACCGACAAACTCATCGTTGACGTGGGCTATCTCCCGAGTTGGAGGCTCACCGACCGGACCGCGAGCCAAATTCAAGAAATTCGGGCGAAAGGTCATCGAACGGCGTTGCCCTCAATGGGTTCGCCTCGATCCACTCGGCAACCCATGGATCCAACGCGCCTTCATCAATCACGACAACTCCCTCTGATGGTTCGGAATGGTCTCCAGTAGATAGTGCCAGGCTCCTTATGACCCGTCATCATGACCGGCACCGAACAGTGTCACTGGGATCAGTCCGAGCCAGGCAACAACACCCCACCCCTCCTGGTGGGTTTGAAGCCCACCCATTCGACGTTGAGTGATTCAAACCGCTTCTCCCACTTCCAGACGTGTCATGACCCTCGAGGGGGCGCGGGAGACGCGTCATTCGGTGAGCAGATGAACAGACCAGCGGTCCCTCCACCGGGCCCGAGGTGCCGGCAGTGGGAGGCAATCCAGCTGAGCCGTGGGTCGTGGCCTCCTCCTATGAGTAGTGCGAGATGGAATTTTCCAGTTCGGATCATGCTTTCGAGCTGGCTGACGGTTGGTTCGGGGATGGTGCCCGAAAAGCCACCGATGGGCAGGATCTCCTTGCCAGTCGCCGAGATGAACTCCGATGCAACTGCCGACGTGTAGACCGCCATGACGTACGGGGATCCCATCTGGAGCTTTTCCAACAGCGGAAAGAACGACCCGAGCCCCTTCGATGACGATCCGAGCAGGGCGGCGTTAGTCGCTGCCGCTTTCGCCGACTCAAATGGGGTATCGCCGAATCCTCGCTGCTTGGCGACGATCTGGGCGGTGCCTGATGCCGGTATCACGAGGATGGCGGCCATGCCGGTGATAATGGCCGCGGCCAGGACGATTCGACGGCCTCGGGCGACAGCCGATGCCAGCAGGAGCACTGCAGCCACAATTCCCAACGAGACGGCCAGCGGCCACAGCCAGCCTGGAGCACTCGCACTCGAGGATTGGGTCAGCCAGATGCCATAGGCAACTGTCCCACCCACAACCAGGACGGCTCCCCCACAACGGGCTGGCGTGCGTAGCGTCGCTGTCCGAGATTCCCACAGAGCCGCGATCCCAGCGCCCATGATGGCCGCAATGGGTGGTGAGAGTCCGGCGGTGTAGTAGGAGTGGAACGTAAACACGTCCGAGAAGACCGCGACCATGGCGATCAGCCACCCGGTCCAAAGGATGAAGTAGCTCCGGCGTCGTGTGAAGAGGCCACCGACCCCGACGGTGAGCGCGGCGGGAAGCAGCCAGCCCGTGTCTCGCCCGAGATCGCCCTGCACGAGCCGATTCCACGCCGGTGGGGGCCCGTTGATCAGCTTCGAGCCCAGCAACCCGGCAAACTGCTCAAAGGCCGGTTGTTGGTTGGTGCGGCCGAAACCGTTGTAGACGAAGACCTGCTCGTACACGGAGTTGTGTTGACTCCCGTCTACATAGGGACGATTTGCGGCCGGCGTAAGCGTTACGACGGTCATCCAGGACAGGGACACCACACCGGCCACGAGTCCACCGACGACAACCTTGCGAAGTCTGTCGGCCCACCCCTCATTCCGGCCGAACAGGTAGGCCAGTCCGAATGCCGGCAAGACCAGCCAGGCTTCCAGCATCTTCGCCTGAAAGGCGATACCGATCCACACCCCGGCAAATATGAGATGACGCTGACGTCCTGTCACGATGGCCGCCGACACGGCGTCGGCGGCCAGCACTAGGAACAGCGTCATGGCGGTGTCGGAGATGTTGCCGCGGTCGAGAGCTACGGTCGCGGGACTGGCTGCGAGAATGAAGGCCGCAATGAGGGCCGCCGTCGTTCCTCGGAGCCGGTTCACGGCCCGGTAGAGGATGAGGACGCTCAGAATCCCCTCGACGACCTGGGGCAGGACTATGGCCCAGGTGTGATATCCGAAGATCCGAACAGACAAGGCCTGAATCCACAGAGCACCGGGGAGTTTGTCCACGGTGATTGTTCCGGCCGGATCGAAGGAGCCGAAGAAGAAGTTGTGCCAGTTGGCCGCCATGCTCCGCACGGCTGCGGCATAGAACGGTTCGAGGCCGTCGCGACCGAGTCCCCAGGCGTAGCAGAGACCCGCCAGACCAGCAATTATCAGGAGCAATGCCCTCGGAGCGGTGAGCCGCCACCGCCCGGGCGGTTCACCGCCGGCGGATGCTGACTCAGTCCGATCATCGTCCAGCGGATCGATGCTCCCGAGTACGCCGGTTGAACTCAATCCGTGTGCTCATCTCGTTCCGTGGGTACCGAGAGCAGTAAGCCCATTCGACCCCCGCCGTCTCTCACTCCCGATCTTTTTCGTACAATGCTCCTGGCATTGGAAGCCAGACTCTCGATAGACCTCGCAGTCGCCCAAACGCGGCCAGGGACATGATCACTAGCTGCGAACGACCTGCCCAGGAGATGGCTGACCGTGCCGCTCCGATCAGGACCCATTGAACTCCTGCCATCGGGCGAGCCCGTCATATGGCCAGCGGTCATCCCGTGAGTTCTAGAAAGGAAGGCCGATCATCCCAGCTTCTCGGCCTGCGGTGTCACCTTGAACAGCTTGGTGGAGCACGAGTACGAATTGATCGACTTGGTGGACCCGCCGGTATAAGCCAAGAGCTGCGAGCAGTATGGGGTCCCGGCCACCGTCGATGCGGGATAGGAGATCGGCCCCACCAGCCCCGGGATTGACCACTTGATGGTGGACAGGGCCTTCTGGACGTTCTGGGGGGTGATTGTCTGCTTCTTCGCCTGTACGGTGTGCACCGCGGTGGCGAACATTGCCGTATCGAAGTAGGCGGGGACGTTGGCGTACCCGATGAGCTGTGTCCCCGGAACTACGGCATTCATTGCGTTCTGCATCGTCGTCAACCCGGCATTGGGTGCGTTGTTGTAGGTGGCGAGCGTGACGGTCCCCGCCATCGTCGAGGAGAGCGCGGCAACTGGGCCGAGGGGGCTCCAGTAGGAGCCCCTGTAACCGGCATTCTTGAGCCCCGTCCACATAGCGATGCACAAGGTCGTTGCCTGGCACGAGATGGCTTGGGGCTGCTTGCCGTGGTTAGACGTCATGAGTTGCTGGACATAGGGCGTGTAGTCACTGACCGCTGTCGGGACGGGGGACTTGGCGTAAACGACATTGAAACCGGCACCCTTGGCCGACACCGTGGCCAACTTGACCGAAGTGGCCCCGGACTGGGTGTCGCTGGAGAAGAGGGCATCAGTCGGGTGTGCGCTTCCGGTCTTAGCCTTCACGTAGCCGTAGTACTTACCGTAGGTGTCGCTCATGACCGGCGGGTTCGAGGGCACCAGGCAGCCGCCGGACGAGAAGCCCCACAGGCTGGTGGTGACCTTCGTCGAGCAGTAGGTGCCGTCGAAGCCCCCGCCCACGTACAGGATCTTCTGGGACGTGAGATAGGTAGAGGGGTTGAAGGGTGTCAGGTTCGGGACGATGGCGAACACCCCGTACTGGTTGACCAGCTGGCGCACGGCAGAAAGCGCGGCCGCCGGGTCGTTTCCGTCGGTGACGAAGCCGGCGAACTTGAGCTTGATTCCGTGCAGATAGTTGGTCTTGTTGAGCTGGTTGATGTACGCCTGGGCGCCGATCTGGGCGCCAGAGAAGTTCTGGGGGCCCCAGATGCCACCGATGATGATCGTCTTACCGTCGAAGCCTCGGACGGTGGCGGCACCGGCCTGGCTGGTGGTCATGCTGATCGCCGTAACGAACAGAATTGCCGTCAGCAAGACGCCCGCCCCGATTCGAACCCTGCGTATCATCGCTTCCCCCAATACATTGTCTTCCCCTACGGCGCGCTTTCGCCGAAGCAACACCCCCCGATTCACGCTCAAGAATATGATTCTAATGCATCAGAATACCATTCCTCAACCATCTCCTTGTGCTCTGCGCTCTGACCCTGGTCCCGGTCCCTCGGGACACAGTGTGGCCGGAGAGTGCTTGGAGAATTCGCCGCCATCCCGACAGGCACGAACGGGTCAGGGCGATTTCAGACGGGTACTCGCTGCCTCGATACAGAACCTTGTGATGTGCTCGATCTCGTCCGGCCCAGGTCGCGTTCTGGCCCACAAATGGTCCGACACCTTGCCGAGCGTGGCATGAGCAGCAAGCGAGGCGTCCAGCTGGGGAGCACTGCTCCCAAGGGCAGAGAAGGCCTCGTGCAGGAGCGAACCTAGTGGGATGCTGGCGTTGTAGTTCTCGGCGGAAATACCAGCGCCCGTGCTGATGCCGTTCCACAACACGGCCAGCGTGATCGTTGCTGTCCGCCCGCTCGTCTGTGAGAGCATGCCCTCGACCCAAACCCGCACCTTCTCCTCCGGTGTCGCCATCTTCTGCATCTGGTGAGTGATGTAACTGACCAACCGCTCCGTGCCGTCCTCGAGGAGCGCAACGATCAGAGAGTCTTTGGATGAGAAGTGCCGATAGAAAGTGTCGTTGGACACTCCTGCTGTGGAGACAATGTCAGCAACGCGGACTCTCGATTCGGTGCCCCGCTGGCCGATGACAGCAAAAGCGGCATCGAGAATACGTCGGACCTCATCGGTGTAGTCGGGGCCCCGCTTTGCCAAGGACCGGGCGGCGATCCGAGCCGCTACACCAGCTGAGGTAGGAACTTCGTTCTGCGGCACAAGACTAGATAGTCCCACCGAGTAGGAGGGTTGGCAAAGCCATCCATGTGGGCATTTCTTCTGCACTCCTGGTCCCACACAAAGGGCATGAACCCGCAACGGACGAGGATACGGTACATAGGGCACAATTGGAACAAACATCCTGGTCACGGCTTGGGACAAAGGCGGTACTCCCTGCGCGCCATAGATCCTCAGCACGAGGAGTCATCATTTCGGCAGCGACGAATACTTCCAAGGGCTCTGTTGCATTGACTGATCGTCGGGCCGGATCTGCCAGTTCTTTGCGGGACTCACAGGTCAGATCACGAGCGTAAGTTCGTCAAACGCCGCGGCGGTGGTCATTCCGGGAAGTGCATCGATCCCGAGTTCGTAGTGTCCGCGCCGGAGGTTCTGGATGAAGGCATGACCTCGGAGGATCACGCTGGCGGTCTGGTCCCGTTTGAGGCCCCGCATGGGGCGGAGCCTGGCCTTGAGGCGCCCATGGTCAGCTTCGACTCGGTTGTTGGCGTATTGAGTGGTGTCGTGAAATGCGACGGGCAGCAGCTCTGCAATGACCCGGACCAAGGCGTGGGCCCGGTCGGTGGTGGTCTCAGCCGGTTGGCCATGGGCGGTGATCGCCGTGGCGAAGAACGCCGTCGCCGCCCTGAGGTCGCGCCTCCTCGACAAGAATACGTCGATGACCTGCCCGTATTGGTCAACGGCTCGGTAGACGTACTGCGACGACCCCGAGACCTTCACGTAGGTCTCGTCCACGAACCAGTGCCCACCCACGCGGTGTCGGCATGGCTGGGCCGCCTCGACCAGCAACGGCGTGAACCGCTGGACCCAGCGGAACAGGGTCACGTGGTCGACTTCGACGCCCCGTTCGGCGAGCAGCTCCTCCCGATCCCGGTAGGACAGTCCGTAGCGCAGGTACCAGCGCACGGCGATCAGAATGACCTCGGGTGGGAACCTGAAGCCGGCGAACGCTGACCTGGGCGGTTGGATGGGCAGAATTTGCCGACGATGCTTCATTCCGACAGCCTCGTCCATCAGCGGTCTGGGTACGAGCCCCAAGGCAACCAGGCCGGGCCGCGCTCAATGCAACAGAGCCCATCCGTCCACTCTGATCCGGCCGTTCGTGAATCGCCTGAGGCGACGAAACTGGGCCATGGGAGCAATAGCGTGGGAAACGGCTCCGAACAGGGCGCCGTCCGACCAGGTCAACCCGGTTCTGTCGATCCGCTATGGTCCGAAACAGCACCCCTCCTCGCCCACTACTACTGCGAACCAACCAACCAACTCACCCAAGAACACGATGCTGGTTGCGTCAGCGGATTGGCAGTGATCAATGAGTCGACGACCCCTTGTCCTGCACCCGGAGCGTCTATTTCCACCCGATCCGACGATCCGGGCCATCGCTATCGAGCTGTACGGCGAGGTCCGCTCACTACCGCTGATCAGCCCACACGGCCACACAGACCCACGATGGTTCGCCGACAACCTTCCGTTCCCTGATCCGGTGTCCGTGCTCGTCACCCCCGACCACTATCTCACGCGGATGCTTTACAGCCAGGGTGTTCCACTCGAAGCGTTGGGGGTCAAACCAAACGACGGTGCCCCAGTGGCCGAACCGCGGATGGCATGGCGAACGTTCGCATCCCACTACCGACTCTTCCGAGCCACGCCATCAGGCATGTGGTTTGACTACGTTCTGGCCGAAGTGTTCGGCGTCAAGTACCGCCTGGATGTAGAAACCGCCGACGAGATCTACGATGAGATCGCCGACGCACTAGGTCAGCCCGAGTTCCTACCACGAACCTTGCTCGATCGATTCGGCATCGAACTGCTGGCGACGACCGAGTCGCCACTGGACAATCTTGCCGCACACGCCCGACTCGCCCAGGACGGCTTGAATGGTCGGGTCATCTCCACCTTCAGGCCCGACCCCGTCGTCGACCCGAGTTTTGAGAAGTTCTCCGACAACCTGGACCGACTAGGTGAGCTGACCGGCGAAGACACCGGGCGATGGTCTGGCTACCTCGACGCTCTCCGCATCCGTCGCGAATTCTTTATCTCCCATGGAGCTGTTGCATCCGATCACGGGCACCCAACGGCGGCTACCACGAATCTCCCGCCCCAGGACTGCCAGCACCTCCTCGACGGTGCCCGAACAGGCAGGCTGACTCCCGACGGGCAGGAACAGTTCCGCGGTCAACTGCTACTGGAAATGGCTCGAATGAGCATCGATGACGGCCTGGTCATGCAGCTTCATCCTGGATCGAGACGCAACCACAATTCCGACGTCTACAAACGATTCGGGCGAGACCGAGGCGCTGATATCCCAGGGCCAATCGAGTACACCGAAAGCCTCAAGCCACTGCTCGACCTCTTCGGGAATGACCTCCGACTGCGCCTTATCCTCTTCACACTCGACGAGACGACGTTCGGCCGAGAACTGGCACCACTGGCCGGCCACTACCCCTGCCTGATCCTAGGCCCACCCTGGTGGTTCCTCGACAGCTACGAAGCCATGCTTCGCTACCGTCGCACGGTTACGGAGACTTCGGGCTTTGCCAACACGGCAGGCTTCAACGACGACACCCGTGCCCTGTTGTCCATCCCCGCTAGACACGATGTGGCTCGCCGCGTCGACTGCATCTACCTCGCTGAGCTTGTGGCCACTCATCGACTAGACCTCGACGACGCACGCGACCTAGCTCTCGACCTTGCCTACCGCCTTGCTCAACGCTCCTATCGACTCGGTTCCTTCAAAGGCGCTGAGACCTAAGGACACTGGCGGATCACTGGTGCTGGAAGGCGCGGTACAAGTTCTCAGCCAGACAGGCGGAGGATGACTCTCGACGAGCTCAGCTAGTGACCTGAGTCATAAATAATTGATGAGTTAGGGATTTCTGCTCCCAGCTTCGCGTTGCTTGTCGTCATAAGCGACGATGGGAGACGCGATGCCGAGTTCGATTCTTGAGCCGTTGGAGTTGACTGACGACGAGCGGACCACGCTCGAACGGTGGGCGCGGCGACCAACGAGCGCTCAGGCGCTGGCCCTTCGATGTCGCATCGTGTTGGCGTGTGCGACCGGTGACAGCAACACGACTGTGGCCAAGGAGTTGGGCATTGCCTTCGGCACGGTGTCGAAGTGGCGCTCGAGGTTTCTGGCGTTGCGGCTCGATGGCCTCCACGACGAACCCCGCCCCGGAGCACCGCGCCAGATCGGCGAAGATGCGGTCGAGACCGTCGTCGTGAAGACGCTCGAAGAGACGCCGACGGACGCTACCCACTGGTCCACGCGCTCCATGGCCAAGGCCACGGGGATGAGCCAGTCAGCTGTCTCCCGGATCTGGCGAGCCTTTGGTCTGAAACCGCACTTAGTCGACACCTTCAAACTCAGCCCGGACCCCCTGTTCGTCGAGAAAGTCCGGGATGTGGTGGGGCTGTACATCAATCCTCCTGACGGTGCGCTGGTGCTGTGCGTCGACGAGAAAACCCAGATCCAGGCCCTCGACCGCACCGCTCCAGTCCTTCCGCTTCGACCGGGGCTGCCCGAACGACGCACCCATGATTACGTCCGGGGTGGCACCACCAACCTCTACGCCGCGCTCGACGTCGCCTCCGGTCACGTCATCGCCGACATGACCGATCGGCACCGCGCTGCCGAGTTCCGACGCTTCTTGAACCTCATCAACCGCAGTGTGCCCGAAGAGCTCGACGTCCACCTCGTCGTCGACAACGTCTCGACCCACAAGACGCCGGAGATCAAGAAATGGCTGTTGCGTCATCCCCGCTTCCATCTCCACTTCACACCCACCTACAGCTCGTGGATGAACCTGGTGGAACGCTGGTTCGCCGAACTCACCAACAAGTGGCTCCGCCGAGGGACCCATCAATCAACCGAGGAACTCGAGTCAGCGATCAGCGACTGGATCGATCACTGGAACGACGAACCCAAGCCCTTTGTCTGGCACAAGAGCGCCGATGAGATCCTCGACACGCTGGCTAACTACTGCGCGCGGATCTCCGACTCAGGTCACTAGGCGGTGGAGTACACGCAATTTGGGCTGTGGGTGCCGAAACCATTCGACGCCGTTGATCAGAAACTTCGCATTTTGGTTGCAGCTTGTGAGTGCTGAGAATGTCCTACCAGGACTGTGATCAGGGATTTCACGAATCGCCACTGAGGCACGAGACTGGGCAATGGCTCTATCGTTTCCCTACCTCACCTTCACCAGGATCCTGTGGGTGCCAAGACCCGGCTTCTGGGACCCCCGCCAGGCGGAGATCCCTATTGAGGCAACGTGTGGGGCTACGCGGCGGTTTCTGATGAGTCAATCCGCTCGCGCCCCATTTGGGTGCGGCGTCAACTATCATGCTGCTGCACGAGCCTCCGCTCAGGAGCGTCGACTGCCGGCGAACACGGACCAGTGAAGAAACCTTTCTCCAGGAACCGGTCGTCCAGCTCCGAAAACGCACCGACCGACTCCTTGCTCTCGGTCATGCGGATACTTGGCCTGGGCTCGCTGCGTCTGAAGCTCGTCGCCTTCACCGTCCTCTCCCTTGTCGGCGGACTGAGCCAAGCGGTCGTCCTGGTGCTCGTCTCCGAGGTGGCCGTGGCCCAAGTCGATAAGGAGCACTCGGTCCATGCATTCGGCCGCTCGTTCACATCATCGAGCGCGATCATCGCCGCCTTCGTGGCCCTGGCGTTCTTCTTCTCCACCAGCATCGTCGCCACCCTGCTCAGCACGTCGGTCTGCGAGCAGGCACTCACCGTGACCCGCTCACGCATCGTCAGCGGCTTCTTCCAATCCAACTGGTCCCTCCAATCCACCGAGCGGCTCGGGCACATCCAGCAACTCCTCACGGTGAACGGCATGGCCACCGCCAATGCCGTAGGGAACCTGTCGTCCGCCATCCAGTCGCTCCTGATGGTGAGCGGGCTCCTGGGGGTGGCCCTGATCGTCGATCCGGTTGCCGCGATCGGCGTCATCGCCATCGGCATCGTGCTCTCGCAGATCCTCAGGCCGCTCAATATGGGCAGCAGACGGGCAAACCGGCTGGTCTCCAAGGTCACGAGAGGCATGGCCACCCAGGTGACCGAGTACACACGACTGAGCCGGGACTTCCGATTGTTCGGCGTGGAGACCCGGGCCACGAACACACTCCACAAATCGATTGAGGAGACGGGCCACGCGTTCCGCCGTGCTCAGATTCTCATCAGCCTCACGCCTGTCCTCTACCAGACGCTGGCGCTCGCACTCGTCATCGCCGCCATCGCCTTCCTGTCCGGTGGCGGACACGAGAGGTTCGCCGAGCTCGGGGCCATCCTTCTTCTGGTGCTGCGATCGGTCAGCTACGGCTCCTCTCTCCAGAGCGCGATCCAGGGCATCCGGGGCTCGCAGGGCATGCTCGAGGACGTGACGAGCGACCTCCGTCGATTCGACGAAGCTCGGGTCAGCTCCGGAACGCATGTGCCCGAGTCCTTCGAGGTGGACTTCGACTCCGTGGAGTACTCTTACGACGGCACGACGCTCGCCCTCCGTGACGTCACCATGCACATCCCGGAGGGAAAGGTCGTCGGTGTGCTCGGACCCTCCGGCAGCGGGAAAACGACCATCAGTCAGCTCCTACTGGGACTACGCGAGCCCACAAGCGGTCGGGCCACGATTGGCGGCCAGGACGCAGTAGCGATCTCCAAGACCGATGAGCACAGCACGGTGGCGCTCGTTCCC
The DNA here is from genome assembly GCA_963812525.1 of uncultured Acidimicrobiaceae bacterium. Classification (GTDB taxonomy): domain Bacteria; phylum Actinomycetota; class Acidimicrobiia; order Acidimicrobiales; family RAAP-2; genus Bog-756. Next base: position 158,075 of record CAWEVL010000004.1, read on the forward strand.
CAGGAGCCGGTGCTCCTCCAGGGCTCGATCATTGACAACATCAAATTCTTCCGGGACTTCGAGGAACGAGAGGTCATCGACGCAGCGAAAGTGGCCTACCTGCACGAAGACGTCGCCCGCATGACTGACGGTTATGCGACTCCGGTAGGTGAGGGCGGTGGCGCCCTGTCAGGCGGCCAGAAACAGCGCCTCGCGATCGCGCGTGCGCTGATCGGCTCCCCGAAGCTCATCGTCCTGGACGAACCGACCAGCGCGGTGGACGGACGCACCGAAAAGCTGATCCGCCAGACCCTCTCCGAGCTCAGAGGACACGTCACTGTGGTCATCATCTCGCATCGCATCGAAACGACGAGGCAGTGCGACCTGCTCCTGGTCCTCAAGAACGGGATGATCGCGGATTACGGCGACCGGGACGCGGTCCTCGCCGGATCGGCGTACCGGGACATCGTGTTGAGCGCAACCAGCTCGATCCCTTGATAGGCGTTCAGTTCGAGGTACTGAAGCTGCCCAGGGCAATTCTCGGTGGCCTTGAACCGTCACAAATTGGATCCTGTGGTGCCAAGCCCCAGGCGGGTCCACGCTCTTAGTTGCGAGAACAACAATGTGGAATCGAGATCCTTAACGTGACCACTTGTGGGCGGTCTGGCGGGAGATCCGCATGGACTCGGGCCTACCGACATAACCCGGTGTCCTCGATCAGGTTGCAGAGGCGAAGTCGGCCTTCTGGGGTGAGCGGAGCACTACGGTGCACGGTGAGCCTCACGGCGGTGTCTGAGTGTGTCAACAGCTCCGCACTGCCTCGGGTGCTCGCTTCGTCTGGGAGAATCTCCGCGTCAACAAGGTCTGTGGGCAGAACCTAGTAGACATGCAGCCTTTCAAGCAGAGCCATCGGGTCGTCGACGCATTGGAGCAGGTCCTTGTTGTGCTTAATCAGCTTGCTGCGCATGTAGACCCGTAGCCATTGTTTGTACACATAGTATTCGTAGCGGCCGAGCATGGATTTCGGTGGCAGATCGCGCTGCGCGATGAGTTTGGCAAGAAACATCGCGCACTCGAAGCCCAACGAGATCGACTGAAAATACGGTGAGCCAATCGCCGAATCGCCGAGAAGGAACACCGGCGTGCTGGCAAATGGATGGTAGAAGGGACCCTCGGTGTGCCACCGGAGGCTGGTGGCGTTACGAGCCCTGTACAGGTTCAGCGGTATCCGTACGATCTCCAGGTCGCCGAGTATCTCGCCGTGCGTCTCCTGTTTGATCTTGCCGATGAAGCGATCCATTGATTCGGCCACACCAGGAAAGTTGTCCCGCAGCCATTGACCGTCGAACTCCGGCGGCATCCCCGCGAACTCGTCAGCGTTGATAGTGACTATTCCGGTGACGTGAGTGACGCTGCCGTTGGAGTACGTGCGATGCACCGAGGGAATGAATTTGTGGTGCATGTTCCCGGCATTCTTGTAGTACTTGCAATACTCGTTGCAGTCGTACGACTGGCTGTAGAGGAACGTGACCACGAGCGCATCCTCGAGCTTGATGATGTGCGTGTTCGCGGCGGCATCCTCGCCGGAACCGGGAACCAGAAGATCCCGAAACACTGACTTACGACCAGAGCAGTCAATGAGCATGTCCCCTGGCTCGAGCATCGCCATCGCGTCTGGTGCGCCCACCACCGTCGATGTCCGCTGGACCGCGTTCGACGGCCGCTCATCGATCAGATCGCTCAGGGACTGCTCAATGGCGTTCAGAGGGCAGAACCCTAATGTCCAGCTGAGTAGGAGCGACATCAGGTCCGCAGGAAGGGAGCGACGGAACGCGATGGCCTCGTCGAACTCCGACGGATCGAAGACGGCGTCGACGTTGTCTCCGTCGATGGGGTCGGCGCGGTAGCTCTGGAGGGAATCTGCGACGAGGTAGGGCGCGAGCTCGACCATCCGGGTGCGCGTGTACTCTCGGCGCTTCTCATAGAGGCGAACGTCCACGTCCTCCAGCGACTGAAGCAGCGCCGCCAGGAACAGTCCTACTGGCCCAGCACCCACGATGTGCACGCGGCCGCCCGGTGGCAATGCCTCAAAGGTCATGAATTTGGATTGGGCGTGCATCGATTGCCTCGCTTAGGCCACTCGCCGTCCGGAGGCGAGTATCGTCCGCCGACTCGGTGCAGTCAACCGATTGCTGGTCAATCGGGCATCACTTCGGTCATGCCCGCCGTCGGAATCCAGCGACGTGGTTGCAGCGTTTCACCTTGCAATCGCCGCACCAATGGAATCAGGCCTTTGACTGGGATGTTGCGGCAATAATTTGATCGAGCACCGATTGATCGGGCAGCGGAGGGCAGTCAACTGATGGCAAGTGCCGGACGTGGGCAAACGCACGGTCGATGCACGGGCCTTCTATGACCGGGCTGTGACAACACGCGAGGGTCTTGATATCTAGCTTCTGGACTCTGTCGACGTACCGCCCAAATTTGACTTCGTCGACGAGCGACAGCCACGGACTCACTGCACCCAGCGCGAACAGCATAAGGCCGTAGTCCCAGAACTCATCGTCGAGATCGGCGACAGTCGTATAGGGGTCCGGCAGGGGGGTCGCGAACGCGTCAACTGCCCAATACACGCCGGTGGTCGGATCAAACAGCCCGCGGGTCGTAGGCGAGTCATAGACCGGAGGCCGTACGGCCTGCAGGGTGCGGTCACCGATGTCGAGGGCCTCACCATCCATGATCCAACGGCACCGACTGTGCGGAAAGGCAAAACAGTTTGTGTGCCGCTCCACCATGGCCCAATTGCAGACCAGCTGGGCATTGGGACACGCGCTCAGCGTCTCGTCGAGGTTCCCGGTATGGTCGACATCATCGTGCGACAAGAAAATCCAACGCACGTCCTCCGGTTCGACCAGCGTAAACACATCCTTCAGCCATTGCTCCCGATTTGCGATGGTGCCGGTGTCAACAATCATCGGCTCCGCCCCCAATATCACCATCGAGTTCAAGTACACGAACAAGGGCTGACCTAGGGCGGGCTGGATCGAGTGAATTACCCACGTATCAGGAGCAATCTGTGTAGGTGGGACATACGTGGTCGGTGCAATGGGAGCGAACGTCATCGACTGATCTCCTCTCCGCCGTCGGCACGTTCTGTGCCGAATGCATCATGACAGAACCGCCCGGTTGAAGCGCAGGGATCAACCACCACCAGGATGGTGGACGAATTTCGACCTCGATCCTCCGCCAGTGGATCCCGTGGGGTGCCGACAATCTGATCCACCACCATGACCAGAAGTGATCCGTTGGTTCGTTGCGGCTACAAGAGTGTGGGAATCCGCACCAATAGCGTGGGAAATTGTGAGCCTCAGGCCCCTATTCACGCAGGTGGCTGAAGTTTGTCGGTAGCCCACCAACCAACCACCTCCACCGCCACGGGTACCGGCAGGTGGGCGCTCTCGTACCGACGGCATCGGAGACACAGGGCGCGCCACTCCGGCCATTGGGTTGAATCTCCAGCCCCCTGGGTCCTTACTGGGGTGCCAGCGAGACCCGGCGTCCTGGAGTCAGTGATCGGGCGTGCCCGGTCACGTCCCCGGCGTACCCGGCGGAGGGGCAACCGGCACCGGATTGGTGACGCTCTTGCCGACGCAGACGAATACCTGCTTGCCCTTGCCGAATACCGGAATGAGGGTTTTGTTCTGGACCTGGTTCCAGGAGTAGCAGCTCGGCCAGCTGGTGGTCGTGTGACTCACCGTCCAGTCCACCGGGGCGGAGACGCCGCCGGCAGTGAAGTTGGTGATCTTGTTGGTGGCGCTCACCGCGTTGGCCTGGGTGAGGTTGCTGCCGGCGGCCTTGATCCCAGCGGCGATGAGGGCCGCCGACTGCCAGCCTTGGAGGGCCAGCCCGTTATAGGTATACGCCGGCTCGTACTTGTTCATGGCGGCGATGTACGCCTTCATACCGGCGTAGGTGGTCCCGTACTTGGAAGTATTGGCGGCCCCGAACGGCACGCTGCCGGCATTGTTGAGGTAGACCCCCTGCACCAGGCTCCCGTACTTGTTGAGCAGGGTCTGGTCGTAACCGTTGAGCCACAGCTGCTTGATCTTGAGTCCGTACTGCTGGATGGCCCGGGCCATGGTGATGTTGTCCGTGGCCTGCATGCAACTGACGACCAGCTGCGAACCGGCCTGCTGCATGCGCTGGGCATCCGACGCGTAACTGCCGCCCAACTGGGCTCCGACGTCCACGAAGTTGACATTGACACCTGCGGCCTTCATTCCCTGGGCGTAGGCGCTGCACGCGTTATACGACTCGGCGATGGCCGGCCCGTAGCTGATGAACGCCACCTTCTGGGCGGCAACCCTCTTGATGAAATATGACATCTGAGGGAAGCCGGCGGAGTAGATCTGAGTGGACCCGCCGACCGCGAACAGGTTGGGGGCGGTCTGCCAGTCGGCGGTCACGTTGTAGCCGTAGGTTGGGGTCTTGGTCGACACAAAGTACGCCGGGGCGAACCAGGGCGAGGCCACGCCCACCGCGAACACGTGGTCTTGGTCGACGAGCGTGTGGACGTCCTGGGTGAACTGGGAGGGTGATCCTCCGTCGTCCAGGTTGTTGGTGAGCACGATCTTGCGTCCGTTGATGCCGCCCTTGGCGTTGAGGGTGTTGAAGTAGGCGATCATCCCCGGAGACAAGCCTCCGAAGTAGCCAGCCAGTGGGCCCGACTTGGAGGAGATGGCCCCGATGTCGATCTGCGAAACCGAGACCCCCGGCGCCGACGGGGCGGCCCCGGCGACGGGCCCAGTGGTTAGGGTGCCGGCCGCCATAACCAGTGCGACGACCAGGGCACCTGGCACCAGCCGCTTTCCCCTGTGTTTCCCCATGTCCATCCTTCAGGTTGCCGGCGTGGACCATAAAAGGCCGCCGTTGTCGAGCTTCAAAGCACGCCGATGTCGAACGGGTGCTGCTTTCGGTCACCTGGAAGTGTGGACCGAATGTTTGGTTCCTGCAAGCTCCGGTACCTTTGGCGCAGGGCAAACGACCCTGGGGCAACGAAGTCTCCCGATGTGGCCCGCCGCCATTGGATTCACCCCGCATCAAGCCCAACCGCCTGGTGTGTTCTCGGATGTCGACTGCCAGTAGAAGCCAGGCCTTGATTCCCTCCGTTCGCCAGGCGACTGCGTGTCCAGTTCAGGGTGGCCTTGCTGTCACCCCACTTCCAACAGCGCCGCCACCCGCACACCGGCTGCTCAGCCCTGTCGATGCAGAAAGCCGTGGAGGATGGTCTGGGTGAGCTCCTCGACGATCGCCTCCCGCGACGGTCGCTCGGCTCCGAAGAAGGTCGAACGGAACGCGGCCATGCCGGCGACCATCGCCACGGTGGAGTGGGCCGCCAGGTCCGGGTGCCTCGACCGCTTCATCCCCCGAATGTCCATACCCTCGGCACTGATCTGGCCGAGGACGGAAAGCGCTCGCCGGATGTCGGCGATGCCGGCCTCCGCCATCTCCTCCTCGCTCAGAGCTTCCGATGCCAGGAGCGTGACGACGAGACCCCGATGGTCGACGAACACGTCATAGAGCTGCCCGACGAAATGCCGGGCGAGCTCATCCTCGTCGGTCGCCTCGGGGACGACCGCCCCCCACGTCCGGCCGAACTCGTCGACGAAGCTGGTGAAGGGCAGGACAAGGGCTTCGCGAAACAAGGCTGCCTTCGAGCCGAAGTGACGGAAGAGCAGGTGTTCGCTGACGCCGGCGGCCTCGGCGATCTGGCGGGTGGTGGTACTGCGGTAGTCCTGGCGGGCGAAGAGGTCACGGGCGGCGTCGAGCAGGAGACTCCGCGGCGCGCCACGGGGTCGGCGCGTCGCCTGGGCCGGCGTCTCGGCCGCCGTCTGCTTGTTGGTCGAAGGTCGCTGGGGCACGGTCGTCTGCTCCTCGAACCGCTAGGCGGTCCGTCCGAGTATAGGATAGTGTCCACTATCTAAGGATCTGGAGCTCGCATCGAAGGGTTGCGGACGTGGGCGCATTCATCATGTTGGGCACGCTGTTCGGACTAATCGTCCTCATTTTCGGCCTCGTGCTTCGGTACGACCCGGAAGCACGTCGCCTTCCGAGCCGAGACCGCCACCGATGAGCCATGAGTTGACGCCCTTGCTGAAGGCGTCCATCGGCTTCGCCTACGTCGGGGGATTCGCGTTTGTCGCGATTGGCGTGTATCTCACGTATCGTCGCCGCCGCCTCCACCCGCTCCTGCTCGTCTGCGTCGCAGCGATCTCGATCTCCTGGATCGAGGCGCCCTACGACTGGGCCGTCTACGCGCAGTTCGCTCCCGCCATTCCCCGCATGCCGTCCTGGTGGCCGCTGGACATGACCTGGCGGGGGCTGCCGGCGTCGGTGCCCGTCGGCTACATCTCCTACTTCGTGACGCCTGCCCTGGTCGGCGCGGCGCTCGGGCGTCGGCTGAGCTCGACGTTCCACTGGCGCAGGCCGACCACCCTCCTCACTGTCGGGCTCGTTGTCGGCTTCCTCTGGGCCTTCCTCTTCAACGGGATCCTTGGGGCCCGGTTCGGCGTCTTCTACTACGGCCGGGTGATCCCCGGGCTTGCCCTGTGGGAGGGGACCAAGCACCAGTATCCGCTCTACGACGCCGTCGCCATGGGTGTGATGGTGATGGTCTTCGCCTACATCCTCGGACGAACCGATCCCGAAGGACGCACCCTCATCGAATCGTGGGCCGACAAGAGATCGTCGAGTCGCCTCAGATCGACCGCCCTGTCCGTCATGGGTGTCGTCGTCATCACAAATCTGCTCTACGGTGCGGTGTTCGCGCCCCATCTCGTTACGAAGTTGGAGGGTCGGGTGACTGCGGGACCCAGGGCCCCCTTATTCCCAGGCGTGCCGAACCAACCACTCAATGGCACCCGTTACCGGGGTCCCTGACCGATCGATCCATCAATCGGGACTCGGCAGACCGAAGAGCCCCATCGACAGGCATTTCTCGTGTCCCGTTCGCGGGCACCCACTTTCCCGTCGACCAATCTGGCTCGGTCAGGATCGATGGACCCGGAGCCTTATCACTTAGTTGTGAGAGCAACGAGGAACGGTTTGCCAAGAACCAAACATTCGGTCCACACTCTCCGAATGACCGAACGAGACGAGAGCTACGGCGCTGGCTTGGCCGACCTGATGAACCCGGAAGTGGCCAGGAACCCACAACCCGTTTACTCCATGCTTCAGGCAAGCTCGCCGGTGTTCCGCCTCGACGGGGTGGGAGTGATCGTGAGTTCTCGTGCCGGCGTGGATCAAGTGATCCGCAACCCCGACCTCTTCTCGTCGGGCGTTTCAGCCCACGACCTCAAGACGAAGCGTCCATTGATCCCGTTGCAGATCGATCCGCCCGACCACCGGAAGTATCGACGGATCCTCGATCCGCTCTTCGCACCTCAGCGGATGAAGCTCATGGAGGTCTCGACCAGACAGCTCGTCAATGAGCTGATCGATGAGTTCATCGACGACGATGAGATCGACTTCTCGAAGCAGTTCTCGACCCCGTACCCGTCGCGGGTCTTCCTCACACTCTTCGGGCTTCCGATCGACGACCTTCCGCGCTTCCTGAACATGAAGGATGGCGCCATCCGTCCCGACCAGGTCACCGGCCACGAGTTCGGACACCCTGCCACTGAGGCACACCAGCAACAGACAGCAGACTCGATCTACGCCTATTTCGAGCAGGTGATCGCCGAACGGAGAACGGGCGGGAAACGTGACGACCTGCTCAGCCACTTCCTGCACGCGGAGAAGGATCGGGACCCACTGACGGACGAGGAGATCTTCGACATCTGCTTCCTATTCCTCATCGCCGGTCTTGACACGGTGACCGCGTCGTTGGACTGCTTCTTCGGATTCCTCAGCGACCACGCAGAAGTGCGACAGAAGATCGTCGATGATCCCGATGGGGTCCCGTCCATGGTTGAAGAGATGTTGCGCTGGGAGACCCCGGTCATGGGGTGCGCCCGGGTCGCCACCCGTGACACCCAGATCGGGGACTTCGCCGTCGGCGAAGGCGAGCAGGTCATGGCGCTTCTGGGCGCGGCGAACGTCGACGAGGCCGAGTTCTCCGATGCCGACAATCTCGTCTGGGATCGGGCTTCCAACCGGCACCTCGCGTTCGGTGGCGGGATTCACCGGTGCCTGGGGTCGCACCTCGCTCGGCTCGAGCTTCGCGTGGCGCTGCAGGAGTGGCACCGCCGCCTCCCCGACTACCGCATCAAGCCTGGTGTCGAGCTGAACTACACCGCCGGAATCCGCACCCTCCAGAGTTTCCCGATGCTGCTGGGGACCGCCAGCTGATGCGTGCCCGCCGGCGTCGGCAACCTCCGTGAGGCCGGCGGCGGCGCGATCTGCCAGTGCATGCAGTGGCCCATCGGTGCGGTGGATCGCGAGATCCTCAGGCGGCGGCCGGCTGCGGCTTACGGGGTGCGGGCCGTCTCGCCCTTCGGATCGGTCGTCGCGGTGGCCACACCCTCATTCAGGGCGTCGTCGGGCCCGTTCATGACGGTAGACCGTCCCACCCGTCGACGGCGACCACCTGTTCGATTGGTCGTCGGGTGGCCGCTCGAAACTGGGTGCCCGGCCGCAGGCGTGCGACGGGTAGTAGGCAGGCCTGCACCGCAGTCTCCGGGATCCCGAGTAGGGCCCGGACGTCTGCCTCCCGGAGGAGGTGCATTGTGGTCAGGCACGTCCCGTAGCCCCGGGCGTGCAGTGCCAGCTGGAAGTTCCAGACGGCCGGGTAGATCGACCCGTACAGCGTGGCCCGCTCGAAGGAGCCGTCGCTTTCGTCGAACCTGGGGAGGTAGGGCTCGTAACACGGGATGATGTGGAGCGGCACCTCTCCGAGGTGCTCGACCAGCCACTCGGTCGAGGTCATCACCCGTCCGAAGTCGTCGTTGTCCAGTGACGCGCCGAACATCTGTCCGTTCGTCATCGAGAGATAGGCGGCCCGGTACAACTCGGCGATCGACCGGCGGAGTCCGGCGTCGGCAACGACAATCCACCGCCAGGATTGCTGGTTGGACCCGTTGGCGGCCTGGAACCCGGTGCGGAGACAGTCTCTGACCACGGCGTGGTCCACCGGCGCCCGGAGATCGAGTGATCGGCGGGCCGATCTCGTCGCAGTCAACAGATGCTCGGCGTCCACCGACTGGGCACCCTAGTTGCGCCGCTCCGAGGGAACAAATGTTAGGTTTCGACTGATGGACGCCTCGGCCTGCGATGACGACCAGCTGGAGCGGTTCCGGCTGGTTGCCTCAGGCATCGCCGGGCAGGCCATGGAGGTGGCGGCGGCAAAGAAAGGGGAACGGTCGTGGAGCGACGGCACCACGGTCTTCCTCGAACTCGGCGCTGGCCGGCAAGACCAGATCCGGATGCTGGCCGTGCAAGCATCACTCGTGGCCTCCGGGGGCCTCGAACCTGACATCCTTGTCCAGATTGCCCGCCGACCTGCGCTCGCACGCCGCTATCTCGCCGTAGAGGTCCACCGTGCCCTGTTGGCCAACGAGTCGGTGGTCCCGCCGCTCGTTCGTTCACTCATCAATCGCCAACTGGCCGGCTCGATCACCACGGCGTCAGGGTCACTCGCATTGGCCCGCGGCCGGAAGACCATCGATGAGCCACCGCGAGTCTTCGGGGAGATCCGTGCCCGGCAGGTCCTCGCCTCGTATCGGCGGAGTGCCGAAGCTCCCTTCGATCGCCTCTCCGAGGTCCGGCGCGGGCTCGGCGACAACGAACTCACCGAACTCGACGAGGACGAGGCCGAGGCCGGGGCCGAGGAGAACCTCGGCGACCTGCTGTCGAGCCCGGTCGGCGGCGGAGGAGCCGTGGGCCGGCTGCTACAAAGGATGCTCCGGCCAGCTCGTCGCCGCGGCAACGGCGGTCCTCCGGGCGCCGACGCGCCGACCCACAAGACGTCTGAGTCTTCGGGAGGCAGGCGTGATGCCGTCGCGCCGAGCAGCTCGGTGGCTGATCTCGAGGCGGTCGCCATCGTCGACCTCGGGGCGGTCGGAACGGCGTACCCCGAATGGGACGGTCCACGGGGTCGCTACCGCCCGAACTGGTGCACTGTTGTCGAGAGCGACGTCCGAGCCAAGGCGGCCTCGACAATCCAGCTGCCGAGTGCGCTGGCCGTGCGCCGGTCACTGGCGCGGCTCGGGATGGGCCTGACCCGCTGCCGACGACAGGCGCATGGTGACGACATCGACCTCGACGCCGCCGTCGAGGCCCACATTGATGCTCTCGCCGGTGCACCACACGAGGAAGACTGCTACCTCGCGCTCCGACGGCGGCGGCGCGACCTCAGTGTGCTGGTCCTCCTCGATATCTCCGGGTCCGCCGGCGAGCCTGGTATCGCCGGTAAGTCCGTGCATGAGCACCAGCGGCTGGCGGCGGTTACCCTCACCACGGCACTCCACGATCTGGGCGATCGCGTTGCGCTCTATGCGTTCAACTCGCGCGGACGTCAGGCTGTGCAGGTCCTCCGGGTGAAGGGCTTCGACGACCATCTCGATGTCCAGGTGACCCGACGACTCGCTGGCCTCGAGCCTGCGGCCTACACGCGTCTCGGTGCCGCCATCCGCCACGGTGCCACCATCCTGGAACAACGGAGCGGAACCCCTCGGCGCCTACTCGTGGTGCTGTCTGACGGTTTCGCCTACGACCAAGGGTACGAGGGGCGCTACGCCGAGGCCGACGCACGACGGGCCTTGAGCGAAGCCCGACGCCGGGGCCTGGGTTGCCTCTGCCTCAGCGTTGGTGCGAACGCCGAGCCCCAGGCTCTCCGACGGGTCTTCGGGTCGGCGGCGCACGCCACCATGCCCAGTCCGGGCGCGCTACCGACCATGATCGCACCGTTGTTTCGTGCGGCGCTCCGCTCTGCTGAACGGCAGCATCGCTCCTTCCAGCGCCAGGAACGCATGCGAGAACGGCTCGAGGTCGAAAAGGAGAGCTCATGACGGTTACCACTCGTCCGTTCTACGAACCAGTCGGTGACGAGGAACAGGTGTTCAAGGCGGCGTATCGCCAAGGCCTGGCCGTGGTCCTCAAGGGACCCACGGGCTGCGGGAAGACGCGATTCGTCGAAGCCATGGCCCACGACCTCGACCGGCCGCTGATCACGGTGTCGTGCCACGACGATCTCACCACCGCCGACCTGGTCGGCCGATTCCTACTGGAAGGTGGCGACACTCGCTGGGTCGACGGCCCCCTGACCCGCGCCGTGCGCGAGGGAGCGATCTGCTATCTCGACGAGATCGTCGAGGCTCGGCAGGACACCACCGTGGTCCTCCACCCACTCGCCGACCATCGGCGCCAGCTCCCGATCGACCGGCTCGGACTCGTTCTCGATGCGCCGCCGGCGTTTTGCCTGGTGGTGTCCTACAACCCCGGCTACCAGAGCGTGCTCAAGGATCTGAAGGACTCCACCCGGCAGCGCATGGTCGCGATCGAGTTCGACTTTCCGCCCGACGATGTGGAGGTCAAAGTGGTCGCCCACGAGGCGGGCGTCGATCCGGGGCAAGCAGCTCAACTCGTGGGTCTTGCTCAGGCCATCCGTCGGCTGGAGACCTCCGGGCTCCGCGAGGTGGCTTCCACCAGGGTATTGATCGCCGCCGCCCGGCTCCATGGCGACGGCGTGCCCCTCGTCACGGCGGCACGCGCCGCCATCGCCGGTCCGCTCACCGACGATCCGGTTGTCGGTGCCGGCCTTGTCCAGATGATTTCGACCTACCTCGGTCCCGTCGATTGACCACCCTGAAGGCCACCGCTAGCATCCGGAACAACTATTTGGTTCCTTAGGAGGATCGTGGGCTACGAGAGTGCTGGCGCGCCGATCAAGCTCGGTTACCTGTTCGATTTCGTGTTACCGGAGGGCTATCCGAAAGAGATGCGAGCCGATCTGACCCAGAGCTTCGAGCTCGTCTTCGAGGAGGGCCTCGAGCAGGGGGTCATCGACCGGCCGATCGAGATCGTGTTCCGTGAGGTCGAGGGCCTGCCCAAGGGATCGGTCAAGGCGCGTGATCGACGCCTACGGCGAACTGGTCGACGAAGGCTGCCTGGCTGTCTTCGGACCGGCAATCACCGACAACTGCGTCCCCACCAAGGAGGCGATCGAAGAGCGGTTCCACGTGCCGGCGATCAGCGTCACCGGCAGCGACGACTGGCTGGGCGAGTGGACCTTCTCGCTCTCGATGGGCTCGATGACCGACGAGCCGGTCTTCTGGGCCCACCTGATCGCCAAGCGCGGCCTGGACAATGTTGGCGTCCTCGTCGAGCAGTCGCTGGTCGGCGAGACCTACATCAAATCGTTTCGCGCCGCCTGCAGGGACGAGGGCATCCGCATCGTCGCCGAGGAACCGATCGCCCAGACCGCCCAGGACATCGGTGGCGCGGTCGGAAGCTGCACGACGCCGGGGTGGGAGCCGTGGTGCACTGCGGCTTCGGCTTCGGCGTGGTGTTGATCAATCCCGTCCTTCAGGAGCTCGGCTGGGACCCACCCCGGTTCATGGGGACCTCTTTCCAGAACGCATGGATCAACCCGGTCGTTTGGGACGCCGTCGTCGGATGGATCGGTGTGGACCAGTACGACAGCGGCAACCAGGTCGGCCAGCAGTTCCTCGACCGGTATGCCGATCGCTACGGTCGGCGTCCCGAGTACTGCGTCCCGGTGGTCAACCGTGACCTGGCCACGGTCCTGCTCCATGCCTTCGCCGACGCTCGGCCGCTCTCGCCGCGGGGCGTGAAGGAAGCGCTGGAGCGGGTGCGGTTGCTGCCCGCGGCATCGGGGTCCCCGGGAACCCGGATCTCGTTCGGAAAGTGGTCCCACCGCGGCTGGATGGGTGCGGGCTACCTCGTGGCCCGCCGGCTCGATCCCGATGGCACCACCGCCCACCTGGTCGAGCGATTCGGACAGGACTGACCACCATGGCCGTACAGTCCCCTGCCGCGGACCCCCGTTCCACCCGACACTCGCCCCGACAGACGAACCCGCACGGCCGGTGGCATGGCCCTCGCCGTCCTGATTCTCGGGACTTGTCGTCGTGGCCGTCAACGCTCGGACCGGCGCCGTGGCCCAGCGGATCCGGAACCCCAAGGTCACCGGCGCCCCCCGTCCCGTGGCACCGCTGTGGGGCTTCGACCATTGGCTGGTGCTGCACCAGATTGGGGCCATCCTCATGATGGTCACGCTGATCACCGTTTTCGTGGTGGCCTGGCGCCGCCACCCCCGTCACCCGATCCTGCTGATGGTGCTGGTCCTCACCCTGCTCGTCTGGCAGGACCCGATCATGAACTGGGCCCCGTACGCGGTGTACAACCCGCAGCTCTGGCACTGGCCGGAGACGTGGGGATTGGTGTCACTCTCGCCGACCGTCGAGCCGTTCATCGTGATCGGGTACGCCACCTTCTACTTGGCGCCGTTCTTCCCCGCCGTGTGGCTGTTGCGCCGCCTCCAGGCCCGCCGTTCGGTGGACGCGTTCGTCTGGCGGCATCCGCTGGTCAGTCTCTCGCTGCTGATTTTCGCCATCGGGTTCGTGTTCGACGCCATGCTGGAGATATTTCTCGTTCGCACCCAGCTGTACATCTACTCCCAGGTGGTCCCCTTCGGATCCATCGCCGCGGGGAAGTGGTACCAGTTCCCGCTGATCTGGGAGGCGTCGCTGGTCACGCTGGTGATGATCCCCGCCGGGGTCCTGCTCTACCGGGACGACACCGGCCGCACCCAGGCCGAGAAGCTCGCCCATCGGATCCGGGTCTTTCGGTACCCGACCGGCGCTCGGGACCTTCCTCGTGATGTTCGTCATCATCAACGTCGCCTACCTCTGCTACGGCGGGAGTTACGCGGTGATGCGCTTGGCCAAGGTCACGACCTCGATTGCTTGTCCCTGGCCGTTCCCCGAAGCGAAGGTGTACGACCCGAACGGCTACTACGAGCGGAGCGGCCAGCCCGGACCCTACTTCGCCGGCATCTGGTCGGGGTGGGAGAGCGGCCAGCCCAACGGGAGACCGGTTGTCTCTCCCGCGGATGCGGGTCGATGCGGTACCGGCAATGGCTGACGGCCGCAGCGTCGTCGTCACCGGCGCGTCCCGCGGCCTCGGCCTGGCCACGGCCGCGCACCTCCACCGTTCCGGCTGGACCGTGCTGGCCGCCATGCGGACTCCCGAGCAGGGGTTGGAACGCCTGCGGGCGATGACCGGCGCCGCCAAGGACGACCGCTCGCCTGATCGGCGTGGCGCTCGACCTCGATGATCCCGACTCGATCGCCTCGGCCAGCAAGGTCATCCAGAAGGCCGTTGGAGCACCAGACGGGCTCGTGCACAACGCGGGGATCGCCGGCGTCGGCTGCCTGGAGGAGATGCCGATGAGCGTGTGGGAGCAGATCTTCTCCACGAACTTCTTCGGGCCGGTTCGGCTCACGCAGAGAGCTCCTTCCCGCAATGCGGAGCGCCGGCCGCGGCCGGATCATCATGGTCTCGAGCCAAGGGGCCATCCGAGGCATGCCGGCCATCGGTGCCTACTCCGCCGCCAAAGGGGCGCTCGAGCGCTGGGCCGAATCACTCTCCCAGGAGATCGCCCCGTTCGGACTGGGCGTCTCGGTACTGGTGGCCGGAACGTTCAAGACCGACATCCTGGAGCTGACCAGGACCTACGCCGACCTCGACGGTGCGTACGCCCCGCACCACGCCGCTCTCGAGAGCTTCGGTGCCCGGTTCCTGCGGTTCGCTGCGCCCCCGGCACGGTTCGCCCCGGCGGTTGCCGGGGCGCTCGACGATCGTCGGCCGTTCTCCCGGCGGACCGTCGGTGTCGATGCCCGACTCCTCATGCTCGGGAACCGCCTCCTGCCCACCAGGCTGCTCCAGAGCATCACCTGTCGAGCCATCGGGATCCCCGCAGCCGGTACCCTCCGCCCCCCTCCCCCGCCGACCGCCTCCAGCCTCACCGATGCCAACGAAAGGGAAACCTGTGGCTGACCGACCCGCAGTCAAGTCCGAATCGCGGATGCTCATCGACGGCAAATTGGTGGAAGGAGCGACGGGCACGTTCTCCAACATCAACCCGGCGACCGAAGAGGTCGCTCGGCGAGGTGGCCGACGCCTCGACGGCGGATATTCACCGCGCCATCGACGCCGCCCGGCGTGCGTTCGACGAGACCGACTGGTCGACCAACCGCGCCTTCCGCCAGCAGTGCCTCCGACAACTGCAGAGCGCGCTCGAGGCCGAGCAGGAAATGCTGCGGGAGGAGCTGATCCTCGAGGTCGGGTGTCCCCGGATGGTCACCCACGGGCCCCAGCTCGACCTGCCGCTGGCCGACGCCCTGAACTATCCGGCTGAGCTCATCGACACGTACCCCTGGGACACCGAGCTCGGTGACGCCATGGTTCAGCTGACCGGCCAGGTGAACACCAGGAAGGTTTGGCGTGAGCCCGTAGGTGTTGTCGGCGCGATCGTCCCGTGGAACTACCCGTTCGAGGTCACCCTCCACAAGCTCGGGCAAGCGCTGGCCACGGGCAACACCGTCGTACTGAAGCCCGCCCCGGATACACCTTTCAATGCCACGCGCATCGGACGGCTGGTCGCCGAGCGAACCGACATCCCGGCCGGAGTGGTCAACGTGGTCACCGCGTCCGACCACCTCGTTGGTGAGGAGCTGACACTCTCGCCCATGGTCGACCTCATCTCCTTCACCGGCTCGACGACGGTGGGTACCCGGATCATGGAGAAGGGCGCTGCCACCATGAAGCGACTGTTCCTCGAGCTGGGCGGCAAGTCCGCGGCGATCGTGCTCGACGATGCCGATCTGGCGGCAGCCAGCATGATCGCCTTCGGTGTCTGCATGCACGCCGGGCAGGGGTGTGCGACACCCACCCGGATGCTGCTGCCTCGGTCCCGCTACGACGAGGGTCTGGAGCTGCTCCAGGGCATCTACGAGACCGTCACGGTTGGTGATCCGCAGCTCCCTGAAACCCTCTGCGGCCCGGTGATCTCGGCCAAGCAACGCTCTCGCGTCATCGGCTACATCGAGAAGGGTATCGCCGAAGGGGCCAACCTGCTGGTCGGCGGTCCGGACACGCCCGCAGGCCTCGACAGTGGCTTCTACGTGACGCCGACATTGTTCGTCGACGTGGACAACACCATGGTCATTGCCCGTGAAGAGATCTTCGGTCCGGTCCTCGTCGTCATACCCTACGACGACGAGCAGGAAGCCATCCGAATCGCCAACGACAGCCCCTACGGCCTCGCCGGTTACGTGCTGTCCGACTCACTCGACCGATCCGTCAATGTGGCTCGCCAACTACGGGCCGGGTCGATCGGGCTCAACGGTGGGGCCGCCTACGGCGCCGACGTCCCGTTCGGGGGCTTCAAGGCGAGCGGCATTGGGCGCCAGAACGGGCTGGCCGGCTTCGATCAGTACCTCGAGGTCAAGTCCGTTGCTTGGCCTGCCGACTGACGACCAGGAACCTTCAGGTGCGCTGGCGCAGCGCCGCGCAGGGTGGTCTCACGTGCCAGAGTCGAGCGCGCCGGCAGCCCCGAGCTTGCCGACGATGTTCTCGGGCATCCACAGCAGCTCGAACAGCGACCAGGCCCGGATAGTGGCCGACGGACCCTCCACACGGAGCTCGCCCGACCGGAGACCCTGGGCAAGAACCGACTTCAGGTCGCTGAGACGTGCGGAGAACGACGAGCCGAGATTCGTGGTGTTCGGGGGCGACTCCCGGATCCACGCCAGCTGGATGTTGTACTCGTCACTGAACCGCACCACGGCGTTGATGTTGATCCACACCAAGGCGTCCAGCTTCTCCACAGCCGTCCCGTCCGATCGCAGCACGTTTGACCACCCCGATCGAGCTTTCACGGTGAACGACCGCATGATCGACCCCAGGAGCTCGTCCTTCGAGCCGATCAGCCGGTACACGCTGCCCACGCTGAAGCCGCCGGCCGAGGCGATATCGCGAACGGTGGTGGCCTCGTAGCCCCGACGACCGAACTCCGACCGGGCGACGGCTCGGAGCATCGGGAGTCGCTCGTCCTCGTCCTCCTCCTGCTCTTCCCACGACTCGATCGTTTGCGTCGCCGCGGAGAAGGGGCCCGACTGATCCAGAGCGCGGTGTGCGGGCATATGTACGGCAACCCCGCTCAGAACGGCCCTGCAGCGGATGGCGGAGACCTGGGCCACGCCGCCGACGTCGCCGAATACGCCCAGACTGACGTGGAGCAGCACCTGACACAGGCGGTCGGCCAGGGTCTCGAGATCGATGCCTGCCCGAAGGTGGCCACTGGATGCGCCGAACCGGAGCGTCTCGAACATCGCCCGCTCGATTCCGAGCGGGGATCGCCGGGCGACCCGAACAAGTTCGTCGCCCGCGCCGGAGGGTGGCTCGTACAGCGTCAACAGCAGCGCTGCTCGGTGTCGGACTGCGCATTCGGCGATTGCCGTACCCAAGGTCACCAGCCGCTCCGGGAACGGCTCCGCATCTGGTCGCTGGAGCGCCTCCACTGCCTCCTCGGCCAGCCTGTCGAGGTCGGCGTGATACCGCTCGACCAACTCGACGATCAACGCTTCCTTCGACTCGAAATGGTGGTAGAGGCTCCCGGGAAGGATCCCGCAGGCGTCGGCGATCTCCTTGAGCGACGTGCGAAAGCCAGACGAGGCGAACAGCGTGGCCGCGGCGTCCAGGATCTCTGTTCTGCGCGCCCGGACGACCGAAACGGCATTCACCCACCGAAATCTATCGGCTTGAGGACTGCCGTGGGTACGGCCGGCCGTCACGCGTTCGATCGATGTCCTGAAGGTCCAAGCACCTGATCCGGATCCTTGAACTGGGCATTTCTCTGGAGCGGCCCTCGTGAGTTTTGTCCGGGGCTCTCTCATTTCTCTATCGAAGATCGCGTCCGAGGGTCAACGTGCCACCCCTTCGTCGGACACCCGTCCACTGCCGGCAGACCGTGATGGCGCCGTGAATGGCATCCACACGAACAACCGTCCACTGCCGGCAGACCGTGATGGTGCCGTGAATGCCATCCATCGATCGCCGCCAAGGATATTTGCTCATTGATTGCATACACAACAAACTGTGAGATCTGGACGGTTGGCGTGGGACCTGGCTCCGACTACGGCGCGGTTGACCAGGTCAGCGACATGGATGAGGTCCTTGGCACCCACAGCCTTCGGTGGTGGACGATCCCAGTGCGAGCGGGGCTCGGGGACGGGAAGACGCAGGGCGGCTAACCAGCAGGGCCGAGAAAGGCCCGGATAGAGCGTTCGGCACCGACACGATTGACCAGGCCGGGTCCCACTCTTATGGTTCTAACTGCCCAGACACATGATGATGCTCATCACTCCCGGTGGCACCTCCGGAAGCGGAGCTTGAATTGAGAGGGTCGTCAAATGACAACTTCGGAGATAGCAGAGCTTTTCTTTGAACCACCTGGTCCAGGGTCATGGGCGCTCGATCCTGTGCATTTTCCGCGACCGGTGACCCGTTATTTTGCGGAAACCCACCCTGCGTCGATGCGGCGAGGCACCAACGACTTCGCCCATTACTACGGGATGCTCATCGACGGCATGGAGACGGTGTATATAAACGGCTTCGCCTACAACACGGTGAGGCCGGCCCCAGAGGAGGACGTCCCTCAGCGTTTCCAGCGGGCCGAAGAGGTATTCCAAGACAAGGTCTGGCGAGAGCAGCTTCGGCAGTGGGACGAGACCTACAAGCCGGCTTCGATCTCGGCGCATAGGGAGATCCAGGCTGTTGATCCTGACGCACTCTCCGACGAGGAGTTGGTCGCATATCTCACGAAGTGCCGAGACCACCACGCCGCCATGATGGCCCAGCACATGCGATTCACGGCCTCGGCCATGGTCCCGACGGGTGACTTCCTGGCCCACGCCGGGGACTGGACCGGGATACCGGCCGCCCGACTGCTCGGTCTTCTGCGTGGTTCGGCGTCTGTGTCTGCGGGCGGATCTGCCGAGCTCGAGCGACTGAACACCGCCATCGGGCAGGACCCCTCGAGTCTGGAGCTCCTCCAGTCGGGTGACGAGCCCGCTCAGGTGCTCGACGCGTTGCGGTCCCTGCCAGGTGAGGAGGGGGCGGCCGTGTCCGGCTACCTCGACTTCGTCGGCTACCGACCTCTCGACGGATTCGACATCTCCGAGCCGGGTGCCCTCGAGTTGCCCGATGCGTTGCTGAGAGCCATCCGGGTAGCCGTATCCGGCCAAGACGGAGCGGCATCGGACACCGCCGACCAAACCGCCGACATCCGCCAGCAGGTCCCCGTGCAGCACCGGAGCGAGTTCGACGAGCTGCTCGGAGAGGCCCGGCTCACCTACCGTCTCCGCGACGAGCGCGGAATCTACAGCGACATTTGGGCGTCGGGTCTGATGCGCCGGGCGGCCCTTGCCGCTGGCCGACGCCTGGCCGACAGGGGCCGGATCCACGATGCCGAACATATCGTCGATGCCAGTCTCGGGGAGATGTGCTCGCTGGTCGCCGATGCGGGCGGTCCGTCCGCCGACGAGCTGGCAGAGCGGGCTGGCTACCGTGCCACCCACAGTGCCAAGGACGCGCCACCCGTCATCGGCGAACCCCCCACCCCTCCGCCCGACCCGTCCGGTCTGCCGCCCGCCATGGCCCGACTGATGCGTGCCACCGGCATCGCCATGGGCGAGGTGTTCGGGAGCTCCGAGGCCGTGCACGAGGAGTTTCTCCTGCGAGGACTGGCGGCCAGCCAAGGCATCTACGAAGGTCCGGCGCGGCGCGTCTCCGGTCCCTCCGAGTTCGGCCGTATCGTCCAGGGCGACGTCTTGGTCACGGAGGCGACGTCGGAGGCTTTCAACATCCTCCTGCCGCTGCTAGGCGCCATCGTCACGGACAACGGAGGGCTGCTCTCCCACTCCGCCATCGTGGCGCGGGAGTATGGAATTCCGGGCGTGGTCGGGACGCGGGAGGCGACCGACCGCATCGCCGATGGGACCATGGTACGCGTCGACGGAGATGCTGGCGAAGTAACCGTGCTCGCATGAAGGACGTGGTCCCTCTGGTCAGGGCGCGGGAGACCGCGGTTTTCGGGTCCAAGGCGGTCGGACTCGGCGAGGCCGAGCGGGAGGGTCTACGGGTCCCACCCGGCATCGCGCTGTCCGGCTCCGTTGTCGAGGCAGTAGCCGCCGGAGATGAGCGCGCCATAGCAAGGGTCGCCAAGGCGATCCGGCCTCTGCAGGTGCCTCTGGCTGTCCGTTCGTCCGCCGCGGACGAGGACGGCGCCGAGGCCAGCTTCGCCGGCCAACATCTCACCCTGCTCAACGTCCCGACGGACAAAGAGGTGCCGTTGGCCTTGAGGGACATCTGGTGGTCAGCAAACTCGGACTCGGCCATCACCTACCGCCAACGCGTCGGCCTCTTCACCCGGCCCAGTGTCGGGGTAGTGGTCCAGACGCTGCTGGATCCCGAGGTCGCCGGGGTGTTGTTCACCGAGAACCCGGTGACCGGGGCAGATGAGCGTGTCATCGAAGCCAGTTGGGGACTGGGCGAAGCCGTCGTGGCCGGCCTCGTCATCCCGGACCACTATCGCCTCGACCGCTCGGGGCAGGTCCTTGAGCGCAAGCCGGGACGCAAGACGATCGCCGTTCGGCCCGTGGCGACGGGAGGCACGGTCGAGGAGAAGGTTCCCGCTGATCGTGCTGAGCAACTCTGTCTCGATGAGGACCAGCTCGACCAGTTGAGTCAGCTCGCCTCCCGATGCGAGCGGGCTTACGGTCCGGCTCGAGACATCGAGTGGGCGTTTTCCGGCGGAGCGCTCTACCTACTGCAGTGCCGAGCCGTCACCACCGGGAAGCCACCCAGGCAGGATTCCCCGTCCGCCCCGGTAGCAGGCGACCCCGTTGAGACCCTCGGTCTCGTTCCCCTCTTTGCCGAACTCGAGCGGAAAGAGGTCGAGCAGATCGCACGCCTCCTGAAGGAACGTCACTTTGCCCCAGGCGAGACGGTTGTCATGGAGGGTTCGGGTGGGGCCGCCTTCTTCCTGATCGACTCGGGGACGGCCACGGTGTCGATCCGCGGCGCCGAACAAGCGACCCTGCAGCGGGGCGACTACTTCGGCGAGATCGCGCTGATCGACGAGGGTCCGCGGGCAGCGACCATCACCGCCTCCAGTGAACTCGTCTGCTTCGGGTTGACATTCTGGGAGTTCCGTCCCCTGGTGCAGGGGAATGGCACCATCGGTTGGAAGTTGCTGCAATCGATGGCCAAGAAGTTGCGAGCCGCCCAGCAAGAATAGGGGTCAAAGGCCGGGCTGCACCGATCCAGCGTCGCACGAGGGCCGCCCTCCTCGCCCTCGCTACTACTGGAGGGTGGCTCGGTGGACGGCCGAACTGGTTGACACCGCCCTCCCCCGCCCCACTCAAGCCAAGGCACCGGCTCGAGTCCGCCGCCGCACCCTGGAACCGGATCCAGTCCGTAAGTGGTTGGATGGGGATGGCGACCCGGTCCCCTTGGCCGTCGAATATTCGGACCAGGCGACACTTTCGGCGAACGGCACCGTGGGGGTCTTCGTGACCTGGATGGCCTCCAATCCGTAGAGGGCCGACTGACGTCGGGCGTTTTGTTCAGGGCGTTGGCGACTAAGCCACAAGGGTTGGCCCTCTTCGGGCCAGCGGCCAAGTAGTCGGCGATGGCCGGTTCGGCGAAGGCGGACAGAAGGTGAGTACCGACGAACTGACGGGCGGGCTCGATGCGCCCCGACCCGGTTGGTATGGGATAGCCTCGGCCCAGGCTTCGGGCGGTACTGGGCGGCTGTTGCTGTCAACTCGGCGCCGAGCCATTGGGACCTTTTAGTTGCCTGCCAGCTGGAGCAAAGGTGGTCGGTCTGAATCATGGTGACGGGGTCGTCGAGATGAATCTCTGCTGAGGGATGAGCGAAGCCAATCACGGTGAGCCTGAGCCCTCGATAGACGCCGCTGAGGCGACGGATCTTGAGCGCCTCCAGGCCGAACGGGATGCCTTGGCCAAAGAGGTCGAGCGGCTGAACGCCCCGCGCAAGCGGCGGGTCCGGCGCGGGGTCGTGGGCCTTCTGGTCGCCTTGTCCTGCATCTTGGTCGTGCTGTCCACCGTTGTCGTGTGGGCACACCGGACCGTGCTCAATACAGACACCTTCGTGCACACCGTCGGTCCGGTCTTCCGGCACCCAGAGGTGGACGCTGCCGTCGCCACTCGAGCCACGGATCAGCTGTTCACCCAGCTACACCTCCAAACGCGCCTACGCGAGGCGCTGCCGGACAAGGTCAGCTTCGCCGCCGGGCCCATCACCAGTGCCACCAAGGGTTATGTCTCGGATCAGCTGGCGAAGGTGCTGGGCTCCGACCGCTTTCAGACAATCTGGGTGAGTGCGCTCACCTCCACCCATGAGACGGTGGTCGCCGTGCTGCGGGGAAAGAGGACCTCGACGATCGCCACCTCGAACGGCTACATCGTCCTCAATACGATCCCAGTGGTCAATAAGGCTCTGGGATCGGTATCCGTGCTCGTCTCCAACCTCACCGGCAAGATTGTGACCCTGCCTACCATCACCTCGGCCGAGCCGCCCAAACAGGCGGTGGACAAGTTGTCGAAAGCGCTCGGAGTGCAGTTACCCTCCAACTACGGCCAGATCACGCTGGTGCGATCCACCGACCTCGCCGTCGCCCAGCGCGGGGTCAAGGCATTCGACCGGTTGGCCATCGCCCTACCTCTATTCACCCTGGCATTGATCGCCCTCGCCCTGTGGCTCTCGGTCGCCCGACGTCGAACCCTGGTCCAGCTCCTGGTCGGCAGCTCGCTGCTGCTGATCGTCCTGCGGCGTGTCGTGATTCACGAACAGAATGCACTGGCCAATGGGGCCAACAACCCCCACGTCGCCCAAACGGTGCTCGGGGAGCTCCTCCACGGATTCTTCATCCTCACCGCCTGGCTCCTGGTCATCGCTCTCGTCGTCTTAGTGGTGGCCCTGCTGACCGGGCCGTACCGGTGGTCGGTGGGCCTGCGCCAGTTTGTAGTGCGGGTCTGGCGTCGAGGCATCGAGGCCGTGAGCGGTGAGCGACGGGCCCGATCGGTGGCCTGGATGAGGTCGCACGCTGATGCCCTCCAGCTGCTGGGGGCGCTCGTTGCCGGCATACTCCTGCTCATCGTCAGCATCTCCTGGTGGAGCTTCCTGATCATCGGCGCGCTGTTGGCCGGCTACGAAGTCACCCTTCAGTGGACCAAGGATCGCCCGGAGGAGGATGCGCGGCCGGGTCCCGGGCTCAACGACCAGGGGGAAGTGCCCGCTCCCGTCGGCGATTCCTGAGCCACCACGTCTCGTGCTGGCGTGCGAGGAGACATATCGGGGATGCCCAAGGTGCGCTGTGGCCGCTCATCAGCGACGTGGCCAAGGTCTAGGTGGGCGCCATACGCTCAACGATGTTCATGCGCCTGACACCGAGGCGGGCCACAATAGACACAGGGTTGGTCGACGGTTGGTCGACGGTACGTGGTGGTCCTGATCCCGTTATGAAGCTCCGCGGCTTGTTCGACCGGATTGTGCCAGGCCTTTCAGGGGTATGACCCTAGAACCGCGAATTAGGAGGTGGGTCCGTGTCACAGACTGATCAGACAGACCTGGTGGACGTCTACGACCGAGCGAGCGGCTGGACCGCCGTCAAGGTCAAGGGCGCAACCACGAAGATGGACCGAGAGACGCCTTGCGACAAGTGGGATGTTCGTACCTTGCTGAACCACATGCTTGACACTCAGCGGTACTTCATCGGCGCTGCTCGCGGCGGGGACTCATTGCCGCCGTCACCAACGCCCCCCGATCTCCTCGGCGATGATCCCGTGGCGACGTTCGAGCAGTCCCGGTCCGACCTCATGCGAGCCTTCCGCGAACCTGGAGCGATCGAGAAGACCGGCCCGGCGCTAGGGATTGCATGCGCTGACCAACTGCTGCACGGATGGGATCTGGCCAAGGCAACCGGACAGGACGGAACCATGCCCGAGGGTCTACCTGCCCTTGCCTACGAACTGATCCACGGACGCTTCAGCGACGAGCAACGCCAAGGAGTCTTCAAACCTGCGGTGAATATAGCGCCGGATGCATCCGCCCAAGACAAGCTTCTGGCATACACAGGACGGGCCCCTGGCTCCTGAGGCTCTGGCCCAAGGTGAGCTCACCGTCAGGGACGATGGTGGCCTCGGCTTGAAGTGATCCGGATCGACTTGGAGACAAAGGGGGGTCTCCCCCCGCTTACGGGCAAAGGCCTGACTCGACGAGTGCCGGCGTCGTCCCGAGGGTTCGCATTGGACGGATCCGCCGTCAGTGGCCTCGGTCGAGATGGCGACAGCAAGGAGAGGAGAGCGTTGAGTGTTGCCGTAGTGTGCAGGCGACCACGCACGGAGAACAGGTCGAACGTCAGCTGCCTCTGGCCGAGCAACTCGAGACCACCGTCCACTGGTCGTTTGAACTCCATCACATCAGTCCCATCGACAGCTCGCTGTTCGCAGTTCATTCGCCGAGGATGAACCGATCCACGGCGTTGGCGAATCCCTCTTCCTCGTTCGAAGTGGTTACCCTGCGTGCGGTTCGCTGAACTTCAGGGGAGGCATTTCCCATGGCGATGCTGAGACCTGAGTGGGCGAACATGAGCACATCGTTGGGCATATCTCCGATGGTTGCGAACTCCTCCGGCGGGATCCCGTAGAGCTGTGACAGGTAGGCAACCACGCCACCCTTGTTGGCATCCGGGTGGGTGATGTCGACGTAGTAGGGCTGTGATCGGGCCGCCGACACATGGTCGCCGAATTGTCCGCGGGTGGCCTCAGCGGCGGCAATGACCAACTCGTGGTCGTCGCTCACACCGGTGATCTTCGCAACACCATTCGACACGTCCGCAAAGCTACTCACCTCGGTTGGGTCGAACCCCACCGTCCAGGCTTCCCGGGCCACATGGCTGCCTCCTGGATCCCGCACGAACCAGTCGGCCCCCCGGTAAACCCACACATCGACGCCATGGGACTCGAGCAACGCAATGGCCGGAGCCACGATGTCGTCGGGAACTACCTTCTGCTCGATGACTGACAGGTCCGGATGGGCGAAGAGCCCCCCATTGAAGGCGGCGATTGGGGTGGCGAGGGCGAGTGGCTCGAACAGCATGGACATCCCCCGCGGCGGGCGACCACTGGTGACAGCGAAAAGTATGCCGGCCTCCTTCAGTTTCCCAACCGCCTCGATGGCTCGGTCAGTGAGGACCTTCTCTTGGGTGACGAGGGTGCCGTCGACATCGGCAAGAAGGAGCCGAATGGATTGGTGGACCACGGGATCACCCTCCGTTCTTGTGGAATGCGTCACTAGGGATGGACGAAGCCATCGATTGTCTGGAGATAACGGTCGACGATATCCCCCACCACCTCGGTTCGGGTTGAGGTGCCGGCAACGAATCGGAGCAACGCCTCCTCCCATAACGTTCGTCCGACGGCGAAGCCGTCGAACCTCGGGACGGTGGCGGCGACGTGAAGCCATTCGAGGACCCGAGGCTCATAGGCACCCCGTCCCAGTACGACACAGGCGACGCCCCCGCGACCGCCGGCCCGTGCTCGAGCCACGACCATCTCGCAGAGCAGACTGCGGTCACGGTCGTGCAATCCCGTTCCCCGATCCGTGGAAGAGGTCGCGCTCAAACGAGCCACGATGATCGAAGGCCAGTAGGTACAATGGTTTGTCATAGCCGAGTGTCACGAAAGACCCCCTCTGGTGTGCGCATGACGATCGAACACGAAAAGAAAGCGGTGGCCGAGGAGGCGGCCACACTGATCGAAGACGGTATGACGGTCGGACTCGGAACGGGATCGACGGTGGCATTCCTGCTTCCTGCCTTGGCTCGCCGCTCCCTCGCCATCCGTTGTGTAGCTACCTCCCCTCGCACCGAGCGCGCGGCGCGCCAATTTGGGCTCTCGGTCGAAGGGTTCGGTGCGATCGACCGATTCGATGTCACCATCGACGGCGCCGATCAGATCGCCCCCGACGGTTGGCTGGTCAAGGGAGGTGGTGCTGCCCACACCCGTGAAAAGATCGTGGCAGCGGCGGCGGATCGCTTCGTCGTCATCGCCGACTCTTCCAAACCCGTCGAAGCACTGCATGTCCCCATTCCACTGGAGCTTCTTGAGTTCGGGCTCGAAGCCACGGTCCGCCGCCTGGGGGCGGTGACACAACGCGAGGTCCCGCGCACTCCTGACGGAGGAGTGATCTTTGACTACCACGGAACCATCGACGACCCCGGCGAACTGTCGGCTCGGTTGAGCTCGACCCCGGGTGTGGTCGAGCACGGTCTGTTCCCGCCCGAGTTGGTCTCGGTCGTGTTGGTCGGCCGCGGTGAGTCCGTCGACCGGATCGACTACCTGGGGACCGTCTGAGGGCTTCACACCGCTGCCTCGTCGACCAGAGCCAGGGACGCCGAGGCCTCCACCCGGCCGGCGGGGATGGACCGATCACCTGCCAACAGACGCGAAAGGGGCTCCTTTTTGTCCGCGCCGGTGATCAGCCAGAGGATCTGCTCGGCCCGAGCCAGCGCCGGGTATGTCAACGTCATCCTGGGATGACCCTGGTACGGATTGGTGGTGGCCACCAAGCGGTCGGTCACGTCGAGCACAGGGTCTCCCGGCACCAGGGAAGCGGTGTGCCCATCGGGTCCGAGGCCCAGGTGTACGAGATCAAACCGGTCGGGAAGGTGGTCGGCATAGGCGGCTGAGGCCACGTCGAGGTCCACGTCGTTCACCGGCATGGCTTTCACCACGGCCGGTGCCGAGCCTAGGGCCTCCTGGAGATGGGACAGATTGCGATCAGGGTCACCAGCGGGAGCGACCCGCTCGTCAACCTGATAGATGACCACCTGTTCCCACGGCATCTCCAAGGAGCTCAGCTCGGCGAACATGGCCCACGGCGTTCGCCCACCGCTTACCGCGAACGAGAACCCACCCTTGGCTCCGACCGCCGTCCGGGCGCGGTCGGCGACGAGGCCGGCGGCGGTTCGGGCCACGGCGGCAGGGTCGACCAGAACCTGCAGGTCATGGTCCACGATTCCGCTTATGCCTTCTTCTCGTCGTGACCGCCGAATTCGTTGCGCATAGCTGCGAGGATCTTGTCGGTGAACTCTCCCAGTCGGCGTGATTCGAAGCGCTCGTAGAGAGACGCGGTGATGACAGGGGCCGGAACTCCTTCATCCACGGCGGCCAGAACCGTCCAGCGGCCTTCGCCCGAGTCCGAAACCCGTCCGGCGAAGGCGTCGAGGTCCGGTGACCGGGCAAAGGCGTCCGCAATCAGGTCGACGAGCCACGAGCCGACCACCGAGCCGCGGCGCCACACCTCAGCCACCTCGGCGACGTCGATGTCGTACTGGTATGCCTCCGGGTCGCGCAGTGGCGTGGTCTCCGCGTCGACTTCCTGGTCCTTCTTGCCGGCGTTGGCGTGCTTGATGATACTGAGACCCTCGCCGATTGCCGCCATCATCCCGTACTCGATGCCGTTATGGACCATCTTCACAAAGTGTCCGGCGCCGTTGGGCCCACAGTGCAGGTAGCCTTCGGGGGCCGTGCCACCCGTACGCGTTCTCCCGGGGGTCGGCTCGGCGCTCCCCTGACCAGGTGCGATGGTCCGGAAGATGGGGTCGAGCCGTTTGACCGCCTCGTCTTCACCACCGATCATCAGGCAGTACCCACGATCCAGTCCCCAGACCCCGCCGCTGGTCCCGCAGTCCAAATAGTGGATCTTCTTGGGTGCCAGCTGTTTGGCCCGAGCGATGTCGTCGCGGTAGTAGGAGTTGCCCCCGTCGATGACCGCGTCGCCGGGTTCGAGAAGCCCCGCCAACTGATCCAATGTCGCCTGGACGATGGCAGCGGGCAGCATGAGCCACGCCGCCCTCGGCTTCTCCAACTTGGCCACGAACTCCTCCAACGTGGTCGCTCCATCGGCGCCTTCACTCTCCAGCTCCTTGACGACGTCGGCGTTCACGTCGAACACCACGCAGCGATGACCGTCTCGGAGCAACCGCCGGACGAGGTTTGCCCCCATTCTTCCGAGTCCGATCATGCCGAGTTGCATTGGCTTCTTTGTGGTCATGGTTGTCTCCTAATCCTTCAGGCTCCGATAGCGGCGGATGAGTGCATTGGTGGAGGAGTCATGTGCGAGTTTGGGTGCCGGGGCACTCGTCAGCTCGGGGATGATCTCCGCAGCGAGCACCTTCCCGAGTTCGACACCCCACTGGTCGAAGGAGTCGATTCCCCAGATCGTCCCCTGGGTGAACACACTGTGTTCGTAGAGGGCTACCAGAGTGCCCAGGATCCGCGGGGTCAGTTTCTCGGCCAGCAGCACGTTGGTCGGCCGGTTCCCCGGCATGACCCGGTGCGGGACGACCTCCTCCGCTGTGCCTTCGGCCCTGACCTCCTCCGCCGTCTTGCCGAAGGCCAACGCCTGGGCCTGGGCAAAGACATTGGAGGAGAGGATGTCGTGGTGGTCCCCGAGAGGGTTCAAGCTTTGTCCGAATCCGATCAGATCAACTGGAATCAGCTTCGTGCCCTGGTGGATGAGCTGGTAGAAGCTGTGTTGACCGTTGGTACCCGGTTCGCCCCAGTAGACGGGCCCGGTCTCGTAGTCCACCGCCCGGCCACCCAGGGTCACGTGCTTGCCGTTCGACTCCATGGTCAACTGCTGAAGGTACGCGGGAAAGCGCTTCAGGTACTGCTCGTAGGGCATGACGCCGATGGACTGCGAACCGAAGAAATCGACGTACCACACCGCCAGCAAACCCAGGAGGACCGGAAGGTTCTTGGACAGCGGAGTAGTGCGGAAGTGCTCATCCATCTGGTGGAAACCGGCCAGGAGCTCGCCGAAGTGATCGGGACCGACGGCCACCATGGTCGAAAGCCCGATGGCCGAGTCCATCGAATAGCGACCGCCAACCCAGTCCCAGAAGCCGAACATGTTGGCGGTGTCGATCCCGAACTGCGAGACCCGTTCGGCATTGGTCGAGACGGCTACGAAGTGCTTGGCGATTGACTCCGGGTCGACGAGCTGATCGAGCACCCACTGGCGGGCCGAATGGGCGTTGGTCAGGGTCTCGAGGGTGCCGAACGTCTTTGATGACACGATGAAAAGGGTTTCGTCGGCGGTGAGATCCCTGGTCGCTTCGACGAAATCCGTCGAGTCTACGTTCGAGACGAAGCGAAACGTCATGTCGCGCTCCGAATAGTGGCGCAATGCCTCGTAGGCCATCACCGGGCCCAGATCAGATCCGCCGATACCTATGTTGACGATGTTCTTGATCCGTTTGCCGGTGTGACCTTTCCAGTCCCCCGAACGAATCCGCTGGGCAAAGGTAGCCATCCGGTCGAGCACGGCGTGCACCTCAGCCACCACATCCACCCCGTCCACGACCAGTGAGCTGCCCTTGGGCATCCGCAGGGCGACATGGAGCACGGATCGGTTCTCAGAAACGTTGATCCGATCGCCACGGAACATCATGTCTCGACGCTGCTCCAGCTCGGATTCCTCGGCCAGCTGGACAAGTAGGCCCAGAGTCTCGTCGACGACGCGGTTCTTCGAATAGTCGAGATACAACCCACACCCCTCGACACACAGACGCTCACCGCGGTCGGGATCCTCATCGAAGAGGTCACGCAGGTGTCGCTCCGCCACCTTGGCGTGATGTTCTCGCAGGGCCTTGAACGCAGAGCGTTCCGGAAGCGGTGGAATCGGCATGGTCATGCATCCCTTCTAAGTTCTATCGGTTCACCGGACGATCACGCGAGCGAAGAGCTCTGCGTCTCGATGCGATCCATGAGCTCCTTCCAGGCGTCGACGAACGACTTGGCGCCATCACTCTGCAGTTGAGTCGCGAGGGCCACGACGTCGACACCCGCTTTGGTGAAACGGTCGAGGATGGCGGCTGAGTCGCCCCCGTCGGTCGGCAGAGGCTCCCCCACCTCGCCATGGTCGGCAAAGGCCTCGAGGGTCTGGTCGGGCATGGTATTGATGGTGTAGGGAGCGGCCAGTCCGTGCACATACAGCGTGTCGGAGGCGTCGGGATCCTTGGTCTTGGTGCTGGCCCATAGCAATCGCTGCATGCGGGCACCGTCGTTCTGCAGTCGTTGGAAACGGTCTGAACTCATGAGCTCCCGGTACGCTCGATAGACGTCGAGCCCTATGGCGAGGGCTAGTTGGTCGACCAGATCGCCCGGCACCTTCTTCGCCACTGCGGTGTCCCAGCGGGACATGAACACCGAGGCGACTGAACCCACCGCGGGATCGAGTCCCTCATCAATCCGTCGCTCCACACCTTTCATATAGGCGTCGGCAGCGGCCAAGTAGTGATCGGCGGAGAACAGCAGGGTCACATTGACCGGGATACCGGCGGCAATAGATTCGGTAATCGCCGGGAGACCCTCGGTCGTTCCGGGAATCTTGATGAACAGATTTCGTCGGCCGGCCCGGGCATGGAGCGCCTTGGCCGCCTCCACCGTGCGCGCTGAGTCATAGGCCAGCAGTGGCGACACCTCGAGCGAGACCCATCCGTCGGTCCCATCGGTCCGCTCGTGAATCGAGAGGAACAGATCGGCGGCCCGCCTCAGATCCTCGATCGCCAGTTCGAAGAACAGCTCTTCCCCGGATTGACCTTGGCCAGCCTTAATTCGGATGGCATCGTCGTAGTCACCCGAGCCGATCGCCTTGTCGAAGATTGAGGGGTTCGATGTCAAACCGGTGACCGAGTACCCGTCGATGAATTTCTGGATCTTGCCGGAATCGAGCATCCCTCGAGTGATGTTGTCGAGCCAAAGGCTTTGCCCTCGCTCGTGCAGGGTTTCGGTAGCCTTCACGTCATCTCCTTTGGTCTCTGCGGTGTCATTGGGCCTCTCGGGCCGCGGCCAGGCGCTCGCGCGCGACCTCCGATACCCGATCGGGGGTGAATCCGAACTTTGTGAGCAGCTCCTTCAGCGGAGCTGAGGCGCCGAACGTGTTCATCCCGATCACCGCACCCCCGTCGCCGACATACCGGTCCCAGCCGAGGGTCGAGGCCTGTTCGATCCCCACCCGAGCCTTGACGGCCGGCGGGAGCACCTCCTCACGGTATTCCCGAGACTGCCGATCGAATAGCTCCCAGCAGGGCATGCTGACGACCCGCGCCCCGATGCCCTCGGATCCGAGCTCATCGCGAGCGGCGAGGGCCAGATGCACCTCCGATCCGGTGGCGAGCAGGATCACGTCTGGCTCTCCCTCAACGTCGGCCAGCACATAGGCGCCTTTCGCCACGCCTGACGCTGCGCCCAGGTCGGTGCGGTCCAACGTGGGGAGTGCTTGGCGCGAAAGGATCAATGCCGCGGGCTCACGGTGGAGCGCGGTCACGATGCGCCAAGTCTCGACTACCTCGTTGGCGTCAGCCGGACGAAACACAAGCAACCCGGGCACGGCTCGAAGTGAGATGAGCTGCTCAACGGGCTGATGGGTGGGGCCGTCCTCGCCGACTCCGATCGAGTCATGGGTCAGGATATGCAGACAAGGGATCTCCATGAGAGCGGAGAGCCGTATGGCGCCCCGGGCGTAGTCCGAGAAGATCATGAAACCCGACCAGTAGGAACGGAGCTTGGTCAGGGTCATGCCGTTGGTGATCGCCGCCGCCGCATGCTCCCGGATCCCGAAGTGGAGATTGCGTCCCCAGCGCTCGCCGGACTGGAAATCACCCGCTCCGTCGAAGGTCAGCCGGGTCATGGTCGACGGCGACAAGTCGGCAGATCCGCCGATGACCCACGGCACAACCTCGGCAATGGCATTGAGTACCTGACCTGATGAGTCACGACTGGCGATGCCCTTGGCGTCGGGAGGAAACGTCGGGAGCGCCTCCTCCCACTTCTCGGGAAGCTCGCGGTCTTGCATGCGTTCGATCTCGTTGGCGAGATCGGGGAACGCAGCCCGATAGGTCTCGAACTTCGCCTCCCATGATTCTCGAGCCTCGAGCCCCCGCCCTCCGATTCCCGAGGCGAACCAGTCGTAGATCCCGTCGGGAACGTAGAAGTCGGCGTCTTCGGGCATGCCGAGGAACCGTTTCGTGGCTTTGACGCCTTCAACGCCGAATGGTGTTCCGTGGGCCTTGGGCGAGTCCTCGACCGGCGATCCGTATCCGATATGGCTGTGTACGAGCACCAGCGTCGGTCGTTCGGTTTCTGCTTTGAAGGTGTGGAAGGCCCGCTCGACCTGGTCGAGATCGTTGGCGTCGGCAACGGTCGTGACGTTCCAGCCATAGGCGATGAACCGGGCGGCCACGTCCTCGGTGAAGGTAATGTCGGTATGTCCCTCAATGGTCACGCGATTGGAGTCGTAGATCCAGCAGAGATTCGAGAGCCGCAGGTGGCCGGCGAGCGATGCGGCCTCCGACGAGATCCCCTCCATCATGCAACCGTCACCTGCGAGGGCATAGACGTCGAAGTCGAACATCGTGAAGGCGCCCTGGTTATACCGAGCCGCCAACCATGTCTGGGCTATTGCCATACCCACCGAAGTGGCCACCCCCTGGCCCAGAGGCCCGGTGGTGGTCTCGACGCCACTCGTCCAACGGTATTCGGGGTGGCCCGGGCAATGGGAGTCCAGCTGGCGGAACGTCTTGAGGTCCTCAAGCGTCACCGCAGGGCGCCCGAGCACCTCATAGTCGGGATCGACAGCATGGACTCCACAGAGATGGATAAGCGACCAAAGCAGCGCCGATGCATGGCCTTCTGAGAGGACGAAGCGGTCGCGGTTGGGCCAGATGGGGTCCGTCGGGTCGAAGCGGAGGAACCGCTGCCACAGCGTGTACGCCACCGGAGCGATATCCATCGGCGTACCGGGGTGGCCGGAGTTGGCCTTTTGGATCGCGTCCATGCACAGCGTGCGGATGGTATTGACCGCCAGGGGGTCCAGGTCGTTTCTCGTGGTCGTCGTACTCAATGGACGCTCCAGTTTTGGTGGCGAGTAAGCTTTTAGCGGCGGAATGTCAGGGCGTTGATCCGCCTCCGTTCGAGGAACCCGGAGCGAAGTAGGCCGCTCCGAAAAGGCCGGCTTCGTTGAGCAGCTCGGCCGCAACGGCTTTTGTGTCCAGCTCGATTCCGGGGTTGAGCGCCAACCCGACCCGCAACCCGTGACGCTTCGCCTGGGCCAGAAGCGTACCGGTGATACTCACTTCGATGTGAACGGAAAAGCTGTAAGCACCTGCCTTGCGGAAGGCCTCGAGGTAGTCATCCGGATTCGTCATCATCAGGTGGCAGACGAGGAAGAGACTGCCGTGTCGCCGTATCGACTCCACGACCGGTGGTCCGGTGGCCGGATTGGGCACGAAGTGGCCGTCCATCACATCCACGTGAAGCCAGTCTGCCTCGGAAGCGATCTCACCCACCGCCTCCGTCAGGTTGCCGCAATCGGCCGAGAGCACCGCGGGAGCAGTCCGCAACATTGCTACCGAGCCTACCCCGGTCCTCGTCTGGTAGCCGGAGGACCGGGTACCACGAGCGACAATATGGCCGGCACCGGACGATGACAACACAGACCGGATTCGGCGCGCCTCGAACTCCACCTGCAATCGGGGGTTTGAGGAGGTCTCACGGCCCGCTCATCCACTTCCAATGCGAGTGGGTGGTCATCTCCTTCTTCGCCTCCGCCGGAGCGAGCTCCGCCTGCCTCACTGTGAGCGAGACTGACCGATCGAGATCCGGTCCGAGGCCATCGTTTTCTTCTTCGCAATAGCTCAGATCTTCGGAGGTTTCGGTCCGGCCTTCTTCGGAGCATTGATCGTGAACGGATCGAACCGGACCGGCCTAACTATCGGCTATATCCTCGGAGGGTTGATCATTTCTCCCGGGTGGATCGTTGAAATCGTATGCGGTGTCAATGCCGAGGGAAGACCGCGGGAGGACAACACAAAGCCCATTACAGCCGTAGCGCGGCGCGGTCAACCTTCCTTGGGTTGGGGCACATCCTCTTCTGCCCTGAGGTTGGCGTCGATGACGGGGAAGGAACTCGGCATGATTTGGGCGCGAACCTTTTCGGGAAGACTCAGGTCGCCGCCCGTGTGCCCGACACTGAACACCCGTTCGGGACGGCTCCGACCGATCATGGCCCTGGCCCATCGGTAGAGAGCCGAGAGCCGGCTCCCGAATCCGTTGAGAAATCCCACGTGAACGAACAACCAAACAGTCCAGCCAGGAAATCCGCTCAGCCGGAGGCCCCGCACGCTCACGATCGCTTTGAACCTACCGATCGAGGCGGCGCTGCCTAGGTCCCGATACTTGAATGGGAGGTCCCTGGTATCACCTTTCAGGCGTCGCCGGATTGTATTCGCAGCGTGAAGTCCCCCCTGCATCGCCACTTCGCACACCCCGGGGAGTTGGTTCACTGTGGCCATATCGCCTAGTGCGAACACCTCGGGATGCCCGGGAACGGTCAGGTCTGGGAGCACGGCAATCCGGCCGGCGCGATCGGTCTCGGCTCCGCTCGCCTCGGCCAGCATCGCGGCCAACGGGGAGGCCTGAACGCCAGCCGCCCAGATCACAGTGCCGGCGGTGATCCGGTCCTTGTCGTCCTGTCGCTGAATGTCGACTCCCTGCGCGTCAACCCCGACCACTCGGGCACCCATCTGCAGCTCGACGCCCATGCGCTCGAGCGACTTGGCCGCGCGCCCGGACAGTTGGTCCCCGAAATTGGCCAGCGGCTCCTTTCCTCCATCTAAGAGCACCACCCTGATCAATGCGGGGTCGATTGTCCGGAACTCGTGCCGAAGACTTCGGGCGGCGATCTCCCGGATCTGCCCGGCGAGTTCCACACCCGTGGGCCCGGCACCAACCACGACGAAAGTCATCCAGAATCGCCGCCGGTCCTCCGGGGTGGAGTTCTCCGCCATCTCGAAGGCACCGTAGATCCGCCGGCGCAGTTCGAAAGCGTCATCAAGCGTCTTCATCCCCGGTGCGTAGAGCGCGAACTCGTCGTGACCGAAGTAGGACTGCGTGACCCCGGCCGCCACGATGAGGCTGTCGTACGGGAACTCTCGGACTTCTCCGGGAATGCTCTCGGTCAACACCTCGCGACGATCGAGATCAAACCCGGTCACCTGGGTCAGGTGCACATGCACGTTCTTGTGCTTGCGCAGCTTGTGTCGAAACACTGGTGCTATCAGTCTGGGGGCCAGTATGCCCGTCGCTACCTGGTAGAGGAGTGGCTGGAACAGATGATGGTTGCGTCTGTCGATCAGCGTGATGTCAACCTTCGAGCGCGCCAAGAGGCGAGTAGCCGGAAGACCGCCGAACCCTCCGCCAACCACTACCACACGGTGCCGACCGTCACTACCCCATTCGGCTGCGTCGGCCTCACTCGATGTCCGCACAACTTCATCTGAAGTCACCGTCACCTCCGCTTCGGACATTGCCCGGAGTCCGACTCTGAGGCAGAACTGCAAATGGCGCTCCCGCACCCGAGCCTGATCCGGTCGAAGGCTACTATGAAGGATCGGGCAGGGTCATTGGTCGTACGACAAGTGAGGACGCGGTGGCTGCCCCAGATTCGAAGGCCGACGTACTCGTCATTTTCGGGATCAGCGGTGACTTGGCGAAGAAAATGACGTTCCGGTCCCTCTATCGGCTGGAACGACGCGGTTTGCTCTCGTGTCCGATCATCGGTGTGGCCCGTGACGATTGGTCCTCCGCTCATCTCCGCGACCGCGCCCGGCAATCGATCGAGGACAGCGGTGAGCTTCTCGATCCTGACGTTTTCCAACGGTTCGCCGAACGCCTCTCTGTGGTCACCGGAGACTACGGCAACGCACGGACGTATGAGCGGGTCGCCCGCGCTATCGACGCTAAGCGCAATCCTGTTTTCTATCTTGAGATTCCTCCGTCGCTGTTCGCCCGAGTTGTCGAGGGCCTCGCCGGCGCGAATCTCACCAACAACGCTCGGGTGGTGGTCGAAAAGCCATTCGGCCACAATCTCGCATCGGCCCGCGCCCTCAATGCCGATCTCCGCCGGTTACTCGAAGAATGGCAGATTCTGAGAATCGACCACTTCCTCGGTAAAGAGCCGGCCATGGACATTCTGTTCCTGCGGTTCGCCAACTCAATCTTTGAACCACTATGGAATCGCGACCGCATTGCCTCTGTCCAGATCACCATGGCAGAAGACTTCGGTGTCGAGGACCGGGGCAGTTTCTACGACCCCGTCGGTGCGCTGCGCGATGTTGTGCAGAATCACCTGTTGCAGATCGTCGGTTTGATCGCTTCCGATCCGCCTTCCACCGCCGATCCCGACGGCCTCCGCGACAAGCGGATCGAGGTGTTCAAGGCCATGCCGTCCGCCAAGCCGGCTCAGTACGTCCGGGGACAATACGACGGATACCTCGACGTGCCCGGAGTGCAGCCAGACTCGGAGACCGAGACATTCGCCGCCCTGAGACTGGAAATCGACAACTGGCGCTGGTCGGGCGTCCCCTTCTTCATCCGTGCCGGAAAGGCCTTGGCGGGCCGTTCGACCGAGGTCCGGCTGATCTTCAAGCGGCCGCCCCACCTTTCAGTAGCCCCTCACTTCGCGCCGGAACCTGACCAGCTGGTGCTGCGCATCGACCCGGCACCAGGCGCAGATCTCGTGATCCAGGCCAAGACACCGGGAGCCCAATCGACTCGGACGGTCGACCTCTCCCTGGTCTTCTCCGAAGAACTCGGGAGCGCTCCCGAGCCATACGAGCGCCTCCTGGGCGACGCCCTCGAAGGCAATGCAAGTCTCTTCACGCGTGAGGATAGCGTCGAGGAGACATGGCGGATCGTCCAGCCACTATTGGATGCGCCCCCTCCGGTCGAGCCATATAAGCCGGGTTCTTGGGGACCCCCAGGTGCGCAGGAGTTGGTGTCAGGTTTCCCGCGATGGCACGAGCCCTGGCTGGGCTCATCGACCACCAGCTGACGGACGCCAACCCGTCAGGCGGTTGCGATCGTGGCAACGCGGGTCGGCCAGCGAGGTGGGACAACAGGGTCCCGAACCCCTTCCCCGTCGAGCGCCACGCTCCTTGGCAAACCGTGCTCTCGCCGCAGCAGCCTCACCGCCGCCAGCGCACGGGTGACGGACCTGCACCAGATCTTGTGCCGTCCCTGAGGCTGCCACGTGCACATCACGGCATCATCAGGCTGCCGATCCTCCTGCATCGGTGACAGGGGCCGCATCAGCACCCGACGTACTCACTGCAACTGCCCTGTAGGTTTGTAATTCATTCGCCAGTCCGGCCCTAACCTGCCGACCATCAGCACGCCACTCAGAGCAAGCAGTTGGTCGAACTCCCCCATGTTGGCTCCTTCTACAGGCAACGGGAACCGCTGGCTAGGCAGCCACACACCCACCAGGTAGCCAAGAGGCTGTGTGCATAGAGGACGACAGCCCCACGGAGAGGAAGGGCGTCAAGACGTTCGCCATGCCGGATCTGGATCTGAGGCCTCTCGCTTACGGGACGTCGCGTCGGCAGTGCCCAGCTGCCAAACCGCAGGGAACTGTTCACCGGATTGGCCACAAGGTAAGGACCGGGTGTTGTTGGAGGTTTCGGTGCAGTTCCTCCGAGTGAACCTCCGAGTTGGTCAACAGGAACCCGAGTTCGACATCGTCGGCGCTGATACGGGCCTGTCCTCGACCTCAGCGCAGCGGTGCGGCACCAGCCAGAGGTCCGTCGGCAAAGAGCGATGCTCGCCTCCTGATGTCCCAATTTCGATGCGGACATGGCTCAATCGGCTCATGGCGCCTCGGACGAGTCGTCGTCCGGGTAGACGACGATCTGGGTGGCTTTGACCGAGGCCCAGACCGGAGCGCCCTCGGTGAGGCCCAACGCGGACAGGGAGACGGTGGTGATTTCCGCCGCCACCCGAATCGGGCCACCGAGGAGGATCCGGGCCCGGTCACCCAGGAGATTGACCTCGGTCACCTGCGTGGCCCAGGTATTACGCGGGCTGCCGGTCGGCAGGTCCAGGTAGAGGGCGATGTCCCGGGGGGCGATGACCGCCAACACGCGGCCGGTGACCGGGCTGGCCGTGTGCAGGACCGGTCCATCGTCCAGTACGAGATCGGAGCCGACCGCCGTCCCGCGCAGGAGATTGAGCCCGGCCAGCTGGGCAACGTAGCCCGTACGGGGCCGGGAGGTGATGGCCCCCAGTGTGCCCTCCTGGACGACGGCACCGTCTTCGACAATGACCAGCCGGTCGGCGATGGCGGCGGCATCCAGGGGATCGTGGGTGACCATGATGCATGATCCACCGAACGCCTGCAGGTGCATGCGGAGCTCATGGCGTACCGATCCCCTCTGGCCGACGTCCAAGGCGGCCATCGGCTCGTCGAGTAGGAGCAGTCGTGGGTCCACGGCCAGGGCCCGGGCCAGGGCCACTCGCTGGGCCTGGCCGCCCGACAGACGCCCGGGCTTCATCGACGCCTGCTCGGCCACACCCATGCGGTCGAGCCAGTCGAGCGCCCGAAGGCTCGCGTCGGCCCTGGTCGCGCCGCGGTTGCGCGGGCCGAAGGCCACGTTGGCCTGGGCGCTGAGGTGGGGAAAGAGCAAATAGTCCTGGAAGACCACCCCGCACGGTCGTCGCTCGGGCGGTACCAGGATGCCGGAACGCGGATCGTCGAGCACGACTCCGTCCAGCTCGATCCGGCCCGAGGTCAACGGCTGGATACCGGCCAGAGCTCGGAGCAAGGTCGACTTACCACTGCCGTTGGGGCCGAGCACGGCCACGACTTCGCCGTCGCCCACGTCAAGCTCGACCTGTTCACAGAAGTCTCCGACGGTCACTCGCACATCGGCGTGCAGACTCACGAGGCAATGGCCCCCAACCATCGGCCGCGCAAGGACACCAGCACCACCACGGAGACGGCCAGGAGCGCCAGAGACAGGGCGATGGCCACCTGCTCATTGCTCTCCAGGGCCAAATAGACGGCCAGTGGAAGGGTCTGGGTCCGTCCCTGGATGTCGCCGGCAAACGTGATCGTTGCCCCGAACTCTCCCAGGGCCCGGGCCCAAGTGAGGGCGGCGCCCGCGACCAGTGACGACGAGATCAAGGGGAGGGTGACCCTCCGGAAGACCGTCCAGCGCCCGGCACCCAGCGTGGAAGCCGCTTCCTCGTACCTCCCGTCCATCGAACGGAGGGCAGCCTCGACGGTGATGATCAGGAACGGCATGGCGACGAAGGTCTCGGCCAGCACCACTCCGGCCGTACTGAACGTGAACTGGACACCGAACCAGTCGAAGAGGGGCCGGCCCAGGAACCCGTCCCGGCCGAAGACCAGTAGGAGCGCCACCCCGCCCACGACGGGGGGCAGGACCATGGGGAGGATGGTGAGCGCTCGTACCAGATTCCGCCCCGGGAACTCGGTACGCGCCAGCACCCAGGCGAGAGGCAGCCCGAGGACCAGGGAGAGGCCGGTGGCCCACAGGGAGCAGATCAGGGACAGGCGGAGTGCGCTGGTGGCCACGGGCGAGGTCAGGTCCGTCCACAATGAGCCCCACGGAGCCTTCACCAACAGGCCGACCAGGGGGAGGGCCAGGAAGCCTACGGTCACCGTGGCCACGGCCATCACCGCTAGCGATGGCCGCCGTCGCCGTGAGGGCACGAGGGTGGTCACTGGACGTCAGTGGGGAGGCAAGAAGCTGGCCTGTCGGAGGACCGACTGGCCGGTGGGGCCGAGCACATAGGCGATCCACGCCTCGGCCAGAGCCCGGTTGGTCGTCGTCTTCACGACGGCGATCGGATAGCTGGTGGTGACGTTCTGTGAGGCCGGGATCGGGATCCCTTCCCCCTGGCTGCCGATGGTCTTGGCATTGGTCACGTAGACGATGCCCGCATTGGCGTCACCGGTGGTGACGGCGGCAAACGTGGCGTCCACGTTCTCGCCCAGCGTCACCTGCGATGGCGGAAGGGTCACCCCCGCCTTGTGCAGCGCCTCTTCCGCCGTCGCCCCGCAGGGTGCGGTGGTCACACAGAGGGACACCACCGGGGCCTTGGTCAGGTCGGCCAGCGAGTGGATACCCAACGGATTGCCCGGTTTGACCACGATCTCGAGGCTGTTGCGGGCGAACGTCACCGGCGTGCCCTCGATGTCACCGGCCGTGACCACGGTGTCCATGTCCGAGGGTGAGGCGGAGGCGAACACGTCGGCCGGTGCACCCTGCTGGATCTGCATGGCCAGGGCGCCGGACGAGCCGAAATTGAAGGCGATGGTGGTCGAGGGATGCGCGGCGTGGAAGGTGGTCTCCAGCTGTCCGAACGCCGCCGTGAGCGACGAAGCCGCGGACACGGTGACCGAGCCGGTCAACTTGGCGGTGGTCGTGGACGTGGTGGTAGTAGGCGAACTCGACGAACTGCTACAGGCGGCACCAGCCACCGCGACCGCGGCAAGCAGGAGCCCGGTGAGGGTTCCCAAGGACCGTCGGTTGGTGCGGGCGGAGCGGATCATGGTGGCGCCACCTCCATCATCACCGACGTGGACTTGACCACGGCGGTGGCCAGATCGCCTTCCTCCAACTTCAGGGCGTCGGCCGCTTCCCGGGTCAGGAGGGACACCACACGGAACCGGCCGGCCCGGAGCTCGATGATGGCAGTGAGCTTGTCCCGTTCGACGCGGGTCACCACTCCCCTGAATCGGTTACGGGCCGAGCGCGAGGCCAGCTCATCGGGTACGTCGCCCTCATCCTGCTCCCGGACGAACCGGGCCAGTTCCTTGCCCTCCACCATGCGGTGCTGGCCTTCCGAGCGGACCGTTTGCATCCGACCCTCGTCGCACCAACGGCGGACCGTATCAGTACTGACTCCAAGGAGCTCCGCCAGCTGGCCCGGACGATACTGAACCATGCGGGGAACTCTACCTATCAACCTCGCAAATAGCTAGTGGATGGACCGTTCAGACTGGAATCTGCTAGTCATTCATCTGCTACAGCTTGAATCTGCGGGGATGGGTCGTAGGGAGCCGGCGGCGGCTCCCATTGGCTCACCGTTCCCACGTCCCCGACCTCCCACCCGACTTGTGCCCAAGGGTGAGGTCGTCGATGAAGCCCAGTGGATCTACCTCCCACAGCGCATGGACGAGCACCAGGGCAGCGGCGGCGCAGGCGGTGAGGGCCTCCATCTCCACGCCGGTCTTGTCGAAGATGGTGGCCACGGCGGCCACCGTGAACCCGTCGGGAACTACCCGGATGTCGACGTCGACAGCGTCGAGCCGGATCGGATGGCAGAGGGGAATCAGCGCCGATGTCTGCTTGGCCGCCATGATCCCGGCGAACCGGGCCGAAGCAATCAGGTCGGCTCCGCCGGGGGGATCGGACAACAGCCGGGTCACATCGGCCACGGTGCGAACCAGGCAGCGGGCCTCGGCGATCCGGTGGGTCGCCGGCTTCCCGGTGATGTCGACCATATGGGCCTTGCCGTGCTCGTCGACATGGGTGAGTCCTCCCGCGGCGGCGACGCCGGCGTTCGGTTTGGTCGCGCTCATCCGCCGGACACCGGGGGAAGTACCGCCACCTCGTCACCATCTCCCACGGGGTCCGCCCGACCGGCGGTGTCGCCGTTGACCCAGATCCGGGAGGTCCCGACGATCTGGGCGAAACCCTCCCCGAAGCGGGCCTCAGCCCCGTCGAGCACCGCACCGACGCTGTCACCAGGGATCTCCACCCGATGGACTCCGGCCTGCTGCCGGGCCGGGCCGAACAGACGGAGTTGAGCCACGTCCCTAGCCGCCGATCATCGACATCGAGCGGGCCGGTCGCAGGAACCCTGGCTCATTGATCCCGTGGCCCGGCCACTTGCCCCACACTGCCCGACGTAGCACCATCGCCAGCTCGGCATCGGTCCCGCCGCTTCGGAGCAGCTCGCCCACTGATCGTTCGTCGTCGGAGAACAGGCAGTTCCGGATGGCTCCGTCCGCCGTCAGCCGGAGCCGGTTGCAGGTCCCGCAGAACGGCCGCGTCACACTGGAGATGAGCCCGATCTCCCCGTTGCCTCGCCGAAGCAGAATCGTTCGGCCGGAGCAGGGCCCGGCCGTTCGTCAACCGGGCGGAGTGGCCACTCCGCCGAGATGACCCGATAGACCTCGTCGCCCGAGACCAGTTGGCCGCGCTCCCAGCTCCCGTCGGCATCGAGCGGCATGAACTCGATGAACCGCACCACCCGCCCAGTGTCCCTTGCGAATTGGGCGAAGTCGAGGATCTCGTCGTCGTTCCGGCCCCGTAGGAGCACGACGTTGACCTTGACCGGGTCCAGGCCGGCGGCCTCGGCAGCATCCATGGCGCGCAGCACCGTGGACAGCTCACCCCGGCGGCGGATCGACCCGAACCGGTCGGCCCGGAGCGAATCACAGCTGATATTGACCCGGTGGAGACCTGCCTCGGCCAGCCGGCCGACCTGCGGCGCCAGCAGCATGCCATTGGTGGTGAGGGAGAGGTCATCCAGCCCCAGCGACCCCAGCCTGGCCACCAGATCGACGAGGTCCGACCTCACCAACGGTTCCCCGCCGGTGAGCCGCACGGACGTGACGCCCAGAGCGCGCGCCACGGCGGCCACCCGCACGATCTCGTCGAAGGTCAGCAGGGCCGACCGCGGGAGGAAGGTCATCCCTCGCTCGGGCATGCAATAGGTGCACCGCAGGTTGCACCGGTCGGTCACCGAAATGCGCAGATCGTCGTGGACCCGGCCGTACGAGTCGACCAGGGGGCCCTGCGTGGGCATGGACTCGGGCGGTGCCACCCGGGATTCCGTGGCCGGACCTCGGGACACGGCCGCCATACGCTGGCCCGGGCGGTTGGACAGGAAGACGGGGACCGTGGTCATCGCAGCGACCCTCCGGCCACGAGCGCAGTGGTGCCCAGACGGCCGAGGTCGGTGAGCATCACGTTGAGGTGCCCGCCGGCCTCGACGCCGTTGCCATCAGGGATTACGGCCAAGGCATTCGACTCGGCCATGGCCAGGAGCTGGTGCGACTCCTGCCCGATCATGGGCCGCGCCCACCAGCAGCCGTGTCCGTCCAGACGGACGAAGGCACGGAGGTAGTGGGTCTTGCCGTCCGGCCGACGGTCGAAGCCGGCGTCGGCGGTGGCCGGAACCACCGGTCGTTCCAAGGTGTGGTGACCGCCGAGCAGTCTTCCGGCTGGCCGCACGAAGAGCTCGAAGCTCACCATGGCCGAAACCGGATTACCGGGGAGCCCGAAGACCGGCGTACCCGTGCCGGCCAGCAGTCCGAAGGCGAAGGGCTTCGCCGGCCGGATGGCCACCTGCATCCACTTCATGGTGCCACTGCAGCACTGCTGCAGGACCACCTTCACCACATCGAGATCACCGACGCTCACCCCACCGCTGGTGACGATGGCATCGCAGTGGCTGGCCGCCTCGTCCAGCACCCGTCGGAGTGCCACTTCATCATCGCCGACCACGCCGAGGTCGACCGGGTGCCATCCCTCACGCCGCACCAGCGCCAGGAGCGAGTGCCGGTTGGCATCCCGGATCTTGCCGGGTGGAAGAGGACCCGGGTCGGACACCAACTCGTCACCGGTGGAGAGGACCCCAATCCGCGGCAGTGGTCGGACGTCCACCTGGGTCACCCCCTGGTTGGCCAGCACCCCGATGTGACCCGGTGTGACCGCCGAGCCGGCCTGGAGGACCGTATCGCCGACCGCCACGTCCTGTCCCACCCTGCGCACCGAAGTGCCCTCGTCGAGGGGTGAGGCAATAACCACCAGAGCCCCGTTCGACTCTTCACGGCACCCCTCGAGCAGGCACACCGTGTCGGCACCGGCGGGAAGCGGGGCACCGGTCATGATCCGGGCCGCCTGGCCCGGCCCGATCGTGGCACTCGTCGTCGCTCCGGCCATGATCGTGCCCACCACCTCGAGCCGCACCGGGCCATCCGGTCCCACTGCCCCTGCGGTGTCGGCGGCCCGGAGCGCGTACCCGTCCATCGACGAGTTCACGAACGGAGGCACCGGCTCGGTGGCCACCACCGAGGTGGTGGCCACGCAGCCCAGCGCATCGTCAATGGGCACGACCCGGGAAGGCAGGATCCCACAGGCGCCGAGCACGAACGACCGCGCCTCGTCGAGCGGGATCACCGGCCCACGTCCTGGATCTCGTGGACACACTCGCTCCAGTCGGTGCCCCCGGCCCAGGTCTCGAGCTTCCAGACCG
Source organism: uncultured Acidimicrobiaceae bacterium (assembly GCA_963812525.1). GTDB lineage: Bacteria > Actinomycetota > Acidimicrobiia > Acidimicrobiales > RAAP-2 > Bog-756. The sequence continues at coordinate 202,304 of CAWEVL010000004.1, forward strand.
GCACGGTGCGCTTGAGGGTGTCGATGCAGTACTCGGCGGCGTCGAATGCCTCTCCCCGATGCGGAGTCGACACCGCCACCATGACGCTCACCTCACCCACGCCGAGGCGCCCGGACCGGTGGAGCAGGGCCACTCGGCCGATCATCGGCCATCGCTCCCTGGCCGAGGCGGCCACTTCGCGGAGCCTGGAAACGGCCGGGCCGGGATAGACCTCGTATTCCAGCGAGGTGACCGATGGCCGGCCCTCCGAATGGTCGCGCACCGTCCCGGCGAACGAGACAATGGCGCCGCAACCGGGCCGTGTCACCCAGGCCAGGATGCGGTCAACCACCAGCGCCTGGTCGCTGACGGCGATCCATACCTGGTCACCCCGGACCTCGAGCTCCTCGGGCCGGTGGTCGCCTCGATCGACGCCCGGTGCCGTCGGCTCGACACGACCGGGGGCACCTGGACCGGAGCAAGGTGAGGACCGGCTCACGCCGACCTTCCTCCACTCTGCGGTGATTCCTGGAGATGCAACATGCCAGGCATGAGGACATCCTAGGGATCCGGACCGGCTCGCACCCCGCGACCGATTCTGCTCAGTGCGGTTGGCCGCCGGAGAGCAGTTCGAGAGCGTGGGGCACCACATCGATGATCGACTCGACCGACTCGACGGCGCCGGCGGTCGACCCTGGCAGGTTGACGATGAGGCACGTCCCCAAGGTGCCGGCCGCACCTCGTGACAGGCGCCCGAGTGGGTTGCACCCCCTGATCGCCTCGGCCAGTCCCGGGGCTTCCCGGTCCACCACGCTCAGCGTGGCCTCGGGGGTGAGGTCCGATGGCGAGAAGCCGGTGCCACCGGTGGTGGCCACCAGCCCGTGGAAGCCAGACGAAAGCCGGCGGAGGGCGGCAGCCACCGGAGCCACGCCGTCAGGCACGATCTCCTGGCGCACGACAACAAAGCCGTGACCCTCCAGAACCACGACCAGGGCCGGACCCGAGCGGTCGTCCCGGGACCCTTCGTGAACCGAACTCGACACCGTGAGCACCTTCGCCTGCAGAGCCATCGAGTTAACGCTAACGGTCCGGGGTGGACTCCCGGGCCTGCGGCCCACGCCAGCGTCGGGTGGAGCGTGTGATCTGTTGTCACAGCCTTTCCGACCACGCTCGCTCGGAAGGCCGGCCGTGGGTCATTTTCGAAGCTGGCGTCAGCCTCGGCCACCTCCACAATGCCAAGACCGTTGGTGGTCGAGACCTCGATGAAGTGCCGGACTGCTTTCTTGCCCGGGCAGTCTTGCCAGCCCCCGGGACTCCACACGGACGGAAGCGTCCGGGCCCCCACTCACCGGTCGTGGCGACCGAAGAGGCAGAACAACCCGGAGCAGGTGGACCGGCATATCCTTCTTTGGTGGATCCGATGACAAGAGACATAGGGAGCGAGGCCTGTCCGACAGCAAAGAGGGAACGTCGACGGCACTGCAGTCTTTCGCTGGAGGAGCTACCACAGTGACGAGAAATTGGTGAATGGAGCCGCCGGGTCCATCCTGGCCTTCCTTGCGGCGTGCGCGTTTGCCCTGGGCACCGTCCTGCAACAGAAGGGGACGCTCGACACAAGTAGCGAACACAGCGATTCGCATTGGTTGATCCAGATTCTGCGCAAACCGGTGTGGCTGGCCGGCATGGTCCTCCAGGCGACAGGATGGGTTCTCCAGGCAGTAGCCCTGGACAAGGGACCCCTCATGGCCGTCCAAGCAATCACGACGCTGAGCCTCGTCATCGCTCTCCCTTTCGGCGCGTGGCTGACCCATCAGCGCATCGACCGCACGGTAGTGCTCGGAGCCGTGGCCATCACTGCCGGCATCGTCCTGTTCCTCTCCGTCGGATCACCTCACGGAGGGACCACCCACCCGAGCGCACAGACCTGGTGGACCGCGTGCCTGGTCATCCTGGTCTTGGTGCTCGTCACCGCCGCACTCGGTCGGAGCCGCCACGGCGCCGCCAGAGCACTGCTATTCGGATCGGCAGCGGGATTCGGCTACGCGCTGCAGACCGCAGTCACCAAGACGTTCGTCACCGAGGTCGGCGGAGGGGTACTGGCCCTCCTCGCCGACTGGTCGATCTACGTGCTCATCGTCTCAGCAGTGGTGGGATTCGTCCTCCAGCAGTCCGCCTTGAAGACGGGCGTCTTGGCTCCCGCCATGGCGTCGAGCAACGCGGTGAGTCTCTTCGGGGGGGTCGTACTCGGGGGAGCCATCTACGGCGAGACCCTGGGTCATGGCAATCATCATCTGGCACCCGCGGTCCTTGGGCTGGCTGTGGCCGTGGTGGGGGTTGTACTCCTCGCTCGCGCTGAAGGACCCACCGCTGCCGATCCGACACAAAGCGATCGGTCACCTACTCCGGCTCCGGCCCCATGACAAGGATCACTCGGTAGCACACTATTGCCCTGGCCCACCGTTGACTGTCGATGATCACCGTCGCGTGAAGAAGGCCTAGGGAGTCTGGCCGTGGGTTTGGTCATCCCAGTCCTGATCCTCGGCCTGCTGGCCAGTCTGTCCCCGAGCACAATCATCGTGTTCATCCTCTTGCTGGCCACGGCGAGGGCGCGGGTGAACGCGGCCGCGTTCCTTATCGGGTGGTCCGTTTCGCTCGTCGTTGTCTTTGTCGCGAGCTACGTACTCGGCGGGGCCCGGTCCAGCCAACATGGAGGCGGCCGCACGGCCGTGGACGCTGCCGAGATCCTGCTCGGCGTGGCCTTGTTGGCCGTGGCCGGCCGTCAGTGGCGACGCCGGAACATTCCCCGTACCGGCAGTGAGCGCACCAAGAGGCTCACGAGCCGACTCGAGCAACTCAATCCGTGGGAAGCCGCCATCGTCGGAGTGCTCGAACAGCCCTGGACCCTCACAACCGCCGTCGCCGTCGTGCTGGTTCGTCACCACTCGGCGGCGGTGATCGCCCTCATCGCGTTTCTCGTGTTCACAGTGTTATCGACCGCAACCGTCGGCCTCATCTACCTGTATTTCGCCCGACGACCGGGAGAAGCCGAAACGCATCTCTCTGCCTTGAGAGATCAGGTAGTCCACGCAGGACCGGCAATCTTCGCCATGGTCTCGCTGGTGGTCGGCCTCTATCTCACCATCGACGGCATCCTGGGCATCATCGGTCGATAGGCCCCGGCGGCGGCCCGCCGATCCATATGTCGACTCGGGATCCGCGAGCGTTCAAGATCCATCGCCAGCACGCCTAGGACACGATCGCCTGGGAGACGAGGTTGGACGGGAAGGGAGCCAGGCCTTCGGGGTTCCGCCCGGGGGCCAAGCTGGCGGGTCTGATCCGTGGCCTCAGCCTTTCCCCTCGTTGCGTACACGACAACGGGCATCTGCTCTGGAGCGGGATCGTCGACAAGTCGAAGGCCAAGACCGTCGTCGCGCACCTGATGGGTGGTCGACTGTTCTCAGGTTGGGGGATACGCACTCTGGCTGAAGGAGAAGGACGATTCAACCCCATCGGCTACCACGTCGGTACCGTTTGGCCTTTCGACTGCTCCTTCATCGCCTGGGGTCTGCGTCGCTACGGATTCAAGCAGGAGGCCGCCCGGATTGCCGAGGGCATCCTGGCGGCAGCTGAATTCTTTGACGGCCGCCTGCCCGAGGCATTCGGTGGCTACCCCCGCACCATGACCAAGTACCCGGTGCAGTACCCGACCGCCTGCAGTCCTCAGGCATGGTCGACGGGTGCGCCGCTTCTCCTGCTTCGCACGATGCTCGCTCTCGGACCCATGGGCGACCACCTGGTGGTGGACCCGGTACTGCCCGAGACCATCGGGCGCATGGAACTGCACGACATCCCGGGCCGGTGGGGACGGATCGACGCATTCGGCCGGGGGCGCTTCGACACGATTGATGCCGGTCACCGGCCGCGAGGCCGCACGGAGCGGTAGGCAGACCGCGCTGGTACATGCCCGGATGACATTCTTGGCACCCACAGGGCGCATTGCTCGCCTCGACACTCAACTGCTCAGGGTTGGTCTGTCGACCTCGATAGCCGGTAGGTCCTGGACTTGCTGCTTGGAGATGTCCAGTCGGATGCCCTCTTGGAGTGAGGTGACGTGGCCGATGGGAATAGCTACCTGCTTGCGACCCCAAAGGTGACCTTCTTGGAGGAGCACATGGGTGACGTGGTGATTCCGAGGATCAATCGCTAACCCCTCGACCGTGCCGATGTTGCCGTCCCTAGCGTGGACTTGCTCGCCCCGACGGACAGCGACCTCGTCCAGGGGAAGTGCGTCATAGGTGACCGCTTGAGGCACATCGCCAATGACTCCGGTGAGTCCGTAATAGGGCTGGGAAAGCGCCTCACCGGCTCGGTAGTCCGCATGGCCGCCGCTTCCAGGCAGGAATTGAGTCTCTTCGGCGTGCTCGAGTCCTTCAAACTCTGCGAGGGTGCAGCTCAGTTGCACCCCTCGCCGGATGCATCACTGACGAGGTCGAGGGGGATGAGACGACCCAGACCCTGCCTGTGTTTGGGCTCGACAATCAGATCGGTGACAGCTCCAGCGATCGGATCGACAACCACCTGAGTGACCTCACCACAAAGACCGTCGGTACAGGTTGCCTCGACCCCGATTGTGAACTGCGTCGAGTCCGCCATGGCCACCTCTTTTCTCCGTCCGACCGGTTTCCGCCAGCATATTCATCCCACCAGTTGACCATGACCTCTCCGCGTTGGATACACAACAATGGGGGAAATCGCCACGAAAAGCGTGGGAAATGGTCTCGTCAGCACCTGGTCCGACTAGGTCAACCGAGTTATGTCGATAGTCCACCAACCAACTCAACACCCCCTCCCCCACAACCTCTGTGCTGCTCTTATCGCAATATGCAGGCAGATAGCCGAGTGACACGTGAACAGCGTCGATGCCACGAACCCTCCGGCGTAAGTCCGGGCACATATGCGCGTCGTACACGGTTGCCCGTTCAGATCGATTGGTGGAGCGATCGTGGTTCGATTTGGCACGGCGCCTTTTCGTCCGGTCGACACAGGTACAGGATCTGTGCATCTCGAAGACGGCGAGGCGGCGGGCCATCGTCCAGCCGTAGATGGAGAGCTTCAAGGGTCCTGAGGATGATGTGACGATAGAGACATAGGAAGAACACCGCCAGCGGGATCTCGGCGCCGAATCCGGTCAGCAAGGAAAGCCATTCGTCACTATTTCCAATCGAAGTGATGATGTCGAACCAGGCATCGCAAAGAAGCAGAGTCCCAGCGACGATCGCGGTCGTGGCCAGAACCTGGCGGCGGAACCAGGCTGCCCAACCGGCATACCCGAGGACACTGAGGAGAACGACATCGAAGCCCGTCCAAAGGAGGCTCCAATGCCCGGCGTCATATTTTCCAGGAAGGGATAACCCCAGGAACACCGTCCAGGGGACGAGGGCCGCAGCGGCAACCAAAAGGACACTTGCCATAATCTCGACGCGGCGGGACAGCAAGAAATGAAGGTGGTGGACCGCAACCGGGACGGGCTCAGGTCGGACCGATTCGTTCTGATGGCCTTCAATATTCACCATCTCATCATCGCGCTCCATGCAGAACCACATGGCCTGAGCTTCGGACGGACCCCTCCCGGAGCACCGGTATTACATGCGGAGATGAGCGATTGGAGGTCGAGGCGCTTTTCGTTCCAGGTCGACAGCTCAGTGAAGGAGGAGTTGCCAGTTCGACGGGACCCGACCAGCAGGTCCTGGAGTCGGTTGATCGAGCGGGTGGTGCTCGGGAACCGCCAGCGCGGGCCCTTCGCAGAACTCGTTCGCGTCGTAGTCCCAGAACCAATCCTCATCCGGCTCGTAGCTCCGAATCACCGAGTGACCCGCGGTCCTCGCATGGGCGGTGGCATGTTGGCTCGGTGACGTATCGCAGCAGCCGATGTGGCCACACTTCGCGCACCGTCTCAAGTGAAGCCACCACCCGCCGGCTGCAAGGCACTCGGCGCACCCGGAACCGCTTGGCGCCACGCTGGGATCTATCCGACCATCCGTCATCTCCTCCAGGATATCCGGACTGTCCCAACTCGTCGTCCGGTATCGCCGGTTGGGCGGGCCACCAATTGCGGCTGCAAGAGCCCCGAGGGCGAGGATCGCCATGACCCGCATTGGGCGCAGGTAAGTCGAGATCGATCGCTCACGCCGAGGACTAGGGCTTTACCGCCTCATCGCTGGAAGTCCGGGGCTCTACCCGGCCCTTCCCAATTGGAGGGCGCATGGTCCTGGCATCAAAACCCAAGCGGTTCATTCACCAAGATTGTGGTGATTCGCCCGGGGACGACAACCTTGTTGATAATGAGGACGTTGTTCACCCCACTGGGTACGCCATAGGCCTGCCTGGCCCGCCGATCCTCAAGAGGAAAGCAGTACTCATAGATACGTCGCAGTCCTGTGTCGAAGTCGGGAACGATCTTCTGCGCACCGACGACAAATATCACGTGACCCGCTCCTGAAGCGATCGGAGCGAGCTGGCTTCCGCTCGCGGACGCAATGACTAGCGATCCCTCTTCCGTCACTGCGTGGACACTCCCGACGACCCAGTCGGGCGAAGCGGATAGCTGCCGCATCTCACGACCCTGCATTTGACGATCCATTTGGTAGAGGCGGGGGCGAAGCGGCTGGTACTGCCCGGATTGTTCGATGTCCTCGGCGATCCCGATGGCTTCGAGCGTGCGGGAGGTGTTGTTATAGACCTCGGCTCCCACCGGGAGGATAAACCGGACGGCCTTTCTCGCCTGTTCGGCGGAGTCGACCACAGTGCAAGCGATTCCATTGCCTTCGAGGGCTTCGGCTACCGCGCGAACCTGCTCTCGCGGCGCCGGGCGCGAGAACGTCGCTTCTGCCTCCTGGCTGGGACCCATCACCGCCGGATCTCCGGGCAGGTCGGTCGTCGGTGGTGTATCCACGTCATTCGCCACCCAGTTCAGCGAGGCGCTGGTGGACCAACGCAACCGCCATGGAACCCTCACCGATGGCAGCTGCGCAGCGCTTGATCGATCCACTACGGACGTCGCCGGCCGCGAACATTCCGGGCAGGTTCGTCTCCAGAGGTAAGGGTTGACGGGACAGCGGCCATCCGTCGAGCGCGCCAGCTGATGAGGTGAGTTCGGCGCCAGTGCGCACGAACCCGCCACCGTCGAGAGCAAGTCCCGCTGCAGCTGCGGCCTGGGTCCGCGGAACCCCTCCGATGCACACGAATAGGGCATCGGCAGGCAATTGAGCAACTGCCCCATCCGAGGAAACCGTGAGCGCTCGCAGGTGACCATCTGAGTCGAGACCGATTACTTCGGTGCTTGTCTGAACTTCGACGTTTCCAAGCTTCTTCACCTGGTTGATCAGGTACTGGGACATCGATGCTTCAAGCGAGCGACCCCGGACCAACAAGGTCACGTCCGCGGCATACCGCGAGAACCGTATGACGGCCTGGCCGGCCGAGTTCCCTCCCCCGACAATGGCCACTCGGCACCCGTTACAGGTGACCGCCTCGCTCGGGCCAGCACCGTAGTACACCCCGGAACCCATGAGTTCATCGATGCCCGGAACCTCAAGACGACGCCAGTCGACACCACTTGCGACGAGCATGGCCCGCGACCGTACGGCAGTACCGTCAGAAAGGTGGGCGACATAACCTGGGCCGTCCCTGGTCACGTGCGCGAGCTGCCGAGCGAGCATGAGTTCGGCCCCGAATCTCCTGGCCTGTGCGGTTGCCCGCGTCGCCAATTCACTTCCGCTGATCCCTTGCGGGAATCCGAGATAGTTTTCGATCATTGACGTCGTCCCGGCCTGACCTCCGGGTGCAACCGCCTCGATGGTCACCGCCCGCAAACCCTCAGATGCGGCATACACGGCCGCCGCGAGCCCGGCTGGACCGGCACCCACGATCGTCAGGTCGTACTCCGAAAGCAATGGAGCCGACACCATCCCCAGTCCCGCCGCCACACCTTCCAGCGTGGCCGGGGCGAGCCGCATTCCGTTGGGGAGGACGCAGACGGGTAGCTGGTCCGCATCCCTCTCCCACCCGGGCAACAACGCAGCTACCCTTACCGCGTCGTCCACATCAACCCACTCGTAGGGGACACTGTTCCGACTGAGAAAGTCACGGATGCTGTAACCGACTGAGGACGCCCGGTTCCCCACCAGAAGGACCTGAGGGGTGACCGGCCTCGCGTCGTAATCGATCATCGCCATAACGCTCAACTCCCTTCGTGCCATCAGACTCGCACACTCATGGTCCGGCACGCTCCATCGCTAGACTGGGTAATGACTTCTGGACCACAAGTTCGGAGTCGGCGATCGAAACTGCTGGATGAGGGTGGGTGTTGAGCATAGAGATCCGATCCAGCGGTCCAATCTCTTCGCGGTTCTCCTCCCGGCCAGGCTGCATTTAAAAAACCTTGTCGTCGGCATGATGTGATAGCCATCGGAAAGCAGGGGGGACTGGCGCTGGACGACTCCACAACCGACCGCGCCGGCGAACTGGCGGTGCCCGGAACCAGGGACGGGGCCAGCGGGTGTCGCCATCGGAACGGGGGGCACGACGACAGTGGCCCAATCGGGCCTTCGCTTCACGGCGGCGGTGATTGGCGAACCGGATTCTGACCGTTCTCAGGCCCGTTATCCGACTCCAACGGCCGCTTTCGACAGGGCCAGCAGCCGACTAGGTTTCCTAGATGCGAGCCCGTCCGGGCGCCGCAAAAAGATCTGAAGGTCAGCGTGTCCCAGCACATTCGATGCGAAAGGAGGCAGGCTCATGCCCGACGACTCAGTAGTAGGTGACCCTGGCTCCTCGACTGACAACCGTCACCTTCTGCTGGTCGGGGCCGGACCGGGGCTTGGAATGGCCGTGGCTCGTCGCTTCGCCGACGGCGGTTATCGAGTGACCTTGGTGGCTCGCAGCACGGATGGACTCGGCCATCTCACCGACAGCCTGGCTGACACCGGAGCCCAGATCGACACGATCGCCGCAGATGCCAGCGACCCTGAAGAGCTGAGAGCTCGGATGGCTGAGCTCTACAACGAGCGGGGTGCGCCAGGGCTCATCATCTACAACGCAGTCATGGGAGCTCCGGACGGGCTTCTGAGCTCGAGCGTCGAGCACCTGCAGACTGCCTATGCGGTTGACGTCATCAGCGCCATCGTCGTGACACAGGTCGCCGCGCCAGCGATGCGGGCGGCCGGCGCCGGCACCATCATCGTGACGGGTGGCGGTTTCGCAGATCAGCCGATTCCGGCCCTCGCGACCATTTCCCTCGGCAAAGCAGCGCTCCGATCTGCCGCCACCATGCTCGGAGCCGATTTGGAGCCGGACGGCATCCGCGTGGCGACATTGACGATCGCCGGGCAGATCGTTGCAGGCACCGCCTTCGATCCCGAGAACATCGCAAAGCGCTATTGGGAGGTCGTCCATTCCGACGGTCCCTGGCAGGCGGAGTTTCGCTTTACCGGCGAATAGGTTTGTGGCGTCTGAGCGAGTTGTGGTCGTGACCGGGGCGCCGACGCGATCGGGTCCGCCATTGGAGATGCCTTGAGAGCCGTTGGTCTACGCGTGGCGTTCGTCGACCGAACCGGGGTGCCTGACTGAATGACCCACAGTAGGATCTCCGAGGAAGAGCACGGAAAAGCTCGGCATGACGTACCTTCCCGAGAGCCCGGCCATTGTTCCGGGACTCAGTCGTGGAAACCTCCGGATGGCTGTTGGCCAGGACATGGGCAATTAGCCCCCAGCAAGCGCACCTCCGCCGCCGAGCCTGGCGAAATGAGGCTTGAAGGAGGTGCTTGACGCTCACCGTGCGCGCTGAACCCAGCAGAGCATTCGCTGTTCAGCCGAGTCTGGGATCTGCCGATAACGCAAGTGTGGATCGAGGGATCTCAAAGGTGACTGCCGTCTTCATGAGGAAAGACGGCTTTGGGGGCATTCTGGCCTGCTCGGACTCGATCAGTGGGATGCTCGGCTGGGACTCCGCAGCCTTGGTTGGAGCCCGGTCACTCGACTACATCCACCCCAACGATCATGACTATGTAGTGAATCAGTGGATGGCGATGTTGGAGGAACCGGGTTCGACCCAGGTGCTGCGATACCGACACCGTCACAGTGACGGCTCATGGATGAACGTCGAAGCGACGAACGAGAACCGGCTCGATCTCGACGGATGTGTCTGCTGTTCGCTGATCGCCCTAGACAAAGCAGAAGACGACCTCGCCGAAGTGGGGACAGGACATTCTGAAATGAGCGCCATCCGACTCGTCCGCTCGGGAGAGCGACTATTGCGTCGGCTGGCTGAAGGACTCTCGCTCGGAGTGGCCTACATCGCGGCTGACGGTGCGGTCACCTATGCGAATTCGCGGTGCCAGGTGCTGCTCGGCTTAAGCACCGGCATCCATATGTCTGCGATCCCCACTGCTCGGCTCAACAAAAAGGACACCGATGCGGTTCGGAAGGAACTGAAGCAGATCATGGGAACAGCCGACGAAGCAGCACTCACGGTTGTGAACCAGGCCGAGTCAGCTCGCCCCATCCTACGAATCGTCATGCGAGGTCTGGCCCAGGACTCCGAAGGTCCGGCGGGCATTGTGTTGTCCATCGAGGATGTGACTGAGGTGACGCGAGCCACAGAGGACCTTGAGCGAAGGGCAAGCACTGATCCGTTGACCGGCGTGCTCAATCGGGCAGCCATCATCGAGTTCCTCGAGCGTGCGTTGCACGAGAACGAGAAACTGGCTGTGGCATTTGTCGATGTTGACCGTATGAAAGCGCAAAACGATCTGCTGGGTCACGCAGGAGGTGACGCCCTGCTCGTCGACACGGCTCGCCGTCTACACGAGGCGGTGAGGCCTGGGGACATCGTGGGGCGCCTGGGCGGAGACGAGTTCGTAGCGGTCTGTCGGCACGTCACGACTCCGGCCGAGGCGACGGCACTGGCGGAACGACTGGCACGCTCCATGCACTGGGTGTTTTCGGCCGGGACGCTCAGTTTCCCGGTGTCAGCGTCGGTGGGAGTCGTGCATTGTGTAGACGCAGAGAGCACAGCGGACGTGCTTGCCAGGGCGGACGTCGCGATGTACAGAGCAAAAGGGTCGGGAGTCGGCGACCCCGTGATGTGGAGCGAGTCACTCTCAGCCACAGATCCGAATGGTCTTCGAGGTGGTTCGGTCGCACCGACCTCCACCGACGAAGTCTGATCCCGGACGCCGACTCTCCTAATGGGACTGGGAACGTCCCGTCAGATGAGGGCTCGGCTTTCCCCGAGCCACTTGTCGGTGAGCACTTGACTCTCGAGGGCTCATGAGCCCGATCGCTGGATCCGGCCCAACGAGTCGGTGAGGTGAACGGGTATGGCTGAAAGGGTGTCGTGCCGAGCAGGCTCGTCCCCAATCGGGTGATGGACGAGCAGGCGGCCCCGAGGATCACCCGCCCTGCATCATCCGCTCCATGTTGGATCTCATCGCCGCTTCCGAGATCTCCAGCTCCTCTTGCGGGCTGAACATGACGAACTCAGTACCAGCGACGGCCGACGGGACGTGACCGGGCGGCATGTAGAAGGCATCGCCGGGTTCAATGACTTCATCATGATCGGCGTACCGAATCGACAGGCGACCTTTGCTCAGATAGCCCCAGTGGGGACATTGGCAGCTGTCACCTGGCAGTCCCATGAGCAGCGGCGTGAGATCCGAGTCCTCGCGGATGGTGGTGAAGTTGACGGTATAGCCGTGAAAGTGATCAGTCCGGTCCTCGGCGGCGCCATAGTCGGCGACTTCTGGTGCGCTTTCGCGTGAGACTTTCGACATCGGGCACTCTCCTTGGTGAGTGGTTGACTAAGACTGCTCTTGTGTGGCTAGGGTCTCGGCGGTCTGGCCGGGCTTGACGACCGTGGCGGAGCCCACGATGAACGGACTCACCCACTTCGGGACCTTCTTGATGGTCGTGTGTTCGATTGTCGTCACGTCGAAGCCCGCAGCCTGGATTGAGTCAAGAGTTGGGCGATTGCAGTCGCAACCGACCATGAACCGGTTGATGCCGTTCATGCGGTCCTGCTTGCGCGCCAGCCTGGGATCGTCGGATTGGACATGCTCGATAAAGAGGAGCTGGCCACCGGGTCGCAAGATCCGGCGTAACTCCCGAAGCGCACGCGGCTGGTCATCCACCCCGCAAAGCACCAGTGTTGAGACGGCCGTGTCGAAGGAACCCTCGTCGAAAGGCAGGTCCTCGGCCGGTGCGCGCAGGGCGATCGCATCGGTGCCCTGTTCTCGCACCTTGCGCTCGAGCCGGCGAAACATCGGGATCTCGGGCTCAGTCAGGGTCAGCGAGTCGACCGCAGAGCCGTACAAGGGCAAGTTGCCACCCGTTCCCGCACCGACCTCGAGTACTCGGCCCCTGGCCGCGGCAATCACCGACTCCCGGTGAACTCGCAATCCGGCCTTCTCGACCTTGGCCATCTGGTGGTCGTACGTGGCGGCGAAGAACCTACCTCGGAGCGTCATCTGTGCCTCGTTTCGTCGTAGTGAGACCGCTGAGGACAACGTAACGAACCGCCGGTACGCATACATGGGGCATTTGCCTCATCTTCGATAACTCAGTGGCTCACGGTGTCTCCTCCGGGACCAATCCATGCTGCATCGCAAACAGGCTGGCGGTGGCCCGGTTGGACAGACCAATCTTCGCGTAAATGGGCAGTGGGGTTCCGAGCCGTCTCGGTGAGATCACCAGATGGACGCGACGTGATGACCGCAACGGCATTTCAAGAAACGGGCTGTCCTCTAGGTCGGACGGCCGATCGGGTGGAGCTCCTGTTCGACGTCCGTCTCGCCACCTTTGCTGGATCAGCTTCGGAGCCAAGCGCCTCATCCGGGCCGTTGATCGGTAGCCTTCTCCGAAGCGGCCGAACCCGCAATGCCAGCGACGTCCAGCTGACGCGAGCTAGCACTTCCTCCGAAGACCACAGTTGTGGCCAGAACCGTCACCGCAACCGCCACGAGCGGCCAGGTCGCCCCAGTGTGGAGGTAAAGAGCCGCTCCACAGACAGCGCCAACAAGCATCGCCAACACGGCAGAAGCCCTTCTTGACACCTTGGGGTTGGAACCACCAGCGAGGGAAGAGTCAGCAGCCAGCCCCGTCAATGTCATCGTGAGCACCGTCGTCGTGATGTCCGGTACGGCGAGCCTCCGGATGGTGGAGTTCCGCACGCCCATTGCGAAGGCGAGTACCGAGATGATCGTGTAGCGCCCGGAGCCTGATGTAACCACGCCCGAGTGAATGGCGGAGACCACGGCGGCTGCCCCGGCAAAGAGGCCTTCGACCGCCATCGCGATCAGCAGCCACCGCCGACGCGAAGTGACATGCAATGTGACCCTTCCACCAGCTGCCGCACCGACGAGAAACGATCCGAGCGACGCGAGACTGGCCGCGATCGAGAACCCGGGTGCGCCAGCCGCAGCGAACCCGAGGAGCACCACATTGCCCGTCATGTTCGCCGTAAAGACGTGACCGAGACCCAGGTAGCTCACTGCATCGACCAAGCCACTCACCACCGTGAGCACGGTGAGCGTGACGAGTAGCATCGTGGACGGTTCCGGACCATCTACCATACCGACCTCCTCGCGGTGCGAGCGCGACACGCGGGCCCTGACCTCCAAACCGTAGCGAGTCCTGAAATCTGTGGTCGCAGAGTTCCGATGCGCGGTCCTGACCGGGACATAGCTGCCCGCGCTCAGCTCTCGAGGGCGCGAGTAACAACGGTAACGTCGTCAGCGCCGAGGCCCTGCTTTACGATCTGCTCCCACTCTCGAGCAAGCGAATCAAGAACGATAAATCGCTTCGGATCAACTTGCTCAAGGGCAAGATGGACGTCCTTGAGGGCGAGCGCTAGGGGAAACTCGGGCGAATAGTTGCCGTCGCCTATACGCGAGACTTTGGCAGCCATCCACGGCGATACCAGCGGACCCTCCGCAAAGGCGTCCGCTACGGTACCGACATCGAGGCCCAGCTGGCGGGCCAGGGCGAGCGAGTTGGCCACCCCTTCGGCGCAGAATGCGAGCAGCGTGTTGTTGACAAGCTTTAGGCGCGAGCCCATTCCAACCTGTTCGAGCCATACAGTGCGTTGCCCGAGCGCCGAGAAGACAGGTTCCGCCGTGGGTCGCGCCCGCTCGGACCCGGAGGCAAAGATGGTCAGCTTCCCTTGCTCGGCAGGGACCTTGCTTCCCGATACCGGTGCATCGAGGAAGAGGATGTCCGGACGCTCCTTCTCGACGATCGAGCTGATGATTGCAGTGCCCTCGACACCGATCGTGCTCATTTGGGCCCAGACCGCGCCAGCCGAAAGGGCATCCAGCATGCCGAGGTCAACGGCGATCGAGTGAACGGCCTGGGCGTCGGTGACCATCGTGATGACCATGGTTGCCGCTTTGACCGCCTCGGCCACCGACGTCGCAACCTCAGCTCCCTGATCGGCCATGCGGCGTGCCACATCGGGCTTGCGATTCCACACGACGGTTGGGATGCCATTGCGAAGCGCCGAATGGGCCATAGCTCGGCCCATCGTGCCGAGTCCAATCACGGCAAGTTTCGGTTCTCTGTCGCCCATCACAACCTCCCTGCTGTGCTCGCCACCACGAACCGGCATGATGTCCGGCAGGTCCAGATCGCTCTCGATGGCGGAGTCTGTCCCCACCGTCGTCAGTGCCCGTCCCCGGGCCGAGCCCATATTCGCGCTTACCCAATGGTCCGACAAGGGCATGAACTCAGGATGCCGATCTGACCAACGGACCACAACATCCGTGCTGAGGGTAGACAACGCCATCCGATGTCAGACTGCTCCAGACCCCCGGACTTGAGTGGCAGTCCGACCATGGACTTCCGGTTGACCAAAGGAGTTGGGGGCACCAGACTGTTCAGACCAGCGAGGGGCTCGTCAGAGAAGGACGGTCCAATGCCGGATTTCAGCGAATCCGAGTCAGAACAGGTTCAGCGAGCCAATGATTCGGGGCGGACCCCTGTGGTCTTTGTCCACGGTCTGTGGTTGCTCCCGAGCAGCTGGGATCGCTGGCGGGGCGTCTTTGAAGAGGCAGGGTACACGACACTGGCACCGGGGTGGCCCGACGATCCCGAGACCGTCGACGAGGCCAAGGCACATCCCGAGGTGCTCGCAAACAAGACCATCGGGCAAGTGGCCGACCACTATGCCGCCGTCATCGAGAAACTAGCCAAGAAGCCAGCCGTCATCGGGCACTCCTTTGGGGGTTTGCTGACCCAGATGATCGCTGGCCGAGGGCTCTCGGCCGCATCAGTGGCGATAGATGCCGCTCCGTTCCGTGGCGTGCTGCCTCTGCCGATCTCGGCATTGAAGTCCTCCAAACCAGTACTCGGAAACCCACGCAACCGACACCGGGCCGTTCCATTGACCTTCGACCAGTTCCGTTATGCGTTCGCGAACGCCGTGACCGAGGAGGAGGCCAAACAGCTATTCGAGACATTTGCTGTGCCCGCCCCCGGTGCTCCGCTCTTTCAGGCAGCGTCGGCAAACCTGAATCCATGGACCGAAGCAAAGGTCGATACCGAGAACCCTGCCCGGGGGCCCATGTTGATCATTTCCGGTGAGAAGGACCACACCGTCCCGCGTGCCATCTCCGATGCCACCTTTAAGAAACAAGTGCGCAACAAGGATGTGACGGAATTCGTCGAGATCCCCAATCGGGGACATGCCCTCACAATCGATAGCGGTTGGCGAGAGGTTGCCGACACGGGCCTCAGATTCGTGAGTCGCTTCGTATCCTGAGTACACGGCAGAGCGCAACCTTCGCCCTCGCGGCCTTGGCAATGGCCGGGTATCAATTTGGACGAATCTGATTTCCTGTTGCAGAGGTAGTCGGTTTGGGCATCATTTCTGAACGGGAAGACATTTGAATTGGGCACGATCACTACTAGCGATGGCACGGAGGTTTGATAAGGACTGGGGGTCGGGCCATGGATAAATCCGCATTGCCTCAAAAGCGAGTCAGCCGACAAGGGAGGACACCTCGATGACTGATGGTTATGCTCAGCAGGCGCCACGCCTCGATGTCCGAGTCCTTGTCCTCTCTGCGTCTTTACGGCGAAACTCGCTGAACACTCAGCTCGCTGGGCTAACAGGTCAGTGCATCGAGGCCAATGGGGGTGTTGTCACGGTCAAGTGTCTGGCCGAGTTTGACATGCCTTGCTATGACCAGGACGTTCAACACGAGGAAGGATTTCCAGCGAGCGCCGATTCCCTACGCCTTGAGTTGGAAGCAAACGATGCCTTCGTGATCGTTTCACCGGAGTACAACGCATCGATGCCCGGATCGCTGAAAAATGCGATCGACTGGCTATCTCGGTTCCACCCACAACCGTTCAGCGAGCGTCAATCCCTGCTTCTCTCTGCCTCACCCTCGATGGCAGGCGGCAACCGCGGATTGTGGGCGCTACGCGTTCCGCTGGAGCACCTTGGCAGTCGCGTCTACCCGGATATGTTCTCGCTGGCTCAGGCGCACCACGCATTCGATGATGACGGCAGCCTTATCGACCGTGAACTTCACGCTCGCCTGGACCAGACGATCATCGCCTTCATGGACCTTGTCGAAGCAAGCAAGCACTACCCTTGCGCCAAGCGTGCGTGGGTCGAATATCTCGGCGAACGACCCGATCCCGCGATCGATCGCGTCGAAGCGTAGGGCCCTGGGCAGGGCTGAGAGGACGAATCCTCCACACGGGCGTCCAACGACCCTGCCGGTGTCACCGATCCAGCCGTCAGAATACCGAGTCAGAGGAGGCGAGCCAATGACGGACGCATTCATCCTTGGAGGCGTACGAACGCCCGTCGGACGCTACGGCGGGTCGCTGTCGCACATCCGCACCGACGATCTACTGGGCCAGACGATGGTGGCGGCTTGTGAGCGGGTCGGTACCCCGCTGGACCGCATCGAAGACATCACCGCGGGGTGTGTGAACTCGGCACACGAGGGCATGGGAGACGTCGCCCGGTGGGGTGCTTTGGCTGCGGGCTTTCCCGACTCGGTGCCTGCCGTGACCGTCAATCGGTTCTGCGCTTCATCGCTCACGGGAGCCGTCTCGATTGCCCACGCCATTCGGAGCAATGAGCTGAGCGTGGGCCTGGCGGCAGGGGTCGAGTCCATGTCCCGATCGGGCTGGGCCCAGATGAAAGGAGACGCGCCGTTCAGTCCTCGGGGCCCAATCCTGCTTCTCGACACCATGTGGGCGGGTGCCGGCGGGCCTCCGAATCCGGTGCTGCTCGCCCGCAACGCCTATGTCGAGATGATCAAGACGGCGCAGAACGTAGCCGACCGCTATGAACTGACCCGCGAGGACATCGACGCTTTTGCGCTCCGTTCGCACCAGCACGCGGCAAGTGCTCGTGACTCAGGCCGACTTGCGGCCGAGATCCAGCCCGTGCAGATCCCAGGTTCCCGCAGGGTCCCGGCTCGGACCTTCGAGCATGACGAGCTCATCCGGGGCGACACGACGGCGGAGCAACTGGCAGCCCTTCCACCCCAACCCAATACCACCCAAATGACCGCCGGGAACTCATCGCCTCTGAGCGACGGCGCCAGCGCGGTGGTTCTGGCAAGCGGGGCTGCGGCGGAGGCTCTGAGCATCGAGCCTCTGGCGCGAGTGGTGGCGTCGGCTACTCACGCCCTCGACCCTCAGTTCATGGGGATTGCCCCGGCCTTCGCTATCGCCAAAGCACTCGAGCGAGGCGGCTTGGCACCGACAGACATCGATGTCTGGGAGGTCCATGAGGCATTCGCCGCCCAGGCGCTCGGGGCGCTCCGAGAGCTCAGTGTCCAGTTGGACGGATTCGAGGTTCCTGATGAAAGACTCAACCCCAACGGGGGCGCAGTGGCCATCGGTCATCCCTTCGGATCCTCCGGTACCCGCTACGTGCTCACGCTGGCTATTGAGCTGCGCATGCGCCAGGCGCACTATGGAGTGCTGGGCGTCTGCGTCGGTTCCGGACAGGGCGTCGCCCTCGTGTTGGAGAATCCCAGAATCAGGTAAGTCGAATTCTTCAAGCAGGTATCGGGCTTTCGATCCCGTTCAATCTTGCTCACCAGGTGGGCGTAAGACCCCCATCGATCGTGATGTTCGAGCCTGTGACATTTGCGGTCCTCTCGCTTGCCAAGAGCAAGACCAAATCTGCCACCTCGTCGGCCCGGGAGAACCTGCCAGTCAATGACTGGCTGGCCGCGCCGGCCGAGACCTCCTCCGGGTTCGTTCCGCTAGCCTCACCCACGGTGGCTGCCACACCGTCTTTCCCGAGCCACAAGTCCGTTGCGACCGGTCCAGGGCTCACCGTATTGATGCGAATGCCCCTGCTCCCCACCTCCTTCGAGAGAGCCTTCGAGAAATTTGCAAGCGCACCCTTCGCTGCGGAATAGTCGATAACCATCGGGTCCGGCAGGAAAGCATTGACAGAGGTCACCATCACGATCGACCCGCGTCCCGCTTCAAGCATGATCGGCAGGGCGCTTCTCGTGGCCCTCACCGCGGCCATCAGATCAAGGTTGATGGTCTGCATCCACTGGTCGTCGGTGACATGTAGGAAACCCTCGGGGCGTGGAGGGGCTGCTCCGACGTTGTTCACGAGGATATCGATGCGCTTGCCAGCCTCGGCCAGCAGCTGCGCGGGTGCGCTGGGCTGAGAAAGATCGAGTTCAACGGCCCGCACCGATCCGGTCTTGACCATTGAGTCCAGCTGGGCTGAAGACTTCCGGGCCCCGGCCACGACGTGGACCCCCTCGTCCACCAGCCCCCGGGTCACAGCAAGACCGATGCCTTTGCTGGCACCAGTGACGACCGCAATTTTGCCCTCCAACCCGAGATTCATGATCCTCCTGTCGCTCGGCCTTCTGGCCGTCGGTACCGCCACTACCGTCAGTATTTTCAAAGCATAAGACTGAAGGGTCAATTGCTTTCGGCAACGGACCTGCGTTCGATGGGTCCCCCGGGGCTGGATTCCCAACCACCCACAGGAGAGTCGCCGTCGGGATATCGCCCGCCACGCGGTCCAGATCGCCGACCGGGACTCGGCGGCGGCCAACCTGGAGGGGATCAGGTGACGGCCTTTCCCGCGAAGTACGCGCCGAGCAGAGCAGCGGCCATGAGCACGACCCAGAGATCGGTGAGACGGCAGAGCACTCGAGGCGCGCTCCGTACCTCCATGAACTCACGCATGATGATCCGGACCTTGATCAGAGCCAGGAGAATCGCTCCCACCGTAACCAGGGTGCTCGGCGCCGGAAGGCCGTGACGGTCTGCTGAACGGTCGATCCAGAAGTACGCCACGGTAATTCCCACCAGGACGGCCCAGACCGCGAACAGCCTCTTGTTGAACTCCGTTTCCATGAATCACCTCACGACGTAGAGCAGGGCAAAGATCAGGACCCAGAAGAAGTCGACCGTGTGCCAATACGTCGCACAGGTTTCGACCGTCTCTTGAGAGCGTCGTTCCTGACCGGAAAGCTGATACACGAGGACACCCAGTACGACGAAACCGATCAGCAGGTGGACGCAGTGGATGGCAGTGAGGAAGAAGTAGTACTGGAAGAACTGGCCGCTGGTGAAGGTGTCCCCCATGTGGATCAACCTGACCCATTCGATGATCTTGAGCACAAGGAAGCCGACGCCGAATCCTGCCGTCAGGAAGGCGTCCCGCATCGCAAGGTGATAGTGCCCGGCCCGCGCTGCCTGGACGCAGCGGGCCACAGACCATGAACTCGTCAGCAGGAAGATCGTCGAAAGCACTCCGAGCCAGAGCAAGAGGTGCGACTGGGCCTGAAGGAAGGACTTCTCGTTCTGGGCGCGGTAATAGAGATAGACGCAGAAGTAGGACGTGAAGATGAGGGATTCGAAGAGGACGAAGAACCACATGTCCGGCTGCCCAGGAACGTGTCTGTCCTCCTCCTCCGGGCCAGCCGGCGCCGAGGTCTCGGTGGTCGTCACGACACCACCTCCGCCGCCGCAGTTGGGCGCGAGCTCCTCGGCGGCAGGTCGGGCATCGGTCCCGTACCGAAGTCTTCGCGGAGGATCACGTTCCGGAGCAGCGTGATGAAGGCTCCGGTGTACACACCGAAGACGACCACGTTGATCCACCAGGCAATCACACCGTTCCAAGCGAAGACGCCGCGGTGAAAGATCCACGCCGGAGCAACGACGACCTCAGTAAGGGCGTTGCACAGGTTCAGGTAGCCGAACCACATCGGGAAGACGCGGTTCTTGTCAAGGAGGATTGCGGTCATCCAGATCAAAGAACCCACGAGGAAGACGCCCATCGTGCCGGAGAACGACAGGAAGCCCAGGTCGTAAATCCACTGCTGGACCGCTGGGCTGCGGTCGGGCCGCATGGCGCCGACAGTCAGTGCCACACAGACGAAGAGAAATCCCGGGACGGCGCTGACCGAGTACACGATCAGATAGGAGTAGGCGAAGGCGCGACTGACCGACATCCTTCGGATCGAGTACGTGATCAACGCAATCGACGTTGCCGAGAGACCGCCCAGTGTGAAGATCAGTGCAAAACCGACGAGCAAGCCCTCGTGGTAGTGAGCGAACCATCCGGCGACCTGGTTAGGGTCGTACCATGGCTGTGGCGGGGGCTGGATTCGCGTGACGACAAAGAACACGATGGCGTACAGGTTGTAGAAGGCGATCGTCGCGAACCAGGCCATCCAGAGTTCACGCTTTGGGTTGTCGAGCCAGGCGGGACGCTTCACGCGGTGACCTTGGCCGCGGTGCGATCACGCGGGATCGATCGCCCCAGAACGACACCCATGACGATGATCCAGACCGCGATTGCGATGTTCTTGACCCAGAACGAAAGGAAGCCGTTCCAGGCGAACGGCCCACTGAGAGTCAGACCTGCGAATCCTGCGGGCACGAGCGCGACCGCGATGAGCACGTTGAAGTTGGCAACCCATCGCCCGAAGACCGGTTGGTCCTGCTGGTCGAGATAGATCGCCACCGCCAGGAAGAGGCACTCCGCGACCAGAAAGGGTATGCCGCAGGTGAACGTGATCCACGCGAGGTCGTTGTAAAGCTGGGTGAGTTCGGGGGCGCGATACGGCCGGAAGGCCGCCAGGAGCCAGAAGATGGTGGCGGAGAGGAATGCGATAGGGGCAGCCCCGGCGACACCGATCATGCAGTACCGCATGATCGGTGTGCGATGGGCCATGTCACGCATCCGCTCGACAATCAACATCAGGATCGGGATCAGCGCCACGCAGAACCAGTTGAGAAGGATCATGCTGTAGCGAACCCGGGACGTGTTGTCACGGTAGAAGGCCGCCACCACATCGGGAGGCGACTTCGGAGACATTGGCGGCACGAAGCCAGGGAAGAGGAAAAACGCGGCGATCCAGATGATC
This sequence comes from uncultured Acidimicrobiaceae bacterium, assembly GCA_963812525.1. Taxonomy (GTDB): domain Bacteria; phylum Actinomycetota; class Acidimicrobiia; order Acidimicrobiales; family RAAP-2; genus Bog-756. The sequence goes on from CAWEVL010000004.1 coordinate 223,720, forward strand.
GCCACCGCGGGCAGCGTCCAGAAGATGATCCGTTCGCCGGTGGTTCGTCTCATGAGGGCTGAGGCTAGCCGATCGGCTAGCCTCAGCCCCGCACTCGATGCCCGCTCTGGGACAAAGCAAAGCCCGCAGCAGGCCACCGGTAGGCCTGGCTGCGGGCCATGCTCATCTCAAAGTGCTCCAGGATCAGTAGTAGTGCCTTCGACCACCAATCTCCCGGCCGGCGGCTCCGAGAAGAAGTAGAACCAAGCCGATAGCTGCCACGAGAATCCCCACTGACCACAACAGTGGGATCTTGGCGATGAATCCAATCAACATCAGGACTACCCCGAGGATGATCATCGTTCCCCTTTGCTAGGCGAGTATGACTACAAGGTTCTACCCATGTGCCTCGGTCTCAAACTCGCTTTTCTCTGTCCACTCGGCCGACCAGTCCTCGATCCAGTCAGCCAGCCCAACGACCTCCAGAGCTCTTCGGACTATTCCACTGGGCCTTGCGAGCACGAGACGGTCTCCGTCTCTAGTGATCTGGTTCCGTGCGATGACCAATGCGGTGATACCTGAGGTATCCACAAAGGTGAGTCCGGCTAGGTCAACGACCACCATGGACCCCGCGATGGCGGTGAGGGATTCGGCTAGCCCCTTGGCGGTCGCCATATCCAACTCACCCCTCAGCGCCACGATATGGACGCCAGGCAGCTCACGGACCGACAAGTCAAACTGAGGTTCCATGTCGCCCTGCTCTCCGCCGAGGGTGCAGAGGCGGAATGCCAGGGGACGGTCAGCTACTGAACTGTACTACCTCCACTGCCCGGATCGGTACGAAGGCATCGACAATCTTCCAGAATCACGCCGCCTGTGGTGGGGTACTCCCGGAGTCTGGCGTACTCCCGGAGACCGGTACATCAGTGGCCCACGGCGGGCTGCCGAAGGCGTGAACCCTCAGAGGCGAAGCGTCCCAGCCGAAGTCGCACGAACCGCAGGTCCAGAGCACGGAAGATGCGCCCGGATCATCGTGGACTCTCCGAAACGGGGTCCTGGCATTGCACACTGGGCAAATGAGGGTCAATCCGGATTCCATTTCGCGCCTCCGGTGCGACTGGAGAGCGGCCCACTGCCGGCTCCGTGCTCTCCATACCCGCCGCGCTCCTGCCCAAACCATCCGCCCCGGAGCCGCATTTGTTGGCTGACGGGACCCGCAATTGCCTCACTTCGGCCAGCTTCGGACTAGCCCCAGTACCTGTACCAAGAGCGTACGTTTGCGGGCCTTCTACGTCATTCTGGCCGGGGTGCCAGTGCTCCACGGGCACCGAGTCGATGTCGGCCCGGTGGAACTCCGTTAGGTCAGACCGGGAAACTCTTGTGGACGGTGAAGCGCGTCACTTCCGGCTGAGGCATACCACCGATCTTTCCGAAGGCTGGTTGGAGCGCGGCCGAGAAGAAGGTGTCCCAGTCGCCTTCCGAGTCCCACCACTCGATCACGCAGAATCCGCCTTCGGTCTCCCCGACGGCGTGTGCGAGCAATCCTGGCGGTGTTCCATTCGCGCCGTCCCAGCCCAGTTCGGCGCGCACGGCATCGTATTTGTCGGTGCCCACTCCCGAGAACTTCAGTACCTGACCAATGGCCATTCTTACTCTCCTGCTACGGGCCCCGCGACGGACGATAGCCGTTGGACCTAGAGCCCGCCGCAGGGATCCCTAAGTTCTGACCCAGCATCACGTCCAGAGCGGCCGCCTGCGGACCCCCTGGCGGACTGAGATCCTCTGGACTGAATCCAGTCGGACGGGTGGAACCACGCCATCCAGACCGGAGATGGTGGCCGGCGCCGGCGCCGGCGGAAAGCGCCGACGCCGGCCACGCTGCATCCCCGGAAGGCTGGTGTTGGTGGACTATCCCGGGGTTGCCCTGACGCCTTACCCAAATCGGCGTCGGGTCAATCCAGCGCCCGGGTTAGGGTGGCTGGCGCCGAGATCGGCGAACCCCCGTCAGCCAAAACCGTGCGTCCTGCCGGCGGGACCGGATACGCCCACGACTGGCCCCAACCTCACCGAGTGGCGAGGGCGGTTCAGAGAGGGCGCAGGCAGTTGTCACCCGGTCGAGGTGCCGGACGGCCACGGGACCACGTCGACTCAGGTGCTCGAAGTCTTGGTGGACCAATCTGGGGACCAATCTCTTATCCAGTCGGTCAAACCAACTATTTCCAAGGTTCGACCTACGTTGGTCCGGGTCCTAGTCAGGGCAAACTGTTTTTGGTCTACTGCGATCTTTTTTCGGGCGCTTACTAGAGCGCTGATCCCAGAACTGTCGGTGAACGTCAGATTCAACAGGTCGACGACCACGTTTGAACCGACAAGCCCTTCCAGACAATCTGTGAGGACCGGGGCGCTCGCCATATCCAGCTCGCCTGTCAGCTCGACCACCTGCCAATCCGCAGCCTGGCGGACCCTGAAGGTGAAAGGATCAGAAGTCATCTCTTCCTTTCATTGAGCCTGGCGGATGATTGAACATGGCGGGGTAGGGCATAGATGCCCTACCGACTGAGGAGTCGAATCGGGCAGGGGACCATCCACAAACTAGACTGACCAAAGTTTAGGTGCGCTCCCACATTCAACTCGGTTTGCGCTCCGGAGCCAGGACGGCACATGCCAAAGAGGTATCGAGGTGGAGAGTTCTGGGTTTCGAGCCACGCCCACGTCCAAGAACCGACGGGCCTCTCCATCAGCCCAGAGGTCGGACGGTGGTGGTTTCTGGCCCTTTACGAGACCCCATTGCTGTTCTCCGGACTGCTGGATCGCGAGGGCCGGGTCTTAGAGGGCAATCAGGCATCGATCGAGGGCTGCGGGCTCGATCGCGACGCGATTATTGGCCGTCCATTCTGGGAGTGTGGATGGTGGCAACCCGACCCGGATCTGGCTGGGAGCATCCGGGCCTGGTGTCACCGGGTATTGGAAACTACGGACTCGTTAAGGACCACCACTCACTACTTCCTGGGGGACGGAAGTATGCGCATGGTTGACCTGTCGCTGCACCCCGTCTTCGACCGGCACTCTGCATCTGGTGACGCCTACATCGTGGCCACCGGCCTCGACGTCACGGACGCACTGACGGCAAGAGCGGAACGAGAAGAGCGTCTGGCCGTCGAAGCAGAAGCACTGCGGGCTGAGGCTGAGGCGAAGATTCGTGAATTCGACCTGCTCCAAGAATCAGAGCACTTCATTCGTGATCGACTGAGCCGGCTGGCTTCGGCGGCAATCGAAATGGTCGGTGTGGATTCGATTGAAGATCTCAACAGCCTCATCTTTGATCGGGCGTTTCCGATCCTTGGGGTCGATGGCGGTGCGCTGATCATCCGGGACCGGGATGAGTTGCGGGTCTACTTGAGCGACCGACTTAGTGAACCAGCGAGAATCAAATATGAGGAAGCACCCTTCGACAGCCCATGGCCGGGACGACACGTTGCGAGGACCGGCGAGCGGCTGATACTTCCCACTCGGGAGGATGGCATTGCCTTCCTCCCCGAGATGGCCGAGGTCTATGCGGACACCGGTCGGCTGGCATGGGTGTATGTGCCGCTGAAGGCGAGAGGTCAGTTGTTGGGCTCGATGGCCGTCTCTTGGCGGGAGGAACGGGACATCGGCGAGGATGAGATCGCCTTGATCGAGGCCATTGCCGCCCAGTGCGCGCAGGTGATCGAGCGAATCCGTATGACTCGGGCGAACCAAGAGAGCGCGGACCAAATCGATCACATGGTCGAGTCGATCCAGCGAAGCCTGCTTACTTCCTCCCCCACCTCCAGCCTTTTGGACATCGGTGCGCACTATGTACCTGCCGCTCAGGCAGTACGGGTCGGGGGCGACTGGTACGACGCCTTCACGACAAAAAGTGGCTCGAATCTGCTCGTCGTTGGCGACGTTGCGGGACACGACGGTGATGCGGCGGCTGCGATGGCTCAGCTGCGCAATCTGTTCCGCGGGCTGGCCGCAGATGGAAAAGAAGGTCCGGCATCGTTGCTTGGCCTCCTCGATGAGGCAATCGACCGACTTGCCCTGGGCACTATTGCCACCGTATTGGTTGCTGAGCTGCGCGAGAATCAGGGCCGGTTCAATTGCCGATGGGCAAGTGCTGGCCATCTCCCTCCAATTCTGAAGCGGGCGGACGACACCGTCGAAATCCTGTCGAAACCAAGTGACCTGCTGCTCGGAGTCGATGCAGAGGCAGACCGTAACGAGTACGCGTTCGATCTGGCCTCGGACGACATTCTCCTTTTCTACACCGACGGACTTGTCGAGCAGAGGGCCGAGAGCCTGGACACTGGCGTAGCCCGACTTGCTCGCGCTTTTGGCGGGGCTCGCCATGGAACGTCCTCGGACATCTGCAACCAACTCGTCAATCAGATGATGTCTTCAGGTCCCAGTGACGACGTCGTGATCCTGGTGGTCCAAGCGTTGAACCCCACCCCATGACGGCGGACTCTCGCGTACCGCTCCTTTGGGTGGGTTTTCGCTTATGGTCACTCGGGTATAGCCCGCACGCAGAGGCTGGCCCAGACCAAGATTGTGGGATTGGGCACTATGCATGAACGTGTCAAGAACCAATCTGACTCGGTGCGTGGCGATGAACTACGGGCCAGCCTGGACTTGGACAGCGAACCTGGGAACGTGCGAATTGCGCGATCGTTCGTCGCCAGTGTCCTGGAGTTGTGGGACTGTGACGACCCTGATCGGGTGATCGAGCTCTTGACTTCTGAGATCGTCACAAACGCGGTTCGGTATGCTCACGGATCTATTCGGCTGGAGACGGCGCTTGTCGACGATTCGGTCGTGCGAGTCGAGACCACCGACCAGGATCCAACCATTCCGGTTGTCCAGAGTTCAGATTCACTTGCGGAGGGCGGCCGGGGGCTGGGGCTGGTAGAAGAACTGGCGACGAGATGGGGGGTCGACTTGTTTGCCGATCGGAAAGTGGTCTGGTTCGAAGTACCGATTTCGCGTCGATCGACCTAGGCACTAGGTCGCTGATCTCAGGGTCCGCAACCAGCCGATCATCTCTTCGACACCTTGGTCGGAGTCAACATCGTGCTCGGAGATCCAGTCACCGGCTCTCTCCGGCGTCAGCATCCGTTCGGACAGGGCAAAGAGCAACATCACCAAGGCCTGTCGTCGCCGAGGTGACAGTTCGCCAATCACTGATGACAACCGTTCAGCGAACTCCTCCCAGCCATCCGAGCGGAGAAGCTCCCAACGCTTGCCGTCGGCAAGCTCCGCCAGAAATGACTCAAAGGCTTCGCCATCGTGTGTGGGCAAGCTGGATCTCCGCTCGAAGTCGCTCCGTCAGATTCAGAGTTGGTTTCCCCACTCAGCTGCCACTGGTTGACTTTCCATCGACGTTTAGAGGACGCCCTGCCTGCATCGATACAACGTGGCACCCCGCCCACGAGTCCTCCACGTTCGACGGGATCACGGAGGTGCTGGCGCCGTGGTTCCTCCCGTTGACGATGCGGTGGGCCGTCCCCAGGCCACCACCTCCAGTGGATAGGTGGCGGCTGGCGCCGGGATCGGCGGGTACCCCGGCGCCAGCCACCTTGCCCCGACGCCCAGTGATCGGCCTGTTCGGCCGGGGCCCTGGGCGTCGATCAGTAAGTACCCAGATCTCTGAGAACTCAAACGGGCCTCGAGGTTGTACTGAGGGCGGGTGCTGAACCCGAGGCGCCCTCTCATTACCCGAGCTGCATCAGCCAGCACCTGGGGCAGCAGCGTTGCCGACCTGATCGCACGGGCCAACAAAGAAGGCCTCGGCACCGTCAGTGACCGGACGGACCACCCGGATGCTCGACCTGGGCGGCGCAGCCAGCCCGGAGGGCGCCGAGCAGCCCCTGGCGTGGATTGGATCGTGGTGGGGCCCGAGACGGACTGGGCGGGGCTGGCATCAAGCAGTGCGTTAGTTCGCGATCAAATGCCATCGTCCACCAACTTCACAGCCATCAACCCGGGGAGTAGGAGGCCCCACCCGACAACAAGCCCGATAGTGCCGATGCGCCCCAGAGCCAGTTGATCTCTGGTCAGATGGTTGAATCTTGACGGGTGACTACGTTCCCGCGCCCGTCGTCGATGACCGTTCGATGTCGACGCACGGTGCTAGCGAGCAGTCCAATGAGCGAAAGTACCGCTCCCACAGCACCCACTATCATCAAAATGACACCTACGGTGTGAATGTTGAATCCGTGTTGCTCCGTGTTGGTTGTGACTGCGAAGTCCAGCACGGCTCCGACAGCAAAGGCGACAATGCTCGCGACTAGTCCGCTTGCCATGGTCCCACCCTTCTCGCTTGATTTGCAGCGAAGCTCTACCCAATCCGGTGAAGATGCAAACTCTCCTCCGAAACTCGGTCAGGCCCGGACTCACCAATTGCGGGAGCGTCCAACGAACTCGAACGATGATCTGACCTGCCGACCCCCGGAGATGGCAGACCGGACCCGACCATCAAGTCACTAGCTCTGCGAAGGTGGCGACCTAAGCGGGCGTTGGATGACCGGCTTGGAATGAGGCTGCAGCTCGCATGGTGAGTGTACCTGCATGCCCGCCGGCGCCCCCATCCTCCGGACGCATCAGGACGGCCTGGTGATCACCTACCCCGTAGCGGCCGATGATGGTGCCTTCGACCCACGCCGCACAGTCGTCGAGTACAGGGGCTCCGAGGCTTCCTCGATGCCAACGACAGTGCTCGAACTTGGCCACAGCATCACCTGTCTGCTCTCCGAAGAGCGAAGCCAAAGCAATCTGGTCCGTTCCGAGAAGGTGCACCACGAGGCTCTTCGACCGCTCGGCTACGAAGTAGGTGTGATTCACCTTCGAGATGCAGACGAGAAAGCGGGGCGGCCCGATGCTGCATTGAGTCACAAAGCCCGCCAGGCAGCCGCTCACCTCCCCCTCCTGATTGCCCGTTGTCACCACGAACAGCGAAGACTCGATGCGCTCGCTGAACGCCGCCATCGCTCGCCCCACTTGAGAACTTTCTTCCCTCGCAGATCTCATCTGTGGTGCGTCCTGTTTGCCATTGCCGGCGTGGGAACTCTCGCTCGGAACTTCGGTGCGCCACACCGACTGAGCGGATCGTATGAGGTCATGCGCTCTCTCCATTTCCTTGGATGGGTATTCGCCAGAAGGGTGGCCGCAGCCAACCGTGACACATGTGATGGGGTCCCCGCAGCACGAAGGCCTGGCCATCCCTCAGCGTCACGTCGAGCTCAGTCCAACCCAGGTCCAGTTGACCCAGCTAGGCGCAAATGCCAGAACGGGACGCCGGCGGCTAGCGCCCGACCGCCCGCTCCAGTTGGGCCTTTGACATTGTCGACCGACCCTTGATGTGCATCTTTCGGGCTTGCTGGTAAAGCTGATCCCGGGTTCTCCCACCCCTGCCCTTGTGTGAACGCAATCCCCCACGGCGTCCGGAAGAGATGTCATCGAGGGATGAGCGACTTGCCGATTTAGCTTCGGCGGATCGAGCTCGTGCCTTGTTGACGGTCCGGGCCGCGATCTCCTTCGCCTCCTCCTCCCGCTCGCCGCGATCGATCAAGCCTTCCTTGATGTGGTCGTACTGGCGCTCGCGCTTGCGACTCCAATCGGCTTGAGGCAATGGTCTCCTCCTTGCTCGTCAGTCATGGAGTCGGTGCTCCATTGGCCTGCTGAACCAATTGCTACCCTCATCCCAACGGGGTGAAACCCCCGATCCACCCAGAGACCGTTGCGCACGTCAGTGAGAGGCTCACCGGCGCCAATGTGCCCAACTTCCCCAACCAGTCCACAATCTGTGGATAGACGAGGCGGCGAAACATTCTTGCCACGCCTCCGCCAAGGGACCGACTGATCCGGTGATGGTCAGCCGCTCCACTCGTTGACCGCGAGGCCTTCTCCGCACCTGAGGAGGCGGGCTGCGCTCGTCCCGCGGATGGAGGAATAGCCGTCCAGGTACCCCGTCCCCGCCGCCGGATGCATCGTTTCCGCTGGTGTGATGATTTTTGCCTTGCTCAGCAACTAGATTCGGCCTTCGGAAGAAGACCCCGAGGTGGGAGAACACGGTAGGTCACCGCCAAGGTCCGGCTTCGGCTGCAAGGCTGCAAGGCTGCAAGCGGCGAGCTCAGGGCTCAGGGCTCAGAACGTTTGCCCGCGGGCGGTGACCGTACCCGAAGTGTCGGACAGCACCGGTCCGTTCTCCCGCCGGTGCCGCGACGTAGCGGTCTCGGCCGAGCCGCCGGATGCGACCCGATGCAACGCCGGACCGAAGAGCGCCACGCAGCCGTCCAGGTCCCCAGGCTTTGGCCCCAACTGCGACCCCGATCGCCGAGGCCGTGAGGGGGCCACTGCGGCGGAGCGTGTCGACGATGCGATTCACCTCACCGGCGAGGTAGGGGTTGTCCTTCGGAACGTCGGAGGTCAGGATGAAGGGAGTCCAGGTTTGCCGAGACAGGCGCGCCCGGGGAGATGGATTGGGCCCAATGACCGAACCTCCTGGACGTTCGTTCTGGTGGCCGGCGGGTTCGCCATGCGGAGATTCATCATCGCCTTCAGCAGAAAGAGGGCGAGCCAGCTCTTCCAGACTCTTCTGCTCGGCATTGACCCCGATGGCGACCTCGACCAATCCCGCAGCAACCATGAGACCTGCTCCGATCAGGTACCCGATGGCCGTGTCGAAAGGGCGCTTGGTAGCAATCAGATGACCGAACAGCACCGGACCGATGATGCCGCCCAATCCTGTGCCGATGGCATAGAAGAACGCGATAGCCAGCGCTCGCGTCTCCATCGGGAAGATCTCACTCACGGTCAGGTAGGCCGCGCTGGCGCCGGCTGAAGCAAAGAAGAACACCACTACCCACGCGATGGTCTGAGTCGTCGCCGTGAGGACCCCGCTATTGAACAACCAGGCCGTCAAGGCCAACAGCGCACCCGAAAGGATGTAGCAGCTCGAGATCATCACTCTTCGACCTACAACGTCGAAGAGTCGACCGAGCAAGACTGGGCCGGCGAAGTTCCCGGCGGCGAAAGCGATGAGATAGTACCCGATGGAGGAAGTAGGAACGTCGTAGAACGTTGTCAGAACCAGTGAGTACGTGAAGAAGACCGCGTTGTACAGAAAGGCCTGACCCACGAAGAGCGAGAGGCCAAGTAGGGAGCGCCGGGGATAGGTGCCAAAGACGATCCGTCCGACCTCGAGAAAGCCGATGGATTCACGTTGTCGAACTCTCACCGAGCCTTCGGGAGCCTCTAGCCCTCCGTCGGTGGACTGCTCGACCTTGGACTCGATGTCATCCACCGTGGCCTCGGCCTCTTCCACCCTGCCGTGGGTCAGTTGCCAACGCGGGCTCTCGGGGAGATTTCTTCGTACGAGGAGGATGCCCAATCCCAACGTGCCTCCGATCAGGAAACACAGCCGCCACCCGATATTCACAGCAAAGAAGTTGGGGTTGAGCAGCACCAGCGTGGCTGCGGCGCCGACAGCGGTGCCGAGCCAGTAGGAGCCGTTGACCAGGAGATCGACCGTACCTCGGACCCGCGCGGGTATGAGCTCGTCGATGGCTGAGTTGATAGCCGAGTACTCACCCCCGATCCCCATCCCGGTAAAGAAACGAAAGGCGAAGAACATCCACACATCGCGGGAGAATGCGGTCAGCACCGTGGCCACCAGGTACAGCCCGAGGGTCACCAGAAACAGTCTCTTACGTCCGAATCGATCAGTCAGAAAACCGAACAGCAGGGCACCGAAGCACGCTCCGGCGATATAGATACCGGCTGCATCTCCGATTTGAGCTGTCGAGATCGAGAGGCCGCTTCCGGATTTGGTCAGGGTGCTGCCGACCGCTCCCACAATGGTGACCTCGAGCCCATCAAGGACCCAGACCGTCCCGAGGCCGACCAGCACCATCCAGTGCCAGTGGGACCACGGCAACCTGTCCAGCCTCGACGGGATCTGGGTCTCTACCACCCGGCTATCGGGTCCGTGACCCTCACGTCGATCCTCCACGTCAGTCGTCATCTACCCTCCTTGCGCATCGCTTCCGAAGGCGACGCCCGGTCAGTACCCGTCCCGATGGGGGTTGAAACAGATTCGCCGTTGACTCATCGGCTGCCTGGAGGGATTACGTCGTCTATCTTCCTTTTGGGTGCCCGGAAATGAGGTCGGTTGATGGCCAGCAGGATGGGCAGGCAACTTCCACCGATAGCAGTCCACTGAATCAGGCCTGTGCCGGAAATGGGCTGTGAGGCGCGCCCCGCGGGACCTGTCGTCGGGTAGTTTTGTCCGATTCCAATCGGGTAAGAACACTCACCCGAAGGAGGGGGCTGGTTTTCCCTGACCCGGCCAGCCGAAGCCCATGACTGTCTTTTGGATCACAGTTCCGCTCATGGTGTTGGGAGTACTCATCGCCACCGTTCCCGTGCTCTGGGGCTCATTCCGGCACGACCGAGCCATGCGTAGGGGTGAGATCGAGACCCCGGAGTTGGCTCGGCAGGAGTCCGATTTCTGGCGCCGGATGCTCGGCCGCCGTCGGGGACGCCACGTGGTGACCACCCCTGAGCTGCTAGCCGACGACGAGATTGCGCGGATCGGTGCGCAGCGTGCGGACGGCGGACGCGTGGACGGCAAGTCCGTCTGGATCACCCCTCGGTAAGCGGAGCGCAGCACTTCAATGGTGGCCGTCTTAGTGCTCAGCGCCGGAGTCCTCGTGGCCATTCGGCTTGCCCTGCGGATCGTCAGTGCAGTTACGACGGTGCTTCTGGGGGGAGCCGTAGTGGCGCTCATCTTCATGTTGGTCCATGCTGTCCCTGGGTTCATTGCTACTTGAGGTCCAGACCGCTCCGGGCGGATCGCACGCCACCCGAGTGGTCAACGGTTGTCGGCCAACGGGATCCAATTGCCTGATGGACGGCCACGGCGTCTGAGAACGGTTCCGTAGCTCGTCGACTCCACGACCAGCCGCCCGGCGATCCGGTTCAGGGCAGCGCCACCCCTGCGGAGATCCGAACCCGTGAGTCCGCCCGTCGTCCTGGCGACCTCGAGGGGTGGTTCACCTGGCGGGCAATTAGACCGGGTCGTTTGGATCACCAGCCCCATACGGTGCGGGAGAAGCCGAGCCAGCTCAAGGTCATTCGAAGGGCAAGGGGTTGGCCACCAGACCGGCCTCGAACGCACCGGCCGCCGCCTGAAGCGGTGATCAGTCGAAAGCCCCTTCCCCCTTCGTCTCAACTCCGATCTCCATCATCTCCTCTTCGTGCCTAGCTACCTCAGCACGATGGTTGGCATCGCTCTTTTTGAATCGTGATTCAGCTGCCGTTGCCTCCTCTTCCGTCGCCGGCCGGTCGGCGGAGTGATTGCCAACCTCATCGGCGCTCTTGGTTGCTTCATCGGGTTCAGTGTGATTGGCCACAACTAAGCCTCCTTGTCAGGTGCGGAGACCGTTCGATTGAGCGGTGCCTCATGTAGGTACCCGTCAATGACCTGGGCGAAACCGGCCCTCGGGGCGGGTACGCGTCCGAGATCGTCAAGACAGGGCCCCAGACCCGGTCGAGGCACGTCCATGGTCTACCGGGGTCGACATGTCCCAAACACCGTCCGCCAGTCCCCCACACCGGGAGCTCCCCGTCATCCTCTCGTCCAGATCGCGAGGTCCAGCATCCGACTCCATCGAGCGAGCTACGAAGAGGTACACGCGGGCCCGTCTCCTACCTGCCGCCGCCGGTCACCTCGGGCGGCCTGCGGGATCCCAGGTAAGCCAGACGATCGTGGCATCGTCTCGAAGGCGATGGGCTTGAAAGCTCAGTACGCCGTTGATGGCAGTGCGAAGGATCATGTCAGCCGGTTGGTGGGCCGCGGAGGCTTGTTCGATCAGATCGACAAATCGATCGATCCCGAACGATTCACCTGAAGGTCCCCGACCCTCGATAACGCCGTCGGTGTAGAACACCACAGAGTCCCCGGGCTCAAGCCCCACTTCGGCCTGTTCCCTCAGTCGACTACCGAGCCCCCATGGCAACGAGGGTCGGCAGGCCAGCGTGGCCCGGACCCGATCTCCCCGGACATGAAGTGGCAGGGGATGGCCGGCGTTGATCCAGCTGAGTCGGCCTGACTGCACATCAAGCTTGGCCAGTTGGCCGGTGACGAACTTCTCGCCTCCGAAATTGTCGGCCAGCACCTGGTCGAGGCGCTCATGAGTGACGGCCAGCGGCTGACCCTCCCGTCGGTCGTGTCGGTAGCTCTCGACGGCCAGCGACGATACGATGCTCGACCCCAATCCATGGCCCATGGCGTCCATGATGGCTACGTCGACACAGTGACCGTTGACCGCATGGTCAAAGCAGTCGCCGCCCACGTCATACGCCGGCTCCAGGACACCGTTGGATAGGGTCTCGGGAGTTTTCAGGCGCAGTGGGGGAAGCAGATCCCACTGGATGCTGGCCGGAAGACTCATGGCTCGGCGTCGGCGGACCAGGTTGAACAAGTCGGTGTACCGGGCCGCGATGGAAATGGCCGCCCCGGCCAGCATCCCGAGTTCTTCGCACCGACGACTCGCCCTGTCGTCGAGAGGACTCGACACGGTGAACGCTAGGACACCGGTGCAGTCGGATCCTTCGATGATCGGAACACAAACGCGGGTGGTGTCGCCGACCACCGATTCGACCAGGCGCCGTTGGAAAAAGGCCTTTCCTTCAGGCGTTCCCTCGGAGGCCACGCCGATGGGTGCGTCAATATGGACTCCTCGGTCCGGTACGGGAAAGAGTGTCGATTGCTCGAAGTCAATCAGAAAGAGGGTCATGTCGTAGGCGCCCATGTGTTCGGCCACTCTGGAGATACTGTCGGGAACATCCGAGGGAGCCAGTTCGTGCAACGAACGGAGGGCCGATCCGAAGTCGAGATCGTCCACGCTCAGATCACCGGGGTTCCGGGCCGGCAGCAAGCATCCAACGTGCCGGTGTAACTCATCGGCCCTCCCCATCTCAGAATCCGGCGGCACCACGCTCCGGTGACGGCGGCGTCGGTCATCGATCGAGTGGGCAGCGTCCTCACGCTGTGAGGTTAGTGGCCCGATGCTCCGGCCTTTTGACGACCATGCCCCGGCCCGGCCCGACGTGCACTCGGACCGGATCGGAGCACCGGTGACGCCAGGGAGCCACCGGTGCTGGATGACTCTGTCTACGGTGTCGCCTCTCATTCTCGGCGAAGTGCACGGCAACTCGGTCAGCCCGGCGCCCGGTGGGGTGGTGCAGGGTCAAGTCGCTCGGCTCACCCCCGGCGGAGCTAGTCGTCACCGTGGGCCTTACCCGCCTAGGCGACGGCACGTCGTTCGTCAGCCACCGCCGGCTACTGGGTCGATCGCACCCGACGGGAGCGAGGGGTCGACGCACTCTGCCTCACCCGGGATTGGCGAGCGGGTCCCGGGCGACGGGACCTGGGCACGCTCGCCTGCGAGCCGTCGAGGGGGGTCATGGGGATCTCAGGGGAGGTCGCTGGTTGGTCGCCCTGATCCTCGGGCTCGATGGTAGGCGAGCCGGCTGCACCGTCGGCCGAGCCATGCATCCCCGAGGGCTGCAGTGAGACGCGGAACCACACCGACTTGCCCTCGTCCGTGGCGGGTAGGACCCCCCACTCGTCGGACAGGGCCGCGACGATCCGCAGCCCGCGTCCGTGTGGCTCGCTGGACTGGGGCGACCGCAGCACCGGGGCGCCGTCCCCCCGATCACTGACCGAAACCAAGAGGGTGAGCTCAGAGCGGTCCACGGAGACGTCGAACCCGCTGGCCGCATGGACCAGTGCATTCGTGGAGAGTTCCGATACCATCAAGGACACGGAATCCCGCACTTCGGCACGGGCGTCAACGATCATCCCAGCCACAAATCTCCTGGCTGCGCCGACTGCTTGCTCGGAAGGTCCGAAACTCCTCCTCACCGTCATGGCGTCACACCGAAGTGCTCCAAAAGGCCCGTAGCCTCCAGCACCCGATGCACGATCGGCGTCACGCGGATCAACGACACCTGCCCGACATCGTTCGAAATCTGTACTAGCAACGCGATTCCCGAACTGTCCATGAATGTGAGCTTCTCAAGATCGAAGGTGACCCGCACTGGCTTGGTGGCCAGATATGGTGCAATACCCGCTTTTGTCTTTTCCACACTGGCCAGATCGAGTTCGCCAGCCAGGCGGATGACTGGCGAGGAAGGATCGTCGAGGATGGCGCTCACCTGCAGCTCGGGTCGATCGGCTACCACCATGCCCGCTCTCCGACTCGCCGCCGGGCGCTCCGGTCCGGGGCAGAAGTAGTCTCCTCGGCCCCACTGACTCCCGGAAGGGTGAGACTGCCGATTTTCCGTCTAGCGGCTTTGCCGTACTTGGTCGTCCCCTTCACGTCACCGTCCTCTTCGTGCGTACCTCGGGGCCCGGAAACTGCCCGATCCGCAAAGTTACCTGGCGGGACGGGGTTGGGCGAGCCAATCCGGCCGTCGCCCACGGCCGTCGCCGACGTGACCTGTGGGGCATCAGCCCCGGGGAGGCGAAGGAGACAGGGGAAGGAGGCGCGACCACCCGGAGCGGTCGGGGACGGGAGACATCGAGCTTGCCTTCCGAACGGTGCTGGCGGCGAGCGAGGACGTTCATCGGACCCGATCGAAGGGCCGGCTGCCGCGTTGGCCCGTCGGACTCGTCCATCGGAAGGCCAGCACGGCGACGTCGTCGTCGGACCCGGCAGGACCGAGTGTGGCAGTGAGGCGGGTGATCAGGTCCTCGACAGTCAGGGCCGGGGCGGTCGCCGCTTGGATCAGACGCTCCAATCCGATGTCGATGCTCTCCCCCCGCCGCTCCACCAGCCCGTCTGTGAAGGCAACCAGGGCCGACCCACTGGCTAGGTGGACGGTCGTCGTCGTATAGCGACCGCGGGACACTCCCAAGGGAAGTCCCACGTCGGTCCGGACGAACTCTGCCGTCGTACTGGAGACCCGCAGCGGATTCAGGTGCCCGGCATTGGCCATGGTGATCACCCCCGAGTCTGCATCGCCGACACCGATCAGAACCGTGGCCAGGTGTCCGTCTCGGTCCACGCTGAGTTGACGAGAGCACATCTCGAGTACGACATCGGGCGGATGCCCCTCGGTGAGGTAAGCCCGGATGGTGAATCGAAGGCGAGCCATGATGGCGGCTGCGTCCACTCCCTTTCCCGACACGTCACCCACGGCAAAGGCGAAGTGGCGCTCGTCGATCTCGATCAGACTGAACCAGTCTCCGCCGATCTCCACGCCGTCGGTCCCCGCCAGGTATCGAGTGGCGATCTCCAGATTGGTGACTGAGGGGTTGCGCTGGGGTAGCAGGGCCTGTTGAAGGGCCTCTGCAATCGAGCGCTGTTCTCCGTAAAGACCGTCGAGCTGTTGATAGAGACCGGCAATTGTCCGGGCATCCTGTTCGGCGTTTCGGCGACGTCTGACCAGAAGATACGTGACCACAGAGGCGCCGAGGGTGACAAGTACGCCGCCGACCAGGAACAACCACGGGAGGTCACCACCCAGTGTGCCGCCTAGGGGACCCCGAGGTGAGGTGACCAGGGTGACGCTGGAGTCCCCGAGAGGAATGGAGGCGCGCACGGTATCACCGGTGATTGGCAGCTGACTGAGCGGGAGGTCCGTGGTGGCCAACGCCGACAAGTTGGTAGTGGTCCCAACGTAAGTGGCGAAATTGAGTTCGGAGAACGCGGATCCACTCTCAACTGGAACCTCCCGGTTGGCCGGGATAGCCCGCTCGGCGTAGAGCACCGTAGTGGGGTTCTTGGGCTCGGCAATGGCGTAGACGATCCTCCGGGGACGGTTCGCCGGCACAGGGGTGACGACGAATGTCGGGCTATCCACCGCTTTGCGGACCAGCGCCAGCGCCTGCCGGGAGTCAGGGGCAATCAGAGGCTTGGCTCCTACCGCCGAAACGGGCTGGTAAGTGGTTCCGTCGACCTTCCATAGGACGGCCGACACGAAGAGCCGGCCCGGTCCAACGTAATTGGCAGCGAACTGGTTGAACTGTTGCGCGCTACCTCCCGTGGCGTTTTCAATCTGCACAGCGGTGTCCAAAGGGTCCCGGAGTCCCAGAATCGTCCCGTTCAGGACGGCAACGGCCTGTCGCGTCTGGACCTCCAGCAAGCGATGCTCATTGTGACGATCGAGCGTCCATGCCGTCCAGGACACGGACAGGGTGATCACCAGGCCGAGCAGGGCGACGATTCCGGTAGCCCGAACCGGACTGATTCCCCGCGCCCTAGGCATGTCGGCAATGGGGGGACGGTCCGTGGCTCGGGAGCCGTGCCGCTCACCCGCTGCTGTCCCTGCTTCCACTCGCCCTCCCGGGCTCAACTTGGTACTGATGAACCCGGATCGCCGACCATGGTTGCAGCAGCAAGGCGTCGCGAGCAACTGTCGGTCTCACTTCGTACTCACTCACGTGAGCAACCGGGTGTCGTGCCGACGAGATGGTCTTCGGAATTCGTGTAGACCAGATGTCACAGACAGTGACAACAGCGGATCCTGTGAATCCGTCAGGGTGGTGCCCTGACCCTTTGGTGCGTCGGGTGTCGAGGACACTACCCTGGTCCGCGGGTGGGGAAACTCCGCCGGCCCGGTTTCCTCATGAGGGCGGGTCGTGATGGAACAGTCCGGGTCGGACGAATCCGATCCTCCTACGAGAGAGAGCCAGCGTGGACGCAGCTTTTGGAATAGACGAGCGGGACGAGGGTGATGTCGTGCGGGTTGCTGTGCAGGGCGAGCTCGACGTGGCGACGGCGCCGACGCTGCGGGAGCACCTGTTCGCTGCCGTCGAACGCGGCAGTGGCCGCATGGTCGTTGACCTCCTGGAGGTCACCTTCATCGATTCCACCGCGCTCGGCGTCCTGATCGGCACCAAGGAGAGAAGTGAGCAGGCCGGCATCGACCTCCGGCTCGTCATCGAGGAGCCCCGAATCATCAAGATCTTCGAAATCACCGGGTTGACCGACCTGTTCTCCATCGCTCCCACGGTGGCGGAGGCGATGACCAGATGAGCAGTGCCGGGGACGGATCGTCCAACGTCCGTACCATCAGCGAAGCGGTCGAACTGAGCATTCCGGTGCAGTCGGACCTCATCATCCTGGCCCGCCTCACCGCGGCCACGGTGGCTTCGCGGGCCGGCTTCGATGTGGAGGAGGTCGATGATCTCCGCTTGGCCGTGGACGAGCTCTGCGTCCTGGTGATCGACGGTGCTGGCACGGGCCGCCTCGATCTGAGCTTCATCGCCTCGGCCGGCGGGGTCGAGGTGACCTGCAGGCTGGATGAATCGGGAGCCGCGGACGAGGAGCATGGGGACGACCATGGCGAGCGCGATCTGTCCGTCCGCATCCTCGAAGCTCTGGCGGATGAGCACGGTGTGGTGTTTGAGCAGGGACAGCGTAGCGGTTGGCTGCGCAAGTGGAGCGTCCGGCACCAGCGTTCATGACGCCTTCCGTTCGGGATCCGCAAGAGATCCATCGACTCTTCCTCTCCTATGCCGACAGCGGCGACGAACGAGTGCGAAACCAGCTGGTCGAGGAGCACCTCGGCTTGGCCCACCAGTTGGCGCGACGCTTCACCAATCGGGGCGAGTCCTATGACGATCTGGTCCAGGTGGCTTCGATGGCGTTGGTGATGTCCGTTGACCGATTCGACCCGAATCGAGGGGTGGAGTTCAGCACCTTCGCCACCCGCACAATTATCGGGGAGCTCAAGCGCCACTTTCGTGACAAGGGATGGGCCATCCGTGCTCCGCGACGGATCCAAGAGCTCTATCTTGCCGTCCGCCCGGCCATCGAAACGCTCACCCAGGAGTTGGGAAGACCTCCGTCGATTGTCGAGATCGCCGAGAGTGTAGGCGCCAGCGAGGAGTCGGTGCTCGAGGCTCTGGAGGCCGGCCAGCGGTACCGGACGGCCTCAATCGATGCTCCTGACCGACAGGACAGCTCGATGGTGCTTCGGCTCGGTCAGGTCGATAGCGGCTTCGCCGAGTCGGACGATCGCATGCTCCTCGGACCATCAATGGCCGACCTTCCTGAGCGCGAGCAGATGATCATCAGACTCCGATTCGTCGACGGGCTGACCCAGTCGGAGATCGCCGCTCAGATTGGCGTCAGCCAGATGCAGGTGTCCCGCCTGCTGGCCTCCAGTCTGGCTCAGCTGCGGGAAGCGTTCACCCGAGAGCCGTAACCATCAACATGAGCCGGCTCCTTACGGTCCTCAGGGAGATCGGGAACGATCCGGGGCGTTGGTGAACATTCCACTACCGACCCATTTCTCGCCCTTGGACGTCGATCCGACCGTGGCGCAACTCGCCGGCGAGCTAACTGTCGGGGGGAGGCTCCCAGGTCGGAGGAACCAACTGCTCGAGATTCTTCAGATTGGTTCGATACCCCGTCCACAGCGAGACCAGCGATTCTGTGTCGTGCGTAAGCGCCACCTGTTCGATGGCCAGTGACATTGCGGCGAGGTACCTGGCGGCTTGATCGGCTTGGTCTTGAGTGAGCCTTTGGACTTCGACACTCAGCCCGTTGCCCTCAGCTCGCATCGCTCAACATCCTCACATCCAAGGTCCTCGTCCGGCGCCGGCGATCAACTGCCGGTCGCGCCCGCTCTGTCGGATGCCCCTTCATCTCTGTCGGATGTCCCTTCATCGCTCTAGGTAGTCAGGACCGTCGGTTTGTACGGGCCGATGGACAAAGTCATCACCTTTCCGCCCGACGGTGCTGACATCGCACCACGGTCTCTACCCCTGACACGACGTCGAGAAACTGGGCTTCCAACAATGCCAACGCCAGGCGCCCTGTGGCGTCGTCGGCCGGTCCGTTGCCGCCCGATCGAACGGGTTCAATCTTGGCCCAGGTTGACCCACCGGGGCCTCGGGAGTTGTGGGTTACAAGGTTTGAGCGACAAGGGTTCTGGGTAGACCAAAGAGCATGGACGCAAGCACCGATAGTCGGAGAACCTCGAGGAGTGAGCTCAGCAGGGCCAGGCAAGAGCATGATCTGCGGGAGATCGATCGACTTCGTAAATGGATTGCGTACCGAACCCCAGCGAAAGGACAAACATCGTGGGAATCGTTGACAAGTCCAAGGACAAGGTCCAGGCCACAAAGGGTGGTGTCAAGGAGAAGGTAGGCGAGATCACCAACGACCGCTCGATGGAGGCCGAGGGCAAAGTGGACAAGGTCTCAGGAAACCTCAAGCAGGCTGGAGAGAAGGTCAAGGACGCCCTCTAGATCTGACAGCTCGAGGTTTTCGGCGGGCCGTGCTGCGTGGATGGAGTTCTCGGCAAAGACAGGCTCCTCTCGCATCTCAATTGGGACTTGAGGGAGTCCTGTGGCCTCCGAATGCCGCAACTGGAAGGGATCAACCATGAAGAATGTGTGGAAGGGCCTGGTAGTTGGGGGACTCACCGGGGTGGCCGCTGGTTTGGCTCTCGACATCTTGAATCGTGGGGCCCGCGAGGTCTCCGCCTTTGGTGGGAAAGTCGGGCATCAAGCACCAGACACTGTCGGACGTATTCGCCACGCGGTATCTGATGCAATTGCAGAGAGCACCGAGAGTCTCCGCAAGTCCGAAGCCGTCGACCAACTGAGCGAAGCCACCAACCGGACTAGGGAGAAGGCGGCGAGCGTTACTCCTTGAGAGGGCCGGCGTCCTCGGTCAGGATGTCGAATTTCCTATCGCTGAAAGGGCAACCCGGATACCAACCTGCCCCCGGGTTGCGGAAGGGACGGCAACTGGAACTCGTTCTGCACAGGACAGTCGGTCGGGTTTGCGTCCTCAGCCAATCGGCGTCACGGACTACCGCCCGATATCTACTTCCCGAGAACCTCCGTGCGGACGGTCTGTCGATGGCGTCGCTCCACCATGAAGTCGGAGGTTCCGAAAATTGCCATCAAGAGTGCCGAGCCGCTCACGGCAATAACCAGCGACGCCAGCAACAGGTCAAAGGTGTGTGGATTGAATACGCGGGGGACGATGTGTTCGAGAGCCGAACCGACAAACGAGAGCCCGCCATAGATTCCAATACTCAGGGAAGCGTAGGGTCGACCTTTCCATCGGATTGATGTCAGAATCAGCAACGCGACGAAGAGGACGAGCATCTCACCGGGAGCAGTGAGTGCCGTCCCCATCGCAAAGACGCTCCTGCCCACTGGCCTGGCAGCCCTGATCGCAAAAACGTGAGAGGGCAGATTTTTCTGGATGGCAACGATCGTCCCGACCACGGATGCCATGAGATAGACCGAGGCGGCCACCACGAGCTTTCGGTGCGAAGACGGGAGCCGTCCGGTCTGGGATGGACGACACTCATTCTGCATAGCACTCACGTCCCAGCCAAGACCTCTGGCCGAAGAAGGCATCCCGGCCTAGCCCAAATGTCGCACGATCTGGAGCGCCGCATCAAGGGTGGGGGCCCATGTTGGAGGTGGTGCCTCCACCACGGACCGGGGCCTGATGCACTGGGACGCACTGGCTCCCTCGTTCACGGACCCTGACCATCTGGTTCCGTCAGGAACGTACGGGCCTGGGACCTTCCACCATTAATTGCGATAGCAACTATGTCGGAGGTCGAGTCCAATGGCGCGGGAACGGCTGCCGCAGGGGCGGGCTCAGTTCCGACGCAACCGAGTTCTGTCGGCAGCCCACCAACCGAACTCACCTATCCTGAACAGACACGGATCTAAGAGACGCTACTGCTCGGGTTCTTTCATTTTACAGACTCCACGAGTCAGCCCGAGTGAGTCCTCACGACAATAACGCGCCGAACAGAAGGACCATGGCACCCACGACCGGACAGGACTCGGAAGCTCACACGCTTGCTCGGCAGCTTCGGGCGAAGCGCTCGGAAATGATGGAGTCGGCGTTGGAGACGGTTGCCCTGCGACTGTTCGACCAGCGCGGGTTCGCCAACGTCACCGTCGAGGACATCGCCCTCGAAGCGCGCATCTCGGTACGAACCTTCTACCGCTATTTCGCCGGCAAAGAGGAGCTCCTTCAGTTGAGGATCCACAGGCGAAGCGTGGTCCTCCGCGACGCTCTGGCGAATCGCCCCGCCGACGAATCGCCGCTGCACTCGCTTCGCGTGGTGCTCGAAGAAGAACTCTCAACAGTCGACCCGATTGTTCTCAGACGCTGGATCACGGTGACGTCGGACAATCCGAATGTGATGAAGGGTGTGGTGGGTGCCATCCAGTTGAAGATTCACCCGGTGATCAGCGAGTTCTTTGCCTCTCGATTGGGATTGCCCAGTGAGTCCCTGGTCCCCGCGATGCTGGCCGGAGCGACGTTAGGTGTCGTGCAGACAGCTCACACACGGTGGTTCGTCCACGACGGCGACCTGGTCACCACGATGTCCGAGAGCTTGGCCGTTCTCGAGGAGGTGCTATCACTGATTCCGGAGACTGGGTGACCGGTGCCCCTGAGCAGTCCCGCTGGAGCCACGCCCCTCGACCGAAGCGAAGGAAGACTGAATCCGAAGACCGAAGCTCACCCGTCGTTGACACAGCACGCCACGATTGACAGACTACGCCAACTGAGGATCGGGACGCGGGGGTACGTGGTGAATGGCTTTGGAGCAATCTTCGGGTGGGACGGCATGGCGCGAAACCTTCGCACAAGAGTTCTGCCCGGAATGGTGGTATCGGCACTTGTCCTCACGGTGACCTTGCCGCTGGCAGCCGCCGGAGCGCGAGCGGCTGGCGCGGCGGAAACCTCTTCGCAGGTGCCCCCTCCGACGGTCGAGGGTCCGATCCTTCCGAGCAGCGGAATTTCGTATCTGGGCTCCACAACGTTCGACCCGTCCGCAGTGGGCTACGAGCAATCCGAGTTCTTCCTCTCGGGAACTGCCACCGCCTACGAGAGTGCTACGCCGCTTAGCAAGAACGGAAAGTGGCACGTCACGCCACAGACGACCGCGCCCTACAAGACTCGGGCCGTGGTCTACCGACCGATCGATCCGAGCAAGTTCGACGGGACGGTCGTGGTGGAGTGGCTCAACGTGACGGGGGGGATCGACGCGCCGGCGGCGTGGCTGAATGCCCACATTCAGATGATCCGGCAAGGCATGGCCTTTGTGGGGGTCGACGCCCAGGCCGGAGGCATCTACGGCCAGGCGGGCTCGATAGCGGCCAAGGACGGCGCGGGCGGTATCAAGCAGACGGACCCGGCACGCTACGGCTCGCTGGACCACCCGGGCGACTCCTTCTCGTACAGCATCTACCAGCAGACCGGCCAGGCTCTGCACGCCGACGGATCCGAGCTCCTGGGCGGCCTGGTGCCTAAGCACGTGGTCGCGCTCGGGGAGTCACAGTCCGCCTTCCGCCTCGTCACCTACATCAACGCCCTCCAGGTGTCCTCGCCGGGCATCTACGATGCCTACTTCGTCTACAGCCGGGGTGGCGACGGCGCCGATCTCTCGCAGTCGCCCCAGAAGAGCATCCCCACCCCGACGCCGACCTTCATCCGCACCGACCTCCACGTACCGGTCTTCATGTTCGAGACCGAGTCGGACCTGCTCGGGCTCGGCTACCTGTCCGCCCGGCAACCCGAGACACGGGACATCCGAGAATGGGAAACGGCAGGCACGGCCCACGACGACACCTACGGTCTCCTCTACAGCCGGAACGATACCGGGAACGGGGCGTCCGACACCTCGGCGTTCACCTCCATGCTGAAGCCGCCGAAGGACCCCATCCCGGGCATCGTCGACTGCGAGGCGCCCATCAATGCCGGTTCGCACACCTACGAGTTGCGAGCCGCAGTTCAGGCGGTCAACACGTGGGTCACCACCGGAAAGGCGCCGCCGCAGTCACCGCGCCTCGAGGTGAACCCGTCGGACCCTCACGCCTTCCTCCACGATTCCAACGGTAATGCGCTGGGCGGGATCCGGTCGCCACAGGTTGCAGCACCTGTCGCCAAGCTGTCGGGCGTGGGCCAGCCCGGGGCGGCACCAGTGCACACGCGTGCCGGAGCCAACACGAAGGCGGTCTCGGGTCAGGCCCTGTGCGGGATCTTCGGCACCACGGTGCCGTTCAGTGCGGCCAAGCTGACCAAGCTCTACCCGACCCACGCCGCATTCGTGAAGAAGTGGGACGAGGCGACGGCGGCCGAGGTGAAGCAGGGGTACCTACTGCCGGCCGACGCTCAGGCCCTTGACAGCGTCGCCGCGCAGTCCAGCCTGAACGGCTGAACCGCCGTCACCTGCCTGGTCACCGACCTGCACGACGGCGCGGTGTAGTCCGCCACGAATCGATTCGGGCGTGAGATTCGATTAGTCCCAGGGCGCTCCTGGGCCGCATACAGCCCAGGACCCTTGTGCGGCTCATCCCATTCAACATCCCCATCAGCCGCTGGCATGTGACCAGGCGGCCGGTAACGAAAGCGGGGTCGATGTTTGGGATCGCGGGGACTCGGTCCAGGTGGGGCTGCGCGCCCAGGCGAGGGGGCGATGCCGTGGCGCCGCACGATGGGCCAGACGCTCGAGGGAGCAAGAATGACCCGAGCGAAGATGGCCACGTCGCGCCGGCGCTGGGACCTACTGACAGCCTCCGTACTGAGAGGCGACAGTGGCCACCGAGGACGCCTCGGGTGGTTCCGAACCCAGCGCGCCCTCTTCGAGACCGAGGGCAAAGCGAATCGCCCCGCACCCTTCTTTGTCGAGGTGGACGGCATCGTCGCCGCCGGTTCTGACGTACACCTGACCGTCGCGGCATCTCTTTGCATCCCACGCCTTACAGGGCAGGGACAGCATCCAGGCAAGGTTGTCCGTCGATACCGCCATCGCTGCCCTCTGGTCGTATCGCCATCGGTGGGAGCGACCGGTGGCCGCCAGGGTCTCATAGAACGACACCATGGCCGCGGAACCTTGAAATCCTCGGTTGACTTGGTGCTGCACGTCGTACCCGACGGGCACCGCGGGGTTCCTCGGAGGCGGCCCTTCGAAGTACACCGTGGCTCCCCTGCGTGCCGCGCTCGTGGCCATGTCGACCAGTGGTGGCTCATAGCTCGCCAAGAGGTCCGACACATCGTACGGCTTGGTGGCATCGACACAGCCGGCTCCCGTGCCTGACAGGCCGGGATTGCCCGTGAATACGAAGGCCACCACGGTTGGGTGCACCTCGTTCAGGATGGTCGAGAAGCTCGGGAACACTTGGCCGTTGGGAAGGGAGAATCCATGGACCCAATCGCAGGGAGCGGTTCCCGGTTGCACTGCGTCGACCGTTACCGTGGTCCCCTCCGGTGCAAGGTGGATCATCGCCGTGGCCGCCTGCGCTGCGACACTGTCACCGACGATGAGGAGTGAGGCGGATCGAGCGCTCTTCGCCTGCGAGCATGAGGACACGAGGATCGAGAGGGCCACGACTCCGAGCAGGAATCGGTGACGTGGCCGGCGGCCGGCGGCCCTCTGTGCCGTCAGAGCCGTTCGAGCCAAATGCTCCCCCCGGGATTGCGGTCCCACATCGGCCATTGTTGCGCGACCTCGGAGCGATGAAATGTTGCCAGATAGTGGTTCCAAAGTCTTATCCGATACCCGGCGTTCGCCTGCAGATAGGAGCGAAGGATGTACGCCTCGTTCCATCCTCTCCCCTCGAGCACCCAAGGCTCAGGGTAGTCAAAAGGATAGAAGATGTCGTGGAAGTGGACTAGGACGCCGGCCGGAAGCCTTGGCAGCACCTCAAAGATGAGCAAGTTAACATCGCTGCCGACCTTGGACACGTGAGACGAGTCGATGAACAGGACGTCGCCCGCCTCAAGATTGCCGATCACGTCCTTCGTGACGTCCTGCAGTGGTGAGGCGATTATCTCGGCACGGGTTTGGTCACCGTACCGAAGCAGTGAGTTGAGACGATCGGGATACGGCTCGATGAAGGTGCAGTGCATCTCCCCATTGAGGTTGCGCTCGTTGGTATCGAGAATCAGCGCAGAGGAGTGGCCGGATCCGATCTCGATGATCCGCTTTGGCCGCAGCCATCGGAGCATCGAATGGAGGGCGATGGCGTCGCCGTAGCCGAAGAAGTCGTTCTGGAAACAGTACCGGTACCCTTCCGAGGCCATCTCGGGAAAGGTCGCCTCGTTGGCAAACGGTGCGAGGGTCCGCACAAGTTCTCGCTGTGCCGTGTCAGCTACGTCGACCTCGAGAAGGGCGTCATCTCGGTCGAAGATCTGCTTCCGGCGCTGCCTCACCTCATCGAGCGATGGGAAAGGAGAGTAGTAGTGCCCTGGGGGCCAGGGAAGCTCGCGCAGCGGCTCCACCTCGCCGGTCAGGGACGCCACCTCGCTGGTCAGGGAGCCGACCTTGCCGGTGAGGGACGCGACTTCGCCAGTGAGGGATCCGGCCTCGCCGGTGAGGGACGCGACCTCGCCGGTGAGGGACGCGACCCGCGCCGCGAGGTGGTCTCGCTGCTCGAGAACTCGTCGCAGTGGGGGAAGGCTTCTTCCTACCCGGCTCTTGATGGACATTCCCGCAGCTCCGTTCTCCGGCAATCCCACACATCGGCTCCGGAACACGCTGTCCAACGCCTCGGGATGTGGCCAAGGCTAACTGACTTGAAGGCCGTTCCGAGGACTCATCTGAAGCCGCACGGCGCGGTTGTAGTGAGGCCGAACCTCGGTTGGATACCGCGCAGGAAATCTGGGTGACCAGTGGGTGCACGTGGCGTCGAGCGAGTCACCCCCCAGGAGCACGTCGTCAGTTTCCTTACTTCAACTCGGCTCTTCCGGTGCTGAAGGGGCTGGGTCGGGGGCACCGATCCTCTCCGGTCGCCACTCGCTTCCGAGCGTCCCCTGGGCGGCACGTGTTCCCGATGTGCCACCGCCCGGACCACGTAACACGAAGGCGATCCCAACGGCGATGGCACCCCCGGCGATGGGTCCGGCTAAGTACACCCACCAGGATGTCCAGTCGTTGAAGACCAGTGCTGGACCGAGGGAGCGGGCCGGATTCATGGATGCGCCGCTGACTGGGGCAGCCCACAATCCGGCCAGTGCAATGTAGCTCCCGACCCCGATGGCCGCGATCGGACCCAGCTGCTGAGCGCCTGATGCCGTACCAAGGATCACGCTCACCAGCCCAGCAGTGAGGACCATCTCGGTCAAGAATGCAGTGAGATTGGTGACACCGTGGCCGGGCAGTGTCAGTCCTGCCGGCCCGAACTTGCCGAGCATCCCCCATAAGGTAAGTGCAGCGAGGCTGGCTCCGATGAACTCGGCGACGATATATGCCGGAACACGCTTCCAAGGGAAGTTGCCCCTGAATGCAAACGCCAACGTCACGGCTGGGTTCAGATGTGCACCAGAGACCGCACCCATGAAGAGGATGATCCCGGCGACCATCAGGGCGGGGGCTACCACACGGGCGGCCAAGGGAATGGAGCCAGGGAACCGGGAATCTACGATGCTGCCTCCGACAGCCACAAGGACTAGCAGGAAGGTCCCTAGGACCTCAGCGAAGAGTCGCCGTCCTTCGTAGCGGTCATCCCAGAAGTCGAACGCCCGCGCAAAGGAGTTTGGCTGTCCCATGGAACGAAGTGAAATTTGTGCGTGGGCAAGTTGTTCCTGGTGCCGAGCAACCTCATCTTGGATGTGTGTCTGCCGCTTCTGTCTGCTGGATAGCCACTCCGCCTCCCTTTGATCTCATGACACCGTGGTCGTCGACTCTAGTGCAGGGCGTGTCTGGACTCCCCTTGGAGAACTTCGCGTCGGAGGTTGGCTCGACACGTCCTGAGCTGGCCCTTCCACGGCAATTGAATCCCAGAATCGGTCCACCTGGTGGCCCGGCCGGAGTTCTTCGATTCCTCACTCTCGGTTTCATACAGCCCACGGACGTAATGCCCATCTGACGGTTGAACGCGTGATTCTCCGGTCCGGAGAGGGTGCGCGGTCCCACCTACGGGGTGACTTCGGGCTCAGGCGTCGATCAACTGCGTCCAGCTCCGTCTGTGTTCTTCCGGCCGAGTGCCAGTGCCGCCAATTGCTCATGCCGGGTCAGCCACAGTGCGGTTCGCTCGTATGACGCGCGGGAGAGCGATGCGCTCCTGCGAAAGTTGAATGGTGTCGGGGCGACCGGCTCGGATGAGGGGACGACGAACACATTCCCTGCACCTTCCTCGGCCGACCTTGTGGCCTGGGCAATCTGATCGCGGGAGACGCTGGACGTCACGAGCGACACTGAGTTCATGGCCAAGGCGATCGCTCCACGGGGCGGACGCTGCCGCGCGGCTGCCGCCGTCGTGATGATGAATACGACACTGGCCCCAAGCGCCTGCGCCTGCAGGACCGGCTGATTCGCCGACAAGCTTCCGTCCACCAACCAACGGCCGTCGATCGACACTGGAGGGAACAGGCCGGGAATGGCGCAACTTGCGGCCAGCGAATCCAGGATGCCACCGGCGGTGAGTACGACACACTCTCCGGTGAGCGCGTCCGTAGTGGTGATGGCGACCCGCACGGTCGCCTCTTCGATCTGATCGATTTCCACCCAGCGCCGGATCAAGTGCCGCAATTGTTGGTCCGAGACGAGGTGGTTCCTGAAATCCGAGAAACCCGGCCAGCGCAGTGAAGAAATTGAGACGCACGGCTTCTGGTCGTTTGAGAGCCGACCATGCGTCCATCAAAGCTCTGGCCCCAGCGATCCCAGGACGAGTGGCCAGGAAGGCCGCGTTGAGCGCTCCGACGGAGGTACCCACCAGAAGATCGGGCGTAATGCCGGCTTCCATGAGAGCAACGATCGACCCCGCCTGCATCGGACCCAGGTTCCCTCCGCCCGAAAGAGCAAAGGCCACGGTCATGGCTCAATCATCCGAATCCTTTGCATTTTGGGACTACCTTGCTGTCTTGGTGCTCAAGCTTACGTTCTATTTGGGTCAGCCGACCCGAGGCCCTATCCGAAGGTGGCATCCATCACCACGTCCTCGCCAGTCGGCTCGACCTCATCTGTTGCGCGAGGTCCCCTCCCTCCGGGATCTCAATCGTGAGCATCCAGCTGGTGGAGCAGCTCCGTGTCCGGACCCCGCCCTGGGATCGGGCGGATCATTTTCGGCGAGCTCGGAGCGGGCACTATGAGGAGGCGTCGTGCAGGCAGCCCCGTGAAGGAGTAGCCTGAAGACACCTTCGACAGCGAGGGCTGTGCAGACGACCGGCGTTGATTGCGGTCGCATCGGAGGCGTGGCCTCGTGGTAACCAGCCCGCTGTCGTTCGAGCGTTGTTCAGCATTCCCTTGGCGCGGGTCGGGCAGGGTCGCCTCCCTGAGGGCTGTGTCGCAACGACAGACGTTGGTCGAGCCACCGGTCGCGACTGGGAACGAGCAGATCTTCTCCCCGTCGAACCGCTGCTCACCGCATCAGGGAGGTTGGGGCCGACAGCGAGGGGATCGGCGAGAACACCGGGTACCTCGTGGTCCCTTTCTTGTCCCTACGGACGCTGCGGACGCGGGTTGAGAATGCAGGGGACATCGTCGCTTCAACGAGGCGGTCCGAACGTGGCCCCGATGGGCCGCCGATGGGCCGCTCCAGTGCTTAACACTCCGGATCAAATACTCGACCGGTACCGCCAAAGGGCCGGACTCTCGCACGGAGACCTGTTCTTACGCTATTTCGAGTTGGGGGGTATGAGCACCGCCCTTCAACTGGAGGCCATCCTCTATGGCGCGCTCGAGCCGAGCGCTCATGACGAAGAGGTCATCGCACATGCGCTGAACGAGCGCTTCGTCGAGCTCGGTGGGAACCATCCCGTTCCCTATCCGGAGGCGTGAACGTGACCAGCCACAGGGGATGGCGGTCTTCCTTCCACCCGCGACCTCCGTTGGACGGGCCGCATTTCGGGAGGTGGGGGTGTTCCCGTAGCGACGATCGGCAGTGCATCGAATGATTATCCGGTGCTCGCACGGCAGATGCGCGAGGCCGGGCTGTTGGATCGCCGGCCGCGGTACTACAGCTTGAAAATCGGCTTGACCGGTGCAGCACTCGTCGCAGGTTGGGTCTTGCTCTTCGTTGTCGGCGATTCGTGGGCCACGCTCGGGGTCGCCGCTCTGCTCGGAGTGTTGTTCACCCAGATGGCTTTTGTTGGGCATGATGCTGGACACCAGCAGATCTTCAGTTCGCATCGTGCCAATCGGCTGGTCGGATTGGTCGTAGGGAATGTATTGACCGGAGTCTGCTTCGGCTGGTGGGTGCCGAAGCACAATGCTCATCACGCCTATCCCAATCAGATCGGCCGGGACCCCGACATCGGCAGCGGAGTGATTTCCTTTCCTGTCGCCACTGAGGCCTCGGCGCGTCCAACGGGCACCGCTCGTCTTCTAGCGCGGCATCGAGCCTGGCTCTTCTTCCCGCTGCTACTCCTTCAGGGTATTGGACTACATGTAACCGGTATCCAGGTGCTGGCGAGGCGACGGGACCGAACCGCACTCGTCGAAGGCCTCTTGCTCGCCGCGCACTTCGCGTTGTACGCGACTGTCGTGTTCTGGGTCTTGTCTCCGTTGCCGGCAGTCGTTTTCATCGCCGTCCAACAGGGAATCTTCGGGCTGTATCTCGGTTGCAGCTTTGCCCCCAATCACAAGGGTATGCCCATGATCGAGCGCGACGCGGAGTTCAGCTTTGCCCGGCGACAGGTCATCACGGCGCGGAACGTCAGGGGCGGCTGGTTGGCAACGCTGATGCTCGGTGGCCTCAACTACCAGATCGAACATCATCTGTTTCCCATGATGCCCCGCCCCAATCTGGTCAAAGCCCAGCGCATCGTCCAACGCTTCTGTCGCGACCACGACCTGCCCTATTGTCAGGACAGCCTGGCCGGCTCCTACCGCCATGCGTTGCGCCATTTGGGTGCTGCCGGTTCGGAGAGCATCGCCCACTGAGCCGGGACGAGGAGGTGCCCAGACAAGCGTCCTTCCGGCCGCGCCCCCTGGCGCTGGTTCTGCTGAGCTGCTCCTCGAGATCTAGTCTGAGGAGCCCGAGTGTCCAGGTCAAGGGGGCCGTCGCATCGTGAACCAGAGACGGGATCGCAATTCGGTACGATGACCAGATGGCTCGCCAAGACCGCTCGCCAGTGCAAGGTGCGGTACCGCCGCCAACGACAACCCCGGGCCGGCAGGCAGTGCGAACTGTCCCACCGTGGCCGTCACCGATCGCCATCGCTCGGATTGCCCACTCAACCGGCCGACGGCTGGGCCGGAAGCCGGTAGGACGCCAAAGGAATCCACCCACGATGGGTGGAGGAAGGCAACGGCAATGCGCTGGAGTAGGTGCGCACACATGGCGCTCCCCAGGGAGCGAAGGTCTGTGACCGACGGCGAGAACCCCGATGTGTCCGAGTCTGCCATCCTCCGCGAGGAGCTCACTTCCGAGTTGGCGCTCGACTTCATGCAGACCGCTCGTGCACTGTTCGGGGCGGGCGACCTCGGAGAGACGTTGAACCAGGTGACCAATCTCGCGGTCGTCACCATCGAGGCCTGCGACTTCGCCGGTATGTTCCTCGTCAACGGGGGCGAAGTCGAGACCGCGGCACACACTGACCCCCTGGTGGTGGAGATCGACGAGCTCCAGCAGCGTTTCGGTGAGGGGCCGTGCCTCGATGCCGTCACCCACGGAGTGACCCTCTATGCCGACGAGCTCGCCGATGACCCCCGCTGGTCGGAGTTCGGGCCCGAAGCAGTGGCGAGGGGCATCCGGAGCGTGCTGGCCGTGCCCCTGTTCGGCGATGGCACCCTTGGAGCCCTCAACCTCTACGCCCGCTTTCGCCAGGCCTTCGGTGCCGTCGACAGAGCGAGAGGGGTGCTGCTCGCGGCCCTGGGCGGCCTGGCGGCCTCCGCAGCGCGCACCCACGATGACGAGGCACGCCGGGCCGAGAACCTCCAGGCTGCACTGATTACCCGGGAGCTGATTGGCCAAGCGCAAGGCATTCTGATCGAGCGGGAGCGGATAACGGCCGACCAGGCGTTTGGCGTCTTGCGCCAGGCCTCGCAGCACCTCAACATAAAGCTCCGCGAAGTTGCCCAAAATCTTGTGGACACCGGTGAGCGGCCAGATATCGGAACCAAAGACACTCCCTGACCGAGTCGCCACGGTGTCGAGGATTTCGGTGTGGCACTGGGAAAGGAGGAGCGTTGACGAATGTCGTTCGGACCGTGACCCTGACGACCGCGCTGGTCGGCGTAGCGGAGGCTGGGAGCAGCCGATTCCAGATGGCACCGAGCGCCCGCCTTCGCGTTACCGGGATTCCCCGTGGGACACCCGCCGGCCATACGGCAATGATCAAGGGCCCAACCTGCTGATGCCGGCCGACGACTTTCATCCCGACCTTCGCGGTCTCGCCCGATGGCTGCCGCGTGCCGCCGTGAGTCAACGGTCACTCAGTACGGTTCGGATGCTCACGAAAGTTGCCGCCAGGAGGCCTGCCGCGCACGTCGAGACAAGAACCGTCGGAGACATCCCGGTTCGGGTGCACGGGCGATCGTCGAACGAACGGCCTGCCCCTGTCCTCCTTTGGATCCATGGTGGAGGCTATGTGATGGGCTCCGCATCTCAGGACGATGCAGCCTGCAGGCACTTCGCCAGGGAGCTCGGCATCGTCGTTGTTGCCCCCGAGTATCGGCTGGCTCCCGAGTACCCATTTCCACATCCCCTGCATGATTGTTACGACGTCCTCGATTGGCTTACCCATCAACCGTACGTTGACACCACTCGAATTGCCGTCGGTGGAGGGAGTGCCGGAGGTGGATTGGCTGCGGCTTTGACTCTTCTGGCGCACGAGCGCGACGAAATACAGCTCGCCTTCCAACTGCTCGCCTATCCGATGCTTGACGACCGCACGACGGTCCGAACCGATATCGACGAACGCAACCTGAGGTTGTGGAACAACAGGGCGAACAGCTTCGGCTGGCGGGCGTACACCGGGCTGGAGGCGGGGTCGGTGGTCAGTGGGCTGGCCGCACCCGCTCGCTATGGGGATCTGTCCGGATTGCCACCAGCTTGGATCGGAGTTGGGACACTCGATCTCTTCTACGATGAAGACCTGGCCTATGCCGATCGGCTCCGTTCTGCAGGCGTCCTTTGCGAACTCGATGTAGTCCCAGGAGCATTCCATGGCTTCGATCTGGTTCGGCCGAAGGCCGGTGTATCTCGGAACTTCCTTTCCGCACAGACAACCGCGCTGTCCGTCGCACTCGGCCTTGGATCAAGATAAGGTCGATCGAGGGCTGACGAGCGCCCGTGGGTGGTGGGCACCTCATCCGTTGCCTTACCGCGACCAGTCCAATCCGCCGGTTCGGCGATGCCGATAGCCGAAGGCATCGACTTGTCGCCTCCTGGACGTCGACACACGGCTCTTCGTCGAACCCCAGCGCGCCCGCGAAGCACGACACGAAGCCCATGGTAGAAGAGCAAGTTCTGGAGCTGATCAAGCGAACTTCTGCTTCGGAGGAAGGAAAGCTGCCCTTCACTCCGAGGGCGAACGGGGTACTTCGTGGGTCCGTGGAGGTGGCCCTCCAGCTGGGCCATAACTACATCGGAACAGAACACCTTCTCCTTGGCTTGTTTGGCGATGATCGCGGCCAGCGTTCTCCGGGACCTGGGACTCAGCTACGGCGTCGTGAGCGACCGGACCCTCGACCTTCTGGCTGGTTACGGCAGGGACTGATCGCGGCCCAACATGCGCACAGCACCAAACCAACGAGTAACGAACCAACCACCTCGGGTGTCGACGAGGAACATGTGCCATGCGGAGATGTGCCGATCGATGAGGCAGCCCACCAGTACGCCGATGGCGACACCAGAGTCTCGGACTGCAGCGGAAGCTTGGGGAACTCGAAGTTCAGGGGCAGCTTGACCATGCGGGGGCGTGCTATCCCCCTCGCCTGGGTCCTCAAGCGGTCAACGCCACGCCACCCGTAGTACCAATCCCGGACAGCTGCGCTTCGGATTCCAGCATTGGTTAGGGTTCGGCATGGGTGACGCCCGTTCAGGCAAACCTGGACTACCGCTTTCCGACCTTCCGGCTGATGAGAAGGCAGTGCGAGCGGGCAGCTTCGGGGAGATCGCTTCGCACTACGATCGTTTCCGACCCGGACCTCCCGTCACCGCAGTGGATTGGTTGCTGCCGGACCACGTGGAGCGGGTCGTGGACCTGGGAGCGGGTACCGGCGCCTTGACGAGGCTCTTGACCGGAAGAGCCCTCGAGGTTGTCGCCGTCGAGCCCGATGATCGCATGCGGTCGGTCCTCTCCCATGAGGTCCCGGCCGCTCGGGCGCTGCCCGGCCGTGGTGAGGCCATGTCGTTGCCCGACGGATACGCAGATGCGGTGTTGGCCTCCTCATCGTGGCATTGGATGGACCCGATTCCCGCTCTCCACGAAGTTGGTCGGATTCTGAAGCCCAACGGGATCCTCGGAGCGTTGTGGACCGGACCCGATCCTGAAGGTCCCTTCATGGTCCAAGCGCAGGCCGTGCTCGCCGATCAGTCGCAGCCCGACAGCACCGGTCAGCGAGCCGGCACCGTCACCGACTTGATGCTTGGCGACGTGCTGCGACCGGTATCAACCTTGGAGATCCCACCTGCGGTGCCCTTCGAACAGCCGGAGTACCGCGCGTTCACCTGGGATGTCGCGCTCGATGCCGATGAACTGATCGGGCTGCTCGGGACCTTGAGTTGGGTGATCATGATGCCAGACGAAACGCGAAGCAGCCTCTTTCTGGAGGCACGCCGCCTCCTTCGCGATCTACTCGGCATCGAAGGGGATGTAACGGTTGACGTGGCGTTTCGCTCGGACGTATGGCGAACGACGAGAATCGATGGCTAGCCGATCAAGTGTTGCGGCCGTCACCTCGCGGCGAATCACAGGTCGCTAGGGCTTCTCAGTCCACTTGAATCGGCAATCTGCGCAGTGGCAGTCCCATTTGGCATCCTCCGAGCCGTCTGACTTGTTGAACGAGGTGCCAATCTCCATGCTCCCGCACTGAGGGCATGAGTCGTGCTCGGGCTTGACCACGCCGGTCACGCTATACCCGTGTCGGATGCGTTGTCTCGGAGGCAGGTCGAGCAATGCGCTCCGCTGTCCCCTCGAGGTCGTCGACCTACTCCGACGGCCAGGTGAACGGCCAGTCGTCAGAGTCTCACTACATCTGGGCCGTCACGCTTCGGCGTTCCCTCTCCCTGGGTCGCGTCCGGCGGGCCGACCAGTCGCTTCCGGAACACATAGAGGCTCCAGCCCTGGTAGACGAGCACCAGGGGGAACAAGACGATGGCCACCACGGTCATCACCTTGAGCGTGTAGGAGTTACTGGCCGAGTTGGACACGGTCAGGTTGTAGGCGGTATTCGAGCTGGACACCATCACCCGGGGGAAGAGCTCGAAGAAGATGGAGCCCACCACGCTGCCGATGGCGGTGGCCGCGGCGGCGAACGCCCAGCCCTCGGAGCGGGACTCGGCGAACAGCGCCGCGCCGACCACCGCGGCCAGGGCCAGGACCTGGAACGGATTGGGAAGGAAGCCCACCCCCAGGCCCACATGGATCCAGGTCAGCCAGCCGAAGGTGACCACGGCGGCCAACCAGCCCAGCCGACCAGACAGCTTGGTCACCCGTTCGTGCAGAGCGCCTTCGGTCTTGAGGGCCAGGTAGACCGCTCCCGAGCAACAGGGACACCACGGTCAAGGTCACCCCGGTGTAGAGCCCGAAGGGAACCAGCAGCCCGACGAAGTCACCCGTGTAGTTGTGGGCCGAGTCGATGGGCAGCCCGTGGAGCAGGTCCCCCAAGGCCGTGCCCAGCAGCAGCGGGACGAGCAGGCTCCCGATGGTCAGCGACCACCGCCAGGTCGACCGCCACTTGGGGTTGTCGATCTTCCGGTTGAACTCGAAGGAGACACCCCGCACGATCAGGGCCACCAGCACGATGAGGAGGGCCAGGTAGAAGGTGGAGAACATGGTGGCATACCAGGAGGGGAAGGCGGCGAAGGTGGCGGCCCCGGCGATCACCAGCCACATTTCGTTCCCGTCCCAGAGGGGGCCGATCGAGTTCACGGCGATGCGCCGCTCGACATCGTTCCTCCCGACGAACGAGTGCAGCATGCCCACCCCGAAGTCGAATCCTTCGAGGACGAAGAACCCCACCCAGAAGACGGCGATGATCACGAACCAGATGTTGTTGAGATGGACCATGGTCGCCTCCTAGTAGATGAGGGCCGGCACTCGGGGGCCCTCCTCGTCGTCCGATGACGCATCGTCGGGGTGGCCCTCACCGTCACCACTTCCCTCTTCGTCGGCGCCCGATTCGAGGTCCTTCCGGCCGTAGTGGACCATCAGGTAGGCGTCGGCCACCCCCAGTGCGGCGTAGAGGAGCACGAAGACGGACAGGCTGATCCAGATGTCGGTGGTCGTCACCGAGGGCGAGGCGGCCTGGGACGTCTTCATCAGTCCCTGGACGATCCAGGGTTGTCGGCCGCTCTCGGTCAGCAGCCACCCCGCCGTGTTCATCAGGAACGGGGTGATCACGAACCACGGGGCGATGAACAGGAACCACCTGGCCTTCTCCAGGGTCTTCCGGCGTATCAACCACAGACCCCACAACGAGAACAGGGCGATGATGGCGGCCAGGTAGGCCATGACCCGCATGCCCCAGTACTGGATGAAGACGTTGGGGATGTAGTCGCCGGGCCCATACTGTTTGACGTATTGGGCCTGCAGGTTGTTCATGCCCTGGACCTCGCCGTCCACGTGGTTGGTGGCCAGAATGGAGAGCAGGTCGGGGATCAGGATGATCTTGGTGGGGGTCGGATCGTCGTTCCCTCCCCCGGTCTGGAAGGCCGAGAACGGGCAGTGGGACGGGCAGGTCGTCCACAGTGCCTCGGCGGCGGCGATTTTCATGGGCTGGTACTTGCCCTCCACGACCCCGAGCTCACTGCCGACGAACATGTTGACGAACACCGCCGGGGTGAGCACGGCCAGCGAGATGACCGCCGTGCGCCGGAAGGCCTCGACCGCGCTCTTCTTTTTGAGGTGCCAGGCGGAGACGGCCAGCATGACCAGTGCCCCGGTGACCAGGGAGGCCAGGATGGCGTGGGGGTAGGCCCACAGGAAGGTGGGGTTGGTGAACAGGGCCCAGATGTCGTTGAGCTGCGGCTGGTGCTGGGCATTCATCACGTAGCCCACCGGGTGCTGCATCCACGAGTTGGCGGCGATGATGAACAGGGCCGACAACATCGACGCCCCGGCGACCAGCCAGATGCAGGCCAGGTGCACCTTCTTCGACAGACGGTCCCAGCCGAAGATCCAGAGACCGAGGAAGGTGGATTCGACGAAGAAGGCGGCCAGGCCCTCCATGGCCAGCGGACCACCGAAGATGTTGCCGACGAATCGCGAGTAGTTCGACCAGTTCATGCCGAACTCGAACTCCTGGACCAGTCCGGTTACCACCCCGACGGCCACGTTGATCAGCAGGAGCGTCCCGAAGAACTTGGTGAGCCGTTTGAAGGCGGGATTGTCGTTGCGGTACCAGCTGGTCTGGAGCAGGGCCACCAGGAAGGCCAGCCCGATGGTGACCGGCACGAACAGGAAGTGGTAGATGCTGGTGGTGGCGAACTGCCAACGGGCAAGGTCGGTGGTCATCTGCTGGGTCTCCTGTCAGTACGGCCGCCGTTGGCTACGGAGGCCTCCTCTCGCTGTGGCCCCTGCGTAGGTCCCCGGTTCCTGTCTGTCACCCCGTTGCCTGAGGCGGACATTTCCTCCCACCACGAGCGGGAGTACACCCCACCCTGATCGAGGAGCGTGTCGTGGGTGCCCCGTTCGACCACCCGTCCGGCCTCCATGACCAGGATCTCGTCAACGGACTCCAGTCCGGCCAGTCGATGGGTGATGAACACCAGCGACCGCCCTTCGGTGACCTCCAGCAGGTCGGCAGTCAGCGCATCGGAGGCCACCGGATCGAGATGCTCGGCGGGCTCGTCCAGCACCAGCACCGGAAAATCAGCCAGGAGGGCCCGAGCAAGGCCGATCCGTTGGCGTTGGCCACCGGAGAGGCGTCCGCCCCGACCGCCCACCTCCGTAGCCAGGCCGAGGGGAAGGGTGTCAAGCCAAGCGGTGAGCCCCACTCGCTCGAGGGTCTGGCGGAGCTGGTCATCGGTGGCGTGACGGTTCCCGATGCGCAGATTCCCGGCGATGGTGTCGTCGAAGAGATGGATCTCCTGGCCGACCAGGCCGACCACGGTGCGAACGGCATCGCCGGTCAGGCGGTCGAGGGATAGGCCGTTCAGGGTGACCGAGCCGGACTCGACGGGTAGGAAGCGGAGGAGGACCGCCGCCAGGGTTGACTTCCCGGCACCGCTCGGGCCGATGACGGCGACCCGACGGCCCGGCGACAATGACAGATCCACCCCCTGGAGGGCCGGCGACGTGGCACCCGGGTAGCTGGCCCACACCGAGCGGACCCGCAGGTCGTAGGGTCCGTCGGGGACGTCCGCTGCGGTGTGGGGCTCAGGAACCGGGATCGGGGCGTCGGTCACTTCGAACACCCGGTGCGCGGCCTGGCGCACCCGCTGGAGAGCCTGAGTTGCCACGGGCAGACCCACCACCAGCTCGAATGCAGCCAGAGGGATCAGGGTGATGACCGCCAGTTCTGTCCCGTCGAGCCGGCCGGACGCCACCGCGGGGATGCCCGCCACCAGGCAACCCCACGAGGCCAGTCCGGCCAGCAGGGTCGTCATCGCCTGTCCGATTCCTCCGGTCCCAGCCGAGGCCGAGGCCATGGCGGTCAGCTCGGCGTCCTGGTCCTGCACCAGTCGAACTTGGGCCTCGGTCCCGCCGAAGGCGATCAGCTCGGCGGCCCCCTCGGTCAGGTCCAGCATCGATTCGACCAGGTCGCCGCGCACGCCGGCGAATCTCGACTCCCTCCGCCGGGCCAGAACTCCGGTGAGCCAGGGCACCCCCGTACTGGCGCTGAGCAGCGCCACGGCCAGAACCATCCCCGCCGCCGGGAGCATCCACCACATGAGCGCCACGGTCAGGGATCCCACCAGCACCGCCATGCCGAAGGGTGGCACCACCCGGATGACCAGGTCCTGCAGCGAATCGACGTCCGGCACCATGCGGGCCAGGAGGTCTCCGCGGCGAAACGCCGGCAAACCGGTGGGCGCCACGGCCTCGAGGCGTTGGTAGACCGTCACCCGGAGAGCAGCCAGCAGTCGGAAGGCCGCATCGTGGCCCACCAGTCGCTCCTCGTAACGCAGGAGCCCCCGGGTGAGGCCGAAGAACTGGACGGCGACAATCGCCACGGCCAGGTGGGACTCGTTGGGGTGCTGGGCCGCCCGAGCGATCAGCCACGCCGCAGTACCCATCAGCCCGATGTCGGCGGCAATGGCTCCCGCTCCCAACAGTGTGGCGAAGACAAGGCGACAGAACACCGGACGCACCGTGGCGAGCGTCCGGCTCAACGGCGCCACCTGGTCAGCTGGCTTGGCTGCTGTGCGGCCGGAGGTCATGGCCCTGTCATCACCGGCGTCAGATGGACCACCCGATCGGCGAGGGCCAACAGGGAGGGCCGGTGAGCGGCGATGACCACCGTGCGGCCCGCCGTCAGCCGCCGCACCGCCCTCAGGACGCCTTCCTCGGTCCGCCCGTCGAGATTGGCGGTGGGTTCGTCCAGGAGGAGCAGCGGGGCGTCCCGCACAAAGGCCCGAGCCAGGGCGACCCGCTGGCGCTCGCCCGCCGAGAGTCCAGCCCCATCGTGGCCCAGCACCGTCTCGAGACCGGCGGGAAGGCGCTCCACCAGGGCCTCGAGGCCGGCATCGGCGACGGCAGCCCGCACCTGATCGTCGGTGGCCCTCGGGCGCCCGAGGCGGATGTTGTCGGCGATCGACCGGGCGAAGAGATGCGGCCGCTGGGGTACCCAGGCCACTCGGGCTCTCCAGAGGTCGGGGTCGAGATCGGCCAGGCTCACGGGCCCTACCGTGACCGAGCCGCTCCAGGCAGGGGCCAGACCGAGCAGGACGCTCAGGAGGGTTGACTTCCCGCTGCCACTCGGCCCGGCGATCGCCACGACCTCACCGGGATCCACCTCGAGGCTCAGGCCGGACAGGGCCGGGACGGTGCGATCGGGGTAGGCGACTTCCAGACGCTCCACTCGGAGTGGGAACCGGGAGGGATCCGGTATGTCGGCGCGGGCGCCTCGGGAGGGAGCCGGGTGCTCCAGAACTTCGAAGACCTCCTCGGCTGCCTTCATGCCTTCTGCACTGGCGTGGTAGTTCGCGCCGAGCCGGCGGAGGGGGAGGTACGCCTCAGGGGCCAGGATGAGCACGAAGAGTGCGGTGGCCAGGCTCAGATGGCCCCCCAGCAACCGGAGACCGACGGCCACGGCCACCAGCGCCACTGAGTAGGTGGCCAACAGCTCGAGGATGAGTGACGAGAGGAAGGCCACCTTCAGCGTGGCCATGGTGGCTGAGCGGTAGCGGTCCGTGGTGTCGCGGACCGCTGCCACCTGGGCCTTGGCACGACCGAAGACC
Source organism: uncultured Acidimicrobiaceae bacterium (assembly GCA_963812525.1). Taxonomy (GTDB): domain Bacteria; phylum Actinomycetota; class Acidimicrobiia; order Acidimicrobiales; family RAAP-2; genus Bog-756. The sequence goes on from CAWEVL010000004.1 coordinate 263,237, forward strand.
TTGAGGGTCGGAAGTCCAGCGACCACGTCGAGGAAGTGCCCGGCCAGACGGTGAAGGAGCTTGGCCTGTCGCGCCATGCGGGCGCTGGTCGAGGCGCCCACCAGCGACATGAACAGCGGGACCAATGGGACAGTGACCGCGATGATCGCCGCCGAGATCCAGTCGGCGCCGAGCACCACGAGGACAATCGTGACGGGGACGATCACGGCCAGGAACAGCTGAGGAAGGTAACGGGCGAAGTAGCTGTCGAGGGCGTCGATGCCGCTGGTGGCCAACACGACGAGCCGGCCGGTCCGCTCGCGGTCGATACCCACCGGACCGAGGAGTGCGACTCGTTCCACCAGGGCGCCCCGTAGGTCGGACTTGGCCGACGCGGAGGCCCGGTCGCCCGCCCGCTCGCCGAACCACGCCAACATCGCCCGACCGAGGACCACCAGGAACAGGAGCCCCACCAACGTGCGGACCTGGCCCAGCCCGCGGTGGCGGACAAGAACATCCGAGATGGTGTTTGCGATCAGCCAGGCCTGGGCCAGAACGAGACACGCGGTGGCTCCCCCCGACAGCACGGTGAGGACGAGAAACCGACGCGTTCCCCGGGTGAACTGCAGCAGCCTCGGGTCCACCACGTTCGAAAGTCTTTGGCGGGAAGCGTCCGGGTGCGCCCGCGCCCGATTCCGGCGCCGAGGCCATCGCCTCGTCACGCGGCCCGGTCACCGCCCACCTTGGCCAGGGAAACTCTCGGACGCAGGAGCTGCGCTCACTCGCCGATCCTTCTCGAGTCCCGGATTGATCACTAGCCGATCCGCTCCAGGAGGTGCTCGCCGACCCGGATGGCATTGGCCATGGCGGTGAGGGCGGGATTGACCGCGCCGATGCTGGGAAAGAAGCTGGTATCGACCACATAGAGATTGTCGAGCTGGTGTGCTTTGCAATCGACGTCCAGCACCGATGTTGCGGGATCCGAGCCGAATCGACAGGTTCCGGCCTGATGGGCGACACCGGCCACGGGGACATTCATGCTCATGTAGAAGTTCTTGCTCAGCACGTGGTGGTCGGCCATCCCCACATGGTTCAGAATGGTCCGTAGCTCCTTGTAGAGCCCGTCTGCCTCTTCGTTATTGGTCGCTTCGTACGCCAAGTGGATGTTTCCATCCCCGTCCACAGTCACCCGATTGTCGGGCATCGGTAGGTCCTCGGTCGTGAGCCACCAGTCCACCGCGTGCTTGGCCACCCCGGTGCCCTGGTCGTCGTGGCCCGGCCTCACGTTCGGCTGGTTCACCGACGTCATCCCGGCGACGACCAGGACTGGGCGCGGTCACCTCCGCTCACCGGTGGGCCCGACGTACCTGACCAGCCGGTCCGTTCTGCCACCGGAAAGAGATTCGGTGCGACCACCTCCTCGACCTGATCGGGACGACTCAGTTCAGCTCCGGTATGGGCGGTGCTGAACTCAGGTTCGGCTCGACGGTTGTCGCCGACGGCAGCGGTGTCGGTTGACGTCGGGCCGGGCCGGGTGGACACCGGGTCCGGTCCCCTCTACGTCAGGCCCGTGAGCACGGCGCCCGAACCTAGCGAGATGAATGAAGACGGCTCAGTCCCATCGGGTGGGAGGCTTCTCATAGTCCCGGGCTGCTCTGCATAATGCCGCCGTCGGCGAAGATGGTCGTCGCCGCCAGATAGCTCGCCCCCGGGCCGGCCAGAAAGGCCACCACACTGCCGATCTCCTCGGGCTTGGCCATGCGCCCGATGGGGATGGCGGCATCGAGCTTCTTGAGCGCGGCTGGGTCATTCATCGTCGCGGTGTTGATCGGCGTCTCCACCGCACCCGGGCCGACCCCTACGACCAGCACGTTGTGAGGGGCAAGCTCCACACCCGCCGTCCGAGTGAGCATTCGCATCCCGCCCTTGGACAGGCAGTAGGCGGTATTTCCAGGCATCGGCCAATCCTCGTGCACCGACGTCATGTTGATGATACGACCTCCCTCGCCTTGGGCGATCATCTGCTTGGCCGCAAGCTGGGTGCCGAAGAACGCACTCTTCAGATTGATATCCAGGACCCTTTCATACTGGGCCTCGGTGGTGTCGAGCACAGAGGTGCGGGTCTCGATGCCCGCGTTGTTGACCATGATGTCCAACCGACCAAACGAGCTCACGGCGGTGCCCACGAGCCTCTCCAGATCGGCGACTTTGCTCACGTCTGCCTTGACCGCGGTGACCTTGTCCCCGAGATCCCGCACCTGCTTCTCGAGCGCCTCCGTGGCGTCGGGGTCGGCGACATAGTCGATGACGATCGAGGCGCCTTCGGCGGCTAGCGCCAGGACCACCGCCTTACCGATGCCCGTGTTCCCACCGGTGACGATGGCCACCTTGCCTTGCAGGGTCATGCTGGCTCCCCTTTCGCTCAAGAGACACCGGCCGATTCCCCGCCCAGTGCGCATCCTATGCACATCTTCCCGGAGTTCGCTCGGTCGAATCGGGGTCGCGGGGCCAAGGTGTCAGAAAGGTGAACTCTGATGGGGGTTTTCGGTGTCCGCCCTGTCGGTGCACGCTCGGTGGTCGGGGTACCGGGTCGCCCAGCATCATGGGCGGCGGAACGATAATCTCGACACCCGGCAGAGACCACCGCTTGGCGATCTGCGCTCTGCCCTCCGAGCAAGGAGCACGAGACCATGAGCGACTTTCCCCCCATCGCCGAGTACGCGTTTCTCTCCGACTGCGAGAACAGTTGCCTGATCGCGCCGGACGGATCGGTCGAGTGGCTCTGCCTTCCCCGCCCCGACTCGCCCAGCGTGTTCGGTGCCCTGCTTGACCGTTCGGCCGGGTCCTTCCGGTTCGCGCCGTCCAACACCATGGTCCCCCACCAACGCCGCTACGTACCCGGCACCATGGTGCTGGAAACGACCTGGCACACGCCAACCGGATGGCTCGTCGTCCGGGATCTGATGGTCATCCGCAGGGTGACCGATGGGGCGCGGCGCTCCGGCTACCGACGGGCGCCCACGGACTCGGCGGCGTCGGGGGTCCTGCTCCGGACCGCGACCTGCCTTTCCGGAAAGGTCGAGATCGATGCCTCCTGCGTTCCACTGTTCGACTACGGCATCGCCACCGGTCAGTGGTCCTACGACGGCGACGGCTACGGGGCGGCCAGTGTTCACCCGCCGGACGGCGATGTCACCCTCTCTGTCGTAAGCAGCCTGCGTCTGGGGATCGTCGGGGCCCGTTGCTACGGACGGACCGGCCTGGCCGAAGGTGAAGAGGCATTCATAGCGCTGTCTTGGGAGGGATCCGCCCCCACCAGCCAAGACCAGGTAAACGTGGACCTCGCCACCACCGTCGCCTACTGGCGCGACTGGCTCGCCACCGGCACCTTCCCCGACCACCCATGGCGTCCCTACATCGAGCGCAGTGCACTGACGCTGAAGGGTCTGAGTTACGCCCCGACCGGGGCCATCATGGCCGCCTCCACCACTTCCTTGCCGGAGACCCCCGGCGGGGCCCGCAATTGGGACTACCGCTACACCTGGATCCGGGACACGGGGTTCATGTTGCGGTCCCTCTATCGTTTGGGCTTCGACTGGGAGGCCCTCGAGTACTTCGCGTTCGTACTCGAATCCGTCAGCCAGGGCACCACGGATCAACCGTTCGAGCTTCAGATCATGTACGGCATCGGCGGGGAACGCGATCTCACCGAGCGGACGCTCGACCACCTCTCGGGGTACGACGGGGCGCGTCCGGTCCGGGTCGGCAACGGCGCCTGGGACCAGCACCAGAACGACGTGTGGGGGATGCTCCTGGACGGCGTCGACCAGCACTTGAAGCGAGGTGCGGCACAGATTGTCCACTCCACCTGGGAGGGTCTGGCCGGACTGGTTGAAGATGCCCTCGCCCATAGCGCTGACCCTGATCAGGGCATTTGGGAGATCCGCGGCGAACCCCAGCATTTTACGGCCTCCGCCGTCTTGTGCTGGGTGGCCGCCGATCGTGGAGCGGACCTGGCTGGTCGACGGGGCGCCTCCGAACGCGCCGACCGGTGGCGTGAAGGAGCCGATGCTCTCAAGAAGGACATCCTGGCCAAGGGTGTCGATGAGCGCGGCCGGTTCAGACAGGCGTATGAGAACGACGAACTGGACGCATCCCTGTTGCTCATACCGATCATGGGATTTCTGCCGGCCGACGATGACCGGGTGAAGGCGACGGTTCTGGCCATCGCCGACGAACTCACCGAGGACGGGCTGGTGCTGCGGTACAAGGTGGACAGCACGGATACCGGATTCGAGGGCAAAGAGGGCACCTTCACCATCTGCTCGTGGTGGCTGGTCTCCGCGCTGGCCATGGTCGGTGAGATCGATCGGGCACGGGCCCTGTGCAAGAAACTGCTCTCCTTCGCCGGTCCACTGAATCTCTACGCCGAGGAGATCGACGCCACGACCGGGGAGCACCTCGGGAACTTCCCTCAGGCGTTCACCCATCTGGCCCTGATCGACGCCGTGTCGCAGCTCATCGAGGCGGAAATGGAAGCCGACTGAGGGTGATCACTCGGGCTGGGCCGCCACGCCATCTTTCATCTCGACGGTGAGCGTGCGGAACTCCTGACTGCCCACATTCTCGAACGTATGGGGAGCCAGTGGCCCGCCCCAAGATGCGGTCCCGACAATCGGCGGCGAGGCACCGGACGCCCTGGTGTCAACAAGCACATTTCCGTCCGGATCCCGGCGAACGAAGTCACTCGTCCCGATGATGTGAGAGAACGCCGCCCCACCGATGGGTGTGGACGGGCACGATCGCACCTGGCGGTACTCTCCCATCGAGCACCCGAACGCGATCATCTTCGTTGAGCACGGCATGGAACTGCGGCGCGGCCGAGAGAGCATCGAGTTCATCCGGCCACGGCCAGGGGTTGGTTGATCGGGCCTCCATAGGTTTGATGATAGGACGGGGCCCCTGGCCATTGACGGGCACGGGACCGTCGATCATGAGCGACCAGTCGAACCCACCGACCAGGAGATCTCAACTCACTCGAGGGGCTGGACGTCGTTCTCCTCTCATGCACCTGACCGGTGGACGCGATCCCGGGGTCGCAGCGCCGGGATGGTGACGGTCGATCCGGGTGATGGTGGTCTTCCCCGGACGGCGTGGCCTGACGGCGTGAGTTCTTCAACCGACCTGCCCTTGGGGGGAGGTCCAGTCGGGATCAAACTCGAAGAACTGGCGCACGAGCCCTTCCAAGGCCACGGCGAAGATAGTCCAGTCCTGCATCTCGCCATTTGGGCCAGTTGGACGAACAACCACCTTCTTGGTGGTGTCGCCGAACCGGTCGCGGAGTCCGTATCCCTCGCTCAGCGAGTCCTCAGCTACCACAAAATCATGCAGCGTGAACTGCTCGCGAAGGCGAAGGCCGAGGAAGTCAGCCATTGCCCCGTAGGTCGACTCGAGCTGTGCGGTGAACTGCTCAAAGGATGCGAGCAGGGCTGCTTCGATCTTCTGACGGCTTGCGGTCGGCCCGCCGGTGGCGGTCAACGCCCACACTCCGATTAGCAATGGCCAGTTCACGGACTCCCGAACAGCCTGTGCGTTGAGGGCACCGCCCAGTCGACACAGGTCTTTCAAGCCTTGTTCACGAGACTCCAGTGTGGTCACGGTGATCGTTGCCACGATCGGCGCAAGCGCCGCCATTGCCAGCCTGATCTCGGTGCCATCCTGTCCTTGGGTGACGGCAACGAGTACCTCGGATTGATAGTCCGCCTGGCTGTCCCACACCCGTCGGATAACGGACGCATTGGTCAGTCGAGTTCCAGTGTCCCGTTCGACGCGGTCAAACACCCGCTTGAACGTCAAGCCCTCCGCCCCGGAACTGAGACCCTCCTCCTTGAGCATTGTCCGGCCAGTTTCCAGGAGGAGGTCTTTGAGCTCTTCCCGGCTGTATCTGATTCGGTCTGCCATGACGCCGGAATGTCCCCCATTTGGATTTTGGCAACGACAGCCGGCCGCCGTCCGACGAGGTACGTCAGGTATGGATCTCGTGGGTCCGAGTTCGGTGTGGCACCAACCGGGGAGCCCGCGGCCCCGGGGGCCCGACCGGACCCCTCTCCCCGCTCGAGGCCAAGGGGTTCCGGCGGCTACTCCGATGAAAGGGGTCCGCCTCCCCTCTCATCGAAGCAGTCTCTGAGCCCGCCGCATCAGACACTACCTAATGCAACTCGGAGTAGCAACTGGGATTTCCGGAGCGCCCCTCCACCGGCTCTCCCGGGTGACCGGACGGTTCTCCTGCGTGAGGTCCGGCGTCGTCGCAGGTCACTGGAGCCGGTCCGCCACGGGCTGGCCGAGCGCACCATGGTGTGGAGCCGGTCATCCCAACGCATCGGATTGCTCCCCCGACCGGCCATGGAGACGGGGACGAGCGACTCGGATCAGGAGGAGGGCACTCCCACCCACAGCCAGCCCGATGCCGGCCCCTCCGACCACGTCGAGGGGATAGTGAACGCCGAGGTAGACCCGGGACCAGCCCACCAGGACCGCGTAGACGAGAGCGACGACGACGGCCCTTCGGGGGAGGAACGCGGTCAGGGTGACGGCGACCGCGAACGCCACAGCCGTATGGCTGGACGGAAAGCTCGTACCGTGAGCAGGTTCCTGCCGGAGGGTCGCCCCGGCGACGACCTCATAGGGACGCGTCCGGTCGGCGGCGGCCTTGGCCAGATTGGCACCGAGCCAGGCGGCCGCCGCGGATCCCGCGCAGAACACAATCGGCCAGAGGCTCCGATTCCATACGACGCAGACCACACCGGCAGCCACGACCGCTACGGCGATGCCGAGCGGGAGGAACAACTTCGAAAGCGGCGTGAGTACGGCTGCGACACGGGTCGGAACCTCGTTCAACGCTCGGTAGACCCGCTCGTCCCAGCCCGTCGCCCCGGCTCTCACCAGCAGCGACGTCCCGGCAAAGACAAGCAGACCGGTGCCGATCAGGATCCACGCAGTTCGCCCCGGCACTGGCCGACCGCCGTGTCGATGAGCCGCCCGACCGCCCTCGTCAACCGCACTCATCTACGGGGCCTTTCGGGCTCGGCGATCAAATCGTGCGCCGACCATGAGCCCGACCGCCCCACCCGCCAGCGAACCGACGATGGCATCGCCGGGATAGTGCACGCCGGAGTGGACACGCGAATAGGCGACGGCCGCGGCCAGCATCCTCAGGGGGATCGATAGCGAGGGGATCTGGCGTCCTACCGCGGTAGCGAACGCGAACCCCGAGGCGGAATGTCCAGAGGGGAACGAAGAGGACTCCGGCATCCGGGTATGGCGGGATCGGACGACACCAGCCGTCGCCCGATCCGGCCGATCCCTGGCGTAGAGATTCTTGAGTGCCACGTTCACGACAGCCGAGGACACGACGACAGAAGTGAGTCCCGCCAGGGCCGCCCGCCGACCGCGTCGTCCCCCGACACCCGCCAGGATGCCCGCGGCGACCACCCAGATGACGGAGCGATTGGCAGCATTGGACAGACGTCGGAGCGGCTCGTCGAGTCTCGGGGTGGGGGTGGCGGCCACTGCCTGGTACACGGCATGGTCGACGTCGGAGAGGTCGTGGAGCACCCGGTGGATCAGCGGCATCCGGTCATCGGCGACCAACTCGGCGAGCACGTCCTCGACGGGCCGCGGGGTCTCTGGGGTCCACTGGTCGTCGGTCACAGGGTCGATTGTCCTATGCCGAGCCATCGTTCGCCACACCGCCGGCCTGGTGCTCAACGGAATCCACCCATGGGTCTCGCCGCGACCAGCCCCATCCGACGTCCCCGCCCTGAAGGCTGGCGCCATCGACCCTGTGGCGGCGTCCGTTCGCCGAGGCACACTGGGCTTGGGTTGGCAGCGCCCGCCGGGGCAGAACGCTCGGTGGCCCGGTAGTCCTTACCGCAGGCCGGGGGATCAGGCGGTAGGCCCGAACCTCTGGCGTCTGACACATCCGACACCTAGTATCCCTAGAGAGGTTCACCCCAACAGTAGGGTGAGCCAAGAGGCCGAAGGGAGCTTCCATGGGAATGAGGCGACGGACACGACGTCGAGGACTTGTTGCCGGAGCGGTGGCGGGCGGGGCAATCGCTCACCACCGAAACAGGCAACAGCAGGCCGATCAGGAGTCTGTTGACGACGGCCAGGTCCAGTATGCGCCCCCACCAGCCAATGCGGCCGACGAGATCGAGCATCTCGCGCAACTGCACTCCTCGGGGGCGCTGACGGACGAGGAGTTCGCGGCGGCCAAGGCGAAGGTACTCGGGTCCTGAGCGCAGGACGAACTGCCAGAATTCGTTTGAACCCACCGAATACGACAGAAATTGGGAGTTTGATGAGTGAATCTCGTAAAGACGTACTGCTCAAGGCGCTCGAGGCCGAGGTCGGTGGCGAATCGGTTGATCTGGGCACCCTGTTCACCGACGATGTCGTTGGTTGGTCACCGTATGCGTCGGTGTCGGGCCTCGCCGAACTCGCTGGGCTCGCCGTGCTCCGTGAAATCGCGTTCTCCAATGTCGTCATCCTGCTCCGCGGACTCGATGAGGTAGGCAACAAGGCGTACGCCGAGTGGGTGGTCGAAGCCGATCACACGGGGCCTCTCATCCTTGGCGAAGGTGCCGAGTTGGAGCCGACCGGACGGCGTGTCCAGTTGGCCGGCGCCACCGTCGCCGACTTCCGAGGCGGGAAGATCAGGTCATACCGGACCTACTTCGACGACTTCTCGCTGATCGAGCAGATGGTCGACGGCTGACGAGTCGATCACTGTGGAGTTCGACGTCGAGGACCAGCCAAATCCGCTGGACGTCGAGTTCCTCGAAACGCAGATCCGTCGTGAGGCCTCCGCCGCCATGGGACTCGGCGACGAAATCGACCTGGCGATCTTCATCCGCCACGCTGGCGCGGTCGTGGCCGGAATTAGCGGATGGACCTGGGGCGACTGTTGCGAGCTTCAGCACCTCTGGGTGGACCCGAGTCGCCGGGGTCGTGGTCTCGCCACCCGACTCCTCGCCGCCGCGGAAGCCGAGGCGGCGGCTCGTGGCTGCACCCAGACTGTCCACTTCACGTATGAATTTCAGGCTCGAGCGTTCTACGAGCAGAGCGGCTATGAACTGGTGGGTCGCGTCAAGGACTTCCCGTCAGGAACGGATGTCCTCTGGTATCGAAAAGCACTGCAGCCCCTTGGAGTTCGCGTCGACTCCGGTGCGTGAATGAGGGCATTCACCTCGCTGCGGGCTGATTGAGGCTGTCGCCCAACTGGTGGCAGCAAACTCCGCGCCTAGGCGGCGGATCAACGAGGAGTCGGAATCCCGAGTCACGGCCTCTTTCCGCGGACGGCAAAGGGGAATTGGCGAGACCTGACCGAGTGGTCCAAGGTCCTCGACCGCAACACCCTCTGCCGTCCGCGGACGAGCGTCCGCCCTACCTCTCGAAGCTGCCTAGGCTGTCGACTCGCGTCCGCCGTGCACAGCCAGGCCGTAGATCACCAGGATGCCCACGAAGATGTAGGCAAGCGACCAGACGGGATAGAACGGCATCCACCAGATCGCGCTGATCGACAACACCGCTCCGGCGACGATTCCGATCCACCTACTGATCTGGGATCGTGCCATGACCCCCAGAGCACAAAGGATCAAAATGGCGGCGACGATCAGATACACCCAGCCGTAGGTCTTGAGGCTGTGTCCGAAGATCGCATCCTCGAAGTTCTGCGGGAGTACACCGTGGTAGCGGAATGCCCAGATCGCGTCGAATACTCGCATGATCCCAGCAACCCCGAGCACGATCGCTGCGAACACAAGCCAGCCGTCACTCTTTTCTTCCATGGTCCCACCTCTTTCTTGGGTTGATCGCCCGAATGCTGCGTCTCATGGCGATTCTGAACGTAGACGCTAGGTCCACCCTCCTATCTGTTGGTGGATGCCATGAGGCGGTGGTTGAGCGAATGGCGCGTCTGGGCGGGCCATCCCAGATCCCCGACTGAGCGGCGGATCCCCATCCTTGCGCCTAACGAACGATCGTGATGAAATCGGTCACCGTGAGTGAAACCCCAGACGTCGCCCCTCCTCCCAGCCTGCTGGCCTACGGCGTGTCCTACCTACTGATCGGGCTGGTCGTGGTCGCGCTCACCAGGTTGTTCTTCAAGAAGGACACCAAGGTGGGGCTCATGGTGTGGTCGATCGCCGTGGTCGTACATCACAACTTTGATGCTCCACTGGCGCGGAAGTTGATGACCTGGTATCTCGCCTTCGAGAGTCGGCGCTCTGGGCAACACGAACGGCCACAGAGCTAGCACGGTCAGGATCACCGGGGACGACGGCCTCTGGTATCTCAACTCCCTACGACCCACTGGAGTTCCGGTCCGACCATGGCTGTGAAGACCTCGGGGAACTACACGTTCATACGGGGCGTGTCCGCGACGAAAACGAACATGGCCATGGCCAACAGCCGGGCTGGTCGAGGACTGACCGTGCTAGCCACCTCGGCGACACCGTCGGGCTCTCGACTCATGGCTCATCCTCCTCTTCATCCCGAGCAATGGGGCCTTGGCTCGTGGCAAGATCGATCGCATCGAGCGCCTGGTCGAGCCCGGGGTAGAAGTGCTCTTGGTCGAGTGTGGTTCCAAGCCCGTATCGGCGTACCAAGTCCTGAAGACGGTCCCGCATCTCGACGAAGGCGACGTGAATGCCCAAGGCATTGAGCTCCTGGTCCAGGGCTTCAAGCATCTCGGCCGCGGTCACGTCGATATCGGTGATCGCTTCGCATTCCAAGACGAACCAGGCCGGATGTCGTTCATGTACCAATCCTCGAATCTGGTCTCGGAACTGCCCGCTGTTGGCGAAGAACAGCGGCGCCTCCCAACGGAACACGACGACCCCCGGCATTTCCTGGGCCTCCGGGTACTGATCGATGCTGTGCCATCCGTGCATCGCCGGTACCTCACCGAGTACGGCACCGTGGGGCCACCAGTTCCTGCGAAAGAACAGCAGAACCGCCAGGACAATGGCGATGACGATCCCTTGGAGAACACCGAAGAGAATTACGCCACCGGCTGCGACGAAACTCACGACGAGGGCAGAGGTGCGGATCCTGGCGTACCGCCGGAGGGCCCCGAGGTCCATAAGTGAGAGCGCGGCGGTGATCACCACCGCAGCCAACGCCGTCTGGGGTAAATCGGACAGGAGGCCATTGAGGAACAGCAGCAGGACGGCGACCAGACCGGCGCCGACCACTCCGGTGAGCTGGCTGCGGGCTCCGGATTGGTCGGCCACGGCGGTACGGGAGCCGCTGACGGAGACGGCGAAACCCTGGAAGAATCCGGCGGCGATGTTCGAGGTCCCGATGCCGATCATCTCTTGGTCGGGTCTGACCTCGTCCCCGTGTCGGGACGCGAAGCTGCTGGCCGTGGCGATGGTGTCAGTCAGCGACACCATGGTGATCCCCACGGCACCGACGAGGAGTGGTCCGACATCGGACCACTTCGTCCATGGAAGCGCCGGGGTTGGCACTCCCTGGGGCAGCGTTCCGACGGTCTTCACCCCGTGTGCGGCAAGGTCCAGGACGGCAGAGACTACGGTGACCCCAACCACCGCCACCAAGACCGCCGGTACCCGTTTGGTGATCAGGGGGAGGACCAGGAGCACCGCCAGGACGCACAGCCCCGTCACCAGAGTCGTTCGATTGGTCTGGTCGAGCCCATGAAAGAAGCTTCGAACCTCATCGATGAAGTTGTCGGCGTTGGTGGAGAAGCCAAACAGTTTGGGTAGTTGCCCGACGATGATGGTGACCGCCAGACCATTGAGATAGCCGACCCGGACCTCACTGGACAGAAGATCGGCGACGAAACCGAGCTTGGCCACTCCCAGTCCGATTTCGATGAGCCCGACCAGCACGGCCAACATGCCGGCCAGGGCAATGGCACTACCGGGGTCGTTGCTCACGATCAGCGGTGCGATGGCGGCCAGGATGAGCGGTGAGACCGACGAGTCCGGCCCCAGGACCAGCACCCTTGACGGCCCGAAGATGGCGTAGGCCAGAAGGCAGGCAATCGTCGTGTAGAGGCCGGTCACCGCGGGCAGCCCGGCCAGCTCCGCGTAGGCCATGCCCTGGGGGACCAGAATCGCCGCCAGGACCACCCCGGCGACCAAATCCGGCCGAAGCCAACTGCGCTCGTAGCTCTGGAGGGTCACCAATCCCGGCGCCCAGCGCTGCACAAGTCGCTTCATTTCTAGGTTCCGCCGTCGCGGCGGTTGGCGACAGCTCCCGTCGGCAGGTGTACTCGAGCAGGGTCGGTCGCTAGTGAATTCGCCCAGCGGGTTTGTCGCCGCAATGAGACTCCTCGGGTTCGCGTTCGGTCAGGGAGAACCGGCCGATGGATCACGGCGACTGCTCATCGGCCGTCTGCCAACCATTCGATAGCCGAGCGAACCCTCTCGAACCGGGCGGGCGGTCACATGGCCAGAATCTTGGCTTTCTGGGCCGCGAACTCGGCCTCGGTGAGAATTCCCTGGTCTTTGAGTTCGGCGAGGCCCTTCAACTGCGACACGGTGTCGACTGGTGCCGCCGCCTGGGGTGGGGGCGGTGGGGGCGGTGGGGGCGGTGGGGCGTACTGCTGTGGTTGCCCCTGCTGGGACCAGCGATTGGCCTGTCGCCTGGACACTCGGTTCGACACGGTCGTGGCCGTTCCGGCAATCACCGCAGTCCTTGCGACTCCTCTGAGCAGTCCGGGCATGGGAGGTCTCCTTTCGTTGAATCAGCGATCGGTGGCGTCGAGCGAGGCCAGCAGGGCGTCCGGGGTGACATAACCGGCGGCCACCAACGCGGCTCCACCCCGTCGGAGCGCGGTGACGAATGGTGTCGCCCAGCGGTTCTCGAAGACGAGCACTCCCGCCGAGGCCCCAGGTTCGAGGACGGAGGCGGCGTCGGCGAGGTCGTCCGCGTCGAGCAGCCCCGACGACGCCCCCTGGAAAACGGAGAGGTCGAGTCGCCCGTCGGCGTCGAGATCAGCCAGTTCAATCCGGGTGGTGGTGCCGTCCACGGCCCGATTCACGAATACCAGATCGAGAATCCGGATCGCCCCGCGGTCGACGAGATCGACCAGGCTTGTCATCCCCTCACCGGTCATCTTGCTGTCGGGAAATTCCACTACCAGGTAGCTGACGGGCCCCATGGCGTCCGGTTCGGTCATAGTCATCTCCCTTGCGCTCTGTCCCTCTACTTACCACGTTGACGGCCGCTCCGGCCAGGGCAGATCGCTGAGATCACCACGGTCCTGACCGCGCATCTGGGAGGATTGGGCGGTGAAGCTTCGGTTGGGAATCACCCTATGGATCCTGTCCTGGGTGCCCTATGGCCTGATTCTCGGCCTGTCCGGTGCGTGGCTCACCGTGGCCTGGACCGTGGAGATCGCTCTGGGAGTCATTGGCCTGGCCATCGCCGGGAGAGAGTTCGCCCAAGCCATCAAGGACCGGGGCTGGAGGGGTGCTCCCGCCGTCGCCTGGCAGGCCATGCTTCGCGGCAAGGACATCGACACCGTGAACTAGTCGGCTCCGCACTCGAAGTGCGCTGCACCAGAGGGGAGGGCAGGCAACCCGGGCGGGGCTGAACCGAGGTGGAACCACCACGACCGGGATCGTCGTTCAGTCTTCCCGGGTCTGGACTCCAGCGATTTGAGCCTCAACCGCTCTGTGGACATTCCCGTGGATTCTGTCGTAGCCGATGCGCACGAGGAATCCATCGCGTGCCAGCAGCTCTTGCACCTCCGGCTTGACACGTGCGAGTCGCAGAGTCACGGCGGCCCGCTGGGTGAGATCAAGGATCTCGCCCATCTTCGCCGACCCCTGGGAATCGATGAAGTCGATGCCCTCGCAGTCGAGCACGATCCCGTTGAGGTTTGGCGTCGACAATGCCACCTCACGAACCCGGTCCTCGAGGGCATCAGAGGTGGCGAAGAACAGGCCACCGTCCAACCGAAGCACGACCACCCCGGGGAACTGCTCGTCAGTCGGATGCTCAACCAGTTCCCTGAATACCTGGGTCCCTGGCTGACGTCCCAGAATGGGCATCGAGGGGCGCGTGGCCACAGAAATAAGCCAGAGGAGAGAAAGCCCGATCCCGATCACCACGCCGGCGAGAACCCCGAACAGCAACGTCCCGGCGATGGCCGCAATGGCGATCCAGAAGTCGAAGCGCTGCACCCTGGCCAGTCGACGCATCTCGGGCAGGTCCATCATTCCCATCACCACCGCTTCGATGATCAATGCGGCCAGCACGGGCTTGGGCAGCTGTGAGAAGAGGGGCGCCAGTACGAGCAGCGTCAGCAGCACAACCACTCCGGAGGTGAGCGAGGCGAGGCCGGTGCGTGCTCCCGAGTGATCGTTCAGCGAACTGGCGGACAGGCTGGTCGAGACAGGCATGCCTTGGAACAGTCCTGCCCCCACGTTGGACATGCCCTGGGCCACCGACTCCTGGTTGATGTCGATGCGATAGTGGTGTTTGGCGGCGAACGACCTGGAATCGCCGGCCGTCTGCGAGAACCCGATGAGTACCAGTGCCACCGCGGCCAAGGCGACCGTACTGATGTGATCTCCCACTTGCTGCCAGTTGGGGAGAGCCACTGTCGGCAGCCCTCGGGGCACGGTACCCACCAGGGCGACTCCGTGGGACCCGAGATCGAAGATTCGGGAAGCCACGAGGCCTCCTACCACCAGGACCAGGGCTCCCGGAATCCGAGGAGCAATGGCGCGCAATCCGAACACGACGACGAGCGCAATTGCCCCAACCAGAACTGTCGCCAGACTGGAGCCACCGAGTGACCCGAGCCAGGAGCGCAGCTCTTGCACCGGATTGGAGCCGCTGACATCCGTCCCGGTCAGTTTGGGCAGTTCCCCGATGACCACGTCGATCGCCGCCCCGAAGAGAAAGCCGGTGACGACGGCGCGAGAGAGGAACTGAGCGATCCATCCCATCCGAAACACCGCGAGGAGCAGGAAAAGCACTCCAGAGGCGAGCGTGATCGCCGCCACGAAGGTCGCCACCTCCTGACTTCCGGTGATCTTGGCCGCCACCACGGCACTCGCGGCCACGGCAGCCAAGCCCGAACTCGGTCCGGTCGAGATCTGGCGGCTCGTGCCGAAGACGGCATAGAGGATGGCGCCGGCGGCGGCCGCATAGAGGCCGTTCTGGACAGGTATCCCGGCGATCGCCGCGTACCCGAGGTTCTTCGGAACAATGAGAGCGGCTACGGCGATCCCGGCTATGAGATCACCCCGTAGCCAGCCCCGATCGTAGGTCCGGATCCATCCGACTATGGGGACAAGGTGCCACCGGTCTCCCTGCGAGACGGCCTTATCAGCTTGGCCATCAGATCTCACAGTCGTTGGTCTCCTCGAACTTCGCCCCTCGGGTCGAGTACCGATATCCGAAGCGGCCGGTGCGCACTGTCAGTCTGCACCGATTCACCCGCCACTGCTGGGACCATGCCCCGGAGGTTCGAACGATGACGCCAACTGGTCCCCTCCCGGTATGGTCCTCGCCGGGACGAACCACATCAGCAGTAGAGTTGCAGATCGAACAGCAGACACAGTGGATACACCGGGCCTGTCGGTCCGGAACGACCGAGGAGGACCTTGATGCCTGTCGACACGTTCATCGCCTACTCCGGCGTGTACGCAAACGTAGAAGCCGCGCTGGCGGACTACGACGCCGTCCATGCTCTTCACACCGAAGCCGGGCTGATCGATGCCTATGACGCTGCGGTGGTGGAGCGCAAGGACGACGGCAAGGTCAAGATCGTCAAGAAGCATGAAACCCCCACACGCGTGGGTGGCGTACTTGGTGGTGGGGTCGGGCTGGCGACCGGGCTGGTGATCGCCCTGTTTCCTGCCGCAGCAATCGGGGGCGGACTGCTCCTCGCCACCGGAGGTGGCGGGGCAGTCCTTGGGGCCTTGGCCGGACACGCTGCCGCCGGCATGAGCCGAAACGATCTGAAAGAGTTGGGAGAGGGACTCGACACCGGGCAAGCCGGACTCGTCGTGGTCGCCATCTCAGACATGGAATCTAAGGTCGAGGCCGCTATGAAGCGAGCCGAGAAGGTCCAAGCCAAGAAGTTGAAGGCGGATCAGAAGGCGATCGAGGCCGATGCCAAGGGGGATGCCGGGTAGGGGACGCACCGGTCCAATTGCTGATCTGAGAGCAACCCGATCGGCTGCCTGGGATGCTCACCTAGGCCTCGGAAGGTCGACTAGAGACGTTCGGCTTCCTCACTTGTCAGTTTGGACGGCAACAACAACAGCAGGACCAGGGCCAGGAGAAAGAAGAAGAACCCCAGGATCACCCAACCGACCGGATGACGGCCTTTGCGCTTGGCGATGTTGTAGATCCCCACCATGACCGCCACCCAAAGGACGAGATAGAGGGCGGAAGCGAGGAGGTAACCGTCGGCGCTGGCGGTGATCAGGGAAGGGACGAGCGACACGACGACCTCCTAGCACTCCGCCCCGAGTCCGCAGGACGCCGATCGATGAGAGGAGGTGCTTTGGCCAGAGCCCAGCTAGCTCCCCCGACGATCGCCGTCTTGACTTCGGGCCCGGCCACCCAACTCCTAGCCAACAAGACCGTTACCTCAGTAGCATTGTATCTCTGGCCTCGGCCCATGCCGCGAACAGCGGAGGGGTCTTGGCGAAGGTCAGGTCACTCAGCCCGTTCGTCACCCGGCGTAGGGCGTCGGTGAGACGACGGGCGTGTCCGGCTCGGCGCCGGCGCAGCCTCAGCAACGGATCAATCGGAGCCAGCGGTGGGTAAGACGAAGAGCATGAAGTCGAAACAGACCACACGGGATCCTCAGGGCAGCGACCCGTCGACCGATGAGGCGCCCGTGGCACCGGATGGCGGGCGGAGGATGAGACGCAAGGAATACGAGAGCGAGCTCAGACTCCTGCACGGAGAACTGGTCGCCGTTCAGGAGTGGGTGAAGTCGTCCGGGGCGAAGATATGCATCGTCTTCGAGGGGCGCGACACTGCCGGCAAGGGTGGGACCATCAAGGCCATCACCGAGCGAGTCAGCCCACGGGTGTTCCGAGTCGTCGCCTTACCTGCGCCGACTGACCGTGAGAAGTCGCAGATGTACATACAGCGATACCTACCGCACTTCCCGGCAGCAGGCGAAGTGATCATCTTCGATCGCAGCTGGTACAACCGGGCCGGAGTCGAGCAGGTCATGGGGTTCTGCACTCCGGAGGAGAGCAGCACGCTTCTTGGAGTTGGTGCCTGGCGTGGAGAAGGCCATGGCCGATTCCGGCATCCTGCTCGTCAAGTACTGGCTGGAGGTAAGCCCCGACGAGCAGACCAGGCGTCTCCAGAGTCGGATCGACGACCCCCGGAAGACCTGGAAGCTCTCGGAGATGGACCTGCTGTCCTACCAGCGGTGGTCCGACTACTCACGCGCCCGCGACCAGATGTTCGCGGCAACCGACACGGCATGGGCGCCATGGTGGGTCGTCAACTCCGATGACAAGAAGAGGGCTCGACTCAACGTCATTGCCCATCTGCTCGAAAGGATCCCTTACGAACCCCTCGAGCACCGTGACGTCGAGCTCCCCCGTCGACAGGAGCCCGACGACGACTCAGGTGGCAAGTGTCCCGCTGCGCCACGTCCCGAGCAGGTACTGACTGACCGACTCAGGGCCGACGGGCTCAGCGGCTCCGGTCACCGAAGGCGGTCCGGAGTCGGATCAACGCTCGGACGCGGCAAGGGGGTCGACGCCCCGCGCAATGGTAAGCAGGTCACCAACGGAGATGTCCCGGGCCCGCCGTCGCTCGGCGGCCGTCAGGTTGCCCTCGGGGACCAGGAGCCGTAGGCCGCCAGGATGGATCTTGAAGTCCAGCGGTGTCGAGAGCTCGAGCGCTTCACCGTCGATGCCGGCATAGGCCTTGCCCGACCGCGACCGCACCTCGAATTGCTCGGCGCTGAACTCGTGCCAGTACCGGCTCCGACGGCGCTGACCCAGTGCCGAGAGGGCGAACACCCGGGCCGCCTCCCCTCCCTTCCGTGCCGAGATGGCGACGATCCCCAAGGTCCCGGTATCCAGCCGACGGCGTTGTGACGCATCCAGGGTCGCGCCGAGCACGTAGGGGTTATTGGACACCTGGATCAGGAAGGCCCCGTCCACCTCGACGCCGTCGGGCCCGGTGAACTGGAGATCGAAGGGCTCCTGGGTGCGGCCCAGCATCTCGGGCAGCATCGCCTTGGTGGTCTCCGACTTGGCCTCCCGGTACCCCTCCTGTTGCACGATCGTGGCGTAGATGCCGAGGGAGACGTTGTTGACGAACAGCCGGTCGCCCACGGTGGCGTAGTCGATGCGCCGCTCGATGCCGTCGCCGAAGGCATGGAGGCTGAGGCGGGGATCCTCGCGGTCGATCCCGAGGTCGAGGGCGAAATGGTTGCGGGTTCCGGCCGACACGCATACGAACGGGAGGTCGTGCTCGATGGCGATAGAGGCCACCAGGGCCTGGGAACCATCGCCTCCGGCCATCCCGAGGCAGTCGGCCCCGCCAGCGATGGCGTCCCGGGCCAGCTGTTCGAGGTCGAGGCCGTGGTCGAGCATGATCACTTTCACGCCGAGGTCCACGGCCAGCTCGACGAGTCCGAACTTCTCCACCTTTCCCCCGCCTGACCACGGGTTGCAGATCAGGACCGGCTGGTGCGGACGCTGGACGGTCACCGGTCGACGGTCGTCGTGCCCTTGGAGGTCACGCGCCAATGCCGCCCGGCCGAGGCCGACGGCACCGCACAGGAGTAGGGCCACCGCCACGAGACGGGGCAGCGGTCGGTCGGCGTGGGGGGTGACCCAGATCACCGACAGGGCGATCAGGACGAGGCCGATCACCCCACCGACGATGCCCACCCCCCGACGGGGCATCCGCTCGGTCATCGCCCACCACAGGCCTCCGACGGCAGCGGCCAGGCCGGCCAGGGCCAGCACGAGGTAGCCGACGTTGCGGAGCGCGAAGACCACGATCGCCACGGCGAGAAGGAGACCGCAGGCCAGAGAGCCCAGGGCCAGCCCCCGTTCGCTCCCGGTGACCCGTCCCGGGCGGTGCGTACCCGTTACCGTGTTCATTCCTGACCTCCTGGTCGCCAGGTTAGGCTGCGGTGTCCCCGAGGAGAAACACTGAGCTTGCCGCGATCCCGATCGATGACCATCGGTAGCCGATCCGCAGTTCGCCTCACGCCGGGTGTCGACCGCCCCGATGTCTCTCGGAGCCGGTCACCTACCATGAGATTCACCGGATCCAAGTGCCCTCGGTTGGGACCCCGTTTCCCAGCCGGAGCCGGCCCCGCCGTTCGAGCCCCTCAGCTTGCGACCATGCCGTAGTTCGGACGCCGGCCAGCACTTGGTCATGAAGCAGCAGGTGCTCCGGCCCGGCGGGCGATGAGCTTGCCCAGCTCCCAGAGGAGGAAGAGGGCGACGGCGGGTGCCAAAGCCCAGAGGAACTCCCGAAACGTCAACTGCGTGGTGCCGAGGATGCGTCGGAGGGCATCCATTTGGGTGGTGAGGACGGCAAGAACGAACTCGACAATAAGTGCCCGGTTCATCTGGCGGCTTTCGAATGTCGCGGTGGTGAAGATCGATGCTGTTTCGCTCCGGCATTCGAGTGCGGCGACGATCAGGCAGAAGGCGAAGGCGGTGAATGCGATCGAGGTTCCGACCGCCTGGCTGTGGAAGTGCGAGGTTCCGATCTCGATCATGCCGAGCAACCCGGCGGTGATAACCAGACCGCTGAGTCCGACGATGGTCATCATGGAGGCGGTGAGCACGGATTGGCCGCGGGGCTTTGGTACTCGGGACATCAGCCCAGGCGTCTCGAAGTCGAACCCGAGCGCGAAGCCAAAGACAGCGTTCACGACGAAGTGGATCCAGAGCACCTGGGCCGGCGTGAAGGGCTCGCCGGAAGCGATGTTGAAGACTGCTGCGCCCGAGGAAGGTCAGCACGAAGACGACGAGAAGCACCAGTACGAACCGGATGTACTTCGTCAGGTTGTCGAAGATCTTTCGGCCCTGTTCGACGGCGTACACGATGGTGGCGAAGTTGTCGTCCGAGAGGACCATCCTGCTGGCGTTCTTCGCCACTTCCGTGCCTGACCCCATGGCAATGCCGATGTCCGCCGCCTTGATCGCCGGCGCATCATTGACTCCGTCGCCGGTCATGGCCACGACATCACCCTTCGTTTTCAATGTCTCGACCAGGAGAACCTTGTGCTCGGGAGCCACCCGGCCTACAACGCCGATCCCGTCGATGCGATCGAGGCGCTCCCGTTCGGACATCGCGGCGAACTCGGCACCCAGGATGGCCTGACCGTCGATCCCCAGCTGCTTAGCGATCGCGGCACCGGTGGTCACGTCGTCGCCCGTGATCATGCGCACCCGGATGTGGGCCGCCTGGGCCTCGGCCACTGCGGCCTTCGACTCCGACCTCGGTGGATCAACCATCCCGACGAGGCTCGTCACCTGCAGATCGGTCATCCAGGCGAGCAGGTCCCCTTCGGGATCGAAATCGTCTGGGGCTATGACCCTCATGGCGGCCGCCATGACCCGCAGCCCAGACCCGGCCATGCGCTCTGCATTGGTCTCCGCTCGCTCGGCCAACTCCCTGTCCCACGGGACGGACGCGCCACCGGAGAGGGCAGTAGTTGCCCGGGTCATGACCGCGGGGGCCGCGCCTTTTACAAAGCACCGGACCACCTCCCGTCCTGACGGTTCGACCGCGGCGTGGAAGGTGGCCATCAGCTTGTAGGTCGGGTCGAATGGCAAGGTTGCCAGTCGGGGCAGGCGGTCGCGTGTGGCGTCGATGTCCACTCCAGCCTTGTGACCAAGTACCAGCAGGGCTCCCTCGGTGGGGTCACCCACCACGGTGCCATCAACCATCTCCGCGTCGTTGGCCACCACAAAGGGCAGGATCGCATCCTCGATGGTGTCGGTCGTGCCTGCCGCGTGCTCGACCCTGCCTTCGAGGCCGTAGCCCGATCCCGTGATGGTGAATCGGTCGGTGGGGTCGACGACTTCGACGGCCGTCATCTGATTCAGAGTCAGCGTTCCGGTCTTGTCGGAGTTGATGGCCGAGGTGAATCCCAGGGTTTCAACCGCCGGCAGCTCCTTCACCAGGGCGTTCCGCTTCGCCAGTTCAACACTGCCCAACGAGAGGATCACCTGGGTCACGGTCGGAAGCGCTTCTGGGATGGCGGCGATGGCCAAGGCCACCGCGCTCACGAACAGGGCATCCCACGCATCCCCCCGCGTCCGCCCCAACGCGATCATGACCACCATGGTCAGTCCGGCCGCCCCCGCGATCCACAGCGTCAGGCGATTGAGCTCTCTCGTGAGAGGGGACTCCTCCTTCTCGGTCGCCGACAGCATCCCCGAGATCTTCCCCAGCTCACTCCCGGCCCCAGTACCCGTTACGACCATGAGCCCGCTGCCGTGGGTCACCGGCGTGTTCATGAATGCCATGTTCACCTGGTCGCCGGGACTGCACGGACCGGCCGGGAGGGTCGTGACCTCCTTGTCGGTCGGAGTGCTCTCGCCGGTCAGGGCCGATTCGTCGATCTGGAGCGCGCTGGCCTCGATGATGCGGCCATCTGCTGGCACCTGGTCGCCGGCCGAAAGCAGGACGATATCGCCGACCACCACGCCCTCGGCTGGCGTCACCATCTCGGTGCCGTCGCGTCGGACCCTGGCGGTGATCTTCATCATCGACTTGAGCGCGTTCATCGCACTCTCCGCCTTCCCCTCCTGCCTCAAGCCCACCACGGCGTTGACGACAGTGAGGAGCAGCAGTAGGACTGCCGTACTCCACTCCTTGACCAGTAGGGACACGACGGCGGCGCCGATCAGAATGATCTGCATGTAGCTGCGGTACTGCTCGAGGAAGCGTCGCCAACCGGGTTTGGCCTGTTCCTCGGGCAGGGCGTTTGGACCGTTGGCCGCCAAGAGCTCGGCGGCTCGAGCCGAACTCACGCCGATTTCCGGGGCCGCTCCGAAGGCGGCCAAGACCTCGGTCGGCGGCAGCGCAAACCACTCCGGTGTGCCCACTTCGACCTCGGTCGCTGTCATGCTCCGAGCGTAGCGACACCGAGAGGCCTGCCGCGGCAGAGCGCTCGCTGCCGGTCGGAGCAACTCCTGCTCAGGGGACCCTCCCTCACCCCAGAGCGGGCGCCCTCGCCTGGCGGTGATGGGTGAGGCCGATGCTCCCCTTGGGTCGTCGCCACCATGGTGACGTGCTGCACAAGAGGCGTGAAATCCGACAGCAGCCACCGGCCTGGTCGATCGCTCCTCTGCGGCGGAGTCACGGACGGGTCCGAGAAGGGGGCCCTCAGGAACCTGGACGTAGGCCCCAACGTTGGACCTGGACGGTCACATCGGATGTGGGTCGGAAAGGCTGCTCACCGTCTTCGGCTCCGGGGATAGAGCCGTGGGTGGTGAGTAGATGTCGCCAGACTCAACGCGTTGGCGCCTGGTGACCCAGCGCTGTGACATCGAGCGCCCCCGGGCGACGAGATAGATCACGACTCCGACCCAAGGGAGGACAATTACGAGAAGTGTCCACAGCGCCTTCCCCCAACCGCTGAGGTCTGCGCTCCGGAAGATATCCCTGATGATGACGATGATGAGCCAGACCCATAGCACGAACACCGCGAATTCCAGCAGTGTCCAGAACAGGTCAAGCGCGGGGTAGACAGTTGCGAGCATCGGGTGCGGGCTCCTTGGGTACACAGGTCCGCTGTGCATGTTATTAGAAGACTGGATCCCTGCCGCCATGCGCACCGCGGCGACCAGTCGCTACGGTGTGTAGGCAACGAACCGAGTTGTCGATTCCTAGAGATCGGAGCCTGGCATGACCGCCAAGTCTGAATTCACGACCGAAGAGTGGCAACTGATCCTCGAAACCCCACCGATTGCTGGGATGATCGTGGTCACTGCCCAACACGGAGGCTCCTTTCGCGAGACCATCGCCATGGCGAAGGCCTATGCGGAGGCGCGCCAACAGCACGGCGAGAGCGAGCTCCTGGATGAGATCGTCGCTGCGAAACCTGAACGGGACCATACCCACTATCACTCCCCCGATGAACTCAAGGAGCACGGACTGCAGCACCTCCGTGATTCGGTCGCTCTGCTGGAGCGCAAGGCGACGCCGGCAGAGGTCGACGACTATCGGCGGTTCATCGTCACGCTGTCACACCGGGTTGCCGCTGCTCACCGGGAGCACGGCCAGGAGGTCAGCGAGTCAGAGCAGGCGGCGATCGACGACATCACCGAGGCCCTCGGTTCGCCTGTCGGGTAGGTCCTGCCGCGAGGGAAGAGAGCCTCCGATCAGGTCGCAATTGGCCCACGTCACCCATGGCTCCGGCTCCGGGGGGACCGTCACGCCGCGCTCCCGTCGGCTCGTCGCCCGGCGGCCGCCCGCACCCGCTATTGACTCGGTACCAGATACCCGCCGTCGCACCGATAGCCTTGCGTTTTTCCGCTGACCGGCGGATCATCCGAGCGGACGAACTTTCCATTGGCGATCTTCGCGATCAGGTAGCAGGTCGAGGGAAGGCCGGCCGCTGGGTTCGACGGAGCGAGTAGCCCCGACGCGTTGAACGAGGAGATCTTGCGTAGCTGTTGCTGCAACGATCCCTGTGTCGGATTCTTTCCGGCCGCCTTCAACGCTTGCGCGAACAGCTGCGCATTGGCCCAGCCGGCCAACGTGTAGTAGTCCGCTTTGAATCCCGGCGAGACCTGCTGCACCCACTTCAAGAAGGTGCCGACGGCAGGAATCACGGCTGCGTCTTCACCCAGGAAGAGGGCGTTGGGCATTTCGAGGTTGCTCCCGTTGGCCGCCGCCGGCCCACCGGCCGAAGGAACCAGTTCGTTGCTGTAGGCGGCCGTCCCGATGACCAGCTTGGGATGGAAATTCTGCTGAGTCAGCGCCTTGAGCAGCGCGCCGGCATAGTTCTGTGGCAGTTGATCGATGAAGATGAGTTGGACCCCTGCATTGCGCATGGCAACGACGTTCTGATTGAAGTCCGTCTGGGTGATGGGCACGGTGGCGAAGTAGGCGATCTTGTAGCCCGCACGGAGGAGGGTCGGCTTCTCCTTCTTCCATATGGCCAGTGCCGACCCGTAGGTCGAGGCCAACACCGCGGTGTGCTTGATCTGGTTGGGGTACTTCTTGGCGAAGTAGTTGACCGGTCCGGTCGGCCAGCCCTTTCCGGTGGGGTTGGCGCTGTAGGAGTTGGGAAGTTGGGCAAGGGGCGGGTCCAGGGTCGTGGAGACATCTGGGAAGCCGGGGTGCTGGGCGATCACCGACTCTCCGAAGCTGTCCTCAAGGGAGAAACTGCCGACGAGTGCGAAATCGTTCTGAACCGCACTCTGGGTCAACTGCTTGTTTTGGGCCCCGGTAAACTGGTCGTCCTGGGCGTCCACCACGAGCTTCCGACCGTTGATACCGCCCTGGGAATTGATGTAGGCCGCGTAGGCCTTGGTCCCCACGATCGAACCCGTGAACAGCCCCAAAGACTCGGTGGACACGTTCCCGACGGTGACCGTCGATGAGCTCAGGCCGGGAGAAGATTTGAAGGCCGATGCCGGGATGGGGGCGCGACCCGACGAACTCGCCGTCGCCGCCTGCGCGCTCGGTGAACCTACGACGGCACCGGCCAGCGCCAGCACCACAAGGGCAACGGCGGCACTGCGACCTGACAAACTCCCGGAATGTCCGGATCTCATGACTTCCCCCTGATTCGGCGCCCCACAATAAAGAGTCGGCTGGCTGATAGCTGCCTGCTCCGTCCCCGGGCGAGCGTGTTGCGAGTAGGTTTACACCCTTCTGGGCGGGCGTGCAGACCCGTCTCTGGCCCCCGCCGTCGACCACCCTGCAGGCGTCGTCGTCTCGGCGCCACCGCGGTCTGAGCTACCCGTCGGCCTCACAACGTGCCTACCCCGATTGCCTCGTTGCGTTTGCGCCACTCCGCCCGAGGCATCCTGGTCGTATCGACGTCACGCGCCTGGTCTCGTAGAGCCCTGACGGTTGCCTGATCCTTCGGCGTATGTGCGAACGGGTCCCAGCCATAGAACCGGCAGGCGTTCTCCCAGGTGATCCTGTGGATCTCCTCGTCCGTACACCCGGCCTCCTGGAGTTCCCTCCAGGCGAACTCGGGCGACTCCGGCCATGTGGTGTCGGTATGGGGGTAGTCGCACTCCCAGGCGATGATGTCAATACCGATCCGGTCCCGCAGCAGGAGGCCGGAGGGGTCAGTGATGTAGCAGGCCAACATGTGATCCCGGAATACCTCCGACGGAAGCTTCCCGCCGAAATCGCTGTGGAGCCATTCCTGGTTCGAGAAATGGCGGTCAATGCGGTCGAAGTAGAACGGGATCCAACCGATCCCACCCTCGGACAGGGCAACCTTGAGATCCGGGAATCGCCGTAGTGTCGGGCCGAAGAGAAGGTCCTGTGCGGTGATCGCGCTGATCTGGCAGGCGAGCACCATGAGGTGGTCGACCGGCGCCTCCTCCGGCCGCTGGATGACCGCGAATCCGGCTCCGATGTGTAGGGAGAGCACCATGTTCTCTTCACTCAGGGCCGCCAGCATCGGGTCCCAGTAGCCGGAGAGGAAGCTGGGGAAGCCTTGTACGTGGGGGGTCTCGAGGAAGCTGATCGACCGGCAGCCCTTCTTGGCGATGCGGCGTACCTCGGCAACCGCCGCATCGACGTCCCACATGGGGACGATACCGAGAGGGATGAAGCGGCCCGGGTAGGCCCCGCACCACTCGTCGATGGCCCAGTCGTTGTAGGCCTGGAGCATGACGAGGGCGATCTCCTTGTCGCGCGACTCGGCGAACGTGCGGGCGTTCCATCCGGCCATGGTGGGAAAGCACATGGAACCGAGCACGCCGTTCGCATTCATGTCGCGCACCCGCTCGTGCACGTCGAAGCAGCCGGGCCGGAGTTCAGTGTACGTGCCGGGATTGAAGCCCCACTCCTCGGACGGCCAGCCCACAGTGGCCGCCATTCCGAACGACGTGCTGGTCTTCTCTCCCTGGAACATCCACTGGTCGACCCCGTCCTCGTGGACCACCCGGGGTGCCTCGCTGAGCCACCGCTTGGGAACGTGGTTCTCGAACATGTCCGGGGGCTCGATCATGTGGTCGTCAATGCTGACCAGGATCATGTCGTCGTGATTCATGCGGTACTCGCTTTTCCTCGGGTTCAATCGTTGCTGATGGTCCGGTCCAGATTCGTCATCAACTGTGACTGAATCCACCGGTGGACAACGCATTGCCGTGTCTATTCCATCACGGAACCCGACGGGCGTGGAGGGCCTCGACCAGCCCAGTCCTGGGAGCGGGACGCAATGTCGCCCTGGTGGAACCCAAGCGGTCGTGGGCGAAGACGCCGAGGCAGCTCACCGAGTCGGGTCAAGCAGCCGGCGGACGACCGCGCTTGGGCAGAGGCCGGGCCCTTTTTGGCATTCGTCCGGCGTCGTCAAGGGCCCGTCGTAGCAGCATCTCGACGTGGGCATTGAGGCTTCGGAACTCGTCGGCCGCCCACAGGGCAAGCGCATCGTGGACGGCGGGATCGATTCGAAGCAATACCTGCTTTCGGGCATTCACGGATCAGGAGTAGAGGGTCCCGGTGTTGACCACCGGCGATGCCGGCTGGTCACCGCACAGTACGACCATCAGATTGCTTACCATCGCCGCTTTGCGCTCCTCGTCGAGGTCGACGATACCTCGATCACTCAGACGGGCGAGGGCCATCTCAACCATCCCGACCGCGCCGTCGACGATGCGAGAGCGGGCCGCGACGACGGCATTGGCCTGTTGTCGGCGCAGCATGGCCTGGGCCACCTCCGACGCGTAGGCGAGATGGCTGATGCGTACCTCGACGATCTCCAGCCCGGCTAGGGACACGCGCTGAGCCATCTCCTCGGCGAGCTCTCGAGCGACGACGTCGGTCGAGCCACGCAGTGAGATGCCCGTCTCCTCGGGATCATCGTATGGATGGGTGGTGGCAACGTGTCGCAGCGCTGACTCTGCTTGGACCCGTATGAAATTGAGGTAGTCATCGACGGCATAGAGTGCCCGCGAGGTGTCTGCAACCTGCCAGACAACAATGGAGGCGATGTCCACGGGATTGCCGTCCGCATCGTTGACCTTCAGATGGCTGGTCTCGAAGTTCCTGACCCGAATACTCACGTTCCGCCGGTCAGTCAGGGGCAGGATCCAGGACAAGCCGGTACGACGTACGGTGCCGACGTAGCTGCCGAAAAAGCGCACCACCCTGGTCTGGCCTGGCTGCACGATGACGAGTGAGGCCAAGATGACAGCGGCCACGACGGCCGGCCCGACGCCGATCGCCCCCAATGAGTGCTGGACGAGCAGGACACAGGCTGCGATGCAGGCGGCGGCGGCGAGGACGCCGAACCATCCGCTGATCGCCCACGCTTGCCGCTCCTGGATCTCGACTCGGGTACTTGAGTGGCCGACTGGAGTTGCGTCAGGGTCCAACTGGTACGACGGGACAGGCTGGTTCATGGTCCCTCCTCAGCAGAGGTCGTGTAAAGTGATATAAATACGATATCACTTTACACCGCAGGGTGTAGACCTCCTGTTGGGGAGTTCGAGGAATTGCTCTGTAAGCCGCCGGAGCTGTAGCCGCAGGGTGTCGTCATCGAGATCGGCGACCAGGGGGTGCATCACGGCTCCGCCGATGGCAGTTGAGATCATCGCCACCCGTACCCGAACCTCGGCACCGATCCCGTCGCCGATGAGTACACGGTAGAGACGCTCCATGAACTGCTGGAATGGCTTGTGCTCGGCGAGCAGGCGGACAACGGCGGGGTCGTGCTGAAGCGTGATCACCATCCGGCGACGTTCCACGGCAAGATCGATCACCTGGGCGAGCAGCAATTCGAGTGCCCGGGGACGGTGGTCATCGGCCTCAGCGGCTTCCAGCGCCACCTCGAGTCTCGAGAGCTCCACCTCCACGGCGGCAACGACAATCTCTTCCTTGGTGTTGAACTGGTGGTAGATGGCGGCCTTGGTCACGCCGATGGTGTCGGCGATCATCTGCAGCGACGTCCCGCTGACACCGTGTTCTGCGAAGAGCACGATCGAGGCGTTGATGATACGGGCTTGAGCAGCGCTGTACGACGCAGAGCCAAACGGGCCGACCGGCAACGGCCCAGTGGAGTTCATCTCCAGAGGCTAGCCGATCGGCTTGCCCTTCCTAGCCGGTCGGCTATCGGGCAAAGGGCGTCACCTACTCCCACGTCCAAATATGACCGATCGGGTGCTGACCAGCACCTGCTGGCGCCCACGCGATCCTTTGATCGGGCTCCAGCCCGACGATGTGATTGTCAGCCTGGTAGTCACCGAAGGCGTCCTGGTGCATAGCCATGGTGAAGGTGTCGCCTACCTGGCCGACGGGATCGGCGGTGACGGCACCGTCGGACCATACCTGAGCCGTCGATGTCCGGATGGCAAGTTGGGTCGACGAGCACGGCGAACAGCCGCTCGGCGGAAATCGGGACTCTGCGGGTCACGGTCTGAATCGTTGGTGCGTCACTCGTCACGCCGGGGCTCCTGATCCAACCAGTCGTGGACGTCCGGGCGGGCGGCCGTCCTCAACGCACCGCGAGATTCGCCGCGGCCTGCGACGGAACTACAACGTTGTCGCAGAGGGCTCACCGCTGAAGGGCACCTCGACATGCCCGGGGCGTCGCTCCAGAGGTGCCCCTTGCCCTGTGCAGGCGACACTCCAGCTGCCGGTCGCGAAAGGAGCCCCGCCTCTGACGAGACGGGGCTCCTTCCACTAACTACCGCGACACCAGCGGATCGTCGGCGATCCGGTACGAATCGCCCGATCGATTGGTGCCAGGGGCTTACTTGGCGGCCAACGGCATGAGGGCCGTGATCGAGCCGTCCGTCCCGAGGCAGACCGCACCCTTGGCCGTGCCCGGCAGCTTGAGGCCGTCACCGCTGTCGGCGGTCACCGCTGCGGAGAACTTCTCGGCGGTGGGGTTGCTGAGTGCTTTCTTGACGTAGCCCGGGCAGTGCGTGGCGCCCGTCGGGGTCAGCGTCGGAGCACCGATCGTGGTGCTGCCACCGGACGTCCAGGTGATGGTCCCACCCACCGCCAGAGCCAAGGCGGACAAGGGCTGGGAGCTTCCCCCGGTGTTGCCACCGGTGCACCCGCCGACCGTGAGGTTGCCCGAGGCGGTCCCGGTGATGGTGGTGCACGAAATGGAACTGCCCGTCCACTCGAACTCGAAGCTCTTCAGCGCAGTGATCGTGCCGTCGGTTCCGACGCAGACCTCGCCCAGTTCGGTAGCCGGGAGAAGCATGCCGTCACCGGTGTCTCCGGTCACCGAGCCCGAGACCGCCAGGGCGCTCGGCTCTGGGGGCGTTGTACCCTTGGGTGGCTTGACATAGCCGGGGCACTTCGTCGCCGTGATCGCCGTCGTCGTCGGAACGCCGACCGTGGTCGTCGAACCCGACACCCAGGTCGTGGTACCGCCAGTCGAAAGGCTGAGGGTCGGCTTGGGCACCGAAGACCCTCCGGTGTTGCCCCCGGTGCATCCGCTGATGGTGATGTCCCCCGATACGGTGCCGGTGACCGTGGTGCAGGTGATCTTGAGCGTCCCCGCCCCGGCGGTGCCGGCCACCCCCAAGGTGAGCCCTGCGGCCGGAATGAGCATGGCCGCGACAGTCAACAGAATTCTTCGCATAACTTCCTTTCCCTACTGATCATGGGTGAAGGCATTCCCCCCCCCGTCCCTAAACGCCCACAGTCTGGCATCGATACGGTGCGCTCGCTTTGAATCCTGCCCGTGGGCTCATTGTCCCTGCTCAGGGGGCCCAGAACCCTGTGCCCGCCCCGAAGTCCGGATCGGCAATGCGGTACCGCACATCCCGCCGGGGCCCGCCTGGCTCAGTCGCATTTGGCGCCACATCACGAAGGTGGAGCCTTTGTCTTTGCCCTAAGGGAAGCCGGTGGTGCACCCGGCGCGCTCGAGGCACGACATCCCACCAGCTGTCCGGGAAGATCACTCCGACCAGCCGGGCCCGATCGGAGACGCGGACAGGTCCTGGTGCTGGTGCTGGTAGCGCGCACCGGCCAACGGCTCGGCGGCCAGCCTGCCCACGCACGGGAGTGGGAGTGAGTTCGGCACGGGGGAAACACAGCTCGGCAAGAATGCAGGCGTGAGCAAGTACACCTTCGGGGATGATCGGTCAGCTTTGATTCGCCTCCAGCTCGTGGCAAGCGCCTACGAATCTGTGTCGCGGGCGTTCCTGCACTCCGACGGACCTCAACGCGTCGAGATGGCCCTCGACCTTGGCTGTGGGCCCGGCTTCAGCACCCGGCTCCTCAATGATGTCTGCCACCCGCGGGCTCTGATCGGTATCGATTCTTCCGGAGCGTTCGTCGAATCTGCCAGGGAGCTTCTCCCTGGAGTCCAATTTGAAACGCACGATGTCAGTACCAACCCTCTCCCCGGTGCGCCCGCTGACTTGATCTATTCGCGCCTTCTTCTTGCCCACATAGCGGACCCACTCGACGTCGCCCAAGCTTGGCTGAGCCAGCTACAGGCCGGTGGGAGCCTCCTGGTCGAGGACCTTGAGGATGTCATTGGTCCACCTGGGCCTCTCCGCGAGTATGAGCGCGTGTCTACGGAGATCGTCCGCTCGGGCGGAGGCGTCATGTATGCCGGCGCACTTCTCGCCGATCTCGGTGGGGCGGCTCAGCGGGTCACGGTGTCAGGGGCCGTGGCCGCACAGATCTACCTGTTCAACGTCCGGCGCTGGCGTGAAACGTCGGACCTTCCTGTCGCGGATGATCAGCTGAGCGATCTGGAGGTGGGCCTCACCGAGGTCGCGGATCATGATCACGGCACCACCGTCTCCTGGGTCGTGCGGCAACTGGCCATCAGAGCCTGAGGCCATTCACCGGTGTTGGGTCCAGGGCACCGACCGCCAACCTTCGACTTCTCGCTACCGGGCCGGTCACACTTCCAGGTCGGGTGCACCGGCGGCCTTGGGAGGTCTCGGCCCCGTCCGGACCGCCCCGACCATCGCCTCGACCTATCTCACGGTCGGGAGCGGGGCGGCAACGTCTCTGCCTACCAGCGAACCACGGTGGCACTGCTTGCCACGGTGCCCATCGGGCAAGCGGTCAACGGTCTCGTCTCGACTATCGGCATCTCGATCGCCAGTACTGCCGGTGGTCAGCTGATAGTCAGCCGCGCGCCCTACGGCGAGGTCGAGACCTGGAGACCGCGGTCGGTGACGTCGCATGCCGCATCCGGGGTCATCCGCGACCCGCGAGTTCCTGGTCGCCGGGGTCAGCGATCAACTCGGGGCCTTCGTCGTCCCCGGTCGGATGGGGTACTGAGCGCCGGGTCTCCGACGAACCGCCCGGCATCCGGAGGGTCGCGGTGCTGACTTGGCCGGGTTGACTCGGCACGGTTCGTCCAACGGCCGGTCCCGAGTTCCGACTTCTAGCGAGGGTCGGGTCGGTCCAGATTCCAGTGACGACCCACCTGGCTGTACCAGCCGTCATCGCCGGCGGGGAGAACGGTGTATCGGCTGACGGTGCGTTGACCGCCCTGTTGGTCCCCGTAGAGGAGGTCGATGGTGAACGGTTGCCGCTCCCCCAGCGCGCGGCCGAGTCCGGTGCGTACCGGATCATCTGGCTCTCGGATTGCCGCCTCCCAGTAGCCGGAACCCCCGGCCGGGATATAGAGGTCGATGGTGAGGCGACGGAAGTCCTCGGCGTCGATGTGTGGCCGGTCTCCGAACACGTCATCGGGCATCGGATGCCAGCCGTGGAGCAGGGCGATGCCGGTACCGAGGTTCCGAAGTCCGATGGCGAGGTAGATGACCCCACCGTCCTCCTCGACGATGGCCCGTCCGCCACTGACACGGGCGGTGTGGCGATCGTGCCACAGGACCTTGTGGACTGGGTCTTCGGCCAGTGAGGGCACCAGCAAGGGCCGCATGGCCGTGAGCAGCGACTCTTCGGCAATACGAGCCGAGCGATTCGACGACCGCACCGCCGAGAACGTGGCCAGGGCCAACACGAGGGTACCCCCGGCCGTCGCGAACGAGGCGATCGTCGCCCAATCGGTCATGGGCCGCCACGCTATCCAATCCCACCTTCCGACGGCGCCTGTCCGGGTGACCTCAGGTCATGGGGCCCCGTCTGCTCGAGGATCCATCCGGGCCTGGAGCTCGGGGGTGGCCGGCAACTGCGCGTGCGGGGACGAGACCGGAGAGGCCCTCAGCGCACCGTCGAGTCCGGCAGAGCCTCCCGATCCCCGCCGTACACCGCCAGTGCGTAGATCACGAGAGCGGCAATGAAGATGTAGACGAAGCCCCACACCGGGTAGAAGGGCATCCACCAGATCGCACTGATGCCGGCGATCACCGCGGCCACAATGCCGACCCAGCGCGCAATGCCCGATCCGCCTATCACCAGCAAGCCACAGATGATCAGAATGGCGGCGACAGCCAGATCCACCCAGCCGTAGGTCTTCAGGCTGTGACCGAAGAGGGCGGCCTCGAAATTGGAGGGAAGCACGCCGTGATAACGGAAAGCCCAGATGGCATCAAAGACTTTCATGATCCCACCCCAGATGAGCACGATTCCAGCAAAGAGGACCCAGCCCTCGCCTCGATGTTCCATTGCTGACCTCCCAACTTCTGCCACGCCGAACTCGGTCATGGCCTATGCCGTAGCACCACAATAAAGTCTCATCCCGTTTGCTGAAACCTACAAGTCAATTTGGCCTCTTTTCAGGCAATCGGCGTGTGACCCGTTTCACAAGTCGAAGGCACGGACAATGAAAGACCTCGAAATGCGCTCGGCGGAACGGCTCGAGGCAAGGGCGGAGCCGTGGGGTTCGAGGCCCCGTACCTCTGGGACGGCCCGGGACTCGTGCACGCACCGCCATCCCGACGACGCCGAGGGGCCGAGCACCAGGCCCTGAACCCGGGGCCGAGGCGGCAAACAAGTGGGTCTACCAGGCCGCCGACCCGGTTCCGCGCCCCGAACGGGGCGACCAGGAGAGGCTCATCCCGGCGCGCCGCCCGTATCCGAGCCCCTGCGGGCAGCCACCCGGCGGCCGTCGAGGGGGTCAAGAGCTCCGGCCGATGAGCGGCTCGTCGATACCATGGGTGTTCTCCCCCTTGATCCTAGGAGGTTGTCTTGACACTCGCCCCTGCCCTCCTCATGGCCAGTGCCGGGGGATTCTTCCTCGGCTCCGTGATCTATTTCGTTTTATGGATCGCGGTCATGGTATGGATCTATAACATCGCCAAGCGCAAGGGTCGTCATCCTCTGGGCTGGGTGATCTTGGCTTTCTTCTTCTTTTTTCTTGCCCTGATACTCATCCTGATTTTGCCGTCCAAACGCACGACGGAACGCAGTGACCGCCTCTAGATACCGGTGTCCTTCCGAGTGTCTTCATCAGGGGGACCATGGATGGCATTTCCGTAGCTCGGGCCCGCTCGGGTACGACCCACCTGTCGGCGGGACGAACGTGGACGTCGTCAGCGGGTCGAGACCGACAGCTTCGGTGGATTGACGAGCGTCTGTAGAACGACGCAGTACCGCTCGGTAAGGCGAACCAGGGCGGCAAGCTCGTCCTCGGTGGCGTCGCTGTCCAGATCGAAGTGCAGCCGGATCTCGGCGAAGCCGACCGGGGCGGCTTTGTCGACGCCGAGCGTCCCACGGAAATCGAGATCCCCGTCTGCTCTGACCGTCCCGGCCACATTGATCCCGAGTGACGTGGCTACTGACCGCATCGTCACCCCAGCGCACGCAGCCAGAGCCTGGAGCAACATGTCACCGGAACAGGCGAGCAGGCCGTCGCCCCCACTGGCCGGGTGCAGCCCGGCTTCGACCAGCGCTCGGCCGGTCTGCACAGAACATGAGATGTCCTCTCCCAGCTCACCTTCCGCGTGGAGGGTCACCATGGCCGCGCCTGGCTGATTCCGGTAGCGCTCCTTGATGGGAGCCTGTATCGACTTCAGTTGAGCGCTATCCATCGGTTCCCCTCTTGGTCGTTGGCCGACGGGCGAGCCGTTGCCAGACCGTGCCTCGACATTGCCCATCTGGTCTCAAGCAACGTGTCCATTGACGTAGGGCGTGGTCGGATCTCGAACTCGACCATGCTGCCTTTGGCTGCATGGTTGCCGGACCGGAGCCGACACTGACCTGACCATACAGCAATGCAGAAATCTGGCGTGGAAGTGGGGACGGCTGAAGCTCAGTTTCGGGCGCCGGCTACCGGCAGCGGCGGATCTCCGCCTCGGACCCGGCAGAGCGGCCGATGGAGCCTCCCTCGACGCCTACTGGTTGGTGGTGATGCCGGTCCGCTGCTGCTCGGTGAAGGTGTAGGTGAGCGTGGTGGACAGGCCCTGGATGGTCGGGCTCGGGGCCACGCCGTTGACCGACGTCTCGGTGCCCACCAGGCCCAGGCTCACCTGGACGTGGGCCACCTTGCCGATGGACGCCGCCAGGGCCGGGACGTTGGACAGCGAGACGGCCGTGCCCGAGGTGTTCATGGCACTGATCTGGGTGGAGGCCAGGATCGAGGTGGTGGAACCGGAGCAGACGCCGGTGGCCAGGGTCCAGGCCACCGAGCACTGCGTGGCCGTCACGGTGAGGCCCTCCCCCGGGGCGGTCCCGTTGGTCAGGGCGTTGCCCGGCGCTCCGGCCACCCACAGCGTCATCCCGGCCGCGGTGGCCAGGGTGCCGGTGTTGCTCAGGTTGACGTACACGTTGTCGGTGTCGCCGGGGGCCATCGGGGCCACGAAGTTGGAGAACCCGGCGCCCACGTCGGCACCCAGGGTCAGATTGAGGGTCCCCGAGGTCACCGACTCCGACCCGGTGGCCACGCCGGACAGTGCGGCGTAGACGCCGGCGGTGGTCATGAGGCCGACCGACACGGCGAAGAGACCGGCCAGGATGGCCCGGCGCTGCCCCTTCGACCTCGGGGTGGATGGCTGCTCACTCATGGCTGGCTCGTTTCTGTGCAGTGGGAACGGACGCGTACGGCTGGGGGTCAGGCGGGGACGCCGCGGATTGCTTGGGGGTGGAGGATTCGCGCCGAGCCGAAGATGGCGACGGTGAGGCCACCCAGGACGATGAGCGCCAGCTGTATCGGGCCTCGCAGACCGACCAGCAGACGGCCGACCCAGGGGACGGTGGCCACCACCTCGGGGACACTGGTCGAGGTCAATCGGGCGTGCCAGGGATCCGGGGCCAGGTTCGCATCACCCTTGGTGGTGAGGACCGGGTCGGTCCGACTCCCGGTGAGCGAGGTGATCCGGTGGGCGAACTCGGCGTGCTCGCCCGGAGGGACGAAGAGCACGATCATTCCTTTGCGCAGGTCTGCTACGGGAACCGGTCTGGTGACGAGAAGAGCGCCGGGTCCGAAGGTGGGCGTCATGCTGCCGGTGAGCACGGGGCGCACCTCAACCCGGAAGACGACCACCGAGAAGGCCAGGGCAGCGCACGCAAGAGTGACGACCACGGCACAGGCCGTGAGCAGACCGGCGAGGAGCCTCGGTTCGGGTGCGACTGCACCCCTGGTGGTTAAGGTCACCTCTGTGACGTCGACTCAGTAGATTTGAAGCTTTAGCAAATTGTCACCCCCTGTTGCGCACTAGCGATTGCCCAACCGGGGCGGCACCAGGGTCCGAAGGGTTGTCCGGGGTCATCTACACCCCGGACCAGGGCCTTTGGCCATGCCAATGACCGGTGCCACGGCCCTCACCCGATGCAGGTCGCTGACCCAGACCGCTGGGTTGCCGACGGGCAGTCGTCGAAAATCCTCAGTGGATTCCTCAAGTCCTTGCCCGATCCTGCCATTACGCCACTAGCCACCCAGAACCGAACCCGGCCGTCGTTGGGGCGCCGTTCGTCGGTCGACGTGGCCGACGAGTCGATTCCCTTGTGGCATCCGGACCGTCCAGCCGCCGGCTCCCGCATGGGGTCCCCGCACCGTGCCTCCGCACGGGCCAGAAGGTGACCACGCCGGACCGGCCCCCACGCACCACCGCCACCCCGGGCGTCCCGTCCAGTGCAGAAGGTGTGCGGGCCCGTTTCCAGCGGAACGCACCGATGGCCGTGGGCGTTCTCCGGGAACGGGCCCGGTCCCGGTCCCCATCGGACGAGCGTCCCGCGCCTTCGCCGCCCCGTTCGAGGGGGACCGCCTGCCGGCCCCCGGGCGTCCTAGGGGGTGTAGATCTTCTTGTCGAAGGTGGTGGTCACCGTCTTGGCCTCACCCAGGCGGGGCAGACCGAACAGGTCCTCGATGGAGGCCAGCGACGAGTAGTGGTTGTAGGACGTCTTGGTGACCACCAGGCCCGGGGTGATGTGCGGGGAGATGAGGATGGTCCCGATCCGACCGCCGCCCGGGCCGCTGATCCCGTTGCCGCCCGAGTTGGCCGCCGGGCCGGGAGTCTCGCCGCAGCAGGCGGTGGCGTCGGCCGTGTCGGCCTCGTCGAAGGTCACCTCGATGAGGCCGTCCTGCTGGTAGGCGGGCGAGGCCTCGATGATGGGGATCCACGTCTGCAGCCAGTCGCTGATGTCGTTGACGGCCGAGGTGTCCGGGCTGGTCACGTTGTGGCACGGGTAGTCGTGGCCGTCGTCGCACAGGTTGGGGGTGATGAAGCTGAAGTTGGGGGTGGTGGCCACCGACTGCAGGTCGGTGACCAGGCCGGTGGTGCCGGCCAGGGCGCCGGCCGGCAGGTTCCCGCTGGTGTCGCCCAACGGGACCACGTCCTGGTTGCACTCGGTGGTGTTGTCGATGATGGAGTGGAAGTAGACGAAGGGGTCGTGGCGGGAGGCGTAGCCGTCGCCGGGCACCGCCGCGGCGGTGCCGTCGCTGCCACCGACCGTCGGATGCCCGCAGTTGGCCGACTCCCGGGTCGGGACGTTGCCCATGTCCTCCTGGTAGCCCTTCCAGGTGAGCCCGTCCCCGGTGAGCTGGTCGGCCAGGGTGGGCACGGCCGCCGGGTACACGCAGCCGTTGCCCTGCTGGATGCCGTTGGCGTCCTGGCCGGAGCCGGCCGGGAAGTCGGCGTAGGCCGGCGGGGCCAGGCAGTCGATCTGGTTGTCCGCCGTCGGGGGCTGGCCGGAGATGAACCCGGTGTAGTTGCTGTTGGAGAAGTGGCCCACCCCGTAGTAGTTGGTCAGCAGGGCCCCCTGGGCCGGGAGGGTGGAGTTGAGGTAGTTGTTGGGCCCGCCGAAGGTGGCGCCGTAGCCCTCGTTCTCCAGCATGATCACGAACACGTGGCGGAGCAGCGGCAGTTTGGACTTGACGGCCAGGGTGGCGTCCAGGGTGGTGGTGCCCTGGGAGTTGGTGGCCTGGAGGGTGATCGGGTAGCTGCCGCCCAGCGGGGTGGGGTCGGAGACCAGGGCGGTGCCCGTGGTGTCGTCGGCCAGGAAGCTCACCCCGGTCGGCAGGGCCCCGACCACGGAGAGGGAGGCGACCGGGTTGGCCTTGGTCTTCACGGTGTAGGCCAGGGGCTTGCCCACCTTGGCCTTGATGGTGCCGTTACCGGTGAACACCGGGGCCGAGAGGGCCTTGACCGCCCCGGCCGGCAGGCCACCACTGGCTGTGGTGACGATCGAAGCCGCCGCCACCAAGGCGGCCACAATGACGATCCTCTGGATCGCCTTCACTGGGTATGTCACAGTCCCCCCGTTCGCGAGCACATCGGCTCGTGTCTGTAGCCAAGCCCTCATTGGCGGATGGGTCGTCGACCCGCGGCCTCAACCTGAGGACCGGGATGTTGCCCTCGTCCTTTATCCCCCACTGGCGCCCGGACTTCAATGGCCATTTTGAGCACCGTTTCGATACCCTCTGGACATGAATCTGCAGCAACTGCGTTACTTGACCGCCCTGGCCGACGCAGGTTCGCTTTCCGGGGCCGGCCGGCATCTCGGGGTCTCCGAGCCGGTGCTGTCCAGGGCGCTCAGGTCGCTCGAGCGCGAACTCGGGGTCCCGCTCTTCTCCCTCTCCGGCCGCCGTCTGGTCCTCACCGCACGGGGTGTCGAGGTCAGTGTCGCCGCCCGACGAGCCCTCGATGCCGTCGACGAGGTTCGGGTCTCTGCTCGGTCGTCTTCCGAGAGCGGAAGCCTTCGATTGGTCACGACGCCCACCAACGGCATGGTGCTCAATCGGTTGCTCGCCCAGGTGGTCCGATTGTGGCCCGACGTGGCCCTGACGGTTGAGCTGGCCGACAGTTATGCGGGGGTGATGCTGCGGATCACTGAACGAGCGTGCGAACTGGGTTTCGCGGAGATCGGCCACCTCTCACCGGATGTCGAAGTGGAACGCATGACGGCCGAGGAGATTGTGCTCGTGTCCCCTCAAGGGTTGCACCTTCCCTCGTCAATCACTCTCGAACACCTCGATGGTCTGCCGATGGTCATGCCCACCACCACGTCAACCCGCCGAGACCTGCTCAACGAGTGGTTCGAAAGCATGGACGTCCGGCCCACCTTCGTACTGGAGGCGGACGACAGGAGCGCGTGGCTCACCGCCGCCCAAAGTGGACTCGGGTCCTTCATCTCGTACCGCTCGCTTGTTCCCTCGTCCCTGCCGGTCGATGTCCGATCGTTCAATCCGCCCAAACAGGCCGAACTCGGCTTCGTTCATCTCGTCGAACCACTTTCGACACCGGCCAGGATGCTGCTCGAGGCGGGAGCTTCTCCTCGAGCTTGGTCCCCATCGGGTTGACCCGGCGGAGGAGGTGGCCGGCGGAGGCCTCGTGCCGAGATCGGGCGTCCTTCGCCCCCCGGGTCCGGCAGGCCGGCCCAACCGGGGCGCGTCGGCCCCGGAATCACGCAACCGGCAGGACGGCCGATCGGGCCGGAGCGCCTTCCGGCTCACCGCCGGGACGGGTGGCGGCCGGGTGGTGGCCGGTCCACGATCGGTGCCACCCGCAGCACAGGCACCACCCATCGGATCCCGACACCGGTCGCCCCGCCGCGTCGGCCTCCATCCGCACCGCCGTGGGCACTGGCAGATCGTCGGTGGCCCGGGTCCGGGTCCGGGCACTATCCCCTACCCCGTCGTCCCGACGCATGCCGGGGAGGAAGAGGAAGCTCAGGGTCACCGCCGCCCCGACGGTGCCGGCCAGAACCAGCGTGGTGCGGGCGCCCAGCAGATGGGCCACCGGCGGTGTCGAGCGCGTAGCTGAGGGGGAGAAGAGCCGTCGAGACGAGCCAGTCGATGCTCGATACCCGCCCCAGCATGGCGATGGGCACTCGGCGTTGCTTCAGCGTGACCCAGACCACGGCTCCGACGGCCTCGGCCCCGTTGACCACCACGGACGCCAGCACGAGGCCCCACACCTTCTCGAACACCCCGTACCCCGCCACAGCCAGCGTGGCCACCGTCCACCACCCGTAGATCCACCTGATCGGCCTCCGCGGTTCTCGCGCCCGTCCCATGGCCACGGCACCGACCAGCGCGCCCACGCCACCCGCGGCGAGCACGATCCCGTAGGCCGACGCGCTCTGGTGCAGCGTGTTGCGCACCACGTAGGGGAGCAACACCTGCGTGGGCCCGATGAACAGCAGATACGTGAAGGTGGCGGACAGGAACGTCCCCCACAGCCAGACGTGACGGCGGACGTACCGCAGCCCCTGGCGGACGTCCCGACCGATGCTCCCGCCGTCCGAGCCGGCGGTGGCCGGGGCCGGCCCGTGAGCGCTCATGCGCACCATGCACAGCGCCGAGAAGGCGAAGGTCATGGCGTCGAAGGCGAGGGCCCCCACCGAACCGACGGTGGCCACGGCCAGCCCCCCGAGGGCCGGACCGGCCAACTGGATGGTGGCCGGCCGGACGAACTGTTCGATGGCGTTCGCCTGATGGAGCTCGCCCTCCGGGACCAGCCGCGGTACCAGGGCGTCGAAGGCGGGGGAGGCGAAAGCGGCGGCCACGCCCAGCAAGCCCGCGACAACGTAGAGCTCCCACAGGTGGAGCCCGCCCGATGCCAGGAGCACGGCCAGGGCGCCGACGGCCAGGGCCCGGGCCCAGTCGGCCCAGATCAGCACCGGCCGGCACCCCCAGCGGTCGGAGACGGCGCCGCCGAACAGCAGCATGGCCGCCTGGGGCAGGGAGAGGGCCACGCCCACGTAGGCCAGTGCTGCCGGCTGGTTCGACAGGGCGAAGGCCTCCCAGGCCACGGCGACCAGAAAGAACCCGTCTCCCAGCAACGACACGGACATGCCGGTCCACAGCAGGCGGAAGTCACGCTGCCGGAGCGGGGCGGTCAGCGGCACCGTGCCCATAGCGGTCAGGAGCGAGTCGGGAGGCGCTGCATGTCGAACCGCTCGGCGACTTCGCCCAGTACCCCGTTGAGCTGTTCGATCTCGTCGTCGGCGTTGGCTGCCGTGATCTGGATCCGGAACCCGACCTGGGACCGGGGCACCAGGGGATAGGCGGCCAGCGTCACGTAGATGCCCCGGTCGAAGAGGAAGCGCCCGACGGTGTCGATGTCGTCGGCTTCACCCAACGGGAGCTCGACGATGGGCAGCCCGGAAGAGTTCAGAGTGTAGAGGCCGAGTTCGGCGATCCGATCGAGGACCCGGGCGGTCTTGGCGGCCAGCGCCAGCCGGATGTCATCGCCCTCGGCGTCGTTGACCCGGAAGCCGGCCAGGACGGTGGCCAGTGACGCGGTCGGGGACGGGCCCGAGTAGAGATAGGGGGCGGCCGCCACCTTCAGGTGGTTCTTGAGTCGGGTCGGCAGGGCCAGGAACGCCAGCAGCGACGAGTAGGACTTCGAGAACCCGCCCACCAGCACGATGTTGTCGTAGGTGTCGTCGAGATAGCGGACGATGCTGTTCCCGCGTCGCCCATAGGGTGCTCCCGGGCCCGGAGACTCCCCGATCACTCCGAACCCGTGGGCGTCGTCGACGTACAGGAGCGTGTCGTACTCCCGACAGATCCGCGCGTACTCGGACAGGTCCGGGACGTTGCCCGTCATGCTATTCACCCCGTCCATGCAGAACAGGCGGGTCATGGTGGGTGGCAGCGTCCGCAGGGTCTCCTCCAGCGCGCCTGGGTCGTTGGACCGGACCCGGTGGAGCGTGGCCCCGGCGCCCCGTGCCACCGTGCACCCCTCGTAGATCGTCTTGTGGGCCTGCGCGTCGACCAGCACGGCGCCCTGGCCGGCCAGGACGGGAATCACCGCGGTGTGGATGATCGAGATGGTGGGGAGCAGCAGGGTGTCGGGCGCACCGAGCAGATCGGTCAGCTCCTCCTCGATGTCGACGTAGGGGCGGGGGCTCCCCAGGAGCCGTGACCAGCTCGGATGGGTACCCCAGCGGCGTAGCTCGCGCTCCACCGACTCGATGATGGTCGGGTGCAGGTCGAAGCCGAGGTAGTTGCAGGAGGCGAAGTCGCTCAGCCAGTGATCGCCGACCCGGATGCGGCGACCCGCCACCTCGTCGATGACGGCGTCCATCATGGGGTGGGAGGCGCGCAGGCGTTCGAGGTCGCCCCATCGGGCGTCCCGCCGGACCTCGGCCGGGGGAGCTGGAGCGGTGTGTCCGTTGGCGGACGGCGAGCCGGTGCGTGACGTGAGAGGAGCGCTCATCCCACGGTCTCCTCGGTGACGGCGGCGGAGTCCAGGGTCGGTGTGCCCGGCGCCATGTCGGCCAGGAAGTCGGAGAGCTCGGCGATGGGGAGGGGCCGGGCCAGGTAGAACCCCTGTCCGAAGTCGCAGCCGAAGGCCCGGAGGGCCTCGACCTGGCCGGCCTGCTCGATGCCCTCGGCCACCGTCTGGAGGTGCATGGTCTGTCCCAGGCGGACGATGGTCTCGGCCAGTGCGCTGTCCTCCATCACGTCGTCCACGAAGGCCTTGTCCACTTTCAGGATGTCGATCGGGAAGCGCTTCAGGTAGCTGAGCGACGAATACCCGGTGCCGAAGTCGTCGATGGCGAAGGACACGCCCAGCTCCTTGAGGGCCAGCATCCGGGGGATGACCGTCTCGGTGTCCTGGACAAGGACGTTCTCGGTGATCTCGAGCACCAGGGAGTGGGCGTCGAAGTCCGACTGTTGCAGGGCCTTGGCCACATCACCGACCAGGCTGTCGTGCTGGAAGTGCCGAGCCGAGATGTTGACACTCAAGCGGAGGGGACTGGCTTTGGCGTAGTGCATCTGCCACTGTCGAGCCTGTTGGCAGGCGGTCTGGAGTACCCATCGGCCGAGCGGCACGATGAGGCCGGTCTCCTCGGCCAGGCCGATGAAGTCCTTCGGGAGCAGGAGGCCGCGTTCGGGATGGCGCCAGCGGACCAGGGCCTCGAGCCCGATACCGGCGTCCCCCTCGAGGCTGAGGATGGGCTGGTAGAAGATCTCGAACTCCCCCTGGTCCACCGCCCGCTGCAGGTCGGCCGTCCGTTCGAGCCGCTCCACCACCGCGGTCTGCAGGGCCGGCTGGTAGACCTCGTACCGACCCTTGCCTCGGGCCTTGGCCGCGTACATGGCCACATCGGCGGCCTGGATGAGCTCGGAGGAGTCCTCGGTGCCCAGACGGTTGAAGGCGATGCCGATGCTGGCCCGCACGTGGATCTCGCGGTCCAGCACCATCATGGGCTCGCGGAGGGCGTCGGTGATGCGCTCCGCCACATCGCAGGCCTCGTCGGCGTTCACGATCTCCTCCATGAGGACGGCGAACTCATCCCCACCAAACCGGGCCGCCGTGTCCCCTCCCCGCAGGCAGTTGGTCAGTCGACGGGCCACTTCGACCAGGAGGGTGTCTCCGGCCGTGTGACCGAGGCTGTCGTTGACCAGCTTGAAGTCGTCGAGGTCGAGGAAGAGCACGGCCAGTGAGGCCTTCGACCGGGCTGCCCGGTCCAAGGCGTGGTCCAGGCGGTCGCGGAACAGGGCGCGGTTGGCCAGCCCGCTCAGTCCGTCGTGGAAGGCCTGGTGCTTGAGCTCCTCCTCCAGACCCCGACGCTCGTTGACGTCCCGGAGGGTGAGGACGATCCCCTCGACCGTCTCGTCGTCCAACAGGTTGGTGGCGATCACCTCGACGTGATGCCACGAGCCGTCATCATGGCGGATCCGCCACTGGGCCGTCACCGACGTGCCGCCACGGAACGCCACCCCGGTGAACACGGCAAGTGCCTGCTCCCGATCGTCCGGGTGGACCAGCCTGGTGAACGGCAAACCTTCCAGGGACCCGGGCTCGTAGCCGAGCGTCCGCTTCGACGAGGGGGTCTGGTAGGTGATGGTGGTGTCCGGACGGGCGATCAGGATGACGTCGGAGGCATTCTGCACCAGCGTCTGGAAGCGGGCCTGACTCCGTCGAGCGTGCACGGTCTCGGTCATGAACTCGCGGTCGAGGGCCATGTCCACCTGGGCCACCAGGATCTCGAACGAGTTCTGGAGTTCCGAGGGTACGTCGGAGCCGCTCGACGCCACGACCATGCCCTGACGCTGCTCCTCGGTCCCGAGCGGGTAGACCAGCAGCTGGAGCGAGCCAGAGCCATCGCCTGGAGCGGTGGCGGTGGCCGGGACATCCACCGAGCGGGTCACGACCGGGCCGTCGACCTCGCCGGCCAGCAGTTCCGCCCACAACGCCGTCAGGTCCACGGGGTCCCCCGCCGAGGCGTCCCCCGAACGGGCGACGACGGTCAACGCACCGGTGGGGTCGATCACGGCCAGCGTGATCTCGACCGTGTCGTCGTGGCCGGTCACCAGGTCGCCCAGTCCGGCCATGGTGGCCTCGTAGATCGCCTCCCGGCCGGAGGCCGCCACCAGCTCCGACGCCGAGGTGCGCAGCACCTGCTCCCGACTCTCCGCCCGTTCCCGCTCCCAGATCAACCCGGCCATGCGCAGCAGTACCAGTAGGAACGTGGCCCCGGCGACCACGGCGATCATGGGAGCGTCGACCGGGTTGCCGAGGAGCGTCTCGACGAGCAGGACGGTGGGGGCGATGAGTGAGACGCCGGCCAACAGGCCCAGCCGAGTCCAGGTGGTTCGCGGGGCCGCCGCCTTTCGGGGTTGCGAGAGCTCCCGCATGGACGGGTGCAGCGCCGCCGCACCCCAACAGGCATAGAACAGGACCCAACCGATGTCGACCGGGTTCCCGTCACTCCAGTT
This sequence comes from uncultured Acidimicrobiaceae bacterium, assembly GCA_963812525.1. GTDB lineage: Bacteria > Actinomycetota > Acidimicrobiia > Acidimicrobiales > RAAP-2 > Bog-756. The sequence continues at coordinate 307,419 of CAWEVL010000004.1, forward strand.
CCAGGCCGGGTGGAGGTTGGCCAGCCCGTAGAGCGAATCGGCGACCAGGGTGCCCAGGGCGCCGATGGCCAGCAGGCGTCCGGCCGTGTTGCGGAATCCGCCGGCGCTCCACAGGTGGGCCAGCATGGCCAGGACGAGGACGTCTCCGAGTGGGTAGGCGGCCGAGGTGAGCCGTACCAGCGTGCCGCCGGGCGCCCGGACGTTCGGCCCGATGAGGAAGATCCACGAGAGCAGCCCGACCCCCAGGGTGACGGTCAGCGCGTCGATGAGACTGGCCCGATTGCCACCCGGGACCCGGGCCCGGGTGAGCAGCAACAGCCCGACGGCGACCACCGGGTACATCGTGATGTAGACGACGTCGATGAACGAGGGGAAGGGGATCTGCTGCTGGCCCATGATCTGGTGCCAGAACTTGTAGAGGGTGTCGCCGGTGATGAAGAGGAACACCCCGCCTCCCAGGAACCACCAGGCGATGGGGGCGTTGGGCCGGTTGCGCCACACCCCGTAGGCGATGGCGGCGACGGCGGACAGCCCGATGCAGGCCCAGGCGAAGACCTGTCCGGGCCACTCCATCCAGGGGAGGAAGCCGAAGATGAGGGGCTTCTCGGGTGGCAGTCCGAAGGGGAAGTAGATGAGGGCGAAGACGGCCTCGAGGGCGAGGAACCAGCGCCACAGATGCTTCGACGTGGGCCGTACGCCAGCGGGCGGACAGCTCGAACCGACACTTGCCGTCCCTTCGAGTGTCGACACGTTCCCTCCACGATTCGGCGGTCCCTATCCATCGGCAGGAGCGGGTCCCCACTTGAGACACCGGCCCAGCGACGACGGCCGGCGCCACGGCAGAACCACCTGCTCATCGACTTGTCGCCGCCGCGGGCCCAGGCGTGATGCCGGGACGGACGGGGGCCCACACCCCTGCCTCCGCGGTCCCGTGAGCCTCATGCCGGGGCGTTGAACCCCGGCACCTACCCCACCCGTCGGCGGGTCGGTGCCCCCCCTGGAGATGGCGGCGGCCAGGTACCGGTAGGCGTCAGCTCAGCGAGTGTTGCGGACGGCCCACGCCGACAATTCGCCGATACTCGACCTTGGTGGGCCCACGAGGATTGCCGCCAAGGCGGTCGAGCCGAGGGATTGGGATCAGATGTACATGCCGCCGTTGACGCCGATCACCTGGCCGGTGATGTAGCTGCCGCCCTCGGAACACAAGAACGAGCAGGCCGCGGCGATGTCCTCTGGTGTCCCGGCCCGTCCGAGGGGGACCATGGGACCGATCACGTCGACTCCGGGGAAGTCGCCGGCGGCTTCAGCATTCCGCGCCATCGGGGTGTCGACGAGGCTGGGTGGGATGGTGTTGACGGTGATGCCGCTACGGGCGAGCTCGACCGCCAGCGCCTTGGTGAGACCGATGACGCCACCCTTTGACGCCGCATAGTGGGCCATGTTGGGCGCGCCGGACTGGGCACTCGAGGAGGAGATGGTGACGATGCGCCCCCACCCGGCGTTGAGCATGTCGGGCAGGGCGGCCTGCACGCAGGCGAAGGTGCCCGTGAGGTTGACCCCGATGATCCGGTCCCAGCCGTCGGCGGTGATGTCGAGGACTGGGGTGAACGATTCGATTCCGGCACTGGTCACCAGGATCTCGATCGGTCCGAGCTCCGTCCGGATGCGTTCGAATCCGGCATCGACCGACGGCCGATCGGACACGTCGACGTCGAGGGCGAGCGCCACCGCTCCTTCGTTCCGCAGTTGGCTGGCCGCGGTCTCGACTGCGGCTCCGTCGCGGTCGATCAGGGCCACTCGGTGGCCCTCGGCCGCGAAGGCTCGGGCGACCCCGAGTCCGATCCCCGAAGCCCCGCCGGTGATGACGGCGACCCGGCTCACCGAGGGCTCCCGGCGACGTCGAACTCGAGGTACAGCTCGGTGAGCCCACGGAGGATCCAGGTCGGCTCGTACCGGAAGTGCCGGGCACCGGGAGGCCCGTGATGCTCTGCAGACAGACGGATGTTGCGTGTGCGGTCGAGGATGCGTTCGATGCTGACCCTCCCCTCGGCCCGAGCCAGGGGACCCCCCGGGCAGGAGTGGACGCCCCTCCCGAAGGCGAGATGGGACTGGGCATTGGGTCGATCCGCCCGGAATTCGGCAGGGCACTCGAAGTGTCGGGGGTCGCGGTTGGCCGCACCGTTCAGCAGCATGACCGGTGTGCCGGCGGCGACGTCCACGCCTCCGATCGACGTCGAGCGGCGGGCCAGGCGGAAGTCTGCCTTTACCGGACTCTCCACCCGGAGGACCTCTTCCAGGAAGTCGGGGATCCGGTCACGGTCGGCCCGGAGCGAGTCCTGGAGCTCGGGGTGCTCGGCAAGGTGCTTGAGGGCGGCCGCCAGGAGGCGGGCGGTCGTCTCCTGGCCGGCGGCGAACAGGAACGTCGCCGTGCGTACCACCGAGGTGACGTCGGGGATGCTGCCGTCGGGATAGGTGGCCAGGGCGAGATCGGTCAGGACGTCACGCCGAGGCTCCCGGCGTCGGTCCTCGATGTACTCGGTGAACCACTCGTCCAGCCAGGCCAGGGGGTTCTCGTCCGGATTGCCCTCCTGGCCGGCCCCGACCTCGCCGGGTGAGCGACTCAGCCCGAACCCTTCGCGGAATCGCCGATGGTCCTCCTCCGGCACACCGAGCAGGTCGGCAACGACCAGCATGGCGAAGGGTTGGGTGTACGCCTTGATGAATTCGCAGGCTCCGTCGTTCACGAACTCGTCGAGCTGCTCATCGGCGACGCGCCAGATGAATGCCTCGTTGTCCCTCAAGCGCTTCGGCGTGATCAGCCGCATCAACAGGGCTCGCTCGCGGGTGTGGTCGGGCGGGTCCATGGTCACCATGTGTTCGTGCATGGGCAGCTGGTCCCGGTAGCGGTCGACGATCTCGCCGACGTCATCACCGTCCAGTGGCACCGGGAACGCCGCGAACGGGCCGACGACGGAGTTGCACGATGAGAACGTCTCGGTGTCCCGGTACACCTCGCTCGTCTCGTCGTACCCGGTCACCGCGACCACCCCGAGATGCGGGAGCGACAGGACCGGGCACGCGGTGCGTAGCTCGTCGAAGTACGGATACGGATCCTCGACCAACGACTCGTCGAAGAAGAAATCGATCGTCTGCCAGTCGCTCAACCCTGGTCTCCTTCTCCTGTCGTTGCTGCGCGTCTGCACAGCAATACTGAGCAATTGCTTAGCACCGGTCCCGCCAGTGTGGCAACGTATCGGTGTGGCGCCTTCCTCCTCGCCCCGTCGCATCGGTGCCGTGGACTCCAAGACTCGCGCCCAGCTGCTCGACGCCGCCGAGCTGCTACTGCTCGAAGAGGGCTATGCCGCCGTCACCTCCCGCCGGGTGGCGGCCAGGGCCGGCCTCAAGCCGCAGCTCGTCCACTACTACTTCCGCACCATGGACGACCTGTTCCTGGAGGTCTTCCGGCGGCGGGCCGAGGAGAACGTGGCGCGCATCGAACGGGCCATCGCCACCGACGGATCGCTGCGGGTCCTGTGGCAGCTCAACGCCGATCCTCGTGGGGCCCGATTCAACATCGAGTTCGTGGCCCTGGCCAATCACCGCAAGGCAATCCGCACCGAGATCGCTCGCTACGCCAACCGGTTCCGGGCCGCCCAATTGGAGGCGGTGACCACGGCCCTGGGCGCACTCGGCGTGACCGACGACGTGCTCCCGCCGATCGTCGCCCTGCTCATGATCACCGGCCTTTCCCAGGTACTGGCCCTGGAAGACGCCCTCGGTGTGACCGCCGGCCACGACGTCACCCGCTCGTTCATCGAGCGGGCCATCGCCGGGGTCGACCCGACGTCCGTCGACACCAAGCGGTAGTGACCCGGTTGGCCGGAGCTCGAGCGAGAACCCGCTACTTGGTGGGCACGCCGCCGCCAGGCAGAACCAGCGGCAGATCGTTGTAGGTGGCGATGCCCGCCGCAGCCGCCACCACGGCCGGAATGGCGTTGATCGGGGGCATCGCCGTCATGATGTGCCCCAGCACCATGAAGTCCTCCATCGTCTCGGCCTGGAAGTCGGGGGGTGGGAGGAAGCTGATGGCTGCCGTCACCGTCGGCCGTCCGTCGATCCGGATCACCCAACCGTCCTGATCGATCTTCCAGTCCGGGTCCAGCGTCTGGCCCTTCCGCCACCGGACGTTGAGCTCGACGACGACCTTGTCGTCGACGGATCCCGTCCAACTGGCCGCCACACCGGCGACACAGCCTGCGGCGATGGTCCACGACCCGAGGTCGAGATCGGCGGTGGTCTGCGCGTACTCAGCCTCGCAGCGAACATCGTCGAGTTCGACCCCCAGGGCGTCGGCGACCATCCGCACGGCCTCGCCGAACACCGCCGTGCCCTGTGCGGTCATCGCCTGGAGCTCGGGGTGGTCGATCGGTTTGCCGAAGCCGACCGGGAGTTCCGTCGCCGGTGAGTCGTAGAAGGTGGTGTCCGCTGCCTCGTCGATCGTGACCTTGTCAACCCGGTCGCAGATGGTGGCAGACACGATGGCCAACAACTCGGCGAAGCCCGGGCTGATGCCCGTCCCGAACATCGTCGAACCGCCCTTCTGGCACGCCTCGGCGATCTGGTCCCGACCGGGGCCCAGGTTGTGGCCGGTGATAAACGAGGCCGTCGCCACGACGTTCGCCCCCGACGACAGGATGCGCACCAGCTCGCTGACGTCGAGCCACATCGGGTTGTAGACCACGCAGTCCGGTTTCAACTCCAGCAGTGCGTCGATGTCGTTCGTGGCCGCCACCCCCAGAGGGTCGATGCCACACAGCTCACCGACATCGCGTCCGACCTTCTCCGGCGACCAGGCGTAGCACCCGACGAGCTCGAGCGCGTGGTTGGCGGCGATGGCCTGCACCGAACTCTTGCCGACGTTCCCCGTGGTCCACTGGACGACCCGATACCGAGCGTTGTTGTGCACTTGCACAGCATAGCCTCCGGCGCCGCCGGGCCGTCGAGGCCTTCGGTCCCGAGGGGACGCGCCCGCGCCAGCAGTTCGCCCACCGTCGGCGGCTGAGCGGCGCCCGGGACGGAGCGCTCGTCCCCGGGGCACCGATCGATCGGCCGGCCGCACCGGACACGCCGTCCCCGGGTCCTGCCCGCACCCAGCCATCCACCACCGATCCGACCAGGGGCCGACCACCGGCCTGGACCGCTGAGGCATGCTTTCGGTATGAACACGCTCGTCAGCTACGAGATCGCGGAGCACGTGGCCACGATCACCTACAACCGACCGGACACCCTCAACGCCATCAACGCCGAGATGCGGCAGTCGCTCAACCATGCGTTCAGCCGCTTCCGGGACGACGAAGACGCGTGGGTGGCGATCGTCACCGGCGCGGGGAGGGCCTTCTGCGCCGGCGGGGACATGCGAGACGGAGGGGCGACCGGTGAGTTCGCCGGTACGTTCTGGGAGAAGCCGACAGTCAACTCCTTCGAGAGTGGCTGGGAGATCTACAAGCCGGTCATCGCCGCCGTCAACGGGATCTGCCTGGGCTACGGCCTCACCCTGGTGACCTGGTGCGATTTCGTGATCGCCAGCGATCGGGCCGAATTTGGCTATCCCGAGGTGCGTCTCGGAGTGCCCACCATCGTCGGCGCCATCCGGCTGCCCCAGAGGGTGAGCTGGCAGTACGCCATGGAGCTGCTCCTGACCGGTGAACGGATCGACGCCGAGCGCGCCAAGGAGATCGGCCTGGCCGGTTGGGTGGTGCCGCACGAGCAGCTCATGGACGAGGCACGAGCCCTGGCCCGTCGCCTGGTCGCCGCGGCCCCGCTGGCCGCTCGGGCCACCAAGGAGGTGGCGGTGCGCTCGCAGAGCCTCCCCCCCGTCGAGGCCATCCGCTTCGGGGAGACCATGCGCCTGGTGGCGATGGCCACCGAGGACGCCAACGAGGGTCTCCGAGCGGCGCGGGAAGGCCGGCCGGCCCGGTGGCGGGCCCGATGACCATCAGGGTGTCGCACGACCGGAAGGCCGCCGTTTCTCGCCTCCCTCTCGAGCCCGAGACCTGAGTGGTCCGCTCACCCTGCCGCCGCGGAGCTCGCGCTTGAGGATCTTGCCCGACGGATTTCGCGGCAGCGCGTCGAGGAACGTGATCTCCTTGGGCACCTTGAACCGCGCCAGCTGTGCATGGCAGTGCTCGAGGAGCACCTCCGACGTCACGGTCGACCCCGGGCGCAGGACGACGAATGCCACCGGGACTTCGCCCCATCGTTCATCAGGACGGGCCACCACCGCGGCCTCGAGTACGGCGTCATGCTCATAGAGGACCCGCTCGATTTCCGAGCTGGCGATGTTCTCGCCGCCCGACACGATCATGTCCTTGAAGCGATCGACGATGAACAGGTAGCCGTCCTCGTCGCGGACGCCGACGTCCCCGGTGTGGAACCAGCCTCCGGCAAATGCGGCGGCTGTCGCGTCCGGATCCCGCCAGTAGCCCTTGAAGATCTTCGGGCCGCGCAGCACGATCTCCCCGCGCTCCCCTGCAGGCAACGGGCTCCCCTGCGCGTCCCAGATGTCGAGCTCGAGGTAGAGGCACGACCGGCCCACGCTGCCCAGCTTGCTCACCATGCTGTCCCGATCGAGAAAGGTGTCACCGGACACGGTCTCCGTGAGGCCATACGCATCGGCGAACCACGCCGACGGAAACGTGCGCCGGAGCCGCTCGATGAGGGGGACCGGCATCTTCTCGCCGCCGTTGATGACCACCCGGACCGACGAAAGATCCCGCTGCTCGATATCGGGCAAGGCCATGATGGCGTTGACCATGGCGGGCGCCAGCCAGACGGTGGTCACCCGCGAGCGCTCGAGCTCGTCGACCACCGCAGGCGCTTCGAACGTACGGTGGATGATGGTCGTCGCTCCCGCCGCGATCAGGGAGGTGGTCGTGAGGTCGAGCGCACCGACGTGGTAGAGGGGCCCGCAGGCGAGCCCGAGATCGGAGCCCGAGAAGCCGAACTCGATGATGTGCGCGAGGTTCTTCCAGGCCAGGTTGGCGTGGGTGATCATGACGCCCTTGGGCCGTCCCGTCGTGCCCGAGGTGTACATCAACCGGTGGACATCGTCGGCCGCGGCCGGCACGTACGCCACGCTGCCCCCGGTGGCGCGCAGCTCGGCGAGGGTCGTCCATCCGCCGTCCGGCGCGGCTGCATTGCACGCCCGCACGAGGGTTGCCTCCATCCCCTCCGTTGCGTCGTTCGCCAGATCGACAAGCAATGGATCGCAGACCAGAGCGCGCGCCTGGGAGTGCTCGAGGATGTACCGGACTTCGGGCGCCGCCAGCCGCCAGTTGATCGGCATCACGATCGCGCCGAGGTAGTTGGCGGCGAAGACGGTCTCCAGGAACTCGGGACAGTTGTACGAGAGGAGGGCGACGACGTCTCCCCGGCCGACGTCTCGTCCGGCCAGGCCCGCAGCCAGGGCGGCCGCCCGTCGGGCCATCTCCCCGTACGTCGTCGTCTCACCCTCGAATACCGTGATCGCCCGGTCCGGCGCACGGGCGGCGTGGTGGTCGAGCACGGAATACCAGTTCATGTCCGTCTGGGTCCTCGGCCCGGGGGTCATGGTCACCACCTCACCACCTCGGCCCCAGAGCGGCGCCCGTCTGCTCGACCACTCCCGTCGCCCTCCGCCCTCCGGGACCATCCCGTATCGGCGGGCCAGCCTAGACCGATCAGGTCAGCCGGGCGTCGGGCGGTCGGGTCAGCCGGGCCGGAATTACGGCATGAGGATGCTGGCCTCGGCGGAGGCTGACCAAGGCCCTCACACCCCTGGTCGAGAATCCGCTTCCCCCGCGGACGGCCCGCTAACCTCGCGACCAAATGCCACGGACGGACGCGAGCGGTGATTCTCCACGCAGGGCGAACTGGGAGGCGCGTCGCCAGACGATCATCGATGCGTCCGCTCCCGTCTTCGCCCGACGTGGGTATCACGCCACCGGCATCATGGAGCTGTGTGCCGCCAACGATCTCGGCAAGGGAGCGCTCTACCACTACATCGGTTCCAAGGAGGAGCTGCTCGCCGCGATTCACGACCGTGTGATGGACGAGGTGATGATCGGCGCCGACCGTGTGGCCGAGGCGGGCGGCTCGCCGTCGCAGCAGCTGGCCATGCTCGGTGAGGAGCTGCTCGATGTGATCCACCGCTACCCGGATCATGTCTGGGTCTTCCTGCACGAGTTCCCTGCATTGACCGGTGACCGCGCCGAGCAGTTCCGCCAACGACGCCGCGGCTACGAGCGGCGGGTGGAGGCGGTGCTCCAGGCCGGCGTCGACTCGGGCGAGTTCCGCGAGTTGCAGCCGAGGCTCACCGCCATGGCTTGGCTCGGGATGCACAACTACACCTACCTGTGGCTGAAGGCGGGCGGACCGCTGTCGGCTCGAGATGTGGCGCAGCCGTTCGCCGACATCTTCATGCGAGGAATCATCAACCCGACCTCCGAGCTGCCGGGATAGCTGCCCTCAAGGCGCCGAGTACCCGCCGTCCACGACGATCGCCGACCCGGTCGTCCAGCCCGATGCTTCGCCGGCCAGGTAGGAGTACGCACCGACGAGGTCGCCGGCCGAACCGAGCCCGAGGGGATGACGCTCGGCCATGGCGTCCAGCGCGTCCTGCGGAAGGCCCTCATGGATGGCGGACAGGAACGTGCCCGGACACACGCAGTTGACGCGGATACCGTCCCGGGCGTACTCGACGGCAGCCACCTTGGCCAGCTGGATCACCGCCGCCTTCGTGGCGCAGTAGGGAGCCGCATGCGACCACGCCGTCAGACCGGCGACCGACGCCGTCAGGACGATCGAGCCCGACCGCTGCGGGCGCATGACGGCCACTGCGGCACGGATCCCGTTCACAGCACCGAGGAGGTTGATCCGGAAGGCACGCTCCCACTCCTCGGTGTCCAGATTGTGGATCCGGCCGTTCGGCGAGAGCACGCCGGCGTTGCTGATCAGCACGTCGAGGCGGCCGAACCGCTCGACCGCCAGACCGATCGCCGACTCGACCTCGGCGAATTCGCTCACGTCCGCCAGGACGCGTCTCGACCGATCCGTCGGTCGCCGGGAGAGCGGCCACCGTCGCCTCCAGCGAGGATGCGCTGACATCGCTGAGTAAGAGGTCGGTGGCCGGCTCGCTGGCCAGCTGATGCGAGACCGCGGCGCCGAGGGCGCCACCGGCTCCCGTGATAGCCACCACCCGTCGCGGTGCCTTCATACCAGGAGGTATCCACCGTCGACGCTGAGCACGGTGCCGGTGACGAACGCCGCGGCGTCGGAGACCAGGAACAGATAGGCGCCGGGCAGGTCGGCGGGGGCTCCCCAGCGCCGTTGCGCCGTGTGGCCGGTGATGGCCGCCGAGTGCTCCGGACTGCTCTTCCAGCCTTCGGCCAGCGGCGAGTCGAACCAGCCGGGGGCAACGACGTTCACGGTGATGCCGGCGGGAGCCAGATCCAGCGCCAGGCCCTTGGCCACGCCGACCACCCCGGCCTTGGAGGCGCTGTAGGCGGTCAACCCCTGGCGCGGCCGCTCCCCCAGGACCGAGCCGGTGAAGATCAGCCGCCCGCCCTCGTGCATCACCCGGGCCGCGGCCCGGGCCCCGAGAAAGGCGCCGGTGAGGTTCACCTCGAGGATCCGCCGCCAGACCGAGACGTCGGTCTGGCGCGGGCCGCCCACGACGGGCGAGATCCCGGCATTGCATATCCAGCCATCGAGACCGTCCCATTCGCCCACCGCGGCGTCGGCCACCGACTCGTTGAAGTCCTCGTCGGTCACGTCACCGCTGAGCACCAGCGACGGCCCGGGAAGCGCCTCCGCCACCGCCTTCAGGTCCCGCTCCGTTCGCGCCACCAGCGCCACCGACGCCCCGGCGTGCGAGAAGGCGTGGGCCAGCAGGGCTCCGAGCCCCCGGCTGGCCCCGGTGATCACCACACGCTTCCCCGAGACCGCGCCGGGGCCGGGGAAGGACTCGGGGATCTCGATTTCACCGATCATGGGCTTCCCTCGTTGTACCGACCGACCGGTATACTACACAATTCGTGACCTCAGACCCCCCCTCGTCGCCGGCGTTCTCGACGGACGACCTCATCGAGATGCACCGGCGGATGCTGCTGATCCGCGGTTTCGAACAGCGGGTGGCCACGCTGTACCGCGACGGGGAGGTCCCCGGCTTCGTCCACCTCTCCATCGGACAGGAGGCGACCGCCGTGGGCGCCTGCTGGCCACTCCGGCCGGCGGATGCCATCACCTCCACCCACCGCGGCCACGGCCACTGTCTGGCCAAGGGCCTGGACCCGTTGGGCATGTTCGCCGAGCTGATGGGCAAGGACGAGGGCACCAACCGCGGCCGCGGCGGCTCGATGCACATCGCCGACCCGAAGCTCGGGATCTTCGGCGCCAACGGGATCGTGGCTGCGGGCCTGCCCATCGCGGTCGGAGCCGCGGCGGCCGGCGCAGCTCCGCGCCGACGGCAGTGTGGCCGTGGCCTTCTTCGGCGACGGCGCTGCGGCCCAGGGCGCGTTCCACGAGGCCCTGAACCTCGCCGCCGTGTGGGAGCTGCCGGTGATCTTCTTCTGCGAGAACAATGGCTACGCCGAGTTCTCTCCGGCGGCAACCCAGCATGCCGCGTCGCTGGAGCAGCGGGCCGCCGGCTACGGCATCCGCTACGTTGCCGTCGACGGCAACGACGTCGCGGCAACGGCGTCCGTCATGGACGGCGCGGTCCTCACTGCACGTGCCGGGCACGGACCTGCCGTCGTCGAGGCCGCGACCTACCGCTGGCACGGTCACTACGAAGGCGACCCCCAGCGCTACCGCTCACCGGACGAGGTGAGCGACTGGGAGGCTCGCGACCCGCTGATCGCCCATGAGGTCCGGCTTCGAGGCGTGGGGGTCGGCGACGACGAGCTCAAGGCCTTGGAGTCCTCGGTGGCCGATGCGCTCGACCACGCGGTCGTGGCCGCCCGGCGGCTGGCCAGCCCGCAGGCGGTCACCTTGACGGACTTCGTCGTGCGGGCACGACCGGCGCGGAGGGAGCCGCCGCCTCCGCCCGATCATGCGCCGGTGTTCCGGACCATGGACGCCATCCGCGCGGCCCTGGAAGTGGAGCTCACCGAGGACGACCGGGTGTTCGTCGCCGGAATCGACGTCGGCGCCGGAGGCAACGTCTTCGGGCTCACCCGGGGGCTCGCCGACCAGTTCGGTGACCGGGTGCGCGACACCCCTATCTCCGAGACGGCAATCATCGGCCTCGGTGTTGGCGCGGCGATGGCTGGCATGCGCCCGGTTGTCGAAATGATGTACCTCGACTTTCTCGGCGTGTGCTTCGACCAGTTGCTCAACCAGGCGGCGAAACTCCCCTTCATGACCGGTGGGGCCGCGGAGATGGCGCTGACCGTGCGGACGCAGTTCGGCGCGGGGCGGTCCTCGGGGAGCCAGCACTCGCAGAGTCTGGAAGCACTGCTGGCGCACATCCCCGGACTCAGCGTCGTCATGCCGTCGACCCCCGCCGACACCTACGGCCTGCTCCGTGCGGCGATCCAGGACCCCAATCCTGTGGTCTTCATCGAGAACCGGTTGCTGTACGGCATGAAGGGACCGCAGCCACCGACCGACCATCTCCTTCCGATCGGCAAGTCCGTGGTCGTGCGACCGGGAACGGACGTGACCGTGGTCTCCGTCTCCCGGATGGTCCACGAAGCGATCGCCGCCGCCGAACGGGTGGGCGACGAGGGCATCTCCGTCGAGGTCATCGACCTGCGGACGGTGGCTCCCCTCGATGTCGCACCGATCCTCGACTCGGTCCACAAGACGAGCCGCCTCCTCATCGCCCACGAGGCCGCCGTCCCCTTCGGCATTGGTGCGGAGATCGCGGCCACTGTCGGCCGCGAGGGATTCTGGGATCTCGACGCCCCCATCGAGCGGATCGGTGCCGTTGCCACTCCCCCCCGTACGCCCCCGAACTCGAACGGGCCTGGCTCCCCGACCGCGACACCATCGTGGAGGCGGTCCGGCGGCTGGTGGTCGTCTAGCTCAACAGCCCAAGGCGCGGGCGATGACCAGATGCTGGATCTCGTTGGTCCCTTCACCGATCTCCAGCACCTTCGAGTCACAGTAGAAGCGGGCCACCGGTGTCTCCAACATGTAGCCGACGCCCCCGTGGACCTGAACGGCTTCCGATGCCGCCCAGGCGGCCACGCGGCTGGCCTTCAGTTTGGCCATCGCCGCCTCCTTCAGGAACGGCTGGCCCTGGTCGCGCAGATAGGCGGCCCGGTAGGTGAGCCAGCGGGCTGCCTCGAGCTCGGTGGCGATGTCGGCCAGTTTGAACTGCACGGCCTGGAACTTGGCGATGGGCTGCCCGAACTGCACCCGCTCCTGGGCGTAGGCGGTGGCCAGGTCGAGCACGGCCTGGGTCAGGCTGAGCGACAGCGCGGCGATGGAGATGCGGCCGACCTCGAGCGTGCGCAGGAACTGGCTGAGGCCCAGGTCCGGATCGCCCAGGAGCTGGTCGCCGGGGATCCAGACATCGTCCAGGTAGAGGTCGCGGGTATCGAGACCGCGCCATCCGATGCCCTGCATCTTCGGCCCCATGGTGAAGCCGGGAGTGTCCTTCTCCACGACGAAGCTCCCGTACCGGGGCGGGCCGCTCTCGGCCGACCCGATGCGGGCGAGCAGCGTCACCCCGAACGACATGTCCGTCCCGGCGTTGGAGATGAACGTCTTCCGGCCGTTGATCAGCCAGCCACCGTCCCGCGGCTCGGCACGGGTGCTGATCCCGCGGGCATCGGATCCGGCATCCGGCTCGGTGAGCCCGAAGGCCCCGAGCACGCGCCCCTCGGCCAGGGGCCGCAGCCAACGCTCTCGCTGTCCGTCATTGCCGAACAGATACAGGGGCAGTGATCCGATGGTCACATGCGCCTGCCACGCCGCGGCCACCGACTGGTCGGCCAGGCCGATCTGCTCCATGGCGGCGACGAAGCCGACCGTCGACATACCGATGCCGCCCCACTCCTCTGGGATCAGCATGCCGAGCAGGCCCAGTCCACCCATCTCGCGGAGGAGATCGGTCGGGCACCGGCCCTCGGCCCAGGCCTTGGGGGCGCGACTGGCGATCTGCTCCTGCGCGAAGGCACGGCAGAGGTCGACGAGGTCCTGTTCCGAGTCGCTGAGCGAGAGATCCACGGGGGTCCTAACCGACCCGTCGGCCGGCGGTCGGGTCGTCAGGGGTCAACGGGCGCTCCGGCACCGGGTTGCAGGTGGGCCATGAAGGCCGCCGACCAGGACATGAGGTCGGCGGGAATGTAGTAGCCGCTCTCGTCGTTGATCGCCGCCCAATGCTGGGCAACGTCCTCGATCGAAGGCTCCAGCGACCCGTGGACGTACCCTTCGGTCGAAGCGATGAAGATGCGGGCGAACCGCCCGAAGCCGGCTGCGTACATCTCGCCGCTGACCGGGCAGGCCTCGTGGGCGAGGAAGGCGGCCATCGGGGCGACCAGATCCGGCGACATCGACGCAGAGCCGGCGCCACCACCGGTCGGGTCCGCATCGGCCGCCGGTTGGCCGGCCATCCGGGTGAAGGCGGCCGGTGCGATCAGATTGACCTTGATGCCGTGCGCCGCACCTGCGGTGGCGAGGCTCCGGGTGAGGCCGATCACCCCCCCCTTGGCGGTTGCGTACGAGAGGTTCTCCGGCAGTCCGAACACTCCGGACGAGGTGGTCATGACGATTCTGCCGTATCCCTGTCCGACCATGTGCGGCCAGGCGGCGCGGGTGGTGTTGAAGGCGCCGACCACGTGGACGGCGAGATGACTGGCCAGGTTCTCGGCGTCGGCCTTCGGAAGACCCGCCCATCTGATGATGCCGGCGTTGTTGATCAGGATGTCGAGTCGTCCGAACTGCCCGGTGGCGGCATCGACGAGCGCTTGCGCCCCGGCCACCGCGGCCACGTCACTGTGGTCAGCGATGGCGGCTCCCCCGGCGGCGGCGATCTCCTCGGCGACACTGGACGCCACACCGGGGTCTCCTCCTTCGCCGCCCCTCGACCCACCCAGGTCGTTGACCACGACGCTGGCCCCCCGGGAGGCGAGCAGGAGAGCGTAGGACCGGCCGATGCCGCGTCCGGCACCCGTGACGACCGCGACCCGTCCCTCGAAACTGTGCTCCCTCACCACCCCATCGTCCTTCGCCGCCGCCGGTTCGGGGAATCGCCGTCGAAAGGCGTCGTTGACCTTGGCAGGGCCGAGGCGGCTGCAGGGTCGTGTCGCCTGGCGCGAGCCGGTGCCGCCACCTAGCTGCCAGGTGCCGCCGCGGCCACCGGGGCGTCGAGGCCGAGGACCCGGCCGAGGGTGCCACCCACCATGGCCGCACGTTCGTCCGCCGGAACGTCGGCGAAGAGCTTCTCCATGAGTTCCCGGCTCCCCCGGAACGTGCCTTCGGCGTGCGGGTAGTCGTTGCCCCACACGATCGTCGACAGCCCGGTGATGTGACGGCAGGCGACCGCCACCGGGTCGTCCTGGAAGGAGACGTGGAACTGGCGCCGGACGTACTCGCTGGGCATCAGCGGGTACGGCCACTTCTCGTTCAGCTTGAACAGCTGGGCCATGCTGGCCTGCTCGGTGGCCGGGAGGGAATCGTCCCAGACGCCCAGCCACCAGTCGGGGTCCTGGCCGATCCCGGTGACCCAGCATTTGTCCATGCTGCCCACCAGTGAACCGAGCCAGTGGGCGTTGAACTCGATGAGGGCGAAGTGGAGGTCGGGGTAGCGCTCGGGCACGCCGCCGCCGATGAGCTGGCAGATGACCTGCTGGGGCGCGATGGTGCTGTAGATCGCCTGCGTGACCATCCGCTTCGAGGCCGACTTCTCGGTCACCGGTTGGTTGACCTGCGCGGCGTTCTCCATGACCACCTTGAGCGTCACGGCTTCGGGGTCGTTGACCTTCACTCCGCCCGTCTGGGTGTGGATGAAGACGTGGACGCCGTTGGCCTGCGCCGCCGCCCACACGGGGTCGAAGTCCCGTGAGTAGTAGGGCTTGGGCGGCGTGGCCGGCAGGAGGATGGCCCGGAACCCGCCGGCGGCGACCCGCTCGATCTCGGCCACCGCGTCGTCGACATCGGTGAGAGGGATGGGAGCGGTGGGGACAAGACGCGAGAAGTACGGCGAGAACCGCTCGATGATGTAGTCGTTGTACACACGGGCATGGGCCAGGGACAGCTCGTGGTCGTCGGAGTACAGACCGAACAGCGACAGGTTCGGATGCATGACCCCGACGTCGACGCCATCGAAATCGAGGTCCTCGAGGATCATCTCGGGGTCACCTTCGGGCATCCGGCCGCCCGTCTGACGGTAGCGGGAGATCGTCCACCCTTCGAACCCGGGCGTGTGCAGTCGCCGGAAGATGCGGGCCCCGCCCTCGACGAGCGGCTCGATCTCGAAGTCGTCCTCCCACACCCCGCGGTCCCGCAGGTGCTTGGGCAGGCGGGTGGTGAAGAGGTCGGTGGGCTCGAGGATGTGCCCGTCGGCGGACACCACAAGCTGGTGCTCTCTCATGGTTGTGACCTTCCTGCGCTGGGACGCAGGATCCCGACGACCGAGCGGGCGCGCACGCGGTACCCTGCGCCCAGGAGTGTAGACCAACCGGTCGGTACAGGCAACGCGGACTGCCGGTCGCAGAGTGCTGCGACCAGAAGGAGAAAGGGCCGTGACGCAGCGGTGGAAGCAGCGCCCAGAAGGCTCGACCTGGGGGGACTGGGGTGACGACGACGAGCTCGGGCGGATCAACCTGCTCACCCCCGAGAAGGTGCTCGAGGGCGTGCGGGAGGTCGAGGCCGGGATCAGCTTCTGCCTGAGCCTGCCGCTCGACTTCCCGGGCGGCACGGCCCTCAATCAACGCCGGTATCCGCCGGTCCTGGCTCCCACCGAGGACATGCAGGGAGAACCCGACACCTTCTACAACATCCACATGAGCCAGATGGAGAGCTGGGGGAACCCCAAGTACGTCGACGTGTGGGCGGACGACGTGGTCACCCTCTCCCTGCAGTACTCGACGCAGTGGGACTCGCTGGCCCACGTCGGCGCCGAGTTCGACGCCGACGGCGACGGGGTCGAGGAGGCGGTCTACTACAACGGGTACCGCGCCGGGACCGATCTGGTCGGACCCAGGCCCGACGCAGCGGGCGACGGCGGCAACCACCGCTGCTTCGCCCACCATCTCGGTCTCGAGCACATGGCCTACCAGGGCGTGCAGGGTCGGGGCGTGCTCATCGACCTGGCCCACCACCTGGGGAACGACTGGCGGGGGGTGGACCTCAAGACACTCGAGGAGATCATGGCGGCGGACAATGTCGTCGTCGAGCCCGGCGACATCCTCCTGCTCCACACCGGGTTCGCCACCGAGGTCCTCAAGTGGAACCGCGACCCTGATCCGGTCAAGATCCACACGCTGTGCAGCTACCTCGACGCCCGGGACGAGTCACTGCTGCAGTGGATCACCGACTCCCAGATCGCCGCCCTGGTGGCGGACAACTACGCGGTCGAGGGCCTGACCGGGAGGGACCGGGACGAGAGCCGGCACTCGTTCCTCCCCATCCACCACCTCTGTCTGTTCCGTCTCGGCGTACCCCTGGGCGAGATGTGGTTCCTCGACGAACTGGCCTCGTGGCTGCGGGAGCACCGACGGAGCCGGTTCCTGCTCACCGCACCCCCGCTGCGGCTGCCGGGCATCGTGGGGTCCCCGTTGACGCCGGTCGCCACGGTCTGACCGGGGCCGGGCCGGCCGGGCCTCATGCCTCGGCGCTGGCCGGGTCGGACGTCCCGGTGAGCCTGAACGCCTTGTAGTTGGTGTCGACGACCCTCCGGATCTCCTTGAAGAGCTTGGGTCGGCCGCCCGAGTTCAGGAGGTACTTGAGTGGCTTCCCCGGGATGTTGGTCCCGAAGTAGTAGCTGCGCTCCCCGAAGGGGGACAGGGCCGCGCCGGTGTCGACCATCGCCGTCCACCGCTCCTCGGCCACCGGGTCCACTTCGATGGTGTCGCAGCCGTGCCCACGCAGATAGACCAGGGTGTCGGTGATGAAGTCCACCTGGTCGCCGTTGTACCGCGGGTTGTTGCCGGCCGCCGCATGCGGGCCGCCGGGGAAGAAGAAATTGGGAAAGCCGGCGGTCTGGACGCCGAGAAAGGTCTTCGGACCCTCCGCCCAGTGATCGGCGAGGGCCAGACCGTCCCGACCCCGGATGTCCATGCGGGCCAGCGCCCCGGTACCGAAGTCGAACCCGGTGCTCCACACGATGAGGTCGAACTCCCGTACGCCGTCGGTCGTCTCGATCCCGGCTTCGGCGATGCGCACGATCGGTGTCTGCTTGAGGTCGACGAGCGAGACGTTGGGGCGGTTGTAGGTCTCGTAGTAGCCGGTGACGAAGGGAGGCCGCTTCTCGGCGTAGAGATGGTCCTTGGGAATCAGCCGCTCCGCCGTCTCAGGATTGGTGACGATGCCGCGGATCTTCTCGGCGATGAACTCGCACCACTGGGCGTTGGCGGTGTGGTTGACCGTCAGGTCAGTGTAGTTGCTGGTCAGCTTCGAGAACCCGGGGCTGTTCCACATGGTCTCGAAGTACGCCAGGCGCTCGCTGATCGAGTCGTCGAAGGTCTGGCGGTCGTGGGTGGGGTGGAGGAACCCGGAGGGTGACGTGTTGAGTGTCTCGCACATCGCCTCGAAGCCCGCTTGCAGCCGGGCCTGCTCGTCGGGTGTGATCGGGCGGTTGTTCAGAGGTGTGCACCAGTTGGCCGAGCGTTGGTACACCGTCAGCGAGGCGACCTCGCCGGCGATGGCCGGGATCACCTGCACGCCGCTGGATCCGGTCCCGATGACCGCCACCCGCTTGCCGGCTGAAGTCGACCGGCGTCGCCGGCCACCACCCGGTGTGGTACGACTCCCCTCGGAACTCCTCACGACCGGGCACGTCGGGGAAGTACGGCACCGAGAGGACGCCGGTGGCGGCCACCAGGAACTTCGCCCGGTACTCCTGACCTTCACCGGTCACCACCGTCCATGTCCCGGCCGACTCGCCGTACACCGCCGAGGTGACGCGGGCGCCGAACCGTATGTGGCGCCGAAGGTCGAAGCGGTCCACCACGTGGTTGAGGTACCGCTCGATCTCCGGCTGCTCGGCAAAGTGCTCCTGCCACTCCCACTCCTCGAACAGCTCCCTGGAGAAGAGATAGGCGTAGGTGTAGCTCTCCGAATCGAACCGGGCCCCGGGGTAGCGGTTCCAGTACCAGGTACCCCCCACGCCGTCGCCCGCTTCGACCAACCGCGCCGAGAAGCCGGCGTCGAGGGCCCGATAGAGCTGGTAGATCCCGGTGATGCCGGCACCGACGATGAGGACGTCGACGTCCGCCGCGGGCCGGGCCGAGCGCTCGTCCTGTGCGGGTTCAGGGGGTGTCATGAGCCTCCGCGGCGATCAGCACACCGGGGGCCGCAAACGTGGCCACTGGCGGCACGTCCTGCGCTCCTGGGGTGCCGGCGCAAAACTTGTACCGACCGGTCGACCGGTGAGTATACACTTCTCCCAACGCACGCTGAGAGGAAAGGGGGCCCGCGTGGCGATCGTGGATCGGAGATGGTCGGCACTGCCGGTGCCCTACTCGATGGAGTTCCCGGACCGGGCCCGCAAGGAGCGCTACTACGACCCGGAGTTCTACCAGCTGGAGGTGGACCTGCTCTGGCCCCGGGTCTGGCAGATGGCATGCCGGCTCGAGGAGATCCCGCAGCCGCACGACTTCGTCGAGTACCAGATCCTCGATCAGTCCGTCGTCGTGGTGCGCACCGAGGACCTGGGGGTGCGGGCGTTCCAGAACACCTGTCGCCACCGTGGCGTCCGGGTGGCCGAGGGGCGGGGGACGTGCGAGACCGGGTTCACCTGCCCCTTCCACGGGTGGTGCTACGGCCCCGACGGCAAGAACACCTTCGTCACCCAGTCCAAGACGTTCGCCGAGCACAACCTCCAGCCGGAGGACCTCGACCTCACCCCGGTGCGGGCGGCGACGTGGGGTGGGTGTGCGTGGATCAACCTCGACGGCGACGCGCCGCCCCTCCGAGAGTGCATCGAGCCCTTCGCCACCGTCCTCGACGCATGGAGGGTGGAGTCGATGCGGGCCGAGTGGTGGTACGCCTGCCGACTCCCGGTCAACTGGAAGCTCGCCCAAGAGGCGTTCATGGAGCAGTACCACGTGATCGAGACCCATCCCCAGTTGGTCATCCCGGAGCGGATCCCGCCGCGACAGGGCGGGACCGTCGATCCACGCACCCTGGTCGACGCCGAGCTCCATTACCTGCGCACCATGAGCGACGGCATGGCCGGGATGGTGCACGCCAACGACGTACAGGTGGCCGAGGGACTGCGGGACATGGAGCTGCCGGCGGATCCCAAACTGGCCATGTCGACCTGGGCCCGGGCCCTCAACGACGCCGTCGTGGCCTGGCACCGCGGGCGGGGCTCGGATATTCCCGATCTCAACGAGCTCGAGGACCAGGGGCTCAACGAGCCGATGGGCTACTGCTTCCCGCACTACTTCGTCCTGCCCATGTACAGCAGCGCCTCCTGCTACCGATTCCGACCGCTGGGACCCGAGGAGACCATGATGGAGATTTGGTCGCTGACGCGGTTCCCCGAGGGCGACGAACCGGAGACGCCCACGCCACCCGAGCTCTGGGAGTGCGACGATCCCCGCTGGCCACCCATTCCCGCCCAGGACTTCTCCAACCTCCCGAGACAGCAGCGGGGCCTCCATGCCCGCGGGTTCGAGTACATGCGCCTGTCCGAACGCGCCGAGGGCGGGATCGCCAACTTCGAACGGACGGTCGACGGATTCCTCGCCGGCCTCCCCTACGAGAAGCTCCTTCCGGCGTTGCTGGCGGTCAACGTGAACCCCCTCGAGAGCCCCGTTGCCGACATCGACCTCTGAGCAGCTCGTGACCGGTCCTGGAGCGGCGGCACGGCCCGAGGAGGTCGGCGCATGCCGTCCACGTTGACGCGGGCCGAGGTCGCCGAAGGCGTCCGCACCGCCATCGCCGTCTACACCCAGGCCCTCGACGATGGCCGGACCGACGACGTCGTCGCCACCTTCTGTCGCGACGGTGGCATCGAGCTCCCGGGGATGGGTACCCACCGGGGCCACGAGGCGCTCCGGAACGCCTACTCGAGCTGGGAGCCCAGGCGGCCCCAGCGCCACCTGGTGCTCAACACCGTGGTGGGCGAGTGGAGCGACGCCGAGGCCACCGCCGTCAGTGACGTGGTCTTCCTCCTCCTGGGCGAGTCCGGTTGGTCGATCCAGCTGGTGGGTCGCTACCACGACACGCTCCACAACGACGGGGGTACCTGGCGGTTCCACGATCGTGTGGCCGCCTTCGTGACCGACAACGCGCCACCCAAGGGGACAGCATGACCGACGCCACCATCGACTACGACGCCATCGACTTCTTCCGTGGCGACGAGCTGGTCACCGACCCGTACCCGTACTTCGACTGGCTGCGAGCCCAGTGTCCGGTGCGCCGCGAGCCTCAGCAGGGCGTCTATATGGTGACCGGGTACGACGAGGCGTGCGCCGTGTACACGGACACCGACACCTTCTCCTCGTGCAACTCGGTGACGGGGCCGTTCCCAGGGTTTCCGGTTCCGCTGGACGGTCGCCGCGACGTGAGCGAGCTGATCGACCAGCACCGCGACGAACTGCCGTTCAGCGACCAGCTGACCACGATGGATCCACCCGCCCACCGCGATCACCGCCACCTGGTCATGCGCCAGCTCACCCCGAAGCGGCTGAAGGAGAACGAGGAGTTCGTCTGGCGACTCGCCGACCGTCAGATCGACGAGTTCCTCGACCGAGGCGAGTGCGAGTACATCAGCGAGTACTGCAACCCCTTCACCCTGTTCGTCATCGCCGACCTCCTGGGTGTTCCCGAGGCAGAGCACGATGAGTTCCGAACCGCCCTGGCCCGCCGGCCCGACAATAACGCCGTCGGCAGCACCGAGGGCGAGATGGCCCACAACCCGCTGGAGTGGCTGTACAACCGGTTCAGCCGATACATCGAGGACCGCCGCCACCAGCCGCGCCATGACGTGCTCACCGCCTTGGCCACCACGACCTTCCCGAACGGCGAGTTGCCCGAGGTCATCGACGTGGTCCGGGTCGCCGCCAACGTCTTCGCCGCCGGGCAGGAGACCACGGTGCGGCTGCTCGGTACCGCCCTCCAGCACATCGGGGAGGATTCCGAGCTGCAGCAGACACTGCGGGACCATCGTGAGCTCATCCCCAACTTCGTGGAGGAGACGCTCCGCTTCGAGGCCCCGGTGAAGGGCGACTTCCGGCTGGCCAGGCGCCCGACCACGGTGGCCGGTGTCGACATACCCGCCGGATCGACACTGATGGTGCTCAACGGCGCGGGGAACCGCGATCCCCGTCACTTCCAGGACCCGACCGAGTTCCGGGTCGACCGGGCGGATGCTCGCGAGCACCTCGCCTTCGGGCGCGGGGTCCACAGCTGTCCGGGAGGGTCACTCGCACGCATGGAGGCGCGCGTCAGCATCCAGCGGCTCCTCGACCGTACCGAGAGCATCGGCATCGCCGAGGCGCACCACGGCCCCCCTGCCGCCCGCCGCTACCAGTACATGCCGACCTACATCCTCCGCGGTCTGACCCGGCTGCACCTGGAATTCACCCCCGCCGGGACGCGGACCGGCTGATGGTGACGACCATCCGGTTCGCCGGCGCGCCCTTCGCATCGTCCGAGCGACCGCCAGGCGACCGAACCAGAACGAGGAGCTAGGCATGCCGTCCGATCGTCATCCCCCCCGGTTCCCGACATTCGACAACGTCGAGGGCGAGCGCCGGCACCGCAAGCAGCGGCTGGCCGCCGCGTTCCGGCTGTTCGGACACTTCGGATTCGACGAAGGGGTCGCCGGGCACATCACGGCACGCGACCCAGAGCTGCTCGACCACTTCTGGGTCAACCCGCTCGGGATGAACTTCAAGCTGATCCGGGTCAAGGACCTCATCCTGGTGAACGACCGCGGCGAGGTTGTCGAAGGAGACTGGCCGGTCAACGCGGCGGCCTTCGCCATCCACTCGCAGATCCATGCGGCGCGCCCGGACGTCGTCGCCGCCGCCCACGCGCATTCCGTACACGGTAAGGCCTGGTCGTCGCTGCGCCGCCGGCTCGACCCGCTGACACAGGACGCGTGCGCGTTCTACGACGACCATGCGGTCTTCGACGACTACACGGGCGTGGTGCTCGACGTCGAAGAGGGCAAGCGCATCGCCCACGCTCTCGGCCGGCACAAGGCACTGATCCTCTCGAACCACGGCCTGTTGACCGTCGGGCAGACGTCGGTCGACGAGGCAGCGTGGTGGTTCATCACGATGGAGCGCACCTGCCAGGCCCAGTTGCTGGCTGAAGCGGCCGGCGAGCCCGTACTCATCGATGCCGATCGAGCGGCGGAGACCGCCCCCCAGGTCGGACCGCCCATGGCGGGATGGCGAGCGTTCCAGCCCCTCTACGAGTGGATCGTGACGATCCAGCCCGACCTGCTCGACCAGTGAGCCCGTCTTCCGTGACGTGTGTGCCTCGGTACCGATGGTGTGGGGCCCGATAAAGGAGGGTTTGGATGATTGTCGTCGTCGTCAAGCAACCGGTGCGGGCCAAATACGCGGACGACTGGCCGTCGCTGGTCGAGGAGTTCACGACATCCACACGGGCAGAGCCTGGAAACATCTCGTTCGATTGGTACCGGAGCGCCGAGGACCCGAATCTGTGGATCCTGATCGAGGTCTTCCGTGACCGTGAGTCGGGCGATGCCCATGTGGAGTCGGCCCACTTCAAGGCGGCGATGGAGCAGATGCCCCGCCTGCTGGCCGCCGCCCCGGAGATCATCAACGTCGAGGTTCCCGGCGACAGCTGGTCGCAGATGAGCTGACCAGAGACCTCTGGTCGACGTCGCTCCATCGGCCGGGCGGGGGACGGCGAGCGGTGCTCGTAGCTCAGATCGCTCGACCGATGGTGAAATCAGGTCGCTCGCCGCAGGTGTCGGGAGCCTTCCGGTGGTCCAGTCGACCCATGGCCCAGGACAGGATCAGCCGAACTGACCGAAACGGGATCTGGTCATGGGTGGCCCCGGGGTAGTGCACGTAGTCGACGTGGTCCCCCATGGGGCAGGCCGTCCGGGAGACGAACAGGTCGGTCAGAGGGGCTGGTACCTGATGGTCGCCAGTGCCCTGGACGATGAGCACCGGAGCCGTCGTCCGCACCTGGCCCGGATTGTTGAGGTGGGCCAGGGCAACCAGGACGGGGCCGAGCGAAGCGCCACTCCGGAACTCGGTGCCCGGGAATCTGGCGGCCAGTGCGGCCACCAGCCCGTTGTCACAGTGCCCGGTCACGATCTGCCGGGCGAACAGGGCGCCGGAGTCCGTGAAGACGTCCGAGGCCGGGAGATCGGGATAGGTCTGGGACCAGGTCCAGCCGATGAGGGTGAAGTACGCCAAATCATCGGGCACATTGATCTGTCCGATGACGGCGACGATGGTGGAGAGGCCGGTGGCCGGCGCCGCCGCCACCACCCCGATGACCTGGAGTGACGGGGCATAGCTCGGAGCCAGCTCCCCGGCGAAGAGGGCGGCCTGTCCTCCTTGCGAGTGGCCGTAGACCAGTACGGTCCGGCTGACGCGGAGGTGAGGAAGTTGACGTGCGGCCTTGGCCGCATCCAGCACTCCCCACCCCTCGCTGTCTCCCACCAGGTAGGGATGGACCCCCTCCGGGACGCCGAGTCCCTGGTAGTCAGTGGCGGCGATCAGCCAACCGGCGTTCAGGTAGTCGGCGATGTCCGGCACCAGATAGGGACCTTCGCCCTCCATCCCGTTGAACAGCGAAGGGGCACATTTGGTGGCCGCGCCCGTGGTCCCATGCGCCCAGGCCAGGATGGGATAGCCGCCGGGCGGAGCCCCCGCCGCCGGCACGACGACGTAGCCGGAAACGGCAATGTCACCACCCGTGATCGTCTGCGAGTGGTAGAGGATCCGCCACACCCTGTCGCCGGGGGGGATGCCGGGCACACCGGTGACGATCTGGTCCCGCACCAGCGTCCCGGGTGGAGCAGGGGACAGGGGATCCGGAGGGCGGTAGAAGGAGGTGGGACCGTGCGCCGTGGCCGAGACCGGGACGGTGGCCACACCCTGGGGACGGGGAGCGTCCGAACCGGCGGCGGCCGGAATCACCGACGAGCAGATGACGACTCCGGCGATGACGGCCGCGGCAAGCGGTGGAGCAAGGGCCCCGGCCGCTCGTCGAAGGTCTGTCGGCACGACCACCTCCCCCGGTGATGATGGGCGACCGGAGCTTATGTCACCCCACCGGCGATCCTCGGGTACCCGAACGGCGTGCGAGACGACTTCACGCTGCTCGGCAGCAGGCCGACGCCCCTCACCATCCGCCCAGGTGAGCCGGGCGGCGAGGCGGCCCGGACGGCCCAACTGACCGACACCCACCGGGCGGGCAGCTCGACACGGCCGCCCCTCGGTGCCTCCGCCGGCCGGGCCGGTCTGGCCCTACGGTCGCCCTTCCAGGACGAGGTTGAACGGCGTCTCCGTGGCTCGCCGGAACGAGGTGAACCCTGCCGCTCGAGCGACCTCACGGAGCCTGCCCTCTCCGGCCTGGGCACCGAGGCCGGCGCCCACCTCCTGCGAACGTGAGGCCGGCGTGCAGATCAACGTCGATGCCGAGTAGAAGACCCGGCCGATCGGGTTCATATTGTCGGCCACATCGTCGTTGGCGAAAGGCTCGACCAGCATCCAGTGTCCATCCCCCTTGAGTGACCGGCGGGTGTAGTCGGCCGCTCCGACGGGGTCGCCCATGTCGTGAAGGCAGTCGAAATGGCACACCAGGTCGTAGTCGTCTCCCGGGTACTCCTTGGCCGCGGCAACCTCGAACGTGGCGCGGTCGGAGACGCCGGCCTTGGCCGCGGCCTCGCGAGCGTGGTGGATCGATGGTTCGTGGTAGTCGAAGCCCCAGAATTCCGAGTTCGGATAGGCCTGGGCCATGATGATGGTCGACGCTCCGAACCCGCAGCCGACGTCGGCCACCTTGGCGCCGGTACGCAGCTTGGCGTCCGCCCCGTCGAGGGCCGGGATCCACGATTGCACCAGGTTGGCCGCATAGCCGGGACGGAAGAACCGCTCCGTTCCTTGGAAGAGATCGGGGTTGTGTTCGTGCCATCCGATCCCGTCACCGGTACGAAACGCATCGACCGCTTTGGGGACGATGCCGGTGGCCGCCATCATCCCCTGGAAGCCACCGACGATGAAGGCGGGACTGGATTCGTCGGTGAACGCGATCGCCTGTTCCTCATTGAGCTCGAAGCGACCGTCGCCCGCATAGTCGACGTACCCCGCGGCGGCCAGCCCGCTCGCCCATTCACGGACGTACCGCTCGTTCGTACCGGTCATCGCAGCCAATTCCGCCGGAGTGGTGGGCCCGGCACCGGCCAGCGCCTGAAACAGTCCGAGCTTGTCGCCGATATTGACAAGTGCTCCGGTCAGGATCGACCCGAAGTCACCGACCGCCTGATGGACGTACCCCATCAGCTTCTCTTCATCCACTGGCATTGCTGTCACCTCGTTCCGCCCCTGGTCTATCCATCTCAGTGCGCGGCGAGATTGTCAGAGTCCATCCGATGGACGGCGGGAACCGGCTGGTCGAAGCCATCGGCCAGCACCCCGAAGCCCGTCCCCCACCTCCCACCCGCCGCTCATCTCCCAGCGTGCGCCTGACCACTCCTGGTGTCAACCCCGGCCACCGCCCGAGCCCCGGCACCGCGTTCGAAGCGGTCTCTGGGCACACTCGAGGACCGAGTCGCACCCGAGTTACCCGAGTCGACTGGTCCCCTCGTTGTCGCTTCCCAGGTAGGCGCCGACCACCTCGGCCCGAATGGCCTCGGGGCTCCCGCTCCTGACCAGATGGCCGTTGACCATGATCACCGCACGATCGGCAATGGACAGTGCCGTCTGCACGAACTGCTCCACCATGACGATCGTGAGGTGCTCCGTCTTCACCAGTTGGTCGACCACCCCGTAGAGCTCCTCCACGATCAGCGGCGCCAGCCCCATGGACAGCTCGTCGAGAAACAGGATCTCGGGGTCGGTGGTGAGCGCCCGGGCCATGGACAGCATGCGTTGCTCGCCACCAGACAGTGTGCCGGCCACCTGCTTGTGCCGGACCCCGAGGACGGGGAAGCGCTCGAAGGCCCGTTCCTCGATCGACGAGGCCTTGAGCCCCGGCCGGCGGAAGGTGTACATCAGGAGGTTCTCCCGCACGGTCAGGTTGGGAAAGATGGAGCGGCCCTCGGGGATCATGCAGACACCGGCCCGGGCCAGCCGTTCCGAGGCGTTTCTTTCCATCGGCGCTCCGGAGAACTCGACCGTCCCGGCGGTGGGGGCCAACTGTCCCGAGATCACCTTCAACAGCGTGGACTTTCCGGCTCCGTTCGGGCCCAGCAGGGCCAGGGCTGAACCCTTGGCCACGTCGAGCGACACGCCATGGAGCACCTCGATGCGGCCGTAGCCGGCCCGGACGCCTGCGACCGAGAGTGCGGGGGGCGCACCGGCCGGATCGGCCGGGTCGGCCGTGACGCGGTTGCCGTCGGTGGGCTCGGTGCGGTTGGTCGTGACCTCGGCGTGGCCCACGGCACTCCCCTCCTGGTCCGTGGGGTCGATCTCACCACCGAGGTAGGCCTGCTGGACCACGGGGTCGGCCCGGACCGTCGCCGGGTCCCCCCGCGAGACGACCAGGCCGTTGTCGAGCACGTCGACTCGGGTACAGACCGACATGACCAGATCCATATCATGCTCGACCAGCAGGACTCCCATGCCCGCGGAAGCCAGTTGCAGCAACACCTGGCCCAAGGCGCGCGTCTCCGCGGCGTTCAACCCGGAGCTCGGCTCGTCGAGCAGAAGGACGTCCGGGGAGGTGGCCAGGGCCCGAGCCATCTCCACCAGGCGGGCCAGACCGGTGGGCAGGGAGTCGGTGGGTTCGTCGGCGATGGCCAGGAGCCCGACCCGCTCGAGCTGGACGGCTGCCTCCTCGGCCGGCGTGCGCCCGCTGGGGAGCCTCCCCCGCTGCACCTCGGCCGCCAGCTGTACATTCTCCCGGGCCGTGAGCGTGCCGAACAGCTCCAGGCGTTGAAACGTCCGACCGAGACCGAGCCGGGAGCGTTCGTGCGGCTTGGCCCGAGTGACGTCGCGAGTGCCGAGCCGGACCGTCCCGGCGGTGGGTCGCTGCAGGCCGGCGATCACGTTGAACAGCGTGGTCTTCCCGGCACCGTTGGGGCCGATCAGGCCGTGGACCTCGCCGCCGGCCACCTCCAGGTCCACGCCGTCCAGGGCCTGAAGGCCGCCGAACCGCACGGAGATCCCGCCCGCCACCAGGGCCGGGGGCGCCATGGTGGCGGGCCCGTCAGGCAACGGACGGTTCCTGGGCGGGCCCCAGCGGCACCGCCGAGTCCGGTCTCCCGGGTTCGGAACCCGGCCCGGGTCCGGCGGGTTTACCACCACGGGACCGGAGTCGATCGCCGAGGCGCTCGTAGTACTGGCCCAGGCGATAGGGGTTGCGGCCCACGGCGATGATGCCCACCCCGAAGAGCACGTAGGTGAATCCGGCGAAGGACGGCAGGTGCTGGCCGATCAGGGTGATCACGGCCAGGCTGATCCCGGCTTGAAGGGACGCGCTCAGCATGGTCACACCAGCCAGGACCACCGCGACGAAGAGCACCAGGCTGTTCACGAAGCCGAACTGGGTCACCGACACCGAGCGGGCCATGCCGCCGTAGAGGGCGCCGGCCAGTCCAGCCAGGCCCCCGGCAATCACGAAGACGGCGAGCTTCGTCGTCGTGATGTTCATGCCCACCGTGGCGCAGGCCACCTGACTGTCGCTCATGGCCACCATGCGCCGACCGAAGGTGCCCCGGCGCAGCATCCCCACCCCGATGATGCAGAGAGCCAGCACGATGGCCAGCAGGATGACGAACGACCGGTCAGAAGCGAAGGTGAGCCCGAAGATCTTCGGGCGGCCGACGGTGATCGAACCGCTGCTGACGACCGAGGGGTTGGTGAAGAAGATCTCGTCCATCAGGACGGCGAACGCCAACGTGAGGAGGGCCATGTACAGGCCGCGCAGCCGCAGGGCCGGGAGGGCCAGGACGCCCCCGGCCGCCGCGCAGAGCCCGACCGCGGCCAGCACGCCGAGGACCGAGCTGCCTCCGGCCACCTTGGTCATCGCCCACGCCCCGATACCCATGAAGGTGAACTGGCACAGCCAGGCCTGGCCGCCGTAGCCGGACAGGAGGACCAGGGAGAGGGCGGCGATGGACGTGGCCAGGGCCAAGCCCTCGGTGTAGAGGTTGGTGCCGGTGATCAGGTAGGAGAGCACGGTGGCCCCTCCGATGAGCACGACGCCGCCCAGCAGCGTGGTCCGCAGGCTGGGTGTCCGGGGTGGCCGATGGCGGGCCAGGCGGCCGGCGGTCAGGGTCCCCTGGGGCAGGAGGATCAGGGCGACGATGAGCAGCCCCATGGGCAGGGCGTTGGTGACGTCGTTGAGCGCGCTGCCGGGCACGTAGCCGATGGCCAGCGACCCGCCGATCCCGAGGATCATGGCGCCGAGGTAGGTCAGCGGCAGGGAGCGTAGTCGTCCGACGATGGCCGCGGCGTATCCGAAGATCACCAGTTCGGAGAGGATCGTCAGGCTCATCCCGGTGCCCGGGGCGACCAGGATGCCGGCCAGACCGGCCAGGGTGAACCCGATGATCCAGGCCAGACCGGCGATCCGGCCGGACCGGGCACCGGTCATCGAGGCCAGTGCCGGATCATCCACCACGGCCCGCATGGAGACCCCCATCCGTGTGCGCTTGAACAGCAACCAGAGCGCGCCGGCCACCAGGACGGCGCAGCCCACGGTGATCAGCTGCTCGTAGGTCAGGTTGACGTTGAGGACGTCGATCTGGTCGCCGGCGAACCACTCCGGCAGGTTGCGGGTGGTCGACTGGTTCCAGATGGTGCCGGTGATGCCGTAGAGGAGGAGGAACAGACCCAGGGTCACCACGATCATGGTGTTCAGGGTGGCGCCGTGAAGCGGTCGCATGAGCACCCGCTCGACCAGAAGGGCGAAGAGCGGGGCCAGGACGAGCAGGACGATGACCAGCGAGAGGACCGGGTTCCATCCCCAGCCCTGCCACAGCTGCCAGTAGACATAGGCCAGCAGCATCCCAACCGCTCCGTGGGCGAAGTTGAAGATCCCGGTGGCGTTGTAGGTGACGACCAGCCCGCTGGCGGTGACCGCGTAGATCGATCCGGTGACGATCCCGATGACCAGGTACTGGACGAACTCAGTCACGGTTGCTCGACTTTGCCTCGGGAGCCGCCGGTCCTAGCGGTTCACGCCCTTGTAGCTGGAGGGATAGAAGCCACCCGGGTTGCACACGAAGCCGGACTTCGGGTCGGGGGGGATGCGCTTCCAGGTGCCGTTCTCGTACTCGGCCACCAGCCAGCACTGCCCGGGGATCTTCTTGGCCGGGTCCTGTGTGGAGATGAGGCCGTTGGCGTTGAACGAGGTGATCTTGTTCAACTGGGCCTCGAGCCCCGCCCGGGTCGGGTTGGACCCGTCGGCCTTGAGGGCCTGCACGAACAGTTCGGCGTTGATCCAAGCGTCCAGCGTGTAGAGGTCGAGCTGGGTCTGGGGGTCGACCTTCTTGGCCCATTTGTCGAAGGTGGCCACCGCCGGCACCACCTTGGCGTCCTGGCCCATGTAGAGGGCGTCCACGCCGGTGACCAGGGTGCCGTTGCCGGCCGATCCCGGGTTGAAGTTCTCCTCGTAGGTGTTGGAGCCGCTGAGGAGGAGGGCGTTGAGACCCTCTTGCTTCATCTCCTGGGCGATGTTGCTGATGTACGCCCCCTGCTGGGTGGGTTCGAAGACGATCTTCACCCCGGCGTTCTTCATCTTGATGATGTCGGGGAGGAAGGAGGTCTCGGTGTAGGTGGCGTCACGGTCGTACACCCACTGGTAGCCGAGGCTCTGGCTCAGGTTCTTGAACACGTGCTCGGCGGTGATGGCGGTGGCCGCGGAGCTGGACCCAATGACGCCGACGTGCTTGATGTCCTGGGGGTACTTGGACTTGATCCACTTGAAGGGCCCGTCGATCTCCCCGTTGTTGACAAGGGGGACCGCCGAGTACAGGTTCGGGTCGGCGTAGTACGCCGGGGTGAGGACCTGGGTGACGACGGGCAGGTGGGCGGCGTCGACGGCCGGTTGCTCGGAGCCGTCGACGAGCGAGAAGCCTCCGACGATGGCGAAGTCCTTGGCGGCGATACTGCTGGCTTCGTTGGCAACCGTTCCTGAGGAGAAGGCGCTGTCCCGGCCGTCGAGGATGAGCTTGCGTCCGTTCACTCCGCCTTGGGAGTTGATGTAGGCGAAGTAGGCCTCCGTCCCGATCTTGGCCCCCGTGAAGAGC
This sequence comes from uncultured Acidimicrobiaceae bacterium, assembly GCA_963812525.1. Classification (GTDB taxonomy): domain Bacteria; phylum Actinomycetota; class Acidimicrobiia; order Acidimicrobiales; family RAAP-2; genus Bog-756. Next base: position 337,990 of record CAWEVL010000004.1, read on the forward strand.
CCGGGGATGGGCGAAGAGATATCACTGATGGAACCGACCGTGATCGAGTTGGCGGTCACCCCCGGATCCGGCGTACCCGAGGCGCCGGCCGGGTTACCTCCCACCCCGACGGCGACTGCGGCCACCCCGATCAACAGAGCGGCACCCCCCCACACCATGCGCTTGCTCAGCAACTTGACTCCCCCTTTGTGTCCCCTGTGCAGGACGTGTCCCTCACCGGCTGGTGACGAACCACCTCCCCCTTGCCGGACATCCAATCACAGGTGGTTCGCCTATGCGAGGGAATCACGACGGGAACCCTGTCGGGGCCTGGTCCCGGGCCGGCCCACCCGTCCGGGTGGCGCCTCTGGCTGGCGAGTCAGCCGACGGGCTGGGCTCGATGACCATCAGGCGCCCGTGGGTACCCCACGGGCGTCGGCGTGGTGCTGGAACGTGGTGCGGTACGCCTGCGGGCTGGTGTGGACCGTTCGACCAAAGTGCTTCCGCAGGTTGGCGGCCGTCGAAAACCCACTCCGTGCCGCGACCGCTTCGATCGAGAGATCACTGACTTCGAGAAGTCGTTGAGCCAGCCTGACCCGCTGGGCTTGTAGCCACCGGTGCGGGGTGGTCCCGGTGGCGGCCTGGAACTGGCGCGCAAAGGTCCGGGGGCTCATGGCGCTGCGTAGGGCAAGCGCTTCGATGGTGAGCGGCTCGTCGAGATGGTCCTGCATCCAGGCCACCGTCTGGGTGAGCAGGTCGGAGGCGTCCAACGTCGGCAGCGGCTTGTCGATGTATTGGGCCTGGCCACCGTCGCGCTGTGGGGGCACGACCAGCTGACGGGCAAGTTGGGTAGCCACCTCGCTTCCGTAGTCCTGACGGACGACATGGAGGCACAGATCGATGCTTGCGGCACTGCCGGCTCCGGTAAGGATGTCGCCCTCGTCGACATAGAGCACGTCAGGGTCGACCGATAGGTGCGGATAGCGCCGGGCCAGTTCGTCGCACTCCGTCCAGTGCGCGGCAGCCCGCCGCCCGTCGAGCAGGCCGGCTTCGGCCAGCACGAAGGCGCCGCCGCAGAGCGACAGTATCCGGCATCCTCGAGCATGGGCGCGTCGCAACTCATGAAACACCCGGCCCGGTATCTCATCGGGGCGGTAGGTCGGAGCCACGATCACCGTGTCGACCCGGGAGAGCACATCGAGTCCGTGGGGAACCATGATCTGAAATCCGCTGTCCGAGGTCAACGGGCCCGAGTTGGCGGCACAGATGAAGAGTCGGTACCAGGGATCGCCGGGCGCAACCCATCGATCGTCACCGAAGATCTCACAGGCCACCCCCAGTTCGAAGGCGGTGAATCCCTCGTACAGGACGAAGCCGACGTCGTGACGTTGGCGCCGGCCGTCAGCACGGCATCCGGGCGCGGTCGGAGCGGAACCATTGCCTGCGTCGGATTTGGCAGTTTCGTCGCGCACTATGTCAATCTTGCCACTTTCCGGGAGGTGGCGCGTAGCTGCAGCATGGACACATGCCTACCTCCGGATTTCTCCGACACGTGGCGAGCGGCCCGACCGGCCACCTGTCGCCCGGTCAGCGCCGAGAGCGGCGCGAGCTGATCAGGACCCGACGGGCGCAGTCGGATCGCTCGGCCAAGGGACCCGCCACCTTGCTGGTCTACCGGGACGAGTTCCCCCACCAGTTGACCGGTCGTTCGAACCGCAGGTGGTGGCGGATGATCTCGCAGCTACTCGCCCCCTGGCTCGATCACCAGCTCGCCGAGGGTCGGTCGCCCGAATCGCGAGTGCTCCTGGCGGCCCGCGCCCACGTGCTGGTCGCTCCGGCCAAGCGTCAGGCCCTGGCCTGGGACTGGGCCGACCTGATGGACCGGGCCCGGACGCCCCCGTCGGGCCGCGACCCGAGAGTGCCGATCAACCGCGCCGACATCCGCGCCAGCGAGCTCGAGATTGGCGCCATGCTCGATGCTCTCGTGGCGCCGGTCCCGACACCAGCTCGTGGGGTGGCCCTGGTCAGCTGGCTACTGACCGACGGAACGGGACCGGTGTACAACACGCGGTGCTCGAGTGCACTCCGAAAGGGAATCCTGGAGGCGACTGCGCGGCTCGGTCCGGGCACCGCCTGAACCGGCTGCCCGGTCGTCGCGGCCCGCTCGGCCGGCACCCGCTTCCGTCCCGAATCGTCGGCTTGCTACTGTGCGGTGATGCCTCCCCGGTGGCCCGCCGTGTCCTATGGCGAGTGGAGCGACACCTGCGACACGCTCCATGCACACACGCAGCTGCTCGGGAAACTGGCCGTGGCCCTGGCACCGGCCGAGCCGCAACTCCAACACGCTGCGCTTCGCTTGACCGCCAGGGGATGGGAGACCGCTCCGCTTCCCGCTCCGGACGGATCCGGGACGTTCGTGGTGTCGCTCGATCTGCGGGTTCACGAAGCGGTCGTCGAAACCAGCAGCGGGGGGATCGGGCGCATCTCGCTCATGCCCGATCGCTCCGTCGGCGACGTCACCCGGGAGGTCTTGGCCAACCTTGCTGACCTGGTCGGGCCGGTCGACATCAATCCACAGCCCCAGGAGGTCCCCTGGACCGTCCCGCTCGACGCCGACGATGAACACGCGCGCTATGACCCCGCCTCCGTCGCCACCTACTTCACCGCCGCGACGCAGGCGTCGCTGGTGCTTGCCTCGTTCCGGGCTCCCTATCGGGGGCGCTCGACCCCGGTCAACGCCTGGTGGGGCTCCTTCGACCTCGCGGTGAGCCTGTTCTCGGGCCTCCCGGCCCCTCCGCCGTCCGACGACTTCATCATGCGCAACGCCATGGATGCCCAGGAGGTGGCGATCGGCTGGTGGCCGGGTGATCGGAGCTATGCCGGGGCCGCGTTCTACGCCTACGCTCATCCCGCACCGCCGGGATTCTCCGATGCGACGCTCGCTCCGGGCGCCGCCCACTGGGATGCAGCCCTCGGCGAATACATCCTCGATTGGAGCGACGTCGTCGCCAGCGCCGACCCACGGGCGGCGGCGCTGGAGTTTGCTCATTCTGCGTTCCGGCATGCGTGTGTCGTCTGTGGGTGGGACCCGGCCTTGCCGGCCAGCACCGAAGGGTCGCCGCCGCCCGTCACCTGAAGGACTGGACTCCCGGTCGGATGGCCGGAGGGGGCTCGGGTGGGCGGTCCGCCCGGAGTGGACCGGGGCTGATGCCTCCTTGACCGGGAATCGCCGCTATGGGAGATTCGGTCGCCGTCGGTGAGGGCGTGCGTCCGCGAGGAATCACGGGGGACCGCAGCGTGTCTGAGGATGAACGACGCGAGGGTCCGGGTGGTACCTCCGCCCCCCCGCCGCCCGGGCGCCGCCGGCTGACCGGCTACCGCGTGCCCCTTCTCCTGCTGGGTCTCGCCGCGGCCGCCGGCGTCGGGGCAAAACTGATCCTCCCGAGCGGCGGCTCAGTCGCCGTCCAGGGCGCGCTCCAGCGGATCACCGTGGAAGGTCCCGTGCAACCGACCGTGCTCGACATCACCGAGCAAGCAGCCAACGGCGTCGACGGGGTGATCTTGTCGGTACACCTCGGCCGGCCGGGCCCGTCATCGATGGTGGGGCGCGAACGCCTGATCGTCGCGCTGCCCTCGGACTCGTCGGGACCAGCGCCCTGTCCTCCGGAGGCGATCGGATGCGACACACGCAACGGGGCCCGCACCGCCTACTTCAGATTTCCGAGCCAGGCGTGGCTACCGAGGCCGCACTCGCTCGGGCCGTACTCTGTCGTGGTCTCGGACACCGTGACGCTCCCAGAGGTCTCACCGAACCTGCAGCAGGACGCCGAGCACATCGCGGCCTCGCTCCCTCCGGTAGCGGTCATCGAGACCCCTCCCGATCAGCCGACGCCACAGGTGTACAGCGATCCCCTACCGGTCGACTTCGGCGATCAGGCGACCGACGGGGAGTCCTACTCCTGGTCGGAGGGAGTGTCCGCCCCGGTCGACGTGGGTGGATGGGAGACCTGGGACTACCTCTCGGCATCGAGCGCGTTGGGTGAGCTCAATCCCGTGCTCGACTCCGGCACCGACCTGACCGTGCAGGGCCGGGACAACACCAGCACGTTCCTCGCCGGCGCACTGCTGGGCATCGCCGGGGGTGCAGTGGTCGCCGCCATCCCCGAGCTGGCCAGGGCCAGGCGCGAGTCGGACCGGTAAGTCCGCCTCTGGTCCGGGGCGTCGGTCCGGCCGGTCCGCATCCGGGGCACGGTCTGCCGGTTCCGGCCTCCTACGGCGTGTCGCCCGGCGTCTCCCGCTTGCTCCGGGCCGGGCGCAGCACGAGCAGGAGGCCGAGCCCGGTCAACCCCGAGCCCAGCACCCCCAGCGGGGCGGCCGGGACCCCGGTGAACGGCAATTGACCCGATCCGACGACGGCCGCCGGGTCGGCCGCCCTGGCCCCCCCGGGGAGCGGACTCGACGTCGCCGGAGCGGATTGGGCGCTGAACGCCTCGCCCCCCAGCACCTCCGCGTCGTACACACAGGTGTTCCCGTCCCGGGTGCTGAGGGACCCATCCGGGCAGACCGTGTGGTTCCAGATGGTGGACGCGAAGGATGTCCCGTCGATACTGGCACCCACCATGTCGGCGCCGGTCAGCCCGGCCGAGTCCAGGGTGGCCTGGGACAATTCGACGCCCCGAAGGTTGGCGTGGGAGAGATCGGCCCCGGACAGATCGGCGCTCGACAGATCGGCGCCCGACAGAGCGGCGTGCGCGAGATCGGCGCCCGACAGATCGGCCCCCCGGAGGTCAGCGTTGGCCAGGACGGCGTAGGCGAGGTCGGCGCCGACGAGATGGGCACCGGCCAGATCGGCGGATGGACACGTCGTCGGGGACTGCGGAGTGGGCTGGGCAACGATCGCACAGTGTCCCACCGTGCGGGCGGGGGCCATCGGGGCCCCCGCGGCGGTCGCAGCACCACCGACCGTGGCGGCGGACGCCGCCAATCCCACCGCCAACACCACGCCTCGAGTCCGCACTCCCCGACCTCCCGAGCCCTCGTGCGGGCCATGTTCGCACACTCGGGAGTCCGATGACGGAGTGCCGTCACGTGATGCCCGTCGACCGTCGGCGGCGGGCCGCAGATGACCGGGCCGAGCGAGGGCCTACGGGTGTTGCGCGCGCACCACATCCGGTCCCCGCTCCCACGACAATGGGCGTTGCTTCGCGGTAGGCTCCGGAGCCGGCCCGGAAGGCCGGCGGAGGCCGAGGGTGCAACGACAGGAGTTGGAAACCAGGATCGGGCGGTTGGAGGAGGATCCTCCCATTCCGCTCCACTCCGTCGACCTGAGCGTGCGCAACCCGGGACCGCTCCGAGACCGATTAGCGGAGATCTTCGCCTACATCGCCGCGGTGGAGAGCGCTGTCACCCGCAATGTCGCCGATATCACCGCACTCCTCCCCGACCTCGACGACCAGGATCACCGCTTCCTTGCCGCCTGGTCCGCCCATGAGCTGGCCCATGCCGACATCTTCGAGGCCCTCCGGGCCGAGCTGGGCCTGCGCCTCCCCGTCGCCCGGGCGGACGAGATCCAGCCGGACAGGCCCGGGCCGAAAACACCGCGCCCCTCGTTTCGTCTGTTCGGACTTCTGTCGAGAAGCCGCTGGCTCCAGGACGTCTTCAAGCTGATCTACCTGTCCCGCGGGGCCATGCACGAGCACATGACCTATGACTGCTATCGCCACCTCGGAGCTCAGTTCGCCGCCCTCGGGGAGGACGCGTTGGTCCGCACGGCGACCGAGCCGATCCGTCGCCAGGAGGCTGCACACCTCGGGTACTACCGCCTGGCGGCGGCGACTCAGCGCTCCCGGCTCAGCTCGGCGCAGGTCCACCTGGCCTGCCGGATCACCGTGCTCACCTACGTGCCAGTAGGGGCTGGAGAGTGCGGCAAGGGATCTGCCGGTCGAGTGTTCACCGGACTCGCCGGCGACGACATGGACCAGGTCCTCGATGCCGTAGAGGCCGTGGCCGGCGAGTTGCTCGGTGACGGCGTTCGTCCGTTGCCCCCTTTCGTCCACGCGGCCATGGACAACTGCCTGCGCCGGTCGGCCGGGACGGGCTCCGCCAACCTCGCAGGCGCTCGATGGCGCTGACCGGCTCGTGCCGCGGCTGTTCCCAGCCGCTTCCGGACGGCGCCCGGTTCTGTCCCGCCTGTGGCCGGCCCGTGGCCTCCGGGGAAGGGTCGACGGTCCTGGACGATTCGATCGGGATCGAATTCAGCAAGGAGCTCCGCCACATCACGGTCGTCTTCTGCGATCTCGTGGGGTCGACCGAGCTCTCCTCCTCCCTGGACGCCGAGGAGTACGGCGAGCTGATCCAGGCCTATCAACACAAGGCGGTGGCCATCGTGCGGGCGTTCGGCGGCGACGTCGAAGGCTACAGCGGCGACGGCATCCTGTTCCGCTTCGGGTGGCCGCAGGCCCACGACGACGACGCCATCCACGCCCTCACCGCCGCCCTCGACATCGTGGACGCCATCGCTCAGCTCGACGAGGAGGGGCGCCTCGCCCTCCGCGTGGGGGTCCACAGCGGCGAGGCGGTGGTCGGTCTGCTCGGTGGCGCCGACCGTCGGGCCACCATGGCGGTGGGCGAGACACTCAACGTATCGGCGCGTCTCCAGGGGGCGGCCCAGCCAGGCACGGTGGTGGCCAGCCAGGCCACCGTCGCTCTGGTCGAGGGCAGGTTCGACGTGACGCCACTCGGACCGCTCCGACTGCGGGGCGTCCCCCAGCCGGTCGACGCCTTTCGCGTCCGGGGGGTGACCGGCGCCCGCTCGCGGATCGAGGTGACCGCCAACCGGCGGAGCCACCTGGTCGGACGAGAGGCCGAGCTCACCGCGCTGCGCCAGCTCTGGGACCAGGCCAAGGTCGGGAAGGGAGCCGCGGTCCTGATCACCGGCGAGCCGGGGGTGGGCAAATCCCGTTTGGCTCTCCAGCTCCGGGACCTGTTGAGCGAAGACCGCCACCGCTGGGTGGAGACGTCGTGTGCGTCGTATACCCGGATGAGCGTCCTGCGGCCGGTGGTGGACCTGGTCGAGGATGCCCTGTCCCTGCGGACCGTGGCCGACGCTGAGGTTCGGGCCACCCGCATTCGTGCCAGCCTCGACCAGGCTGCCGTCGAATTCCCGGACGGCACCGAGCTGATCGCCGGACTCCTCGGCACGCCGAACGCGACGACCGTGGCGTTGAGCAGCGAGCTCCGGCTCGAGCTGACCATCGAGGTCCTGGTGACGTGGCTGATCGCCCAGAGCCACCAGCGACCGCTGGTTCTGTTGATCGAGGACCTCCACTGGTGCGACCCGACCACATTGGACGCGCTGGGGCGGCTGCTCGATCGGGTCCCCGGTGCTCCCATCCTCGTTCTCATGACGGCACGTCCCGAGTTCGAGGCACCCTGGGACCGTCCAGACGTCCTCACGCCACTCCCCCTCGCACCGCTCATGGACGACGAGGTCCGAACACTGATCGCCACCCTCGGGGTCGGCCGCTCCCTGCCGGATCTGGTGGTGGAGCAGATCGTGGCCTCGGCCGGGGGCATCCCGCTCTATGTCGAGGAGGTGGGCCGGACGGTACTCGATTCGGGCCAGCTGGTGGGCGGTCAGGACCCGTGGGATCCGGCCGCTCCCCGCCTCGACCTGGAGATACCGCGCACCCTGCAGGGGTCCCTCCTGGCCCGCCTCGACGGACTGGGTGCGGCAAAGTCGGTCGCTCAGGTGGCCGCCGTGCTGGGCCGGTCGTTCACGCTGGACCTCCTGGCCGCGGTCTCAGGCATGGACCCCCACCAGCTGACCCGGTTCCTCGACCGGGTGGTGGACAGTGGCATCCTCCTGCACGACGGACCGCCCGGCGAGGGTGAGTACGTCTTCAAGCACATCCTGGTCCAAGAAGTCGCCTATGAGTCGCTCCTCCGCCGGACCCGACGGAGGATCCACGAGCGGGTGGGCCGCATCCTCGACGCCCAGATCGCCGCGGGGACGACAACGGCACCGGAGCTCGTGGCCCGGCACTACGAGGCAGCCGGTCTGCTGGAGGAGTCAGTGGCGAACTACCAATTGGCGGCGACGCTGGCGGCCGAGCGGTCGGGGCATCGCGAAGCCATCGCCTTCCTCCGCCAGGGAATCGACCTGTCCCGACAGCTGCCCGACAGCACCGTGGCCAGGGAGTTGGAGGTCGAGATGCAGCTCGCCCTGGGATCGTCGATCGCCACCCGGAGCTACTCCGACCCGGAGCTGGCCGTGGCCTACGACCGGGCCCGCGAACTGTGTGAGCTGCTCGGCAACGACACCCGGGTGGGCCAGACCCTGGGCGGACTGTCCATCTTCTACATCAACCGTGGGGAGATCGCCGCCGGCGCGGCCCTCGCCGAGCGGGTCCTGACCATCGCCGAGGCCGAGGACGACGACCTGCTCGAAGTGTTGGGCGCGGTCCAGCTGAGCCTGGCCCGTGGCTGGCAAGGACGGGCCACCGAGTCGCTCGAGCTGGCCGAGCGGGCCCTCACCGCCTACCGTCCCGATCGCCATCAGGTGCTGGGCCATCGGTTCGGAACGGATCAAGGCGTGGCCGCCCATGTGTTCGCCGCGTGGGGCCACCTCATGTTGGGCCACCTCGACCGGGGTATCGCACACCTTGTCGAAGCGGTCGATCTGGCGGAGACGCTCGGCCGTCCCTTCAACCGGGTCTATGCCCTGGCCTTCCTGGCCATGGGGCACTGGGAACGCGGGGAGACGGCCGAGACCCTTCGCTTCGCCGAAGAGGCCCGCTGCCTGGCCCAGGAACAGGGCTTTACGCTCTGGGCCGGACTCAGCGGAGTGTGGGAATCGGCCGAGCGGGTCGTCAGCCTCGGAGACCACGGCGCCCTGGAGGCGGTCATCCAGGCCGGGTTGGTGGCCGGCGAGACCGGCAACCGAGGCGGGAGCACACCGGTCCTGGCGCGAGCAGCCGAGGCTGCCCACGCCGCCGGCGATCGCTCCACGACCCAGGGAATCCTGGACATGGCGCTGTCGGTATCGACGGAGACCGGCCAGCCGTGGTGGGACTCGTCCCTCCTCCGGCAGCAGGCCGAGCTCCTCTTTGCCGCGGTCGACTCGGGCACCGCCGACGAACTGGCGGACCCGACGCACCCGTGGTCCGGCGCGGCGACGGCATGGCTTGGGTCCCTCGATCTCGCCGAGCGGTTCGGCTTTCCGGTCCACGGGGCCCGCGCCGCCTCCGGCTACGCCGGCCTGCTCCAGCAGGTCGGGCGGGCCGACGAGGGTCGCCGGCTCCTCGACGACTGGTACGGGCGCTGCACCGAGGGGCTCGACACGCCGGTGCTCACCGCGGTGCGGATCCGGTTGGAGGCACTGGGCGGCTGAGGCGGCACCGGGCGGCTGACCCGGCACCGGGAGGGCGCAGCCCCGATACCGCTCAGTCGAAGCCGAAGCCGGCGTACTGCTCGGCGATGACCGCCGTCGTGGCCTCGACCTCAGCAGCCAGCAGTGCGCGGTCCTCGCCGGCATGGGCGGTGCCCCCGAAGATCAACGTGTGGAAGTACTCATCGTCTTCGAAGTAGGCCATGTGCAAGATGGCATCGAGCCTGGTCGGGATGAAGCTGACGGGATGGTCGGGGTGCGGGTCCGGATACCCGAATCCCTGCCGGAGCATGCCGCCGATGACCGTGTTGTGCACGAGTGGCTCGGCGCCCGGGGCATCGGACACGTAGCAACTGGCCACCTCGACACCGAGCAGGTCGACCTGGCGCCATCTGCGACCGGCGATGGTCACCAATCCGCGGTCGGCGTGGTCGGACGAGGCGACCGTCACGTCGCAGTAGGGCTCGAGGACGTGCTCGGGCACCCCGTAGTCCCAGTTCGAGAAGTAGTTCCAGTCCGACTTGCCCAACCGGGCCAAGTCCTCCATCGACGGCTGCGAATCCGCACCGTCTGCGGACCGGAACCCGAACGGACGGTCCCACGCCGCTTTGGCGCAGTCCAGCTGGTAGTACCCGAGGAAGACGTTGAACCAGCGTGAGTCGGGATTGCCGTAGCGCTGGTGGCCGTCCGCCTCGAAGGCCCCGACACAGGCCACGGCGTTGAAGACGAACGGCGGGTAGGGCGCCGGGAACATGCGGGACTTGACCTTGCTCCCGACTTCACACAGCTTCCGGGGCTGGTCGTCCACGTGGATCCGCAAGATGGTCCCGGTACAGTTCTGACTGTCCCCGTAGTCCGGATCCCGCACCGACGGAGGGTAGACGTCGGTTCGTCCACCGATCTCCCCGACGGACGGGTCGAACCGGATGACCGACCGCTCGTCCCACTGGCGGTCCCGGGCCCACGGGAGGCTGGGTCGTGCCCGACGGTCGAGGCCTACCCTCGAGACGATGGTTCCGGCAAACAGGTCACAGGAGATCGTCACCTCCAGCCTGAGCACTCCCAGGGACAGGGCGTGCGTCCGCTCGCTCGACTCGGGTGCAAACCGGTGGTGCCAGAGTCTCCACCGGCGGTAGCGCACGGTCACCTCCAGCGAGTCGAGTCCCGGGTAGCGGTACTCGGCGGTCAGGCCCCACCGGATGGGCAGGGTCACCGAATCAGCATCGGCGGGGGCGTTCCTTTCCCCTGAGGGCACTGTCCGGTCCTCCCGTCGCATCTCGTCGATCAGGCCACGTCACTCGGCTCGCCCACCGCGGGCCGAGAAGGACGGCCGGTGGCGTCCGTGACGGCCTTCTGCAGGTGCTCTGGGACATCGGTCGGCGTGTCGTCCCGCTGGTCCAGGCGGCCGAAGAAGTGGCCGCCGAAAAGACGCGCCGCGTCCACGAAGACCTCCTGGGGGACTTCCACGTCGGGATCGAAGTCATCCGGCTCGATCGGGTGGTCCGCAGCCCGGTAGAGATGGGCCAACCCGTGGACCAGGTGGCGACCCAGCGAGCCGAGTGACGTGCCCAACGTGACGGGCGCAACCGTAGCGTCGTCCGCAACCAGGGCCTCCGCCGAGGGCCACACGGCGGGATCACGTGGCTCCTCGAGGGTGAACAGGTGCTCGAGGGTCCGCGCCGAACCGTCACGACGTGACAACGGCGCCTCCCCGAGGTCCCAGACCTTCCGCAGGGTGGCGATCAGCGAGGTGTGCCGGTACTCCTCGGTAGCCAGTGTCTGCTCGGGTATCCAGGGCGACACCATCACCGCCGGGACCCGGTAGCCGGAGCGGTCGAAGGTGAACCCGAGCTGGCCCTCGTGGTCGTCCGGAGGATCGACCGCCGGGGGCGGGACGTGGTCGAAGGTGCCGCCCGGCTCGTCCCAGCCGATGAAGAGCGTCGTGTTCCAGACATTCGACGGTCCGTCGGTGGGGGCGTTCCTCACCGCCTCGTACAGGCGGGCCAGGAACTGCTCCCCGGAGGCGATGGATGAGCCCCGGTCGACCGGCAGGTCGACCCCGTCGATGATCGCGTCACCGAACGGTGGGTGGTAGTCGGCGTGGCCGGCCAGCAGGTTGGGCTCGATGAGCGCCAGGTCCGGGAGCGTTCCGCGGCGGGCATCACGCTCGAATTCGGCAAACGGCACGAATTTGTCGTCGAAGTGGCGCTTGAGCCGGGGGGCATGGATGGCACCGGTGACGGAGAGCGGACAAGGTTCGAGTACATACACCTTCCAGGTCCGGCCGCACTCCTCCAGCCGATCGAAGATGGTCTCGGCCTTGTTCTCGAAGTAGTAGCGCTTGGCCGGGCCGTTGACGACGAGGCCCGACGACGTGGCCGCCGTCCAGAACGAGCGGTTGGGGAACGTCTGGGATGGCACCTCGCTGAACCAGTGGTCGAACACGGCAAAGCCCCGGGCCAGGGCACTGAGCACCGGCACCTGGTCCGGGGTGTGGCCCTGCATGATCTGCTGGTACTGCTGATATGCCGGCGACTGGTGCCGCAGCGCCTCATAGTTGCTGATGTAGTCGGTGACGAACCCGTCCATGGAGGCCTTCTGGCCGCGCCCCGGTGCATTGGTCGATGGCATCTTGCGGGCCCGCTTGCCCCTGTTCTCCGGGGAGAGGACGTTGTAGAGCTGGGTGTTGGTGTGTTGATACTCCTCACCGGGATCGGGCCTGGGTGTGTCCAACCCCGGCGCCGGGCCGTAGTAGACGTAGCCCGGCTCCTCACCCTCTTCCTCGGGAGGGATCGGATCGGCCCATTCGGGGACGGGGTTCTTCAGGTCCCGGCCGATGACCCCTTCGAACTCCGGCTTCTCCTCGGGCGTGTAGAGGCGGCCTAGAAGGTTGTCGAACGACCGGTTCTCGAAGATGACCAGGACCACGTGGTCCAGGGCGTGCGCCCGTGTGGTTCCCATGGCGCTCCCATCGTCGCTCGCCCGGTTGACGGACGCCGCCGCAGCCGTCAGACCCGCACCGTAGGGCGTGGTACGCCCACTGGCAATTGGTGGCGCACCCGTCGGGACCCCTCGGTAGAGTGCGCACATGACCGACCGCCACGACCGGGGAGACGGCGCTCCGGCGGCTCCGGCCCTTCCCCGCTCGTTCGACGCCCGGTACGGGCGGGGGGTCGACCGGGGGGTCAGCCTGGGCGGCGGCGGTACCTACTTCGTGGCGTGGCAACTCGGGTACCTGAAGGCATTGGCCGACCACGGTATCCGGATCGACCAGGCCGATCGCCTGGTCGGCACCTCTGCCGGCTCGGTGGTGGCCGCCAGCCTGGCCCACGGTCGGCTCCGCATCCTCCACGCCGAGTCGGCACTCATGGCCCGAATGCCGAGCGTGATGAGTGACCTGTTCCCGTCCGGGGTCGACACACCCTCGCAGCAACGGGCACTGGATCTCTACGTGCAGGCGCCGGACTCCAGACCGGCTACGGTCCGATCCATCGGGCATGCGGCGCTGGCCGCAGTCACCCCGAGTGCCAGGACGATGACCCGCGATCTGGCGCTCGTCATCGGTGAGCGGTGGTCGTCCGAGGCACTGTGGATGACCTGTGTGGACGCGTTCTCCGGTGACCGGTGCGTGACCACCAACGCCAGCTCGATCTCGGTAGCCCTCGGTGCAGCCGCCAGTTGCGCGGTGCCGGGAATCTTTGCACCGCAGGTGGTGGCCGGGCGGAAATGCATGGACGGAGGAGTGGGCGGCTCGGCGGTCCACCTGGACCTCCTGGCCGGGGCGGGCAAGGCTCTGGTCCTCTCCCTCTACCGGGATCCCGAGCTCACCCACGGCATGCTGACCCTGGCTCCCGGGGACCTCGAGCGCGAGCTGGTCGCACTGAAGGCCAGCGGTACCGAGGTGTTCTTCCGGGCGCCCAGGAGTCACCCCATGGACGTCGGCGGTCTGATGGACCCCCGGGCCGCCCCCGAAGCCATGGCCATGGGTGTCCAGCAGGCCGACGAGGACGTCGAGGCCGGCGACCTGGCAGAATTTTGGGGGTGAACTCGGAGGCTCGGTCCGACGGCGCGGCGCGCTTCGCCGATGCCCTCCGATCCAGACCGACCGCACGCCATGCGCAGCCGCGGGAGGGTCTCGGCCCGTCGCCGGGCGGTAGGATCCGGCGCGGTCAACGGACGGTGCCGGGCCAAGGTACCGGGGCTCCCCACGACGACTCGGAGGCAACGGCATGACGGTTACGGTGATCACCGGCGCGGCGAGCGGCATGGGGCGACGGTGCGTCGAGAGGCTCCGAGGCACCTCCGAGCAGCTCGTCGTCGTCGACCTCGTGGCCCCGGAGATCGAGGGGGTCGTGACGGTGGCATGCGACATCTCCGACCCGGCCGCCGTCACCGGTCTGGCGGAGAGGGTCCGGGGTCTCGGACCCTTCCGCTCCCTCGCCCATGCCGCCGGGGTCTCGCCGACCATGGCGGACGCCCGACGCGTCATGGAAGTCGATCTCGTCGGCACCGCGCTGCTGCTGGACGCGTTCGAGCCGCTGGTCGAGCCGGGTTCGTCCGCCGTGTGCTTCGCTTCGAGCTCGGCCTACCAGGTCGCCATGGCGGGCATCGATCCCGGGCTCCAGGCCCTGGTGTCCGACCCCCGGGTGCCCGGCTTTCTCGACACCGCTGCCGATGGCTTCGCCGACAGCGGTCTGGCCTATGCCTGGGCCAAGCGCGGCGTCATCGCCGTGGCCGCCCGGGCCGCGGTCACCTGGGGCCGGCGCGGCGGACGGGTCAACTCCCTCTCCCCCGGACTGATCGACACGCCGATGGGGCGCCAGGAGGCCGAGCAGCAGCCGATCATGAGCGTCATGCTGGAACACACGCCACTCGAGCGCCTCGGCCAGCCCGAGGAGGTCGCCGAAGTCGTCGCCTTCCTGCTCTCGGACGGTGCCTCGTTCATCTCGGGCATCGACGTCCTGGTGGACGGGGGGATGCTCCAGGGACTCCTGGCCGCCTTCCCGACCTAGCCGCGTCGATGGGCCCATGAGCGCTCGGCATCAGCTCGACGCCCACCGTCGTGCGACTCGACCCCACCGGTGTGCCGAAGGGCGTTCAGCCGGCGTTCGACACTGGCCAGTATCGGATGCTGACCGAACCAGCCCGGGAAGGTTCGGGTCAGGTCACGTGCGCCATGCATGGAAATCCGCCCGTCGGTCACAGCATCGGCGAAGCGCACGTCGCCCATCCACACCTCGGTCAGGGCGCGGAGGTCGGCTTCGACCACCACGTCGACTGCGAATCCCGGATCGGTCAGGCACAGATCGACGTCGTCGGCGTCGGCGACGATCCAGTAGTAGCGGCGCTGGGCGGGTATCGAGGGAAACGACAGCTGGATGACGACGCGGCGCTCGCCGAACACGCCAGGGGTCAGATACCGACGGACGTCCCAGAGCAAGAGGCCGGGATCGAGGTCGTCGGGCCCGTAGTTGCTGCGCGCCCAACGCTGGCCCCACACCCCGAGACCTTGGATGAGGGGGAACACCTCCGCACCGGCGTCGGTCAGCGTGTAGCAGGGTCCGGTGTCCGTGGCCGTCCGTTCGATGACGCCGGCGGCCTCGAGCTCCTTCAGGCGTTTGGACAGCAGGGCGGGCGAACAGGTCGGGACACCTCGTCGGATCTCGTTGAACCGGGTGCTACCCACCAGGAGCTCTCGGAGGATGAGGGGCGTCCAGCGCTGGCACAGCACCTCGGCTGCCTTCGACACGGGGCAGAACTGGCCGTAGCCGGTCACGCCGTCGAGGTTAGCGCGCTTCAGACTCTGTACTAGCCGCCGGCGACTCGGTAGGTCACCATGACGGGAGGGCATCGACAGGAGGAGAGACGGCCATGAACGCGAACAAGGCACTCTGGGAGAAAGGCGACTTCACCCGCATCGCCGAGAGCATGAGGGAGAGCGGCGAGGCACTGGTCAAGGAACTGGGCATCACCAGCGGACTCGAGGTCCTCGACCTCGGATGTGGTGACGGGACCACGGCGCTGCCGGCCGCCCGGCTGGGGGCCAACGTCCTCGGTGTCGATATCGCCAGCAACCTGGTCGAGGCCGGGAAGGAGCGGGCGCGCCACCTCGGCCTGGCCAACTGCAGGTTCCAGGAGGGCGATGCATCCGATCTCCGCGACCTCGAGGACGGACGCTTCGACCTGGTGCTCAGCATCTTCGGGGCGATGTTCGCGCCCAAGCCCTTCGAGGTGGCCAAGGAGGCCGTCCGGGTGACCAGGGCCGGCGGTCGGATCGTCATGGGGAACTGGATCCCCGGTGATCCGACGCTGGTGGCACAGGTCCTGCGGATCAGTTCCTCCTACGCACCGCCGCCGCCGGAGGGGTTCGTCAGCCCGATGACCTGGGGGACCGAGGACAACGTGATCGAGCGGTTCACCAGTGCAGGGGTCCCGCGGGAGAAGATCTCGTTCCGGCCGGCAACCTATACCTTCGACTTCCCGGGCACGCCATCGGAGCTCCTCGCCGAATTCCGGACGTACTACGGACCGACGATGAACGCATTCGAGGCGGCGGCCGCCGACGGCAAAGAGGCTGAGCTGCAGGCCGAGCTGGAGGTCCTGTTCGACGGAGCGAACACGAGTCCGGACCGCGGTGTCACCTCGATCCCCGCCACCTACCTGCGCGTGACGGTCGAGACCTGAGCGATTCGCCCCCGACGGGGGCGGCGGGCACACCCCCGGTTCCGTCATCCACCGGCGGAACTCACTAGGGTCATGACCGGTGAGGGGGAGCACGCGGACGTCGAGGCGCTGGACACCTGCGAGGGTCTACGTTCGGCCAGCCGGCGCGGTGGTCACCGTGTTGGCCGGTGCCCTGCTCGCCATCTCGCTGGCGCCGGGCGAGCCGGCGGTGGCGTCGACCGGGGCCCCAACGTCCATCGGCTGGACCCCGTGCCCCGACCAGCCCGGCTACCGGTGCGGCCGCCTCTCGGTCCCGGTCGACTACCGGCATCCCACCCGGGGATCCCTGCAACTGGCAGTGATCGACCATCCCGTGCCCCACAGCAGAGGCGTCATCGTCTTCAACCCCGGCGGTCCGGGTGAGAGCGGGGTGCTCATCCTGCCCCTGTTGGTGTCGCTGATGCCCGCCGCCGTGCGGGACCGGTTCACCATGGTCAGCTTCGACGAGCGGGGCACGGGGTCGAGTGAACCCTTGCTGTGCGGTCCCTCCCCGGCCGCAGCCGGCAGCGCCGTGGCGGGCACCGCCGCCACCACCCGGTTGTTCGCCGGCCTGGAGCGCTCCTGCCGCTCCGACCGCCCTGCCTTGTTCCCGACCGTGACCACCACCACCTCGGCTCGGGACATGGACCGCTTGCGAGTAGCCCTGGACGCCGCCCGGATCGGCTACTACGGCCTGTCCTACGGTACGGTCCTCGGATCCGTCTACCGGCAGCTGTTCCCCGACCACGTTCGGTCGATGGTCCTCGACGGCGCCGTCGACGCCAACCTGAGCCTCGCCGCCGACGCCACGGCCGAGGCCCCGGCCATCCAGACGGCACTCGAGCACGGGCTGGCCGGGTGCACCGCCTCACCGGGTTGCCCACTGGGAGACGATCCGGTCGCCTTCTACCGGAGCCTGCAGCAACGGCTGTCCCGGTCACCCCTGCCCGCACCGGGTGGCGGCGACCACACGCCGGTCACCGAGGGTGACCTGGGCACCGCCAGCCTGCTCTACCTGTCCGTTCCCACCCTCACGCCCGGCTTCTTCCCCGCCCTGGCCTCGGCTGCCGCCGGAGACGGGGCCCCACTGCGGTCGGTGGCCCTGGGCTTGGAGACCGACCTCGATGCCAAGTCCCTGGTCGGTCCGCTGTGGGCCATCACCTGCAACGACGCCGGCCACCATCCGGACGGGGCGACCACGGCCCGACTGGCCCGATCCCTCGAGGCCCGGTACCCGCTCGGGGGAGCCGAAGCGGTGTCGAACAATCTGATCGGCTGCCCAGGCTGGGTCGGCGCCGTCGGTGCCGTCCACCTCGCCCCCGACCGTGCCCCCGAGCCGCTGGTCATCGGCAACACCGACGACCCCAACACCCCCTACGTGTCGGCCCGACGGCTGGCGTCGGACATCGCCGGGCGGTTGGTCACCTACGTGGGCTCCGGCCACACCTGGCTGCTCAACGGGTCGGCCAACCCCTGCATGCAGTCGGTGGTCGGTGCGTACCTCGTCGACGACGTGCTCCCGGCACCCGGGACCCGCTGCTCGTCGTGATCCTGGGGCACCGGCACTCACCGGGGCGCCACCGAGATGGGTACGTCCTCGTCCGAGGCGTCGACGGCCGCCTGGCCACCCCTCAGAGGGTGAGCACGGTCCGCAGCCCACGCCCCTCCCGTAGGTCGTCGAACCCACGGTTGATCTCCGACAGCGGTCGACGTGCCGAGATCATGCCCTCCAGATCGAGCAGCCCCCGCTGCCAGAGGCCCACCAGCCGAGGGATCTGCCAGTGGGGGTTGCCGCCGCCGTAGAGGCAGCCGACCAGCCGCTTCTCCGTGATGGCGAACAGGATGGCCGGGAGGCCCTCCAAGACCTCACTGGCATCCGGCGCCCCCACGGACACCGTGGTGCCTCCCGGACAGGTGGCCAGCACGCCGGCTTCGAGGAGCCGGGCGCTGCCGGCGGCGTCGAATGCGTAGTCGACCCCGACCCCGGTCAGCTCGAGACAGAACCCGGCCACGTCACCGGCGGCCGGGTCGTAGACATCGGTGGCGCCGAACGAGAGGGCCGACGTCCGACGGTCGACCAGCGGGTCCGAGGCGATGATGCGCGAGGCACCGGCCAGACGAGCCCCCTGGACCACCGCCATGCCCACGCCACCCAGCCCCATGACCAGGACAGTGGCTCCCTCCTCGACGCCGGCCGTGTTGAGCACCGCCCCCACGCCGGTCTGGATGGCGCACCCGATCACGCTGGCCAGGTCGAGGGGTACGTCGGGATCGATCCGGACCACACCGGACTCCGTGGTCAGCACCTGTTCCGCGAACCCGCCGACGCCGAGACCCCGGTAGACCGGCTGGCCCCCACGCGACAGGGCCGTCGACCCGTCGGGCAGCGTGCCGGCCATGAACGACATCGCCTTCTCGCACACCGATGTCTTGCCCCGTACGCACCAGTAGCAGCGACCGCACGGAGCGATGGCCACCAGCACCACGTGATCCCCGGGCGCCAGTGACGTCACCCCGGGCCCCACCGCCTCCACCACACCGGCCGCCTCGTGACCGAGGACCATCGGCAGGGGCCCGATCCCGGTCTCGATGATGGTGAGATCGGAGTGGCAGATGCCACAGTGGGTCACGTTCACCAGCACGTGCCCGGCGGCCGGCGCGGAGACCTCGAGGTCGTCGACGATCGCCAGCGGGTGCTGGCCTTCCATGAGCACCGCGGCTCGCATGGTGTACCTCCAGTTCTCGTTGGTCGGCTGATGCCGGTGCCCGGGCAGGTGGGCCGTGGCGGACCGGCCCTCAGCTGGTCGATCGGCCTTCGGTAGCCGACTCCTTCTCCCCGCGGAGAGGCCGGCCCAGCCACACGGCCAGCACGGCCACCCCCACGGCCAGCGCAGCCAGGATCAGGGCGGCGATGGCCAGGCCGTCGTCGAAGCCCGAGCCCTGGCCCGTCACCGTCCCGGCCGTGGGCGTCGGCGTGGCGCCGCCGGCCGGGGCACCCCCCGTCGAGCCCTTGCCGGGGGCGGTGAGCACCAGCGTCGGCGCCGGATGCGCCGGATCCGGCGCGGCCTTAGTCGGAACCTGGATCCAGTTGACCGTGGTGCCGTCGCTGTAGAGCTGGACCGCCTTGAACGTGAGTAGCGCAGTGCCCGTCGGCAGGCCCTGGGCCAGCACGTTGAACTCGCCGAACTGGCCGACGGGGATCGATCCGTCGCTCCAGTCGATCTCCGAGACGGTCGACGTGAAGGTCCCGTCGTCGGTGGTGATCGGCTTGGGCAGCACGGTCGAGTGGACAACAACGTTCCATCCGGAGCCTGCTTGCGGGTTGAGGACCACGATCGGATGGGCCAATGGGAACTGAATCTGCAGGCCGACCACACTGGCGGTGGCCGATTCGTTCGGCACCCGGAAGGTCAGGATTGCGTCACTCGCGCCCTGGGGCAGGGATGAGGGACTGATGGTGACGTGGGCACCCGCGGCACCAGCCGACAGGCCGACGGCGGCAACGAGCCCCAACACCAGTACCGCGAGTCTGGATCGCATGGCCCGGCCGGATCCCCTTCGGGGTGGTGGCCCGATGCGGACGGTCACTGCACCTTGTCCACGAAGCTCACATCGGGCTGGCTGAACTCGGACACCTGGATCTGCAAGGTGATCTCCCACGTCCCCACGATGGGCGGGTTGGGACTGTCGATGAGGGCGAAGTGTCCGACACCGGTCTTCTTCATGTCGGTCTCGATGGGGCCGACGTTCTGGGAGGGAAGGTTGAGATAGAGGGAGACGCTCTCCGCCATCTCGGCCGGGACACCGTTGGCTCCGGTGAACTGGACGGTGATGTCGTTGACCAGCGCCTGGTTCGGGGTGATCCGGAAGGTCAGATGCCCCCCGTCGAACGGCACCGTGCGAGCGAAGGGGACCGGCGGTGGCAGGGTGGCACCGTTGGAGGGGACACCGTTGGCCAGGATGGCGGTCACGGCGAGGATGACCACGGCGAGGATGGCTTCGAGCCGCACCGTCGCCAGGAGCCGCCGCCAGCCGGCGGCTACGCCTGCACCCTGACCCCGAGCCTCGGAGGCCGACAGCCAGGGCACCAGCAGGAACCGGTTGTAGGCGGCGACCGCGATCAGCAGGCCGACCAGGGCGATCTTCACCAGCAGTGTCTGTCCGTAGCCGGTCTCGAAGAGGTTGGCCACCGAGCCGACCTCGGCAATAGCCAGCACCGTCCCCGCCGCCAGGACCAGGGCGATGGAGATACCCGCCATGGTGGAGAATCGATCGACCAGGGTGATGGTGCCGGCCAGCACGCTGGGTCCGTCGTCGAGCCGGTACCGGGGATCCATCGGAGGCGCCGGGCGCTCGAGCACCGCCGTCGAGGTTCCTCCCACCGCCAACCCCCGCGACGTCGAGAACTCCGAAGGCACAGAGGCGGGGATCGGGCCGGTCATCTCACCGATGAGGCGGGCAGCGCGTACCCGGTGGCGCAGAACCGTCACCAGGCCGATGAGCCCACCGAGCCACAGAGCGGCAAAGACCACGTGGACGATGTCGGCCGGCGTGGAGAGCCACCGTTCCGGCGAGACCAGGGCATGTCCGAACACCACGAAGGCTCCGGCTGAGACCAACATCCCGTAGAAGGCGGTGGCCTGACGAGCCGTGACCTGCCCCAAGCGGAGCGACACCAGGCAGCCGGCCAGACCCACGAGCTGCAATCCGCACTGGGCGCCGAGCTTGCCTCCCGCGGCCTGGGAGACGACCGTCCAGTGGGCCAGCGCGGCGAGGCTGCCCCCGGCCAGGTCAGCCTGGGCGGCGACCGTCACGACCATGCCCAGCACCCCGAGTCCGGCCAGGGCCGCACACCAGCGACCCAGGCGACGGCGCTCGATCCCGTCGGGGAACAGGAAGGCCAGGAAGAAGGCCAGACCGCCGGCGGCCAGGACGCCGAGGTACGTGAGGAATTGGCCGACGCGGTCGTACCAGGTGGCGGCCGACGTCGGCGGGCGGGTGAGCGAGGCGATCGACCCGGGACGGGCGTTGCCGACCAGGAACACGATTCCCCCGCTCACCACGTGACCGTCGACCGAGGTCACGGTGTAGTTGGCCACGTAGGCGCCGCTGGGAAGGGACCGTGGGAGCGTCACCCGGAGGGTGTCGGGCGCAGGATGGGAGGTGCCTCCCTCCCCCACACTCTGGCCATTCGAATTGAGCACGGTGACGCCGCCGTTGTCGGGCTTGACCGGCTGATCCCAGACGATGGTGACGAAGGCCGGCGCGTGGGCCACGCGCTGCCCCTGGGCCGGCGAACTCGAGATCACCGCGGCATGGGCTCCCGCCGGAGCAGCCCAGAGCCCGAGGACCCCCGCGGTCAGCAGTGCAGCCAGCAGACCTCGTCGTCGAGCGCCGCGGACCCGGGGTCCGCGGCGGTGCGCCCCAATCACCAGGTCACTGCTGTCGGGTACAGAAACCTATGGCATCGACCAGATCGGTATTGCCCGGGCAGTACACATGGAGGTTGTCGTGGGAGAACACCCCTTGTGGGCTGTCCCAGCCGGGCACCACCCAGGCGTGCACCATCCACACCGTCTTCTTCATGAAGATGCCGTGGACGTCGGAGCACTCCTGGGGGGTCACGTTCTGGTCCGCGGCGAAGGGGACGGCGATCTGGCCGGCATCGAACTTCACGCAGACGTTGGCGTGACGGTGCCAGTGGTCGTTGGGTCCGATGAATCCGGCCGGCGGTTGGGCGGTCAACGATTCGTACATCACGCCGACGATGGGGGCATTGTCAGCCGTGCTGGCGTAGATCCAGGATGCCGGCTCCAACGGGTTGAACTGCCCGCTCAGGGAGGTCAGATCGCTGGCCCCGACCACCTGGTAATGGGCGCCGACCCCGGGGGCCATGCCACCGGCCAGGATCATGCCCGCGGCCTTGGCCGAGGCCACGGTCGGGAACTTCTCAGCGGCGAACAGCGCCTGGGTCAGCTGCTGGTTCAGGACGGCCTGGTCGGCGGCGTTGAGCGGGACGTAGGGCTTGAGCTCGGTCTGCTCCGACGCGTTCCCGGCCAGGATCTGCTGGAACTGCTTGGAGTTCTGGCCCGGCACCGGGACAGTCGTCTTGAGGGCCAGCGCGGCCGACGCCGAAGCGAACGACGGGGGGGCGGCGCTGGCGGTCTGGACCGCCGGGACGGCCGGAGGAGCGAGCAGGGCGGCGGTCGTGACGACGGCCACCGCCACCGGGAGCACGGACATGAGGACCAGGGTCGACGGTGACCACCGCTTGCCGAGCGCCGGCGCCAGGCTCAGCACGAGCGCGGCCAGGAAGGAGGCGGCGGCCAACCCGACGCCGGTCCACAGGACCGACCTCGGTACCGCGGCCACGTTGTGCGCACTCGCCCAGACGCCCACGGCGGCCAGGCTGGCCACCCCTACCAGTCCGATGACCCATCGCCTCGGACGGACGATGCAGGCCACCCCGAGGACGACATCGACCCACGCAACGGTGACGGCCAGGGCAGCTCGCCACCCGGACAGATGGCCCAGCATGGCCAGGAGGAGGAGGGCGCTGCACCCCAGCACCACGGCCAACAGGACGTGGATCGGGCCGGTCCGGCGCTCGATCGTCAGCGGCGGGCGGGCCGGAGGCACCGGCGCCCGATCGAACTCCGGCAACTCCTCGACGGATCCGCCGTGGACGCGGTCGATGACATCAGTCATACGTAACCCTCCCCCGGGCCCAAGGCGAGCCCAAAGCAGCGTAGGTCGGTGCCCCGGTGGGGTCAACTAACGGCGCACCACCCGACTGACGTGCCCGTCAGGCGGAGGCGGGGAAGGACGGCGGGGTCCGCCGGGGGCGCATGGCCCGCCCACCGCTCATGGCGTCCAGGCAGGCCGGCCGGCCTCAGACCCTCGGGACCTGCTGGGTGATGCAGTGGATGTTGCCGCCGCCCAGGGCGATCTCGCGACCGGGCACACCCACGATCCGCCGACCGGGGAACTCGGCGGCCAACCGTTCGCCGACTGCTCGGTCGTGGCGCTCGTCCAGGAGCGGGTGGACCACACCCGAGTTGGTCACCAGGAAGTTCACATACGAGACGGCCATCGGGTCTCCGGCCGACCGCGGGCGGGCGTAGTGGCTGCGGTCGATGCCCGAGGCCTCGTCGCCGGTCATCGACAGCGGGTCGGGCGCGGGCAGGAGACCGACCTCCAGGCGCCTCCCCCGGGCGTCGGTGGCCGACTCCAGCACCGACCGGGCTTCCCGCGAGATCTCGGACTGGGGATCGTCGGCGACCTCGCTCCAGGTCAGCAGCACCCGTCCCGGGCGCGAGAAGCAGGCCAGGTTGTCGACGTGTCCGTCGGTCTCGTCCCCGTGGATCCCCCGCGGGATCCAGATCACCATCTCCACGCCCAGGTAGGCGCGGAGCAGCGACTCGATCTCGCGGCGCGCCAGACCGGGGTTCCGGTTGGGATTGAGAAGGCACTCCTCGGTGGTGATGCACGTCCCCTCCCCGTCGACGTGGATCGATCCGCCCTCGAGCACGAAGGGGGCCCGGTAGCGGGGTGCGCCCTCGAGGTCGCACACCTTGGCCGCCACCAGATCGTCGTTGGCCCACGGGAAGTAGAGCCCTCCGTCCAGCCCGCCCCAGGCGTTGAACACCCAGTCCACTCCCCGTCGCTGCCCGGTGGACCGGTTGACGACGAACGTCGGCCCGGTGTCCCGGACCCAGGCGTCATCGGTGGTCATCTCGACCACCGAGATGGCGTCGGAGCACGAGGCACGGGCGTGCTCCCACTGGCGGGCGGAGGCCAGCATGGTGACCGGCTCGCTCCGGGCGATGGCCTCGGCGACTGCGACGAACGCGTCCTGGGCCGGCTTGGCCCCCAGGCGCCAGTTGTCGGTCCGTTCGGGCCAGACCAGGTAGCACCGGTCGTGCGGCTCCCACTCGGCCGGCATGGAGAACCCGTCGGCTCGGGGGGTGGACTCGAGGGAGCGTGAGGGCAACGCGGATCTCCTTGCCCGTTGGGTGGCGGGCGGCGAAATCCTACTGCCAGGACCGGCCCGGTAGTCTCGTGGTCATGAGGTGCCAGACCACCGAGCTGCCCTCTCTCCCGCCGATGGACCGGGGTGGGAGACCGTGACCGACACGGTGGTGGTGGCCGCGGTCCAGCGGGCGTTCGGCGAGGACCGCGACGAGAACCGTGACGCCACCGTGGCCGCCGTGGCCGAGGCCATCGCTGGAGGCGCCCACGTCGTCCTGCCTCCCGAGCTGTTCGAGGGTCGCTACTTCTGCCAGTTCGAGCGCCAGGAATTCTTCTCGTGGGCCGCCACCGTCGAGGAGAGCCCGGCCGTCGGCGCCGTCCGGAAGGTGACGGCGGGGACCGGGGCGGTGGTGCCGGTCTCGTTCTTCGAGGACGCCCGCCCGTCCTATTTCAACTCGGTGGCCGTGGTCGAGGACGGGAACGTGCTGGGTGTGTACCGCAAGGCCCACATTCCCGACGGCCCCGGCTACGAGGAGAAGTTCTACTTCACCCCCGGGAACACCGGCTTCCGGACCTGGTCGACCCGACACGGTCGGATCGGCGTCGGCATCTGCTGGGACCAGTGGTTCCCCGAGGCGGCGCGGGCCATGGCGCTGCAGGGAGCCGACCTCCTGCTCTACCCCACCGCCATCGGCAGTGAGGTCGGTAGCCAGGCGGGGAACGACACGTCCGACATGTGGCGGCGGGCCATGGACGGACACGCCGTCTGCAACCACGTCCCGGTGGTGGCGGCCAACCGCATCGGCGTCGAGGACGAGCTCACCTTCTACGGTTCGTCCTTCGTCGTCGATCACCGGGGGCGGCCCCTGGCCGAGGCCGGGCGGGACACGGCCGAGATCATCTACGCCGAGCTGGACCTGGCCCGGGCCACCGCCGATCGTGCCGGCTGGGGACTGTTCCGTGATCGGCGGCCCGATCTCTACGGCGATCTGGCCAGGACGGACAGCTGACGCTCGGCCCTCCGTTTCGACGATGTTGCCGGGTCCCCGCGAGCGGTGATGCCGGGGGACGGTGAGTTCACGCGGTGGCGATGAGGACCAACCCGGTCAGGGCCAGGCCGAATCCGACCAACTGCACCCGGGATGACCGTTCCTTCAGGAACCACCAGGCCCCGAGGACGGTGACCGCCGGCGCCAGTGCCGCCACCGGCGCCACCACGGCGACCAGTCCGAGGCGGACGGCGATCAGCAGCAGCGCGGTGGCCAGGACGTCGAGCCCGCCGGCCACGATGGCCTGCCACCGCGGGCGCAGGGGCAAGGACCTCGGTGCGCGGGTGGCGGCCACCACCACACCGACTCCGATCACGGCGGCTAGCCGGGCCGACAGCACGGGCCAGAACCCGCTGTGGTGGGAGGCCTCGGCGAACAGGATGAACGAGGAACCGAAGCCCACACCGGCCGCCAGGGCCAGGAGCAGGGCCCGCCCCTCGCGCAGGCCGCGGCGCTCGTCCGCCTCGAGGGAGATGAGGCCGGCGGCTGCCACCGCCAACCCACCCCCGACCAGTGCCGTCACCGGCGGTCGCTCCCCGACGGCCAGGCCCCACACCACCGGGATCAGCGCGCTCGACCACGGCGGCCACCGGTGCCACCTCGCCGATCTGCCCGGTGGCGAGGCCCTGATACAGGCAGCCCAACGCCAGCACGTTCAGCGCCCCGGCCCCGGCCCCCAGCCAGACGACCGATGCGGTGAGCGGTCCGCCGGCCACCAGCGCCACCGCCACGGCGCCCACCAGCGCGGTGACCTGGGCGAAGGCCAGTACCGTGAGGGTGCTCCCCTGTCGTGAGGCGAGGCCTCCCAGGAAGTCCCCGCTCCCGAACGACGCGGCCACCAGGAGGCCGACCAGGACTGCCACCCCGTCAACCTATCGGGCGTCGCCGGTCGGCCCAGGGCCCCGCCGCGGCAGCCGTCGGGACCACCCGGGGCCCGTCGGGCTTGGCAAACGACGTCGCCAGCGTGTCAACTGACTCCATGCATGGTGCTCCCGGACATGGGATGGCCCGCCGCCCCTGGGCGGTCGCCACCGCCGCCCTCACCGCCGCCCACCACGGTTTCGAGCTGTCGAGCGGCGTCGGGCTGGTCCTGCAACCGGAGTTGGGCCTCGGACCGGCCGGTGCACTGTGGGGCACACAGCTCCCGGTGTGGATCGCCTTGGCCGCCAAGGGGGGCCGTCGGTGGGACAAACTGCTCGCCGCCTGGTCCGGCGCCGCCCTGGCCGGCGCTCTCGTCCATTTCTTCCTCTGGCCGTGGCGCCGCAACCGCCTGGGGCTCCCCGTCCTGATCGAGGCGGAAGGCCTTCGGACGGAGAGCCTTCCCGCCTACAACGCCATCCTGTACGCCTGGGGCGCGGCGTCGGTGCTCGCCATCGTCCGCGAGGTGTCCCCCGGGAGCCGGCGTTGGGCCCTGGTGGGGCTGGCCACGCTGCCGCTCCTGCGCCGTTCGGCCCGGCACCACTTCTCGTGGTTGACGGAGGTGGCGGTGACCGATCCGCGCTGGTGGAACCGGGGTGTCCGGAACGATCCCATGGTGGCCGGTGTGGCCCGGACCTGACGGTCGGCCACCTCAGGAGAGCCGGGCGTCGACCGCCTCGGCCTCGAGGTCCAAGCGGGTCAGCACTCCGGGCACGATCCGCCGCTCGGCCATCCGGCCGATGCCCGGGATGGCCACCACCAGTTCACCCTCCAACCGCCGGAGGGTTCCCACCCCTGACGGCTCGAGTGCGAAGTCGGCCTGTCCGTGGAGGCGCCGTGGGTCCTGCTCGGCCTCGAAATGCAGCCGGCCGGCCAGCGAGGACCGACTGATCGCCACCGCCTGGATCCAGGCCAGGCGCCCCGAGCCGATCAGGCGTCGGGCCATCGGGTCGAGACTGCCCACGTACTCGTAGCGGAGCCGGATCTCGGCCCGCTCCCCATCGTCGGTGGCCTCCAGGAGTTCGGGCCGGCTGAGGTCGGGCAGGGACAACGACAGGTAGAAGGCGGGGTCGGCGAGCAACGCCGCCACCGCCCCGGCCGCCGCGTGGAGGGAGTGCTCGGCGTGGAACCGCACCGGAGACCCCGACTACTCGCCGCCCAAGGCGATGGCCAGGATGGGCACCTCGGCCAGGGCTCGCAGGGCGTCGTTCAGATGGGTGCAGCAGTCCTCTCCCCGGAGCCGGTCGAGGACCTCCCGGCGGAGCCCCCGCAACGGCGTCCCCACCAGCCACTGGGCGTTGGGCGCAGCCAGGGGGCACTCGACGTAGGGCAGGACCCGGGGCTGGGCGTCGATGCCGACGAGTGTGCCCGTGCTGCGGCTGGCCGTGGCGAACAGCCGGTATTCGTGCACCACCACCTCGGAGCCGTCCGCATCCCAGCAGCTGTCGCGGAACATGGTGTCGACCACCAGCTCGTCCCCGTCCTGCCAGGCGTCGATGCGGCGGGCCCGCCGCATGGCCACCGGGGGCGGGTCGTGGAGGGGATGCCAGCTCAGCGGGTCCCCGATATCGGCCAGAGGACCGACGGGAGCCACGTTCTGCGGCAGGTCGGACAGGGTCCCGTCGCCGGCCAGCGAGCTGGCCCCGGTACGAAAGCCGGAGCAGATGTTCACGGTCATGCGCGGCCGCGCCTTGACGATCATCTCCGCGAACTCCGGGAACTGGTCGGACCGTCGGAAGTAGGCGAATCCCGAGATGAGGGTGGACCCGGCCAGGTCGTCGAGGAGGAGATGGAGCGGCGTGCCCTGCTCGACCTGGTCGGGCAGCTCTTGGGCGATGGCCGTGCGCAGGTTGCTGCCGGCCGTCCCCCCCACGAGCCGCTCGAGACCCTCGAGCGGCGGTTGGCTGGCGATCCGCTCGATGGTCCGACTGCGTGTGGTCACGACCTGGAGGTCGGCGGAGTCCAGCACCACGGGCGCTCCTTCGACGGGCGTCAGGAGGTCGCGGCACCGACCGGTGAGGTGCAGGTCGGTGCCGAGACCGGCGGGCCACGTCATGAGCATGGTCGACGTCCGGCGGACCGATCCCGGCCGGCGCGGCGGCGGTGGGCCGTCGGGGTGGCGGGGCGGCACGCTCATGCCGGTCCGTCCGACGGGGCCGGCGCCCGCTCGGGCACCGTACGGTCTTGCGTCACATGAGGCACTGGCCCTCCCCGGGCGTGAGGCCGGATGGGCCGGCCCCGGCACGAGGCGAGACGGTAGTCGGGCCACCGAGCCCGCGCCTGACCGGGCCGGGGAAGCCGAGGGCCGATCCCCGGTACCGGAGGCGGCGTCCCCCCCGGGCCTGTGCCACGATGGCGCGTGCGGGCAAGGGCCCGCGGTACCGATGCACCAGGGGGACTGTGGTGGAAGACCTTGCCGGCAAGGTGGCGGTGGTGACCGGCGGCGCCGCCGGTATCGGACGGGGCATCGTCGAGGCGCTGCTCGACGAAGGGGCGCGGGTGGTGATCGCCGACATCGAGGCGCCGGTGCTGGAGGCGACGGTGGCCGAGCTGTCGGCCACCGGGGATGTCCGGGGCGTCGTCACCGACGTCTCGGACCCCACGTCGGTGGAGGCGCTCGCCGAGCTGGTCTTCGACCACTACGGGGCGTGTCATGTGCTGTGGAACAACGCCGGGGTGACCTCCGGGGGTGGCGGGAACCCCTGGGACCAGGAGCCGAACGACTGGCGGTGGTGCTTCGGGGTGAACGTCTTCGGCACGGCCAACGGGGTGCTGGCCTTCGTGCCCCGGATGATCGCATCGGACCAGCCGGGCGTGGTGGTCACCACCTCGTCGGGCGACGGGGGCATCGCTCCCGTGCCCTACGCCTCGGTCTACGCCTCGTCCAAGGCGGCCATCAGCTGTTTCACCGAGGCCCTGGCCCACCAGTTCATCGCCCAGAAGACCAAGCTTTCCGCGTCGATCTTCTATCCGTCCGGCGGCCTGCTCGAGACCGGGTTGTGGGAGGCCCAGCGCAACCGTCCCGAGCACCTGGCCCGCCAACGGCCCCGCCCGCCCGCGCCGGGCACCACGTTCGCCGAGTTCAAGGCGGCCCTGGCCGCCGCCGGGCGCCCCACCGATATCGTGGACCTGTCCGAGCTGGGGCGGTTCGCCGTCCAGGGGGTGAAGGAGGGGCGTTTCGTGATCAGTCACAATCTCGACCAGGCCGGTCGCCTGCTCCATGCCCGGGCCGACGCCATCGCCCGGGGGGCGTTGCCACCGTCGGCCCTCGAGGGGCTGACCTGAGTGGACGCCGCGACCGTGCCCGGCACTCGGCGGGAGGACCTGTGACCGACCTACTCGAACCGGACTACCGGTACACCGTGATCTCAGCCGACGCCCACGCCGGCGCCGACATCCCCGATTACCGCCCCTACCTGGCGGCGGCATGGCACGACGAGTTCGACGGCTGGGCCAGCTCCTACGTCAACCCGTTCGCCGACCTGCTGGCCGCCACGGCCTACCGCAGCTGGGACTCGGATCGGCGCTTGGCCGAGAACGACGCCGACGGGATCACCGCCGAAGTACTGTTCCCCAACACCGTGCCCCCGTTCTTCGAGGAGGGAAGCCTGGTGGCGCTGCCTCCCACCGACTCGGAGTACGACCGGCGCTGGGCCGGGATCCAGGCCCACAACCGGTGGCTGGCCGAGTTCTGCGCCCAGGCGCCGGGACGCCGGGCCGGTGTGGCCCAGATCTTTGCCAACCGCATCGACGACGCCCTCGCCGAGGTGCGGTGGGCGGCATCGGCCTTCTCCCCGTTCGGCGGGATCCTCCTCCCCTCCCTCCCGCCGGGATCGGGGCTCCCTCCGCTCTGGGACCCTGCCTATACGCCGTTGTGGGAGCTGTGCGAGGAGCTCGGGGTGGTGGTCAACATCCACGGGGGCGGAGGCATCCCCGACTACGGCGACGCCGAGGTGGCCCGGGCCATCATGCTGGTCGAGCTGCCCTGGTTCTCGCACCGATCGGTCTGGCACCTGATCTTCGGTGGCGTCCTCGAGCGGCACCCCGCACTGCAGGTGGTACTCACCGAGCAGGGGTTGGCCTGGCTGCCCCGGGGACTCGAGACGCTCGACTGGTTCTACGGTCGGATGACCCTGGGTGACGCGGCCGAGGCCAACTTCTTCGGTGCCGCGGCAAAGGGCATGTCCATGACGCCGACCGAGTACTTCCAGCGCAACGTCTCGGTGGGCGCCAGCTTCCTGCGGGCCAGCGAGTCGGCCCTCCGTCACGAGGTCGGCGTGGGCCGAATCATGTGGGGTGCCGACTACCCCCACTCCGAGGGGAGCTATCCGTTCAGCCGGGAGGCGCTGCGGGCCGCCTTCGGCACCTGCGACCCGGTCGAGACCCGGCAGATGGTCGAGCTCAATGCGGCCGAGCGCTACGGATTCGACCTCGAGGCGCTGCGGTCCATCGGAGCGAGGATCGGGCCGACCGTGGGCGAGGTGGCCACACCCCTCCCCGTCGACGAGTACCCCACCGGCTCCACCTGCAACGCCTTCGACCGCCACCAGGTGCTGCGCTCCTGGTAGCCCCGGGCCCCGGTGGGAGTCTCGCCAACCGGGGCTGCAGCCGGGCCGACAGGGCTCAGCCGGGGGCCTGCAGTCGGTCGACAGGGCTCAGCCGGGGGCTGCAGTCGGTCGACAGGGCTCAGCCGGGGGGCTGCAGCCCGTACTCCGACTTCCACCAGCGGGCGTCGGCGCGTTGGGCCGGATCGCTTCGCCTGGTGGCGTCCTGGCCCAGCGAGTCCGGCGAGGGGCCGATCCGATCGGCGATCGGCTTGAGGACGGCGAGGTCGAAGCCGTAGACCTTGGCCGCCGTCAACCCCAGGAGGTCGGCGGTGTCGTCCACTGGCACCTCGGCGAAGTCGGCGGACAGCTTGGCCGCGGTGTTGGGCCAGGTGCCCTCAGGATGGGGGTAGTCGGTCCCCCACATCACCACGTCGGTGCCGATGACGTACCGGCGCCGGATCTCCTCCTGGGACATGGTGGAGGCCCCGATGAAGATGTTGGTGCCGAAGTAGTCGGAGGGGAGCTTCGAGATCTTGCCTTTCAGCAGGGCCGCCATCTTCTTGGTGGTGTGGCCGCCGCCCATGTACTGGTCCCACTTCCACATCATGTCCGGCGCCCAGTACGCCGCCGCCTCGGTGACCACGAACTTGAGGTCCGGATACCGCTCGAACGCCCCGCTGAACAGGAGGTGCCAGGCCGGCCGCACCGCCCACCAGACCACCTCGGCCAGGTACACCCCGGTGTGCTCGCCGTACTCCTCCATGGGCGCCTCACCCGAGTGGGTGTGGACGGGAAGGCCGGCCTCGGCGCAGGCCGCCCACACCGGGTCGTAGACGGGGTCGTTGTAGGGCGCGCGGCTCCGCCACATGGTCGGGATCATGATGCCCCGGATGCCGGGCTGGACCGCCACCCACTCGATCTCGTCCACTGCCCTGGTGATGTCGTGGGTGATGGGCACCAGTGCGATGCCCCCTCGCCGGTGAGGGGCATGGGAGCACATGTCGGCCAGGAACCGGTTGTGGGCGTGCGCCCCGGCGAAGGCCAGCTCAGGGTCTTCGATGGCCCCGGCGAAGAGACCGGCGCCGAACGGCGGCGAGGCCATCCCGGTGATGGCGTCGGCGTCGGCGAACAGCACGTCGGCCGCCACGCCGTCGGCATCGAGCTCCTTGTCCCGGATCACCGGGTCGAAGGCGCCTTTCAGTCCTTCCTCGTTGTCCTTCTCCCAGCCCATGATGTAGTCGTAGTTGAAGGCCAGCGACTCTTCGCGGTGGGCCATCCGCTCGGCCAGGTAGTCGTCGAACGCCGCGAAGTACTTCGGGTCGAGGTACTTCCGGTACTCCTCACAGGCCAGGCCGGCGTGCCCGTCCGCCGAGACCACGATGTAGCGGTCCGACCCATGGCTGGGCACATCGCTCATCGCTTCGCCCCCAGCACCGAGAGGTCGTCGTACCGCTGGTGCATGTACGGCTCCAGCCACTCGGCCGGGACCCGGTCCACCACCTCGCCGTGCTGGGACGAGGAGAGCTCGCCGTACTCGAACGACACCACCCGGCGCACCGGGAAGTCGGCGATGGGGTCGAGCGGGGCGTCCAACAGCTTGCACTCACCGTTGACCGGGCGGACCATCCGCGCCACCTCGTGCCGGCGGCAGTACACGAAGGCCGGGTCGCCCTCCAACCCCGACCCCGCCGGGTCGGGCAGGAGCTTGAAGTAGAAGTCGAGCTTGTCGATCTCGTAGCCGGGCGCCTCGGGCCCCAGGGTCCCGCTCACCTCAGCCACGGTGGATCCCATCCGGGCGATCCGGGCGGTCAGGATGTCGCCCTCCACGGACAGGCCCATCTCGGCCATCTTCTTGGGCTCCCCGAAGGTCTCCCGGCCGCCCACCGTGGCCTGCTCGGTGGTCATGGGCATGAAGAGGGCGTACTCGCCCTCGTCGTCCCCGTGACGGGCCCGGACCCCGAACCAGCCGGCGCCGAACGGCTTGAGCCCGGTACCCATGTCCACCACGGCGATCCGCAGCCGGGCGGTGGGGGCCGAGGGCTCGAGCGGTCGGGGCAAGACCGAGGCGATGGCCTCCGGGTCGGTCTCGAAGACCACGGTCACCGCCCGAGACCAGATGGGCGTGCGGGTCGCCTCGACCTCGCGGTTGCGGACCTGCTCCGGTGGACGGGCACCGTACCGGACGTTTCCCATGGAGTCCCCCTTCCCAGCGGGCGGACCGGGACGTCCGCCCGTTCCAGTGTTGCATGCCGGCGCCGTCGGTGACGACGGGGCCGCCGGCCTTCACTCCAGGGCGCCCTCCGGCAGCGGGTAGGGGGTGGCCGGCAGCCCGGGCATGGGATGGTGCCACCACAGCGTTTCCTCCACCCTCCGGGTGATGCGCCAGCCGTCCGGCCGGCGTTCGAGCCGGTCGTGGTAGCGCCCACCGACGACGAACAGCCACGGTTCCCCGTCGATAGCCATCTGGTTGGGGTTGTGGAAGTCCGAGCGGGCCCGGGCCGTGTCACCCCCCGGGTCGATCGACACCCGGCGGTTCACCACCAGGTGCTGGGTCCAGGTGAACAGGGGTAGGACCTCGGCCAGCCACCGGCGCACCTCGGGGAGTCCGCCGCGGATACCCCCGGCGGACCGGTAGTCCAGCTGGGCGTCCGGCGCGAACACCGAGTCCAGTCGGTCCCAGGCTCGCTCGTCGACCGCCGTGGCGTACCCGGTCAGGAGGTCGTCGATCTCCTGGCGATCGAGGAGGCGCTGCAGGTGCTGCTCCACGGGAACCGAACCTATCCCCCGAGAGCCCCTCCCGCCGGGTCGTCCGCCGCCGGGGCAGGGGACGTCGGGGCGATCGGGCACCCGGCCGCCGCCGGGTGCCCGCCAGGCCATTGAGCGCGGTACCGGAGGGGAATCTTCGGGATCGCCCCTCCGTACCGCAAGCCCAGAGCAGGCTTGGGATCCGCCGCCACGGGGGAGACCGTAATCCCATTCCGCCGGCCTCGCAACCAATAGTTGCAAGCGCCCCTGACCTGGGCGATCAGGCCGGGTAGCCCCCGCCGCCGTGCACGGTCCGATCGAGGATGCCGAGCGTGGCCCGCAGTGCCCCCTCGGAGAGCACGGGGAAGATCCCGGCCTCCTTCCACGTGGGGTCGACATCCGACCAGTCGTAGTACGACGTCACCAGGGTCGCGTCCTCCCGGGGCTCCAGCAGGTACCCGTAGACGTGCCCCATCGGCGGACGGATCTGTCCGAGCACGGTCCAGGCGATCTCGCGGTCGCGAGTCCAGGTGGTGATGGAGACGGTCACGTCGTACCGGCCCAACGGGTAGTCGTTCAGCCCTTCGCGGTCCATGTGGACCACGAAGGTGTCCCCGACGCCCGACGCCGGTTCCCCGGAGGCCGACATCAGCATCCCCGAGCTGTCGATCGCCACATGGCCCCTCGGATCGCACAGCAGTCGGAAGATCGTGGACGGGTCGGCTTCGATGGTCCGCTGGACTTCCAATCGTGTGCTGGTCACCGACCCATCCTGCCACCCCGGGGAGGGAGAGCACGGTGCCCTACCGGGGGCGGAGGAGCCGCCGCGTTCCGCACGGCAACCGCCTGCTCGGTCGGGCGATGTGGCCGACCGTGCACCCAACGACCGACACCCGGCCGCCCGCCTCCTCGAGCGCCGTCGTGGACGACACGGCCCTCTGCCGCCCACCGCCGTACCCGGGCGGCCAGCCCGTCACGGTAGTCGCTAGATTCGGGCGCACACTCCCGGGGCGCCGCTGTCCCGACCGGAGCAGAGATGAGGTCTTGCGTGTCGCCCCAGCCTCCGGAGCCGAGCCACTCCTTCTTCGACGTCGTCCTCCACCAGCGCGCCTGTCGTCGGTTCGACTCCCGACCGGTGCCCGACGAACTGGTCGAGCGGTGCCTTCGGGCGGCCACCCATGCGCCGAGCGCTGAGAACAAGCAGCCCTGGGTGTTCGTGGTGGTCCGGGACGACCACGTTCGCCGGCAGGTGGCCGCGCTCACCAGGCGGGCCTGGCGGCAGGGGGGCCGCGCCCACTCCGAGGGCCGGCTCCCCCCGGCGCTGCTGGAGGAGGTGGACCAGGGGGCCGAGACGGGGATGCAGGGGGCGCCGGTGCTGGTGGTGGTGTGCGGGGACCGGGCCCTCGGGCTCGAGGTCACCCTGCCCGCCTCGGTCTATCCCGCCACCCAGAACCTCCTGCTGGCCGCCAACGCCCTCGGCCTGGGATCGGCCATGACCACGCTGGCCACGCGGTTCACCTCCGAGCTGGGCTCACTCCTCGCCCTTCCCGCCACGGTCCTCCCCATGGCCGTGGTCCCACTGGGTTGGCCGGCCCGGCCCCTCGGCCCACCCCGGCGACTGCCGGTGGCCGAGCGGGCCCACCTCGATCGCTACGGCCACCCCTTTCCGGCCTGATGCCAGGTCAGTCCGGAGCCTACGGCCCGTCGTCGGTCGCGGCATCCTCGGAGAGCCGGTCGAACGTCGGGATCAGATAGCCGAAGCCCGCGGTGGCCGGGCCCACCAACATGAGGCCCGCCCCCACCAGCCGGAACGGGTGGGCCACGGCCAACAGTCCGCCCGCGCCGGCCAGTCCCACGCCCACCGCGCCGACCCAGCCGCTCACCCGGTGCAGGCCGGAGGAGCGCCGTGCCCCGAGGAGGAAGAGGGTGGCCAGGATGGCGAGCGGCAGGCCCACCAGGGCATGGGCCAGGTAGACCACGGTGCCCTGCGCCGGCCACCACCCGGTGGGTCGCCCGCTCGGGACCACCACCAACGTGGCGACGCCCAGAGCGAACTCCGCTCCGACCAGTACGGCCAGGACCAGGGCCCGGCGATGGACGGCGACCTCGCCGTCGGTCCCTTCCTCGGTCCGTCGGGGCCCGGCCGGCCGGGGTGGGGCCAGACGGACCACGGCCTGGTAGGTCACGAGGGCCACAGCCAGGTGCAGGACCATCAGGACGCCCACGTCCCGCGGCGGCTGGCCGTGCACCAACAGGTAGACGTCGGGCAGCCACAGCGCCACCGTGACCAGTACGGCGAGGCGGAGGAACAGCCAGCGCGGCGTCGGCGAGATCCGGCACACCACCGGCCATGCCGCGCACGCCGCCAGCACCCCGATCACCGTGAGGGTGGCGTAGTCGGACCACCGGAAGTGCGCATACCCACGGGCCGCCGGCTCCAGGCGCGTCCACAGGGTGACCAGCAGCCAGTCGGCGGCCAGGGAGCCGGCCGCGGCCACCAGGGCGGCGGCCATCATGGCGGCCGGCGCCGGCACGGGGTGCCGACGCGACCAGTCGACGTGGAGGGCCGCCGTGGCCCCGGCGTGGTCGGGGGTGGTCGGCATGCCACCGGAGGTTACGGCCAAGGTGGCGCCTCCGGTGGGGCGCATCAGCGGGTGCCGGCGGCCTCCATGGTCGACTCGAGCACGGCGGCCATGCCGGCCATGCCGGTGGCGTCAGGATGCAGCGGATACGCACCGGGGGAGGGGAGCACGGACTGCACCCACCGGGTGGCCTCCGGGGTGCAGGCGCTGTGGTCGGCGCTGGGGGTGGCCGTGTCCACGTAGTGGTCGCCGGCGTCAGCCGCCGCACTGGACAGGGCGGCGTCGAGCTCCGCCTCCACACCCCGCAGGAACTCCAGATCGGTGGCCCGGAACGGGAGGGCAGGCCAGCACCCCGGGCCGGTGGGCGGCAGGATGTCGGGATACCCGACGACGAACACCTTGGCCCCGGGGGCCCGTTGGTGGACCTCGGCCAGGACGCGGGCGACCTTGGCTCCCACCGTCTCGACGGTGGTGGCGAGCTGGTCCACCCCGCCGGCCGTGTAGTGGGCGCGGCAGCTCCACCCCACTCTGGTCGGGCCCCACGGCGTGTAGGAGGCGCAGTTGGCGGCGATGGTCGAGAACCCGAGGTCGTTGCCGCCGATGCCCACCGAGACGAGGGCCGTCGACCGCCGGAGGGCCGACAGCTGGGCCGGGATGCCGGTCCCCTGGGACCGGTCGAGGTCGTCGGTGGTGGCGCCGCCGCAGCTGACGTCGACCAGTTGGAGTCCGAGGGCGAGGGCGGTCAGGGACGGGTAGTTCCCCGACGAGCGGAGGCAGGCCGCGGGTGCCGGCGGTGTGGTGCCCGGGCCGAGCTGGGTGGGGATGGCCGGGCCGGAGGTGAAGGAG
This sequence comes from uncultured Acidimicrobiaceae bacterium, assembly GCA_963812525.1. Classification (GTDB taxonomy): domain Bacteria; phylum Actinomycetota; class Acidimicrobiia; order Acidimicrobiales; family RAAP-2; genus Bog-756. The sequence goes on from CAWEVL010000004.1 coordinate 374,717, forward strand.
TCACCCAGGGCCACGTAGGAGCCGGGCACGACCTCCGGGGCCCGGGTCGCCGCCGAGCGGTCGGTGGCCCGGGGGGCCGACGACGGGGGCCCGGCTGCGGCCGACGTGGCCAGGACGACGGTGCCGGCCGCCACCAGTGCCGCCACCACGACGGCGGCGGCACGTCCCTGCCGGGCGCGGGCGCCCAGGGGGCGGGGAGTGATCATGGCTGGTCAATGCTACGGGGGCGGCGCCCGGAATGGGCATCGCCACCCGGTCCGCCGGTAGGGTCGGGCCGTCCGGGGCAGTCCTCGGTCAGAGCGACCGAGGAACCCTCCGTCCTCCGGGACCAGGCGCTCCTCGAATGGCGGAGGTGACGATCGAGATGTCCGAGCGGCTGCGCACCGTGGTGGCCGTCTTCCGGGCGGCGTTCGCCAATCCCGTCCTCCGCCGGGTCGGGCTGGCCTACGCCCTGTTCGGGATGGCCGAGTTCGGACTCTGGCTGGTGCTGCTGGTCTACGCCTACGGGCACGGCGGGCCGACCGCCAGCATGGTCATGGCCCTGGTCCAGCTGGTCCCGTGCATCGTCCTGGCCCCGTTCATCGGCTCGTTCGCCGACCGGCGGCGGCCCAGCCGCGTCCTGTGCGGCGGTTACGGCATCCAGGCCGCGACCATCACCGCCCTGGCCGCCGCCGTGGCCACCCATGCACCGGCGGCTGTCGTGTACGGCCTGGCTCCCCTCACCGCTCTGGGGTTCACCGCCACCCGGCCGGCCCAGGCCGCGCTGCTCCCGGCCATCGTCCGCACCCCCGACGAGCTGACCGCGGCCAACGTCATGACCGGGTGGACGGAGGGTGCGTCCAGCCTGGCCGGGCCGGCCCTGGCCGGGGCGCTGCTGGCCTGGCACGGTCCCGGGCTCGCCGTCTCCGCCACCGCGGTCATGAGTGGCGCCTCCTTGCTGCTGGTGGCCACGGTCGTCGGCCCCGCCGCCGCCGTGACCGGGCCGGACGGAGCGGGGGGGCCGGCGGTCGGTGCGGACACCATCGGGTCGGGGGTCCGGTCCAATGTCCGCGCCGCGCTCGGCAATCCCGAGGTCCGGGTGCTGCTGATCCTGCACGCCTTCTACTTCGTACTCATCGGCTCGCTCGACCTGCTCTGCGTGATCCTGGCGGTCAGCATCCTGCACCTCGGTCCGGGCGGGGCCGGCTACCTCAACGCCGCCTTGGGGGGTGGGGCCCTGCTGGCCGGGCTGGTGACGGCCTTTCTGGTCGGACGCCGTCACCTCTCCACCACCCTCCTGTGTTCCCTGCTGGTGGCGGTGGCGGCCCTGGCCCTGCTCGGGGCGTTTCCCGGCGTGGCCGCGGCGTTCGTCCTCATCGCCACGGTGGGTTTGGCCGGCGCCGTCTTCGACATCACCGGCCGCACCCTGTTGCAGCGAGCGGCGCCGCCCGACGCCATCGCCGGATCCTTCTCGATCCTCGAGGCGCTGACCGACCTGGGTCTGGCCCTGGGCACCGTCCTGGTTCGCCTGGCCATCGGCATCGGCGGTCTCCGGGCCGCGCTGTTCGCCCCCGCGGTCGTGGCGATACTCCTGATCGTCGGCCTCTGGCGCCACCTGCGGCGCATCGACGCAGCCGCCACCATTCCCCAGGTGGAGATCCAGCTGCTCCGCTCCATCCCCATCTTCGCCGCCCTGGCTCCACCCTCCCTGGAGGGAGTGGCCCGCGAGCTGGTACCGCTGGAGGTCTCGGCCGGCACTGTGGTCATCGCCGAAGGTGACCACGGCGACCGCTACTACGCCGTCGCCGACGGACGCCTCAGCGTGACCCGTGGCGGACGGGAGGTGGGGACCCTCGTCCGGGGTGAGGGCTTCGGGGAGATCGCGCTGGTCCGTGACGTCCCCCGCCAGGCGTCGGTCACCGCCCTGACCGACGCCTATCTCTTCGCCCTGGACAAGACCTCGTTCGTCCAGACCCTCACCGGGCACACCGCCGTGGCGTCCGCCGTGCACCACGTGGTGGCCGATCACCTGGCCGGCCACGCATCCGAGCCGCCTCCGGCGGTCGACGGTGACGGAACCGATGGTGCCCAGGGGCCGGAGAGCGGATGATCGGTCCGTCGGCCGTGCGCCGCACTGTGGCCGTACCGCCCGTTGGGATACCGTGATGGCCATCACGCGGATCCGGTCGGTCCGTGACCGGTGCCACCCGGTGAAGGAGGCCTGTCAGCTGATGGAACGCAGACGAGATGCGAGTCGAGCGCGGACCACCGGGACGGCGACCCACCGGGGGCGGCACCGGGCCTGGCCGGCACCACGGATGTGGCTGGTCCTGGGCACCGCCCTGCTCGCCGGATCCTCCCTCGTGGTGGTCGACGCATCATCGTCCTCCGCCGCCACCAGCGGCACGCCCAACCCCCACGGGGTGCTCAAGTACGGGGCCGATCTCGACGAGACGTTCTCGGGCACCTTCGACCCGGCGGCCAGCACCAACGACTGCTCGTACACCGAGTACACCGGCCTCTACGATTCACTCCTGTCGCCCGGCAACACCAACGTGAGCCCGCGGCTGGCAGCCAGCTACACCGCCACGCCGACCTCCATCACCTTCCACCTCCGTCCGGGCGCCACCTTCTCCAACGGATCCCCGGTGACCGCAGCCACCGTGGCCGCCAGCATCGACCACATCAAGACCAGCCCCTACCGTTTCTCACTGAGCTACATCCAGAGCGTGCAGGTGGTCAACCCCGAGACGGTGACCTTCCAACTCAACAAACCGGTGGCCGGCGACGTCCTGTGGGCCATGACCTACATCGACGGGATGCAGCTCGACCCCTCCGCCCTGCCCACCACCACGACCGTCCCGGCCAGCTCGGGCCCGTTCACCCTGGTCAGCTACCAGCAGGGTTCCTCCCTGGTCCTGAAGGCCAACCCCACCTACTGGAACAAGTCGGCCTACAAACTCGGAGGGGTCGACTTCGTCCAGGTCTCGGCCGGACCCCAGCAGGTCAGCGCGCTCGAGTCGGGAGCGGTCGACATGCTGGCCCTCCAGCCCGAGGACTATGCCGCGGTGAAGGCACTGCCCGACATCGGCGTGGCCACCACCCCTTCGTCCGACTACCTGCTGATCCAGACCCGACAGAACGCCCCCCCGTTCAACAACGCCAAGGTGAGGGCGGCCATGGAGTACGCCGTCGACCGCACGGCCATCAACCGGGCGGTCTTCTCGGGACTGGGCCAGGCCGCCTTCCAGCCCTTCCCGGCGAACAGCGCGGCCTTCAACAAGTCGGTGGGCGACAAGTACACCTACCAGCCCAAGAAGGCCCGGGCCATCCTGGCCGCGGCCGGCCACCCCAAGGGCGTGAAGTTCACCCTGGTCATCCCCGGGGGCTCGGCCACCTTCAACCGGACGGCCCAGATCCTCCAGGCCGAGATGGGCGCGGCCGGCTTCCATGTGACCATCCAGCAGGTCAACGGAGCCGACCTGTTCACCGAGGTCTACCTGCACGGCGTGGGCGACGCCGTGCTCAGCGAAGAGCTGACCAACGGACCCGACCTGGCCAACAACTTCGAGTCCGAGTACACCGGGGTGGGCTTCGCCGGCAAGCAGCTCGGCACGACCAACAGCACCTTGACCCCTCTGGTGGATACCGCGCTGACCTCGCTGAACCCCTCCGTCCAGGGCCCGCCCATGCAGAAGGCCAGCGCCATCGCCATGGCCACCGGCACCGAGGTACCCCTCATCTTCGAACCGTCGGTGGTGGCCTACAACAAGACCCGGGTGGGCGGCACCGTCGTGGCGCCCATCGGGGGCTGCCGCTCCAACCTGGCCGGTATCTACATCAAGAAGAGCTGAGCCCCCGCCGTGGGCTCCTCCGGCGGGTCCCTGGCCACCTTCATCGGCCGGCGGCTCCTGATCATGATCCCCCTGTTGATCATGATCTCGCTGGCCGTGTTCAGCCTCGTCCTGCTCATCCCCGGTGACCCGGCCCGGACACTGGCCGGCGGGTCGCGGGCCTCCCCGGCCGAGGTGGCCCACATCCGCCACCTCCTTCACCTGGACCAGCCCTTCTTCGACCAGTACTGGCGCTGGCTGAGCGGGGTGTTCCACGGGCAGCTGGGCAATTCGCTGTTCAGGAACCAGAGCGTGGCCGCCGGCATCCGCCAGCGCCTGCCGGTCACCGTGAGCATCGCCGCCGGCGGCATGATCCTGGCCGTCGTCCTCGGCGTCCCGGCCGGCATCGTGGCCGGACTGCGGCCCCGCTCGTGGACCGACCGGGTGGTCTCGGTGGGCAGCAGTCTGGGGGTGGCCATCCCCGACTTCTGGCTGGCCATGCTGTTGGTGGTGGTGCTGGCCGTCAACCTCCATCTGCTGGCCCCACTGGGCTACGTGCCGTTCGCCCAGTCGCCGACCCAGTGGTTCCTCCACCTGATCATGCCGTGGCTGGCCCTGGGTATCGGCGGGGCAGCCACCATCGCCCGCCAGACCCGCGGCTCGATGATCGACACCCTCCGTCAGGACTACGTCCGCACGGCCGAGGCCAAGGGGCTGTCCCGGGCCCGGGTCATCGGCAAGCACGCCGGCAAGAACGCCCTCAGTCCGGTCATCACCCTGGTCGGCATCCAGTTCGGCTACCTGCTCGGCGGCACCTTCATCATCGAGCAGATCTTCTCCCTGCCCGGGCTGGGCACCTACATGCTCCAGGCCATCAGCCTGAAGGACCTGCCGGTGATCCAGGGGGTGGTCCTGGTCACCGCGCTGATGTTCGTGCTCATCAACCTGGTCGTGGACGTGGTCTACGGCTTCCTCAATCCGAAGATCCGGCTGGCATGACCTCGCTCCCGCCACCCGGTACCGACGACCCGCTCATCGGTGCGGCCCTCCCCGACCTCGGCTCGGCCGCCGAGGTGACCGGCAGCCCGGATGAGGGCCGGCGCTTCTGGCGGGCGTTCCTGTCCGACCGCTGGGCCGTGGCCGGCCTGGTCTTCCTGGTGGTGATGATCGTGGCCGCCGTCTTCGCCCCGCTCCTCGCCCCGGACAGCCCGAGCGCCCAGGACCTGCTGGCCATCAACGCCCCGCCCGGCGCCCACCACTGGCTGGGCACCGACGACCTGGGCCGCGACATCCTCTCCCGGATCATCTGGGGCGGCCGGGTCTCCCTGCGCTCCACCTTCGAGATCGTGGCCCTGGCCATCGTGGTGGCCCTCCCGCTGGGGCTCCTGGCCGGCTTCCTCCGGGGTTGGGTGGACTCGGTGACCATGCGGGTGATGGACGCCCTGTTCTCCTTCCCTCCCCTGGTGCTGGCCCTGACCGTGGCCGCCCTGCTCGGGGCCAGCATCAACAACGCCGCCATCGCCATCGCCATCGTCTTCGTACCCAGCTTCGTGCGCCTGATCCGGGGTGAGGTCATCGCCGTGCGGGAAGAGGCGTACGTGGAGTCGGCCCAGTCCCTCGGGGCCCGACCCGGGCGCATCATGCGCACCCACGTCCTGCCCAACGTGGCGTCCCCCATCATCATCCAGGTGGCCCTGGCCCTCGGCTTCGCCCTGCTGGCCGAGGCCGGCCTCTCGTTCCTGGGCATCGGGGCCCAGCCCCCGACGCCGAGCTGGGGGGACATGCTCAACGAGGCCTACCAATTCATCTTCCAGGCGCCACTGGCCCTGGTCTTCCCGGGCCTGGCCATCATGCTCACCGTCCTCTCGTTCAACGCCGTGGCCGACGGCCTCCGCGACGCCATCGGCCGGGGCAGCACGGCGGGGCGTCCCCGGGGGATCCGGGCCCGGCGACGGGCACGCCGGGACCCGGCGGCGGAGACCGGTCGGCCGGACCGATCGGTCGAGGACAGGGATCCGGTCCCGGAGACGTCGGGCGCCGCCGTGACGGTCGGCGCTCGACGGCCGGACGGGCCCCCGGCGGGAGGCGGGCACCTGCTGGACGTCGACGGCCTCCGGGTGGAGTTCGCCATCAACGGGGGGTCGTGGCCGGTGGTGGAGGACCTGTCGTTCTCCGTCGACCCCGGTCGCACCCTGGGGCTGGTGGGCGAGAGCGGATCCGGCAAGACCGTCTCCGCCCTGGCCATCATGGGGCTCCTGCCCCGGCCGGTGGCCCGGGTGGCGGCCGGGACGGTGCACTTCCAGGGACGCGACCTGCTCGGGCTGGACGCCAAGGCCCTGCGCTCGGTCCGGGGCGCCCAGATCGCCATGATCTTCCAGGACCCCATGACCTGTCTCAACCCGGCCTTCACGGTGGGCAACCAGATCGCCGAGCAGGTGCGGGCCCACCGTGACGTGTCCCGGAAGGAGGCCCGCAGGATCGCCGTCGAGATGCTGGACCGGGTGGAGATCCCCGCCGCGGCCTCCCGGGCCGGCAGCTACCCCCACCAGTTCTCCGGGGGGATGCGGCAACGGGTGATGATCGCCATGGCCCTGTCGTGCTCCCCGCGGCTCCTCATCGCCGACGAGCCCACCACCGCCCTCGATGTGACCACCGAGGCCCAGATCCTCGACCTCCTGCACACCCTGTCGGTGGAGGAGTCGATGGCCATGATCTTCGTGACCCACGACCTGGGGGTCATCGCCGAGATCGCCGACGAGGTGGTGGTCCTGTACGCCGGCCAGAAGGTGGAGCAGGCCACCGCCCCCCGGCTGTTCGTGCGCCCCCGGCACCCCTACACCGAGGCGCTGCTGTCCTCCATGCCCCAGTCGACTCCGATCGGCTCGCCGCTGCCGGTCATCCCCGGCGTGGTGCCCCGGCCCGAGGACTTCCCCGTCACCTGCCGCTTCCGCGACCGATGCGGGTACGCCGTCGAGGCGTGCGGGACCACCGTGGTCGAGCTGCGCCCCACCCGGGAGCCCGGCGACGACCCGTCCCGTCCGCCGGCGGGGTGGGCCCGGTGCCTGCGGCAGGACCAGCTGGTCCTGGCCGGGGCGGGATCGGCCCACGACGCCGTCCCGGCGGGGGCCGTGGCGCCGTCCCGGGCCCCGGGCCGGCCTTCCGCCCTCTCGGTGGAGTCCCTGGCCAAGCGGTTCCCCACCCGCTCGGGGGTCCTCCAGCGGGTGACCGGCGGGGTCGACGCGGTGGACGGCGTCTCCCTCGACATCCCGGCCGGCACCACGCTCGGGCTGGTCGGTGAGAGCGGCTCCGGCAAGTCGACGCTGGCCCGGCTGGTGGTCCGCATCGTCGAGCCCACCGCCGGCTCGGTGATCGTCGACGGCACCGACGTCACGGTGCTGTCCGGCTCCGAACTGGGTCGCAGTCGACGCCAGATGCAGATGGTGTTCCAGGATCCCTACTCGTCGCTCGACCCCAGCCACACCATCGGGGACACGGTGTCCGAGCCGCTGGTGCTCCACACCGACCTCAAGGCCGGGGCCCGCCGGGCGCGGACCCGAGAGCTGCTGGCCCTGGTGGGCCTGGGCGATGTCCCCCTCGACCGGTACCCGCACCAGTTCTCCGGCGGCCAGCGCCAACGCATCGCCATCGCCCGGGCCCTGGCCGTCAATCCCAGCCTGCTGGTCTGCGACGAGGCGGTGAGCGCGCTCGACGTCTCCACGCAGGCGCAGGTGCTCAACCTGCTCGCCGGCCTGCAGCGGGAGCTGGGCACGGCCTACCTGTTCATCTCCCACGACCTCTCGGTGGTCCGCCACATCGCCGACCGCATCGCCGTCATGTACCTGGGCCAGATCGTGGAGGAGGGGCCGGCCGCCCAGGTCCTCGACCGGCCCACCCACCCGTACACGGCCGCCCTGCTGGCCGCCATCCCGGTACCCGACCCGGCGGTGGCTCGCGGCCGCCGGCGGGTGGTGCTCCGGGGCGAGGTGGAGACCGAGGCCGGCCGGCGCGTGGGTTGCCGCTTCGCCCCCCGCTGTACCTTCGCCATGGACGTCTGCCGGCGGGTGGACCCGGCCCCCGTGGCGGCCGAGGGCGGCACCACGGTCCGGTGCCACCTGCACACCGAGGGCCCGGTGCTGGCCGGGCGGACCGTCCTCTCCCTCACCCCCTCGGAGCCCGTGGGCCGGTAGTCCCCGGGCGTGGCCGGCCTCGCCCTCGGGCCCAGCCGACCGGACCGCGGCATGATGGCGCGGGCCCACGCAACGATCAGGAGGTCGTGATGGAGACTCCCCCGTTCCAAGGTGTCATCGGCGACGACTGGCGGGACTCCACGCCCTGGTGGCCCGAGGGCCCCACCCCACCGGCCGGTGCCCCCAACGTGGTGCTGGTCGTCCTGGACGACGTGGGCTTCGCCCAGCTGGGCTGTTACGGCTCCGACATCGCCACGCCGACCATCGACGGCCTGGCCGCCGACGGGCTCCGTCTCACCAACTTCCACACCACGGCGCTGTGCTCGCCCACCCGGGCCTGCCTGCTGACCGGGCGCAGCCACCATCGCAACGGCCTGGGTCGGGTGGCCGACCTGGCCGTGGGGTTCCCCGGGCTACAACGGCGAGGTGCCCAAGGAGAACGGCTTCCTGTCCGAGATCCTCCGGCAGCACGGGTACGCCACCTACGCCGTGGGCAAGTGGCACCTGACCCCGGACGACGAGACGTCCATGGCCGCGCCCCGCCACAGCTGGCCCCTGGCCCGGGGCTTCGACCGGTGGTACGGCTTCCACGGCGGCGAGACCCATCAGTTCGTGCCGGCGCTGTACCACGACAACCACTCGGTGGCCCCGCCCCGCTCGGTCGACGAGGGCTATCACCTGAGTGCCGACCTGGCCGACCAGGCCATCGCCCAGCTGGCCGACCTGCGAGCCGTCGACGTCGAACGGCCCTTCTTCCTGTACTTCTGCACCGGCGCCTGCCACTCGCCCCACCACGCGCCCCAGGAGTGGATCGACCGCTACCGGGGCCGCTTCGACCAGGGGTGGGACGCCTGGCGGCGAGCAGACCTTCGCCCGTCAGCTCGACCTGGGGCTCCTCCCCGCCGGCACCGAGATGGCGCCGCGTCCCGGCCTGGGTCCCGGCGTGGGACGACCTGGGCGTCGACGAGCAGCGGGTGGCGGCCCGGTTCATGGAGTGCTTCGCCGCCTTCCTCTCGTACACCGACGCCCAGCTGGCCCGGCTCCTCGAGTTCCTGGAGCGGACCGGGGACCGACAGGACACCCTGGTCATCCTGGTCTCGGACAACGGGGCCAGCTCCGAGGGCGGGCCCACCGGCTCCATCAACGACAACCGGCTGCAGAACTTCGACCCGGCCGGCACCGAGCGAGCTGGTCCGACGCATCGACGAGCTGGGCGGCCCCCGGGCCCACAACAACTACCCGTGGGGCTGGACCATGGCCGGCAACACACCGTTCAAGCGGTGGAAGCGTGAGGTCCACGAGGGTGGGGTGGCCGACCCGTGCATCGTGAGCTGGCCGGCCCGGATCAGCGACCGGGGGCGGCGTGCGCCACCAGTTCGCCCACGCCACCGACATCCTGCCCACCGTGCTGGAGCTGGCCGGCATCGAGGCGCCGGCCACCATCGACTACGTGCCCCAGACCCCGCTCGACGGGATCAGCTTCGCCGCCCTGCTGGACCCCGACGGGGCCGAGGCCCGCCGGGCACCGCACGACCCAGTACTTCGAGATGTTCGGCAGCCGGGCCATCTACCACGACGGGTGGAAGGCGGTGACCTTCAAGCCCATCGGACCCCTCTACGACGACGGCCTCAACTGGAACGCCCCGTTCAGCGAGGACCGCTGGGAGCTCTACCACGTGGCCGAGGACCCCACCGAGCTCCACGATCTGGCCGAGGCCGAGCCCGGCCGCCTGGCCGACATGGTCGAGCGCTGGTGGGTGGAGGCCCGCCGGAACCAGGTGCTCCCCCTGGACAACCGGATCCTCCACACGCTGGTCAACCCCAAGCCCGACCGCCGGACACCCCGCCTCGCCACCACCTACTACCCGGGCACCTCGCCGGTGCCCGAGACCGTGGCGGCCAACATGAAGAACCGGGGCCACGTCATCGAGGTCGACGTCACCGTGCCCGAGGGCCCGCCGGCCGAGGGGGTCCTGCTGGCTCAGGGCTCGGCCCTCGGCGGCTTCTCCCTCCACCTGTGGGAGGGACGGCCGCGCTACCTGCACAACCTCTACGGCAAGGAGCTCTACGCGCTGGTCGGGGACCGGCCCCTGGAGCCCGGTCGTCACCGCGTCGTCTTCCGCTTCGACCGGCAGGGGCGGGCCGGCGGCCCGGCCGAGCTGGAGGTGGACGGCCTCCTCGTGGCCGAGGCCCAACTCCCGCTGTTCACCGTGGCCGCCTTCAGCGCCACCGGGGCCGGGCTGACCTGCGGGTACGAGTTCGGTCCCTCCGTCGGGGAGGACTACCGGGCGCCCGTTCCCCTGCACGGCCACCATCCATGCCGTCACCGTGACCCTGGACGAGCACGCCCCGATCAACCCCATGGTCGAGTTCGAGCGCATCATGGCCGAGCAGTAGCCGCTTCCCGGGCCAGTTCGACGATGTCAGCTGACACTACGGTCGGACCCAGTGGGCTCACCAATGGGCTTCGTACGGTAGTGGTCGAAGGAGGCAGGCAGATCCCCCGACCAGCTGCCTGACGCACATGACACTCTTCATCATCATGGTGCCGCTCATGGTGGCGGCCGTCGCCATCGCCACCGTCCCCGTCCTGTACCACTCGGTGCGGGAGCACCGACTGATCCACGCCGGCTCGGCCGAGCCGCGGACGCCCGAGGTCGACAACGGCTGCGCCGTCCGCCCGGCCGACCCGAGAGGGCCGGCCGCCGCGGCCTACGACCGCCGACCGCCAGACGGTGGCCGCCTGACCCCACCGACCCTCCCACCACCCCCGACCGCGACGGCCGCCCGCGGGCGGTCGTCGTGGTGTCCGGGGGCGATGCGGGCACGGCGGCCACCAGCCCCGGGTCAGGAGGTCATGCCGCCCAGGCCCACCAGTCCCCGGGCCAGCTCGATCTCGCCCATGTGGCGGAGCCCGTGCTGGTAGATCCAGCACTCGGTGGCGTCGAGCAGGGTGATCCCCGTCGGCCCGGCCACCCGTGCGCTGTAGGTGGTGGCCACCTGGGGTGGGAACGGCCGGCCGATGACCACCCGGGTCAGCTCGCCCGGGTCCAGCCGGTCCAGCCACTCCTCGGTGCGGCGGAACACCGCGTCCATGTAGGCCTGGAACTGCTCGTAGTCCCCGATGCGCTGGTGGATCATCTCGGCCACGGTCCGGTGCTTGCCGTGGTCGGCGATGGCCGGCCGGACGGCGGCCTCCCAGGTCTCGTCCCAGATCGGCGGCGTCCCCGTCATCAACAGGAACGAGGCGTCCATCATGTTGACGATGTGGAACAGGCTGAAGGCGATGGGCAGCACGCCCTCGCGCTCGAAGTGGTTGACCTGGTCGAGGTCCATGGTGGCCACGGCGTCGGCGTACAGAGAGTGCAGGGCCCGCATCCTCCGCTGCAGCGAGTCCAGCACCAGTTCGTCGCTCATCGTGCCACCCCGGTCCGTGCCGGAACATCCGCCGGCGGTGTCACGCTAAACTCTTGTCAGTTCGACTGTCAACGGTTACCCTCGACAGCGGGATACTCCGCACCGAGTCGGCGCCCCGGTCCCGTCCCGGCCGGTCACCGAGGGGAGGGTCGTGGTCATGGGCCTCGAAGTCGACCGCCGAGATCTGCACCGGGTCCGGGCCGTCCCCGACCGCCGTGCCCCCCTGGCGCCCGGCCAGGCCCGACTGCGCATCGACGCCTTCGGCCTCACCGCCAACAACATCACCTACGCGGTGTTCGGCGACACCATGAGCTACTGGGAGTTCTTCCCCGGACCGGAGGCGGACGGCACCCGGTGGGGCCGGGTCCCCGTGTGGGGCTTCGCCGACGTGGTCGAGTCGTCGGTGGCCGGGGTGTCCGAGGCCACCCGCGTGTACGGCTACTTCCCCATGGCCGAGGAGGTGGTCGTCCAACCGGGACGTCTGGACGGCTCCGGCTTCTCGGATGTCGCTCCGCACCGTGACGTCCTGACCAGCGTCTACAACCGGTACTCGGTGGTCGACGGCGATCCGGCCTACCAAAGCGACCGGGAGGCCCAGCAGATGCTGCTGTGGCCCCTGTTCGTCACCTCCTTCGTCGTGGACGACTTCCTCGGCGACCACGCCATGTTCGGGGCGTCACAGGTCGTGGTGTCGAGCGCCTCGGCCAAGACCTCCATCGCCGCCGCCTTCCTGCTGGCCGAGCGCGCGGCATCGACGTGGTGGGCCTCACCTCGCAGGCCAACCTGGCCTTCGTCGAGAGCCTCGGCTGCTACCACCGGGTCGCCACCTACGACGATCTGACCTCCATCCCGGGCGAGGAGGCCTGCTACATCGATGTGGCCGGTCGGCGGGATGTGACCGCGGCCGTCCACGCCCACCTGGGACCGGGCCTCCGCTACTCGATGATCGTCGGCGACACGCACTGGGACCACCGGGCCGAGCCGACCGGCCCTCTGGTCGGACCCCGACCGGTCTTCCTGTTCGCCCCCGATCAGATCGCCAAGCGCCGTCGGGAATGGGGTCGGACCGGCTTCGAGCGGGCGGTGGCCGGTGCGTGGGACCGCTTCTCCCGATGGACCGACGGCTGGCTGACCGTCCACCGCTCCTGGGGTGCCGCCGGGGTGGAGGCGGTGTACCGGGACCTCCTGGACGGCCGGGTGGACCCCCGACGCGGCGACGTCTGCTCCATGCATCCCGACCCCGACGCCTGAACCGTGGGCCGGATCCTGCGGTGGCCGGCCCACAGGGTGAGCGTCCTCCCCCCATGACGGCCGGCTCCGACACCCCCGGTTCGGGCACCGACGGCCGGCAGCTGCGACGCCAGCGCAACCGCGAGGCGGTCGTCGAGGCGCTGCTCGACCTCTACCGCCAGGGCAACCTCCGGCCCAGCACCGAGGAGATCGCCGCCCGTTCCGGGCTGTCCCCCCGCTCCCTGTTCCGCTACTTCGACGACGTCGACGACCTGACCCGCACGGCCATCGGGCGCCAGCAGGAGCGGGTCCAGCACCTGTTCCCCGTCGACGTCGCCCCGGACCAGCCGCTGGGGGTCCGGGTCGAGGCCCTCGTCGCCCAGCGCTTCCGCCTGTTCGAGGCCATCGGGGACGCCGCGGTGGTGGCCCGCCTGCGCCTCCCCTTCCAGCCGGTGCTGGCCGAGCAGATCCATCAGAACCGGGTCCTCCTCCGCACCCAGATCGAGCGGCTGTTCGCGCCGGAGCTGTCGGCCATGCCTGCAGAGCCCGGGGCCCGGGTGCTGGCCGCCGTCGACGTGCTCACCACCTTCGAAGCCTGCCGCCAGCTGCTCGGGGACCAGGGCCTCACCCCGGACCAGGCTCGGGCGGTGACCGGCCAGGCGCTGCTCACCCTCCTCGGGTCCTCCCCCTGAGCGCGGGGAGGGGCCGGGACCGATGAGTGGCTACTGGCCCGGACCGTGGCCCGGCGAGGACGGCGGGCCCCGGCGCCTGCAGGTGCCGGGCCACGGGCACCGGTTGACCCTCGGCGCCGGGGTCACCCTCGAGACGGCGTGGCGGACGGTCCCGGCCGCCACCATGGCGGTCACCCGCGATCCGGGCGAGCTCTACCTGCTCCGGCACACCACCGGCGGCGACGCCGTCTCCTTCGTCGAACGGATCGACCCGCACACCCTGGCGCCGCTCGGTCGGTCGCCCGACCTGCCCGGCGGACCGACCTGGCCCGGCAGCCTGGCTGCCCACGGCAACGGCTCGCTCTACGTGGTGTTCGGGAACCACGCCCACCGCCTGGGCCCGGACCTCAGCGGTGCTGGCCAGCACCGCCCTCCCCCGCCACCGTCCCTACAACGGGTTCGTGATCCTGCCCGACGGCCACCTGGTCACCAAGGACTTCGCCGGCGCCCTCCCGGGGGCCCCGGCGGCGCGGGAGCCGGGAGCCCTGCGAGCTGCTCGTCCTGGAACCCGACGGCCTCGGGGTGGTCGACCGGTGCACCTTGTCCGAGCCCTCCATCGCCCGGCTGTCGGCCTCCGGGGACGAGGTCTTCGTGGTCGGGGACACGCAGCCTGCTGCGGGTCCGGTGGGACGGTCGCCTCCATCCCGACGAACGGGCGCCGACCCGGTACCGCACCCTCCCCGGTCAGACCTACGGCTGGGACTGCGTGGTCGCCCTGGGGGCGGCGTGGTTCCTCGACGGCGGTGAGGGCAGCGAGCGCTACTCCGGCACCCTCTACGGCCACGGCGTCTCCGACGCCCCCCTCCACCTGGTCCGGGTGGACCTGGGCGACGGACGCTGCACCATGGCGGAGGTGTGCGGCCGGCCCGGCGGACTGGTCGCCAACCCCCCGGTCGTCGACGTCGACCGGTCCGTCGCCGTGGGCTACGACAGCGGGAACGCGGTGATGACCGCCTTCACCGTCGGTGCCGACGGGTCGCTGTCCCCCCGGTGGCAGCGCGGCAGCACCACGGCGGCCACCTGCTCCTGGTGCCCGAGTCGGGTGCGCTGGTCACCGGCGACTTCGACGCCGGACGGGGGGTGGACCAGGTGGTGGTGGTGGACATCGAGACGGGCGACGAGCTGGCCCGGGCCGACACCGGGAGCCCGGTCCAGTCGGTCCTCTTCCCGGCGGCGGGATTCGAGGACGACTTCTACCTGTGCACCTTCACCACCTTCACCCGAGTGTCGGTGCGCCGAGGCTGACCCGGGTCGGCGCGGGGGACGGTCGGCCGCTCAGACGACGGCGGACGGTTGGGCGTCGGCCAGCAGCCGGTCGTCGTCGGCCAGCAGCGCCTTGGCCAGGTTCCGGATCATCTCCACCACCTCGGGGTGGTCCTCGGGATCCCAACCTTCCAGCACTTCGGTCAACGACTGTCGCCGGGCGATGGTCAGCTTCTCCATGGCCTCCTCCCCCGACGGGGTGACCACCACAGTGCGGGAGCCGTCCCGCATCACCCGTTCGACCATGCCCGCGGCCACCAGGGCGTCCACGCCCTCGTGCAGCCGGGCCGGGTCCACCTTCAGCCGGGCGCCCACCTCCTCGGCGGTCGAGGCCTCGCCGGTCGGCCAACCGGTAGAGGAGCCAGACGGCGCGGGGCTCGAGCTCGCACGCCGGCCCGGGCGGCGAGCAATCCCGTAGAGCTCGGCGCGGTTCTCGCGGCTGGCCGCCCGCTCCAGGAGGAGCTTCACCTCCTCGAGGGACGAGCGGGGCGCGGGGATCCCGAGGTTCTCGGCCGGTTCCGAGGTCCGGATGGACTTGCGCAGGGCGAGTCTCGGGCAGCGTCCAGCTCAACAGGAAGGCGACGAAGGCAATGGGGACGCCGATCAGGAACATGGTCTGGATGGTGTGGGCGATGCCCTGGATCACGCCGGTCTGCACCTCGGCCGGCAGCTTGTGGATGGCAGTGGGATTGTCGGCGCTGAGGTTGAACCCGGGTGGGGCCTGGGTGAGGTGGAGCGCCTTCAGCACGTTGGTGACCAACAGGTTGGCGAAGATGGCGCCGAACACCGCGGTGCCGAAGGACCCGCCGATCATCCGGAAGAAGGTGACCCCGGAGGTGGCCGTGCCCAGCTCCTCGTAGGGGACGGCGTTCTGGACCGCCACCGTCAGGACCTGCAGGATCAGGCCCAGACCCAGGCCGAAGACCACCATGTAGGCGGCCATGGTCCAGGCGCCGGTGGACACCCCGATCAGTGACATCAGATAGAGCCCGACGGTCATCAGGGCCGTCCCCACCACCGGGAAGACCTTGTAGCGGCCCCACTCGGCAGACCAGCAGGCCCGATCCGATGGAGGCGACCAGCAGCCCGCCCATCAGGGGGAAGAGTCGGACCCCGGACTGGATGGGGCTGATCCCCTTCACGTCCTGGAAGAAGAGCGGGAGGAAGGTCAGGGCCCCGAACATGGCGAAGCCGACCACGAACCCGATGGCGCTGGCCGCGGCGAACACCCGGTTGGCGAAGAGGGGCAGCGGGATCACCGGCTCGACGGCCCGCCGCTCGGCCAGCAGGAACAGGACGGTGAAGACCACGCCGGCCACGGCCAGGCCGATGATGAAGGGGGAGGTCCACGGATAGGACGTCCCCCCCAGGCTGGTGAACAGCACCAGCGAGGTGGCGGCCAGGGCGATCAGGGCCGTGCCCAGGTAGTCGATGACCCGGTGGACCCGGCTCCTGGTCCCGGGCAGGGCGACGGCCGTCACGACCAGGGCCACCGCCCCGATGGGGATGTTGATGTAGAAGATCCACCGCCAGCTCAGGTAGTCGACGAACACCCCACCGATGAGCGGACCGATCACCGAGGTGACCCCGAACATGGCCATGAAGAAGCCCATGTAGCGGCCGCGCTCCCGGGGCGAGACCACGTCGCCGACGATGGTCTGGGCCCCGATCATGAGCCCGCCGCCGCCCAGGCCCTGCACGGCCCGGAACGCGATCAGCTGGATCATCGAGTGGCTGAGACCGGAGAGGGCCGACCCGATCAGGAACAGGACGATGGCCACCTGGAAGAAGAACTTCCGGCCGTACATGTCGCCCAACTTCCCCCACAGGGGCGTCGAGACGGTCGAGGCCAGCAGGTAGGCGGTGACCACCCAGCTGAGATGGGAGGCGCCGTGCAGATCGCCCACGATGGTGGGCAGGGCCGTGGAGACCACCGTCTGGTCCAGGGCGGCGAGGAACATCCCCAGCATCAGGGCGCCGATGACGACGAGGACCCGACGGTGGGTGAGCGCGGCGACGGGCTCGGGGCGAACCGCCGCAGCCGTGTCGGTCATCGCCTACTCCCACTCCGCACCCGGGTCTCCGGTTGCCGTCATGGCGAGTGTAGAAGGATCCCCTGGCCACCGGATTCCAGCGATGACCACGGATGGTGCGGCGGTGGTCGCCGACCGACCGGGTCCGGCGGCCGGCGGCCGGCGGACCGACGGGCCGACCGTCAGGTTGGGCTCACGATGGCTGACTGGCGATTCGGCACGGACCGCTCGTGGCGTGGCACACTTGGCCCTCGCCCCATTGACCGACTGCGGAGGTCGCCTCGTGTTCACCGTGCACCGTGCGTTCCGGAAGGCCGCTGTGGCCACGACCATCGGGGCGGTCGCCGTCCTGGCGGCGGCCTGTTCCAGCAGTTCGAGCAGTCCGAGCACCACCGCGGCCCCGTCGACCACGGCCACCACGGTGGCCCTGCCCACCACGGTCATCCCGACCCAGCCCACCAACGCCGCCATCGCCGCCACCGTGCCGGCCGCCATCAAGTCCAAGGGCACCATCGAGGTGGCCATGGACGCCACCTACGCGCCGGACGAGTTCATCGCCCCTGACGGCTCGACCATCGTGGGCATGGACGCCGACCTGGCCACGGCCATCACCCAGGTCATGGGGCTGAAGGCCACGCTGGTCAACGCCACCTTCGACACCATCATCCCCGGCATCCAGAGCGGCAAGTACGGCATGGGGGCGTCGTCGTTCACCGACACCATCGCCCGACAGAAGGTGGTGGACTTCGTCGACTACTTCACCGCCGGCGAGGGGTTCTACGTGAAGAGCGGAAGCCCGCTGGCCTTCAACGGCCTGACCTCGCTGTGCGGCCACTCGGTGGCCGTCGAGGCGGGGACCACCGAGGAGTCCGACGCCAAGGCCCAGGCCAAGAAGTGCACCAGCGGCAAGGTCGACGGTCCTGTCCTTCGGCAACCAGAGCCAGGCCAACCTGGCCGTGTCCAGCGGCCGGGCCGACGTCGGGTTCGCCGACTCGCAGGTGGCCGGGTACATCGTGGCCACCTCCAACGGGGTGTTCCAGAACAGCGGCACCGCCTTCGAGGTGGCCCCGTACGGCCTGGCCCTGCCCAAGGGGAACGGCATGGCCGCCCCGGTCCAGGCGGCCGTCAACTACCTGATCGCCAACGGCGTCTACCACCAGATCCTGACCAAGTGGGGCGTGCAGGCCGGGGCCATCACCACCTCGGTGATCAACGGCGCCACCAGCTAGGCCATCGCCGACGACGCCGAGGGACTCCCCATGACGGACTCCAGCGGCCCGACCACCGGGCCGAAGGAGACGCCGTCGGGCCCGACCAGGACGGTGCCCGTCCGGCACCCCGGGCGCTGGGTGGCCACCGGGGTCATCCTGGTCCTGGTGGCCATGCTGGTCAACACCCTGCTGTTCTCCCACGTGACGCGGGGCGGGGTGCAGGAGGGCCGCTTCCAGTGGGGGGTGGTCTGGAAGTACCTCTTCGTCACCCCGGTGCTGAGGGGCATCGTCGTGACCCTCGAACTGACCGCCATCGCCATGGTGGTCGGCATCGTGCTCGGCGTGGTCCTGGCCGTGATGCGGCTCTCGCCCAACCGGCTCCTGTCCGGTGCGGCCTGGATCTACATCTGGTTCTTCCGGGGCACGCCGGTCCTGGTCCAGCTCATCTTCTGGTACGTCGGGATCACCTACCTCTACCCCCAACTCACGCTCGGGGTCCCGTTCGGGCCGGCCTTCTACACCATCAACGCGAACACCCTGGTCACCTCGTTCATCGCCGCCGCCCTCGGGCTCAGCCTGAACGAGGGGGCCTACATGGCCGAGATCGTCCGGGCCGGCATCATCTCGGTCGACGAGGGCCAGACCGAGGCGGCCCAGTCCCTCGGCATGAGCAAGGCCACGACCCTGCGTCGCATCGTCCTCCCCCAGGCCATGCGCATCATCATCCCGCCCACCGGCAACGAGACCATCTCCATGCTCAAGACCACCTCGCTGGTGATCGTCATCGCCGGATCCGACCTGTTCACGGCCACCCAGAACATCTCCAACACCAACTACCAGATCGTGCCCCTGCTCCTGGTGGCCAGCCTCTGGTACCTGTTCTTCACCTCCGTCCTGACCATCGGCCAGTTCTACGTCGAGCGCTACTACGCCCGGGGACCACCCGGGCCCTTCCCCCCACCCCCTTCCAGCGGCTCCGCCAGGACCTCTTCCGCGTCCGTCCCCAGCCGCAGCCCGTCCGATCGGTCCGCCGCCGTTCGCACCCCAGCGCCGCCGTGCCCCCGCACCATGAGGAGACGATGTGACCGAGCCGATGGTGCGCGGCCCGGGGTGCGCAAGTCCTTCGGCCGCCTCGAGGTCCTGCAGGGCATCGACCTCACCGTCGACCACGGCGAGGTCCTCTGCCTCATCGGTCCCTCGGGGTCGGGCAAGAGCACCTTCCTGCGCTGCATCAACCATCTGGAGAAGATCGACGGGGGCGAGCTGTCGGTCGACGGCGACCTGGTCGGCTACCGACGGCACGGCGACAAGCTCTACGAGCTGCGAGGACCGCGAGGTGTGCGCCAAGCGGGCCGAGATCGGCATGGTCTTCCAGCGGTTCAACCTCTTCCCCCACATGAGCGTGCTGGACAACGTGATCTCCGGGCCGGTGCGGGTCAAGAAGGAGCCTCCGGGCCAGGCCAAGGAGCGGGCCCGCGAGCTCCTCGACCGGGTCGGCCTGGCCGACAAGGTCGAAGAGCTACCCCAACCAGCTCTCCGGGGGCCAGCAGCAGCGGGTGGCCATCGCCCGGGCCCTGGCCATGGAGCCCAAGCTGATGCTGTTCGACGAGCCCACCTCGGCCCTCGACCCCGAGCTGGTCGGGGACGTGCTCGACGTGATGCGCGGCCTGGCCGAGGACGGCATGACCATGATCGTCGTCACCCACGAGATGGGCTTCGCCCGCGAGGTGGGGGACACGGTGGTGTTCATGGACGGCGGCGTGGTGGTCGAGGCGGGCGATCCCGACGGTGGTCCTGACCACGCCGGCCCACCGAGCGGACCGCGGTCGTTCCTGTCCAAGGTGCTCTGAGCCGGCGCAGCGCGCCACCGCCGCCGACCGCGGGTAGCGCCGATCCGCAGTGCTGGACCAGCGCGGCCAGGTCGGTCTGGTCGATCCGCGCCGCGGCCCGCACCGAGGCCCGGCCCAGGCTCGACCCGAACGGCAGGGCGTCGACCACGCCCCGCCCGACCCAGCCGCCGGACCAGCCGGAGCTCGGTCGAGCGGGCCAGGGCCCGCTCGGTCCACCGACGGAGCCCTTGGACATCAGGGCGGCGTTGGTCAGCCGGCGCACCTCGGTCGCGGTCCACGGTGATTCCCTGGTGACGGAGGCTCGCGGACCAGATAGGAGCCGGTGTTGTACCAGTCGCAGAGCCCGTGGACCACCGAGGCCACCTGGCCCACCACCCCGTCGATGGCCAGGGCCAGGACCGGTCCCCCCTCGAGGGTCGAGGCCGCGGCCGCCCCGACCAGGGCCAGCTGCAGGGCCCCCACGGCGGTGGCGATCGACCGGGTCTGGCGGGCGGCCAGGAGCTCCACCCCCTGGGCGTCGTAGAGCGACGGCCGGATGCTCGAGCACCTGGCCGGACATCCAGTCGAGCAGACGGGGCGGGCGCCGCCCTGACCTCGACCCGCAGCCGGCGGAGCCGGCCCGGTCCCCCGGAGAAGGCCTCGCGCCCGACGTGCCCGAACGCCGCCTCCAGCTCGGCCGCCGCCTCCTCGGGCAGGCCCTCGGGGCGCAGCAGGGACCGCAGCGCCTGGGCGAAGCGGGCCCGGGCCCGGGCCAGGCGCGACGCCGGCGGGCCGGAGCGGGCGTCCGGACGGTCCGGGCTCCGGCGGCCATTCGGTCACCTCGCGAGTCTGCTGGCCCGGGTCGGCGGGGCAAACGGCCGACCCGGCCCGTCAGGATCGGATCCGCTCGTTGGACGGGTCGAAGGGCGCCCGGAGCCCGACGGTGGCCGGCACGCAGCCGACCGCCCACGTTGACCTCGTAGCGCCCCGTCGGCCAGGTGGTCGGCGGTGACCGGCTCCCGGTCCCGCCGCCAGACGTAGGCCAGCCCGACGCAGGCCCCGAGGGTGGCCGACCAGGCCACCGACGTCACCTGGCCGGCGGCTCGCCGTCCCGGAGGACCAGCTCGCCTCCCCACAGCATCGGGTCCGGGATCCTCGAGCCGGAACGAGACCAGGCGCCGGCGGGGGCCCTCGGCGATGACCCGCTCGACGGCCGGGCCGTCCGATGAAGTCGATGTCGGCGGCCAGCTTGCAGGTGAACCGGAGGCCGGCCTCCACCGGGTTGTGGTCGGGCGTGAGGTCGGAGCCGAAGGCCCGGTACCCCTTGTCCAGCCGCAGGGAGTTGATGGCGTAGTAGCCGGCGTCGGTGAGCGGGAGGTCGGCACCGGCGTCGAACAGGGCCTCGTAGACGCCGACGGCGAACTCGCACGGGCACGTAGAGCTCCCAGCCCAGCTCCCCCACGTAGGTGATCCGGGTGGCCCGCACCGTCGAGTAGCCCAGGTCGATCTCCCGGCTGGTGGCGAACGGGAACGCGCTCGTCGGACAGGTCCGCACGGGTCAGGCGCTGGAGCAGCTCCCGGGCACTCGGGCCCATGACCCCGAAGACGGCGTAGGCCGACGAGACGTCCACCACGGCGACGTGCTCGTCCGGCCCGATGTGGCGCTCGATCCACGCCAGGTCCCGGACCACCGAGGCGGAGCCGGTGACCAGCAGGTAGCGGTCGTGGGCCAGGCGGGTCACCGTGACGTCGGCCTCGTAGCCGCCCCGGGCGTTGAGCATCCCGGTGTAGACGGCGCGCCCGACGGGCACGGCCACGTCGGCGGTGCACAGCCGCTGGAGCACGCGCCTCGGCGTCCCGGCCGGAGATCAGCGAGCTTGCCGAACGAGGTCTCGTCGAAGAGGGTCACCGCCGGTGCGGGTGCGCTGCTGCTCGCTCGACCGACCAGGGCAGCCAGTTCGGCTTGTCCCAGGTGTAGTCGAGGCGCGGCTCCTCGCCGGCGGGGGCGAAGACGTTGGCCCGCTCCCAGCCCATCTTGGACCCGAACTGGGCGCCGGCCGCCTCGAGCAGGTGGTAGACGGGTGAACGGCGGAACGGGTCGGGCCGTGACCAGCTCCCGGTTGGGCCACGGGATCTCGTAGTGCAGCCCGAGGACCTCGCCCACCCGGTCGTGGAGCCACTGGTTGTTCCCGTTGAACGGGGCGAACCGTCGGATGTCCACGGCGGCCAGGTCGATGGTGGGCTCACCCTCGACGATCCACTCGGCCAGGGCCCGTCCGGCGCCACCGGCCGAGGCGATGCCGACCGAGTTGAAGCCGGCACCCGACGAAGAAGTTCCGCAGCTCCGGGGCCTCGCCCAGGATGAACTGGTTGTCGGGGGTGAAGCTCTCGGGGCCGTTGTAGAACTTCCGGATGCCGGTGTGGTGGAGGGCGGGGATGCGGAGCAGGGCGCTCTCCATGAGGACGGAGAAGTGGTCCCAGTCCTCGTCGAGGAGCTGGAACTCGAAGGGGTAGGGCAGCTGGTCGGGGGCCACCCACGGCTTGGCCTCGGGCTCGAACCCCCCGATCACCAGGCCGCCGACCTCCTCCTTGAAGTAGGTGTAGCCGTCGGGGTCGCGCAGGATGGGCAGGTTCGGGTGGACGCCCGTCGATCTGCTCGGAGACCACGTAGAAGTGCTCGGCGGAGTGCAGCGGGACGTGCACGCCGGCCAGGGCACCGACCGCCTTGGCCCACTGGCCGGCGCAGTTCACGACCACCTCGGCCTCGATCGGGCCCTCGGTCGGTCACCACCCCGGTGACCCGACCGCCGGCCTGCTCGATGCCGACGACCCGGGTGTGCTCGAACACCCGGGCCCCACCGGTCCGGGCCCCCCGGGCCAGCGACGCCGTGACATCCACCGGGTTGGCCGTTCCGTCGCCGGGCAGCCAGATGGCCCCGACCAGGTCCTCGGTGGCGAGCACCGGGTAGAGCTCCTTGGCCCGGGCCGGGGTGATCAGCTCGCACTCGAGGTCGTAGGCCTCGGCGGTGGCCGCCGTCCGCCGGAGCTGCACCATCCGGTCCTCGGTCCGGGCCACCGTCACCCCGCCGCAGCGCTTGAACCCGGTGGCCAGGCCGGTCTCCTGCTCGAGCTCGGCTGTAGAGCTGGGCCGAGTACTGCACCAGGCGGGTCCCGCCCTCGGTGGCCCGCAGCTGGCCCAGCAGGCCGGCCGCGTGCCAGGTGGTCCCCGACGACAGCTGACCCTGCTCGACGCAGGACGACGTCGGTCCAGCCCAGGTGGGTCAGGTGGTAGGCGAGCTGGTCCCCACGATGCCGCCGCCGATGACCACCACCTGGGCCCGGCTGGGTAGCTCGCTGGTCCCTAGCTCATGTCGGTCCGTCCTCGTTCGTGTCCCCGGCGGCATCGGTCGCCTCGGCTCCGCCGGTCGTGGCTGGTCAGTCGTCCCGCTGGACGTCCTCGATGAGGCGGTCGAGGAGCGGGCCGCGGAACATCGCGACGGCCCGCTCGTACTTCTCCAGCCCCCAGGGCCAGAAGTCGAAGTCGATGTCGCTGGTGGCCTCCTGGATCGAGGCCCACAGGGTCCATCCGTACTGGGACATCAGCCCCTGGAGCCGGGCCCGGGCCACCTTGTTGACCAGGCGGCGCCCGTAGTACGAGGTCGACCAGGTGCTCGAGCTGGTCGTCGGAGAGATGGCACTCGCTCCCGATGTTGCCGAGCTCGAAGCAGGCGTCGTTGTTGCCGGCGTACTCGTAGTCGATGAGCCAGATCTGGTCGCCCGTCGTCGATGAAGTTCCCGGCCAGCAGATCGTTGTTGCAGGCCACCGTCGGCTCCCGCCGGACAGCCAGCGCGCCCGGATCCGGTCCACGTCGGGCTCGAAGTCGAGATAGTCGTCGGGCAGCCGGTAGCCCCGGCTCGAGGACCGTCGCGAGATAGCCGCGCTGGATGTCGAACATGTCGAAGTCGTTGACGAACCGGCGCTCCCTGGTGCAGCCGGCGACAGGACGGCGGCCACCCGCTCGATGACACCCGGGTCGGGAGAAGTCGTCGTCGGTGAGCGTCCGCCCTCGAGATAGCCGATGACCAGGGCCGACTCCTCGGGAAGATAGGCGAACACCGGCGCACCCACCCCGGACGCGGCGGCGATGACCGAGTTCCGGTACTCGTGGTCGCGGTCGATGGCCAGGGCACCCGGTACCTCCACCGGAGACTCCGGACCACGAAGGCCCCCTCGGGCGTGGTCACCTTGAAGTTGCGGTTGGTGAGGCCACCGGCCAGCTCGGTGACCTCGACCGGGGACGGCTCGCGGAGCACGTCGATCTTGTCGCAGAGGGACGGTGGAAGCACGGCCCCATCCTTCCTTGCCGACGACTGGCCCTCCTGCGTCACCGGGGTCCGCCCGGTGCCGCGGGGTACGGCTCGCCCGCTAGATGCCGGCCGTCAGCTCCTCGTCGGCGATGTCGATGGTCTGCCTCGGGCCCGGTGAACCAGTTCTTGACCGAGACGTGCCAGTAGATCCACAGGAAGATCATGGCGGCCGGCACCACCAGGATCGTGTAGTTCACGTACTTCCAGGCGAACCCGGTGGTCCACGGGACACCGAGGTTGGAGGTCGGCATGAACGCCATGACGGTGACCAGGACCACGTCGATGAGCGCGATCGACGCGACAGCACCTTGTACTTGGTGCCCGAGGTTCCAGTCACCGGGTACGAACGAGTCGCCCAGGCGCAGCCGGTGCCAGATCGGGATGGAGAAGCACCAGTACAGGCCGATGACGCCGATGGAGACCACGGCGAAGAAGGCCACCGGGACGGGCGCACCGTTGATGTCGACCGTGATGAGGGCCGGCGAGGTGAGGATGATCCCGATCACCGCGGTGAGGATCACCCCGGCCACCGGCACCCGCTTGGCGCTGAGCCGCGACCAGTGCTTGTGGCCGGGCACGGCGCCGTCACGGCTGAAGGCGAAGAGCATGCGGGAGCAGCTGGTCATGCAGGCCATGGTGCAGAAGAACTGGCCCACGGTCGAGATCAGGAGCACGGTGGCCCCCCACCGGGAGGTGAGGGCCTGGGCGAAGATGGTGGCCACCCCACCGCCGGCCGCGGTGACCTTGGCCTCGTCCTGCACGGCGAAGAGGAAGGCCAGCAGGAGGATCCAGCCGCCGATGGCCGAGTAGAAGATCGACCGCCACATGCCCTTGGCCGCCGCGTCCGCCGCGCTCTTGGTCTCCTCGGAGAGGTGGGCCGAGGCGTCGTACCCGGTGATCGTGTACTGGGTGAGCAGGCCGCCGATGGGCAGGACCACGAAGAGGAAGCCGAGCCCGTGGGTCTTCCCGCCGAAGAAGCCGGTGTTGTTGACCGTCGAGGTGAAGACCATCGAGGCGCTGGCGTGGTGGTGGGGCAGGAAGATCAGGATCAGGACGATGGCGGCCGCCCCGAACACGTGCCACCACACCGAGACGTTGTTGATCCAGGCCAGCAGGTGGCTGGAGAAGATGTTGACCACGGCGGCGATCACCAGGATGGCCGATGAAGAACAGGAAGATCGTGTTCAGGCTGCCCGAGTGCCAGCTGGTGGAGAAGAAGCCCAGCGTGAGGTCGAGGAAGGTGGCGCAGCCGTAGGCCACCGAGGCCACGATGGCCAGCAGGCCGATCAGGTTGAGCCAGCCGGTGTAGTAGCCGGCCTTGGCCCCGCCCAGCTTCGACGCCCACCAGTAGATGCCACCGGAGGTCGGGTAGGCCGAGACCAGCTCGGCCAGGCAGAGCCCGATGCACAGGATCAGGGCGGCCAGGATCGGCCAGCCCCAGGCGATGGCGGCCGGCCGCCGCCGTTCCAGCCGCTGGAGAAGGTGGTGAAGCAGCCGGCCAGGATCGAGATGATCGAGAACGAGATGGCGAAGTTGGAGAAGCCGGACCAGGACCGGTTGAGCTCCTGTTTGTACCCGAGCTCGGCCAGCAGCTCCTCGTCCGTCCGAACGCCGAGGTGTTCCGGTTCGATCTCAACTGAGCTCAATTCCCTCGGGCACTGGCGTCCTCTTTCTCGTCGTTGCACTCGAACGGTGAAGCCGAACTGAAGTCGCGGACCCCTCGTGACTAGTGGGAACGTAACACCCGTCATGTCGTGTGTCGAGAATCGTTGGCACCGCACTCGGCTGAGACATGGCCGGCGACCGCGGATCGCGGCCGGATCCGGCCGACGGGCCCGCCACGCCCCGGTATCGTCGGTCCGTCGCCGCGGACGCGTGCGCCGGCGGGCGAAGGGGAGCTACATGGCGCTGGACATCGGGCGGAGGCGTTGGAGCGGGAGGTCCGGTCGGCCCGGCTCGGAGGGCCGGCCGCCGCCCCGCGTGGTCATCGTGGGCGGCGGGCTCTCGGGGCTGGCCATGGCCATCCAACTGGTCCGGGCCGGGCTGCGCAGACTTCACCATCATCGAGCAGTCGGACGGGGTCGGCGGCACCTGGCGGGACAACACCTATCCGGGGAGCGGCTGCGACGTCCCCTCCCACCTCTACTCCTTCTCCTTCGCCCCACGTCGGACTGGACCCGGCGGTTCGCCGACCAGCCCGAGATCCTCGACCTACGCCGAGCAGCTGGTCGAGCGCTTCGACCTCGGCCCCCACCTCCGCCTCGGCACCACGGTGCGACCGGGTCGCGCTGCGACGAGGCCGCGGCACGGTGGAGGCTCGACCTCGACCTCGCCGGCGGGCGACCGAGGTGCTCGAGGCCGACACCGTGGTCTTCGCCTGCGGGCAGCTCAACCGGCCCCACGTCCCCGACCTCGAGGGCCTCGACCGGTTCGCCGGGCCGTCCTGGCACTCGGCCCGCTGGGACCACCCGTCGACCTCGCCGGCAAGCGGGTGGCCGTGGTGGGCACCGGGGCCAGCGCCATCCAGTTCGTGCCCCCGGTGGCCGCGGCGGCGGCCGGCGTCACCATCTACCAGCGGACCCCCAACTACGTCGGCCCGAAGAAGGACCGGGCCTACCGGCGGTCGACCCGGCGGCTGCTGGACCGGGTGGCACCGCTGGCCCGGGCCTACCGGTGGTGGATCTACTGGAGCCTCGAGTTCCGCTGGATCTGGTTCCGCAAGGACAGCTGGGCCGGCGAGCGGCTCCGGCAGCTGTTCGACAAGGGGATCCGGGCCGGGGTGGTCTCCGATCGGCTGCCCGAGGCCGCGGTGGTCCCCGACTACCCCATCGGCTGCAAGCGCATCCTCATCTCCAACGACTGGTACCCGGCCATCATGCGGCCCAACGTCGAGGTGGTCGACCAGCCCATCGACCGCATCGAGGCCGGACGCCGTGGTGACCGCCGACGGCACCCGGCGGCCGGCCGACGTCCTGATCTTCGGCACCGGCTTCTCGACCACCGACTTCCTGGCCCACATCCCGGTCACCGGCGAGGGCGGGCGGACCCTGGCCGAGGCGTGGGCGGACGGGGCCCGGGCCTACCTGGGCACGGCGGTCCCCGGCTTCCCCAACTGCTACCTCCTCTACGGGCCCAACACCAACCTCGGGCACAACTCGATCCTCTTCATGGTGGAGCGCCAGCTCAACCTGGTGCTCCAGGCCCTGGCCGTCCAGACGGCGGCCTCCGCGTCACCGGAGCGGCCCGCCGGGTGGCCGTGACCCCGGAGGCCTACCGCCTCGACGACGAGCGCACCCAGCGGCTGATGGCCGGGACGGCCTGGGTGGCCAGCTGCCGCAGCTGGTACAAGGACGCCTCCGGGCCGGGTCACCAACAACTGGCCCACCTGGACCGTGCGGTACTGGTACGACACGCTGCGCCTCCGCCCGTCGGAACTGGGGCTCGAGGCACCGAGCGTCCGGCCCGGCGTCCGCGTCGACGCCCGGTGACCCGCGTCCGACCCGGGGGAGGTGCCGACGCCTCCGTCCGCGCGACCAGGTGACCGCCACCCGGTACCGAGCCGCCTTGCTACCGTCTCGGGCCATGACGGGGAGCGGCCCAGAGGAGCGACCGCTCGGGCCCTTCTCGGAGTTCTCCAGGCCGGCGGCCGCCGAGCCCGATCCGGTCCCCGAGGGTGGCGAGAGCCGCCACGGAGCCGGCGCCCGGGGTGACGTCGGCCCCGGACGCCATGCCGGCACCGAGCGACGCCACCGGGCCGGACCCGCCGGTCCGCGAGCCACCGGCACCTTCGACGAGTCCGGCCTGCACGCGCTGGGCGACGAGATGCGCAGGCGGCCCACCGGCGCCGACGCGGTCGCCGGCACCGCAAGATCCGGTGGGTCCTGGGCATCGTGGCCCTGGTCGTCGTGGTGGCCGTCGGCGGGGCGGCCGGCTACGCCTGGTACCTCAACCGCGAGATCCACCGCATCGACGTGCGGGGCCTCACCGACGTCCCGACCAGCGGGGCCGACGCCGGGACCGAGAACATCCTGCTGGTCGGCTCCACCGACCGGTGCGCGCTGAAGGTCCAGAACGCGGCCTACGGGCTGTGCTCGGCAGGGCGTCAACGGGGTCAACAGCGACGTGGTCATGCTCCTCCACCTCGATCCCGCCAGCGGCACACGGTCTCCATCCTCTCCGTCCCCCGCGACCTGTTCGTGCCCAACGCCCGCACGACCGGGGCCAACAAGATCGACGCCGCCCTCTACCAGGGGCCGAGCCAGCTGGTGGCGGCCATCAACGAGGACCTCGGGATCCCCGTCCAGCACTACGTGGTGCTCAACTTCGACAGCTTCGCCAACGTGGTCGACGCGCTGGGCGGGGTCAAGATGTACTTCCCCGAGCCGGTGTACGACGCCTACTCGGGCCTGCAAGCAGCTGACCCCGGGGTGCGTACCCTCAACGGCGTCCACGCCCTGCAGGTGGTGCGGGCCCGACACCTCCAGTACAAGGGACCGGGGATCACCACCAACCTGCCCGAGTACTGGCCCTCCGAGAACCTGAGCGACCTGGCCCGGATCCGCCGTGACCACGAGTTCCTGCGGGTCCTGGCCACCGCCGTGGCCAAACAGGGCCTGTCCGACCCGATCACCGACGAGCGGCTGGTGAGCCGGGTGGCACCCCAGCTGGAGGTGGATCGCCAGTTCTCGACCTCCGACATGGTGGACCTGGTGCTCAACTTCCACTCGGTGAACGTCGACCCCGCCCCCCAGCTGACCCTACCGGTCGAGGTCGACCAGTATCGGCTCCTACACCTACAAGGGAGCGGCGTACGGGGACATCGAGTTCCCCTCCATCACCCAGGACCAGACCGTCATCGACCAGTTCCTCGGCATCGGACCCACCACCGACCCCATGACCGGCCGGACGCTCCCCGCCCCGGCCACCGTGACGGTGTCGGTGCTCAACGGCACCGGGGCCTACAACCAGGCCACCGACACCTCCGCCGCCCTGGCCGCCCTCGGGTTCCACATCGCCGGGATCGGGGACACCCCGTCGGTGGGCAGCCAGTCGGAGACGGTGGTGTACTACGCCCCAAGACA
Organism: uncultured Acidimicrobiaceae bacterium; assembly: GCA_963812525.1. Lineage (GTDB taxonomy): Bacteria > Actinomycetota > Acidimicrobiia > Acidimicrobiales > RAAP-2 > Bog-756. The sequence continues at coordinate 403,879 of CAWEVL010000004.1, forward strand.
GCGGCCGACCAGGCCGCGGCCCAGGCCGTCGCCCACTCCCTGTCCGGTGCGGTCATCACCGCCCTCGGACCGACCAGCGACGGGGCCCAGGTCACGGTGGTCACCGGGACCCAGTTCAGCGTGGCCCCCCCACCGACTGCGCCGGCGGCCACCGGCCCCGCCACCCCGGCCGCCGGCGGGTCCATCACCACGCCCGCCACCACGCCGACCACCACGCCGACCACCACGCTCCCGGCGTCGTCGGCCAGCACCTTCCTCCCGCCCACCGCGGCGGTCACCCCTCTCCAACCCTGGGACCCCCGGTCCTGCACCCCGGAGGGCGGCGAGGGTACCTGAACTGACCCGCGTCGAGCACCGTTTTCCCAGTTCAGAGGCTAAACGAAACGAAACGGTTGCGTTCTGCTGCTGACGCGCCTACTCTTTACTGAACGGAACAGTTCCGTTTTCGAGACACCGGAGCAGCGAGTGGTCCCCACCGTCGACACCGAGGAGATCACGCGGGAAGGCCGACCGCCCCACCGGCCCGAGGGCCGAGGCCCGCGAACAGGCCATCCTCGACGCCGCTCTCGAGCTGCTGATGGAGGTGGGCTACGACCGGCTGAGCATGGATGCCCTGGCCGAACGGGCCCGGGCCGGCAAGGCCACCATCTACCGGCACTGGTCGGGCAAGGCCCAGGTGGTGGCCGAGGCGGTCCGTCGGCTGAAGCACGGCGGGGTGTCGGAACCCTTTCCGTCCACCGGCTCGCTGCGGGGCGATCTGCTGGCCGCCCTGGACCAGATCTGCTGCGCGGCCACCGAGGTCGACGCCGCCATCATCGCCGGCGTGATGTCGGCCATGCGTTCCGATCCGGAGCTGGCCGAGCTGGTCCGCACCCAGGTGCTCGACAGCAAGATGGCGGAGTTCAACGGGATCATCGATCGGGCCGTCAGCCGGGGGGAGTTGCCGCAAGGTGGCTCGGCGGGGCTCGTGGACGAGGTGATCTCGGCCCTCCTCATCAATCGGATGGTCATCCAGGGCCAGTCGATCGACGAGGGGTTCTCGACCCACGTGGTGGACGACATCGTCCTCCCACTGCTCCACCGCCAGTAGCCGACACCCGTACTCCCACCTGTCACCCCAACCCGAGGAGCCCCCATGACCACAGTCACCGAGTTCGAGACACCGCACCTACCGACCGGGCCCAACGGCCCGGGAGCCGACCCCAAGCGCTGGCTGGCCCTGGCCGTCATCGCCGTGGCCCAGCTGATGGTGGTGCTCGACGCCTCCATCGTCACCATCGCCCTCCCCTCCGCCCAGCACGCCCTGCACATCTCCACGGCCAACCGCCAGTGGGTGGTCACGGCCTACACGCTCTCGTTCGGTGGCCTCCTGCTGCTGGGCGGTCGGATCGCCGACTACGTGGGACGCAAGCGGGTGTTCATCATCGGCCTCCTGGGCTTCGCCGGGGCCTCGGCCCTGGGCGGCGTGGCCGTCAACGCCGCCATGCTGTTCGGGGCCCGGGCGCTCCAGGGTGCATTCGCCGCGCTGCTGGCGCCGGCCGCCCTCTCGCTGATCTCGGTCACCTTCACCGAGGTCAGGGAGCGCGCCACCGCCTTCGGCGTCTACGGCGCCATCTCCGGCGGCGGTGCGGCCATCGGCCTCATCATGGGCGGCGTGCTCACCCAGTACGCCTCGTGGCGCTGGTGCCTGCTGGTCAACGTGCCCATCGCCGCCGTGGCCGCCCTGGCCGCCGTGCCGGTGGTGCGGGAGTCCCGGGCCCACGGCAACACCAGCTACGACATCCCCGGCGCCGTCACCGTGACCGCCGGCCTGGTCGCCCTGGTCTACGGGTTCACCAAGGCCGCCTCCGACGGCTGGGCGGCCACGGCCACCTTGAGCTTCCTGGGCATCGCCGTGGTGCTGCTGGCCACCTTCGCGACCATCGAGATCAGGTCCAAGAACCCCCTCCTGCCCATGCGGGTCATCCTCGAACGGAACCGGGGCGGCTCCTTCATCAGCTCGTTCATGGTCGGTGCCGGGCTGCTCGGGATGTTCCTGTTCCTCACGTACTACTTCCAGGGCAACCTCGGCTACTCCGCCCTCAAGTCGGGCTTCGCCTTCCTGCCCTTCTCGGCGGGGATCATCGTGGCCGCCGGGGTGTCCAGCCGGCTCCTCCCCCGGGTCGGCCCGCGGCTGCTGATGGCCGTCGGCTTCGGCGGCGCCACCCTGGGGATGCTCTGGCTGAGCCGGATCACGCCGGAGACCACCTACCTGGCCCACGTCCTGCCGGCCGAGCTGCTGATCTAGCCTGGGTATGGGCCTGGCCTTCGTGCCCATGAGCAGCACCGCCCTCTTCCGGGTCCCGACCCAGGACGCCGGGGTGTCCAGCGCCCTGGTCAACACCACCCAGCAGGTGGGGGGCTCGCTGGGTACCGCCCTGCTCAACACGGTGGCCGCCTCGGCCACCGCCGCGTACCTGGTGACCCGGGCCCCCAGCCGGGCCAACGTCGAGGCCGCCCAGGTCCACGGCTACACGGTGGGCTTCCTGGTCGGTGCGGGCTGTCTGGTCGTCGCCCTGCTCTCGGCCGTGTTCCTGGTCAACGCGACCAAGGAGGACCTGGCCGACGTGGACGGCGTGTCCGGCGAGGTCCTGGTCTAGCCGCCGGCCGCCGCCACGGCCACGGCGGGTGCCGGCCGGCGGGGCCCACCCGCCGACCGCTGGGGGCCCCGGTACCGGTGGTCCATGGATCCCCGGTACCGGGCGGTGACGACAGGGCCCGGCTCAGGACCCGATGTGGTCGGCAGGCACGGTGCCCAGGCGGCCGGCCTGGTAGTCCTCGAAGGCCTGGGCCACCTCGTCCCGTGTGTTCATGACGAACGGCCCGTAGGCGTAGACCGGCTCGCGGATGGGCCGGCCGCCCAGGACCAGGACGTCGAGGTTGGGGGTCCGGGACTCCTGGGTGGGCGCGGCCTCGATGGTGACCGAATCACCGTCACCGAACACGGCCAGCTGCCCGGTGCGGACCGGTCGACTGTCGGCCCCCACCGAACCCCCGCCGCCCAGGACGTAGACCAGGGCATTGAACTCCGGCTGCCAAGGGATCTCCACCCGCGCTCCCGGAGCCAGGGTGGCGTGGACCATGGCCATGGGCGAGTGGGTGGACCCCGGACCGGCATGGCCGTCCACCTCCCCGGCGATGACCCGGAGCAGGGCGCCGCCGTCCGGCGAGGCCAACAGGACGACGTTGGACCGGCCGATGTCCTGGTATCGAGGGGCGATCATCTTGTCGGCCCTGGGCAGGTTGACCCACAGCTGGATGCCGTGGAACAGGCCGCCGCTGGCCACCAGGGCCTCCGGCGGTGCCTCGATGTGGAGGATCCCCCCGCCGGCGGTCATCCACTGGGTGTCCCCGTCGCTGATCAGGCCGCCGCCGCCGATGGAGTCCTGGTGCTGGAAGGTCCCGTCGATCATGTAGGTGACCGTCTCGAAGCCCCGGTGCGGGTGCCACGGCGTCCCCTTGGGCTCCCCCGGGGCGTACTCCACCTCACCCATCTGGTCCATGTGGATGAACGGGTCGAGGTAGCGCCGGTCCACGCCGGCGAACGCCCGACGCACGGGGAAGCCCTCACCCTCGAAGCCGGCCGGTGCCGTGGTCACCGAGACCACCGGCCGCCCGCCGGTCGAGCCCGGGCCCATCGAGCCGATCGTCGGTAACGCACCTCTATCGTCCACGGTCACTGCTGGCATAGCCAACCTCCTCGTCGCACTCAGGTTGCCACGACGCACCGGTGGTGCGCGGGCCCTTCCACCCATCCCAACACTAGTTGCGTGCACAACATTCCGAGGGTGGGGCCGGGGCACCGTCTCGGTCCGGAGCGGCCGGGGGCGCACCGCATACAGGTTGCTCCCGATCGTGCCGAAAAAGACAGAGTGAACAAGTACGCTTGGCCCACTGGAACAGTCAGGAGATAGCTGGTGATCCGGCCACGTGGCGGAGCGACTCGTCGGCGCGACGACAAAGACGAAGAGCCCACCTCCTCGGCCGAGGAGATCGGGCGCCTGCTCCGCCAGGCCAGGGAGGGGCGCGGGCTCGACCTGCTGGCCGTCCACGATCGGCTGAGCCGGCCCATCACCCAGCTCGAGGCCTTGGAGCGCGGGGACCTGGACAGCCTCCCCGACCAGGCCCTGGCGCTCTCCACCCTCCGGCGGTACGCCGCCTTCCTGGGCCTGGACGGCGACGCCCTGGCCCTCCGGATGATCGATGCCTGGTCCAGCCCGCCGGCGCCGGTCAACGGGACCGCACGGAGCGACGCCGGTGCCCCGGTCACCAACGTGGTGGCCGCGGTGACCACCGGGCCCGACCACCTGCGGGCCTTCACCCAGACCGGGCAGGTCCCGCGGGTGGGCGCCGGGTCCACCGCCGCCGCCGGGGGGTACGGCTACGGCATGGCCACCGGGCCCCCCACCGGTACGTTCCCCGTGGTTCCCCGCCAGGAGCTCCGACAGAGCAAGCGGGCCGTGGCCAGGGCCCGGCGGAAGCTGCGGGCGCCCACGCCCCTCAAGATCGTCACCGGGGTGGCCCTCCTGTTGGTCCTGGCCGTCGTGGCCGGCTATGTGATCCTCCAGCAGCGGCCCCAGTGGCTGGTCTCGGCCCGCATCCTGCGGGTGGTCGAGCCGGGCGGGCCGCCGGCGCCGGCCCCGGCGACCACCTCCACCGTGCCCCACCAGGTGGCCGTCGTGGTCCCTGGCGTCAGCGGCCCGACCTCGTCCGCCTACTCGGTCGGCACCCAGGACTTCACCGTCAACGTCAGCACCACCGGACCGTGCTGGGTACAGGTCACGAGCTCCGAATCGTCGGTCCCGCTGATCGTCGGGGTCCAGCCGGCCGGCAAGCGGCTCAGCTACCCGGCGCAGGGCACCATGACCGTCCAGGTCGGATCGTCGGCCGTGGTGGTGGGCATCTCGGTGAAGGGCAAGGTGGTGTTCTACACCGCACCCCACGTCACCCCCTACACCTACGTGTTCGCGGCGAACGCCACCGGCTGACCGCCTTCAGTCGACGACGGCGGCCGGACCGGAGTGGTCGACCCGACCGGCGGCCAACTCGGCATCCAGCTGTGCGTCGTACCGGGCCGCCTTGCGCTCCTCCATCCGCACCCACTGCACGAACACCGGGATCAGGGCCAGGAAGGTGAAGAACTCGGCACCGATCCACAGGATCCCCGCCCCGGCGTGGGTGCTCGGCAGCGAGTAGATGGGCGCCACCGGACGGGTGGTGCTCAGCAGGGCCAGGGCCAGGAAGGACTCGATCGGCACGCCGAGCAGCAGGCTGGTCAGTTTGGCCCCGTGCCCCATCCGCCAGTGCGGGATGGGGTCGAGGCCCACGATGGGCCACCAGAACAGGGTCGAGGCGAACAGGAAGGCCAGATTGACCAGGTCCATCAGCCACATGTGGTCCATGGCGAACCCCAGGGCGAACGTCAGGAAGAAGGCGAACATCGAGAAGTAGTAGACGAACGCCACCGGTACGGGGTGGGTCATGATCCGGAACAGGCGTCCGTTGAGGAGGCCGAGGAGACGGACCTTGGTCTCCCGGCTCGAGGTCTGGAGGGCCAGGGTCATCGGGGCCCCCATGGCCAGCAGGGGCGGTGCCACCACCATCAACAGCAGGTGCTGGACCACGTGGGCTTGGAAGTACTCCATGGTGAACGTGGCCACCGGGGACTGCAGGGCCAGGTCCAAGAGGGCCAGCCCGGACAGGAACGACGCGGTGCGCTTCCAACTCCAGTGCCGGCCCCGGGCGGCCAGGTTCGACCGGGCCCGCAGGTACCAGGCGGCGGTGACCACCGCCAGGGCCAGGACCAGCAGCGGGAACGGGCTGAACTGCCAGTGGGTCAGGGCGGTGTGGGTGTCGAGGGGGATGGACCTCATGCCCGGCATCCCCAGCATCGATCTCCCGTCCGGCACGGATCCAGCGTACCGACCACCGACCGGCCCGCCCACTCGCCCCCCGGCGGCCCGGCCCGGGTCGACCCCTCAGAGCATCAGCACCAGCATGAACGCCATGGTCACGCACATGGCGATGTGACAGCCGGCCTCCAGGCGCGGGGCCAACCACCTGGATCCGTCGTCCCGGGCCGGGTCCCCTGCGTCGGGCGGCCCCGGCCCCCCGGCACCCGGCCCCCCGACGGCGGTCAGGGCCATCGGAGCCGGCCGGGGGGTGAAGCGCCCGATGCCGTCCAGCTCCCAGACGCCCGAGACCAGCAGCACCGACAGGAAGAGCAGAGGCAAGCCGACGAAGTCGGCGGTGGACCCGGTGGCCGCCCCCATGGCCATCCCGCCGCCGAAGCCCGGTGGAGGGATCGGCGCGGCCAGGTACATGTACAGCATGGAGCACGCCATCACCAGGTGCGTGAGGTAGTGGGACAGGTGGTGCACATGGTCCTCGTCCCGACCCTCCACCCCGTGCTCGGTGACGAAGCGGAAGCACCGCCCGACGAACCACAGGGCCAGAACCGCGAACACCGCCTCCCAGACCAGGTGGGGCACCGGGTCGAGAGCGGAGACCAGCATGCCGACCATGGCGGTGCCCATCAGCACGTGGGCCAGGTCCACATCGGGATGGGTGGGCCGTGACCAGGCGCGGGCGGCGACCAGCCGCCCAAGACTGTAGAGAGCGACGGCCGCCATCACTGCGGCGAAGCTGTCGTCCAGCCAGGGAGGACTGGCCATCTCAGCCCCCCGCACCGGCGGCGCGCTCCCGCAGCCCGGGGGCCGCGCCCGCACCGTCACCCTCACGCCCGCTCCAGTAGGCCAGGCCCAGCAGGATCAGGAGTGGTCCCGAATTCACATCGGTGGCGCCGTTGGTGAACAGGGCTCCGAAGTCCTGACCCACCACCCAGAAGGCCAGGCCCAGCACCATGGACAGTGCCACCGTGGCGTTGGCCCAGGCCGGGGCCAGGTAGACCCCGGCCGCCACCACGGCCAGGAGCACGGCCAGCACCACCGAGTAGCCGAGGCCGCGGTGGTCGACCAGACCGGCCGCGCTCCGGTCGATCGACGCCATCCAGCCGGGCTCACCGCCCACCTGTCCGACGATGAGGCCGTGCAGACCCCGGGCCGAGCGGTTGGCACCCAGCACGGCAAACAGGGACAGCGACCCCCACAGCACCGACCACAGGGCCTTGGCCACCACGGGCCCGACGGCCCGTCCGGCGACGAACGTGGGGCGCGGGCCGGGACGGTCGGCCGGCCAGAGCACCACGGCGACCAGGGCGTAGAGAACGGCGGCGCCCGGCGCACCGTTGATGGGGTCGGCGGCGCCCGAGAACACCCCTCCGAACCCCTCCCCGATCCACCAGACGCCGAAGGACCACGCCACCGACACGGCCAGGGCCGTCTTCGTGCTGCGCCTCCAGGCGACGCCGAGTCCGATACCCACCTGGATCAGGGCGAAGAGGGCATTGATCTCCACCGGGTGGTGCCCGATGGTGCGGCCCGACCACAGGATGGAGCGGGCGATGAGCGGGGGGTTCCCCTCCGCCGACATGGTGATCATGTGGGCCCCGAACGAGTGGGTGAAGAAGTAGGCCTGCATCTGCAGCACGCCGTCGAACAGCCACAAGGTGGCCAGCACCAGCTGCAGGGACCGTCGGCCGTCGGGCCGCGTCCAACCGGGGACCGCGGTGGCGGGCGACGGGGTGGGCCCGGCCGGCGCCAGGAGGCGAGGTGCGTCAGTCATCGTCGTCCGGTCGTCGGCTCACTCCCCGCCACCTCGTCGCCCGACCCTCAGCCCCGTCCCGGTACGACCGGTTCGACCACACCCGTGTCCACGTGGTACCGCCATCCCTCGACGTGGGTCCCCGCCGGGAGCAGTCCACAGGAGCGCACCAGGCCCACGTCGTGGCGGAGGGCGGCGTCGGGGTCGGGCATGGTGAGGAACTCCCACCCCTCGGCGTCCGCCCGCTGAGGCTCGGGCAGGTCCAGACGGATCGACTCGTCGCTGCGATCGGCCAGGGCGCAGTCGGTGTGCTGCATGACGGCGATCCGGACCACGCCGAGAAAGTTGGTCGCCAGGATCAGGGACCGGAGCACGTCAGAGGTGACCCGGCCCCCGGCGTTGCGGACGATCTTGGCGTCTCCGGGGGCCAGCCCCAGCATGGTCAGCGGCTCGATACGGCTGTCCATGCAGGTGACCAGGGCGAACCCCTTGTCGGCCCGCGCCGGGATACCGGCCAGGGCGAAGGCCGACGCATAGGCCCGGTTGGCGTCGAGGAGATCGTCCATCATGGGGTCAAAGCATGGCAGACCGGTCACCAGGCCGGCACGCAGGACCACGGGGCCCCGAGCGTCCGGCGCGTGGTCAGTGGGCGACGGGGGTGCGGGGTCGCTCGAGGAGATCGCCGTCCACGAACAGGTCGACCCGTTCGTTGTAGAACGCCACCAGGCCGGCGATGGGCAGGAGCTGACGGGTGGGGAAGTCGTAGCACCAGGCCAGATCGTCGTGGACCACCCCGTTGACCACGGCCGACCAGTAGGCGGTGGTGGTCCCCTTGTAGGGGCAGCGGGTGACGGTGGCCGTCGGGACCAGGTGCCCGAACCGCACTTCGGTCCGGTTGAGGTAGTAGCGGGTCGGGAGACCGGTCTCGAACACCATGACCGGGGAGGACGACCCGGCCAACTCCTCGCCGTCGAGCTCGATCCGCACCGAGCGAGTCGAGCGCAGGGCGTCGACCCTGGTGTAGGGATTGCGGGGGTGGACGAACACCTCCTCGTCCTCCTCGAACCAGTGGTCCATGGCGTCCCACTCGAACCGGAAGGTGTCGAGGAGCCGACCGTGGTCCGACCGGACCACCAGGCGTCCGTCCGGCGGACCGTCGACGCCGGTCGAGGCCAACCAGAACCACTGCACCGTTCCCCGGGAGGTCACCTCGGTGCGGCCGTCCGTGGTCAGCAGCTCCTCGGCCACGTCCCGGCGCGGCACGTAGTACTGGGGGTAGTTGGCCCACTCCCAGACGTAGCGGGCCTCCACGGTGTCGACGACCGCCCGGTCCCCGTGCACGGCCCGGATCCGCCGGGGCACCGGTTCGATGTGGTCGAGCCGGGTGATCATCCTCGGATAGTCGGTCATGACCCTCCTCGTGGCCCGTCCCGCCGGATCCGTGCCCTTCGCCGGGCCACCCGGGGACCACTCCATCTTGTCGCACCCCTGCCGGTGGTGACCCGCCGGGTGCGGGAGGATCGGCCGGCGCCGCCGGCCGTCCGAGTGGAACTCCGCGTGCGCCGCCGGCCGTCCGAGTGGAACGCCGCGGGCGGCACCGGGCGTCCGAGTGGAACGCCGCGGGCGGCACACTCCTCGGCCCGGCCGTGCTCCGGTTCCGACGACGGTGGCCCCGGGCGGGCACCACTCGTGGCGGTTCGTCCACCCGAGACCCACCGGGGGCGGTGCTACCCTCGGCCCGGTCGACCCACCGCCGAGGGAGGGACCGTGGCCCGTGCGGGCGCCAGCCAGAGCAGGGGGGAGCCGACGGCCTCCGACCGACTGCCCCTTCGGCTGGGGATCACCACGCCGGTCCTCACCCTCCTTCCCGGCAGCCACGCCTCGTGGGAGGTCGACGCGGGCATCCAGGAGGTGGCGACGGTGGCCCGCACCGCCGACGCCCTCGGCTTCTACCACCTGACCTGCAGCGAGCATGTGGTCGTTCCGGTCGACGTGGCGCCGACCCGGGGCGGCCGCTACTGGGATCCCCTGGCCACCTTCGGGTACCTGGCCGCAGTGACGTCCCGGATCCGGCTGGCCACCAACGTGCTGGTCCTCGGCTACCACCACCCGCTCGAGATCGCCAAGCGGTACGGCACCCTCGACCAGGTGTGCGGCGGCCGGTTGATCCTGGGGCTCGGGGTCGGCTCCCTCGAGGAGGAGTTCGATCTCCTGGGGTCGCCCTTCGGCGACCGGGGAGCCCGGGCCGACGACGCCATCGGGGCGCTGCGCTCCTCGCTCTCGACCAGCCTCCCCGCCTACCAGGGCACCTACTACCGGTTTGGCGACGTGGTCCTGGACCCGTCGGCCCGCCAGGCGTCGGTGCCCCTGTGGATCGGCGGCCGGACCGCCCGGTCCCTGCGCCGGGCCGTGGCCCTGGGCGACGGCTGGGTCCCCTTCGGCATCCGGGCCGCCGACGTGGGCGCCCTGCTGGCCCGGGCCCGCGAGACCCCGGCGTGGGACGCCCGCCGGTCCCCCCTCGAGGTGGTGCTGCAGAACGGACGCCCCCTCGATCCCGTCGACGACCCCGACGGGGCCCGCGCCGCCATCGGCAAGCTGACCGACGCCGGGGCCACCGGGCTCCAGCTGGGGTTCGTCCATCACTCCCTGGACCACTATCTGGAGCAGCTCGAGGCCCTGACCCAGCTGGTCCGAAAGGACAGGACATGAACCGGGTCAAGGCCGGCTTCTTCTCCCTCTCCCACCACGCCGCCGACGGCGACGACCGGGCCTACCTGGACTGGCACCAGCTCGACCACATGCCCGAGCAGTACCAGCTCCCCGGCCTGGTGCTCGGCCAACGATGGGCCTCCACGCCGGCCTGCCGGGCGGTACGACGAGCCGAGGTGGGCGAGTGGTCCCGCGTCGAGCACGTCGTCGTGTACCTGATGGGCAATCCGTTGGACGAGACCATCGACGAGTTCCTCCGCCTGGGTCGCCATCTGGCCGAGTTGGGCCGGTTCTCGGCGTCGCTGCCCTCGCACTACCGGGGGGCGCTGCGGCTCCTCGAGGCCCAGGCCGCCCCGCGGGCCCTGATCTCGTCCGAGGTGGTGCCGTGGCGGCCCCACCAGGGCGTCTACCTGCTGGTCGAAGAGCTCGCCGAAGGGACGGTCCAGGACGACTTCCTCCAGCGGATGCACACCGAGCTCCTGCCCGAGCTGGTGGGGGTGGGGGGGGTGGCCGGGGCCTGGTCGTACGGCACCACCCCGTCGATCCGGAGGCCCATGTTCACCGAGGGTCGCTTTCGGATGACGGTCTGCTACCTCGACGAGGAGCCGGCCGAGGTCGGCGAGCGCCTGGCCCCGGTGGTCGAGCAGGCCTGGCGGGACGCACCGTCCCGCCTGGTCCTGGCCGCGCCCTTCGAGTCCATGATGATCTGGGACTGGGACCGCTTCGGGCCCGAGGCGTAGCCCGGTCGGCGGCGGGCTCCCGGCGCCCGGTCCGGCGTCAGCCCGGCGTGGTGATGGCGACGTGCATCCGGTCGGTGAACTGGGCCACCCGGTCGCCACCGAGGTCCTTGGCGGCGAACGTGGCCAGGTCGGCGTTGGACAGGAGCTGGTCGGTGCTCACTCCGGCCCCGTCGAGGGCCACCCCGATGCTGGCCGTGACCACGATCTCCCGTCCGGCCACGGTCACCGGTCGACGGAGGGCGGCCAGCACGCGGTCAGCCGATCCGAGCACCTCGGCCAGGTCGCCGACGCCCTCGAGGAGTATCCCGAACTCGTCACCACCGAGGCGGGCCACCGAGTCGCACTCCCGAAGGCAGCCGGAGATGGCCAGGGCCGCGGCGAGCAGGACGGCGTCGCCCGAGGCATGCCCCAAGGAGTCGTTGACCGCCTTCAGGTTGTCGAGGTCCACGAAGAGCACGGCCAGTCGGCCGCCGGTGCGCCGCATCCGCGCGGCGCCGAGCCGGAGGCGGTCCTGGAACAGGGCCCGGTTGGCCAGTCCGGTCAGCGAATCGTGGAAGGCCTGGTGGGAGAGGCGCTCCTCCAGGTGCTTGCGCTCGGTGACGTCCCGGAAACACCAGACCCGCCCGACGGTCTCCCCGTCGACGCGCTGAGGCCGGGAGATCCGCTCGAACACCCGGCCGTCCTCGAAGTCGAGGGTGTCGTGGCTCTCGGCCTCGGGGTCCTGGTAGACCTGCTCCACGCGGGCCCGGTACTCGTCGGGGTCGGACAGCTGCCGGCTCACGAACTCGGTCACCTGCCGGCGGTTCCCGGCGGCCAGGATCGACTCGGGTACCCCCCACATCTCGACCAGCCGCTGATTGAAGCTGACAATCTGGCCCTGGTTGTCGACCACCATGATGCCTTCGGCCGTGGCGTCGAGCGTGGCCTGCAGCAGGGAGAGGGCCTTGCGCAGTCGCAGATCGGCCAACTGCTGGTCCGTCACGTCGTGGCCGGTCACCACGTAGCCGCCGACCGTGGGATCGTCGATCAGGTTGACGATGGCCAGCTCGAAGGGAAGGGAACCGATGTTCCCGTGCCGGACCAGGGACAGCAGGACCTTCACCGGCCCGGCCACCGACGCCCCCCGGGAAGCCCGCTCGAAGGCATCGGTCAGGGCCGGCCGATCGCCCTCGAGGACCAGGCCGGCCAACGGGAGGCCCTCCACCAGCTCGGGATCCTGTCCCAGTATGCGGGTCAGGGCCCCCGACGCCGACTGGATGCACCCGTCGGGTGAGACCAGCATGGTGATGGCGGCCGAGTTCTGGACCAGGGAGCGCAGGCGGGCATCGTGGTCGTGCACGATCTCGTACTGCCGACGTTGGGTCAGATCGCGGATGGTCAGGAGGACGGCGCCGTCCGACAACCAATTCACCGGCGAACCGACCACCTCCATCAGCCGCCACCCGGTGGTGGTGCGCAGTCGGATCTCGATGGGTGTGCCCACCTGCTTGCCCTGCACGCTGGACAGCGACCGCAGCACCAGCTCCATGTCGTCCGGGTGGACGAGGTCAAGACCATTGACCCCGATCGAGTCGGCCATGGAGCGGCCGAAGGTGGTCTCGGCCGTGCGGTTGCCCCACTGCAGGATGCCCCGGTCGTTGACCACGATGACCGAGTCGGGCAGGTCGTCGAGGAGCCGGACCAGGATGTGCTCGTTGGCGGCCAGCATCTGGCTCGGGGCACGATCCAAGCCAATCTGCGTCATATCCCATCATCGACCGCTGCGGGGTGGCCCTTTAGGGGGCGTGACCAGGCCTTGCCGGGTCGGACCCGGACCCACAGGCGGCGGGGTGCGCTCCTGTGTACGGATGCACCGCTCAGCGGAGCCCGGGCTCAACTGCACTACCCTGACCTGTCGGCATGACCTACGACGCGATCCGGTACGAGGTGAGTGACGGGGTGGCGACCATCACCCTCGACCGACCCGAGGCCCGCAACGCCTTTACCGGCACCATGGGGAGGGAGCTGTCCGACGCCTACCGGCGGAGTGACGCCGACGACGACGTGGGCGCGGTGGTGGTCACCGGCACCCCACCGGCGTTCTGCTCCGGCGCCGACCTGCGGGCCGGGGGGACACCTTCCGACCCCGTCCCGAAGAAGGGTTCAGCGCCGCCGCCACCGAGTTGCGGGCGTGGGACGTCCGGAAATTGGTCATCGCGGCCGTCAACGGGCACGCCCTCGGTGTGGGTCTGACCCTGGCCCTCCAGTGCGACATCCGGATCTTCGCCGCCGACGCCACCTACGGGGTGGTGCAGGCCCGACGCGGGGTGATGGGAGACGGCTATTCCCATTGGACCCTGCCCCGTCTGGCGGGCATGTCGGCGGCCGCCGAGATCCTGCTCACCGGTCGCACCTTCGACGGTCACCGAGCACGCGCCCTGGGGATCTGCAGCCAGACCGTCCCGGCCGAGGAGGTGCTCCCCGCCGCCCTCGACCTGGCCCGGGACGTCGCCGTCAACGCCGCACCGCTGTCGGTGGCGCTCAGCAAACAGCTGCTGTGGAGCTCGTGGGACCGGTCTGCCGACGAGGTGGAACGGTTGGAGACCGAGTTCCACCACGTCCTGATGGCCGGTGCCGACGCACGGGAGGGGGTCGAGTCGTTCCTGGAGAAGCGGCCGCCGAGGTGGCAGGGCTCGGTCTCCCGCGACCTACCTCCCGATGCGAGTCCGGCGCGGTAGTCGGCCGGCCCGCCGGCGCGGCGTCGGCGGGCGGCCCGTGGGCGCCGGTCAGCCCGACGGGGTGGCCGCCCAGACACGCCGCTTCGATCGCCAACGAAGCTCCTCCGGGACGGAGGCCACGAGCCACAGCCGTCACCGTCGGCCGGTGGCCGGCGGTGGGGCCGGCTGGGGTCCAACCGGACCGAGTCGAAGCGCTGGCGCGTGACAGGATGATCTGAGGTCTCCGGACTCGGACCGACCAGACCGCGGTACGACACCGTCCCCCGAAGGGCAGGAGAGCGCGCTGATGTCCGACGACTCGCAGGTCCCGACCGGAGCAATGGTGCCGGTGACGGCTGAGTCCATCGACCCGCGCTATGACAAACCATTCGTCGATGTCAGCGAGGACAGAAGCGATCCCGTGCCTCATCGCTACGTGCACGGGGGATTCACCGGGACTGACGCGCGGTTCTCCCTGTACGTCCCGCCAGCTGACCTCTACCAGGGACGCTTCTTCCAGAACACCTACCCGATGGCGCTGAGCGAGGACGTCGGCCCGTTTCCGATCGCCTTCGACGTGGCGACCGGGAACATCGGCTTCACGATGGCGAGTGGTGCCTCCTACCTCCAGACGAACCTGGGCGGCGCCGATCGGGTGTCGGAGGATGACGCGACCATCGCGGCCTACCGGGTCAATGCGGCGGCGGCAAAGTATTCGCGGGTGATCGCCGCAGAGCTCCACGGCGAGCATCGGCCGTACGGCTATCTGTTCGGTGGCAGCGGCGGTGCCTACCAGGTCGTCGGTGCCGCGGAGAACACGGCCGGGGTGTGGGATGGATTCCTTCCCTATGTGTTGGGCACCCCGAACTCAATCCCCAGCATGTTCACGGTCCGCATGCACGCGCTGCGGGTGCTCAGGCGGCGCAACCGGTTCCCCGGCATTCTGGACGCCATTGAGCCGGGTGGGAGTGGCGACCCCTACGAGGCGCTTGACGAGGAGGAGCGCGGAGCGCTCGACGAGGCGTTGCGGCTCGGCTTTCCGATGCGCGGCTGGTGGAATCACGAGCGGTTGACCAGTGGCTACTTCTCGAACGTCGCCGGTCTCGTTCCGGCGGTGGATCCAACCTACGTGGACGACTTCTGGAATGAGCCGGGTTACCTGGGCAGCGATCCGACCTCCTCGATTGGCGCCGAACGGGCTCGGTTCGACACGTCGGTCGTGGCGGTGATCGATGGCTTCCCGACGCAACTCGAGCTTGCGGACGTGCCCGAGTGGGACAGCGCTGACGCCCACCTGGTCCTCACGAGCGGTGCCTCCGCCGGTCGGAGCCTCCCCATCGCATCGGTTGACGGGAAGACCCTGGGATTCGGGTTCTCGGTCGACTTCGGGGTGCTGGGCGGCATCCGGGTGGGCGACCGCGTGCACATCGACAACTCCTGGCCCCTCGCCTTGCAGACCTACCAGCGTCACCAGGTCCCGACACCGGACCTGTACGCCTGGGACCAGTTCCGTAAGCCCGACGGCACGCCCGCCCACCCACAACGAGGGGTGCTGGTCGGCCCGGTGGCAACCCGAGCCACTGCCGGTTCCGAGCTCACCGGCCACATCAACGCCAAGATGCTGGTGATCGAAGTACTGATGGACATCGACGCTCTGCCGTGGCAGGCCGACTGGTACCGCGCAACGGTGCGGAGAGCGCTGGGTTCGGGGGCCGACGACGAGTTCGCCCTGTGGTTCATCGACCATGCGCAGCACGACGATCCGCCGACGGTCGACGCCCATGCCCACACCGTCAGCTACGGCGGGGCGCTGCAGCAGGGGTTGCGCGACCTGAGCGCGTGGGTCGAGAGGGGTGACCGGCCGCCGGACACCACCTACGAGGTCGTCGATACCCAGGTCCGGCTCCCGGCCGGTGCGGTCGCCCGTGGAGGCATCCAACCAGTGGTCGAACTGACGGTCGCCGGAGGAGACCGCGCTGCGGTCTCCGTGGGCGAGCCCGTAACCTTCACGGCCACGATCGAGGTGCCTCCCGGCGCCGGCGAGGTGGTAGCTGCGGAATGGGACTTCGAAGGGGTCGGCTCGTTTCCCGACCCAGCGAGGGTCGACCGCCCGCAGTTCCTGATTCGGCTGTCGGCGACGCACGCATACGGTGCGCCGGGCACGTACTTCCCGGTCCTTCGGGCCACCTCACAGCGCGAGGGTGACGTGCGAACGCCGTACGGTCGAGTTCAGAACATCGCGCGGGTACGGGTAGTCGTCGCCTGACGGGTGGATCCATGGGGCGTCCCCCCGCGGTGCCCCCGCTCCTCGCCGTCGACCCGGCCCGGGTGGGGCGCCAGCCGGTAGCCGGGCGCGGCGCCATCGACCATGTGGTGGTCAGTGCGGTCGGGCACCGCCCTGACCAGGTTGTCTACGATGTCTTGACACAGCAAGTCTCCGATGTCCCGCGACATCACAGGGGTGGGGCTAGCTGGAATCGAACCAGCGACCTCAGCATTATCAGTGCTGCGCTCTAACCAACTGAGCTATAGCCCCGTAAACCGGTGCACGACGCTACACCAAGGCCCGGACGGTCCGACAAGGCGTGGGGTCGCCACCGGCTGCCCCATCGGGCGCCGGGCTACCCCTCCTCCGACACCTCGCCGGCCACCGGGGCCACCGCAGCCACGGCGTCACCCTCGTCGAGGTTCATCACCCGGACACCGGTGGCGTCCCGGCCCTGCGAGGCGATCTCGCGTACAGCGGTCCGGATGACCACGCCGGTGGTCGAGATGAGCAGGATCTCGTCGTCGAGCCCGGCCATGAACGCGGCGACCACCTTGCCCCGCTTGGCCGTGAGGCGGATGCCCCGGACCCCCTGGCCCCCACGGGCCTGGCGGTTGAACCGCTCCACCTTGGTCCGCTTGCCGTAGCCGGCGTCGGTCACCAGCAGGATGTCGGCCTCGTCGCGGGCGATGTCGCAGGACACCACCTCGTCCCCGGCCTTCAGGCGGACGCCCCGGACCCCGGCTGCGTCCCGGCCCATGGCCCGGACGTCCTGCTCCGAGAAGCGGATGGTCATTCCGGACCGAGTGACCAGGAAGACGTCGTCGTCACCATGGGTCTCCACCACCCGCACCAGTTCGTCGGCGTCCCGGAGATTGATGGCGATGAACCCTTCGCGCCGCGACTTGTCGTACTCGCTGAACGCCGTCTTCTTGATCTGGCCGAGCTTGGTGGAGAACACCAGGTAGTTGTCGGCCGCGAAGTCCCGCGTGCCGATGATCGCCTGGATGCTCTCGTTGGGAGCCAGCGGCAACAGATTGACGATGGCCGTACCTCGCGCCGTCCGCTCCTTCATGGGGATCTCGAGCGCCCGCAGGCGGAACACCCTCCCCCGGTTGGAGAACAGCAGCAGGTGGGCGTGAGACGAGGTGTGCACCACGTCGTCGATCAGGTCCTCCTCCTTGAGCTTGGCCCCCTGGACACCCCGGCCACCGCGGCCCTGGGTGCGGAAGGCGTCAGCCGACACCGCCTTGATGTAGCCGGCCCTGCTCATGGTGACGACCAGCTCCTCGTCGTCGACCAGATCCTCCACGTTCATGTCCCCGGGATCGTGGGTGATCTGGGTCCGGCGGTCGTCGGCGAACTTCTCCTTGATCTCCCCCATCTCCGTGGCGATGACCCCCCGCAGCTTGGCCGGATCGTTGAGGATCGACTCCAGCTCGGCGATCTCCTCCACCAGCTTGGCCATCTCGTCGTCGAGGTTGGACCGGCCCAGGCGGGTGAGACGCGACAGCGTCATGTCGAGGATGTGGTTGGCCTGCTCCTCCGAGAAATCGAACGGGGTCGCCCGTAGGGCCTCCAGTGCCGCCGGCCGGTCGTCCGACCCCCGGATGGCGGCGATGACGGCGTCGAGCATGTCGATGGCCTTGAGCAGGCCCTCGACCACGTGGGCCCGGGCCCGGGCCTTGTCCAGCAGGAACTGCGACCGCCGGGTGACCACCTCGACCTGGTGGGCCACATAGTGAGTCAGCATCTGGGCCAGGTTGAGCGTGCGGGGCACCCCGTCCACCAGCGCCACGGCGTTCACACTGAAGCTGGTCTGCAGCGGGGTCTGCTTGAACAGGTTGTTCAGCACCACGTTGGCGTTGGCGTCACGCTTGAGCCGGATGACCAGGCGGGTCTTGCCCCCCGACGAGTCGTCCTGCGCCTCGGCGATGCCGTCGATGTCGCCCGTGCGGACCAGCTCGGAGATCTTCTTCTCCACCGTGGCCACCGACGTCTGGTAGGGCATCTCGGTCACCACGATGCGGGTGGCCCCGTCACGGCCCTCGTCGATCTCGGCGACGGCCCGCAACTTGATCGATCCCCTGCCCGTGCGGAGCGCATCGAGGATGCCCTGGCGCCCGAGGATGAGGGCGCCGGTGGGGAAGTCGGGTCCCTTGACGAACTCCATCAGGTCGTCGGGCGTGGCATCGGGGTGCTCGAGAAGGTGGACGGTGGCGTCGATGACCTCGGCCAGGTTGTGGGGGGGGATGTTGGTGGCCATCCCCACCGCGATCCCTTGCGACCCGTTGACCAGGATGTTGGGGAAGCGCGAGGGCAGGACCGTCGGCTCCTCGGAGGTGGCGTCGTAGTTGGGGGTGAAGTCGACCGTCTCCTGGTCGATGCCGGCCATCAGCTCCAGGGCCAGCGAACCCAGCCGGCACTCGGTGTAGCGCATGGCCGCCGGACCCTCGTCCGGCCCGGTGCCGCCGAAGTTGCCGTGCCCGTCGACCAATGGGTGGCGCATGGAGAACTCCTGGACCATGCGGGCCAGCGCCTCGTAGATCGAGGAGTCGCCGTGGGGGTGATACGAGCCCATGACGTCTCCGACCACCTTGGCGCACTTGGTGTGGGGTCGGTCGGGGAGCAGCCGCTGGTCGTACATGGAGTAGAGGATGCGGCGGTGGACCGGCTTCAGACCGTCCCGGACATCAGGGAGGGCCCGTGACACGATGACCGACATCGAGTACTCGAGGAAGGAGCGCTCCATCTCCTCTTGGATCTCGATGGGCTCGATGAAGCCGGAGACGTCCTCGTCGGTGTCCGATCCCCCGGCTGTCGTCGTCACGTCCTGGCATGCGGTGTCCTTCTCCGTCTCATTCGTCTCGTGCCGGGCGGCGCCGTACGCCCCCGGTCCCCTCGGCCTCCTCAGATGTCGAGGAAGCGCACGTCCTTGGCATTGGTCTGGATGAAGTGCCGCCGGAGCTCGACGTCCTCACCCATCAGCACCGAGCACACCTCGTCGGCCACCGCCGCCTGCTCCACGGCCACCTGGAGGAGCGACCGCCGGCCCGGGTCCATGGTGGTGTCCCGCAGTTCGCCGAAGTCCATCTCGCCGAGTCCCTTCAGCCGCTGGAAGTCGGCCTTGTGGTCGGGCTTCTCGGCCAGGAAGGCCGCCTTGGCCGCGTCGTCCTTCAGGTAGATCTTCTCCTTGCCCACCAGCGTGGAGTAGAGGGGCGGCTGGGCCACGTAGACGAAGCCCCCCTCCACCAGCGGCTTCATCTGCCGGAAGAAGAACGTCAGCAGGAGGGTCCGGATGTGCGACCCGTCCACGTCGGCGTCGGCCAGGATGATGATCTTGTGGTAGCGGGCCTTGGTGACGTCGAAGTCCTCGGCCAGGCCGGCGCCGATGGCGGCGATGAGCGCCTGGATCTCGGTGTTCTTGAGCATCTTGTCGATGCGGGCCCGCTCGACGTTGAGGATCTTCCCCCGGATGGGCAGGATGGCCTGGGTCTTCGGGTTCCGGGCATCCTTGGCCGAGCCTCCGGCCGAGTTGCCCTCCACGATGAACAGCTCGCTCTCGCGGGGATCCCGTGAGGAGCAGTCCACCAGCTTGCCGGGCAGTCCGGCACCGTCCAGGGAGGACTTGCGCCGGGTGAGGTCGCGGGCCGACTGGGCTGCCACCCGGGCCCGGGCCGCGGACATGCTCTTCTGGATGATCTGGCCCGCCTCCCGGGGATTCTCCTCGAACCACTCGGCCAGCTTCTCGTTGGTGGCCCGCTCGACCAGGGAGCGCACCGGTACGTTCCCCAGCTTGGCCTTGGTCTGGCCTTCGAACTGCGGATCCTCCAGTCGGACCGAGATGATGGCCGTGAGGCCCTCACGGATGTCCTCGCCCCGCAGGTTCTCGTCCTTCTCCTTCAACGTCCCCTTGGCCCGGGCGTACTTGTTGGCCACATTGGTGAGGGACTTCTTGAACCCCTCCTCGTGCATGCCGCCGTCGATGGTGGAGATCCCGTTGGCGAAGGAGTGGATGCTCTCGTAGAAGCCGGTGTTCCACTGGAGGGCCAGCTCCACCTCCATGGTGTCTTCCTTCTGCTCGAGTGAGCTGACCTTGCGGAAGAGCGCCTCCTTGGAGGCGTTGAGGTGCCGGACGAAGTCGACGATCCCGTCCTTGTACTTGAAGATCTGCGACACCTTGCCGTCGGGCCGGTCGTCCACGAATCGGATCTCGAGCCCCTTGTTGAGGAACGCCATCACCTGCAGTCGCTCCATGACCGTCTGAGCCCGGAACTCGACCTCCTCGAAGATCGAGGCGTCGGGCCAGAAGGTCACGGTGGTTCCGGTCCGACCCCGGGGCGCCTTGCCGGTGACCTCGAGTTTGCCCACCGGCTTGCCACCGTCCTTGAACTCCAGGACGTGGTGGTCGCCGTCGCTGTCGATCTCCAACACCAGCCGGGTGGCCAGGGCGTTGACCACGGAGACGCCCACACCGTGGAGACCGCCCGACACCTTGTAGCCCCCGCCCTCGCCGAACTTGCCGCCGGCGTGGAGCACGGTGAGCACCACCTCGGCCGCCGACTTTCCCTTCTGGTCCTTCATGGGTCCGGTGGGGATGCCCCGCCCGTTGTCGGCCACCCGTACGCCGCCGTCGGCCAGCAGCGTCACGTCGATCTGCGTGCAGTAGCCGGCCATGGCCTCGTCCACCGCGTTGTCGACCACCTCCCACACCAGGTGGTGGAGTCCGGTCGGCCCGGTCGATCCGATGTACATGCCCGGTCGCTTCCGCACCGGCTCCAGACCCTCCAGCACGGTGATGTCCTCGGCGTTGTAGGTCGGCTGATCCACGTCGTCGTCGTCCTCTTTTTTCAGCGCCACGGGCGCGCCCTTTCCAATATCGAGTGACTGGTCGGGAACCAGTGGGACGGCGCCGTCGGCGATGCGCCCAGGGCGCTGCGGAGACGGTCGCGATCCCCCGATTCCAAGTCCCCAGTGTAGCCCTCAGGTGTGACGTATCCGACCGATGGTCGGGACCGTCAGGGGGCCGGTGAGCGCTGGACCTTGACCTCCACCCGACCGGGACGGGGCAGGCCCGTCTCCTCGGCCACCCGGTCGAGCAGGAGGTCGCCCATGCCGCGTACCTGCGTGGCCCAGGCGGGGTGGTCCACGGCCACCACGAGGGACTCCGTGTCCAGCCGCACCGGCCGGACGTGCTCGGCCATGGCCGGGCCCACCATCTCGGACCAGTGGGCGAAGAGACGCCCCAGACCCCGTGAGTCCTGCATGCCCAGCTTCCTGGACACCGCGTCGAGGGAGGCGTCGAGGGACCGCGGGCCGGGGTCGCCGCGGGACGACCGTGGCACCACTACTGCTCCTCCGGATCCAGCGTCGGAGTGGGGCTCGGCGGTCGGGCGTGGGCGCCGGCCTCCACCTGGTAGACCCGGGCCGGGACCACCTGGTGGGGCGCAGGCAGCGCGGTCGTCAGGAGGGCCTGGCCCGGATGGCAGCCCGGCCAGCAGGGCGCTCGACCGGAACGGGTCGAGCTCGGAGAACACGTCGTCGAGGAGGAGGACGGGGGCCGAACCCAGCCGCTCGGTGGCCAATTGGTGGGCGGCCAGCTGGAGAGCCAGGGCCAGCGACCGCTGCTCACCCTGGGAGGCGTGGGTCCGGCCGGAAAGTCCGTCCACCGCGAGGTCGAGCTCGTCCCGGTGGGGCCCGACCGAGGAGACACCCCGTTCGACGTCCTTGGTCCGGCACTCGGCGAGGGCCTCGATGAGCCGGCCCGACCACGACCGCACGTACCCCATGCCGACCTCCGTGCTGGTCCCGGCCAGCCTCGAGTAGTGAGCCTCGGTGATCGGGCCCAACTCCGTCACCAACTGCTCGCGGGCCTCGACCAGTGCCGTCCCGACGGCGTCCAGCCGGGTGTCCCACACCTCCAGGGTGTCCGCCACCTCCGGGGTCAGCCGGCGGCCGCTGGTGCGCAGCAACGCCGCCCGCTGGCGGAGGATCTTGTCCACATCCTCGGCGGCCCGGGCTGCTTTGGGGTCCACCACGGCCAGGGTCTCGTCGAGGAAACGGCGGCGCTCCGCCGGCCCGGCGCGGACCACCCCGATGTCCTCGGGGGAGAACACGGTGGTCCGTAGGGCCGGGTGGAGGTCCCCCCGGCGGCGGACGGTCTGCCGGTTGACCATGGTCCGGGACCGCCCGGCCGCTGACACCTCGGCCTCGATGGTCATCGCTCGGCCCTCCACCAGGGTTTCAGCCCGCAGGATGGCCCGATCCGCCCCTCGGCGGACCATGGCCTCTCGGGGAGACCCCCGGAAGGACTGCAGGGTCGAGAGATAGGCGACCGCCTCGAGGACGCTGGTCTTGCCGGCCCCGTTGCGTCCGGTGATCACCGTGGTGCCGACCGGGTCGGGCTCGATGGTCAGGTCGACGATGTTCCGGAAGTCGGTGATGGTCAGGGAGACGAGGAGCATGACGGTCTGGCGGCCGTCGGGTGCTCAGGACACCCGCACGGGCATCAGCAGGTACCGGAAGTCGGTCTCCTCGGCCGCCCGGACCGTGGCCGGCTTGGTGGCGTCCACCGTTTCCAGCAGCACCTCGTCCCCGGTGACCGCCTCGACCCCGTCGATCAGATAGGTGGGGTTGAAGGCGATGGTGAGTTCGGCCCCGTCGAAGTCGGCGTCCACCGTCTCGCTGGCGTCGCCGACCTCCTGGGACACCACCGTCAGGTCGACCCCACCGGGCCGCATGGACAGACGGACCGGGGTGGTGTTGTCCCTGACCAGCAGTCGCACCCGCCGGAGGGCGTCGAGCAGGGAGTCCTTGCCCACATGGAGGCGGTTCGGGTACTCCGCCGGGATCAGCTGGCGGTAGTCCGGGTAGCTCCCGTCGAGCAGTCGGGTGCTTACCTTGACGCCCCCGGCGGTGAAGGTCACGTCGTGGTCACCGACCGACAGTCCCACGGTGGGGCCCTCCCCCTCGTCACCCCGGTCGCCGTCGGTCCCGGCCGAGGCGGCTTCCTTGGCCGTGGACCCGAGGACAGAGAGCTTCTGCAGCTCGGCCAGGGCCCGGGCGGGGACCAGGATCTGCGCGGTGTCGGCCAGGGCGTCACTCCCGCCGATGTCCCGCATGGCCAACCGGTAGGAGTCGGTGGCCACCAGGCGCACCCCGTTCCCCTCGGCGGCGATGAGGACGCCGGTGAGGAGCGGTCGGGCATCGTCGCTCGAGGCGGCACGGACCACCTGACGCAACGCACTGGCCAGGCTGCTGGCCGGGAGGAACGTTGCCGGCTGGGGTGGTTCGGGTAGGGACGGGAAGTCGTCTACCGGGAAGGTGCGCAGACTGAACCGCGACCGGGCTGCGCCGATCTCGACCTTCTCCCCCTCGGCCTCGATGGTCACTGCACCGGGTTCCAGCGACCGCACGATGTCCGCCAGGAGCCGGGCCGGGGCCACGCAGACCCCGTCGGCGATCCCGATGGCCTCGGTCGAGGCGTGCACGGTCAGGTCGAGATCGGTACCCACCACGGCCAGGTGGTTTCCGGTCGCCTCGATTCGCACTCCGCTCAACGCCATGGTGGAGGTGCGTGCACTGACCGCACGGCCTGCAGTGGTGAGTACGTCCACCAAGGAGTCACGCTCGCATCGAAACTTCACCAGGGAGTCCTTTCTTGCCTTTGTCTTAGAGATCTAATTCGAGTAGTGATGGTAATAAGCCCTGTGGATTGGGGATGAAGGCATGTTCTTCCAGCTCAGGATAGGTATGGTCATCCCCGGTGTGTCCACTGTTTCCCGGCCCGGTGGCCCGGGGTCGGCGCGTTGGGTGTCGGGTTATGGACAAGTTCATCTGGGTTCACAGAATTACCCCAGTTCGGGCTGGAGATATCCACAGATAGTGCACAACCTCTGGAAAGAGGCGGTCGGGGCGTGCGACCGGAGGGACCTCGGTGCGAAGGGGACACCCCCCATGGTCACGCACCGCTCTTGATCCGGACGATGAGATCGGTGACCTGGTTGTAGATCTGGTGGCGCTCCTTCATGAGCCCGGCGATCTTGTCCACGGCGTGCATGACCGTGGAGTGGTCACGGCCGCCGAACTCCCGCCCGATGGCCGGGTAGCTGAAGTCGGTGAGCTCCCGGAACACATACATGCTCACCTGCCGGGCGGTCACCAGGGGCCGGCGACGGTTGGGGCCGCACAATTCGTCGACCGAGAAGCCGAAGGTCTCGGAAGTGGCCTGCAGAATCACCTGGGGGGTGATCCGCCGGGGTTGGTCGGCCGACACGATGTCGGAGAGGACCTGCTCGGCCAGCTCCCGGCTCATGGGTTGACGGTAGAGGCTGGCGAAGGCGGTGACCCGGATGAGGGCTCCCTCGAGCTCCCGGATGTTGTCCTTCACGTGAGTGGCGATGAAATCCAGCACGTCGTCGGGCACGTGCACCTGCTCGTGCTCCGCCTTGGCCTGGAGGATGGCCAGCCGGGTCTCGAGGTCCGGGGGCTGCACGATGGTGATCAACCCGGACAGGAAGCGGCTGCGCAGGCGGTCCTCCAGGGTGGCGATGGACTTGGGTGGCCGGTCGGAGGTCAGGACGATCTGTTTGGACGCGCCGTAGAGCGAGTTGAAGGTGTGGAAGAACTCCTCCTGCAGGGACTCCTTGCGCTCCATGAACTGGACGTCGTCGATGAGGAGCACGTCGCACTCGCGGTAACGGCGCTTGAATGCCGTGGTGGCGTTGGTGCGGATGGCGTCCACGAACTCGTTCATGTAGGTCTCGGTGGTCAGGTACCGCACATGACGGCCGCTGAAGTTCTCCAGCACGTAGTTCCCGATGGCGTGGAGGAGATGGGTCTTGCCCAGCCCGGCATCGCCGTAGATGAACAAGGGGTTGTAGGACTGGGCCGGCGACTCGGCCACCGACTGGGCCGCGGCGTGGGCGAACCGGTTGGAGGAGGCGATGACGAAGGTGTCGAAGGTGTACCGGGGATCGAGGACCGGTGATCCGAGGTTGGCGGACTGGCCGTTGACCGGGACCGGGTACGGGCGGTCGCGGGCCGGAGCGGGCGGGGGTCGATCGGAGGAGGGGACGACACTGGCTTCGACGCCATTGGCGCCGGGCATGTCCACGTCCGGCTCGGGTTCGGGGGCCACGACCTCGAGCTGCACGATGAGGTCCCGGCCGACGGTGCCGGTCACGGTGTCCTGGATGAGACCGAGGAAGCGGGACTCGACGCGATCCCGGATCAACGTGTTGGGAACGCCGAGCACGATTTCGCCGCCCTCGATCGACACCGGGGTGATTCCGGACAGGTAGGCCTGCCAGATGGCGTCGGAGACCTGCTCACGCAAGGCCTCCGAGCACAATATCCACAGCTCCTCAGTGTCGTTCACGTGGGCCTCCGCCCTTCGACGGTTCGATCGGTCCACAAAGATATCCACAGCTGTGGACGAGTACCGATGGCAGGGCGCTCCTCCAGGATGGGGGGCTGGAGCGTCGTTCCGTCTTGTAGTCCTGCGTCGTTCGTAGCAGCAAGCATGGTGACGGACCGCGGTTGCTCCGGCCGGCAGTGTTGCTTGCGTTGCCCGGAACGGTACACCGTGACCACGGAGCGTGCCTCCCGGCCCTCGACTAGAGCGGTCGGGAATTCGCGCCTAGCATGTGGGGGAATGCCCTGATCCCTGTGACCGGGCCCCCTGCCGAACGCGACACCATGTCCCCGGTTCAGGGAGAGGAAGGAAGTGGATGGATGAAGCGCACCTATCAACCGAATGTGCGAAAACGAGCGAAGACCCACGGCTTTCGCAAGCGGATGTCGACAAAGGCCGGGCGGGCGGTGATCCGGTCCCGCCGGGCGAAGGGACGTCATCGCCTGTCGGTGTGACGGCCCGCAGGCCTCCGGGGCCCGGCCCGACGAGGGGCTTGGCACCGATTCGATCGCGGCACACCTTCGAGGCACTCCGGCGCACCCGTTCACGAGGGCGCTCCGGCCCCCTGACTGTGGCGTTCGTGCCACAAAGTTCCTGGTCAGGGAGTGAAGTGGCCTATGCGATCAACCGGCAGGTGGGAAAGGCAGTGACCAGGAACCGACTACGGCGACGGCTACGGTCGATCCTGGCCGGACAAGCGCCCGGCCTGCCGGCTGGCGCCTATCTGGTACGCACGGGGCCTGGGGCCCCACAGTTGACGTTCGACGAACTGAAGGTGGTCATGACCCAAGCGCTGAAACAGGCCACACGGTTGGCGGGGGAACCCTCCCCGGCCACCGGTGCCCGGCGCGGAGCCGTAAGGTGACCGCCGTGCTCGGCGCCGTGGTGTCGGAGGACGGGCCGCCGACGGACACCGCCGACGGCCCGCGCCCTGACGGATCGTCAGGTGTGGCGAGGGCCATGGTGGGCCTGATCCGGGCCTACCAGCTGGTCCGGAGCGGCCGATCCACCGGCTGTCGTTTCATTCCCAGCTGTTCGGAGTACGCCGTGGAGGCGGTCGAGACCCACGGAGCGCTGCGGGGGGCAGCCCTGACCGCCCGCCGCCTGTCCCGGTGCACCCCCTGGGGCGGACACGGCGTCGACCCCGTCCCCGACCGGAGGACCCCATGTACGCATCCATAACCACGCCCATCGGCAAGATCTTCCAGCCCCTGCTGGACGGGGTCGGGGCCGTCCTGGCCTTCTTCTACTCGATCATCCCCAACTACCCGGTCGATGTCGCCCTCCTGACCATGGTGATCATGGCGCTGCTCACGCCGTTGACGGTGAAGAGCACCAAGAACATGGCCGCCATGCAGGCGCTGGGTCCAGAGATGAAGAAGCTCCAACAGAAGTACAAAGGAGCCGAAAACAGGACCCAGCTAAACGAAGAAATGATGAAGCTCTACAAAGAGCACAAAGTCAACCCGGCCTCTGGCTGTTTGCCGATGCTATTGCAGATGCCGGCCTTCTTCATCCTCTACAGCGTGATCCGGGGCATCACCAACACGGTCACCATTCCCGCCCACACGGTGCACGGGTTCACCGTGGCGGCCCAGGTGGTGGCCCAACCCCGCTACATCCCCCATGACAGCGCCATGTACCACAACATCCGTGAGCACCATGGCCAGCTCATCTCGTTCGGGATGGACTTCTCGGAGAAGCTGCTGTCCCACCACAGCTCGCTCTTCGTGGCCATCCCCTATCTGCTGCTCGTGGTGGGCTCGGTCGGACTGCAGTATCTGCAGATGGCCCGGCTGAATGCTCGGAACCCGGGGGCATCACAGGCCAATCCCCAGGCGGCGATGCTTCAGAAATACATGCCACTTATTTTCGGATTCATTTACATTAATGTGGCGGCTATTCTCAATGTCTATTTTATCGTTTCCAGCGCCATCCGGATTCTGACCCAGGAGATTCTGTTCCGCCGGGGCATCGTGGGCGGCCCCCCTCCCCCCCGACGATCGACGCCACCGCCACCGAGCAGAAGAAGCCCAGAGGACCGGTGGTCGACCGGACCGAACGCGCCCTCCCCAAGCCCAAGGCAACCAGCGGATCCGGCTCGGGCAAGACGGGGTCGGCCAGGACAGGAGGGTCGTCGGGGTCGGCCGGTAACGGCAAGACGCGGCGGCCGAGCGCCGCGGCGAAGTCCGACGTCGACGCCACGGCCACCGTCAAACGGAGCCCTTCGACCAACGGGTCGAACGGCAGGAAGACCTCGAGCCCGGCCAACGGCAACGGGTCCCGACGAGGACCAGCCAAGCCGTCGGGCAACGGGAGCAACGGCTCGGCGGGTGGCGCCACCGCCTCGAACGGGTCGGCCACCCCGAAGGAGCATCCGCGCTCGAAGGCCAAGCGTGAGAGAAAGGCGCGATAGAGCGTGGAATGGGTGGAAGCCAGTGGCAAGTCGCTGCCCGAGGCCAAGGAGATCGCCGTCGACCTCCTGGGCGTGGCCGAGGACGATGCCGAATTCGTAGTCCTCAGTGAGCCGAAGGCCGGCCTGTTCGGACGGCTGCGGGGGGAGGCCCGGGTCCAGGCCCGGGTGCGGCCGGTCGCTCCCCCACCGAAGCGGGGAAGGCGCCAGCGACCGGACCGTAACCGGAGTGGCGGCGACCGGTCGCGTGGCGGGAGTTCGTCGGGAGGCCGAGGTGGTTCGGCTCGCGGCGACCGGTCGCGTGCCGGCCGGTCAGACAACGGATCCAACGGTTCGACGGTAGGGAGTGAGGGAGCGACCGGTGTCGACGCGGGGGGTCCGGCCGACAACGGGGCCGCCCCCGGAGCGAACTCGAGTGATCCCCGCCCGACGACATCGGGAGGTCGGCGGAAGCGCGGCTCGCGCAGTGGATCGAGCGCCGGAACATCGAACGGCGGAACGCCGAGACAAGCGTCGAAGCAAGGATCCGGTCGGACGACCGGAGATAGTGAGGAAAGCATGGAAGAGTCACTGACCCTCGAGCAGCAGGGCGAAGCGGCCAGCGGGTTCGTAGTCGGGCTGGTGCGGGAGTTCGGCCTGGAAGCCGATGTCGACTTCGTCGAACTCGACGAGGACACGGTCCAGGTGGCCGCGGTCGGCGACGACCTCGGTCTGCTGGTCGGTCCCCGGGGGGCGACGCTCTCGGCCGTCCAGGACCTGACCCGGACCTTCGTCCAGCGCCAGTCCGAGGTGCGGACCGATCGGATCCTGGTCGATGTCGGTGGCTACCGGGAGAAGCGGGCCGCGGCTCTTCGCCGGTTCACCGAGGGAATCGTGCATGAGGTCAAGACTTCGGGTGAGGAGCGCGCCCTCGAGCCAATGTCCCCGGCCGACCGGAAAGTGGTGCACGACACGGTCAATGAGATCGAGGGAGTGGAGACCCGTTCCGACGGTACCGAACCCTCGAGGTATGTGGTGATCCAACCCTCGAGTTGATCAACCCGGGGTGGCAGGACATGCGCACGAACGGCAGCGGGCTCGTCCCGGTGCCGTTCGGCAATTCGGGGCCCGTCTCCCACTGATGACCCGACTGGACACCGGGGGAACACGGGCTGCACGGGAACCGGACTGGCGATCCGGTTGGCGGAGCGAGCCGGCGCATGCCGGCTGATCGGGTGCTCCTGCAGCTCCGCGGCCGGGTCAGCGACGCCGTGGTCTCCGCCCTTCGCCGGTCGGCCGAACACGGCTTCCTGGGCAGCATGCCCATAGAGGAGCAGATCGACCATGCCTTGGGCTTCGCCGTCACCATCGAGCGTACCCTCGGCGGGCAACCCTCCAGGGCCGCCGATCTCGGCACCGGTGGGGGCATCCCCGGGTTGGTGCTCCACTCCTGCTGGCCCGGGTGCCGGCTGGTGCTGATGGACGGGAATCTGAGGCGGACCGCGTTCCTCGCGGACATCGTGCGGGGCTGGAATGGGTCCGGCACCTTGGAGGTGGTCCGGGGCCGGGCCGAGGAGCTGGCCAGGGACGTCCGATACCGCGATCGGTTCGACGTGGTCACGGCCCGATCGTTCGGTCCGCCGGCGGTCACGGCCGAGTGTGGTGGGCCCCTGCTCGACGTGGGCGGGATCATGGTGGTGTCGGAGCCGCCGGGTGAATCGGACCCGCGCCGGTGGCCACTCGGGGGTCTGGCCGAGGTGGGCCTGACTCCCGGCTCCCGGGCACGGTTCGACGACCGCTTCGGCTATCAGGTGTTGGTCAAGTCCGCGGAGACACCGGAACGCTATCCCCGCCGGGTGGGAGTTCCGACCAAGCGACCCCTCTTCTGATCGTGCGCTCGGAGCACCCCCCGGAGCGCTCTCGGGAGCGGGACCGCGAGCCGACACCGATCGTGACCGATGTTCCACGTGGAACATCCGGACTTCGACCCGGGACACGGGGGGAGGCCCGACACCCGGTCGCCGTCCGGCCGGTGAATCGGGCACCGCCCACCGCCGACGTACCAGCGGTCCCATTGGAGCCGAGCTGAGGCGACGGCGGAGGCTCGACCAGACGGTGCGAGACGAGACGACGCCTCCGGTTGGCAGGCCCGGCAGGCCATCGAGGAGGTTTCACGTGGAACATTTTGATCGAAAAGGCTTGACCTCGTTCCCGCCGCGGGGGAGTATGAGTCCCTTGAAGCCTGCCGAACCGAGGAGACCATAGTGCGCGGCCGTCGTCGAGGGCGAAACAGGTCTTCCCCTCAGGACCCGCCGGATCCGGCCACTGGATCAGGTACCGCACCAGTCGGTACCGGTGCGGTGACCCTGATACAGAATCCCCCGCCCGCCGTCTCACCCGGCCCTTCCAGCTCTTCTGCCCCGGCGACCACTTCGGCGGAGGACGCCGCCGCCTCCCAACCCTCGAGCAACTCCGAAAACCCCCCGACCCGACGGATCGAGGAGACCATCTCGGATGTGGCCACGGCGCACGCCGAGCTGGACAACGTCCTCCCTCCGTCAGCCACGTCAGCCGGTGCTCCCGAGCTCGATGGGGAGCGGACGGGGGGGCCCGAGCGGGTCGGCGACACTCCGGTGGACCCCTCCACGGCGCCGGTTGTGGGCCACAGAGCCCCGGCGGACGTGACAGAGCCCGTAAGGACTCCCCCACCCGCCGACGACGGGTCGTCGGACACCGTCACCGAGGCCCCTCCCGTCGAACCCGAGCCCCGACTACGAGCCCGGGCGGAGCCCGGCCCTGCGGATCCGCCGGTTGCCGTCCAGTCCGACGAACCTCCCGGGACCGATGAGGTGGCCGAGCCCGAATTGGAGGTACAGGCCGCCTCGGGCAATCCTCTCCCCCGCGTGCTGGCCGTCGCCAATCAGAAGGGCGGCGTCGGGAAGACCACGACCTCGGTGAACCTGGGAGCCGCGCTGGCCGAACTGGGCTTCCGGGTCCTGGTCATCGACCTCGATCCTCAGGGCAACGCCACCACCGGACTGGGCATCGATGCCCGTAACTTCGAACTCTCGATGTACGACGTGCTGATGCGCGACTCATCGTTGGAGGACTGCGTCGAACCGACCAGCATGAAGAACCTCTTCGTGGCTCCGGCGACCATCGCACTGGCCGGCGCCGAGATCGAGCTGGTGCCGGCGTTCAGCCGTGAGCTGAAGCTCAAGAAATCGATCGAGTCGGTGATCGACGAATTCGACTACGTACTGATCGACTGCCCCCCGTCACTGGGACTCATCACCGTGAATGCCCTGGCTGCCGCGGATGAGGTTCTGGTTCCCATCCAGTGTGAGTACTACGCCCTCGAGGGGCTCAGTCAGCTGATGCGCAACGTCCATCTCGTGGCGTCCAACCTCAATCCCCAGCTGGATATCTCGACCATCGTGTTGACCATGTACGACGCCCGCACCAAGCTGGCCGACCAGGTGGCCAACGAGGTCCGGCTCCATTTCGGGTCGAAGGTGTGCCGGAACGTGATCCCCAGGACGGTACGACTCTCCGAGGCCCCATCGTTCGGACAGCCCATCACTGCGTTCGATCCCGCGTCCCGCGGGGCCATCGCCTACAGGGAACTAGCCAAGGAGGTCAGCGGTGGCACGACGTAGCGGACTGGGCAAGGGTCTGAGCGCCCTCATTCCCAACGAGGTGGTCGGTGATCGCTCGTCCTCCCTGCGGGAGGTTCCCATCGGGAGCATCAAGCCCAATCCCCGCCAACCCCGCGTCAACTTCGACGAGGACACCATGTCGTCGCTGGCCGCCTCGATCAAGGAGCTCGGCGTGCTCCAGCCGGTGCTGGTCCGCCAGATCGGCTCGGCGCGCCGCGGACGACTTCGAGCTCATCGCCGGCGAGCGCCGGTGGCGGGCGGCCCGGCGGGCTGGTCTCCAGTCGATCCCCGTCCTCGTGCTGACATCTGACGAGACCCAGAGCCTCGAGCAGGCCCTGGTCGAGAACCTCCACCGACAGGACCTCAACGTCCTGGAGGAGGCGGCGGCGTACCAACAGCTGATCGAGGAATTCGGCTACACCCACGATCAGGTGTCCAAGCGGGTGGGCAAGAGCCGGACTGCGGTGACCAACATCCTGCGGCTCCTGCAGCTCCCGTCGGGCGTCCAGCGGCTGCTCTCCGAAGGGCAGATCAGTCCCGGCCATGCCCGGGCCCTGCTCGGGACTCCGGATCGCGGGTATCAGGAGATGCTGGCCAAGCAAGTGGTGGCCGACGGACTCACCGTCCGGGCCATCGAGGATCTGGTGCGGGAGCACAACGGCGGGGGAGCGGTCGACGCCGAAGGAGGTGGGACCGGGGCGCCGGTACCGGTGCCCTCCAACGGTGGTCAGCCCGCCGGCCCGGCTGCACCGCGGCGACTCCCACCGCCCGGCATCCTCGAACTGGAGGAGCTCCTGTCCAGCCATCTCAACACCAGGGTGAAGGTCGACCTCACGTCGAAGCGGGGGAAGGTGGTGGTGGAGTTCGCCACCCTCGAGGACCTCGAGCGGATCTACAAGTTGATGGTGGGGAGGGCAGAGCCGAGCCCCGTCTGAAGGTCACGCACAGTGGTTGTAACATGACATAATGCCAAAGTTGCAGGTCAATATGTCACTGAGAGTGGTGATTGATCCCTGAACCCACGGTAGAGCGTAATCCACAACCTGTGTATGAAGTTGTGGATTACGTCCAGGGAAGCGTCTACGCAGGGTGTTCGGTCACGTGAGGGTCGACGGTTGGGACGCCCGGGTCAGTCCCAGGAGGTGCCCACCCAGTGGGCCAGCGCGTCGACCACCGATCGGGCGATGGTGGCGGCCTCCTCGACCACCACGGTGGCCGGCCCGATCTCGCAGATCACCGCCGGCATCCGGGTCTCCCGGAGCAGCGGGAGTGACATCCCCCGGCTACCCCCGTCGGGCAGGACCAGCGAGGTGGTCAGCGTCCCCTGCAGGAGCTCGGCCAGGCGCCGTCCCCCCGGCGAGGAGTAGCGGTAGCCGGCGTAGTACGCCGTCGAGCAGTGGTCTTCGCCGGCGGCCAGTCGGAGGCCGATGTAGACGTGAGCGGCGCCGGCGTTGGCCTCCGACGCCTGGATGGATCCGTCAGGATGGTGGTGGGTGGTGACGACGGCTCCGTGGCTGACCAGCAGTCGACGCAGCGCGGCCACCGTGGCGTCGAGGCCGCCCTCCTCGCCGATGGCCACCCGTTGGCCGGCCAGGGTCCGAGGCCCCTGGCGGAGCCGCTCGCGGTCCCGGACCGAGGTGACCAGCTCGCTGTGGTCGTGTCGGGTGCCGAACCGGAGCAGCTCGGCCACGGTGGATGCCCCGGCGATCCCGTCGACCGGGAGCCCGGCGTTCCGCTGGAACTCACCCAGGGCCGCTCGACGTCGTGTCGCCGAAGATCCCGTCGACCCGGCCGGTGTCGAATCCGAGGGCACTGAGCCGTTGCTGGAGCTCGGCCACGTCGTCGCCCCGGAGCATCGGCGCCTGTCGGTAGAGGAAGCGGTCACCCAGTCGTCGGCCGGCCTCGACCAGGGCCGACCAGGTCTGGGGGCCGCACACCCCGTCTACCCGGAGGCCTCTCCGGTACTGGAACGCCTCGACGGCGGCCCGGGTCCCGGCGCCGTAGGAGCCGTCCCGGTCGATACCCGTCGAGAAGGCCAGCAGTTCCGAGCCGACGCTGCACGTCGGCCACGTCGGGACCCTGGTCTCCCACTTCCAGCCAGAGCGACGGCCCCGAACTCACCTCGGACCCCGGAACCGCGTTGCCGTCCCGGGCCGGGGTCGACCGGGGGCCTGAGCAGGCCTTACAGGTGGGCCGACAGCTCCTGGAGCAGCTGTCCCTTGCCCTTGGCCCCGACGATCCGGGCGGCAGGCTCCCCGTCCTTGAACAGGATCAGGGTGGGGATGCTCATGACGTCGAACCGCTGCGTGACGTCAGGTTGTCGTCGATGTTGAGCTTGGCGATCTCCAGCTTGCCGGCCTGCTCGGAGGCGATCTCCTCGAGCACCGGGGCGATCATCTTGCACGGGCCGCACCACTCCGCCCAGAAGTCCACCAGCACGGGAACGTCCGAGGACTTGACATGCTCGTCAAAGCTAGCGTCGCTCAGGGTCGTGATCTTCTCACTCATGACTGTTCCTCCTGGCCCGTTCTGTGGGCCGTGCCGGATGTCCCTCGGTGGGACACGCTACGTCAACCCCGATCGGGTCACGGGCATTCCCCGGGTGCGGAGGAGACCGGTGTCGGGCGGGCACCGACGGGGTTCAGTGGGAGGCGGCCTGGTCCTCGAGCCATCGCTCGACGTCGAGGGCGGCCATGCAGCCCGACCCGGCCGCGGTGACGGCCTGGCGGTAGCGGTGGTCCTGGACGTCGCCGCAGGCGAAGACCCCGTCGACGTTGGTGCGGGTCCCGTCGAAGGTCCGGAGGTAGCCGTTCTCCTCCATCTCCAGCTGGCCCTTGAACAGGGCGGTGTTGGGCTGGTGGCCGATGGCCACGAACAGGCCGGAGAGCTCGCAGGACCGACTCCTCGCCGCTCAGGTTGTCCCGGACCCGGACGCCGCTCACCGTGTTCTCGCCCAGCACGTCGACCACCGACGTGTTCCACAGGAACTCGATCTTCTCGTGGGCGAAGGCCCGCTGCTGCATGACCTTGGAGGCCCGCAGCTCGCCCCGACGGTGGATGACGGTGACCTTGTCGGCGAACCGGGTGAGGAACAGGGCCTCTTCGAGGGCGGAGTCGCCCCCACCGACCACGGCGATCTCCCGCTCCCGGAAGAAGAAGCCGTCACAGGTGGCACAGGTCGACACCCCGTACCCGAGCAGGCGCTCCTCGTTGGGCAGTTCGAGCATGAGCGACTGGGCGCCGGTGGAGATGATCAGGGCCTCGGCGGCGTAGGTCGGTTCCTCGGCGTCGGGGTCGCCCACCCACACGCTGAACGGCCGGCGGGACAGGTCGACCCGGGACACCTTGGCGGTCACGTAGTCGGCGCCGAACCGGGCCGCCTGTTCGCGGAAGGCCTGCATGAGCTCCGGCCCCATGATCCCGTCGACGAAGCCCGGGTAGTTCTCGACCTCGGTGGTCAGCATCAGCTGGCCGCCCGGCTGGTCGCTGGTGGAGCAGGGCTCACCTTCGATGACCAGGGGGGACAGCTGGGCCCGGGCCGCGTAGATGGCCGCCGTGAGGCCGGCCGGGCCCGAGCCGATGATCACCACCTGCCGGGCCTCGGTCATGCCGCCCCTTCGGTGGTGGCGTTGGGGTCCGACCGCTGGGACCAGGCCACGATGCCGGCGACGACGAAGAGCAGGCCCCACCACCAGGTCCGACAGCCAGACCCGGCCGTCGAAGGCGTACACGGTGAGCACGCGGATCAGGGTGATGGACAGCAGCACGACGGTGACCACGGCGGCGGCGAAGACGATGATCCCGAACACCACGGCCCGGGTGGCCAGGGTGAGTGGCCGGACCGTCCGGTCGCGCAGCAGCTCGACGATGGTGTCGACCCAGTCGGCGCCCTTCGTGGGGAGGTCGCCGAGCGCGTCGGAGCCGGGCAGTCGGGACGCGGGCGTGTCGGGCTTCGGATCCATGCAGCGAGGATAGTCTGACCGGCCGATTGGCCTGCCGGAATGCCGCGATGACGCCGGCGGAGGGTCAGTCCCGGGTCATCAGGCAGACCCCGATGGTGCCCGGACCGGTGTGGGTGCCCACCACCGGTCCGAGGTCGGTGACCACCAGCGGGTGATCGGTCGGGCACGTCGGCCAGCAAGCCCAGTAAGTCGTCGATGTCGGGGGCGGCGCCGTTGCACACGGCCAGCCGGCTGATCGGCGGCGAATCCTTGGCCTTGTCGGCCAGATAGCGGAGCGAGCGGGCCCGGGTGCGCTGTTTGGACTCCTCCTCGACCCGGCCGTCGACCAGGGTGACCACGGGCTTGATGGAGAGCAGCGAGCCGAGCAGGGCCCGGGCACCCCCGATCCGGCCCCCCTTCTCGAGGTGCTCGAGGGTGTCGACCACGCCGTACACCCGGGTCCGGGGGATGAGGTCGGTGACCCGACCCACCAGCTCGTCGAGGGACGGCGCCGCCCGAGGCCATCTCGGCGGTGTCCAGCGCCATCAGGCCCAGGCCCATGGTCAGCGAGCGGGAGTCGACGGTGCGGACCGGGATGCGGTCACCGACGGCCTTGGCCGCCGCCACCGCGGCCTGGTAGGTGGCGGAGACCTCCGAGGACAGGTTGATGCACAGCACACCGTCGTAGCCGTCGTCGGCCGCGGCCACGAAGGCCTCCTGGAAGGCACCGGGGGACGGTGCCGAGGTCTCGGGGAGCACCGAGCTGGCCTTGCACCGGGCCCAGAACTCGTCGGTGGAGAGCGTGGACCCGTCGACGAACTCCTCGGTGCCGAACCGGATGGAGAGGGGGACGATGGTCAGTCCCCGCTCCGCGGCCAGCTCCGCCGAGAGGTCGCAGGCGCTATCGGTCACCACCCGTATCCGGGCCATCCAGCTCCTCCTCCTCGTCCCCCGTCCGGAGTCCGCCCTCCGGCCCCGAGTCGTCCTCCGGCGAGATGATGACCGGCCGGAGGTGTCGGTGGGGAAGCCCATCGGGCCGATCGTCGAGTCTGCCACGGAACGGCTCCGGCGAGGGTCCAACGGGCGGGTCCGTCCCCGGCCCGTCCGCCGGCCCGAGCGGGGGATCGTCCTCCGGCGGGGGGTGGGAGGCGAGCAGCGAGGCCCGCCGGGCGCGCTCCTGGGTGACCCGCCGGGCGGCCCGGGCGCCCAGCAGTCCGGCCGTGGCCACGTAGGCCACCACGCCGACCACCACGGCGAAGACCACCCGGGCCAGCAGGGCCACGCCCGAGGTGGCCCCCGAGACGCTGAGGGCGAGGACCGTGGCCACCGCCATCACGCCCGACGCCGCCAGCACCCGCTTGACCGGGGTGGTCAGGTCCGGCCCGCCGAGGCCCCCCACCCGGATCCGCACCACGGCCAGGGCCAACAGGGCCGCCATCGAGTAGGCGATGGACAGGGAGAGGGCCAGCCCCCGGACCCCGAGCGGTCCGACCAGGGCCAGTGCCACCACGATGTTGAGGCCGTTCTCCACCAGGTACAGACGGAAGGCGGTGCGGGTGTCCTGCATGGACTGGAAGACGCGGACCATGTAGAGGAACGTGCAGAAGCCGGGCAGCCCGAGGGCGAACATGGCCAGGGTCGCTGCGGTGGAGTCGGCGTTGGCCGGGGTCTCGGCGCCGTGGGCCAGCACCAGGTCGATGAGCGGGTGGGCCAGGATGAGCATGCCCACGGCCGAGGGGATGATGATGGCCAGGATCCCCCGCAGTCCGAAGGCCATCCGGTGGCGGAAGGCGGCGCAGGTCGTCGGTGGCCCACCGGGCCGACAGCGAGGGGGTGACCGCGGTCATCACCGAGACGGCCACCACCCCGTAGGGAAGGAGGAAGAAGGTGTAGGCGTAGGTGTAGGAGGACACCGCCCCGGGGATCTTGGCCCCGTCGGCCAGGGCCAGCACGACCACCAGGGCCACCTGGTTGGCCACCACCCAGCCGAACGTCCAGCCGGCCAGCCGGGTGATGGTCCGCATGGCCTGGTTGGCCGGCTGCCACAGGAACGCAGATGGAGGTCGGCGCGGAGCAGGGAGGGGACGAGGAGGGCGGCCTGGACCACCACGCCCAGGGTGGTGCCGATGCCCAGCAGGACCAGGCCGGTGTGGTGGGCGTCGACCGAGGCCAGGCTGGGGTGGGGGACCAGGGCGTGGAACCAGAGCAGGATCGCCGATGACCACCAGGTTGTTGGCGATGGGGACGAACATGGGTACCGCGAACTTGCCCCGGGTGTTGAGCAGGGCGGTGAACAGGGCGATGAGGCCGTAGCAGGCCAGCTGGGGGACGAACCAGCGGAGGAGGAAGACGGCCACCGGCCTGTTGCTGGTGCACGTCGGCGTGGTGGTTGGCGACCGTGTAGAGATCGATGATGCTGGGCGTGAGGACGAAGAACACCACCGTGGCCGCCACCAGGATGGTGACGGTCACGGTGACCACGGCGGAGATGGCCTCCCAGGCCTCCTTGCCCCGCCGGGTGGTGAGGTAGTCGACGAACACCGGGACGAACGTGGCCGACAGCACGCCGCCCAGCACGACGTCGTAGATGATGTTCGGGGTGGTGTTGGCCAGGTTGTAGCCGTCGGCGAACCCCTCGCCACCGAGGGCCAGGGTCAGGGCGATGACCCGGCCCACGCCGGTGATGCGGGACAGGGTGGTGCCCACGGCCATGCCCAACGTGGCCCCGGCCAGCCGCCGTCGTTCGCCACCGGGGGTCGCCGGCAGCCCGTCGACCTCGGCCTCGGGCTCGCTCACGCCGAACCCGCGGGCACCGGCGGCACCGGCGACCCGGAGGTCGCGCCCTCGTCCCCGTCGGCCCGCTCGGCCCGACGCTGCGCCCGCCGCTTCCGCGAGGTTCGGAACCACCAGACCAGCAGGACGCCCACGGCGCCGAGCGAAAGGACGATGCCGACCACCGAGGTGGCGGTGGACCGCACGCTGACCTGTCCGCTGGACAGGGTCAGGCCACCGGCGGGGGAGTAGAGGGCGACGTCGACCTTGAAGAGGCCGGACGCCCGGGTCTGCACGTTGAAGTAGAAGGGGTTGGTGATGCCGGGCAGCACGGTGACTCTCTTGGTCTGTCCGTCGGGGAACGTCAGCTTGTCGCTGGTGAGGGTGAGGGTCCCGGTGACCGGGTAGGGGGCGTCGGAGATGATGGTGACCGGCACCCGGCCCTTCTGGGAGGTGAGCGTGATGCTCTGGTCGCCCGCCACCTGCAGCCGGTCGAGCTGGGCGTCGACGGCCACCCCGGTGTTGCGGAGCACGCCGGACTGTTGGAAGGGGCGCAGGCGATCCGACTGGCCGGCCAGCACCAGGTCCCCGAGCTGGCCGGTGACCCGTTGGGCGGTCAGGCCGGTGGCCGCGGTGGCCAGGGCCGCCACCCGCTGACGCTGGACCCGGATGGCCGCCACCGGCAGGCCGGGGGTCCCCGGCCCGGCCACGGCCCGGCAACCGTTGCGACAGGCGGCCACGGGCAGGGTGTCGAACAGGTCGGAGGCGGTGACGGCCTCGATCATCGGGTTCTGGTTCAACGCGTCGAGGAGGGTGCCGACGAAGGCGGGGTCGTCGGACCAGCCGGTCGGGGCCATGACCGCCACGATGCGGGGGGTGGTGTCGTTGGGCTTCTCGAAGTAGATCTGGGCCAGCTCGGCGGCCAGCTGGGAGGCGGCCAGGACCGGGTTTCCCGGATCCCCGGTGAACCGGGCGGCCAGATCGGCGTTGGCCGCCACCGCCACCAGGGGCGTCCCCGACGACGGGCTGAGCGAGAACGGCTCAGCGGTCGACACGTTGCCCGGTGCGCCGGGCACGCTGGCCGCCGGGAGCACCACCTGGCGGTACCCGTCCAGCTGGAGCTGGGTCAGGGCGGCGGCATCGAGCCCATCGTTGGTGAACCAGGCGCCGAGGCCGCCACCGGGAGTGTTCAGCGGGGCGGCCGACGAGGTGCGGGGAAGCCTGGTCGTGAGGACCTGGGTTCCCTGGGCCACCTGCCGGGCCAGCTCGCCGGCCAGGCCGGCGCCGACCAGACCGGAGGCGTTGACCGGCACGAACGGGGCCCAGGCGAACTGGTGGATCGACGGGGTGGCGGCGAGGGACGCCAGCTGGGCGACGACGGCGCCGTGTCCGGTGCTCTCCAGGCTCAGGACCGACTGGGGGCTGGCGTCGAGCGTGATGGGCACCGAGGAGCGGTCCGCGGCGGCGATGGCGGCCACGGTGGCGGCGACGGCGGCGGTCGAGGCGGGGGACGGCGGGGCCAGGGCCGCCGACGGCTGGGCGGCCAGGGCGGCGGTCCCCGGGTCGACGGCGGGGCCGAGGGTGGTGGCGATGGGGAGGACCACGGCCACCCGGAGCTTCCGGGTGGTGGCCGGTGCCTCGGTGAAGACGAGATGGGTGGTGAACCCGGCGATGGCCTGGCCGCCGGCCGTGTTCACCAGTTGGATCCGCACCGGGTAGACGCCCGAGGGATACGCCCGCGCACTGCCCGCCGCCGGATGTCAGGTTGATGGCGAACCCTCCCGGCGGCACGGTCCCCCCGTGGCCCACGTAGACGGGCATGGACAGGTCGACGACCCCGCCGGGGGCCGCCGGGAGCCCGGAGACGGCCAGGGGGGCGCGGGTCGAGTCGATGGGCGTGCCCGAGGGACCCGTCGTCGGGTTCACCGACTGGTCGAAGGCCGAGACACTGGACAGGCAGGCGTACACACTGACCGACAGACCCAGCTGCGGGGCCGGAGGGGTATGCGCTCCGACCTGGAGGTTGACGTCGAAGGTGCCGTCGGGCCCCACCCAGGGGGTCTGGGACACCAGGACCAGCGGTGGGCCCGTCGTCGGGGTGGTGGTCGCCGCTCCGGCCACCCCGTCCGGCGAGGAGGCCAGGCCGACGGCCAACGCCACCCCGAGCGCCCAGCCGGCGAGGGCCCTGCCGGACCAGGCCCGCCGCCACCACCGCCCCCGCGCCCGGTGGGCGCCACGCCGACCCACCCCGACGATCGGGGCGGGCCCGTCCCCGAACGGTACGCCGGCCCTGGGGTGGCTGCCGCAGGGGCACAGGCTGCCTCGTTCCCGATCCACTTCGGACGCCACCCTACGCCAGAACGGGTGGCGGACTACGCCAACCGCACTACCCTCGGCGACGTGTTCCCCGAGCGACTCCGACCGTTGGTGGAGGCCACCGCCGACCTGTCCGACCGCTTCCGGTCGGCCGGGCACTCCCTCTACCTGGTGGGGGGCTCGGTGCGCGACGCCATCGTGGCCGGACCGGGCGCCGAGGTCGTCGACCGCGACCAGGACCTCGACTTCACCACCGACGCCCGCCCCGATGCCATCGAGGCAGTGGTCTCGGGTTGGGCCGACGCGGTGT
Source organism: uncultured Acidimicrobiaceae bacterium (assembly GCA_963812525.1). GTDB lineage: Bacteria > Actinomycetota > Acidimicrobiia > Acidimicrobiales > RAAP-2 > Bog-756. The sequence goes on from CAWEVL010000004.1 coordinate 444,796, forward strand.
GGACCCAAGGGAAGCGCTTCGGCACCATCGGCTGTCGTCGGGGCGAGCAGAAGTACGAGATCACCACCCACCGGGCCGAGGCCTACCAGCCCGACTCGCGCAAGCCCGACGTGGCCTTCGGCGACCGGGTGGAGGACGACCTGGCCCGTCGGGACTTCACCGTCAACGCCATGGCCCTCAAGCTGCCCGACCTCGAGCTCATCGACCCGTTCGACGGGCTGGTCGACCTGACCGAGCACCGGCTCCGGACACCGCTCGACCCGACGGTGTCGTTCGCCGACGACCCCCTGCGCATGCTCCGGGCGGCCCGGTTCATCGCCCGGCTCGAGCTGGAGCCGGCGCCCGACCTGGTCGAGGCGGTCCGGTCCGACCACCGTCGCCTGGCCATCGTCTCGGCCGAGCGGATCCGGGACGAGCTCGACAAGATCATGATGGTGGCGGTCCCCTCGGTGGCCCTGTGGTTCGTGGTACGCACCGGCCTGGCCGACGAGTTCCTGCCCGAACTGCCCGGCCTGGCCCTCGAGCAGGACCCCATCCACCGGCACAAGGACGTCCTGGCCCACACCCTGGCCGTGGTGGACAAGACCGGACCGGACCGGCTGCTCCGCCTGGCCGCCCTGTTCCACGACGTGGGCAAGCCCAAGACCAGGGCCTTCGTCGACGGGGGGGTCACCTTCCATCACCACGAGGTGGTCGGGGCCCGCATGACCCGGCACCGGATGCAGGCCCTGCGCTACCCCAACGACGAGGTGGAGGTGGTGACCGAGCTGGTCAACCTGCACCTGCGCTTCCACACGTACCGGCTGGGGTGGACCGACCGCGCCGTGCGGCGCTACGTCCGCGACGCCGGTCCGCTGCTGGACCAGCTCAACGAGCTGACCCGGTGCGACTGCACGACCCGGAACGCCAACAAGGCGCGGGCCCTGGCCCGACGGATGGACGAGCTGGAGGCCAGGATCGCCGACTTGCGCCAGCAGGAGGAGCTCGACGCCATCCGGCCCGATCTGGACGGGTCCCAGGTGATGGCCGAGCTCGACCTCCGTCCTGGACGCGAGGTGGGCCGGGCCCTGGGCTACCTGCTGGAGCTCAGGATGGACGAGGGACCGCTGGGGGAGGAGGAGGCCCGCAAGCGCCTCCGCCAGTGGTGGGCCGGCCAGTCCTGAGGCGGTGCCGTCCGGTGGTCAGTCCTCGGGCCACACGGGATTGGGCTCCCCGGCGGCGAACCCCTCGACCATCTGATGGCAGACGTCGTCGTGGAACTGCACCGGGGGCGACTTCATGAAGTAGGCCGACGGGCCGAGGAGGGGGCCGCCGATGCCCCGGTCGAGCGCCAGTTTGGCGCACCGCACCGCGTCGATGATCACGCCGGCCGAGTTGGGTGAGTCCCACACCTCGAGCTTGAGTTCGAGGTTGAGGGGCACGTCACCGAAGTTGCGGCCCTCCATCCGGATGTAGGCCCACTTGCGATCGTGCAGCCACGGCACATGGTCCGACGGTCCGATGTGCACGTCGTCGGCCGGGAGGGTCCCGTGCTCGATCTGGCTGGTGACGGCCTGGGTCTTGGAGACCTTCTTCGACTCGAGGCGGTCCCGCTCGAGCATGTTCTTGAAGTCCATGTTCCCGCCCACGTTGAGCTGGTAGGTGTGGTCGAGGGCCAGGCCACGGTCCTCGAACAGGCGGGTCAGGATCCGGTGGACGATGGTCGAGCCCACCTGGCTCTTGATGTCGTCACCCACGATGGGCAGCCCGGCCTCGCGGAACCGGCGGGCCCACTCGGGATCGGAGGCGATGAACACCGGGATGGCGTTGACGAACCCCACGCCGGCCTTCAGGCAGGCCTCGGCGTAGAACCGCTGGGCCTGCTCCGAGCCGACCGGAAGGTAGCTGACCAGTACGTCGGCCCCGGAGTCCTGGAGGGCGGCCACCACGTCGACCGGCTCGGCCGGCGACTCCTCCACGGTCTCCCGGTAGTACTTGCCGAAGCCGTCGAGGGTCGGCCCGCGCTGCACGGTCACGCCGAGCTCCCCGACGCCGGCGAAGCGGATGGTGTTGTTCTGGCCGGCGAAGATGGCCTTGCCCAGGTCGGTGCCGACCTTGGCCGCGTCGGCGTCGAAGGCGGCCACGAACTCGAGGTCGCCGACGTGGTAGCCCCCCAGCACCACGTGCATGAGGCCGGGGACCGTCTCGGTCGGGTCGGCCCCGCGGTAGTACTCGACTCCCTGGACGAGTGAGCTGGCACAGTTGCCGACGCCGGCGATGGCCACACGGATGTTGCTCATGGATGGGTTCCCTTCGTTGTCGTCACTGCGGCCCCGCTTCGGGGCTCGCGGCTGTCGGATCGGGGTGCTGCCTGCTTCTGGCGCTCGGACTCGATGAGGCGGTCGAGCCAGGCGATGTCGTGCTCGGTGGCCTCGGTGCTGTGCTCCACGAGGGAGCGGGAGTAGACGTCCAACCGGTTGCCGGCGGCCCTGGTCCGGTCGGCGGCCAACCGCCGGGTCAGCTGGGACCGGCGGCGCTCGAGGAGGGCCAGCCGGGCCTGGGGGGCCAGGTACCGGGCGAAGGCCAGCCGCAGGCCGAAGCTGCGGGCGTCGTCGGTGCCGGCCGGCTCGTCGGCGTCGAGGAGCTGCTCGAAGAGCAGCCGCCCTTCCTCGGTGATCCGGTAGACCTTGCGCGACCGCTTGGTGCCCCTGGTGGTCCCGGCCCGCCGGGCCCGGAGCCCGGCGCGCTCGCCGCTGAGCGACCCGGTGGACGGGAGGGGCGTCACCGCCGAGGTGCCGGTGGACTCGGTGACGGTCACCGCCGCCGCCTTCTGCAGGCGGGAGAGGGCCGGATACAGCGAGCCGAACGAGATGTTGGCGAACAGGCCCAGCTCGTCGCGCAGCCGGCGCCGGATCTCGTAGCCGTGGAGCTCCTGGTCGTGCAGGAGCCCGAGGATGGCCAGATCGAGCATCAGCTGTTCACCCGTTGCATACTCGCCACGATATATCAGATCGATATATCAATGCAATACATGGTGCTGGGCGGCGACCCGGACGGGACCCAGGTCCGGCCGACGGGCCGGTGAACGGAACGCTCCCCTGGGCGCCCGAGGGATTACCCTGGCCCCCGTGGGCTTCCGACCCGGATCGCTCGACGGAGTGCAGACGTCCCCCACCGGGGGGCAGGTGGAGTATCTGCTCGCCCGCAATGCCATCATCCGGGAGTACCGGAAGGGACGGCTGTCCCGCCTGGACGTCTGTGACGCCCACCCCGAGCTGCTGCGTGCCGCCCGCAACCTGGGCCGGCCCACCGGCGAGCGGTGCCCGATCTGCGAGGAATCGGATCTGGTCGACGTGACCTTCGTCTTCGGCTCCCGGCTCCCCTCGGGGGGCCGCTGTGTGGCCACGCAGGCCGAACTGACCCGCTACTGGCGGCGTAAGGACCCGGTGGTCTGCTACGTCATCGAGGTGTGCACGGACTGCTCCTGGAACCACCTGGCCCGCATGTACCCGGCCGGCGCCGGGGTGGAGGCCGTGGCCCGGAAGCCACTCCGCGGCCGGGCCAGCCTGTAGTCCCGGGAGACCACCGCACGACCAACTGGAACGCGTTCCACCGGGATTTGGTCTAGAAGGGGGGGATGATCCTCAACGGAAAGACCGTCATCGTCACCGGGGTGGGGGGCGGCCTGGGCCGCGAGTGCGCCACCAGTGCGCTGCGGGACGGGGCCAACGTGGTGCTGGCCGCCCGCACCGCCGACACCCTGGAGCGGACGGCCGCCGAGCTCGACCCCGCCGGCGGGCGGGTGGGCACCCATGTCACCGACATCACCGACGCCGAGTCGTGCGAGGCCCTGGTCCAGCACACGCTCGGCCGCTTCGGCTCGGTGGACGCCCTCATCCAGGTGGCCGCCTACGAGAACGTGTGGGGGGGCCTCCACGATCTCCGGTTCGAGGCCTGGCGGAAGGCCTTCGAGACCAACGTCATCGGAGCCCTCACCGTGCTGCGGCCGGTGGCCACCGCCATGAAGGCGGGGGGCGGGGGGTCGGTGGTGCTGATCGGCTCGCAGTCCATGTTCCAGCCCGCCCTGCCCCAGAGTGGCTACGCCGCCTCCAAGGGGGCCCTCCTGTCGGCCATGTACTACCTGGCCGACGAGCTCGGCGCCGACAACATCCGGTGCAACATGGTCGTGCCGTCGTGGATGTGGGGGCCCAACGTGGAGCTGTACGTGAACGGGACGGCCGCCAACCAGGGGGTGTCCCCCGAGGAGGTCCTCGAGGGCATCGCCGGCAAGTTCCCGCTCCGCCGGATGACCGAGGACGGCGAGGTGGCCGACGTGGCCGTGTTCTTCGCCTCGGACTACGCCAAGGCCGTCACCGGACAGCACCTGATGGTCAACTCCGGGGAGATGATGCGATGACCGCCGCCCCCAAGCGCGTCGTGATCTGGGGCACCGGCTTCGTGGGCAGGATGGTCATCCCCGAGGTGGTCCGCCACCCGGCCTTCGAGCTGGTCGGCGTGGGGGTGAGCCACCCGGACAAGGTGGGGAGCGACGCCGGTGAGCTGTGCGGCATCGGCCCGGTGGGGGTGACGGCCACCGACGATCTGGACGCCCTGGTCGCCCTCCGGCCCGACGCCCTGGTCCACTTCGGGCCCACCGCGGCCCACGCCAACGACAACATCCGGGACATGAGTGCCTTCCTCCGGGCCGGCATCGACGTGTGCTCGACGGCGATGACCCCGTGGGTGTGGCCGACGATGGCCCTGACTCCGCCCAGCTGGGTGGACCCGATCAGCGAGGCGTGCGAGGCGGGTGGCTCGTCGTGCTTCACCACCGGGATCGACCCCGGCTTCGCCAATGACCTCTTCCCCATGACCCTGATGGGGCTGTGCGGCGAGGTCCGCCAGGTCCGCGCCCTCGAGATCCTCGACTACATCAACTACGAGGGCGACTACGAGGACGAGATGGGCATCGGCCGGCCGCCGGAGTACGTCCCGCTGCTGGAGCACACCGACATCCTGGTCATGTCGTGGGGGGCCACCGTCCCGATGATGGCCCACGCCGTAGGCATCGAGCTCGACGAGATCACCACCACCTGGGAGAAGTGGGTCACCGACACCACCATCGACACGGCCAAGGGCGTGATCCACCCGGGCGAGGTCGCCGCCATCCGCTTCACGGTCAACGGCATCTACCGGGGCCAGCCCCGCATCTGCCTCGAGCACGTCAACCGGGTGGGCGAGGCCGCCGCCCCCGACTGGCCCCGGGGCAACCAGAACGACGTCTACCGCGTGGTGATCGACGGCTCGCCCTCCATCACCCAGGAGACGGCCTTCCGCTTCACCGACGGGAGCGGCCGGGACGCCGCCGCCGCCGGCTGCCTGGCCACCGGCCTCCGGGCCCTCAACGCCGTCCCCGCCGTCAACGACCGGCCCCCGGGTTGGGTGACGGCACTCGACCTGCCGCTCATCCCCGGCGTCGGCACCATCCGCTAGTCAGAACCAATCCGCTGTCCCGAGGAGCCACCATGACCCCCGACGACCTGGTCGAGATCGAACTGATCAAGCGACTCAAGTACAAGTACCTCCGATGCCTCGACCAGAAGTTGTGGGACGAGATCGAGACCTGCTTCATCCCCGAGGCCACGGCCCGCTACGGCGGGGGCCTCTACGAGTTCGAGGGCCGGGACGCCATCATGGCCTTCCTCCGCAGCTCGATGGGGACCGAGGCCATGCTCTCCAGCCACCGGTGCCACCACCCCGAGATCGACCTGACCGGCCCCGACGAGGCCACCGGGGTGTGGGCCCTGGAGGACGTGGTCATCCTCACCGACGTCCAGCTCAACGTGCAGGGGGCGGCGTTCTACACCGACCGTTACGTGAAGCGGGGTGACCGGTGGTTGATCGCCCACACCGGGTACAAGCGCACCTACGAGGAGCTGGTGCCCCGGGCCTCGGTCAAGGGCATCCGGCTGACGGCCGACTGGTGGGCCACCGACGGTCGCTCCACGTTGGGCTAGTCGCCCGGCCCCCGGCCACCCCTGGGGGGGTCAGGCCAGCGTGGCCCCGTCGATGAGCAGGTCGGCCCCGTTCATGTGGGAGGCCTCGTCGGAGGCCACATAGGCGATGGCCGCCGCGATCCCTTCGGGGGTCCCGAACGGTCCGAGCGGGGTCACCCGGCCGAGCAGCTTGATGTCGGCGCCTTCGGGCAGGTGGAAGGCCCGGGTGATGGGGGTGTCGATGGCCCCGGGGCTGATGCTGTTGGCCCGGAGCCCCTGGGCGGCGTACTCCACGGCCAGGGCCCGGGTCATGGCCAGGACCCCACCCTTGGAGGCCGAGTAGGCCGTGGCCCACGGCTGGCCGGCGTGGGCCGCCGTCGAGGCCAGGTTGACGATGGTGCCCCGGCTGGCCAACAGGTGGGGGAGGGCCTCCCGGCACACCAGGAAGGTCCCGGTCAGGTTGACGGCGATGAGCCGGTTCCACTCGTCGATGGTGACCTCGTGGGTGTGGGAGAACGACAGCACACCGGCCACGTTGGCCACCACATCGAGGCCCCCGAGCCGGCCGACTGAGGCCGCGACCAGGGTGACCACCCCGTCCTCGGTGGAGACGTCGCCGGTCAGGGCGCTGATCTCCCCGGCCAGTCCCGACGACTCCGCCTCGAGCTTGCCCAGCGGCTCGGCATCGACGTCGACGGCCACCACGTGGGCGCCTTCCTCGGCCAGACGGAGCGCCGTGGCCCGACCGATGCCCGAGGCCGCGCCGGTGACGAGCGCCTTGCGTCCGGTGAAGCGGGTGGGAGTCATGGCCCGACTGTACGGCCTCCGGCTCCGGCGCGTTCCCGGACGGCCCCGGACCCGACCGGTACAGTGACTGGTTCGAACACCCGGCGGGCCCTTCAGTCACACCGTGGGAGGACGAGCATGGCCGGCCGCGACACGTCCGGAGGACGATCGAAGAACCTGATCCTGCTGGCCATGATCTTCGCCGTGGCCATGACCTTCATCGATCAGACCATCGTGTCGATCGCCGTCCCCCAGATCCAGCGGGAGTTGGGGCTCACCGCCACCGGGGTGCAGTGGGCGGTCAACGCCTACCTGCTCTCGCTGGCCGCCTTCTTCGCCTTCGGCGGCCGGCTGGCCGACACCGTGGGTCACCGCCGGATGGCCGTGCTCGGCGTGATCATCTTCGCCGGTGCCTCGGCCATGTGCGGGCTCACCCCCAAGGGCGGCGTGGCCGAGGCGTGGATCGTGACCTTCCGGGCCGTCCAGGGCTTCGGCGGCGCCATCATGTTCCCGGCCGCACTGGCCATCGTCGTCCAGACCTTCCCGCTCCGGGAGCGGGGCAAGGCGCTGGCCACCTTCTTCGGCATCGCCGGGGCGCTGACCGCGGTCGGCCCCATCCTGGGCGGCTACCTCACCCAGTGGACCTGGCGGGCCATCTTCTGGGTCAACATCCCCGTCGCCGTCATCGCCCTGGTCCTCATCGCCGTCTCCCGGCCGGTCACCGCCTACCGGGCGGCCAAGATGGACTACCGGGGGCTGGTCCTCATCGCCTCGGGGGTCGGTCTCAGTGTGTTCGGCTTCCAGCAGTCCTCGATCTGGGGATGGCACAACCCCGGCACCTGGCTCTGCATCGTGGCGGGCTTCGTCCTGCTGGTGGTCTTCGCCCGGGTGGAGCTGCGTACCGACCCCCCGCTGATGCAGGTCCGCATCTTCCGCATCCGGGCCTTCCTGGTGGAGAACCTGGTGCTCGGCGTGTCCATGCTGGCCTTCGTCCCGGTGTTCTTCTTCTCCAGCGAGTACGCCCAGATCTCCCTGGCCAAGACGGCCTCCGGGGCCGGCCTGTTCCTGCTCTACTTCTTCATCGGCTTCGTGGTGGCCGCCCAGATCGGTGGCCGGATGTTGGACCGGGGCGGGGCCAAGCGACCGGTGGTGCTGGGGTGCGCCCTGGCCGCGGTGGGCTTCTCCCTGTGGGCGGGCAAGGTCACCGGGCTGAGCTTCCACAGCCAGCAGTGGTACATCGTCATGTCCGGGGGCGGCCTGGGCCTCATGCTGGGCCCGGCCAGCACCGATGCCGTCAACCGCGCCTCCCGGCTGTCCTACGGGGAGGCCACCGGCATCACCCAGACGGTGCGGAACTACGCCGCCAGCCTGGGTCTGGCCATCCTGGGTTCGGTGCTGGTGACCGAGATGCGGTCGCATCTGACCACCTCACTGGAGTCCCAGGGCGTGCCCGCCGGTCGGGCGGCCACCGAGGCGGCCCGACTGGCCCAGGCCCAGGGGGGAAGGGGCAACACCTCGGCCATCCCCCACTTCGTGCGGCTGGACTTCGCCTACGCCACCCGCAGCGTCCTCTACGGGATGGCCATCGTCATGGCCGTCGCCGGCGTGGTGGCCCTGCTGGGTCTCCGGGCCGGCCTGCAGGAGGACCCCGCCGCCGCCGGCACCGCGCCGGCCGACCAGGGCCAGGCCGCACCGGCCGACGTCTGAGCCGCCGGGCCCCGCCGATCGGCCTCCCCACGACGGTGGCCGGCCGATAAGCTGGCTTCAGCAGTACGCAGTGCTCCGCGGTGCCCTCAGACACCGCCCATGCCGCCGGCAGCCCCCGGGCGCTGGACGGTTCGATCAGGAGGAGTCCCATGCCCGAGTCCCGGTCCGTGCCGGTCACCGTCCCGTCCGTTCGCGCCAGCAAGCGCCGCGACGGCCACCCCCCGCTGGTCATGGTCACGGCCTATGACGCCCCCGGGGCCCGCATCGCCGACGCCGCCGGGGTGGACATGATCCTGGTGGGCGACTCCGTGGCCAACAACGTGCTCGGCTACGAGGACAGCCTGCAGGTCACGGTGGAGGACCTCGCGCATCACACCGCAGCCGTGGCCCGGGCCAAGCCCCAGCCGTTGATCGTGGCCGACCTCCCCTGGATGAGCTACCACCTCACCCCGGTGGAGACGGTGCGGAACGCCGCCGTGCTGATCCGGGCCGGGGCCCAGGCGGTCAAGCTGGAGGGCGGCGCCAACCGGGTCCCGATGATCGAGGCCCTGGTCGCCGCCGAGATCCCGGTCATGGGTCACCTGGGACTCACCCCCCAGTCGGTGCACGTGATGGGTGGGTACCGGGTCCAGGGCCGTGACCAGGCCGCCGCCCACTCGCTGACCGTCGACGCCAAGGCCGTCGCCGCCGCCGGCTGCTTCGCCGTGGTGCTCGAAGGGGTACCGGAGTCGGTCGGGGCGGCCATCACCGACTCGCTCGACGTGCCGACCGTCGGGATCGGGGCCGGTCCGGCCTGCGACGGGCAGGTGCTGGTCTTCCACGACCTGCTGGGCTTCAACGAACGGGTGCCCAAGTTCGTCCGCCGCTATGCCGAGCTGGGCCAGGCGGCCACGGGAGCGGTGGCCGCGTTCGCCGCCGACGTCCGGTCCGGGGCCTTCCCGGCCGACGCCGAGGTCTACCACTGAGCCGGCGCCGGAACGGGCGGTTCCCCGTCCCGGCCGATTGCCGGTAGGGTAGAACGGTCGTTGCGGCCGCCTGGTGGCGGCCACCCAGTTCCGACCTGCCCCACGCCGTGGGGCTCGGACAGCCCCTGTCCGATCCAGAGGGAGGTGAGCCGCCCATGCGGCCCTACGAAGTCATGGTCATTTTCGACACCGGTGCCGACGAGGCCGCCGTCAACGGCGTCCTCGACCGGGCGCTCGAGGCCCTGCGGGCCAACGGTGGCGTCCCCGGCCGGGTGGAGCGCTGGGGCCGGCGCACGTTCGCCTACGAGGTGCAGCACAAGCGCGAGGGCTACTACGTGGTCATCGAGCTCACCGCGGAGCCGGCCGCCGTGGCCGACATGGAGCGGATCTTCGTCCTGGCCGACGAGGTGCTGCGGCACAAGGCCATGCGGATCCCGGACAAGGTGGCCGGCCGCCGGGCCGCCGCCGCCACGGCCAGCGCCACCGCAGGGGAGGCCTGAGATGGCCCCCGGAAACGCCATCACCCTGGTGGGGAACGTCACCCGCGACCCCGAACTGCGCTTCACCAACACGGGACAGGCCACGGCCAGCTTCGGCCTGGCCGTCAACCGACGCTGGCAGAACCGCCAGACCCAGGAGTGGGAGGAGGCGGTCTCCTTCTTCGACGTGGTGTGCTGGCGGGAGATGGCCGAGAACGCCGCCGAGAGCCTGGCCAAGGGCTCACGGGTCATCGTGACCGGCCGGCTCGACCAGCGCAGCTGGGAGACACCCGACGGGGACAAGCGGTCCAAGGTCGAGGTGGTGGCGGACGAGATCGGCCCGAGCATCCGCTGGGCCACCGCCCAGGTGACCAAGAACGAGCGGCGGGGACCCGGCGACGGTGGGGGCGGCGGCGGCCGGCCGTCGGGCGGAGCCGGAGGCGGCGGCGGAGGCGGCGGCGGCGCGGCCGCCGAACCCCAAGGGTACGGATACAGCGAGGAGCCTTTCTAGTGGCACGCAACAACGATCGCGGAGGCACCACCCGGCGCGCTCCGAAGGACACCGGACGGCGCATCAAGAAGAAGCCCTGCGCCCTGTGCAAGGACCGGGTGGAGTGGGTCGACTACAAGGACGTCGGCCTGCTGCGCAAGTACATGAGCGACCGCGGCAAGATCCGCGCCCGACGGGTCTCGGGCAACTGCACCCAGCACCAGCGGGACGTGGCCATCGCCATCAAGACCGCCCGTGAGCTGGTCCTGCTGCCCTACACCCAGCGGACCACCACCGAGCGGCCCGGCGGTCGGGGCGGCGGTCGGGGCGGTCGCGAGGGCGGCTACGGCGGCCAGGGCGGCGCCGGGCGGGGCCGCCGGGACGAGGAGCGCTCGTTGTCCGCCGACGCCACGTCCAACGCGGTGTCCGACGACGCCCCGCGGGAGCCCGCGGTGGCCGCGGCCGCGGCCGACGAGGCGGTGGAGGTCACCGCTAGCGGCGACGGTTCCGTGGGCGGGAACGCCACCGACCAGGTCGCCGAGGGCGGGAGCGGCACCGACCAGGTCGCCGAGGGCGGGAACGGCACCGACCAGGTCGCCGAGGGCGGGGGGGCCTGAGATGAAGGTCCTTCTCCGCAGCGACATCGACGGCGTGGGCAAGCGCGGGGACATCATCGACGTCTCCGGTGGGTTCGCCCGCAACCATCTGCTTCCGGCCGGGAAGGCCATCGCCGCCTCGCCCGGGATCGAGACCCAGGCCGCGGCCATGCGGCGGTCGCGGGACCTCCGGGACGCCCGGGACCGCGAGTCGTCCGAGACGGTGGCCCGAGCCCTGGTGGGCAACGCCGTCACCCTGGAGGCCCGGGCGACCGGCGACCGGCTGTTCGGCTCGATCGGCGCGGCCGACATCGTGCGGAAGGTCGAGGAGCAGACCGGGGCGGTCATCGACCGCAAGGACCTGGTCCTCGACGAACCCATCAAGACCATCGGCGAGCACAACGTCCGGGTCGAGCTGCTGGGTGGCGTGGTGTTCGAGCTGACGGTGGACGTGGTCGCCACCAGCTAGTTTCTCCGCAACCGTCCCCACCCGGTCGAGCGTCGGTCCCCCGGCCGCCTGACCGGCGGCTCCCCGCAGGCCGTGCCCCCGGCCCGACGCGCCCGTGGCGGTATCCACCGCGTTGTCACACCTCGCATGGATGATGGCGGAGTGATCGGTTCTGTCCGCAGTCGGACCTGGCTTGTCCACGGTTCGTCCACACGTAGGCACGGCTATTTCCCCAAGAAGAGGCCCTTACGCTCCACAGGGCAACTCGGACAGGGTTGAGGAACCATGGTGCAAGTCTTCGACGAGGCGCGACCCCGCCGGCTCCTGTCCCCCGGCGGGGGCAACGGGGCGCCGGCCGGCCGCATCCCCCCCCACAACCTCGAGGCCGAGGAGTCCCTCCTCGGCGCCATGCTGCTGTCCCGCGACGCCATCGCCTCGGCCATGGAGATCTGCAAGCCCGAGGACTTCTACAAGTCGTCCCACGGGCACATCTTCCTGGCCATCACCGCCCTGTTCAGCCACGGGGAGCCGGCCGACTGGGTGACCGTGACCGAGGAGCTCCGGCGTCGGGGCCTGCTGGAGACCATCGGCGATCCCTCGGTGTTCGTCTCCCTGCAGGCCAACACCCCGTCCATCGGGAACGCCGACTACTACGCCCGGATCATCGAGGAGCACGCCCTGCTCCGGCGGCTGGTCTCGGTGGCCGGCGAGATCACCGAGCTCGGCTACAGCGTCCCCGAGGACGTCTCCGACGTGCTGGACCGGGCCGAGAGCCTGGTCTTCGACGTGGCCCAGCGCCGGGTGGTGGATTCGATGACCCCCCTTCGGGACCTGCTGGGGGACGGCCTCGACCATCTCCAGCGCCTCTACGACCAGGGCGACGCCATCACCGGACTGCCGACCGGCTACACCGATCTCGACGAGCTGCTGTCCGGCATGCAGCCGTCCAACCTGATCGTGGTGGGCGCCCGCCCGTCCATGGGGAAGACGGCCTTCGCCCTGGGCATGGTGTCCCACGCCGGCATCAAGATGAACGTGCCCACGCTGCTCTTCTCCCTGGAGATGAGCCACATGGAGCTCACCCAGCGCCTGCTGGGCTCCGAGGCCCGGGTGGACGCCAACCGGATGCGCACCGGCAACCTGCGCGAGGCCGACTGGTCCAAGGTGGGCAACGCCATCAGCCGGATGAGCGAGGCCCCGATCTTCATCGACGACAACCCGAACCTCACGGTGATGGACATCCGGGCCCGGGCCCGCCGACTCAAGAGCCGCGAGGGGCTGGGTCTGGTGGTGGTGGACTACCTCCAGCTGATGACCGGCCGGCACGGGGCGGAGAACCGCCAGGTCGAGGTGTCCGAGATCAGCCGCGGACTCAAGATCCTGGCCCGTGAGCTCGAGGTGCCGGTGGTGGCCCTCTCCCAGCTGTCCCGCGGGCTCGAGGCCCGTCAGGACAAGCGGCCGATGCTGGCCGACCTGCGTGAGTCGGGTTCGATCGAGCAGGACGCCGACGTGGTGATGTTCATCTACCGCGACGAGATCTACAACCCCGACACCGCCGAGAGCCAGGGCGTGGCCGAGATCCACGTGGCCAAGCACCGGAACGGGCCGACCGGCGTGCAGCGGCTGGCCTTCATCGGCCACCACACCCGCTTCGACAACATGGCCCGGGTGTAGCCGGGTCTGCGGTCCGCCGGTCCGGACCGTCCTGCTACCCCTCGGCGGCCGGCGGCGACGGGGATCCCGGGCCGACCGCCCCGTCCGGTGGGACGCCGCCCATCCGGGACAGGATCTCCTCGATGGCCCGGTCCTGGGCCTCGAGGTGCTGCTGGATCTGCAGCGACTCGTGCAGCACGGCGTCCGCATCCAGGTAGGTGGCCTCGGAGCGCTTGTCGGACGCCGCGCTGAGGATGTTCTGGCCCACGATGATGATGGAGAGCAGCACCAGTTGGAGGAACGTCTGGGCGATCCACGAGATGATGGCCGGCCGGCCGTTGCGGATGGCGTCGGGCAGGCTGATCAGGGCCAGCAGGGCGAAGGCGTAGGCACACCACATCGTCCCGACCGCGGTGGTGATCTTGATGGCCAGCCACGAGTTGAACCTCCGCACCGGGCTGTCGGTGGGGAGCTGGTCGGCCACCATGGTGGGGGCCCGGGTCCGGCGCTCTTCGATGTAGGGGTGCGGGGCGTGCTCGAAGAGCCGGGACATGACCCCGATGGTGGCACCGGTCCCTCGGGAATTCAGTGATGATGGACCGGTGGTCGACTTCGTGCTCCCCCGCATCCCGGCCTCGGCCGGAGCCCTGATCAGGAACCCCGCCGGCCACGTGCTGATCCTCAAGCCGACCTACAAGTCGGGGTGGACGATTCCCGGGGGCCAGCTGGAGGAGGACGGGGAGACCCCCTGGGAGGGTTGCCGGCGCGAGGTGCGGGAGGAGACCGGGCTGACCGTGGAGTCGGGTCGGCTGGCCTGTGTGGACTTCCTCCGACCCCGGCCCCGCCGACCCGGGGGCCTCCGCTTCCTGTTCGACTGCGGCTCGCTCGGTCCGGGGGCGGAGGACGGGATCGTCCTGCAGCTCGAGGAGATCAGCGAGCACCGGTGGGTGACACCGGACGACGCCGACCGGCGGCTGAGCGGGCCGGTGGGCCGGCGCGTGGCCCAGGCGCTGTCCCACGCCGGGGGGACGGTCTACCTCGAGGACGGTCGACCGGTCGGCTCGGTCACCCCCTGACCGGCGGTCCGGCCAGGTCGGTGACCAGCCGGTGCACCGAGCCCCGATCCAGGTCGGCCAGGCGGGTGCACGCGAACCAGGGCTCGGAGGAGGCCTCGGGGGCCACCGGATGGAGCTCGACCATGGTGCCCCGTTCGAGACCGTCGGCACAGGCGAAGTCGGGGAGCAGACTGCAGCCCAGTCCGTGCTCGACCGCCGCCGCCACCGCCCGGAGGTCGGGCGCCACCAGTCGGAGATCACCGGCGAACGGGCGCCCCAGGGCCGACAGCCAGAACCGTCGGGTCATGGGTAGCTCGGCGCTGTAGGCCACCCACGGCGCGCCCACCAAGCAGGCTCCCAGCGCGTCCAACGAGCCGAGGGGCGTGGGCGGCGCCGCTCCGGGGGGGCCGACCAGCACGAACCGTTTGGTGCCGAGTGGCACGGCGGTGAGCGATCGTCGGCCGGGGGTGGTGCTGGTCACGGCCAGGTCCAGCTCGCCGTGCTCCAGCAGGGCCAGGTGCTCGGGGTCCGAGCCGAACCGGGCCACCACCGAGGGCCCGTCGGGTCGGAGTCGGGGCACGGCGACGGCCGAGAAGAACTCGGCCGACGAGCCGAGCCGCAGGACAGGGTCGGCCGCCACCCGCGGTCCGCCGTCCAGGCCCACCAGTACCTGCTCGAGTCGGTCGAGGGAGTCGGCCACCTGGGCGTGCAGCTCCCGACCCGGTCGGGTGGGCTCCACTCCCTGGGGCGTCCGCGTGAACAGGGGCCGGCCGACCCGGCGCTCCAGCGAGGCCAGCTGCTGGCTGGCCGCCGGCTGGGACAGGCCGCGGCGACCCGCCCCGGCACTGACCGACCCGGTCCGGTAGATGGCCAGGAAGGTGCGGAGCCACTCCGACGTTGCCATTCGAGAAGCTTATATCGACCTACCGGCATTTGTACTTTGCCAATAGGATGGGTGGAGCGCATGCTGGAGGAATGACCGACGTCCCCTATACCCACGGCCACCACGACAGCGTGCTGCGCTCGCACCGCTGGCGCACGGCGGAGAACTCCGCCGCCTACCTGCTCAACCGCCTCCGGCCCGGGCTGTCCCTGCTGGACGTGGGCTGTGGCCCGGGCACGATCACCTGCGACCTGGCCGGCCGGGTGGCGCCGGGGGAGGTCATCGGGGTGGACGCGGCGGCCGGGGTCCTGGACGAGGCCCGGACCCTGGCCGGGCAGCTCGGCCAGGGCAACCTGTCCTTCGAGGTCGGGAGCGTCTTCGACCTCCGGTTCGACGACGGCTCGTTCGACGTGGTCCACGCCCATCAGATGCTCCAGCACGTGGGGGACCCGGTGGCCGCCCTCGCCGAGATGCGCCGGGTGTGCCGGACCGGGGGAGTGGTGGCGGCGCGGGACAGCGACTATCCCGGGTTCCGGTACTTCCCCGAGGAGCCCGACCTCGACCGGGCCATCGCCGCCTACGGCGAGCTGACCCGTCGCCACGGGGCCAACTGGGACGCCGGCCGGCGCCTGCTGGCCTGGGCCCGGGCCGCCGGGTTCACCTCGGTGGAGCCTTCCGCCTCGACCTGGTGCTTCGCCACCCCGGAGGACCGCCGGTGGTGGGGCGGCCTCTGGGCCGACCGGTTCACGGCATCGCCCATGGCCGAGCAGTTGGTGGCCAGGCAGATCGTGCATCCCGACGACCTGATGTCCTTCGCCGCCGCCTGGCGCCGGTGGGCGGCGTCGCCGGACGGCTGGTTCGTGGCCGTCCACGGTGAGGTCCTGGCCACGCCCTGAGCCGGCCTCACCCGGGCGGTCCGGCCAGCGCCTCCACGAACCGGTCGGGTGCCTCGACCATGGGGTAGTGGCCGACTCCCTCGAGCATGGTCACCCGGGCATCGGGCCGGGCCCGGAGCAGCCGGTCGGTCATGGTCGGCACCGCGATGGGATCGTCCCGTCCCCACACCACCACCAGGGGCGACGGGTGGCGCTCGATGGCGCCGGTGAACCGCCGCTCGCTGCGCCGCCGCTCCTCGATATAGCGGATCAGCCGGGGGAGGAGCTGCGGGCCGTCCCGGTGGGCCATCATCTCCCACTGGGAGGCCAGCTCGTCGGGATCGACCACGGCCGTGGGGCTGAAGGTGCCGGCCACGCCGGCCATCACCGTGTCCCGGTCCAGAGGAGCCTCCGCGGCCAGGCGTTCGTCGGGCAGGCCCAGCAGGAACTGCTGCCCGGCACTCAGCTGGGCCAGCTCCACGTAGATGCTGCCGTTGGCCAGCGTCCGGTCGGTGATGGCCACGTCCCACGCCCCCTCCAGGTGGCGGGCCAACAGCTCGCCGCCCACCGTGTCCCCCACGTCGTGGGTCAACAGCCCCAGCCGGTCCACGCCGAGTCCGGCGACCAGGGCCATGGCCAGGTCGGCCTGGACGGCCATGGTGTAGGCCAGGTCGGGCTTGTCCGAGAGGCCGTAGCCCAGCATGTCGAAGAGCAGGACCCGCCGGTCGCCGGCCAGCCGGTCGACCACCCGGTGGAAGTCGAAGGAGGAGGTGGGGAAGCCGTGGAGCACCAGCAGCGGGGCCCGGAGCTCGGCTCCCGACGCCGGGATGTCGACGATGAAGACGGCGTGCCCGCACAATGTCCGTGTGGTGCCGCGGTCCCGCCACGCCGAGGCCAGAGGGTTCACGGCGAGAGGCGTTCGGTGAAGAACGCCAGGACCTGGTCGAGGGCGGCGCGGGTCGGTGTGCCGGGGCGGTCGTCGAGGTGCTCGGTGAGGACCGAGTGGGACATCCGTGCATGTCCGTGGGGGTTGCCCTTGGACGAGTCGATCTCCACGGCGACGAAGGCGTCGCCGAGCAACTCCCGCAGGTGGTCGAAGCGGTCGGGAGGGCTCATCCGGTCCCCGCTGAACCGGAGGCCCAGCACCGGACAGCCGGCGGCGGCCCGCTCCTGCACCCGGGACAGGTCCCCGGGCGAGAGCCCGAGGTCCCGTCGCTGGGCCTTGGTCACGCCGAAGGGGAGGGAGGGCTGGCTGAGCACCGGCGCCACCATCACGTCGTCGACCATCATGCCCAGGGCGAAGCCGCCGGTGAAGCACATGCCGACGGCCCCCACGCCGGGCCCCCCGCACCGCCCGTGCTCGTCGGCGGCCAGGGCCCGCAGCCACCCGATCACCGGGCTGGTCCGGCCCGCGGCCAGCACGGTGAACTCCCTGGCGATGCACGCCCGGGCGGTCGAGCCCATGGCGTACCCGACGGTCGGGGCCCGCCCGTCCTCGCCGAACAGGTGGGGCATGACCGCGGTGAAGCCGGTGTCGGCCACCTTGCCGGCGAAGGCGGCCACCGCCGGGGTGATGCCCGGCAACTCGGAGATGACGATCACCGCCGGCCCCGATCCGGTCCGGTAGACGGTCCGGGTCTCCCCGCCGTGGACGAAGGTCGATCGGTCGAACCCGGCCAGCGCATCGCTCATGGGCCGACGCTACCGTCCGCGTCGGCCGCCGACACGGTGGGCGACCGGGCCCCGGGGCCTTCGCCGCACCGCTAGGCGATCGAGAGGGTGACCACCACCGGGCGGTGGTCGGAACCGGCGTGCTCGCCGATGCGGGCCCCGGTGACCCGCACCCGCGGGGTGACCATGACGTGGTCCAGCTGGCTGTGGGGTCGGTGCGCCGGCCAGGTGCGGCCGGTGATGCCCCGCCGCCAACCCCGCACGTACGAGGTGACCGGGGGCCCCCAGAGGTTCATGTCGCCGGCCAGTGCCGCAGCCGTGGTCACCGGGGGGAGCTTGGAGCCCAGCAGCCGGTACTGGGCGTGTGACCCGTGGGTGATGTGGGACATGTGGGTGGCATGGATGGTGATGGGCCCGCCCACCAGGTCGACCGTCCCGCGGATCACGGCCCGCCGGGCCGGGTCCCGGCGGAGCTCGCCCAGCGGGATGACCTGTACGTCGCGGACCGGCAGGCGGGACACCACGGCGATGCCCCACTGTCCCCGGACGACGCCCCGCCCCGCCGGCTCCTTCGACGAGGTCCAGCGCTCGCCGTCCAGCCGGAGGGCCTTGCCCGGCCCGAAGAGGGGGGGACCCCACCGCTCATCGGCCTCCGGGTGGGGGGAGAGGAGCCGGCCGTGGGCCAGAACCACCTCGGCCACCACCCGGTGCCCCAGGGCCTCGGCGATGCGGGCCGCCGTGCTCGGCCCCCCGTCGTCGGGCGCCCAGGACTCCTGCAGCACGCAGAGGTCGGCCCCGAGGGCCCGGCACTGGCCGGCGACGTCGTAGGGGCGGCCCCATCCGTCCACGCCCATGTGGATGTTGAACGAGGCCATCGTGAGTGACGCCGGCGGTGTCGGTTCGACCACCGGGTTCAGGGCCGGCCCAGCGCCGAGGCCACCTGGCGGAGCTCGGCGCGGAAGTCCGGGTGGGCGATCTCGATGAGCGCCGCCGCCCGTTCGCGGACGGTCAGGCCGGACAGATCGGCGCTCCCGTGCTCAGTGATCACCACCCCGGTGTGATGGCGGGGGGTCGAGACCACCGAGCCCTCGGGCAGCACCGGCACGATCCGCGACCGCGTGGCCGCGTTGGTCACCGCGGTGGAGCGGAGGCAGATGAGCGAGTGGTCGTCCAGGCGGAGCTCGGCGCCGGCCACGAAGTCCTCGTGCCCGCCCACCCCCGAGATCTGGTGGCCGTCGATGTGGTCGGCCACCACCTGGCCGTAGAGGTCGACGCTGAGGGCACCGTTGATGGAGACGAAGGAGTGGTTGCGGGCGATGACCGTGGGGTCGTTGACCACCTGCACGGGCACGAAGGCCACCTGGTCGTTGCCGTCCAGCCAGGAGTAGAGCTCCGACGACCCCAGGGCGAAGGTGGTGATCGACGAACCGTTGAACACGCTCTTGGCGTCGTTGGTCACCTTGCCCGCCTGGTGCAGGTTCATCAGTCCGTCGGTGAACATCTCGCTGTGGATGCCGTAGCCGCCCCCGTCGCCTCGGGCCAGCAGGGCGGCCACCATGTTGGGGACGGCCCCGATCCCGATCTGCAGGGTGGCCTCGTCGCCGATGAAGGACCGGGCCCGTTCGGCGATGGCCCGGTCGACGTCGTCGGGCGGCGGGGCCGGCAGGGTGAAGGGTGCGCCGTCCGACTCGACCAGCACGTCGACCAGGTCGAGGTCGAGGGCGTTGGTGAACTGGGGACCGAGGGAGCAGGTGCGGGGGAGGTGCGGGTTGACCTCGATGATCAGCAGGCGGTCCGGGTCTCCCCCGGCCAGCTGCAGCTCCTCCAGGGTGGCACCCAGGTGGAGGGAGAGGTTGACCGTGCCGTCCGGGCCCGGAGGCGCCGCCTGGGCCGTCATGACCCTGGGGGCAAACCTCCGGAGGATCGGGGCGAACTGCCGGAAGCCCCCCGGGACCAGGTCGATGTTGGCCCCCTGGGCCAGCATCGTCCGCTCGGCCGGGCCGAAGAAGCCGCTGCGGTAGGAGACCCGGGGATGCAGGAGCACGGTGTAGTAGCCGAGCAGCAGGGCGCCCCCGAAGGTCAGGTCCTCCCAGTCGTCGCGCCGCCCGAGGGCGGTGAAGAAGGCGTCGGGATTGGCCGGGCCCAGTCCGAACCCGATGGAGTCGCGGGTGCGGATGAGCGCGGCCGCCTCATCCGGGGTGCAGTGGGCGGGTGCCATCACTCCAGTGTGCCACTGGGCCGCGGTGACGCCGGGGCCACGGGCCCCCGGCGAGGGGCGCCCGTCCGGCGGGCGGTCGGCGGCCGCGGATGGGATCATGGCCCCCATGCAGATCGACACCCAGCTCTCGGGACTCGAGGACGCCCCCGACCACGCCCGGCGCCTCGAGGAGCTCGGGGTCGACGGGGCCTTCACCTTCGAGGGACCCCACGACGTGTTCACCCCCCTGGTGCTGGCGGCCGGCGCCACCAGCCGGCTTGAGCTGTCCACCAATGTGGCCATCGCCTTCCCCCGCAACCCGGTCCAGTTGGCCCACCAGGCCTACGACCTCCAGCAGCTGACCCGGGGCCGGTTCACCCTGGGCCTCGGTTCCCAGATCCGGGCCCAGGTGGAGAAGCGGTACGGCGCCTCCTTCGACCGGCCCATCGCCCGCATGCGGGAGCTGGTCGGGGCGCTCCGGGCCATCTTCGCCACCTGGGAGACCGGCGAGCCACTGGACTTCCGTGGCGACTTCTCCTCGCACACCCTGATGCCCCCGATGTTCAACCCCGGACCACTCCCCTTCGGGATGCCACCCATCGCCATCGGGGGGCTGGGCCCGCAGATGGTGCGCCTGGCCGCCGAGGTGGCCGACGGGCTGCTGGTCATGCCGTTCAACACCGCCGCCCACTTCGCCCAGCGCACCCTGCCCGCCGTGAACGAGGGCCTGGCCCGGGCCGGCCGGAAGCGCTCCGAGCTCGTCGTGACCGGTGAGGTCATCGTGTGCTGCGGCACCACCGAGGAGGAGTTGGCCACGGCCCGCTCGGCCGGTCGCTGGCTGCTCTCCTTCTATGCCTCGACCCCGGCCTACCGACCGGTCCTGGAGGTCGAGGGGTGGGGGGACCTCCAGCCCGAGCTCAACCGGCTCTCCAAGGCAGGCCGGTGGCAGGAGATGCCGGACGTCATCGACGACACCGTGCTCGGCGCCCTGGCCGCCGTGGGCGCTCCCGAGGAGGTGGCCGCCGACATCGTGGCCCGCTTCGACGGGGGGGTCGACCGGGTGGGCTTCTACACTCCGTACGCGGTGACCGACGAGACCCTGGGGGCGATGGTGTCGGCCCTGGGCCGGCACGCGTCCGCCGAAGGAGAGGAGGGACGGGCATGACCGACGCAGTCGGCCACTACGACGAGTTCTCGCTCTTCCACGAGAACGCCAGCGAGGTGGGTCTGCCCTGGAACGGGCCCCCCACCGTCCGGCGGGAGTTCGTGGAGGTGGCCCCGGGCCGGAGGGTCAGTGCCCTGGTGTGGGGGACCGACCGCCCCGACGCGGTGTTCCTGCACGGCGGGGGGCAGAACGCCCACACCTGGGACACGGTGGCCCTGGCCCTCGACCGCCCCCTGGTGGCCATCGACCTGCCCGGACACGGGCACTCGGACTGGCCCGGCGACGATGCCGTACTCGATCCCCGGGCCATGGCCGAGGACGTGGCCGCGGTCCTCGAGGTGCTGGCCCCGTCGGCCCGGATGGTGGTGGGGATGTCCCTCGGCGGCGCCACCGCCATCGCCCTGGCCCGGTCCCATCCGGGCCTGGTGCGAAAGCTGGCCCTCATCGACATCACGCCCGGGGTCACCCGTGAGAAGAGCTCGGACATCGCCGCCTTCCTGGCCGGGCCGGAGAGCTTTGCGTCCTTCGACGAGATCCTCGACCGCACCATCGAGTTCAATCCCACCCGGTCGGAGTCGTCCCTGCGCCGAGGGGTCCTGCACAACTCGGTGCAGCGGGAGGACGGGAGCTGGACGTGGCGCCACCAACTGGGTCGCCCTGCCGGCTCCAGCGGGATGCACGTGGGCTCGGTCGACTTCGGGCGGCTGTGGGAAGACCTGGCGGCCATCGAGGCCCCGGTGCTCCTGGTCCGGGGTGCGCTCTCCCCGGTGGTGGATGACGCCGACGAGGCCGAGTTCCGCCGCCGCCGGCCCGCCGACCGCGTCGTCACGGTCAGCGATGCCGGTCACAGCATCCAGGGTGATCAACCCCTCGAGCTGGCCTCGATCCTCGACACCTACCTGGCCGCCGGCTGAGCCGTCCGCGGCCGGTCAGGCGGCGACGGGCCGGCTCTGGTCCGCCGGCCCGCCGGCCCCGGACGCCACCGCCACGTCCGCGGCCAAGGCCGCCTCCAACACCTCGGTCACGTCAGAGGCCAGGTGGAAGGTCATCTCGTCCCGCACCAGCTCGGGGACGTCCTCCAGGTCGGGTCCGTTGCGGACCGGCAGCACCACCGAGGTGAGGCCGGCCCGATGGGCGGCCAGCACCTTCTGGCGGACGCCGCCGATAGGCAGCACCCGGCCCTGGAGGGTCACCTCGCCGGTCATGCCCAGTACCGAGTGGACCGGAACATCCCGCAACAGGCTGACCAGGGCCGTCGTCATGGTGACCCCGGCCGACGGCCCGTCCTTGGGGATGGCCCCGGCCGGCACGTGGAGGTGGAACCGCTTGCCGGCGAAGACCCCCGGATCGATGCCCAGGCCGTCGGCGTGGGACCGCACGTAGGACAGGGCGATCTCGGCCGACTCCTTCATGACATCCCCCAGCTGGCCGGTGAGGGTCAGGCCCTCGGGCCCGTCCATCATGGTGGCCTCCACGTAGAGGACGTCCCCACCGGTGCCGGTGACGGCCAGACCGGTGGCGACGCCGGGGACGGCGGTTCGGTCAGCCGACTCGAAGAAGAACTTCGGGCGGCCCAGCCACTCCCGCACATCGTCGGCGTCGACGGTGATCGGGGAGGCGGACGGGTCGCCGGCGATGCGGGCGGCCACTTTGCGCAGCAGTCGGCCCAGCTCGCGTTCGAGCGAGCGCACACCGGCCTCGCGGGTGTAGTCCCCCACGATGGAACGCAGCGCCTCGTCGGTGACGGTCACGTCCTCGTCGGCCAAGGCGGAGCGCTCCCGCTGCCGTTCCACCAGGTGGTGTCGGGCGATGGCCACCTTCTCGTCCTCGGTGTAGCCGTCCAGCCGGATGACCTCCATCCGGTCCAGCAGTGGACCCGGGATGGTGTCGATCACATTGGCCGTGGCCAGGAACAGCACCTTGGACAGGTCCAGCTCGACCTCCAGGTAGTGGTCCCGGAAGGTGTGGTTCTGGGCCGGGTCGAGCACCTCGAGCAGCGCCGAGGACGGGTCGCCGCGGTAGTCGGCCCCCAGCTTGTCGACCTCGTCCAGTAGGACGACCGGGTTCATGGTGCCGGCCTCGCGCAGCGCCCGCACCAGCCGACCGGGCTGGGCCCCCACGTAGGTCCGGCGGTGGCCGCGGATCTCCGCCTCGTCGCGCACCCCACCCAGCGCCACCCGGACGAAGGTCCGGCCCAGCGCCCGGGCCACCGACTCACCGAGGGAGGTCTTGCCCACCCCCGGGGGACCGACCAGAGCCAGGATGGCCCCCGCGCCGCGTCCGCCCACCGGGGCCAGGCCCCGCTCGGCCCGCAGCTTGCGCACGGCCAGGTGCTCGAGGATCCGGTCCTTCACGTCTGACAGCCCGTCGTGGTCCTCGTCGAGGATGCGCGCCGCCTCGGCCACGTCCAGCCGGTCCTCGGACTCCTCGCCCCAGGGCAGCTCGAACACCGTGTCGAGCCAGGTGCGGATCCACCCGTGCTCGGGATTCTGCTCGCTCATCCGCTCCAACTTGTCGATCTCCCGCACGACCGCCTTGTGGACGGCGTCGGGGAGCGACCGCTCCTCCAGCTTGGTCCGGTAGTCGTCCGGCTCGCCCTCGTCCCCGGAGCCCAGCTGGCCGAGCTCCTTTCTGATGGACTCGAGCTGTCGGCGCAGCAGGAATTCACGCTGGGTCTTCTCCATGCCCTCCTCGACATCGGTCTTGATCCGCTCCCGCAGGGTGAGGTCGGCCAGAACCTCGCGCGACCAGGCGATGACCAGCCGGAGCCGCGCCACCACATCCAACGTCTCCAACACCTCGACCTTCTGGGCCAGGGACAGGTCGGGCGAGTAGCCGGCCATGTCGGCCACCCGGCCCGGCTCGGTGACCTCGGCCAGACGCTCGGCCAGACGGCCTGCGCCGCGGCTCAACAGGATGTTCTCCACCACCGCCCGGTACTCGCGGGCCAACTCGGCGGCCTCCTCCCCGGCCGGCCCCTCGGGGACGACCTCCACCTCGACCCACAGGGCGTGGCCGGTGCCGGGCACCGCCGTGCCCAGCCGGGCCCGTTCGACGCCGCGCACCGCCACCGCCGGCATGCCCCCCGGCAGCTCGCCGGACTCCATGACCTCGGCCACCACGCCCACCGACGCGTACCGGCCGTCGATGAAGGGGACGACGACGAAGTGGCCCGCGGCAGCATTGGCGGCCTCGGCCGCCGCCCGGGCCTCGTCGGACTCCAGGGCCATGGTGAACACCATCCCCGGGAGGACCACGCCGGAGGTCAGGGGCAGCAGCGGCAGGTTCTGGACCGCGGCCGCGCCGGCCTCCGCCGACCGGGCCTCCGGTGATTCGGTCGTCTCGTCAGTCGTCTCGTCTGTCGTCTCGTCTGTCGTCTCGTCCATGGGTTCCTCCGAGTGCTCACCAGCTTGCGCTGTGGAGGGATCAACAGAGGAATCGAACGTGTATTCCCCCGGGCCGCGTGACCTGGGGCTCGGCCCCGGCCCGCCGACCGGCGGGCGTGCTTCTTCCCGAAACATTGCGGCAATCCGGCAGAAACCCTGCTGAGGCACCATACGGGGATGGATCGGGCACCGGTGGCCGACTGGGAGGGCCACGTCATCGTGTGTGGCCTGCAGGGGGTCGGCCTGCGGACGGTCGAGCAGCTCCACCAGGCCGGGGTCCAGGTGGTGGTGGTGGACGAGGACCCCGACCCGCGCCTGGTCCGCATCGTCGAGTCCTGGGAGATCCCCTTCATCGTGGGCAGCCCGCGGCTCGGGGGCTTCCTGGACCGGGCCGGCCTGGCGACCGCCCGGGCCGTGGTCTGCGCCGAGCGGACCGAGGTCGACACGCTGGAGACGGCCCTCCTGGTCAGCGAGCGCCGGCCCGACATCCGGGTGGTCGTGCAACTGGCCAACACCGCCGTCGGGGCGGCGGTGGGCGACGTCACCGGACCGGGCACCGTGCTCGACGTGGCCTCGCTGGCCGCCCCGTCCATCGTGGAGTCCTGCCTGGGCAGCGACTCGTACCAGATCGGGCTCGGCGGCACCCACTTCGTGACGGCCGAGGTGGAGGTGGCCCGCGTCGCCTCGTTGCGGGCCCTGTTCGGGGCACTTGCCCCCATCGCCGTGGTACCGGCGGACGGGTCGCCCACCGTGGCCTGCCCCGGCCGGGACCACCAGGTACAGGTGGGGGACCGCGTCACCGTGCTCGGCACCCCCGAGGAGCTGGAGGGAGCCGACCTCCGTCCGCCCCCGGGGGATGTCGACGGCTCGGGTCCCCACTCGCACGGCCGGGGCGGTGGGGCCGGGCTCCTCCGACGGACCGCCTCCCTGTTGGGCTCCGACGACCACCGCGCCCTGCGCCTCGCCGTCGTGGCCGCATCCACGCTGATCGTCCTGTCCACCATCGTCCTCCGCCTGGCCTACCGCCTCCCCCACGGTGGTCACCTGACCACGGTGACCGCCCTCTACTTCACCGTCGAGACCATCGCCACGGTGGGGTATGGCGACTTCTCCTTCGCCGACCAGTCCACCGCCCTCGAGGTCTTCGGGATCCTGCTCATCGCCGGGGGTGCCACGCTGCTCACCACGGTGTTCGCCCTCATCACCAACGTGCTGGTGTCGTGGCGGATCGAGCAGTCCCTGGGCCGCCAGCACCTGGTGGGCCTGGACGGCCACGTCGTGGTGGTCGGCCTCGGGTCGGTGGGGATCCGGGTGCTCGAGGGCCTCCATGCCCAGGGCCGCCAGGTGGTCGTCGTAGAGCGGAGCGAGCACAGCCGGTTTCTCAACCAGGCCCGGGCCCTCGGGGCCCCGGTGCTCATCGCCGACGCCACCCAGCGCCAGACCCTGGAGGACGCCAACGTCCACTCAGCCGCGGCGGTGGCCGTCCTGACCAGCGACGACCTCACCAACATCGAGACCGGGCTGGCCGTTCGCGACTACCTGGGGGACCGCTGGACCGCCGTCCCGGTGGTGCTCCGGGTGTTCGACCGTGACCTGGGTCGCACCGTCGAACACCATTTCGACTTCCGCCACGTGCGCTCGACCTCGGCCATTGCCGCCCCCCGGTTCGTGGGGGCCGCCCTCGGGCTCGACATCCTCGGCTCGTTCGACGTGGCCGGACAGGCGTTCCTGGTCGGAAGGCTCACGGTGGTCCCGGCCCGGGGCCTCGACGGCCTGGCCATGGTGGACCTGCCGGCCCGGACCCGGGTGATCGCCCTCAGCCGGGCGGCCGACGGGGGGCGGCTCGAACATCCGCCCCGGCGGGACACCCGGTTCGCCCCGGGTGACCAGGCCTACGTGGTGGGTCCCTACGAGGAGCTGCTGGTCGTGCTGCGCCACCAGCACGACGGCGACGTCGGCTCGGTGTCCACGTGACGTCGCCGAGGGTGGGATGCCTCCCCCAGTGACCACCCGACCCCGGGGCGCGGATGCTCAGGTCCAATTCATCCCAAGAGCACGCACTGTTCGTGCTGTGTTCACCGCAGGTTTGCCGGACGTTCACTTCCGATCGGTACGGTCTCCTCGGGGCGTCCGATGCGCCCTGACCACGGGCCGGACAGCCCGTTGTGCCCATCCAGGTTGGAAACCCCATGGAGGTCAGAGCACCAGTGGACTCAGGAACTACTCCTCAGGCGACGACGGGGTCGCCACGCAGGACGAAGCGCATCTTCGCCGTGGGCCTGGTCGCCGGGGGCATCCTCCTGGCCGCCTGCAGCTCGTCGTCCACCCCGGCCACCACGACCACCGCCCCTCCGGGAGGCAAGCTGACCGGTGACAACGCCAGCTACCTGGCCTCGGACCTCAAGGCCCCGGCGGGGACGCTCACCGCCGCCGGCTCGACCTTCGTGCAGCCCTTCTTCACCAAGGCCTTCTTCACCTACACCTCGAAGAACCAGGGTGTCCAGGTCAACTACTCCGGCGTGGGCAGCGGTACTGGTATCACCGACTTCCAGGCCGGATCGGTCAACTTCGGCGCCTCCGACGTCCCCATGTCGTCCTCGGACCTGGCCAAGGTGCCGGCCTCGTCCGGCCCGGTGGTCCAGGTGCCCGACATCCTGGGCGGCGTGGCCGTGGCCTACAACCTCCCCGGCGTGAACGGGCACATCCGGCTGGACGCCGCCACCATCGCCGGCATCTTCCAGGGCACCATCACCACCTGGAACGCCGCTCCGATCAAGGCGCTGAACCCGAACGCGACCCTGCCCAGCAACGCCATCGTCCCCGAGGTCCGGGCCGACAGCTCGGGCACCACCTACATCTTCACCGACTACGCGGCCAAGGCCGCCGGGACCGCCTGGACCCTCGGGACGTCCAAGACCATCACCTGGCCGTCGGTGGCCGTGCAGACGCCCAAGAACTCGGGCGTGGCCTCCAGCATCCAGTCGACGCCCTACTCCATCGGCTACATCGAGCTGGGCTACGCCATCCAGAACCACTTCAGCTACGCGGCGGTCAAGAACGCCGCCGGCAACTTCGTGGTCCCGTCCATCGCCACGGTGGCCGCCGATGCCGACCAGGTGGCCAGCGTCTCGGCCACCGACTTCTCCATCGTCAACCAGCCGGGGGCCACCAGCTACCCCATCGCCGGGTACAGCTGGGCCATCCTGCTGCAGAAGCAGACCAGCGCCACCACGGGCGCCGGCGTGGTCAAGGTCCTCGACTGGACCACCCACACCGGTGGCGGCCAGGACCTGGCCACCAGCCTGGACTACGTGCCGCTGCCCCCGAACATCCAGAACCAGGTGCGCACCTCGCTGCTGACGGTGACCGGTCCGACCGGGGAGAAGCTGCTCACCAAGTGAGGTCTCCGGACCATCGTCCACGAGACCAGAGGGGCTGACCGTACGCTGTGACCACTGTCGAGACACCGGCACCGGGAAGGGCGAAGCGAGGCGGTCGCTTCGCCCTTCCGAACGGTGCCTACCGGGGCATCCTGATCGCCATGGTGGCCATCTTCGTCGCCCTCGTGGCCTGGTACGTGGTGTCGATCATCGTCCAGTCCAAGCCGGCCTTCTCCACCCTGGGCTTCTCGTGGATCTTCCAGAGGGTCTGGGCCCCCAACCACGGCAAGTACGGGCTGCTCCCGTTCATCCTCGGCACCATCGAGACCACGGCCATCGCCCTGGTGCTGGCCGTCCCCATCGGGCTGGGCACGGCCATCGCCCTGGCCCATCTGGTCCCCGACCGCATCCGTCCCCCGCTGTCGACGGCCGTCGAGCTGCTGGCCGCGGTGCCCAGCGTGGTCTACGGCCTGTGGGGGCTCATCGTGCTGGCGCCGCTCTTCCGGGAGCACGTCGAGCCCTTCCTGACCTCGGTGCTCGGGTGGACGGGCCTGTTCGACGGACCCGACAACGGGGTCGGACTGCTGCTGGCCGGGGTGATCCTCTTCATCATGGTCCTGCCCACCATGGTGGCCATCTCCCGTGACGTGCTGGCCGTGGTGCCGAAGGAACAGGTCGAGGGGGCCATGGCCCTCGGGGCCACCCGCTGGCAGGTCCTCCGCAAGGTGGTCATCCCCGGCGCCCGCACCGGCATCCTGGGCGGGTTCACCCTGGCCATGGGCCGGGCCCTGGGCGAGACGGTGGCGGTCGCCCTGGTCATCGGCAACTCGCCCTTCATCGCCCACTCCATCAAGTCCCCGGCGGCCACCCTGGCCTCGCTCATCGTCAACAACTTCGGGGAAGCCACCGGCACCGAGCTCAGCGCCCTGTTCGGCGCCGGCCTCGTGCTGCTGCTCATCGGGGTCGCCGTCAACGCCCTGGCCCGCGTCCTGGTCCACGGGACGGCCCGGGCCGGCGGGGCCTCGTCGGTGGCGGTGGCGTGATGACCACCCTCAGCTTCGACGCCTCGACCGATCCCATCCTGGTCCGCCGGGAGCGCATCCAGGGCATGGCCGCGGCCTCGCTGGGCCGGCGCAAGGTCTACTCGAAGATCGCCGTGGGCATCTGCTGGGCGTTCCTGGGCATCGCCATCGTGCCCCTGGTGGCCGTGGTCGTCTACGTGGTGATCAAGGGCCTGCCCGCCTGGAGCACCGACTTCTTCACCAAACCCACCTACCCCGAGGGGATCCCCGGCGGGGGGGTGTGGAACGCCATCGTGGGCACCGCCGAGATCGGGTTCATCGCCACCGTGGTCACCGTGCCGCTGGGCCTGCTCTGCGGCCTGTTCCTGGCCGAGTCGGACGGCACGATCGCCGCCGCCGTCCGATTCACCGCCGATGTGATGACCGGGGTGCCCTCCATCACCGTCGGTATCTTCGGCTACATCGCCATCGTGAAGAACTTCGGCTACAGCGGGCTGGCCGGCGCCTTCTCCATCGGGATCATCATGCTGCCGGTCATCATCCGGGCCGGGGAGACGGCCATCCGGGGCGTACCCGGCCACCTGAACGAGGCGGCCATGGCCCTCGGGGCCCGCAAGGCCACCATCGCCCGGCGGGTGGTGGTCCCCGCGGCGATGCCCGGCATCATCACCGGGGGCCTGCTGGCCGTGGCCCGGGGCCTGGGTGAGACCGCACCCCTCCTGCTGACCATCTTCGGCAACGAGTACATGCAGTGGAACCCCACCAAGCCGATGAACGCCCTGCCCCTGGTCATCTACAACAACAGCAGCCAACCGTACGCCGACCTGGTCCAGATCGCCTGGGGGGCGGCCCTGCTGTTGATGGTGATCGTGCTGGTGCTGAGTGTCGGCAGCCGTGTCCTTGCGGCCGTTCTGCAAAAGGAGAGACGATGATCGATCCAACCACTCCCCTGGAGAAAGGCGTCTCCTTGAACACGGCCCAGGTGCTGCTCGAACCACCGGCCGGTCGCCGGGTCATGGACCTTGACGACGTGACGGTGTCCTTCGCCGGCCGCAAGGCTGTCCGCGACGTGAGCTTCGACGTCCACGAAGGGGAGATCACCGCCCTCATCGGGCCCTCCGGCTCGGGCAAGACCACGCTGCTGCGCGCCCTCAACCGCATGCACGACGCGGTCCGGACCGCCTCGGTGACCGGCCGGATCATGCTGGGCGACACCCACGTCAACGCCAGCTCCACCGATGCCACCCTGCTCCGGAGCCGGGTGGGCATGGTGTTCCAGCGGCCCAACCCCTTCCCGACCATGAGCATCTACGAGAACACGGTGGCCGGGCTCAAGTTCAACGGCGTGCGGAAGAAGGCCCTGCTGGACGAGGCGGCCGAGTCCGCGCTGATCGCCGCAGCCCTGTGGGACAGCGTGCGGGACCGCCTGAAGGCCCACGCCTCCACGTTGTCCGGCGGCGAACAGCAGCGTCTGTGCATCGCCCGGGCCCTGGCCGTGGAGCCCGAGGTCCTGTTGATGGACGAGCCCACCTCGGCCCTCGACCCCATTGCCACCAAGCGGATCGAGGAGCTGGTGGGCGAACTCAAGCACCGGGTGACCATCATCATCGTGACCCACAACATGCAGCAGGCCATGCGGGTGTCCGATCGCTGTGCCTTCCTGCTCATGGGCGAGGACAAGGCCGGGGAGCTCATCGAGTTCGGTCCCACGGCCAAACTGTTCAGCGAACCCACCGATCCCCGCACCCTCGACTACGTCAACGGCCGGTTCGGCTGAGACCCGGGTCGCTCAGGCGCTGACCGGCTCACTGGGCGTGTCGACCTCCGAGCCGGGGCGGCTCTGGGGTGGCGGGTAGGGCGTGCCGTCGGGGTCGACCCTGAAGCCCACACCGCGAACGGTGACGATGTAGCGGGGATCGGCCGGGTCGGGCTCGAGCTTGGCCCGCAGCCGGTGGATGTGGGTGTCGAGCGTGCGGCTGTCCGACAGATACCGGTCCGGCCACAGGAGGTCGATCAGCTCGTCCCGGGTCCGGACCCACCGGGGCGGCGACAGCAGCACGGCCAGGAGGTCGAACTCCCGCCGTGACAGATGGGTCTGGGACCCGTCCACGGTGACCTCGCGGCGCACGAAGTCGACGGTGACCGATCCGAAGGTGGCGTCGGCACGGGATCCGTCCCCGGGCTCGAACGAGGGGACCAGAGCTTCGGTGGGCGGCGGGTTGGCCGGCGCCACCCGCCGGAGGATGGCGTGCATCCGGGCCACCAGCTCGCGGAGCCGGAACGGCTTGGTCACGTAGCCCGCCGCGCCCAGCTCGAACCCCAGCACCACGTCCAGCTCGGCGTCGACGGCGCTGACCATGACGATGGGCACCGGGGCCAGCTCCCGCATGCGCCGGCACACCTCGATGCCCCGCATCCCGGGCAGCAGGATGTCCAACAGCACGATGTCCGGCCGGCACGCGTCGAAGCGCCGCAGGGCCTCGACACCATCGGCCGCCACCTCGACGTCGAAGCCCTCCCGGCTCAGTCCCGAGGACAGCGCTTCGCGGTAGGACTCCTCGTCCTCCACCACGAGGACCTTGATGCGCTCGTCGTCGGTGACCATCGGCAGCCTCCACCTCCTCCCGGGAGCGTAGGAAGGCCAGGTGAACGGGGGACGACCGACGGGCGACACCGGGGTGATCGTTCAGTGAACGTTGTGGGGCAAGGGGGAGAACTCCTGGTCAGAGGCCTCATTGTCCGTCCGGGCCACCGCGCCGGCGTCGGCCGGTCGTACCGGAGGGTTCAGATGGCCGAGCCCAGCGCCAGGCCCAGGGCGGCGGCCCCGAGGCCCAGGGCGAGGCTGACGGCCACGTTGAGGAGCGAGAGGCCCCAGCGGTCGGCCTCGGCCAGCCGCACCGAGTCGAAGGTGAAGGTGGAGAAGGTGGTGTAGGCCCCGATCAGCCCGGTGCCGGCCACCGTCAGCCAGGTCGCCGAGACCCCGTGGTGGACGGCCGACCCGGCCAGGACCCCGAGGGCCAGCGAGCCGGTCACGTTGATGACCAGGGTGCCCAGCGGGAAGTCCGAACCGGACCGCCGCTGCACGGCATGGTCCACCAGATAGCGGAGCACCGCCCCGCACGCCCCCGCCACCACCACCCCGACGACGGTCACGGTGCGTCCCGGGCGGTGTCGGCGCCGGAGGAGAGCGGACCCAGGTCGTCGGGATCCGGGATGGAACGGTCACGGGGCACCGGGAGGAGCCGGCCCCGGGCCAGGGCCATGCCCAGGGTGGCGGCGGCCAGACCGGCCACCAGGGAGGCGGCCACGTACCCGAGGGCCAGGCCGGCCCGGCCGTGCTGGGTCCGTTGGGCCGCCTCGACGGCCAGGGTGGAGAAGGTGGTGAACCCCCCGCAGAATCCGATGGCGGCGAAGGGCCGGACGTACCGGGTGGGAGACCACCGTTCGACCACCAGGGTCACGATGAGGCCCAGGACCAGCGAGCCGGCCACGTTCACCGTGAACGTGGCCCAGGGGAACCCGGCCGCCGCCGGGACCAGGAGCCGGTCGGTCCCGTAGCGGGCCAGGGTCCCGAGGGACCCGCCCACGGCAATGGCGACGATGCGGAGGGGTGGCTCGGGTACCCGTGGGCCGGGCTGCTGCGATTCGCCTCGGGACATCGCCGCTCCTTCCGGTGTCGCGCCTCGTGCTGTTCCGGTAGGAGTCATCAGCCGGTGTCGGCGGTTACGGCGAACTCCATCGCCGCCGCCGATTGTACGGCAGACCGCGGCCCGGCGGGAGGGAGCGGCAAGCCCTAGGGGCCCGCCCGTTCGACGGCCGTCGGCCTCCGCGGGGAGTGCGGGGGCGAACCCGGACCGGGCAGGCCCCTACGGCTTGAAGCGGTAGCCGATGCCGCGCACCGTCAGCACGTGCTGCGGTTCGGCCGGCATCAGCTCGACCTTCTTGCGGAGGCGCTTCACGTGGGTATCCAGCGTACGGCTGTCCCCCTTCGCCCGATCGCGCCAGATCCTCTCCATGCACTGGGCCCGGGTGACCACATTGCCGGCCTCGGACACCAACAGGGCCAGGAGGTCGAACTCCTTGCGGGACAGCTCGACCTCGCGGTCGCGCACCAACGCCTGCCGCAGCGACATGTCGATGCGCACCGGGCCCAGGGAGTAGACGCCGTCGGGGGGGCCGACGGCGACGACCGGTGCGGGGGCGCCGACCCGGCGCAGCACCGCCCGGATCCGGGCCGTGAGTTCGCGTGGCCGCGGCGGCTTGATGATGTGGTCGGCCGCCCCTGCCTCCAGGGCCACCACCGCGTCCAGCTCGTCGTGGCGGGCCGTGACCATGATCACCGGCACCGCCGAGACGGCACAGATCCTCCGGTAGACGGAGAGGCCCTGGGAGTCGCCGAGCTCCATGTCCAAGAGGATCAGCGAGGGTTGGGTCGTGAGCACCTGGGCCACTCCCTCGGTGCCGTCGGTCGCCGTCACCACGTCGAACCCCTCCACCGACAGGGTGGCGGCCAGCCACTGGCGCGACTGGGCGTCGTCATCGATGATCAGGATGGTCGGGTGCCCCATGGGCGGGAGCACGCCGTTCTCGGCTTCGCGGAAGGCGAGGCTCACCACCGTCCCCCGGTCCTCCGGAACCGGATGCACGTTCCGCGCCGGCGACGGCGCCGAGACGTGCGAGCGGCCACGCCGCTGGGCCGACGCGCCGGGGGCGGCGGGCAGGGTGCGGTTGCCGTGAGCGGCCGGGGGCTCCATCCCGCAGTGCGGTCGGCAGCCATCGGATACTCCCCTCCGGCCCGGCCCGGTGGCAGGGCCCGACGTGCACACCAGATGTCGCCGTTTGCCCCCATCGGGTGCACCCTACGGAGGTCAGGTGAACGGCACGCGATCGCCGCGTCACTGAAAGGTAAATGGAGGGTAATCTTCTCCTTCGGGCCCGCATCCCGAGGGCGCCGGGTGGGGCATCGAAACTCGTTCGACCAGTGGGGAGTGGAGCTGGGCAAGGCCATGGCCGTGCCGCGGGCCCCCACCCTGAGCGACGTCGAGCCACCCGACCTCCGCGGTCAGGACTTGTCGACGGCCGCGCCGGTCCGGCGGTACCGGGGGAGGCGCGACCGACCCACCTGAGGGTGACCGGGCGGAGGCGACGTCAGGCCGAGGCCAGCGCCTTCCACAGGGAGCGGTAGTTGGGGTAGGTGATCCCCTGGGTGACGTACCCCGCCCGCTCCAGCTCGGCATGGAAGGCCGGGAGATGGCGGAAGGGGATGCCCATGTCCACGTGGTGGGCCAGGTGCCATCCGGTGTTGTAGGGCACGAACCAGAACCGGGCGGACAGGGACTGGCGCACGTTGTGGGTGGTCACCCGACGGTCCTGTCCGGCCTCCAGCCCTCCGTGCTCGGCGATGGCCCGCAGCCGGTTGATCACCCGCCACTGGGTCATCCAGGGGAGCCACCACAGCAGGGGGTAGATCCACCAGCGTCCGGTGACCGCCCACATCACGGCCCACAGGAGCACCTGCATCCCGAGGATGGAGCCGGCCACGCGGCGTGTGGAATCGGACCGCAGGGCCTTGAACAGGGGGGTGAGGTTCTTCCAGCCCGAGATGCCCACGGCGTCGCGGACGAGCCGGCGGGCCAACGTGCGCCGGTCGCACCGGTAGCCACCGTAGAAGGCGATGTCCGGCTCGCGGGGACCGAACTCCTCCTTGTGGTGGGCGAAATGGCCGCGCCGGTAGATGGAGATCGGGGTCCAGGTGGGGTAGGCCAGCAGCCAGGTCCCCACCCAGTCGTTGGCCCGCTTGTTGGTGAACAGGAGCTTGTGGGCCGCCTCGTGCATCAGGATGGCGAAGCGGGCGTACATCGGGCCCATGAGGACGAAGGCGGCCAGGTACGCCCACCAACGGTCGATCCACACCGCGCCGCCGATGATCACGACCACCCACATCCATACCGAGGCCACGGTGACGGCGTTGCGCAGATTGTCGATGCGGCGCAGCTCGTGGCGGAGGTCGGGACGGGCCATCCCGTTCTCCATCAGCCGATCGGTTGGGAAGACCTGGGGTCGGGCTTCCGGATCGGCCACCATGGTGAGTGCCATGTGTGGCATATTACACATATTAAACAGATGATGCAAAAGAGTAATGCCCCGTTCACGGCCCGCTCGGTCCTGGCCAGCGCCCTCCTGGGCGAGAGTCCTCCCGAACTGCCCGTCTCCCACCTGATCCACCTGGCCGGGCTGTTCGGGATCAACGAGAACCGGGCGCGGGTGGCGCTGAGCCGCATGGCCACCGCCGGGGAGGTGACCACCGACGGTTCCGGTCGTTACCGCCTGGCCGGCCACCTGCTCGATCGTCAAGGACGCCAGACCGGGAGCCGCCGGGGGGAGACCGGGCCCTGGCAGGGGTCGTGGAGGATCGCCGTGGTGACCGCGTCGGGGCAGTCGGCCGACGATCGGGCCGCCCGCCGCCGGCACCTCAGGTTGGCCCGACTGGCCGAGCGGCGCGAGGGCGTGTGGTTGCGACCGGACAACATCGACCTGCGACCGGACCCGGCGGCCGATCCGCACGTGGCCCTCTTCTCGGGAACCCCCGACGGGGATCCGGCGGCGCTGGCCGCCTCCCTGTGGGATCTCGAGGGATGGGCCGTGGGCGCGGGGCGCCTCATGGAGCAGATGGTGGCCCTGCCGCCGGGTGGCCGGGACGATCTGGCCCCGGGGTTCGTCCTCTCGGCGGCGGTGCTCCGTCATCTGCAGTCCGACCCGCTGCTTCCGGCGGCGTTGTTGCCGGCCGGGTGGCCGGGTGCCCACCTCCGGGAGGCGTACGACCGTTGGGACGGGCGGTACCGCGAAGTGCTGCGGAGGTGGGGGCGCACCGCTTGACCGGCGGAGCTTCGGGGTCTTCGGCCGGTGGGCCCCAAGGTCCGGGGCAACGTCGATGGCGGGCCGCCGAGACTTGTGTCAATATGCCCTGGCTTTTCACAACGGTGGAACGGCGGAAAACGGCGGAGGTCGATGCAAGGTGGGGATTCGGCGCGTAGTCGGTGCACAGGGACGGGACGACAGCCGCTTGGCGGCGGAGGCGGGTACTGGAATTCACCGAGGGGGCAGTCGGCGGGTTCGCTCCCTGTTCCTCGGCATCGGCGCCGCCGTGTTGGGGGCCGCCGGTCTGACCGGGGCCATAGCCCTGATCGAGAGCGTCTCGGCGACGGCCGCGCCGACCTGCACCATCAGCTTCTCGAACACCGCGGGCGGTGACTACTTCACCGCGGCCAACTGGACCGACACCTCGTCCGCCCATCGGGTGCCCACGACGACGGACTACGCGTGCATCCCCGGAAGCATCACCGGTGCCGTGACGTTCTCGACCGGGGCCAGCAGCACTGTGGCCGGGATCAGTGCCCAGGGTGCCGGCGGATTCACCATGACGTCAGGGACGTTGACGCTGACCAGCACCACGAGCGGTTCGACCATGGGCGCCGGAACCCTGTCCTCGGCCACCATCACCGGGGCCGGGGCGCTCTCGCTCACCGGAGCCACCACCTGGAACAGCTCGGTCATGGCGGGGACGGGGACCACCACCGTGGCCCACGGTGCGACGCTGACGTCGGCCACCACCGCCTTCGACGACCTGCAGCGGCCGCTGGTCAACGACGGCACCGTCGCCGTGGCCGGTACTCACGGGGGGATCCGCTTTGACACCGCCACTGCGGTGCTGACCAACAACGCCGACGGGGTCGTCGACCTGCAAGGCGACGGCGGCGGGCTGATCCTGAACGGGGGCGGCTCGATCGTGAACTCCGGCCTGGTGAAGCACTCCTCTGGGACGGGCGAGACCATGATCGACATCCCGATCACCACATCACTGGCCAACCTTCAGAACGCCACCGGCACCCTGACCCTGGAAGACGGAGGCACCATCTCCGGATCGGGCACGGTTCCAGCCGGAACCACGCTCCAGTTCGGGAATGGGACGTTCACGGTCAACGGAATGACGCTCTCCGGTGCCGGCACCACCGTCGTGGCCGTGCCGCACGGGGGAACGACGACGCTGTCCCTGGCTGCGTCCACCACCGCGACCATCAACACCAGTCTCACCGTTACCTCGGCCACCATCACCGGGGCCGGGGCGCTCTCGCTCACCGGAGCCACCACCTGGAACAGCTCGGTCATGGCGGGGACGGGGACCACCACCGTGGCCCACGGTGCGACGCTGACGTCGGCCACCACCGCCTTCGACGACCTGCAGCGGCCGCTGGTCAACGACGGCACCGTCGCCGTGGCCGGTACTCACGGGGGGATCCGCTTTGACACCGCCACTGCGGTGCTGACCAACAACGCCGACGGGGTCGTCGACCTGCAAGGCGACGGCGGCGGGCTGATCCTGAACGGGGGCGGCTCGATCGTGAACTCCGGCCTGGTGAAGCACTCCTCTGGGACGGGCGAGACCATGATCGACATCCCGATCACCACATCACTGGCCAACCTTCAGAACGCCACCGGCACCCTGACCCTGGAAGACGGAGGCACCATCTCCGGATCGGGCACGGTTCCAGCCGGAACCACGCTCCAGTTCGGGAATGGGACGTTCACGGTCAACGGAATGACGCTCTCCGGTGCCGGCACCACCGTCGTGGCCGTGCCGCACGGGGGAACGACGACGCTGTCCCTGGCTGCGTCCACCACCGCGACCATCAACACCAGTCTCACCGTTACCTCGGCCACCATCACCGGGGCCGGGGCGCTCTCGCTCACCGGAGCCACCACCTGGAACAGCTCGGTCATGGCGGGGACGGGGACCACCACCGTGGCCCACGGTGCGACGCTGACGTCGGCCACCACCGCCTTCGACGACCTGCAGCGGCCGCTGGTCAACGACGGCACCGTCGCCGTGGCCGGTACTCACGGGGGGATCCGCTTTGACACCGCCACTGCGGTGCTGACCAACAACGCCGACGGGGTCGTCGACCTGCAAGGCGACGGCGGCGGGCTGATCCTGAACGGGGGCGGCTCGATCGTGAACTCCGGCCTGGTGAAGCACTCCTCTGGGACGGGCGAGACCATGATCGACATCCCGATCACCACATCACTGGCCAACCTTCAGAACGCCACCGGCACCCTGACCCTGGAAGACGGAGGCACCATCTCCGGATCGGGCACGGTTCCAGCCGGAACCACGCTCCAGTTCGGGAATGGGACGTTCACGGTCAACGGAATGACGCTCTCCGGTGCCGGCACCACCGTCGTGGCCGTGCCGCACGGGGGAACGACGACGCTGTCCCTGGCTGCGTCCACCACCGCGACCATCAACACCAGTCTCACCGTTACCTCGGCCACCATCACCGGGGCCGGGGCGCTCTCGCTCACCGGAGCCACCACCTGGAACAGCTCGGTCATGGCGGGGACGGGGACCACCACCGTGGCCCACGGTGCGACGCTGACGTCGGCCACCACCGCCTTCGACGACCTGCAGCGGCCGCTGGTCAACGACGGCACCGTCGCCGTGGCCGGTACTCACGGGGGGATCCGCTTTGACACCGCCACTGCGGTGCTGACCAACAACGCCGACGGGGTCGTCGACCTGCAAGGCGACGGCGGCGGGCTGATCCTGAACGGGGGCGGCTCGATCGTGAACTCCGGCCTGGTGAAGCACTCCTCTGGGACGGGACTCACGACTATCACCGTCTCCACCACCAATGCGGCGACCGGAGCCATCGAGGTCGATACGGGAACACTGCAGATTCCGACGCTGACCAACCTGGCGTCCAACAAATTGACCGGGGGCTCCTACAGCCTGACGGGGGTCCTCCAACTCAACGGTCTCACGGGCAGCCTGGTCACCAACGCCGCCGCCCTGACCCTGCACGGAGGCTTCTCCCTGCTCCTGAACGGGAGCAACGGCAACGGCCTCGCCTCGTTGGCCACCAACATCGGGATGCTGTCGCTGACCGGTGGCCGGACCCTGACCACGACGGCGGCGGCCTTCACCAACTCCGGCACCGTGTCCGTCGGTGACGGCACCACCGGGTCGACGTTCAGCATCAACGGCTCCTACACCCAGACAGCCGGCCTGACGGTGGTGGCCAAGGCCAGCACCCTCACCCCGACCGCGTCCACGGCGACCATCCAGGGGGGCACGCTCACCGGTGCCGGGACGGTGAGCCGCCCGGTGGCCACCTCGGCCTCCGGGTCGGTGCAGAACGCGTCGGTGGCCGGGCCGCTGACCCTGGCCAGTGGCTACTCGGGCACCGGCACGGTCAAGGCCGCCATCACCTCGGCCACGGTTTTCGACAAGATCGCTGTCACCGGAACGGCCAGCCTGGCCTCCTCGACCCTGGCGCTCAGCACCAACCCCGGTTACACGCCGGTCGTCGGCCAGACCTTCGCCATCCTGACCTGCACCAGCGCCTGCACCGGCCCGTTCACGTCGGTGACCGGGCTGACCCTGCCCGGCGGCGACACCTACAAGGTGACCTACACCACCACGGCGGTGACCCTCACGGTGCAGAGTCCGGTGATCACCGGGTTCACCATCACGACGGCGAGCCTCCCGGCGGCCACCAAGGGCAGCGCCTACTCGGCCACGTTGACCGCCGTCAACGGGAATCCTCCCTACACATGGAAGCTGGTCAAGGGCTCGGGGTCGCTCCCCAAGGGATTGAGGCTCAACACCAAGACGGGGGTGATCTCGGGTACCCCGACCGCCAAGGCCGCCACCTCGACCTGCACCATCGAGGCGCTGGACACCAAGGTCAGGGGCAAGCCGAAGAACACGGCCACCAAGTCCTTCACCATCGCCGTGTCCTAAGGCACCGTCGACCGCTCGGCGGTCGGTCCCGCCCGCCCCCCGCTGAGGCAATAGGGTGGCCCGCACCCGGCAGCGAGGAGGCCCCATGACCAGTGCAGGCAGTGAGCAGCATCCCGGCGTGGCGCGGCCGTTCGAGGGCCGGGTGGCGGTGATCACCGGAGGCGGTCGGGGCCAGGGCCGCTCCCACGCCGTGGAGTTCGCCCGCCTGGGCGCCGACATCGCCGTCTGCGACCTCTGCCACGACCTGGGCAGCGTGGGCTACCCGCTGGCCACCCCGGACGATCTGGCCGAGACGGTGCGGCTGGTGGAGGAGCAGGGCCGGCGGTGCGTGTCGTCGGTGACCGACGTACGCGACCTCGACGCCACCCTGGCCTTCGTGGAGGAGGCCCACGCCGCGCTGGGCTCGACCGACATCCTGGTGGCCAACGCCGGCGTCAGCTCGCTGGGCTCGATCAGCACCATGACGGCCGCCGAGTGGAGTGAGACGATCGACACCAACCTGACCGGGGTGTTCAACGCCATGCGGGCGGTGGCTCCCCACATGCGCCGCCAGCGGTGGGGCCGGATCATCGGCATCTCCTCCATGATGGGCCGGTCGTCCAATCCCGGGATCTCCGCCTATGTGGCCTCCAAGTGGGGGGTGATCGGGCTGGTCAAGTCGGTGGCCTTCGAGCTGGCCCACTTCGGGGTGACCGTCAACGCCATCGCCCCGGGCAACGTCTCCACCCCCATGATCCACAACGACACCCTCTACGGGCTCATGCGCCCCGACCTCGAGCACCCCACCCGTGAGGACGTGGCGCCGGGCATGGCCGCGCTCCACGTGCAGCCGGTGCCGTGGATCGAGCCCGAGGAGATCACCGCCGCCGTGGTCTTCCTGGCCTCCGAGGAGGCCCGCCACATCAGCGGGTCGGTCATCGACGTTGATGCGGGCGCCTCCGCACGGTTCAGCGCCTGACCGGCCGGCGCCTCCCGCCCGTCACTGGCGGGACATGGCCGCCCGTTCGGCCGCCTCGTCCTCGCCGGCCGACGGCGTCCCCCGGGTCAGCTGGACGTCCAGACGCCGGAGCCTCCCCTCGAAGGCGAACGGCGCCCGGTAGCGCCGGCTCACCGGAGAGCCGTGGTCGCGGCCCACGCTGGGACCCACACTGGAGATCATGGTCATGACGAACGGCAGCTCCAACCTGCCACTCGGCTGACCGTCGACGAGCAGCACGGCCTCACCGCCCCGACCGGTGCGGACGAAGTGGACACCCACCACCGAGGGGCCCACCGGGACCGGTACCTCGGACACGGCGACGTGGTGGTCCCCGAAGCAGTTGTAGTCGAACACCAGGTGGTCGTCTTGGACGAACAGGCTCACCCCCGAGTTCTCGTTGCCCGAGGCGTAGAGCACGCCGGCCGCGTCCGCGGGCCGGTCGATGGTGGCGGCCATGTCCCAGCCGCGGCCCCCGAGGGCGGGCGCGGCCTGGCCGGGGAGCGGGGACATCGGCGGGTAGTAGGTGTACGTCCGGCTGGTGGGGTGGGGCGACCGGTCGCGGTAGCGGGTGGCGAACAGCTCGATGGTCCGGTCGTCGAGCGGCAACGCCCCGTACGCCTCCGCCTCCCGCCACCACAGGTCGACCAGCTCGGTCACCCGCTCGGGCTGGTCGGCGGCCAGGTTGCGGCACTCCGACCGGTCCTCGTCCAGGTGGTAGAGCTCCCAGTCGTCCTCTTCGAAGGGCACCCCGGGCCGATGGCGGGTGACCGCCTTCCACCCGTCGGCGTAGATGCCCCGGTGGCCCATCATCTCGAAGTACTGGACGTGCTTGCGGGTGGGTTCGTCGGGAGCCTGGAAGGAATAGGCCAGGGAGGTGCCCGAGACAGGGATCTGCTCGAGGCCCCGGTAGGTGGCGGGCGGGTCGATCCCCAGGGTCTCGTAGATGGTCGGGACGATGTCGGTCACGTGGTGGAACTGGTGGCGCAGCGCTCCTCCCTCGGTGATCCGCTCCGGCCAGTGCACGACGAGGGGCACGTGGACCCCGCCTTCATGGGTGTTCTGCTTGTACCACTTGAACGGGGTGTTTCCGGCCTGCGCCCACCCCCACGGGTAGTTGGCGTGGCTGTGGGGCCCGCCGATGTCG
Organism: uncultured Acidimicrobiaceae bacterium; assembly: GCA_963812525.1. Taxonomy (GTDB): domain Bacteria; phylum Actinomycetota; class Acidimicrobiia; order Acidimicrobiales; family RAAP-2; genus Bog-756. The sequence continues at coordinate 486,453 of CAWEVL010000004.1, forward strand.
TCGAGCCGTTCGACGGCCAGGTCGGGGTCCTCGGCCAGGAGGTTGAAGTACTTCATCTCGTGGAGCACGCCGAAGGGACCGCCCTCCTGGCTGGCCCCGTTGTCCGACAGCACCATGAGGAGGGTGTTGTCCAGCTGGCCCAGCTGGTCGAGGGCGTCGACCAGCCGGCCGATCTGGTCGTCGGTGTGCTCCAGGAAGGCGGCGAAGGCCTCCTGGAGCCGGGCGGCCAGTCGCCGCTGGTTCTCGGGCAGGGAGTCCCACGGCTCCACCCCGGGGTTGCGCGGGGCCAGCTCGGTCCCGGGCGGGACCAGCCCCTCGGCCAGCTGGCGGGCGAACCACCGGTCGCGGGCCACGTCCCAGCCCTCGTCGAACCGGCCCCGGTACTTCTCGAGATAGGCGGCCGGCGCCTGATGGGGGGCGTGCATGGCCCCGAAGGCCAGATAGGTGAAGAACGGCCGGTCGGGACGGATGGACGTGGTGTCGTGGATGAACCGGATGGCGTGGTCGACCAGGTCCTCGCTCAGGTGGTAGCCCGCATCGGGTCCGGCCGGGGGCTCCACGCTGTGGTTGTCGTAGACCAGCTCGGGGTGGAACTGGTCGGTCTCGCCCTCGAGGAAGCCGTAGAACCGGTCGAAGCCCCGCTGGCAGGGCCATTGGTCGTAGGGGCCGGCGGCCGAGGCGTCACCCATGGCGCACAGGTGCCACTTGCCCACCGCGAAGGTGGCGAAGCCCTCGTCGCGGAGCACCTCGGCCACCGTCGCCGCGTGATGGGTGATGTGTCCCCGCATGTTGGGGTAGCCGCTGTCGAAGTTGGACAGGGAGCGCATCCCGACGCTGTGGTGGTTCCGGCCGGTGAGCAACGAGGCCCGGGTCGGGGAGCACAGGGGGGTCACATGGAAGTTGGTGTAGCGCAGACCGCCGGCGGCCAGGCGGTCGATGTTGGGGGTGGCCAGGTCGGAGCCGTAGCAGCCGAGGTGGGAGAACCCGGTGTCGTCGAGGAGGATGACCACCACATTGGGGGCACCCTCTCCCGGGTGGGGCGGGGTCGGCCACCAGGGCGTCGACTGGTCCTGGGTCCGGTTGATGACGCCGTCGAAGCGTTCGTAGCTCTTCATGGGTCCTTCGCTGGTGCGCGGGAGATGGTCGGGCGGCCGGCCCGACCGGGGTCGAGGTCCTGTCACCCGGTGTGACGATACCGGTGGACCGGGAACCGTGTCGATCGACCGGCGACGGTGGCGCCGGACACGTGGGCGCTCGTCTCGGGACGATAGATTCGGGGGGCCCTCCGCGCCGACCGGTCGGGGTGTCGATCGTGGGGAGGGGTGCACCGAGATGATGGCTTCCGGCAAACTGCCCGTGCCGTCATCGGACACCGCCCTCGTGGTGGTGGAGCCCCCCGGTGAGGGTCCCGGCTACTGGGTCGGGGCCCCCAGCGCGGCCCTGGCCGACGACGGGACCTACTGGCTGGCCTACCGCCTGCGGCGGCCCTTCGGGGTCGGTCGGGGCTACGCCAACGTGGTGGCCCGGTCCGACGACGGAGAGCACTTCGAGACGGCGGTGGTGCTGGAGCGCGAGGCCTTCGGGTGCGACTCCCTGGAGCGACCGGCCCTGGTGGCGCGGGGCGACGGGGGCTGGCGCCTGTATGTGAGCTGCGCCACCCCGGGGACCAAGCACTGGCGGGTGGACGCCCTTGACGCCGACGACCCGTCGGCGTTGACCCCGGCCTCGGCCCGGACCGTCCTGCCCGGGGACGACGCCGTCGGGGTCAAGGATCCGGTGGTCAAGGTGATCGACGGCGCCTGGCACCTGTGGCTGTGCTGCCACCCCCTCGACCTCCCCGACGACACCGACCGCATGTCCACCGGGTACGGCACCAGCGTCGACGGGCTGGCCTGGACCATGCGCGGGGTGGCCCTGGCCGGCACGCCCGGTCGGTGGGACCAGCGCGGGGCCCGGGTGGCCGACGTGATCCGGCACGGGTCGGAGTGGTTGGCCTACTACGACGGCCGGGCGGACCAGGCGTCCAACGCCGAGGAGCACACCGGCATGGCCGCCGGTGACTCGCCGGGCCGGCTGGTGGCCGGGCCCGAGCGGTTCGGCGCCGGTACGGACGGGACGGGCTCGCTCCGCTACGTGTCGACCCTGTCCCTCCCCGACGGCGGGATGCGGCTCTACTACGAGACCAGCCGGCGCGACGGCGCCCACGACTTGCGGACCGAGTACGTGCCCCCCTCGCGGTAGGTCCGCCAAGCACCGCAGGTCCCACCCGGTGATGGCCTCCACCGAGTCGATGTCGTCGGCGAAGTAGTCGACCAGCCTGGCCCGCTCCGTCTCCGGAAGCTCCGGCCGGTGCTGGGGGGTCCGTTGGAGGAGCCGTTGGAGGGGGAGGCTGGCCTTCCGCCACACCTGGGGTGGGAAGTGACCGCCCAGGGCGGCGCCGCCCCGGAAGGCCGCCCTGCAGCACCCGGGCGTACCGGGTAGGGGGAACGTAGCCGCCGACGTTGCGGGCCGGGACCTCGGTGACCACGCCCCCGTCCACCCCGAGGAACCGGCACACCCCGTCCAGGGTCTCCGCCGGTGCGTCGACCAGGTCCAGGTACCGGATGATGTGGACCTGCCCCGGGGGAACACGGTCAGCAGGTGGTCGAGCTGCTGTCCGTAGAGGCCGGTCTCGAGGTAGCGCCAGAAGGGGGCCCACCCCTCCCGGCGCCTCCGGGGCTCCTCGGCACAGGCGGCCACGAAATCGTCGACGGTCTCCAGGCCGTCGGCCCACAGGTGGGCCCAGTTGGAATAGGCCCGGTCCACCGGGTCGCGCAGGACCACGATCAGTCGGGCGTCGGGCACGGCGCGGCGAATGCGACGGTGGGCGTCGGCGTCGGACAGGTAGAACGGCGTGCTCTCGCCCCGGAGGGCGCCGTCCGGGGCGTCGTCGAAGAGCTGCTCGTAGTGGTGACGCTGCCACACCCACTCCCGGGCGCTGTGCGCGTCGCCCGGCCCGCCGAGCAGGCCGGGGGACGGTCGTCGCACAGGAAGTACTTGGGCTCCTTGACCGGTGACAGGTAGAGGTCCGGATGGTGGGCCAGGGCGGCGTGCAGTGCGGTGGTCCCCGCCTTGGGGGCGCCGAGGAGGAAGAAATCAGGCAGCGACATCGCGCCGGCGCCTCGATCGCTCACCGGCCACCAGGGCCACCAGGGCGGCCGCGGCCAGCGTGAGATCGGCGATCCCGAGCACGGCCGTGGCCCATCCCTCCGGGTTCGACAGCGCCACTGCGGTGGCCACCGCGACGCACAGGGCGGCCGCCACGACCACCCGATTGAGGGCGGAGCGGGCCCGCCTCCCGTCGCCCCGGGTCAGGGCGGTTGCGCCCACCACCGCCACCCCGGCGAAGGCCACGGCCCACGGGAGGGACCCGCCGCTGGCAATGACCCCGATCCACCGGTACCCCTCGAGGACGCTCATGGCGGCCAGCAAGGCCAGGCCCGGAGCCCGGAACAGCGACGCCGGGGAGGTGGCGCCGAGGGCAGTGACCGGGACCGGATGGGCGCCGGTCGTCGACCGGGGGAGGAGGGCGGTGGCGTCGGGGACCGGTTCGGGCTCGACCTCGGCCCGCTCCAACAGGAGGACCGAGGGCTGGGGGGGTGGGGAGGGCATGGGCGACCTATCTCTATAAAAACTACCGAGTTAGTCGACATTATGAACGAGGCCCAACCGAGCGTCAACAGGGCAGGTGGGAGGCCGCCGCTCCGCAGCGTCAGCGCTGGCGGTAGTCGACCCGACACGGCCGCGCCGCCCGGGCCACGCCGCCGATCTGGCGGCGACGGGGCGAGGCGTCCGTGAAGCGCGGGCTGAGCTCGTAGCGGTCGAGGAGGCCCCGGGTGGCCACGCGGATCGCCGAGATCGAGAAGCGCGCCGCCGGACAGCGAGTGGACGCCGTGGCCGAACGTGCTGACCAGCTCCTTGGTGGGGAGGGCCACCGTGGGGGCCAGGCGGCGACCCTCGTAGTGGTCCGGGTCGAAGCGGTCGAGGCCGGGGGCGGCCGAGGTGTTGTGCGAGGAGAGCATGGTGGTGAGCAGCACGCCGGGGTCCAGCCGGTAGGTGTCCGCCCCGGTCTCCACCTCGATGGGGGTGAGCACCTGTCGCAGGGTGATGGAGCGCTGGGCCATCCGGATCGACTCGCTGGCGCACCGGTCGAGGAGGGCGTCGTTGCCCGCCCGGACCTCGGTCACCAGCTCGGGCCGTTGCAGCAGGTTGATCAGTGTCCAGGCCAGGGCGGCGTAGAGATTGGACTGCGAGCCCATGTGGATCACGATCACGTCACGGGCCGCGGCCCGGGACCGTTCGTCCTCGGGCAGGTCGGCGTAGGAGTCGAGGATCTGGGTGAGGAAGTCGTCCACCCGGGGCCGCGTCCGTCGCCGCTCGGTGATCTCGGCGAAGATCCGCTCGATTCCCTGCATGGCCGCCCGCTCCCGTCGCTTGCCCGTGGCCCAGGTCACGACGGCCTGCCCCGGCCGGACGAACGACTCGGAGCTGTCCAGGCGGTCGAACAGGGGGATGAGCCGCTCGAGGTACCGGGCCGAGGCCGCTTCGCTCCCGGCCCACGACGCCAGTCCCAGGCGGTGGCTGAGTCGACGCATCTCGGCGAAGATCTCGAACGTGCCCGAAGGCCCGAGCCGGGCGATCTCCAGATCGACGGCGTCGTGGAGATGGTCGAGGTAGGTCTCGACCCGCTGGCTCCCGAACAGCGACTTGGGGTGGTTCCGTCGCCCGAGGAGGAGCTCGACGGGGACCTTGGCCCTGATGAGCTGGTAGGTGGCGATGCCGAAGCTGGCCCGGTCCTCGGGCTGGGCGTAGAGGGAGCGGACCCCCTCGGGAGAGAAGACACAGAACATCCGGTGGCCGAAGGCGTCGACCACGAAGGTGTCACCGTGCCGTCGCCGCTGCCGCTCGAAGTAGGCGGCCGGATCGGTCAGCAGGCCGAACCCGCCCCGGACCCAGGGAAGGGGACCGCCGACGGTCGGGGCCGGCGGCTCGATCCGGGGCGCGGTGGTGGCCATCGCCCGGAGCCTACGACCCGGGACGGCGATCGCCCGGACGAGCCTCACGCACCCCCTGACCCGAGGGCTCGGGGCTGTGCTATCCCTGAAGCGTGTTCCGAGCCCGACTCCGGTGAACGACGTCCCCTGGGTGGTCGGCAGCCGTCCCGCCCGACCCCTCGCCGAAGGGCTGGGTGCGACGCTGCACGAGCTCCCCCGGGTGGTCCTCGACGCCGACTGGTCAGACGGTCCCCTCCTCGAGCGGTGGCGGGACCACGAGCGGGCCGGCCCCAGGGTGGCCAGCTCGGTGGTGGCCGTGTGGACGGAGACGCCGGTGCCGACGTCGGTGGGCGACCTCGAACTCGAGGGCTGGACCGCGGGCATGGAGACGGGCTTCGCCCTGTGGTTCGCCGCCCTGTCCGTGGCGTGTTCCCGTTGTGAGGAAGGTGGCCAGGTGGTGGCGGTGACCGAGCGTCCCGAACCCAAGGCCGGAGCCGGATGGGCGCTGCCGTCGGCGGTGGCCGATGCCGTCGAGGTCATGGCCAAATCGCTGCGTCAGGTGGAGCGGTCCCGGGGCGTGCGGGTCAATGTGGTGTCGTCGTCGGCCCGGCTGGGGGCGGACCCCTCCTCGCCGTGGGGCGAGCTGCTCGAAGCCGTGGACATGCTCCTCGCCGCGGGTGGCCCCGCCGTCGACGGAGCGGTCATCCGGGTCGGTGCCGGGCGGTGACGGCGGCCGACGGGCGACCGGTGGTGCTGGTCACCGGGGCCAGCGGCGGCGTGGGCCGGGGGATCGCCGTGGCCTGCGGCGCGGCGGGATGGTCGGTGTGGGTGGCGGCCCGCCGGGCCGACGAGGGCCGGCGGGTGGCCGATGAGGTCTCCCGGGCCGGTGGGAGCGGCCACTTCGTGGCCTGTGACGTCGGGGACGGGGAGTCGGTGGCCGCCGCCGTGGCCACCGCGGTCGGCGAGGAGGGCCGGTTGACCGGGGCGGTCCACAACGCCACCAGCGGGCGCTCCCCTCTCCCGGTGGTACCGGTCGAGGTGCCCATGGCCGACCTGCGCGACCACGTGCTCGTCTCGGTCCGGGGTGCCTTCTGGCTGGCCCGCCACGCCCTGCCCCACCTGGTGGCCAGCCGGGGCAGCCTGGTGCTGCTGACCTCCGAGGCCGGTTTCCAGGGCACGATGCGGTTGGCGCCGTACGCTTCGGTGAAGGCCGCCGTGCGGGGCCTGGCCCGGTCCTGGGCCAGGGAGTGGGGAAGGGACGGGGTGCGGGTCAACTGTGTGGCCCCGCTGGCCGACTCACCGGCGGTGGGGGTGGCCATGGCCGCCGACCCCACCATGGCCGAGCGGGTGCTCGGCGACCATCCCATGGGCTATCTGGGCGACCCGGTCGAGGATGTGGGGCCGGTGGTCCGATTCCTGCTCTCCGAGGACGCCCGGTACGTCACCGGGGTCACCGTGATGGTCGACGGTGGCAACTCGCCCGTCACCTGAGGGGCGATTGTGGAGGCACGTGGACGCCGCCGCCCCATTCCACGCCCGCCATGGTGGGAGGCCGGCCGAGGGTGCCCCCGCTCGTTCCGGTGTCCGGGAGTCGCCGCCTGTCGCGTCCCAGTACGGGCGGGTTCACGACCAGATTGCAACTAATAGTTGCAATCGGGCGCGGCCCCACGGGCGCGGGACGGCCGGTGGTCAACGGAGGCGCCCCCGGGATGACCCGGGCCCACCCCTTCGACACACGGCACCGGCCGTCCGGCGGCAGGCGAGGAGAATTTACGATCTTCATATGCGCTGTTGATGGTGTCCTTAGCCCGCTGGCCTCGAATGGAGCGGTGAGGTTGAGCGGCCCTGGCGCCGACCGGCCTCGGAACGACGCAGATCGGGAAGGTGGATGCAGATGAGTGAGACCTGGGATCCCACGACGGGACCGGACCACACGGCAGGACAGGAACCGGTGACGCCGCCGGCCGGGGCCGACGCGGTGACGCCCGACCCCGCGGTGACCGGGCCGGTGTCCGCACCGTCCGGGGCGGAGACCGATCCCCAGTACGGCCGGGCCATTCCTCTTCCCCCGGTGGGCGGCGCCCCGGTGGCACCGGGCGTGCCGTTCCCCGGCGGCACCGCGGGTGGCTACGACCAGACCGGCCCGCTGCCCCTGACCGGCCAGGGCCCGCCCACGCCGCCCGCCGGCACCTGGGCCCCTCCGGCCTGGGGCGCGGCGCCGACCGTCGGCGGCACGCCCTCGTATCTCGGGTGGCCGCCCGCCGGTGCCCCCGTGGCCCCGGCCACCCCGGCCAAGCCGCGGAACGGCCTGCTGATGGCCCTGGCCTCGGTGGCCGTCGTGGTGGCCGTCGTGGCCGGCGTCGGCCTCGGCCACGTGGTGTGGCCCACCTCCTCCACCCCGGTGTCGGCCAGCCCGGCCACCGGCTCCGGCGGCTCCTCGGGAGCCTCGGGGAGCGGGTCGTTCCCCTTCGGCAACGGCTCGAGCGGCAACGGGTCCTACCCCTTCGGCAACGGCTCGTCGGGCAGCGGCTCCTCGGGCAGCACCTCCACCGGCGCCGGCGCCCCCTCGGACATCTCGGCCATCGCCGCCAAGGTCTCGCCGGCCCTGGTGGACATCAACACCAACCTCAGCTACCAGAACGAGCAGGCGGCCGGCACCGGCATGGTGCTGACGTCGACCGGTGAGGTCCTCACCAACAACCACGTCATCGACGGGGCCACCAGCATCAACGCCACCGACGTCGGCAACGGCAAGAGCTACACGGCCACGGTGGTCGGCTACGACCGGACCGGCGACATCGCCGTGATCAAGCTGTCGGGGGCCAGCGGCCTCCAGACCATCGCCACCGCCACCGATACGGCCCAGGTCGGGCAGGCCGTGGTGGGTGTCGGCAACGCCGGCGGCACCGGCGGCACCCCCAGCGCCGCCGGAGGGTCGATCACCGCCCTCGACCAGTCCATCACGGCCAGCGACGACGGCGGTGGCAATGCCGAGAACCTGACCGGGCTCATCGAGGTCAACGCCGGTATCCAGCCGGGCGACTCCGGTGGTTCGCTGGTCAACACCTCGGGTCAGGTGATCGGGATGGACACGGCGGCGTCCGCCGACTCCGGCTACCAGGTGTCGGCCACGCAGGCCTACGCCATCCCCATCGAGACGGCGCTGTCGGTGGCCCACAAGATCACCGGCGGGCAGGCGACCTCGACCATCCACATCGGGCCCACCGGCTTCCTCGGGCTGGGCATCTCGCCGTCGTCGGCCAACGGCTCGGACGGGCTCGGCAACAGCGCGGGCGGGAGCGGGGGTAGCGGCTCGTCATCCTCGGGCGCCGAAGTCGCCCAGGTCCTGGCCGGCTCGGCCGCCGGCAAGGCCGGCGTGGTGGCCGGCGACACCATCGACAGCCTCAACGGCTCCTCGATCGCCTCGCCCACCGACCTCAGCAACCTGCTGGAGCCGAAGCATCCCGGCGACACCGTCCAGCTCCAGTGGACCGACCAGTCCGGTCAGTCCCACACCGCCTCGGTGACGCTGAGCTCGGGGCCACCGGCCTGAGGCCCGCCCCCCCGGTCGTCGGCGCCCCGGTCAGGCGGGGGCCCGTCCGACCCGGGGGGCGCCGGTGAGCCGGGCCCGGAGCTCCCTCCGGTCCGGCTTGCCCAGCGCGGTGACCGGCAGGTCCTCGGAGACCACCAGATACTCGGGCACCTTGTAGGTGGCCAGCTTCGAGGCGCAGTGGAGGAGCAGCTCCCCCTCGGTCACCGGCTCGGACACCATCACCATGGCCCCGACCCGCTCGCCCAGGTCGGCGTCGGGCACCCCCACCACCCCGGCGTCGACCACGCTCGGATGGGTGCGCAGGACCTCCTCCACCTCCACGGGACCGAACTTCTCGCCGCCGCGGTTGATGGTGTCGGAGAGCCGGCCCACCAGGTAGAGGTAGCCCTCGCCGTCCTGGTGGCCGGTGTCACCGGTGTGGAGCCATTCGGCGGTGGTGTTCTGCACTGCCCGGACCATGAACTCACCCACCTGGCCCGGCTCCACGTCCCGGTCGGTGCCCGGTTCGACGATCCGGAGCTCCACGCCGGCGAGTGGGCGGCCGACCGAGTTGAACCGGTCACCCCGCCGGTGGTCCTCCGGGGTCAGCGCGGCATAGGCGCCCAACGTCTCCGTCTGACCGAAGGTGTTGGAGAAGTCCACGCCGGGGAACGCGTCCACGGCCCGTCGGACCAGGTCCACCGGGCAGGCGGCGGCCCCGTAGCTGAGCGATCGCAACGAGGTGAGGTCGGTGCCCTCGAAGCGGGGATGGTCGAGGACGCGGCGGAGCATGGTGGGCACCACGAAGGTCTGGCTCACCCGGTGCCGTTCCACCAGGGACAACCACTCCCCGGGGTCGAACTTGGGCAGCACGACCATCTGCTTGCCCTGGACCAGGCAGACGAACAGGCCCAGGGTGCCGGCGATGTGGAAGATGGGGGCCGACATCATGTCGACGACCTGGGGGGCGTCGGGATCGATGGGCCTGCCGTAGAAGGCCAGTCGGTCGGCCACCACCCGGTGGCTGATGGGGATGGGCTTGGGCAGGCCGGTGGTGCCGCTGGTGTAGAGGACGAGGGCGGTGTCCGCTCCCTGGCCCACGCGGGCCGGCGCCGTGCCCTCGTCCACCTCGGTGGCGAAGACCTCCTCCTCGACCAGGACCGGCCCGGGCAGGACCGAACCCAGGCCGGCCGCGTACCGGTCACCGGCCACGCCGGTCCGGGTGCCGGTCAGCTCGGCCAGTTGGCCCAGCTCGCCCGGGGTCAGATAGGCGTTCATCTGGGCCGAGGCGGCGCCGATCCGGGCCGCCCCCAAGATGGTGGCCACCGACAGCACGCTGCCCAGGTTGACCAGGGCCACCCGGTCCCCGGGTCCCACGCCCGCCGCGGTGAGGGCCCCCTCCACCTGCCGGATGCGGTGCTCCAACTCCCGGTAGGTGACCGACTGGCCGTCCACCACCAGGGCCACCCGATCGGGGACGGCCAGGAGAGGGGCGTCGGTGGCGTGCCCGACGTTCATCCCCGGGGTGGCCCGGACCCGGGCGAGACGGGATCGGGTCTCATCGGCCGTCATGGTAGGCCACCGGCGGGTTGGTCAGCCGGTGGGTAGACGGGTGAAGGGCTGCACGGTCACCCAGCAGGTTCCCTGGGCCTTGCCCTGGGAGGTGAGTTGACATGCCGAGGTGGGGGGGACGTTGTTGTGCAGCCGCACGATCTTGTACTGGGTCGGGCCGTAGTGCTTGGTGGCGCTGTAGCTGAGCACCGGGGTGGCCGTCCCCGGGAAGTTCCGGATCTTGGACAGGGCGGTGACGAAGGTGCGCCGGTCGAGGTTCCGGCCGGCTGCCTTGGCCGCCGCGGCGAACAGCGTGATGACCTGGCACCAGCCGACCACCGGACCCTGCTGTTCGATGTAGTCGGTGGTGGCGCCCGCCGGAATCTGGGGGTACGCCTTGTGCCACGGGATCCAACAGGCCTTGACGCCGGGGTCGTACCCGAGGGGACCGGTGAAGTTGGAGGCGTTGGTGCCGCCACCGAGGGTCTGGACGGTCAGGCCCTCCTGTCCGTCCAGGGCCTTCTCGTAGGGGATGGGGATGAGTCCGAGGGCCGACTCGATGCTGGACTCATAGTCGCTCAGGAGGAGCTTGGGGAAGTAGTTCTGACTGGTCTCGGCGGCCAGCACCGGGTAGAAGACGTTGAAGGGGATGAGAGGGATCACCGAGGTCACCCCGGCGCTGCGCAACTGCTGGATCACCAGCGGCGCCTGGGTGTTGGTGGTGGCGGAGTCGTTGGGGTCCGAGGCGATGGTCTTGACCGTGGCCGTGATGCCGGCCCGCCGGAGGTCGGGTAAGAGGTACTGCCTGAGGGCCAGCTGGTCCGAGGCCCGGTCGCCCACCACCACGCCGACCTTGTGGGTACCTCCCAGCAGACCGTCGCTCTGGCCCCAGTTGACCACGGCCTGCAGGATGACCGACTGGTCGGGACCCGTCCACCACAGGTAGGGCGAGCCCTGGTTGGTCCAGTTGGTCACCGTGCTCCACGCCCCGATCATCGGGGTGTGGCCTTCCTGGGTGACGCACAGCTGGTTGTCGCCGGTCCAGGCGCCGATGCCGTCCAGGACGGCGAACGCGGCCGGTGATCCCTCGGTCCAGGTCTTGCACAGGGCCCGCATGGACGACTCGTCGGTGGGGTCATAGTTGGTGATGACGGGGTGGATCTTGCGACCGTTGATGCCGCCGGCCTTGTTGACCAGGTTGACGTAGAAGTTGATGGCCTTGGCCTGCTCGCCGTACTCGGCGTCCTGGGCGAACCCCTCCTGGCCGGCCAGCGAGTTGAGGGACACGACCGGGAACACCACGTTGATGGCCGAGCCGGTCACCCCCCGCGACGAGGTGCTGGCCTGGCTCACCGGCGTGGGGGAGGGACCGGCCGACGCCACCCCTGCCGGCACCACGGCGACGGCCGACAGCCAGCCCACGACGACGGTGGTGGCCATGGCCAGGGTCAAGGACCGGTGCGGGGAGCGACGGCGCAGGCGCCGGGGGTCGGTTCGGCCGGCCACTACGGCACCTCCAGGGCGGGGACCACTTCGGCCATGAATCGTCGGAGCGTCTCGTCGGAGGGATAGTCCCGGAGCCACAGGATGAGCCCGCGGCAGCCGGCATCCACGAAGGCCTGGGTCTTCTCGGTGACCTGGTCCACCGTACCCACCAGGTTGTCCGCCAGGTACTCCACCGTCGGGGTGCCGCCCCACAGCCCACCGCCCCCGTCCGACTCGCACCAGGCCAGGCAGTCGGCCTCCGTGTCGAACAGCCGGCAGTCCGGGCCGTGGGTGCGCCGGATGGCCTCGAACGGCCGCCCCACCGCCTCGCAGTGCTCGGCCAAGACGCCCGACTTGCGCCGGAACGCCTCCAGGCCCACCTGCCAGTTGGTCAGGTCGGCCCGCCGGGCGGCGATCCGGAGGTTGACCTTCTCCCCGCCCCCGCCGACCAGTACGGGGGGCAGCTGCTGGATGGGCTTGGGGTCGCAGTAGGCCCCCTCGAACTGGAGGTGGTCCCCGTCGAACGTCACCGTCTCCTCGCTCCACAGCCGCCGCACCACTTCGAGGGTCTCGTCCAGCACGGCCAGCCGCTCCGGGTTCGTCAGGTAGGGGTAGCCGTAGGAGGCGTACTCCTCGTGGAACCACCCGGCCCCCATCCCGAGGATGAGCCGACCCCCCGAGTAGACGTCGACGCAGGCTGCTTCCTTGGCCAGCAGTCCGGCGTTGCGGTACGAGGAGCAGGTGACCAGCTGGCCCAGGCCCACCCTCGACGTCCGCTGGGACAGCGCCGCCAGCATGGTGAACGCTTCGAACACGTGGGTCGGCTCTCGGCGGGGCACCGTCTCCACGTGGTCGTAGACCCAGAGGTGGTCGTAGCCCAGGGACTCGGCCAACTCGGCCAGCTCCACGGAGCGGGCCCAGGCATCGGGACCGCTCCATCCGGAGTACTCGAGCTTCCAACCCTGAGGTACGAAGACGCCGACCTCGAGGTCGCCGCCACTCACTGGGCGAACTCCCACCACTGCACCTCGCACATCATGGGCAGGAGGTAGCTGACGTACAGCGAGTGGATCTTGACCACTCCCTGGTCGTCGGCGTGCAGATCGATCAAGTCGACCCGGTCGTCGTGGGCCCGGTAGGCCTCGGCCCGGTCCTGGACGCCCTGCAGTTCGGCCAGCGAGCCGACGGAGAAGCCGAAGTGGTCCATGCGCGGGCACACCATGGGCTCGTCCTCGGCGATGAGGAAGATGAACTGGTCCCAGTGCACACACGAGAGGATCAGGCGCCGCCGGTCCTCGGTCATCACCTCGATCTCGTCGAAGCCGAAGACCTCGCCCCAGAAGCGGCAGATCTGGTCCCGGTGGTCGTGGTCGAGCAGATCGGCGGGCAGGCTCATGGCCACGTGGTTGAAGCGGGGCACGCCGCTCGGATAGTAGGGATGGGCCATCAGTCCCCCTCCTCGTCAATGACCGACAGCTGGGGCACCACCATCACCTTGCCGGCCAGCCGCCCTTCGGCCAGCCCGGCCAGGGCCTCGGACAGCCGGTCGAGGGGCACGTCCTCCCCCTCGATCAGCAGGTCGGTGGGGAAGCCGTCGGTGGCCAGCAGCTCGAGCGCCTGCTCGAAGCCGCCCTGGTCGTAGACGAACGACCCCACCACCTGGAGCTCGTTGAGCACGAACCGGTTGGGGTCGAAGGCCGGGTGCTCGAGGCCCGCACCCACCAGCACCAGCGTCCCGCCCCGCCTCAGCTGGTGGAAGCCGGCCTCCATGGCCGCCTTCTTCCCCGAGCACTCCAGTACGGCATGGACGGCCCGATGGGTGATCCGCTCGGGCTCCCACGCCGGGAAGGTCTCGAGGTCGGTGGGGTCGAGGACCTCGGTGGCCCCGAGCTCCCGGGCCAACTGCTTGCGGCCCTCGCCGGGCTCCACGGCGATGATCGGTCCGATGCCCCGGGCCACCAGTGCGGCGATGGACAGCGCCCCGATCGGACCGGTCCCGATGACCATGACCCGGTCGCCCTTGACCACGCCGGATCGGGTGATCCCGTGCAGGGCCACGGCCAGGGGTTCGGCCAGCGCCGCCTGCCGCGAGGTCAGGCCGGGGGGCAGGCGCAGGAGCGAGGCCTCCCGGACCAGCACGTAGCGAGCGAAGGCACCGTCGTGGCCGTCCACCACCGAACCCTGCCGGTTCTCGCACTGGGAGGGCTTGCCCTCGAGGCAGCGGCGGCACCGCCCACACCTGGGTGACGAGCCCCCCACCACCTGCTCGCCGAGCTCCCAGCCGGTCACCTCGGCGCCCAGGGCCACGATGGACCCGGTGAACTCGTGGCCGGCCACCAGCCCCTTCTTGCCCCACCCGTCGAGCAGCATGTGGACGTCGGACCCGCAGATCCCGCAGTGGTCCACCTCCACCAGGACCTCGCTCGGGGCCGGCCGGGGAACCGGGCGCTCCTCCACCACGACCACGCCGGGGCGGTGCAGCACCGCCGCCGGCATCGACTCGGGCAGTTCGGACATGGCGCCACCCCCCCGGATGGGCCCGTCGCCGGCCGGTCCGGCGGCGGGTGGATCTCTGGTTCGGGCGTCACTCTATGCCAGGCGCCCGGGAGGCACCGGGCGGGGTGTCCAAAGGGGCCCCGTGGGGCGCTAAAGGGATCTCGGGCGCGTGACGATGATTCCGGCATGGCACCGGACCTCCGCTTCGACACCGACGATCCCGAGTTCCAACGCGGCTTCGAGATCGGCGTCCTCTGGGAGCGCCTCGTCACCGACGGGGCCTGTCACATGGCCGTCAGCGCTTCGAACGCCGAGATGGTCATCCGGGTGGCGCAGGCCTTCGGGTGTGAGTTCTCCGGCCGGGAGATCGAGGACGACCAGATCTCGATCGAGCTGCACCAGGTGAACGGGTAGTCCGTCCCCCCGCCGGGCGGGCCACACCAGCGTCCGACGAGCGGCCCCCACCTTCGATCACGCCGTTGGGTTACCGTCTCCCCGGAGGAGGTGCCGTGATCGACCAGGTGATCGAGCAGTGGCAGGCCCATCTGCGGGGTGCGCTTCCCGGCGGGCTCGACACCCTGCTCGACGACGAGGTGGTCTTCTATTCGCCGATCGTCTTCACGCCCCAGCGGGGCCGGGCCATCACGAAGCGCTACCTCGAGGCCGCGGCCCAGACCTTCCCCGGCGACCATGGCGGGGCGTCGGCGGCGGGTGGCGAGGTCCCGACCGGTGGCTTCCACTACACCAAGACGGTGGCGACCGGGGACACCGCGGTGCTCGAGTTCGAGACCACCATGGGCGGCAAGTACGTCAACGGAGTGGACATCATCCGATGCAACGCGGAGGGTCGGATCATCGAGTTCCGGGTGATGATCCGACCCCTCCAGGCGGTCGAGCTCGTGCACCGCCGCATGGCGGCTCTGCTCGAGCGGATGGGCTCCTCGGACTGACGGAGGCCCGGCCGGTGGGTCAGTAACCTCCGCTGCAGCCGTGCTGGTCCGGGGCGACGTTCGGGTTGCCCCAGTAGCCGGACGGCGAAGGCCACGGCCACCCGGATCTGCTGCTCGGGCGTGGCCTGGGCGGCATCGGCCGGATAGCCGAAGGTGTTGAACTGCGCCCAGTTGGCGTGGCTGAAGCCCAGCCCGCCGCTGTACACCGGCCCATCCACGTTCCACACGCCACCCTCCTCGCACAGGTTGACCCGGATCCACTCCAGGCGCTGGAAGTCGGTGACACCGTCCGCCCCCACGTTGACGGACGCCGAGGGTGGGCTGAACACCGTGCTTCCGGCCAGCGAGCCGAAGAACCCGGCATCGCCGTAGGCGAAGGCACCGCCGTCGGAGGCCACGCTGAGGTAGCCGGCGTCGGTGGAGGAGATCCCGATCATCGGCTTGTTGAGGCGCTGCCCCCCGGCCGAGCCGTAGAACGTCGCTCCGCCGAAGTCGAAGACGCCCCCGTCCGCTCCGACCAGCCGGTAGCCGCCACCGCCGGCACTGATCCCGACGGTGGGCTGACGAGCGTTCGACCCGCCGGCGTAGGGGGCGTCGCCGAAGGCGAAGACCGCGCCGTTGCCGGCCGCCTCCCAGTAGCCGTTGCCGTCGGGGGACGCGGCCAGGCCCACGATGGCGCTGGTCGGGGAGAGGCCCATGGCCGAGCCGCGGAAGGGGGCGTCGCCGAAGGCGAACACCCCACCGTCGGCGCTCACCAGCCAGTAGCCGTTGCCGTCGGGCGTGGTGGCCATGCCGACGATGGGCTTGTTCAGCTGGATTGCCGCGGTGGACCCGAAGTACCGGGCGTCGCCGAAGGCGAACACCCCACCGTCGGCGCCGACCTCCCAGTACCCCGACCCGTCGGGGGTGGAGGTGATGCCCACGATGGGCTGGTTGAGGTGGAGGGAGCCGGTGGATCCGAAGAAGCCGGCCCCGCCGAAGGAGAAGACGCCCCCGTCCGCCCCGACCAGCCAGTAGCCCGACCCGTTGGGCAGGGCGGCGGCCCCGACGATGGGGGCGTTGAGCACCATGCCGGCCCCGGTGGTGAGGCCGGCCCCGGCCCGGCCGATCTGGGACAGCGTGCCGCCGGCCAGGGCCAGCACGGCCAGGACGCCTCCGGCCATGGCCCCGGCGCGTAGGCGTCGGGACCGGTCGCTGTTCGGGGAGCGGGTGTCGGATGGGTGCGGGGGCGTACGTGAAAAGAAGGGAAGTGCGGGCACAGCGGGTGACCTTTCCTCGGTCGGTCAGGGTCGTCGGTAACGCGACGGTGTCCTGGCTCTCGTCTGGTTGGGTGGACCCCACGTCTGTGCATTCACGCCCCAGCCGAGCACCGGGAAGGGTGGTACGGCCTGGCTATCAGAGCCGGGTGTGCTAGCGGGTTTACGTCCGAGTGGTGCAGTGTGGTGGTGGGTGTGGCGCTCTCCTGATCGGGTGGTCCGCGCCCAGACGCCGGAAGGCGGCTCGAGGGGTTCTCCCCACCGTCCGGTGGGGGGCGGGCCCACCGGGGCGACCGCGATTCGAGAGCGGAATCTACCGGTCGGGTCCCCCCATGGGTAGTCGGAACGCCGCCCGGTGACCGCTCCGGTGGGACCGGGCGGGACATCGAATCGCCTTTGACCTGGGGAGACGCTCGTTCGCCCCTGGCCCACGGCCCGACTGGGACCACCACGCAGAGTGGTGGGTTCGGGTCCCGGGTTGGCCGACCGGCCCCTCAGCTGGCCTGGCTGACCGAGCTCATATTGAAGTCGGGTACCCGGACGGCCGGCATGACGGTGCGGTTGAAGTACTCGCCGAACTCCCGGCCCAACGACCGCACGCTGGACCCCACTTCGCTGACCCGGGCCAGGAGGTCGACCGGGCTCTCGTTGAAGCGGAAGTTGTTGGTGGCGCCGACCACCCTCCCGTCCTCCACGACGTAGACACCGTCCCGGGTGAGTCCGGTCAGCAGCATGGTGGCCGGGTCGACCTCGCGGATGTACCAGAGGCAGGTGAGGAGCAGGCCGCGCTCGGTCCGGGCCACCAGCTCCTCCAGCGATCCGGAGGCCCCGGGCACCTCCAGGGTCAGGTTGCCGATGAACCCGGCCGGGGTCGCTCCCGACCGGGCGGCGCCGGCGCGGTGGTAGCGCAACCGCTGCAGCCGGCCCCCGGCGATCCAGTCCGTGGGCGCCAGGGGCAGGCCGTTGTCGAACACCGAGGAGTCGGCCGACGAGGCGGTGACGGTCAGGAACGGCGAGCACTCGAGCCCGGGCGAGCCCGGATCGCTGCGGAGGTCGAAGGGGACCGAGGCCAACTGCTCGCCCACCCGGGTCGCCCCGCCCGGGAGCGAGAAGACGGTCCTCCCGTCCTCGGCGTTGCGCCCGCTGAGTTCGTAGGTCAGGCCCACCATCAGGTCTCCGACCGCCTCGGGCGGGAGGAGCACCTCGTAGCGCCCGGCCGGGCGTTCCAGCCGTCGGGCCGACCAGGCCAACCGCTCCTGCAGGCGGCGCTCCAGCTGCTCCACGGACACGTCGGTGAAGTCCGTGGTGCCGGTCCCGGCCCAGGTGGAGTCGGCTCCGTCCTCACTGCGGGCCACCAGGTGGAGCGCCCCCTGCGGCTGGGCGTGGGCCAGCCGGACCCCGGTCGAGGTCCCCAGGTACTCGGTGGTCTGGCGGTGCTCGGCGAATCCGGCCAGCACGTGGTGGCCGTGCCGGGCCCGGTCGAAGGCCGCCGACAGACCGGTGAGCACGCCGGACAGCACGGACAGCTCGGTGGAGGCCCGGGGCTGGTCGAACCCCGCCACCGACGCCGGCGACCGGTCGGCCTCGCCGGGGGACAGGAGCGGGCAGGCATCGTCGGCCGGCGGCGATCCGGCGGCGTCCTGCTCGGCCGCCCGGACCAGCTCGGCCACGTCGACGTCGCCTCCCCGTCGGGCCACCCCGGCGGCCATCCCGCCTTCGACCTGTCGCACGCTGACCACGGTCACCCGTCGATCGCGCCGGCTGCCGTTGGTGGTGGTGGTGTTGTTGGCGAAACGGACCTCGACCTCGCTGGTCTCCTCGACGATGACGACGCACTGGTCGCTGCCCGGCCCGGCACCGGCGAGCGCCGCCTCCACCACGTCCTGCGCCGGGGGCAGTCCCGGCTCAGCGGTCGATCCGGGGCTCACCGGCCCGACTCCTCGCGGGCGTTGAGCACGCGGACGCCCCGGACCAGCACCGAAGGACAGCCGTGGGAGACCGGCGCCACCTGCCCGGGCTGGCCCTTGCCGCAGTTGAAGGCTCCGCCCAGCAGGTAGGTGGACCGCCCGCCCACCGCCTCCATGGACCCCCAGAACTCGGTGGTGGTGGCCTGGTAGGCGACGTCGCGGACCTGGCCGACCAGGCGGCCGCCCTCGATCCGGAAGAACCGCTGCCCGGTGAACTGGAAGTTATAGCGCTGCATGTCGATGGACCAGCTCTTGTCCCCCACGATGTAGAGGCCGCGTTCGCACCCCCCCGATCAGCTCCTCGGTGGTCGGCCCCGCACCCTCGGCCGGCTGCAGGGAGACGTTGGCCATCCGCTGGATGGGCACGTGCAGCGGGGAGTCGGCGAAGGCACAGCCGTTCGACGCCCCGAGGCCGCTGACGGCGGCGATGGACCGGTCCAGCTGGTAGCCGGCGAGGATGCCGTCCCGCACCAGGTCGAACGACCGGCCCGGCACCCCCTCGTCGTCGACGGCCACGGTGGCCAGCCCGTGGGGCGTGGTGCGGTCCCCGGTCACCTGCATGACCTCGGACCCGTAGCGCAGCGATCCCAGCTGGTCGGGGGTGGCGAACGACGTCCCGGCGTAGGCCGCCTCGTACCCCATGGCCCGGTCCAGCTCGGTGGCGTGCCCGATGGACTCGTGGATGGTCAGCCACAGGTTGGTGGGGTCGACCACCAGGTCGTAGGTCCCGGCCACGATGGAGGGGGCCCGGACCTTCTCGGCCAGGAGTTCGGGGATGGACTCGAGCTCGGCGTCCCAGTCCCACCCGTCGCCCCGCAGGTACTCCCACCCCCGGCCCACCGGGGGGGCCAGGGTGCGCATGGTCTCGAACCCACCGTCGGGGTCGACGGAGAAGGCCTCGACCGTCGGGTGGACCCGGACCCGCCGCTGGGTGGCCTCGGTACCGGACAGGTCGGCGTAGTACTTGTCCTCGGTGACGGCCAGGACGTCGGCGGTGACGTGGTCGACCGCGCTGGTGGCCAGCAGCCGGTCGCTCCACTCCGAGAGCAGCCCCACCTTGTCGGGCAGGGGCACGTCGACGGGATCGACCTCGTAGCTCGAGGCCCAGGTGACCACCCCGTGCCCCGGCTCGTCAGCCAGCTCGATCCTCTGGCCGCCGGCCCGGGCGATGATGCGGGCCACGTCGACCGCCTCGTCGACCAGCGCCGCCGCCTGGTCGGGCCCGGTGGCCACCGACGCGGCGAAGCCCAGGGCGCCGTCGACCACCACCCGCAGACCCACCCCGATCTCGACGTCCTCCGCCGCTCCCTCCAGGCGGCCGTCCCGCAGCCGTACCTGTTGGGAGCGCAGGTGTTCCACCCGCAGCTCGGCATGGGCGCATCCGAGCGATCGCGCCCGGGTCAGGGCGGCGTCACGGGCGGCGGCGAGGGCGTCGGCGGGGAGCGGACCCTGAGGGGAAGCCACCAACGGCACGCTAGACGCGCCCGGCTGCCGTGCGGACCTACCATCGGGAGGTGCGCGACCAGAAGCCACCTCGCCTCGAGGCGGACGAGCGGGACACGGTACTGGCGCTGCTGCAGTACCAGCGGTCCTCACTGGTCAAGAAGGTCACCGGGGTCAGCGACGAGGCGGCCCGCCGCCCGATGGTCGAGAGTGGTACGTCGCTCCTCTGGCTGGTGAAGCACCTGACCCGGGCCGAGGGCCTGTGGATCGTCCGTCGGTTCTCCGGGGAGGAGATCGACCCGGCGTCCGACGCGGTGGGGCCCGACGACACGGTGGCCGGCGCCGTGGACGCCTATCGGCAGGCGTGGTCGCACACCGAGCGGGCCATCGACGGTGCGGCCCTCGAGGCGCCCTGCCGGTCGGTGGGCGAGGAGGCACCGGTGAGCCTCCGCTGGGTCCTGATGCACCTCCTGGAGGAGACCGCCCGACACGCCGGGCAGGCCGACATCCTGCGGGAGCAGATCGATGGGAGCACCGGCCGGTAGGCCGGGTGTCCGAGTCACGACCAAGGGAGGTACCGGTGCCCCACGTGCAGATCCAGTTCGCCATCGACGACCCGGTCCGGGCCGACCAGATCATCGAGCTCCTCCTGGTCGACCGGGTGGTGGCGTGCGGCCAGCGGACCGGGCCGATGGTGAGCCGGTACTGGTGGGAGGGGTCGCTGGAGCGAGCCGAGGAGTGGCTGGTGCTGCTCAAGACGCGCACCGAGCTCTCCCCGACGGTGATCGCCGCGGTGACGGCGGCCCATCCCTACGACACGCCCGAGGTGGTGGCCGTGGACCTGACCGGTGCGCCCGGCTATCTGGCGTGGATCGACCGGGTGACCGTGCCGGCCGGTACCATCGGTCGTGCCGGGGAGAGGGAGGAGCGATGACGACGGACCGGACGGGCACGGACCAAGGGCCGCGGATCTGCCTGGTGGGTGCGGGCGGGATGTCCTTCGGGCCGGTGATGGTGCTCGACGCCATCAACACCCGCCGCACCCGGGGGGCCACGATGGTGCTGCACGACATCAGCGCCCCGCGGCTCGAGGTGGCGGTGCACTTCGCCGAGCGCATCAACGAACGCAACGGCCGGCCGATCACCATCGAGGCGTCCACCGATCCGGCCGAGGCCATGGCGGGGGCCGACTTCTGTCTGACCAGCGCCGAGGTCGGGCGGTGGCCGCGCTGGATCGAGGACTACGAGATCCCCCGCCGGTACGGGGCCACCCAGATCACCGGGGAGAACGGCGGCCCCGGCGGGGTGTTCCACTCGCTCCGGTCCATCCGGACCATGCTCGGCATCTGCGCCGACATCGAGCGGTACTGCCCGGATGCCTTCCTCATCAACCTGACCAACCCATTGAGCCGGGTGGCCCTGGCCATCAACACGGCCACGTCGGTCCGCAACGTCAGCATGTGCCACGAGTTCGCCGGGGGACTGGCCCGGATCGCCGGCCTGCTGCGGGTCCCCAGGGCCAAGATCGAGGCCAAGGCCTCGGGGATCAACCACTTCACCTTCTTCACCGAGATCCGCCGGTCCGACACCGGCGAGGATCTCTACCCCCGACTGCGGCGGCTCTGGCGCCGCCGCTACTTCGACTACCCGTCCCCGGTGACGAGGGCGGCCCGCCAGCTGGCCAAGGTCCCACTGGTCCAGGTGGCCGTGGAGCAGATGTACGCCCCGCTGGTGGCCCACATGTTCCGGGAGTACGGACTGCTGCCCTGCTCGGTGGACAGCCACATCGGGGAGTACGTGCCCTTCGCCGAGGACGTGGCCGGGTGGCACCCGGTCCCCGTCTACTTCCACCAGGGGATCGGCCACCAGATGGAGCGGCTGATCACCAGGTACGGCAACGGCGAGTCCCGGGTGCCCATGCACCGGGCCGGGCGCTCGGCCGAGGAGGTCTTCCCCATCATCGGTGCCATGTGGACCGATCACCACCGCGGGCTCAACGCGGTGAACGTGCCCAACCGGGGCTACGTTCCCAACCTGCCCGAAGGAGCCATCGTCGAGGTCCCGGCCACCGTGGACGGGGACGGCATCGCCCCGACCGGGATGCCTCCGATCCTCGAGCCCCTGGCCGAGTTCATGCGGACCCAGATCGAACTGCAGGAGCTGGTGGTCAAGTCGGCGGTCACCGGCGACCCCGAGCCGGCCTTCGAGGCCCTCCGTCGCGATCCCCTGTCGCCCGCCGATGAAGCCTCGTGCCGGATCATCTTCGAGGAGTTGCGGGCGGTGCAGGCCGAGGCCCTGCCCTTCTGACGGCGACCGACCGCCGGTGGTTCAGGCGGTGGGCTCCTTGGCCTGGTGCTCCTCGGCGTGCTTCTCGAACGCCGAGGTCACCGCGGTGGTGGCGGCACCGATGAACTCCGGCCGGTTCTCCGCCGCCCAATCCCGGCTGGCCGTGAGGGTGCGGGACGACCCCTGGAACTCCGGGGCCACGTAGCGGGCGATGAGCTCGTAGGAGTGGCGAGTGGCTTCGGTGTCGGCCCACTCGTGGCCCATGAGCAGGAAGGTGCCGAACCCGTGGGACTGCTGGCGCAGCCGCTCGACCTGATCGATGGCGTCCTCCACCGTGCCGATGACGGCGAAGCCCGAGGCGTTGAGGGCGTCGACCAGCGTCTCGTGGTTGGCGGTGTCCGGGGCCAGGGGCAGGGCGGCCACCCGCTGGAAGTAGTCGACCCACTGGTCCAGGCCGAACTCGACGTCGGCGATGGCCTGCTCCTTGGTGTCGGCGATGTGCATGGGCCCGACCAGCCGCCACCGGCTCCGGTCGATGGTGGTGCCGAACTCGGCCGCCCGCTCCTCCATCACGTCCCAGTGCAGGCCCAGCACGTCGAAGCCGCCCGCCGAGGTGGCCCCGATGGAGAGCAGGCTGCACCCGAACCGGCCGGCCGCCCGGGGTCCGGCCGGCGACACCTGGGCGGCCACCGCCACCTCGGGGTACGGGCGCTGATAGGGCCGCAGCTGGAGCCGGGCCTGGACCAGCGTGAACCAGTCGGTCTCCATGGAGACCGGCTCCTCACCGGCCAGCAGGAGCAAGATGGCCGCCAACGACTCCTCCATCATGTCCCGTTGCCTCACCGGGTCGATGCCCATCATGAAGGCGTCCGAGGGGAGCGCCCCCGGCCCCACCCCGATCATCAGACGACCACGGGTCAGGTGATCGAGGAGCACCAGGCGGTCGGCGAGCATGAAGGGGTGGTGATAGGGCAGGGACGACACCCCGGTGCCCAGGCGGATCTGGCGGGTCCTCGCCGCGGCGGCGGCGATGAACACCTCGGGGGAGGCGATGATCTCGAACCCGGCCGAGTGGTGCTCGCCGATCCACGCTTCGTCGAAGCCCAACGTGTCGAGGTGCTCGATGAGCTGGAGGTCGCGCTCCAGGGCCAGGGTGGGATTCTGGCCCACCGGATGGAAGGGGGCCAGGAAGATCCCGAACTTCAGGTAGTCCGTGGCGGCCAGGGTGGTCATGCCGATGCCTCGTCTCTCGTCGGGGTGGTGGTGGTCGGGCTGGTCACCGTCACGGGTGCACCACGATCTTGCCGTGCTCGCCCGGGGTGCGCAGGGTGTCGAAGGCCTCGGGCGTCGAGTCCAGACCGACCGAGGAGGTGATCAGCCGGTCGGCCCCGGGGAGCCCCGCCTCCAGCCGCTGCAGGGTGGCGGCGAACTCGTCGGGACCGTACCCGAAGGAGAAGACCAGCTCGACCTCCTTGGTCACGGCCATGAACGGCTCGATGTGGTCGGTGTGCATGCACACCCCGACGACCACGATGCGGCTCCTCGGTGGCGCCGCCTCGATCAGGGACTGGAGCATGCCCGGCACGCCGACCGCCTCGAAGATCACCGGGCTGGGCACCTCGCCCCCGGCCATGGTGGCCAGCGCCCGCTCCAGGAGGCTGGTGGGCACGCCGAGCGTGGCCCACCGCTCGTGGGGTGACCCGAGGGCCGGGTCGATGACCTCGTCGGCCCCGAACGCCTCGGCCAACCGGCGGCGGGCGGGGGAGAAGTCGGCGGCGAGCACCGGCCCGTGCCCCCGGCCCTTCAGGGCGGCGATCACGGCCAGGCCCACCGGGCCGCACCCCACCACCAGGCACGGCTGCCCGGGCCCGAGGCGGGACAGGCCCACGGCGTGCTCGCCCACGGCCAGCGGCTCGGTCAGGGCGGCCAGGTCGGTGTCGAGCGTGTCGGGGACCGGGAGGAGCAGCGCCTCCTGGAGCACCAGGTACTCGGCCAGGGCGCCGGGGAAGGTGTTGGAGTACCCGACCTGCTCGACGCCGGCCGGACCGAAGACGATGGGCACCGAGCAGACCCGGGTGCCGACGGGGAGGGTGCCGGCCGTGTCGGGGCCGTGCTCGACCACCTCGGCGCAGAACTCGTGGCCGAACACGGTGTCGGTGCCGGGGTCGAGGGCCGGCGCGCCCACCCGGTCCATGAGCCCGGTGAAGTGCCGGAAGTCGGCCAGGGCGTGCAGGTCGGACCCGCAGATGCCCGCGCTCAACGAGCGGACCACGACGTGGCCGGACCCCGGACTCGGGTCCTCGATGTCCGTCACCACCAGTCGTCCACCCCGGGTGACCACCGCTCGCATCGCGCTCCCCGACCCGGACCACCCGATGGCGCCCGTCACCTCGTCCGACTGACCCGGTGAGTCTCACACACCGGTGCCGGCGGGGCCGGACGTGGTCGGCCCGGCGGTGACCTCGTCGGCCAGCAGGTCCATCAGCAGGGCGTCGTGGAAGGACCCGTCGGGGCCCCGCTCGCTCTGTCGCCGGATGCCCACCGGTCGGAAGCCCACCTTGGAGTAGCACCGGATGGCCGCCTGGTTGTCGGCCGCCGGGTCGATCTCGAAACGGCGGTGGCCGTGGTCCTCGATCAGGTGGCGCACCACGGTCCGGACGGCGTCGGTGCCGAGCCCCCGCCCGTGGACCGCGGGGTCGAGGTAGAGGTCGATCGAGGCGAAGCGGTAGTCGGGCTCTTCCTCGGCCGACCACTGGATCCACCCGACCACCCGGGCGCCGAACTCGATCACGTAGGCGGTGGCGCCCGGCTCGGCCAGGTCCTGTTCGACGGCCGACCGAAGGTCGGGGCCCCCGCGCCACCGGGCGTAGACGGCGGGATCCTCCCGGATGGGCACCAGGGCCGGGATGTCGGCCCGGCGGGCCGGCCGGAGCCTGACCTCCGCCCCCTCGAGCCGGGCCGTCGTCACCGGCCGGCGGGGCCGGCCACCCGGGGCTCGAGGCAGTGCGGGTCGAAGGTCAGCTCGCGTCGGGCCATGGCCTCGAAGAACCCCACGAACCCCTCGCCGTCGGAGCCCCGGAAGAAGGTGGCGGCCGGGTCCGGCAGCTCGCGGCCCCCACCCAGTGACTCCACCTGCCAGGCTCGTCGGCTGCGGTACTCGAGGGCCACGGCCCGCTGGTGGGCGGCCCGGATGCTCCCGGCGGTGACGAACACGCCGTGGTTGGCCAGGAGGGCCATGTCGGCCGAGCCCATGGCCGCCACGGCCTTGGCCGCGCTGTCCCGGGAGTCGACCGGCCCCTCGTACTCGTCCACCACCACCAGCTCGCCGCCCCCGAGGGCCGAGCTCTGGTCGTAGCAGCCCGGCACCCGGGCCAGGTCGGCCCAGACCGTGCCGAACCGTGGGTGGCTGTGCACGGCCACCTCGACGTCCCGGCGCTGGCGGTGGAGCTCGAGGTGGAGCGGGATCCCGAGGGGGACCGGCCAGCGGCCCTCCAGCCGGTTGCCCTCGAGGTCGATGACCAGCAGGTCGTCGGGCCGGAGCTCCTCCCACAACAGGAGCCACGGGTTGCACAGGAGCGTCCCGTCGGCCTGCCGGTAGGTGATGTGGCCGGCCAGGTGGTCGTCGTACCCCTCCCGCCACAGCGTCCGAGCCAGCAGGACCAGCTCCTGGCGGGGGGACAGCTCGGGCAGGAGCCGGTCGGGGGCGGGGACGAACCCGGTGGTGGTCACGGCACCGGGTGCTGGGGCAGGGCCCAGCGGTACAGGCGGGCGGCGTTCCGGTGGGTCAGTTGGCGCAGGTCCTCGACCGGCAGGTGGCCCCAGCACCGCTCGATGACCGCCTGGGTGTCCGGCCAGGTGGAATCGCCGTGGGGGTAGTCCACCTCGACCATGATGTGGTCGGTCCCGATGCGGTGGCGGGTGTCGATGGTGGACGGGTCGTCGATGGTGCAGTACCAGAAGTTGCGGGAAAGGACCTCGGCCGGCCGCAGACCGGAGGGGTCGAAGCCCTGCCCGTACCCCGAGCGGTCCACGATGTTGTCGAGGCGGTCGAGCAGCATGGCCACCCAACCGATGCCGCCCTCGCTCATGGCGATCTTGATCCCCGGGTAGCGGACGGGCAGCCCCGACCACAGCCACTCGGCGCAGGCCGACAGCGACATCTGGCCGAACAGCGTGGCCCCCAGGGCCACCATCGGGCTGTCGGAGGGCATGTCGGGCATGCCCGAGGAGCCGACATGGAGGGAGACCACCGTGTCGGTCTCCTCGCAGGCCGCGATGATCGGGTCCCAGTAGCCCGAGAACAGGCTGGGCAGGCCGATCCGGTGGGGGCGCTCGGGGAGGGTGACCGAGCGGAACCCGCGTGCCGCGTTGCGCCGGATCTCGTCCGCTCCGAGCTCCGGGTCGGCCAGATAGGTGATCCCGCAGGGGATGATCCGGTCGGGGTAGGGCTGCCACCACGCCTCATACAGCCAGTCGTTCCAGGCCCGGGTGACGGCCAGGCCCAGCTCGGGGTCGCTGGCACTCCGAGAACACCCGACCGGAGAAGCCGGTGATCTGGGAGGGGAAGTTGAGGGAGGCCCACACCCCGTTGATGTCCATGTCGGCGATGCGGGCGTCGATGTCCCAGCAACCCCGGCGCATGTCCTCGAACCGGGTGGGCTCCAAGGTGACCGCCTCGGGCCGGCGGCCGGCCACCGCGTTCATCCCCACCTGCGAGTACCGCTTCCCGTCGAACTCCCACAGTTGGTGACCCCGGCTGTTCTCGATGATCCGGGGGGCCCGGTCGGCGAACCGGGCCGGCAGCCGGCCCACGAACATGTCCGGCGGCTCGACCAGGTGGTCGTCGACCGAGATCACGGTGTACCGGATCGGGCGCGGGTCGGGGTCGGGGAGCAGGGTGTCCCTCCGGGTGATGATGGTCATGGCACGGTCCCCACCGTCCGAGTATGCCAGCGGGCCAGCCGTGCTCGCCCGGGACCGGTCCCGCGGACGGGACGGCCCGGGAGGCGGCCGCCCATCCGGCCTGGTAGACCCGGATCCATGGACGGCCGCCCGACCATCGGCCGACCTCGGGTCGGTACCGGGGCGGCGGCATGAACAAGGCCCGGGTGGAGACGTTCAGCGACGGCGTCTTCGCCATCGCCATCACGTTGCTGGTCCTGACCATCGCCCAGCCCCGCAACTACCTCGACCTCCGGCGCGAACTGCTCCAGCGCTGGCCGTCCCTGGCCGCCTACGTGGTCAGCTTCCTGGTCATCGGCATCATGTGGGTCAACCACCACACCGTCTTCTCCCACCTGCAGCGGATCGACCGCGGGCTCTTCTACTGGAACCTGCTGCTGCTGATGACCATCGTGTTCATCCCCTATCCCACCGGGGTCTTCGGTGAGGCCCTCCGGGTGGGGCACGGAGCCCGGACGGCGGCGGTCTTCTACAGCATGGTCATGGCCATCAACGCCTGCATGTGGGCCGGCATGTGGCTGCACGCGTCACGAGGGCGCCGACTGCTCCGGCCGGAGTTCCCCGAGTCCCAGCGGACCGTGTCCACCGTGCTGTTCACCGGGGGCACCGTGATCTACCTACTCTCCATCGGGGTGGCGTTCATCAACGCCTACCTGTGCCTGGCCTTCCACGGGGTCCTGGCCCTCTACTACGCCTTCGACCCCATCTCCCGACGCTTGGAGCACGCGGCCCCCGGGTGACGGCGGGGCGGTCGGACCCCGAGCGAGTCCCGGCCGGCGCCGGCCGTGCGACACTTGGGCCGTGAGCCGAGACGCCGTGCCGAGGTCGTGGATGTGCGACATGGACGGGGTGCTGGTCCACGAGGGCCAGCCCATCCCCGGGGCCGACGCCTTCCTCGACGCCCTGCGCCGTCGGCGGCCATCCGTTCCTGGTCCTGACCAACAACTCCATCTACAGCGCCCGCGACCTCTCGGCCCGGTTGGTGAGCCTGGGCCTCGACGTCCCGGCCACCTCCCTGTGGACCTCGGCCGAGGCCACCGCGGCCTTCCTCCGGTCCCAGCGACCCGGGGGCACGGCCTTCGTCCTGGGGGAGGCCGGGCTCACCACCGCCCTGCACGAGGCCGGGTACGTCCTCACCGACCGCCGACCCGACTACGTGGTGCTCGGAGAGACCCGGACCTACAGCTTCGAGTCCATCACCCGGGCCATCCGACTGGTCGAGGGCGGGGCGCGGTTCATCGCCACCAACCCCGACCCCACCGGGCCCACCCTGGAGGGCATCGTGCCCGGGACCGGCTCGGTGGCCGCCCTCATCGAGCGGGCCACCGGGGTGGCCCCGTACTTCGTCGGCAAGCCCAACCCGCTCATGATGCGCGAGGCCATGAACTCGCTCGGGGCCCACTCCGAGTCGAGCGTGATGGTCGGCGACCGGATGGACACCGACGTGGTGGCCGGCATCGAGGCGGGTCTCCAGACCATCCTGGTCCTCACCGGCGTGACCAGCCGGTCCCAGATCGAGCGCTTCCCCTACCGCCCGGGCCGGGTGGTCGATTCCGTGGCCGACCTGGTGGAGGGTATCCTCGCCGGCGAACCGGCTCCGGCCTAGGAGGACCGTGCTGTTCATCCACGAGTTCCACAAGGTGGTCGGGAAGCAGGCCGCGGCATTCGAGTCGGCCTACCGCGAGCGGTGGATGCCCACTCCTGGCCGACGGAAACGACGCCCGACTGGCCTGGTACTTCGACCTGGCCCACGGCAGCGGCCTGGCCTACCGGGTGGTCACCGTCACCGCGGTGCGGGACGGTCCGGCCTACGTCCGCCTGGCCGAGCGCCTGGCCCGCGGCGACCTGAAGGCGTGGGCCCGCGACCTCGACGGGCTGCAGCACGAGTCCCACGGCCGGGTCCTGGCCCCGCTGCCGTGGTCGCCGCCGTTCCCCGCGCTGGAGGACATCCCCACCGGCGGGGTGAGCCGCGAGCCGACCATGCACATGGAGGACACCATGTGGCCGTTCCCGGGCAAGCTGCGCCAGTACGTGGAGGCGGCCGGGGCCGTGTACCGGCCCTCGCTGGCCGGCGAGGACGCCCGGATGCACATGAGCGTGGCCCTGGGGCTGCGAGACCATGCCCGGTGCCGGGCGGAGCCCCGAAGTCACCCTGCTCCAGCGGCTGTCCAGCCTCCCGCCGCTCATCGCCCTGCTGACCCGGGACATCCCGGCCGAGGTCACCGGGCCGGGGTCGTGGATGGACGAGGCCCTCGACCTCCGCGACCGGTGGCGGTCGAGGCTGCTCCGGACCGCCCCGTGGTCGCCGCTGCCATGAGCAGCTCCGCCGACCAGCGTCGCCGGGCCCGTCCCGGGGGCCGCCGCCCGCCGGCCGCCAGCGGGAGACGGGTGACCATGCTGTTCCTCCATGAGACCCACCGGGTGATCGGTCGGCGCGCCGCGGCCTTCGAGGAGCTGGTCCGCGACCACTGGATGGGGGCCCTGGCCCACGGCCACGACGCCCGGCTCCTCTGGTACCTCAACCACGCCATGGGCAGCGGCCCGGCCTACGAGGTGGTGACCGTCACCGCCCTCGCCGACGGCGCGGCCTGGGAGGCGCTTGGGTCGCCGGATGCGGGAGGGCGACCTCGCCGACCTGGCCCTGCGGCTCGACGCCTGCCGGCACGAGGTGGAGGGGAAGCTCCTCCTGCCCGTCTACTGGTCGGCCCTCCAGCAGGTGGACCTGGCCACCGTGCCCACCGTCCCGGACACCCACGAGCTGTCGGTCTACATGCAGGACACCGGATGGCCCGACGCCCCCCTCGACGAGTACATCGAGCTCTGGGACCACGACTACTGGCAGATCATGCGCCAGACCCCGCCGGAGCGGAAACTCCTCGACATCCAGGCCTGCTTCCAGGTGGCCCACGGGTCGGGCATCCGGCCCGAGGCCATCCTGATGCAGAAGGTCGTGAACTTCTCGACCCTGGGGCGGCTGCTGACCAGCGTCGAGGAGCACGACCCCACCACCTGGCCGGGCACCTACATGGCCAAGGGGCTGGAGATCCGGGACCAGTGGGAGAGCAAGCTGTTGCGCACCAGCGCCTGGTCACCGCTCTGGTAGTCGGGACCGACCCGGACCCGAGCCGCCCCGGCGGCCCGATCCGGCTGTCTATCCTGGGCCGGGCCCAAGGGGGAGTGAACATGACCGAAGGTGACACCGACGCGGGCCGGCAGTCCCTCGAGGCCTGGGCGTTCGTGCGCCAGACGGTCGAGGACATGACCACCATGGTCACCGGCGAGTCGGAGACGGAGCTGGAGCTCCTCGAGGGCCTGCGGGTGCTGGGCCGGGTCACCGCCCTGTGCTCGGAGCTGTCCCTCGACGTCGACCCGGAGGCCCCCTGGTTCTTCTCGATGAACTCCGAGGCCCGTCTGGTCGGCGGGCCCAATCCCGACGGGGAGTACCACCTGGCCATGATCGACGGCCGCCGTCGCTACCGGATCACCGGGGAGCGCGGGACGGTCACCTACCTCGGGTTCCAGGTCCTGGCCGGCCGGGGCCTGACCCCCCGCCGCCAGGCCGCCTACGTGTCCGACACGCAGCTCGAGGTGGACGGGACCGGCACCTTCTCCCTGGTGCTGGCCGCCGGAGCGAGCCGTCGCCGGCCGAGCTGGACGGGTCGACCTGGGTGCCCATCCCCGAGGACGCCTCGGCCGTGCTCGTCCGCCAGTACGTGGCCGACCGCGCCGCCGAGGAGCTGGCCGGTTTCCGGATCAGCTCCATCGATCCCGTGGGGCCACCCGACCGACCCTCGGACCAGCAGCTGTCCGAGGGGCTGAGCGCCATGGGTTGGACCATCGTCAAGCTCATGACCCTCCACCGCACGGTCATGCCCGAGCTGCTGGACCGGCCCAACCAGCTGGCCACGGCCGAGGCCGCCGTCCTCGGGGACGAGAACACCACCCCGGACAATCTCTACATGCTGGGGACGTTCCGGCTGGAGGAGGGCCAGGCGCTGGCCCTGGAGTTCACCCCGCCGGCCACCCGCTACTGGAGCGTCACCGTCGAGAACATCTGGCACGAGTGCATCGATCCCCGCCGGCGCACCAGCTCGGCCACCAACGCCACCGCCCCGGTCGGGGACGACGGGAAGGTGCGACTGGTCATCGGCGACCGGGCCCCCGGTGGCCGGGACGGTCGGTCGGGCACGTGGCTCGACACCGGTGGCCGCCACCGAGGCTTCCTGACCCTGCGCTGGCTCGACCATCCCGACCCACCGGCGGTGACCACGTCGGTGCTCGCCGCCCAGGAGGTATGACCCCGATGTCCACCCTCCCCTTCACCGCCGACGACCTGGTGGCGGCGGCCGCCGAGGCCGCCGGCCTCGACGACTTCGGCGAGCCCACCTGGCAGGAGGGCCTCGACCGGATGCTCGACGACCTCGACCGTTCGGCCCGGCTCAACGAGCTCGGCGTGACCATCGTCCAGAGCGAGTTCACCGGCTACCTGACCAACCGGCTCCGGATCCTCGAGTGGCGGGCCACCCATCCGGCCGTGGCCGAGGGCGAGATCGACCCGTCCCCTGGTCATCTGCGGCCAGCCCCGGACCGGGACCACCATCCTCTTCGACCTGCTGGCCCAGGACCCGGCCCACCGGGCCCCGCTGACCTGGGAGGTGGACTTCCCGGTCCCGCCGCCCACCACCGCCACCTACGACACCGACCCGCGCATCGAGGAGTCGGAGGTCATGTCGGGCATGGCCGACCAGATCATCCCGGGCTTCAGCGCCTTCCACCCCCTCGGGGCCCGGCTGGCCCAGGAGTGCGCCCGCATCACGGCCAGCGAGTTCCGCTCGATGATGTTCCAGACCCAGTTCGACGTCCCCGCCTACGAGGCGTGGCTGCTCCACGAGGCCGACCCCGCCCCGCTGTACCGCTGGCACCGCATCTACCTCCAGCACCTGCAGTCCGAGCACGCCGCCGACCGGTGGCTGATCAAGTCCCCGGCGCATCTCTGGCACCTCGGGGCGCTCATGGCCGAGTACCCCGACGCCGTGGTCATCCAGACCCACCGTGACCCCCTGACGGTCATCACCTCGATCAGTGCCCTGGTGGCCCACCTGCGTCGCATGGCCAGCGACCACAGCTCGGTGGCCCGGGCCGCCGCCCAGTACAGCGAGGACATCTTCCTGGGCCTCGAGCGGTCCCTGGCCGCCCGGAGCGACGGGACCCTCCGACCCGAGCAGGTCATCGACGTGCAGTTCGCCTCGTTCATGGCCGACCCGTTCGCCACCATCGGGGCCGTCTACGACCAGCTGGGCCTGGAGCTCACCGCCGAGGCCGAGTCACGGATGCGCGGGTTCCTGGCCACCCACCCCGGCGACGGCGGCGGCGGGGGGACCCGGTACTCGTGGGCCGACACCGGCCTCGACGAGCACGCCCTCCGGGAGCGCGCCGCTCCCTACCAGGAGTACTTCGGGGTGCCCACCGAAGGGCCGGTCTGAGCCGTCAGGACCGGCCGGTCACTCGGCGTCGGCGGTCGCCGAGTGGGCGGCGACCTGGTCGTCGATCTGGTGGAGGTCGAAGTAGTCCCGCCACCGGGTGACCAGCCCGTCGGCGTCCACGTCCACCACCGTGCACCCGTGGATCTCGACGGGGATCGAGCCCCCCAGGGTCCCCCGCCCGATCCACTCGAAGGCGCCGCCCCGGTCGTCACCGTGGACCCAGCTGATCTCCTGTCGCCAGTCGGGGAACGACGCCTTGGTCATCTCCTCGATGGCGGCCAGGTCCGGGGTGGGCTGGTTGACCGGATCGCTGAACAGCGCCCCGGGGGCGAAGAAGGACGGGAAATCCCCCTCGGGCCCGAGGGCGTGCTCGAGGCGTTCCGCCCACGATGACCAGTCCATGGGGGCCACCGTACCGCTCCCGTCGCCCTGCCGGGGTGTCCCGCAGTAGTCTGCGCCTGAACGGGTGGGGGACCCGACCCCGGGGGAGGTGAATGGGATGGCAGCACACGGCGACGACCCGGCCACCGGGCGGCCCTATGTGGTGGTGTCGGCCGACGCCCATGCCGCCCCGGACACGCTGGAGGAGTTCCTCTCCTATGTGGACCCGGCGCGACCGCGAGGCGGTGGCCGCCTTCGGGGACCTCTCGGCCGTGGCCATCCCCATGTTCGGGGGGGTCGACCCCGGCGAGATCGACGACGCCGACGCCGTGCGGGCGGTGGCCACCCGGCGGCTGGCCGGGATGGGCGTCGACACCGAGGCCGCCTCGACGTGGTTGGCCCGGTACGGCGAGGAGTGGGTCTTCCCCTCCGACGCCGACGGCCGCCGGCTGGCCTATCTCGAGACCAGGGCATCCACGCCGAGGTGGTGTTCCCCGGCCCGGTGCTGGCCGGCGGGCTGTCCCCGGCCATGTACCTCGGCGGCCACTCGTCCAAGAACCTCGAGATGGTGTGGCCCGCCCTGTGGGCCTACTACCGGTGGCTGGCCGAGTTCGTGGCCGCCGCCCCCGGGCGGCGGACCGGCTGCATCCCCATCGATCTCCATGACATGGACCGGGCCGTCGAGGCCATCGGCTGGGCGCGGGAGCACGGCATCCACGGGGGCGTCATGCTGCCGGCCATGTCCCTGCGCACCGGGCTGCCCGGCTACGCCGACGAGTACTACGAACCGCTGTGGAGCGCTTGCGAGGAGCACGGCATCGTGGTCAACCTGCACACCGGCGCCTCGGGCTCGGCCACCGACGCCAAGCAGCTCTACGACGCCAAGCACGGGGGCTTCCTCGGCCTCTACGAGGTATTCGTGTTCACCCGCCGGCCCCTGTGGTTCCTGATCTTCGGCGGCGTCTTCGACCGGCACCCCGATCTCAAGGTGGTGGTCACGGAGAACGGCGTGCAGTGGCTGCCCTCACTGGTGCGGGACATGGAGTCCTTCTTCGACACCCACGGCGGCGCCCCGGTCCGCTCCTACCTCGCCAGGCGTCCCTCGGAGTACTTCGACCGGCACGTGTTCCTGGGCGGGTCGCTCATGAACCGCGGCGAGGCCGAGATGCGGGACGAGATCGGAGTGGATCGGCTCATGTGGGGTGCGGACTACCCCCACCTCGAGGGAGCCGCCCCCGTGCACCGGCTGGTCCTGCGCCAGGTGTTCGGCGGGATGCCCGAGGGCGACCTCCGTCGGATCCTGGGCGGCAACGCCTGTCGGCTGTTCGGGTTCGACGACGGCCTGCTCCAGGAGGTGGCCGACCGGGTCGGCCCCACGGTGGCCGACCTGTCGGCGACCGATCACCATGGACGAGATTCCCGAGACGTTCAGCTGGAGCCTGGCCCGGCCGGTGCCCCTGGTCGCCTCGGCCGGTGGTCCGCCCTGAGCGGGGTGTCGGGAGGCGCCATCTCCGGGTCCGCCGTGACTGAGCTCCTGACCGACCAGCTCCGGACCATGGCCGCCGCCTACCCCGACGAGACCGCCTACCGGAACCTGGGGGACGACACCTCGATCACCTTCGACCGGTGGGAGCGCCAGTCCAACCGGCTGGCCCACGGGCTCGTCGACCGGGGGGTGGCCCGGGGCGACCGGGTGGCCATCCTGATGGAGGGCGACCACATCCTCGACTGGATCGTGACCTACAGCGCCGTCCACAAGGTGGGCGCGGTGGCCGTCCCGCTCAACAACCGCCTCTCCCCGCCCGAGGTGCGGGGCATCCTCGAGCACGCCGAGGCCACCGCCGTGGTGGCCAGCGGCTCCTACGGCGACGCCGTCGGCCCGCTGATCGGCCGGCTCGCCTCCCTGCGTCTGGTGGCCTCGGTCGGTGGTCCGGGCATCGACGGCGCGGTCGACCTCGAAGGCCTGAAGTCCGAAGACGACGGCCCCATCCAGGCACCGCTCGGCGACGACGACCTCGCCGACATCATGTACACCTCGGGGACCACCGGCCGGCCCAAGGGGGTGGCCGTCCGCCACTCCCAGGTGGCCCGGGTGCCCAACCAGCTGCCCGAGTGGCAGGGGACGGGATGGCTGACCGCCTCCCCGGTCTTCACCTTCGCCGGGCTGGGCTTCATCCACAACCCGATGAAGGCCGGGATGGTCGTCCTCCACCTGCCCACCTTCGACGCCGGCCGGTGGCTGGAGATCGTGGAGCGGGAGCGGCCGCCCTCCGCGTTCGTGGTGCCGGCCATGGCCCAACTGCTCATCCACCATCCCGGGTTCGAGTCGGCCGATCTGACCAGCCTGCGCCT
The DNA here is from genome assembly GCA_963812525.1 of uncultured Acidimicrobiaceae bacterium. Taxonomy (GTDB): domain Bacteria; phylum Actinomycetota; class Acidimicrobiia; order Acidimicrobiales; family RAAP-2; genus Bog-756. The sequence continues at coordinate 521,630 of CAWEVL010000004.1, forward strand.
GCTGGTGCTGGGGAGCGCCCCGTTGGCCCCGAACACCCTCCGGGTCCTCCAGGCCAAACTCCCCCGGGCCGCCGTGCTCAACAGCTACGGCATGACCGAGGGTGGGCACGCCACCTTCACCATGGATCCCGAGGCGGCCCGGACCCGCCCCGGAGCGGTGGGCCGGCCGACCCCTCCGGTCGAGGTCCGGATCGTCGACGACGACGGGCGGGAGCGTGCCACCGGGGAGGTGGGCGAGGTCCTGACCCGCAACCCCGAGGGTCACCGCGAGTACTACCGGGACGCCGAGGCCACCGCCCGCCAGTGGGAGGGTGGGTGGCTGCACACGGGTGACCTCGGTCATCTCGACGCCGACGGCTACCTGTACATCGTGGGACGGAAGAAGGAGATGATCGTCCGCGGGGGGATGAACGTCTACGCCGACGACGTGGAGGCGGCTCTGCACGCCCACCCGGACGTGGTCGAGGCCGCGGTGGTGGGCATTCCCCACGACGTGCTGGGCGAGGACGTCGCCGCCTACGTGGTGCTGCGTCCGGGCTCGGCGACCACCGCCGAGGAGCTGATCGGCTTCGCCGGCCAGCGCCTGGCCGACTACAAGGTGCCCCGCCGGGTGGTGGTGGTGACCGAGCTGCCGAGGAACGCCGGCGGCAAGGTGGTCAAGGCCCGACTGGCGTCGGCCACCGTGGTGTACGACACCGGGGCCGGCCGGTGAGCCTCCCCGCCGGTGAGGGGGGGCAGAGACGGTGATGCGCAACCGAGACGGGAGACGGGCACGTGCAGGTACATAACTTCGACTTCGTCGTCGACGGGACACCCGAGGAGGTCTGGGACGTGATCTGGACGCGGACCCGGGTCGGCATCAAGACCGACACGGTCACCATCGAGATCTACCACCCCGGCGACGAGGAGGGGAACGGCCTGGTGCGCCACTGTCACTTCCCGGTCCCCCGGTACCTGCTGTCCAAGGGGCGGGCCCAGTCGTGGGAGTGGATCACCGAGGCCCGGCGGCCGGTGTCCTGGCGGTACGACGCGGTGGGCAAGCCCCTGTGGTCCCGGGCCTCGGGACTGACCCGGCTGGAGGACCTGGGCGGGGGGAGGACCCGGGTCCACTTCCGCGAGACCTACGAGGTGTTCAACCCGGTGATGCGGGTCCTGTTCGAGAAGCGGGTGCACCACTTCATCTCCAAGGACAACGACAAGCTGATCGAGGCGTCCATCGTGCGCTCGCTGAAGAAGCGGCACGAAAGGAAGGCCGACCCGGCCTGAGCCCCGCCGAGACCGCCTCCGCCGTCGTGTCGCGCCCTCAGGCCGCGACTGCTGCCGAGTCCACCGGTGCCGGGGTCCTCGTGGCTCCCCACCCCGGTCCCCGGACCACGTGGGAGACGCGCTCGACCCACCCGGTGGAGTGCGCCACGTCGCCCAACATGGCGGCGAACTCGTGGGTGGCGATCGGTGCCGGGGTTGAAGGTCTTGATGTCCTTGGTCAGCCCGTAGACCACCGGTTGCCCCTCCCGCTCGAAGGTGCCGAACAGCCGGTCCCATACGATCAGGATGCTGCCGTGGTTGCGGTCCAGGTACTGCGAGTTGGAGCCGTGGTGGACCCGGTGGTGGGAGGGGGAGTTGAGCACCACCTCGGGCGGGCCGAGACGACCGATGGTCTCGGTGTGGATCCAGAACTGGTAGAGCAGGTTGACCCCCCGGGCCGTGGCCACCAGCTCGGGGGAGATCCCGGCCAGGCAGAGGAGCCCGTAGGGCACCGAGGTGCCGAGGGTGTCGGCCACCGGTTGACGCAGAGCGGTGGACAGGTTGTAGCGCTCGCTGGAGTGGTGCACCACATGGATGGCCCACAGGTGGCGGCTCTCGTGCATGAACCGGTGGTTCCAGTAGTAGATGAAGTCCCACCCGATGACGGCCAGGGCCACCGCCACCGGTCCCCGACCCAGATCGGGAAGCCGGCGCCGTGTCCACAGGCGCTGGGGTGCGGTGCGCTCGGCCCAGGTGGCGGCCAGGGCCAAGCCGGTCACGGCGATGGTGGTCACTCCACCGACCGCGGCCACCCGCCGGGCCCGACCGCACGCCTCGACCTCGACCGGCCTGGCCTGGGTTCCGTCGGAGGCGCCGGCGCCGGCGCCGGCCCGGGGTGACCCGTCCGCCGGTGGCGGCCGGGTCCGGCCCGACCGCCGCACCACCCGGTCGGCCGCGGTGGTCACCGCCGCCGCGCCCACGGCCAGTGCCACCACGGCCCGTCCCGTGCGCCCGTGGCCGAGCCGGAACGGGCGCAGCAACTGGGGTACGACGAACGGGGCCACCAGGCTCCCCGTGCCCATGGCCAGGCTGGCCAGCGTGTCGCGTCGCTCGTAGTCGCCGGCGGACGGCTCCCCACGCCGGGCCCGCCGACGCAGCCACACGTACTCGACGGCCATGCTCCCGAAGTAGAAGGGGACGGCCAGGACGGTGAGGTCCCTGGTCGGGGAGCGTTCGGTTCCCATCAGGCCCCGAGCACCGTCACGCAGGCGTTGGCGCCCCGTCCGATCACGTGGGCCAGACCCACCCGGGCCCCGTCGACCTGCCGGTCTCCGGCGTCGCCCCGCAGCTGTCTGACCAGCTCGACCACCTGGCCCAGGGCCGAGGCGCCCAGGGGTTCGCCCTTGGACAGCAGCCCGCCGGAGGGGTTGACGGGCAGGCGCCCCCCGACGTCGGCGTCACCCCGGGCCAGCACGGCGGCCTGGTCACCCGGCGCGCACAGCCCCAGCTCGGCCCAGGCCAGCAGCTCGCGGGCGGCGTCGGTGTCCTGGCACTCGACCACGTCGACGTCGTCGGGGCCCAGGCCGGCCTGGGCGTAGGCGTCCTGGGCGGCCAGGGTGGTGGGAGGGGTGATGGCGTCGTCGTCGATCCCGCTGAGCGGGGAGTCCTCGCCGAGCACGCTGCCGGGCAGGTGTGACCGGAGCGAGATGCCGGCCAGGCGCACCCCGTTCGCCGATCGCTCGAGGACGACGGCGGCCGCTCCTTCGTTGGGTGAGCACAGCATGAACAGGGTGAGCGGCGGGCAGATCATCCGGGAGGCCAGGACCTCCTCGGCGCTCACCGCCTTGGTGAACATGGCATCGGGGTTGGCCACGCCGTGCCGTCGGTTCTTGACCACCACCTGGGCCAGATGGTGCTCGGTGAGTCCGGTGTCGGCCAGCAGCCGCTGGGCCCGGAGGGCGAAGAAGGCCGGGGCCGGGCTGAGGCCGGCCGCTTCCTGCCACGGGGCGAAGAACGAGGACCGGATGATCCCCTTGGGCATCTTCTCGATCCCGAAGACCAACACCCGGTCGTACTGGCCCGAGGCGACCGAGGCCGCCCCCAGCTGGAGGGCGGCGCCCCCCGATGCGCAGCCGGCCTCCACGTCGTAGATGGGGATGCCGGTACCGGCCAGGGAGGCGAGGACCCGGTGCCCGGCGGCCACGCCGCCGTAGGCCGTCCCGCAGAACGCCGCCTGCACGTCGGCGACGCCGATCCCGGACTCAGCCAGCGCCGCCCGGACCGCCGTCACCCCCATGGCCGTCCCGGTCAGGTCGCCGAAGCGGCCGAACGGGTGGAGGCCCACCCCGGTGATCCGCACCTCGCTCACCGGCGGAACACCCAGGTGATCGAGGGCTCCCCGTCGGGCCCGGGCACTTCCTCGCCGTCGAGGTGCACGGGAACCCCCGGGGCCAGACCCTCGCCTTCGAGCCGGGACACCACCCGGAGCATCGGGTCCCCGTCGAGCTCGACGATGCCCAGCCCGTAGGGGACCGGCCCCGCGTACCCGGGTGGCGCGACGGTCACCGTGGTATGGAGCCACACCGTCCCGCGGCGGGGGAGGTCGACCGGCTGGATGTCGTCGGCCCCGGTGAACGGGCAGACCGGGCGGGGTGGGAAGTGCCGGAGCCCGCTGCCCGGCGACCAGCCACCGAGCAGGGTGACCCCGTCGTCGTCGACCCGCAGGACGGCCGGGTCGATGGGTCGAGGCGCCACGTCAGGACTATGGCACATGTCATCGGGCACCGCCGGGGCTCAGCCCCAGTCGGGGCGCAGCCCCCCGCGGTCGGGATCGGGGCGGAACACGGGCATGGAGCCGAGCGCCACCACCCGGTCGGCGTCGGTTCCGAGCGCGTCCCGCCAGCCCCGTCCCTCCGTCATCAGCACGCCCACCGCCACCGGCTCGGCGCCGGCCCGCCGCACCAGGGCGAGGGCCGCGGCCGTCGACGCCCCGGTGGAGATGACGTCGTCGACCACCGCCACCCGCCGGCCTCGCACCGCCCCGACCCGGGCCGGGTCCATCCGCAGGGTCTGCTGGCCGTCGGTGGTGATCGACCGCACCGGCTGGGCCAGGGACTCGCCCAGGTGGATCTTGGGGGTCTTGTGCAGGATCACGTAGTCGTCGAGCCCCAGGGCGCGACTGACCTCGATGGCCAGCGGGATGCCCATGGTGGCCACCGACACCACCAGTTCGGGCCGGAAGGGGGCCAGCAGCGCGGCGAGCTCCCGTCCGGCGGTCTCGGCGAAGGCCACGCCGAGGTCGACGCAGATGAGCAGGGCGATGGTGCAGTCCTCCGATACCGGCACCAGGGGGAGGTCGACCGACTGGGAGCCCACGGTGGTGCCATAGGTCTGCGACGTGTCCATGACCATGACTCTCGCTCCCCCTCCCCTCGGGCGCAACCGGCCGTGGCTTCCACCCCTGGCCTCCGCCGGGCCGGCCCGAGTCGGAGCGGGGACCTGGGATCGGAGCGATGGCCACACCGCGCCGTTCACGGTGGCCATCGGGGCCCTGGCCGAAGGGTGCTCGCTCCGTCAGCGTCTCGACCCGGAGATGCTGGGCATCCTGCGCCCGACCGGGCCCGACGGTGAGGACCAGGAGGGGACGGTCTTCGCCATCGGCCTCGAGGCGCTCCCGCGCCAGTTCTTCGAGCCCGATCCCGAGTGGAGGCCGACGCCGCCCGGGTGACGCGGGCCACGGCCTACCGTGGGGGCGTGGCCGCCGCCGTGTTCACCCACCGAGGGGAGTACGTCTTCGGGCTGACTCCCGAGCAGCTCTGGGCGCGGCTGGAGGAGGTCGACCAGTTCGAGGGATGGTGGCCGTGGCTCACCGAGTTCCGACTCGACGGGGACGGGCTGGCGGAGGGCTCGGTGCTCCGGGGTGTGGTCACGCCGCCCCTCCCGTACCGCATGCGGTTGGCCGTCGCCCTCGGCCGGTGCGACCGCCCCCACGCCATCGACGCCACCATCGGAGGGGACCTCACCGGCCGGGCCCGGCTCCGGATCCGTGGCGACGGTGCCGGGTCCCTGGTCGAGATGGCCTGGACCATCGAGGTCCACCAGCCGGTCATGCGGGTGGCGGCCCGGCTCGGCCGACCGGTCCTGCAGTGGGGCCACGACCGGGTGGTGGAGGTGACGGTGGCCGGCTTCCGTCGGCGCCTCCAGCGTCTCTGACGGATCCGGCCTAGTCCAGACGGGCCACGGCCAGCGCCGCCGCGGTGAGCACGACCGCCCACGACATGGCCCGCAGCGCCCGCTCCAGGGGGGCCAACAGGAAGGCCCGGGTCACGTCCACCGTGGTGCCGTCCGAGCGGGTGACGGTCCCGGTGACCTCCTCGGTCCGCCGGCGCAACATCCGGGCCGGGGTGCTGAGGGTCCGTTGCGCCGCCGAGAGGGCGAACGCCCCCAGGGCGGCGAGGGCCGGGGCCAGCGCCAGGTCCCCGGTCTGGGCCACGTAGGCCGTGAGCACCGGGAACGCCCCCCAGCTGGCGGCGAAGCCGATGTCGTTGTGGATGGCCCCTCCGAACAGCTCGGCGTTGTAGGCGATGACCAGCACCGGCCCGAGCACCAGGAAGGGGACCAGCGCCCATCCCACCTCCACCGCCCCGGCGATACCGAGTCCCACCGCCCCGAGGAGACCCACGGTGGCCACGGTGGTCAGCACCGGCCCGGGGATCTGGGTCCGTAGGGGACGGCCGTGCAGCTCGTCGAGGGCGTGGGCGGCCAGGCCGACGGCACAGAAGAAGGCCAACAGCGTGGCGATCAGGCGGGTGGCGTTGACCACCGGCGCCAGGCAGGCGCCGACGACCACGTAGGAGAGGTGCCACGCCGTGTACGGCGGGTGGAGGAGCGTCCACCAGTCACGCCAGCCACCCGGACGTGCCGCGTAGTAGGCGGCGCGGGTCTCGGGCGGCCGGTGGTCCGGGCCGGGAGGCCTACCCACCGGCGCGCCGTCCCCACATGACCAGGCCGCCGCCCAGGCTCATCCGGCGGACCCCCACGTCGACGAAGCCGGCCCGACGCCATGCCTCGACCGTCCAGTCCAGTGGGTAGCGCCGGTAGTGGGCCGAGATGTTGGGGCCGAGGAACCGGCCCACGTCGAACCACGCCCGCCCCCCGGTGAGCAAGCCGCCGACGGGGAGGAGCAGGCGGGTGTAGCCCCACCACCAGAAGCGCCAGAACCGGCTCCGGGGGAGGAGGAACTCCATGTTGGCGACGGCCCCACCCGGCTTCACCACCCGGGCCAGCTCGTCCAGGGTGGCCTGGGGGTCGTCGACGTAGCGCAGCAGATAGGTGAAGGTCAGGGCGTCGAAGGTGGCGTCGGCGAACGGCATCTGCTCGGCCCGGCCGTTGACCAGCTGGACCCGGCGACCGAGCGAGCGCTCGCCCACACTTCGCTGGCCCCGGCGGAGCATGTCGAGGGTGAGGTCGATGCCCACCACCCGGGCGGCCCCCCGGTCGGCCAGCTGCAGGGCGACGCCGGCCGGACCCGAGGCCACGTCGACCACCAGACCGGGTCGGTCGGGGGCGATGTGGTCGACCATGGCCCGCCGCCATCGCCCGTTCTGACCCATGGACAGCACCTCGGCCAGTCGGTCGTACCGCTCGGGTAGGGGGGAGAAGAGCGTCCGGGCGAACCGGTTGGGGTCCCTCGGCCTCGCGTTCTCCATCGTGCCTCCTCGGGTGCGAAGATCTCACCGTAGGCGGTGGAGACGAGGGGAGTCGTGTGGACCCGAGGCGGTACGACGTGCTCGTGGTGGGAGCCGGCCCCGCCGGCAGCATCGCCGCCCTGGTCCTGGCCCGCGCCGGGGCCCGTGTGGCGCTGTTGGACAAGGCCCGGTTCCCGAGGGACAAGGCCTGCGGTGACTTCATCGGGCCCCGGGGCCTGCAGGTCCTGGCCGACCTGGGGGTCCCCGAGCCCCCCGGCTTCGACGTGGGCGACATGATGGTGGTCGGACCGACCGGCCGGAGGGTCCTCCTCCCCTGCTTCGACGGCACCACCTATCCCGGCCGGGCCCGGGCCGTGACCCGGACGGTGTTCGACGACGCCCTCCGGGCCGCCGCCCTCGAGGCCGGGGCCGTCCCGGTGGAGGGTCGGGCCGGCGACCCGATCGGCTCCGGTGCCGGCATCGAGGGATTCGAGGTGGCCGACGGGCACCCCATCCGGGCCGACTTCGTCATCGGGGCGGACGGGGCCACCAGCCACGTGGCCCACCGCGTCGGACTGGTCGAGGACGCCCGGGTGCTGTGGGGGTTCGCCGTGCGGTGCTACCTCGACCAGGCCGTCGAGCTGCCGGCCATCACGCTGTGGGAGCCGACCCGGTGGCGGGCCTTTCCCGGCTACGGCTGGATCTTCCCGGGCCCGGACGGCGTGGCCAACGTGGGGGTGGGGGTCGGCACGCTGGCCGACCGGCAGGCGGGGTCGGCGGCGGTACGGGTCCTGCCCGCCTACCTCCGGCACCTGGCCGGGCTGGGGCTGCTGGACCGGGTGCCCACGGGCCGGGGACCGCGTCGCCTGGGGGGCTGGCTCAAGATGGGGATGGTGGGGACGGTTCCGGCGACGGGCCGGGTGCTCCTGGCCGGCGACGCCGCCGGTCTGGTCAACCCGCTCCAGGGGGAGGGCATCGCCCAGGCCATGACCAGCGGCCGGGCCGCCGCCGAGTCCGTGCTCGGTTCGCCCGGACACGCCGCCGAGGCGTACCGCCACCGCCTGGCCCGGACCCACCTGCCCTATCAGCGCATCACCGCCGCCGGCCACGCCGCTCTGGTGGGACGGCCGCGGGCGGTGGCCGCGGTGGGGCGGCTGCTGACCGCCCCGGTGGTGGGTCCGGCGCTGGCCGGCGGATGGGGCATCTTCTGGAACGAGCTGCTGGAGGGGGCGCTCCCGGGGCGGGCGAGGACGGTGGCCGAGGCATCGACGCGGCTCGGGGGCATGGTGACCGGCCGGACCGGGGTCGCCCGCTGGTTCGACGGCGCCTACGGGCACCGGGGGTGAGCGGGGCTCAGCCGGTGGTCAGGTGTCGGCTGACGAGGGCGATGCCGTCGCCCCACGAGGTCAGTTGGTCGGCCGGCAGGTAGGCCGTGCCGTGGGCGTCGTGGTCGACCATGGGCGAGGCCAGGTACCGCTCGTGGCCCGTCGGGTCGATGAAGTAGAGGGCGTCGGTGTGCTGGACGTCGGCCGTGGGGGTGGGCGCGTCGACGGCGATGCTGTAGGCGTGCCAGACCGACTGGAGCTCGCCGACCGGGCCGGTGAGGAAGTGCCACGAGGGGACCGAGCCCAGCTGGTGCCGCTCGCTGTAGGCGGCCATGTCGGCCACGCCGGTCACGTAGGGGTTGACGTTGACCGACAGGAACACCACGTTCGAGGCGGTACGGCCGAGATCGTGGAAGGCGTCCACCGTCTCCTGGCTGACGATGGGGCACACGTCGGTGCAGTGGGGGTCGGTGAAGCCGAGTACCACCACGTGACCCTTGAAGCTCGACAACGAGACGGTCTGGCCGTGTTGGTCGGTGAGGCGGAAGTCCGGCGCCGGCCGGTCGGGGACGGGGGACAGGGCCATGAGGTTGGCCTGCGAGGTGGACACGGTGGCCGGGATGCCCGAGGGCCGGATCAGGTCGACGGCCTGGCTGTTGGTCTGCGTCCGGAGGGCCAGCCCGCCGATGACGGCAGCGGTCATGACCACCGCGGCGAGCAGGGCCAGGAGCACCCGGTCCCGGGGACTGACCCGGCGGGCCTTGACCGCTGGCTCGGGCCGTTCCGCACTCACCGGTTAGGTCTACCTACGGCGGGCGCGGGCGTCAATACCGCCCCCGGGGTGGGCCGCCGGGAGTTCGCCGTCCGGTCGGGGCGTCCCGGCCCCTACGGTCGGGGACGCGGGTACCGATGAAGGAGCGTGGCCGATGCAGCGAAGGATTCTCGGCGGGACCGGCATCTCGGTCAGCGAGTTCGCCCTCGGGACCATGATGCTCGGGGTCATGGGCAACGCCGACCATGACGACTCGATCCGCATCATCCACCGGGCCCTCGATGCCGGGGTCAACTTCGTCGACACCGCCGACGTCTACTCGGTGGGGGAGTCCGAGGAGATCGTGGGCCAGGCCCTCAAGGGTCGCCGGGACGAGGTCGTGCTGGCCACCAAGTTCGGCCTCCCGGTCGGGGGCGAAGCCAACCAGGCGGGAGGGTCGCCCCGGTGGATCGCCCGCGCCGTGGAGCACAGCCTGCGACGGTTGGCCACCGACCACATCGACCTCTACCAGATGCACCGACCGGATCGGAACACCGATCTCGACGAGACCCTGGCCGCCCTCTCGGACCTCGTCCACGCCGGCAAGGTCCGGGCGATCGGCTGCTCCACCTTCCCGGCCGAGTTGATCGTCGAGTCCCACTGGGTGGCCGAACGGGGTGGGCACCACCGGTTCCGCACCGAGCAGCCCCGGTACTCCATGCTCACCCGGACGGTCGAGCGGGACGTCCTGCCCACCGCCCAGCGGTACGGCATGGGCGTACTCACCTACGGGCCCCTGAGCAGTGGCTGGCTGTCCGGTCGTGCGGATCCGACCACCGGGCACCGCGCCCAGGGTCGTGGGGCCCGGGGATTCGATCTGACCGTGCCGGCGAACCAGACGCGCCGGGAAGCCGTGGTGCAGCTCCAGGCACTGGCGGTGGAAGCCGGCCTACCGCTCACCCACCTGGCCACCGCCTTCGTCCGGAGCCACCCGGCGGTCACCTCGGTGATCATCGGGCCACGCACCTCCGAGCAGCTCGAGGACCTGTTGGCCGGGGCCGACGTGGTGTTGAGTGAGGACATCCTCGACCGGATCGACGCCATCGTCCCGTCGGGCACGGAGCTCAACCCGGCCGACAACTACCTGGCCGACCACCCCGCCATCGGGGATCGGCGCCTGCGTCGGCGCTGACGGCTCGCCCGGGCTCGGGGCCCGACCCACCCGTCAGCGACTGACCGCCATCGGACGACGGGGGACGTGGCGTCGACCCGGGATGGCCCGAGTGCCGGTCGATCAGGGGCGGGATTCGGCCAGCAGCTCGATGCGGCGAGCGAGATTGACGGCATGGTCGCCCAGCCGCTCGTAGAAGCGGGCCAGCAGCGTGACCTGAGCGGCAATGGTGATCGACATCTCCTCGGCTGCCACTTCCCGGGTCAGACTCTCGTGGAGGGTGTCCATCTCCTCGTCCGCCTTGTCCAGGCGATCACCGATGCGGCCCCGCTCACCGAAGGCGTCGGCGGCCTCCTGCCACATTTCATTGGCGACCTCGGTCATGAGCTGGACGATCCCCCGGCTCCGAGGGCTCATGGAGGTACCGAGATGCTCCACGGCCCGCTGGGCCACGTGCTCGGCCAGGTCACCGCTTCGCTCCAGCTCGGGGATGATCAGGAGCAGGCCCACCAGGTAGCGCAGCTCGTCACCCTGCACGGGCTGCTCCTGCAACTGGTCCCAGATCATGAGCTCCACGTCGGCGGTCAGGTCATCGACCGCCTGATCCCCATCGATGACCTCCTGCCCGAGCAACGCGTCACCGTTCAGGAGGGCGTAGGTGGCCTTGGACAGTGCTTCGGAGACCAGGGCGAAGAGCTGGATGACCTTGTGATCGATGGCGTCGAGACCGGGAGTGGGCGGAGACATGTCACGCAAAGATTACCCACGACATGGGATTTTCAACGGAATTGCCCGGACGGGGGCATTTGTTCACTCTACGTTCACTTTCAGATCACCTTGTTGCCACCTTGCCCAGTCAGAGTGAGTTTGCGATGACAACGAGTTGGGCAGCGACGGGCGAGGCGATAGTGCCGGGCAGCAGCAAATCGGTGACCGAACTTCTGGACGAGGCGCCCCGGAGCAAGTTCCACCGCCGCACCGTCGTGGTGTCAGGGGTCGGCTTCTTCACCGATGCCTACGACCTGTTCGTCATCGGAACCGTCTCCACCATCGTGGCGACGCAGTGGCACCTGAGCACCCTCCAGACCAGTTGGGTGACCGGTGCGGCGATCCTGGGAGCCTTCTTCGGAGCACTCATCTTTGGTCGGATCGCCGACGTGCTCGGGCGCAAATGGGTGTATCTGGGCGTGGCCGTGATCATGATGGTCGGCGCCGTGGCGTCAGCCTTCGCCCCCGGATTCATCTGGCTGGTCATCGCCCGCTTCGTGCTCGGTCTCGGTATCGGCGGTGACTACCCGGTCTCCGCCGTGTTGATGAGCGAGTACTCGAACCGGAAGGACCGAGGCCGACTGGTCGGCATGGTGTTCTCCATGCAGGCGCTCGGGCTGATCGTCGGGCCACTGGTCGGTCTGGTGCTTCTCAGGTCGGGGATGAGCCAGAGCATTGCGTGGCGGCTCATGCTGGGCTTCGGTGCGATTCCGGCGGCGGGCGTCATCTACCTCCGGTCCAAGATGCCCGAGTCCCCCCGGTTCAAGGCGCAGGTCCAGGGAAAATCCGATCAGGCCAGCGCCGACCTGGCCACCTTCTCCGATGGCGTCGTCGACGCCACGAGCGGGGCCGCTCACCAAGGGCAGCGCATGGGGGTCAGGGAGTTCTTCAGCAGCCGCCGGATGTTGGTCCTACTCCTCGGGACGGCCGGATCGTGGTTCCTCTTCGACTACGCCTACTACGGAAACACCCTGTCGCTCCCGGCCATTCTGAAGCAGGTCGATTCCACGGCATCCCTGGAGACCAAGCTTCTCTGGACGCTGGGGCTCTTCGTCATCTTCGCCGTCCCCGGCTATGCCCTCGCGGTGATGACCATGGACCGGATCGGTCACCGTCGGCTTCAGTTCATCGGCTTTGCCGTCATGGCCGCATCGTTCCTCACGCTGGCTGCGTTCGCCCATCTGACCACGATGATCGTGCCGTTCCTGGCGATCTTCGGACTCAGCTACTTCTTCGTTCAATTCGGACCCAATATGACCACGTTCGTGCTCCCGTCCGAAGTGTTCCCGGTCAGCATGCGGACGACCGGACACGGCATTGCCGCGGGCATCGGCAAACTCGGTGCCTTCCTGGGCGTCTTTCTGGTCCCTCAACTTCAGAAGCACTACGGGCTTCGTGGAATGCTCCTGATCGCCGGAATCGCCGCGGTCCTGGGATTTGCCCTGACCGGGGTCCTCCCCGAGCCCGCCCGACGGAGTCTCGAAGACATGCAAGAGCAACCGGGGACCACCCCCAACGCCGCTCCCGTCCAGGTGGGCGGTGTCTTCGAGGGGGCCCAGACTGGTTTCCCATTGATCGTCCAGGAATCACCGACGATCCACGCCGCAGCACCGGCCACCGGTCAGGCGGGGTGACGCACGGTGTGGAAGCGCACCAGCACCCAGCTCGGCTCCTCGCTCACGACCCCCAGGTGAACGGGCACCGAGCGACCACGAAGCACGGGCGAGACCGGTCCATCGAGGATGGAGCGTGGGCATGAACGAGGTTGGGCGGCCGGATCGGAACCGCCACCTCGACGGAGAACGCCCACCGGCGCGTGTCGACGTCCGCCAGCAGCTTGCTGCCGACCAGACGCTCCTGGCCTGGATCCGCACCGCCATCGCCCTGAGCGCTCTCGGCTTCGTGGTCGCTCGGTTCAACCTGTTTCTGCATCAGGTGCAACGGGTATCGGCGGCAAGCAGTGACGCGGCCCGGATACTCGGCCTCGTCCTGGTTGCCGCCGCGGCCTTTGTGTTGGTGCTGGGTCTTGTGCAATATCGCCAGGTCACCGCTCTTCTGGCCGACCACGGCGATCCACTGGATGCCTCGAGGTGGCCGGCTGTGGTCGCCGCGGTCGCCTCCCTTCTGGCCGTGGCCGCCATCGGTATCTACCTGGCCACGGGAGTGAACTGACCGCGCCGCTCACACGCCACAAGGTCGGAGGCGCTGTCCCGAAGGTCCCGGGCGATGGAGGCGCGGTGACACTGGATCGGACTCCCTGGAAATGGCGCGGTGGCGTCCATACGCCACCTGCCAGGCGGAGCCGGTGAGAGCGGGCGACGGGAATCGAACCCGCGTTCTCAGCTTGGGAAGCTGATGTTCTGCCTCTGAACTACGCCCGCGTAGCGCCGACACCCTACCGCCTGGCCGTCCCGTCCTCACCCCGCCACGGCCCGCTCAGTTGGGTCCGAACCCTCCCGACAGACTGAGCAGATCCCCGGTGATCAGCGCCGTGGCCAGCACCACCACCGCCATGGCCAGGTCGTAGGCCCCGAGCAGGTGGGCGGACCAGGTGCGACCGACCACCATATGCACCACGGTGACCGCCGCCAGGCCGCAGCCGGCCACCATGGCCGCCTTCAGGGCGGCCCGCCGGCCGGTGTGGCGGGGGGGACGGGTGAAGAGCAGGATCAGCGCCACCATCAGCACGGCGAAGACCGGGGGTGGGGGGTGCAGACGGCTGGCCGGGACGACACCCAACCATCGGTAACCCTCGAGCACCGCCGCCGCCGCCCACAGCACCAGGCCCGCGGTGACCAACTGGGGGGCCCGGGGGTACGCCCGGGCCGGCTCGATGGGCACGGGTGGTGGATCGAGGGAGGCCGGGTGCCGGCGGACGAAGTCCGGCCGCGCCCCCTCGGCCGTGTCCCGATCCCGGGACAGGGTTCCCGCACCCATCCCTCCCGCACCGGCCGTGCCGACCTGGGACATGTCCGCCTCCCAACCCAGGTCCCGAGGTCCGGACGCCCGCTGCGCCCGGCCCGAGACCGTGTCCAGGCTGCAGATCCGCCGCCCGTTATCCATCAGTATCGTGAACTGCGACCGGAATTGCAACTCTCAGTTGCACGCACAACCAACGCGTCCAATACACTGGATGGAGTCACCCGACCCCACTCCACCCGGCGGCGGGCCGAAACCCTGATGGCAGAGCGACAACCACGACGAACCAAGGAGGACCTGCGCGCGCTCCTTCTCGACGCCGCCCAGACCATCCTCCGCGAAGAGGGCCTGGGGGTGGGCACCGACGGCCTGACCTTCAAGCGGGTCTTCGACCGGGTCGAGCAGGACACCGGGCTCCGGCTGACCAACGCCTCGGTGATCCGCCGGGTCTGGGAGAACCAGGCCGACTACCACACCGACGTCCTGATCGACATCCTGAACAACGATGACACCACCGAGGAGTTCAACGACACCTTCGGCGCGGTCATCCCGCTCCTGGCCGAACTCGACCTGTCCACCCCGTCCAAGCGGTGGGACGCCCTCCGCGAGGTGTGCCGGGTGGGAGGGGCGGCCAACATCCACGCCCTCCGCTCCTCGGGCACCTGGTCCCTGTGGATCGGCATCTGGGCCCTGGCCACGGCCGGTGAGGTCAACGAGCACAAACGGAAGATCCAGTCGGCGCTGCTGGAGGGATACGAGTCGGTCGCCGAGATGTATCTCCAGACCTACCAGGCCCTGGCCCAGTTCCTCGGGGTCCGGCTGCGTGACGGGCTGACCCTCCGGCAGCTCACCGTCTCGGTCGGGGCCCTGGCCGAGGGGTGCGCGCTGCGCAACCGGGTCGACTCGGACATGGACGGCATCATGCTGCCCACCGGACCGGACGGCGAGCTCCAGGAGTGGACGCTGTTCGGGTTGGGGCTCGAGTCCCTGGCCCTCCGGTATCTGGAGCTCGACCCCGACTGGGAGCCTCCTCCGCCCTGAGGTCAGCCGGGACCCCAACCGGCCGGTGACGGGGACTACGCCCGGGTGCGTGCGCCCCACTATCGTCTGTCCGGCATGGTTCTCTCTGACCGCTCCATACGCGAGGCGCTCGCCGCCGGCCACATCACGATCGACCCCCTCGACGAGAGCTGTATCCAGCCGTCGTCCGTCGACCTCCACGTGGACCGGTACTTCCGGCTGTTCCGGAACCACACCAGCCGGGTGATCGACGTGCGCGAGGACCAAGAGGACCTGACCGAGCTGGTCGACGTGGGCGAGGACCCCCTCATCCTCCACCCCGGCGAGTTCGTGCTGGGCTCGACGACCGAGAAGGTCACCCTCCCCGACGACCTGGTGGCCCGGCTGGAGGGCAAGTCGTCGCTCGGCCGCCTGGGCCTGCTCATCCACTCCACGGCCGGCTTCGTGGATGCCGGCTGGGACGGTCACCTCACCCTCGAGCTGTCCAACGTGGCCAACCTGCCCATCACCGTCTACCCGGGCATGAAGATCGGGCAGATCAGCTTCCTGCAGATGACGACGGCGGCCGACCATCCCTACGGCTCCGACGGCCTGAAGTCGAAGTACCAGGGCCAGTGGGGCCCGACCCCCAGCCGGTACGCCGACAACTTCCGCCCGTGACGTCCGGACCACCGGCCGGCGCACCCCCACCCCGCCCTTTGTTACTCTTGAGTAACCAACTAGGAGGAACCGCAGTGCCCCTCAGACTCGCCCTAGGGCTCGGGATCACCGCGGTGATGTTCGCCATCGCCGGCCGCCGGTTCTACTGGCTCTACCGGCTGATCTCGGCCGGCCACCCGGCGGTGCCGAGCCGCTTCAAGGACGTGCCCAAGCGGATCAAGGCCGAGCTGGTCGAGGTGGGAGGTCAGAAGAAGCTGCTGCAGTGGACGGTCCCCGGGTTGGCCCACGCCTTCACCTTCTGGGGTTTCACCATCCTCTTCCTCACCATCATCGAGGCGTTCGGCGACCTGTTCCAGCGGGACTTCCACATCCCCCTCATCGGGCAGACCGCGGTGATCGGCTTCGTCGAGGACTTCTTCGCCGTCGCCGTGATCGTCTCGCTCCTGGTGTTCGTGGGCATCCGGGTCAAGCACTCCCCCAAGCGGGAGAACCGTCGGTCGCGCTTCTTCGGTTCCCACACCGGGGCGGCCTGGCTGGTCCTGCTGATGATCTTCGGGGTCATCGCCTCGCTGCTGCTCTACCGGGCCGCCCAGGTCAACACGGGCAACTTCCCCTACGGCTGGTGGGCCTTCGCCTCCCACGGGCTGGCCAACCTGCTGAAGCCGCTGGGCGAGGGCGTCAACAGTGTGATCGAGACCGTGGCCCTGGTGGCCAACATCGCCATCATCACCGGCTTCCTGGTCTTCGTGTCCTACTCGAAGCACCTGCACATCTTCATGGCCCCGATCAACGTGGCCACCTCCCGCCGCCCCCGGGCCCTGGGCGCCCTGGCCTCCACCCCGGACATGTCCATGGAGGACGTCGGCGACGAGGACGAGGTGGTCTTCGGGGCCGGCCGCATCGAGGACTTCTCGTGGAAGCAACTGCTCGACCTGGCCACCTGTACCGAGTGCGGGCGCTGCCAGTCCCAGTGCCCGGCCTGGAACACCGGCAAGCCCCTCTCGCCCAAACTGCTCATCATGGACCTCCGCGACAACCTGTTCGCCTCGGCCGACCGGGTCATGACCAAGAACCGCGCCGCCGGCGTCGAGGTGGAGAACCTCGTGCCCTCGGTCATCGATCCCGACGTCCTGTGGTCCTGTACCACCTGCGGGGCCTGTGTCGAGCAGTGCCCGGTGGATATCGAGCACATCGACACCATCGTCGACATGCGCCGCTACCAGGTGCTCATGGAGTCCGAGTTCCCGTCCGAGGCCGGCCTCATGCTCCGCAACGTGGAGAACCAGGGCGATCCCTGGGGCCTGGGCTCCACCAAGCGGACCGAGTGGGTCAACGGTCTCGACTTCGAGGTCCCGGTCATCACCGGCACCATCCCCGACGACATCGAGTACCTCTACTGGGTGGGCTGCGCCGGCGCCCTGGACGAGCGGGCCCGCAAGGGGGCCCAGGCCACCGCCCGCATGCTCCACCGGGCCGGGGTGTCCTTCGGCATCCTCGGGCCCAAGGAGTCCTGCACCGGGGACCCAGTCCGCCGCCTGGGCAACGAGTACCTGTACCAGGAGCAGGCCCGGAAGAACATCGAGACGATGGAGAGCGCCGGGGTCAAGAAGGTCATCGCCACCTGCCCGCACTGCTTCAACTCGCTGTCCAACGAGTACCCCTCCCTCGGGGGAACCTTCGAGGTCATCCACCACAGCCAGCTCCTCGACCACCTGGTCCGAGCGGGCAGGCTGACCCCCGGTGGCGGGTACCGGGGCACGGTGACCTATCACGACCCGTGCTATCTGGGCCGGCACAATCGTGTGTTCGACGAGCCCCGCTCGGTCATCGACGCCATCCCCGGGGCCACCCAGGTCGAGATGCGACGCTGCCGGGAGAAGGGCTTCTGCTGCGGGGCGGGAGGCGCCCGCATGTGGCTGGAGGAGAACCTCGGCAAGCGGGTGAACATGGAGCGGACCGAAGAGGCCATCGGGACCGGGGCCGACGTGGTCTCCACCGCCTGTCCCTACTGCATGATCATGCTGGACGACGCGGTGCGGGCCCACGCCAAGGAGGACGACGTCCGGGTCCTCGACCTCTCCCAGTTGCTGGAGGAGTCGATGGGGGAGCCGGTGCCGGTGGGCGGCGGGCCGACCGAGCCGGCACCGGAGGCCACCACCGGGGAGCCCCCGGCCGAGGGGTAGCGCGGGCCGCTCAGTCGTAGGCCAGGGCGTCCGCCTCGCGCAGCCGGTTGGCCAGGGCGGCCAGCATCTTGCGGGCGATGGTGGGCACCGACTCCAGCAGCCCGTTGAACTGGCGCTGGGACAGCACCAGCACCTCGAGTTCGGTCTCGGACTCCACCGACGCCGACCGGGGCCTGCGGTCCAGGAGGGCCAACTCGCCGAAGTGGGTGTTGGGGCCGAGGGTGGCCACCTTCTTGCCGTTCCGGGTGACCGCGGCGGTGCCGCTCACGATGATGAAGAACTCGGTGCCGATCCGGCCCTCCTCCACCAGCACCTTGCCCGGTGGGACGGTCAGCTCGTCGAGTGAACCGCGGATCTTCTTGAGCTCGGATGCCGTGCAGTTGGAGAACAGCCAGACGGACTTGAGCTCCAGGGCCTTGGCGCTTCGGGACATGGAGGGAGGCTAGCCCTCGGGCGCCGCCGACGCCGGGCCGCCACCGGCCGTCCGGTTCCCCACTGGTACGCTCTCGCCCCGTCCGGAGATCCCCTCCGCCCCGGCCCAGACACGGGGGAACCCATGCCGATGATCGCTCCCGAATCGAACCACCGCCCCGCCCCCGACGCCCCGAGCCAGCCGGGCCGGCCCGGCGATCAGCCGGTGACCACGCTCCGGGGGGCGACGGTGAATGTGGACGTCCGGCGGGCCGGCCACGTGGTGGCCGCGGTCTGCCTGATCGCCCTGGCCGTCACCGGGGGCGTCCTGCTCTTCGCCGGAGTCAGGAACAACGACCAGATCGACAACCTGCGCCACCACGGGGTCCCGGTGGCCGTCACCGTGGACAGCTGCCTCGGCCTGATGGGCGGGACCGGCGCCCAGGTGGCCGGCTATTCGTGCACCGGAACCTACGCCCTGGACGGGACGCAGTACCGCCAGTCCATTCCCGGACTGGCCTTCCACGCGCCGGGCAGCACCCTCCCGGGGATCGCCGTCCCCGGGGACCCCCGGCTCCTCACCACCCCGGACCAGCTGGCCCGCCAGCACGCCTCGTGGCGGGTCTTCGTCATCCCGGGGCTCCTGCTCCTCTTCGTGGTGGTGATGCTCGCCGGGCTGCTGATGCGGCGCTCGAGACGGTCGGGATCGCCGGCTCCCGGTGGAACCGCCGCGGTCGAGGCGGGGTAGCCTGCCGTATGCCTCGCAGTGAGCCCGACGCCGTCGGCGACGATCAGCCCGACGGCAGCCGGTGGCAACGGTTCACCGGGGCGATCAGTGACTTCGCCCTGAAGCCGTCGGTCGCCATGGAGAGCGCCACAGGGAACGACAAGCCGGCCCCGGAGGGGCCCGCCACCGTCGCCGAGCTCGAGGCGGCCATCAAGCGGGCCGACGACAAGGAGCGCCTGATCGGCCTGCTGGCCGCCCCGGTGGCCGCCGCCATCGTGTTCCTGGTCATGTCCGCCCTGGTGCACAACGACCCGAGTGCGCTCCTCGGCAACGGCCTGCCCAACCCCCGTCACGTCAACCCGAACATCTACACCGAGCTCGGTCTGGTGACCCTGGCCCTGGCGCTGATCATGCTGGCCGGGGCGTGGTTCCGTAAGCGCCTGGTCATCGGCATCGCCTCCGCCCTCTACGGGCTGTCGTTCTTCAATCTGCACTACTGGGGCTTCGGGGTGCCCTACATCATGATCGGCTCCTGGTACCTGGTACGCGCCTACCGGCTCTCCCAGAAGCTCAAGCTGGCCAAGCAGGGGGAGGCACCGTCCTCGGGCCCGGCCGGAGCCCGCCTGCAGCCCAACAAGCGCTACACGCCTCCCACTGCGCCGCCCGGCCGGGGACCCAGGTCCAAGCCGGCCAAGGGAACCGAAGCCGGCTGAGCAGGCCGCGTGTCCCGGGGCCACGCCGCCCCCGGGGGCGGCGCCCGGAGGTGGTGACGGACCGGTGGCCCGGGCCTCCCGCCAATCGACCCGCCGGCCGCGCCGGGCCACCCCGCGCCACGCCACCCGCGCCCACCGCATACCCCTGTGAGCAGGCGCTCTCGATCAGTTCACACGTTGGTAACACAGAAGTGACAATGCCGTAATCCCCACCAAGCATTGTTTGCGGCGGCAGGGCGAAACTGCCCACCTTGCCCTTGAAGGCCCCGTGTCAGATGACGTCGGAGCCCTCAAGAAGCAGTTACCGAAGAGAGGAGCACCTCAACCGTGCTAGCCGCAGCAGTGTCCTATGTCCCCTATCCGAGTTGGCTGAATCCGGGCGACAACACGTGGCAGATGACCGCGGCCACGTTCGTCGGCCTGATGAGCCTTCCCGGTCTGGCGGTCCTCTATGCGTCTCTGGTCCCGAAGAAGTGGGCCGTCAACGTGTTGGGGATGATGTTCGCCGGGTTCTCGCTCGTGATGATCTGCTGGTTCGTCTTCGAGTACAAGCTCGGCTTCGGACCCAACTCGTTCGGGGGCGGTGTCAAGGACGGGGTGCAGACCCAGCTCTCCGGGGTGGGAGGCTGGACCCACTTCATCGACAACTTCTGGGGCAAGCCGGGGCCGATCCTCAGTCCTCAGGGTGAACAGGGCCGAGCGCTGTCAGCGGCCAACACCGCGGTACCGTTCCACTTCCCGACCGCCACGCTGGCCTACTTCCAGTTGGTGTTCGCGGCCATCACCCCGCTGCTCTTCCTCGGCAGTGTGCTCGGCCGGATCAAGTTCAGCGCCTGGTGCCTGCTGGTCCCGCTGTGGTCGACCTTCGTCTACTCGGTCGACGCCTTCCTGCTCTGGGGTGGTGGCTACTTCGCCCAGGAGGGAGCACTCGACTACTCCGGCGGGTACGTGATCCACATGTCGGCCGGCGTGTCCGGGTTCGTGGCCGCCTGGGTCCTCGGACCCAGACTCCTGCGGGACCGTCAGCACTTCCTGCCCAACAACCTGGTGATGGCGGCCGTGGGTGCCGGCATCCTGTGGCTCGGCTGGAACGGCTTCAACGGCGGTGACCCCTACTACGCCGGCTCCGACGCATCGGCGGCCGTCGTGAACACCAACCTGGCCACGGCCGCCGGTCTGCTGGCCTGGGTGGCCCTCGACGCCTGGCTGTCCAAGGAGAAGAAGCCCACCTTCCTGGGTGCGGTCAACGGCATGATCTGCGGTCTGGTGGGCATCACCCCGTGCGCCGGCTGGGTCAACGGGCAGGGTGCCATCTACATCGGCGTCATCTGCTCCGTGATCGTGTGGGTGGCCTGGAACTTCCTCTCCAAGGTCCGCCCGTTCTCCAAGGTGGACGACGCCCTCGGGGTGGTCTACACCCACGGCATCGCCGGGCTCTCCGGTGGTCTGCTGCTGGGCATCTTCGGGGACCCCAACAACTACTCGCTGGGCTGCGGCCACCTGGACGCCTCGAACCAGGTGATCGCCACCACGGCCACCCAGTACGCCACGGCCAAGGGCAGCTGCGTGCCCTTCGGGGTCAACGGGTTGCTCTACACCGGGTCGGCCCACCAGTTGTGGGAGCAGTTCCGGGCGGCCGTCTGGGTCATCCTGTGGTCGGCCGTCGTGACGTTCATCATCATGCAGCTGATCAAGCTGGTGCTCCGGGGCGCTCGCTACAAGGACGAGATCCTCGAAGTCGGCGACCTGGCCATCCACGGCGAGGAGGCCTTCCCCGAGGACTCCTTCGCCTCCCGGGTGGGGATCACGGTGCCCGGCGAGAGCTTCGAGAACGAGCCGCCCATGCCCGACGACCCGGTACTGTCCGGCGGGTCCGGCAGCTAGTAACCACTACTACGAACGCAAGGAGATAGCCAACATGAAACTCGTCGTAGCGGTTGTGAAGCCGTTCAAACTCGATGAAGTCAAGGAGTCCCTCAAGACGATGGGGGTCAACGGGATGACCGTGGCCGAGGTCCAGGGATTCGGGCGCCAACGGGGACACACCGAGGTGTACCGGGGTGCGGAGTACGAGGTGGAGTTCGTACCCAAGGTGCGACTCGAGATCCTCGTCGACGACGCCCAGGCCGAGCAGGTGACCACGGCCATCGTGGACGCCGCCGGCACCGGAAAGATCGGCGACGGCAAGGTCTGGGTCCTCCCCGTGGAAGAGGTGGTGCGGGTGCGCACCGGGGAGCGGGGCGCCGAGGCCCTCTGAGCCGCAGCTGCAGGCAAACATCACGGTGCCGTTTGTGGGGACAGACGTACCGCAGAGGACGAAGGGTCGGCGCCACGGGGCCGGCCCTTCGTCTCGTCCGGCGGCCGGCCGGGAGACCGGGGCGGGGGGCGCGGGGGAGGGTACGGCCGGGGGTGGTCGGGGTGGGGATCAGCCGGCCTGGCGGCTGACCGCCTCGGCGGCCACCCGGGCCGCCTCGGGGTCGCCCAGATAGCCGCTCGACACCACCGACAGGTCATCGGCCAGGTGGTAGAGGAAGGGGATGCCGGTCGGGACGTCGAGCCCGACGATCTCGTCGTCGCCGATGCCGTCGATGTGCTTGCGCAGGGCGCGAAGGCTGTTGCCGTGGGCGACCACCAGGACCACCCCACCCCGCGGCCCCTCGGCCAGCAGGTCGGGCACGATGGCGTCGTACCAGTAGGGCAGGACCCGGTCCACCACGTCGGCCAGGCACTCGCTGCGGGGCAGCAGCTCGACGGGAACGTCCCGGTAGCGGGGGTCGCCGGCCGGGTGGTGCTCGCTTCCCGGCTCCACCGGCGGGGGCGGGGTGGTGTAGCTGCGTCGCCACTGCTTGACCTGGGCCTCCCCGTGGCGAGCGGTGGTCTCCTTCTTGTCGAGACCCTGGAGGGCGCCGTAGTGGCGCTCGTTCAGGCGCCAGTGGCGGCGGACCGGGAGCCAGGTCCGTCCCGCCACCTCGAGGGCCAGGTCCGCCGTGCGGATGGCCCGGGTCAGCAGCGAGGTGTGCAGGACCCGCAGGTCCAGCTCGGCCTCGTCGGCCAGGAGCCGGCCGGACTGCCGGGCCTCGGCCTCCCCCTGCTCGGTCAGGTCGACGTCGTGCCAGCCGGTGAACAGGTTGTCGGCGTTCCATCGCGACTGGCCGTGACGCAGGAGTACCAGCTGAGGCATGAGATCGAGCGTATCCCGGCCGCCCCGCCCAGCGCTTCACAAAGAATTGAGAGAAAACTTAACACTATGAGACTCAACTTTGATAGAGTGGACATCGCAGGAACCGAAAGAACAGAGAAAATACAGCACAGTTCGAGTCAAGAGGGGCTCGGGTCGCAGGGTCCGAGCCGCACAGCGAGTGCCCGGAGCGGGCAGGAAGCAGGAGGCAACAACGATGGCCAAGGCCGTAGGAATCGACCTCGGGACCACCAACTCGGTGGTCGCCGTACTGGAGGCCGGAGAGCCGGTCGTCATCCCCAACGCCGAAGGAGGGCGGACCACCCCGTCGGTCGTGGGCTTCGCCAAGTCGGGCGAGGTGCTCGTGGGCGAGGTGGCCAAGCGCCAGGCCATCACCAACCCCGACCGGACCATCCGCTCGGTCAAGCGCCAAATGGGGACCAGCTGGACCGTCGACATCGACGGGAAGGACTTCACCCCCCAGGAGATCTCGGCCCGCATTCTCGGGAAGCTGAAGCGGGACGCCGAGGCCTTCCTGGGTGACACGGTGACCCAGGCGGTCATCACCGTGCCCGCCTACTTCGACGACGCCCAGCGGACGGCCACCAAGGAGGCGGGCACCATCGCCGGCCTCGAGGTGCTGCGCATCATCAACGAGCCCACTGCCGCGGCCCTGGCCTACGGCCTGGACAAGGAGGGCGCCGAGCAGACCGTGCTGGTCTTCGACCTCGGTGGCGGGACCTTCGACGTGTCCGTCCTGGAGATCGGCGACGGCGTGTTCGAGGTCAAGTCCACGGCCGGCAACTCGAAGCTGGGCGGTGACGACTGGGACCAGCGGATCATCGACTGGCTGGTCAAGACGTTCAAGGACACCGAGGGGGTCGACCTGTCCAACGACAAGATGGCCACCCAACGCCTGCAGGAGGCGGCCGAGAAGGCCAAGATCGAGCTGTCCTCCCTCCAGGAGACCCAGATCAACCTGCCGTTCATCACCGCGACGTCCGAGGGCCCCAAGCACCTCGACGTCAAGCTGACCCGGGCCAACTTCAACGAGCTCACCGCCGACCTGGTGGACTCGTGCAAGGGCCCCTTCGACCAGGCCATCGCCGACTCCGGGCTGTCCAAGTCCGACCTCGACCACGTGGTGCTGGTCGGCGGGTCCACCCGGATCCCCGCCGTGCAGGAGCTGGTCCAGACCCTCACCGGGAAGGAGGCCCACAAGGGCGTCAACCCCGACGAGGTGGTGGCTCTGGGTGCCGCCGTCCAGGCCGGGGTGCTGAAGGGTGAGGTCAAGGACGTGCTCCTGCTCGACGTGACCCCGCTGTCGCTGGGCATCGAGACCAAGGGCAGCGTGATGCACCGCCTCATCGAGCGGAACACCACCATCCCCACCAAGCGGAGCGAGGTGTTCACCACCGCCGACGACAACCAGCCCTCGGTCGAGGTCCACGTGCTCCAGGGCGAGCGCGAGATGGCCATGTACAACAAGACCCTGGGCAAGTTCCAGCTGGTCGACCTGCCCCCGGCCCCGCGTGGCGTGCCCCAGATCGAGGTCACCTTCGACATCGACGCCAACGGCATCGTGCACGTGTCGGCCAAGGACCGGGCCACCGGCAAGGAGCAGTCGATGACCATCACCGGGCAGTCCTCGATGGCCAAGGAGGACATCGAGCGCATGGTGAAGGACGCCGAGGCCCACGCCGAGGACGACCGGAAGCGCAAGGAGGAGGCGGAGGTCCGCAACAACGCCGACACCCTCGTCTACCAGACCGAGAAGCTCCTGAAGGACCAGGGCGAGAAGTTCGAGGGCGACGAGAAGGAGAAGGTGGAGACGGCCCTGGGCTCGGTCAAGGAGGCCCTGGCCGGGTCGGACATCGAGGCCATCAAGACGGCCACGGAGGCGCTGCTCACCGCCAGCCAGTCGTTCAGCCAGCGCCTCTACGAGGAGGCCTCCAAGGCCGACGCCGCCGCCCCCGGCGGCCAGGTGCCCGCCGACGACGAGGCCTCGGACGACGAGGTCGTGGACGCCGAGATCGTCGACGACAAGAGCTGATCGCCGATGACCAGCATCGGCAACCCAGGTGATCGGGACAGGGATCCGGACGCCGGCGCGGGCCCCGGATCCCCGCCCGGTGGCGGAACCGACGACCCCGAGGGCGCCGGCGAGGACGGGCTGGGCCCGGACGAGGGCCACGGCGGGGGGCCCGACGCCGGCGAGAGTGACGACGAGGTGGTCGACGCCGAGATCCTCGACGCCGCCGACGTGAGCGCGGCGGTGGACGAGGCCTTCGCCGACGACGACCCGTTGGCCCTGGCCCTCAACCAGCGCGACGAGTACCTGGACTCCCTGCGACGGCTGCAGGCCGAGTTCGAGAACTACAAGAAGCGGGTGATGAAGCAGCAGTCCGACCAGGTGGCCCGGGCGGCGGTCTCGCTGGTGGAGAAGGTCCTGCCGGTACTGGACACCCTGGACCTGGCCACCCGGCATCTGGGCGACGCCGAGTCCGCGGACGGCCGCGCCCTGGTGGCGGTGGCCGGCCAGCTGCTCGACGTGCTGGCCAAGGAGGGCCTCGAGCGGATCGACCCGCTCGGGGAGGAGTTCGATCCCAACGCCCACGAAGCGGTGGGGCACCTGCCGGCCGAGGAGCCCGAGCCCGCCGACGCCGTCGCCGACGCCGGGGTGGGCCGGGGCGGGGACCCGGACGTCAGCGGTGGATCCGGTGAGCCGGTGGTGGGACAGGTGATGCGGGCCGGCTACCGGTGGCGGGGCACGGTGGTCCGGCCGGCCATGGTGATGGTGCGGGGCTAGCAGCGAGACGAAGGCAAGAAGGGACCGGGTAGACACCGAGTGGCGCCGCAACGCGAATGGTTCGAGAAGGACTACTACAAGACCCTGGGCGTGTCCTCGACGGCCACAGCCAAGGAGATCACCAGCGCCTACCGGAAGCTGGCCAAGAAGCACCATCCCGACACCAACCCGGGACACGAGGAGACCTTCAAGGAGATCTCGGCGGCCTACGACGTCCTCGGTGACGGCGATCGGCGCAAGGAGTACGACGAGGTCCGGGCCATGGGCCCGGCGGCCGGATCCGGCTTCCCCGGCGGGTTCGGCGGTCCGGGTGGGGGCACCTTCCGGGTGGAGGACATGGGCGACCTCGGCGACCTGTTCGGCGGGTTGTTCGGGCGCGGGCGCCGGGGAGGCGGCGGCACGGCCGGGGCCCAGCGGGGCCAGGACGTCGAGACCGAGCTCCACCTGTCGTTCGAGGATGCCGTCCAGGGGGTGACCACCTCGGTCAACCTGACCACCGACGCCCGGTGCCACACCTGCGGTGGCACCGGGTCGGCCCCGGGGACCCAGCCCGCCACCTGTCCCCGGTGCAACGGGGCCGGCACCCTCCAGGACAACCAGGGGCTCTTCTCGCTCAGTCAGATCTGTCCGCAGTGCCAGGGGCGGGGCACCATCGTGACCACGCCCTGCCCGACCTGCTCGGGTACCGGGGTCGAGCACCGCAACCGGACGGTCAAGGTCCGCATCCCCGCCGGAGTCGACGACGGCCAGCGCATCCGGGTCAAGGGGCGGGGCGCGGCCGGCCGGGGCAACGGGCCGAGCGGCGACCTCTACGTGATCGTGCGGGTGGACCGTCACGGTCTGTTCGGCCGCCGGGGCCGCAACCTCACCCTCACCGTGCCCGTCTCGTATCCCGAGGCCACCTTGGGCACCACCCTCAAGGTGCCGACCCTGGGGGACCCGGTCACCCTCAAAGTGCCGGCCGGCACGCCGTCGGGACGCACCTTCCGGGTCAAGGGCCGAGGGGTCCCCGCCGGCAAGAAGAGCGCCACCGGCGACCTGCTGGTCACCGTCGAGGTGGCCGTGCCCGGGGAGCTGACCGAGGAGCAGCGCGCCGCGGTGGAGGCCCTGGCCGCCGTGGTCGAGCCGCCGGAGCGGGACACCCTGGGGGTCTGATGGGCGACGACCGACACACCCGTGCCGTCTACGTGATCTCGGTGGCCGCCGAGCTCACCGGGGTGCACCCCCAGACGCTGCGGGTCTACGAGCGCAAGGGCCTGCTCGACCCGAGCCGGACCCGGGGTGGCAGCCGCCGCTTCAGCGAGGAGGACCTCGACCGGCTCCGCCACATCCAGACCCTGACCAACGCCGGACTCAATCTCGAGGGGGTCAAGCGGGTGATGGAGCTGGAGGCCGAGGTGGCCCGGCTCCGGCACGAGCTGGAGGTCACCCGAGCCGAGGCCCGCGAGGCGGTGGCCGTCACCCACCGGCAGTACCGCCGCGAGCTGGTACCGCTCAGCCAGAAGCTGGTGCCCACCCGACCGAGCCGTCATTCCATCCGGGGGACAGCAGGAGGTTCCCGATGAGCACCAACCCCGACCGTTGGACGCTCAAGACCCAGGAGGCCTTCTCCTCCGCGGTGGAGCGGGCCCGGGCCGCCGACAACCCGGAGGTCACCCCGGACCACGTGCTGGCCGCGGTGCTGGACCAGGCCGACGGCATCGCCGTTCCCGTCCTCGCCCGGGTGGGCGTGGAGCCGGCCGTGCTCGCCGGACGGATCGCCGAGGCCCTGGCCCGTCTGCCCCACAGCGTGGGCGGGGCCGAGCCGGGGATCGACCGCCAGCTCCGTGACGTGCTCACCACCGCCGACTCGCTGCGGACCGACATGGGGGACGAGTACCTCTCGGTCGAGCATCTGGTGCTGGCCATGGCCGACCGGATCGGCGTGGACCGGGACCAACTGCTCGCCGCGCTGCGCGACGTCCGGGGCAGCCACCGGGTCACTTCCCAGAACCCCGAGGAGACCTTCCAGGCCCTCGAGCGCTACGGCCGGGACCTCACCGCCCTGGCCCGCCAGGGGAAGATGGACCCGGTCATCGGCCGGGACGAGGAGGTGCGCCGGGTCATCCAGGTGCTGTCCCGCCGGACCAAGAACAACCCCGTCCTGATCGGCGAGCCCGGGGTGGGCAAGACCGCCATCGTCGAGGGGTTGGCCCAGCGCATCGTGGAGGGCGACGTCCCCGAGGGACTGAAGGGCAAGCGGGTCATCGGCCTGGACATGGGCTCGCTGGTGGCCGGAGCCAAATACCGGGGGGAGTTCGAGGAGCGGCTGAAGGCCGTCCTCAAGGAGATCACCGACGCCGAGGGCGAGATCATCACCTTCGTGGACGAGCTCCACACCATCGTCGGGGCCGGTGGCGGTGCCGAGGGGGCCATGGATGCCGGCAACATGATCAAGCCCATGCTGGCCCGCGGCGAACTGCGGCTCATCGGGGCCACGACCCTCGACGAGTACCGCAAGTACATCGAGAAGGACGCGGCACTGGAGCGCCGATTCCAGCAGGTCTTCGTGCCCCCGCCGTCGGTGGAGGACACCATCGCCATCCTGCGCGGCCTGAAGGAGCGGTACGAGGTCCACCACGGTGTCCGCATCCAGGACGCCGCCCTGGTCGCCGCAGCCGTGCTCTCCGACCGCTACGTCACCGGTCGGTTCCTCCCCGACAAGGCCATCGACCTGATGGACGAGTCGGCCAGCCGGCTGCGCATCGAGATCGACTCCATGCCCACCGAGCTGGACGTGGTCACCCGGCGCATGCGCCAGTTGGAGATCGAGCGCATGGCCCTGGCCAAGGAGACCGACAGTGCGTCGGCCGAGCGGCTGGCCCGGTTGGACGAGGAGCTGGCCAACCTGTCCGAACAGTCGGTGGCCATGACCGCCCACTGGCAGTCGGAGAAGGAGGCCATCACCACCATCCAGACCCTGAAGGGCCAGCTCGAACAGTTGCGGGGCGACGCCGAGCGGCTGAGCCGCGAAGGCAATCTGGCGGAGGCCTCGGAGATCACCTACGGGCGGATCCCCTCCCTCGAGCAAGAGGTGGAGGTGGCCACCCAGGCCCTCGACGAGCTCCAGAAGGGCCAACGGTTCCTGAAGGAGGAGGTCGACGCCGAGGACGTGGCCGAGGTCGTCAGCCGGGCCACCGGCGTGCCGGTCAGCCGCCTCCTGGAGGGCGAGGTCGAGAAGCTCATCCGGATGGAGGACGCCCTGCACGCCCGCGTGGTGGGCCAGGACCAGGCGGTCTCGGCCGTGTCCAACGCCATCCGGCGCAGCCGGGCCGGCCTGTCCAATCCCAACCGGCCCATCGGCTCGTTCCTCTTCATGGGCCCGACCGGGGTGGGCAAGACCGAACTGGCCCGGGCCCTGGCCGAGTTCCTCTTCGACGACGCCAAGGCCATGGTCCGCATCGACATGGGCGAGTACGGCGAGCGTCACTCGGTGGCCCGCCTGGTGGGGGCGCCCCCCGGGTACGTGGGCTACGAGGAGGGCGGCCAGTTGACCGAGGCCATCCGGCGCCGACCCTACGCAGTGGTGCTGCTCGACGAATTGGAGAAGGCCCATCCCGACGTGTTCAACATCCTGCTGCAGGTGCTGGAGGACGGCCGGCTGACCGACGGCCAGGGCCGCACCGTGGACTTCACCAACACCGTGCTGATCATGACGTCCAACATTCCCGGTGAGCCCATCGAGCACTTCAAGCCCGAGTTCGTCAACCGGATCGACGAGATCGTGCGCTTCCAGTCGCTGACCGAGGCCGACCTGGCCCGCATCGTGTCCATCCAGCTGAACGGGCTGCGGGGTCGGCTGGGGGAACGCCGGCTGTCGCTGGCGGTGACCCCGGCGGCCGAGGCCCTGCTGGCCCGGGAGGGCTTCGACCCCGACTTCGGGGCCCGGCCCCTGCGTCGGGTCATCCAGCGGCAGGTGGAGGATCCGCTGGCCCTGGCCCTGCTCGAAGGTCGCTATGCCGAAGGGGACACCGTCACCGTGGACGCCCGGGACGGGGCCGTCGTCCTGAGCTAGGCGGTGCGTCGGTCCGCGCTGGTTCCCGACCATCGGCCGCATCGGCCCGGTGTCCCCGTCGTCGCTGCTCATGCGGACCGTGGCCCAGGCTCCGGCGGGCGCGGATCTCGGGCGGCCGATCCGGTCCGGTCGGTGCCCGTCCATGGCGAAGGGGGCGGTGGGCGTCCGGTACCGGTCGGGAACTTCAGTCGGCGGTGTCGTTCCCGAGCTCGATCAGGGCGCCCAGGGTGGCCCGGGTGCGGGTCACGGCCTCGCTCCCCACCCGGGCCGTCAACTCGGCGTCCACGCCCTCGACCGCCTGGCGGACGGCGTCGGCGGCCAGGCGGCCCCGGTCGGTCAGGGCCACGGTCATCCGGCGCCGGTCGGCCCGATCGGGCGACCGCTCCAGGTAGCCGCGCACCACCAGCGTGTCGACCAGTTGGCCGCCGGCCTGCTTGGACACGCCCAGGTGCCGGATGATCCCGCCGAGCGCCGACCCGCCGCGGGCGGTGGCCCCGATCACGAAGGCGCCGTTGCCGGGCAGGTCGTCGCATCCGGCCTCGCCGAGGGCCGTCCGGATGGCCGAGCCGTAGGTACGGCGGGCCCCCCGCAGCAGGGCGGGGATCCCCACGTCCGCATACCAGGGCTGCTCGGCGTCCATCGACTGCACCATAGGGACCTGCCGAACAATAGTCAATATTCAGTACTAGTATGTCCGAGGGGGGCGGCCCCGCCTCCCCACCCGTTCCCGCAGAGCCCCGGGAGACCGTCGATGTCGCAGCCCGATCCCCGCCCCCCGACCCCGGAGCCGGCGCCCCAACCGTCCCGCACCAGCCAGGTCGTGGCGGTGACCAGGGTCACCTTCCCGCGGCCGGCCACGGCCCACGGCGACGCAGACGCCCAGTCCCGGCTGTGTGCCGGGATGCCCCCGGCCCCGATCGGGGCGTCCCCCATGCGGGCCCACCTCGAGGCCCGCACCCGCTTCTTCGACGCCCAGGTCCTCTCGGCCATCGACGCCGGCATCACCCAGGTGGTGGTCCTCGGGGCCGGCTACGACGACCGCGCCCTCCGGTTCCGGTCCCCCGGTGTCCGCTTCCTCGAGGTCGACCACCCCGGCACCCAGGCCGACAAACGTCACCGCCTGGAGCGGATGGGAGCCGACCTCGGGGCGGTGACCCTGGTGCCGGCCGACTTCGGCGAGGACGAGGTGGGGTCGGCACTCGAGCGGAGCGGACACCGGGCCGACCGACCGTCGCTGGTGCTGGCCGAGGGCCTGCTCGTCTATCTCGAACCCGACACCGTGGTGCGGCTGCTGGCCGGCACCGCAGCCCGGTCGGCCCCGGCCAGCCGGCTGGCGGCCAGCCTGGCCGTCCATGGGCGGGACCTGGACTCGGCATGGGTGGTGGCGCAGGCCAACGCGGCCCGGCCGGGGGCGGAGGCCGAGCCCTGGCGGACCATCCTGCCGGCCCCGGCCCATCTCGACCTGTTGTCCCGCTCGGGCTGGACGGTGGTCGAGGCGGTCGACGACGCCTCGCTCGGTACCGGCGCCCTACCCGGACGCTCGCTGCTGGTGCTGGCCACGCCGGCCACCGGGTGACGACCACCCGAACCGGCGGACCGGCGGTCCCGGCCGGACCCGCCGGGGGCTGACCGTCGCCGGCGTCGGGCGGCACGGCCACCCGGGGCGTCGGCCCTGCGGGCTACACTGGTGCGTAATCCGCTTTTCGCAACGGAGGAGTGACGCGTGCCGGCAACCGTCGTCGTCGGGACCCAGTGGGGTGATGAAGGCAAGGGCAAGCTGACCGATCTCCTGGCCAAGGAGATGCAGCTGGTCGTCCGGTACCAGGGTGGCCACAACGCCGGTCACACCATCGTGGTGGACGGGGAGACCTTCGCCCTCCAGCTGGTGCCGAGCGGCATCCTCTACGACCACATCACCCCCGTCATCGGCAACGGCGTGGTGGTCGACCCCACCGTGCTCCTGGCCGAGGTCGACACCCTGGCCGGCAAGGGCATCGACACCAGCCGGCTGCTGGTCAGCGGGAACGCCCACCTGATCATGCCCTACCACCACGAGCTGGATCAGCTGGCCGAGCGGTACCTGGGCAAGAACAAATTGGGCACCACCAAGCGGGGCATCGGCCCGGCCTACGCCGACAAGTCGTCGCGGGTGGGTCTCCGGGTCCAGGACCTGCTCGACCCCAAGATCTTCCGGCAGAAGCTGGACGTGGTGCTGAAGGAGAAGAACGCCGTCCTGGCCAAGGTGTACAACCGCCTGCCGCTGTCGGCCGACGAGATCTGCGCGCACTACCTCGACGAGCTGGCTCCGCGGGTCACCCCGATGGTGGCCGACACCGTCGGCCTCCTCCACGACGCCCTGGAGCGCGGGGCCCACGTCCTGCTCGAGGGGGCCCAGGCCACCTTCCTCGATCTCGACCACGGCACCTACCCCTTCGTGACCTCCTCCAACCCGGTGGCCGGCGGGGCCTGCACCGGGGCGGGCATCGGCCCGCGCTACGTGGACGAGGTCATCGGCATCGCCAAGGCCTACGTCACCCGGGTGGGCAGCGGCCCGTTCCCCACCGAGCTGACCGACGAGATCGGCGACACCTTGGTCGACCGGGGCCACGAGTACGGGGTCAACACCAAGCGCCGCCGCCGTCCAGGGTGGTTCGACGCCGTCATGATGCGCCAGGCCGTCCGGCTCAACTCGCTGTCCGAGGTGGCCCTGACCAAGCTCGACGTGCTGGACACCTTCGACACCGTCAAGGTGTGCGTGGCCTACGAGTCCAACGGTGAGCGGTTCACCCACCCCCCCTACCACCAGTCCACGTTCCACCAGGTCACCCCGGTCTACGAGGAGCTGCCCGGGTGGAAGTCCGACCTCACCGGTGCCACCGAGCTCGGTGACCTGCCCCAGGCGGCCCGTGACTATGTGCGGTTCCTGTCCGAGCAGATCGGCACCCCGGTGCGCCTGGTCGGTGTGGGACCGGGCCGCGACCAGTTCGTCCGCTTCGCCGCATGAGCCGGTCCGACACCCACGCGCCAGGTGCGGGGACCGGTGATGGTGCCGTGGGCACGGCGTGCGTGGTCGGATCCGGCGGGCGGGAGCACGCCCTGGCCGTGGCGCTGGGCCGCACCGCCGACGTCATCGTCACCCCGGGCAACCCCGGCATCGGGGGCACGACCGCCGAGGGCCACACCATCACCAGCGTGGACCGCCCCCCCGAGGCGCTGTCGGCCGACCTCTTCGTGATCGGACCGGAGGCGCCGCTGGTGGACGGGCTGGCCGACCGGCTCCGGGCCGACGGGAAGCTGGTCTTCGGCCCCGGGGCCGACGGGGCCCGCCTGGAGGGGTCCAAGGCCTTCATGAAGGAGATGCTGGCCGAGGCGGGCGTCCCCACCGCCCGGTTCGGGGTGTTCACCGAGGCCGGTCCGGCCAAGGCGTTCCTGCGCTCCCTGCCCGCCCCCTGGGTGGTCAAGACCGACGGGCTGGCCGCCGGCAAGGGGGTGCTGGTCACCGGGTCGCTGCCCGAGGCCGAGGCCGACATCGACGCCAAGCTCTCGGGCGACGCCTTCGGCGACGCCGGTCGGCGGGTGGTGGTGGAGGAGGGCCTCATGGGCCCGGAGTGCTCCCTGTTGGTCCTGTGCGACGGACGACGCCTGGCCGCATTGGCCCCGGCCCAGGACTTCAAGCGGCGCGACGATCTCGACGGCGGTCCGAACACCGGGGGCATGGGGGCGTACTCCCCGGTGCCCGGGGTGGGCGACGGGCTGGTCCATCAGCTGGTGGACCAGGCGGTGGCACCGCTGGTCGCCGCCATGGTC
Organism: uncultured Acidimicrobiaceae bacterium; assembly: GCA_963812525.1. Taxonomy (GTDB): domain Bacteria; phylum Actinomycetota; class Acidimicrobiia; order Acidimicrobiales; family RAAP-2; genus Bog-756. The sequence continues at coordinate 555,058 of CAWEVL010000004.1, forward strand.
CGGCGCGGGATCGACTACCGGGGCGTCCTGTACGCGGGCCTCATGCTGACCCCCGACGGACCCAAGGTGCTCGAGTTCAACGTCCGGTTCGGCGATCCGGAGACCCAGGTGGTCCTGCCCCGGCTGGACGGCGATCTGGCCGCACTGCTGGCCGAGGCGGCCTCGGGCTCGCTCCGGACCCGGCCCCGCTTCACCGGCGACGCGGCGGTGTGCGTGGTGATGGCCGCCGAGGGCTATCCCGAGGCCCCCCGGACCGGGGACCCCATCGTCGGTCTCGATGCCGCCGCCCGGGTGGAGGGGGTCACCGTCTTCCACGCGGGCACGGCGCCGGCCGACACCGGCTCGGAGGCGGGCGCGGTGATCACGTCCGGGGGTCGGGTGCTCGGCGTGACCGGACTCGGCCCCTCCCTCGAGGTGGCCCGCTCCCGCGCCTACCGGGGGGTGGCGGCCATCTCGTGGCCCGGGGCCCACGTGCGCACCGACATCGCCCGGGAGGCGGCGGTCCCGGTCGGCGCCGACCGCCTGGTGGCCTCGGCCGTCCAGGAGGGGGTCCGATGATCCCCCGCTACGCCCCCGGAGCCATGGCCGGCCTCTTCTCCGACGAAGCCCGCTTCGCCATGTGGCTGCAGGTCGAACTGCTGGCCACCGAAGGGTGGGTCGAGGTGGGCGACGTCCCGGCCGAGGCCGCCGCGGTGTGCCGGGCCCGGGCCCCCGAGGTGGATGCCGGCTTCGTGGAGGCGGTCGGCGAGCGGGAGCGCATCACCGACCACGACGTGGCCGCCTTCGTCGATGTGGTCCAGGACGCCATCGGTCAGCCCGAGGGTTCGTGGATCCACTACGGGCTGACCTCCTCCGACGTGGTGGACACCGCCCTGTGCGCCACCTTGACCCGGGCCTCCGACCTGCTCATCGAGGCCGCCACCGAACTGGTCTCGGCCCTCAGGGCCCGGGCCCTCGAGTGCATCGACGTGCCGGTGACCGGGAGGACCCACGGGATGCACGCCGAGCCCACCACCTTCGGGGCGAAGTTCGCCCTGTGGGCGCTGCAGGCCGACCGCGACGTGCAGCGACTGCGGGCGGCCCGGCAGCGGGTGGCGGTGGGCAAGCTGTCCGGGGCGGTGGGGACGTACTCCAACATCGACCCCCGGGTGGAGGACCACGTCTGCCGCGCCCTCGGTCTGACCCCGACCCCCGCCACCCAGGTGGTGGCCCGGGACCGCCACGCCGAGTACCTGTGGGCCTGTGCGGCGGCGGCGGCCACCGTCGAGCTGATCGCCACCGAGGTCCGCCACCTGGCCCGGAGCGAGCTGGGCGAGGCCGAGGAACCGTTCAGGCCGGGGCAGAAGGGGAGCTCGGCGATGCCCCACAAGCGCAACCCCATCCTCTCCGAGCGGCTCTGCGGCCTGGCCCGGGTGGTGCGGGGCTACCTCTCGGCCGGCCTGGAGGACGTGGCCCTCTGGCACGAGCGGGACATCTCCCACAGCTCGGTGGAGCGGGTGGTGCTCCCCGACGCCAGCATGCTGACCCTGTACATGCTGCAGAAGGCCCGGGGCCTGGTGGAGGGACTGGTCATCCACCCCGAGCGGGCGCTGGCCACCCTGACCGAGGGCAGCCACGGCCTGGTGTTCAGTCAGTCCGTCCTGCTGGCCCTGGTCAGCGGGGGACTCAGCCGCGACGCCGCCTACCGGATCGTCCAGCGGGACGCCCGGACCGCCTGGTCCGAGGGACGGTCGTTCCGCCGGGTGCTCGACGAGGATCCCGAGGTCACGCTGTCGCCCGAGGCCCTCGACGCCGCCTTCGACCTGTCCCGAACCCTGCGCCATGTCCACCGATTCACCGACGCCCTGGAGGAGCTCGCCCCGTGACCACGACATCGACCCCTGATCCCCTCGTCCTGATCCAGTCCGGGAAGGTACGGGAGCTCTACGACGCCGGCGGGGACCGGCTGCTGATGGTGGCCTCCGACCGCATCTCGGCCTTCGACGTGGTCATGGTCGAGCCCATCCCCGACAAGGGCCGGGTGCTCACGGCCATGACCGCCTACTGGTTGGAGGAGCTCGCCGACCTGGCGCCCAATCACCTGATCAGTGCCGATGTGGCCGACTTCCCGGACGGGGCCGCCGCCCTTCCCGGTGGGCTGGGGTACCTGGCCGGCCGGTCGATGCTCGTCCACCGGGCCCAGATGCTCGACATCGAGTGCATCGTCCGCGGCTACCTGGCCGGCTCGGCCTTCAAGGAGTACGAGAAGGAGGGCACGGTCCACGGGATGGCCATGCCTTCCGGGCTGCGTCACGCCGACCGCCTGCCCGAGCCCATCTTCACCCCCTCGACCAAGGCCACCGAGGGCCACGACCTCAACATCGGGATGGCCGAGGCCATCGACCTGGTGGGCCAGGAGGCCGCCGAGGCCGCCTCGGCCCTGTGCCTGGCCGCCTACGCGAGGGCCGCGGCCCGGGCCGAGTCCCAGGGCATCGTCATCTGCGACACCAAGTTCGAGCTCGGGTTCATCGACGGCACCCTGTCCATCTGTGACGAGGTCCTCACCCCGGATTCGTCCCGCTTCTGGCCGGCGGAGGACTGTGCCCCGGGAACCAACCCGCCGTCGTTCGACAAGCAGCGCCTCCGGGACTGGCTGGAGGGCCAGCCCTGGGACAAGCAGCCGCCGCCGCCGGCCCTGCCCGACGAGGTCGTGTCGGCTACGTCGGCCCTGTACACCGAGTCCTACGAGCGGGTCTGCGGCCGACGGCTGGACGACTGGTACGGTGCCTGAGCATGGCCCGATCGGCACAGCTCCCGGCCCGGTTCTCGGTGCTGGTCGAGGTCCGGCTGCGTGAGGGCGTCGCCGACCCGCAGGGGGCGACCATCGAGCGGGCCCTGCCGGCCCTGGGTCTCGGCGGGGTGAGCGGGGTGCGGGCGGGGAAGTCGTTCCGTTTCGACATCGCCGCCGACGACGAGGCCTCGGCCCTGGCCCAGGCCACCGTGGTGGCCGACCGGCTGCTGGCCAACCCGGTCATCGAGGAGTCCTCGGTGACCGTGGGCCCGGGGGTGGCCGGGCCGGTGGGGTCGGGCGCCTGATGGCCGCCCGGGTCGGCGTGGTGATGTTCCCGGGGACGAACTGTGAGCACGACGCCGTCCTGGCCCTCCAGCGCCTGGGGGCCTCGGCCGAGCTGGTCTGGCACGGCGACACCGTGGTGTCCGGCTACGACGCCCTGGTGCTGCCGGGCGGTTTCGCCCACGGCGACTACCTCCGGCCCGGGGCCATCGCCCGCTTCTCGCCGATCATGGAGGCGGTGGGCCGGTTCGCCGCCGCCGGCGGCCCGGTGGTGGGGATCTGCAACGGCTTCCAGGTGCTGACCGAGGCCGGTCTGCTGCCGGGCGCCCTCCAGAAGAACCGGGGCCTCCGCTTCCTGTGCACCACGGTCACCGTGCGGGTGGAGTCCTCGGCGTCGGTGCTGACCGACGGGGTGCCGGTGGGCACGGAGCTGGCCATTCCCATCAATCACTTCGAGGGCAACTACACCTGCGACGACAGCACCCTGGCCCGGCTCCGCGACGAGGGCCGGGTGGTGCTCCGCTACCTGGACAACCCCAACGGGTCGGTCGACGGCATCGCCGGGGTGTGCAACCAGGCCGGCAACGTGGTCGGCCTCATGCCCCACCCCGAGCGGGCGTCGGACCCGCTGCTGGGCTCGGTGGACGGTCTCGTCCTGCTGTCGGCCCTGGTGGGATCGGTGCAGCCGGGGGTCGAGGCGCAGGCCACCGCCACGGTGGCCTGAGTCGGCCGGCCGCGCCTCTCCGATCCGGCCGGGCGAGAGGCCGAGGCGCCGTCGGGCCCGTCAGCTGCGGGTGCGAGGGATCTTGGCCTGCTGGAGCACCGAGGCGCTGACCCCCACGGTCCGCCAGGCCGAGTAGGAGATGCCCTTGCGCTCCCCGTACACGCGGGCCACCTTGATGAAGCTCTTCTCCAGGGCGGCCAGGTCCACCGTCTCTCCGGTGTGGGAGAGCTCGGACTCGAGGCGCTGGCGTTCCTCGATCAGGTGCAGCCGGGACAGCGGATCGGCGGTGGCCAAGGAGTTGTCGATGGCGTAGAGGCGCTTGCGGATCGACTCGGGTGTCCGCTTGCGGCCCCGTCGGGGCTTGGTGGACTCCAGGGCCTCGAGGTAGCGGCGCACGATGCGTCCCTCCTCCCGGCCCTTGGCCAACGCCGCCTTGTGATCCTCGGACATCGGTGTTTTTTTGCGCGATTTTGCGGGGGTTGTGGCTGCCATGGCCAGAGCCTCCCAGAGAATCCCATAGAACGCAACCCACCCGGAGGGGAGGGAATCCATAGGGTCAAATCACCGCAGCGATTGTCCGTCCAACCGATGCCCGGGCCGTGGCATGGTGCCAAAGATCTGTTCCGGCTTTGTGGCTCAATCGGGGCCACACCATCAGCCATTGGGGCCAGGTCGGCGACGGTCCGGGGTCCGCCATTGGCGGGGATCGGCTCTCCGGCGCGCCTTCCCCACCCCCAATTGGGCTGGATGGGGCACAGGACGCCGGGTCCTGGGTGAGGATGGTGGCTCTATTGGGTCGCCCTTTTTGTGCACATCCCGGGGGACGACGCCCGTCTAAAGATCGGGAATCGACCGGCAATGCACCGCCCGGAGAGTCCTCGGGAACCGATGGGTCGACCGTGGGCGACCTACCCCTCCCATCCAGTTCACCGTGGCCTCCGATTGCTGCGTGTGACGGCGGCCAATCCCCGTCGGCATGGCTGTATCGGAGCGCCGGGGGCCCGCCGTCGAGGTCATGGTCCGAGGCGGGGGCACCGAGGCGCCGGAGAGGCGGGCGAGGTCCGACGGCCAGTCGGGCGGCCCCGTGCCGCCGGGTACGCTCGGGGGCGCGGCAGTGGCGCCGCCACCAGCCGCAGGACCAGGAGCCAAGAGAGCACGTGACGGTCGAGAACGGGTCCCCATCCAGTGAACCGCTGCACCGGGCCCTCGGTCTCACCGATGGCGAGCGGGACGAGGTGGAGGCCATCCTCCTCCGGCCGCCGAACCATCTCGAGCTGGCCCTGTTCGCCGTCATGTGGAGCGAGCACTGCTCCTACAAGTCGTCGCGGGTCCACCTCAAGCGCCTGCCCACCGAGGGCCCGCACGTCCTGGTGGGTCCGGGGGAGAACGCCGGGGTCATCGACGCCGGCGACGGGATCGCCGTGGCCATCCGCATCGAGAGCCACAACCATCCCTCGGCCATCGAGCCCTACCAGGGCGCGGCCACCGGGGTCGGGGGCATCCTGCGGGACATCTTCACCATGGGGGCCCGGCCCATCGCCGTGATGGACCCGCTGTTCTTCGGGGATCCGGGCGACGCCAGGCAGCAGTGGCTGATCGAGGGCGTGGTGGCCGGCATCTCCGGCTACGGGAACTCGGTGGGGGTGCCCACGGTCGGCGGGGAGTTGACCTTCCACGACTGCTACGCCCAGAATCCACTGGTCAACGTGCTGTGCATGGGGGTGCTGCCCACCGACCGGCTGGTGCTGGGGGCCGCCACCGGGGTGGGGAACCTGGCCGTGCTCCTCGGATCGTCCACCGGCCGGGACGGGATCGGCGGGGTGAGCGTGCTGGCGTCGGCCGGGTTCGGTGGCGGGGAGGCCGAGGGCGACGCGGCCAAGCGACCCAGCGTCCAGGTGGGGGACCCCTATGAGGAGAAGCGGCTGATCGAGGCGTGTCTCGAGCTGCTGGACGCCAAGCTGGTGGTCGGCATCCAGGACCTCGGCGGGGCCGGCCTGGTCTGCGCCACGAGCGAGACGGCGGCCCGGGGCGGGGTGGGCATGGACGTCGACGTCTCGGCCGTGCCCCGCCGCGAGCCGGGCATGGCCGCCTACGAGGTCATGACCTCCGAGAGCCAGGAGCGGATGCTGGCCATCGTCACCCCGGAGGACCTGCCCCGGGTGGAGGAGGTCTGCCGCCGCTGGGAGGTGCGCTCGGCGGTGGTGGGCCGGGTCACCGGTGCGCCCGAGGGGCAGCCCGGGCGGCTCCGGGTCCTCGACGGCTTCGACGGCGAGGTCCTGGGCGACGTGCCGGCCAGCGCCCTCAGCGACGACGCCCCCCTGTACCACCGGCCCTTGGCCCGGCCCCGGGACCAGGAGGCCCGGGCGGCCAACGACCCCGGTGCGCTGCCGGCGCCGGGCGACTGCGGGTCCGACGTCCTGGCCCTGCTGGCCGATCCGTCGTGGGTCTACCGCCAGTACGACCACCAGCTCTTCCTCAACACGGTCGACGGTCCCGGCGGGGACGCCGCCGTGCTCCGGCTGGCCGCACCGGGCCTCCCGGCCTCGGCCAAGGGGTTGGCCCTGACCACCGACTCCAACCCCACCTGGTGCGCCATCGACCCCCGGGCGGGCACGGCGTCCACCGTGGCCGAGAGCGCCCTCAACGTGGCCTGTGCCGGGGCCCGTCCCATGGCCGTGGTCAACTGCCTCAACTTCGGTAACCCCGAGCACCCCGAGGTCATGTGGCAGCTGTCCGAGGCCGTCGACGGCATGCGTGACGCCTGCCTGGGCCTCGGCCTGCCGGTCATCGGGGGCAACGTGAGCCTCTACAACGAGAGCTACGGCGTGGACATCAACCCCACCCCGGTCATCGGGGTGCTGGGGCTCATCGACCGGCTGACCGTCAGGCCCCCCGGGGTGACACTGGTCGAGGACGCCTCACTCGTCCTGCTGGACGCCAGCGTCGGGACGACCACCCCGCGGTCGGGACCGCCGTCCCTGGCCGGCTCGCGGTGGGCCGTCGAGCTCCGCGGCCACCGGGACGGGACGCTCCCCGCCCTGGACCTGCCCGGGCACGCCCGGTTGGTGGCGTTCGTCGCCGCCCTGGTGGCCGAAGGTGTCGGCGGCCGCCCGGGTCTGGTGGCCGGACTCCACGACGTCTCCGGAGGCGGACTGGGGGTGGCGGTGACCGAGATGGCCGTCCGCTCCGGGGTCGGCCTCCACGTGGCCGGGGTGTCCGACCACCACGAACTGTTCACCGAGGCCCCGTCCCGGGTGGTGGTCTGCACCACCCGGCGGGCCGAACTGGTGGCCCGGGCCGCCGAGGCCGGTGTGGGCTTCCGGGTGCTGGGCGGAACCGGCGGCGATCGGGTGGTGGTGGAGGGCCTGATGGACCTGGCCGTGGCCCAGGCGGCGGCCGCCTGGCGGAACCGGCTGCCCTCCGTGCTGGACCAGTTGGCCCCGGTCACCGACTGACCCGGACCGGTCACCGAGTTCCGGGTCACGGCCGGGTCCGGTCGAGCGCCCCCCTCGCCGTCGGAGCTCAGCTCGACGGCCGGCGGGACTCGAGCAGTCCGAGCACCTTGTCCGGCACCTTCAGGTCGCCCTGTCCGGTACCCACCCGGAGATCGGGCTTGATGGTGCCATGGTGGTCCGAGCCTCCGGTGGCCACCAGGTCGAACCGGCGGGCCAGGTGGCCGAGCTCGGTGCGCTGCCGCGGGGAGTACCGCCCGTAGACGGCCTCGATCCCGCCGAAGCCGGCCTCGGCCAGTTCGCCCACCACCCGGGCCAGCTCGGGGCCCTCGAGACCCAGGCTGTAGGGGTGGGCCAGGACGGCCACGCCGCCCGAGTCCCGAGCCAGCGCGGCCACCTCGGCCCCGGACAGCCGGGCCTTGGGCACGTAGGCCGGACGGCCGTTGGCCAGGTAGCGGTCGAAGGCGTCGTCGATCGACTCGGCGGCGCCGGCTTCGACCAGGGCGGTGGCGAAGTGGGGCCGGCCGATGCCGCCCTCACCGCCGGCCACGGCCACCACCTGCTCGTAGGTGACCGGGAGACCCAGTTGGGCCAGGCGCTCGGCCAGGGCCAGGTTCCGGCCGCGCCGGTCCTGGCGGAGCCGGCCCAGCTCCTCATGGAGGGGTCCGCCGTCTTCCTCCACGAAGTACACCAGGACGTGCATGCCGCCGGAGGCGACCGGCCGGCAGGAGACCTCGCACCCGGGCACCAGGGTGATCCCGAGCTCGCCGGCCCGTCGGCGCGCCGGCCCGATGCCGGCCAACGAGTCGTGGTCGGTGAGGGCGAGGGCGCTGCACCCCGCCTCGGCGGCCAGCTCCACCACGCGTCCGGGCGAATCGCTCCCGTCCGAGACGGTGGAGTGGGTGTGCAGGTCGATCACACGGTCGACGCTACCGGGAGCGCCGGACCGGACCCGGCTCAGTCGGCGGCGAGTCGTCCCCGTCCCGCCGGCGAGCCGCCACCCGACCGAGGTCCGACACGTCGGCGTGGAGCACGCCGGCCGGCTCGCCCACCGGCTCCCCGCGGGCCCGTGGCCCCGGCCCTCGGCGATCTCCGTGACCCACCCGGCGGCCTCCCGCCGATCGGACCCACGGGTGGAGGGCGCTCGGCCGGGTGCCGCACCGTCGCCCGGCCCCACTAGGCTGGAGTGGCACGGTGAGGTGATTGTGTGGCCTAATCGTGGCGAAGGACGAGCCCGACGACCCCCGGTGTGTGCGGTGACCAACCGATGATGGAGGCCAAGGAAGCGTGCGGAGTCTTCGGGGTCTATGCCCCGGGACGCCAGGTGGCGCACCTGACCTTCGACGGCCTCTACGCCCTGCAGCACCGCGGGCAGGAGTCGGCCGGCATGGCCGTCAGCGACGGCGACGTCATCACCGTGATGAAAGACATGGGCCTGGTCACCACGGTGTTCGACGAGCGGAAGCTGTCCGGCCTCCGGGGCCATATGGCCATCGGGCACACCCGCTACTCCACGGCCGGCTCCAGCGACTGGATCCACGCGCAGCCCGTCTACCGGGCGGTGGGCCGGGCCGGCTTCGCCCTGGGCCACAACGGCAACCTGACCAACACCGTCGAGCTGGGCGAGGCGGCCGGCATGCTGCCGGGCCTGGTGTCCTCGGACAGCGACCTCGTGGCCGAGCTGCTGGGTCAGGCCTTCCCGCCCGAGCAGCCCGAGCGGACCCCGGCCGAGACCGGTGACGACCTGGAGCACGCGCTCCTCAAGGTGCTGCCGAAGGTAGAGGGTGCCTTCTCCTTCGTCCTCCTCGACTCGGACCGGCTGATCGGGGTCCGCGACCCCAACGGCTTCCGCCCGCTGTGCCTCGGCCGGCTGGAGGCCACCGAGGAGTTCGAGCAGGGCTGGGTGTTGGCCTCGGAGTCGCCGGCCCTCGACGTGATCGGGGCCACGTTCATCCGTGAGCTGGAGCCCGGCGAGATGGTCGTCATCGACGGCAAGGAGGTGCGTTCGGAGCGCCCCTTCCCGGCCGAACGCCTCGATCCCAAGCTCTGCATCTTCGAGTTCGTCTACTTCGCCAGGCCCGACACCAGGCTGTACGGGAACGAGGTGCACGGCGCCCGCCGCCGGATGGGGCAGCTGTTGGCCACCCAGGCCCCGGTCCCCGGCGATCTGGTGATGGGCGTGCCCGACTCGGGCGTCCCCGCCGCCGAGGGGTACGCGGTGGAGTCGGGCATCCCCTACGGGCAGGGGCTGGTCAAGAACCGCTACATCGGCCGGACCTTCATCGCCCCCACCCAGGCCGAGCGGGCCAACGGGGTGCGCCGCAAGCTCAACCCGCTACGTGAGAACATCACCGGCAAGCGGGTCATCGTGGTCGACGACTCCATCGTCCGGGGGACGACGACCCGGGCCATGGTCACGATGCTCCGGGAGTCGGGCGCCGTCGAGGTCCATCTCCGGATCTCCTCACCGCCGTTCCGCTGGCCGTGCTTCTACGGGATCGACACCCCGGACCGCACCGAGCTGCTGGCCTCCATCAAGACCCTCGACGAGATCGTCGAGTTCCTCGACGTCGACTCCCTCGAGTACCTCACCCTCGACCATCTGGTGCAGGCCATCGACGCTCCCGGCGCCGGGTTCTGCGATGCCTGCCTGACCGGGGGCTACCCGGTGCCGGTGCCGGTCCAGTTCGCCGAGCGAGCCTCCCTCGCCGGCGTCGCCGACGCCCCGCTCTCCGGCGTGGCCGGCACCTCGGCGTGACCGGGTCCGCCCCGGACCTGACCCCGCACCCGACCGACCCGGCCACCGGCGACGCAGCCGGTGTGTCCCCGGCCACCTACGCGGCGGCCGGGGTGGACATCGACGCCGGGGAGCGGGCGGTCGAGCTGATCAAGCCCATGGTGGCGGCCACGCTCCGCTCCGAGGTGCTCGGCGGCCTCGGCGACTTCGGCGGGCTGTTCGAACTGGACCCGGACCACCGCTACCACCAACCGGTCCTGGTGGCCGGCACCGACGGGGTGGGGACCAAGGCGCTCGTGGCCCAGGCCCTCGGCCGGTTCGACACCATCGGGATCGACCTGGTGGCCATGTGCGTGGACGACCTGGTGTGCCAGGGAGCCGAGCCCCTCTTCGTCCTCGACTACATCTCGTCGGGTGCGGTCGACCCGTCCCAGATGGCCGAGCTGGTGTCCGGGGTGGCGGAGGGGTGCCGGCAGGTCGGGGCCAGTCTGCTGGGCGGCGAGATGGCCGAGCACGCCGGGGTCATGAAGCCGGGCGAGTTCGATCTGGTGGGGTTCGCGGTCGGGGTGGTCGAGCGCCGGGAGATCCTGGGCCCGGCCCGGGTGCGCCACCGGGACGCGCTGATCGGACTGGCCTCGCCCGGGCTGCGGTGCAACGGCTACACGCTGGCCCGCCACGTGCTGGTGGATCGGGCCGGACGCTCCTACGACGCCCCGGCCTGGCCCGGGGCCCCGGTCTCCCTGGCCGACGAGCTGATCCGGCCGTCGGTGCTCTACACCCCGGCGGTACGCGCCGCCATCGGGGCCGCCGACGTGCACGCCGTGGCCCACATCACCGGCGGGGGGTTCGAGGGGAACGTGCCCCGGGCCCTGCCCGGCGAGGGGCTCCGCGCCGTGCTCGACCGAGAGGCCTGGGAGGTACCGCCCATCTTCGGGGAGATCCGGCGGTTGGGGAAGGTGACCGATGACGAGATGGCCCGGGTGTTCAACCTCGGTCTCGGGATGGTCATGGTGGTGGGCCCCGACAGTGCCGACGACGCCCTCGACGCCCTGCGTGCCGCCGGGGCCGAGGCCGCCGTGGTGGGCCGGGTGGACGAGGGCCGACGGGGTGTCGAGTTCACGGGGGCCCCCTTCTGGTCCGAGGGACCGGCCGGATGAGCGGCGGCCTGCCCACCACCCAGTTCGAGGCGCTGCGGGCCCATCTGTTGGAGCACTCGGTCAAGCGGGGTGACTTCACCCTCAAGTCCGGGAGGAAGAGCTCCTGGTTCATCGACTCGAAGCAGACGGTGTGCCGCCCCGAGGCCATGGTGCTGGTGGCCGACGGCGTGCTCTCCGCCATCCCGCCCGAGGCGGACGCCATCGGCGGGCTGACCATGGGCGCCGATCCGGTGGCCTTCGTGACCGCCGGGGTGGCGGCCACCCGGGGCCGGCGCCTCAAGGCGTTCAGCGTCCGCAAGGAGGCCAAGGACCACGGCGGTGGCGGCCGGATCGCCGGTGCGCTCGATCCCGGGGACCGGGTGGTGATCACCGAGGACACGGTGACCCGGGGCACGTCACTGCTGGAGGCGGCCCACGCCGTCATGGATGCCGGGGCGGTGCCGGTCCTGCTGGTGGCGGTGGTGGACCGCGGCGGCACGGTGGCGGCCATGGCCGGGGCCGAGGGCCTTCCGTTCCGCGCCCTCCTCACCGCCCCCGACCTCGGCTTCGAGTACGAGGGGACCTGAGTCCCCGTATCCGTTGACCGAGGGCTGAACGTTCCCGCGGGGGCGGGGCGCCGTCGCCGGAACGGGGTCCTCGTCGGTCAGCGGTGCCGGACCAGGGTGATGGCCTGCTCGGGGCAGGCCACGACGCACAGTCCACAGGCGTGGCCGTCAGCGGTCCTCGGGGCATAGGCACTGACCATCCCGTGGGCCGGGACCCTCAGGCGGCGGAGACGACCCAGCTCGGAGAAGTCGGCGTCCTCCATGCGGCGGACCTCGAAGACGTCGTTGGGACAGACGTCGACGCAGTCCCGCCCCCCTGGCACCGGGCATGGTCGATGACCGGTGCGAAGGCCTCTGTCGGAGCCGAGCACCGCTCACCCGGACGATCCGGGTGGGCGGCCGCCCGTCGCTGCTTGGTCAGCCGATCGGCGGCCGAGGTCACGCGCCGGGTGCCGGCTCGGTGTCGTCGGCGGAAGGGGTGCCGTCGGCCAGCACCAGGTAGATGCGACGCCGGGTGTCGGCCAGGATCTCGCCCACGGCCTTCACCTGGCTCTCGCTGCCGGCCCGGCCCACCTGCATGGTGGCCCCGGCCACCTCGACCATGAGACCCCGGAGGTCGACCAGGGATCGGTCGGCTCCCCGCTCGGCGCGCTCCCACGGCTTCGGGCCGTCGCCCGCGGCGTCGGCCTCGGTGCGTCCCTCGGCGGTCAGGCTGAAGACCCGGCGTCCCTCGCTCTTGTCCGCGGTGAGCAGACCCTGGTCCTCCATGGCCTGGAGGGTGGGGTAGACCGAGCCCGGACTGGGACGCCAGACGCCCCCGCTGCGCTCGGTCAGCTCGGTGATGATCTGGTAGCCGTGCATCGGCTCCTCGGCCAGCAGGGCGAGGATGGCCGCTCGGACGTCACCCCGTCCCCGCTTGGGGCCCCGGCCGAACATCGCCGGGCCGAAGCCGGGCCCGAACCCTCCATGGCGTCCGCCGCCGGGCCCGAATCCGTCGCCCCGCCCCCGGCCCCGGCCGCCGCCCCGTCCCCGGGGGGCACCGCCGAACCGGTCGTACCGGTCCCGGGTCCCGGGGAATTCCGGTCCCGGTCGGGGGCCTGCCGCGGCAGTGTCGAATCGCTTGTGTCCATGCATCAGGTGTTGCTCCTTCGGTTGGTCTGGCCGGCCCGGGGCCGGTCGGATGTCTGTCGGTTTTGGCAACCGCTCACGTAGTATAACGATATATCGCGATGTACCAGATGTCAACAGGTGGGGTGTGTTCCGGTCGGCCGCCGCTCCCTCCCCCTGCTCGGCTCGGCTCGGCTCGGATCGGATCGGATCGGATCGGCTCGGCTCGGATCGGGAGCACGGTACGCCGATGGCGCCGGACCCGGGTCCCCGCACCGCCTCTGCTACAAACGGCGCATGGAATCCCTGGTGGTTGATCCGGCCTCCGCTGTCCCGCCGTTCGAGCAGGTCCGCGCCCAGATCGCCGCGGCGATCGAGGCCGGGGACCTGGAGCCGTCCGTCCGCCTGCCCCCCGTCCGCGCCCTCGCCGCCCAGCTCGGCCTGGCGGTCAACACGGTGGCCCGCTCCTACCGGGAGCTGGAGCTCGAGGGATTGGTCACCACCGGGGGCCGCCATGGCACCTTCGTGGCCGGCGAGCCCTCCGTGGCCCGGCAGCAGGCCACCATCGAGGCCCGGGCGTTCGCCCTCCGCATGCGCGAGCTGGGCATCGGCCTACCGGAGATGGTCGCCATCCTCCGCCGGGAGGCCGACCGTCTCGGAGGCCGGGCCGGAGGTGCGCCCTGACGGCCCTGGTGGTCGGGACCGGCGTCGATCCGGTGACCTCACGCTTTTCAGGCGCGCGCTCTACCAACTGAGCTACCCGACCTCGACTCGGCGAACCGAGGTGGCGGACCTGACGGGATTTGAACCCGCGACCTCCGGCTTGACAGGCCGGCGTGCACTCCAAACTGCACCACAGGTCCCCAACCAGCACTGGCGCTGGGGAATGACGCACCCCCAACGGGATTCGAACCCGTGTTACCGCCTTGAAAGGGCGGCGTCCTAGGCCGCTAGACGATGGGGGCTCCAAACCCGATCAGGGCGTTTGGAGATTAGCAGAGGGATCAGAGCGCCCTTTCGGCGGCATCCACACCGGGGCCGGCCTCCGCCACCGACCACGGCGTCCGCCGGGGCGCCCGCCCTACAGCGCCCCTTCGGGTCGCCCTTGGTCGGGGAGTCCGGCGGCCAGCACCTCGATCATGAGGTACTGGAGTTGGCCCAGCAGTTCGTAGAGGGCGTACTCGGGGGCAGTGGGGTCTTCGGGGTCGGGGGCCTCCATGTCCTCGCTGACGTCCAGCCGGGTCCCGAGCACCAGCCGGAGCGACCCGACGGCCGACAGCCAGGCGTCGAGCTCGGGTTCGGTCAGGATGTCGGCCTGGGCGGTGGCGGCCAGGACCGCGAAGGCCTCGCGGTGATGATTGGCCAGGGCGTTGTCGACCAGCTTCCGGTACTCGGCCTCGTGGTCCCGCTCGTCGTCTCCGGCATAGGCCGGGGGGAACAGCCGCCGGGTCATCGGCTCGTCGGGGCCGAGGATGGGCGAGAGCTGCTCGGCCATGGTCACCAGCACGGCCCGCACACTGGGATCGAGTTTGACGGCGTACCGGCCGTCCCGGCGGCGGCGGATGGGTGCGCTCACGTAGAGGGTTCCATGGTGGCCCAGAGGCCGTACTCATGGAGCCGGTAGACGTCCAGCTCGGCGCGCTCGCGGGTCCCCGAGGAGACCACGGCCCGGCCCTTGTGGTGGACGTCCAGCATCAACTTCGTGGCCTTCTCCTTCGAGTAGCCGAACAGCTTCTGGAAGACGAAGGTCACGAACGACATCAGGTTGATGGGGTCGTTCCACACGATGACCAGCCACGGTTTGTCGGTGTCGAGGCGCTCCTCGAGGTCGACGCTCTCCTCGACGGCCGGCTCCGTCTCCACCGGGGCGCTCTTCATCCGGCCCGGCCCGCCCAGCCGGAGCGGGCTCACACCGTCTCCCGGGTGGTGTGGCGGCCGACCGTCGCCCCCACCGGGCCGGGACGGGGCCGGCCCACCTCGTCCCCGGCCCCGGATCCGGACGTCGACTCCGACCCGCGGTCGTCCTCGGTGTCGACCTCGGGCCGGTGGTCGGACAGCCCGTGGTGGAACCACAGGGCGGTGGACCAGACCATCGAGGCGCCGAACACGTGGATCCCCACCAGCACCGGTGGCAGATGGGTGAAGAACTGGGTGTAGCCGATCATCCCCTGCACCACCATGACGGCGAGCAGGATCCGCCCGGCGTCCTGGACGTGGCCCGGGGCGTCGGTCCTCCACAGCACCCAGAGCAGCGCCAACAACACCACGACCGAGGCGATCACGATCTCGGCGTGGATGCGGGTCATGTCCTCCAGTCCGAGGGGGATCCGCTTGGCCCCCTTACCCCCCGCGTGGGGGCCGGTCCCGGTGGTGGCGGCCCCGGCGGCCAGGACCACCACGATCATGCCCAGGAGGAGCCGGGTCAGCCGGAGCGCGCCCGGGCGCACGGCCAGGTGCCCGGGACCGGCCCGGTGCCCGGCCCGCAGCGTCAGGACCACCGCCACGGCCAACAGGGCCATCCCCACCATGAAGTGGGTCATGACCACGTACGCGTTGAGCTTGGAGTACACGACGAAGGCCCCGAGCACCGCCTCGCCGATCACGCCGAGGATCAGCCCGCCGGACAGCCAGCGGAGGTCCCGTCGCCCCGGGCGGCGCAGGAACGAGGCCACTCCCGTGGCGATACAGGCCACGACCAGCAGGAACACCACCACCCGGTTGCCGAACTCCACCACCGGGTGGAGCCGGAGGGCCGGGGTCAGTCGGTGCTGCGAGCAGGTGGGCCAGTCCGGGCAGCCCAGCCCGGAGTCCGACAGCCGGACGGCGGCGCCGGTGACGATGTTGAGGACCACCGTGGCCAGGGTGATGCGGCAGAGGAGGAGGAAGGAACGAGGGGCGATACGCAGGGAGGACACCGTCTCCCAATGGTATCGGCCCGATCGGGACCCGGCGGGCCCGACCCGGCGCACCGCACGGCCGATCTCGTCAACACCTCCTGACGGCGTTCGCACTACAGTTTGGCCCGATGGCCCTTCCTGCGGTGGCCCTGCCCCGCCGAATCTCACTCGGATCCCGGATCGGCGCCTACGTGGCGCTTACCAAGCCGCGCATCATCGAGCTCCTGCTCATCACCACGCTGCCCACCATGATCGTGGCCCAGCGGGGCCTCCCGCCGGTGTGGCTGATGGCCGCCACCCTGCTCGGTGGGTCCCTGGCCGCCGGTGGGGCCAACGCCATCAACATGTTCATCGACCGCGACATCGACAAGCTCATGCACCGCACCAGCAGGCGGCCGCTGGTCACCGGGGCCGTCACCCCCCGCAACGCCCTGATCTTCGCCATCATCCTCGAGGTGCTGGCCTTCGTCGAGCTGTGGGCCTGGGTCAACCTGCTCTCGGCCGTCCTAGCTGTCTCGGCCACCCTGTTCTACGTCTTCGTGTACACGCTCTGGCTGAAGCGCACCAGCAGCCAGAACATCGTCATCGGCGGGGCCGCCGGGGCGGTGCCCGTGCTGGTGGGCTGGGCGGCGGTCACCGACAGCCTCTCGTGGACCCCCGTGGTCATGTTCGCCATCATCTTCGTGTGGACCCCACCCCACTTCTGGGCGCTGGCCGTGAAGTACAAGGACGACTACCAGGCGGCCGACGTCCCCATGCTGCCGGCCGTGGCCACCTTCAAGCGGACCGCCCAGGAGATCCTGGTGTACAGCGTGATCCTGGTGGGGGTGTCCCTGTTGCTGGCGGCCGTGGGCCACCTCGGCGTGGTCTACATCGTGTCCGCCTCGGTGCTCGGCGTGGTGTTCGTGATCATGGCGGTCCGGCTGTGGACCCGGGCCACGCCCAAGGCGGCCATGCAGCTGTTCAGCTACTCGATCACCTACCTCACCCTCCTGTTCGTGCTCATGGCGGTCGACATCTTCACCAAGCACTGACCGTGTCCGTGTCCGGGGCCGACACCGACGCGCTGCTGGCGGCGCCGGCCGACGGGTCCGCCCCGCCCCCGCCCCCCGCCGCCCCCCATCCGGCCTCGGCGCTGCCGCCCCGCAAACTGCGGGCCCTGTTGATCGGCTGCGTGATCGCCTCGGCGCTGGCCGTCTTCCTCTTCCTCGGACTCGGGTCCTCGTCGGGGTCGGGGTCGGGGTCCTCGGGTCCAGTGGTGGGCGTCGGCAGCCAGGCGCCCGGCTTCTCGCTCCCGTCCCTCACCGGGGGAGCGCCGGTCAGCCTCCATGCCCTGGGCCAGACGGCCCACCGCCCGGTGGTGCTCAACTTCTTCGCCTCGTGGTGTGGGCCGTGCCAGAAGGAGACCCCGCTGCTGGCCCGGACGGCCTCGGCCCAACAGGCCAAGCGCTCCCCGGTGCAGTTCATCGGTGTGGACGTCAACGACCCGCCGGGGAACGCCCTCCCCTTCGCGCAGCGCTCCGGCATCACCTACCCGGTCGGTGTCGACCAGACCTTCGACGTGACCAGCGGCAAGTACGCCCTCTACGGCCTGCCCCAGACCTTCTTCATCGACGCCGAGGGTCGGGTGCTCGGCCACATCCGGGGCGCGGTCACCCAGTCCCAGTTGGACCAGTGGTTGCACCGATTGGGTGGCTCCTCGGCCTGAGCCCGGACGCCGTCCTCCCCGCCGGCCCTCCGGGTTCCGCCTCCCGTCTCCCGGCTCCACGGACATTTGGGCCGGCTCACTCCCAGCGGAAGGTGAGGCCGGCCACCACCGGAGCGGACACCGCCCACACCACCAGCACCGCCCAGTCGCGGGCCGACACCGGGGTCCCGTGTCCCAGGGCGCCGTGGAGGGCGTCGGACAGCGCCGAGGCCGGGAGCACCTTGGACACGTCGGCCAGCCAGGTGGGGAGCCGGCCCAGGGGGATGAGCATCCCACCCAGCAGGAGGAGCACCACGAAGAGCCCGTTGACCACGGCCAGATTGACCAGAGGCTTGAGGGTCCCGGCCAGGATGAGGCCGATCCCACCGAAGGCCACGGTTCCGAGCACCATGGCCACGATGGCCGCCCCGACCCGGGCCCCGGCTCCGCCCGGCCCTCCCGGGTTCCACCCCAGGGCGTAGCCCACGGCCACCAGCACGGCGGCCTGGATCAGCTCGACGGCGATGATGGCGGTGATCTTGGCGGCCAGCAGGCGGGGTCGGCCCAAGGGGGTCGAGCCCAGGCGCTTCAACACGCCGTAGCCGCGCTCGAAGCCGGTGCCGATCCCGAGGGCGGTCATGGCCGTGGACATGATGGCCAACGCCAGGATCCCCGGCACCAGGAAGTCCACCGGATGCCTGGTGCCGGTGGGCAGCACGTGCACCGCCGAGAAGAACAGCAGGAAGACCACCGGGATGCCCAACGTGAGGAAGAGGGTCTCCCCGTTGGTGAACAGCATGCTGATCTCGGCCCGCAGCTGGGCGCTGAGCGGCCTCATCGGCCCGCTTCCCGGGAGCGGCGCCGGGACGGGGACCGGCGGGACCGGCGCCGACCCCCGTCCCCGGTCGTCGGCCCGGGGAGGTCGGCGCCGTCCCGGGCCCCGGTGATGGCCAGGTAGGCCTCCTCCAGCGACTGGCCGGTGCGGAGGTCGCCGAGGGACAGGTCCCGTTCGGCCAGCCACCCGGCCAACGTGGCCACCACCGCGGGGCTGGCCAGCCCGGCCGGGGGCACCAGTCGGTAGGCACCCGGCCGCTCCTCGGTGACGGTGGTGGCGCCGCCGACGGCCGTGGCCAGCGCCGTGGTGTCGAGGCCCGGCCGGGTGGAGAACCGCACGGAGCCGTCGGCCGTGGCCGAGGCCAGCCCGGCCGGGGATCCCTCGGCCAGGATGCGGCCGCGGTCGATGATGACCACCTGGTCGGCCAGGCGCTCCGCCTCGGCCAGCTCGTGGGTGGTCAGGATCACGCAGATGCCCTTGTCGCGCTGCGCGGCGATGATCTCGCGCACCACCAGGCGCCCCTCGGGATCCACCCCGGCCGTGGGCTCGTCGAGGAAGAGCACCTGGGGCTTCCCCACCAGGGCCAGGGCCAGGGACAGTCGCTGCTGCTCCCCCCCGGACAGCCGCCGCCACGGCGTGCGCCGCACGTGGGTCAGGCCGACGAGGTCCAGCAGTCCGTCGGGGTCCTCGGCGTCGTCGTAGTAGCGGGCGAACAGGTGCAGCACCTGGGCCGGTCCGAGCATGGGGTAGACGCCGCCCTTCTGCAGCATCACCCCGATGCGCGCCACCAGGGTGGCGTGGTCCCTGACCGGATCGAGGCCGAGGACCCGGGCCGAACCGGCCGCGATCGGCCGGTAGCCCTCGAGCGCCTCGACGGTGCTGGTCTTGCCGGCGCCGTTGGGACCCAGCAGGGCCACCACCTGGCCGGCCCGGCCGACGAAGCTGAGCCGGTCGACGGCCAGGGTCTCGCCGTAGCGGATGACCACCCCGTCACAGGACACCGCAGGGGGCCCGGCGGCCGCGTCGGGTCCACCGGGGTGATCATGGGCATCGTCCACGGGAGGTCACGCTACCGTTGTGCCCGTCATGATCGATATCCGGCTGGTGCGAGACGACCTGCCCTCGGTGAAGGCGGCCCTCGGCCGCCGGGGGGTGGACCCGGCCGAACTCGACCGGCTCGTCGACCTGGACCAACAGGCCCGAGCGGCCATCGGCCACCGCGACGACTACCGGGCCGAGGTGAAGGCCCTCTCCAGAGCAGGTGGGCCAGGCCCGCAAGGCCGGCGATACCACAGAGGCCGAGCGGCTGACCGACCGCAGCCGCCAACTGGGCGACGAGGAGCGCGCCCTCAACGCCGTCGCCGAATCGGCCCAGCACGAGGTGCGCCAAGCCCTCCTCTACCTGCCCAACCTGCCCGCCCCCGACGCCCCCGACGGGGACGGTCCCGAGGACAACGTGCAGGTCCGGTCGTGGCCCGCCGCCCCGCCCGCCTACGGCGATGCCCAGCGGGTGCCCCACTGGGAGATCGGGGCCGAGCTGGGCCTGCTCGACCTGGAGCGCGGGGCCAAGCTCTCGGGCTCGATGTTCCCCCTCTACCGCGGGATGGGGGCCCGGTTGATCCGGGCCCTGTCGGCCTTCGCCCTCGACAGCCACGCCGACGGCTTCGAGGAGGTCCGGCCGCCGACCATGGTCCTGACCGAGACCATGGTCTCGACGGGGCACCTCCCCAAGTTCGAGGAGGAGGCCTACCACCTGGAGCGCGACGACCTGTGGGCCATTCCGACGGCCGAGGTGCCGCTCACCTCGATGTGGCGGGGCGACATCCTGGAGGAGTCGCTCCTCCCCCTCCGGCTCACCGCCGCCACCGCCTGCTTCCGCCGCGAGGCCGGGGCCGCCGGCCGGGACACCCGGGGTCTCCTCCGCGTGCACGAGTTCGACAAGGTGGAGCTGTTCGCCTACACCACCCCCGAGCAGGCACCGGCCACGCTGGACGAGATCGTGGCCCGCGCCGAGCGGCTGCTCCAGGACCTGGGCCTGCAGTACCGGGTGCTCGACCTGTGCGCCGCGGACATGGGCAACTCCGCGGCGCGTACCTTCGACCTCGAGGTCTACTCCCCGGGGGTCGACATGTGGCTCGAGGTCTCGTCGGTCAGCTGGTGCAGCGACTACCAGGCCCGGCGGGCCAACATCCGATACCGGCCCGAGGGCGGCGGCGGCCCGGTCCTGGTCCACACCCTCAACGGCTCGGCCCTGGCCTGGGCGCGGATCTGGGCCGCCTTGGTGGAGACCGGCCGGCGGCCCGACGGCTCCGTGGTGCTGCCCGAGGTGCTGGCGCCCTACCTCCGGGGCCAGACGGTCATTCCGGCCGCCGGGTGACCCGGCCCGGCCGGCCGGCGTCGGTCAGGTGCGGGGAGCGTCGAACCGGTAGCCGACCCCCCGGATGGTGGTGATCAGCTTGGGGGAGGACGGGTCCTCCTCCACGTGGCTGCGTAGCCGCTTGATGTGCACGTCGAGCGTCTTGGTGTCGCCGAAGTAGTCCGAGCCCCAGACCCGGTCGATCAGCACGTCCCGGGTCAGCAGCCGGCCGGCGTTCTCCATGAGGAGCGAGAGCAGCTCGAACTCCTTGCGCCGGAGGTGGACATCCTGGCCGCGGATGAACACCAGGTGCCGGTCGGGATCGATCTGGATGCCCCCGGCCTCGAGGACGGCGCTGCCGGTCCGGCGGTCGGAGGCGCGCCGGTTCGAGTCGCCGGCCGGGCCGTCCGGATGCTCCGACTCCCTGGAGGACTCGGCCCCGGGCGTCCGCCGGAGCACCGCCCGCATCCGGGCCACCAGTTCGCGCAGCCGGTAGGGCTTGGCCACGTAATCGTCCGCCCCGACCTCGAGTCCGACGACGGTGTCGATCTCGGTGCCCTTGGCCGTGACCATGATGATGGGCACCGACGACTGGGCCCGGATCGATCGGCACACGTCGATCCCGGACAGCCGGGGCAGCATCAGGTCCAACAGGACCAGGTCGGGCTCGTCCTCGCCGAAGAGGCGGAGGGCTTCGTTACCGTCCCGGGCCACCGTCACATCGAAGCCTTCCCGGGCCAGCCCGATGACCAGCGCGTCGACGAAGGACTCGTCGTCCTCGGCCAGCAGCACCTTGGTCTGGCTCTGGTCCGACGGTGGGGACTCGGCCGGCCCTTCCGCCCGGGACGCCTGGTCGGAGGCTGCCTTCTCGGACGAGTTGGACTTGTCGGCCGGGGGGGCCTTCCCGCTCTTGTCGGCTCGGTCGGTCTTGGCACTCATGCGGCGTACTCCGGTGGACTGGGCAGGATGAGGGTGAACGTCGAGCCTTGCCCCTCTCTCGAGTCGACCTCGACCCGACCCTGGTGGTTGCTGGCCACGTGGCGGACGATGGACAGGCCGAGCCCGGTGCCGCCCGAGTCGCGGCTGCGACCGTGGTCGACCCGGTAGAAGCGCTCGAAGATGCGGTCGAGGTCGCGGGCCGGGATGCCGACCCCGGAGTCGGCCACGGCCAGGCGGACCTCGCCGTTGAGCCGTTCGCCCGAGACCTGCACGGCGGCGTCGGCGTAGGAGAAGGTCACGGCGTTCTCGAGCAGGCTGTGCATGGCCGAGACCAGCTGGCGGCGATCGCCGAGCACGTGCACCGCGGGATGGGGCTCATTGAGCTCGATGGTAATGCGTCGCTGCTCGGCAGCCGAGCGGACCCGCTCGACCGCCTCGGCCATGACCAGGTTGATCTCGATGGGCTCGCGGGGTGGAGCCTCCTCCGACTCGATCCGGCTCAGGTCGAGCAGGTCGTCGATGATCCGGCTGACCCGGAAGGCCTCGGTGTGGATGCGCGAGGCCAGCCGCTGGGCCACCTCGGGGTCGGGCTCGACGGTGAGGGTCTCGGCCAGCAGGCCCAGGGCGCCGATCGGGGTCTTGAGCTCGTGGCTCACGTTGGCCACGAAGTCGCGGCGGACCTCCTCGAGGCGCCGTCGGTCGGAGACGTCCTCGATGATGGCGATCACCCCGAGCGGGCGCCTTCCGTCGTCGATCAGCCGCGTGCGGACGGTCAGGGTCTGCCGGGGAGGGCCGTAGAGGTCGAGGGTGCGCTCGGCCGAGCCGTCGGTCCAGGCGTTCTCCAGGAGCTCGGTGACCGCCTGGGCGGCCAGGGCATCGCCGTGGCGGTTGTTCATCAACGCGGTGGCCCGGGCATTCTGGAAGGCGATGTCGCCGTTCTCGTCGCAGACGATGACGCCCTGGGGAAGGGTGTCGAGGGCCCTCCGGAGCCGGATGGCGTCGGAGCTGGCCTCGGTCACCGCCTCGGCCGCCTCGCCGGTCACCCGTTCGAGGTGGCTCAGGACGGGTTCGATCCCCCCCTCGTCGGGAGGCTCCACGCCGAGCCGGTTGGACAGGGCCACCAGGCGCTGTTGCAGGGCCCGGCGCCCGGCCCGCCGCCCCAGGCGGGCGGCGACGATGACGGCCAGGACGGCGACAACGCCAACGACGATGTACCCGATGACGTACGGCTTCACTGACTAAGCATGGCAGGCCACCGCCTCAGGCGTGGGTATCCGCCCTCCCCCGTCCGGAGAGATATGAAATAACATGAAAAGTATTGAAATGTAACACCGGGGTCCGTACTGTGGGGTCATGCTCGAGAACCTCACCCCGACCCTCCGATCACTGCCCTTCACTCTGGCCCCCGGTCGCCCCGGCGGCGGCGCCGTCATCATCCCCGGGGCACCGCTGAGCACCGGTCAGGCGGTCGGGCGGCTCCTGGCCGACATCGTCACCATGAAGCCCGACCCCAGCCAGCTGCCCGGCGGCGCCCAGCTCCAGAGCCTCATGGACGGGCTGCAGTTCTGGGCCCTGGCCCTCGCCCTGGTCGGCCTGGTCATCGGGGCGGCGGCCTGGGCGCTCGGCTCCCACGGCCAGAACTACCAGCAGACCTTCGTCGGCCGGCGTGCCGTGCTCATCTCCGGGTTGGCGGCCCTGCTGATCGGCGCCGGGCCGGGTATCGTCAACTTCTTCTACAACGCCGGCTCCGGCGTCCACGGCGGGTGACCGCCCTGGTCGCCGTGGGACTCCCCGGCGCGGCCTGCCCGGCTGCCGCGGCGGCCCTGGCCTCCACCGGACTGGGCCCGGTCTGCCAGGTGGCCTCGCAGGTCGCCGCCTCGGCCGGCTCGGCCGCCTCCCAGGTGGCGGGCTTCGGGGTCGGCAGCGTGCTCGACGCCCTGGGCAGCTGGGTCGCCGAGGGGGCGTCGTGGCTACTGACCCAGATCGGCTCGGTCATCGGCACCACCACCGGCATCGACCTGGGCGGCCCGTGGTTCGGCGCCCACTACGGGACCATGGCCGAGCTGGCCGGACTGGTCATCGTGCCGCTCCTCCTCCTGGGGATCGTCCAGTCCATCTACCGGCAGAACCTGTCGGCGTTGCTGCGATCGGTCGTGGTCAACGTGCCGCTGGCCATCCTGTTGACCGCGGTGGCGGTGAAGCTGGTCCAGCTCGGACTGTCCGTCACCGACGCCATGAGCTCGGCGGTGGCCCACGGCGCCGGGCTCGACACCGGCCACTTCATGGCGTCGGTCCTCACCGGCCTCTCGGCCGGCTCGGCCACCGGCCAACCGTCGGCACCGGCGTTCCTGGTGTTCCTCGGGGCGTTGGCCGTGGTCGTGGGGGCGGTCCTGGTCTGGGTGGAGCTCCTCATCCGGGCCGCCGCCGTCTACGTGGCCGTGCTCTTCCTGCCCCTCGCCCTGGCCAGCCTGGCGTGGCCGGCCATCGCCCACTGGTGCCGGCGCCTGGTGGACACGTTGATCGCGCTGGTCCTCGGGAAGTTCGTGATCGTCTCCGTCCTGAGTCTGGCGGCCGGCGCCCTGGCGGCCGGCACCGGGTCGGCACCGACGGGGGCCACCGGGGGCACGGCCGGGGACGGCGGAGCCGGCTTCACCACGGTGCTGGGTGGCGCCGCCCTGCTCCTGCTCTCGGCGTTCGCCCCGTGGGCCCTCTTCCGTCTCC
The DNA here is from genome assembly GCA_963812525.1 of uncultured Acidimicrobiaceae bacterium. GTDB lineage: Bacteria > Actinomycetota > Acidimicrobiia > Acidimicrobiales > RAAP-2 > Bog-756. The sequence goes on from CAWEVL010000004.1 coordinate 579,267, forward strand.
TTCCGTTCGTGGAGGCCGGCGCCGTCGGCCACCTCGAGGGGCTCAGTCACCATGCCCGACAGACGGCCGCGGTGCCCATGCGAGGACTGGCCCAGACGGCCATGCGGGTGACGGCAGCCGGCGCCCTCGCCTCGAGCGGGGCGTCGAACCTCGGTGGGGCCCTCGGTGGATCGACGGCCGGGACCGGACCGGGCCCGGGCGCTCGGGGAGCCTCCGGATCGTCGGGGGCCGGCGGTCGGGGCGGTGCGGTGGGCGGCCTCCCCGGCGGCCGCGGGGTGCCACCAGGCGGGCCGGATCTCGGCCCCTCCTCGGCGGAGACCACCGGCGTCGGCACGATGTCGCCACCGGGCCACGGGATACCCATGTACCCCGTCCACCCCGAGGCCACGGCGGTGGCCAGCGGCTACGCCTCGGGAGACTCGGACCAGGTCGGCGCCACGTCGGGCGCTCGAGCCACCCCCGCCGCCCCCGCCGAGCTCAGACCCCTGCCCCGGCAGACCGGGGCACTCGTCGACGACTATCTGGGCCGGGATCGTCTGGGGATCAAGCTGATCAGCGTGCCCCGGGCCGACCGGACCGACCCCCCGGGCCCGGCCGGTGGCTGAGGACCGGAATCGACCGGACCGGGTCCGCTACCGCTTCTCCCCCTTGGAGCGGCGTGGGGTGATCGCGGGATGGCGGGGCGGCCAGATCGCCACCGTGGCCGCCAGCCTGGTCATCGGAGTGCTCGCCCTTCGGTCCGACCCCTCGGTGGCCGGGATCCTGGTCGCCGTCCTGGCCGCGGGGGCCGGTGTGGCGTTCGCCTTCTGGCCCGTCCTCGGTCGGACCGCCGAGCAGTGGCTACCGCTGGCCGTGCGCTGGCTCGTGGCCCGAGCATCGGGTGACGGCCGGCAGCACGCACCCGATCCGGGAGTCGGCCACCGGGTCACCCTCCTCCCGACACCGGCCGCCGGGCGGCTGGGCGCCGTCACCGGGCCCGGGTCCCTCCCCGATCGCCCCGGTGCGAAGCGTTCGGTGCTCGGGGGCGTGGTCCTGGACAGCCTCCCGTTCGGCCCGGCCCCCTCGGCCGACGAGATCGGTGCCGTCATCGACCACCCCTCCCGTACCGCCACCGCCGTGTTGGCCATCCGGGGCCACAGCTTCGCCCTGCTGGGCCCGGCCGACCAGGACGCCCGCATCGCAGCCTGGGCCCGAGTGCTCGCCGCCCTGGCCCGCGAGGGGTCCGACGTGCACCGGATCCAGTGGATCGAATCCTGCCTCCCCGACGACGGCGGCTCGGTGCGGAACCACTGGTCCGTCCATGCCGCCCTCGGTGCCGACACCCCGGCCGGCCGTTCCTATCAGGCGCTGGTCGACGAGTCGGCCCCGGCCACGCGTCGCCACCGCGTGCTGCTGGCCCTCTCCATCCACACGTCGCGGTCGTCGCGATCCATCCGGTCGGCCGGCGGTGGGCGGGCCGGCGTCGGCGCGGTCCTCCATCGCGAGGTCCTCGCCCTCCACCGTGCGCTGGACGGCGCGGACATCTCGGTGGACGGGGTGCTCGGACCGAGAGCGCTGGCCCGGGTCATCGGCGAGGCCTTTGCGCCGACCGGGGGAGGTGCCGGAGGGGCCCCGTCGACCGGGGCCGAGGACCCGGACGGCCGGGACGTCTACGGCGGCGTGGCCCGGTCGGATGTCCCCGACCCACCCGGCGGCGGTCGGTCCGGCGGGGACGAGCCACCGCCCGCCCGCCGGCTCGGGTGCGGGCCGTCCTGGCCCTGGCCCATGGCCGTCGAGCCGCACTGGGATGCCGTCCATACCGACGCCACCTGGCACGCCACCTACTGGATCGCCGAGTGGCCGCGGGTCGACGTCACCCCGGACTTCCTCGGCCCGGTGCTGTTCTCGAGCCTCCGCCGTTCGGTGGTGATGGTCATGGAGCCCGTGAGCCCCAGTCGAGCCGCCCGCCAGGTGGCCCAGGCCCGCACGGCCGACATCGCCGACGGCGAGCTCCGTCGCCGCGGCGGCTTCCTGACCACGGCCCGCCAAACCCGGGAGAAGGAGGGCGTCGAGGAGCGCGACATCGAGCTGTCCGAAGGCCACGCCCAGTACCGCTTCTCGGGCTACGTGACCCTGACCGCCGACAGCCGGGCGGAACTCGACCCGGCCCGCGCCGCTCTGGAGCAGGCTGCCGCCCAGTCCCGGATCGAACTGCGGCTCCTCTACGGGGAACAGGACGCCGCCTTCGCCTGCAGCCTGCCGTTGGGCCGGGGCCTGTCGTGACCACGGTGGCCCCCCGGGTCCCGGCCCATGTGGCCACCACCCGGCACCTGTGCGCGGCCTATCCGTTGGTCAGTGAGGCAGGCCTCGGCCACGAGGGCGTACTCATCGGCCGGGACGTGCTGGGCGGCTCGTTCGTCTACGACCCGTTCGTGCTCTACCGCCAGGGCGTGGTGACCAATCCGAACGCGGTGGTATTCGGTCAGATCGGCCGGGGCAAGAGCTCGTTCGTGAAGTCCTACCTCTGGCGCCAGGCGGTGTTCGGACGGCACGCCTGGGTGGTGGATCCCAAGGGCGAATACGGACCGCTGGCCCGGGCCTGCGACGTGCGACCGGTGGCCCTCCGCCCGGGCGGCGCGGTGAGGCTCAACCCGCTCGACACCGAGGAGGAGGCGGTGGCCCGGGGATCACTGCCCGGGGACGGCGCCGGCCGCCGACGGGTGGCCCTCACCTCCTCCCTGGCCGTGGCCTGCCTCGGACGGGAGCTCCATCCCCGCGAGCGGGCGGCCATCGACGCCGCGGTGGGCGACGCCACCGAGCGGGCCCGTCGGGCCCAGATGCCGGCCCCCACCCTCCCCCAGGTGGTGGAGGCGCTCCTCGATCCCGGCTTCGATGCCTCGTTGGCCCTCCGGACGTCCCGGGCCGACCTGTTGGAGGACGGCCGGGACGTGGCCCTCGAGCTCCGCCGGCTCGTGCACGGTGACCTGTGCGGGATGTTCGACGGCCCCACCACACCCGGCCTCCGCCTGGACGGCCCGCTGGTGGTCCTGGACCTCGCCGCCGTGTACCACTCGCCGGCACTCGGGGTGCTCATGGCCTGCGCCGCGGCCTGGCTGCAGAGTGCGGTGCGGTCCCGGCACCGGAACCGGATCATCGTGGTGGTGGACGAGGCGTGGGCCATCCTGTCCAACCTCGGCGTGGCCCGCTGGCTCCAGACGTCGTGGAAGCTGTCACGCGCCAACGGGGTGGCCAACATGGCCGTCCTCCACCGGCTGTCCGATCTCCGGTCGGTCGGCACCGAGGGTTCGGAGCAGGTGCGTTTGGCCGAAGGCCTCCTGGCCGACTCCGAGACCCGGGTGGTGTATGCACAGTCCCCCGGGGAGGTGGCCCGCACCGGGGAGCTGCTCGGACTGACCGACACCGAGGCCGAACTGGTCACCCAGCTGCGCCGGGGGATGGCCCTGTGGAAGGTGGGCCGACGGTCGTTCCTGGTCGAGCACCGGCTGGCCTCCGGGGAGCAGTGGCTGACCGACACCGACCAGGCCATGACCGAGCGGGCCACCGGGGATCCCGGCGATTCCCGGCCCGATGACGCTTCCGGCGGGTCGGCGTGAGTCTCATCTCCGCCGTCGGGGCGGGCATCGGGGTGGCGTCGTTCCTCGGCGCCGTCGTACTGGGTTCCGACGGCTCCGGTTGGAGCCGGGTCGCCAGCGGGTCCCGATCCGGCCTCCGACGCCCGCACCGCCCTCCCGGGCGTCGGGGGCCACCCCAGGCCACCCGGGTCGGCCGCACCGGTCGGGTCGGCCGGCCGGGCGCCGCAGCCCCCCGATCCGGACGAGCCGGGTCCGACGGGCGGCGGAGGTCGCCGGCGCGGTGGGCGACCTCGGGCGACCTCCGACCGCTGACCGTGGGTCTGGACCGGGCCGGCTGGCCGCCCCCGGGACGCCTGGTGCTGGGCCGGGCCGGGAGGCGTCTCCTGGCCGCCGAGCCCGCCCAGTCGGTGATCGTGTTCGGTCCGACCCAGTCGCACAAGACGTCCGGGTTCGCGGTGCCGGCGCTCCTCGAGTGGAGCGGTCCGGTGCTGGCGGCCAGTGTCAAAACCGACCTCATCGACAGCACCATCGGCCATCGCCGAAGGTGTGGCGAGGTCCAGTGCTACGACCCGTCGGGGTCTACCGGCCTGTCCTCGGTGTCGTGGTCCCCGCTGGCCTCGTCGCGCACGTGGCCGGCGGCCCGCCGATCCGCAGCCGCGCTCACCGAGGTGGGCAAGGTCTGGGTCGGCGGGATGGGTGACGGCGACTTCTGGTACGCCACGGCGGCGCGGATGCTGGGCCCCCTGTTGTTCGCTGCGGCAGTCGGCGGTCGGACCATGGCCGACGTGGTCCGCTGGGTGGACACCCACGAGGAGTCCGAGGTGCTGGGACTCCTCGCCGCCGCCGGGGTCCCCGAGGCCCTCGACGCGGCCCGGTCGGCCTTCGGGAAGGAAGCGCGCCAGCGGAGCTCCATCTACACCACCGTCGAGACCCTGCTCGAGCCGTTCGCCGACACCGCCCCCACGACCGGCGACTGCCCCGAGGAGGGATCGAGCGCCGATCTGCCGGCGGTCGATCCCCGCCGGTTGGTGGGAGCCGAGAACACCCTCTACCTCTGCGCCCCGGCCCATGACCAACGTCGGCTGACACCCCTCTTCGTCTCGGTGGTACGCCAGGTGCTCGAGCACGTCTACACCCGGGTGTCGCTGACCCACCGACCGCTCGACCCACCGTTGCTGGTGGTACTGGATGAGGCGGCCAACATCGCTCCCCTGGCCGACCTGGACGCGCTGGCGGCCACCGCCGCCGGTCACGGGGTGCAACTGGTGACCATCTGGCACGACCTGGCTCAGATCACCGCCCGGTATGGACCGAAGGCGTCCACGGTGGTCAACAACCATCGGGCCAAGCTGTTCCTCTCCGGCATCTCCGACCTGTCCACCCTGGACTACGCCAGCCACCTGATCGGCGACGAGGAAGTGCGGCTCCCGGCCACCACCCTGGGAGGTCGGGGTGGCCCGAGCACCACCCGCTCGCCGTCCACCCGGAGGCTGGCACCCCCCGATGCGCTCCGCCGCATCCCGCCGGGCGAGGGCGTCCTCCTGTCCGGCGGTCTTCCGCCGGCCCGACTGGTGCTCCGGCCCTGGTTCGCCGACCCGGTGCTGTATACCCGCACGGGCGGTGCCACCGCCGGCGTCCGGGAGGCTGACCCCACGGGCCTGCTCAGGCCACCCATGTGCTGGTCTGGTCCAGGACGGCCGAGCCGTCCAGATCGGTCATCTTGGAGCCGACGAAGGCTTCGGCCCACGGCCCGGTCTGCACGCGGAGAGGCGCGTGTTCGGCGGTCACGACGTCCATGATCACCTTGGCCACCTGGTCGGCGGTCTGGGCGGCGTCGGAGGAGAACTCGGCCATCACGTGGTTGACGTAGGCCTGCATGGCCGCGAGATACGGGCCGGCGGCCGCGAACATGGCCCCGATGTCCACGCCCACGTTGTTGACGAACTCGGTGGTCACCGGGCCCGGCTCGACGATGGAGACCCCGACGCCGACGGTGGCGGCCACCGGGGCCAGGCTCTCGAGGAAGCCCTCGACGGCGAACTTGGCCGCGCAGTAGGCCTCGTTGAAGGGCTGGCCCACGGCGCCGCCCACGCTGGAGACGGTGACCACCCGCCCTCCCGAGGACCGCAGATGGGGCATGGCCGCCTTGGTCATGGCCACCACGCCGAAGTAGTTGACTTCCATCACCTTGCGCATGTCCTCCATGGTCACCTGCTCGATGGTGCCCACGTAGCCCGCCCCGGCGTTGTTGACCAGCGCGTCGAGGCTGCCGTGGTCGGCCACCACCCCGTCGATGCAGGCCTGGACCCCGGTGGCGTCGGTGACGTCGAGGGTCCGGATGTCCAGTTCCACTCCGGCCTCGGCCGCCATCGTGGTGAGGGCACCGGTGCTGTCGGGGTTGCGAACGGTCGCCACGACCCGGTAGCCCCCGCCGGCGGCGGCCACGGCGGTGGCCAATCCGATCCCGGACGACGTACCGCTGATCACGAGGACGGGTGGTGCCATGGAACGACCTTTCGCAGGGGCCTTGGCCGAGGAACGTCCCAAGAGTAGGCAGGGTACGGACCCACGGTGGAGAGGAGGTGGGCCCGGCCCCCCCGGACCCGGCCCGTCGGATCCCGACCCCGGCCCGACCGCACCGTCCGCCCGGGCCCCGACGCCCCGGGCGCCCAGTAACCCGGTCCCGGTACCATCGACAGCGGTGACCCCCTCGACCACCGACCCCGATACCGCCGGGACCACCCCACCGGCCGCCCGGCCGGTGTTCGACCCGTTCGACCCGACCTGGTCCAGCGACCCCTTCCCCCTGTACGCCGATCTTCGGGAGCGGGCCCCGATCCACAAGAACCAGATGGGCTTCTGGGTGGTGACCCGGCACCGGGACTGTCTGGCCATCCTGCGGGACCGACGGGCCAGCTCGGACAGCCTCAACGTGGCCGTCGAGCGCATGCCCGAGGGCTTCCGGACCCCGGTGGCCGAGGACGACCCGGTGGCCACGGCCATGCTCGAGATGCGACCGTTCCTCTTCCGCGACCCGCCGGACCACACCCGACTGCGGGGGCTGGTGTCGAAGGCGTTCACGCCCAAAGTGGTGGAGTCACTGCGGCAGGGGACCCAGCGGGTGGTGGACGAGCTGCTCGACGCGGCCATCGCCCAGCACCACGTCGACCTCATGGAGGCCTTCGCCTACCCGCTGCCCGTGAGGGTCATCTGCGACCTGTTGGGAGTGCCCCTCGAGGACCAGGACCGGTTCAAGGAGTGGTCCAACGCCCTGGCCCGGGGGCTCGACCCCGACTTCCTCCTGACCGAGGAGGTCATCGCGGCCCGGGGCGAGGCCGTGCTCCAGTTCGCCCAGTACTTCTTCGAGCTGCTGGCCGAGCGGAAACGCCACCCGGGGGAGGACCTGCTCAGCGGGTTGGTGGCGGCCGAGGACGGCGGCACGGTGCTGAGCGAGACGGAGATGCTCTCGACGTGCATCCTGCTCCTGGTGGCCGGGCACGAGACGACGGTCAACCTCATCTCCGGGGGGACGCTGGCGCTGCTGCGCCATCCCGACCAGTTGGAGCGGTTCCGCACCGACCCGGAGGTGGTCCGCACCGGCGTGGAGGAGATGCTGCGATACGTCTCGCCGGTCCAGCTCACCGGGAGGGCCCTCACCGAGCCGTGTGAGTTCGGCGGCGTGGAGTTCGCCGCCGGCGACTTCGCCATGCTGCTGCTGGCCTCGGGCAACCACGACCCCGAGCAGTTCGACGAACCGGAACGGTTTGACGTGGCCCGCAGCCCCAACAACCATCTGGGCTTCGGCTTCGGCATCCACCACTGCCTGGGCGCCCCCCTGGCCCGTATGGAGACCCAGGTGGCCCTGACCTCGTTGATCCGACGGGCCCCCGGCCTGTCCCTCGCCACCGACGAGGTCAGCTACAAGTCCAACGTGGTGCTCCGGGGCATGGAGTCGCTGCCGGTGGTCATGGGGGACTGACCGCCCCGCCCGGCGCGCCGGTCAGGAGGCCGCCGCCCGGTCGAACACCGGTTGGAGGTCGTCGAGGCCCTTCTTCACGTCGTCCTCGCTGAACGGAAGCAGCAGCGCGGCCACCGAGTCCGCGCCGGCCTCGGCGTACCGACCGGCGATGTCGGCGTCCAGGGGCTGGAAGTAGGGGCAGACGGTGATGGTCACGTCCGACCGCGAACGGCCCTGGTCGGCCAGTAGTGCGTCCAGGGTGGCCAGGGGCTCGGCCAGCTGGTCGGGGGTGCGGTTGAAGGTGTGCCACCCCTGGCCCACCCGGGCCACCCGGGCCAGGGCCGCCGGGGACTCGCCGCCGATGTGGATGGGCGGGTGGGGCTGCTGGACGGGCTTGGGGAACATCTGACAGGGGTCGAGGGTGTAGCACTCGCCCGCATAGGACGACGTCTCGTCGCACCACAGCGTCCGCAGGACCGCCAGGTACTCGTCGGTGCGCTGGCCTCGCCGGGGCCACGGCACGTTGACGGCGTTGAACTCCTCCTCCAGCCATCCGACCCCGACCCCGAGGTCGACCCGACCGCCGGACAGCCAGTCCAGGGTACCGACCTCCTTCGCCACGTACACCGGGTTGCGCTGGGGAAGCAGCAGCATGGCCGTGCCCAGCCGGGTGGTGGTGGTGTGGGCGGCCAGGTAGGTGAGCGTGGTGAGGGGTTCGAGCAGCCCGGTCCCCGGGGGGGCGGGGATGCGCCCGTCCTCGGCGTAGGGGTAGGTGGACGCATACTCCTCGAACAGCACGACGTGCTCGCCCACCCAGATGGTCCCCACCCCCCGCTGCTCGGCTTCCTCACCGACGACGGCCAGGAGCTCGGGGGTGGCGAAGGGGGTGGCCGTGGGTACCCACAGGTCGATGCGCACGTTGGACTCCTCGGAGACGGTCGATGGTGGGGAAGCAGCGAGGCCGGAGGACCGCCAGGACGGTAGTCCTGGGCCGACGTCGGGGTCCAGCGGGGAGGCTCAGGCGGGCGGGGCGGGCACCACCAGGGGCCACGGCTGCTCCCGCTCGGCCCGGCGGGCCAGGTCCAACAGCAACTGCTCCTGGTGGTGGCGCCCGATGACCTGGAGGCCCACGGGCAGACCGTCGACCGTCCCCGCCGGAATGGACACCGCCGGGTTGCCGGTCAGGTTGGCCGGGATGGTCAGCGCGCCGTTGTTGCCGATGGCCTTGTTGAAGCCGTGCTCCTTGATCAGGTCGACCCCGCCCACGGTGGTGGGCATGGGCCCGGCGGCGGCGAAGGCGGTGTCGGGGTTGGTGGCGCAGAACACGAAGTCGGTCTGCTCGAACAGGGTGGCCATCTGCTCGTTGACGGCGATGCGGAACATCTCGGTCCGGCCCGCCGTCTGCACGTCGAGGTTGTGGGTGGCCAGGTTGAGGCCGAGCTGGATCTCGGGGGTGAGGTCGTCGTTGCAGCCGGGGTAGAGGTCGCCCAGCTCGCCGGCCAGGCCGACCGTGTTGGACATGACCCACTCCAGTCCGCCCTGGGGCAGGTCGACCACCACGTCCACCCGTTGGAGGCCGGCCTTGGCGATGAGCGTCTCGGCCAGCGAGGTGACGACGTGGGCACACCGGGGCTCGACGACGGCTGCACCCAGGTCGACGGCCACGACCGCCCGCTTGCCGGTCAGGTCGAAGGAGTCGAGGCCGGCCTCCCACCCCTCGACCCGCGGCAGGCTGAGGGTGTCCCTCGGGTGGAAGCCGTTGCACACGTCGAACCAACGGGCGGTGTCCCGCACCGAGCGGGACAGACACCCGACCACCACCGTGAGCGGCGGTTGGAGGGTGCCGGGGCCGCGGGGGATGCGGCCGTAGGTGGCCTTGAGGCCGAACAGGCCGGTGAAGCCGGCCGGAATGCGGATGGAGCCGCCCCCGTCCCCACCGCTGCCGATGGGGAGGAGGCCTCCGGCCACGGCCGCCGCCGTACCGCCCGAGGAACCACCGGGGGTGCGCTCGGGATTCCACGGGTTGCGGGTGGTGCCGTGCAGCTTGGTGTGGGTGCAGTTGATACCGCCGAACTCCGACGCGGTGGTCTGGGCGGCCAACACGGCGCCCGCCGCCCGCAGCCGGGTCACCTGGGTGGAGTCGTGGTCGGACAGGCGGTCGGCGAACACAAGGGATGCCTCGGTGTACGGCCACCCGGCCACGGGCTCCAGCTCCTTGATGCCCATCGGCACGCCGCCGAAGGGGAGGCTGACGTCGGCGTTGGCGGCCGCGGCCCGGGCGGTCTCGACGTCGACGTGGCTGCAGGGGTTGAGCCCCGAGGCCCCGACGGCGGCCAGCGAGGCGTCCAGGGCCTCGGTCGGGGACAGGGTGCCGGCTCTGAAGGCGTCCACCAGGGAGCAGGCATCGTCGAGCCAGGGTTGATCGGTCACGGACCGCGACGCTACCGGTCCGGGGGACCCCGAGGAAGTGGACACCGGCCCCCGCCCCGGGGCAGGGGGGAGGCCGGGCCGCCGGGCCGCCGGATCGGACTGGTCCGACCGGACCGCCGAGCGACCCGTGGCCCGGCGGCCGGAGTGTCTAGCGTGTAGGCATGAGCCCCGACCAGAGCCCCGACCTTGCCGACCCCAGCGCCACCGGAGACAGCCAGCCCGCCGAGGCCAAGGACGGCCAACCCGAGCACCCGTTCACCCTGGCCGTCGACATCGGCGGCACCGGGCTGAAGGCTTCCGTGCTGGACGCCTCGGGGGCCATGGTGGCGGACCGGGTGCGGGTCCCGACCTCCTACCCGCTGCCCCCCGACAAGCTGGTCCAGATGCTCACCCGGCTGGTGGCCCCGCTGCCCACGGCCGAGCGGGCGTCGGTGGGCTTCCCGGGCATGGTGCGCGACGGGCTGGTCCTGTCCGCCCCGCACTTCTCCACCAAGGACGGCCCGGGCAGCTCGGTCGACCCGGACCTGGCTCAGCAGTGGTCGGAGTTCGACCTGGCCTCGGAGCTCACCTCATCGTTCGGCCTCCCCACCAAGGTGGCCAATGACGCCGACATCCAGGGCGCCGCCGTGGTCAGGGGCAAGGGCCTCGAGCTGGCCATCACCCTCGGCACCGGGTTCGGCACCGGGGTGTTCTACCAGGGCCGGCTCATGCCCCACCTCGAGATCGCCCATCAGCCGTTCCGCAAGGGCGAGACCTACAACGAGCAGTTGGGCGAGGCCACCCGCAAGGAGATCGGCGAGGAGCGGTGGAACAAGCGGGTCCACAAGGCCATCACCAACCTCCGGGCCCTCATGTTCTTCGACCACCTCTACATCGGGGGCGGGAACTCGCGGCGGATCTCCCGGCACCACCTGGCCGACGACGTCACCATCGTGGACAACACCGCCGGCATCCTGGGCGGCATCAAGCTGTGGGAGGTGGACCACCTGGCCGTCAACGACGTGGTCCGGTAGTCCCCCGGTCGGCGGTGGACGGGCGACGGGCGCCCCCGTCCCCACCGTCCTGGGCCCGACTCACCCATCCGGACCGCTCAGCCCTGCCAGGTCCGCCAGCGGCGTTCGATCACCTTGAGGTCGCGGTTCCACCCCTTGCGGGCCCGGTTGCCGGCCTCCTCCTGCACCTCGATCAGCGCAGCCGCCGGCTCGTCCAGGTCGGGGTACTCGTGGGCCAGGTTCTCGAACCAGGCGATGGAGTAGCAGGCGTCGTGCAGGTCGCCGAGCTTGCTCTGGAGCGCCTCGGCGGCCCGGGCCGTCTTCTTGGCCGGCCCGCCGGCGACCAGCGCCACCGTTTCGCATCCGTAGCGGAGGTCCTTGAGCCGGATCCGCAGCTTGTGCAGGTTGGCGTCGCTGGTCTCCCGGCGTGCGGTCCTCGCCGCGCCGCGCAGATCGCGCCACGCCCGGTGGAGCATGACCGGAAGGAGCTCGCCGGCCGGCTTCTTGGCCTTGGGCTTGAACTCGGGACCGTCCCACAGCACCATCATCTGCTCGTTGAGCTGGAGGCGGCGGGACCCAGCCCGCTCGGCGGCCACGTCGGCCAGTGCGGCGGCCATGCGCATGCCCACCACCGAGTCGAGGCGGTCCACGCTCTCAGGATCGAGGACCTCGGGGCCCTTGAGGGTCACGATGTCCCGGAGGATGTGCAGGTCGCGTACCTGCCCCAGCCGTCCGCCGTACCAGGCCAGCTCGGCCCGGAGCGAGGTGCCCCAGGCGGGGTCGACGGCAAGACGGAAGGTGCGCAGGTTGGAGCGGATACGGCGGAGGGCCACCCGGCTCTGGTGGACGCGCTCCTCCTCGGTGGACCGCCGCTGGGTGCCGTTCAACGAGACCGTCTGAGCCCACAGCGGGCGGTCGACCAACCGGGCACTCAGGGGGTCCACCGTGACGCCGGGAAGGGGGGCGTCGAGCACCTCGTCCTCCATGTCGTTCAACAGGAAGGTCCGGGCGGCCTGGGCGAGGACCCGGTGGAGGACCATGCCCGCCGTCGGATCGGACAGAACGTCATCCGGCCCCACCACCATCTGGTCGATGGGCGACGAAGCCAGGCCGGTCGCCCGGCGCCTCTTCGACTTCGGTGCGGTAGCCATGCCCACGACCTCCTGTGCACAGAGTAGGAGGTCGGGGTCGATCTGTCACCGTGGGTGGCACCGCCGGACCAGCGCGCCGGGGTGCGTCGCCGACACGAGGGCACCGGGGAGCCGACGCGCCGCCGTCTACCCTGGGTCCATGTTCGCCGTCACCATCGTGGGGGACTCGCTGGTCTGGAAGGAGCACCCCGACCCGGTACCGGGACCGGGTGACCTGTTGGTCGCCGTGCGGGCCGCCGGTATCAACGCCGCCGATCTGATGCAGCGCCGCGGTCTCTACCCGGCTCCCCCCGGGGCACCGCCCGACATCCCGGGACTCGAGTTCGCCGGGGAGGTCGTGGCCGTGGGCCGCGACACCGCCCGGTACCGCGTGGGCGACCGGGTCATGGCCGTCACCGGCGGAGGCGGCCAGGGCCAGCTGGTGGTGGTGGCCGAGACCGTGGCGCTGCCGGTGCCCGATCCGCTGGAGTGGGACCGGGCCGGCGGGTTCCCCGAAGCCTTCTCGACCGCCACCGACGCCCTGATCACCCAGGCCGGTCTCGGCGCCGGCGACCGGGTGCTCATCTCGGGGGCGGCCGGTGGGGTGGGGACCGCCGCCGTCCAGCTGGCCCACGCCGCCGGGGCCCACGTGGTGGCGTCGGTGCGGGCCGAGGAGCGCCGGGCCGACGTCGCCCGACTGGGCGCCGACGACGTCATCGACCCGGCCGACGTGGCCGACCACGGTCCCTACGACGTCTCCCTCGAACTGGTGGGCGGGGCCAACGTGGCCGCCACCCTCCCGCTGATGGCGGCGGGGGGACGGACCGTGGTGATCGGGGTGGGGGCGGGAGCCAAGATCGAGCTCAACCTGCTGGCCCTGATGGCCAGCCGCTCCACCATCGGGGGCTCCATGCTGCGGTCCCGCACCGTGGAGGAGAAGTCGGCGGTGGCCCGGGCGGTCGAGGCGCACGCCATCCCGTTGTTGGCCTCGGGCGCGGTGACGGTCCCGGTGGCCGAGCGCTTCCCGATGGCCCGGGCCGAAGCGGCCTACGAGCGGTTCGCCGACGGGGGGAAGTTCGGGAAGATCGTCCTGGTCGAGGAGTGAGGTCGTCGCCGGGATCGATCCGGAGGTCCCGACCGTCGGCCTACCGGGAGACGATGACCGACGATCCGTGGCCGAACAGGCCCTGGTTGGCCGTGATCCCGACCGTGGCCCCCTCGACCTGCCGGGCTCCGACCCCACCCCGCAACTGCCAGACCAGCTCGCACACCTGCGCGATGGCCTGGGCCGGGATGGCCTCCCCGAAGCACGACAGTCCCCCGCTGGGATTGACCGGTACCCGGCCCCCGATGGCGGTGTCGCCGTCGCGCAGCAGCCGCTCGGCCTCACCCTCCTTGCACAGCAGGATGTCCTCGTACCAGTCCAGCTCGAGGGCCGAGGACAGGTCGTAGACCTCGGCCAGGCTGACGTCCTCGGGGCCGATGCCCGCCTCCTCGTAGGCGGCGATGGCCACCGACTGCTTGAACCCGGGCCCGATGGAGTCGGCGGTGGCCGCCGAGTCGGTGCTGATGCCGGGCATGTCCAACACGGTCTGGGGGAATTGCGGCGTGACGGTGGAGACGGCGTCGATGGTGATCAGGTCGTCGGGGCCGGCGTGGCGCCTGGCGAACTCCAGACTGGAGAGCACCAGGGCCGCCCCGCCGTCCGAGGTGGCGCAGATCTCGAGGAGCCGGAGCGGGTCGGCCACCATCGGGGAGGCCAGCACGTCGTCCACCGTCACCGCCTTGCGGTAGCGGGCGTTGGGGTTCTCCAGGCCGGCCCGGGCGTTCTTGACCTTGATGGCGGCGAAGTCGGCCTCGGTGGCACCGAACAGCTCCATGCGGCGGCGGGCGTAGAGGGCGAAGTAGGTGGGGTTGGTGGCCCCGATGAGGTGGAAGCGCAGCCAGTCCGGGTCGTCCTTGCGCTCGCCGCCCACCGGCTTGAAGAAGCCCTTGGGCGTGGTGTCGGCCCCGACCACCAGCGCCACGTCGCACAGCCCGGCCAGGATCTGGGCGCGGGCGTTGTTGATGGCCTGGGCCCCCGAGGCACAGGCGGCATAGGCCGAGGAGACGCGGGCGCCGGTCCACCCCAGGGCCTGGGCGAAGGTGGCCCCGGCGATGAAGCCGGGGTAGCCGTTGCGGATGGTGTCGGCCCCGGCCACGTACTGGATGTCGGTCCAGGGCAGGTCGGCCTCGGCCAGCGCGTCCCCGGCGGCGGCCAGCCCGTACTCCACGAAGTTGCGGCCCCACTTGCCCCAGGGGTGCATCCCCGCACCCAGCACGGCCACACGCTTGTCGTCAGGCATCGGCCCTCCCCTTGGCGTCGCCGGCCCCGGCCTCGGTGAGTGGGCGCCACTTCCACACGACGTACTCGTGTTCGTCGTCCTCGTAGAGGGTGTCGAGGACCAACTCGACCTCGTCCCCGACCTGGAGGGCGCCCGAGTCCACACCCGCGACCACCTGGCCCATGACCACCATCTGTTCGGCCGCCAGCTCCACGGCGGCGATGGCGAACGGGACGTAGGGGTCGGCGGCCACGTAGGGCTCGGGGGGCTGGTAGCCGGCGTTGGTGTACGACCACACCGTGCCCGTCCGGCTCAGCGCCGTCTCGGCGAACTCCCGGCCCTGGCAGCGCGGGTTCCGGCAGAAGAAGGTCTCCTTGGGGAAGGCGTAGTTCCCACAGGAGGTGCACTTGCTCCCGAGGAGGGCGGGAGCGTCGTCGAGCGTGAACCACCCTTCGATGGCGGGCAGGCGGGTCTTGACCGGTGACATGCCAGGATTCTAACGGAGCGTCAGTTCGGAGTTCCGAGGGTCGGATCGCTCTCGGGCGCTCGCCCACGTCGCCCGCCGGTCCGGCGCAGACGTCCTCAGGGTTCGAGGCGCATCAACTGAAGGTAAAGGTGGCGTGTCCGCTGCTGCCCGGGGCACCCGCTCCGCCCCCGCCGCCCGCCGTCCCGCTGCCGCTCCCCACCGAGGTCACCGTCAGGGCGTATCCGGTTGCGCCGCCGCTGTAGCCCGCACCACCGCCGCCGCCGGAGCCGGTGCCCCTCCGGGCGCCGCCACCCCCGCCACCGCCGGAGGCGTAGCCGCCACCACCACCACCGCCGCCACCGCCCGCGTTGAGGCCGTTGCCCCGGCCGCTGCCCCCGGCCCCGGCGGTGTTGCCCGACGTTCCGCTCCCTCCCGCCCCTCCCGCCAGGGCCCGCCGGCCGCCGGCGGTGCCACCGATCCCACCGGTCAGGGTCACTCCGAACGGGAAACCGCCGGTCGTCTGCGTCTGGCCGCCGCCACCGCCGGTGCCGGACGTGCCGTTCCCGCCGGCACCGGCCACGCTGGTGCCGGCGTTGGCCACCACCCCGCCGGTGCCGTTCCCGCCGGTGCCGGCCCCCGACCCGCGGCTGCCGGCACCACCGCCACCGCCACCCCCGCCGGCGACGGCGATCGGTGACGAGCTGGTGACGTAGACGCAGCTGGCGCCGCCGCCGCCGCCGTTATTGCCGTTGCTGCCACCCCCGGCGCCCCCGACGGCATAGCCCGCGCCGCACCCGGCGCCCCCGGTGCCACTCGTGCCGGTGGCCCCGTTGGTGCCCCCGCCGCCGATCCACACGGTGAGGTTGGACCCGCTGGGATTGCTGGCCAGCGTGATCGTCCCGGACACGCTGCCACCGTTACCGCCGCCCCCGTCACCACCGCCACCACCCGCCCCGACCAGGGTGAAGGCGACCGAGGTGACCCCGGCCGGGACAACGAGGCTCTGCTGGCCAGGGGTGGAGTAGTTGACGGTCTGGGTGACCACCGTCGAGGCCATGCCCCCGCCACAGGTACTGGCCGAGGCGAGATTGCGGACGTCGCCGCTGTAGGACGCGTACCACCAGAAGGTCCCACCGCTCGGTGGCGTCCAGCCGGCCGACGGATGGTAGGTGCCGTTGGCGGTCACGGTCGCCGGGGTGCCGACGGCCGAGCCTCCGGTGGTGCAGGTGGTGGGGGCGGTCGCCTGGGGACCGAAGACGGTGAAGGTGATGGTCCCGCCCGGTGCCGGGCTGGTGGTGGCTCCCGAGAGCACCGAGCTGATGGTGCTGGAGGCAAGCGCCGTGCCCGCCGTTCCCGTGGCCGGGGCGGCGACGGTCGTCGTCGTGGTCGGGGTGACCACCGTCGAGGCCATGCCCCCGCCACAGGTGCTGTGCGAGGCGAGATTGCGGACGTCGCCGCTGTAGGACGCGTACCACCAGAAGGTCCCACCGCTCGGTGGCGTCCAGCCGGCCGACGGATGGTAGGTGCCGTTGGCGGTCACGGTCGCCGGGGTGCCGACGGCCGAGCCTCCCGTGGTGCAGAGGGTGGGGGCGGTCGCCTGGGGACCGAAGACGGTGAAGGTGATGGTCCCGCCCGGTGCCGGGCTGGTGGTGGCTCCCGAGAGCACCGAGGTGATGGTGCCCGCTCCGATGGCCGTGCCCGCCGTGCCCGTGGCCGGGGCGGCGACGGTCGTCGTCGTGGTCGGGGTGACCACCGTCGAGGCCATGCCCCCGCCACAGGTACTGGCCGAGGCGAGATTGCGGACGTCGCCGCTGTAGGACGCGTACCACCAGAAGGTCCCACCGCTGGGTGGCGTCCAGCCGGCCGACGGATGGTAGGTGCCGTTGGCGGTCACGGTCGCCGGGGTGCCGACGGCCGAGCCTCCGGTGGTGCAGACGGTGGGGGCGGTCGCCTGGGGACCGAAGACGGTGAAGGTGATGGTCCCGCCCGGTGCCGGGCTGGTGGTGGCTCCCGAGAGCACCGAGCTGATGGTGCTGGAGGCAAGCGCCGTGCCCGCCGTGCCCGTGGCCGGGGCGGCGACGGTCGTCGTCGTGGGGGCAGCCGGTGTCAGGGTCGTACCGGAGAAGGAGACGTTGGGCGTACTCACCCAGTTGTCGAATCCCGCCTCGACTCGGTAGAAGTAGGTGGTGCCGGCGGCGAGACCCGAGTCGGTGCAGGACGTGTTGGACGATGGACCGGTGATCGACTGTGCACAGCCCCCGCTGGTCACGGCGCTGTAGGGCCCGCCGCTCGACGTGGCCCGCAGGACCACGTAGCCGGCTCCCGCAGGCATCCCAGCCGACGGCCCCCAGCTCGCGGGCAGACTCGACACGGTGGGTGTCCCGATGGTCCCGGCGCCCGGGGTGCTGAGGCTGGTGGCCTGGGCGGTGGCCGACCCGCTCGCGCCGATCGTCCACAGACTGAAGGCGGCGGTGGCCGAGGCGAGCAGGAAGCCGGTGACGCACAGCACGGCCGGGCTGCGGAAGCGACCGAGCCCGGTGCGCGTCCTCGCCGCCCGCTCGGTGTGGGCACCCCGCCGGTGGCCGGTGCGCCTCGCGTGGAGCCTCCGGTTGGTTGGGCGGCCCCTCACGTCGATATCCCCGAGAGCGTGAAGGTCACCGTGAACTTGACTCCCTGGCAGCCGGTCGGTGCCGTCGGGGAGAGCTTCACCAGGTTGAGGATGGCCTGGCTGCCACTGGTGGTGTTGGCGCCCACCGTCACGGACGGGGAGAAGGGGTAGGGCAGCGCCTGGGCGATGCTGATGTTGCTGGTCGGGCAGTTGGCGGTGTCCTGGGAGACCGCCGTGGCGCCGAGCGCGACGGTGTTGAAGGTGGCGCCGAACGAGTTGGTGTTGGTGAGGGTGAAGTAGACCGCACCGGTTCCTCCCGGGAGGAGGTCGGCAGTCCCCGTGGTGGCGGTGACCGTGATGGTGACCGGGTTACCGGCCGAGGCGGCGCCGGGCCCCTTCCCGGTGGTCGTCAGGTAGGCGTAGGCGACCCCGCCACCGAGTCCGAGCACGAGCGAGGTGACCGCGGCCAGGATGGCCGGCGAGCGGCGGGAGATGGTCCGCGCCGCGGACCTCGAGGTGGGTCGGGACGACCGCCTCATGGCGTGGGCGCCCCGCCGCCTGGCGGTGCCGGCCTCCCGCATGGAGTGGGCGCCGAGATCCCTCGGTGCCGGTGCGCGCTGCCTGGAGTGCGCGCCGCGGCGCTTCGGCGCTCGCACGTCGCGCCGGATGGAGTGGGCGCCGCGCCTCATCCGGAGGCACCGGCCGAGTAGCGCAGCGTGAGCGGAGCACCCTGACAGGCGTTCTGGCTGGAGCGCGTGTCGACCATGGTGATGACCGGCCAGTGGGTCTGGCCGATGCCCAGGTCACTGAGTGACCTGGTCTGGTTGGCCGGGACCGTCACGCTGGACGTCAGGCCCTGGGTCACGGCGAAGTTCGCCCGGGCCGAGCACCGGGCTTGGCTGGTCGAGACGGTGATGGAGACGGCCCGTGGGGCGATGGTGATGGGTGACGGGTTCGGGTTGGTGAACACCAGGTCCAGCCTCTGGCTAGTGCCCGGATAGAGGGGTGGGGTGACAGCGTTGGAGATGGTGAAGCGGACCCCGACCTGGGCTCCGGTGTGGTGGGTGGACGTCGTGGTGGACGTCGTGGCCGGGGTCGTGGTGGAGGTCGTGGGGCCGGACGGGACCGGTGTGATGGATGGCGTCTGGGGGTCGACGCTCCAGGTGAAGGAGGTGGCCTGACTGGTGGCCGACCCCGAGGTCGCCCGGACCCGGAACGTATGGTTCCCCCGGGCCAGACGACGGTAGCTGGTGCCGTTGGTGGCACAGGTGACGAACCGGGACCCGTCGAGCGAGCATTCGAAGCCCGTCCCGTCCCTCGCGTCGCGGTAGCGGAAGGTGGCCGTCGTCGAACCCGTGGGGTCCGGCGGGCTGTGGGTGATGGCCGGGGCCGGCAACAGGGGAGAGGCCAGTTCGGTGGTCATCACGTTGCAGGAGGCGATGATCCCGAGCAGGACGAGGACGGCAGCGGTGGCCACCCTCCTCTTCGTCCCGAATCGGGCCATCCATCGCCTAACCACGTCTCCCTCGAAGGGTCTGCTCGGTTCGGTGAGGACGCCGGACGGCACAGAGCCAGTTCCCGCGACTGCCCGCTGGCTGGATCGACCATCGGCTCCTCAGCCAGCGCATCCCGTCATGATCCGAACGGTCCAGTACCGGCCGGCTGGCCGGGCCACGGTGGAATCCACCGGGACCCGGCCATGCAACCGGAGTGCGCTGACTCGGGGTGAGCGCTAGAACTCACCCGTCCGACTTGCCTGTCCTACTAGGCCGAGAAGCCCAGGGTGAGCTTGCCGCCAAGGTTGGTGGCCTCGCAGTTGTCCTGGACCTTCCCATCGTCGATCATCTTGATGGTTGCCGTTCCGGTGGCAGTTGCCCCCGGGGCGATCACACCGAGCGCGGCACCCGGAGTGGTGACGTACATCGCCGTGGTGCAAGCCTCGTCGCCGACGATGGAGCCGGTGGTGACCGCAGTGACGGTCACCGTCACCGCGCCCACGAACTGGTTGCCGGTCGACGTGTTATTCACCGAATAGGTGATGGTCTCGAGCCGGCCCACCCGGAAGCAGCGGGGCCACGCCACCGACCTGGGTGATGGCCAGAGGTCCGGTCGAGCTGCCGGTGACGGCCGAGCCGACGCCCGAGCCCGTGGTGCTGAAGTAGGCCGCGGCGATCCCACCGGTGCCCAGGAGGACGGCGCCCGACAGCACGACGGCTGCGATCCGCTTCTTCGTACTGAACAAACTCTTGATGCTCATGATCTTGCTCCTCGTTGGTATCTATTGGGTTGTCTTGGTTGCCACTGATGAACGCGGCGGATCGGCAACCAGCCGCGCCCATATTGGTGACGAGGTGCGGTAGACCGGTCGATTCTCTTGCCGTCTCAACAGAAACCACTAGGGGTTCCGCATAGTCCTCGGCAGATCAGGAGGGATTCTGTAGCTGTGTTTCGATCGGGAGCCGCGACCCGGGCGATCGCCTATGCCCCGCCGATCGCCGCGGCGCAGCCGGAGGCCGGCGCTTCGGCCCACCAGCGCGCCTCCCCAGCTCCGGCGGGTGCGGGTCGCAGCAGGGACCGGCGCGGCGACCCTCCGGCTCACCTCGACCGGTCGGTCCTGGCGGCCGGTCGGGGCAACGGACGCGGGATCCGACCTCGTCGGGCGCCCGCGTCGGGAGGGGATCAGATCGGTGTCGACCGCCGGGTCAATGCCGGGAGGGCACCGTGCGCCGGGTCACGTCCCCCTCTGAGGCGGACCGGAGTTGGCGGCCGATCGGACCGGCGGCCGGGCCGGGGGGCGTCAGGTCGGCCCACCGCCCAGGCCGCCCCGGGCCCGGGACTCGGCGATCCTGGAGTCGTCCCAGCCGAGCAGGTCACGCAGGACCTCGTCGGTGTGCTGGCCCACCGTGGGGGCGTGAAAGGGGGCGGGTAGCTCCTCACCAATGAACTTGAGCGGGGTGCCCAGCTGCTCGGCACCGAGCTGCTCGACCGGGTACCACGAGAACCGGTCCTGGAACTGGGGGTCCTCGGCGATGGTCTTGGGCGAGTTGACCGGAGCCACCGGGAAGTTGGCCGTGTTCCCGGACTCCAGCCACTCCTCGGCGGAGCGGGTGTGGAAGATGTCGCGCAGCTCGGCCCGCAGTTCGAGGTTGTTGCGGGCGTGGTCGGCGTACTTGGAGCCCGGCCATTTCTCGAACAGGTCGGGGCGGCCCACGAACTCGCAGAAGTTCTTCCAGAAGGCCTGCTCCGAGGCCATGAACAGGACATACCGGCCGTCCCTGGCCTCGTACACCTGGTAGCGGACGCCCTCCACCATGCCGGCGGTGCCCGGCTCGCGCCGCTCGTAGTCGTCGGCCTTGTTGCCGGTGACCTCGGACTCGGGCCGCTCGTAGGCCCTCCACGTCTCCGACCGGTACCAGTCCATGGCCGCGGCGGCATCGGACTGGGCGATCTCGAGGAAGGAGCCCTCGCCGGTCGTCCTGGCCCGGAGCACCGCGGCCAGAATGCCCAGTGCTCCGAACAGGGGTCCGGCATGGATGCCCATCGACGCATGTTCGGGCAGATAGGCGAAGCCGTCCTCGTTGACCTGGGGGGTGACGATGCCGGCCCAGGTGTCGAAGGCCACCCCGTGGGCGGGGAGGCTCTGGTACGGACCGGTCATGCCGTAGCCGGAGATGGTGCAGAAGACCAGCTTGGGGTTGCTGCCCTTCAGGTCGTCGTAGCCCACGCCCCGGCGGGCCAGGCCGCCGGGGCGCATCGCCTCCACCACCACATCGGCCGTCTTGGCCAGCTCCCGGAAGGTGGCCACGTCCTCGTCGGTCCGCAGGTCCATGACGATGCTGCGCTTGCCCCGGTTGATGTGGAGGTGCATGAGGGAGACGCCCTCGACGATGGGCCAGGTCATCTCCCGGATGTAGTCACCGGCCGGCGGCTCCACCTTGATCACCTCGGCACCGAGGTCCACGAGCGGCATGGTGATGGCGGCCGGCCCGAGGGCCGAGCACTCGAGGATGCGGATCCCGTCCAGGGGGGCGGTGCGGGGGGCGTGGGTCGGCATGGGACGGAGTGTATCTGACGCCCTGTCAGATACCTCGGGGGAGCGACGGCGGCCCGACGGGCCTGGTCACGAACCCCGTAGCGAGGTGACGTCGAAGGCCCGCACCGGGTCGTCGAGGGGGAGGATCATGCGGGTGCCCACGTGCTGGTGCTCGGCGGCCAGCAGGCGGACCACGGTGCCGTAGGCGGTGAACCCCACCGCGTGGTGGGCGAACTCCATGGGTCCCTCGGTCACCTTGACCTCGACCACCCCGGTGCCCTGCAGCGCCAGGGCCGAGGTCTGCATCCGCTCCATGGCCGCCTCACGGGCCGCGTACATGGCCTCGGTGAAGTTGGTCAGCTCGACGTTCTGGCCCTTCTGTTTCATGGCCGTGCCCATCGAGCGGCGGGGGGCGTAGACGAAGCTGGCCCCGGTGGCCAGGCCCATCGGGGTCCAGCCGGCCCGGTGGAGCAGGGCGAAGTCACGTCCCGACAGATCCGAGACGAAGACCGGGTCGGCCGACGGCCCCTTCCCGTCGACCGGGCGCACGGCCGTGCCCACCAGGGCCACGCTCACGTGGTTGCGGTGCACCTGCCAGTCGACGTGGACGCCGACCACGCCCCGGGCCGCGGCCTTGGTGCACTCGGCGTGGATGCGCTCGGTGGCGTGGGCGAACGAGCGGGTGTAGGCGGCCGAGGCCCAGGTGATCTCGCCCTGACCCCAGTTCCACACCCCGTAGGGGACCGAATGGACGGAGAACCCGGTGACCAGCTCCACCGGCTCCCACCCGATGGAGTGCAGGACCAGCTCCTCGTCGATGGAGAGGTCCGACATCATGCTCCCCGCCCGGGCCGGCGTGGGCTGGCCCAGGGCCTGGTTGGCCCGGGCCATCTCGGCCCTGAGGTCGACCGGCTCCGGCTCGGGGAGGCCGGCGTCGGTGGGCGGGAAGGCGGTCACAGGAGTCGCACCGTGGGGGTGGGCGCGGGCACGGGATCGAACGACTTGAAGCGCCGGACCCGGTTGCCCCGCAGGACGCACTGCAGCTCGGCGTCGCCCTGGCCCAGCTCCCGCTCGGTGGTGGTCATGGCCGCCCCGTGGAGGGAGTCGTGCTCGAGCTGGTCGCGGACCCGCCGTCGGGCCAGGCGGCGGACCACCGTCTGAGCCTTGACGGTCTGGTCGATCTCGGAGCCGGGCTCGGCGTAGGAGTACATCGAGTTGGATCCCTCGGTCAGGTTCTCGGTCACACAGTTGGCCCACACCCGAACCGAGGCAACGGCGGCGGCGATGGAGACCGGGGCGTACCCGGCCTCGACCAGTTTGGCCAGGCGCTGGCCGGCCAGGTAGGTGGTCCACGGCCGGCCGCCGGTGGGCGCCGCCCCGTCGGTCACCCGCACCGCCGTCCCCTGCACCTTGAACTCGAGCACGCCCATGTCGGCCAACGGGTAGCTGGCGTCGGCCACCCCCACGATCCCGTGGGCCCCGGCCTCCGCCGCCTCCTCGACCATCCGGGAGTAGGAGGAGGTGAAGCCCTCCGTCCAGGCGTCCTCCACCCAGGTCTGCTCGTAGTTCTGGCCCCAGGAGCGGTGCTCGGCCGAGACCATCCCATGGGGGCACCGGTAGTTCTCCGAATAGCCGCCGGTAGCTACGCCGTAGCCCGACCCGTAGCCGCCCATCCCCCCCATCCCGCCCATCCGCCCCATCCCCCCCATGCCGAACCACTGCCACTGCATGACGCAGAAGCCCTGGACGAAGCCGACCGGCTCGAGGCCCATCTGCAGGCAGGCGGCGAAATCGGGGACGGTCAGGCCCGAGGTGAACGCCCCCCCGGCGAAGCGGCGAACGGCGGCTTCGGGGAGGTCGGCGGGGACCTCGCTCATCAGTTGTCCAGGGAGATGATGGTGGTGGGAGTGGGCAGGGTGACCTCGTCGGAGGTCTTGACCACGGCGGTGCCCAGGGAGAGGAACTCGATGGTGTGGCTGCCCCACTGGTGGGACTTCTCCTCCAACCGGACCCCGACGATGCCCGACGCCCCCAGCTCGTTGGCCTCGTCCTGCATACGGGTCATGGCCAGCTCACGGGCCTCATAGAGGGCCTGGGTGAAGTTGGGAAGCTCCACGTTCTGACCCGCCGAGCCCAGGGTGGCCCCGAGGCCGCGGTGGGCGATGTGGTAGACGCAGGTCCCCATGACCAGACCCTGGGGGATGTGGCCGGTCTGCATGAGGGTCCAGAAGTCCTGACCCGAGAGGTCGGAGGTGAACGGCTTGCCCAGTGAATTGCGGTGGGAGACACCGCTCTCGGCCTTGACCGCGGTGCCCACGGCAATGAACTCGGCGGCGTCCTTGCCCCACTCGTAGTAGTTCACGTCGAGCCTGACCCCGACCACGCCGTCGGCACCGAGCTCGGCGGCCTCCTCCTCCATGCGGGTCATGGCCAGTTCCCGCGCGTTGTACATGGCCTCGGTGAGCTTGGTCAGCTCCTGGCTCTGGCCCCACTTCCGGGTCTGGATGCCCGTGTGGTAGATCGACGAACCCATCACGAAGCCCAGGGGGTGGAAGCCCACCTCCTTGATGAGGAGGAATTCGTTGACCGACAGGTCCGAGGTGAACAGCCCGTGCTCGAGCTCGGCCAGACGGCGGCTGGCCCCTTCGGGCAGATCCTGGGGGGTGTCGCCCGTGTCGCTCATGTGTTGCCTCCGATGACCATGTGTTCGAGGGCCAGGCGCACCGCCTGGCTGTTGGCGGCCTCCGCCTGCAACACGGTCAGCAGGCGGTTGAGCCAGGTGTCCACGTCGACCTTCTCACTCCGGATGCGGATGCCGCCGGAGGTGTGCCCGATCGTGCAGCGGAGGGCACCGCCGTCGACGACGGCATCGAACTGGTCATCGCCCATGGCCATGGAGAGCGACTTGATCTCCTCGGACTTCCGGAAGCGGCCGGCCCGCTCGACGGTGAGCCGGGAGCCGAGTGCGTCGGCCAGTTGATCGGCCAGGACCTTGACCAACAGGTGGACGTCGGAGCCGTCAGCCCGGAGCGATGCCGCGGCCAGCTCGAGGTCGAACGACCCATCCCCACCTGACTGATCCACGCTGCTCACCCCTCGAACCCTACCGCCGGGGTCGGGCCCCGCGTTCGTCGGCCCGACCGGTCCGATCCCCTCTGGACGGTCGGAGCGAACCTGGTCGCCCACGGGGTGGGCCGAGCGGCGGCCGGTCGGTGGTCCGCATCGGGATCCGGGGGCCGGTGGCGCCTGAAGGGCGAGTCGGGCCGTCTCGCCGTCGACGGGCCCCTCGGCGGGTCTCGCCCATGGAGGCTGGTCTCCGCCAACGACCTACACCGGCGGTGCGGATGGTCGGGGACGTGTGGGCCGGGGACGCTGCCGAGTGTCACCTCCACGCCGCCCAGCCGATCGGGATGACCCCCCGCCGCTTCCGGGGGGTTGGGCGTCGGTTGGGCGGCCCGATCCGAAGCCACCGACCTCGGCTACCCACTCGGGGGGGCGCCCGAGGGCTTCGTCGACGAGTCCTTCGATCTGGTCCCGGGATCGGGTCCACGAGCTTTCGACCCTTCCACCGGGCTCGGCCTGCCGCCGACGGACAGCGGTCGGTTAGAGTGGGAGGCTGCTTCGGCGAATGTCGCTGGCGCTCGTCACTTCTCTTGGTGGTGACCGGCGCTCATGGCTACCCGAAGTGGCAGCCGGGCGCTCGTAGCTCAACGGATTAGAGCATCTGACTACGGATCAGAAGGTTGCAGGTTCGAATCCTGCCGAGCGCGCGATAGAAAGTCCAGTTCAGTGGGTGTTCTGGATGAGACGCTTGACCGAGGATTTGCTCCGTGAGAACCTCCGTGAGAACCAAACGGTTCTGACGGAGGTTGTGAAAATCCGGTTCATGCTTTCCACTGTGGCTCCGGCTCCTGGTTGACACTTTCCAGATGCGGCTCCGGTACCTGGGCGACACTGACTCCGGTACCTGGGCGACACTGGCTCCGGTACCTGCTTGACAACCTCACGCCTGACCAGGGTCCACCTGGTGCCTTCAGCCACCTTCTTTGCTGTGGAGAGTCACGTCCACAGATGCGAAGGAGGCCGCAGATGCTGGTGGAGCTGGGACTGGTGGAACAGCGGTTGAGAGCAGTGCAGGAAGTCCTCGACGGTGCGACCGTGACCGACGTGGCGTTGCGCAATGGCGTGACCCGCCAGACGGTCCACACGTGGCTCCGGCGCTATGCGAACCACGGGATCGCCGGGCTGATCGACAAGACCTCCAAGCCCGAGAGCTGCCCCCATCAGATGAGTCCGGTGGTCGAGGCCCGGATCGCCGAGATGCGGCGTGCCCATCCCGGTTGGGGACCGAGGACCATCCGCACCCGTCTGGCCAAAGAGGGCGTCACACCCCTCCCCGGGCGGTCCTCGATCTATCGGGCACTGGTCCGGCACCGGCTGCTCGAGCCCACCCCTCGCAAGCGGTCTCGATCGGACTACAAAACCTGGGAGCGCTCCAAGTCCATGGAGCTCTGGCAGATGGACATCGTGGGTCGGTTCTATCTGGCCGACGGCACTGAGGTGAAGGTGGTCACCGGTGTCGACGACCACAGCCGATTCTGCGTCTGTGCCCGGATCGTGGCGAGAGCGACGGCCAAGCCGGTGTGTGACGCCCTCTCCTTCGCCCTGAAACAACACGGTGCCCCGAGCGAAATCCTGACCGACATTCAAGCTGGGTGAGTCCCTGGGGTCCACGTTCTCTCCGGCCGGTGGAGTGAGGATTTCAAGGACCGGCGCCTACCCGTTGCCGTTGCTGACCGATCGGAGCGTGCGTGAGCACGACTTCTTGCCCGTTGATCACGGGGCGGGCGGGAGCAACGCCGAGGGTGTGCTCGTCCTATTGAGAACTCGGCGACCGATTACGTCGGATCCCTGTTAGTGAATGTCCGGCACGACACCTCCTCACCGTTGCCAGCTGGCCGGTTCCAAATCAACGGAGAGGAGAAACAGTGGAGACAATGACACTCGGCATCGACGTGGCCTGCCGGGCCGCGCACCAGGCCAGCTTGGCTGATGAACGAGGGAACTACGTGTGGAGTGCGAGGAAGTTCCGAACCACGGCTGAGGACCTGAAGAACCTCTGGCAGTCGCTGCCCGAGGGCATCGAGCTCACCGTGATCATGGAACCGACCCGCAATGCCTGGGTTCCCCTGGCCGCCTGGTTCCGGCGTCATGAAGCCCACGTGGTGCTGGTCCCCCCAGAACAGTCGGCCGACCTTCGGGACTACTACTCCAAGCACACCAAGTCCGATCGCTTGGACTCTCGGATCTTGGCCCGGCTGCCCCTGTTGCACCCTGAGGGGCTGCGAGCGGCAGAGGGGTTGGGCCCGGGCGACCCCATGAGAAGGGCTACCAAGTTGCGGGCCAACCTGGTGAAACGCCGCACCATGATCGTTGCTCGACTCGACTGCTATCTCGAGCTGCTCGGACCGCAGTGGCACCGGGCCTTTGCCGGTGACCTGGTCAACAACACCCCGCTCCAGTTCTTGGCCGCCGGCTATGCCGACCCCCATACGCTGCGACGACTCGGTCAATCACGGCTCATCAAGTTCCTCTGGCGCTACTCCCACGGAGCCTGGGGCGAGTCCCACGCCGCCGCCCTGATGGCGGCTGCCGACGACACCCTCAAGCTCTGGAACGACGAGATGGACTTCGGTGACTTGGCCGATGACATCGCCGTCGAGGCCCGACTGGCTCTACAGCTCTGCAAAGAGATCCGCGAGCTCGACGAGCGGATCGCCGTGCTCCTCCAGGAGCGGGATCCAGCCGGGATCATGGCCTCGGCGCCTGGGGTCGGGAAGGTCAACGCCGCCCAGATTCTGGCCCGATTGGGCGATCCCAACCGCTTCCAGTCATTGGCTGGCGCCCGGTCCTTCAGCGGTCTGGTTCCCTCCCTCGATGCCTCCGGCGTGAACGGGCATCATGGCGCGCCGACGAAGTCGGGGGACGCTCCGCTCAGGGAGGCGCTCTTCATGGCAGCCGGTGCAGCCCGACGAGTCGATCCGACCTTGGCCACCCGATATCACCGTCTCATGGTCAAGGAGGGGAAGCACCACAATTCGGCGCTGTGTCACGTGAGCACGGTCCTCCTCACCCGGCTGATCGCGTGCTGGCGGAGCGGCACCCCCTACGTCATCCGAGACGTCGATGGCACCCCGATCACTGCAGCAGAGGGCGGAGCCATCGTGTCGGAGCGATACCGGGTCTCCGAGGACATGCGAGCGCTTCGCCGAACGACCCACAAGCAAAGGGGGACGGGCCGGCGAAGTAAGGAGTCGCCAGGCGCTCCGTCAACCAGCCCGTCCCAGGACCAGGCTAGGACCCCACAAGTGGCTTGACATCGCTTAAGAACTCAACGGCAAGGTCTTCACGGCCCGATTCGGCCCCGGACCAGGACCGGTGCTCTTCGACCGGATCTGCCACAACAACGGCATCAAGCACCGCCTGACTGCCCCGTACTCGCCGACCACGACGGGCAAGGTAGAACGCTTCCACCGCACCTATCGGGACGAGTTCCTGGCCGACCACGACCGCCAGTACGCCACCATCGAAGAGGCCCAGGAGCTCCTCGATGCCTGGGTGGTCAAGTACAACACCGAGCGTCCCCACCAGTCACTCGGCGACCGACCACCGGCGGAGCGGTTCGCTCTGGCCGCACCGCGGGCTGCAGCCGACACCACCGTCGAACTCACCGAGGTCGACGAGCCGACGGCGTCACCACGGCCGCCGGGAGTCAGCCGGTGGGTCGACCAACGCGGCTCGATCGGGCTCAACAGCTTCCGCTATCGGGTGGGTCCGACCTTCGCCGGCGAATCGGTGGAGGTGGTCGTCCAGGGCGGCCTGGTCGAGATCCTGCACCAGGGCGTCCTCGTCGCCACCCACGCCGAACGGCGGCGGGATGGGGCCAAGGCCACCACGAAGGAACCGAGGGCCGGGCGAGCGCGGCCCGCCAGCTCAGGACTGTCGGTGATACGTGCCGTAGACCCGGGCGGTTCCATCTCCTTTGCCGGAGCCTCCTATCGGGTCGGGCGCAGCTGGCGTGGACGCAGCGTCGAGGTGGCCATCGTCGCCGGGTCCGTACAGATCTCCGAGCACGGAAAGGTCGTTCGGGTCCACCAGATCAAACACGACCGCTCCAAGGAGCACGGTGCCTTCGCCACGCCCAAAGGTCGTCCCCGCATCAAGAAATCCGCCTGACGGGTTTGGACTGTAAAACACCTACCGGAGCCAATTCGTCAAGCGGGTACCGGGTCTTGACAGTTCTCACGGAGGTCCGGTGCCCACGAAGCCCGAAGGCGTTTACCCCGATGGCCGGGGCGGCTGGTATCTGAAGGTCAACATCGGTCGGGACCCGATCAGTGGGCGCCGCGAGCAGGTGACCAACGAGGATTCGCCACTGCAGCCGAGGCCGGGAGGGCTCGTCGGGGGATGCTCGGGAAGGTCGACCGCGGTGAGCTCAAGCCGATCGCTGGCGGGATGGTGATCGACCAGCTCCTGGACCTCTATCTTGACGGCCTCGACGCAGATGGCCGGCTCTCGGAGAAGACCCGCTTCGATTACCGGCACTCGGCCGACGACTACGTGAGACCCCACCTGGTAACTTCGAACTGTCCTGTGGGCTACCCCCGGGACCTGAGTTTGCCAACCTGGCTGTGCTGGCCGAGAACCTTGGCTACAGCCGCGTTTGGATATACGACTCCGCTCCGCTGTGGGAGGACTCGTTCGTCCACCTTGCCTTGGCCGCCGAGCGGACGAGGCGCATCGGCCTTGCCACGGCCGTGCTGATCCCGACTCAACGCTCGGTGATGGCCATGGCCTCCGCTCTGGCCACGGTGTCTCGGATCTCGGAGGGCCGCGTCCGGGCGTGCTTCGGCACCGGATTTACTGCTCGCCTGGCGATGGGTCAGCGGGCCATGACCCTCGGTGACCTGGTCGAGTACGTAACCGCCGTGCGGCAGCTCTTGGCGGGGGAGACCGCACGGGTGGACGGAGCGGCCGCCAAAATGCTCCACGCACCTGGGCTGGCCTAGGCTCGACCTGTCGCCGTCCCAATCTGGCTCAGCGTCTTCGGGCCTCGGGGGCGAGCGCTGGCCGGCGAAGTTGCCGATGGCATCATCGGTCCGCCCCACCCAAAGCTGCCGACAGCCATGATTATGTCCGGCACGGTGCTCGAGCCTGGCGAGGAACCAGGGTCGGCCCGAGTCCGGGGTGCAATCGGGCCATGGCGGTGGTCGACTGGCATAACGCCTACGCCAGTGGGGGCTCCGAGGCGGTCGACGCTCTACCCGGCAGACGAGCCTGGCGTGAGGCCCTCGAGGCCCTAGTCCCCTCAGATCAACGCCATCTACTGACGTTCGAAGGGCATGTCACCCATCTCTCTGACCGGGACACCCATCTTCTGCCGCACATAGACATCAAGTCGATGGTCGGAGAGCCGGACCGCATAGCCCGACAGCTGGACCGCCTACACGATTCAGGCATGACCGAGATCATCTACACGCCGACTGGACCCGATGTCGTGCGAGAGCTTCGGACGATGGCATCTGTTGCTCGCTCTTCGGGAGCCAGGAGTGAGCAACCTGGTTTACCAAGCCAACACAACTTGCTCATTTGGGAGCTGAGCTGGAGCTCGCTGAGCTAAGCATGTCCGAGGCACCCTTAACTGAATGCCCACTGGCACCTTCTCGCAGCCACTCCCAACCTGCTCGACTGGATAATCGACCTTGACCAGCGCTCCCGGCTGCGAAGCTCTCCGTCGTAGAGTAACGCCTATGTCGACCGATGACCTGCTTGACCCAGAGATTGACGACCTCGTTCGGTCGTTGCCCGTCCCAGACCTGGACGACAACGTGCTGCGCGACATGCGGGCGTTCACCTTTCCCGGCCCCGAGCCGATTGACCCGGTGGGGCAAGGAAATGGGGCCCCGGTACCTCCGGGAGTGCTCCGCTCCCGGTGACGCTCTATGCACCGGCCGCGCGATCCGGTCCGCTTCCAGGCGTTCTGGCCATTCACGGTGGCGGCTACGTCATGGGTGACAAGGGCATGTACGACGGAGTGTTCGACCTCTGGTGCCTCGATCCAGGGGTGGTAGGCGTGTCCGTCGAGTACCGCCGTGCTCCCGAGACTCCCTACCCCGGCGCACTCGATGACTGTTTCCGAGCGTTCCAGTGGATGTTCGCCAATGCCGACGCTCTCGGCATCGACCCTTTCGCATCGGTGTCTACGGAGCGAGCGCCGGAGGCGGCCTAGCAGCGGCCCTGGCCTTGTTGGCGAGAGATCGTGATGACATCGACATCGCCTTCCAGCTCCTCCAATATCCAATGATCGACGACCGGCAAGCCACGCCTTCCAGCCAGATTAACGACCTTCGTCTCTGGAGCCGCCGCTCCAACGAGTTCGGTTGGAGGGCTTACCTCGGCAACCTCTACGGCACCGACGACATCCCAAGCTACGCCGCTCCCGCGGTGCTCAGGACCTGGCGAATCTTCCACCCACCTACATCTGCGTGGGTGCACTGGACGGATTCAGGGACGAGGACATCGTCTATGCCCAACGGCTGCTCCAGGCTGGTGTGCCGACCGAGCTTCATGTGCTTCCGGGTGCCCCGCACGGTTCGATTCAATCGGGGGACTCTGCCATCGCCCGACTGTCTGATCACAACGCCCACGACTGGATTCGGAGGCAGCTGCGGTAGTTGCCCTGGGCCTAATGCCAGCCATCACCTGCCCCCGCCGGCTGCGGGTCGCATATCTGAAGTTCGACTCCGGCGATCGCTAACTATCGCGAGCGCTTCTGTGGAATTCGGTAACCTGCGCCGAAGAACTCCTCGCTGAGCGAGGTATCGAGGTTGACCATGTGACCCTGTTCCGATGGGTCCAGCGGTTCACGCCGATCCTGGTGGACACGGCCCGGCCGTGCCGCCACCACGTGGGTGGTCACTGGTTCGTCGATGAGACCTACGT
>CAWEVL010000005.1:0-23543 GCA_963812525.1 uncultured Acidimicrobiaceae bacterium
TGGTCGGGCTGCCCGGATTTGAACCGGGGACCTCTGCGTCCCGAACGCAGCGCGCTGAACCAAGCTGCGCCACAGCCCGTCGTAGGGGCGGGGTCTCCGCACCGTCCCTGACCGGCGAGATGTTACCCGACTGCCGTCCAACAGAGTTCCACAGACGGCTGTCCTGGGCTTTCCGTCGCTACGGCGGGAATTCCGGAGATCGGTGAGACCGGACGAAACCGTCGCCAGGGTGTGGTGCCCGGGATCACCGCACAGCCGAAGCGCCGCCGCCTGTCCTCGGACGGGCGTCAGCGCTCGATCAGCCGCATCTGCTCTTCACTGTGGTGGTCGCCGGGTGCTGGGGTGATCTTGTCGAGCCGGTCGAGCTGGTCGGGACTGAGCTGGATTGTCGTCGGCAGCGATGTTCTCCTCGACCCGAGAGACCCTCTTGGTTCCGGGGATCGGGGCGATGTCGTCGCCCTGGGCGAGCAGCCAGGCCAGCGAGACTTGCGCCGGCGTGCACCCGACCTCTTCGGCGATGGACCGGACCTCATCGGCACTGCTCAGGTTGTGCTGGAAGTTCTCCTCGGTGAAGCGCGGGTTGGTCCTTCGGAAGTCGCGAGTCGGCCAGGTCGTCGATCGAGCGCACCGTTCCCGTGAGCATCCCCCGACCCAACGGCGAGTAGGCCACCAGACCGATGCCCAGCTCCCGCAGGACGGGCAGCGTCCTGGGCCTCGGGGTCCCGGGTCCACAGCGAGTACTCGGTCTGCAGCGCGGTGATCGGGTGGACGGCGTGGGCCCGGCGGATGGTGTCCGGGCCGGCCTCGGAGAGCCCGATGTGGCGGATCTTGCCCTCGGCGACCAGCTCGGCGAGCGCTCCCACGGTGTCCTCGATGGGCACCTTCGGGTCGACCCGGTGCTGGTAGTAGAGGTCGATGTGGTCGACGCCGAGCCTCCGGAGGGAGCCTTCGAGAGCGGTGCGGATGTTCGCCGGTGAGCTGTCGAGGGTGCCAGGACCACTCCCCGGCGTGGGAGACCATGCCGAACTTGGTGGCCAGCACCACCTGGTCGCGCCGGCCGCCGATGGCCTGGCCGACGAGCTCCTCGTTGGTGAACGGCCCGTAGATCTCGGCGGTGTCGATCAGGGTCACCCCGAGCTCGAGTGCTCGGTGGATGGTGCGGATGGACTCGGCGTCGTCCGAGCCGGCCCCGGTGTAGGCGGTGGACATGCCCATGGTCCCCAGACCGATGCGGGCGACCTCGAGGGTTCCCAGATTGATGTGCTTCATGGTCGCGGCTCTCCTTTGCCAATCGTCCTCGTGCAACTATGGCGCCCCGCTCCTCCGGGCGGCTGCCGTCGGTGCGCTCAGCCATCAGGGCGCCCCCCAACGGTCCCGAGACCCGCTCGACCACCCTGGTGCTGGTCCCTGGCGACAGGAACCGTGACACCCTGGACGGCCGCCGCCCCACCCACCGCCGCCCCACCCACCGCCGCCGAACCACCACTCGGGGGAGCAGCTGCTGTCCTGGGTCCCGGACGCAGGGCGCTGACTACCCGACGGAGGTGGGCTGGCTGCCGGCGGCGCTCTCGGGTCGTCCCCCCTCCGGTGGGAGGATCGGCTGACCGAGGCGCTTGGCCACCACCTTGGCGATCCGGCGCTTGTCCATCTCGGTGACCAGGAGCTCCCATCCGTCGACGTCCAGGGACTCCCCCTCGGCGGGTATGTGGCCGAAGCCGTCGAACAGGAAGCCCCCCAAGGTCACGTACTCACCCTCCGGAAGGTTGATGTCCAGTCGGTCGCGCACGTCGTCCACGCTCATCCGCCCGTCAGCCAGCCAGCGGCTCCCGTCCACCCGCACCACGTCGGGCTCGTCGTCGGGGTCGAACTCGTCAGGCAGGTCCCCGACCAGCGCCCCGAGCAGATCCTTGACCGTCAGCACCCCCTCGACCCCTCCGTGCTCATCCACCACCACGGCGAAGGCCCGGCGCTGCCGGCGCATCTCGGCCAGCACCTCGAGCACCAGGTGGGACTCGGGGACCAGGAAGGGCTGGCGGAGCCGTCGGGAGATGTCGATCGGGTCCGGGGCGGCCGGTCTCCCGACCGGGTCGGCGTCCTGAGCTCCGCCGACCTGCCAGCCGGCCCGGAACAGGTCGTTGACGAAGAGCACCCCGATCAGGTCGTCGAGGTTGTCGCCGTGGACCGGGAAGCAGCTGTGGCCCGACTCCCGCACCGCCTGGGTCACGGCGTCGACGGTGAGGGGGATGGACAGAGCCACCACGTCGACCCGGGGAGTCATGACCTCGCGGACCACCGTGTCGTGGAGGTCGTGGAGGGCGTCGATGATGAACTGCTCCTGGGCGTCGGCCCCGCCGTCGGCCCTCGACCCGGCGCCGCGGCGCCGCCCCCGGCTCTCCCGGCCCGATGGCGGAGGATCGTCTTCGTGGCGTCGGAACACGGACACGGTGGTGACGCTGTCTCTTGGGCCGGAGCCGTCAGGCGCCGGCGGCTACGGGCGCGGAAACCACAGAGAGAGGCTGGTAGGACTCGTCGTAGTAGGTACCCCCGTCGAGCAGCGAGGTCACGGCCCTTCGGAGTCGGATCGGGTCGAGAGGCTTGACCACCCACCCCTCGGCGCCCGACCGGCGGGCCAGGAAGACGTCCGGGCGCCGATCGAGGAGCATCAGGACCGGCACGTGCCCGAGCTTGCCGTAGGAGGCCTCGAGCCGGAGCTCGAGGCACACGGCCATGCCGCCCATGTTGCCCATCTGGAGGTCCACCACGACCAGGTCGGGAAGGGACTCGGCCACCTCGGCCATCACCGCCGGCCCGGACCGGGCCTCGCGGATGGTGACGTCGGGTCGGCCGGCGATGGCCGCCACCTCGGCCCGCACCGACGGGGCGTCGCTGGCCACGAGGATGGTACGCACCGACACAGGTTAGCGCTCCCCGGACGGGGCGCCCACGGGCCCGGGCGGTGCCGCGGGGGTGGGGTCCGACGAGGTGAACAGGAGGTCGGCGATGGTGCCCAGGCCGGCGAGGTCGTGGACGTCGCTGTTCAGCAGGGGCACCCGGTAGACCGGCGCCGGCGCCACTTTGGCCACCAGATCGGCGAAGGCCTGCTCCTCGCGATCGGCGGCCGCCGTGTACCCGGCGAGATTGTCGACGAGGTCGCCCAGCGCGGTGCCCGTCGCCCGGGCGGCCCGGCGGCGCACCGCGTCCAACTGGGCGTCCTCGGCGAACCGGGGCTGGACCCGGTTCACCACCAGGGCGGTGACCGACATGTCCGACTCGGCCAGCTTGCCGGCGAAGTGGACGGCCTCGTCCACCGAGTCGGGCCGGGGCGAGGCCACCAACACGAAGGCGGTGCCCGGCTGGACCAGCAGTTCGCGCACCCGGGCCGCCCGGGTGCGGAACCCCTCCTCCATACCCTCGAAGGCCTGGAAGAAGCTGACGGCGTCGCGGACGATGTCGGCCCCGGCCACCTTGGCGATGGTGCGGAGCAGGGCCTGGGCGGCCACGCCCATGAATTTGAGTCCGGCCCGAGTGGGCTTCATGAGCGCCTGGAACAGGCGGTTCTCCAGGAAGTGGGTCAGCCGCCTCGGGGCATCGAGGAAGTCGAGGGCATTGCGGGTCGGCGGGGTGTCCACCACCACCAGGTCGAATCCGCCCTCCTCCACCAGCTCGTAGAGCTTCTCCATGGCCATGTACTCCTGGGTGCCCGACAGGGTCCCGGTCAGGTTTCGGTAGATCCGGTTGACCTTGATGTCCTCGGCCTGTTCGGCGGAGTCGGAATAGCGGCGGACCAGGTCGTCGAAGGTCCCCTTGGGGTCGAGCATGAGGGCGTGGAGCTCGCCGGGCCAGGGCCCGTCGATCCGGGTGGGCTGGTTGCTGAGGTCGTCGAGGCCGAGCGAGTTGGCCAGCCGTCGGGCCGGGTCGATGGTGACCACGCAGGCCCGCCGGCCCAGCCGTGCGGCCTGGAGGGCGAAGGCGGCCGCCGTGGTGGTCTTGCCCACCCCGCCGGATCCGCAGCAGATGACGATCGACCGCTCCCGGGCCACCCGGTCGATGGTGGCCTCCGGCCCGGCCGTGGTGGTCTCTTGCGTCACGGTAAGACCGGAGCCGCGTCGTGGAGGGCCTCCACCCCCGAGGCCAGGGCGGCGCTCAGCAGGTCGAGCTCTGCCGGCCCGATGGAGGCGGTGAACAGGTAGGGCACGCGGAGCTGGGCCAGGGGAAGCTCATGGGCCAGCCGCCGGAGCTGCTCGCCCTGGAGCTCCTGACGGGTCCTCCGGAACCGCCGGGCCTGCTCGAGCGCCTCCACCTGTTCGGGCTCCAGTGCGACCCCGGCGTCGCGGGCCGCCTGGTCCGCCGAGGTCTCCACGGCGTCGAGGGCGGGATAGCAGCCGTTCACGATGACCGGGCCGAGGGCGATGCCCACCTTGTCCTCGAGCTGGTAGGCGGCTTCGATCACCTCGTTGACCGGCATCTCCTCGGGCAGCGTGACCAGGGCGACCTGGCAGCGGGCCGGATCGGAGAGCAGGGCCACCACGTCGGCGGCCTGGGACCGGATGGGCCCGCCTCGGGCGGCGTCGAGCAGGCCGCTGGCCGAGGACAGGAAGGTCATGGTGTGACCGGTGGCCGGGGCGTCCACCAGGACCAGGTCGGCGATGCCGCTGCGCTCGATCTGCTTGACCTTGCCCAGCACCAGGATGTCCCGGATGCCGGGGATGGCTCCGGCCACGATGTCGACGATCCCCGAGGACAGCAACCGCTTGGAGATCCGGCGCATGCCGTGGTCGGCCAGGTACTCGAGCAGGGCGTCGTCAGGGGTGATGGTCCGGGCCCGCACGGTGCCCCTGGGGATGGTGCGGCTGATGTCGTCTCCGTCGTCCGCCTCGGCCCCCGCGGCCCGGAGCACCGATCCGGCGTAGTCCAGCGGCTCGTCGCGGCCGAAGGCCGTGGCCACCCCGGAGCGGCCCTCGAGCTCGACCACCAGGACCGACAGACCGGCGAGGGCGGCCATGTGGGCCAGGGCGGCCACCATGGTCGTCTTCCCCACGCCACCCTTGCCGGCCACGATCAGGACCCGGCTCTGGCTGCAGAAGGTGCTGATCTCCATGACCCCCAGGAGCGTAGTGTCCGCCCCCCTGGTCGGGGCCCCAACCAGGGGCGGATTCTCACGATCCGTGTCGGCGGCCGTCCTCGGCGTGGGCACCACGGGCCGGTAGCTGAGAAATCCTGGTCAGACCCCTTGTTTCCGATCATGGGCGCGAGTACGTTCCGTTCTTGGAGGATGCCAGGGGGGCTTGAAGGGGGAGTAGGGCACGTGGAGCATGCGCTGGACACATGGCAGCTGAGAGCGGCGTGCCGCGGGCCAGAGGCGGAGATCTTCTTCCCGCCGGCCCATGCGGAACGCAAGGAGGAGAAGCTGCAGCGCGAGGACCGGGCCAAGTCCATCTGCCAGTCGTGCGTGGTGCGGGCCGAGTGCCTCGACTACGCCATCCGGATCCACGAGCCCCACGGCATCTGGGGCGGGCTCAACGAGATGGAGCGCAAGCAGATCTCTGACCGGCGGGCCGGCTGAGCCCGGCGGGGCGTCGGTCCGGTCGCCCGACCGGGCCGAGCCTGAACTAGCCCATCCCGAGCGAGGCGGCGGCGTCGCGGACCCCTCTGCTGGTGCAGACCGTGGCGGGCTGCTGTCGGGTGACCGCACACATCCCGGCCGTCAGTTGATTGGCCGAGGCCACCACGGCCTGGGTGATCGGATTGTCCGCCTGGCTCAGCCCTCCGGCGATGGCCGCCTGGGACTGTTTGACCAGGACGGCCGGGCTGAAGGCCGAGGTCGTCGCCACCATGCGGTTGCCGATGTCGACGAACGGGTAGGTCCCCGATGCGGCCCCGGCGGCCGGCCGGCCACCGTAGCGGGCCACGGCCAGGGTCTGGATCGGGGTCAAGGTGTCGATGCGGGCGAACGAGCCCCGGGCGTTGACGGCGTCCGAGTACAGCTCGACGCCGCTGAACGCCAGGTACCGGCTGGCATAGCCGGCCCCCACGAAACTGAAGGTCTGCGTCCCGGGGAACACCGAGAGCGGGGCCGACTGCATGTTCTTCAGTCCGGTGAAGCGTCCGAACCGGGACAGGGCCACGATCAAGGGCCACCGCTCGGCCCCGCAGAACGGGCAGTACTCGGCGCCCACGTAGAGGACCTCGGGCTTCCCGGCCGACTGGAGCGGGGGCTGCCCGGACAGCACCGCGGGGGCCGCCAAGGTGGTGTCCGGGGCGGTGGCGCCGACGGTGTCGAAGACCGAGGCCGGGACCTTGGCCAACTCGGCCACCACCTCGGGCGCCGCCGTGGTCCGCTGGACCGTTTCCAGGGTCACCGGGGGATCGGTGAGGGCGTAGGTGACCAGGCCGATCACCGCCACCAGGATGACGGCCAACGAGCCCCAGGCGAATCGGGCCGTCCGGTTGCGGGGAGGCCGGGCGGAGCCGGGGGACCCGGCCGTACCGCGGGCCGGGAGGTCCGCCGGGACATCCGGGGTGGCCGCGGCGTCCGGGGGACCGGGGCCGACGGCGGACGGCTCCTCGCGGTCGGTCATGGCGCTCCGCCGGGACGGACGCCCCTATCCCTCGTCGTCGTACTCGTGGTACTCGTCACCGGCGTCCGTTCCGTAGCCCGGGGCCAGGACCACCGGTGATGCCGTCACGATGACCACGAACAGCAGGAAGGTGATCACGTGCACTCCCGAGCACCACAGGCAGATGGCCTTGATGATGAACAGCTCGGCGATGATCAGGTAGATGATCATGCCCACCCCGGTCACGGAGAGGATCAGCCGGGCCAGATGGATCCGGCGGTCGGCACTCCGCCACGCCGGCGGCAGACACAGGGCGATCATGGGAATGAAGAACGCCAGCCCGAGCATGGCCACCGGGATCCCGAAGATGACCGACTGAGGGCTGGTGGTGACCTTGGTGCAGTTGATGGCCCCGCTGTCCGAGCAGACCAGGGCCACCTTGTCGAAGTGGGTGATGGTCAGGTAGGTGGCGATCCCCAGACCGGCGACGCTCAACACCAGGGTGGCGATGGGCTGCCACCGCAGCGTGGTCACCGTCGTCCTCCGCGGCTGGACCGATCAGCCCAGCTTCAGGGCTTTGGCCGCAGCCTTCACCCCCGAGCTGGTGCAGACCGAAGCGGGAGCGTGGCCGGTACTGGCGCAGATGGCCGCCGACATGTAGTTGGCCGTGGTGACGATGGCTTGGGTGGCCGGGTTGGTCGGATCGCTCAGCCCGCTGGCGATCTGGTCCCAGGTCTGCCCGGCCAGGACGCCCGGACTGTAGCTGGCTCCGGAGAACAGGGCCACGTTGTTGATGTTGACGTAGGGGAACGAGACCCCGCCACTGGAGGTGGCGTTGGGGTTGAACTTGGAACTGCTGTACTTGAGGATGTTGGCCTTCTCCTGGGGCGTGGGGTTCTGCAGGTTGGTGTAGACGCCCGGGGTCGACGTCGGCACGTTGGTGTACTGCTCGACGCCCTTGAAGGTGAGGTACTGGCTGGTGAGGGTGGCCCCATGGAAGCTGAAGGTGTGGGTCTCCGGGTTGACGTCGGTATGCGACGATGCGGTGATCTTGAGGTCCGACCACGTGCCGAAGCGGGACAGGGCTGCGGTTATGGCCCACCGTTCGGCGGCGCAGTAGGGGCAGTACTCGGCGCCGAAGTAGAGCATGGCCGGTGACTTGCCGTCGAGGGTCATCGGGGGCTGGTTGGACAGGATGGTGGGAGGAGTCACCGGCACCGACGGCGAGTTGACCCCGACGGTGTTGTAGACGGACTCTGGGATGTTGGTCACGTCGTGCACCACCGAGGCCGGCGCGGCGGTGACCGGTGTATAGGAGGTGTTGTTGCTCGAGTTGCTGCTGGCCTTCACGACCACCAGCACCACGATGATCACGACCACCAGTCCCACCGCTCCCCAGGCCATCATGGCCCCGGACAGCCGGCGTGGGGCGGGGGCGGCCGCTGGCCGGCCCCCCGGCTTCGGCTTGGGCTTGTTGCCCCCGGTCTTGTTGGTGGTGCCGGCCTTGCCCGACCTTCCGGTGGGGGCCTTGCCCGACACCGGGCGGCTCTGGGCCCGGCTCCGGTCCTTGGCGCTCGGCCCCGCGTTCCCGCCGGACGTGGTACCGGGCTTGGGCTTGTTCCCCCCGTTGGGGTTCTTGATTTGGTCCTGTGCCATGGTTCCGCAGTCCCCGATTCGTGGAGTTGTCGGAGGAAGCGTAATCGCCAGGCCCACCAGGCCGGGGTCGGCCGGGCCCGGTGACCAGGGCTCGTGGGCGCCGGCGGAGGAGGCGGGACGCCCACTGACCGTGGCGGTTCTGCAGGGGGATCGGTTCCTGGAGCGGTGCGGGGGCCTACACTGACCGGCCATGTCGGGAGATGTACAGGGGCGGAGGGACCTGGTGCCACCCCAGCCGTCCGTGGTGGTCGGCGCCACGCCGGGGATCCGTTGGGAACGGGTGGAGGTCGACGGGCACCGGGTCAGCTACGGCGTCAGCGGTACCGGACCGGCCGCCCTGTTCCTCCACGGCTGGGGGCTCCGTCCCAATGCCTATCGGGCGCCCGTCCAGGCCATGGCCAAGGCCGGCTGCCGGGTCTACGCGCCGGCGCTCCCGGGATTCGGCGGGACCCATGAACTGGCCCCCGAGCACCGCACCTTCGCCGGGTACGCCACCTGGGTGGGCCGCTTCCTCGACGCCGTGGGCCAGAAGGAGGTGGCGTTGGCGGCCGGGCACTCGTTCGGGGGCGGGGTGGCCACCGCCTTCGCCTACGAGCAGCCGTGGCGGGTCGCCGCGCTGTTGCTGGCCAACGCCATCGGCAGCCCCACCTGGGCCCTCTTCCCCAACGAGATGCGCACCATGGTGCAGCGTCCGTTCTGGGACTGGGGACGGCACCTCTCGACCGACCTCCTCCACTCGCCGCGGCTGCTCCGCCTGCTCCCCGTCCTGCTGGAGGACTTCATCCCCAATCTGGTCAGCAACCCGCTGGGCATGTTCCGCACCGGTGAGTTCATCCGTCGGGCCGACCTGGTGCGGGAGGTGCGGGCCATCGCCCGATGGGGCATCCCGGTCACGGTGGCCTGGTCCGACCGGGACGGCCTGGTGCCCCGGTCGGCCTTCGACGACCTCCGCCACGCCGCCGGGGTGGACGGAGTGGTGGTCGACGGGGCCCACGCGTGGCTGATCGCCGATCCGGCCGGGTTCGGCGAGTTGGCCACCAGCGCCCTGGTGGACTCGGGAGCCCTCACCCCGCGGTCGGCCAGAGCCGGGGCCTAGCCGCCACGGCCGACACGGCCGGCGAACGGCCGGCCCCGGCCCCACCGGTCCTGTCGGGAGGTGCGGCGGTAGCCTGAGCCGGTGCCCGTCCCCATCCAGCCCGCCGCCACCGTGATGCTGATCCGGGACGCGGTGGACGAGGCGGGCGGCCCCGCGGTCGAGGTGTGCATGCTCCGCCGGAACCTGGCATCCGAATTCGTGGCCGGGGCCTACGTGTTCCCCGGTGGATCGGTCGATCCCGAGGACCACGGTCCCGGCGTCGAGGCACTGTGCCGTGGTCGGTCCGACGCGGAAGCCAGCGCGGTGCTCGGCGTCGAGTCCGGGGGCCTGGCCTACTGGGTCGCCGCGCTGCGGGAGTGCTTCGAGGAGGCCGGGGTGTTGCTGGCCCGCCACCGCAGCCCCGGTGGGGCCGGAGGGCCGTTGCTGGACACGTCCGACCCCGAGGCGGCCGCCCGTTTCGCCACCTACCGCGACGCCGTCAACCAGGGCACGCTCGGCCTCCTCGACATCTGCCGCCAGGAGGACCTGGTGCTGGTGGTCGACGCCGTGCACTATGTCAGCCACTGGATCACCCCGGAGCTGGCCCCGCGTCGGTACGACACCCGCTTCTTCATCACCGCCGCGCCGGCCGGTCAGGTGGCCCGCCACGACGACACCGAGACCATCGCCACCATCTGGGTGCGACCCCACGACGCCCTGGCCCGTGAGGCGGCCGGTGAGATCGAGCTGCTGCCGCCGACCATTGCCAACCTTCGGAGCATCGAGGGGTTCACCTCCGCCGGCGACGTCGTCGCCTGGGCCAGTCAGGTCACCCACGTCACCACGGTGCTACCGATCGTGCTCATCGAGGACGGTCACATCCTCATCCTGCGGCCGGGTGACGTCGGCTATGAGGAGGCCATGGCCGACCGCATGGCGTCGGGGTCGCAGATCGATCCGGCGCTGGCCGAACTGGCCCGGCAGGCCTGGGGTCCCGAGACCGGATCCACCTGAGCGGGCACCGGTCTCGTCGTCAGGGGGTGGCGGCCTCCACCGCCGCCTCCACCCGTTCGAGCAGGCGGACGCTGCAGCCGTCCATGGGGACCACCGGGGCGATGGTGATGACCGACTCGGCGATGGCGTCGAACACCTCGGCCAGGGGGCTGCCCTCGTCGAGGGCCACCGGGGTCCCGGCGTCGCCGCCGGCGGCGACCGAGGGGTGCAGGGGGATCTGACCGATCAGCGGCACCCCGACATCGGCGGCCAGCCGGGCACCCCCTCCCGAGCCGAACAGGGCGTAGGAGGTGCCGTGCTCGCAGACGAAGTCGCTCATGTTCTCGATGACGCCCGCCACCCGCAGGTAGCCCTTGCGGGCCATGTCGGCGGTCCGGGCGGCCACCTTCTGGGCGGCCACCGGGGGCGTGGTGACCACGATGACCTCGGTCCGCGGCAGCATCCGGGCCAGGCCCATCTGGATGTCCCCGGTGCCGGGGGGCATGTCGATCAGCAGGTAGTCGAGGTCGCCCCAGTGGACGTCCTCGAGGAACTGCTGCACGGCGCGGTTGAGGATCAGCCCCCGCCACATGATGGCGCTGTCCTCGTCGGCCAGGAAGCCCATGGAGAGCACCCGCAGCGTCCCTGGCCCGACCCGGCGCTCGAGGGGGACCATCTTCTTGTCGCGGGCCTCCACCTCGCCGGTCATCCCCAGCAGCCTCGGCACCGAGAACCCCCAGATGTCGGCGTCGAGCACCCCGATGGTCAGCCCCCGGCGGGCCAGGGCCACGGCCAGGTTGACGGTGACCGAGCTCTTCCCGACCCCGCCCTTGCCCGAGGCGACGGCGATCACCCGGGCGGTGTCGGGGATGTCGGTGACCGGGGCCGGGTTCTGGGCCAGCTGCCGGGCGCGGGCCATGACCGTCTTGCGCTGGTCGGCGTCCATCACCCCGGTGTCGACCGAGACGGCCTGCACGCCGGGGACGGCGCCGACGTGGGTCTCCACGTCGCTGCGGATCTGGGTCCGGAGCGGGCACCCGGCCACGGTGAGGGCCACCTCGACGGCCACTTCGCCGCCATCGCCCACCCGCACCCCGCTGACCATGCCCAGTTCGACGATGTCCGCTCCGAGCTCGGGGTCGACGACCCCCCGGAGGGCGGCCAGGACCGCCTCCTCGGTCACCGCGGCCCCGCCCGTCGGGGCACGGCGGTCGGGTTGGGGGGCGTCGGACCTGCTCACCTGCGCAATTCTACCGGTCGGGACCCGTGGACCACCCGATGGGTTGTACCACCCCCCGGCCGACGCGGGTACGCTTGGGGACAACGCGTCGAGGTGGGCCGGGGGTGAGTCCCCGGGCCCGGTCGCCGCCACAGGTTGAGTCGAGCCCCGCCGTCCGGCGAGGACCGTGATCGAAGAGGAGCGCCGATGAGTGCCACCATGCAGACCGTCAGCATCGGGAAGCGGCCCAATCCGGTCACCCTGACGGATGTCGCCACCTCCAAGGTGGCCGAGCTCCTGGCCCAGGAGGACATCGACGGTCTCGCCCTGCGGGTCGCCGTACGCCCCGGCGGGTGTTCGGGCTTCAGCTACGAGATGTTCTTCGACGCCGACGTGGCCGAGGACGACGTGGTGCGGGAGTTCGGCACGGTCAAGGTGGTGGTCGACCCCACCAGCGCCGACCTGCTCAAGGGCTCCACCCTGGACTACAGCGACGGCCTGCAGGAAGCCGGGTTCCACGTCACCAACCCCAACGCCTCGCGCACGTGCGGCTGCGGCTCGTCGTTCAGCTGATCCGCTGAATCCCTGATCCGGCTGCGCGTCGACGGCGCCGACGTCGAGGTAGGTGACGAGGGCGCCTCCCTGCTGGACGTCTTGCGCGACCAACTAGGCATCCGGTCGGTCAAGGACGGCTGCAGTCCCCAGGGCCAGTGCGGCTGCTGCACGGTATGGGTGGACGGTGCCCCCCGGGTGGCCTGTGTGACCCCGGTGCGGCGACTGGCCGGGAGGGAGGTGACCACCCTCGACGGCCTCCCCGAGGACACCCGTCGCCGGTGGTCCGAGGCGTTGGTGGCCACCGGCGGCAGCCAGTGCGGCTTCTGCACCCCGGGCATCGTGATGCGCCTGGCCGCCCTGCCCACCGGCGCCCCCGTCCCGACCGGGAAGGTCGACCAGGCCCTGGTGGCCCACCTGTGCCGGTGCACCGGCTGGCAGACCATCGAGGAGGCCGCCCGGCTTGTGTTCGGCTTCGGGGACGGGGACCCGACGGTCCCGCGGTCGGACCGCCGTGACCTCGACCGGGCCTCGGTCCGGGCCGGGCTCGAAGGTGGGGTGGCCCAGCGCGTGGGACCGTCGGTCGTGCTGGGCGAGGCCGGCTTCGCCGATGACGGCAGCCCGCCCGACGCCCTGGTGGCGGTGCCCGACGGCCGCGGCGGGTACGCCGTGGCCGAGTCGCTGGCCGAAGCCCGGGCCCGGGCCGGCAAGGTGCAGGGACGCAGCACCAGCCTGCCCCTCGGCCACCCGGTGGCGGTGCCCGACGGCCGGTGGCTGCTCACCCTGCAGACGACCTGGGTGGAGCCCGCCTACGTGGAGCCCGACGC
The DNA here is from genome assembly GCA_963812525.1 of uncultured Acidimicrobiaceae bacterium. Classification (GTDB taxonomy): domain Bacteria; phylum Actinomycetota; class Acidimicrobiia; order Acidimicrobiales; family RAAP-2; genus Bog-756. The sequence continues at coordinate 12,880 of CAWEVL010000005.1, forward strand.
CTCGTGGTGCCGACCGGGCCAGTCGCCGGCCTCTCCCTACGCCAACGGGGGGGCGTTCGGCGGCAAACTGCACTCGCCGGTGGCCACCGACGCCCGCCGGTTGGCCGACCACTACGGCCGTCCGGTCCGGGTCCTGTGGTCCCGGGAGGACGTGGTCCGTCTCGGGCCCAAACGGCCGCCGGTGGGCGGCGGGATCGACCGCCACGGAGCGGGGGTCCTGCGGGTCGGTGTCGCCTCCGACGGTGCCGATCCGGGGCAGTGGGCCGCGGTGACCGCCCTGGTGGCCTCGGTCGCCCCCGGGCTCGACGTCGAGCCGGTGCCCCTGGCCGGCCCCCCGACCGCCTTCTCCCTGCGGGGGGCGGTGTGGGCGGAGGCCGCGGTGCTGACGGCGGGGGCCCGGGCCCTCGACGCCCACGGCCCCGGGGCCCACTGCGACGTTCCCGTCGAGGTGGTGGGGCCGACCGGGGGGAGAGCGGTGGCCCGGTGCCGCCCCGACGACTCGGTCGAGGTGGCGGTGGAGGCCGGCGAGGTGCTGGACGAGATCGTCCTGCGCTCCTACTGCATCGGCGCCGCCCACCAGGCCCTGGGCTGGGTACGGTCCGAGGGGGTGGCGGTGGACGCCGAGGGCACGGTGCGGGACCTGACCGTGCGCTCCTTCGGCATCCTGCAGGCCCGGGCCATGCCGGCCGTCAGGGTGGTGCTCGACCCGGCCGCGGCCGGCCCGGCGGTCAACGGCTCCGATGCGGTGTTCGCCGCGGTGGCGGCGGCCCGCTGGCTGGCCGACGGGCTGGTCGGGGCCTGGCCGGTCGACCGCGCGGGCTCCGGCCGGCGCGGCGAGGGGCTCCGGGCGGACCGGAACGGTTCGGTAGGCTGACCGACCGTCGGCCCAGCCCGCCCCACCCGAGGTCCCGCCATGAGCACCCCGATCGGCCCCTACACCCCCATCGTCTCGGCCGGGCCGTGGCTGATCACCTCCGGTCAGCTGGGACTGGCTGCCACCGGGGTCGGACCACCGACGCTGGTGGAGGGCGGGCCCCCCGAGCAGCTGACCCAGGCCCTGGCCAACGTCGAACGGCTACTGGCCGAACACGGGGCCGGCATCACCGACATCGTCAAGACCCTGGTGTTCGCCACCGACCTGGCCGACTACGCCGCCCTCAACGAGGCCTACGCGCGATTCTTCGGCGGCCACCGCCCGGCCCGATCGGTGGTGGGCGTGGCCGCCCTGCCCATGGGGGCCGCCGTCGAGGTCGAGGTGTGGGCCCACCGCCCGGACTGACGAGGGACCGGCGGCCCGCCTACGGCGTCCAGTTGGTCTGGCCGAAGCGGTAGCCCACCGACCGGACGGTCTGGATGAGGTGCGCGTGCTCCTCGCCCAGCTTGGCCCGGAGCCGCCGGACGTGGACGTCCACCGTGCGGGCGCCGCCGTAGTACTCGTAGCCCCAGACCCGGCTGAGCAGCGTCTCGCGGGTGAACACCTTGCCCGGGCGGGCGGCCAGGAAGCGGAGGAGCTCGTACTCCATGTACGTCAGGTCGAGCACCTTGCCGGCCACCGCGGCCTGGTAGGTCTCGAGGTTCAGGACCAGTGGGCCGTGCTCCAGCAGGTCGGGCCGGAGCCCGCGGCCGGTCCGCCAGAACAGGTGGGCCAACCGGGCGCTGAGCTCGTCGGGGTTGACGGGCTCCAGGCACAGGTCGTCGAAGAGGTCCTCGCGGAGCTCGAGCTCGCCCAGCTGGTCGAGGGGGACCACCACCATGACCGGGGCCAGGGGCACCTCCCGTTTGCGGAGGTGCCGGCAGAGGAGGAAGGCCCCGACGGGGTCCTCGCCGCTGCAGATCACCGCACCCGACCACCCGTCCTCGGGCTCGTCGATCTCGGCCGCCTCGGGCTTGTCGATGCCCCGCCACGGGTAGCCGGACCGGTCGAGGACGCCGGTCACCGACACCGGGGGCACGGCGGGGAAGCACAGCAGCGGTTCCATGGCGGTCTTCCCCCTTCCTGTTCGGGATGCCAGCTGGCCGGTCGGCCTGGTTACAGCAGCGGAAAGTAGCGGTCCAGCTCGAATTGGGTCACGTGGGACTTGTACTCCGCCCACTCCGCCCGCTTGTTGCGGATGAACCACTCGAAGACGTGCTCCCCGAGGGTGGACGCCAGGAGCTCGGAGGTCTCCATCAGACCCAGGGCCTCGTACAGGCTGCCGGGGAGGTGGAGGATGCCCTTGTTGGCCAGCTCCTCGGGACTGAGGGCGAAGAGGTTGGCGTCGGCCTCGGGAGGCAGGTCGTAGCCCTTCTCGATCCCCTCCAGGCCGGCGGCCAGGATCACCGCGAAGGCCAGGTACGGATTGCAGGCGCTGTCCGGCGAACGGTACTCCACCCGGGTCGACTCCAGCTTGCCCGGCTTGACCACCGGCACCCGCACCAGGGCGGACCGGTTGTTGTGGGCCCACGAAACGTGGATGGGGGCCTCGTAACCGGACACCAACCGCTTGTAGGAGTTCACCCACTGGTTGGTCACCGCGGTGATCTCCGGGGCGTGCCGGAGCAGGCCGGCGATGAACCCCTCGGCCACCTCGGACAGCCCGCCGGGGCGCTCGAGGTCGACGAAGGCGTTGGTGTCGCCACGGAACAGGGACAGGTGGGTGTGCATGCCCGAGCCCTGCACACCGGCCAGGGGCTTGGGCATGAAGCTGGCGAACACGCCCTGCTGGCGGGCCATCTCCTTGACCACCAGGCGCACCGTCATCACCGTGTCGGCCATGGTCAGGGCATCGGTGTAGCGCAGGTCGATCTCGTGCTGGCTGGGCGAGTCCTCGTGCTGGGCGTGCTCCACGGGGATGCCCATCTCCTCCAGGGTGAGGACGGTCCGTTGGCGGATGTCGCTGGTCCGGTCGGCCACCGTCAACTCGAAGTAGGAGCCCGAGTCCAAGGTGACCGGCGGGTTGGCCGGGTCGGCGTCGGCGAAGTAGAAGAACTCGATCTCGGGGGCGGCGTAGAAGGTGAACCCCAGGTCGTGGGCCCGGTCGAGGGCACGGCGCAGCACATGGCGGGGATCGCCCTGGAACGGTGATCCGTCGAGGTCGACGACGTCACAGAACACCCGGGCCACCTGGGCCTGGGGCCCGTCCCCGTTCAGGCCGGATTGGCCGTGGCCGTGCCAGGGGAGCAGCTGGAAGGTGCTGGCGTCCGGCCGGGCCAGCACGTCGCTCTCCTGCACCCGGCTGAACCCGTCGATGGCCGAGCCGTCGAAGGTCATGCCCTCGTCGAGGGCGTTCTCCAGCTCGGCCGGGGTGATGGAGAAGGTCTTGGGTGTCCCCAGCACGTCGGTGAACCACAGTTGGACGAACCGGATGCCGCGCTCCTCCACCGTCCGGAGGACGTACTCCTCTTGACTCCTCATGGCGTCGGGTACCCCGGAGCGCCTCGGGCCGGTGGGGCGGGGTTGGGTGCTGATGCAGTCATTGTCGCAGGCCGGAGGGGGGTCGGGCGATCGGGCGGGTAGACGGGCCAACCGAGCCGGGTCGTGGGAGGCCGGGCTCGGTTGGCCAGGGCTGATGACGGCCCGGGAGGCGGGGGCCTGCCTGGGGGGGAAGGCAGCCCCCGGTCCCGGTCGTCGGTCAGCCCCCCGCCGCGTCGGTGCAGACGGTCTCGGTGATGACCGCGGTGACCTGGTAGGGATCCATGTTGGCGTTGGGCCGCCGGTCCTCCAGCCATCCCTTCTTGGCCTTGGCCACGGCCCACGGGATGCGGATGGAGGCGCCCCGGTCCGAGGTCCCGTAGCTGAACTTGGTGAAGTGGGCGGTCTCGTGGGCCCCGGTCAGCCGGCTCTCGATGCCGACGCCGTAGACGGCGATGTGCTCGTCGATCTTCTTCCCGATGGCCTCGCACCCGGCGATGATGGCGTCCCAGCCACCGTCCTCGCGCATGGCCTTGGTGGAGAAGTTGGTGTGGGCCCCGGCCCCGTTCCAGTCACCCAGGATGGGTTTGGGCTCGAGGGTGGCGTACACCCCGAAGTCCTCGGCGATGCGGAACAGCAGCCAGCGGGCCACCCACAGGTGGTCGGAGACGTCGAGCGGCGAGAGCACCCCGACCTGGAACTCCCACTGGCCCATCATGACCTCGGCGTTGGTGCCCTCGATGCCCAGGCCGGCATCGATGCAGGCGGCCGTGTGGAGCTCCACGATCTCCCGCCCCGGCATCTTGTCGCCGCCCACGCCGCAGTAGTACGGGCCCTGGGGGGCGGGGTAGCCGATGGCCGGCCACCCGAGCGGCCGACCGTCCTTGAAGAAGGTGTACTCCTGCTCGATTCCGAACATCGGCTCCTGGTCGCCGAACTGCTCCACCACGGCCCGCAACTTGGCCCGGGTGTTGGTGGGGTGGGGAGTGAAGTCGGTCAGCTCGACCTCGCACATGACCAACTTGTCGTTCGGGCCGCGCAGGGGGTCAGGGGCCACGAACACCGGCCGGAGGACGCAGTCGGAGTCGTGCCCCAGGGCCTGGTTGGTGCTCGACCCGTCGAAGCCCCAGATACCCGGCTCCTCACCGTCGGCCACGACCTTGGTCTTGCTGCGGAGCAGGGGGGAAGGCTCGGTCCCGTCGATCCAGATGTACTCAGCTTGATACGGCACGTGTACTCCTTCGTCACTTCTCGATTGCTGTACTGCCACTGCTTCTACTACTGCCCGACTTCTACTACTGCCCGACGTCCCGTGTCGTCCAGTGCTCCCCGGCGACCGCCGGGGAGCAGCGGCGCACCCCACGTGGACACCCCACGATCCCACCCCGTGCACCCCCGCCGGTAGTCGGCACTTCGCCGAACAGACCGTATCGGGGCCACGGCAGGGTGGCCGTCGAAGGACCAGACCACTATCGCAGCGGGCCATTTCTGCGCCGTTACCCTATTGTGAACGGAGCATGAACAACACGGGACGGCTCGGCCTGGATCGGGGGTGCGGGGCCGTCCGGACGGGGAAAAGGCCAGGCAGCAGCCCCGGTAGGCTGTGACGATGGGTCGAGTGCGCGTCGCCGCATGCCAGATCAACACGGTGGTCGGCGACCTCGAGGGGAACGCCGACCGGGTGCTGTCCGCCCTGGCCAGGGCCGAGGCGGCCGGGGCCGACCTGGCGGCGTTCCCGGAGCTGACCGTGACCGGCTACCCGCCCGAGGACCTGCTGAGCCGGCCGGCCTTCGTGGCCGACAACCTCGAGGTGTTCGCCCGGATCGCCGCGGCCACCGGGGCCTGCGCGGCGGTGGTCGGCTATGTCGACACCGACCCGGCGGGCCACCTGCTCAATGCCGCCGCCCTCTGCGCCGGGGGCCGGGTACTGGGCCGCTATGCCAAGCGCCTGCTCCCCAACTACGGCGTGTTCGACGAGCAGCGTTGGTTCACACCGGGCCACGGCCCGGCCGACCGGCTGGTGGTCGCCGGGGTGTCGGTGGGGATGTCCATCTGCGAGGACATGTGGTTCGCCGGGGGGCCCATGGTCGACCAGGCCTCGGCCGGCGCCGGGCTCCTCGTCAACCTCAACGCCTCCCCCTACTCGCAGGGTCGGCGCCAGGAGCGCCTGGCCGTCCTGGCGGAGCGGGTGACCGAGACCGGCTGCGCCATCGTCTATGTGAACCAGGTGGGCGGCCAGGACGAACTGGTCTTCGACGGCGCCTCGCTGGTGGTGGGGACCGACGGCACGGTGGTGGCGTCGGCCGCCCAGTTCACTGAAGAGGTCCTCGTGGTGGATCTGGATGTCGAAGGGCGGGAGGAGGGGAGCCGGCCCGGGGCCACCGTGGTGAGCACCGGGACCCGCTCGCCGGCCGGCCCGCCCGAGGCGGGCAGGGTGGCTCCCCTGCTCGGCCCCGAGGCCGAGGTGTACCAGGCGCTGGTCCTCGGCACCCGCGACTACGTGGCCAAGAACGGGTTCAGTGATGCCGTCATCGGGCTGTCCGGCGGGATCGACTCCTCGCTGGTGGCGGCGGTGGCCGTGGACGCCCTCGGACCCGCTCACGTCCACGGGGTGACCATGCCGTCCCGCTACTCGAGCGGCGGCTCGGTCGATGACGCGGTGGCGCTGGCCGTCAACCTGGGTGTCGACATCGCCACGGTGGCCATCGAGCCGGTCCACCAGGCCTTCGCCGCCTCGCTGTCGCCGCTCCTGGGCGCCGAGCCCAGCGGCCTCACCGACGAGAACCTCCAGTCCCGGATCCGGGGCGTGCTCCTCATGGCGCTGTCCAACGCCCGGGGGTGGATCGTGCTCACCACGGGCAACAAGAGCGAGATGGCGACCGGCTACTCCACCCTGTACGGGGACTCGGCCGGTGGGTTCGCGGTCATCAAGGACGTCCCCAAGCTGCTCGTGTACGCACTGTGCCGCTACCGCAACGAGATGGCCGGCTTCGACCTCATCCCCGAGCCGGTGCTGCGCAAGGCCCCGTCGGCCGAGCTGCGGCCGGACCAGCGGGACGATGAGTCACTGCCGCCCTACTCCGTACTGGACCCGGTGGTGGCCGGGTATGTGGAGGGCGACCGCTCGCCCGACGACCTGGTCGCCGCCGGGTTCGACGCCGAGGCGGTGGAGCGTGTGGTCGGGCTGGTGGACCGGGCCGAGTACAAACGGCGGCAGATGCCCCCGGGGGTCCGGATCTCGGGCAAGGCGTTCGGTAAGGATCGTCGCATGCCCATCACCAACCACTACCGGCCCAGTGCCGCACCCGGTGCGCCGCCGGCCGACGAAGCAGCCGGCTCCGGGACGGACGCGGCGCGCGCGGGCGGTTCGAGCGGGGAGGCCCCGGCGGTTGTCTGACCTCCCCAGTCCTGTCGACGGAGGAACCGCCCCGGTCGCACCGGTCGGTGCCGCGCCGGGCGTATCCCCCCTGACCCTGGATGCCGCGGCCGTCCTCGTCGGGGAGTACCGGTGGATCGAGCACGCCCTCTACCGACTGCTGGGCGAGTGGGTCACCGACATGCCCATCGCCGCCGTCCAGGTCCACCTCGACGCCCAGAGCATGCGCCACGCCTGGCACGCCGAGCTGTGGGCCGAGCGCCTGCCCGTGCTGGCCGGCGCCAACCCCGACGGGTGGACCACGCCGTCGGCCCCGACCACCGCCCTCTTCGCCGCCCTCTCCGGAGTGCCGCCGCCCGCCCATGGGCCCGGCTCCCTGTGGCCGCCGGCCGAGGAGGACGACTTCGGGCACCCCGGGGCCCTGCCTCGGCTGGCCGCCCTGTACCGGGTGGTGCTGCCCAGACTGGTGACCAGCTACGAGCGTCACCTCCGGGTGGTCAGCCCGATGACCGACGCGCCGGTGGCCCGGGCCCTCCGCCTGGTGCTCAACGACGAGACCGAGGACTGGCATGCGGGCGAGCGACTGGTGGAACGCCTGGTCAGCCGACCTCACGACGTCGCCGCCGTCTACGGGTTCCTCGAACGCCTCGAAGCGGTGGTGGTGGGGGCCGGAGCGACCTCCGGTCTGGTGGCCATTCCGGGGCCCGTACCAGGGGAGTGACCTCGTCAAGGGGGTCGTCCCCGGCCAAAACCGACTGAAGGGCTTGACGCGTCCGGTAAACTTCGAAAGCAGCAATCGTTGCGCCCGAAAGCGCCAGACCCGATGCATCGACCACCGGTTGCGACCGAGGGCCCCTGAGGGTTGGCCGTCCCCCACTGCGGTGGGGAAAACGAAGGACCCGGTGAAGTTGGCTAAGGAGCGCCTCGAACGAGACGACGAAGACCTGGTTCGGTTGTATCTGACCGACATCGGCCAGTACCCGTTGTTGACCAAGGACGACGAAGTCCGACTGGCCCAGGCCATCGAAGCCGGCCGTGAAGCCGACGCCCAACTGGCGTCGGCCCCCAAGGGATTGACCCCGTCCAAGAAGCGGGAGCTGCGCCGGACCACCCTCCAGGGGGAGAGCGCCCAGCAGACGTTCGTCCAGTCCAACCTCCGTCTGGTGGTGTCGATCGCCAAGAAGTACCAGGCCTCCGGTCTGCCGTTGCTCGACCTCATCCAGGAGGGCAACCTCGGCCTCATGCACGCCGTCGAGAAGTTCGATTGGCGCAAGGGCTTCAAGTTCTCCACCTACGCCACCTGGTGGATCCGTCAGGCCATCACGCGGGGCATCGCCAACACCGGCCGGACCATCCGCCTTCCCGTCCACGCCGGCGACACCCTGGCCCGGGTGCAGAAGGCCCAGGCCCGTCTGGAGCTCAAGTACGGCCGGCCGGCCACGCTGGCCGAGTTGGGTGCTGAGGTCGAGATGCCCGAGGACAAGCTGGTGGAGGCCCTGCGCTTCCGAGCCGAGCCCCTGTCCCTGTCCGAGCCGCTCCGGGAGGACGGCGACGCCGAACTGGGCGACGTGGTCGAGGACCGCTCGGCGGAATCACCCTTCGAGGTGGCCGCGGTCTCGTTGCTCCCCGAGGAGATCGGTCGGCTGCTCTCGCCGCTCGACGAACGGGAGCGGGAGATCCTCCGGTTGCGCTTCGGCCTCGACCGCGGCGAACCGAGGACCCTCGAGGAGGTCGGGGAACACTTCAACCTGACCCGTGAGCGGATCCGTCAGATCGAGGCCCGGGCCATGTCGAAGCTGCGCCACCCGTCCTCCGACACCGGCGCCCGGGACCTCCTCACCGTCTGACCTCGCCGTCCCGCCGCGGTCGGACGAGGCCGTCTGCGCAGCGAAGCTCCGACATCGAGGAGCGCTACCCGTCGTGAGGCGATACCATCTCCTTCCATGAAGAAGCTTCTGATCCTCGCCATCGTGGTTGCCCTGGGTGTCGTCGCCGCCAAGCGGCTCCGTCCTTCCTGAGCAACCCCTAGTCCGGCGCTTCCGGCGCCGAGCGGTACCTTCGGCCGGTCTGGCTCCCAGGCCGGCCGGAACGCGTCACCGACGGATCGGCAGCCTCAGGAACCGGGCCGGCCGTCAGCGCGGGGGCCGGCGCGCCAGCCGCCAGGCCACGAGGGCGCCCACCGAGGCCGCGGCGGTGATCCCGGCGGCCGTGGCCGTCAGTGGCAGGCTGGGCACGCTCACCCGGTCGCGGAGTCGCACCGGCTTGGTGAACTGCATGACCTCCCACTCGCGCTCCCGCGCCACCTTGGCCAGCACCCGGTCGGGGTTGACGGCCACCGGGTGCCCGACCGCCTCCAGCATGGGGAGGTCGGTATAGGAGTCCGAGTAGGCCGAGGACTCGGCCAGGTCCAGCCCCTCGGACTCGGCCAGCTCCACCATGGCCTCGGCCTTGAGCGGACCGTAGGCGTAGAACTCCATCTCGCCGGAGTAGCGCCCCTCCTCGTCGACGAAGGGCCGGCTGCAGATGGCCCCGTCCACCCCGAGGTGCTCGGCCAGGGGCTGGACGATCACGTCGGGGGAGGCCGAGACCAGGTACACCCGGTGACCGTTGGCCCGGTGGGCCTCGATGAGGTCGAGCGCCTCGGCGTAGATGATGGGCTCGACGGTCTCCTCCAGCGCCTCGCGGACGATCTCGGTGATCTGGTCGCGGTCCCAGCCCTTGGTCAGGGTCAGCATCGACTCGCGCACCCGGGCCAGCTTCTGCTCACTGGCCCCGAGGTGGAGGTAGATCAACTGGGAGACCAGGGCCCGGGCCACCAGGCGCCGGTTGATCATCCCGCCCCGGTAGAGCGGGCGGCCGAAGGCGGCGATGGATGCCTTGGCGATCACCGTCTTGTCGAGGTCGAAGAAGGCCGCCCTCACCGGCTCAACGCCCCACCAGCAACCGCTGCACCGCGTCTTCGGCATCGGCGGTGACCAGCACCAGCACCTCGTCGCCGATGGCCAGGCGGGTGTCCCCCCGGGGCACGATCAGGTGGTCGTCGCGGACCACGGCCACCACCGTGGCCTCCCGGGGGACCCCGAGGTCCACCAGCGCCACCCCGCTGGCCGGCGAGTCGTCAGCCAGGGTCACCTCGACCAGGTGGGCGTTGCCCCCCTCGAACCGGAGCAGGCGTACCAGGCTGCCCACCGACACCGCCTCCTCGACCAGGGCGGTCATCAACTGCGGGGTGGACACCGAGACGTCGACCCCCCAGGTCTCGGTGAACAGCCACTGGTTCTTCGGATGGTTGACCCGGGCCACCACCCGGGGCACGGCGAACTCCTGCTTGGCCAGCAGGGAGACCACCAGGTTGTCCTCGTCGTCACCGGTGGCCGCCACCACCACGTCGACGGTGGCCAGCCCGGCGGCGTCCAGCGCCGAGACCTCACAGGCGTCGGCCACCACCCAGGTGATGTCGAGGTCGCCCCGGATCCGGGCCACCAGCTCGGGGTCCTGCTCGATGACCAGCACCTCGTGGCCCCCGGCGTGGAGGTCGGTGGCGATGGCGGTGCCCACGCTGCCGGCTCCGGCGATGGCGACCTTCATGACGACCGCCCGTCGCCGGCCGGGGCCGGGCGGGGGGTGCCGACACCGTCGCGAGGTGCGGCCGGGGCCACCGTCCTTCCCCCGGGAGGCGGGAGCGGACCGGTGGCGGCCAGTCGGGCGTTCAGCCGCTCCAGGGCGCTGTCGGTGACCATCAGGTGGATCACGTCGCCGTCCTGGCCGACCAGGTCCCCGAAGTCGAGGCGGACCACGCCGGCCCTGGTCACCGCCGCCACCGTCACCTCGCCGGGGACGCTCAGGTCGGCCAGCCGTTTGCCGGCCCACCGCTCGGGCAGCTCCCGCTCCACCAGT
>CAWEVL010000006.1:0-13104 GCA_963812525.1 uncultured Acidimicrobiaceae bacterium
CGCGAGGGCGCCTTTCTGGCTTGCTCGTTCTGGTTGGCCGACTGCCTGACCATGCTGGGTCGGGAACATGACGCCCGGCAGCTCCTCGACCGGTTGATCGGCCTGCGAAACGATCTGGGGCTGCTGTCCGAGGAGTACGACCCCGTGGCCGGCCGGCTGGTCGGCAACTTTCCCCAAGCCTTTTCGCACGTTTCACTGGTCAACTCGGCGGCCAAGCTCATCGGTCAGGAGAAGCCGTCGTCGGAGCACCTCGCTCTGGGACTGGCCCGTCGCTCCCTGTCGCGGGCGAAGGGCGGCACGATCGAGCGGCACCTGAGTGGGGTCGCCCAGTCCATGATGGCCCAGCTCGTCCAAAACGCCGGGAGCACCATGGGCACCGGTGCCGCCAGCATGGTCCAGGCCGAAGCGAACCCAGCGCCACCGGACCGGGCGAAGGGCGGCGGGGCAGGAGCACCCTCGGCCAAGCCTCGGGGGAAGCCGACCGCCAAGCCCTCGGTCCGGAAGGCGCGGCGGTTGGCCACCAAGGCCCCCATCAGGGCCTCGGGCGCGGCCTCCACGAAGTCGGGCGGCAAGAAGAAGGCTGCCGGGAAGAACGCGGCCACCACGAAGGCCGTCGGCACGAAGAACGCCGCGGTGACGAAGGCCGTCGGCACGAAGGTGGCGGCCAACGAACCCGTCGGGAAAGCCACGGCCAAGAGGAAGGCCACGGCCAAGAGGAAGGCCACGGCCAAGAAGAAGGCCACGGCCAAGAAGAAGGCCACGGCCAAGAAGAAGGCCACGGCCAAGAAGAAGGCCACGGCCAAGACGGCGGTGAGGGTGGCGGGACCGAAGGCCCCGGCTGCGGGCGGCAGGCGCTGACCGGCCGTGGACCCCGTCCAGCGAACCGGATCGGAACGTCGCTCCAGATGAGCGGAACCCACCACCACGGACCGCCGGCCGGGGGGACCGATCCACGCTCGGGTCATCCTTTCGACCCGGGCGACCCATCGGCTCCGCTGGCTGGCGTGACCGTGGCCGACGGCGTCATCGAGTTGGACACCCTGCTCGGCGGTTGGGAGCGGGTCACCGCCGGCTACCTGATCGAGGGAGACGCCCCGGTACTGGTGGAGACAGGCAGCCAGAGCTCGGTGCCGGTCCTGCTTGCCCAGCTGGAGCGGCTCGGCGTCGGCGCCTCGGATCTGGCCGGCGTGGTGGTTACCCACATCCACCTCGACCATGCCGGCGGCGTGGGTGACGTCGCCCGTTCGTTCCCCAGCGCCACCGTGTACGTCCACCCCAAAGGGGCGCGCCACCTGGCCGACCCCACCCGGCTGATCGACTCGGCGGCGCGTGTCTACGGCCCGCTGCTGGACTCGCTCTATGGCCGCCTAGATCCGACGCCGTCCGAACGGATCCACATTCTCGAGGACGGCGAGACCATCCCCGTCAGCTCCAACCGCTCGCTCATCGCCGTGGACTCCCCGGGTCACGCCAAGCACCACGTGGCCCTGCACGACACCCTCAGCGGTGTCCTGTTCGCCGGCGACGCGGTCGGGGTCAAGCTGCCCGATGGCGGGGTGCTGCGGCCGTCCACCCCACCACCCGACTTCGACCTCGCCTCGGCACTCACGTCGCTCGAACGATTCGCCGAGCGGCGGCCCACCGCCCTGGCTCTGGCCCACTACGGGCTCCTCGCCGACCCCCTGGACGTGCTGGACGAAGCCGGTGGCACCCTCCGGAGATGGGCCGGCGTGGCCGAGTCGGCGTTCCGGAACGGCCAGGACATCGCCACCGCTCTGGCCACCGAGTTCGAATCCGATCTCGACGGCGTCGCCGAGGTGCACCTCGAGAAGCTCGAGGTCATGAACGGCGTCCACTCCAACGCCGCAGGGCTGCATCGATGGCTGTCCACCCGGGACGCCGCCGGTGGCAGCGGCGCCCAAGGGTCGCCACCTGCATCCTGATCCGGCCCGGCGGCCACGACTTCGACCTGAGGAGCCAAGGCTCGCCACCTGCATCCTGATCCGGCCCGGCGGCCACGACTTCGACCGGAGGAGCCAAGGCTCGCCGACTCGTTCCCCTGGCTCTCGTGGTTCTCGTGGCGTCTGGGTCTCACTTCGGAGGCGGCTGGCGAGCCCGCCACCTGCGAGTCGCCGTGACCGCGCACCCCCGACGTCGGCCCTCATTGCGCGGGGCGGGTGCGCTGGTCTCCAATGGCGGGGTGCCACTGGGGCCCGCCGACCGTCCGAGAGAGGGGAGTAGCAGTCCATGAGCATCCTGTTCGCCCTGCTCGGCGCGTTCAGCCAGGCCCTGACCTCGGTTCTGCAGAGGTTGGCCAACGTGGCCGGATCGGACGAGAAGCGGTCGGGGTGGGAGACCACCAAGTTTCTGGTCCGTCAGCCCATCTGGCTGTTGGGGATGGTGTGCATGGGTGGGACCTTCATCTTCACGGCCCTCGCCCTCTACTTCGGCACGTTGGCCACGGTGCAGCCCATCCTGGTCACCGAGCTCATCTTCACCCTGGCCCTTCGTGCCCTGTGGCTGCACGACCGGATCGCTACCCGGACCTGGGGAGCGGCGGCGCTGTTGTGTGCCGGGCTGTTCGGTTTCCTGGTGGTTGCCCATCCGGAGGAGGGGCACGGACGGCCCACGGCAGCGGCCTGGGCGGTGGCACTGGGGAGCCGGGGTCTGCTCATCGTGGTCCTGCTGGTCCTCAGCCGGTGGGGCTCACCGGCACGCAAGGCGGCGTTGCTGGGGGCGGCCGCCGCGTTGGTGTGGGCCATTGATGCTGCTTTCGTGAAGGCGGCGACCGAGGTGCTGGCCCACGAGGGTTGGTCCGGCCTGTTCGAGCACTGGCCCGTCTACGCCGTGGTGGTCAGCGGAGTGCTGGGCACCGTGCTGCTCGAGGCGGCCTTCGCTGCCGGGCCCCTGGCGGCCTCCCAGTCGGCCCTACTCATCGTGGATCCACTGGCCAGCATCGCCATCGGCATCGAGCTCTTTGGCGAGCAGCTCCGCAGCTCACCGACCGCCATCGCGCTCCAGGCGCTCTTCCTGGGCGGGATGTTCGTCGGTGTCGTGCTGCTGTCGAAATGGGCTCCCCCCGAGATGGAGGCCCGGGCCAAGCTGTCGACCCGTGTCATCCGGACCGGAGGCCCCGACGAGGTGACGACCGAACCGGCCTGACCCTTCGTCACGCCATGGCGGCGCCGTGCCCTTCAACAAAATCACTACTGTGAGCGCTCGATTGACCGCGCCAGCGAAAATACATGGCATCGTGCCCGGAGCGGAGCGTGCATGGAGCGGTTTGCGGAACGTTGTTCGTGCCAAATCCCACACGCCGGTCAAGTGTCCAAATACCTCACACCGAGTGAGAAGGAGACCGCGCCATGCGCGGCGTCCGAGGTGGCGGCCCTCCTAGACCCAGGCACGACAACGTTCCACGTCATCAAGGGCAAAGGTCCGCATTGCCATGGGCTCATTGTGTGCTGTAACTTCCCCGGAAACCAGGTGGGTATTTCGCACGACGAGTAAGGGCAGGGTGCGATGTTGAAGCGAATTGTGGGCGGGGTTGTGCTTGTCGTGGCCGGAGTGGTGCCGTTGGCATTGCCCGCCACCGTGGCCGGAGCGGATACGCCGATAGGGGTCATTCCGTACTCGGGTTTCAACCCGATGTTGACCCGCGCTCCGTACGTGACCGACCTCACCCAGACGTCGGCCTACGTCAACTGGGCCACCACCGACACCAACCCGGTGGCCGGCGGGGCCAACATCTTCGGCTCGGTGCAGCTCGCCCCGATGAACGGCACCAGCTGCCCGGTGTCCACCACCTGGTCGGCCTCGGCCATCACCGCCCCCTCGACGTTGCCGCCGGCGACCAACCCGACATCCACCCCCGGCAACCAGACCGGAACCCAGTACAACGTGACGGGAGCTTCCTCGACCACCAGCGAGTACCAGAACTCGGTGCTGGTCACCGGTCTGCGCCCCGGCACCCCGTACTGCTACACGGTGTTCGCCACCCACTCACCAGGTGCCGCCGAACTGCTGCCGGCGAGCAAGCCCTGGCAGCGCTTCACCACGCTGCTGCCGCCCAACACCGCCTCGAGCCAGCCGGTCACCTTCGACCTGATCAACGACACCGGCGAGAACTACTACAACACCAACGCCAACGCCGCGCTCGACCTCCCCTTCAATACGACCGGGGCCCCGGTCAACCCTGACCAGGCCGCGCTGTACAACGAGGTCGGGAACTCCGGTGCGAACTTCCTCGTCTCGGTGGGTGACATCGGGTACAACAGCTCCAACCAGTCGAACTTCGGCGACCTCAGCCAGACCGGCACGCAGCCTGAGGTCAGCGACATCTTCGGGCCGACCTACCTGCCGCAGACCGGTGGTATCCCCGTCTTCGCCGGCTCCGGTGACCACGACCAGACCATCAATCCGCTCAAGATCTTCCCCACACCAGCCACGACCGCCGCATCCGGGGGCACCTACGCCTTCGACAGCTACTCGGGCACCGACGGGATCACGGGGAGCGCGGCCGACGATTGGTACGCCTTCTCCACCGGCAATGTCCGTATCTACGTCATCGATGGCACCTGGTCCGAGGCCGTCTCCTCCAAACTGGGGACCACCACCGGCGCGCTGTGCGGCAATGTCACTGCCTCGGCCCAGAACAGCTGCCTGGCCTACCAGGCCGACGCCGACGAGCACTGGCAGACTTCCTCGCCCGAGTACAAGTGGCTCCAGAAGGATCTGGCCGCCCATCCCGGCGGCGTGAAGATGGCCGTCTTCCACTTCCCGCTGCGGTCGGTCAACGCCTCGCAGCCTTCGGACCCCTACGTCGAGAACAGCTCGGTCAACCCCAAGGCGTCGACCAGCCTCGAGGCCCTGCTGGCCAAGTACGGCGTCGGGATCGCCTTCAACGGCCACGCCCACACCTACCAGCGGATCATCCCGAACAACTACCAACAGAACAATCAGCTGGTCAACTATGTGACCGGTGGCGGCGGCGGCGTGCTGGAGCCGGTGGCCGGCGGGAGCTGCTCGACCGTGACCGCCTCGGCCAGCGTCTACGCCATCGGGTGGTCGCCCACCTCGAATACCGGCTCGGCCTGTGGCGCCAACGTGCCCACCCCGGCCTCGGCCGCCGATGTCTACGAGTTCCTCAAGGTCACCGTGGTCGGCGACAAGGTGACGGTCGTGCCGACCGATGCCGCCGGTGGGACGTTCGACGTGCAGACCTACGACCTCACCGCCCTGGCCAGCCGGGGCGTGACCCCGCCGACGGGACCGACCGGGCCGACTGGACCGTCGGGACCGACGCCGCCCGGACAAGCACCTGGCGGGTCGGGACCCGTCGTGCAGACGGACTGCATGAGCCAACTCCCCTCCGGGGCGGTCGTGGGGGAGGCGGCCACCAAGACCGGCGCCACCGGCTACTACGAGGTCGACGGCGACGGTGACGTGGCCGCCTTCGGCGGGGCCCCGTGCTTCGGTGCCATGAGCGGCACCGTGCTGAGTCAGCCCATCGTGAGCATGGCCACCGACGCCACCGGTCAGGGCTACTGGCTGGTGGCCCGAGA
Source organism: uncultured Acidimicrobiaceae bacterium (assembly GCA_963812525.1). Lineage (GTDB taxonomy): Bacteria > Actinomycetota > Acidimicrobiia > Acidimicrobiales > RAAP-2 > Bog-756. The sequence continues at coordinate 5,565 of CAWEVL010000006.1, forward strand.
CGGCGGCATCTTCGCCTTCGGCGACGCCCAGTTCTACGGCTCCACCGGCGGGACCCAACTCAACCAGCCCATCGTGGGGATGTCCTCGGACGCCAGTGGCGGGGGGTACTGGCTGGTGGCCTCCGACGGCGGCATCTTCACCTTCGGGGACGCCCAGTTCTACGGCGGCACCGGCGGGATCCATCTCAACAAGCCGGTGGTGGGCATGTCGGTCGACCGCACCGGCGGCGGCTACTGGCTGGTGGCCTCCGATGGCGGCATCTTCACCTTCGGGGACGCCCAGTTCTACGGCGGCACCGGCGGGATCCATCTCAACAAGCCGGTGGTGGGCATGTCGGTCGACCGCACCGGCGGCGGCTACTGGCTGGTGGCCTCCGACGGCGGCATCTTCACCTTCGGTGACGCCCAGTTCTACGGCGGCACCGGCGGGATGGTCCTCAACCGGCCGATCATCGGCTTGGCCGTCGACTCCTCCGGCAACGGGTACTGGTTGATGGCCTCCGATGGTGGCGTCTTCTGCTTCGGTGACGCCGCGTTCCTCGGATCGGCGGCGTAGCCGGGAGCTGCCCCTGGCCCCACCACAGGTGGGACGACGCCCCTGGATCCGGCAGCGAGAGGCGATGGCGCCGACGGGCCGCGGCGGGGTCCCGGGCTGCTGACGGCGACCCAGCGTGGGCAACCCTTCACCGGGACGGGTAAAACGCTCAAATGCCTGACGACAGGCTGCTGATTCGTTATCATCCCTGGCGCGAGGTGATCTGGGCGGCGGGGCTCAGGCCTGGTCATCTCATGAGCGCACGGCCAAGCGTGCCAGATGATGACCAGGAGAGCACCATGAGTTCAGTTCGACGCAACGTCACCAGACTGGCGGTCCTGGCCCTCGGCTTGGGCCTGGTGACCGCAGTGGTGGCTGCGGCCAGCCCAGGAGTTGCCCAGGCCGGACCCGGCAATCTCCTCACCAACGGGAGCTTCGAGAGCACCCCGGCCTCCGGGTATCTCTCGGTGACTGCCGGTGACTCGACGACCATCCCCGGGTGGACTGTCGTCACTCCGTCGGTCTACGGGGAGAGCACCGGGAGTGTGGACGTCGTGGCCAGCCCGTACTGGAATGCCGAGGACGGCACCAACTCGATCGACTTGGCCGGCAGCAATGGTACGCCCGGCGGCCTGTACCAGGACGTGGCCACCACCGTGGGCACCCAGTACTCCCTCACCTACTGGTCGGCCGTCAACGGGGACGAGACGCCCGGGCAGACCCACGACATGGCCGTGTCCATTGGCGGTCAGGTCTTGCCCTTGATCGAGGAGGCCGGGACGGGTCGCCCCCTCACCTGGGTGCAGCACTCGGCCACGATCACCGCCACCTCCACCACCACGCGCGTCGAGTTCGACGACGTCACCCCGGGCGATACCGTCCAGGGGCCGGCCCTCGACAACGTCTCGTTCAACGCCCTCCCCGACGCCCTCATCAGCCTCAGCCCGGCCACCATCGATCCCCAGACCACCGGTGTGAGCTTGAACAACGTGAAGGTGGCCACCTTCACCGACGGCAACCTGGCTGCACCCCTGGGGAACTTCTCGGCGGCCATCAACTGGGGTGATGGCAGCCCCACCACCGCCGGGGCCATCACCCAGCCCGGCGGCCTGGGCACGACGTTCACGGTGAGCGGCTCGCACACCTACACGGCCCACGGCACGTATACGGTCGGGGTGACCGTCAAGGACAGCGGTGGCTCGACGGCCAGCGTCTCGGACCAGGCGCAGGTGGTCGACGGCGTGATCACCTGTACCGGATCGGGGTGTTCGGGGACGGTCACCACGTCCACCGAGTCCGATTCGGTCAGTTCGACCTCGACGAGCGGGACCATCCTGGTCTCTCTCGACCCCGGGCAGGCAATCTCCTGCCATGACCAGTTCCGGCACGCACCGCAGACCACCACAGTGACCGACACCCTGCTCAACGCCAACATCCTCTCCACGGTGAGCTTCGTCAACTCCAGTGCTCCCGGCCCGTGGTGGGTCCCCTTCGCCGTCTGCTACCAGGCCCAGACCCCCTTCACCGACCTGTTCGGCCACTCTGTGACCACTGGGCTCCTGCCCCTGTGCCCCGCGCCCCGCTCACCGAGGCCCCTGGTCGCCCCCTGCGTGCAGTCGATCACCGAGAAGCCCCTGGGCCCGAGCGGCACCGTGGTCGAGAAGGTCGTCGTCCCACCGGGTGACCCTCGGCATAACTGAGTGGCGTCGTATCAGCCGAGGGTGAGCCAACTGGCAGCGGCGCCCAATCGGAGCGCTTCGGTGGCCACCAAGAGTGCGCCCCCCCGGACTCGAACCCAGGAACCTGCAGATTAAGAATCTGCTGCTCTACCGTTGAGCTAGGGGCGCAAGGGCAGCATAAGAGTCGATCAGCTGGGGCGTCAACGCTCGTCGGCGGAGGCTGCGGTGCAGGGAATGGGCGGATCGCCGCGCGGAGGTCTTGAGGCGGCGGTGAGTGCGCGGTGCCACCCTCGCCGAGCAGTGCGTCCTTGCTCAACAGTCGGCTCGAAGGCCGAGTAGTGAGTCCTCGTTCTGGTCGAACTCGTGAGGGCGGCAACGACGCAGGGCACCAAGTCCAGGATCGGGAGGATCCGCAGCGCTCAGAGGGCCTCACCCCACCCGAGTGCGATGGTCAGCGGCGAGAGCCCCAGGAGCCAAGAGGACCACGCAGGCCGGGATCCTGATGACCAGCTGAGGCGGCCAAGCTCCTTGGTGTCATCCGATGGGGAGAACTACCGACACGATGGCCGCGATGACTACTGTCGACGGAAACCATCCGGTGAAGAGATGGACAGTACGGCAAGCCTGTGCATGAATTCAGCGTGCCTAGGATGGTCGGCGCACTCCAACGGTGTACTGACCACGATCGGGGAATCAGAGGAAGAGGACAGCACCGTGACCGACGAGTCCGAACCGACGGGGGGGAGGTCGACACCAGTACCCTCGATTCCCTGAGCGCCGACCGCCGGAGGAAGCGGGACGTCCTCGCCGCCCAGGGCATCGACCCCTACCCCCTCCGGTTCGACCGGACGGCCACCGCCGCCGAGCTACACCAACGGCACGACGGGCTGGAGCCGGACGTCCGGACCGGGGATGTGGTCACGATGGCCGGCCGGCTGACCAGCATCCGGGGCCACGGCAAGCTCTCGTTCGCCACCCTCCGGGACGTGACCGGTTCGATCCAACTGCTCATGCAGGCGTCCACCCTCTCTGACCAGGCCAAGGCGGTCCTGGCCAACGCCGATCTGGGTGACTGGATCGGAGCCGAGGGCGAAGCGGTCACCAGCCGCCGGGGCGAGCTTTCGGTGGACGTGGCCGAGCTTTGGATGCTGTCCAAGGCATTGCGGCCGCTGCCCGACAAGTGGCACGGGCTGACCGCCACCGACACCCGGTACCGCCAGCGGGAGGTCGACCTGCTGGCCAACGATGATTCCCGCAAGGTGTTCGACACCCGGTTCAGGGTGGTCGCCGCCCTGCGCCGGCAGTTGATGCTCGAGGAGTTCGTCGAGGTGGACACGCCCATCCTCCAGCCGCAAGCCGGCGGAGCCCTGGCCCGGCCGTTCATGACCCACTCCAATGCCCTGGACATCGACCTCAGCCTGCGCATCGCCCCCGAGCTGTACCTCAAGCGGATGGTGGTGGGGGGGTACGAGCGGGTCTTCGAGATCGCCCGGAACTTCCGCAACGAGGGAATCGACACCCGCCACAGCCCGGAGTTCACCGCCCTCGAGGCTTACCGGGCCTTCGGCGACGTAAACGACGGCATGGACCTGTCCGAGCGGCTGGTGGTCGAGGCGGCCCACTCGGCGGTCGATCGTCTCACCTTCACCGTGGGCAACCGGACCGTCGACCTGACCCCGCCGTGGCCGCGCCGCCGCCTGCTGGACTGGCTGGAAGAGGGGGTCGGCCGCCGCCTCCATCCGTCCGACCCCGTGGAGGAAGTCCGGGCCGTGTGCCAGGAGCATGAGGTGGACTTCCTACCCGAGTGGGGCTCGGGCAAGCTCATCTTCGAGCTCTACGACACCATCCTGCTGCCCACGGTGGTGGATCCCGTGTTCGTCGTCGGATTCCCCGTCGAGGTGTCGCCACTGGCCCGCCGGACCCACGACGACCCGACCATGGCCGCCCGCTTCGAGCTGGCCATCGACGCCAAGGAGTTCGCCAACGGGTACAGCGAGTTGAACATCCCCGAGGAGCAGCAAGAGCGCTTCCTGGGCGAAGCCGCGGCGGCAGCCCGGGGCGACCTCGAGGCCCACCCGGCCGATCTGGCCTTCGTCCGCGCCCTCGAGTACGGGCTGCCCCCCACCTCGGGCATCGGCATCGGCGTGGACCGCCTGGTCATGCTCCTCACCGAGGTCGAAGCGATCCGTGACGTCATCCTCTTCCCCATGATGCGCCCGGAGGCCACCAGTTGACCGATGTGGTGGAGGAGGCCATCGCCCCCGTCGACCTGGCCGCCGAGGCTGAGGAGGAGACCATCCCCGGGATGCTCGTCAACGAGGAGGCGGAGATCGAGCTGGCGCCGCGCAGCCGCACCGTGGTGGTGAGCGATCTCCACCTCCCCGCTGTGGCCACCGAGACGTCCATCGCCGTGGCCGACGAGCTGGCCGAGCTGGTGGCTGGCATGACCGGCCCGGCGGCGTTCGTCATCGCCGGCGACGGGTTCGAGATGCTGGCCGGGCCACCCGAGGTGGGGCGGATCCTCGACGTCCATCCCCAGTTCACCGAGGCGGTGGCCGCCTTCGCCGACGGGGCCGACCACCACCTGGTCGTGCTGTCCGGCAACCACGATGGCCAACTGGCCTGGGACCGGGTCGCTGCCACCATCCTGAAGGAGCGGCTGGGGGTCCACCAATTCGCCCTCAATCTGCAACCTGGTGGTGAGTACCGATCACGGGCCGCAGCGGGTGCGGGTGGTCCACGGGAACCAGGTCGACCCCTACAACACGTTCCAGGATCCGTGGTCCCCGGTCGACACCCCGTTCGGGCACCACGTGGTCCGGGAGCTCCTCCCGGAGCTCGAGTCCCGCCAGTCCCCGGGCTCCCTCCTCGAGGGGGTGCAATGGCTGGACGGGGACATGGCCGACTTCATCGGGTCGCGCCTCTTCTACCGCAAGATCGTGGGGAAGCTGTGGCTGGCCGCCGTCCCCTTCGTCGCCATCCTCCTGCTCCGTCTCATGACCTTCCTCCCCGGGGTGCGCCCGCTGCTCCATCACCACGCCGAACGGTGGCTGCTCGGCTTCGGTCTCCTGGTGGCCTTCATCATCGTGATCGCGGCGGTGGCGGCCGGCGCCACCCTGCTGCGGGTGAACCGCGCCCTCCGGGAGTCGGCGGTCAGCGGACGCTCAGACCCGGCCAATCACAACGCGCCGGCCCGGGCCCAGGCCGCTCGCCTGGTCACCCAGGGCTATGCCGGGTTGATCTCGGGGCACACCCATGAGCCCGAGCTGTCGGTGGTGGGCAACGGCTTCTACGCCAACACCGGGAGCGGGACCGCCTCGGTGAAGGGCCGGCGGGCCCGTCTCCGTCTCCCCCATCCCTTCGTTACCGTGCACCGGTTCTCCTATCTGGAGATGACCGGCAACACAGTGCTCGAGCTCAAGCTGTGGCTGCGGGAGATTCCGGTCCCCTCGCCGGTGCTGTTGGAGCGGTTGGCCCAGGCCCGCACCAAGGTGAGCATGACCACGACCACCTCGGTGGGTGCGCTCCCCAACGGTCCAACCTGGCCCCTCGACGACTCGGGGCTCAAACGGTGGGTGGTCCGGCGTCGGGTGCGCCGGGTGGCCGCCAGCGTGCTCCTGGTGTCGGGACTGCTGAACGTGGTCTTCGCCGCTCTCTGGAGGTTCCCGGCCACCCGCGGGGTCGACCACTGGCTGCCCTTCGGCATCCATCCCCTCTCGGTGACCGAGGCCGTGGTCGGGGGACTGGCCCTGTGCGGTCTGGCCCGCGGGGTGCGCCGCGGACTGCGGCCGGTGTGGGTGGCCACCATCGTGGTGCTGGTGGCCACCACCACCGACCGATTGATCCACGGGGCGTTCGCCGGGGGTTCCGCCCTGGCCGTGCTGTTCTGCCTCTGGCTCCTGGTCGAGCACCAGCACTTCCGGGTCAAGCCCTCCGGGGTCACCCGGGTTTTCGTCTGGGCGGCCGCCGCCGGCCTGGTGGTCATCGGGGCCACCGCCGGGGTGGGCAATGTCGTGGGCAGCGGGCACCAGCACCACGTCGACGTGGCCTTTCTCATTGTCGTGGCGGCCGTCCTCTTGGCCCTCCTCCTGATTGCCGCCCCCGGTCGCGAGTCGCGTCGCACCGGTACGGCACGCCAGGAGGCCTTCGAGCGGGCCTGCGCCATCATCGAGACCCACGGTGGCGACACGCTCGACTACTTCGCCCTCCGCGACGACAAGTCGTGGTTCTTCACTGGGGAGTCGCTCGTGGCCTACTCCGTGATCAACGGGGTGATGCTGGTCTCCCCGGACCCCATCGGCCCCCCGCAGGACCGGGCCGAGGTGTGGTCCGACGTCATGGACATGGCCCAGGCCAACAACTGGCAGCCGTCGGTGCTGGCCGCATCGCAGTCCTGGCTGGGGGTGTACCGGGCGGCCGGCCTGGTCGACCACTACATCGGTGACGAGGCCATCGTGGACGCCACCCGACTTCACCCTCAAGGGCAAGTCCATGAAGTCGCTGCGTGGCGCCTACAACCGGATGAAGAAGGCCGGGTGCCGGGTCGAGTGCTACGAGTCGATGGACGCGGTGGGCGACGAGCTCAAGGCCGAACTGCTCCGAGCTGATGACCGAGACCCGCCAGGGTGAGGCCGAGCGTGGGTACTCGATGACCCTGAGCCGCATCTTCGACCCGCGGGACCAGGGGCTGCTGTTGGCGGTGTGCTTCGACGCCGACGGCCGTCCGCTGGCGTTCAACCAGTACGTCCCGGCCTCCGAGGTCGACGGCTACTCGCTCGACCTGATGCGCCGGACCAGCGATCCCGACGCCCCCAACGGCCTCACCGACTTCGTGATCATCGAGACCCTCCAGTGGATGGCCGAGCGAGGCCTCCGCGGCCTGGGCCTCAACTTCGCCACCATGCGGGCGGTGGTGGCCGGGGAGTCCGGCAGTCGGCCCGTGGACCTCGCTGGAGCGCAACGTCCTGCACCACTTCAGCGAGACCCTCCAGATCGAGTCGCTGTGGCACTTCAACCAGAAGTACGACCCGCGGTGGAATCCCCGCTACGTCGTCACCGGACCCTTCCTCCCCCTGGCCCGGAGCAGTCTGGCCATCGCCCGGGCCGAGGCGGTCACGGAGATCCCGGTGGTCGGGTCCCTCCTCAAGACCCGCGAGTCCTCCCACAGCAGCACGGGCAACCCGGAGTAGCGCCAGCCCGCCGGTCACGGGCCGTCGGTGCGGCGGCTACCCGGCCGACGGCGGTGCTGTCCGATCCGCCGGCCGGCTGGCGGCGGCGGTGCGGCTCAGGCGAACTGTCCCTGTCCGCTGTCCGACTCGGCCGCCCG
>CAWEVL010000007.1:0-64057 GCA_963812525.1 uncultured Acidimicrobiaceae bacterium
CCGTTTTAGGGACGGCGGGCCCACCCGGGTGGGCCGGTGACCGGGCCGGCGGCGATCAGTGGGCCACCAGGTCCGAAACGGGGCTGTCCGCCGGGAGTTCCCCCTCCTCCCCGGTGGCCCGGGACTTCCACTCCACCACGCCCCGGGCCAGGCCCTTGGCCCCCACCACCAGCCGGAGGGGTATCCCGAGGAGGTCGGCGTCGGCGAACTTGACGCCGGGGGACACGTCCCGGTCGTCGTAGAGGACGTCCACCTCCCCCGCCACCAGCCGCTCGTACAGCCGGTCGGCGGCGTCGGCCACCTCGGCGGAACGCCCCGCCCCGAGCGCCGCCAGGTGGACCCGGAAGGGCGCGGCCTCGGCCGGCCAGGCCAGGCCCCGCTCGTCGTGGTGCTCCTCGGCCACCACGGCCAGCAGCCGGCTCACCCCCATGCCGTAGCAGCCCATGGAGAAGATGTCCTCACGGCCGTCCTCGGTCACGAAGGACGAGCCCGGCATGACCTCGGAGTACTTGTGCCCCAGCTGGAAGGTATGGGCCGCCTCCACCGAGCGCACCAGCTGGAGCGGCCCACCGCAGCGCGGGCAGTTGTCGCCCGGGACCACCTGGGCGAACGACCCCCACTCGTCGACCACCACGTCGCGATCGAGCACCACCGAGCCGAGGTGGACATCCTTCCGGTTGGCCCCGGTGATCCACGGTCCCGGTCGGGCCACCCCCAGGTCGGCCACCACCCGGATGCCGTGGGCCTGCTGGCCGATCGGTCCGATGTACCCCTTGACCAGCGACGGGTGCTCGGCGAAGTCGGCGTCCTCGAACAGGCGCCACCCGCTGGGCAGCCGGGCCTCGCGGTCGCCGGGCAGCAGCACCAGGGTGGGGCGGCCCTCGGCGTCGAGCACGGCCAGGCTCTTCAGGAAGTCGGCAGGCCCCACAGACTCGTCGGCGAAGTACTCCACCACGTCGGCGATCCCCGGCCGGCCGGGCGTGTGGTGCTCGACGACCGGGCCGACCTCCGCGGTACTGCCGGAGGCCAAGCCGTCGCCGTCGGCGCCGGCCCGGCGGGTGGCCGCCTCCACGTTGGCGGCGTAGCCACAGGACGGGCAGGACACGAAGTGGTCCTCGCCCACCGGTGAGGCCACCATGAACTCGTGGTTCACGTCACCCCCGATGGCCCCGGCCTGAGCCTCCACCGGGGTCACGGCCAGGCCCAGCCGCCCGAAGATGCGGAGGTAGGCGTCGAAGACCGTGCGGTACGACGCCTGCATGGCCTCCTTGTCCACGTCGAACGAGTAGGCGTCGGCCATGATCAGCTCACGGGTCCGGAGCAGCCCGAACCGGGGTCGGGCCTCGTCCCGGAACTTGACCTGGATCTGATAGACGGTGAGCGGCAGCTGGCGGTAGGAATCGACCTCGGCCCCGACCGTCACCGTCACCACCTCCTCGTGCGTCGGCCCGAGCACGAAGGTGCCGCCCCGGGCGTCCACCGTCATGGCCGGGAGGGCGTCGCTCCCGAACAGGGCGGCCCGACCGGACTGCTCCCACAGTTCGATGGGGTGCAGGGCGGGGAGGAGGACCTCCTGGCAGCCGGCGGCGTCGAGCTCCTCGCGGATGACCCGCTCCACCCGGGCCAGCACCCGTAACCCGAGCGGGAGGAAGGTGTACACACCCGAGGCCAGGCGGCGGATGTAGCCGGCCCGGACCAGGAGCTGGTGGCTGGCCACCTCGGCGTCGGCCGGGGCCTCTCGCAGGGTGCGGACCAGGAGCCGGGACATGCGCATGGTCGGCGATCCTACCGGTCGCCGGACCGCCGGCCGGGAGCCCGCCGGTCAGGACGCGTCGGGCTCGGCGCCGTACTTCTTGCGGATGAGCTCCACTTTGGTCTCCGAGGCGTTGGCGTCCTCGCCCTTGGCGTCGAGCAGGGCCTGCCGGTCGGCCTCGGCCTCGGCCTCGGCTCCGGCGTCGGCCGCCGCCAACCGGGCCTCCACCCCCTCGGACACCAGCTGCTCGGCTTCGGCCACCAGGGCCTCGACCATCTCGTCCTCGGGCACCACCCGCACGATCTTGCCCTTGATGAACAGATGGCCGCGCCGGCGTCCGGCGGCGATGCCCAGGTCGGCCTCACGGGCCTCGCCGGGACCGTTGACCACACAGCCCATCACCGCCACCTGGATGGGCAGGTTCCGGTCCTCCAGGGCCGTCTGGGCGGCCCGGGCCACGGCGATGACGTCGATCTCGGCGCGCCCGCAGCTGGGGCAGGCGATCAGGTCCAGGCCCTTGCGCTCCCGCAGGCCCAGGGCCTCGAGCAGCTGCCGGCCGGCCCGGGCCTCTTCCACCGGGTCGGCGGTGAGCGAGTAGCGGATGGTGTCCCCGATGCCCTCGGCCAGCAGGGTGGCGATCCCGGCCGTGCCCTTCAACAGGCCGGCGGGCGGGGGGCCGGCCTCGGTCACGCCCAGGTGGAGGGGATGGTCGAAGGTCGCCGAGGCCAGCCGGTACGACTCGATCATCAACGGCACCGAGGAGGCCTTCACCGAGATCTTCACGTCGTCGAACCCCACCTCGGCGAAGTAGTCCAGCTCCATGCGGGCCGATTCCACCAGCGCCTCGGGGGTAGCACCGCCGAACCGCTTGTACAGCTCGGGGTGGAGGGACCCGGCGTTGACCCCGATGCGGATGGGCACACCGCGGTCCTTGGCCTCGGAGGCCACCTGCTTGATCTCGTGGGCCTTGCGCAGGTTGCCCGGGTTGAGCCGGAGGCCCTGCACCCCCGCCTCCAGGGCGGCCAGGGCCATCTCGTGGTGGAAGTGGATGTCGGCGATGATCGGCACCGGGGAACGGGGCACGATCCGGGCCAGGCCCTCGGCGGCCGCCTCCTCGTTGCAGGTGCACCGGACCAGGTCGGCGCCGGCGGCGGCCAGCGCGTAGATCTGGGTCAGGGTGGCCTCGGCGTCGGCCGTCTTGGTGGTGGTCATGGACTGGACGGTGACCGGGGCCCCGCCTCCGACGGCCACGCCGCCCACGGTGATCCGACGGGTGGGCCTGCGTTCCGTGGTCGTCCAGGCCGTGCGTGCCATGCCCCCCATGCTACCGGTGACCGGTCCCTCCCCCCGGGGCGGCCATTCCCTCCACCGCCCACGAGGGATGGGCCTACCCGAAGGGGTTGGCCATGGGGTGGAGGATGTCGGTCAGGAAGGCCGGCACGATGAGCACGGCCAGGAACAGCATGAACACCCAGGTGAAGGGCATCAACTTGGCCACATCGGCGTGGTACATCACCTTGCGCCGGCCGGTTCGGATCTTCTCGTACACGGCGATGGCCACGTGCCCGCCGTCCAGCGGCAGCATGGGGAACAGGTTGAACACCCCGAAGAAGATGTTGATGACGATCAGGATGTAGAGGTAGTCGCCGACGCCGGCGTGGAGCGCGTCGGTGGCGAGCCCGCCGATGCCCACGATGGACGAGGGCCGGGTGCCGTTGGCGGCCGCCTGACTGGCCGCCTTGGCGCTGGTCACCTGGTCGAATCGCTGACCCACGGCGGCCGGTGAGAAGAGATGCCCGATGCCGGCGACCGACGTCCAGGTCACGCTCCCGAGCTGCGAGCCCGTGGAGGTCACGGCGCCGAGGGGCGAGCGGGTCTGCACCGGCCAACCCAGGCTGACCCCGATGATCCCGAACGGGGCGGTGCCCGGCGGGGACACCGAGTCCTTCTCGTGCTCGGTGCGGCCGTTGGCCGGGGTGACGGTCAGCGTCCGGACGGTGCCGCCGCGATCCACCACCACGGTCACCGGCTGGTCGGGATGGTCCCGGATGGCCGAGGTGAGCTCGGTCACGTTCCCACCGACGGGCTTGCCGTCGACCGACACCACGACGTCACCGGGCCGAACGCCGGCCACGGCCGCCGGGCTGGTCCGGCCGCCCACCGGATTGAGTCCCTGGATCTGCACCCGGTTCGAGTCGGGCACCCCGACGAAGGCCAGCAGCACCCACAGCAGGACGAAGGCCAACAGGAAGTGCACGGCCGAGCCGGCCACGGCCACCAGCAGCCTCGAGTGGAACGGCCTGTCGCGATAGAGGCGGCCCTCGTCGGCCGGATCCACCTCCTCGAGGTTGGTCATGCCCGGGATCTTCACGTAGCCGCCCAGGGGCAGCGCCTTGATCCCGTACTCGGTCTCGCCGCGTCGGAACGACCACAGCCGGGGGCCGAAGCCCACGAAGTACTCGGTGACCTTCATCCCGCCACGCTTGGCCGTCAGGAAGTGCCCGAGCTCGTGGAGCATCACGATGACGATGATGGAGACCACCACGATCAGCAGGTCCACGTGACCGGTGACCACGGCCAGGGCCACGATGACGGCGACGGCGGCCACCAGCTCGCCGGCCAGCCGTCGGGGCGACTTCGCCGGCGGGGACACCGGACGCGGCCCCGACCCCGCCGGGTCGCCGCCACCCTCACGGGGGACGCGACGGAGCTCGGTCGTACTCACGCCGCCTCCCGTCCGCCGACGACCCGCTCGGCCACCCGCCGGGCGGCGGCGTCGGCCTCGAGGACGTCCGCCACGGAGCGTTCGGCGCCGGTCCCGCCCCATCGAGGGCGCTTCGTACTGGTCGAGCGTGCCCTCGACCACCGGGGCGATGGACGACCACCCGATCCGTTCGTCCAGGAAGGCGGCCACCGCCACCTCGTTGGCGGCATTCAGCCAGGCCGGGGCCAGGTCCCCCACCCGGCCGGCCCGGTAGGCCAGGTCGAGACAGGGGAAGACGCCACGGTCGGGCTCCTCGAACTCGAGGGCCGAGAGCTTGGTCCAGTCGATGGCGCCGTAGGCCACCGGCAGCCGTTCGGGGTAGGTCAGGGCGTAGCCGATCGGAAGGCGCATGTCGGGCATGGACAGCTGGCCCACGGCCGCCCCGTCCACGAACTCGACCATGGAGTGGACGATCGACTGGGGGTGGACGACCACGTCGATGGCGTCATAGGGGACACCGAACAGCTCGTGCGCCTCGATGACCTCGAGACCCTTGTTCATCAGCGTGGAGGAGTCCACGGTGATCTTCGGACCCATGGACCACGTCGGATGGGCCAGGGCGTCGGCCACCGTGACCCCGGCCAGCTCCTCGCTGGTCCTCCCCCGGAACGGCCCGCCCGAGGCGGTGATCAGCAGCCGGGCCACGGCCCCGGGGTCGCCGGCCCGAAGGCACTGGTGGACGGCACAGTGTTCGGAGTCCACCGGGATCAGCTCGGCTCCCGGGGTGCGGCGCGACCGCTGGACCAACGGGGCCCCGGCGATGATCGACTCCTTGTTGGCCAGGGCCAGGCGTCGTCCGGCGTCCAGGGCGGCCAGGGTCACCGAGAGCCCGGCGAAGCCCACCACCCCGTTGACCGCCACTTGGGCCAGCGTGGCGATGTGGGCCAGGCCCTCGGTGCCCACCACCACCTCCACACCCGGCCCCAGCCGCTCGGCCAGGTCGGGGGCGAGGGCGGGGTCGCCGATGGCCACCACCGTCGGATGCAACCGTCGGCTCTGGGCCACCAGCTGGTCGACCGACCGGTGGGCCCCCAGGGCCACCACGTCGAACCGCTCCGGGCACGCCTCCATGACCTCGACGGCCTGGGTGCCGATGGACCCGGTCGACCCGATCAGGCTCACCGTGACCGGCCGCGGGCCGGGGATCCCAGCCGCCCCGCCCGACCGGTGCGGACCGTCGGAGCCGACCGCCTCGATGCCCCTCGTGGCCCGTGTCATCCCTCTAGCCTGCCCGAAATTCAGCCAATGTTCAGGGCGCGGACCAGGTAGTAGGTGGCCGGGAGCACGAACAACAGGGCATCCACCCGGTCGAGCACCCCCCCGTGGCCGGGCAGGAGGCGGCCCATGTCCTTCAGCCCGAGGTCCCGCTTGAGCAGGGATTCGCACAGGTCCCCGATGGGGGCCACCACGGCCACCACCACGCCCAGGAGGGCGGCGTTGGAGGGGCTCCAGGGATGGATGGCCCCGACCACCACCGTCGAGAAGAGAATGGAGAAGACGGCGCCGCCGAACAGTCCCTCCCAGGTCTTGTTGGGGCTGATCCTGGGGGCCAGGGGTCGGCTGCCGAGCCAGCCCCCGATGACGAGGGCCCCGATGTCGTTGGCCACGGTGGCGATGATGGCCCCGAGCAGGAAGGCGATGCCGTGCCGGTCGGGGAAGGTGGAGGGCGAGAGCAGGAGGCCGGCGTAGGCCCCGAGCAGCGAGACCCAGCCCACGGTCAGCAGGGTGGCGGCCGTCCCGGCCACCGGTGACCCCCGCTCGATGCCCAACAGGTACCAGATCAACGTGAAGACGGTGATCAGCACCAGCACCAGCGGGAGGGCGGCCACCCCCTTGGCGTAGGCACCGACCATCAGGGAGATGGTGCCGACCAGCCCCAGCAGGCTGGCCGGATGGTAGCCGGCCCCCCGGAGGACCCCGAAGCACTCGCCGGCGGCGAAGGTCACCACGATCAGGCTCAGTACCAGCGAGGGCACGGTGCCCAGCTTGAAGGCCAGCAGCGCCACCACGGCGACGGCGATGCCGGTGCCCACCCGAACACCGATGGAGCTGCCCCCGGCCCGGTCGGGGTCGACGGACGGGGGTCGTGGCCGGCGGCGGGCGGGCGGGCCGCCCCCGGTCGGCGCGCCACCTTCCTCCGCCTCCGCGTCCGGTGCCGGGCGGGACGCGGCCGGTCGTCGAAGGGAACGGCGGCGGAGACCGGCGCCGGCGACCACGGCCGCCTCGGCCTCCCCCGGCCCGGCCTCCGGGGCCTGGTCGGCGGCGGCGTCGCCGGCCCGCTCGGCGGTGCGGTCGGCCGCGGCCAGCCCGGCCACCCCCACCCGTTTCCGGCCGGCGCCCGGCACGTCGGTCACCGATGCACCGGGGGGCTCGGCGGCCAGGGGAGCCTCGACTGACGGATCCACATCGTCGGGCCGCTTGGCCCGCATCCGGGCCGGCAGCAGTCCGGCCCGCCGCGTCCGGCCCAGGCGGGCGGAGCCGGTGGGCAACGGTTTCTCGTCGTGTGGGTCGTCGGCGCCGGGGTCGCCCGGTGAGGCCGGGCCGGGCCGCTCCGACTCGCTCCTACTGCCGGCCATGGCGGCGGCGGCCACCGCCGGGACCACCGAGGTCGGCTCGGGGGCCTCCTCGGGCTCGGGAGTCCGTGGTGACGGGTCCCCGGAGGGTCCGGTGGTGCGTGCCGATGCCGGGGCCACCACCTCGGTGGGCTCGGTGATCGGGTCGTCGGCTGAGGGCGGGGTGGCCGGCTGGGCGGCGACCTTCCTGACCGCACCGGTCGGGGGGGGCGACGACGAGTCGAGGTCGAACTCCCAGGGCCGGCGGTCGGCCTCCGAGTCATCGGTTTCGTCCAGCGACCCCAGGGCCACTTCGTCATTGGCGTACATGGCCGGCTCGAACTCCTCGTCGTGAGCCACCCAGTCGGCGTCCTCCTCCCGCCAGGTCGGGGCCACGATCCCTGGGCCCGGCGAGTCCTCCCCGCTGTCGCGGGAGAGCACCGCCGGCACCTGGCCGGTCGGGGGCTCGGTCCAGTGGGGCAACTCGGTCGGGGCGGCCGTGCCGCTCGGCACCGCCGTCTCGCCGGGTCGCACCGGATCGACCCCGGAGGCTCCCGCCCCACCGGGCTCGTCGGTCAGGTGGACCGACGGCTGGTCGAAGAGGGTGTCCTCCCGGTCGAGCACGGCCTGGGCCTCGTCGACCTCGTCGTCCCCCACCACCTCGTCCCGGACCACCGGGAGCTCCCCGGTGATCTCCCCCGCTGGCTCGGCGCCCACGATCCGGACCCGTTCGGTGGCCGGGCCGGTGACGGCGTCGCCCCCTGCCACAGGCAGGTCGGTCCGGTCCACGTCATCCTCTCCCTCTGGGACGTCGTCCACGTCAGTTGTTTCCTTCCATCGACCGGGGTCGGACCAGGTCCGGCCCGGTGTCAGATCTCGAGGAGCTCCTGCTCCTTGTGGGCGAGGAGCCGATCGATGGCGGCCACGTGGTCGTGGGTGATCTTGTCGAGGTCCTTCTCCACCCGATCCAGCTCGTCGGTGGAGAGGTCGCCGTCCTTCTGCATGGCGTCGAGATCGTGGCGGGCCGACCGGCGGAGATTGCGCACCGTGACCCGGCCTTCCTCGGCCTTCTGCTTGACCACCTTGACCAACTCCTTGCGGCGCTGCTCGGTGGGGATGGGGAACGACAGCCGGATCACCGTTCCGTCGTTGGACGGCGTGATGCCCAGGTCAGAGGTCTGCAGGGCCTTCTCGATGGCAGGAAGGGAGCCCTTGTCGTAGGGCGACACGACGAGGAGGCGGGCCTCGGGCACGCTGAACCCGGCCAGCTGCCGCAGCTCGGTCTCGGCGCCGTAGTAGTCGATCTTGAGGTGCTCGACCAGGGACGGCGTGGCCCGCCCGGTCCGGACCGACCCGAACTCGGCCTGGGCGTGGTCGACGGCCTTGGCCATGTGCTCCCTGGCGTCGCCCACCACCATCGCGATCAGGTCGTCGTCCATTAGCGAACCAGCGTAGCCAGCAGGGTGGTACTCCACCCGGATGAGGTCGTCACCTGGCCCTTCATCGGACCAGGGTACCGATGGACTCGCCGCCGAGGGCCCGCTTGATGTTGCCCGGCTCCATCAGGTCGAACACGCGGATGGGGAGGCCGTTGTCCATGCAGAAGGTGATGGCGGTGAGGTCCATCACCCGCAGGTCCTTGGCCACCACCTCCATGAACGAGACCTCGTCGTACCGGGTGGCCTCGGGATCGACCCGGGGGTCGGCGCTGTAGACGCCGTCCACCCCGCCGTGGGTCCCCTTGCACAGCAGGTCGGCCTCGATCTCCGCGGCCCGCAGGGCGGCCGAGGTGTCGGTGGTGAAGTAGGGGTTCCCCATGCCGGCGGCGAACACCACCACCCGGCCCTTCTCGATGTGGCGGATGGCCCGACGGCGGATGTAGGGCTCGGCCACCTCCGCCATCTGGATGGCCGAGAGGACCCGGGTCGCCTGGCCGTGGTGCTCGAGGGCGTCCTGCAGGGCCAGTGCGTTGATCACCGTCCCGAGCATGCCCATGGCGTCCGAGGTGGCCCGGTCCATGCCGGCGCCCGCCCCGGTGGTCCCCCGCCAGATGTTGCCTCCGCCGACCATCACGGCCAACTCGAGGTCGAAGACCTCGCGGGTGTGGGCGATCTCCACGGCCAGCTGCTCGACCACGGTGGCGTCGATGGTCTCGTCGGACGCCGAGGAGGCCAGGGCCTCCCCGGACATCTTCAGGACGATGCGCCGTCGATCACCCACCGCTGCCTCAGTCGCCGACGACGACCTGGGCGAATTGCGTCACCGAGGCAGACCCGAGGATCTTGGCGATGGTCTGCTTCTCGTCCTTCACGTAGGGCTGGTCGAGGAGCACCCGCTCTTTGTACCAGCCGTTCAGGCGCCCGTCGACGACCTTGGCCAGCGCGGCGTCCGGCTTCCCCTCGTTGCGGGCGATCTTCTCGACGGTCTCGCGCTCGGCGGCCACTTCGGCCTCGGGCACGTCCTGGCGCGCCAGGTAGATGGGCCGGGCGAAGGCGATGTGGGCGGCGATGTCGTGGGCCAGCTCCTTGGACCCGCCCTGGAGGGCGACGACCACCGCGTTGACGCCGCGACCGGCCTGCAGGTGCAGATAGGAGTCGACCACGCCGTCCGACGGGGCCTCGATGCGGACCACCTCACCCACCGAGATGTTCTCCTTGAGGGTGATCTTCATCGTGTCGATCTCGTCGGCCTTCTCCTTCAGGGCGTCCTCCCCTTGGGCCGCCACCAGGTCGGCCAGGGTGGAGACGAAGGCCACGAACTGGTCGGACTTGGCCACGAAGTCGGTCTCCGATCGGAGCTGGACGATGGCGGCCACCCCGTCGGCGTGCCCGATGGCCACCGCCCCCTCGGAGGCGTCGCGATCGGCCCGCTTGGCCTGGCTGGCCAACCCCTTCTCCCGGAGTGCGGTCACCGCCTTGTCGATGTCACCGCCCGTTTCCACGAGGGCGTTCCTGGCGTCGAGCATGCCCACGCCGGTCATCTGGCGGAGTTTCTGGACGTCCTTGGCGGAGAAGTCGGGCACGTCAGGCCTCCTCGGTGGTCGGGGCCAGTGCCGGCTCGGCCAGCTCGGCCGGTGCGGCCGCCGCTGGCGCCTCGGGTGCGGCGGCCGGAGCGGCCGGGGCGGGGAGGTCGCCGGCCGGGGCGGTGGTCTCGGCGGCCGGGGCCTCGGGGGCGGGGGTTGGTGCCGCGTCCACCACGGCCGGCCCGTCCGCCGCCGGCGGGCCCGTCTCGACAGCGGGGGCGGCCGGGGGGGGTGGGATCGGCGCAGCCGGTGCCGGGGCTGCGGCGGGCGCCGCGGCCGCCGGCGGGGCCGGGCGCTGCTGGGCGATGAACCGGCCCTCGACGACGGCGTCGGCGACCACGCGGCACAGCAGGGCGCCGGAGCGGATGGCGTCGTCGTTGCCGGGGATCACGTGGGTGATCACGTCGGGATCGCAGTTGGTGTCGACCACGGCCACCACGGGCAGGCCGAGCTTGTTGGCCTCGGTGACGGCGATGTGCTCCTTCTTGGTGTCGATCACGAAGATGGCGTCGGGCAGTTTGTCGAGGCTCCGGATGCCTCCCAGGTTCCGCTGGAGCTTCTCGAGCTCGCGGGTGTGACGGAGGGCCTCCTTCTTGGGCATGGCGTCGAAGTCGCCGGCCTTCTGCATGGCCTCGAACTCCTTCATCCGCTTGACCCGGGTGGAGACGGTCTGGAAGTTGGTCAGCATCCCGCCCAACCACCGCTCGTTGACGTAGGGCATCCCGCACGCGTCCGCGTAGATGGCCACGGGGCCCTGGGTCTGCTTCTTGGTGCCCACGAAGAGAATGGTCCCGCCCCCGGCCACCAGGTCACGGATGTACCCGTAGGACTCCTCGATGCCCTTCATGGTCTGGCGGAGGTCGATCAGGTAGATCCCGTTCCGCTCCCCGAGGATGAACCGGCGCATCTTGGGGTTCCAGCGGCGGGTCTGGTGCCCGAAGTGGACGCCCGCGCCCAACAGCTGCTTCATCGTGACGACGGCCATGTGACTGCTCCTTGTGACGGTTGGTTCTCCCGGCCACAACACCCCCGGCAAGGGGGGCGACCGTGGACGCGGCCGGGTACGGCTCTGTTACCGCTCGTGCGCCTCGCCGGTTGACGAGGCCCCTCCATGGTAGTGCGCCCACCGCGGGCGCTCCACTCGGCCGGGGCGGGCCGAGCCGCGCCGGCCTCAGCCGGTGGCCGAGGTGGGGACCCGTTTGGGGGCCTTGGCCCCGGTGGCCCCGCTCGGGGCCTTGCCGCCCGCGGCCCCACTCGGGGCCTTGCCGCCCGTGGCCCCACTCGGGGCCTTGGCCCCGGTGGCCTTGTTGTCGGCCGACGCCTTGGACCGCCCGGAGGCGCCACCCGGCGCCTTGGACCCGGTGGTCCCCGAGGCGCCCTTGGCCTTCGTCGCCGCCGGCCGGCGACCGGCCGCCTCGGGGCGATCGGCCAGCTTGGCCCGGAGTTGGAGCACGGCCTTGGTGTGGATCTGGCACACCCGGGACTCGGTGACCCCCAGGATGTCGCCGATCTCGGCCAGGGTCAGACCTTCGTAGTAGTACAGGGTCAGCACGGTCTTCTCGCGCTCGGCCATCTGGCTGACCGCCTGGATCAGGGCCTCCTTGGTCTCCTTCACCTCGAACGTGTCCATGGGGCCGGCCGTGCTGTCGGGCAGGGTCTCCCCCAGGGTGGAGCGGTCGGACCGGTCCCCGCCGCGGAACACCTCGTCGAGGGCGACCACCCCGACGAAGGAGATCTTGCGCAGGGCGGTCTGGAACTCGGCGTCGGTCATCTCCAGGTCGGCGGCCACCTCGGCGTCGGTCGGCGTCCGGTGCAACGTGGCCTCGAGCTTGGAGTAGGACTGCTCAACGGCCCGGGCCTTGGCCCGGACCGACCTCGGCACCCAGTCGATCGAGCGCAGCTCGTCGATGATGGCGCCCTTGATCCGGGGGATGGCGTAGGTCTCGAACTTGATGTTGCGCAGCGGCTCGAAGCGCTCGATGGCGTCGATCAGTCCGATGATCCCGTAGCTGGCCAGGTCGGCCTCGTCCACATGGCGGGGCAGCCCCACCGACACCCGGCCGGCCACGTACTTGACCACCGGGGCGTAGTGCACGATCAGCTGGTCCCGCAGGGCGCGGTTCCCCGTCTTCTTGTACTCGGCCCACAGCCCGTCGATGCCGTGTCCCGCCGTGTCCATTTTCGTAGCCAATTGTCCCCTTAGGCCCGTGGATGGGTGCCCGAATACACGGTAAGCAGCCGCTCCTTGCTTACATGAGTGTAGACCTGTGTGGTCTGGAGGCTGGCGTGACCCAGCAGCTCCTGCACCACCCGGAGGTCGGCGCCACCGTCGAGCAGGTGGGTGGCGAAGCTGTGGCGGAGTGCGTGGGGATGGGTCGGGACCGGCGAGCGGCGGTCGAGCAGCCGTCGCACGTCCCGGGGGCCCAACCGACTCCCCCGGCGGTTGTAGAACAGGGCCTCAGCTGGGCTTTCCGGACCGGCCATGGCCGTCCGGGGCCCCTCGAGCCAGGCCTCGAGCACGGCGGCGCAGCGATCATGGATCAGCACCTGACGCTGCTTTGCCCCCTTGCCGGTCACGGTGACCACCCGGCGGACCAGGTCCAGATCGCCGACGTCCAGCCCGCAGAGCTCGGCCACCCGCAGGCCGCTCCCGTAGAGCAGCTCCAGCACGGCGTCGTCCCGGCGGTCGACCTCGTCGGGCTGACCGGGGTCCGGGCCCGGCGCCGGCTCCAGCAGCTGGTCCAGCTCCGCATGGCCGAGCACGCGGGGCAGACGGGAGTCGGGGGCGGGGGCGGACAGGCGGGCGGAGGGGTCGGCCCCGACCAGGCCCCGCTTGGCGCACCACTGGAAGTACGAGCGGAGGGAGGCCGCCGTCCGGGCGATGGTGGCCTTGGAGTACCGCCGGGTGGAGAGGAAGGCCAGGTAGCGCCGCAGAACGATCCGGTCGACACCGGCCGGGCCCTCGGCCCCGCCCCGGGAGGCCCATTCGGCGAACCGGTCGACGTCGGTCGAGTAGGCCCGTACCGAGGCCGGCGACAGTCCGCCCACCGAGCGGCGGTAGGCATCGATCTCCCAGGGCACGGGAAGACAGTACCGGCCGGGCGCCGATCCGTCGGGTACCCCCGGGTCCCGACCCTCGCCCGGGCCCCTCGAGTGGCGGGGGGACCGTCCCCCACCCGGCGGGCCCGAGGGCTATCGTCAGGGCAGCACGTCGCCGGACCCGACGGTTACCGGAGGGTCACCAACAGTGTCCGGAATCGGGTGCGAGGGCAATTGGCGAGGCCGGAAGCACACCGATCCGGTCCTTGTCGCAAGGGGGAACATGACCGATCGCATCGACCGCCGCTCGTTTCTGGCCCGGGGTGCCGCCACCGGCGCCGGCGTCGCCGTCGTCGGCGCTTCGGGTGGCCTGTTGGCCGCCTGCAGCTCCGGGTCGAGCTCCGACTCGACCTCGTCCTCGGACTCGTCCGGCACTGGCGGCCACCCCGACGGGGTGTCGACGGCCCCGCCCAAGAAGGGCGGCGCGCTGGTCTTCGGGGTCGACGCCGAGGAGAAGGGGTTCTCGACCACCCAGGGCACGTTCGACGAGGTCGGGATCATGTACGCCCGCACCGTGTTCGACCCGCTCATGATCCTCAGCGCGTCGGGGACCCCGCAGCCCTACCTGGCCGCGTCGGTCACCCCGAACAGCGACTACACGGTGTGGACCATCACCATGCGACCCAACCTGGTGTTTCACAACGGCGCCCCGTGCGACGCCGCCGCGGTGGCGGCCAACTTCAACGCCCAGAAGGCCTCCGCCCTCACCGGCCCGGCCCTGGTCACCGTGCAGAGCATCACCGTGACCAGCGCCCTGGTGGTGACGGTGACCATGAAGTCGCCGTGGGTGCCCTTCGACTACTACCTGACCGGCGGGATCGGTGGCCAGTTCGCCTTCATCGCCGAGCCGAATTGGCTGGCCAGCGGCAGCCAGACCAACCCGGTGGGGACCGGGCCGTTCGTCTTCGAGTCGTGGAACCCGAACGACCACTTCACCGCCACCCGGAACCCCCACTACTGGCGGTCGGGATTCCCCTACCTCGACTCCATCACCTACAAGCCGATCACCGACACCGAACAGATCCTGACCAGCCTGACCTCGGGCGCCATCGACATCATGCACTCCGACACTCCCGACGTGATCACCCAACTCCGGAACGACACCTCCCTGGCCTACATCGACGACACGAAGAACGTGGCCGGCGAGCCGGACATGGGGTGCATCCTCCTCAACCTGTCCAAGGCGCCCTTCGACAACCTCAAGCTACGCCAGGCCACGGCCTACGCCGTCAGCTCGCCCCAGTACGTGGAGGTCATCACCAAGGAGGTGAACGGCACCTCCAACGGTCCCTTCGTATCCGGGTCCCCGTACTTCGTGGCCGACAACAACTATCCCGAGTCCAACGTGTCCAAGGCCACGTCCCTGGTCAAGCAGGTGGCCCAGGAGACCGGACAGCCGGTGGCCATCACCCTCAACCACGTCCCCGACGCCAACACCACCCGCATCGCCGAGTACCTCCAGCAGCAGCTGCAGACGGTGGGCATGAAGGTCACCCTGGCCCCCGTCCAGCAGGCCGACATCATCAACACCGCCCTACTCGGATCGTTCGAGGCCCAGGTGTGGCGGCAGTTCGGGGCCGTCGACCCGGACCTCAACTACATCTTCTGGAGCCCCACCAACGCCAGCACCCCGGTGTTCGCCATCAACATGGCCCGCAACACCGACCCCGACATGGAGACGGCCCTGCTCAAGGGGCGCCAGTCCCCGGCCCAGTCCGACCGGATCGCCGCCTACCAGGAGGTCAGCAAGCTGCTGGGCCGGGACATCCCCTACGTGTGGACCGATCGAAGCACCTGGGCCGTGGCCGCCCACGCCAAGGTGCAGAACTTCGCCAACCCGTCCACCCCGGCCGGGGGCAAGGCCTTTCCCTTGATCGGGGGGTCGATCTGGCCCACCCAGATCTGGCTCAACTCCTGAGCCGGCACGATCCCCCTGCTCCCGGTGGGTGGGGTGGCCGTGTCATGATCGGAGCATGAGCCGCATCCTGATCGTCGAGGACGACGAGCGGATCCGCTCCTCCATGCGCCTGGCGCTGGAGGACGAGGGGTACTCGGTGGAGGACGTGGCCAGCGGCGAGGAGGCGATCGGGCGCTTCGCCGAGGAGCCCTCCGAGCTGGTGCTGATCGACCTCATGCTGCCGGGCATCGACGGGTTCGAGGCCTGCCGGACGCTCCGTCAGCAGAGCACCGTCCCCATCATCATGGTCACGGCCCGGTCCGACACCCATGACGTGGTGGCCGGGCTGGAGGCCGGGGCCGACGACTACGTGACCAAGCCGTTCGTGGCCAAGGAGCTGGCGGCCCGGATCCGCGCCCTGCTGCGCCGGTCCCGGCCCGATGTTGCCGGGGGCTCGGCGCTCAGCTTCGGTGACGTCCAGATCGAGCCGGAGGCCGGGGTGGTGCGCCGGGGCGGGGCGGAGGTCCACTGCACGCGGACCGAGTTCCGGCTGCTGTGCGAGCTGGCCGACCACCCGGGGAAGGTCCTGAGCCGCGAGCACCTGCTCGAGCAGGTGTGGGGCTATGACTACTTCGGGGACGGGCGCCTCGTCGACGTCCACGTCCGGCGGCTCCGCACCAAGGTCGAGCCCGACCCGGCCAATCCCCGTTTCATCCTCACGGTCCGGGGCATGGGCTACAAGCTGGCGGTCTGACCCGTGCTCCCGGCCGACGCACCCGCCAGGCCGGACGACCCCAGCTCGTCCTCGGGGGGCCAGCCCATGGCCCTGGAGGCCCCGACCACCCGGGGCCACCGCACCCGGCTGTCGCGCAACCTCGGCCTGCGGGCCCGGGTGACCGCCACCTTCGCCATCGGGGCCTTCGCCCTGTCCACCGTGATGGCGGGCATCACCTACTTCGCCGCCCGACAGAGCTTCCTCAGTGAGCGGCAGGGGGCCGACCAGCGCCAGGCGTTCGCCAACGCCTCGCTCATCCGCAATGCCCTGCGCTCGTCGGGGACCCAGGTCGACCAGCTGATCGGCTCGGTGGACACCCTGCCTGGCTCCCTGTCCGTGCTCCACGCCCGGGGGAAGTGGTACGAGACCTCGATCCCCGTCGGCCAGAGCGCCATCCCGGCCGAGCTCCGCCGGATGGTGCTCCACGGGACCCCGGCCTCACAGTTCTTCTCGCTGGGGGACAGCCCCCAGATCGTGGTCGGCGTGCCCCTTCCGTCCGAGCAGGCCGCCTACTTCGAAGTGTTCTCCCTGGACGAGCTGGCCAGCACGCTCCGGACCCTGGCTTTCGCCCTGGCTGCCGCGGCCCTGGTCACCACGCTGGCTGGGGCCGCACTGGGGCGCTGGGCCAGTGGGCGGGCCCTGCGCCCGCTGGCCGGGGTCACCGAAGCCGCGGTGGCCATCGCCGGCGGTCAGCTGGACACCCGGGTCGAAGCCGGCGACGACGTCGATCTCCAGGAGCTGGCCTCGGCGTTCAACCGGATGACGGCCAACCTCCAGGAGCGGATCGAGCGCGAGGCCCGGTTCACCTCCGACGTGAGCCACGAGCTCCGCTCCCCCTTGACCACCCTGTCGGCCACCGTCGGGGTGCTCGAGGGACACCGTGAAGAGCTGAGCCCTCGGGCCCGGAGCGCCCTCGACCTCCTCGACGGGGACCTCAAGCGGTTCACCCGGATGGTGGACGACCTGCTCGAGATCTCGCGGTTCGACGCCGGCTCCGCCGAGCTCTCGTTGGACGAGGTGGACCCCGGGGAGCTGGTCCGTCGGGCCGTCGGCGCGTCCTCCCCGATCGGGGAGGACGGCCACCGGGCGCCCGTGGTGTTCCCGGTCGAGGTGGAGCCGGGGGTCGAGGGCCTGCGCCTCCGGGTGGACAAACGCCGCTTCGAGCGGGTGATGGCCAACCTGGTGGAGAACGCCTCGCTGTACGCCGGCGGCGTCACCCGGGTGGTGGTGGCCCGGTACCCGGCCGACCCCGACGTCCCGGCCCGGAGCATCCGGGTCAACGTGGAGGACCAGGGGCCGGGAGTGCCCCCGCCCGACCGTCACCACCTTTTCGAGCGCTTCTACCGCGGCAGCCGCGCCGGGCGGCGGGAGTCGAGCGACGGCACGGGGCTCGGGCTGTCCCTGGTGGCCGAGCACGTACGCCTCCACGGCGGAGCCGTCTGGATCGAGGACACCCCGGTCCGGGGGTCGCGCTTCGTGATCGAACTGCCGTTGCAGCCGGTCGGGTCCGGGCGGAGCCCCACGTGACCGGCCGGACCCGGCACCCCGTGCTGGCCGGGATCGTGCTCCTGGCCCTGGCCGGGCTCGGCACGGCCTGCGGGATCCCCACCGGAGGACCGACGGCCATCGGCAAGAACAACGTTCCGTTCCACCTGCTCAGTCCGGCCAGCCCCACCACCGGGGGCTCGACGGTGCCGCCGGCCGTGGCCGTCCCCGAGCCCATCTTCCTGGTGGCGGTGTCGACCCAGACGGTGGCGCCGGTGACCCGGGACATCACGGTCCCGAGCACGCTGAACGCCACCCTCACCGAGGTGTTGACCGCCCTGCTCGAGGGCCCCACCGCCGCCGAGTCGGCCACCGGGCTCCAGAGCTACCTCACGCCGGGCAAGACCCGGGTGTCGGCCAGGGTCAGCGCCGGGATCGCCACCGTGGACTTCTCCACCAACCCCATCCAGGTGGTGGGGGCCAACCAGACCCTGGCCATCGCCCAGGTGGTCTACACCGCCACCCAGCAGCCCGGGGTCACCGGGGTGCTGTTCGAGATCGCCGGCGAGCCCATCGAGGTGCCCACGGCCAGCGGGGACACCGTCACCGGACCGGTGGATCGCAGCTCCTACCAGACCCAGGCACCAGCTCCCTGAGCCCGGCCGCGACCCGGGATCAGGGGCGTGAGCCCCCCGACCAGGCCACCCGGGGAGCGTCGGCCCACAGGTGCTCGAGGTCGTAGAACTCCCGAGCCTCGTCGAGGAAGACGTGCACGAGGAAGTCCCCGTAGTCCATCAGTACCCACCGGGCGTCGTCGAGCCCCTCCACCCGCACCGGTTTCCGACCGGCCACCGCACCCACCTGGCGTTCCACTTCGTCGACGATGGTCTTCACCTGTCGAGCGTTGCGACCACTGGTGATCACGAAGGCATCGGTGAGACCGAGGAGCTCGCCCATGGCCAGGACGGCAGTCTCCTCCCCCGACTTCGCCTCCGCGGCGCGCGCGGCCACGATGGACTCGTCGGGGACGGTCTGATCGTCGAGGCCGACGACGGGTGCGGGACTGAGTGATGTCAACGGTTGCCTCCTTCTGACGCCGGGGCGTCACGGGTCTGGCGGACGGGGATGGTGGTCGACTGGGTGGGGACGGCGGGCCCGAGGGCGACCGGCACCGACCGGGGCACGAGGTCGAGCCCGGAAGGGCGGTTGCGGGCCATGTTGACGATCAGGATAGTGAGTACCAGGCACACGGCGACCACGAGGCCGCAGGCGACGGCCAGGCGCCGCCGGGTCCGACGGGCGGACCGCTGGGCTCTCCGGTCCACCGGCGACACCGGCCCGGGTACGGCGGCCGCCTCGGCCGGGTCGGCACCGGGCACCGGGGAGGCCGGCCGGCCATCGCTGCCCAGGTCCTGCTCAGGGACCGGGTACGGCTGCCTCGACCGTCTGGGGTACCCGGACTTGGTCTGCGTCGGCCGCACGCTCATCTGCCCGTAGCGTACAGACCTCGCTGGTGGATGCAACGGATCACCGCCTCGGGTACCAGCCCGTCCACCGGCTCCCCGTGCTCGAGGCGCCGGCGCAGCTCGGTGCTGGAGACGTCGAACGGGGCGGCCGGGACGTCGACCGCCCGCCAACCCGGCGGAACGGGCACCGGCGCCACCCCGGGACGCCCCACCACCGCCAGGGTGACCAGCGCCCGGAGTGCGGCCTCGTCGTGCCAGGAGGGGAGACCGGCCACCACATCCGACCCGACCACCACGGTGAGCTCGGCCCCCGGTTCGTCCGCCAGCAGCCGGCGGACGGTGTCCACGGTGTAGGACGGCCCGCCCCGGTCGATCTCGATGCGGCTCGGCTCCAGCCCCGGCCACCCGGCCACGGCCACGGCCACCAGGGCGAAGCGGTCCTCGGCCGGCGTGACCGGGCGCTCCCCTTCTTTCTGCCACGGGTGGTTGGCCACCACCAGCAGCATGCGGTCGAGGTCCAGGGTGGTCCGGACCACCTCGGCCAGCTCCAGATGGGCGGTGTGGACCGGGTCGAAGGTCCCCCCGAAGATGCCGATGCGGGGGCCGGGCCGGGACACCGCTAGGTACCGGCGAGGGCGGCCACCACCGGCTCCAGCGCCTCCATCTCCGAGTCGTGGACCACCACATAGGAGAAGCCGAACTCCTCCCGCCGCTGCTGCAGGGTCTCGATGATCTGGTCGGTGGTGCCGATCAGGGCGATGGGCGAGCCGCTGACCTGCTCGGGGGAGACCGAGAGCAAGTCGGCCAGTCGGGCGACGGCCTCCTCACGATCCGGCACCACCTGGACCAGGAACGTCAGGACCTGCAGTTCGAGCTGGTCGAAGCGGGCCCCCGCCGCCTGCCGGATCCACTCGATCCGCTGGTGGTAGTACTCCGCCGAGGTGGTCTCGAGGACCTCGGGTCCGACGTGGCCGGCAGCCAGGCTCGGGTTGACCCCGACGATGTCGGCCTCCCGGGCGGCGATGCCCAGGACCCGCCGGCCGCCGCCGCCGACGATGATGGGCGGATGGGGCCGCTGCACCGGTTCGGGCGCTCCCTGGGCTCCCGTGATCCGGTAGTACTCGCCCTGGTAGGTGGCCTCGCCCGTCGACCACAGCGCCTTGAGCACGGCCAGGCTCTCGGCCATCCGGGAGATCCGCACACCGGCCGAGTCGGCGTCGATGCCGGACTGCTCGTAGTCGCTGGTCATCCAGCCCGCTCCGAGGCCGAACTCCACCCTCCCCCCGGAGAACACGTCGAGGGTGGCCACCTCCTTGGCCAGCACCACCGGATGCCGGTAGTCGTTGCCGAACACGAGCGACCCGACCCGCAGGGTGGCGGTGGCCTCGGCCGCCACCGTGAGGGCCACCAGGGGGCCGAACTGGTCCTCGAAGTGGTCCGGGATGAACAAGGTGGCGTACCCGAGGTCCTCGATCCGGCGGGCGGTGGCGCGCCAGGCCGCCGGGTTCTCGGCCTTGGACAGCTGGACTCCGAATCGAAACGGGGGCATGGCCCGAGCCTAGGGCGGGAGGCTTTACGCTGGTGGTGTGGCACAGGATTCCCCGACGACCGCCTGGGCGCCCGATTCGTGGCGGGCCCGACCCGCGGTCCAACAGCCGGTGTGGCCCGACGAGGGCGAGTTGAAGCGCGTCCACGCCCAGCTCGCCGGTCTCCCGCCATTGGTGTTCGCCGGTGAGGCCCGTCATCTGACCCGCGGGCTGGGGGAGGCGGCCCAGGGCCGAGCCTTCGTCCTCCAGGCGGGAGACTGCGCCGAGTCGTTCTCCGAGTTCAGCGCCGACGGCATCCGCGACAAGCTCAAGGTCATCCTCCAGATGGCGGTGGTCCTCACCTACGGGGCCGGGGTGCCGGTGGTCAAGCTGGGTCGGATCGCCGGCCAGTTCGCCAAGCCCCGCAGCTCCCCCACCGAGATCGTCGGCGGTCAGGTGCTGGACTCGTTCCGCGGCCACATGGTCAACGACGACCTCCCCGAGAGGACGGCCCGGGTGCCCGATCCGAACCGGCTCGTGGCGGCGTACCAGCAGTCGGTCTCCACCCTCAATCTGCTGCGGGCCTTCACCAAGGGGGGCTTTGCCGACCTCAGTCAGATCCACCAGTGGAACCAGGAGTTCGTGGCCTCGTCCACCGAAGGCCAACAGTTCGAGGACATCGCCGAAGGTATCGACCGGGCCCTCCGGTTCATGGCCGCCTGTGGCATCAACCTCACCGCCGAGGACACCCTCCACCAGGTCGACTTCTGGACCAGTCACGAAGCGCTGATCCTCGACTACGAGGAAGCCCTGACCCGTCGGGACTCCCTCACCGACGAGTGGTACGACTGCTCTGCCCACATGCTGTGGGTGGGCGAGCGGACCCGTCAGCTGGGCGGCGCCCACTGCGAGTTCCTCTCGGGCATCCACAATCCGGTCGGAGCCAAGGTGGGGCCGTCGGCCACCACCGACGACGTCATCGGACTGTGCCAACGGCTCAACCCGCAACGGGTCCCGGGCCGACTGACCCTGATCACCCGCCTCGGCGTCGACCGCGTCGAGGCCGGGCTGCCCCCCCTGCTGCGAGCGGTGCAGGAGGAGGGTCATCCGGTGGTGTGGGTCTGCGATCCCATGCACGGCAACACGTTCACCGCCGAGGGCGGCCAGAAGACCCGGCGGTTCGACGACATCATCGGCGAGCTCCGGGGGTTCTTCCTGGCCCATCGTGAGGTCGGTACCTGGCCGGGTGGCGTGCACGTGGAGCTGACCGGGGACAACGTGACCGAGTGTCTCGGCGGGGTCGAGGACATCGTCGAGGACCAACTCCACCAGCGCTACACCACCACCTGCGACCCCCGGCTCAACGGCCGCCAGTCCCTGGACCTGGCGTTCGGCGTCGCCGAGCTGCTGCGGGCCTGACCGGCCGCGCCGTCGGGCTGCGAGCCCGGCTGCGTCGTCGCTGTGGGTGCGGGGGGGTCATTGACCCGTCTCCCCTCAGCAACGAGACTGGGGCGGTTCCGGGGCGTCCGGGATGCCGCCGCCTCGGCCTCCCATCACCAGCGTGCACCGCGGTCCCGCCCCACCGCCACGACCCTCGGAGACGCCCTTCACCATGCCCTTCGCACCGATGCCGCGCCGCTCGTCCGCTCCCGCGTGGGGCGACGGGCGGCACTCGTGGCCGCGGAGGGCACTGGTGGCCGCGGTCGGGACCCTCTGCCTGATCCTCCCGCTGGTGGTCCCCTCTGCCGTCCTCGCTTCCGCCGATACCCCGACACCGCATGTGCCGGGCGTCTCCGCCTACTGGCTGGTGGCCTCCGACGGTGGCATCTTCTCGTTCGGAGGCGCCCCGTTCTACGGCTCCACCGGCAACATCCACCTCAACCAGCCCATCGTGGGCATGGCCGGCTCGGCCAACAGCAGTGGCTACTGGCTGGTGGCCTCCGACGGCGGCATCTTCTCGTTCGGGAGCGCCCCGTTCTACGGCTCCACCGGCAACATCCATCTGAACAGGCCGGTGGTGGGCATGGCCGCCGTTCCCAACGGCACCGGCTACTGGTTGGTGGCCTCCGACGGCGGGATCTTCGCCTTCGGCCAGGCCCCGTTCTACGGGTCGATGGGCGGCCAGCACCTCAACCAGCCCATCGTGGGCATGGCGGCCACGCCGGACGGCCACGGCTACTGGCTGGTGGCTGCCGACGGGGGGATCTTCAGCTTCGGCGACGCCCACTTCTACGGCTCGACCGGGAACATCAACCTCAACCGGCCCATCGTGGGGATGACGGCCACCGCGGACGGGGGTGGCTACTGGTTCACCGCCGCCGACGGCGGGGTCTTCTCCTTCGGCGACGCCAATTTCTACGGCTCCCTGGGTGCGGTGCCCCAGAGCCGGCCCATCGTGGCCATGACCGGATCGGCCGACGGCGGGGGCTACTGGTTCTCCAACAACAACGGGGCGGTCACCGCCTACGGCGACGCCACCTACTGGGGATCCGCGCCGCAGGTGCTCAACCGGCCCATCGTGGGCATGGCCCGGGCCGTCGGGAACGGCACCTTTGCCGGCTCCTCCTACCAATCGGGGTCATTCGGTTACGACGTCTCCAATTTCCAGTGCGGGGATCTCTCCGCCCCAGCCCCACACCATCGCCATCGTCCAAGTGGAGGGAAGGTCGCTCGGGACCACCAATCCGTGTCTGCAGAATCAGGCCCAATGGGCGGGCGGCGGGCTCAACCTCTACATCTTTCTGACCTTCGGACAGGCGCCCACGTCCGGCGACCCGAGTTGTGCGGGTAGTGCCTCCCCGACGGCCTGCAACTACGGATTCAACGCCGCGTTGGACGCGTTCCAGAAGGCATCGATTCCCGGAGTGAACACCGCCGTGCCCTGGTGGATCGACGTCGAGGGGTATTCGATCCCAGGAGTACCGTCCTGGGCGGCCCCCTCGGACAACGCCGCCCTCATCCAGGGTGCGCTCGACGGACTGCACTATGAGGGCCTCAACAGCGTCGGCATCTACGCCAGTCCCGGAGTGTGGAACGGAATCGTCGGACCGAACTACGGACCGGCCGTTCCCTACTGGATGGCCTGGTATTCGGGAAACGGCGGTCCCTACAACTGCGCCAACATCGGCCAATGGACGGCGACCCACACCTTGCCGAAGCCCCTGGTGCTGACGCAGTACGCCTCGAACACCTTCGACGAGGACTACGCCTGCTAGCCCGTCTGAGTCCCGCCCGGCCAGGTGGGCGGCGTCGTTGTAGCCCAGCAGCCGCCACCGGCCGTCGTCCACCTCCCAGGTGGTCAGGGAGGCGTGCCGGGTGCGGAGCTGGAGGCGGGCTCCCTCCGAGCCACCGGCCACCGGCACCTTGGCCAGCAGCGAGGCCTCGATGACCCCGGCGTGACAGGCCACCACCACCAGCTGGCCCGGGTGGTCGGCGGACAGGGCGTCCAGCGTGCCGGCCACCCGGGCACGAAGCCGGCCCAGCTCTCCCCCCGGGGGCGATGGGCTGGTGGGGATCGGCGTCCCAGTCCAGCGTTCCGAACCGTTCCGTGTACTCGTCCCAGCCGAGACCGTCGGCCTCGCCGGGATGGAGCTCGCACAGGCCGCACTCGGTCACCAGCTCGGGCGGCTTGGCCTGCGCCCCGTGGGCGTCGTCGGCGGCCACCAGGGCCGGGGCCAGCAGCTCGGCCGTCTCGATGGCGCGGGGCAGGATGCTGGCGTACAGGGCGTCGGTGCCGGCCAGCTCACCGGTCCGGGCCAGGCGGTCCCGGAGCGAGGTCACCTGACGGCGCCCGAGCTCGGTCAGCCCCTGGCAACCGATGGGGCCCCCGCACACCCCGGAGACATTGCAGGTCGCCTCGCCGTGCCGGACCAGGACGATCCGGGTGGCGCCGGTCGGGTCCGGCCCGACGGTCCGGATCCCGGCCGGCACCGGCGGCACCGCACCGGGGTCCTCCGGGCGACGCGACCCGGCGCCGGCCAGGCCGTCGAATCCGGCCGGCCCGGGGCTCACGCCAGCTCCCCGACGAACTGCTCGAGCTGTCGGAGGGTCCGGCACTCCACCACGTCGTCGCAGTGGACCGCGTACTCGCCGACGATGGAATCCCCCGAGTCCCAGTAGGCCCGGGGCTCGGGATTCAACCAGTAGACGTGCCGGGCCCGGGCCCGGAGTTCCTTGACCACCCACGCCTGGGAGGCGTGGTAGTTGTTGCGGGCGTCCCCCAGCAGCAGGACGCTGGTGCGCGGCGTGATCTCCTCGCCCCAACGCTCCCAGAACACGGTGAAGGCGTGCCCGTAGTCGGAGTGGCCGTCCACCCAGATGACGTCGGCCTCGGTGTTGATCCGCTGCACCGCCTCGGTCGGGTCCTCCACCCGGTCGAAGAACCGGCTGACCTCGTCCACCCCGTCGATGAAGACGAAGCTGCGCACCTTGGAGAACTGGGAGCTGATGGCGTGGACCAGGTGCAGGGTGAAGCGGGCGAAGCTGGCCACCGAACCGGAGATGTCGGCGATCACCACGATCTCCGGCTTGGACGGCCGCGGGTAGCGGAACTTGGGATCGACGGGCACCCCGCCGGTGGAGAGGGAGTGACGGACCGTGGAGCGGAAATCGAGCGGGCCCTTCCGTCCGTGCCGGCGCTTGCGGGCCAGGCGGACGGCCAGCTTGCGGGACAGGGGCACCAGGGCCTTGCGCAGGGCCACCAGTTCGTCCCGGGTGGCGTGCATGACGTCGATGTCCTCGGGCAGGGGCTTGCGCAACGACTTGGCCAGGGCCTCGCTCCCCCGGTCGGCCACCAGCCGGCGCCGGATCTCGTTCTCGATCTCCGCCCGCAGTTGGTCGATGCGGGCGGAGAACTCGTCCCTCAGCAGTCGCTCCTCCAGGGCGGTCAGCGTGACCGGCGGGCCGCCGGCCGCCGGGTCGTCGTTGAGGGCACTGGTCGAGGCCCGGGCTTCGGCCAGCAGGCGCTCCAGTACCCCGTCGAGGTCGAGGTTCCGCAGCGTCCGGTAGAGGTAGTAGGTCCCGCCCACCGGTCGGCCCGCCTCCATGCCGGCGTACCGGCTCACCGCCTGGCGGGCCACCGCCGCCACCATGGAGCTGTTGGCCCCGAGCAGGGCCTTGTACAGCAGGTCGGCCAGCTCCTCGGGCGTCATCCCCTCGCCCCCGCCGCCGCCCCGGCCGCGACCCTGGCCGCGCTGGTGGCCCTGGCCGTGCATCTGGCCGGCGTCATCGGTCGACAGCGGGTCCGAGTCGTCCTGGTCGTCGTCGATCCGGTACTCGGGCCCGCGGAGCGAGAAGTAGATCTCGAAGGCCGTCTCGTAGGCCCGCCAGTGCGACGACGACTTCACCAGGCTGGCCCCGAGGGTGTACTTGATGGCCTCACGGTCCTCGATGGGCACGTGGCGAAGGGCCTCCGCCGCGTCGAGGTGCTCGGTCAGCGACACCGGGATGCCCGCGGCGCGCAGCTCGCCCACGAAGCCGGTGAGGAGATCGAGCATGGCGGTGTCCCCCGACCTCAGTCGGTGGATTCCACCCCGGCCAGCTCCTTGGCGGCCCGGTCGATGTCGGTCTGGTACTTCAGCAGGATGTGGAGGGTGTCCCGGGCCTGCTCGACATCGATCGACTCCACCCCCAGCACGACCAGGGTGCGGGCCCAGTCCAGGGTCTCGGACACCGAAGGGTCCTTCTTCAGGTCGAGGGTCCGGAGGGAGCGGACGATCCGGGCCACCTGGTCGGCCAGGGCCTGGCTGATCCCCGGCACCCGGGTCTCGATGATCAGTCGCTCCCGCTCCAGCTGGGGGTAGTCGATGTGCAGGTACAGGCACCGGCGCTTCAGGGCCTCCGACAGCTCGCGGGTGTTGTTCGAGGTCAGGAAGACCAGCGGGATCTGGGTGGCCCGCACCGTGCCCAGTTCGGGGATGGACACCTGGTACTCCGAGAGGATCTCCAGCAGCAGGGCCTCGGTCTCCAGCTCCACCCGGTCCACCTCGTCGACCAGGAGGACCACCGGCTCCTCGGACCGGATGGCCTCCAGCAGGGGACGGGCGAGGAGGAACTCCTCGGCGAAGATGTCCTCTTCCAGCTGCTCCCAGGACTGGCCGGAGTCGGCCTGGATGCGCAGCAGCTGCTTCTTGTAGTTCCACTCGTACAGAGCCTTGGACTCGTCGAGGCCCTCGTAGCATTGGAGCCGGATGAGCCGGCTCCCGGTCAGGCGGGCCACCGACTTGGCCAGCTCGGTCTTGCCGGTGCCGGCCGGGCCCTCGACCAGTACCGGCTTGGCCAGCCGGTCGGCCAGGAAGACGACGCCGGAGATCCCGTCGTCGGCCAGGTAGTCCACCCCGGCCAGGCCCTGGCGCACGGCGTCGATGGAGTCGAAACGGGGGGCGCCGGCCACCGGGAAGCCGCTGGTGATCTCCTGGGTCACGACCGCACCTGCCCGGAGCCGTTGACCACGTACTTCACCGAGGTCAGCTCACGCAGGCCCATCGGGCCGCGGGCGTGGAGCTTCTGGGTGGAGATGCCGATCTCCGCCCCGAGGCCGAGCTCCTCGCCGTCGATGAAGCGGGTGGAGGCGTTCACCAGCACCGCCGCCGCGTCCACCTCGGCGGTGAACCGGTTGGCGGCGGCCAGGTCGCCGGTCACGATGGCCTCGGAGTGCCCCGAACTGAACCGGGCGATGTGGTCGATGGCCCCGTCGAGGTCGTCGACCACGGCCACGCTCAGGGTGAGGCCCAGGAACTCGGTGGCGAAGTCGTCGTCGCTGGCCACGGCCACGTCGGGCAGGACGGCCCGGGTGGCGGCGTCCCCCCGGAGGGCCACCCCGGCCAGCGAGGCCGCCATGCGGGGTAGGAAGGCACCGGCCACGTCCCGGTGGACGAGCACCGTCTCGGCGCTGTTGCACACCCCCGGGCGCTGGGTCTTGGCGTTGACCACGATGGACTCGGCCATGGACAGGTCGGCGGCCCGGTCCACGTAGACGTGGCAATTGCCCGCCCCGTCGAGGACGTAGGGGACGGTGGCGTGCTCGAGCACGGAGGCCAGCAGGGACGGCCCACCCCGGGGGATCAGGCAGTCGATGCACCCCACCAGCTGCATGAACGAGACCGCCGAGGCCCGGCTGGTGTCCTCCACCAGGGTCACCGCGTCGAGGGGGAGGCCGGCCTTGTCCAGCCCGTCCCGGAGGGCGCCGGCCACGGCCAGGTTGGACGTGATGGCCGAGGAGGACCCCCGCAGCAGCACGGCGTTGCCTGCCTTCAGGCACAGGCCGGCGGCATCACTGGTCACGTTGGGCCGGTTCTCGTAGATGATCCCGACCACGCCGAGCGGGACCCGCACCCGCTCCACCCGCAGGCCGTTGGGGCGCACCCAGCCGTCGACCACCTCCCCCACCGGGTCGGGCAGGGCGGCCACGGTGCGGAGGCCCGCGGCCATCCCCTGCAGCCGGCCGGGGTCGAGGCGCAGGCGGTCGACGGTGGTGGCGTCACTGCCCGCCGAGGCCGCCCGTTCCAGGTCGACACGGTTGGCGGCCAGGATGGCGTCGGTCCGTTCCGCCAACAGGTCGGCGGCCCGGTGGAGGGCCTCGTTGCGGGCGGCCGACGAGGCACGGGCCACCAGCCGACTGGCCGCCTTGGCTCGCTGCCCCAGCACGGTCACGGGGGTGGGTGGGCGCGTCTGCACCGTGTCAGCGTACTTGCCGAGCTGGCCGTACCGGCGACCCGGGCCGCTCGGGACTACTCCAAGACCACCAGGTCGTCCCGGTGGACCACCTCGGAGGCCACGTCGTCGGGCAGTTCGTCCGAGTGCCGACCGGCCCACCGCTCCACCACCGCCGCCGACTGACCCACCAGCCCCTTGGCGAAGACCTGGCCGTCGGGGTCGGCGATCTCCACGGCGTCGTCGGCGGCGAACCCGCCGCGGACGGACACCACCCCGGCGGCCAGGAGCGACCGGCCCCGCTCGACCAGGGCGCGGCGGGCTCCGGCGTCGACCACGATCGTGCCCGATGCCCCCACGGCGAAGGCGATCCACAGCTTGCGGGCCGGCAGCCGCCGGTCCCGGGGTCGGAACCGGGTGCCGACGGCCGGCGCCGAGCCGAGCACGGCGGCCAGCACCCCGGGACGGGCGGCGTCGGCGATCACCGCCTCCACGCCCGACCACACGGCGATCTTGGCCGCCGCCAGCTTCGAGCCCATGCCCCCGCTGCCCACCGTCGAGCCGGGGCCCCCGGCGATCCGCTCGAGCTCGTGGTCGATCTCCACCACCTCCTCGATCAGCGAGCCCCCGGTGGTGCGGCGGGGATCCTCGGTGAGCAGACCGGCGGTGTCGGTCAGGAGCACCAGCACCTCGGCCCCGACCAGGTGGGCCACCAGGGCGGCCAACCGGTCGTTGTCGCCGAACCGGATCTCCTCGTCGGCCACGGCGTCGTTCTCGTTGACCACCGGCACCACACCCAGCTCCAGCAGGCGGGCGAGGGTCTGACGGGCGTGGAGGTACTGGCTCCGGTGCACGAAGTCGAGCGGGGCGAGCAGGACCTGGCCGGTGGTCAGCTGGTGCCGCTCGAGCGAGTGGCTCCACACCTGCATGAGCCGGTGCTGGCCGACGGCGGCCACCGCCTGGAGCGTGGCCAGGTCCGAGGGCCGGGGCTGGTCCGGGGCCAGCGTGCTCCAACCGGCGGCGATGGCCCCCGACGTCACCACCACCACCCGGTGCCCGCCGGCCCGGGCCTCGGCCACCTCGGCGGCCAGCTTCTCGATGGCCGCGGTGTCCACGCCGCCGGCGGCCGTGGTGACCGAGGAGGAGCCGATCTTGACCACCACCGTCCCGGCCGGGGGCCGGGTCGACGCCGCGTTCACGACCGCTTGCGCCGGGAGGCCGGCTGACCGGTGAACTCGGGCTGATCGCGATACCAGACGAACGACAGCTCCCCGATGTGGACCACGTCCCCGTCGCGGGCCCCGGCCCGGGCCAGGGCCCGGTCCACGCCGATCCGCCGGAGGCGGCCCTGCACGTAGTCGGCCGCCTCGTCGGTGGTGAGGTCGTTGAGGGCCACGGCCCGTTCGGCCACCCGGCCCACCACCCGGAACTCCCCCGAGTCGAGGCGCTCCACGGCGAATCCCTCGGGCAGGGGGCGGTGGATGACGATGGCGGTCTCCTCCTCGGGCTGCCGGGCGCGGGCCTCGGCCACCAGCTGGGTCATCCGGCCGACCAACTCGCGGATGCCCAGGCCGGTCACGGCGGAGATGACCACATCGGGCCGGAACGTGCCGACCGGGGCGGCGGTGTCGCCGGTGGCGCACCACGTCACCCTTGCTCCCCACCACCACCCGGGGCCGGTCCAGCAGCCCGGGCTGGTACCGGCCCAGCTCGTCGAGGAGCACCCGGAGCTGCTCGTCCGGGGTGATCCCGGTGACCGGTGCCAGCTCGACCAGGACGACCAGGACCCGGGACCGGGTGATGTGCCGGAGGAACCGGTGGCCGAGGCCCTTGCCCTCGGCGGCCCCCTCCACCAGCCCGGGGATGTCGGCCACGGTGAAGTCGGACCCGTCGCCGGCCCGGACCACGCCCAGGTGGGGCTCGAGGGTGGTGAACGGGTAGTCGGCGATCTTCGGCTTGGCCGCCGAGATCCGTGCGATGAGGGTGCTCTTGCCCACGTTGGGCAGGCCCACCAGGGCCACGTCGGCCACCAGGGCCAGCTCGAGGTCGTACCACTGCTCGTGGCCTTTCTCCCCCTGTTCGGCGAAGGTCGGGGCCCGTCGCCGGTTGGTCAGGAAGCTGGCGTTGCCCCGACCCCCGCGGCCGCCCTCGCCGGCCAGCCACCGGTCGCCCGCGTTGACCAGGTCGACCAGCAGGGTCCCGTCAGCTCCCTTGGCCCGGGTCCCCACCGGGACGGGGACCTCGAGGTCCGGGCCCCGGGCCCCGTGCTTCTTCTTCCCGCCGCCGTGACCCCCGTCGCCCGCCCGTCGATGGGGGTGGTCGCGGAACCCCAGCAGGGACGACTGATTGTGGCTGGCCACCAGCCACACGTCGCCGCCCCGGCCGCCGTCGCCGCCGTCGGGACCGCCCTTGTCCACATGGGCCTCCCGGCGGAAGGCCACGGCACCGGCGCCGCCGTCACCCGCCTTGACATGGAGTTGCGCCTCATCGACGAAGCCGGACATGGAGCGATCCTACGACGGACCGGTGCTGCGCCCCGGCGTGGCGGCGACTACGACCCGACCAGGACGGTGCGGCGCAGGGTGGCCACGGCCTCGGTCACCCCGAGGGACTCGGCCAGGGCGGCGTAGGTGCCGTACTCGGCCCGCAGCGAGCCCAGGAACTCCTCCATGGTCGCCGGGAGCACCTGGAGGACCGCCGGGGCGTACCGCATGACGTCCTCCACCGAGTCCGGATACTCCTCCTTCAGCCGGTCGAGGAGGCGCTCCATGGCCGGACCGCTCAGGGCGTAGTCCTCCACGATGGTCTCGTCGGGGACGCCCAGGAAGGCCAGGATCAGCGCCGAGAGGACCCCGGTGCGGTCCTTGCCGGCGCTGCAGTGGAAGACCGCCGGGAGGGCGTCACCCGACGTCAGGGCGGCGAAGGCTCCGGTCAGGGCCGGACCGCCCTCGGACACCATCCGGGCGTAGCGGGAGGCCACGTACGACGCCTCGGCCCAGGACGGCATCTCCTCGGTGGAGGGCAGGACGTCGGTCAGGGGCAGGTCGACGTAGCGCACCGGTACCGCGGCCACCGGGAACCGCCCCCGCTGCACGGCCTCGTCCACGGTCCGCAGGTCGATGACCGTGGCCACCCCCAGGTCGATCAGCTGACGCCGATCGCCCTCGGTCAGCCTGTGCAGCCCGTCGGCCCGGAACAGCCGCCGCCAGCCGACCTCCAGGCCGTCGACGGTCCGGTAGCCGCCCAGGTCCCGGAAGTTGACGCACCCTTCGAAGGCCAGGGCCCGGCTGGGCTCGGGACGGGACGAGCCCGCGGTCAGGATCTCAGGGCCGGACATGGACGGGAGCGTACCGTCTCACCCTGCCGGTCGACCGCCCCGGCCGGTGAATTCTCGGTGTCGGGCGGATCCGGGGGCTCAGGCGCCGCTGACGACGTCGACCAGCTTGCGACCCCGGCGGCTGGTGAATTGCACCGTCCCGTCCGCCAGGGCGAACAGCGTGTCGTCGCCGCCCAGGCCGACGTTGAGGCCGGGATGGAACTTGGTGCCCCGCTGGCGGACCAGGATGGCGCCGGCCCTCACTTCGGTGCCACCGAAGGTCTTCACGCCCAGGCGCTGGGCGTTCGAGTCGCGTCCGTTGCGGGTTGACCCGCCACCCTTGGTCTTCGACATCCGACTACTCCTTGACTCTGATCGATCTGGCCGGCGGGCCGGTCAGCCGGCCGCGCTGATCGCCGTGATGGCGATGGTCGAGTACCGCTGGCGGTGCCCCCACCGGGTGCTCTGGTTCGACTTGCTCTTGTAGGTGAAGCCCCGCACCTTGGGACCGAGCTCCTCCCCCACCACGGTGGCCGTGACCGAGGTCCCGGCCAGCTGGGCCGGGGTGGCCAGTACGGTGGCGCCGTCGACCACCAGCACCGGGGTGAAGGTCACCTCGGCGCCGGGGGACTCCCCCAGCAGCTCGACCCGGAGTGTCTGACCCTCGGCCACCCGCTCCTGCTTCCCTCCGGTTTTGATCACGGCGTACATAGGGATGCGACTCTACTACAGCCGGCTCAGCGCTCGGGGTCGTCGAAGACGATGCCCCGGCCCCCGCACACTTCGCAGGTGGTGGACATGGACTCGATGAGGCCCTCGGACACCCGCTTGCGGGTCATCTCCACCAGCCCCAGTTCGGAGATGTCGAAGACCTGGGTGCGGGTCTTGTCCCGGGCCAGGGCGGAACGCAGGGCCGAACCCACCTTGTCCCGGTTCTCCCGGATCTCCATGTCGATGAAGTCGATGACGATGATCCCCCCGATGTCCCGGAGACGGAGCTGGCGGGCCACCTCCTCGGCCGCCTCCAGGTTGTTGCGGTAGACCGTCTCCTCCAGGTTGGTGGTGCCCACGTTCTTGCCGGTGTTGACGTCGATCACCGTCAGGGCCTCGGTGCGGTCGATGACCAGGGAGCCGCCCGAGGGCAGGTAGACCTTCCGGTCCAGGGCCCGGTGGAGCTGCTCATGGACGTGGTAGCGCTCGAACACGGGCAGGGCCTCGGCCTCGGGGTCGAAGTACTCCACCCGGTCGGCCAACTCCGGGTTGACGGCCCCGACGTACTCGCGGACCTGCTCGAAGAGGGCGAGGTCGTCGATGACCACCGCCCGGTACTCACGGTTCAACTCCTCGCGGATGACCCGCACGGCGATGGCCGGCTCCCGGTAGAGCAGGGCCGGGCCCTGGCCCTTGGTCGACTGTCCGGCGATGGACTCCCACTGTTCCACCAGGCGGGCCACGTCGTTGCCCAACTCCTCGGCGCTGGCCCCCGCCGCCGCGGTCCGGACGATGAGCCCGTGACCCTCGGGCCGAACGGCGTCGACGATGCGGCGCAAGCGCTTGCGCTCACTGTCCTCGAGGCGCTTGGAGATGCCGTAGGCCGAGCTGTTGGGCACCAGCACGACGAACCGGCCGGGGAGGGAGACCTCCTGGGTGAGGCGGGCGCCCTTGGCCCCGATGGGGTTCTTGGTGACCTGGCACAGAATGGTCTGGCCCGGGCGGAGCAGCTGCTCGATCCGGGGCTGGCCCGACGAGGGCGATTCGACGTCGTCGGTGTCGTAGCGGACGTCGCCGTGGTAGAGGACGGCGTTCTTGGGCGTCCCGATGTCGATGAAGGCCGCCTCCATGCCCGGGAAGCACGTTCTGGACGCGTCCCCGGTAGATGTTGCCGTCGATCTGGGTGGCATCATCGGAGGCCCGGGAGATGTAGTGCTCGACCAGCGTGCGACCCTCGAGCAGGGCGATCTGGGTCATCTCGGGGCGGACATGCACGCAGATCATGTAGCGGCCGACGGCCTTGCCCCGCCGTTCACGGCCGCCCCGACGGCCCTCGGCCTTCGGCCCGGCGTCGGCCCGGGGCTTCCCCCCCGAGCCCGGGCGGCCGCTGCCGCCCGAGCCGTTGGTGGCGGCGGCCTCCGAGCCGGCGGCGGCGGTCACCCGGTCGGCTGGGGCCCGGTCCCCGGAGCCGGTGCGCGGCCGGGAGCGACCCCCTCCCCCGGACCGACCCTGGTTCCGGCCGCCCGAGGTGACCCCGGCGCGGGACTCCTCGTCCTGGCTCCGGACGCCGGTGGCGTCACCGGCGGCACCGGCCGGAGGCCGGGCGGGCCGACTGTCCCCGATCTTGGGGCGCTCCGGCACGGACCGCGGCGGGACGGCGGCCCCACCGGACGCCGCCGGGGCCGGGTTGCCGGTCTCGGCTGGGACAGGGGCCGGCGGAGCCTCCTCCCCGGCATCCGGGGGGCTGCCGGTGGCTCCGGCCGGTCGACCTCGCCCGCGACCTCCCCGCGACCCGCGTCGGCGGCGGTTGGGCCCGTCGCCGCCCGCGGCGGTGGTGGGGACTCCCTCACGGCTCCCTTCGCCCGATCCGCCGCCTGGGCTCAGGGCCGCACCACCGGCGTCACCCTGGGGGGACGGCCCTCCGGTGCCGGCCGGTTCGGCCGGTGCTGACTGGGTTGCGGGCGCGGTCGACGACGCCGGCGCCTCCGCCGGGACCTCCACCGGTTGCCCGGTTGCTCCATCTGACATCGAATTCCCTTCCGATACTGCTCATGAGGCACGCTCGAGGGCGTACCCGGCGCGGTCGGCTCCGGCAGCGGCCCCCCGTTCGAGGGGCTCCTCCCGTCGGCCGTCGCGCTCGATCCACTGTTGCGTTCTGCACGCCCGGTCCAGGACCGGTACGTCCGCGCCGCGGCCGTCACCGGCCGGCGCGTCCTCCACGCCGTCGCCGGCCCGGAGGCCGGAGACGGCGATCAGTCCCCTCACCAGCTCGACGGGACGGACGCCCCGGGGCTGGCAGGCCAGGTCGGCCACCACCCCGACGGGCTTCCGGCCGGCCGGGCCGGTCTCCCCGGTCGGGTCGGGGGCCACGGCCAGCCCGAGGACCGAGGGGCGCAGGTCGTCCTGCTCCTGGCGGCCCTTGCGCTCCCGCACGATGGGTACCGAGTCGGCCGCCAGCAGCGAGGCCACCCGGTCGGCCAGCGCCGCGCCGGAGATCCCGCCGAAC
This sequence comes from uncultured Acidimicrobiaceae bacterium, assembly GCA_963812525.1. Lineage (GTDB taxonomy): Bacteria > Actinomycetota > Acidimicrobiia > Acidimicrobiales > RAAP-2 > Bog-756. Next base: position 34,523 of record CAWEVL010000007.1, read on the forward strand.
CACATGGTCCACGTGCACGAGGTGACCTGCTGCTGGAGCGAGCCGTCCCGGCGGTCGACCAGGGCCGCCTGCTGGACGTCGATCCCCTCGGGCAGCAGCCCGGACAGCCGGGCCGGTAGCTCGCCCAGGACCACTCCCGCGGTCTCCGGTCGGGACTCGTCGAGGACCACGTCGAGGTACTCGGCCAGCGACTCGCACCCGGTGGGCAGGGCCAACCCGAAGCTGAGTTGCGGCCGGGGCGAGAATCCTTCGGTGTAGGCCAGGGGCAACCGGTCCCGACGCAGGGCCCGCTCCCACATGCGGGCCACATCGCGCTGGCTGGTGAAGCGGATCTTGCCGAGCTTGACGAAACGGAGGCGGACCCGCATCTCAGCTGCTCCCCTCTCCCGCCGGCGCCATAGCTCCGGCGACGACTTCCTGGTCCGGCCCGGGGGCCGCAACGGCACCGGATGGCACCGTGGAGAGAAATCGTACCGGTACCTGGCCCCCGGTTGAGAGATCCTGTCCCGTCCCCTGGCTGCCGCCGGCCGGGGGCACCGCCGAGGCGACCACGTGTTCGATGCCGAACCCGGTGCACGCCCCGCAGTCGTAGCACGGCGTCCACCGGCAGTCTTCCAGGCCGTGCTGGGCCAGGGCGTCCAGCCAGTCCTGCCAGAGGAAGTCCCGGTGGAGGCCGGCCGAGAGGTGGTCCCACGGCAGAGCCTCGTCCTCGGTCCGGTGGCGGTAGACGGTGTCCTCCAGGGACATCCCGTGGTCGGCCAGGGCCTCGGTCCACAGGGACAGGTCGAAGTGCTCGGTCCACTCCTGGAAGGTCCCGCCCCGCCGCCACACCTGCTCGATGACCGGCCCCATCCGCCGGTCGCCCCGGCTCACGATGCCCTCCGCCGCGGTGGCCTTGGGGTCGTGCCACCGGATGGTCAGGCCCCGCACCGGGCGGGCGGCGTCCCTGAGCAGGTGGACCTTGCGGGTCAATTCCTCGATGGTGTTCTGGCCGAACCACTGGAACGGGGTCTGGACCTTGGGGACGAACCCTCCGACCGAGGCCGTCACCGTGACCCCCTTGTGGTAGCGCTTGCCGATGGCTACGCACTGCTTGGCCAGGGCCACGATGCCCAGGGTGTCCTCGTCCGTCTCGGTGGGCAGGCCGATCAGGAAGTACAGCTTGACCCGCTTCCAGCCCTGGCTGAACGCGGCCTCCACCGCGGCGTAGAGGTCCTCCTCCAGGATCAGCTTGTTGATCACCTGGCGCATCCTCCAGGTGCCCCCCTCGGGGGCGAAGGTCAGCCCGGTCCGGCGGACCCGCTGGATCTGGGCCGCGGTCCCGACCGTGAAGGCGTCCACCCGGAGGCTGGGGAGGCTGACCGACACCTGGCCGGAGCACGAGGGGTCGTCGATGATGGAGGTGACGGTGCCCTCGATGCCCGAGTAGTCGGCACTGGACAGGGAGGTCAGCGCCACCTCGTCGTAGCCGGTGCGGGCCAGCCCGTCCATGACCATGGTCCGGACCTGCTCGGCCGGCCGCTCGCGCACGGGACGGGTGATCATCCCGGCCTGGCAGAAGCGGCATCCGCGGGTGCACCCACGGAACAACTCGACATTGAGGCGGTCGTGGACCACCTCGATCAGGGGCACCAGCTGCTGTCGGGGGTAGGGCCACTGGGCCAGATCGCCGATCGTCCGCTTCTCCACCCGGTCGGGGGTCTCGGGGAACCGCGGGGTGGTGCCGACCAGGCGGGGCCGGGCCGGGTGGGCGGCGGGCTCGGCCGACGGCTGGTAGCGGGCCTCGTAGCAGGCGGGGACGTACGCCCCCTCGATCTGGGCCAGGGCCCGGAGCACGGACATGCGGTCGGCCGACCGGCCGTCGGCCTTCCAGGCCGCGACCACCTCGTGGATCTCGCCCACCGCCTCCTCCCCGTCGCCCAGGACGAAGCAGTCCACGAAGTCGGCCAGCGGCTCGGGATTGAAGGCGCAGTGGCCGCCGGCCACCACCAGCGGTGCGCCCTGACCCCGCTCGCACCCGCGGACGTGCAGTCCGGCCAGGTCGATCAAGTTGAGGACGTTGGTGTAGACCAGCTCGGCCGACAGGTTGAAGGCGAGCACGTCGAAGTCGCTCGCCGGCAGGTGGTTCTCCAGCGAGAACAGGGGCACCCCGGCGGTCCGCATGGCCGCCTCCATGTCCACCCAGGGCGCATAGGCCCGCTCGGCCACGGCGTCGTCCCGCTCGTTGAGGATCTCGTAGAGGATCTGCAGGCCCTGGTTGGGCAGCCCGATCTCGTAGGTGTCGGGGTAGACCAGCAGCCAGGCCGCCGTCCCGTCGCCGTGTTCGGTCGCCTGGGCGCCGAGCTCCCCGCCGATGTAGCGGGCGGGTTTCTCGACCTGGGACAGGAGGGGCTCAACCCGTGGCCAGAGGGACTGCATCTCCCCCCTCATCCTAGGGCCGCCCGGCACCGGGGTCGGACCGGTCGTCGGGCGGGCCCCCACCCGCACCCGGACTACGCCCCGGATCCGGTGGAGGTGGAGGTGGTCGACCCGCCGGTGGCTGCGGTGGTCGTGGTGGTGGTCGGCGGGGTGGGCAGGGCCACGCCGGTCGTGGCCTGGTAGACCTTCTGAACTGGGGGAACGACCGCCGGACTCACCGGGTGGGTGGCCAGGTAGTTGAAGATCTGCCCCACCACCGGAGCCGAGGCGGCGGCCCCGAAGCCGGCCTGGTCGATGACGCAGACCACCACGTACTGCGGCGCCGATGCCGTCGGTCCCCACCCTACGAACCAGGCGGTGGGTTCCTTGCCCGGCTCGGTGTCGGCGGTCCCGGTCTTGCCGGCCAGACCGCCCGGGAAGGTGGCCAGGCCGGGCACCCCGTAGGCGGTGCCGCTCCGGTTGTTGACCACCCCCTCGAAGCCGGTGAGCAGGGCCTGGTAGTTGGTGGGCGAGATGGCCACGTGACCGGTGACCTGGGGGGCCAGCTTCCTGACCACCCGGCCCGATGGGTCGACGACGGCCGCGGCCACCTGCGGGGCGTACCGGGTGCCCCCGTTGGCGAAGGTCGAGTAGGCCACCGCCTGCTCGATGGGCGTGATGTAGGTGCCGCCCTGGCCGAAGGCCATCTCGATGTTGTCCCCCGTGTACCAGGTGGTGTTGGGGAAGGCCTTCGGCGCCATGGCGTGGAGCTTGACCCGCTCGGCCTGGCTGTCCACCCGTCCCTGGACCTCGCCGGGCAGATCGATGCCGGTCAGCTGGCCCAGACCGTACTGGGACGCGGTGTCCTGGATCGCGGTCTGGCCGTACTGGCCGCTCTTGGCGTAGAAGAGGTAGCCCAGGTTGTAGAAGAAATCGTCACTCGACACGGTGAGGGCGGAGGAGACGTTGTAGGTGCCGTTCGGGTCCCCCTCGCTGTTGTGGAACACGCAGGTGGTGCTGTTGTACTGGCAGTCCGGGGTCTTGAACGTCCCACTGTCGTAGTACGAGAACGCCGGACTGATCAGCCCGGCTGTTGAGGGCGGCGGTGGCGGTGTTGAGCTTGAACGTCGAGCCCGGGATGTACTGCCCGGCGATGGCCCGGTTGAGCGACGGCTCACCGCTGGTCGGACCGAACAGCTGGGCGTTCTGGGCGGGGCTGAGCCCGCCCACCCACTCGGAGAGGTTGTAGGACGGGTAGGAGGACATGGCGTAGACCGCCCCGGTCTGGGGGTTCATCACGACCACCGCGCCGCCGGTGGCCCCGGGGTAGCACCCGGAGTTGTTGTTGCACTGCTTGTCGTAGGTCCTCCGCAGGCTGAGGATCTGGGAGGCCAGGGCGTTGTCGGCCACCTGCTGCAGGTTGGTGTCGAGGTTGGTGACCAGGTTGTCGCCGGGTGTGGCCGGGGTGGTCTTCACGGTGCCGGCCACTTTGCCCGAGGGGGTCACCTCGATCTCCTGGGTCCCCGGGGTGCCCCGCAGCGAGGGCTCGTACTCGTACTCCAGACCGGACTGCCCGTAGGCGTCGCCGGCCTGGTACCCCTTGGCCGCGTCGGCCTGGAGCTCGGTGCCGTTGATGGTCGAGACGTACCCGAGGGTCTGGGTCGCCGGGTAGTTGTCCTGGGCCGGTCCGGGCAGCTCCCCCTGGGGGTAGGTGCGCTCGGTGGTCTGGACCGAGGCGACCCCGGGGAAGTCGTCCTGGTGCTCGCTGATGTAGAGGATGTCCGACAGGATCTGGTTCTGGGCGGCCGGGGTGGTACCGCCGGTGAGGACGGGCACCGGCTTGTACGGGCTGTAGCGCGGGTCGGCGATGATGGCCTGCACCTGCTGGGGGGTCTTGCCGATCAGGGTGGCCAGCCGCCCGATGACCTCGGGGTGCTCCTGGGCCGCGGACCGGGACAGGGTGATCTGTTGGACCACGATGTTGCTGACCAACGGGTTGCCGGACCGGTCGAGGATGAGGCCGCGGGTGGGTTCGACCGGCACGTTGCGGATCTGGTTGACGGAGACCGCCTGGGCCGCGGCCGGCGCCTGGAGCACGGTCAGGGCCCAGAGACGCAGTCCCAACAGGGCGAAGAGCCCGGCCACGACCAGGCCGGCGATGCGCAGCCGGAGGCCGGGCCGGGAGGCGCTGGTGTCCGGGGCGTCCAGCATCGACTCCATCGAGAAGCGGCTCTGGCGCATTCTCGGCTGTCTGGACTTCTTCCGCCGGGGGCCCCGGTCCTTCTCGGCCCGCAGGTAGTGGTGCGAGCCCTTGAAGGGGTGGCGCAGGGAGCGGCTCACGGCATACCAGTATCCCAAGGCCCGGATGGTTTGGGTACGCGGCCCTCCCCGCCGTTCACCGCAGCGTCCCGGTGGAGACCGTCGAGGTGGGCACGCCCTCGGTGGAGGCCGCCGGCAGGGCCCAGCCCACCAGGCGCATGGCCGGGAGGGCCAGGACGGCATTGACCACCGACACCACCAGGACCACCCGGGTCAGATCGACGTGGATCATCTGGGGCTGTCCCAGGACCGAACCGAGGACGGCGTAGATGACCTCGTAGAGGGCGCTGGCCCCGAAGGCGACCACGGGCGGCAGCCACCAGGCCGTGCGGTCGAGGGCCAGGGTGGTGATCCCCACGGTGAAGCCGATGAGGCAGCCCACCAGGGCCGAGAGCCCGAACGGCGTGGGCAGGAACAGGTCGGCCACCAGTCCGGCCCCGAACCCCATGGACGCCCCCGTGCTCGGGCCGCCCACCAGGCCGGCCACCACGGGCAGGAGGACCATGATGTCGGGATGGACCGTGTCGAGACGCAGGTCCAGCATCACCGTCTGCTGCACGGTCACGAAGAGGGCCACCACCAGGGTGACCCGGGTGGCCTCGCGGACGGTCACCGGCACTCCCCCACCGGGGCCGGGCGGCTCACGAGGACGGCCCGTACAGCAGCACCGAGACGTACCGGAGGTGGCTCAGGTCGGCCAGCGGCTCCAGGCTCACCGACTCCTGCGAGGCCGTCGCCCCGTTGCTGGTGGAGACCACGGTGGCCACCGGGATGTCCCCGGGGAATTCGGCGTTGGGCAGTCCGCTGGTGACGAAGACCTGGCCGGGGGTCAGCGGGGTGTTGGTGGGGACCAGGCCGGCGCTCAGCGGCTTGCCCGGCCCATGGCCGCTGATCACGGCCAGCGAGTTGGCCCCGGGCCCGAAGCGGACCCCGACCTGGGACTGACCGTCGGTGATCAGCCGGACGGTGGAGGTGGAGTGGTTGGCCTGCACCACCTGGCCGACCAGGCCGCCCATCCCCACCACCGGCATGTTGAGCTGGACCCCGTCGTCCCGGCCGACGCTGATGTCCACTGTGGCGGCGAAGTCGCTGGTCCCGAAGTTGGTGACCTCCGCCGGCACCGTCTCGAGGTTGCCCACGAAGGGCAGGTGGGCGAGCGCGCTCAGCTGCTTCAGCCGCTGCTCGGTGTCGACCTGGACCGTCCGCTGCCCTCGGAGCTGGTCGATCTCGGCCTGCAGCTTCTGGTTCTGTTGGCGGACGGCGCCGTAGTGGACCGCCCCGGCCAGGAAGCTGCCCACCGGCTCGATGACGTCGTCGACCCCGGAGCGCACCGGGGCGAAGGCGTCGGCGGCCACCGTGCGCAGCCCCGAGGTGATCCGGTGGAAGCCGCCGCGGGCGTCCAGGGTGATGATGGTGAGCGCCACCAGGACCAGGATCAGGAGCGTGGTACGGGGGCGGCGGGATCGCCGCGGCGTCGCCACAGGAGACGAGCCCTCCGGTCGTTCAGCGAGCCGAGGAGGTGATGAGGACCTGCTTGAGGGCCTCGAACTCCTCGAGGCACTGCCCGCTGCCTATGGCCACGCAGTTCAAGGGGTCGCGGGCCACCACGATGGGCATGCCCGTCTCCTGGGTGAGGCGGCTGTCCAGGCCGTGCAGCAGGGCCCCGCCACCGGTGAGGACGATCCCCTGCTCCATGATGTCGGCGGCCAGCTCCGGTGGGGTGCGGTCGAGGGTCACCTTGACGGCGTCGACGATGGCCGAGACCGGCTCGTCGATGGCCTTGCGGATCTCCTGGGTCGAGATGACCACGGTCTTGGGCAGGCCGGTCACCAGGTCACGGCCCCGGATCTCGGCGTGGAGCTCCTCCTCGAGCTCGTACGCCGAGCCCAGGGCGATCTTGATCTCCTCCGCCGTGCGCTCCCCGAGGGCCAGGCTGTACTCCTTCTTCACGAAGGACACGATGGCCTCGTCCAACTCGTCACCGCCGATCCGGATGGACTGGCTGGTGACGATGCCACCGAGGGAGATGACCGCCACCTCGGTGGTGCCGCCGCCGATGTCGACCACCATGTTGCCGGTGGGCTCGTGCACCGGCAGGCCGGCACCGATGGCCGCGGCCATGGGCTCCTCGATGATGTAGGCCTTCCGGGCCCCGGCGTACTCGGCCGCCTCCATCACGGCCCGCTGCTCCACGCCGGTGATGCCCGAGGGGACGCAGATGACCATGCGGGGCTTGGCGAAGCGACGCTGGTGGACCCGGTGGATGAAGTAGCGGAGCATCTTCTCGCAGATCTCGAAGTCGGCGATGACGCCGTCCTTCAGCGGGCGGATGGCCTGGATGTGGCTGGGCGTGCGCCCGATCATCCGCTTGGCCTCGGCCCCCACGGCCAGCGGCCGACCGTCCTTCACGTTGACCGCCACCACCGAGGGCTCGTTGAGCACGATGCCCCGGCCCCGCACGTACACCAGGGTGTTGGCGGTGCCCAGATCGACTGCCATGTCTCGGCCTAGCAGTGAGAAACCATTGTCGCGCATCAGAGATGCACTCCTCCGTCGATGTTCGGTCGGGACGTGGCGAGTGCGGATGACCACACTGGCGTTCCGCTGGACGTGCCGGTGCCGTCGTCCGGGTTCGTCGAGGAGGGCGGCATCTGCCTTCAGGCTACGGGAATCGGGGGGTGGGCACAAGGTCGCCCCGGGGAGTGCCGCTCCGGCGTGCACCCCAAACTCCAGGTCAACGGGTGTCCCGGTCCGGGGGCCGGGGCGCCAGAGGAGCCGGGGCGCCGAGCCCGGGGGGGTCAGGCCAGGTCCGGGAAGAACAGGGCGATCTCCCGCTCCGCCGACTCCGGGGCATCGGAGCCGTGGACCAGGTTCTCCCCGGTCTCGATGGCCAGGTCGCCGCGGATGGTGCCGGGGGCGGCCTCGACCGGGTTGGTGGCCCCCATCAGGGTGCGCACCACCTTGTAGGTGTCGTCCGGTCCCTCGACCACCATGGCCACCACCGGCGAGCGGGTGATGAAGGCCACCAGGTCCTCGAAGAACGGTTTGCCCTCGTGCTCGACGTAGTGGACCGAGGCCACCTCGGTGGTGACGGTCCGGTGCTCCACGGCGGCCAGGGTCAGACCCTTGCGCTCGATCCGGCTGATGATCTCGCCCACCAGGCCGCGTTCGACGGCGTCGGGCTTGCAGATGACAAGTGTTCGTCCCACGAGCGAGGCAGGCTAGCCGACGCCCCGGCTCACGCCGTGCCGCGCCCGCAGCCGACCGTGGTCAGGCGGCGTCGTGGGCCAGCAGCCGGCGGGCCTCGGCCACCACGTACAGGGATCCGCACACCACGATCCGGTCGTCGGGTCCGGCCCGGCCCAGGGCCAGGGCCACGGCCTCGGCGGGAGACCCGGCCAGGGCGGTCTGCATGCCCAGTCCCGAGGCGGCCTCGGCCACGGCCTGGACCGGCAGGGCCCGCGGGGAGTCCGGGGCGCAGGCCACGACCGACCGGATGCCCGCCCCCAGCAGCGCCTCCAGCATGGCCACGGGATCGCGGCCCGAGAGCATGCCCACCACGGCCTGGGCCTCGCCCTCGACGGCGAACTCCTCGACCAGCGAACGGGCCAGCACCAGCATGCCGGCCACATTGTGCGCACCGTCCACCACCACCAGGGGGTGGCGGCCCACCACTTCCAGACGCCCGGGCACCTGGACCGAGGCGAACGCCTCCTCGACGACCTCCTCGTGGAGCGGTGACCCGAAGAACGCCTCGACCGCCGCCAGGGCCGCCGAGGCGTTGTCCCCCTGGTGGGACCCGTGGAGCGGCACCAGCAGCTCGCCGTAGGCCGCGCCCGGGGTGCGCACGTCGATGAGGCGTCCACCCACGGCCAACCGGTTGGAGGTGCAGGCGAAGTCGTTGCCGCGGACCCAGACCTCGGCGGCGCCGACGGCGCCGGCCGCCCGGCGCAGCTGTCCGACGAGCGTCGGATCGGACTCGCCGATGACCACCCGGCTGCCCACCTTGAAGATGCCCGACTTGTCGCCGGCGATGTCCTCCAGGGTGGGGCCCAGCACCTCGGTGTGGTCGAAGCTGACGTTGGTCAGGACCGCCACCTCGGCGTCCACGACGTTGGTGCAGTCCCAGCGACCGCCCAGACCCACCTCCACCACGGCCACGTCCACCGCCTCGTCGGCGAACCAGGCCAGGGCGGCGGCGGTGAGGAGCTCGAAGCGGGTGGGTGGGTCGTCCATCAGGTGCTCGAGACGGGCCAGGGCCTCGAGCACCTCCACGAAGGCGGTGTCGTCGATGGGCTCGCCGTTCCGGGACAGGCGCTCGTTGACCCGGGTCAGGTTGGGGCTGGTGTACGTGCCCACGGTGAGCCCCCGGGCGCCGAGCAGCGCGGTGGCCATCGCCGCCGTCGAGCCCTTCCCGTTGGTACCGGTGATGTGCAGCGAAGGGAAGGCCTGCTGGGGATCGCCCAGCAGGGCGACCAGGGCCCGCATCCCGTCCAGGCTGGGCAGGGCCCGCCGCGTGGGCATGGTCGACTCGAAGTCGATGTGGGAGTCCAACCAGGCCAGGGCCTCGGGAAGATCGTCGAAGGGCACGGTGGGGAGCAGGACGGCCGAGTACCGCATCGACGCACGGGTGGCGCCGGGCGGCCGACCTCTAGGAGGCGGCCCTGCGGCTCCGGGTGGACTTGGCCGGGGGGCTGTTCAGCGGCACCAGGGTGGGGTGGACCTTGTCGAGCACCACGGCCCGGTCCACCACGCACTTGGAGATATCGGTACGGCTGGGAAGGTCGTACATCACCTCGAGCAGCACCTCCTCCAGGATGGCCCGCAGGCCCCGGGCCCCGGTCCCCCGCAGCAGGGCCTGCTCGGCCACGGCCTCGAGGGCGTCGTCGGTGAGCTCGAGCTCGATGTGGTCCAGTTCGAAGGTCCGCTTGTACTGACGGGTCAGTGCGTTCTTCGGCTCGACGAGGATCTGGATGAGCGCGTCCTTGTAGAGGTGGGAGACCGCGCTGACCACGGGGAGGCGCCCGATGAACTCGGGGATCAGCCCGAACTTCATGAGGTCCTCGGGGAGCACGTGGCGCAGCAGCTCCGAGTCGTCCCGCTCGGCCGCCTTGCGCACCTCGGCCCGGAAGCCCATGCCCTTCCGGCCGATGCGGTTCTCGATGATGGTGTCGATGCCGGCGAAGGCCCCGCCGCAGATGAACAGGATGTTGGTGGTGTCGATCTGGATGAACTCTTGATGGGGGTGCTTGCGTCCGCCCTGGGGCGGCACCGACGCCGTGGTGCCCTCGAGGATCTTCAGCAGCGCCTGCTGGACGCCCTCACCGGACACGTCCCGGGTGATCGACGGGTTCTCCGACTTCCGGGCGATCTTGTCGATCTCGTCGATGTAGATGATGCCGGTCTCCGCCCGCTTCACGTCGTAGTCGGCGGCCTGGATGAGCTTGAGGAGGATGTTCTCGACGTCCTCCCCCACGTAGCCGGCCTCGGTCAGGGCGGTGGCGTCGGCGATGGCGAAGGGCACGTTGAGCATGCGGGCCAGCGTCTGGGCCAGCAGCGTCTTGCCGCATCCGGTGGGGCCCAGCAGGAGGATGTTCGACTTGGCCAGCTCGACCTCGTTGTCGTGGGAGCCGTTGCTCCCGGCCTGGACCCGCTTGTAGTGGTTGTAGACGGCCACCGACAGGATCTTCTTGGCGTACTCCTGGCCGATGACGTAGTCGTTCAGGAACTCGAAGATCTCCTTGGGCTTGGGCAGCTCCTCGAAGGACAGCTCGGTGGTGTCGGCCAGCTCCTCGGCGATGATGTCGTTGCACAGCTCGATGCACTCGTCGCAGATGTAGACACCGGGTCCGGCGATCAGCTTCTTGACCTGCTTCTGGGACTTGCCGCAGAAGCTGCACTTCACCAGATCGCCACCGTCTCCGAACTTCGCCACGTCGGTTCCTCGTGTCCTTCTGTCAGTGCACCCTGTTGGTCATCCGTGCCGCCCGTCCGTGCGTCCCGTGGGTCGCCCGTCCGGTCTCGGCCCCCTGCCGTCCCCCGGCCCCGATGACCGTCGGCCGGCCCGTCGTGCCGTCCCCCAACCCTAGCGGCTGGCTCGTGGTGTGACGGTCTGCCGGTCCCGGGACCCCTGGGCCTATGCCGCGCCCATGGCCTCCATGGGCAGCGAGTCCCGGGCCGTGATGACCTCGTCGATCAGCCCGTAGCCCACGGCCTCCTCGGCCGTCATGATGAAGTCCCGATCGGTGTCCTTGCTGACCCGTTCGGTGGTCTGGCCGGTGTCGTCGGCCAGCATGCCGTTCAGGAGGTCACGCATGCGGAGGATCTCCTTGGCCTGGAGCTCGATGTCGCTGGCCTGTCCCTCGACGCCGCCGAACGGCTGGTGCAGGAGGATCCGGGCGTGGGGCAGGGCGAAGCGCTTGCCCCGGGTGCCCGCACCCAGCAGGACCGCCGCCGCCGAGGCCGCCTGGCCGAAGCAGAACGTCGACATGTCCGGCTTGATGTACTTCATGGTGTCGTAGATGGCGAACAGTGCGGTGATATCGCCACCCGGGGAGTTGATGTAGAGGTGGATGTCCTTGTCCGCCTCCTCGGACTCGAGGAACAGCAGCTGGGCGCAGACCAGATTGGCCACGGTGTCGTTGATCGGCGTTCCGAGGAAGATGATCCGCTCGCGGAGGAGCCGCGAGTAGAGGTCGTAGTTCCGCTCGCCCCGGCTGGTGGACTCCACCACCCACGGCACGCTGTAGGCCTGTGCGTCCATCGTTCTGATTCCTTCCGTGGCACTCACTCGGAGTCCTCCTCACCCTGGTTCACCAGCAGGTCGTCCCGGGACACGGGATTCCCCTCCTCGTCGACCAACTCGACGTTGTCGACCAGCCAGCGCATGGCCTTCGCTTTGCGCCGGTCCGAGCGTACCGCCGGAAGGCGTCCGGCCCGTTCCAACTGCTCTCGGACCTCGTCGGCGTCCATTTCGAGGCGCTCGCCCATGGCGGCCAGTTCCTCGGCCAGCTCCTCGTCGGTGACCTCGATCTCCTCCTCCTCCACCAGGGCCCGGAGGGCCAGGTCGACCTTCACGCTCTGGAGGGCACCCACCCGGAGCTCGTCGAGGAACTCCTGTTCGTCGCGCCCGGTGGCCCCGAGGAACTGGCCCAGGCTCATGCCCTGGGCGTCGAGGCGGTGGTTGAGGTCGTGGATGCGCTCGCGGAGCTCCTCCAGCACCAGCTGCTCGGGGATCTCCTCGGTCACCAGCTCCACCAGGGCCTCGGCCGTCTTCTGCTGCAGGGACATCTGGGCCTGGGCGACATGCCGCTGGCGCAGCCGCTCCGTGACGTCGGCGGTCAGCGCCTCGGCCGTGGCGAACTCGGAGGCCTCGGCGGCCCACTCGTCGGTCACCTCGGGGAGGACCAGCTCCTTCACGTCCTTGACCAGGACCTTGAAGGTGACCGTCTGGCCGAGCCCCTCCAAGGGAGTGTCGAAGGTCAGGATGTCGCCGGTCTTGGCCCCGCGCAGCTGGTCGTCGAGCTCGGGGACCACGGTCCCACTCCCCACCTCGTAGAGGAAGTCCTGGGCATCGAGATCGGAGTCGTCACCGTCCCCACCCTCGGGGCGAGTGCCGTGGATGTCGATGGTCAGCTGGTCACCGTCCTGGGCCGGCCGGGACACCTCGACCAGCTCCCCCGAGGTGGCCCGGAGCCGGTCGATCTGGGAAGCGACCTCCTCGTCGGTGACCTCGAGGCTGGGCAGGGTGACCACCAGGCCCTGGTAGCCGGGGATGCCCACGGTGGGGCGGACCAGTACCACGGCGTCGAAGCTGACCGGACCCGACTCGTCGCCCGAGGTGATGTCGATCTCCGGCTGGTCGATGGGGTCGACCTCGGTGTCGCTCACGGCCTGGGCGTAGAAGTCGGGAAGGGCTTCACGGAGGGCCTCGCCCCGCAGGGCCGACGCCCCGCCCATGCGGGCCTCGATCACCCGGCGGGGCACCTTGCCGGGACGGAACCCGGGGACCCGGACCTCCCGGGACAAGCGGCGCATCACCTCGTCGAGGGCCTTGTCGATCTCGGCCTCGTCGATCTCGACCGACAGACGGACCTTGTTGCCCTCCTCGGGCGCAGCTGTGGCTCGCATACGAATAGGTGAGTGTACTGGCCCGGGGGGTCCGAACTTTCCGCGCCGTCCCGCCCCTGCCCACCGGCCGGTGGGACGACCACCGCGGGTCCGGGGGGTTCACATCATGAAGTTCAGCGCGGCCAGCACCCGGCGGCCCAGCTCGACGTCGCCCTCGACGGAGACCGATCCCGGAGAGTCGACATCGGTCCCCACCCGTCCGTAGCACCGTCGCCAGAACTCGTCCTGCTCCAGGGTCAGGGTCACCGTCGGCGGCTCGGCCGGGGGCACCGGCCGCAGCGAGGCCCGGCCGCCCTCCACCGAGACCAGGAGGTGCCGTCCGAGCACGCCGTTGACGGCGAACATCACCGACGTGCCGTCGGGGGGCGCCACCTTCTTTCCCACCACGAAGGGCATGGCCTGCTCACACCGGTCCAGGACGACCCGCTCGCCGACCCCGTTGCGCCCTCCCGGTCGTCCCAGGGCTCTCCGAATATCCTGCTCGTGGGCCCAGGTGTCGAGGATCCGGGTGACCATGAACTCGCGGTAGGGCACGTCGCCCACCGGGCTCCACCCCACCGTGTCGAACTGGTCGGCGGTCATGGCCATGAGGGCGTCGATCCGCCGGTTGGTGGTGTCGACGAACTCGGCCAGCACCTCCGAGCCGGGCACACTCCGCCGGGCCGCTACCCAGGTCTCGTTGATCTCCCCGAACGGGTTGCGGACGTGGGTCGGGACCTCGGTCAGGGCCGGGGGCGACGGGTCGCCCAGCAGTATCCGTTCGATCCCGATGAGATGGGACAGGTTGTCCTTGACCGACCAGCCGGGACAGTCGGTGGGACGGCCCCACTGCTCGTCGTCCAGCTGCTCGCAGGCGGTGACGACCGACGCCCACACCTCGGTGAGCTCGTCGATGACCGGTTCACCCGTGCCCTGCCGACCTGGCATGTGCTCCCCCTTGTTCCTGGTTCAGGTGCTCGGGTGGTGGCGACCCGATGCCGGTCACGCCGCGAAAGTGCGGCAGGTCGGTCAGCCCGGCAGGTTCGCCTCGATGGCGTCGGTCACCTCGGGTGCCTCGGGATCCACCATGGGGCGGAACCGCTGCACGACCTCGCCTTCCGGGGACACCAGGAACTTCTCGAAGTTCCACTGGATGTCCCCCGCCTCGCCCTCGGCGTCGGGTACCGCGGTGAGCTCGTCGTAGACCGGATGGCGGTGCTCCCCGTTGACCTCCACCTTGGCGAACAGGGGGAAGGTCACCCCGTACGTCGTCGAGCAGAACGTGGCGATCTCCTCGGAGGTTCCGGGCTCCTGTTCACCGAACTGGTTGCAGGGGAAGCCCAGCACGGTGAACCCCTTGTCGCCGTAGGTCTTCTGCAGACGCTCCAACCCTTCGTACTGGGGGGTCAGACCGCACTTGGAGGCCACGTTGACCACGAGCAGGGCCTTGCCCCGGTAGTCGCCCAGCGAGGTCGGAGCGCCGGCGAGTGATTGAAGAGGGGGGTCATAGATGCTCATGGGGCGAGTCTAGACACCGAGGTCACCGGCCGACCCGATCCACCACCCGACGTCGGACGACGCGCGATCTCCGGCCGGCGGCCCGCCCCGATTCGGATTGCAGACCGGGGCAATCCTGCATCCAGCTGGGCAATTGTGCAGTTAAGAAACCCCCCGGACTGGTCGATGATAGGAGGGGCCGAGGGCAGCTTCGAGCTGCGGTGCCGGTGCCGAGGGGTGAATGACCAGCAATGTCCATTGACGTGGCAGACGTGACGCACGAGGTCGGCGTCGGCCACGACGTCTCGGGGTCTGCAGTGCACGTCCTGATGGGCATGGTCCAGGCCCATCGCGGGGAGGCCGGCGTGGTCCAGGTGCTGGCGCTGGCCGAGGAGCCACGGCCCTTCGCCGAGCTCGCCGACCCCACCCGCTGGAGTTCGCTGCCGCGGACCGTAGCGCTGCTCAACGCCGCCGCCCTGGTCACCGGGGACGGTGCCATCGGGTTCCACGTGGGAGAAGCGCTGCTCTTCACGCCGGACGGGCGCGAGCTCGCCGACCGGCTCCGGGCCCTCGGTTCGACTCGGGGCGTCATGGAGGAAGTGGGTGGGGTGCTCGAGCACTTCGAGACCACCTCGGCCGCCGCCACACTGGAGCTGGCCGGGGACCACGCCCTCGTCGAGGTGGCCCCCCGCCGCCCACCCGAGGCGCGGCACGCCCACCTGTGCGAGATGACCCGCGGGCTGCTCTCGCAGATCCCGGTGCTGTTCGACCGGCCACCCGCCCTGATCACCGAGACCGAGTGCAGTGCACGGGGCGGTCGGCGCTGCCTGTACGCCATCAGCTGGGAGGTCCCGGACGCGGAGTCGGACGCAGACGCCCGACCGGACGCGGAGTCGGACGCAGACGCCCGACCGGACGCGGAGTCGGACGCAGACGCCCGACCGGACGCGGAGTCGGACGCAGACGCCCGACCGGACGCGGAGCCGGACGCAGACGCCCGACCGGACGCAGTCGCCGGAGGGGCGACGGGATCAGTCACCTACCGTCGTGGTCACGCCGGCGAGTCGGAGGCGGAACTGCGGGAGCAGCTCCACCGGATGACCGTGCTGGTGGAAGGGGCCTTCGCCACCTCGCTCGAGCTGCTGGACGACGATGTCGAGACCCTCCTGACCCAGATCGCAGCCCGCGCCGACGCGGTCGTCTCGGCGCACCGGTACCTCCTGATGGTCCGGGTCCGTTCCGGTATGCCGATCCAGCTGCACCACCGGGGCCTCGACCCCGGGGAGGCCCAACGGTTGGCCGCCGATCTCTGGCGCGTCCCTCCCGGGGAGGGCGACGGCTCCTACCTGGCGGTGGACATCGCCTCCTCCCGGCGGCGCTACGGCCGGCTGATCGAGTTCCCGCCACCCGGCTCGAGCCCATCCCCGTGGGAGTCCCGGGTGCTCGACCTCTACGCCGAGTACGCGGCCACCGCACTCGACATCTTCAGTGTGCTGACCGAGGCCAAGCGGAGCGACGCCACCGCCCGAACCCTCCTCTCCTTCTCCGAGTCCCTCTCGAGGGTGACCACCTTGGCCGAACTGGTCCAACTGCTGGCCGACACCGTGCCGGCCGTCACCAACTGCGACCAGTCCACGGTGTACCTGTGGGACAGCGGCGCCGGTCAGATGGTCCCGCGGGCCCGGACCGCCGGCCTCGAGGATCCACACGCCTACCACGGCCCGATCGTCCCCATCCGACCGTCCCACCGGCGGGCGGGGGCGGGCGAGGGACCCCCTCCGACGGATGCCGCCCCCGAGGGGCCCGAGCCCGGCTCGGGCGATCCCCTGGCCGTCCGCACCGACGCGACCATCGTCGAACGGATGATGCTCCACCGGGAGGTGATGGTCCTCGATGCCACCACCGACGACCCCTACCTCCAGAACCTCCTCCGCCGATCGGGCACGGCCGCTTCCGTGGTGGCGCCACTGTTCGCCGCCGGGGAGTTTCTCGGGGTCATCTCGGCCAACTTCGGAGGCGACACCCCGACCGCCTCGATCCACGACCCCGACCTCCACGAGCGCCTGTCCGGGCTGGCCGACCAGGCCGCCACCGCGGTACAGAACCTGGAGCTCCTGGAGAAGGTCTCGCACATGGCCTGGCACGACGCCCTGACCGGGCTGCCCAACCGCAGGCTGTTCGAGGACCGGGTGGAACAGGAACTGGTCCGGTCCCGCCGGGTGGGCGAGCCGGTCTGCATGTTCTTCGTCGACCTCGACCACTTCAAGTCGGTCAACGACACGCTGGGCCACGCTGCCGGAGACGATCTCATCCGTCAGGTCAGCCAGCGGTTGGTGGAGACGGTCCGCGCCCAGGACACGGTGGCCAGGGTGGGAGGGGACGAGTTCGCCATCCTGCTGCCGGGCCTGGCCGACCAGTTGGCCATCGACCAACTGGCCCAGCGCTCCCTCGAGGCCCTGGGCGCCCCCTTCGAGGTCTTCGACCAGGAGGTGGAGACCTCCGGGTCCATCGGCATCGCCATGGCCCCCGACCACGGCGACTCCTACGACGACCTCCTGAGCCGGGCCGACGAGGCCATGTACCGGGCCAAGGACCGGGGTCGAAACGCCTTCCAGATGTACTCGGGCTCCCTGGTCAACTCGGCCCACGGCCGCCTGGCCATCGACGAGGACGCGCTCTACGCCGATCTGGTCCGCGCCCTCCAGCACGACGAGTTCTTCCTGCTCTACCAGCCCTACATCGACCTCCGCACGGCAGAGGTGGTCGGGGTGGAGGCCCTCATCCGCTGGAACCATCCGACCTTCGGCGTGCTCGAGCCGTCGTCGTTCATCTCCATGGCCGAGCGGACCGACGTCATCGTGGCCCTGGACACCTGGGTCCTGGCCGAGACGTGCCGTCAGGCCCGGGCCTGGATGGACGACGGACTGCCCCCGCTCCGGCTGTCCGTCAACCTGGCCTCCCGGGACCTGTCCAACCCCGAGCTGTTCGACAACATCCACCAGGCCCTGATGGAGACCGGGATCGATCCGTCCCTCCTCGAGCTCGAGATCACCGAACGGGTGGTCCTGGACAAGTCCGGTCCGGCCCGGCAGACCATCGAGCGCCTCCGCCGCCTCGGGGTGCGGTTCACCATCGACGACTTCGGGACCGGCAATTCGTCGTTGAGCCGCATCGGCACCTTCCCGGTCAGCACCCTCAAGATCGACCAGTCGTTCGTCCAGGTCCTGGGGCCCGACGCCGACAACAACTCCCTGGTCTCCGCCATCATCTCCATGGCCGCCCGGCTGGGCCTGGACTGTGTGGCCGAGGGGGTCGAGACCTCGGTACAGAGCCGGGTGCTCCTGCAGCGAGGCTGCACCACCGCCCAGGGCTACTACTTCAGCCCTCCGCTGCCCGCCAAGGACATCGAGGCGATGATGGCCGACATCTCCACTGGAGATCCTCCGACGGTCGTCGACGACGACGACCACGCCTGAAGCCGGCCCGTGCCGTGCGGTACGGACTGCTAACTATAGCTAGCAGTTGGCCGCCCTATCCCCCCTTCCCCGAGCGCTGACCGATACGTTCGGTCCATCCGATCACCGGATCGAGACCAGCGAATCGTTGAGGAGGAGCCATGGCGTCGTACGAGGGATACTGCGTGAAATGCCGAGAGAAGCGGCAATTCGAGGGCGAGGAGGTCGAGATGGCCAACGGCCGTCGCTCGGCCAAGGGCAAATGCCCCGTCTGTGGGACCGGGATGAACAGGATCCTGGGCAAGAAGGCTTGACGGATCGGGGCGAGACCGGGGTCGGGGTCAGCCCGGGAGCACGTACCGTTCAGCGTTGAGCGAGAGGGCGCCGATCACGGCGCCCTCTCGTAGTCCCCAGTCGCTGACCACCAGCCGCTGCAGGCCCAGGTGCTCGACCAGGGTGGAGAGCACCACGGCGCCGATGGGCAGGAGCGGGGCCCGCCGGGCATGGATCCCGGGGAGGGCCAGACGGGCGTCGAGATCCAGCGTGGCCAGGCGGTCGGCGAGTTGGTGGAGCTGGCCGGCCGGGAGTTCCACTTGATTGACCTGGACCGACGAGGACGACTCGTGGGGGCCCAGCGGACGGTGGAGCACCACGGCCAGGCGGGCCAGGGCCCGCACCGTCCCGCCACTGGCGATCACCCGGGCCCCCGCAGCCGGATGGCCGGCCAGAATGGCGCCGATGGGCTCGGATCGGGCCAGGGTGACCTCCCTGACCGCCACCCGGTCGGCCGGGGTCAGCAGCTCACCGGTGCCCAGCTCACCCCGGAGCCGGGCCGTGCCCAGGGCCACACTGGTCACCTCGGACACCTCGTCGATGGTGCCGATGCCCGCCTCCAGGCTGCCGCCCCCCAAGTCGAGGCCCAGGACCGGCTCATGGCCCACCCAGACACCGGCCCGCTGCCCGAGGAAGCACAGCCGGGCCTCCTCCTCGCCGGTGAGCAGGGTGATCGAGCAGCCCAGGACCTGCTCGAAGCGGCCGAGGAGCTTGGTGCCGTTGGCCGCGTCGCGAAGGGCCGCCGTGGCCAGCGCCACCACCACGTCGACGCCCGCGTCGTCCGCCGCAGCCCGGAGCCGACGTACCGTCCGCACGGCCGAGGCGGCCCGGTCGGCAGGCACACCCCCGGTCCGCGCCACTTCGGTCCCGAGGTGCAGGAACGACCGGCGACGCAGCACCGGGGTCAGGAGCCCGTCACGGGACGCGTCCACCACCATGAGGTGGAACGAGCTGCTGCCCAGGTCGAAGACGGCGACACGCACGGTGGGCATCGGCGCGACGCTACCGGGAACCATCCTCGGGGGAAAAACCGTCATCCCGGTGGCCTACGCTGGGGCGGTCGTGCACGGGCCGGGTCACGGCCGGCCCAACGGGACGTAGCGCAGCTTGGCAGCGCGCCTGCTTTGGGAGCAGGAGGTCGCGGGTTCAAATCCCGCCGTCCCGACCGATCGGCGGGTCGCCGCGCCGCCAGGTTCCCACCCGGCACGACCCGATCAGGCGCTGAGCGGTAGGCCGAAGCTGGTCACGACCTCGCTGGCCGGGAGGGGCTTGGAGAACAGGTAGCCCTGGGCCAGGTCACACTCGAAGGCCTGGAGCACCTCGAGCTGGAGTGCGGTCTCCACCCCCTCGGCCACCACCCGGAGGCCCAGCGCGTGGGCCAGGTTGATGACGGCCGAGACGATCTCCTCGCCCTCCACGCTCACGCCGAGCTCCTCCACGAAGGAGCGGTCCACCTTCAGGATGTCCAGGGGGAAGCGCTGGAGGTAGGTGAGGGACGAATAGCCGGTACCGAAATCGTCGATGGCCAGCTGGACTCCGAGCTCCTTCAGGGCCGAGAGGACCGACAGGGCCGAGGCGGCGTTCTTCATGAGGGCGCTCTCGGTGATCTCGAGGGTGAGGTGCTCCGGCGGCAGTCCGGTGCGGGTCAGGATCTGCTCGACGGTCCGCACGATCCGCGGGTCGTCGATCTGGCGGGCCGACAGGTTGACCTCGATCGAGCCGTGGGGCCCGGGCCGACCCGGGTGCTGCCAATCCTGGAGCTGGTGGCACGCCTCCTCGAGCACCCAGGCGCCGATGGGGATGATCAGGCCGCTCTCCTCGGCCACCGGGATGAAGCGGTACGGGGATACCAGTCCCTGGCCCGGATGCTGCCAGCGCACCAGGGCCTCGACGCCCACCGTGGTCACCCCCTCCAGCTCTACCACCGGCTGGTAGTGCAGCATCAGCTCGCTCCGCTCCAGGGCCCGGTGGAGCGAGTGCTCGGTCGACATCCGGTCCAGGACCTCGATGCGCATCGACTCACCGAAGGTCTCGGCCCCGGAGCCGCCCCGGGCCTTGGCCTGGTACATGGCGGCCTCGGCGTTGGAGAGCAGCTCCGCGGTGTCGTCCACGCCGAAGGTGTTGAGGGCCACGCCCACCGAGGCGTCGAGAAAGACCTCGGAACCCTCCACCAGGAACGGCTCGGCCAACGACACCCGTACCCGGTCGATGAAGGCCGACGCGTTGATATGGGCGGTGCCCGCGCCGTTGCGGAAGAGGGCCAGGAACTCGTCGCCCCCGAACCGGGCGATGACCTCGGCGTCGCCGGCCACCTTCTGGAGCCGGGCGGCGACGGACGCCAGGACCAGGTCACCGAAGTCGTGGCCCATGGTGTTGTTGATGGTCTTGAACCGGTCGAGGTCGATCAGGACCACCGCCACCGAGCCGGGGACCCCCCGGCAGTCGGTCACTGCCGAGGTCAGCCGCTCACCGAAGTGGACCCGGTTGGGCAGCCCGGTGAGCAGGTCCTCCCGTCGGGCCCGATCCCGCCAGGGGCCCGAGCCCGGCTGGGGCGCGGATGCGGTGGCCGGCACCACGGCCGGGCGGATGAAGCCCCCCACGCAGCGGGCCGCCCCCTGGCCGGTGACGAACAGGCGACCCTCCACGGGGATCCGATGGCCCTCCCGGTGGAGCAGCTCGAACCGACGGTGGAGACCGTTGCCGGCGCCGGTCCACAGGGGGTCGAGCAGGGCGGTGGGTTCGGCGGGAGGCGTCGAGGAAGGCCGGGTCACCGAGTCCGGCCGGGAGCAGGGTGTCCGTCACCGGCCGACCCACCACCTCGTCACGGGGCCAGCCGAACACCTCCTCGGCCCGTGGGTTCCACTCCATGACCAGGCCGGTGCCGCCGACCTCGAGGAAGGGCTCGGGCCACAGGGCCACGAACCCGGTACAGCGGTGGCGCCAGTTGGCGTAGGTGATCACCGGGGCCCGCCTGGGGCCGTGGACGGGAGCGGGATCCGTGACGGCGGGGGGAGCGGTCCGGTCACCCCGCCGCCCTCCCGGTGCTCCACGTTGCCCTCCGCGCACTGATCGGCCATGACTCCTCGTCCCACTCGGTTTCCGTGACCCGTTGCCGACGACCAAGGCCTGGTTGCTGGGACGCATGGTAGGCACTTGCCCTGGTTACTTCAAGGATTTGCCGGCGGGGCGACCCCGCGGGGGGTCCGGGGGCCGGTCCGGATCCCCGACCCGGGCCGCCCTCCGAAGGCCCTCCTGGTGGAACCACCAGGGCCGTCCTGCCGTGTACCGTGCCTGTCGTGGTCGTGGTCACCGGCACAGCGCAGAAGGCCGCGTGGGACGACGGGGTCATGCCACCGGTGGAGGAGGTACGGCCCGGACTCTGGTCCATTCCCGTCCCCATCCCCGACAATCCGCTGCGCTACGTGCTGGTCTACGCCCTCGAGCTGGCCGGGGGCGGCGTGGCCCTGGTGGATGCCGGGTGGAACACCGAGGTGGCCTGGACGGCGCTCAACGACGGGCTGGCCGCCGCCGGCGGCAGCATCAGCCGACGTACGGGCGGTGATGGTCACCCACATCCATCCCGACCACTACGGGCTGGCCGGCCGGGTCCGCGAGGCCTCCGGCTCGTGGATCGGCCTGCACCCGGCCGACGCCAGGATGCTCGAGGCCCGCTACGGCGACACCGACGAGCTGGTGGCCAACATGTCCCGGTTCCTGTCCCACTCGGGCGTGCCCGAGGACAAGCTCCCCGACCTGGCTGCGGCATCCATGGCCGTCAAGTCGATGGTCACCATGGCCGTCCCCGACGTCCTGTTCGAGGACGGGAAGGCCATCGACCTGCCCGGGTGGTCGCTCCGCACCATCTGGACGCCGGGCCACTCCCCGGGGCACGTCTGCTTCTACAGCGACGACCGACGGCTGCTCATCTCGGGCGACCACGTCCTCCCGCGGATCACCCCCAACATCTCGGCCCACACCCAGCAGGTGGCCAACCCGCTGGGCGACTTCCTGGCCTCGCTGGCCAAACTGGAGGACCTTCCCACCGACGAGGTGCTCCCGGCCCACGAGTACCGGTTCGCCGACCTCAACGGTCGGCTGCAGGAGCTCATGGACCACCACGCCGACCGCCTGGACGAGATCGAGCAGGTGGTCACCGGCGTATCCCGGCTCCACCGCCTGGGAGATCACCCTCCGGCTGCACTGGTCCCGCCCGTGGGACGAGATCCAGTCCTTCATGCAGCGGCAGGCCAACGGGGAGACCATGGCCCACTGCATCCTGCTCGAGCTGCACGACCGGATCCGGCGCAAGGGTGACGCGCCGGCCCGCTTCTTCGTGGCCGGCGCCTGATGCCCGAGGAGCGGCCGGCCCAGCGGGTCCGCGGCATCCAGCGCCGGCGGCGGCGGGCGGCCACCGTCGCCGCCCTGGTCGTGCTGGTCGTCACCGGGGTCGTCGTGGCATCGTGCAACGGCGGCACGGCCTCCACGGCCACGACGACGTCGACCGCGCCGTCCCGTTCGGGCGGCGGCTCCTCCGTCCCCCGTCCGGCCTCGGCGGCTGCTTCGGTCGGGGCCACCGGGACCCAGCACCGGCGGCCGGGCCCCCCGTCCATCGAGGCCGGCGTCGAGGCGTGGCCGCTCGGCGCCCCGCTGTCCCGTGAGACGGTGGTGGCCAACGGCCGCGACCTCACCGTGCTGGGGGGCATCACCCCGGCCGGCACCTCGCTCGCCGGCGTGTCGACCATCGTGCCGGGTACCGGGGCCATGGCCCCCGCGGCCGCGCTGGCCGACCCGACCCACGATGCCGGCAGCGCCACCATCGGCAAGACCACCTTCGTCTTCGGCGGCGGCTCGCCGGACACCGTGGCCACCGTCCAGGCGGTGGCCGACGCCCACCGCCCCGCCGGCCGCCGGCACCACCGGCACCGTGGTGGGCCAGCTGCCCCAGCCCCGATCGGACCTGGCCGTGGCCACGGTCACCGCCGGACACGGGACCGGGGCCACGACCACCGCCTACCTGGTGGGAGGGTACGACGGCACCACCTACCTGCCCGGGCGTGCTGGCCACCAGGGACGGCACCCACTTCACCACGGTGGCCAGGCTGGCCGTCCCCGTCCGGTACCCGGCGGTGGTGGCCGCCGGGGGCATGGTCTACTGCTTCGGGGGCCAGACGGCCTCGTCCGGCACTTCCCCCACGGCCACCGACGCCATCCAGCGGATCGACCCGGCCACCCACAGGACCACCGTGGTCGGGCACCTCCCCCAGGCCCTCTACGGCGCCGCGGCCACCGTCCTCGGCACCACCGTCTACGTGGCCGGAGGTCAGAGCCCCGACGGCTCCACGCTGACCCAGATCACCGCCTTCGTCCCGTCGTCGGGCAAGGTGCTGCACGCCGGCCTGCTCCCCCAGGCCACCGCCTTCGCCGGCTACGCCACCGTGGGATCGGGACCCGGCGCCATCGGCTATGTGGTGGGGGGCGAGGTCACCGCCCAGACCGGGACCGACCAGGCCGGGGTGGCCTCGGGCTCGCTGAGCACGGTGATCTCCCTGCGGCCCAGCCCCTACGGTGGGCCGGCCGGATCGCCCGCCTCGGGGGCCCCGTACGCCGGCACCCTGCTGATCGCCGACCGGGGCAACGACCGCCTGGTGGCGCTGGACGCGGCCCGCAACCTGGTCTGGCAGTACCCGTCCGCCACCATGCCCCCACCCCCGGGCGGCTTCTACTTCCCCGACGACGCCTTCTTCATCAGGCGCGGCACCGGCATCATCTCCAATCAGGAGGACAACCACACCATCGTGGAGATCGCCTACCCGTCGGGCAAGATCCTCTGGCAGTACGGGCATCCCGGGGTCCCGGGTGCCGGCCCCGGGTATCTGAACCAGCCCGACGACGCCTACCTGCTCAAGTCGGGGGTCGTCACCGTGGCCGACGCATCGAACAACCGGATCCTCTTCCTCTCCCCCCAGGGTCAGGTGCTCAGCCAGATCGGCAACGGGGCCGACGCCCACGTCCCCCCGACCTCGGTCGCCTACCCCAACGGCGACACGCCCCTGGAGAACGGCGATGTCCTGGTCTCGGAGATCAACGGCTCGTGGGTCGACGAATACACCCAGAAGGGGGCTCTGGTGTGGACCGTGCACCTGCCGTCGGTGAACTACCCCTCGGACCCCCAGCAGCTCGGCTCCGACCTCTACCTGATGACCGACTACGACCCGCCGGCCGAGGGGCGCATCGTCGAATTCACCCGGGAGGGGAAGGTGACCTGGTCCTACGGGCCGCTCTCCGGTGAGGCCGCCCTGAAGAAGCCGTCGCTGGCCGAGCGGTTCGCCAACGGGCTGATCGTCGTCAACGACGACTACCGCAACCGCGTGGTCATCATCGACCCCACCACCAACTCCATCGTCTGGCAGTACGGGATCACCGACGTCTCCGGCACCGCCCCGGGCCTGCTGTCCATCCCCGACGGCTTCGACAACCTGCTGGCCAACGGCACCACGCCCACCCACCCCCAGACCGGCTGAGCCGGGGATCAGGCCGAGGCCGGCGGCCCGGCCGGGCCGGCGCCGCCACCCGCGCCGCCGTCCCGGTCCCCGTCGGCGAACTCGACGGCCAGCCGGCGGCGCTCCCGGCGCTTGAGCACGGTGCGGACCACCACGGCCACCACCACGATGGCCGCCACCGCCGCCAGCGACCACAGGCCGACCTCCTTCAGGATCCGCTCGAACGAGAGCCCGACCACGTAGCCGAGGAGGGTGTAGCCCACACCCCAGATCAGGCCACCGAGCGCGTTGTAGAACAGGAAGACCCGATAGCGGAGGCCGCTCATGCCGGCCAGGCCGGGGATGAGGGCGCGGGCAAAGGCCACGAAGCGACCCAGGAAGACGGCCGGGCCCCCGTAGCGCTCGAGCATGCCCATGGTGCGGCGGACGGCGGCGTTCCCCTTGAGGGGGCGGCGCTCGAGCAGGTGGGGGCCGGCCCGCTTGCCGACCTCGAACCCGACCGAGTCGCCGACGATGGCCAGACCACCACCACCGCCATCATCACCCCCAGGTTGACGGCGCCGAGCCCGGCCAGCACGCCGCCGATGACCACCGCCGTTTCGCCGGGGATGAAGAACCCGACCAGGAGCGCCGCCTCGGCGAAGGCCAGGAACCCGACCAGGAGGTAGGCCGTCGGGCCGTGGAAGTGGAGGAGCCAGCCGGTGACCCCACCGGGGTTGGTGCCGGAGTCGGCCGAGGCCGCCACCAGCTGGAGCGTGCCCAGCCCCCAGGCCGTCACCGGTTCACCGTCAGCACCATCGGGCACCGGGGGCGACCGCGGCCCACCGGGTCGCCCAGGGGCAGGTCACCGGGCCAGGGTCACGCTCATCCAGGTACGACGGCGGCAGGCCGGGCAGGTCATCCACCGGTCGAACACCCGCCGGGGAAGCCAGGCCCCGAAGGGGAATTGGAGCCAGAGGAAGTCGAGGATCCCCACGCGGGTGACCGAGCCGCACGAGGAGCAGGCGACGGCGAAGACCCCGCGTGGCGGCAGGGGGTCGGTGGCGGACACCTCCGCCCTCTCTGCCTCACCGGCCGGGGTGGCCGCGGAGAACAGGGCGTGCTTGCCCGTCGGTCGGGCGTGCCGTCGGTCCGGGACCCAGCTGGACGGTGTCGGTCGCCGCCACGGCGCCTCGGCCGGGTCGGTACCCGTCCCCTTCGACGGACTGCTCGTCCACCGGCAGCCAGTAGAGCGCCCGCTTCCCCAACGGGTCGGGACCGTCCGGCACTAGCCAACGGTGCCGGCGACCACGCTCATGTCGAGCAGGGTGCGGGCCAGCTGTTGATAGGCGAGTGCCCCGGGCGAGTTCGGCGCGTGCTGGAGAATGGATTTCCCTCGGGCCGGGGCCTCGGCGAACCGGATCGACTTACGGACAGGGGGCTGCAGCACCGGGATCCCGTAGCGGGATTCGACCTCTTCGATGATGTGCCGGGCATGCCGGGTGCGGTCGTCGTACATCGTGGCGATGATGCCTCGGACGCTGAGATCGCTGTTGGCGAAGGCCCGGACGTCCTCGATGGTCTCGAGCAGCTGGCCCACCCCTCGGTGGGACAGGGCCTCGCACTGCAGCGGGATCAGCACGGCGTTGGCCGCGGTGAGCCCGTTGATGGTCAGGACACCCAGCGACGGGGGGCAGTCGATGAGGATCAGGTCGTAGCGTCCGAGCACGGGCTCGAGGGCCCGCGCCAGGACGTGTTCACGACCGGTCCGGGTGAGCAGGTGGACCTCGGAGCCGGCCAGATCGATGGTGGCCGGCAGCACGTCGAGCAGGGCCACCCCGGGCACGGGCAGGGCGACGTCGGACACGCTGTCGCGTCGGACGAAGACGTCGTGGAGCGAGCGGTCGAGGGCGTCGGGGTCGAAGCCCAGGGAGTAGGTCAGGCAGGCCTGGGGGTCGAGGTCGACGACCAGGGTGCGCCGCCCGAAGCCGGCCGAGGCCACGCCGAGGGAGTGGACCGTGGTGGTCTTGGCCACGCCCCCCTTCTGGTTGGCCACAGCCAGCACGTCGGTCACCGGCGAAGTCTATGCCGGGCCGGGGGGTCCACGACGAGGCTCACGAGCCGGCCATGCCCACCACGGGCCGGGCCAGCTGGATGCCACCGGTGGAGCCCAGGAAGGGGGCGGCGAAGCTGAAGACCCCCCCGTCGGCGGCGGTGAAGCGGTAGCCGCTCCCGTTGGAGGTCTCGGCCATGCCCACGATGGGGGCGTTGAGGTGGAGGCTCCCCGTCGAGCCGTAGAAGGGGGCGCCACCGAAGGAGAACACCCCGCCGTCGGCGGCCGTCTCCCAGTAGCCCCCGGTATTGGCGTCGTTGGTGGTGCTCACGACGGGCTGGTTCAGGCGCACCCGGCCCTCGGAGCCGGCGAACGGGGCGTCGCCGAAGGAGAAGATGCCGCCGTCGGAGGCGACCATTCGGTAGCCACCGCCGTCGGTGGACGACGAGATCCCCACCACCGGGCTGTTCAGGTGCTGGCCGCCCATGGACCCGAGGAACCTGGCATCGCCGAAGGAGAAGATGCCGCCGTCGGCGGCCACCTCCCAGTAGCCGCCGCCATCAGGGGTGGCGGCCATGCCCACGATGGGGGCGTTGAGGTGGGTGCCGCCCATCGAGCCGAAGAAGCTGGCGCCGCCGAAGGAGAAGATGCCGCCGTCGGCGGCCACCTCCCAGTACCCGCCGGAGCCCGGCGCCATGGCCATGCCCACGATCGGGGCATTGAGGCGGGTGCCGCCGGTGGAGCCGCAGAACGGCATGGAGCCGAAGGAGAAGATGCCGCCGTCGGAGGCCACGAGGTCGTAGCCCGAGTAGGCCGCCGACGGCACCGAGCAGGGAGGGATGGAGCCGGTCGGCGTGGTCCCCCCGGCGTTCCCGGTGAGCTGCGGATCGTGATGGAACATGGGCCACGCCGCCCCGGCCACGGCACCCGCGCCGCTGGAACCGGAGATCTCGTAGTGATCGATCTCGCCCACCCCGGCCGGGGAGCGGCTGGAGGCCGTGTAGCCGGCCAGGGTGATCCCGATGGTTCCGTTGGGGTCGTCGGTGACCAGGGGCGAGTTCTGCAGGCCGAGACTGGGGCTGAGGTCGGCGATCTGGCTCCCGGTCCGCCCGTCGAGGACCAGGGTGCCGGCGATGGTGGGGACCAGGACGTCGTCGTAGCCGGTGCCGCCGAGGTCGGCGGTGACCACCGACCCGATGACCCGGTTGATGCCGCTGACCTTCCAGATCGTCTGCCCGGTGGTGGCGTCGAGGACCCAGACCGAACCACCGAAGACGGTGCGGTCGGTACCCTCCACCACCTGGAGCGACCCGTTCCCCAGGACGTCGGACAGGGCCGGGGACGAGAAGGTGTCGCCGTCGAGTGTGGCCGACCACCGCAGCCGGCAGTGGGTGTCGTAGGCCTTCACCGTGTTGGTGTCCGAGGCCCCGGGGAAGAAGCCGCCGGTGCCCACCACGATGCCGGTCGCCCCTCCGGCCAGGATGCCGCCCACCGCCGGTGAGGAGTCGACGGTCTGGTCGGTGTCGGCGCGGCAGATCTGGTTCCCCTGGGCGCTCAGGATCCTCAGGTGTCCCCCGTCGGAGTACGGCTGACCGGCCCCGAAGCCGGCCGTCTGGTCCCCGCCGTAGATGATCTCGGTCTGGCCGGTGCCGTACAGGTCGGCCAGGGCCGCGGTGGAGTGCGTGCTGTCGGTGTTGAGGAAGGGCCAGCCGGTCAGCGGGGTCCCGGTGGTGGCGTTGAGGGCGTAGGAGACCTGACCCAGGGAACCGGCGACGGCGTCGGGGCCGCCGGACTGGAGCGACCCGACGGCCAGGCCGGCCTGGACGCCGCCGAACGGGTCGGTGTCGCTCGGGCGGGTTCACCACCGGGGTGAACCACTGCTGGATCCCCGAGGGAGTGAACGCCGAGTACCCGCCGGGCACCGGGTCGCCGTCGTTTCCCGACCCGACCAGCACCGAGGTCTGCCCGCCTGAGGTGGCGACGGAGGGCGTCGAGTCGATGGGGCCGCTCTCGTTGGTGGCGGGCCAACCGGCCACGGCCACCGCTGACGAGCCGCCCAGGTGGTAGGCGAAGAGGTTGCCGGTGCGGTCCCCCACGACCACCGACGGGTGGCCTCCCAGTGTCACCGGCACCGGGGAGGACATGGCGATCGGCCCACCGTCGTCGGGCAGGTGTCCCGTGGTCCACGTCTCGGTGAAGCTGGCGCCGCTGAGGGACGGGGTCGGCGTGGACGCGGACCCCGAGGCGAAGGCGTCGGGGACGCCCACCAGGGCGGCGAGGGCCACGAGGGTCACGACGCGCCGGACAGGGGGAGACCCGGGGCACGCCACCCCCCGGGAACCGGAAGGCGGGACCGGGCGTGCAGACGCGCCAGGCCACCGACCCGTCGGTCGCGGTTCCCACGGTCGACCGCCGTCCGGGGTCGCTGTTGGATCGATCCACGGAATTCGATCGACACAGAGTAGGTGAGGCCGACCGGGACCGTGGACCGGGGAGCCGGACGACGGGGCTCGGGCGGCCCGGCCACCGCGCCCCGGCAGGCGCCCCCGGCAGGAGTCGAACCCGCAACCTGATGGGTAGAAACCACCTGCTCTATCCAGTTGAGCTACAGGGGCCAGCCCGGGCAAGGCTACCGTCACGGCCCTCACGGTCACCGGACTGTGCCACACTAGAGGCTCCTTGGTGGCCGTAGCTCAGTTGGCAGAGCGCCGGGATGTGGCCCCGGAGGTCGCGGGTTCGAGCCCCGTCGGTCACCCTCTTGCCCCGGGGAGTCTTCAGTACCAGGCCGGCTGGGACAGTACGGTGGTAGTGCAGGCGCCTCTAGCTCAACGGCAGAGCAACGGACTCTTAATCCGCAGGTTCTGGGTTCAAATCCCAGGGGGCGCACCAGTGC
>CAWEVL010000008.1:0-12199 GCA_963812525.1 uncultured Acidimicrobiaceae bacterium
GCCTGCTCCGATCACGGTCGGGCGTGGCGATCGCCATCGCACCGCGCCCCATCCACCGCCGGCCGAGCGGTTGTGGTGGATGGTCACGCCCCGGACACGGCGGGCAACGCATGAGCCGTGACCGCGACCCAGACGACGCGGCTGGCCCGAGGTCCGGCCTCCGGGCACTCGGGTCGTGATCGCCTGCTGCGCCGCCCTCGGGGGGATCAGAAGGGCTGGTCGCCCCGGATGGTCACCCGCTGGATCACCCGGCGGGCGTCCCCGTAGTCGCCGATGGCGCAGTGAACCCGAGGTCGCCTTCGTCCCATCGGTAGCGGACCACGTACTCGGGTGGGGCCATGTGGGCGAAGAGGAATCCCAGCAGGGTGTCGCTCTCCTTGCCGGACAGGCCCTTGATCCGCACGGTGAGCCCCGGGTTGACGAACAGGCTGCGGCGACCGGTCTCGGGGTGGGTGCGCACGACGGGGTGCTCGGCCGGGATCAGCTCGGTGAACTGCTCGCCGTCCCACTCCCCGTGGCCCAGATGGTCGAGCAGCTTGCCGAATCGCCGCGAGCCGTCGTGTAGCGCGGTGAGCCCGTCGACCAGATGCTTGAACGGCTGCGACAGTCCCTCGTAGGCGGCCTGGGCGTCCGACCACAGCGTGTCGCCGCCGGCCGGCGGGATGACGATGGCGTTGAGGATGGAGCCGAGCGGCGGGGTCCTCATGAAGGTCACGTCGGTGTGCCACTTCTCGCCGCCGCCGCCGTACTCGCTGTCCCCGGTGCCGGCGGCGAGCAGATCGCGTACTTTCGAGTAGTCGATCTCGAAGACCTCCCGATGATCGCCGACGCCGGGGACCACCGGATGGGCCTTGGTGATCTCCCCGAAGGCCCTGGCGAACTGCTTGTGTTCGTCGGGGGAGAGGTGCGCACCGGGGAAGAAGATGACCTGGTAATCCAGGAGCGCCTGTCGGAGGCGGCGACGGTGGCCTCGCTCAGGGAATGATGGAGATCGACATGGTGGATCTCGGCGCCGATGGTCCCCGAGAGGGGGGTGATGTCGAGGACGAGCGGTGTGGCGGTGGTGGACATGGCGAAGGTCACCTCGTGGCGTCGGGCAGGGTCGGGTCGGCTGCGGTGCCCATTGTCTACGTAAACCTATCGACTTTCTCAAGTATGACCGGTCGGCGGGTGTTGTCGTTCCGGTGGGGCCCGGCGCGGCGTAGACTGGAGGGGTCAGCCTCGGTCCGGGTCGGCCAGGCATTTGCCGCGTGCCCGATCCTCGTCGAATGACGGGTCCCGTCTCCGCCCCTACCAGTGCAGCGGTGGATGGAGTCCTGATCGTCACCCCACCGCCTGCGGGCGCCGACCGAGAGACCCTTCATGGACACGACGTTCGAGGCTCTTCCCCCCGATGCCTCGACGCGGCAGGACTTCGCCGAGCTGTCCCGTCAGGTGCGCGACCAGGGGTTGCTGGGCCGACGTCGCGGCTACTACTCGGCCAAGATCGTCGTGTCGCTCGCCGCACTCGGCGCCGTGGCCGCGGCCGTGGTGCTGCTCGGTAACACCTGGTGGGTGCTGGTCGTCGCCGCGGTGCTGGCCTTTGTCCTCACCCAGCTGGGCTTTATCGGCCATGACGCCGGCCACCGCCAGATCTGTGTGCGCCGACGCGGCAACGATCTCATCGGCCTGGTGGTGGCCAATCTCCTCGTGGGCTTCAGCTTCGGATGGTGGTTGACCAAGCACAACCGCCATCACGCCCACACCAATCGCCCCGACAAGGACCCGGACCTGGTGCCGGGGGCCCTGGTCTACACGCCGGATCAGGCCAGGGGTCGCGGTCGGTTCGGACGCCGGTTCGCCCGGTCACAGATGCTCCTGTTGTTGCCCCTGCTGTTCCTCGAGGCCCTCAACCTCCACGTGGCCAGCGCCATCTCGCTGGCCCGTCGGCGCGATCGTGCGGTGGTCGCCGAGATCGGCCTGCTGGTCGTCCACGCCCTCCTCTTCTTCGTGGCCCCGTTCCTCGTGCTTTCGCCCCTCCGGGCTGTGTTGTTCATCCTCGTCACCCAGGCCTTGTTGGGCTTCTACCTGGGGGTGAGTTTCATCACCAACCACGTGGGCATGCCCACGCTGTCCGGCACCGACGAGTTGGGATTCCTGCGCCGACAGGTGCTCACCTCGCGCAACCTGAGCGGACCCTCGTTCACCGGCTTCCTCTACGGCGGGCTCGACACCCAGATCGAGCACCACCTCTTCCCGTCCATGCCCCGGGCCAACCTACGCCGGGCCCGGGCGGTGGTGCGCCCCTTCTGCGCCGAGCGCCGGATCGCCTACGCCGAGCAGAGCCCCTGGCGGGCCTACCGGGAGGTGCTCCGCCATCTCCGGCGGGCCGGTACCGGCGGGCCCATCTCGGTCATCGACTGAGTCCGCCTCCGAGCGAGCCGGCCGTGGACGGGCCCAGGCGGGCGTCGAGCCGGACCCCGGGACACCGGGTCGACCGGGTCGACCGGGTCGTGAATGCCTCCACCCACGCGGGCACGAGCCGGGGTCCGCTCCTCCTGGTAGGGTCCGTCTGCAGCACCAAGCAGCACCTCGGGGAAGCCGGTCGAAGTCCGGCGCTGGTCCGCAACCGTGGGTGGCGGGTGGAGACACTCGTCACGAGCCGGGATACCGAATGCGCTGTTCGTTGAGTCCAATCCCGTCGAGAACATGCGGCAGGGACTCGGTCGGTCACGGACCCGTCGAGGTTCCATGAGGCTTCCGGGTCACCGTCCGGAAGTGAGGAACCACCCCAATGTCCATCAAGCGCCTACTGGCGACGGCGGTCCTCGGGGCCGGCCTGATGATGCAGATCGTCGCGGCACCGATGATCGCCAGCGCCTCCACCCCGTCCGTCGTCTCATCGACTGTGTTCCCCCAGCCGGCATCGGCCCGTGCCGGTGCCGACTGGCTGGCCAACCAGTTGACTCCGTCGGGTTACATCCCCGGGAACGCCCCCGGGCAGGCCAATCTGTCCTTCACGGCCAACACCGTCCTGGCGCTGGCCGCCGCCGGAGCCGACCTCCCCCAGGCCAATACCGCACTGACCTACCTCAGCACTCAGGTGTCCCAGTATGTGACGGTCTCGGGGAGTGACGGTGCGAGCCAACTGGCGTTGCTCATACTTGACGCCCATGCGCTGGGGGCCGACCCCTACTCGTTCGGCGGCACCAACCTGGTCAGCCGGCTGCTGGCCACCGAACAGCCCACGGGCCTCTTCGGCGTGCAGGATCCCACCTTCGACGGCGCCTATCGGCAGGGGCTGGCCCTGTCCGCCCTCGCCGCCGTCGGAGTGACCGGCAGTGTCCGGCTGGGGACCGCGGAGAGCTGGCTACTGGCCCAGCAGTGCTCCAACGGCGGCTGGTCCAGCGACGAGGCTCTCAACCCGTGCACCGGTGACCCGAACGCCTTCGCCGGGGCGGACACCAACTCGACGGCCGCCGCGGTGCAGGGCCTGGTGGCCCAGGGGGCCCTGCCGTCGACGGGCGAGAGCGCGGCGTTGAGCTATCTCGCCGCCACCCAGCAGAGCGACGGGGGATGGGCCTACTATGCCAACCCGACGTCGTTGCCCGGACCTACGGATCCCGACTCCACGGCACTGGTCGTCCAGGCGCTGGTGGCGATGGGCCAGTCCCCGACCGCGGCACCGTTCGTCAAGGTGTCGGGCGACCCGGTCAGCGCCCTGGTCGCCTTCCAGCTGAGCACGGGAGCCGACGCCGGGGCCTTCCAGTTCACGCTCGGTGGCGGGGCCGACCTGACGGCCACCTTTCAGGCGGTGCCGGCGGTGGCCGGTGTGGTGAATCCGTTTCAGACGGCCGGCGGGTACTGGTTGGCCGCCTCGGACGGCGGGGTGTTCAACTACGGCAGCGCCACCTTCGAGGGCTCCCACGGCGGCTCCCACCTCAACGCTCCCATCGTGGCGATGAGCGGCACACCGGACGGCGGGGGCTACTGGCTGGTGGCCTCGGACGGCGGCATCTTCACCTATGGGGACGCCACCTTCGAGGGCTCCCACGGCGGCTCCCACCTGAACGCCCCCATCGTGGGCATGGCGTCGACGCCGGACGGCGGGGGCTACTGGCTGGTGGCCTCGGACGGCGGCATCTTCACCTATGGGGACGCCACCTTCGAGGGCTCCCACGGCGGCTCCCACCTGAACGCCCCCATCGTGGGCATGGCGTCGACGGGTGACGGCGGGGGCTACTGGCTGGTGGCCTCGGACGGCGGCATCTTCACCTATGGGGACGCCACCTTCCAGGGCTCCCACGGCGGCTCCCATCTGAACGCCCCCATCGTGGGCATGGCGTCGACGGGTGACGGCGGGGGCTACTGGCTGGTGGCCTCGGACGGCGGCATCTTCACCTATGGGGACGCCACCTTCCAGGGCTCCCACGGCGGCTCCCATCTGAACGCCCCCATCGTGGGCATGGCGTCGACGGGTGACGGCCGGGGCTACTGGCTGGTGGCCTCGGACGGCGGCATCTTCACCTATGGGGACGCCACCTTCGAGGGCTCCCACGGCGGCTCCCATCTGAACGCCTCGATCGTGGGAGTGACCACCAGCACGGTCCGGCTGGGCTGATGTCCAGGGGCCCGGGCGCCGCCCGGAGATTGATCTCAGGCATTCTGTTGGTCGGGGTGGCGTCGGCCGCCCTGGCCGCGGCTGGACCGGATGCGCTGATGCCGTTCAAGGATGCCGCCGGCGCCGCCACCGAGGTGAGTGTGGCCTTCGTTGTCGACTTCGGCGGTCTGGGGGCACCGGTGGTGGGATGCGTGCAGGTCCCCTCCACGGACAACGGCTACGCCGCGTTGGGGGCGTTCGTCGCTCAGCACGGTGAGGCCCAGCCCATCTACAACAACGCCGGCCTCCTGTGTTCGATCGACAACCTCCCGGGCAATGCCCCGACCGTCTGTGGTGCCCAGGTGGCGGGGGGCTACGACTACTGGTCCTACTGGCACGGGACCACGGGCTCGTGGGTCTACGCCAGCACCGGGGCCTTCTCCGCCGTACAGGAGGGTGATCTCGAGGGTTGGCGCTTCGAGACCGACGGGCAGTCCAATCCGAACGATCCCCATCCGTTGCCGGCGCCCAGCTACGCCAGCATCTGCGGGTCAGCGGTCTCGACTCCGACCTCCCCGGCCCCGCCCGCGGCGGCCCCGGCCACCGCGGTGGCTCCGTCGACAGGTTTGGCGAGCGGCGGCGCGACGCCCAAGACCTCGGACGGTTCGGGCCGCTCGTCGGTGGCGACCACCCCGGTTCCCGCCACCGCCCATCCGGCCGCCGCCCCGTCCTCGTCGACGACCCCGTCGGTCGGGGTCGGGGGTACCAGCGGGACGACGGCTCCGAGCACGCGGCCGTCCCACCCGGGTCTGCCGGCCCAGTCGCTCCGGGCCACGCCGGCCGCCGACGACCGTGCCGGCGGGGGTGACGGTGCCCTACCGGCGATCGTCGGGGCTCTGCTGGTGCTGGCTCTGGCGGCCGGCGCCGTCTTCGGCTGGCGACGACGCGCCCGTCCGGAATGACCCGCCGGTCCACCCCCTCCGGGCGTCGAACTCTGCATCCGGCGGCCTGGTGGCTGTGGGCCGGCTGCCTGGCCGGAGCCGCCACCCGGACGACGAATCCGATCCTGCTGTCCCTCGTCGCCGCCGTGGCCGCCTTCGTGGTGTCGGCCCGCCGTACCACCGCGCCCTGGTCCCGTTCGATCGTCTTCTTCTTCCGGATGGGCCTGGTCGTGATCGTGGTCCGTGTCGTCGTGCAGATCGTCTTCGGGGACCGCCTGCCCGGCCACGCTCTGTTCACGCTGCCCCAGGTCCCCTTGCCCTCCTGGGCGGCCGGCGTCAGCATCGGGGGACCGGTCACCGCGGAGTCGGTGATCCAGGCGGCCGTCGACGGCCTGCGCCTGGCCGTGATCCTGATCTGCTTCGGGGCGGCCAACTCCCTGGCCAGCCCCTACCGGCTCCTTCGCTGCTTACCGGCGATCCTCTACGAGGCCGGGGTGGCCGTGACGGTCTCGCTGGCCTTCGCCCCGGAGGTGGTGATGGCCATCGCCGGGGTACGGGACGCCCGCCGGCTCCGGGGTCGACCGACCCGAGGGGTGGCCGGGTTGCGCGGCATGGCCATCCCGGTGCTGGAGAGCGCCCTCGACCGCTCACTGCAACTGGCGTCCTCCATGGACGCCCGTGGCTACGGCCGGCGGGTGGCGGTGCCCGTGGGCACCCGCCGACTGGGCAGTTCCTCGACCGCCGGCGGGATACTCCTCGTGCTCGTCGGCGTGTACGGCCTACTGGACACCGGTTCCCTGCCCGCCGGGGGGGTGCCCTTCGTGGCGGCCGGGGCCGTGCTGGTGGGCGTGGGCATGGCCGTCGGTGGCCGGCGCACCAACCGCACCCGGTACCGGCCTGACGTCTGGCGGACGGCCGAGTGGCTGGTGGTGGCGTCGGGTGCCGTGGCCCTGGCCAGCCTCATCGTCGCCGGGATCCTCGATGTCCCGGGGCTCCAATTCAGCGTCACTCCGCTGCATCCGCCGGAGCTCCCCCTGGTGGCTGTGCTCGGGGTCCTGGTCGGATCGGTCCCGGCCGTCGCCGCCCCGGCCGCAGTGGCCCTCACCGTCCCGCGTCGGCCCCATCGAACCGCCGAGGCGGCGGTGGTGACCGTCGAGCCGGTCGAGGGGAGCCGGGCATGATCCGGTTCGCCGACGTCACCTTCACCTACGCCGACGCCACCCGACCCACGCTGCACCGGGTCGACCTCACCATCGACGAGGGGGAGCTCTGCCTGGTGGTGGGGGAGACCGGATCGGGCAAGACCACCCTGCTGCGGGCCATCAACGGGCTGGTGCCCCACTTCACCGGGGGCCACCTCTCGGGAGACATCAGCATCGACGGTCGCTCCACCCGGGACCACCCGCCTCGGGAGCTGGCCGACCTGGTCGGAGTGGTGGGCCAGAACCCGGCCTCCAGCTTCGTCACCGACACCGTCGAGGACGAGCTGGCCTACACCATGGAGAACCTGGGCATCGCGCCCGCCGCCATGCGCCGCCGGGTCGAGGACACCCTCGACCTGCTCGGGCTCCACGAGCTCCGGAACCGGCCGCTGGCCACCCTCTCGGGAGGCCAGCAGCAACGGGTGGCCATCGGCGCCGTGCTGAGCGCCTCGCCCCGGGTGCTGGTCCTGGACGAACCGACCTCGGCGTTGGACCCGGCCGCCGCCGAGGAGGTGCTGGCCTCGCTGACCCGGTTGGTTCACGACGTGGGAATGACGGTGGTACTGGCTGAGCACCGTCTGGAGCGGGTGATCCCGTTTGCCGACCGCGTGGTGCTCGTCCCCGGAGACGGGGCCTCCCTGGTGGTGGGGGCCACGGCCGACATCATGGCCACCTCGCCGGTGGCCCCTCCCCTGGTGGAGCTGGCCCGGGTGGCCGAGTGGGTGCCGATACCCCTCTCGGTGCGGGACGCCCGGCGGCTGTCGGGTCCCCTTCGCCAGCGGTTGGCCGGGGCGCCGCCGCCCGTGCGGGAGACGGCCACCGGGCCGGTCGGCGAACCGGCGGCCCGGGCCGAGCGGGTCCGTGTCGAGTACGGCCCGGTGCTGGCCCTGGACGGGATCTCCCTCGAGATGGGCGCCGGCGAGGTGGTGGCCCTGATGGGTCGCAACGGATCCGGTAAGTCCACCCTCCTCGCCCACCTGGCCGGTCTGCGCAAGCCGTCCGGGGGGCGGGTCGCCGTACTCGGCACCCGGCCCACCGACCTCCCGGCGCGGAAGCTGATCACCAAGGTCGGTCTGGTGCCCCAGGATGCCGGGACGCTGCTGTACGGCGAATCGGTGGCCGACGAGTGCGCCACGGCCGACGGCGAGACCGGCCTCGAACCCGGGACCACCGCAGCCGTGCTGGAGGAGGTCCTGCCCGGGGTCCCCGCGGACCGTCACCCGCGTGACCTGTCCGAGGGCCAGCGCCTGGCCCTGGCCCTGGCCATCGTCTTG
Organism: uncultured Acidimicrobiaceae bacterium; assembly: GCA_963812525.1. GTDB lineage: Bacteria > Actinomycetota > Acidimicrobiia > Acidimicrobiales > RAAP-2 > Bog-756. Next base: position 7,997 of record CAWEVL010000008.1, read on the forward strand.
GCTCCCCGTCCCCCACTGGTGCTGTTGGACGAGCCCACCCGCGGTCTCGACTATTCCAGCAAGGAGCGGCTGGTGACGCTGGTCCGGAAGCTGGCGGCCAACGGGGACTGCATCGTCGTGGCCACCCACGACGTGGAGTTGGTGGCCCAGTTGGCCACCCGGGCCGTGGTGCTGGCCGAGGGCGAGGTGGTGGCGGACGGACCGGCCCGGGACGTGGTGTGCCACTCCCCGGTGTTCGCACCGCAGGTGGCCAAGGTGCTGGCACCGGAGCCATGGCTGACGGTGGACGAGGTCCGCCAGGTCCTGGGGGGTCAGTGGTAGCCGTCCCGGGTGGGGCCCGGCCGACCACCATCCGGTTCCGGCCGCGGGCCTCCGTCCTCCTGGCCGTGACGTCGCTCATCGGCCTGGTGGCCTTCTGCTGGCCCCTGGTGATCCACGGCCAGGCCGGAACCGGACAGGCCCACGCCGCCGACGCCCCGTGGCTGTTCGTGGCCATCCTCCCCCTGTTCCTGGCGGTGGTCATCGGGGAGTTGGCCGAGGGCTCGTTGGACGCCAAGGCCATCGCCCTGCTCGGGATCCTGGCCGCCTGTGGCGCCGCCCTGCGCATACCCAGCCCGGGCGTGGCCGGATTCGAGCCGGTGTTCTTCCTGTTGATCCCGGCCGGCCGGGTCTTCGGTCGTGGCTTCGGGTTCGTGCTCGGCGCGGTGACCATCGCCGTCTCGGCCCTGATCACCGGCGGCATCGGACCGTGGCTGCCCTTCCAGATGTTCGGCGCGGCGTGGATGGGGTTCGGGGCCGGATGCCTGCCTCGGGCCAGGGGGCGGGCCGAGCTCGTGTTGCTGGCCGGCTATGCCGCCGGCTCGGCCGTGCTCTACGGGACCTTGCTCAACCTGTGGTTCTGGCCCTTCGGTGCCGGCACCTCCACCAGCTTCTCGTTCGCGCCCGGGGCCGGGCCCCTGGCCAACCTGCACAGCTTCATCCTCTTCGACCTGACCACGTCCCTGGGGTTCGACATCTCCCGGGCCGTGACCAACGCCGTGCTGGTCCTGCTTCTCGGTCATCCGGTGCTGGCCGCCCTGCGGCGGGCGTCCCGACGTGCTGCCTTCGACGCGCCCGTGGTCTATCACTGAGCGACCGCCACCGGGCCCCGGTTCACCCCCGATGCACCAGGTGGTCGACGAAGGCCAGCTTTCGGATCACGTTCGGGGCCAGCACGAACGGGTAGAGGTCACCGTGCCCCATCGACCGGTTGATCTGGTTGAGCGCATACGACAGCTCGAGCCAGCGGTGAACGACATCGTCGAACGAGTGGGTACCGTCCGGCCGGGTGGCGTGGGCTCCGGTGCGGTGGGGGCGGCCCGGTCCCCCGATGGTGTGGGTGCCCAGGCCGAAGCTGTCGGCGGTCTGCAGGGTGTCGAGGATGTGGAGATAGTGGGCGAACGTCTCGGCCCAGTCCTCGAAGGGGTGCATCGTGGCGTAGTGGCTGATGTGGGTCCCCGACCAGCTGCGGTCGAGACCGGCCGGTGCGTCGTAGTGGTGCTTGACGGCGAGCGCGTAGTCCGCCCGCTCGTCGCCGAACCGCGCCCGGCAGGCGTCCAGGGCCTCGCTTCCCTGGACCAGGATGGGCCAGTAGTAGTGGCCGATCTCGTGTCGGAAGTGACCCAGCAGGGTCCGGTACGGCTCGTTCAACTGCTGGCGGAGGTGCTCGCGGTGCTCGGGGTCCGCTTCGGCCAGGTCGAGCGTGATCACGCCGTTGTCGTGACCGGTGATCACCTTGGTCTCGGTGCTGGACAGCAGGTCGAAGGCCAATCCGTTTCCGGCCCGCTCGTCGCGGGGGACGATGGGGAGCTCCAACTCGGCCAGTTGGAAGATCAGCCGACGCTTGGCCATCTCCCCGTGCAGCAGCTCGGCCATGCCTTCGGGGTCGTCGTCCGCCGGCCGGGTCCGGGTCAGGGCACAGGACTCGCACCGTGCGTCGCTGCCCGCCGGCACCAGCCAGTTGCATCCGGTGGCGGCCTGGGTGGCGCAACGCTGCCAGGCCTGGACGGGTGTGCTCGTGTCGACCAGGTGGCCGGACCCCACGTCGGTCAGGGAGACCACGTCACGGCGCTGGTGGACGTAGCCCAACGGCGAATGGCAGCGGAGGCACAGGCTGTTGTCGAAGAAGACCAACTGGCCGCAGCTGTCGCAGGTGAAGACGCGCATTCCCGTCAGTCCGATCGGAGACGACGGCTCCCGGTGCCCGGCAGCCACACCCGACGCTACCCGGTTGACCCGCCGGACAGACCTGTGACGGGGCCGGATGCCGGCACCCGCCGGACGCCTGTCCCTGCCGGTTCCCGACGATCGCCGGACCGAGGCAGCACTCCGGGAGGGACGGTAGGGACGGTAGGGGGGCGGGCATGGTGATCGAACATGTGTTCGACTACCATGTCCGGCGATGACCCAGTGGCAGCGGACGCTCTTCGATCTCGGTGATCGGGTGGGACTGGAGCCGGTGGCCTCCGACCTGACCCGGACCTCCCTCGGTCCGCACGCCTGGGTGGAGCTCCGGCCGGGGTGGGTCCGGCGCCACGACCTCCTGTTCGAGGATCTCGCCGAGTCGGTGCCGTGGGTGCTCGAGCGGCGTCCCATGTACGACCGGACCGTGGACGTCCCGCGCCTGGTGGCGTCATACGGCGCGGGGGACGGGCTGCCCCATCCGCTCCTCGGCGACATGTGGGACGTCCTCGGCCGGCGCTACCCCACCCGGGCCACCGGGCCCCTGTGCAGTGTGGGCGCCTGCCTCTATCGCAGCGGCGAGGACAGCGTGGCCTGGCATGGGGACCGGAACGGACGGGGCACCGGCACCGACTCCGTGGTGGCCATCGTCTCCCTCGGCGCCCACCGGCGCCTGCTCCTGCGCCCGGCGGCCGGCGGCCCGGCCCTCCGGTTCGCCCTCGGAGCCGGGGACCTCCTGGTCATGGGCGGGCGCTGCCAGCAGCTCTGGGAGCACTGCGTGCCCAAGACCACCCGTCCGGTCGGTCCCCGGATCAGCATCCAGTTCCGGACCGGCGGAGCGACGGCCGGCGGCCCGGGGCCTCCCCGGCCCGCTGGCCCGCGCCGGTAGCCCGCGGTCCCGGGTGGCGTCGAGGGGATGCCCGTCCCCAGGTCGTCCGCCGCCGGACCGGACCGGAGTCCCGGTCAGGCCAACTGGAACCGCCCGGCCCGGTCGTCGGTCGGGAGGACGTCGTCCACCGTGGCTGTCACCTCGAGGGACTCGAGGGTGGCGATGCCCGCCACCACGGAGGCGAAGGCGGCATCGGCCGCGTCGCGCCCGGTGGCGATGCGCACCATGGCCGGACGGGGGGCCAGGTCGGTGGCGTCGCAGGCGAACCAACACCCGTCCTCCATGACCTCGAACACGGCGTGGAAGTCCATGGGGAACAGGCCCGGGGCGTAGACCGATGCGAACCGGGCCGGGATGCCCACCGCCCGGCACAGGGCCACGCCCAGGTGGGCGAAGTCGCGGCAGGTCCCCATGCCGGTGAGCAGGGTGTGTTCGGCCGAGTCGTGCACCGAGCTCGAGCCGGCCACGTAGCCGATCCGACGGCGGATCCAGTCGGTGATGTCCTGCACCCTGGCCCCGACCGACGACTCCACCCCGAATTCGGCCACCGCGAAGCCCACCAGATGGTCGGAGGGGCAGTAGCGGCTCGGTCGCAGGTAGACGAGCCTCGAGTGGGCCGCCAACAGCTCGGGCCCGTCGGGGGCGGCCGGCGTCTCCGGCCGGCCGGGGCGCGCCGTGTCGACCTCGGACCGGTAGGAGACGCGGAGACGCCCGGGCGGAGCGTGGAGGACATGGGACCGGGTGCCGTGGGGACCGCGGAGCTCGGCGGCGGCCAGGGCGTCGCCCTCCGACCGGGCCTCGAACCGCTCGGTGGTCAACGAGCCCGCCGAGTCCGACGCCGTCACCTGGAGGACCAACTCCGCCGGCTCCGCCACCCAGAAGGCCAGTTCGCAGGAGACCACCCGTCCCGTCCCGGGAGACGGGACCGATCCCATGGCCACGGTGTCGATCTCGTCCATCCTGCACCCTCCCACAACCCGGGCCGACCCTCGCCCGAGCCGCGGCCGGTGCCCGCCGGCCACCTAGGGTCGTGCCGTGGCCCGCTCCCGTCCGACGTCTGTCCCGTCGACCGGGTTGCCGCCCCCGGCCGACCG
>CAWEVL010000009.1:0-889317 GCA_963812525.1 uncultured Acidimicrobiaceae bacterium
ATCTGCGTTGATCAACCATTTCAGCGATGTGGGCGCTTCATGTCCGGGGGGACGATAAATGCTCCAGTTGCCACTACCCGAGGGCGGACCGGAAGAACTGCTCTGTAGCCGCCCAGTGACGGTCAGCGGCGTCTGCGTCGTAGCTCGGGTTGTCGGGGACTGCGAAGCCGTGGTGAGCCTGATAGGTCTCGATGGTGTGGATGACCCCGGCCTCGCTGAGAACCCTATCCAGCAGATTCTTCTGCTCGTCGGGGAACGACTGATCCTCAATCGCCCCCGCCACATATACGGCGGCCTTGATCGCGGCCGCCTTGTGGTGGGGGCTGTCGGGATCGTGGGCATTGGCGAGGTTCCCACCGTGGAATGAGGCTGCCGCAGAGATGCGCCCGCCCAGGTTCACAGCCGTGAGTAGTGAGAGACGGCCACCCATGCAATAGCCTGTGGTGCCGACACCGCCCGGCAACTTCTCGGGCAGTGCGTCAAGGTAGTCGATGAACGAGCCGGCGTCGCGCACTACTAGGTCTGCGGTGTAGCTCCGCATCATGTCCATAATCCTCTCGGCGGTCTCCTTTTTGGAGAACGGGGTGCGCATGTCGACGGGGTCATAGGGACCGTTGCGGTAGTAGAAGTCGGGCACCAGGAGCACGTAGCCCAGATCCGACAACCGCTCACCCATCTGACGCATGGTGTCGCGCATCCCCCCGGCGTCGGGAAAAATGAGTACCGCCGGCCAGGGCCCCTCTCCAGCAGGAATGCTGAGCGCGGCGGGGCGATCCCATCTGCGGTCTCGATCTCCACGGAGTGTTGCGTCACGAGAACTCCCTTCCTAGAACTGGTTCTCGGACCCTACAAGCAGCGGCGCACACGGATCGGCACTGGGCAAGAGGCGCTGTCCGCTGAGTGCCGGCGTATCCTGACGACAATCCGGCGGGAGCATAAGCAGCCTGATCTCGATTCAGCAATTGCGGGCAAATGCCTTAACCCCAACGACCGAGAGAGGCCGTAGTCGGCGGGAGCCATGAGGGTCACGACTATCCAGCTACGCCCATATTCGGCGCGGTGGAGTCGTCAACCGCACCCCCACGCTCATCGCTAGCTTGCCGTGGTTGACCTTCCGGCCGGTTAGTGGCGACGAAAGCAGTCGTGCGCAGAGGGATCTCCTTGATGAGCCAGCTCAGGATGAAGCCGAGGACGGCGAAGGGCACAGCGACCAAGAAGGCTGTTTCGACCGAGTGGCTGAAGGCACCGACGACAAAGGTGTGCTGCGCGACGGGAAGATGGTCGATCTGAGCAGGGTTGGCTGTCACGTTCGAGCCGCTGACCAACTTCAGCTCGGCCGACGTGGCGTGCAGCTTGAGTTGTGAGATCAGGCGGTTGGCGAAAACGGCGCCGAGGACGGCCACCCCGAAGGCTCCCCCGATAGTCCGGAAGAACGTCGAAGTTGCCGTGGCGACTCCGAGCGCGGAGTACGGAACCGCGTTCTGCACGGCGACGACCAGCACCTGCATGACGAGGCCTACGCCGAGCCCGGTGATGAACATGAAGACTGCCACTTCCCCGTAGGCGGTGTGCGGCCCAAGCTGGGTGAGCGAGAGGAGCCCGATGGAGAGGACGCCCGTGCCTACGATCGGGAACACCTTGTAGCGCCCGGTGCGGGTCACAATGCGCCCGCTCGAGATGAAGGTGAGCAGCATGCCGCCGATCATGGGCAGGAGTTCGAGGCCCGAAAGGGTCGGCGAGGCTCCGTGGACGACCTGAAGATACAGGGGCAAATAGATGATGGCCCCGAACATGGCGAAGCCGATGATGAACCCGACGGCCGAGGTGGCGGTGAAGGTCCGGTTCTTGAAGAGCCAGAGCGGGATGATGGGCTCGGAGGCCCTCGTCTCGATAAAGCAGAAGATGCCCAGCGACGCAATGGCGACCAGTCCCACACCAATGATGACGGAGGAACCCCAGGCATATTCGGAGCCGGCCCAGGTGGTGAGCAAGATGATGCAAGTGACGCCAACGGAGAGGAATGCGGTTCCGGCCCAATCGATCTTGTGTGGCACCCGCCTGACCGGGAGGTGGAGCACCGCGGCCACGACGAACAGGGCGACGATGCCAAGCGGCAGGTTGATGTAGAAGATCCAGCGCCATGACAGGTGCTCGGTGAAGAACCCACCGAGCAGCGGACCCGCCACGTTGGTGACGCCGAAGACGACGCCGAAGTAGCCCATGTACTTGCCCCGCTGCCGGGCAGACACAACGTCGCCCATGATGGCCTGGGCCCCGACCATCAGCCCGCCGGCCCCGATTCCCTGGATCGCTCGGAACGCGATGAGTTCGGCCATGGACTGGGACAGGCCGGACAGCACGGAGCCGATCAGGAAGATCACGATGGCCAGCTGGAAGAGCGATTTGCGGCCGTAGAGGTCGCCGAGTTTTCCCCATAGCGGTGTGGAGATGCAGGTGGTGAGGAGGTAGGCCGTCACCACCCACGACAGGTGGTTGAGCCCGTGCAAGTCGCCGGCGATGGTGGGGAGTGCCGTCGCCACGATGGTCTGGTCGAGGGCGGCCAGGGCCATCCCCATCATCAGGGCGCCGAGGATCACCAGGATCCGACGGTGCTCGGCGCCCGCGTCGGCCTCGTCTTCGACCGGGGCTGCGGTCAGCTCAGTCATGGGGCGTCATCCTGGTCCCGGTCGGCAGTTTGTGACGTCTCGTCGGACAGGTGGACACGATGATCCGGGCCCGCCTCGACAACGGTCTCGATGACTGCATTCAGCATATGACTACTACCGTACAGGCCGCCCTCCTCGTCGCAGTCCTCGCTACATCACTACCCGGCGACCTCTCAGCCGGGGATGAGCCAGACCTGGGACCTTCCAAGCGATATTACAGAACGGCAACTGGAGCTCTACCGCTTACCTGAGGTCAACTTCTGCTGACCCGAACTGGCCTGCGGGTTCGGAGGTCCTGAGCCGAGCTGGGTGAGGCCCCAGCACCTTCGTGCGGTGGGCCGCCCAATAGACGGGGAACCGTTGTCAGCTCTTTGAGCTGAGGCCAGGTCGAGCGGGTGTGCCCTTGAAGGCGGTCCTAACCTTCGCGACCTGATTCCGGCGTCATATCCCGACGGTACGCTGACTGCTTGCCCATCCAGAGGAGCCGAGGCACCTGGGCCATCGACGCTCCACCAACCGGCCTTCGGGCACGGTGGTACCGCCAGGTTCGATGGAGGTTGTCTTCATGAAATCTAGAGCGGTCGAAGGCGTGGACGGCTGGCTGGAGCAAGCCGAAGAGGTGCTCAGATCCCAGCACGAGCGGTCCCTATCTCCGTCCTCTGCGACGATCTGGGACGCCGGAGAGGTCGAACGGACCGTCACCATGACCGTGTTCGCTGAGGGCATAGAAAGGGTTCTGAGGGCCCTCTGCGAACACGCTGGATGGTGGATCCTGATCACCGAGTGTGGCCCATATCGGTACTGGCAGGCCCTTGCCTACGAAGACGGGTCACTCGTCGCCGAGGTGATCTCCAACCACTGGATTGAAGGGGACTGGCGATGGACATCTGAAGAGGAGGATCGCCTTCAAGACGTTGGATGGCTGCACCCAGATCCGCCTCACCGACCCAACTGGTTGAGAGTGGAGTCCACCACTTCGCCTGACGTGGCCCGGATCGCCGAACGGTGCGTTGACACGCTGCGCCGGGTGTTTGGCGTAAGGGAGGAAGACGCCTTGGATGTGAAGCAGTTCAGCTCGCCGAACCGGGGGAGTACCCCGGCAACGCCCATGTATGTGAAGGAACAGCGTTAACTGGACTATGGACGAGCCGTCCTCGGCTTAGCCGAGGCCCCGACTGCCTCCAGTCAGTTCCCGATCGATTGACTTGCACCACAAGGTACGGTGCAGTATCTTGCGGTGCATGGCAACCACAGAGGGCCGACGCAGCCAGCTGCTTCGAGGTGTCCTTGACCTTTGCCTACTGGCCGTGATGGGCGAGGGTAAAGCGTACGGTTACGAGATGACCAAGCGTCTCCGCGCCCGCGGATTGTCGATCGTCGGAGAAGGCTCGATCTATCCACTCCTCGGTCGGTTGGAGCGGGACGGCCTGGTCGAGACCCGACGACAGGCCAGCAACGGCGGGCCGCCCCGGAAGTACTACAGCCTCTCCCTTGAGGGTAAGCGCGCCCTGGAGACAGGCATCGAGGAGTGGAAGGCGGCACGCGACGCCATCGATGGGGCTCTCAATTTGGCAAAAGTGGAGGTAGCGCCATGATTGAGTTCATCGAGGAATGTCGTCGGGAGTGGAAGCGGCTCGGAGTTCCCGACCCCATCTCCAACGAAATGGCTGCAGATCTGAGCGCCGACATCGAGGAAGCCGAGGCCGAAGGAGGATCCGCCGAGGACGTGCTCGGGGACAGCCTTTTCGACCCTGGCCGTTTCGCTGCAGCGTGGGCGGGTGCTCGAGGCGTTACGGCATCGTCCGTTACCGCTCCTGGGCCGTGCGTGCCTCCCGTGCGAGAGCGTCCTCGCTGGTATCGACCGGTCGCGGCTCTCGCAGTGACGGCGGCCGTAGTCCTCGTGGGCCTGGTCGGCATCGCCGCCGTTGTCGGTCACCGCAGCGCCGCGGTTGCTGCCCCCGTACGCCGGATCCTGGAGGTACCGGGGTCGACTCGGTTGTTCATCCCGGGTCCGGCCTCGCCTCCGTTCCGGTTCTCGGCGTCTGGAGCCTCCATCGTGGTACAACAGGCGGCGCCCATCGTCATCTTGGCGTTGGCGTTGCTCGTCGTACTCATTGTCGCCCTCGGTCTCGCTGTTCTCTTCTGGTCTCCCTGGTTCCGCCGCCGTCCCAACCGAGGGCTCGAGTGACGGGAAGCTCCAAGGCAGCGGCCGGGATCGGGGGACCCAGGCGCAGCCGGGGATGGAACCTCACGGGCAATCCGACCACCGAAGGGCAGGGGATGGCGTGAGCACGAGCACCGTCGACCGAGTCGCATCCTCCACCGCCGCGGAGAGGCAGTGGGCCGTGGAGACACACGGGCTCACCAAGCGGTTCAAGGAGAATGTCGCCGTCGATGGCGTGGAGCTCCTTGTCCCGCGTGGCTGTGCCTTCGGCTACCTCGGACCCAACGGCGCCGGCAAGACAACGCTCATCCGAGTGCTGCTCGGGCTGACCCGTCCAGACGCCGGTTCGATGTCCCTACTCGGCTACCCGGTCCCGCAGCATCGGGACCGGGCGCTGGCGAGGATCGGCGCCATCGTCGACGAGCCCCGGTTCCACGGGCACCTCACTGGAAGGCAGAACCTCCAAATCCTGGCCGCGGCCCGGGAGGCGGCCGCCCGCACCCGCATCGACGCGGCACTCGAGAGAGTCGGCATTGCCCACCGGGCCGATGACAAGGTGGCCAAGTACTCCATGGGCATGCGCCAGCGTCTCGGCGTCGCCGCCTGCCTCCTCGGAGACCCCCAGCTGCTCATCCTCGACGAGCCAATGAACGGACTCGACCCTGCCGGCATGCTCGAGATCCGCGAGATGATTCTGTCACTGGTGGCCGAAGGCCGGACCGTCGTCCTGTCATCGCACCTCCTCGACGAGGTCGAGCGCACATGCGACGCCGTGGCCATCGTCGACCACGGCAAGGTCATCCGTCAGGGATCGATCACTGACCTATTGGCCGGCTCCGCATTCGAGCTCGAGATCGACTGCGGCACACCCGAACGGGCGAGTGAGCTCCTGGCCGGCACGCAATGGGGACCGGGTGTTGCTGTGGGCCCGGACGGGCTGCGGGTCGCCCTGGCGGCCGGGACAGACCGCGAGGTCGTGGCCGAGGTCAACCGGCTGCTCGTGGAGGGTGGCGTGTCGGTGTACCGACTCCAGGAAGCCCACGCCTCCCTCGAGTCCTGGTTCCTCGAGGTCACCACACGACTGGGGGCACCGGAATGACCACCTCTGCTCTCGCCGACGCTCTGCACTCGGCCACCCCGGGCGGCGGTGATCACAACGTCGACCACCGCGGGTCGTGGGTTCCCAACGGCGCGATGATCGCAACTCGGTTCATGGAGCTCCGCAGGCGTCGGGGGCTCATGGCGACGCTGGTCCTTGTGAACATCGGCATCCCTGCCGTATTCCTCACCGTCCGGCTCCTCGCTCACGCCTTCGCCCCCCACTCCTACGGACCGGCCGGTGGGTATGACATCTTCACCGCCATGGTGGCAGGCGTTCTGTTCATTTTCGGCTTCATTGTGGCCGCCACCCTTGGCTGCACCGCCGGGTCGGTTGATCTCACCGAGGGCATGTTCCGCCACCTCGTCATCACCGGCCGCTCGCGCCTGGCCATCTACCTGGCGAGAATCCCGGCCGGGCTCGCCATCATCGTCCCCTTGATCGCCATCGGGTTCACCATCGTGTGTGCCGTCTGCGTCTTGGCGGCACCGACCCAGCTGAGCTACGAAGGCGTGAACGTGCCGGCCGGGCTGTCGCACTCCGCGTTCGAAACCTGGGCCGGCGACCACGCCGACGAGGTGATTTGCAATTTCAACTTCAACGGCCTGATGGTGGCCAACGTCCCGTGTGGCATCGGTCCGGGGGGTCCTGGCGTCAAGGTTGCGCCCGGTGGGGTCATCCCTCAGGTGACCTCTCCCGCCGTCAATCGGAGCCAGGCCATTGCCATCGCAAACCAGGACTACACGGACTACTCGGGCCACTTCCTCTCGCCGTCGATCTCCTTGATGGTGAAATCCGGACTCTGGATCGAATTGTACACGGCCATCGGATTCCTGGTGGGCCTGGGCCTGGCGTCGCTGATGGGACAACGCACGGTCCCGGTGATCCTGCTGGTCGTCCTCGAGGTGGTACTGACCCCACTGCTCTCCCATTCGCCTATCAATCACCTGGTGAACCTGCAACGGGGGCTCCTCGGACTGGCTGCCACCCACTTCGAGCCCGGCGGCCTCCCGTCCGTCTTCGGTGGCGCGCACAATGGGGGAGTGGGCGGGGTGGTGACAGAGTCAACCCTGGTCGCCGTCTGCGTCCTGGCCGGATGGGTCGTCGTGTGGACGGCCCTCGGCGCGTGGAGGATGGTCACCCGGGACGCGTGACGCGCTCGATCTGCTGACAATGATCGGCGAGTCCTCAGCTTCGCACGCTGCGTCGCCTGCTGCTTAAGCTGAGGACGATGCGTCCTCGGCCTCTAGACATCCCACGGCTCTAACTGTCAAGCCGCTCGCACTTGTTCGACCTCCGCCCGGTGCGCCCATGCAGTGGTCTCGTTGTAGGTAGTGCGACTGGTGAGACAGCCGTGGGGGATTTCGACGAGACGGTTGCCGACGTGGCGGAGGGCGGCGTGGTGGGTGTCGCCCACGTGCCTCCGATAGTCGTAGAAGGCTCGGGCCCCTGGTGAGGCCGTGAGCGATGCAAAGGCCCAGAAGTGAGATGGCATCAGCCAGGCGCTTGTTTCGGACGTGAGGAGCAAGCACGACCCGCCTGGTGCCGGAGGCCCGAGTGATGGGCGATGTGCCGGCGTAGTTTTTGCGACACTTGGCGTGGTCGTCGGTCTCGGCCGCTGTGGCGGTGATTGCCACTATGAACGCCCAAGTGGCGGAGCTGACCCAGAAGCTCGACACCCATTTTGAGCAACACCCGGATGCCGAGGTGGTCCGATCCCTGCCAGGACTAGGGACCATCCTCAGCGCCCGGGTGCTCGGCGAGTTCGGTGTTGGCATACCTGTTCGGTTCATGATGACGTCGGGGACCTGGCAATCTTGACCCGAGGGGTACTCGCTGAGAGGCGTGGCTGGCAGATTCAGATGGGAATGCCCGCTATGCCGTCGCTTCCAGATGGGAGGACCCTCCATGGGCACGATCACCACGACCGACGGCACGGAGATCTTCTACAAGGACTGGGGGTCGGGCCAGCCGATCGTATTTACCGCCCGCTCTCGGAATTTTGGGGGATTCGGATCGTCAGGACCCCGCGAAGTGTGGAACAGGGTGCATCGCTGGCCCGGGGGTCGAGGCTTGCGCCCTACGGATGGCGGGGATGTCGGCTTGTGCCTGCGGGGTGGGTCCACCGTCGGAAGTCATGTCCACGACCTGCCCAAGACCGGCCCCTACTCCGCTGCCCTGGAAGGGCGCATCGCCGAATGCGAAAAGGCCTCCATCTGCGGCGCTGAACCAGTAGCCATTGCCAGTGGGCATGGCCGCCATGGCCACGATTGGCTGGTTGAGGCGGATAGCGCCGGTCGATCCGTAGAACTGGGCGTCGCCGTAGGAGAAGATGCCGCCGTCCGAGGCCACCAGCCAGTAGCCCTGACCATCCGGGGTGGCAGCCATACCCACGATGGGTTGGTTGAGGTGCGAGCCACCGTGCGATCCATAGAAGCCTGCGTCGCCGTAGGCGAAGATGCCGCCGTCGGAGGCCACGAGCCAATAGCCCCCACCGTCAGGGGTGGAGGCCATGCCCACGATGGGCATGTTGAGGTGAGAACCGCCGTGAGAGCCGTAGAACTGGGCGTCGCCGTAGGAGAAGATCCCGCCGTCCGAGGCCACAAACCAATAGCCGCCAGCATCCGGTGTCGCGGTCATTCCGACGATCGGCATGTTGAGGTGCGATCCTCCGTGGGAGCCGTAGAAGACTGCGTCGCCGTAGGCGAAGATGCCGCCGTCCCTAGCCACGAGCCAGTACCCCCCGTTGTCGCCCGTCGCAGCCATACCCACGATGGGCTGGTTGAGGTGGGTGCCCCCGGCGTCGCCGTAGTAACCGGCATCACCCATATGGGCGACCTGGCCACGAGAGTCCACCTGGTAGTAGCCGATCGATCCGGTGCCCGAGAGACTCATAGATAGAAATGTTCCTTCAAGACCCTCGATAGTCATGGTGGCGGAGCGGTTTCCGAGCGCCCCGGGAAAGAAGCTGACGTTCATGGTGCACGAAGCGCCCGGGTTCAAGACAACGGTAGTGACGCCGTTACCGGGACAGCTACTCGACGGGGTCACCACGTAGTCGTCTGCGCTAGGGCCAGAAACGGTCAGGTCGTTGGTAGCGAGGTCAATAGAGTCCGTAGACGTGCCAACATTGGTCAGAAAGAAGGTGTCCGTGGTGAAGGTGCCAAGTGTCGTGGCGCCAAAACTGAGGCTCCCGGGCGTCGCAGTGAGGGTTGGGGTACCGAAGCCCGAGAAACTCACGACGGTGGTCGTACTATCAGAGCCCGTGATCGTCATAGTGGCTGAGCGGTCTCCGACTGCACTCGGATGGAAGTAGACGTCGATAAAGCATGAGGAGTCCGCTATCAGCGTGATGGTGCCGGCGCCTATGCAGCCGTTTGGCATGACCGGCGAGTAGTCGCCGGCACCGGCGCCCGAATAGCTCACCCCAGTGGCAAGGTCGACCGTGACCGTTGAGCCGGTTCCGTTGTTCAGAGTGAAGCCGCGTATGTCTTCAATATTGGGGATACCAGGGCCTGAATTGGCGCCCACGGGGACGTCCCCAAAAGAGAGGTTGATCGGATCTGCGGACAGTTTGGGAGTAGATGCACCCGCAACAGGCGCTGCTGTCACTACACCCAGGACAAGCAGTAGGCAAAGCCCGATCCATTTCAGGCCTCTCAAACGCATATCAAACCTCCCGGCATCGTCCAGAGTTGGACTCTTGCAACTTAACTCGGGCCTGTTGGCCAGCTGTGGGATTCCCCAATTGACAGCGTAAGGTTTGGTGGTCAAGCGGTGGTAAAGGCCCCCCCATTCCCCCCCACACCTGGTGCTCCACAGTTTGTGGGGTGGCGGCGAACCTATCTGCGGCACTGGCCGACCTCGTTTCGGACGTTTTGACGGGGCTTATCACCTATCCCCCGTCAGGGTCGCACGGTGTCCACGACAGGATTGGAATCTGCGACACCTCGCTTGCCGCCCAATGCGTAGAACTTCGTCTGTCTCCGTCCGTGAGAGGTCGAAAGACGATGCGAAATGTCATTTCTCAATTTCCGCTGGTGGGAAAGTCGCCCGCTGGCACCCTCTCGATGTGGAGACACTTATTGCTAGATGTCAAGCACTGCCCGCTGCAAGCCCAGCCGACGCACGCGCTGGACTGTAGAAGTCCTGATCGTTGGTTAGTCAGTTGCTATCCGAACCCAAGCTCAAGATGTCGACGACGGGTCTCAACCTTTTGGGCCGAGTCCGGTAGCTCGGTGCGCTGAATCTCAGCTCAGTTGGCTGAGGAAGGCGCTCGAGCCCTCAACTCGCACTGTCGAGACCTCAGCTCGTTATGGCTGGGCGGCTCCATGTTTGTCAGCGATTCGTCGGCGCATGAGGCGAGGCGACCCGCCTGGATAGTTGCGCCCCTCTCCAACGAATCAAAAAGCGATTATCCATCTTCCAGTCATAGAACGTCGTCTTGTTCGGATGTGACCTGGGGCGTCTGCCCCAAGACCACTTCCCACGGGCAGGGCCGACGAGGTCTGGTGCGTTTCAGATGATCGCTGCGACGACAATAATTGCGACTACCGCCACGATGATGATACCGAGACCAATGAATGCCGAAATCGGGTCTAGGCCCTCTGCACCGCCCCCTTCTTCGGCGGTGGCGCCCAAAGCCGGATTGCTCTTCTCGTGCAGGGTGCCAGCTGCGCTACTCGCTATCGCCGCGGCCACATCCGAAGGAGTCGTCGAATTCATCGGCTGTTGACTGGTCTGATGCGACGGAGGGCTGATCGGAAGGCGAGCGATCCTCGCTTCATGTATCTCTTCTGGTGGGTGCGCTTGCCCCGTTGCCACTGAACTTGCGCCTGTCCCCGACGGTGCCAGCACTGGATCCGTCATCCGCGGCGGATCGTCCGGCACCAATGGTGCGGGCCGTCCCGTCGCCGAAGGTGCTTGAACCCTCTCTACCGGTGCGGATATGTCGGGAGTCACATCCGCCGTCGCCATGGGTATCGGCAGTTCTTCGCTTCGCACCAGTGCGGGTGGGGGTACCTCTGCCGTCCGAATTGGTGGCGTCACTTCGTGTTTCACCGTCGACGCTGCGTCCGCCAGGGTCACGAGGGGTACTTCCATACGCTCCGGCCCATCCAGCGTCGCGACTGGTCCCGGACCTAGCTCGATCACCGGATGCCGCGTTGACTCTTCCTTCGGATGTCCCTTGTGATGTCGGTTTTGATTCTTCTGCTTCTGACTCTTCTTCTGCTTCTGATTCTTCTTCTGCTTCTGATTCTTCTTCTGCTGCTGATTCTTCTTCTGCTTCTGATTCTTCTTCTGCTTCTGATTCTTCTTCTGCTTCTGATTCTTCTTCTGCTTCTGATTCTTCTTCTGCTTCTGATTCTTCTTCTGCTTCTGATTCTTCTTCTGCTTGTTCGCCATGACTGCCTCCACCTGGCTGTGAGTTCCGGTTCGGCCCACAATCGAAGGTCTAAGGATTACTGGATCTCATACGCGATCTTGTGGTTCACCTGGCGAAGGTTAAAGAGCCAAACGACCCCAGAAGTAGCCCTTCTCGCTGCGTTTGACAGTTGCGGTCGACGGGCTGCCCAGCAGACGCATCTCTCCTTCTTCTCAGAAAACCCCTCGCAAGGGTCTTTCATCTGATGTCCCCGCCCAAGCACTGTTGTCCTCCGGTGGGCAAACGGTAGGCGACTCGGAAAGCTAATGCACCGTTGCTGCAAGGGGTGATGCTAACGGTGCGTAGAGTGATGGAGAGTGGTGCTGCCGGGGAGGTTGCGATTGGCAGTCACGGGGGTTCATAGAACCTTTCAAGAGTGAATGGTGCGATGACGGGGTAGGAGTCCACGAACTGCAAATGAGAACAGCAAGGCGCAACATGTGGGACCACGCATCGGTGCCGGAACCGGTGGATTCTGCTCATACCAGCGGGTGCCTCGAGCGCCTGAGCCTCAGCTAAGCAGGCTGAGATCTGAATGGAATTGGATCCCTCTGCGTCTCATCAAGGGTTGTGGCGAGCGGAACAGCAGCGGAGCCATTGTGGACGGGCGATGGCCATTTAAGACCCATTTGGCTTGTTCGCTGGAAGCAGATCGGCCGCGACCGGAATGCGTTCACGAGAGACGTCAACAAGTAGCGGTGCTGCCGGTCTGTTTTCGCCGAGAAATCCCAGCAGCTGGTCCACATCGGCATCGAAGGCGTCCAGAACAACCTGGGCATACGCGTCGGGCCGGTCGACTTGGCTGTAGTGGTTCGCGTCCGGAATGTAGTAGAGGCGGTTGCGGCTGGGCCTTTGCATCAGATACTCGCGCCAGACATAATTCGCCACTCTCGGGGGCGAAACCGTGTCATAGACACCCCAGATTAAAGTCACCGGAAATTCGGCCTTTGCGATCACCTCGAGCCACTTCTGCTCGTCCTTGGAGCGCTCCACCAAGTACTGAATTGTCTCGTGGAGTACCTTGACGCCGTCCTGATGACCGAACGTTGCGGCTAGAGCTTCGACCTCGGGCTCCCCGGGCCCGCGAGGAGGAGTGAAGGTACTCGAACCCATCGCCTCGGCCATCCGGGCGGGACTCAGCGAAGCCAGCATTTGCGGACCTATTTCCTTGTCGAGGATGTTCCGTTGCACGTCGGTCAGTTGGGACATCGGAAGGAAGATATTGCCGTTCGAGATGACGAGATGCTCGAGGCGAGCTGCGGAACGGCCTTCGGAACAACGGGTGGCATGGAGGAGCGCCACGCTGTCACCTCGATCATGCGCGACGACAATGACGGCGTTGGCTCCGATGACCTCCGACAAGTAATACTCGAGGAGCTCCTCGTCACGCCGCAAGGTATAGCCCCAGTTCTCGGGTTTGTCTGAAAAGCCGTACCCGGGAAAGTCGAGTGCACACACCCTGAAGCGAGTGCTCAGCAGCGGTGCGACCCCATACCAGTCGATGCTGCTGGTAGGCCAACCATGGACCAACAGCAGCACCGGGTCCTTCGGGTCGCCCATCTCGACATGGAAGATGTCGACGGACGGCGCACCACCTTCGGCAGGGCTCCACGAAAAGTAGGAACCCCGGCCTCGCCAATCCTCAGCGCGCGACGTAGCCACAAGGACCTCCTTTTTGGGTTGCGGTTGTCACTCCAAATGAAGCCCAACTGTCACATTTCGGGCCTCTTCCCGGCGGAGTCCGGTTTGCTCGATCCTGCCTCGTAGTAACTCCCGATTCAAGTGTGCTCACCGTCGAGAACTGCTCGACGAGGATGGTGATCCTCGTCTAGCGGCCAAGGGTCCCACCCTCGGGGCTGCGGGGGTCAGCCGCACCGACATAGTGGCGATCGACCGAATCACCCTCGCCGACCACCGAGATGACCTGGGCGCACCCGACCACCACCGGGTCGAAGGCGCTGATGGACTGCACATGGTGGCCCCGGTGTCGGAGGTCGTCGATCCAACCGGACGGGGCATCGGACTCCACCCGGACGCTCAGGTCGTCTCCCCACCACAGCCGGAACGGTCCGGCCGACGGAGCGTCGAGGGCCAGCCGGGCCCCAGCCACCGCCGCGGCCGGATCCTGTCCGCCTCTCAGCATCCGGGCCAGGATCTGCAGGAGGATCTGGGGCTGGGCATCGCCGCCCATGGCCCCCGCCAGGTGGGAAAGCGACCCGTCGGGTCGGGTGGCCAGCATGGGGGACAGGGTATGGGCCGGCCGACGGCCCGGCGCCAGCTCGGCCGGGTGGTCCTCCTCGAGCGAGAAGCCCACCCCCCGGTTGTGGAGAAAGACACCGGTGTCTCCCACCACTAGGTGGGACCCGTAGTCGAGGGCATTGGACTGGGTGAGGGAGATCCCGAGCCCATCGGCGTCAATGGCGCACAGGTGGGTGGTGTCCCCGTCTCCCAGGCGGGGCGTCGAGGATCCCGTCGGATCGGGCGACCGGGCGACCACATCCGATGGTGCGGCCCGATCATGGAGGATCCGCGACGCGGCGGCCGAGAGGCGGTCCTCGGCCACCAGGCGACTCCCGTCCGCCAGTTCGTGGAGCACCTCGGGGCGGTCGAAGCCGGCGGCCCGGGAGGCCTCGACCACCAGGTGGGCCCAACTCGGGTCGTTGGGATCGGCCCCCAATCCGGACTGTTCGGCGATCCACGAGCTGGCCAGGGTGAGGTAGCCCTGCGACGGGGGAGGGACGGTCCACAGGTCCCGTCCCCACACCCTGAGCCGCACCGGCTCATGCCAATCGGCGAGGGTGCGATCGAAGTCGGCCGGAGTGAAGACCCCGTCCCCCATCTCGAGCAGCGAGCGACCGAACTCGCCCTTGTAGAAGCCGTCGCGGCCCTCAGCGGCGATGGCCCTGAGCATCCGGGCCACGCCCGGGAGCCGGACCCTCGATCCGAGTTGCCGGGGTCCGCCCGGGCACAGGTCGTCGGCCCCGACCACATCAGCCACCAGGTAGCTCGACAGGGCCAGAAGCAAGGAGGCCACGAAGCCTTCCTCGGCCAGTTCGATGGCCGGGGCCAAGACCTCCTCAAGCGGGAGTCGGCCGAAACGGTGATGGAGGGCCAGCCAGCCGTCCACCGCGCCGGGGACCGGTGCGCTGCGTGGGTCCCCTCGGAGCGGCATCACCGAGTGACCCTCGGCGCGCATGCGGGCGGCATCCACGCCCGACCCGGACCGGCCCACTCCGAGCAAGGCCGTCGGTGGGGATCCGGGCTCGCTGACCATGGCCAGCATGTCCCCGCCCAGGCCGCACAGGTGGGGGCTGGTGACGGCCATCACCGCCGCCGCCGCTACGGCGGCATCGGCTGCGCTTCCGCCGTGGTCGAGGAGGCTGACCCCGGCCGTCGAAGCCAACTGATCGGCGGCATTTACCATGCCTCGAAGCCCGGTGCGGGGTGCGAATGGAGCCAACGGGAACGCCATAGCCCAGGCATATCACGTCGAGCGCGGTCCGCTCCCGTGTCCGGCCCGCCGTGCTCGGCCACTTCGGCTCCAGGCGGGCGCGATCGGGCGAGCTGAGGTCGGTGAACACCGTGAGCAAACCCGACACCACCACCCCGGCCCGCAACACCGCAGAGACGCCGAAGCGTTCGCTGGGACAACAGCATGACAAGAGAGGCGGTACTGAAGTCCAGCACCCCGATGTAAGTGCCGGTAGGGAGTAGGTATGCAATAGCTGGTGAGTTCAAGTGCCTTCAGACCTCGCCATCGAGTCAACGACGGTGGCCTCAGCTCTGTGAGATGAGGTCGATCGACACGTCTTCTGCTGCCTGGCTGAGATTGATCTCGGCCCGTCCGCAGCTCATTGAGCCGATGACTGACTCGAGATTCACGGTGGCGGACTTGTCGGCTCGTCCTCGGTATTGAAATCACAGGTGCCCAGCTTTAGCCTTACCGTCCAAGTCATCCCTCGAGATATGAGCAACCGACAACGGTGAGCGAACAATGAATGTGAGAGGGGGGGTTGGACATAGAAGGTGATATCGTTGATGAGGTGCGTGGCTCAAGAGGAGGGAGAGGGAATTATAAAAGTAATGGGTAGAGGAGTGTTAGTAAAGAAGATCATAGACAAAGATATGATCGATACGTGTAGGATCATGCTTGAGCGCGCTAGTGCTCGGTGAGGGCAAGCGGATGTATCGGGAGTATACGCAAAGGGTAAGGTTAAAAATAAACGGGAGCAAGTCTAGTAAGAATGGTGTAATGATGATAAAATAAGAAAGGGAGAAGGGGGTGGAGTAGAGATAGTAAAATAATAAATAAAGAATAAATAGTTGTGTTGTCGTATCGCTTTTTGATATGAGATAAGCAGATTGAGTGTTTGATGGGAGTTAAGAGTGTAAGTATGGAGGTATTGATCTTTATGTGTTGGTTTTTCATGCGCTTAGTATCAGTCCATTTTTTTTTTTTTTTTTTTTTTTTTTTTTTTTTTTTTTAATTATTTTTTTTTTTATTTTTTTTTTTTTTATTTTTTTTTATTTTTTTTTTTTTTTTTTTTTTTTTTTTTTTTTTTTATATTTTTTTTTTTGTTTTTTTTGCTATTTTTTTTTTAGTTAATTTTATTTATTTTTTTTTTATTTATTTTTTTTAGTAAAAATTTTATCTGTTTCATTTTTTATTTTTTTTTATTTTTTTTTTATCAGTCTATTATATATTTTATATATATTTTTTTTTTATTTTTTTTAATATATTATATAATTGTGTGTAGAATCAACATTCAATCAACAAAATAACCAACACAACCACCAACTCCCCTCCTTCCACCCAACACTTCAAACACCCAAACAACAACCCACATAACCCTTATCATAACTTCCACTCCAACAAACCCCCACACAACCCCCCACCTCCTCCACCCCTCCCCCCCCACCCCCCCAAAATCACCCACAAACAACAATAAAAAAAAAAAAAAATAAAAAAAAAAAAAAAAAAAAAAACGCAGCACGGCCAGGACCCGCCGGTGGTCGGTGGATGATGCGGGCAGGTCCAGTTTGGAAAAGATGTTGGCGATGTGCTTCTCCACGGCCCCTTCCGAAACGACGAGGCCGGAGGCGATGGCGGAGTTCGTGCGACCTTCCGCCATCAGCGCCAGGACCTGTTGCTCGCGGGCACTGAGACCGGACAGAGCGTCCTTGCGCCGGGAAGCTCCCATCAGTTGGGTGACCACTTCCGGATCGAGGGCCGTCCCCCCTGACGCCACCCGAACCAGCGCCTCGACGAAATCGGCGACGTCGGCTACCCGGTCCTTGAGCAGGTAGCCGATGCCGGCGGCGCCACCGCCCAGCAGTTCGGCGGCGAATCGCGTCTCCACGTACTGCGAGAACACCAGGATCCCCACGTCGGGGTGGTCAGAGCGCAGCCGGATGGCGGACCGCAGGCCCTCGTCTGTGAAGGTCGGCGGCATCCGGATGTCGACCACGGCCACATCGGGTGGGTCCTCGGCGACCGCCTGCTCGAGGCCCACGGCATCGCCCACCGCCCGGACCACGGCAAATCCCCGGTCGGACAGGAGCTGGTGCAGTCCGTCCCGCAGGATGGCGGAGTCCTCGGCGATCACCACCCGGATGGCGTCGTCGTCAGTCACGGTCACGCGGACGTGGGGAGGTCCACGGTGACGACGGTCGGGCCACCGGAGGGGCTGGCGATTCCCAGATGTCCGTCGACCGCACTGACCCGGTCAGCCAGGCCGGCCAGGCCACTCGACGACGAACCAATCCGGTTGACGGTGGCCCCACCGCGCCCGTCGTCGCGCACGACGATGCGCAGCCAAGGTCCATGTTGGGCGCAACTCAACGACGCCCGGGAGGCCTCGGCGTGTTGGGCCACGTTGGACAGCAGCTCGGCCGCGCAGAAGTAGCAGATCGCCTCGATGGCCGGGCTCGGCCGGGAGTGGACGGACACGTGTACGTCGGTCTGGATCGTCGACCGAGCGGCCAGCGTGGCCAGCGCGTTCTCCAATCCGGTGTCGAGGGCCGGCGGGTGGATGCCGCGGGCCAAATCCCGCAGGTCCGTTATGGCCTCTTTCGCTC
Source organism: uncultured Acidimicrobiaceae bacterium (assembly GCA_963812525.1). GTDB lineage: Bacteria > Actinomycetota > Acidimicrobiia > Acidimicrobiales > RAAP-2 > Bog-756. Next base: position 17,433 of record CAWEVL010000009.1, read on the forward strand.
CGCGATGGGCTTCGTCCACCAGCCGTCGGATGACCTGCAGATCGGCGGCTTCCTCGGACTCGACGTCCATCTTCTCCAGCCGCTCCTTGGCCTGCCCGAGGCGCATGGCCAGGGCCACCAGTTGGGCCTGGGTACCGTCGTGGAGGTTGCGCTCGATGCGCTGAAGGGTGCTCGTGGCCGCGTCGAGCGTCTTCGTCCTCGACGCCTCGAGACTCCGGACCCGGGACGAGGTGGCGTTCGGCCCGAGCAGGAGGTGCATCATGCGGCGGTCGACGTACACGACGAACCGCATGGCCCACGGAGCGAGGAAGAGGAAGCAGGACGCCGACAGCGAACTCGGTGACGTGGGCGCTGGGGCCCGGCGGCCCAGGAGGGGACCCGGCTGTTGCGGCGTGGCCGAGCAGGCCGAACCGAATCGTACCCCCATCGCCGAGGATGGGCGACGCGATCCCGAGGATCGCCTCGACCCAGAGGCTGAGGGCGAACCACACCCCGAATAGGGTCAGCGGAACCTTGGCAGCGAAGTAGAGCACCGACCGCCACGCCGTACCGTCGCCCAGGGCGGCCCGCAGCCACCGGAAGACCCCGGGGGCCGGGCTGAACGGCTCGGGCTCGGCAATTTCCTCGCCCAGCGTCGACCAGGCCAGCGTCCGCTGCCAGCGGCCGAGACCCCGGGCGACCCGCAGTCCGCCACCCAGGATGAAGGTTCCCACCAGGACGACGGTAAGGATCAGGCCCACGAGGCCGATGGCACCGAGCACGATGACTGCGCCCGCGGCCATCGCCGAGGCAGCCAGGAAGTACCCCAGCTCTGCCCAGCTGCGCTTCTGGAACGGCTCGCGCAGCACGATCTGGGCCAGCCGTCTGACCTGCTCGGCCCGCTCCTCGGGAATCCGGATCTGCACCCAGCCGACCTCGGCGTCCGGGTCGCTCAAGCGTCGCGCCTGACGAAGAGCACGGCTCCGACGGCGAGGGCGACTGAGGTGTAGAGGACCATCAGTAGCAATCCTACGACCGGAGAGAGCGGAGGGAAGGGCCCACCCTGCCCCTGACGCACGGTCGGCATGATCGAGTTGATCAGGATGTTGGTCGGCAGAATGCGGACAGTCGTCTCGGAGATGCCGTGCATCACCAGAGGGAGGACGAAGATCACCCCGGCGAAGGCGGCGATCGCCGCGGCGGTGCTTCGGAAGATGAGTCCGAACCCGAAGGACATGAGCGCGATGAGACCGATGAATAGACCGGTCAAGATCACCGCCCGGGCGGCGCCCGACGATGCCAGGGTCGCGGTGGGGGCCCCGCCGCTGGAGAGGATGGCCTGTCCGAGGAAGAACGAGAGGAAGCTCAGCACCACGCAGAAGGCCATGGTGAGCACGGTGATGAGGCCGACCTTGGTAGCCAGAAGTAGCGCTCGCTTGGGTACGGCGGCCAACGTGGCGCGGATGGTCCCGCTCGAGTACTCGCCCGTGATCAGCAGAGCCCCGAAGACGCCGCCGGTCAAAGCCACGGTGATCATGCCGGTGAGGGAGACCTGGGTCGGATCGAAGCCCTGGTAGAAGCCGGGTCCGTGATGCAGGGCGGCGTGGGTCACCAGTCCCGTCACCAGGAGGCAGGCGACGACGGTCAGGCCGACCGTGATGGCTGTCGATCGTAGGGTCACGATCTTGGCCAGCTCGGACCGTGCGATGTGTTTCGGGCGGTAGTGGCCCCTCGGGACGTCCAGCCCGATCTCGGTGGTCATCGTGACACTCCTCGTTCGGCGGCGAACTCGCCGGGCATCGTCGACGGGCGGTACTCCACCTCGTCCTGGGTCAGCTCCATGAACGCATCCTCCAGGGATGCGGTCACCGGCGTCAGTTCGTAGATCCGGAGCCCGTCGCGGGAGGCCAGGTCGCCGATCTGCTGGGAGGCCAGGCCCCCGACCGTCAGCGCCCCGTCGTCGGACACGACGGTGGCCCCGGCCGTCGTTAGGCTCGCCGTGAACGGGTCCACATCCGGGGTGACGAGACGCACCGCACCGCCCCCGCTGCGGGCGACGAAGTCGGCCACGCTCGTCTCCGCGATCAGGCGCCCGCGACCGATCACGACCAGCCGGTCGGCCGTCAGCGACATCTCGCTGATGAGGTGGCTCGACACGAGCACCGTGCGCCCCTGTCGGGCCAGGTCCCGTAGGAAGTGGCGGACCCAACGGATCCCCTCCGGATCGAGCCCGTTGACTGGCTCGTCGAAGAGCAGGACGGCGGGATCGCCCAGCAGCGCCGCAGCGATGCCCAGGCGCTGGGTCATGCCGAGGGAGAACTTCCCGACGCGCCGCCTGGCCACCGACGTGAGACCGACCTGGTCGAGGACCTCGTCGACCCGGCCGGCCGGGATGTCGTTGGCCAGGGCCAACCAGTGGAGGTGGTTTCGGGCGGTGCGAGCCGGGTGGAACGCCTTGGCGTCGAGCAGGGCGCCGACCTCACGAAGGGGCCAGCCCAGCTCGGAGTAGCGCTTGCCGTCGATCAGGGCCGATCCCGAATCAGGGAGGTCGAGTCCCATGATCATTCGCATCGTCGTCGATTTGCCCGATCCGTTCGGCCCCAGGAATCCGGTGACCTCACCGGAGGGGACCTCGAAGGTCAGATCGTCCACGGCTGTTGCGTCGCCGTACCGCTTGGTGAGTGAGTGTGCAGTGATCATCCCTGGTCACGGTATTGCAGAACCCCGTCGATCGGAATACCGCTAGTCGGCGTCTTCGGGTGGGGTTAACCCCCGTGCGTGACGCTTTCGATGTAGCCCCGGCTGTTGCTCCACCCCATCGACGCCCCAAGAGGGGTTCGAACAGAGTCCCATCACCTCGCTTAAGGACCTCACCGAGGACTCCGAACCGTCCGAATTTCGGCCACGGTTCACAGATTGTTGCCGCATTGCTCCAGGTCAGCGAGCCAGAAGGGGTTCGAACATAGTCCCATAACCTCAACCTGAGCGGAACCGAACCCTGACCATTTCGTCGCGGCTTGGCCAAGACCTGTGACGAGATCGCAGGTCGTTTGTTCTCAGCCTGCGAGGCTGAGAACCGTTACAATTTGCGGATCTGTGGGTCCTTAAAGACGAGACGACTCCTTGGGGCTACGTCGGTCGTCTCAATTCGTGACTGAGTGACAGACGGACTTGTTCGGAGTTGCGGTTCAACCGGAGACCGCGTAGAGCTTCCAGCTCCCCGGCACCCCCTTCAGGACGTGCTCACCTCGGTCATTGAACTCAATGCCCGAGCCAACCACGAGGTCCTTGACGGTGCCCGAGACAAGAACTTCGCTCGGTGAGGCCAGTGAACCGACGCGAGCTGCGATGTGAACGGCGAGGCCGCCCAGATCGTTGCCCCTCACCTCGCATTCACCGGTGTGGAGACCCATGCGCAGCTCGATACCGAGGGCTCGGGTGGCGTCGATGATCATTTGGCCACAACGGATGGCTCGAGCCGGACCATCGAAGGAAGCGACGAAGCCGTCCCCTGTCGTATTGACCTCCCGGCCTCGGAAGATCCGAAGCTGTTCCCGGATGATTTGATCGTGGTGATCCAACAAGGACCGCCACCGTTGATCACCCAGCGAGGCCGCACGTTCGGTTGATCCGACGATATCGGTGAAGAGTACAGAGACCAGCACTCGGTCGATATCGGTAAGTGGTCTCGTACCGGTCAGGAACTCGGCCACTTCGTCGAAGATCAGGTCCTGCTGGCTGAATATCAACATGTCGTCGCCCGGCAGCGCGACGAACTTGGACCCCTCAATGTGCTCAGCCACATAGCGACCATGAGCCATGGGCAGGAAGCTCGGGTTGTCGGCGCTCAGCACCAGCGTTGGCGCCCGGAGTAGCGGGAGCACCGGGCGAACGTCGAGGTTCCGAAGCAGGTAGTCGTATTGTGCGGCCGCGGTTCTCGGGGTGACCGACGACCGGAAGAGCCGAGCAAGAGCATCGCGGCGAACCGGGTCCTCTTCCGGGCCAGCTGCACCAGCGAGCGAGAGAAACTCCGGCGTGCCCCAATGGGTCCGGAGGAACTCGATGACGAAATCGAGCGCTTCAGGTGTGAAGCCGATCGGATAGTCGTCAGCGACAAGATATCGGGCAGAGGTATTGCACAGCACCAGGGAATCGATCCGTTCGGGATGTGCAGCGGCATAGAGGATCGCGATCGGGCCAGCATCGACCGTCGCGAGAATGGATGTCTGCTCGGACCCGACCGCGTTGAGGACGCTTTCGATGTCTTCCGTCCACTCCTCCCATGTTGGTATGGCGTTACGCGGCACACCGTCAGATGCGCCTGTGCCTCGCCGATCGAGAAGGATCAAGCGGCGTAACGACGCCAGCCGTCTGAGGAAGTCGGCAATTTCGCGGTCCTCCCACGCCATTTCGACGTTGCTGCCCAGCCCGATGAAGAAGAGGAGGTCGGCAGGTCCCTCTCCGAGGATCTGGTAGGCAACGTCAGCATCCCCGACGGCCACGTACTTGGTGTCCGGACGATTCATGAGGCAACAGTTTGACCTGCATTCCAGCTCGATGTTGGAACTCTTCTTCGGCAAGGTTTGCCATCGTCCTCACGGCGGGCACACTGGGACGTACCTCGAAGCCTTAGGTCCCAGTTGGCACGGCGCGCCCTCACTCCGATCGGGTCGTCCCCTCGTTGGGTGGGGCTGAGGACCGACCTCTGGTACTCGGGCTGTAGAGCTGAGGCCACGCCGTCCTCAGCTCAATGGGCTGAGGACAGATCGAGACGCCCCTAACGTGGCCCAGTTCGGCGGCACCGTTGCAGACCCTCTGACAGTGGGTTTGAACGGCGAAAAGGTAGGGAACCCCGACCCTTCTTTCATAGTGCGCTACAGGGAGGTCGATCGAGGGTTCTCGCGATCGATGATTCTTCACCTCCCAGGCGATCTGACAGGCTTTAGCCGGCACCTTCATTGCCAGTATTGCCTTCGGTAGAGCCCTGGGGGAGGGCCTGCCGCTTCTTCCACGGCCAGACACCGTCAATCTCGACATCGAGCGACCAGCTCAGCAGAATCCTGATCAGCACGATGGTGGCAAGCACGGCCACACTCCCGGGACTCTGGTCGACGATGACTGTCCTGATGATGTCAGCGACGATGAGGACTTCGAGGCCAAGGAGGATAACTCGTCCGAGATGCTTCCGAAAGTAGTAGTAGGCGCGAGCCCGGCGAGCTGGGATCAGGTAGAGGACGCCGGAGTGGATCAGAGCGCCCAGGCCACCGAGTAGCAGAATGGCCACCCCGACGCCCTCGACGACCTGAACGACGTCTTCGATACTGTGGTTGAAACTCATGGCGCCGCCCATCGGCTCTCGGATGGCGGCGCCCAATTGGTCATATGTCGCGGTCTCGTCACCCTGACAAGGCGTGCGCCGCCTCTCCGTGTTGCTGGGCAGCATGCCCACCAAGTTCGTCCTGATCTACCGGAGGCGGAGTGCTCCGAGCCCCAAAGCCGTCGGCTCTGGCCGATCGATGAAGAGGCCCGATCAGTGCGGTCGGATGACTTTCTCGGCACCCACACCTTCTTCCTTCGGGCCGATCTGGGCCGCCATCCGGTCCAGCGCCAAGTCGAGTTCCTGAGACCTCGCGCGTTTCGTCGCGTCGGCCTCCGCCAGCTCTGCAGCCGTCGGAGGCCGGTCGCCCGAACGCAGCAGTCGTTCGGCCTCAAAAGCGAACATGAGGCCCCGTAGTGACGAGGCGGTCGTGGAGGTGGCCAGCTTCGATTCATCGTCCGGAGCCGTCACCAGGAGCTGATCGAGTGCCTTCGCGGCCCGTTCCACCTGGCCGTCGACTGACTCGCGACCCTCGGTTGTCGCCCTGACCTCGGGGTCCTGAAGCAGTTCCTTTGCAGAATTGGCCTGTTGCAGGGCCGATTGAGCAGCTTGGTTCCAGGCGGACCGCGCTGCTCGCCGGGACCGAGCTGAAAGGAACAGCACCAGGGCCAGCACAAGGCCCGCCAACACGACGACTCCGCCAATGATCCACCCCCACGGCGTCGACGAGGACGATGTGGTTGTCGACTGGGCTCCGGTGGTGGAGGTCGGCAATTCTGAGGTACTCGCCGAAGACGGCGTGGTAATCCTCGGTGGCTCCGTCGTGGTCACAGCAGGGACCTCGGTCGTTGCCGCAGGTGCTGCCGTTGTTGTGGTCGGCGCCCCGGTGGTCCTGGTGGTGGTTGGAGGCTCTGGCGTCGTGGTGGCCGGCGATGTGGTGGGAGTCGTGGTCGCTATGGCTGGGCGTTCAGTGCTTGTTGTGGGCACCAAAGTGGACGGAGGGACCAAGGACGGCTTGGTTGCCGAGGGGCCTCCAGTGGAGGTGGTCGGACGACTCCCTGAAGGTAGCCCCGACCCTGCACCGCCGCACGCCGTGAGAGTAATGCCAGCCGCCAGGACAGCGGCCATCCCGAACTGACGAGGGTGACGCTTGAATGGGCCCATCGGGACTACCTCCATTGTCGGTCGACATCTTTGGATTGAGGTTGAGCGGTGCCGGCAATGTCAGCACGCTCATGCCGATTTGCTTTTACAACGTTGTTGCGACGAATCAGCCGAGTCCCACGTAACACCTATCCACGGCCAATGACCTTCCACGGCACACCTGCTGCCTGCTTGCGGAGCCCCCACGGTGCGGTCGGTGGCCCATTGGCGCCATTCGAACCTGCGGCCGAGTCGATGCAGACGAGCCAATGATTTAGGTCCGGCGGACTCACCGCGTGTGTCCCTTTCGCCGAGCTGGTCGCAGGAGCCAGCGGAAAGCCGAGGAGAAGGCCAGATTCTGCTCGCGCCAGACAAGTCCCACCACTGCGCCGAGGATGATGACGACACCGATGGCAATCAGCCAGGACATGAGGGCGAACACGACCCCAATAGGACCGTACTTCTTGTCATCCGATATCACTGTTCCAGAAAAGATGATCGAAAATACGATTTCCATTCCGACCCAAAACGCCGCGGTCGCGACCGCGGAAGGAAAGAGAGCGCGCCACGATCTCCGGGCCGAGAGCAAGAACCACATCGTCACCCACCAATAGACGGTCAGACCGATGAGGGCCAGGATGGCCACGAGCCACAAGCCCACTGCACTGTGCAACCACGGCCCGGCTACGGCGGCCAGTGAGGCGCAGCCAACAGTCACTGCGAGCCACGCGAGCCGACGGAAGATGTCTCGCAGGCCTCGAGGCTCCAACTCGAACGATCGCTCGTAGAGATCTTGCACCGCGGACGCCGCCGCGACTCCGCCAAGGATGAAAAATACGTAGGCAGTTCCGGTGACTGCATTCGAAGTCGTCGAGGATGACGCGAAGAGGTCGCTGACGTCTCGCGCCGCCTCTTGGTTCAAACCCAGGTGCCGCACCAAGCCCGTTACTGCTGACTGCCCAACAAGAGCGTTCGCCACGATGATGAAGGGAAAGAAGCACAACAGGAGAATCGCACCAAACAGCATTCCCTTGTTGATGAAGTCGAGAGTATTGAGTCGGCTCCACAGGTGCTCCGCCGACGAACCCGTGTAGGTGGCTTCGATCGATTTCACGCCTCGCCGTGCCCACTTTGGTACCGGGAAATGGTCCACGCCCCAGCCGGATTCGTCGGTTGGCGTCATGACCGTGGAGCTGTATCGGGGAAGCCCGCAAGGAGGTGTCTGGCAAAGGTGCTCCGTCGATCGATCCAGGTCAACGACATGGTGGCCTCACAAGCCATCAGCGGTCGGCGCCTCGTCAGGATCTCCGGAGCCCGGCTCCCCACCTGGAACGCCGCGCCTCATTGGCCGATACGTATTGATGACTTTGGCGACCGCGGTGACCAGGAACAGTTGCCCGATGAGCATCTCCGCGAGTGCGAAGGTCTGGCCCGGATTCTCTGCCGGGACGAGATTGCCGTATCCCGTGGTCGTGAGCGTCGTAAACGAGAAGAACAAGTCTTGAGCAAAGCTGCCGTCGCCCTGGGCACCGAAGAAGGCCGTCGCATCGTTGGCGGCCGCGGCTCGATAGACAAAAGCGAAGAACATTCCGATGAGGAGATACGCCGCGACCGCCCCCAGTACGGTCTCTTGATCGACGACCGTCCTCCGCACGAGGTGGCGGAATATCGAGATGGGTGCGATCAGATACAGCAGACTACTGACAGCTGGCAGGAACCTGCCGGCAACGTCGCGATGAAGAAACAGTGCCAGAATGGCGGCTACAACGGCGACGATCAGGCTGACGGCGGCAACGACTCGGATCAGGTGGGGCGCTCTCGAGATTCGTAGAATAATCGAGACGGTTGCTATTTGGACAGCGATGATGGCCGACGGGCCCCAGGACTTCGTCAGATTGATGGTGAGCACGTAGGTGACCAAGATGAGGATCACCACGCCGCCGTAGCTGTCGAATTCAAGGACCGACTTAAGCGCCGGAATCCGGGACGACGATGCAACGGCGATTCTACCCACCGGTACGACCCCTGAATGTCTGTCCATGGGCGATGCGGCAGATTCGTCCGTGGGCCCTCGTCATTCTTGCCGGTCCTCCGAAGAGACGTTGGCCAGTGCACCTTGATCGTCTTCGCTCGGAGCGTCCGGTGCGACCTGCGGCTTCTCCGATGTGTGCAATGCCGACAATGCCGACAAGGTGAGGACGGTCAGATAGGCGATGACGACAGCCACGATGATGAGAGGCGTGGTGGAGAGTCCGGCTTGGGATACGACCATCGCAATGATGATCGAAGACAAAGGAAGTCGAAGGATGGAAACAGTGGCCGCTCCCATCAGCGCGGCCACCGCCGGCGTCTCGGAGAACCCCGGAAGGTGGGCGCACAGCAGTCCGGCAACGATGCCGAGGAACATGGCCGGGAAGGTTGGCCCCCCACGGGCGCTTCCCAGGGAGACGCCGTAGGCCAAGCCTTTGAAGACAAGGAACAGGACGAAAGCCCATTGGGAGAAGCTCGCTGCCTGATTGACCACTGCGCCCATAGTGTCCTGACCCGAAAAGAGCACCAGATCCTCTGGCTTGCCACTCAAATGTCCGAACACGATTGCCAGCGCTCCGACAGTGAGCGCAGCCAGAGGGACGATGACGAAAGGGCGTCGGGATGTCGCCGCGTTGACCCATACCCCGATCCGCGCGATGGCGAAGACGCCCAAGGCGACGATGGCGGCCAGCAGGATGGTCCACCCGAAGGCGGAGAGCGTCGGTGAGTGATACTTGGGAAGGGAGAGAGGTGCGACCGCGTAGGAACTGGTGCTCAAACCGGTCAACGATCCCATTCCGATGAACACCAGCGAACCGATACCGGCGGCCAGCAGTCCGGGCAGCAAGATGACCGGAAGAATCGCCCCGCCCAATCCCGCTGCCTCGATGATGATCACGGCCCCGACGACGGGAGAGCCAAAAAGAGAAGACATTGCCGCGAAACTGGCTGCTGCAGCAATCAGGCCGACTACCTGGTCCGGAGACTCTTTGCGCACCGCTCGCACGGCAAGGATTGCCAGTCCGCCGGCCAGCGCTATGAGGGGAGCTTCCGGGCCGAGGACCATTCCGAAACCGATGGAGGCGATCGAGGCGAGCAGAACGCCGGGAAGCTCGACCGGTTGGGTGGGCGGTCCGGCCTTGAGGCCCTCGGCGGGCTTGTGGCCGCCGCTCCCGGGCAAGCGAGCGATGGCGAAGGCGATCGGCACCGCGGCCACGGTAAGGACGATCAACGGCCACCACGTGGGGACGGGGGTCAGGCCCAGCCCGCTCGGGAGATCCTCGTAGAGCCATTGCTGGAGGTAGTGGATCAATTCGAGGTATCCCCACGAGGCCAGTGACACCACCACGCCGATTACTGTCGCAAACACAAGCAGTACCCGGTAGTCCTTGGTGAGAAGCAGGGAACCGGGATCGGATGGAGGGGGACTAGCTGCCGAGGCGTGATCTTCCATCAGTCCGGATGTGCTCGACGGCCGCCGCGGTGCGATGTCGGGGGATTCCGGCCGGACATTCAGATCCCGCTTTCAGCGGTGATGGTGCCCGACGCAATTGCGGCGCGCAACGCTTCATAGTCACGCTCGTTCTGGTCGGCGTACGAGCGGGCGAAGTCGGCCAGTGCTTGGTCGAACAGGTCACTCGAGCCGAGATAGGCCCCAATGGCCGTGGCGCTGCCGGACCGTGCGTGGGCACGAGCCAGTGTCCAGGCGCAGATACTGGCATAGATCTCCAGGATCTCGGGGTCCATCGATTCAAATGAGGCGGACGCCTTCCAGTCCCACAGCTGGCGCACATAGAAGTCCCGATGGTTGCCGTCGGGCAGCTCCAGTCGTTGCCAACCCAAGAAGATGTCACTCGACGCCTGCATCAGCCGCTGTCCCTCGACGACTCGTTGACCATGGTTCGACACGGTGCTCTTCGAGGTGAATCGCTCCAGCACTGACTCGCCAGCCTCCTTCACCTGGAGGAAGAGCACATCATCCGAGTTCTCGCCGACGAACAAGGCAACCCAGCAACGGGTACCGACGCTACCGACACCAACGACCTTGCGGGCGAGTGCGACGTACCGATACTGACCAAGGAGATGTCGGCGATTCGGAGCGAGCGTCGCCCGGTAGGAGCTGAGCGCGCCTTCGATCGCTCGCTCGACTTCCACCGCCTGGTCCGGTTCGCTATACACGTCCTCCACGGGCATGAGGAGTGGAGGATCGCTCAGGAACCGGAGTGTGCCATTGGTCGAGGTGGTGAGCTTGTCACGAGCTCGCAACCGATCCTTCGATTCAGCCTTGGCCGCGGCGCGTTGGAGGTTTTTGACGGCTTTGGTTCCAGCCTTCGAACCCCACCGCTCCAAAATGGTGGGGACGTCAAGTCGTGCGTACCAGGTGTCCAGCTTGCTGGTGCGCCCGAACAGACGAATCGTCTTTCGGTACGTGCGGGCGCCATGCAGGATGATGTCGCGCAGGCGACGGTCCGGATACCCTAGTTCTCGTCCGGCGACCTCGAAACTGGTGGCGAGCCTCTTTACGTCCCACTCGAACGGACCGACCGCGGTTTCGTCAAAATCATTGATGTCGAAGACAAGATCGCGCTCGGGCGACGCAAAACCGCCAAAATTCGACAGATGCGCATCACCGCACAGTTGAACATCGAGTCCCGTGCTCGAGTTCGTTGACAAGTCCGCAGCCATCGGTAGTGCGGCTCCCCGATAAAATGCGAAGGCCGAAGCGGCCATGCGATCATGTCGGATGGGTACAAGCTCCGGCACTCGCGAGGCCTCCTGGTCGATCAGCAGAACTAGCGGGTCGGACTGGCGCGAGCTGTTTCTCCACTCTCCTTGAGCTTCTCTTGGGGCTCGCACGCGAGCCCCCTTTCCTCGATCGATGTGCTGCTCCCGGCTCAACGGCCCGGTTCTTCCACCTGAGTTCATCCCCTTGACCTCGTGTTCATGATGACCGGTAACGGATAAGGATTCGATCCGGCGCATCGAGCTCGGGCCCTCGCCCCATTCAGAGCCCGAGCCTCGACGGGTGCGGTAGAGGTGTTTGTCCCCAATTGGTCATCAGCGCCGATCTTCTCGTTCATCGCGGCGGTCATCGCGGCGGTCCTCACGGCGGTCCTCACGGCGGCGCACACCGTGGGTCACCACGGCCGCGGTTCCGACGACGGCTGCCGTACGGGCGACGGGGGCCCCGATCACTCCTTGCCGGGCGGCACGTGCAGGTCGAAGTGGCATGTCAATCTCCTTAGATTGTCTCGCCCGACTCAAGCGAGGCGAGTATGGCTTGGATCGGTATCCTCCCGTTGGCGATGAGTTGACCGCCGGAGCGTCGGGCCGCGGACGCGAACGGAGCGGCCCAAGTGTTCTCCCAGACCAGCACCCCCGCTGCTGTTTCCGGCTCCATGGCAACAGCAAGATTGGCGATGTCCTCAGCGGCAAGGAGTTCGGCGAGTTGGGTCTCGGCCACTCGCAGCTCATTCTCGAGTGGGAGGTCCTCCACCTCGATGGCGTCGATCGTTCCGTCCTGGTTCTTGGTCATGATGACGAGGTCCAGCAGACGCACGGTCCCGGCATCGGTGAGTTTGCTGAGTTCGGTCGCCATCTCGCCGGTGAAGTGCGAGACCCCCGGAGGGAACTCGACGACGAGGTAGTCCACTGGCCCCAACTCGTCGACTTCTGGTTCGGTTGTCATGTCGTGTCTTTACCTTTCACTCGATGTCGGCTGGGCGGGCGATGATGTAGACCAGGGCCCCGAGGATCGGGACGAACAGGATGAAGACCGTCCATCCGAACTTTGCCCAGCCGTGGTGGTCACGGCGTCGGAAGTTGTCAACGAAACACCAGATGATGAAGAAGAACATCAGAGCGATGCCGAAGAAGATCAACACCGTCCAAAAGAGGCCCAACAGTGGATAGACGTAGGCCAACAAATTCAATTCCTCCTATGGTCGATGGTTTGGCGGGTCCGGGTCATTTGCCACACTCGCTACTTCGAGTTGCCCGTGGTGTCGATCAATCGCACTGCGAAAGCCGAGTACTCATCAGCGGAGTGCTTTGGCTTTCTGGTCTTGAAACTCCTCATCGGTGATGACACCCTGATCCCGTAGCTGAGCAAGCGTGGCCAGTTGGTCGGCCGACGTTCCGGTGGTGTTCGCAACGTTCTTCACGTAGTTGTCAAAGTCCTGTTGTTGTTCCTCGACGTCGCGTTCAGCTCGTTGGTGCATCTTTCCGCCGTGGGCGATGAGGTAGATGAGTACACCAATCAGAGGGATGAAGATGACGAACAGAATCCACAGTGCTTTGGCAAACCCACCCATGTCGTGGCTGCGAAAGATGTCGCCGAAAACGACGATCAGGAGCCAGATCCAGATGAAGAACCCGAAGAAGAGGAGCATCGTCCAGAAGATGCTGAGAAGCGGATAGGTATACGCAAGCATTGATCCTCCATGGCTATGAGGTCCTACTTACGACAACTATGCGGTGCTGCGATCGCTGAGTCATCACCCCTTCAGGGGTGATTGTCGCCGATGTGAGCGGGCTGGATGCGGGCTCAGAGGAGGCCGAGGGCCTTGGCGCGGGTGACGGCGTCAGCCCGCGAGGTCGCACCAAGTTTGCGATTGATGCTCTTGAGGTGGGATTTGAGCGTGTTCATGGAGATGTAGAGCTCGGCGGTGATCTCCCTGGTCGTGAGCCGGGTCTGCAGACAGCTCAGCACTTCCTGCTCCCGCTCGCTCAGGGTGGCGCCCCCCGGCGCAGCCCGGGCGCCGCGACGGGCTTCGAAGCGGTGGGCCGCGGTGAGGAGCGAGTCGGTGTAGTCGTCGCGGGGTGAGCGCATGAGGAGGATGATCAAATCGCCGAGGAGGCCGGCGGGCCCGTCGAGGACTGTCCGGCAAAAGTCCTGGGCACGTGCGATCTCGATCACGCGTTGCAGATCCACGTGGCTCCGGCCCCTCCGACGGCCTACCTCTGCCCTGATGACAGATAGTTCGAGAGTCTGGCGGACGTCTTGCTCAGGAGCGACGAGACCGGCTGTCGCGTCATCGGCCCGTTCGGCGTGTCCCAGGGACAGCCAGGCCGCCGCCTCGATGAGTTGGCGACGTGGCCCGGGTGGGAGTGCTCGGGCCAGCGCCAATGCGTGCTCGGCCTCTCCGATGTCGATACGAATTCTGGCTTCGAGTGCGTCCGCCCGGTGGTAGAGGGGTGAGTCGACTCCGGCCGGCAAGATCGCCCTCCCTCGTTCGAGAATTGAGAGACCTTCGACAAGTTCACCCCGAGCACGGAAGAGGCCGGCCCTCTCGACGAGGGCCATTACCGCAAAGGGAGGCCGGATTCGCTCAGAGAGCCGCGTGGCTTCTTCGATGAGATGTTCGGCCTCATCGAGCCGGTCGGCTTCAAGTTTCAGTCCGCCCAGCGTGAGCAGGGCATCGAAGAGGCCCACATGGTGTTCGATCCCGGACCGGCGCGCCACCTCGACGGCTTCCGCTGCGGCCTCATGGGCGAGATGGAGCTGGCCGAGCTCGAACAAGGCTCGACCTCGAATACCCAGCAGGACTGCACGGGAAGCAGGGTCGGCAACGCCGAGCCCTCGGTCGCAGGTGGCAATGGCGGTGGTCGGGTCCCCGTTGTAAAGATGGGCTCGGGAGGAGATGATCGGGAATTGGTCAAGGACGAAGTCCGTGCCCGGCGTCACGCGAGGAAAGACATCACGCTCAAATGCAATGGCGGGCTCAGGGTCCCCGCGCATCCCTTGCCAGTGTGCAATCGCTGCGGCCATCCTGACGTCGAAGGCGCTCTCGCCGTCTCGATCATCGTGGCCTTGGCTCGAGGCGAGAGCCAGCCATCGACCCTGTTCTTCCACCTTCCCCGCCAGTCCGAGAGCGATTGCGTAGTCGACCATGCGGCCCCGATGTGCTCTGACGTCCTGGTCAGAGAGGTGATCCAGCAACGCGTCGAAATCGGTGGGGTTGTTGGCGAACCAGTCGTGGGCGACGTGCTCGTGCAGGATGGCAAAGGCGTGGTCGAGGTCACGGGCCCGCACGAACTGCTCGACGGCCAGTTCATACTGGCCGGACTTTTCGTACCACTCGCCGGCTCGTGAGTGAAGCACCTGAGCACGACGCGGATCCTCGGCCAGCTGGGCCTGCAGCAGCTCTCGGAAGAGCTGGTGATAGCGGTAGCGGCTCGGATCGCCACCGAGGGGCGAGATGAACAGTCCGGCACTCACGACCTCTCGTAGCAAATGAGCGCCGTCACCATCGCCGAGGAGGCAGTTAGCCAGCTCGACGTCGAATTCATCGACCACCGAGGTGGCCTTCAAGAACTCGACCATCCGTTCGGACTGCCGATCGAGCACCTCGTCCACCAAGAAATCGGCGACGACCTGCTCGCTGCCCGCGAACCGACGAATGAAGGAGGGCGCATCCTCCCCTCGCCGGAGGGACAGAGCGGCCAACTGCAAGCCGGCAAGCCAACCCTCGGTTCGTTCGGTGAGGGCTCTGATGTCACCGTCGGAGAGATGCAGACCAAAATTCGCCATGAATGCTCCGACGTTGTCTTCATCGAATCGGAGGTCAGTGTCACGGATCTCGGCCAGCTGCCCCCTGGCCCGCCAGCGCTGAAGGGGAAGCACCGGGTCAACTCGGCTGGCGATGACCACGTGGACAGCAGGGGGCAGTCGCTCGACGAAGGTGGCGAGGCCGCTGAGGGCCGAGGAGGGGACGACGTGAAGATCGTCGAGGATCAGCCACATCGGTCCTGGCCACATAGCCAGCTCGTTCACCAGAGAGGCGACCACGTCTTCAATGCTGTCCGGATCCTCGATGAGAACGTCGAGCGTGTCGGTGGTCGAGCCGGGCTCCTGGAGGGCGAAGGTCGAGGCGATGGAGGTCCAGAGCCGGAGCTCGTCGTAATCCCACCGGTCGCACGAGATCCAGGCGCAGCGGGCGTCGGACCGCTCGGCGACCCACGAGGAGAGCAGTACGGTCTTGCCGACGCCAGGGCTGCCTGCGACGAGCGTGCAGGGATACTCAGCGGCCGCATCGAGCCTGCTCAGGAGGTCCTGCCGTCTGACGACGGTGCCCGGGACCATCGGGGGTGAGAACTTGGTGACTGCCGGCCTGGCGCCGATCATGGAGGGAAGGCTAGCAAGACAATCCCCCAATCACCCCTTCCGGGGTGAGGACACTCACCCCACGACGGTTCAGACTGAACACCAGGACTATGGAACCGACCACCTACGCGCTCACCTTCAGGGGTGAGGCCGGCAAGGCCGTGCGGGCGGCCTTCAATGATCTTGATCTTTCCACGAAGGACGGGTTCACGACTTTGCGCGCCGAACTTCCGGACCAGGCTGCCTTGCACGGTGTGATCGAACGAATTCGGGCGCTCGGACTCGAGCTCATTGACGTGCGACGGGAGGGCGATGCGCCGGATTGATCGGTCCGTTCGGGCGCTGCCCGCCAGGCTCGGTCCGGGCCGGCACCAAGTGCCGGCGAGTCTCGCCTCTCCCGAGACGGTCCGGTCAACCCCATGGCCGCCGCGATCATTCTCAAATAGGTCGCAATAGCGATCACGTTGTGTTTCGCACTCTTCGATCATCAAGACACAATCACCACAACAGCACCATGGCGTAGACAAAAGCATGCCGAGGTACCACGACCAGGAGGAAGACAACGATGAGTGACGTCGATCGCAGCCATCTCCCGATCCGCAGGCCCCCCTTCGCCGGAAAGATAAATAGGACGTTGGACGGTTCGCAACCCGACTGGAATCTGATGGGCCACCCCACACCGCCCGTTGGCGCGCCCAACGTCCTTCTGGTTCTCATCGATGACGCAGGATTTGGGAACCCGAGTACGTTCGGTGGCCCGATCGAGACGCCCAACTACTCCCGCGCCGCCGAGCAGGGTCTTCGCTACAACCGGCTCCATGTCACCGCGCTTTGCTCACCGACCCGCGCCTCGCTGCTGACGGGGCGCAATAACCACGCGGTGGGATTCGGTTCGATCGGTGAGTTCGCCGGTGGATTCCCGGGCTACTCGGCAAACTTGCCACGCGACTGTGCACCCCTTCCGCGGATCCTGAGGGACAATGGCTACAGCACGGCCATATTCGGGAAATGGCACCTGACCCCCGATGGTCAGCAGGGTGCCGCCGGCCCCTTCGACCGTTGGCCCAACGGCTGGGGATTCGACCACTTCTACGGGATCCTCGGCGGAGGATCGAGCCAGTGGGACCCCTGCCTCGCCGAGAATCAGAAGATCATCGGCACTCCGGAAAAGTACTACGACTCGGATGAGCCGTTCTACTTTCCCGATGCCATGGCCGATCGGACCATCGAGTGGTTGCACGCCGTCCGCGCCCAGGACGCCGACAAGCCATTCTTCGTCTATTACTCCACCGGCTGCAGTCACGCCCCCCACCACGTAACCAAGACGTGGGCCGACAAGTACAAGGGAAAGTTCGACCAGGGGTGGGACAAACTGCGCGAAGAGACCTTCGCTCGGCAGAAGGAGCTCGGGGTGATTCCTGCCGACACTGAGCTCACCCCCCGGGACGATGCATTCCCGGCGTGGGATGAGGTCCCGGACAAGCTGAAGGCGTTCTACATCCGCCAGATGGAGGTCTATTCCGGGTTCTCGGAAAACGCCGACTACAACGTCGGCCGAGTGATCGACGCCATCGAGGAATTGGGCGAACTGGACAACACGCTCATTCTGTGGATTTGGGGTGACAACGGGGCAAGCATGGAGGGCACCATCACCGGATCGTTCAACGAGCTCACGATGCAAAATGGAATCCCACTCACCGACGAGATGCAGTTCCAATTGGCCGAGCGCTACGGTGGCCTCGAAGAGTGGGGTAGCCCGATTATGGACCCCCACTACTCGGCGGCATGGGCGTGGGCCGGCGCCACGCCCTTCCAATGGGGCAAGCAGGTCGGCTCACACCTGGGCGGAACCCGCAATCCGATGGTCGTCCAGTGGCCCGATCGCATCAAGGGTGCTGGGGAGCTGAGGTCCCAGTTCGCCCACGTCATCGACGTGGCCCCCACCATACTCTCGGTCGCTGGTATCCCAGAGCCGGACACCGTCGACGGGATCAACCAAGAGCCGATGCACGGCAGATCGTTTGCTCTGTCGTTCACCGACGGCGCCGCGATGGAGCACCGGACCCAGCAGTACTTCGAGACCCTCGGCAACCGTGGCATGTACAAAGACGGCTGGTGGCTGGCGATGAAGACCGAGCGGATTCCCTGGGTGCTCACTCCCGAGGCGCTTGCCCCTTACGCACCGGGGGTTTGGGACCCCGACGCGGGGCCCGCAGAGCTCTACTACCTACCCGACGACTTCTCGCAGGCAAAGGACGTCGCGGCCGACCACCCCGAGAAGGTCCAGGAGCTCAAGGACCTCTTCTGGGCGGAGGCGGAGAAATACAACGTGCTGCCTCTACTGGGTGCCCTCTCCACATTCTTCGGCATTCTGCCTCCCATTCCTGAAAAGACGACCTACGAGTATCGGGGCGACGTCCAGAATGTGATGCCGGGCATGATTCCCAGGGTCTACAACCGTTCGTACACCATCACGGCCGATCTCGTCGTACCAGAGGGGGGCGCCGAAGGCGTGATCGTGGCCGAAGCCGACCATCTCGGGGGCTTCTCGCTCTACGTCATGGACGGCAAGCTCACTCATACCTACTCGATGATGGGCGTGTTCATCTTCAAGCAAGTGGCTGAGGAGGATCTGCCTCCAGGGGACGTCACCGTGCGGATGGAGTTCGCCGCCGACGGCGCCAAGCCAGCGACGGGAGGCGACGTAACTCTGTTCGTTGACGACCGGCAAGTCGGCAAAGGGCGAATGGACCACAGTGTGCCGATCAGGTTCTCCGGGTACGCCGGAATGGACATCGGCCGTGACAATGGTGGGGTCGTGGACCTCGCGTACGAGGACAAGAAGCCGTTTGCGTTTACCGGCACCGTCAAGAAGGTCGTGTTCGACATCAACCCTCATGTTGCCGACCAGGACGAACTCGACGTGCATACGGCGGAGGAGCACGGTCGGACAGTGCACGCCCTGTCGGAATGACCAAGGGTTAGGAGACTATCAAGTCGACCGACTGCGACGACGAATGTCCTCATATTGGTTGGCCTTCCCATGGTGCCATCAGAGCGCCCGGCGAATGCATGGGCGGTCAGGGCGGCGGCAGGCGCGGGAGCCTCGCCGTCGGGACGTTAGCCCTGCTTCGTCTGTCGGCCTTCAGGCGGGAGTTCCAGCTTGACCCGTCGATTCCAGATCCGTCGGGAGACACTGGGTGACGATGCCATCGCTGGTCTGGTGCTGGGAGTTGAGAGCGTTCCCGACGGATTGGCCGCCGGGCTACTAGCTGGTGTCAACCCGCTCTCGGGACTGTACGCCTATATGTTCGGGACCCTCTCGGGGTCGGTCGCCACCAGTTCCTCGTTCATGGCCGTCCAGGCCACCGGGGCGATGGCCGTCATCATCTCCGATGTCCCAACCGTCCACACGTCGAGCGACCCGGCCCGGGCGTTGTTCACCCTGGCCATGATCACCGGCCTCATCATGATCATCGCCGGGTTCCTCAATCTCGGCTCTGCACTCCGATTTGTATCCAATGCCGTCATGGTCGGTTTCATCAGTGCCGTCGGGGTGAACATCGTGCTCGGCCAGTTCTCCAACTTCACCGGCTACCAGGCGGAGGGAGCCAACCGGGTCGTGCGGGCCATCAACACCCTGATCCATCCCGGCCAGCTGCATGTAGGCACCGTACTGATCGGCACCGCCACCATCGTCCTCATCATCCTCCTCGAGCGGACCAGACTCCGCGCCCTAGGCCTGGTGGTGGCCGTCGTCGCCACCTCCGCCGCGGTAGCCATCTTTCATCTGACCGATGTGGCCATCTTGGATGACCTCAGCACGATTCCGCGATCATTGCCGTTACCGCAAGCTCCTCTTCTGGGACTGGTCCCCGTGCTACTGCTCCCCGCCTTGTCGCTGGCTTTCGTTGGCCTGGTGCAGGGCGCGGCGGTCTCGGCCAACTTCCCCAATTCCGACGGCAGCTACCCAGACGCTTCGGGTGACTTCGTCGGTCAAGGGGTGGCCAATGTTGTGTCTGGGGTCTTTCAGGGGATGCCCGTGGGTGGCTCGATGTCAGCCTCGGCGCTCAACAAGGTGGCAGGGGCAAGCACCCGGATGGCGCTGGTGATTTCCTCGGTGGTGATGGCCACTGTCGTCCTGGTCTTCGCTGGCCTGGTAGGCCACATCGCCATGCCTTCGCTAGCCGGCCTGCTGATGGTGGTTGGATTCCGAACGATCAAGCCCGACGACCTCTGGTCGGTGTGGAAGACGGGACTCGTGCAGAAGGTGGTGGTGACCACCACCTTCGTGCTGACCATGCTCATCGCCCTCCAGTACGCAGTGCTGGTCGGGGTGGGCCTCTCGATCATCCTCCACGTCGTCCGGCAGTCGAACGAGGTGACCATCAAGCGCTGGACGTTCGATCGTCACGGCAACACCATCGAGGGTGACTCACCGGACCTGTTGCCCGCCGACGAGTCGGTCGTCCTCCAACCGTATGGGAGCCTTTTCTTCGCTGCTGCACCGGTGTTCGAGTCGGGACTCCCCGAGGTAGCCGACGGCTCACGCAACTGTGTCGTGATCCTCCGTCTGCGGGGCCGCACCGATCTGGACACCACGTTCATGGATGTGCTCACTCGTTATGCCCTGGCACTTGGTGCGGTTGACAGCAAACTGGTCATTGTTTCGGCCAGTGAGCGGGTACAAGAGCAGCTAGAGCTGGCCGGTGTCACATCAATCGTGGGACGAGAGAACATCTATATCGGTGACGAACGGGTGGGGGCCGCCGTGAAACGAGCGAATCGGGATGCCCTGGACTGGATCGCGACACATGGCAAAGGTGGCGAAGCCGAGTCGCCGTAGTCCGATACCAACCAATGTCCATTTCCACGATTTCCGCGGTTGGTTCCGGCAACCTCGCCCACGTACAGTCGCCCTTCGGACGTCCACCACTTCCTGGGCTGAGGTACCGGTGTCCTGACGTTGCCAGCTGAGGACAATCTCCGGCATCCTCAGTTCAACTGGCTGAGGTGGCTCGACGGGTCGTCACTATCACTGGCTGAGTGCGGATTCCCCGTGGGATGGTGGCGCTGGCGTGAGGGTCGCCGATCCTGCGATGTCAGATCGCTGGCGCTCGGAGTTGTGGGACAGGCACCAGGGGTGTGGGGCCCAGTGGCGGCTGTCCCCACGAGGTGGCATGCTCTTGATCTGCCGGTTAGGCAGACAGGACTTGGGATCGTGCCCATGGCGGCAATGACGGTGACGATGCTCTTCACCGATCTGGTGGAGTCAACCGCTCTGTTGTCGCGGGTGGGCGAGGAACGCTCCGAAGAGTTGCGGCGTGAGCATTTCGCCCTACTCCGGGATGCGATGGCCAAATCCGATGGCCGCGAGGTGAAGAACCTTGGTGACGGCCTGATGATCGTCGTTCCGAGTGCCGCGGATGGTGTCGCCTGTGCAGTGGCCATCCAGCAGGCGTTCGAGCAGCGCAACCGAGAGGCGTCGGAACCGTTGCTGATACGAGTTGGGGTGTCCCTGGGTGACGCCGACGTCGAGGACGGCGACTACTTCGGGGTTCCGGTGGTCGAAGCGTCCCGCCTGTGTGCCAAGGCCGAGGGCGGGGACATCCTGGTCACCGAAGTGGTGCGGGCCCTGGCCGGGTCGCGGGGCGGCTTCGAGTTCGTCTCGGTCGGCGAACTGGAGTTGAAGGGCCTTGACCAACCGGTCGGCGCCTGCCGGGTGGCATGGATGCCACTCGTGGAGGTGACACAGGAGTTTGCCATCCCCTTGCCGGGTCGCATCGTGTCCGCGGTCTCGGCAACGTTCGTGGGCCGAGGTGCCGAGCAAGAGACCCTGGAGATGTCGTTGAAGGCCATCGCCACCAGAGCGCAGCGGACGGTGTTGATCTCGGGTGAGCCTGGGATCGGGAAGACGACGTTGTCCTCGGGGTTCGCACGCCACGCCTTCGAGGGCGGCGCTGTCGTGCTCTACGGCCGGTGCGACGAGGACCTCGGGATTCCCTATCAGCCATGGACCGAAGCGATCAGCCACCTGGTCGCTCACGCACCCGACGACCTGCTCACGGCCCACGTGGACGAACGAGGCGGTGAGCTGGTCCGACTGGTGCCACAGCTGGCCGGCCGGGTGCCCGTTCCATCATCATCGGGGAGCGACGGGGAGTCCGAGCGCTACCTGCTGTTCGGCGCGGTGGTCGACCTGCTGGCCCGGGTGTCGGCCGTCGCACCGGTGGTGCTCCTGCTAGACGATCTGCACTGGGCCGATCGCCAGACGGTCCAGCTCCTCCGTCACCTGGTGTCGGCCGAGGCACCGCTTCGTCTGTTGGTGATCGGGACGTTTCGTGAGTCCGACGTCGGGTCGGATCATCCACTGGCCGAAACGCTGGCGGCGTTGCACCGGGAGTCGGGGGTTGAACGACTGGCCTTGCGGGGTCTCGGGGACGACGAGCTCCTCGCGCTGCTCGAGACCACCGCGGGGCACGAAATGACCGAGGACGGTGTCGCCTTGCGCGACGCCCTGATGGCCGAGACAGAGGGAAACCCCTTCTTCGTTGGCGAGATGCTCCGTCACCTGGCCGAGACGCAGGCCATCTACCAGAACGACCAGGGGCGATGGGTGGCCAGTCCCGACCTCCGGACCTCGGGTCTGCCGGTCAGTATCCGGGAGGTGGTCAGCCGGCGGGTGGCCCGGCTCGGTAAAGATACCCAACGGGTCTTGTCGTTGGCCGCGGTGATTGGGCGCGATTTCGACACCGACGTGCTGACCCGGGTGGCCGACCTCGACGACGACGCCGTGATCGATCTCTGCGACCGGGCGGTCACCGCCGCCGTGCTCACCGAGGCCGAGGTGGCCGGGCGCTACACGTTCGCCCACGCGCTCATCGAGCACACCCTCTACGACATGCTCTCGGCCGGTCGTCGGGCCCGGGCCCACCGCCGAGTGGCCGATGCGTTGGAGGAGCTGTGCGGTGACGATCCCGGCGAGCGGGTCGCTGAGCTCGCCTACCACTGGGCTCATGCCACTCAACCCCAGGACACGGAAAAGGCGGTGATCTACGCGCAACGGGCCGGGGACCGGGCTCTGGCCCAACTCGCACCCGATGAGGCACTGCGCTGGTACGGGGACGCGCTCGACCTGCTCGACCGGGCCTCGGCCGATGACCCGTACCGCCGTGCCGCCCTCCTCCTCGGGCTCGGCGATGCCCAACGGCAGGCGGGTGATCCCGCCCATCGGGATACCCTGCTCTCCGCAGCCCGTCTCGCCGACGAGATGGACGCCATCGACCTCCTGGTGCGAGCCGCGCTGCGGAACTACCGCGGATTCGCCGGCACGATCGGTGCGATCGACGACGAACGCATTGAGGTCGTGACACGGGCGCTTGCCCGCCTGGGAGAGGCCGACAGCCCCGACCGGGCCCGCCTGCTCGCACTGTTATGCGTTGAGCGCACCTACGATGCGGACCCTGACGGACGGCTGGCTCTGGCCACCCAGGCGATCGACATGGCCCGTCGCACGGACGACATGGCCGCGCTCGTCGATGCCATCTGGATGTGCCACCAGTCGATAGCTTTTCCCCGGACCCTGGAGCTCCGCCGGGGATGGACTACTGAGGCCTGTGAGATCGTCGAATATCTTGGCGACCCGACCGCACGCCTCCACGCCAATCACCGCCGAGCCTTGACGGCACTGGAGGCGGGTGACTTTGCCACCATGAGGAAAGCGAACGCGATCTTCCTGTCGGAGTCCGAGCGGATCGGACAACCGTTCAACCGCTGGCAGAGCGCCTATCACCCGGCGTGGCTGTGGGTGCTCGAGGGCGACCTCGCCGCCGCCGAGCAGGCCGCGACCGACGCCCTGACTCTCGGGACCGCGGCCGGCCAACCCGACGCTTTCGCCTTCTACGGCGCCCAACTCGTCAACGTGCGCCATAAGCAGGGCCGGGTTCACGAGCTGGTCCCGCTCATCGAACAGAGTGTGAAGAACAATCCGGGACTCCCGGCCTTCAGGGCTGTGCTGGTGTCGGCGAAAAGCCATGATGCCGCCGACAATGATGTCCGCCATCTCCTCGATGTCGAGGTGGCAAATGACTTTCCTATGTCGGAGGACACACAGTGGTTGACGGCTCACGTGCTCTGGGCGGAGGCGGTGGCGCTCTGCGGGCATCTACCCGCAGCTACAGCCCTCTACGAACGTCTGCAGCCGTGGCACGCCCAGGTCGCTACTACACACATCACGGTGTCTGGGAGCGTGGCGCACTCCCTCGGGCGGCTCTCACACATGCTCAACCGTTACGACGAGGCTGATGAGTGGTTCGGTGAGGCATTGGCGTGCCACGAAAGGTTGGAGGCGCCGTACTTCGTGGCGTTTACTCAGACCGCCTGGGCTGAACTCCTCACCGACCGAGACCAACCTGGCGACGTACAACAGGCACGAACCTTGATAGACGCCGCCTTACCGGTCGCAACCGAGGGCGGCTACGGGTACGTGGAACGCGATGCCCGGGACCTGCTCGAACGGATTGGGTAGATCTAGATCCACCAGGACGGAAGGGTGTCCCTACACGTGCGCCATCCCGAGCGCTGGGACTCGCCCGAATTTGTCGATCCGCGATAGCTCGTGATCCTCCAATTACTTCGGCTGAGAGGGGGTGAGCATCGCCGTCCCGATTCGCCGATCTACGAGATGAGCCCACGCCAGGCCGCTCAACAGACCCAGCCAGCCAGGACGCTTGACGGTCGAGACCTAAGCCCGCCTGGCTGAGTACCGCTCCCCCACAGTCCAAACTTCAGTTTCTCCGCCACATACGTGGGCGATGCCGGGGCACCCCCTCGGTTGGGCGAGCTGGACTGCCTGACATCCAGCGGGTCCTCCGTCACGACAAATACGCGGCGCAGCGTATCGGCGGGCCGTTGGGCGATCCGCGCCGCGACAGGCGAAGTGGTGGACTCCACTCGCAACCAGTTGGGTCGATGAGGCGGAACTGGGTACAGCCATCCAAGTTCTTTCAGCCGACCCTCTTCCTCGGATGTCCATCCCAGGTCCCCTTCGATCCAACGGGTTGATCAGTCAGCTCTTACCTGTTCGAAGAGCCGGCAATCTCCGCGTGCATGGCGATCAGCTCAGTAACGCGGTCATCGTTTGGTCCGAGATAGGTGCTCAGAATGCCGATTACGTAGGGGACGTCGAGGCGGTCGGCTCGAAGCATCTCTTCGATGTCCGCCCAATCCTTCCGTCGGTTGAAGAAGGCCTTGAAGACCGCGAGGTCGTTGCAGCCGAGGAAGGGAAGCTTCCTGTCGGCCAGCTCGTGTTCCTTGACATGTAGTCGCAGATCGTCGTGGAAGCGGGTCGTGTCCAAGAAGACGTCGAGCGGGATGTCGTCGAAGATCAACCGACCCTGTCCATCCTCCATCAGCGCGGTCACCTCTTTGTCGGTGGCCTCGATCTCCTTGGGCAAGGCGTCGAGCACCCGCTGTGTATCGGACGGAGGGACGAATATATTCAGATCGATATCGATGGTCGTCCTCGGTTCGCCCGTGCACCACAGGAGGGCGAAGGCACCACCGAAGGCGTGGCGGATCCCAGCAGCATCGAGCCCGTCGTGTACCTCGACGATGGCGTCAAGAATCGGTCTCATCGGGGGGACGTAGCAGGCGCGCCGAAGACGGGATATTTCAGCGGTCCCCGTCGACGTCGGGGCAGGGCATCGACAAAGGCGAACAAGGCCTCGATCTTCGCCCGGAGCTCCCCTTCGTCGCTCGGAGGCAGTGGTCTCAGAGTGGTTTCGGCTTCAAATCCGGCGGCTCCCAGCAGGCGCTCCAGTGTGGAGACGGAAGGGACCGACATTCCCGACTCATAAGCGGACAACGTCGAGGCGGACGTGCCTCCTCGTTGGGCAAGTCTCCTTCGTGAGAGTCCACTCCGGCGGCGAGCCTCAATGAGCAGCACGGCAGCGTCCATGAACCCATGATACCAAATCTGGTCTCGGTATAGCAACAAGGTTGGGTATGCTCAGCCTGGCGGGCTGAGGCCTCGAAGGGCATGAGCTGCATCGGCTGAGAACGGATGATTTGGTCCTCATCTCGACCGGCGGAGGTGTGCCGGATTCCTCATCTTCAAGCAACTGCGAGAAGCACAGTCCTCATTCCGACGGGCTGAGGAGAGGATCCCGTCGTGCGGCTTGGTCTTCACGCATGTTTCCGTACTACACCACGGCGCGGTCACCGCTGCAGTTCCGCCACCTTTCCCAGCCATCTCAGCTTTTGTGGGTTGCGCATGGCGTAGATCCGGGTGATCCGGCCGTCCTCGACCACCAAACTGACCGCGGTGGCTTCGCCATCGAGGTCGAACCGGATCCCCGGCATTCCGTTGAGCCAGGCAGTGGTCGCCACGAGGTCTGGGAGCTCCACCACCCGGCTGAGGAACGCCGCCACCGTCTTGATTCCGGTCATGGGCTTCCGAGCAGCGGTCACCAGGCCGCCGCCGTCGGCGATCAACACCACGTCCGGGGCGAGGACCGCCAGCAGTCCCTGCAGGTCGCCAGAGGAAATGGCGGCCATGAACTTCTCGAGGGTCTCCATCTGCTGGACCCGGTCCACCTGCATTCGCGGCCGGCGCGCCGCGACGTGCTCCCGGGCACGGTGCGCGATCTGCCGGACCGCGGCCGGAGTCTTGCCCACCACCGCGGCGATCTCGTCATAGGGCGTCTCGAACACCTCGTGCAGTACGAACACGGCCCGCTCGGCCGGACCGAGGGTCTCCAGCACCGTGAGCATGGCGATGGAGACGTTCTCGGCGAGCTCAGCGTCCTCGGCCACATCGGGACTGGTGAGCAGCGGCTCGGGCAGCCATTCGCCCACATACTCCTCCCGGCGGCGGGACACCGTACGGAGGCGGTTCAGCGCCTGCCGGGTGACAATTCGGACAAGATAGGCCCGCGGATCGCGCACCTCGGCCTGGTCCACATCCGCCCACCGCAACCAGGTCTCCTGGACCGTGTCCTCGGCGTCGACCGCTGAACCGAGCATTTCGTAGGCGACGGTGAAGAGCAGGCCACGGTGGGTGACGAACGGGTCGTCGGTCATGCGGTCGAGGCTAGAGCGAGCGGCTCGAGATCACAGGCTGCCGAGAACTCCTGTGACTCGATACCCATCGCGACGTTGGAGCGGGCCATGAAGTTGGCCAGCCCGATGAACATGGTCAGCTCCACGAGGGCGGCCGGACCGAGCGCCTTCAGCAGCCTGGCCGACAAATCGTCGGTGACGGTCGGCGGGGTCTGCGTCATGGCCTCGGCATACTCCATGACGTCGCGCTCCAGCGGGGTGAAGGCGTCGGACACACGCCAGCAGGGCACCTGACGCGCCTTGTGCACGTCGAGTCCCTCGTTGTGGGCTTGGAAGTAGCCGAGGTCCAGGCAGAAACTGCAGCCGACCAGGCTGGCCGCCGCCATGTGGGCGAACGACTTCAGGTTCTCGTCACACCGGTCCCACTTCTGCGCCTTACGACCGATGCTGAAGGAGAGGTTCAACACCTTCCGGTTGTGCCAAACCACTCCCACCGGCTCGGGCACCTGGCCGAACATCTTGCGGGACATACGCTTGACCATCGCACCGTACAAGCCGGTCAACTCGGCCTTGGGGATCCTGGGACTGCTGGACATGATGTCTCCTCCGATTTATTGCTCTCGGCATAGAGACACCGGCCACGCATCGAATGTGACACAGAAGCGTCCTCGGGTTTTAGAGCTGAGCCGTTCGGGGGAATTTGGGTCGCATCCTCAGCGCACTTGGCCCTGGAGCTCCCGCACCCATGCGCCCGTGGCCATCGATTGGGGTTATCCCACTCAGACGAACGCTCAGTCCCAGCACGGCCGGTGAGTCCTCGTTGGCCAGCTGTGGGTTTGGTCCGTCCACGTGCACCTTGATGTACTCAATGTCTACCTACAGACCGACTGCACCTTCAACCACCTCTCGGACGCTATCGACCAACTCACCTTCCGGATGAAACTGCCGGAGGGGTGATCGTCCCGCGCCCCCTGTCGGGGGGAACGGTAGAGACCATTCGGCCCTGCCGCCCGCATGCCAAACTGGAGGACAGCAATGAACAGAAATGGCGGCGAGGGATTTCCGTGCACAAAGCAACCTAACTGACACTGTCAGTGAGAGACCCAAGATCTAGAGGTCTTCTCAATTGACAGGCGGAGTGGGGAACTTATAGTGAGAAGCGGAAGGGGCTCGGTGAGACTGAGAGGCGTCCGGCGGCGTTGCCTCAGAGGAATGGTGGATCTCAGTGCGCCCTCTTTGGCGGTGGCTGTTCGCGCTGGTGTTGTTGCCCTTGTTCGTCATGCCGATCGTGACGGCAGTGGCCGTCCATAATGCAGCCGCGAGTAACACCACTGGGGGGCTGTCGGTTTTCGTCGGTTATGCGGAGGACAAGGAGATTGAGACGCCGAATCCGGCCGCCTTCCCGACACCCTGGGCCGGCTCACCCAACACGGTCTTCCTCGGCGGGACGGTGCCGGGCCAGGCGGCTTGTGGGACCTTGCCCACCTGCTACGACACCGGCGCCATCCGGCTCGACAACTTCGGGACCAGCCCGGTCACCGTTGGTGACGTGTCGGTCGACGACCACTCATCCCTATCGGGAGGCAAGGTCTTCGACCTATGGGGCTCGTTCACAGTCGCTCCCGGCACGAGCGCGATCCTTGCGGCCAATCCACCCAACAACAACCCCTCGTATGACAACTTCGACACCTCCGGGTTTCCAAGCACCTGCACCCCACTCACCGTCGCGCCCACGGTCACGCTGACCATCGGTGGGACGGCTACCACGCTGGTCGACAGTACCCATGTCCTCGACACCGGAGGCATCGATCGAGGGCAGTGCCCACCCAACCAGAACGAGTCGACTCAGTGGCGCCCCATCGGGGCAGCTGGCACCAACGGCGCTACCCTCACCCTCGGGCCGCCTACGGCTACGGCCATTCAAGGCGGCCCGGTCACCGAGACGGCCACCCTGCTCGACGGGGCGGGGACCGGGATCCCCAACTCGACGGTCGCCTTCAACGTCGTCAGCGGTCCCGACGCCGGAACGGCCGGTACCGCCACGACCAACGCCAGCGGGCAGGCCGCCTTCACGTACACCGGGTCTGGTCAAGGGGAAGACTTCGTCCAGGCCCGCGTGACCACGGTGGGGAGCTTCACCTCCAATACGGCCACCGTGCTCTGGATCAACGGCACCTCGACCGGGTGGACGGGAACGGATATCGGGAACCCGACGCCACCCGGGACGCAGTCGTTCAACCCGACCAGCGACACCTGGACAGTGGCGGGCGCAGGGTCGGGCCTCGGTGGTACCGCCGATCAGTTCCACTATGTCTGGCAGACCCTCGCTGGCAATGGAGGGGTTGCGGCTACCGTCACCGCCCAGTCGGGGACCGCCTCGGGCGCCCAGGCCGGTGTCGTGCTACGGGCCACGACCGATCCGGCATCACCCTATTATGCGGCCTTCGTTCAACCCGGCGGCCAGCTGACAATCGAAGACCGCACGTCCCAAGGTGGTTCCACCACCACCCTCATGACCACGCCGGGCTCATCGCCGGTCGACCTTTGGGTGGCCACTGTCAACGGGACGGAGGTTACCTACGGGTCGAGTGACGGATACGTGTGGAGCCCCCTGGCTGGCTCGTCGGCGACCGTCAACTTGGGTTCGGCTCCCCTGGCCGGACTGGCCGTCGCCTCCGGCGGGACGGCCCAGCTGAACACCGCCAACTTCGGATCGGTGGTCGTGACGGCATCGCTGCCCGCGCCGGCCCCACCCGTGTCGTGTCCGACCGGCTGGACGTGTGGCGACATCGGGGCCCCGGCTCTGGCCGGCAGTCAGAGCTATGACCCCACCAGCGGGACCTGGACCATCGAGGGAGCGGGGACCGACATCACCGGGACCGCCGATCAGTTCCACTACGTATGGCAGGGAATGACCGGGAACGGCAGCATCAGCGCCCGGGTGGCCTCGCAGTCGGTGTCCAGCTCCAACGCCAAGGCCGGGCTCATGGTGCGGGCGTCCACCGACCCGGGATCCCCCAACTACTTCCTGATGATCTCGCCTGGACCCGGCATCAAGGTGCACGTTCGCACCACCCAGGGAGGTGGGACCTCGACGATCGCCAACCTGGCGGCCACGGTCCCCGTCTACCTGAAGGTCAGCTGGTCGGGCCAGACCTTCACCTCTTATACCTCCTCCGACGGGGCCAACTGGACCCTGATCCCGGGCTCAACGGCCACGGTCAACCTCGGCTCCTCATTCCTCGGCGGCCTGGCGGTGACCTCGCACAATGCCGGCGTGCTCTCCACGGTGACCATGGACACGGCCACCATCTCGGGCAGCTCCCAGCCGACGATCCCCCAGGTCATCGCCTTCGTCGGCCCAGGGACCGGTACCTTTGGCGGGACGGCCAGCCTCTCGGCAACGGGAGGGGGATCGGGCAACCCGGTGGCGTTCAGTCTCGACACGGTGAACACCACCGCCGGCGCCTGCGCCCTCTCGGGCACAAATCTCGCCACGGTCACCTATACCGGGGTGGGCAACTGTGTCGTCATTGCCAACCAGGCGGGGAACGCGACCTACCTCGCGGCCGTGCCGATCTCGCAGACCATTGTGATCGGGGAGGCACCCCAAGCTCCGCTTGTCGTGACCTCGACCTCGGGCGTTTATGGGTCACCCCTACCGCTGACCACGAGTGGAGGCTCAGGCGCCGGGACGGTCACCTACGCGGCTACCTCGGGAAGCGCCTCGGGTTGCACGGTCACCACCTCGAACACCTTGACCACCACCAGCCCCGGCACCTGTTTGGTCACGGCAACCAAAGCCTCCGACGGCCACTATCTGGTCACCTCGTCGGCTGCGACCTCGGTCACCAGCACCCAGCCGACGATCCCCCAGGTCATCGCCTTCGTCGGCCCAGGGACCGGTACCTTTGGCGGGACGGCCAGCCTCTCGGCAACGGGAGGGGGATCGGGCAACCCGGTGGCGTTCAGTCTCGACACGGTGAACACCACCGCCGGCGCCTGCGCCCTCTCGGGCACAAATCTCGCCACGGTCACCTATACCGGGGTGGGCAACTGTGTCGTCATTGCCAACCAGGCGGGGAACGCGACCTACCTCGCGGCCGTGCCGGTCTCGCAGACCATTGTGATCGGGGAGGCACCCCAAGCTCCGCTTGTCGTGACCTCGACCTCGGGCGTTTATGGGTCACCCCTACCGCTGACCACGAGTGGAGGCTCAGGCGCCGGGACGGTCACCTACGCGGCTACCTCGGGAAGCGCCTCGGGTTGCACGGTCACCACCTCGAACACCTTGACCACCACCAGCCCCGGCACCTGTTTGGTCACGGCAACCAAAGCCTCCGACGGCCACTATCTGGTCACCTCGTCGGCCGCGACCACGGTCACCATCGCCGCCTCCTCTTCGTGCCCGACCGGTTGGGTGTGTGGCGACATCGGACCCCCAGCTCTGGCCGGCAGTCAGAGCTACGACCCCAACAGCGGAACATGGACCATCAGCGCCGGAGGTACCGATATCACCGGAACCTCCGATCAGTTCCGGTTCGTCTCCATGCCGATCACCGGGGACGGCAGCGTGAGCGCCCACGTCACCTCGCAGAGCAACAGCAGCTCAAATGCCAAGGCCGGGGTCATGCTGAGGGCATCGACCGACCCGGCCTCACCGTACTACGCAGTGCTGGTGTCCCCCGGAGTGGGCGTGAAGGTCCAAGAACGCTCCACACAGGGTGGGAACACCATAAAGCTGGCGAACCCCGTCGGGACGGTCCCGGACTATCTCAAGGTCACGAGGAGCGGCAACACCTTCACCTCCTACACATCCACCGACGGAGTGAGTTGGACCCTCATCGTCGGATCTTCTTTCACCATGAGCCCCGGTACAACCTTGTTGGGTGGACTGGCCGTCAATTCGCACAACGCCGGCGTGCTGGGCACGGTCACCATGGACACGGTCGCGCTCAGCTAATACGAACATTTCGAGCCGACGCTGGGTCGGTCAAGAGCGTCCACCCGCAACGGCCGAATGTCCGAGCTGTCTTCAGGCCTCGCAGGGCTCCTCTCCCGTCACCGAAGCGCCGCTGACGGGTCTCTGACACATGGTGTCAACCCGTTATCCCCAGGGCTTTGACATCGAACCAGCGGTGGCGGCGTCAGCAGTATGAGCTGAGGGTCAAGGAATGCCCAGCTGGTTGAGCTGAGACCCCTCACAGCTGTGTCAGCTGCGCTTTGCAAAGCGGTGGATGAGAACCGGAATCGGGGCTCAATCGGGACCGCAGAGCGGCCGATGGGTGAATATGGCCGCATCGCCCCTGCAGCGCGATCAATGACCTCACACCTCCCTTCAGCTCCAGGGTGGTGGCTGGCATCCGATGGCAACTGGTACTCGCCCGAGCAACGGCCAGGTCCGGCACCTCAGGCCTCGGCACCCGAACCCTCCTATGTCTCCGCAGGAGTTGGCCCACCTTTGCAGGTGCCGGTCTACGGCCCTCCGCCCATTCCCTATGGCTACGGCCCTCCACCTTCCGCTCCAGGTTACGGCTTCACCTACGGCTATCCGAGCAGGCAGCCCACATACGCCAGTCCGGTTTCGCCGAAGAGAAATGGTCTGGCGGTTGCGTCACTGGTGTGCTCGTTCTTCTTCTGGCTGTATGGAATCGGAGCGATCCTCGGCATCGTGTTCGGCTTTGTCTCCCGGTCACAGATCAAGCACTCGGGCGGTACCCAGCGTGGAAAGGGAATGGCGCTGGCTGGCATCATCATCGGGTTCGTGAGCGTGGTGATTGTTCTGCCGGCAATCGCCATCCCGACATTCTTGGGGGTGAAGGCAGCAGCCACGATTCCGGTCCAACACGGACCTCCTATACCCATTGCACTGGGCGAACCTGAGCAAGGCACTCCGGACAATCCAATCCCTTGGAGATCTGCTCCGCTGCCCGGTGCAACACTCACTGCCGTTCCCGGCGGGGTCAACATGACTATCGCCCGAGACGCCGGAACCGAGTGGGCTGACGTACCGGTTACCTACATCTTTCGGTCGATCCAGCTCTCGGCCAACGTCGCCATTGTTGCTGGTAACCCGTCGAATGGCATCGGGCTCGGGTGCATCAGTCGAGATCTCAAGTACCAGGTCCAGTTCTTCGTCTTCAGCAGTGGCCTGTGGCAACTTGTAGGGGAGAACCCACGAGCTACACGGATAGTCGATACGGGCTTTAGCCGCAGTATTCACCAGGTCGGGGCAAACGCATTGACCATTGCTTGTAGAAATGATGTAGCCGAACCAGGTAACGTCGCAGTCTCCTTCGAGGTCAATGGAGCACCCGTCGGAAGCGACGTCGTTGGCCTAGCCTCCAGAGATTGGTTACCGACTATCCAGTTGTGCTCGTGCGCGAGCTCCGACACAGGGAGTTTCTTGGATTCCAGGTACTTCGCCTCCCCGGACTTCTAACTCCTCATTCGAGTGTGACCGGGGTGTTCCGCAGGAGTCGCCAGTGGATAGGATCACTTTCTGCCGCTGGTGCCCACCGCCACAGCCCTGGTTCCTGAGACCGGGCAGCCCTCAGCCTCCGAGGCTGAGTATTGGGTAAGGGTGCCCAGCCTGCGTGGCTGAAGCGTTCGGACTCGTTGTCAGCCTGAGGAAAACACCGGCCGCGTCCCCAAGTAACTGAACCTTGGCTCCGTGTCACGATCCTCAGCAATGCGAGCAGTAGTCCCGCTTACAACTAAGAGAGAACCCGAGGGGACCGGAACTCCTCGGCCTCCTAAGGCCTTGGACAAGACTCAATCGGCGCGGTGGCGCATCGCCTTTTGGTACGAGATAGGCGCGATTGAGCGCCCGATGGGAGCCAGGAGTGGAAGGACGGAGGCATTGATCTCCATGCGCCGGCCACCCATGCGCCCAAGCACCAAGGCCGAGATTTGGGATTCACTTCTCCGGACCGGTCTGGGAGGCAGGGCTCCTCCGGCGTTGACGCCGGACATCCCCATGGCTGTCGGCACCCAGGCGGGGTAGAGCACGTGTACGTGGACGCCGCGGTCGGCCACCTCATGCGCCACCGTCTCGGAGAACACCGCAAGGGCGGCTTTTGAGGCCGCGTAGGCTCCGTGGCGTGGCTCGGGTGCGCGGGCAGAATCGGAGGCCACATTGACCACAATTCCGGATCGCCGGTCGGTCATCCCCGGCAGGACCGCGAGGGTGCCGGCGATTGCGCCGAAGACATTCACATCGAAGATCTGTCGATATGCCGCCGACAGCCCGTCTTCCACTGGAGTTGGCTGCTCAATTCCGGCATCGTTGATTAGTACATCGATGCGACCGTGCTGCGCCTCGATGTCCTGGAGAGTGCGCTGATACGAGGTGGTGTCTGCGACATCGCAGACCCTGGTCGAACTGTCCGGTGTGGACGATTGGAGCACCTTCTCGACCTCATCAAGCAGTTCTTGCCGGCGGGCAAGCCCCACGACGGTGGCGCCTCGTTTGGCGAGGTCGAGCGCCAGCCGGCGTCCGATACCCGATGACGCGCCGGTGACCACGGCGATCCTGCCGTCGTAGCGTTGGGATGCAGATTGCCGGCGAGTTCGCACGAGTAGAGGATATGCCCGGTGGCTCGGCCGCAGCACGCCGCTGGCCTTTGCCGAATGTACCGGGCGATCTACAGGCTGGCGGCTGGCCCACCCTCAAGACCATCCGACATTCTCGGCGGGATGGTTCCCTGATAGGCGCCCGGCAGCCTCTAAGACTGCGGACCCATCCCATCAGCCTTCAGAGCTGAGGCGACCCGCATCGATTGGGGTACGAGTCGCACCGTCGACGGCCGTGCTTCGGGCGACGGGAGTGGGTTTGGGGCAAACTCTCGACTGTGAGGGAGCTCTCCCGGCGGACGGCGAGTGGAATGGTGGACATCGGCGCACGGCCGTCGGCGAGCGGCCCCCGGTCTGCCCGCGGGCGATGCGTCGTAGCGATAGTTGCCCTGGCCGCCATCCTCTGCTCACACGGTGCTCCAGCATCAGCATCTTCGCTCCCAAGTGCTGATTCGGCAAACGGTCCGGTGGGTCCTCTCCGGTCGCTGGGCGGTCCCCAGCTGGTGGATCAAGATGGGCGCACGATTCTCCTCCACGGTGTCAATCTCGTCTACAAAGTCCCTCCCTACGAAGTGGAAGTGCAAGGTACTGGGCGCAATGTTCTCAGCCCGCACGAAGCGCAGCGCATCGCTCAACTCGGTTTCAACGTCGTGCGGCTCGGCATCATATGGAAGGGGCTCGAGCCAGGAAAGGGTCCGGTCAACGACCCGGCGATCTGTACGCCGGGTGCGCCCAGGCCGCGGGGGACCAACCAATTCAACACCAAGGTGTTCGATGCGTACATGGATCGCTTGGACGCCACCGTCTCGCTCCTGGCCCGGAACGGGATCTCGTCGCTGATCGACATGCACCAGGACGTCTACAACGAGGCCCTCGGAGGCGAGGGGGCCCCCAACTGGGCCGTGTGCACCGACGGGGTAACCCCCAAACCGAGGCGGCACGTGCAGAACTGGAGTGTCAACTACACCGGACCGGGCGTAGGCCAGGCCTATGACCACTTCTGGCAGAACGACGTGGTCGGGGACCTACAGGGTCAGTTCGACCAGCTCTGGGCCAAGATCGCCGCCAGGTTTCGGGGGAACCCCTGGATCGTCGGCTATGACCCGTTCAACGAACCCTATGGTTCCGGGCTCACCACCCGTCCGGTCAACCCAGCCTTCGATGCCGAGCTCGAGTGCTTCTACACCGGTCGAGCCCACCCTGGACTGGACCAGAGCGGCCAACCCGTCACGTGCCCGCCCGGCGATCCTGAGCAAGGGCTCATTCCGCGCATCCAGGCCGCCGACCCCACCCACCTGGTGGCCTACGAGGGCAACTACGGTACCGACTCGGGGGTGCCGAACTACGTCGGCGCCATGGACTATCCGCGACTTCTTCTCAACTTCCATGACTACTGCTTCCTGCACGTGCCCAACGGTCCTGAGCCACCGAACTTCGCGTCGACCTGTGGGCCACTGGAAAGCTATGTGTTTTCTCAGCACAACCAAGAGCGCGCCAACGACACCACGGCGGAGCAGCCGGGAGGACCGGGCTGGCTGCTCACTGAGTTCGGAGCCACCACCGACACTGCCGACCTCGCCCGCATCACTTCTGACGCGAATGCCAATCTCGTCGGCTGGATCTACTGGCAGTGGATCAATTACGACGATCCGACCGGCTCACACTCATCGGCCCTTTGGCCGCCCCGAGCAGCCACGGGTTCACAGCTAGGGGTTCTCTCCCAGACGTATGCCTCGGCGGTGGCGGGGACGCCTCAGGCTACGGCCTTCGATCCGAGGACTGGTGCGTTCACATTGAGGTATCAGGCAAACCCCAAGATCACTTCGCCAACTGTCATTGTCGTTCCGGTCGCGACCCATTACCCACGTGGCTACTGTCTCCAGGTATCGGGGGCTCGGACAACGAGCCGACCCGACTCGACTCGAATCGACATCGAGAACGGAAAGACCGATGCGTCGGTGACGGTCTCGGTGACTCAGGGCCCGTGTTGACTCCGCTGGTAGCGGTTGGGGCGAACCGTGGTGAAGTTAGACCATTCCGGCCCGCCTGAACTTGCTGGTTACGTCCTGAAGAATGGGGCTGTCTCGAATTCAGCCACCAGATGCTCAGCCTCTCCCGGACGAAGCCGATGCTGGAACACGTTGTCGAGTGACGCCCAAGGGCCCGGATTCAGAGGCCGCCAACTGAGGGGACTCGAGCCATCGCCACCACGCCGCCATCCGCCACGTCGGCAACCGTCTCCTCGGAAGCCTCCAGGGCCGCCTCACCAGTCGTACTACCTACAAGGAGACCCTGCATGGACGCACCGGGCGGAGGTCGACAAGTGCGTTGGAGCCGTCGGGTGTCCAGAGGTTGAGAACGACGACCTGCGATGCGCCCTCGCGGGCGTTCGAAGGACTGATCAAGCTGCCGTGTTGACGCTGGTGGTGTGTCGGGGTGTCCGACCTCAGACCCCGAGAAGGTGATTTGCGCACGTGCCGCCGTCGAGATCGCTATTCGTCCCATCTGGACAGGTGGTATTCCCCCAAATCACAGTGGACAAATCATCTCCCTGGAGGCCTTCTGCATCGGTCAGATTCGCACCCTCAAAGTCCGTGTTGGTCAACGTCGTTCCTCCGAAGCCGGCACCGGTGAGGTCGGAGTCGACAAATGAGGCTCCAGACGCGTTCGCATCCGAGAATTGTGCCGACTGGAATTCCCCCGAAAAGGTGGCGTCGCCCAGGTTTGCGGACCCGAAGTCGATACCCGGAAAGTTGCCTGCTATGTCCTGGTTCGAGAGGTCACACCCCTCAAAATCTGCATACGGTGCAGGGTCAGCACCACAGTCTATGGTCGTGGTGGGCAGGACCTCTACCGTCAAGCTCTTCATTTTCGTACGCGTCCCACTGACCGTGAGGTGGAACCGATAGCGAAGCAGGGTACAGCACCCGTTGCCAGGAATGCTGACGGTGGTGCTCACCGGCCCAGTCGTGCATGGGAGTGTGACCGGAAATCCGGTTGCCGGCAATCCTTGGCGAGGGTTGACGCCGGTGAACGTGCATGAGGTGGCCGTGCTAACTGTCGCCGAAAGCGTGACTGTCCCGCCCGCAGCCGTGAGCGACGAGGGACTGGCAGAAAAAGCCGACAACTTTGTCTGGGGTGGTCTCTTCGCCCTCGCCGGTGAGTGGGCGCCGGCAACACCAGGAACCAGCGTGCCACTGCCGAGCGCGAGCGCCGCAACGACGGCAGTGCAAACCTTCGAGCAGTACCTAGGGCGAAGATCTCCGAACCGACCGGGCAGAAGCATACCGATTCCCCCTTCGCATTCCACGCCTGCGGATCACTCTACATGAGCACCAATTGTTTGCAACCGGAGACCTACGGAGCCACAGGTGACCTGGTGTAAGGCCGTCAACACCCGTCGGTTCGTGCGCAACATCTTTGGTGTAGATGGATTTACGCCTCCAGTGCACCACCTCAGCTGCTCAGGCTGAGGTCGATTGACACCTCCCAGCTGTACGAGCTGAGCATCCATTTGCACTGATCTTCTGTGTGAATGGCGTCCCGAGCCACCCCCATCGCTAACCGGCACGGTGTCAGATCTAGCGCACACTGTCGGTGTGGAATGCAACCGAAAGACCGCCACCCAGAAGATTGCGCCATCCTTCGGGTGTTCCCGACGGCAGTGGAGACCGAAGGCTAAGGGCCTCGGCCAGATCGACGGCAGCTCCATCCAGGGAGGGAACAGCGGAAACGGCTGCACTCTGCCGGATCTCTACCCGCTCGGCCACATCGATGTGCCACTTGGACCGAGGGTTGTTGGTCGTGACAGTGAACTCACCTCTGAGGGAGTCGTCCCGGATCAGGGCAATTGCAGAACTAAGGGCACTGGCGTAGACGAGACTCGAGATGACCTCATCTGGCTCGACCGTAACGGGTAGGCCGAGGGGCAGTGCGACGTCGCGCTCGTGTATCCATCCGTCCCACAGGCCGTGCTGGAGGACGAGGCGAATAGGGAGGTGGCCGATCGGACATTCGGCACTTTGCGCCCAACCGGAATCGTCAAGTGGTTGGACGAGATCTAGGAGGTCATTGTTGGAGGCGACCAGTTGGTCTAGGAGATCATGCGGAGGCGTCCCGCGCACGTTGGCGACCAGCTGGCTCGGGGTGACTACAGGATCGAAATCTTCCAGGTAGCGGGTTGGATCGCCGGCAAGTCCCCGCTCAATGGAGACTTTCCAGAAGGCGTTGACGCTGATGAGGTGAGCGACGAGATCGGCCACATCCCAGCCTTTGCATCTCGTGGGTGCCGCCCACTGGCCGCTGTTGAGGGAGGCAAGCAGGTTCTCGAAACGTCGGCGTTGTCGGATGGATGGTGCGAGTTGGCTGTCCGGGGCACCTTCGATGGAGATGATCGGCGGAGTGCCATAGCGGGGGAAAAGCTTCACAAGTTAACGATAACAATCCGCTCTGTTGCCTGAGAGCCCAGAATCAAGTCGGGCGCGACAAGTGTCCGTTTCCTTTCTCAGCCGGCTCGGAGAGCCTCAGCCTGCGGAGCTGAACTCAGGAGCCCCTCAGCCTTGCTGAGGGCACTCAACGGGTGTACCCAACGTGCCGAACTTGTGGCGCCAGTGGACGGCGACAGCGCCCTCCAGCGCACCGGCGATCTGTGGGTTGCCGAGGGCGCGAGTTGGCCGGCCGGTCAGGATCGAATGTTCCCAGGTCCTCGAGGAGGCTCAGGTGTGTCGGCTCCCAGCCAGGCGCCTTCCGTGTGTGGGCACTAGAGGAGGGCTGGTCGGTGGCGAAGATAGGACCGAGCGGTCCGAAAGTTTCCGGTGGGACCATCTCGACTGGCACTTCGAGCTGCCGGCCGATGACCGTCGCGATGTCACGTACCCCGTCACCCTCGTCGGCCACCGCGTGCCAGGAGGTGCCGGCCGGTGCCAGCCGGAAGAGGACTGCCGCGTCAACTGCGTGCACGGCCGGCCAGCGCGGGTGCCGTCACCCGGGTAGCCCGACACTCCGGTTCGGCGCGCCATCTCGGTCAGCATGCCGGCGAATCCGCCCTTCCTCTGGTCGTGGACCCTATGGGTAGTCAACTGCGCATTTACTTCCGACTGCAATATGTGACCAACCGATCTTTTGCTAGTAGACCTTGTTCTCTTGGCGGACGCGTCCCGCAACGCACCGCCTCGAAGGATGGGCCTCTGCCGGTGAGCATCCGCCGCCCGTCGGCAGGGGCCGCATCCGCTACCGATGTTGCAACTCTGAGTTGCAGGACCGGTCGCAAGCGCGATATCATCTCCGTTCCGGCGCGAACGGGTCTGGTAGGGGCCTTGGGCGGCGGGCTCGTATGCCGCCAGAACGGTCTCTCCTTCTCAGCTTGGCGAAGTCATCCATGGAGGCGTCGTGGCTGCGGGCTGAACGAGGAGAGAGTACCGACGGACTCCGACGAAGGCTCGCAGGTCGTCCTCTTCACCGTGCCTTTACCCAATCCACGTATCGTTCGCTTGGAGCGGACCGGGAGGCGGCAGGGTGACTGACGAAGATGAAGGACCTGGCACGGACATCCCTCGTTCGCCATTGGGGAGCTGGCCGTCGCTTCTGGAGCTCGGAGCAGTTGACGACTCGGTGGGCGGCCAATCGACTGGATCATCACCCCCTCACCTTGGGACGGATTCCAATTCGGATTGGCCCGTCTACGGGGTTTCGGCGACGAGGCGAACTGAGCGGACTGCCATCGCATCGCTATGGTTTTCCATCGGCGGAATCCTCATTCCACCGGCGGCCATCGTCGGCATCGTGCTTGGATTCGTCGGTCGGTCTCGAATCAACAAGTCCGAGAGCCTGACCAAGGGCTCGCGTCTTGCCATGTCCGGCATCGTCATTGGAATCGCGGCCCTGGGCGTCTGGACGGTCGTTCTCTTCGGTAGATCGTCGCCCAGCCCCTCGGTCGTCTTTGTTACGGGCGGCTCGTCCTCCGCTCAAGCCCTAGCCCGAGTGGAGCTTGTGGCCAGATCGGCGTATCCAGCCGGTTGGACAGGACTCGGTGGCTGGACCGTCTATGTCAACAACAACCAGAGCTACTTCTCGGTCAGCCCAGATCAGACTTCAGCCCTGGATGGGTGCCTTGGTGTTAGGACGTCCCACGTAGATGCCTACCCAGCCATTGCTGCGGACCAGGAGTACGCCGAGCCAAACTCCAGGGTCCACGACACGTATGGCGCCACTCTGTGGGTGAATGACGCCGTCAGCGTGTTCCCCACTGTCGCGGATGCCGTGGCTGACTTCGAGGCAACGAACAACCCCAAGGCCCTCGTATGTCAGTTTCGTTACTGGGGTCCGTCTTTGATCCAAGATCTCGCACCTGCGTTCGGATCAAGTGAGCTGGATTCCAGCCCGACGGTCCTGACCCGTATCCTGCCGCGTCTCGGTAGTCATGATTCCGACGAAGAGTGGTCCATGAGATACAGCTACCGTGGCCAGAGCGGAATCATGTACGCCGACTGGGTAACTGTGCAAAAGGGACGATCGGAGTCGAATCTGTGGTTGTCCAATCTTGGCTCACCGGTGCCGAGTGAACTGATCACCAAGATGGCCAGGGCGGCCGCTCAACGTATGACGCCTGGCTGACAGACCCCCATATGACCGCCGCCGATTATCTGTCGAGCTGGCCCAGCGATCTACCGCTGGCGTAGCTGTCCCTCGGCGACCTCCGGTGGCGTTCCCTGAACTGTCAGGACCGTACCCCGCTGGAGCACTCGAACGGGGAGAGGCGGGCGATCAGGGCCAAGTCCTGTGCTCGGTCTCGTTCTCGTTCCATTGCGCCCTCGGGCCACGCTTCGTGGGAACCCGCTGACCCGTAGGCGGCCATGACGACCAGCGGACCCTCCCCGCTGGTCGCTCCAGAGACATACGAACATACGTTCGGCTAAACTGGTACGGATGAGACCCGCGGGCTCAGCGACGATCCTTCATGCCGATCTCGACGCCTTCTACGCGTCTGTCGAGCAACTCCTCGATCCGTCGCTTAAGGGCCTCCCCATTGCCGTCGGTGGCGGCGTGGTCCTGGCGGCCTCATACGAGGCCAGGGCCCACGGAGT
The DNA here is from genome assembly GCA_963812525.1 of uncultured Acidimicrobiaceae bacterium. GTDB lineage: Bacteria > Actinomycetota > Acidimicrobiia > Acidimicrobiales > RAAP-2 > Bog-756. Next base: position 58,726 of record CAWEVL010000009.1, read on the forward strand.
CCGGGGTGGAATGTCCAGCTGGAGAGCCAGGCAACTTTGCCCCTCGATCCAGTTTGTCAGTGGCCACTTCCAGGAGTACCAACGTCTGGGTGATGCGGTGATCGCAGTGTTCTACGACTTCACTCCGCTGGTCGAGAGGGTGTCCATCGACGAGGGATTCCTTGATGTTGCCGGAGCCGTTCACCTGTTCGGCTCTCCCGCCTGCATGGCGGTCAGCATCCGGGAGCGCGTGCGGGACGAGATAGGTCTGCCTTTGTCGATCGGTGTGGCTCGGACCAAGCACCTAGCCAAGGTGGCTTCGCAGGTGGCCAAACCCGACGGCCTGGTCGTGGTCGAGCCAGCCGAGGAGCAGGCCTTCCTTGATCCCCTGCCAGTGAGGTTGATCTGGGGCGTTGGACGGATCACCGAGGACCTCCTCCACCGAGCCGGCATTGACACGATCGGGCAGTTGGCTTCCACTGACAGCCCTATCCTCGAGCACCTGCTAGGTAGGACCACGGGTAACAAGCTGGCGTCGTTGTCGGCCAACATCGATCCTCGCCAGGTGGAGTGCCTTCGGCGAGCAAAGTCGGTGGGTGCCCAAGCTGCACTTGGCCACCGCGTTCCCACTCCACCCCTGCTCCGGGAGACCCTTGGCTACCTGGCCGACCGAGTGGCTGGACGCCTCCGAGGCGCTCACCAGGCTGGACGAACCATTACCGTCCGTGTCCGTTTCGCCCACCTCAAGTCGGTGACCCGGTCCATCACATTGGCGGCGCCCATCTCTGCCACCTTGACCTTGACAGAAGTGGCCACGCAGCTGGCCCACGCGGCTATCGCCGATCATTCACACGAACACGAGATCACGCTCCTGGCCGTGTCCGTTTCCAACCTGCGCCGTGAGGACTCACTGCAGCTGGAGTTGCCACTCACTCCCCGCGAGGAGCTGGCGGAGCGCCACCCGGGCTCCACCACCGGGTCGGCTCGCTGGGGTGCCGATCGATCGGTCGACGCTATCCGAAAGAAATTCGGTCGGGCCGCAGTCGGGTATGCCGCCATTGTGCTTTCGGACGGTCACCGCGTCCCGGAGGAGTTTCGCGAGCTGGCGGAACACTCGACGTCGGACTAAACCGCGGGACAACATGCCCTCGGCATCCGGCCGCCGTAGCGATCATCGAGCATGGTCATGCATTGCCCCCGCCGGACTCCTGCGGGAGCCCCGATGGCCAGAATCCCGAATCTGGATGCGGTCCGGCGAGTCCCTCCGGGATGAACCGAACTGCAATCTCACCGTCAAGATGAATGCGATGGGTAGCCGGTCGTCGCCTTCTTCGTCGTCGGATCTCGAAGTGTTCGGACGGGCAGGAGTCCCACACCAAGTCCGAGCGCAACACCGAGCACGATAATCAGATCAGGGGTGATCATGCTCCAGCTGAACACCCCGTAGAGAGTGGTCATCAAGCTCACTCCGATGCCCAGGAACAGGCCGGCGAGGGTATTGGCGAAAACGTGTCTGGCTCTGGTGGGCTTCATGTCACTGCCTCCCATTTGCTCCGTGGACAAGGACGGGTCTGGTCAACTTGGAGAAGCCGAATACGAGGAGCACGACCAGTCCGACGATGATCAAGATGAGCGCCAGCCACCACAGGGGATTGCGACCGGGGCTGTCCATCACCCTCACCGAGATCACTCCCGTGCACTCGGCACCTCCACGACCGGTCACAGTGAACCCGACCTCGTACTTGCCGGGGAGTGTGACGGGCTCGATCGAACTGGGTGTGAACGAGCTGGCGAATGAGGTGTCGCCCTGACCGCTGTCGAAGGTGCCCTTGAGCCCATGGGTATGGCCGGTCACGAGTTCTCCCAAGGCGAAGAGCCAGGACGGATTCTGTACGGTCAGCTGCCATGTTCCGCTGGTCATTGCTTGAGAGGTCTGGCCCGTCCAGGAGACGGGTACTCCCCAGTAGAGCTGGAATGGACTGGCATTCGTCCCACTGGGGCCAGGAACGGTGACGTTGTCGAGGGGTGCACCCTGATCACCGACCGAGGAGACGGAGCCAGAGCAGCCTTGGCTGGTGGCGGCAAGGGCGGGTGAGGCCAGTGGTCCGACCAGCAACAGGGTGACTGTCGCTATGAGACCAAGTGCCGGCACCTTCATGGGAGGGTTATCGACAGTTGTCCCAAGCTACTGAAGGGAGGGCGATCCTGAAGGTGAAGTCTCTGAGAGCGCAGCTCCATCAAGGCGAGCGTGAGAGCCTCATGGCGCAACCAGGGTCGTGGGTCACCCCGCACCCTGCTCGGTGCGGCACTTTACTGCAGCCCTAGTCGTTGAGGGCATAGAGCCGCCGCCCCCCAGGCAGACCCTTGAGGGTGCGTGTTGCCCTCGAGGTGAAGTCAAGGCCCGATCCGTCGGCGACGCTCAGGCGGGAGCGGAGCAACTTCGCCGATCTTGGCGACAGTCGCATTCTGCCGGGTGATCATCACGCCGAGTATTTCGTAGGAGCGATTCTGTCCTGCTCGGAGGGCGACGCCGGCTCTCCAGTTTCGTCCACAAAGACAGTCACCACCGGAGCTCGGCCCCGCAGGTCCCTCAGTGGGAGCCGCCGAGCTCAGTCGACGGTTGACGATTCAGATGCAAAACGTCATTATGTCAGGATGAACGGGGAGAGAAAGCAGCGGGGGGCGTCAGAGAGCCGGGAGCGGATCCTGGACTCTGCGGCCCGTGTCTTCGCCGCCTACGGCTTCCGCCATACGACGTTCGAGGAGATCGCGGCCGGGGCAGGAGTCTCTCGGACGCTGCTCTACCGGCACTTCGACGGAAAGACCGATCTTCTCCGAGCCGTCCGGGAACGGGCCCTGAGCGTGTGGGCCGAGTCGGTGGCCCGGGAAGCGCAGCACTGTGCGACGGCGCGGGGAGCCCTCGAGGCCACGATTCGCGAGACGCTCCGATTCGCCGCCGCCAGGCCTGACTTCCGGGCCTTCCTGGCCGGCGACACGCGACTCGCGCTCGTGGGCGAGGACCGTGGCGGTGGCCTTTCCCGTCAGCTGTGGCGAGAAGGGACCGCGTCGCTTCTGGCTCGCGGCGTCACCGACGGCGAGTTCCCGGCGGAACTTGACATCACTGCAAGCGCCGACGTCCTGTGCGCGATGCAACTGGGCGTGATCGAACAGATGCACCAAGTCAACGACGGGTCGCTCGCCTTCGGGACGGCCCACCTCGAAGCGGCGGCGCGAATTCTGGTCGGCGGCATTGCCACACCGTCCGACGTGCTCACCGTGTCAGGTGCGCTGTCTTGACGACGGCCGGATTCATCGGACTGGGGAGTCAGGGGGCCGGCATGGCCCAACGGATCATCGACCAGGGAGTCCCGACGACTCTCTGGGCCCGCAGACCTTCCTCGCTGGCTGCCTTTGGCGGGCGAGCGAAGGTGGCCACCAGTCCCGCCGAGCTCGGCCAGTTGAGCGACGTTGTCGGAATCTGTGTCACCGACGACGATGCTGTCCGGGAAGTGGTCCTCGGTCCGACGGGCGTCCTGGCCGGCATGAAGCCAGGAAGTGTGTTGGCCATCCACTCCACCATCGGGACAGCGACATGTGCCGAGATGGACGAGGCTGCCGGTGGTCACGACGTCACCGTCATCGATGCCCCGGTCAGCGGTGGTGGTGCGGCCGCCGCCGCCGGTTCGCTGACGGTCTACGTCGGCGGACCCCGGGAAGGCGTCGACCGTGCCCGCCCGGTGCTCGACACCTACGGCGACCCCGTGCTCCATATGGGAGAGCTGGGTAGCGGCTTACGCACCAAGCTGATCAACAACGTGCTGAATGCGGCCCAGTTCGGCCTGGCGCACGACGCCATGGTCGTGGGTGAGGCCTTGGGCCTCGACGCCGAGCTGCTCGGACGGGCGCTGACCAGTGGGAGCGGCAGAAGCTTCTCTCTCGAGGTGTACGTCGGCTTGGGCTCGCTCGATGTCATCGCCGGACACATCGGCCCTTTGCTGTCGAAGGACGTCGGCCTCTTCGGCCTCGAGGCCCTTCCGGCGAAGGCGGGCGAGCAGGCCGCACTGCTCAGTTCCGCAGACCGGCTGCTCTCGATCCTGGATTATCCACGCAGTGACGAAGGGCGGATCGACCGATGACGAACCTCGACGCAACCGACCGCTACAGCATCGATCAACGGACCAGCGTCAGGATGTCGAGCAGTCCGACCGCCGCCAGCGACATCTGGCAGGGTGCTTGGGCCGAGGCGCTCGAAGAGCGAAGTGAACCCGCCGGCCGCGATGCCGAGTTTCTCGGGCTCGAACCGCTGACGATCCGAACCGACGGGCAGGACTGGTCGCTCCGGGTCCGCGCCGGTCGGATCACGACGACCCCCGGAACGGTGGAGGATCTTGTCGTCCATGTGGATCTGGCTGCCCTCACCGACCTGATGCAGGAGCGCAAATCAGCGTTCGGATTGGCCTTTGCCGAACGGGCCACCGGCGACGCCCGGTCGGTCCAGATGTTCTGTTCCTGGGACCCGGTCCTCCGTTCGGTGCTCGATGGACGCTCACTCTACCGACCCGGCGATGTGACCCTTCAGGGGCCGGGCGGCGGAACCCTCGATCTCGACCGGGCATTCGCACTGGATCGTCCAGGGAGCGAGGCCGCCCAGTTCCTTGCCGAAGCCGGCTTCGTCCTTCTGAAGAAAGTCTTCACCGAAGCCGAATTGGCAGCCATCGACGCCGATCTGGCCGACGCGGTTGGGTCGGCCCGCCCCGACGACGGCACGTCGTGGTGGGCAACCACGAAGCAGGGCGTGCGCTATCCATGCCGCATCCTGGACTTCGTGACCAAGTCGGCGCATCTCGGCGCGCTGCTGGACAGCCCGACGTTCCTGTCGATCGGCCAGCTTCTCGACGACGGACATAAGCCGGGCGATCCGTTCGGTGAGCACTTCAGTGAGGTCACGGCAGAGGGGCTGGTCAAACAGGTGGACTCAGTGGAGGGCTTGGCCTGCCTTCCCTGGCACAAGGACTGCGACCGGGGCGGTCACGCCCGCTTCTGTTCGGGACTCACTGTCGGCATCTGCATGACACCGGTTGACGAGGCCCATGGAGGGCTCGACGTCATCGCCGGCTCGCATCGGGCCTTGATTGATCGCAGTCAGTTCGACGCCGGGCTGGATCTACCGGTGGTGCCATTGCGAGCCGACCGGGGAGACGTCACCGTGCACACCTCCTGCACGATCCATCGTTCGACCCACCCGAAGGCGTCAGAGCGACGGGTGATCTACACCGGATTTGCCCTGCCTCCTCGACCGGGCGACCGTGTCGAGTCCGTCGATCAGGGCAAATTGGCCAAGGAGCGAGCAGCCCTGGCGAACCGGCCTCCGACCCTGCCGTACTCCACGGCGGCAGGCGGCGGGTTGTCAGCATGACGCAGGTGTGGCCGGCGGGCTGGTGGCCGCAATGAGGCGCCCGAGGGTTGCACCGTGATCGCCGTAGACAACCACAACCACAGGAGGACGCGATGAACGAGGACGAGTACCAGGCCCTCTCGGGCGAGGTTGCCAGACGTCGGACGGAAGTCGGACGGGCGAAGTATCTGGAGGTGATGGTGCACGAGGCACCGCCTCCGGTGAGCCCGTTCACGGAGAATGGCGTCGTCGACACGGTGTTCGGCGAGCTCTGGGGACGTCCCGGCCTGTCACGGCGAGACAGGCGGTGGATAACCCTCGCCTGCGTCGCGGCAGCCACGGTCGACGTGCCGATAGAGACCCATGTGTATGCCGCCCTGGCCAGCGGCGACATCTCGCGTGAAGAGTTCCAGGAGTTCGTCCTCCACTTCGCCTACTACGGCGGCTGGCCACGTGCCTCGTCGATGGAGATGGCGTTCTACAAGGCGGTCGCCAGGTTGGATGCAGAGAAGTCCCAACCGAGCCATCAGACGTCAGACGCGTAGGCGGGCGCCGCGTTCGGCAATTTGCACCGCGGCAAGGGAGCAGTCCCACCGAATGGTGGTGGTGCTGCCACGCCCATCTCAGGGTCGCATGCCGGGACTCGTCCTCATAACGCACTCTGTAGTCGACGAGCGAGCGCCCTCATCTTCGGCCGGGTCGCTGAGGCGGTTGGCCTCAGCTGCTTGAGCTCAGGTCTGTGCGGCAATATGTCTGTGCATCAGCGATGGCACGACAATGCGGGTTGCCGCCCGGATCGGCGCCGGCGTCTTACTCAGGACAGACAGAATGAAATGCCCCATGGCCACCGTCGAGTGCCCCACTACCTGGGAGAACAAGTCGTCCACCTCACCTCCGTCCGACCGTGTTCGAATCTCGGCCACCGGAGACAGGTCCGGCGGAGCGTCTCAGAGGCTGGAAGAGGTCCGTGGTGTTAGCGTTTGCAGCACGAGGGGATCATCGAAATCCAATCACCATTGGGGGGGAACCCATGATCAAGTCCATCGTCAAATCCGCTCTTGTCGCGTCCTTGGCCGCGGGTGGGGTCATTGCCCTTACCGCCGTACCGGCGTCGGCGGCAAAGATCACGATCACGGCAGGTACGGGGAGTAGCGTCTCGTGCTCCACTAATGCGACGGCCAAGCTGGCACCGGCGCTGAAGAACGACTGGGTGGCAGCCCCCGGGGACTCCTTGCCCCCCGTTGCCGGACTGCCCAGCACCCAGTTCGCATCAGCAGGGCCAGTCACCACTTCCGCCAAGGGGACCGGGACCTGTACGGGTACCGCCACGGATGGCACCAACTCAGCCTCCATTGTCGGCATCAAGAAGCTGACCGTCGCAACCGATCCCGCTCACCCGGGCACTACGGGGGAAGCCACTTGCTCCTCGCTGGTCGCCGGAGGAAGTACCGCCTTGTTCAACACAACCATTGAGTGGACCAGCGGCAACGGTGACAAGATCGCCAACACCACGATCACCGATTCGGCGATCAGCATGAGCCTCTCGCCACTGGGCTTCCAGTTCACCGGTGGGACGGCTTCTGGGTCCTTCAGCGGTGCTTCGTTTACGTCCATCAGTCCAGTGAGCTTGGCTCTGATTGCCGAGGTCACCCAGGCCCAAGAGACGGGTGCCCAGGCTCAAGCTGGTACCTACGCCTCACTCGGGTGTGAACCGACGTTGAAGGTCAAGGAAAAGAGCGGAGTGCCCGTGTCGGCCTCCCTCAAGGCACCGAAGGGGCTGAAGGAACTAGTCATTACCGGCGGATCGCTGACCGCCAGTTACTGACATCACCGACTCGCAGCGGCGGAGGAGCGAGGGGGTGGGGCGCGGGTCCCGCCCCCTCGTCACGTCCGGGCATCTCGGCGCGATTTTGGCCGAGCCGGGGGAGAGCGCCTGTGGGTTGGAAAGGCAGACGCCCTCTACTCACCGGGCGTTATCTGTATTTTTGGGCACCGTCAACGAAGTGCTCAACGGCTCCTAAAACGGGCGTCCTAAGCCTCCAACCCGGAGGCAGACCTTCAGGAGGGTTCGTCGAGGCGTGACCCGACCAAAGACATTGCCTGTGAATGTCTTCGAGGTCCGACCCCTGCGACGAGCGCGTCCGAACTGACTCATCCCTGAGTGGCAACCCTGCGATCGACACCAAGCCGAGCGGGACTAGCCACAAATCCGATCGCTATGCTCGGAGGTTGTGACGATTCAGCGAATGGACCACGTCGGCGTCGTGGTCGACGACCTCGAAGGTGCTACATCGTTTTTTGTCGAACTGGGTATGGAGCTGGAGGGCGAGGCACCAGTCGAGGGACGTTGGGTGGACCGTGTTGTAGGGCTCGACGACGTCCGAGTCGACATCGCAATGATGCGGACTCCGGACGGCCACGGCCGGCTTGAGCTGACGAAATTCCATACGCCCCCGGCGGTCAGCGCTGAGCCGGAGAACGCACCGGCAAACACGCTTGGCCTACGTAGCATCATGTACGCCGTCGATGACATCGAGGACGTCCTATCCCGCTTGCACACCCACGGCGCCGAACTTGTCGGCGAGCTTGAGCGGTACGAAGACAGCTATCGTCTCTGTTACGTCCGCGGCCCCGAGGGCATCATCGTTGCACTGGCCGAGCAGCTCAGCTGAAGGCTGCCGAAGAGGTCGTTCACCCAGGAATCGTCCGGGCACGCAACAGCAAGGTCTGCGGCAGCCGCGGGCCAGGCAACGGGCCCAAGCCCTCGACCACTGAGGCGTGGTTGGCCCGGACGGTGGCCAGATCCAGGGAGTCTGTCCCCGGGCATTTCTCAGCCCACACCGGGTGAGACGCCACTGGCCCACCCCCACCAGTTCCCCGGGAGAGGCGGCCACCTTGGACCAACCCGATGCAAAGGTTCCGCACGGCGAGGTGGCCATCGCTCGACGTAGGCCGGGCCGGCACCGGGCGCACTGATTGCCATCCCCTCCATTCGAGCAATCAGGTCGGATTACTAGCTTCGTGATCCTTCACTACGCTCACCGCAGGCATGGCAACCACCGATGACCAGGCGGCAGAAGAGAGTGAACCGGATGTTCGCTTCACCTACGCCAACGAGCGGACATTTCTTGCCTGGAACCGCACTGCTCTGGCCCTCATCGCGACCGGAGTCGCCGCGACTCAGCTGCTACCCGAGTTCCACGTCAACGGTGGTCGTCGCATCCTCGGCCTGCCAATGATCGCCCTTGGTGCGTTGGTGGCCTTCACCAGCTTCCGGCATTGGCAGGCCAATCAGCGGGCCATGAGACATGGCGAACCACTTCCGCCGTCGCCCATGCCCATGGTCCTGTCTGTAGGCATCGGTGTCGTGGCGGTCATTGCGGTCGTGCTCGCACTGGTCGGCTCGTGATGGGCCCCGCGCGTGGGTGAGGACGAAGCCCCCGCGGAAGACGAAGAAAGAGACCCCGGCCTTGCGCGGGAGCGGACCGAGCTGGCATGGAACCGGTCGGGCCTGGCCGTTGCGGTGGTGATCGCCATCATCTTGCGCCGGCTGTGGCCGCTCTCAGGCAGGGGAGCCGTTCTTGCCCTGCTGTTGATCGGGCTCGGAGCAGCCTTATGGGTGGCTGCTATGCGATTCGGACGGTCCGCCAGGGATCGATCCGCGGATTCGGGAGCTTTGGGCGAGTCGACGTGTCGAATGCTCACGTTGGGAACCCTCCTGCTGGCCGGCGGTGCGCTCGTGGTCAGCTTCCTGTGATCTGTTGGTCGATGGCGGTAAGGCTGTCCAGCCCTCGATCCTGCCGACACCATCCGATGGGGTGTCACGCCGGTCAACCAGTCCCTGTCTGGCCCTCGGGACGAGGAGCCACTGCCGATTGGGCTCTCGCCTCATGCCCGATGTCGGCGACAGGTCTCAGCTCAAACGCTGAGGTGTGGCCAGCTCGGTCCTCAGCTGAAGGATGAGGTTGGGAGTCTCCTGTCGCTCCCTCCGGTCGCCTGACCAGGGAGAACGCCAGCGGATCAGCACGGGATCGACAAGCCTCCGACGGGGAAGCGAAGGGACGCTTGGCCCGGTAGGCCGGCACCATATGGTCAGCGGGCAATCTCGTGGTGGCCGAGCGTGGCAACCTACGATTTGGGTTCCAACCCACAACCATTGGTAGGTACCCATGAGCAGCGACACCGACCCGATCCAAAGCGCCGGGCCCGAGGCCCTCGGCAGATCAAGGGCGGCGTTCGAGTGCCGTGAGATCGCCCCTGGCGTGCACTTTCTGGCCGGCTTCGGTAACACCACCATCATCATCGGCGCCGAGGGGGTAGCTGTCGTCGACCCCGGGCTCTTCACCAATGGTCCCCGTGTGGTTCATGAGTTGCGGGCCCTCACCGACCTTCCCGTTCGCTATGTGATCTACACCCACGGGCACTACGATCACGCCTTCGGCACCCCGGCGCTTCTCGAGGACGCCGCCGAGCGGGGACACCAACGACCGGACATCGTGGGGCACGTCAATGTGGCCAAGCGATTTGAGCGGTACGCCAAAACCTCGGGACACCTGGCCGGGACCTTCGACTCCCAGTTCGCCATGTGGGGACCCGGCGGTGGCGACGTCGTCCGAAAAGCCCGATACTTCCCGCCGACGCTGGCCTACGCGGATCGGCTACTCCTCGACGGCTTGGGCGGACTGCCTCTCGAATGTCGCCACGGGCTCGGGGAGACGGACGACCACACCTGGGTCTGGCTGCCGGGGCTCCGGGTCATCGTGGGCGGCGACTTCATCGTGTCGTCCCTACCCAACGCTGGAACACCGTTCCGGGTACAGCGCTACGTGCTGGAGTGGGCCGAAGCCCTCGAGGAGATGGCCGCCCTCGAGCCCGCCGCCATCGTCTCAGGCCACGGGGGCGTGTTCCGTGACCACGGGGAGGAGATGCTGCTTACCACGGCGAAGGCGCTCCGGTTCCTCGACGGCGAGGTGGTCCGCCGGCTAAACGAGGGTCAGTGGCAGGAGCAGATCCTGACCGAGGTGGAGCTCCCCGCCGAGCTGGCCTCCAGTTCGTATCTGCAGCCACTCTACGGTTGCACCCCGTTTCTGGTCCGTGACCTCATGCGCCGGTACATGGGCTGGTACGACGGGAACCCGTCGATGCTGTTCCCAAGCACCCGCGCCCAGATTTCCGCAGAGGTGGTCCTTCTGGCCGGTGGGACCGGACCGTTGCTTGACCGGGCCCGGGCCCTCAGCGCATCGGGAGCCACCGACGACATCCAAAAGGCGCTCCACCTGGTCGACTTCGTGGTGTTCAACGGCGACGACATGGTGACCGAAGCCCGTGCGCTGAAGGCCGACCTGCTCGAGGCTCGTTCGAAACAGGAGCGGTCCTTCGTGGCCCACAACATTCTGGCTTCGGCGGCCCTGCTGGAGCGGAAGAGCGGGTCGGCTGACTGACCAGCTCGATCACCGGCCCCGACCCGGCGGTCCCGCTCAGGGGTTGCCGCCAACCGCCTTTCGTCAGTGATGTCCTCACCTGCGGCGCGGTCAAGCTGCCCGGCACGGCGAAGGGTGCTGCCTGCATCGGCACGGACAACTGGATCACCGGGCCGCCTGACCGAGTTCGACAACCATTCACGGCCATGTAACACCGAGTTGTAAGTCGGTTCATACAGCCGTGTTGGGATAGACACATGAGTGAGATCACGCTCGACAAGCGGGAGTCGATCGAATCAGAGAACTGGAAACTGGAACTCGTCGACAGTGAGAACGTCAGACCCAGACCATGCCTTCTCTTGATTGACCTCGGTGCCCTACCGGTGACAGAGATCCAGCTTCCCCTGGCGGCATCTCCGGCACGGGTCGATCTCGCCCGTTCGATCACGTTGCACGCCCCGCGTCATGTTGCGTACGAACTGGCGAACCTGGCACCGACCGCATGGGTGGCGCCCGATCCACATCCGTAGCAAACGGACGTCGAATCAGGACTGGGTCCAACCCCACCTCGTTGTGTGGCGCTCGAGCTTCCACACTTCCGCGCAGGTAAGCGGCACAGGCGGGTGCCTCAAGACCAACATGCCACGATCCTCGATGCCACGGCTTCTGACCGCTCCGGAGTGCCATCCCGCTTTCCAGGTGCGCCAACAAAGTGTCCCGTCCATTACTGTCGCGATGGTGACATCGAACGGTTACAACCCTGAGGAGCTCGACGACCTGGGCGACGATCCTTTCGTTGTGGGCTGGTGGGTGGGACCGGACGGGAACTGGCACCCCCCCGATGAACCATTCGGTGCGGAGACCGCCAAGAAGCCACATCCACTGCGTCGAGTGGTGGTCGTTCTTCTGGCTGTGGCCATCGTCGTTGCGACAACGGTCAGTGTGTTTGCCAGGGGTAGTTCACCGGCGTCTTCCATCGGCCCCTCTCTCGGAGAACTGAGCTACCAGGTTCAACAGGCTGTCACCGGTTCGGGTAGTGGCCAGTCCGTCGTCCAAGGGGTCACCAGCGTGAAGTGCCATCTTCCGAGTACTTGGAGTTCAGGACAGACGTTCACATGCGACGTCTTCGGCACGTCGCAGAAGGAACTCGGTCAGTACCACGGAACGGTTCAGCCGACCGCATCTTCCGGCGCATGGCGATGGGAAGGCGTATGGAAGCCAAAGTATCAATACACGGTCACTTGATAATGCTGAGGGCCAAGTGGCAGCGTTGGGACGGAACCGGACGCGCTGATTGGGTCACAACCCCGTGGACTCTTCGGTGACCGAGACGATGACCACCCTCAAGGGCACGAGGACGGTCAAAACGAAGACGACGGGCGGGGCCGCGATTCTTCTGACCGTCAGGGTCGTTGCCGGATAGGTGAACGGGTGCACCAGTCGTGCCGATCAGGGATCACCCGTAGTTGTCTAGTGTCGATGAAGGCGCTCGTTCTGCGGTTCTCAGCCAGGCGGGCTGAGGTGTGATGAGTCGCCCACAGGTCAATCGGTTGAGGGCCGAGGCACCCAGTTCGGTTGGCCCAACATTCAACTCCGAGTGCCGAGACCGGAGCTTGTCATCGGCCGCGTCCCCCGGGTGTCGAAGCAGTTTCACTGACCGAGTTATTGGTCATTCCGATGTCCGTGCTTGCCATGGGAGGGCGGTCCCCCGCCAGTCGTCGTGGTCGTCGTGGTCGTCGTGGTGGTCGTCGGGGGTGGAGGGGCCACCGCGACGGTGAGCACGACGGAAGTGCCCAATCTGACTCGACCGATCGGGGACATGGAAATCACCGCGCCGGGCGATATGGTCGAAACTGCAGTCGTCTGCACGGACCTTAGGCCGAGCGATGAGAGCGCCGCTGCCACGGTTGCCGCTGGCTGCCCTTGCAGGGCGGCAGCGTTCACCGTCACATAACCCGAAGCGATGTCGAGCAGGACGCGTGAACCGGTGGGAATCGAGGTTCCTTGTCTGGGCACCTGTGACACCACTCGCCCGGCCCTCTGGTTCCCATCAACCAGACGCTCGTCGGCCCGTAGTCCGAGATGGTCCACGCTGGCCAGGGCTGCACTCGTCGTCAGGCCACTCAGCCCCGGCACTGACACGCGTGCCGGCCGGGCCCCAAGCCACAGCCCAGCCGCCGCCGCGGCCACAACCATAACCACCGCCGAGATCAGCACCCACCGCCTTCGTCGACGTGGCTTCTCTCGGGGTCCGTCAAGGACTGCGGAAGCCGATACGACCGCTGTGGGTCGGCGATCGGTCAGTGTCGGAGGGGATTCGCCGGCGAGCACGGATGGGCTACTGACCATTTGCGCGGTGGTGGCGCTGGCGCGAGCGAATGCCGGAGTAGAAGTCGTCTTCTGGTCCGTCCGAGAGGTACGTGGATGCACGGCATCGGGTATGGCCGTCGCCCGGAGTGCCACCTCGGTGGCGGTGGGTGGACGCCGACTGGGGTCTTTGGCCAGCATCTGTGAGATGAACTCCGATACTTGGGGCGGCACATCCGGCGGCATCGCGGGAATCGGATCACTCACGTGGGCCATGGCGATGGCCATCGACTCGTCGTAATCGAACGGCAGGTGGCCGGCGACACAGAAATAGGCCACGATGCCCAGGGCGTAGATATCTGATGCTGGTGAGGCCGGTTGTCCGGAGAGCTGTTCGGGGGACATGTAGCGAACGGTGCCGACCATGGTTCCAGTCTGCGTGAGCGATGTGGAGTCGAGAACTCGCACGATGCCGAAATCGGTGAGCTTGACGACTCCGTCTGTCCGCAGGAGGAGGTTGGCAGGCTTGATATCTCGGTGTATCAGGCCACAATCATGCGCATCCTGGAGGGCAACGGCTGCCTGGGCGATGATATCGAGCGTCTCCGATGTCCCGAGGCGGAGCTCTCTGTGGAGTCGCTCCTCGAGTGACTCGCCGTGGACTAGCTCCATCACGATGTAGGCCCGCTTGTTCCCATCGCTGCCGACTTCTTCCCCGTAGTCGTAGACCGAAGCAATGCCTGACGACGTCAAGCTCGCCACTGCCTGTGCCTCAACTTGAAATCGCTGACGAGTCACCTCATCACGAGCGAACTCGCTCCGAAGCACCTTCACCGCCACCTCTCGACGCAGGCGCTGGTCAGTGGCTCTCCAGACGTCGCCCATTCCTCCGCTGGCGATAAGGTCAGTGAGAACATACCGGCCACCGAGGGCAGTTCTTCTTGAGATGGTGGTCATTGCAGGATCACCTCCGGCTCAACGCGCTCACTCCATTGGCCCAACCAGGTCGCTATGGCCTATTCGACCAGGGCAAGGACATGATACGTCCGGTCTGGTTTGACCCTGGCCGGCCGTCGTCGGCGATGAGGGTGCGCCGGAGAAGCAACTCCCAGGCCTTGACTGGTGCGGTGGCGACCGACATTCGGGCCGGTGGCTTGCCGGTGCAGGAGGGTCCCCGACCTGCCGTCACCTGTCGTCGTCCTCTGAAAGGCCAGCGAGCGCGCCGTTCGCCGAGTAATCCACAGGTGAACGGGGTACAGATCATTGGATCAGCAAAGCGAATGGAGTGCAATGATGACTGTCAGGGTACCGGCCCCCTCCGACCGAGACACTGAACCTGCAGCATGGTTTACCGCCACCGTCCATCCCGACGGCCGAGTCGTCTTGTCCGGTGAGCTCGACGTCGCCGGCCTCGACGCCTTCCGAGTCGCGCTCGATCAGGTCATCGGCGATCCGGGGGGGCTGATCCGCATCGACGCCGCACGGCTTTCGTTCATCGACTCGACCGCGGTATCCGAGCTGCTCCGCTACCAGCTGGCCGCCACCGTCCGGCGAAGCTGGCTGGTCCTCGAGCAGATGTCTCGACCGGTCGCCCAGGTGCTCGACCTCTTCGATCTGCGCCATATCTTTATGGCCCCCGTCGAGCTCAGCGCCTCACGGCCCGCAGCGGGCGGGGCGTGCGTGTCGTGATCCTCACGCTGCTCGGCACCTTGACATCGCTCGCTCGAGAGCCCTTATCCGGCGCTCGAGACACATCGGCCTCGGTTCGGCCAACGAGCTGCAGCTGCGACGCTGGTCGCACCTAGCAGCATCAGCGGAACCACTCCACCGAGCCGGCTGACCCGAGCCGCGGTCGGATCCCAGGGCTGAACGAGGGAGGGCGTCGCTGGCGCACATCGTTCACCGGTTTTGATCTCACCGTTGAGGGTAAGAAGCCTGGGTGGGAGTTGAGCTGCCTCAGACCGATGGTCTGCTGCAAGGGGTCAAGGTGTCTCCACGGCAGGCCAAGGACGACCCGGGTCGATCCGAGTCCGAGGAGGAGCGGGACGATCGCAACGTGGCCGAACTGCTCCAAGAGCTGAGGGTGGCCAGTATCGGGGTCCAGGTGCTCTTCGGGTTCCTGCTCTCCCTGCCGTTCAGCGCCCGGTTCGGGCGACTCGATCTGAACCAGCGACACCTCTATCTCGCCGTGGTCCTGTTGGCTGCGTCGTCGACCGCCCAGCTGTCTGCGCCTGTGGCCTACCACCGAATGGTCTTCCGCCGGCACCGGAAGGCGCAGCTGCTGCGCGTGGCCAACGTGCTCGCACTTACCGGTTTGGCCACCGTGGGGTTGGCGATCTGTGGTGCAGTACTTCTGATCGCGAGCACAGTTGTCACGGGGCTCGCCGTGCCCCTCATCGCCGTCGGGTCCGCACTCATGTTCCTGGGACTGTGGCTGGTGTTGCCCTTGGCCGGGCGACACGCCGCCGCTCGGAGCTTGGCGACTGCGCGGACGTGACTTCGCTCGGGGGGAGGCGCTCCGAGCGAACGCAGTCTCAGGCGCGCCGGCCGGACCGTTCGGTTGACCGGCGTCGTCGTGCACGCCACCCGACACCCCTGACCCACGGCTCGGCCAGGCCGAGCGCAGCCGCCCGAGCCGAGAGGCGGCGCACGTCTCTGCGTCGGCGGTTCCCGAACGTGCCGTGACCGGACCCTTGGGAACGGCCAGCGGACACTGGCGCCGGCCCACTCCGGGGGCCAAGATGGCCGGATGACCCCTGCGGGCATCACCGGCCTGCTGCTGACCCCGGGGGCCGGTGCGGGCCGTGACCAGCCGGCACTGGTGGCCGTCGGCGAGGCGGTGACCGGGCGCGGTCTGGCCGTGGAACGGATCGAGTTCCCCGGACGGACGGCCGGCCGGCGTCGGCCCGATCCGCCGGAGGTGTGCATCGGGTCGGTACGGACGGCCACCTCGGGGCTCGCTGAGCGGCTCGGCGTGCCCACCTCCGCCATCGCAGTGGGCGGTCGATCCATGGGCGGCCGGATGTGCTCGATGGCGGCTGCGCAGGGCCTGGAGGTGGCCGCCCTGGTCCTCATCAGCTACCCGCTTCATCCGGCGGCGGCGCCCGAACGGCTCCGGACCGGACACTTCCCCGCCCTCGACGTGCCCTGTCTCTTCGTCAGCGGGCGTCGGGACGCCCTTGGCACCCCCGACGAGATCGAACGCGAGACCGCCGCCATCCCCGGGCCGGTCACCCTGGTCTTCGTGGACGGCGACCACTCACTCCGGCGGCGCGACGCCGAGGTCGCCGAGATCGTCGCCGACTGGCTCACCGACACCAACACCGACTCCGGATGAGGAACGGCACACGACGCTGAGGACCGGCGCGACAATCGGATCGCCACCCAGCTGGGCCATTGGGGAGGCCTCCACAAAGGTGCTTTCGGTCTCCGGGATCCGGTCGCCACCCCGACCTGCTGGCATTGGGTTGGTCAGGTGGTCCTGGTAAGCCTGCGGTCAGGGATGAACCAGATCAACGAGACCGAGAAGTAGCAGGCGTAGGCCAGATACGGACTGACGAACGCGAGACCGATGCCTGCCGCGTAGATGAGGGGTGAGACGATCCCCTTCACGTCCTTGCCGACGGCGGCCACCATGTCAGGGTCGGCAGGGTTGGCGCGCAGTATGGACCGCACGAGTGCGAAGTAGGCCAAGGCCGCACCGAGTGCGACGGCACCGTAGGTGGCGGCCGGAAGAGGGTGGCCGTGCGAGGTCCCCACCCAGTCGGTGGCAAAAGGGATGAGCGACAGCCAGAACAAAAGCAGCAGGTTCGTCCACATCACCGAGGCGTTGATCCGTCGGGTCGCCCTCAGGAGATGGTGGTGGTTGTTCCAATAGATGCCGATCATGGAAAAGCTCAGGGCGTAGACGAGCAACGACGGCCACAGGCTTGCCAGTCCGTGGAGGTCGGCGGTGACCGGGGCCTTCAACTGGAAGGCCATGATCGTGATGATCACGGCCATGACGCCGTCGCTGAATCCCTCGAGACGATGGGTGTGGATGGTGCGATCCTCGCCGGACGAGGTGTCGGCGTCCATCGAGCCCCCGCTCATCGGTTGAGGAAGCCGCCGGCGGCGAGGTGAACGACGCCGGCGCACCGGTGCTCAACGGCGACCTCGGCGAACGGCACGGTCGCATGCTACCCGTACCCATGGGGGTGACTGGTCGACCGGTGAAGCTGATCGGCGGCGTCGACCGGACAACCCGGACCGCGGATCTCGGGATGGTCGAGCTGACGCCTGGGGCGCTCGGCCTGGATGTTGAGGGTGGGTTGATCGCCCTCAGCTCACGCGGGCTGAGGACCGAGTGACCCGGCTGAGCGGGTACCCAGCCGGTCGGCTCAGATGCTCGATGGGCACGAGGCGGAGCGGCGCCCTTGAGAATTGTTCGTACCTCGAGCCGGTCATGAAGAAGCGGGCATCGAGCTGGCGCAACCGCCGGCTACCGTGCCGATGGTCGCCTCGTTCAGCAAAGTGGCTGAGGCCCCCGAGCACGACGTGTGCGGACCGGCAGGGGATTGGCGTCTCGGATGCCAACCATCCCCACCCGATGCAGGGCCGGCGACGCTCGGGGCATCGAGAACGCAGTTAGAACCAGTGCATCCATGGGTGGTTGTGACGCCAGATGACGGCTGACACCTTCCCGATGATGTTGCCCCCGGGTACCGTGCCCCAAGCGCGGCTGTCTTCGGAATCATTGCGGCAGTCGCCCATGACGAAGTACTGGCCGGCCGGGATGGTCGTCGGATGAATGTTGGCGGCGGCCTGGTAACAGGCACCCGTCAACTCGGGTAACCAGGGCTGGGTAATCGGTTTACCGTCGATCAAGATCGTGTCGCCGACGGACGAGATCACTTCACCCGGAAGGCCGATCACCCTCTTCACCAGGACGGGGTATTGGGGGTCGTCGTCACCCGGCGCACGGTTGAACACGACAATGTCGCCCCGATGGATGGTGGACGACAGTTTGTCCACGGCGATCCGGTCCCCGATCTGCAAGGTGGGGATCATCGAGCCGGATGGGACGATGTAGTCCTGGACGGCGTACGCCCTGATGCTGAACGACAGGATTCCGACCGCGGCGATCATGGCGAACAGGGACAGGGCGCCCCTGATCGTCGGTTGTCGAATCTTGAGCAGCCGATTGCCCTCTCCGCCCGTGCCCATGGGACCTATCGTCGCATACCCGGCCTGGCCGGTCAGTCCTGGGCGGAGATCGCTGGCGGGAGCCAAGCCCATCGAGCCCTGCCGAGCGGGAACGTGGTGCCTCAGGGTCAGCGCAAGGCCAGCCCCAGCGGGAGCGGGGAGCCAACGCCACTCGGGAGCTCCCGTTGGAGCCTGAGGGCCCGGTCAAGGAGATCAGACCGGCCTCAGCTCAGTGAGTGGAGGCCGTCCAGCCGCTCGCAGTGGAGCTGAGGTCCCGGGCGGCCCTTGGGCCGCGGCTGGGCGCGTCCGGTCCGCAGGATCAATCCGTCGTGTCGGCGGGATCGTCGAGATACGAGGGATTGACCACCAGGAGTTGGTCGCGCACCCCTTCGGCCAACACCGCCCCCACGTCGGGAAGATCATCGTCATACCGACCGGCTCGGATGGCCGAGGCCATCGTCGCCTCGTCGGGAATTCCGAGGGTCAGGAGGCGCTCGGCGTGGGCCGCCAGTGCCGCGGGGCCCAGGGCCAACTCACGGCGGACCATGGCCAGCACGTTGCGGGCGACGCGCGCCTCGAATCGAGCAGCCCCTTGGGACGAAGTCATGACTTTGGTATCGAGATAGTCGCCCACTGCTTCCACCAGCTCGTCGATCGAGGGCCGGCCGAACAGCGGGTTCGTCCGGGAGGGGGACCTGAGCCGGGTCTCCCCGGTCCCATCGCCACCCAGCGGCCCGGGCACCGCCGGCATGGCCGCCCCCATCAGGCCCAGTAGGTCCCACTCGCTCTCGCAGACCCGCCTCCCGATGGCGGCCAGTTCCACCGACCGGGTGGTCCCGCTCAGGTGTGATGACACCTGCAGCAGGCAGATCACCGCCCACTTGACGGTGGCGTACGCCTCCCACCACCGGACCCGGTCGACGTCCACCGTCCGCCCACCGGCTGAGGCGTATGCGGTCAGAAACTGGTCGAGCCCGCCGAATCCGCCGACCCGGCCCGGACCGCCGAAACGCCAGGCCCTGGCACACAGCCACCCGATGTCCTCCGCCGGATCTCCCCGGTGGGCGAGCTCCCAATCGAGCACGCCCCGCAGCCCACCCTCGTCGACCAGAAAGTTGCCCATCCGAAAGTCACCGTGGACCACGACGGACTCGTCCATGGGGGGTCTGCTGCCGGCCAGCCACCGGGCGCCCAGCTCCAGGACGGGCCGGACCTCGTGGAGCGCATCGAGGACATCGAGGGGCCGGCCTAGCGGGTCAGCACTCGGCAATCCGGGGACCGACGCTGGATCGATGGAGTGGACGGCGGCAAGCGCCCGGCCAGCCTGGTCGGTCAGGGCCGGTCGCGCGGCGGCGAACTCCTGGTCCCGGAGAATGCGTCGAGGGACAGTCTCTCCGGCGAGCCGATCGACCACCAGCCACCCGGGTCGGAGTCCGTCAGGAGCCCCGGCGGCCACCACTCCAGGCACCGGAACCCCGGCCTGGCGGGCCGCCCGCAGCAGGCATGCCTCCACCTGGACGTCGGGACCCTGGGCCGAGCCCTCCCCCGGGACGGCTCCCCTCGCCCGTTGCAGGATGAGCGCTCGCACTTCCCCCGAGGGTGTCTCGAGATCAAAGGCGCTGGTGACCCGGGACGCCCCGCCCGAGAGGCGGCGCACTCGTGCCACCCGACCGCCGAGTGCGGCACCCAGTTGCTCGGCTACCTCGGCGGCGTCCACGCTCACCGGCGCACCCTATCCACTGATCACCTACTCCACCGGAACGGTGGGTCTCCCGTCGTCGTCGACCTGGTGGAGGTACTCGGCGATCCCGTACCCGGTTGCCGTGTCGCCGCTGTCGGTACGACAGGTCCACCGGGTCAGGCCCTCGTTGACCACCGTGCCTCCCGACCTTCCGATGTCTGCCACTCGCAGAACCTCGCCGGTCAGCCGGTACCGGCGCGCTCGCTTGTCCACGACGACGGCGTGGACGACCCGCTGGGTCAGTCCGTCGTCGCCGAGTTCGGTCCGCAGCTGCCACTCCTTGATACTGGTCACCTCGCCGTCGACGGACACCCAGCCGCGGTGCAGGTCGCCGGCTGCCGTGCCGAGGCGGATTCCGCCGAAGTGCATCGACTCTCCGATGTTGATGCTGAACCACCGCCACATCGGGGGACCCGCCCAGCGGCGCGGACCCCATGAACGATCGCGGTTGCCGTGGGCACCGCTCCAGGTGTGGGGAACTCCATCGATCGTCATCGAACCCGTCCACCGACCGGCCTGTTCGAGATGGCCCTTGCCGGTCGTGCCCGCGGCCGCCGCAGCCTGATCACTCCGGGGCCCAGCCGTCCCCTGTCCGTCGGTGCCCACCGCGGGGGAGACGGCATCGAACTGTACGTTCACGGCCAGGCGGACCGGGCGAGCCGCTCCGTCCCACGAATGGCAGGTGCGCGCCACCGCGTCGACGTCAGCTTCGATGCGCCATGTCTTCAGGGCGTCGACCAACTCGTAGCGGACGCCGCCCACCACCAAGGGCGCCCCCACCATCTCGTGCTGGTCGACGACGTGCCGGTACTCAGCGAGCTCTCCCCCTGGGAGCCACGCCGAAAGGCCGACGTCCATCGTGCCCTCGTTGGGTCGGATCCCGATCCGGGTGAAGAAGCCGCTGTCGGACGCCGGGTCATAGGCATTGAAGTAGTACGACTCGCTCCAGGCGGCATCCGATTCGACCGGGTGGGCGTAGTCGTGGCGGGGTCCGAGGATCGGCACGGACCCAACTCTTGCCGAAATTTCCGCACGACGCTCGACCGGTTCCCCAGCCACTGGAAGGACCCGTCCCCCCGCCCATCTGCCCGACCGAGCCGTGACACCGTCACCCGCTCGCCAACGGCACTAGAAGGTTGGCCCATCGGCGGGCATACTGGCACGATGACGCTGGCCAGTCGGACCCTCGGCTCGATCGCCAAGCTGCCACCCGCCACCCACCGCGCCGTCCTCGTCGACCGCGACCTACCGGCGAAGATGACTGATGGAGTCGATCTGTTGGCGGACCGCTGGTTCCCGGCCGGTGGGAAGGTCGAGCACCCTCCCGTCATCCTGCTGCGCTCGCCGTACGGCCGCCGGCCATTGGGGATGCTCGGGCGACTCTTCGCCGAGCGGGGGTACCAGGTCGTCATCCAGAGCTGTCGCGGGACCTTCGGCTCCGGCGGACAGCTGGTTCCGTTCCGCAACGAGGAGGCCGACGGCCGGGCGACCCTGGAATGGATCGCCGGCCAACCCTGGTTCGATGGGAGCCTGGCGACGTTCGGTCCGAGTTATCTGGGACTCACGCAGTGGGCGGTCGCTCATGATGCGCCCCACTACCTGAAAGCGGTGGCGCTGAGCGTGACGGCGTCGAACTTCCGGGATGCGGCCGCCTACCCGTCAGGCATTCTCGCCTTTGAGTCCGCCCTCACCTGGATCCACCAGGTGGAGTTCCAAGAGGGCGGATGGCGGAAAGTCCTGGGTGGACAGGTCGCCGCCCGAAAAGCCTTGCCGGCGGCCTTCGACACCGTCCCGGTGGCCGACGCCGACGCCGCGGCAGTAGGCCACCACGTCCCATTTTTCCAAGACTGGATCGTGCACGAGAACCCGGGTGATGTCTGGTGGGATCCGATTGATTTCGGGCGGCAGCTCGATGCCGTTCCGCCGGCAAGCCTGGTGGGGGGCTGGTACGACATCTTCCTGCCCTGTCAGGTCGACGACTACCACGCCCTGAGGGCCGCTGGCCGGAATGCCACGCTGACCATCGGTCCGTGGTCCCATGTCAGCCCGGGGGTCGTTGCCGCCAGCCTGCGCGACGCCCTGAGGTTGTTTGATGACCAGTTGGGAGATACTCCCAGCCGGGTCCCGAACAACGTGGTGCACGTCTTCGTCATGGGTTCACGTCGTTGGATCGACCTGCCCGCCTGGCCGCCGCCCTTCGCGGAGCAGCGGTGGTACCTCGGCGCCGACGGGCGCCTGCAACGCTCAGAATCCGGGGTCACCGTGCCCGACCGATTCCGGTATGACCCGGCGGATCCGACGCCAGGCATCGGTGGCCCTTCGCTCAATTGGGGCAACGCGGGGCCGAAGGACCAGCGGAAGCGGGAAGACCGAGGGGACGTACTGACCTACACGAGCGATGTTCTCGCCAATGATCTCACGGTCATGGGTCCGCTCAGTACTGACCTCCATGTCCGGTCAACCCGGGAGCACACCGACTTTTTCGTCCGCCTGTGCGATGTATCTCCGCGGGGACGATCCAAGAATCTCAGCGACGGGATCGTTCGGCTGCGGCCCGGTGATGTGACCAAGTCGGACGATGGTTCCATCCCGGTGCGAATCAGCATGTGGCCGACGGCCAACACTTTCAAGCGTGGCCACCGGATCCGCCTGCAGGTGTCGAGTGGCGCACACCCGTTGTTCGTCCGCAACAGCGGGACCGGTGAGCCTCTAGCCAGCGGCACGAGGTTCAGCGCCGCGGACCAGGAGATCTTCCACGATGCCGATCATCCCTCTTCGCTCGTGTTGCCGGTGAGCCCCATCTGACTTGGTCCAGTGCGGCCGGGCGGGCCGGGGCGACGAGGGCCGTGTGCCCACGCCGACGCCCACCCCGTCTGCTTCCGACGGAAGCAGGGCTCTGGACCTAGGCTTCGTGACGCCGGTGAACCTGACCAGTGATGACGAGGAACGAGCGTGCCAATGAAGGACATCCGGGACCTCAAGGAAGACAAAGAGGCGTACGCCGCCGAACTGGAGCGCCGCTGGACCGGCTTGTTGAGCTATCGGTACATAGGACGGCGCTACGGGTCGATGGACGTGGGCGCCGAAGGGGATAGCGTTGTCAACGTCCGCAGTGACTTTCGGAACTCGACCGGCGGGTTGCTGGTTGCGCCGATCGCCATCAGCTCACCGGAGAGCGGTGGCCTTTCCGATCTTGAGGCCGTGCCCAACCCGGTGATCCACAGCGTTTGCATCCTCGACCCGGGGTATGACGTGAAGCGAATCGAGGTCCGTTCGGAGACGTTGAAGGTGGGGCGCCAGATGGGGTTCAGCCGGTCGCGTATCGTCGACGCCGACCACTCCGACCGGGTGATCGCCTTCACCGAGGGTCAGGGGATCAGCCTCGGTGGCGTGCCCCAGGGGTTGGAGAAGATGCCCGAGAACCCCATCGAGATCGTCGACTCGCCAGACCTGCCGCCCCTTTGGGAAGTGTTCGGCGCCTCACGTCGACCGGACGGCCACTGGGGTCTGCCCGAACTCTCCGTGGAGTTCGCCTCCCCCGACGCGGCCCTGCACCTCGGGCCACAACACGTTGTGCTCGAGATGGCAGCCATGGACCTCGCAGCCGACCTCGCGGGTACGGATCGGCTCCAGTTGCGAACCTGGCACGTCATGTTCCTCGCCCGAGGCAAGACCGGGCCCTTCCGTGTCGATGGCGAAGCGGTGCGCGGAGGCGATGGACAGGTCGGAGTGCAGCTGTTGATGATCGACGAAGGAGCTGACCGGGCGGTAACGTCCGGCTCGGCGGTCTTCGCCTTGGTCGAGCGAGGAACGACGTCCACCGGGGTCGGGTAGGCCTGGCAACGGAGCACTCGAACAGGTGCCCATCGGGTGGCTGTTCGTAGGGCTTCAGCCGCCGGGGGTGCCGGACGGCTCCGGCTTTCGGATTGCCGTGCCCCGGTCTCAGCTCGGGGCGGAGCGGTCGAGCACGAGGTCATCACCTCTGTGGCTGAGCCGAGGTTGTCGATGTCGGCAGCCCTCAGCGCGGATGTCCGCCGCCTCGCTGGTGGCATTCGATGAGCGCCTCTGGCCGTTCGCCGTAGGCAGGGATCAGGGCGAGGTATGGACTTGGGTCACCCTCCCAGTCGAAGGCCAGAATTTGTTCCCGGCTGCGTCGGCCTCCGAAGGCGCGGAGTAGCTCGAACCGGGGCCCTGAGACAGTCGTCGCCGGCTCGCCGCTTCCCAGAAGGCGGGTCCTGTCTCCGTCGCGCACTCCGAGGGCGGGCAACGACAGCTGACGGATTCGATAGTCGACACCGAAGCAGTACGTGGCCAATGCCAGTGATGACGCAGGGCCATCGGGGGCATTGTGGACCCTGAGCGCTCCCCGGACGTCCTGGTCGTGGATGACCAGGTCAGTCACGAGAATGGCGGCAAGGCCGAACGGAGCGGGATCCGGGAACGGGACCGCTCCGCTGAGCATGGCGGCCAGCGTGGGGATCATCTCCCGCCACTGGCGCACCAACTCCTCGATCGACTCGTCCGCCACTCGGTCAACCTGATCCGCAGTCATGCGATCTCGCGCCTCAACGATGCTGTCGTCCCGCCACTGCTCCAGGAGATCGATAACCGGCAGCCTCCCGGTGATGGCATCCCTGGACAGCCCGACGACGTGAGCCAGGACATCGTGCACCGTCCACGCCGGGCAGGCCGGTAGCTCGGCTCCGCTTCGATCCGCATAGGCGAGCACGAGAGAGGCGAGCGCCTCCTGTCGTGTCACGTAGAGGTCGTGCATCTCCATAGGGCGAGTCAATCACAGCGCACCTCGTTGAGGTCTCATCCCCGACTCCAGCCGCTCGGGAGATCACTCCGTCCGTGGAGGGTTCGGGAGAGGTGGTTCCCGGTGTTCGCTATCATTGCGGTCGGTGTGGAAGCGGCCTTCGCTCCACCGATCACCGCTGGTCGGATTGGCGGAATGGGGCAGCCATCGGGACCTCAGGGATCGACCCGGTTCCGGGCCGTCACTGCCTGGACAGCGCCCAGTATCGCTCTTCGACGATCTTCTGGTCGAAGTCGGGATCCAGTCGAAGCCCTCGAAGCTGTGACTGGTAGTGCTCGACGGCATCGGCCTTCATGTCCACGGATCCGAGGTCGAGTTCGATCTCGGTGAGGACGAATCCGGCTGACGAATAGGAGGCGAGCGCCTCCTTGCCGAACTGGTCGTGAGAGTACAGGCGATCGTTGGGTCCGTAAGGAAGGTCCTCGTAGACGATCCACTCCAACAGCGCTGGTGTGCTGGCGGCGACCAGTAAGGCGACCCGACGGACCTCCCGGTGGTCGTCGTGCTGTAGGCCCAGCGGGATGAGACATTGACTGGGGAGCAGCTCCGTGAGGGTCGCGTCGATCCCGTCTCGAATGATGGCGGCGCGTCCCGGCTGATCTCCGTATTGGCTGTCCAGCCCATTGACGAGTCGCTGATGGGCGCCCAGGGCTCCCACTGCCGCCGAATCCTCTACCCGCCGGGCAGCGACCACGTTCTCGCCCCGGGAGAATCCGCAGGCCGCGTCCCAGCCCGTGACTCCGGTCCATCCGGGCGGAGAACCGGCGAGCGCCGTCAGCACGGTGCAGCCGGCCCGGTTGGCCATGAATCGCCCGCAGCTGAGCACGGCGTCGTCGAAGTGAGGGGACAGTACGAGAGCGTCGGAGATGTCCCAGAGGCTATTTCCTCGGCCCCGCCAGAGCGAGTTCGCTAGGGGAGCGTCCACCATCGGGCCCATCCTCCATCTGAGCGTACGATCGGCGTGCCGATCCGCCCCCGAGCGTCCACGGACCCGTCCGCCCACAGGCGGCGAGGTGGGAACCCGGCGTCTCGTAGCATTGTCGGATCAGCCGCCCACGTAGCTCAGGGGATAGAGCACTCGTTTCCTAAATGAGTGACCCAGGTTCGATTCCTGGCGTGGGCACCCTCGCCGGAGACATACAAGGGAGGTAGCTCGCCCCGGTTCGGATCTGTTCGGTCAGTGGCCGGCGGGAACCGCCGTTCCGCCGACGGTCGGGGTCAGTGCCCTTACGCCCGGGGCCTTCTGACCCGCGGATGGCATAGGGGCGAGTTAGTCCAGCTTGCTATAGGTGAGATCGAAATCCGGAGACCAGCTGGCACCCTTGTCGATCGAACGCTCCCAGCTTCCGACGATCGAGCTGCCACCCCCACGAAAGCGCCCGATGAAGCGCTGAGAGAAGTCGGGGTGCTCGGCAATCCGCTGAAGTGTCCAGACACTGTTGGCCAAGCCCATCTCGTACACACGGGTAATTCCGCGAGAGTCGAAGTAGTGCTGGAGGTAGGTCGTCGTAGCAGGGTCGAAGCCAATGATGGCAATGCCATCCGGGGCGTCTGGATGCTCGACCTCCCATCGCTGGATTAGGAAACGCCTACCGGCAAGCCACGTAAAGGTGGTGATCGCCCGCGGAGCATCACTCGCCTTCGGCAGGAAAGTCGGAGTCATCCGCCACTGCCCGATCAACGGCTCCAGGTCATCCAGTTCCGGCGACCTCGCGGTCTGGTCCACAGTGACCTCCTCGGTTTGGAATGGTGGCAACGGGTAGACGTGCGTCCCGACCTTGCACCATCGGTCCTTCGGCGACATTGCCCACCCGTCCACCCGTGGGTGGCCGGATCCTCGCGGCGCGCTCCGACTTGGAATGGGTCCGCGTGCTAGTCCCGCTCGACCTTTTGCAGCCCGCGATCAGGTGTCCATGATTCAACGACGAGCTTGGTGGCTGTCGCATTCAGGGCGGTGATGACGACCTCCGTCACGTCGACCGTGAACAGCTCACCCTCCGGTCCGTTATTGTCCCCATCCGAGGCCACCGGGCCGACGCGGATGGCGCGCCCGGCGACCTTTGCTTCGCCCGGCCAGTCGCTTTCGTTGCCCACCTCCGGGTGGAAGGTCGGACCGTGCAGTGCGAAGCGGGGATCCCGCTCGAGGTCCGCCCCCTTGCGTGCACCGGTCATCGATCCAAAGCGGAGATCGCCGTCGATGAACTCGCACTCGATACCGGAGATCCGTGGTGACCCGTCGGCTCGAAGCGTTGCGATCGTCTTGTGCCGACCCGCATCCATCAGACTCCGCACCCGGGCGGCAAATTCTGGTTCCGCCTGCTCGATCAGGTTCCAGGATGGCACGCCCAGAGCCTATTCGGAGACACGGGAGAGCGGCAGATCAAGCCGGAGTGCGCCCTACCGGTGCCCTACCGCCCCATTCGGGCGGGTGTTGTCCATCGATTCTGGACGACCACCGGATCAGTATCGCCCGGCCCCGGGCCTCTGAAGGTCGGGTCGGTCAGACACCCGGGGACCAGCAGACGGCGCGGCGCCGAGACACCCGCCAGGAGATTCAGGCGACCGATCTGATCGGAGTGGCGGCCGACCTTCGTGCCGTGGCTCCTCGTTCGCATTCCCGACGGTAGGTGACAGGTGCGGCCAGTGAATCGGTCGACCGCGTCGAGCACCGTCTTGGCCCGGAGCACGTAACCCCGGGACCGGACCGGCCAGCCAAGGTGTGCCGGCCGAAGCGACAGTTGTGACTCAGACCTCGACCAGATCGAGAACTCGAGGTAGACCCGAACCGGCCGGCCCCACAACCACAGGATGCCCGGCACGGCATAGATCTGGAGGGGATCGGAATCGCCGTCCTCCGGCTCCTTTGCCAGCCAGACTCGGGGTCCGGCCTGGACGAACCGGGAAGTGGCAGTGACGGCGGGAAGGCTTCGGTGCCATTCGGAGACCACTGTCGGCACGCTCGAAGGGTGCATCTGCAGCCTCCGAGAAGTGAACGCGGTATAGGTCATGCTGTGCCTCCACTCCTAGTGGGCCGACCTTGGGCATCGTGAATTCGTGCACCCGGTTGGACGATGTCTGTTGTTGGTGTCGCCTACCGCACGACGCCACCGGTCGCAGGAGCACAGGTGACTGTCCTCAAGGAGCGCGGCGGCGGTGAATGGGTTCCGAATCGTTCGCCTCATAACTCTCCTCTCCGCAGCGGTACCGCTCAGGGCAGGGGTGGTTGCTCGGCCCTCGCCTTCGGACCGAGCAACGCACCCGCTGGTTCCCTCGAGAGCAGGGGGGGACTGCTCTCTCGGGTACTGCCCGGAGCCAGATTCCGGTTCCCGCCCTTGTCAGTATGCGGGACTGGGGTGCTCCGGTGAATGCCCAGCACGTGGCGTCGCGAATGCACGGTTGGGGAGCACGATGTCCCCACTCGGGGAGGGTGTCGCCGAGGGCGGCCCGTGGAGCCCGTCCCCGGCCCTGCCCACGGCGCTGGCTCCTGGGGCGAGGGCGACCGGAGTCGGTACTCAGGGAAGCCGGTGTTGGTGGCGGTCCAGCTGCCGCAGGATGAGCGGATAGACGTCCCGTGCCGCATTCCGGCCGATCATTGTGTCCAGGTGGGAGTACGTCGGCAGGAAGTCGGCCGTGTAGTAGCCCTGGGCGGCGACCGTCGGGTTCTTCTCCTGCAGGAACGCAACTGTCCTCCGGCTCCCCTTGGGCCGGAAGATGTAGTTGAGTTCCCCGGCCAGGAAGTGAACGGGCATGCTCAGGTTGGCCACGTTGGGGTCGGTGAGATAGACGTCGGCTCCCGCAGAGTCGACCAGTCGGTGTCGGACCATCGTCAATCCGATTTGGCGGAGGGACGTGAGATTGCCCGTCCCGAAAATGTCCCCGATCTCGTTGTGGGTCGCCTCGTTGAACTGTGCATGTGTGTGCGTCAGCCCGTAGATGGCGTTGATCCATCGGCACACCGGGAGTCCGCAGCGCTCGCCCGAAGGGATGGGCACCGGTCGGAGTGCGAGGTCGACAGCCACGTTCTTGAACGTCTGAGCCGTATCCGGGGCCACGGTGGTGATGTCGGCCATGTGCATGAGCTCTCCGACGCCGAGATAGTTCTTCGCCAGATTGAGCGCCGATGCGTACGGGAAGAGCGTGTACTGGCCGCAGACCATGGAGCGGACTCCCTGGGCACCCTTGAGCACGGCCATCAGGAGCCCGGCGGATCCGACGCAGTGGGCCACGCACTGAACGCTCTCCCGCGCACTCCGGGCCAGGACCTCCTCGATGGCTCGGGTCCAGTCCCCGGCGATCTGGTCCAGTGTGAACTGGGTGGCTGCGGAAGGGAGGTCGCTTCCGGAGTGGTAGTCGAACAGCCAGACCTCGTACCCGTTCTGGATCAGGAACTCGACGAGGTTGACCTCGATCGTGTGGGTGGTCAGCGACCATGAGGGCATCCCGAAGCCGGGAGCCAGGATCACCGGCCCCTTGGTCTGCTCCTCCCCGGCGTAGCGGATGAGTCGGGAACAGGCATTCTTCATGTCACCGCCGACGAACTCGAACCAATCGCGGTCCTCGGACCGCAGGAGTGTGAGTCGAGCACCGCTCCAGTTGCGCGGCTCGGGGATCTGTTTCACCCGAGGAAGTACCGGAAATCGGCCGAGCTCATCGAACGATCCGCCGTAGTGCTCGAAGAGTGATCGTCCGAGCACCCGTCCGAACCGGGCTTTGTACGTGAGTCGGTGCACCGCTCCGGCAACGTTGCCGACGCGCATCGATTGCAAGAGGTCGAGGAATCCACCGATGCTCACCCGGGTGATGCCTCGGCCGATCACCGCGCCGATCTCGGATCCCTTACGCTCGTGGATCGTCACATACAGTGTGGTGGAGTCGGACCACGCTGCCCACTCGGGTCCTTCGTGGATCACCTTGAACCCGAAGATCCGATACTCATCCCCGTCGATCGATCGGATGTCCATCGAATACTTCATGTGCGACGTCTCCACCTGTGTGGGGTCAGGATCGAGCAGCACGAAGTACCCGCTGGTGAGCGTCAGTGCCTGACGGCCCAGCGCCGGGGCGGTGACCGATCCGCTCATCGACGCGGCAGACGACGGGTCGGACAGCACCGCCGTCACGTCCTCGTAGGCGATGTACACGGTGAAATCGAGCGAGGATCCGCTGTCCACTCCGAGCTCGTAGCCGGATCGGAAGTAGTCGAGGTCGACCGTCATGTCCGCACCGGCGTTGTTCCGGCCTGGAGTGACCGCCCCGGTGGCGTCGTCCGTCCCCGGTGCCACCGGCGAGGAGCCCGCCATCGAGGTCCCGGGAGGACCGAAGAACCCGGATTGGTGCTCAGTCAACGACAGCGTGGGAGCCCAACCCGACCAGGAGGGAGGCCCCATCGGTGGGCGGGAACCGGCAGTCGAGGCACTCACGGGGGCGACGCTCCGGTCGAGGAGCCGGAGCCAGCCATGGCGTCAGCCAACCGCTCGGCCAGGGCGGAGATGGTCAGCAGAGGATTGACTCCCAGCGCCACCGGGATGATCGAGCCGTCACACACGTAGAGTCCGTCGTGCACCTTGTCACCACTCGGACCGCCGAAGACACGGCAGTCGGCGTCGACCACGCCTTGCTCGGCCGTTTCGGCCATGACACAGCCCCCGAGTGGGTGGACGGTAGTCAACTTGGAGTAGACCCCGTCAACACCTGGCTGACGGTAGAGCGTCGCTTCAAGGCCCTGCTCGGCGGCCCGACGCAGCAGATCCTTGTGGGCTTGGTAGGCCGGTCGTCCCGCGTGGTCGGGCCACTCGACTCTCAGGCGGTCCTCCCGCAGCGTCAGGACGCCGCCATCGTCGTCGGGGTACATCATGAGATAGGGGAGCGTCCGTTTGAGCGCACCCGAGTAGGGTCCGCCGAGGGCCTTCAACAGCGGCCACCGCCGACGCATGATGGCGGTGCTGGCGAAGGCCAGCGGGACGAGCGGGGCGAGGACCGCGGGTACGGCTCCTTCTTCGAGGAGGATCATCTTGGTCTGCCCGTCCTTTTTCCAGGGTACGGTCACCATTCCGGTGATGGTGGGGCCGACCGCCGAGTGACGGACGCCCCGCATGCCGCCGGCGATGGCGTGCACGGGCGACCTGCCGTCGAAGGCGAAGCCGAGCACGTCGCCGTTGGCGCTGAAATGGGCCCCCAGCTGATCGGAGAGGGAAAGGCCAAGCTGCCTGGAACGGAGCAGGATCTCGGTCGATCCGAGGGTGCCGGCGGCAAGAATTACGGTGTCGGCCACGATCGTGGTGGTCGGCGAACGTCGATGACGGTCCCAGGGCCGGACGGCGGACACGAGCCATTGATTGCGGAATTTCCCGGTGCCTCGCTGAATGGACCGGACACCAATCCCGGTGAACACCTCGACACCGTTCCGGTGGGCCATCGGCAGGTAGTTCATCACCAGAGTGTTCTTGGCCCCTACGTTGCAACCCGACACGCAGTCGCCGCACAACGTGCACGGAGGCTGCTCAGCGCCGACCGGAGCGGTGGGACCCGACCCGGCGGGGGAGAACGTGACATTGATGGGGGCAGGCGCCACGCTCATCCCCAGCGCGCCGGCCGATCGTTGGAGGGCCTTGAACTTTCCCAGACTGTGAGCACGGGGGGTGGTGGTGGCCCCGAGCACCCCCCGGGCCCGCTGGTAGTAGGGGTCAAGCGTCGCCCGGTTGAGTCCCCGAGGCCAGCCGGTGGCGAAGGCGGCGTCCGGGGCCGGCAGCGAGACCCCGGCGTTGATCAACGACCCACCACCCAGCCCACACCCGACCAGGACGTTCACATCCGACCCCAGCCGGAAGTCGAAGAGGGCGCTCTTCGATCCGAACCGCCACCGTTCCGTCGACAACTGGATGTGCCGCGGTGCGTTCCTGACCCGATCCGGGAACTCGCCAGGGCTCAGCTCGAGTCCCCGCTCGAGCAGGCAGATCCCCTCTGGTGCCTCATGGCCCTCGGAGAGCCGCGCCGCCAGCACGGACCCGCCGTACCCGGAACCGACGATCACCACCGAGTACCGGGACCGCAGCTTCCCGATCGTGGACGCCATCGCTCGAATTGGCATAGTGCCACCACCGCCTCCCGTCAGGGCTGGCCCAGTATTGACCCGGAAGGCCCTCGCGCGCCAGAGGTGTCTGGAACACCCCGTCTTCGACGACGGCCGGCCCAGGAGCCGGGAGGATCCGGGTCAGCCCCCGAGCACCCGGTACTCCTCGGCCCGTCGGGTCAGGCCGAACCGGTTGGCCTCAGCCAGCCCTCGTTCGAGTTCGAGGGCGGCGCGGTCCCGATCACCTGGACCGTGGCGACCGATGAGCGCCCGCACCAGGTCCAAACGGCAGACGGCGGCGTGGGCTCGCAGGCCCTGCACCTCGCATCGGTGCACGGATCCGTCGAGCACGGCAACGGCGCGTTCCCAATTTCGTTGGACGAGGTAGCAGCGTCCCAAATCCCAATCGGTCGGTCCCAGGATCCAAACCGAGCAGTGGCTCCAGGCGCCGGAATGTGCGCACAGCACCGGTTCGAGGGCCTGGGCGAGCTCGACGTCGGCAAGATGGAAGGCGGCGAGCGCCATGAGGCTCCAGCAACCGAGGGTCAGAACGTCGATCGGGATCCGCTCGACATCCCGCAGATCGTACTGATCCAGCACGTTCCGCCCCTCAGTGATGCGTCCAGCTGCTCCGAGCGCCAAGGCGTGGGCGATCCGCCAGACCGCGAATTCCGGGAACTCGTCCGCCGTCGATCCGGCGAGGTCGGCGATGTCACCGACGGTTCCTTCCAGGAGGGAGAGACCGAAGGTGACCGCGCTCCAGAGCATGAAGGCGTCGGGCTCTGCGGCCTGCTCACCGAGCGCCAGGGTCTCGTCGTTTGCCACGCGGGCAGCGGACAGATCGCCGCCCGCCGCCAGGAATTGAGGTCGAGTCACGCCGGCCAACCACCGCACCCGCGGCGGGCAGTTCTGGCGGCTCGCCGCCTCGGCCTCAGCCAGGTACTGCCGGGTAAGGTCGAATTCGCCCGCCGCCAGATGGGTCGTGGTCGTCGCCCATCGGGCCAGGACGCGCATCGACGGATCGCCTGTGGCATCGGCGAGGGCGACCAGCTCGCGTCCGGTGTCCGCCAGATCCCCGAGGTTCTCGGGCACCGAGACTGCGGCCATGGTCCGGAGGAGGACCTCGAGCAGAACGCTGTCGTCGCCGCTCGACCGGGCGATCGCTCGGGCTCTGGCCGCGAGATCGAGCCGCACGGCGTGCGGGGTGTCGGGGTCGTAGGTGAGGTCACTGGCCAACGTGGCTGCGAGAAGAGCCCATTGCCTACTGTTCGGATCCGCCTCCAGAGCCATGGCCTTCTGCATGAGCTCGACACGAGGCTCGTCGACCTTGCCGACGATGCTCACGGTCCCGCGATAGTTGCCGATCGCCGAGCGAATGGCCACCTCGTTGAGTTCGGCCTCGAGCGCCTCGCCGCCGGCTCGCAGCAGCGTCTCACGGAAGGCCGGGTCTCCCTGGTCCCGTTCCGCCTCCCCGGCGAGGCACATCGCCCGCAGCTTCCACGCTCGCAGCGCTCGCTTCGACCCGGCGATCTCCATCACACGGAGCGCCCAGCTCTCGGCGTCACCGAAGGCGCGGGCATGGAAGGCTTCCTCACCCGCACCCAGGGCGTAGCCGAGGGCGGCGACCAAATCAGACCCCGCCGGTGCCGTCTCCAGTGCGTGCGTGGCGAGCGTGGCGACGTTGCGACGTCCCAGTGACTCGAGGGCCCCGAGCACCTCCTTGTGAACCCGGCGCCGCTCGGTGGGTTCGAGGGATTCGTAGATGGTGCTCCGGACGAGTGCGTGCTCGAAGCGAAATTTCTCCGGCTCGGTTTCATCCAGAAGTCCCACACCTAGTACGGCGTCAAGTGATTCGAGTGCATGCTCCCGGCCGAGGCCACCGAGCGTGGACAGGAGCTCCAGGTCGAACTCCATCCCGATGACGGATGCCGCCGACAGGGAGGCCCGAGCCGACTGGGGCACTCGTTCAAAGCGACGCTCGAGGGCTACCTGGACGTCGGGCGTCGGGCGGATGACTCCTTCGAGCCGCCATGCGCCATTCTCGAAGCCGAGGACTCCGGTCTCCAGCAGATCTCGCAGGATCTCGATCGCGAAAAATGGATTCCCTCCGCTGTCGGCGCTGAGCGAAGTGGCCACCTGCCTGGCCACGTCGTCCAACCCGTGCCCGGTCATGGTGGTCAACAGTTCGGAGATGTCGTCCTCGGCCAGCCCTTTCATGCTGATCTCCCGGATATCTGCGGACCGGCCGAGCGAGGGTAGGACCTCCAACAGGGGGCTTCCGTGGTCGAGTTCAGTATCGCGATAGGTACCGAGGAAGAGGATCGGCGCATCGGATCCGGAGACGGTCGCTCGCTTGAGCACATGTTGGAACAGCGCCAGGGTCGCCTTACTGGCCCAGTGGAGGTCGTCGATCACGAAGACCAGCCCTCCCGGTTGGGACGTGCCGATGAGCCACTCCGCGGCGGCGTCGAATGTCCGGTGCCCTTCGAGCCGCGGATCGGTGGCCAACGGAGCGGGGAGCTCCGGTACGTACTCGCCCAGCTCGGGCACGATGCGGACGAGCTCGCCGGCCAGAGGCCCGAGCGTGCGTCCGCCATCGTGAGCAACCTGCCATCTCAGCGCCTCGGCGAACGGCTGGTAGGGCATCTCACCCTCGGATCCACACTGGCCGTGCAGCACGACCGATCCGCGGGCGAGGGCCGACCGGGCCAGCTCCGATGCGGTGCGTGTCTTGCCAGCCCCGGGTTCGCCGGTGAGGAGGGCGACACGACACCCCTGGTCACGAGCGACGCCGCGGAGCAGGTCCAGCTCGTCCAAGACGTCCCGGTGCCCCACGTAGGCGGTCTGAGCTCGATCGTCGAGGAGCGTTGGCAGGGGGATGGAAGCCGGTGGACCGGAGCCCCCCATCGACCGGCTGCGGGCGAGGCCCTCCCCGCCACCCACCGTCGGGCCGAGCAGGCGTTCCGCCCCGAGGGCGGCCCGCAGATTGCCGATGACCTCCCCGGCCGTCACTGTCCGTGTGTTCGGATCGGGCGTCAGTGCCGTCCTCAGGCCGCTGATCAGGGCGCGTGCTGTCGTGGC
Source organism: uncultured Acidimicrobiaceae bacterium (assembly GCA_963812525.1). Lineage (GTDB taxonomy): Bacteria > Actinomycetota > Acidimicrobiia > Acidimicrobiales > RAAP-2 > Bog-756. Next base: position 93,721 of record CAWEVL010000009.1, read on the forward strand.
ATCCACGGTGTCGGGCACGGGCACGTCGCCCGGCACGGTCCCGGTGATCAGCGTGACCGCAGTGGCGGCGACCGCATAGACGTCGGAGGCCGCCGACTTGGGTTGACCTGACGCCAGTTCAGGAGCCACGAAGCCCGGCGTTCCCTGCATGTCGAGAGGATCGGCGCAGCCGAAGTCGACCAGAACCACGGAACCACCTGCCGTCAGGATCATGTTCTCCGGTTTCACGTCGCCGTGGACCAGAGGTGGGTCGGCCGAATGGAGGTGGTCCAAGGCGCGGGCCACCTGTTCCAGGTAGGTGACAACCAGTGACGGGGGAAGTCCCGGGCTCCCGTCGTCGGCCAGAGTCCGCTCGAGGGTCACACCGTCCACCCAGTCGGTGACCAGCACACCGCGGTGTCCTTCCACCAATCGGTCGACGAAGACCGGGAGGTGGGGGTGGAGCCCGATCCGCTCGATGAGCGACGCCTCCGTTTCGTAGGCACGGCGGTCATCCTCGGAGGTGATGTCCCAGACCTTGAGCGCCACCGGCCTGCCGGTCTCCCGATCGTGGGCGAGGAACACGCGACCCTGTGCTCCGCGTGCCCATTCGGCCAGCGTCTCGTAGCGGCTGTTGAGGAGGTTCTCGTTCGACGGCGGCATGATGGATGGTGATCGATCAGTCGGCGTGGGACTTCAGCATCACTTCTTGATCGAAGCCATGCTGATCGCCCCGGTGCTCAGCGCGGCATTGGCCAGCCGCGTGCGGCGGCTTCCTGGTCCTTCGTAGATTCCGAATTTGCTGTAGAGACGGACGAGGTGCTTCTTGACCGCATCCTCACTGACCGTGAGCGCGGTGGCGATCTCCTTGGTTGATGCGGGATCGCAGAAGATGTCCCGCTCGGCCAGCGGGCGGCACAGGGCGACGAGTACGTCCCGCTCACGGCGTGTGATCTCGGGTGCAGGAGCGATCGGTGCCGTGCCCCCTTCGACGGCGCCGTCACTGGTCCCATGGAAGGTGGCCTCGGACGATCCGAGTCGGACCCGGTCCCCCGAGCGAAGGACGGTGAGCTCGCTGATCCTGGCCCCGTTCAGAAACGTGCCGTTCCGGGAGCCCAGGTCCCGAACCGTCCATCCACCGGGCAGGCGTTCGAACAAGGCGTGGAGGCGTGAAACGGTGCGATCGTCGAGCACGACGTCGTTGTCGGGAGCGCTTCCCACCGTGATGCGCTCGGTGTCGAGGGGTACCAGTGATCGCTTGCCGTGCACCCAGAATTCAAGCACGCCGCCCTCCAGCCGTGGGAACGGCGAAACTCGCGTGTTCCCCTCCCACGAAGCGTATCCCTGAAAGGGGACAATTGCCTACCCTCGAAGGGAGGCTGACTCCGGTGACGAGGGGAAATGGTGCTCAGCGGATGCGATCAGCCGAGCACCCCGGCACCACGATGAACGACCATTCGGGCGGCCCGAACCGCGCCTGCGCCTGCACGCCGGGATTGGCGTCATCCTCCGGCCCGGAGTGGTCCCGTTCGATCTCGAGCCCTCGTGCGAAGGATCTCGGCCTGACGTGAAGCGCTGGACACCTCTCTGGACAAGTGTCCAAGTTTCCCGTACCGTGAGTGTGGGCTCCGAGTGCAGGCGGCCCGCTCTGCGGAGGAGGATTGACGAATGTCGCAACGGAGGCTTCGTGTCTTCCAGTTCGCCACCGGCAACGTCGGCTCGGAAATGGTGGGTCGCATCGTCGACCATCCCGACCTCGAACTCGTCGGCCTGTACTGCTACTCGTCCGACAAGGTAGGCCTGGACGCCGGCCAGATCGTCGGTAGGGCCCCGCTGGGGTTGACCGCCACCGGCGACCTGGCCGACGTGCTCCGGGCGAAGCCGGACGCCGTCAACTTCAACGGCGTCTGGCCGGACATCGACTTGTTCTGCAAGTTGCTCGAGTCCGGTATCAATGTCGTGACCACGTCGGATTGGATCACCGGGTACCACCGCGATCGGAACCATCCTCACCCGTCCGGGAGGAAGCCGACCGAACTCATCGAAGCTGCCTGTCGGCAGGGTGGTTCGACGTTCTACGGGACCGGGATGAACCCCGGCCTGGCCCAGATCCTGAGCGTGGTGGCCACGTGTGGCATGGGACGGGTGGACCACCTCACCGTGCTGGAGACGGTGGACGTCTCCTGTCATCACTCGGTCGACACCTGGAAGAATGTCGGCTACGGGCGGCCCGTGGACGACCCTGAGGTCCCCGGCCTACTGGAGACCGGCTGCACGGTCTTCGCCGACTCGATCTACCTGATGGCGGACTTGCTTGACCTGGCCATTGACGAAATCGAGTTCGAGTGTGTCCTCGGTGCGTGCACCGAGGACGTTGACCTGGGTTGGTGGACGCTGCCGCGGGGATCGGTGGGAGCCAGCCTGGCCAAGTTCAAGGGAATCTCGGGCGGTGAGCCGAAGATCGAGGTGCACCTCGAATGGCAGATGAGCCCGAAGACAGAACCGCGATGGGACGTCCAAGGTTGCTACATCACCACCATCGAAGGTGACCCGACGATCGTCAACCGCCACATGATTTTCCCAGCTACCGGCATGCCGCATGGGGCCTGGACCCCCGAGTACTTTGCCTCGGTGGGAATGACGATCACCGGAATGCCCGCACTGAATGCCATCCGCTCGGTGTGTGAGGCGAAACCGGGGCTGATGACCAGTGCTGATCTTCCGCTCCGCGCCTTCGCCGGTCGGTTTCACGACACGGCGCCGCCAGACGGACGCTCGGTCGAGTAGCGCCATGGGCTCCCGGTACCCGTTCCCTGCGTCCCCCAACGGTTGGTTCAGTGTCGGTGCCGGTGCGGACCTCGCACCCGGCGATGTGCGGCCGGTGTCGTACCTTGAACGGGAGCTCGTCCTCTTCCGCGGCGAGGACGGGGTCGCCCGGGTGTTCGATGCCCACTGCCCCCACCTGGGAGCCAACTTGGGCGTGGGGGGTCGCGTGTGTGGGGACGGAATTGCCTGTCCGTTCCACGGTTGGCGGTTTGACGGGAGTGGCCAGCTCGTCGAAGTGCCGGGGTTGGATCGGAAGCCACGAGTCACGACCCGGGCGTGGCCGGTCTGTGAGCGAAACGGTCGAATCTTCGTCTGGCACCACGTCGACGGCGTTCCCCCCAGCTACGAAGTGATCGGCTACCGACCGGACGAGTCGAGCTGGACGGCTTGGAGGTCCAACTCCTACCGGGTGCGAGTCCACGTCCAGGACCTGACCGAGAACATCATCGACCGGTCGCACTTCTCGGCCGTCCACGATATGGCGCCGCCCGAGAGCAACCACTTCGATGTGCGGTTCGACGGTCCCTCGATGGTTGTCGAGCAGAGCCTGAAGGTGACAGCCGTGGACGTGTCCGGGTACGAGATCCAGACGACCTCGACGACGTGCGGCCCCGGGATCGTCGCGGTCGAGGTCAGTCAGGACCCGATTGAGATGCTGACCTACATCACGCAGACTCCCATCGACGAGGAGCGCACCGAGGTGAACCTGTGCTTCTCGATGAAGACATTGCCCGACGAGGCGGCCACCGAGTCGATCAGTGCACTCAACGACCGGATCACCAACGAGCAGTTCACCCAGGATGTGCCGATCTGGGAGAACAAGATCTACCGTGACCGCCCGATACTCACCAAGAACGACGGCCCGGTAACCCAGTACCGCCGCTGGTTTCGGCAGTTCTACTCGGATCCGGACTGAGTGCCGAGATCCAGCCGGGGCCGCGCCGAGGTGCCTGCCGTCGGCTCGGACTCGGAGTCGGCGGCCTCTGGCGCCCTCTGGCCGACCCCGAGCCCTCGGTGACGCTCGACGTCATCACCGGGCTAGGCGGGGGTCGACCACGACGGGTCGTCCGCTCGAGCGCCGTCTCCGGGCGCCTCGAGAGCCACCTTCATCTTGGCGACCAGCGCCTTGAACATCGGGTAGCCGCCCTCTTCGCTCAAGGCGTCAAGCGACGGCTCCCACATTTCCCAACGACTGATCAATGTGGATCCGAGCAGCAGCCTGATGAGCTCGAAATCAAAGGCGCCGACGTGTTCGAGCGCCGCCAGCTGCTCGAAGTAATCGAGCTCACGGTACAGGACGTAGGCCTCATCGGCGTTTGACGCTATGAACCCCTGAAATGCCTCGCTGAGCTCCTCTTTCGTCTTGAATCGGGCGACCAGGCGGCGCGTCTCTACCAGCGAGTCCTCATTCCATCGCCGGAAGAAGTCGGCGGCGATCTGAGATTCCCGCGCCTTCCTCGCTTCTTTGACCTGTTGACCGGCGAACACCGCCGCGCCAAGTGCACCGAGCAACCCAATGGCACCGACCGCAGTGGCGATCGCCGTCACCTGCTCAGCCCAGTTCGGTCCAGACACCCCCACACCTCCTTCCGTGGCCTGACCAGGCGGTGGGCCTGACGACCACCCGACGATTCTCGCAGACGCTTGATCCCGGCGAACAGACCTCCACGTCCACGTCTGGTCCCGGACGAACGGAGGAGACCGGCTGACCGGCTCCCAGGCGTGCCGGAACGGGTCGCCTGCCCGGCAGTCGCGGCCGGTCCAGGCCCTCCGAACTGCCCTCGGTCGGTACCGGGTCCGGCCGAGCAGGGACGACGAGTGCTCCGTGTGCCACACACGAACCTCCACCACCGACGTTGCCCTGATCTGGCGGTCGGGGAGACCGCATCGCCGTCAATTGGGGGTGTAGGCGAGTATCACCACACCGTTGCTGAACCGCGTGACATCGACGAGATTCAGGGCGGGGGCGGTATCGATAGCTTCAAACATGTGTTGGCCTCGTCCAATGGCGACCGGGGTGACCAAGAGGTGGAATTCGTCAATCAGGCCGTGCTCCATCAACGTGGCGTCGAGGGGACCATTCCCGTACTTGATGATGTCGCCACCGGGTTGCTGTTTCAGGTCGGCTACGAACGAAGCCACATCTCCATCGATGACCGTGGCGTTCCATGTCGTCTCTCGAAGCGTCGTTGAGGCCACAAACTTGGGAATGCTGTTCATTCGCTCGACGAAGTCGTCCAGAACTCCCGATTCGCCACCGGCCATGGCTGGGTATGCGGCCGACAATCCTTCGTACGTCACCCGCCCAAGCAGTAGAGCATCCGCCGAGAACAACAATCGTTTGGCATACTCTTTGTGCTCTTCGTTGAGGTAGGGGAATGCCCACTCGGGCGAGCCAATCTCCCCACCCAGCGAGACGTGGGTCGATTCGATCAGTCTTCTCATGCGGTCATGCTCCGATGCCGACGTGGGCGCCCTCGGTACTCGGACGCCGAAACCTCAGGGGAGGTGGGGGAACCCCGGATCGAACCCGGGCGACTGCGCCCTGTCACAGAGTTGCCGGTCAATGGAGCACTCCGGGACCGCTTTGGCTCCGGCGTTGGCAGGCAGGTCGAGTCAGGTCCCGACACCTCCATCGGCACGCAGGGTTCCGGGGCGGTCTCCTCCGAGCATGCCTCGCATTCACAGCAGAGATCCGCGGCCAAGGGGAGTTCGCAGGTGCTCAGTATCGCCCCAGCTGGTCTGGCGGTGGTGCCGACCGGCAACTACCTGCAGGACAGCCTCAGGCCAGGACCCGGGATGGCCCACCGGGGCCTGCGGCCGACCGGGCTGGCGGCAACTTGTCTGCCGACGATCTGTCATTGGTGGACCTTTCCGGCTCCGATCCTAGGGGGCGAATCCGGCGGCCATCCTCATGGGCGCGACGTCCAACCACGCACACCCGAGCCCACCGAGACACCGTTACGACACTCGGAGAACAGCACTGGTCGACCCGGGGCGATCGGTGACGATACAGGCCAGACGGCCAAATCGGCCGGCCGGTGGGTGCCGGCGGACTGGTTGTTCGGATCGTCCGGCGCCACTACTGTCATCCTTGGCAGCTGCCGTCCAGGCAGGACTGCTGGGGGAAACAACATGAGACGTTGCCTGTCCGCTTGGCTGACCGTTCTGGCCATCTGTTTGATGCTGCCTCTGGCCGCAGACCCCGTCACTGACGCCGGGGCCGCGGCGACGTTGCCGGGGGCCACGGTGTCCGGGCCCTACCCGACCGGATCTCCGAGCTTCAATGGAACCCTGTATGGCACCAGTTTCAATCTTTCAAGGGTCGGCTATGAGCGATCCCAGTTCTTCCTCTCGGGCACCGCCCACTCCTATGTGCCCGTAGGCCCCCTGAACCCGAACGGGAAATGGAAGGTGACTACCGGCGCAAGCGCGCCATACAAGACACGGATAGCCGTCTATCGTCCGACCGACCCCAGCATGTTCAACGGAACGGTAGTGGTCGAGTGGCTCAATGTGAGCGGTGGGACCGACGACAGTCCTGATTGGACGCTCGCTCACAATGAATTGATTCGGGAGGGCTTTGCCTGGGTGGGTGTCTCGGCTCAGCAAGTCGGTGTCAACTCGGCGAAATCGACGGATCCCGCGCGGTACGCGTCGCTTTCACATCCCGGTGACAGCTTCTCCTACGACATCTTCTCCCAAGCCGGTCAAGCCGTCCGCGACGATGCAGCCCAGATACTGGCTGGCCTGCGACCCCGCCGGCTCATCGCCGCCGGTGAGTCACAGTCTGCCGGTCGCTTGATGACGTACATCGACGCGGTCCAGCCGATCGCCAACGTCTACAACGGCCTCCTCGTCCACAGCCAATTTGGCGTCGGCGCTCCGGTGTCCCAGTCACCCCAAGCCACCGATTCGGCACCGGACCCGACCACGATTCGCAGTGACCTCCGTGTCCCGGTCCTCGAGTTTGAGACTGAAACCGATGTCTCGAGCAGCAACTTGACTGACCGACTGTTCTACGGCAATCCCAAGCTGTTCCGACTCTGGGAGGTGGCGGGTAGTTCTCACTACGACTATTACGGTCTCAACATCGGACCCAACGACACCGGCAATGGTCGGGGCGCGGTGGAGAACCTGGTTGCCATGCAGCACCAGGGCCCCAGTTCGTTCGGCTGCACGATGCCGGTCAACAGCGGCGGCACCCACTGGGTACTCGACGCCGCAGTCCATTGGCTCAATCGATGGGTCGCCAAGGGCCAGTCGCCGCCCCAAGCTCCCCTCTTGGCAACTACCCAAACCTCGCCGGTCACGTTCCTGCGAGATGCCCATGGGAACGCGATCGGTGGCGTACGATCTCCCCAGGTAGACGCACCGATTGCCACACTGTCCGGCCAGTCTGGTGGCGGACCGAGTTTCTGTTTCCTCTTCGGCACGACCGTGCCGTTCAGCGCCAACCAGCTCAGCAGCCTGTATCCGACCCACCGCCAGTTCGTCTCCGCCTGGTCCCGTGCAATACGTCGGGACGTCGAGCGTGGCTTCCTTCTCCCGGCGGACGGCGTCGAACTGCGTCACTCGGCCGCCGTCTCGCCGGTCGGACGGTCATAGAACGGCACCTTCCGCCAACGACAGGAGCTTCCACTTCGCCTCGGGCGGACGTTCACTCCAACCTCCTGTCTCGGAGCCGATACCTCCAGCATCCCAGGATGCCGGAGCAATCGGCAGTGCCGCATCCCGGAAGCGGACAGAGCGCTCGGATGCTCCATCGGTCAGGAGTTGACGGCTGCCGGCCTCCCAGCCCCGGCAACCTCCCCCTGCCGACTTGGTGCGATCCGGTTCGGGCCAATCGCCACCCGGCCAGCATTGGTGGGAGGGCCTGGTGCCGGCGCACCCTGGCCTAGCGCCAGCTCCTCCCCGGCGCAGCCTGGCCTAGCGCCAGCTCCTCCCCGGCGCTCAGAAACAAGGGGCCCGGGAGGACATACGGGAACGACGGTTAGCCTGCGTGACCGACTCTGCACCCTGGCGGCCGGCTCTTCGGCGAAGTCACTCCCGGACCCACCAGATTCTATGCGATCGCGCCCGCCGAGGAAGTAGTGACGACAGGCCCCCAAAATTGCTGGGCAGTGCCCTCTCGACTCAACCAGGATTCGTCTGGCCACCGGCGATGACCGTTGCCTCCCCGCAGGCGGGGTCACTTCCGGTCGGGAAGCGATCCGTGGTCGGTCCCCGGCGGAATATCGTTGGAGGATGTCGTCACGCCTCGACCGCTCATGGAGGGTGTTGACCAGCCATCAGACCCCCGAAGGAGACAGATGCATCGATATCTTCTGGAGACCGGACGGCAGCTTTGGCTTCGAGGAGTTTCGTAGGGATCCGGAGGACATGGGGGCTTGGACGCCGGTCGCCTATTTTTCCGGTCGTGTCTTCACGACCGCGGAGGAAGCCAGGGCGGCCGCCGCGCATGCCGTACCGTGGCTCGCTCGGCTCCCGGATCAAAGGGGGTGACCGACGGGTCCCGACGAGACGCTAGGTCCACTACTGGATGGGCCCGGACTCGGGTGGGGGCACGCCGCGGCGTGGGACGCCCTGGAGAGCGCCGTTAGCTCGGCTTGGCCTTCGCAGTCTTCTCGATCAGATTGTGCGGCATCACGTCGTAGTGGTCGTGTTGGGCTCGAAACCGGCCTCGGCCACCGGTAAGGGAGCGCAGATCGACCGCGTAGCGCTGGATCTCCGTCGTTGGCACGAGTGCGGTGATCTTCTGGACTCCCGCATCGAGCGTGTCCGTTCCCTGCACCCGGCCGCGGCGGGAGTTGAGGTCGCCGAGCACACTCCCTTGCATGGTGGCGGGGACGGCGACCTCGAGGAGCGAAATTGGCTCGAGGAGTACCGGGCTGGCCTTGGCCAGTGCTTCTTTGAAGGCAAGCGACCCGGCCATCTTGAAGCTCATCTCGGACGAATCCACAGGGTGATGCTTCCCGTCGAGACAGGTGACCTGTACGTCAACCACCGGGTACCCGTGTGGTCCACCGGTCTTCATGGCCTCGATCACGCCCTTCTCCACTGCGGGAATGTACTGCTTGGGGATGGCACCGCCGACAACTCGGTCGATGAAGCGAAATCCGGCTCCACGGTCCAGTGGCTCCACCCGGATCGATGCCACGCCGAACTGGCCGTGACCTCCGGTCTGCTTCTTGTATCTTCCCTCCGCCTCGGCCTCCGTTGCGATGGTCTCGCGAAGGGGGATGAGTACGTCCTCGGCGACCACCTCGACGCCGAACTTGGTCGCCAGGCGCTCCCGTGTCACGGCCAGATGAGTCTCGCCCGTACCCCGGATGATCGTTTGGTGCGTCTCGTCCACCCGCTCGACGACGAGCACGGGGTCCTCCTCCTGGAGCCTGTGGAGACCGATCATCAGTTTGTCCTCATCGCCCTTGGACCTTGCCCGTAGGGCAACCGAGAAGACTTCGGGTTCGGTCGGAGGATGGGGTACGACCACGGGAGTACCTACGGGCGCCAGGGTGTCCCCGGTATTGACGTTCGACAGCTTGGGGACCGCCACGATGTCCCCTGCCCCTGCTTCCGCGACAGGTTCGGTGTGCTTTCCCCGTATGAGTTCGAGGACATGGAGTCGTTCCTCACCACGGGTGCGGGAATTGGCGAGCACGCTGTCGGGCAGGACTGTTCCCGAAAGAACGCGCAGGAGCGACACCTTGCCCACGTAGGGGTCGGACGTGGTCTTGAAGACCTGGGCGACGGGTACGCCGGCCGGATCGCAGATCAAGTGCTGGACATGGCCGCCCGCGGTCACCTCGATCGCCGGCCGGGAATCGGGCGAAGGGGCGACCTCGACCAGGAGCGAGGCGAGCCGATCAATGCCTATGCCAGATTCGGCGGAACCGCAGGCCACCGGGAACACCACACCGTCGGCGACCCCGCCGGCCAGGGTGTCCTCCAGCTCAATGGCCGAGGGGACCGTCCCATCGAGATAGCGCTCCATGAGGTCGTCGTCACCGACCACAATTCCTTCGACCAGTTGCTCACGGACCACGTGCTCGGTGGCGGCCAGGACGTCGGGAATGGGTTCATTGTGTGATTTCCAGTCCTCGTAGAAGATGGCGGTATCGGTCAGGAGGTCAGCGATCCCGCTGATGCCGGCGTCGCCCGCGATCGGAAGCTCCAGCGGGGCTACGCCCGCGCCGAAGTGCTCCACCAGGGCCTCAAGGGTGCGGTCAAAGTTGGCCTGTTCCCGGTCGAGTTTGTTCACGAAGATGAATCGGGGAAGGCCCATCTCGGCGGCGAGGGCCCAGACGGCTTCGGTCTGCGCCTCGATCCCCTCCACCGCACTCACCACGATGACCACGGAGTCGACGACCGAGCATGCCGCCCGCACCTCACCGAAGAAGTCTGCGTAACCCGGGGTGTCGATGATGTTCAGCTTGATGCCGTTGGCCACGCACGGGGCCAGCGACAACGACATCGACATGTGATGCTTGATCTCCTCAGGTTCGAAGTCGCACACCGTCGTGCCGTCACCCACCGTCCCCTGTCTACTGATGGCGCCGGTGGCGAACAGCAGAGCTTCCGCCAGAGTGGTCTTGCCCGCACCACTGTGACCGAGCAGGGCAACATTGCGTATACCGCTCGGACCGGCGACCGGAGCACCCTGACCAATCGAGCCCTGTCCGCGTCTGAGCGAAGGTGCCGAGGGGGCGCCCGAGCCGGCGCTAGGCCTCATTGTCAGCTCCCCGGTCGATGCTCGCCTCGGCGGGTCCACCCGGGAGTGCCGTACCCCTCGTCAGGGGCCGCCATGCATTGGCCCGTGTTCGGGAGTCACCCGGCCCCAGCGTCCCGACTTGTGCTGCAGTTCGACGCCTCATGCAGTTCACTTCCTCGGGGCGTCCCGCGGGCCGCCGGTTACTCTCTTCGGAAGCAGTGAGTCCACTCTATTCGAACCGTTCGGGCCAGCGCACCGGGGTCCATTTCTCCCTCCCGGGGCTGGATCCGTGAGTCAAGGTTCGATCTCAGAATCCCGTTCCACTTCTGGGAGCGGGCCTTGTGGTGAGTAGGGCGTCGGCCCGGGACAGACCTCCGGCCCGCAATTCCTCCACCCGCCCGCCGGCGGCCAACAGCGAGGCGGGGAACCCACCTAAGTAGAGAGAGCCCAGAGCGGAGAGACCGAGCCGGAGATCCGCCTCTTCCCCCGGACCGGCGCGGCGGCACGATGCGCCTTCCGGACCGGCCTCGAGCACCCAACGGCCCGGCCCTTGGTCGATGTCGCCCTCAGCTGCTGGGGGCGGCAGGACGTCGAGGACCAGGCGGCCCTCGGCCTGGTAACCGCGGGCCTCGAAGGCCCCGGCGGTATCAAGGATCCGTAGGTACAGGCGGTCCTCGATGCTGTCGATGTGCAACCGCCGGGGATCTGCGAGACGCCACCGAACCGGTTCGTCCACTGGGCAGCGTTTGACCGTGACCTGACCGACGAGATCCAGATCGAGAACGAAGCGCCAAAGCGCGGCTTCGACGTCGGGGGTGCTCCCACGAAGCTCCTCGACGACGATTCCGACCCGGTCGCCGTGGAACACGTTGGTGTCCCGGGTTGCTCGGTACAGGACGTATCCCTCGTCGCACACCGCGTGGAAGCGGGCGGAAAGTCCGCCTCGGTGGTGTGGTTGGTCAACCAGGAGCTGCGCCCAGTAGCCGGAACTCCGGTTGACCTCACCTGCTCTCGTCCGGCGTTGCCGTTCGAAGAGCTCAGGTAGCACCTTGAGCGCCTCATCCCTTTCGATCAGGGAGAGGTCAAGATCAGGCGGCGGGACAACAAATGCCGAGGCCCGGGTGTCGATCGAGTACTCGGCAAGGTTGGCGGCCAACCCGTAGCCAAATCTGCCGTAGATGATCGACTCCGATGCCTCGAGCCCGGCGATCGGTTCGCCCCGCTCCCGGGCATCGTCGTGCATGGCTCGCATCAGTTGGCGCAGGAAGCCCTGTCGCCGGTGGGTGGGGTGTACCCCCACGGCGCTCACCCCGGCCATGGGGACTGTCGGACACGGCCGGCCTGGCATCGGCGGCACCGTGACGTCCAGGCTGTAGATGGCCGCGTTGCCGGCGAAGTTGGAGCCGGTGTCCACCACCCAGGCCCGCTCAAGATCAGTCTTGGCTGCCCACAACTCGAAGTCGGCGATCTGCTCGGGGTCTCCGGCGAACGGTTCGAGGAAGGGGACCATCACGGATTTCCGGAAGTCGGACGCCTCTTCGGGCCGCATTCTTCGAACGACGGGATCCATACCGCCAGTCTGCCCACATCGGGTCAGTTTCGTCATCTCGGCGGAGCCGAGCATGAACGACCCGAGGGAGCGGGAACCATCGACCCCGCAGGCCGGGGCACCAGGGTCGGCGGGCTCGGTGATCGTCGGCCCGCCATCAAATCGACTGAACGACCGCTGACGCCACCACGCTTCATTTGAGCACTGCCGGGTTGGGCAACCACCCGAGTCGACCAGCGCCAAACCTTGTTTCCCAGGTCACGCCATCTAAGATCGGGGCGGTGAGTCCAGTCCACTCGTATCAGCAACCATCGTGGGGGAGACGAATCGGACTGGCCGTGGGCATCCTCGTTGCTCTTGCCCTGGCGGGCTACGTGGGATCAGTGGTCGGTCCCCACTTCAAGGCCACATCGACCCGGCCGTCCACGTCCGTGTCCACACCTGGGGCATCGACGACCACGACGACGGTGGCCCATGCCAAGGTGACGGTGCTTGTGGCCAACGGCACTCAGGAACCCAACGCTGCCGCTCATTTCAGTGAGCAACTCCAGCAGCAGGGCTGGAATGTCGCGGTTCCGACCAACACGACCTCGGCGGCATCGAGCACCACGATCTACTACGCCCCGTCCCAGCAGCAGGCGGCTGGGGTCATCGCCTCCGAGCTTCAGGTACCGATGACTGGGGTGCAACCGATGAGCGCGACGGTGCCGGTACCCAACCCCACCGGTATCGATGTCGTGGTCGTGATCGGAGCGGACCTCGCCGGTACCGGCTTCCCGGCGGCCACGACGACGACCACCTGATCGTCATCGTGAATGCACCGGCCGTCGACTGCGGCTGGTGACATGTCAGTGTCGATTCCGGATCTGCAGCGGGTCCGACGTTGGCGCCGGGCTCACTCGGCACCATCGGTCCACCCCTCTGGCGTTCCGCACGTCCTTCTTGGATCAAGGGCACCGCGGCGATCGCTGCGGCCGGAGCGATCAGTGGCAACATGATGATCCAGGCCATGTGGGCTCGAGCGACGTGTCGTCGATGGCTCGCTCGCCTCCTTCCCCAGCCTGACCGTCCGCCCCGACCGCAGGCTGAGGGCCCACGAAGTGCCAGCTGTGAGCCAGAGCCCTGAACTCACAGGTCACTGCCAGCTCGGAGGAAGGGGGGAGTCAGCTCGGCGGACCAGGTTGGACGTCAGCTCCCGGAGAGCCCGAGAGCACCTGAAGCGAGGAGTACCGCATGTCCCCCACATCCCGCCGATTGCGTCGCGCACTAGTCACCACCGGGCTAGTCGCCGGCGCGAGTCTCGGTGCCGCTGGCATCGCAACCGCGGCCACCAGCACGACGGCCACCCCATCAGGCCCATCGTCAGCGGCCGCTCCATCCACCGGCGCCCACGCCGCGCCTCCCACCGGTCAGGCAGGAGATCCGGCGACCATGACGCATGGTCCCAACGAGACGCTACTCACCGGATCGGACCTCGAGAAGGCCACGGCCGCCGCCAACACGGCCGTGCCCAGTGCGACCATCATCAGGGCCGAGACCAACTCTTCGGGCGCCTCTCCCTACGAAGTCCACATGAAGAAGTCGGACGGCTCGGAGGTGACCGTCGAGCTGGATTCCAACTTCGGCGTCATCGCCACAGTCTCCGGCTTCGGAGGCGGCCCCGCGGGCAGCCCGGCTCCGAGTGGCGCACCGTCGTCTTCGGCATCGCCCTACTGACTGCGCCCGACACAGCACGCCGGGACCCTCGCTACGGCCCGCGGGTCAGCGAGGGCCCGGCAGGCTCCCGTGGTCGGGCGCCCAACGGGCGCAGACGGACAGTGTCGACCTGAGCGGGTTGCGGTCGGGGACAGCGGCCGGCTCTCGCGACGCCGCGGTCTCTGAGCGACCCGAGGATCCCAAGGTCCTCCGCCGTGCGCCGTGGGACGGTCGGTGGCCCCGACGGCCGACGGCACGCCGGAGTATCCTGGTGGGTCGGCGTGTTCGGCACGAGCGCAGGCTCAGGGAGTAGACGGTGATATCCGTCGATGTCGCAACGGAGATTCAGATCGACCGACCCCGAGCTGTTGTCGCTGCGTACGCCTCCGACCCTGACAACGCCACGGGCTGGTACAGAAACATCAAGTCCGTTGAGTGGAAGTCTCCGAAACCTGTGGCCGTTGGCTCTCAGATCGCCTTCGTCGCTCGATTCCTCGGTCGGACGCTTCGCTACACGTACGAGGTGAACGAATTCATCCTCGGCGAGCGGTTCGTCCAGAGCACGGCTGAAGGTCCGTTCCCCATGGAGACGACGTACCTGTGGAGCGACACTGCATCGGGCGGCACCAGGATGCAACTTCGCAATCGGGGTGAACCGACTGGCTTCTCGGCGCTGGTGGCACCACTGATGGCCGGTGCGATGCGACGAGCCAACCGACAGGATTTGGCCCGGCTCAAAGGGATTCTCGAAGCAACCTGATCGGACAGTGACTCGGTGGTCCGGCCACGAGGAGCGGTACCCAGTCGACGCCGTGCGGGCGGCAGCCCATCCGTCCTGAGGTGGTTGGGTCACGACCCTCCCACGTTCCGCAGTCGAGATGGTGCGATCGCAGTCCCGCCGGTCCCCGATCGAGAGTCAGGAGACAGCGACCGCCGAGGCATAGACCAACGTCGTGATCTCATCTGTGGAGGTGTCGATGAGTTCGATCTGGACAGGTGCGTCGGGTCCGGTGCCCAAGAGCCTGCACCGGGTGCGCACCGGGCCCGTCTGCGCCTTCCGGAGATATCGGAGGTCGAGATCGGTGACCACGAAGGGCGACTCGAAACGTGTCGCCATGAGCTCCTCGGCAGCGGATTCGGCCACGAGCGCGACCATTGCTCCCTGGAGGGTCCCAGCGGGATTGCGGAGGTCCGGAGTGACCTCGACCTGCACGATGCCTTCCGCCGCATCGATCACCAGGATGCCGGCCTCCTCCCGCAGCGGTCGGGCGAGCGTGGTGGGATCTCGGAAGATCAGAGGGATCTGCCCGAGTGGCACATTCGGTTTTGGCGGATCGGTCGCCTTGCGACGGATCTTGGCGAAGCCGATTGCTCCGGTGGCGATCGGCGCTCCCTCGTCCGTTCTGAGCTCGACCAGGCACGTTGCCGATCGCCGGCCCTGGCGCAGGACCGTACTGGTCGCATCGATACGTTCGGGCGCCGCCATCGGGCGCATGCGGACCGACATGTCCGATGTGAGCGTCCACACGTCAGCGTCTTGGTCCAGCGGGACCCCTGCCACCACATCGATGACGAACGAGAGGACACTGGCTCGGACGATGCCGTGGTGCTGCGTCTCCTCACGCGGCGAGAGCTGGAGAACGAGGTGGCCCTCCTCGAACCGCGCCGCCACCCCGAGCCGGCTCGGGAGCGGCGACCCGGTGCTCGAAATGTCCGTCATGTGGTCTCCGGAATCGACATGAGCTAGAGATGCTAGCGGTGACGGCATCACCACCAACCGTTGGCCTCTCGATGGTCACCCTGCACGAGTAGGGGCTCGGATGATGAGGTCCGCACAGGTGTCGGGATGGTTTGGGCCATCGGTGGACCACCTCCGGGAATGGGGCCCAGGAGCGACTCATCGGCACTTACCCTCGACCGCCCGGTCCGGTATCCGCGCTGTTCGCCCCTGACTTGCGAGAACTGAAGACGGCAACGGATTGCTCGGATTGCCGTCGAGTCCGAGTCTGCGGTTGCACAACTGGACAACGGTCGTCGACCGGCCACCGTGCTCGGCAACGAACTCCACGAAGTCGTCTCCCCACTCACGGATGACGAGCGCCGCTCCGGATTCCCCAGCTCACCGTGACAGCGGCGGGCAGTAGCTACTCGATACCTGTATCCGAAGGAGCGACACGGACCACCTTTCGGAGCCGTGGGAGAACGGGCACGCTGAACACATGTGCTCCACCAGGGCTCAAGACCGCGCTAGTCCGGCCAGCGCCCGGTCGGGCCGCAGAACATGCTCGAGCACGTCCTGGGTCACGCACAAGTCGAGTGACTCATCAGCGAACGTGAGCCGGGGCTCAGGCGACGGACTTCGGTGAAGGGTCGAGGACCGCCGGCACGCCGAGTCTCCGAAGGTGACAAGGACTGCTCCACGCAAAGTACTCGGACCGCAAGGAGACCGGAACGACCCGGAACCTGTCCGCCCGAGAGAACCCGCCCTGGGGTAACCCCCTCGCTTCACGTCCTGCCTTGCTAGCTGGCTTGCCTCGCGACCAGGTCCACTGACCTCGTCGCGTCGATCGCCTCGTCAGTCCTTCGGAGCCGTGCACCCAACTCGGCCATCATGTTCACGGATACCGTAGGGAATGACGTACGCAGGTGGAAGAATTCCCGACGTGAAATGACCAGGAGATGCATGTCGGTATCGGCCACGACCGTGGCCGTTCTGGGCCCTCCGTCGAGCGGGGCCAACTCACCGAAGAAATCCCCGGGGCCCAGGTGGGCGAGTCGGATGCCGTTGCGGCTCACGGTGGCCGTTCCTTCCACGATGACGAAGCACTCTTCTCCCGGCCGGCCCTCCTCCATGAGAACCTCTTCCTTCTGGGCTTCACACTGGGACTGCAGCGTCGCGATACTGCGCAGGTCGTCGTTCCTGCACCCGGCGAACAGGGTAATTCCACGCAACAGTGTGACCCGCTCATCCTTGTTGAATCGGAGTGTCGCCATCCCTGTGTCCTCTCGTTGGTCGGCGTACTACGCACCAGCCCGGGGGCGCCCTCGTCTGGGCGGCCCGTGACCGCAGTCAGCCCGTCTCGACACTCACCGGGATCGTCCGGCCGTTCCTGATGAGAAACTTTCCGCTTGTCGATCCCCGGCTGGCGATCGATGCGGCGCCAGAGAAGAAGGTCACACCGAAGTAGCCGGGGGTCATGGCTGGGTCCGCATCTTCAATCCTGAGTCGAATATTGGTCATCCTGACCTCCTCGGCGGGAACCTGTATGACACGTTCATCGTGCGCCTACTTTTAGGTCAGGTCTGTCAACTGGGCGACACAACCGGCGGTTCTCGCGAGCATCGGCCACGGCCGCCACGGCTGGCCAATGGAGGTCCGAGCGTCAGTCTGGGGTCATGCCCGATGAGGGAGGCCCTCGGCCCCGGCCCATGCCGCACCTCTTGTGTGTCATTAGTGTGAACTCGACCGGGCGCCCGGCACGGGGTGTCTCGAGCGATTGCCCGCCAGGTCGGCGGCGTGGACAACGGCTCGCCATGGTCCGAACTGGCCCGTGTGCCGGACCGTCGATCTTCCGATACCAGCGATCCGTAGAACCGGTTGGATGGCGGCGGTGTCAGCCGGCAATGCAGACGTTGTCAGCATGAATGGGTCGAGGAGCGTGTCGACCATCAGGTCGGGCCGCCCTCCGAGGACGCGGGAATGGGGTCCAGCGCCTGCCCACGGGAGGTCGTGGCCACCTCGACCAGGCACGGGGCATCCTCGGTATCGAGGAGATCGACGTGGGTACTACCCGAGGAGCGGAGCCGACCTATCACGAAGCCATCGCCTAGATCCATGCCGCACCCGACGCCGCCGCCCCGTGGGAGGGAACTCGGATTGGCCTAACGTCATATCCGACGAGCTTCTGACCCAGGCGTCCAGACCGACGGGACCAGGCGTCCTTGTCGACCGCCGTTTGGATGCTAGGAACGAGTGATTGACTGGCACCACTGGCGAGGGAAACATCTCGCCCCGATCATTGGAGACGGCAAGTGGCGAGGACCGAGCCCGTTGGGGATTGGACGTCGGATTTCGACGTCCTCGATGCGTCGTATGTGCGGAACCCGTTCCCCCGCTGGGACGAGTTACGTGAGGTGTGTCCGATCGCTCACACCGACCGCCGGGGGAGTGCCTGGCTCCCAACCACCTACGCGGACGTCACGGCGATGGCCAAGGACATCGACCACTTCAGCTCGGCCAACACAAGTGTCATCGATTCCGTCGACGAGCCGGAGACGCCGATTCTCACCTACGGGCTCCCGCCGATCACTGCCGACCCACCGCTGCACACCTGGACACGAAGGCTCCTACTCCCGTGGTTCTCCCACACCAGAGTGGAGTCGTACGAGCCGATGACCAGATCGCTGTGCGGATCGTTGATCGACGCTCACCTCGATGCAGGCCGGGCTGACGTCGCCGCCGATTACGCCCAGCAGATTCCCGTCCGCGTCATCGGCTCGATCCTCGGCGTCCCGGAGGAACTATCGGACACCTTCACCGGCTGGGTCCACGACGCCCTGGAATTCGCGGATGACGCCGAACGGGTTCAGCGCGGGATGTTCGGCATCGGCTATTACCTCTGGGATCGGATCAATGAGCGCCGCGACACCGATGGCGACGACCTGCTGACCTATCTGCTCCACGCTGAGGTGGACGGAGGATCGGTCGACGACATGATCGTCTTGGGCATGGCCATTCTGACCATGATCGCCGGTATCGACACCACCTGGAGTGCCATTGGCTCCTCGCTGTGGCACCTGGCCATCAACGATGAGGACCGCGAACGGCTCGTGGCCGAGCCTGCGCTCATGGACTTGGCCGTCGAGGAACTCCTCCGTGCCTATTCGCCGGTGACGATGGCCCGCCTCGTCACTGCGGACGTCGAATTCAACGGCTGTCCAATGAAGCAGGGCGACAAGCTCCTCCTGAACTTCCCGGCCGCGAACCGGGACCCGGCCGTCTTCGATCGGGCCGACGAGGTGCTCCTCGATCGACAGGAGAACCGGCATGTGGCGTTCGGATCGGGGATCCATCGGTGTGCCGGCTCCAACCTGGCCCGGATGGAGTTACGGGTCGCCCTCGAGGAGTGGCTGGCACGTGTTCCCGTCTTCCATCTGGCCGAGAGTGCCGAGGTCATGTGGGCCGGCGGTCAGGTGAGGGGGCCGCGCCGGGTGGAAGTCGTCTTCCGGTGACGGCTCGGGTCGCCCGTCGGTCGAATCCGACGAGTCCCGGCGGGCCTCGTCGCGGTCGGATGCCCTTCGACCTACATGCCGGTGGTGGCAGGGGAGAGTCGTCGGTGTCGGAGACCTGCCGGGGGCCTAGTCCTCAGCCGCAACCACCCGCACGAGACCGCGCCGGTGCCCCGACGGCGGGCTACTCAGCCAGGAGCTCCCTCCCGGCTCGGCAGCTTGCGCTGCGCCAGGCCGGTAGTAGGGCAACCGCGTTGGCTACCGCGACCAATGCCAGCAGGATCAGGAGGATCGTCGAGAAGGGCACGACCGATGCGGAGGCCACACCGACGGAATTGGCAAAGAGCGCCCAGATCCACCGTCCGAGGGCCACTCCGAGGGGGATGCCGATAACAAGTGATGCGGCCGCCAGTGTGGTCGTCTGCCAGGTCACGATGCCCAGCACCTGCCGGCGAAGCATCCCCATGGTCTTGAGAATCGCGAAGTCACGCCGTCTTCTACGACAGAACAGCGTCACCAGTTGGGCCAGCAGAGCCACTCCGACCAAGGCCAGCACCCCAGCAAGCACCAGTGGCACCCGTGCTACCCGGGCCAGGTCGGAGATGTTTGACGGTCTGTCGTTGGGCACCAAGCAGGTCGACTGATCCACCGTTCGGCAGAATCCGGTCAGCGATCGCTCTGCTGCGGCCACGTTTCCATCATGACGGGCGCCAGCGGCAAAGCGAACGAGCGCAATCTGGTGGTCCTCATTCGGAGAAGGGCTCAGTGAGGCGGCGGCAAGGAGGGCACCCTGCCCCAGGTCGGTAGCGGTAAAGCTTCCCAACCCGAACTGGGGGAACACGGCCCGACCGACGATACGCATCATGGACCGCCTCCCCGCGGTGGTCACGTTGGTCCGGTCGCCGATATGCAGACCCAGTTGCCGGAGGGTCGAGGTCCCGAGGGCGATCTCGTTCACCTGACGCGGCGCTCGACCCTCCAGCATTCCGGGAGCGACGAGCGGTCCGACCCGGGCAGCCAAGCCGATGGCGGGGACGACCTTGCCGCCGATCTCCACGTTGCCGTGGACGCCCAGTGTCAGCGCGGTGAGACCTCGGCGGCTGGCCAGCTCGTGGACGGTGCTGTCGGGAATCTGCGAGAACTGGACGTCAACGGCGGTGTCCCAGGTCTGCCCGTAGAGGAGAGGGGTGTCGACCAGGCGCAGGAAATTTGCTCCGAAGGTCAACGTGGCAATGACGGTCGCCAACGAGAGTGCTGCTCCGATGATGCCGCTTCGTACCGGAACGGCCCTGCTCCCCTGACCCGGAGTCAAGCCTCCCCGGATCCCGATTGAGGCCACCAGAGGTACGCCCGGATTTTCCAGGAGACGGGTCAGGGGTGTCTGACTGTCGCGACTCCTGACCTCGGACGCGCGCGGCTGTTGGCGGCGAGCCGAGAGGCGCCAGACCGGCCAGGCCACGAGAGCAGCCACCACCACGACGAAGCAGACGAGGCCGATGCCGAGCGCGACGAGGTCAATGTTCACCCCCGGATTCGGTTCCGCGAGCCGCGCCGGTCCGATGGGCATCAGTGGGGACGCCAGGGCGGCAATGACCGAAGCGAGCAATCCGCCCACCAGCACCACCAGGCAGGCCTCGGCGAGACCGGTCACGGCGAGCTGGGCTCGTGTCATTCCCAGCGCTTTCATGATCGAATAGTCGGTAGCACCGGAAGACAGCTGTCTCGCCACTAGCTGGGCAACGATCAGCAGTGTGGTCAGCCCGGCGATCAGCCCGAACAGGGCCAGTGCGATGGCCTCGGGCCGGATCGCCTGCTCCACTCCGGCAGCTTGCTGGTTCTGGTCGGCGACGAACACGCTCCCCCCCGTGGCCGGGAACTTCTGGGCCAGTCGCTGAACCGTACGAGTGAAGTCGGCGCGTGAGGTACCCGGTCTGAGTCGCACGTAGGTGCCATCGAACGCTTGATAGTTTGTCCAATTCGGTCCGAGACTGTACAGGAGCGACGCCGGCGCGTAGATATTCCCGAACTGGTCAGAGTCGGTGGTGGGAACGATGTTCGACCGCGTTGCGACGACGCCGACCACGTGCTCCCTCAGGCGTCGGATCGGGTTCGACGGTGACGGACCATCGCCGCCCACGGCCCCCAGGTTGAGCACGCTCCCAACATGCAGATGAAGGTGCTGAGCCGCCATGACGTCGACCGTCACCTCATCCGGCCGGTCCGTCCGTGGCAGGCGACCGGCCAAGATCTTGGGCCGGTCGATCAGCCGCAAGTACTGGGCGTTGAGAGGGGCCCCTACGGTGGCGTCCCCGTCGAGCTGCCCGTCGGGCGTCAATGGCAACGCGTCGATCCCCACGACGGGCGCAGCGCTCACGACCTCCGGCAGCCGTCCCACTGCCTGGTCGTAGCCATCCAGTCCGGACCCCTGCGGAGCGACCAACATGTCGGACGGATGCGACCACTTCAGAAAGCGGGGGTAGGCGCTCTCCGTGCGTCTGGCACCGGCAAAGGCTGTGAGCACCACGCCTCCGGCCAGGGCCATCACGACCACTACAAGCGCCCAGCCACGCCAACGGCGGCGAAGGTCGCGCAGCACGAGTAGACGACCTGCGGTCATTGTGGCGCAGTGCCCGCTGGATGCCTACGGATTCCGTCACCGTGCCCGAGAAACGGGCCAGAAATGACAACGATCCACCGCGCAACCGGAGTTGCTGCCGTACGCCTCTCTGCGCCCCTCGACCACACGGTGCCACTATACGAGTTGCACGGTGACCATTCCGAGGGTGGAGTCTGGTGTCAGGCAGTAGTGCTGGCACCACCGGGCGGCTCGAGGGATGACCGGCCGAGCGGATCCCGGCGTTCTCTGAAGGTCCGGCCGGTGGACACAGCGAGTGCTCGATGGCGGCTCGCCGGAATGATCGAGCGACCCCGACAAGCCTCTACTCAGGCAAGATCGTCGAGGCCCTGCCGAATCCACGCCACCAGGCCATCGGAGCCGCAGAACGGCGCATTCTCGGCCTCGGCCCGGGCCAGGACTTCATCGGCTGTGGCGCCGGCCTTGAGACCGGAATACAGGTAGACCAGGGCCGCGGATCGGGGCCCTGTGCGACACGTCACCAGGGTTGGTCGAGGCAAGCTGTCCAGCGCCGCGATCTGCCGCCGGGCCAGGTCCATGTCGAGTACCTGCGGAGGGTCGGACACGATGTTGGCCGATTCGGCAACCGCACCTTGGACATCGGCATAGGACATGCCCCCGTCCATTGCTGCGAACTCGTCCCCGCACAGGAAGAGCCACGAGGCAGCATTGGCATCCCGGGCAAACGCCTGGGGATCAGCAATCAGTCCCCGATTGAACCGGAGATCGTCCGGACTCTCGAATTCGCTCATGTGGACAGCCCTCCAATCAACCAAACGGTCGTCAGGACGCTCTACCGTAACCGCCGCGCTCCGAGCCTGGACGTCCGACTCTGCACCAAGGGCACGGCGACCACCGTCGGGAGGGACGTTCGTGGCCGCCGGCAACCACGGCCCCGGGCGTCGGACGAAAGTCGCCTCTCTCCCACCGGGCCACCCCCGGCCGGCTGTTCCAGCTGGTGGCTGTCCGAAGCGCACGGCACACACCCGGTCGGTGGCCGGACAAGGCCGGGGACCGGTGGGCGAGAGGTCGAATTCGGCATCGCCGGCAGCGTTGCGGCCTACTCAGCCCCCGAGATGATGGTGAGCCACCAACTCAATCCAGGTGATACTCGACGGCGGACTGGCGACACCACCCTTGGCCAGTGCCTCGCCGAGGCGCCCCTCCATGAACTTGGCCTGATGTTCAGGCGTATCCCACACCTCGATGACGACGAGGTGACCGTTTTCATTCAGGCCGGCCGAATGTGTCACCAGGCCATCGGGCCAGTTCCCTTCACCGCTCTCGGGGTCGATGCCCAATTCCTTGTTGACGGCGAGGTACTCCGTCAACGTCACCCCCTCGAACTCCAGAATCAGTTCACAGCCATCGGTTCGACACTCCTGTTCTCCAAGCCCTGTCGGCTCGCCTGAGTAGCCTGCCAGGTACGCTTCGAGGGCTTCACCCGTCTCGGATCTGAGCGACCATCGGCTCGGACGGCCAGAGCGTTGATAGCCGTTGCCTTCGGGCCTGTCCCACCGCGGGCAGCCGCTCAATAGACCCACCGAGTGGGTCCGGCAGGCGTGTCCGGCTCGGGTGCGGCATACTGATCCCGTCTACCGGCTGAGGAGGGCGGAGCAGTGAGATCCAGGACCACCGACGAACTGCTTTCTCGAGTTCCACTCTTCTCGGGGCTCTCAAAGAAGGACCTCCAGGAACTATCGAACCTGACCACGCGACTCAACCTGGCGGCTGGACGTGAGTTGACCCACCAAGGTGGGCTCGGGCGGGAGTTTGTCATCGTGCTGGAAGGCACGGTGAGCGTGGTCATCGACGGAGACGTGGTCGCGGAATTGGGTGCCGGCGATTTCTTCGGTGAGATCGCCCTCCTCCAAGGTCAGCCGCGCAATGCCACGGTGGTGGCCAAGACCGACGTTGTCGTCGACGTGATCGGTCGAGCTGAGTTCACCGTACTCCTCGATGACCGCCCGGAGATCGACAAGAAGGTCCACGCCGCGATGGCGCGGCGCCTTGCTGATGACGCGGCCCTCCCGGGCAGAGTTGAGGGCCCAGACGCTTGAGCTGGCCCTGGGTCCGGAGCCGGAGATCTCGACGCGCTCGACGGGGGGGTGCACTGCGGGAAGACGGGCGGCTACTCGGTCCTTAGCTGGATCGACGGGCACACAACAGCATCAGGCGTGGAATGGCGGATGCGTTCGGGAAGTCCCCCGTCTCGACGAGAACCGCTGCAGGCGGGGGCGGTTCCACCATGTCTTCGATGAGCAACCCGACTTCGCCCATTGCGTGCACATATCTGCTCAGCGGTCGGTGGGCGAACTGAAGATGAACCCCGGGTGCGATCTCGTCGATCGCCACATCGTCCTGCAGGTAGGAACCAACCCTCCAAAAGTGATCTCCCGAGCCGGCATCGTCGACCCACCCGCTACCGGGCGCTTGGAGGAGGGGATGAGCCAGGAACAGGAGGAACCTCCCGTCCGGCGCCAGTACGCGGGCGATCTCGCCAATGGCGGGCTCGAATGGGTCCACGTGCTCGAGCGCCAGGCACAGGACCACCGCGTCGAAGCTCGCATCCGGACTGGGCAGCTTCTCGGACCGTGCCCGCATGAAGCGAGCGGCGCCACCACGTCCCTGGGCCGTTCGGATCTGCGCCGCCGTCGGATCGACTCCCACCACGTCGGCGCCGAGGCTCGCCACTCGTCGGCTGACCTGGCCCTCGCCACACCCCACGTCCAGGACACGCCGTGCTCCGTGCAGGAAGCGCTCGGCAAGGGGAAGAATCTGTTCCTCGTATTCAGGGTCGACCCCGTCGGTGAATCCCTGCTGCCACCATGTCGCATGCTGTTCCCAAAGAGCATCCCCGACCATCACCGGTGAGGGTAGCTCCCCTCGTCCCGGCGCCGCCTCATCCCGGCCCCGGCCAGCTACACCCCAACGTGGGCCGGATGAGCGTGGGGTCATGCCGGGACCGCCTTGCAGTCCGCTTTCCACGCTTGTCGGAGGTCCCTTCGCAGTTTGCTCGAAGAACTCGGGTACCCGGGTCAGAGTCCGGGCCGCTACTAGTTGTAGTCCTCCAGTTCGGTCCGATCGCCGCCGCTCTCGACCTTGGTGAGCGAAAGTACATACCCGTCGACCTGGTCGATGCGCCGGACGGCATCGACATGCCCTCGGCCCGCTCCACTCCATTTCGACCGGGCCATCGACTTGGCCTGTGCAGGGTCGGGAGCGATGACAAAGACCACCTCGTGGTCCTCTCCCATTCGGCCCTCTGCTATCGGCCCACCGAGGAACGCTGCGAACAGGTGCATCCCGGCAAGTTAGGCCTCGATGGCGTCCGGTTCAAGCGGCTGCCGCGCGGCGGCAAATCGATCCGGTCACCCTGACCATCATCGGTCCCACCATCGATCGGAGACTGCTGGGGGCAGCCACTTCCTACCCGGAGTGGCCGGAATGAGGCGTGGGAGCAGATCCCGTTGTTCTACCCAGCGGACCCTCGAGGAGCAGTTGCCGGTCGACCGCCGTCGATGACGGCCGGAGTCGCCGCCGTGGTTGGATACTTGGTGGACGCGACCTTCGCCGCCGGCATCACCGGTGGTCCGAAGCGATGCGGGCGGTCCGCGCCGCTTCCGGAGCGGCATGACGGCTCAAGGAGCATCGAGGTGGTTGCAGATTCTGTGGCAATCTGTCGACCATCGCACCCGTGCGTGTGGACAATCGGGACAT
Source organism: uncultured Acidimicrobiaceae bacterium (assembly GCA_963812525.1). Classification (GTDB taxonomy): domain Bacteria; phylum Actinomycetota; class Acidimicrobiia; order Acidimicrobiales; family RAAP-2; genus Bog-756. The sequence continues at coordinate 119,068 of CAWEVL010000009.1, forward strand.
TCTGGGCCCCCTGAGCAGGGACAATGAGCCCACGGGCAGGATTCAAAGCGAGCGCACCGTATCGATGCCAGACTGTGGGCGTTTAGGGACGGGGGGGGGAATGCCTTCACCCATGATCAGTAGGGAAAGGAAGTTATGCGAAGAATTCTGTTGACTGTCGCGGCCATGCTCATTCCGGCCGCAGGGCTCACCTTGGGGGTGGCCGGCACCGCCGGGGCGGGGACGCTCAAGATCACCTGCACCACGGTCACCGGCACCGTATCGGGGGACATCACCATCAGCGGATGCACCGGGGGCAACACCGGAGGGTCTTCGGTGCCCAAGCCGACCCTCAGCCTTTCGACTGGCGGTACCACGACCTGGGTGTCGGGTTCGACGACCACGGTCGGCGTTCCGACGACGACGGCGATCACGGCGACGAAGTGCCCCGGCTATGTCAAGCCACCCAAGGGTACAACGCCCCCAGAGCCGAGCGCCCTGGCGGTCTCGGGCTCGGTGACCGGAGACACCGGTGACGGCATGCTTCTCCCGGCTACCGAACTGGGCGAGGTCTGCGTCGGAACCGACGGCACGATCACTGCGCTGAAGAGCTTCGAGTTCGAGTGGACGGGCAGTTCCATTTCGTGCACCACCATCACCGGGACCGCCTCGGGCAACCTCACGGTCGGCGGGTGCACCGGTGGCAACACCGGGGGAAGCTCCCAGCCCTTGTCCGCCTTGGCTCTGGCGGTGGGTGGGACCATCACCTGGACGTCCGGTGGCAGCACCACGATCGGTGCTCCGACGCTGACCCCGACGGGCGCCACGCACTGCCCGGGCTACGTCAAGAAAGCACTCAGCAACCCCACCGCCGAGAAGTTCTCCGCAGCGGTGACCGCCGACAGCGGTGACGGCCTCAAGCTGCCGGGCACGGCCAAGGGTGCGGTCTGCCTCGGGACGGACGGCTCGATCACGGCCCTCATGCCGTTGGCCGCCAAGTAAGCCCCTGGCACCAATCGATCGGGCGATTCGTACCGGATCGCCGACGATCCGCTGGTGTCGCGGTAGTTAGTGGAAGGAGCCCCGTCTCGTCAGAGGCGGGGCTCCTTTCGCGACCGGCACCCATGGTCGAGCACCGGTCGGGCCGAGTCGCTGGGTCGTCGAACGCAAGCAAGAGGCCCCGTGAAGGGTGCGCAGCGCTGGGTAGGTCACGGAGACACCGAAACCGGAAGACGTCGGGCTCGCCGGCGACCTTGGGGTCAGTGCAGGGGCGGGATCCCGACCATCTCGCGGAACTCGTCCGTCGAATTGGTCACGGGGAACGGCTCGGAGGGAACCGGCAACCCGAGTCGGTCGCAGATCGGATCCCAGCCGTCCCCGAGGTTCCACTCGAGCAGTCGACTGGCCGACACCTCGGTCCGCACGGCATCGTTGTGGCGCACGAAGGCATCCATCATCGTGGTCGGGTCATCGAACCGGTCGCTGAAGCGGTCGTGCAGGAGCTCGCGCACCGCATCCATCCAGGGTGCCAATTCGGGTGGCATGTTGTCGAATGTCAGAAAGATCGTGTTCGAGGCGCTGCGATACCACGCTTCGGGATCACGAACCGACAGGAGCACGAGGGCGTCCGGGTTGACCTGCGACAGCTCGTTCCAGAATGCGCCGCCCGGCCAGTCCACGACGGCTCGATACTTGGCCAGCATGATCGACCAGTCGACGGGGCGGCCTTCGATGGCGTCGACCCAGGCCGGTATCTGGCCAGGATCTCCAAGGATCTCGAGCATGTGATGGCAGGGGCCGCCCAGAAGCTGCTCAAGCGCAAGCTTGAGCGAATGGGTCCCGGTCCGGCCGACGCCGGCACCGACTACCTTGAGCTCCACGATGTTCCTCCGCTCTGGTCCACGTCCGTCCCCCGCCGCCGTTACGCAGGGGCCAACTCTCCTCGGGCACCACTGTTGCACGTTTCCCCTCTGAGTTCCTTGGGCAGCACCCTGTGCTCAGCCGCGGTTGGGCACGGTGGGCACTGACCTGGCTCCCAACGATCTGACACCACCCACCGTTGGGCCATGCCACCGGGTGCTGCCCATCGCAGTGAGACCGTCGGCGCCCCACGTTGTCGACAGGCGTTCGAACAGTGGGGCCCTCTGACGGGAAGGCGCTCCGAGGCCGGCGCTAGGTCGAGGGCTGGGTTGGTGGGGACGGTATCCCGAGCGCGGTGGCCAGGTTGGTCAGATCGGTCCGCTCGTCGGAGACTGCCCCGGAGATCGCTTGATTGTCCTCGGCGGTGTCGCGGTGATTCACCAGGTCGGCGGCCTCCTCGCCGACTGCGTTGCGCTCGTCGGTCAGGCTCTGGGCCAGCTGCGATGCGTCCAGGCGGGCCGCCGCCGTCACCCAGGCGATGGCGCTGAGCCGCTGGAGGTACGTGCTGATCGCCACCTCCAGTTGCTGGTCGGCCGCCTCGATCTGACTGGTGTCAGTCGTCAACGCGGCTTGGGCGGCGGTCTCGTCGATCTGTGCAGCCGCCGCGGCTTGTTGCTCCTGGGAGAGACAGGCCGGGTACATGGCGGTGTCACCGGCGTTGCATCCCGTGCCGAACTGGTTGTCCTGGTAGGTGGCCTGATCGTTCGACAGGCGGCCGTATTGCTTCGCAATGTCCGCATCGGCGGCGGCAATGGCGGCGTCGGGCGCCAAGGTGTCTGCGGTGAAGTCCTTGGCGTCACTCACCAGTTGACTCGCCACCAGCTGGCTGGGAGCAATGGGGTTCGAGGTCGGCGGCGGCAGCGCCATGGCCACCTTGGGTGGAGAGACGCTCGGGGAGGTCCCGCTGTTGATCACGATGCCGCCGACGACCGCCGAGAGCACCATCACCACACCGGCTGTCCATGCCCATCTGGGCCTCGATCGGGTGGAGTCCGGCGAACGCCGGGGTGAAGCTTGTGACCGAGGAGTCTCTGGCGACAGAAGCAGGAGTCCTGCGTGGATCGGAGTGGGCTCGAACGGTCGGAACCCAGGATGCCGGTCAGGGGGATACCACCGGCCGTCTGACGCCACCCACCATCCATCGGTCTGATTGGGTTCGCTCGTCACCTGGTTCGGCCCTTGGTTAGACCCCTCGTGTTAGGGATCGGCAGAATCGGTGAGGCCTTTAGCGCCGACATCCGGCCCACCGGCTCCGAGCACCAACCAGCTTCATCGAGCGTCGGCTCCGTGCCCGTCGGGGATCGGGGCGGCGCAACCCTGCCAGCCCAGCTACCGGAGGGCCTCAACCGGTGCCCACGGACCCGGACCGACCATCTGACGAACCGTCAGATGGTCACCCCTGTCAGTTCCAGGGTCTCGGATCCCTTGTCCCCAGGAGGGATGCAGGCCGCGGCGGAGGGCCTCTGACCCGAAGCTATTCTCCGGACGGGCATTCCGGCCCGGCCGACCGGGTGGTCGGACAGTGCATGGACGGGTCACCGCCCCGTGGATCTGAACGGTCATCTATGCCACTGTCTATGGCCACCAACCGAATCGGGCGTACGCAGAGGTCACGCCGTGACGCACGCTCCCGACTGAAACTCCAGGAGTGCAAATGGGCATCGTCGCAACTACCGAGGCACAGCACCGCGGCTCGATGGATCTACCGTTCGTGGAGATGGGCGGCGGGAACAAGCTCAAGGTGATCCAGGTCGATGTGGCGGAGGGACTCTGGATCGTCGAGAACATCTTCCAAGCCGGCTACGCGGTGCAGACCCACCGACACACCGGACCCGTGTATGGGTACACCATGTCCGGCGCCTGGCGGTACCGTGAGTACGACTACGTCAACCGGGCCGGCTCGTTCCTCTTCGAGCCCGCTGGATCCGTGCACACCCTCGAGTGCATCGAGAATGGCACGCAGGTGTGGTTCCAGATGTACGGGGTGAACCTCAATCTGGGCGCCGACGGCAGCATCGAGAGCGTCTTCGACGGCCCCGGCACCCTCGAGGCCTATTACGCACTGTGTGAGGCAGAGGGATTCCCCCGACCCGACGTGCTGGTGAGTTGACGTCACCGGAACCGGCGGGTTCGATGCGGGCCTGGTGACCGCGGGCTCGCTCAGGTGCGTGCCTTGCCGGATGTCGGCCTGGGTGCGGCGCTCCTGACCCGGAAGGCCGTGCCTCCCGTCCGGGACCAGGGCTAGCCGAGATAGAGAGCGGCCACCTGCTCGTAGAGGTGGCGATCGACCCGCTTGGGTTTCCCGACGGCCTCGCTCAGTGAGACCCGGATGATCGCTCCGGCGTGCAGTGCCACCATCGTCCCGAAGTCGTGGTCGTGCACGGCCTGGAGCGCCGCGGCCCCGAAGCGGGTGGCCAGAACACGGTCGAAGGCCGTCGGGGACCCCCCACGCTGGATATGCCCGAGCACGGTGGACCTGGACTCGTATCCCGTTCGGCGCTCGATCTCCCCGGCCAGGAAGGCCCCGATCCCGCCCAGGCGCACGTGGCCGAACTGGTCGGCAGGGCCCGACGCCTGCGAGGTCCAGGTGGAAGTGGCCGGGTCCCCGTCTCTCGGATGTGCTCCCTCGGCCACCACCACCGTGGAGAAGAATTGATTGCCACCGTGTCGCCGTAGCAACCGGTTGCACACCCCATCGAGGGAGAAGGGGACCTCGGGGATGAGGATCTCGGCTGCTCCTCCGGCGATCCCAGCGTGGACGGCGATCCAGCCGACATTTCGCCCCATCACCTCGCACACGATGACCCGGTGGTGGGACTCGGCTGTCGTCTGCAGGCGGTCGATCGCCTCGGTGGCAATCTGGACCGCGGTGTCGAACCCGAAGGTGACCTCCGTCCCCGACAGGTCGTTGTCGATGGTCTTGGGCACACCGACGACAGGGAGGCCCTGCTGGTACAGCCGGTCCGCTGCCCCCAGTGTGTCATCGCCGCCTATGGCGACAATCGCGTCGAGCCTGAGGTCCTCCACGGTGGCCCGGACACGGTCGGCGCCACCGTCGGTGGCGAAGGGATTGGTGCGGGACGATCCCAGGATCGTCCCACCCCTGGTCAGAATGGACCGGCACTGTTCAGTGTCGAGCGAGACGGTTCTGCTCTCGAGGAGACCACCCCAGCCGTCGAGAATGCCCACGAACTCGTCGCCATGATGGACGACACCGCCGAGCACCACGGCTCGGATGACCGCGTTCAACCCCGGACAGTCACCCCCACCGGTGAGCAGGCCGATCCGCATGTCCTCATGATAGGGACCGGCCCAGCCCGGTACGTCGGCCACGTCGGAGTGGGTCACCGTCGACCTCGTCGACCGACCGTGACGGTGCTGAGCATCGCCAGAACGGGGCTTGCCGCCGCCCTGGGGGCCGGCACTTGGCAGGCCGGCTCCCATCGGCAACGATGTGCGTACTGTCGATGACCCGGGTGGAGGAGGCGTCATGAGTGATCCGCTAGGCACGCCGGGCTCACCGAAGAGCTTGCCGCTCATCCTCGCCCGGGAGCTGGCGTCCAATCTGGCCACGCCGATGTTCCTGCTGGACGCCGGAGGCATGCTGGTCTACTACAACGACGCGGCGGCCACCGTCCTCGGGACCCCGTTTGCGAAGCTCGGTGAGACTCCGTCTGGTGAGTTCGGCGAATCCCTGCATCTCGCCACCCCTGATGGCCGACCGCTTCGTCGGCGTGACTCACCGGCCGGAATTGCCTTCTTCGAACGTCGGCCGGCCCATGAGACGCTCCTGGCCTCGTCCTTCGACGGGGAGCGCCGACAGTATGAGGCGACGGCCTACCCGTTGATCGGGGCGGAGGGCGAGATGCACGGGGTCGTGTCCGTCTTCTGGGAGTCGGCCACCGGGAAGAGCGGCGCCTGATGCAGGCGCGGGTGTGGGGTTGTCGAGGATCAGTAGCCGTGCCCGGGGCCGACACCGTCAAGTACGGGGGGAATACGTCGTGTGTCGAGGTTCGACTGGCAAGCGGGCACGCGCTCATTCTCGATGCCGGGACCGGCATCCGGCCGCTGGGCGTGCTCATGGTGGACAACCTTCCAACCGAATTGCACATCTTGCTCACCCACCTCCACCTCGATCACCTGCAAGGCCTCGGGTTCTTCCGCCCGCTCTTCTTGCCCGGACTCGACATTCACATATGGGGTCCGGCCTCACCCGTGCAGCACCTGTCGGAGCGGATCGCCATGTATCTCTCCCCGCCGCTCTTCCCGGTCCGACTCGGGGACGTCCCTTCCCATGTCACGTTCCATGACGCATCCGAGGAACCGGTGGTCATCGGTTCAGCGACGGTTCGAGCCGCCAAGGTCACCCACCAGGGCCCGACGTTGGGTTATCGCATTGAGGAGGGGGGGCGAGTACTCGTCTACCTCCCTGACCATGAACCGGCGCTCGGATCAGACCTCGCCGCGGTGCCGGACCACTGGGTCAGCGGGCACGAGATCGCCCACGGCGCCGATGTGCTCCTGCACGATGCCCAATATCGCGATTGCGAATATGGAGCCCATATCGGCTGGGGCCACTCGGGAATCGCTGCGGTGATGGAGTTCGCCCACAAGACGGGCGCGGGCAATGTGGTCCTCTTCCACCACGATCCGTACCACACGGACGCCGAACTCGAGGAGCTGCTCGGCGAGGCCAGAGACAAGTGGCCCGGAATGGAGGACCGGATCAACCTGGCCCATGAGGGCATGACCATCGCGCTGGATGTCGGAGACCCTGTTCGCGTCGGGAACGTCTAACGCCCTGAGCTCTTCGAAACTCCTCAGACCCGGGGTGGCTCTCCGAGCGGGACAACCACGCAGTCCTTCGTCGATCTAGGTGATCGAGTCTCGATACTCGATGGCTTCCGCGCCGATTGTTGCCCCCGCGGCCATGTCGATGACGGGAAGGATCTCGTACTTGATCCAGGGAGTGAACTTGGAAACGTCCCTCAGGATGTCCTCTGGATTGTCGGATTCGACGAAAGCGAATCCGCCTTCTCCGTCCACTCGTTGAACAAACTGATGGAACGTTGAGTTCGGTGAGGGTGTCCACTTGCTGAAGGCAGCAAGTGATCGCTTTGCGGCTTCCTCGGGGTTGCCGGTCTCACGAGTAACCCACGAGACGACGTATTTCATGATCCGCCTCCTTCGCATCCATGTCCGCCTTGGACAGCCCGAGCCTCTCACGGCAGGATGATGCGGGCAAGCGCCCCGCAAACGGGAGGAGGTCAGTGGGGAAACTCCGACGTGGGGATGCGTTCTCCCCGAACCTTCCCTCGCCAGTGCCGCGACCGGGCCGACTGTCCGGGGACGGGCCGAGCTCCGGATGCCTCAAGCCGCCCAGCTGGGGAACTTCCCACCGTGGTCCCGGCCGGGCGACGGTTCAGGACGAACGCCCGGCCCCGGCGCCGAACCCCACCGGACCACCGACCAGAAAGTACTGCAGTCATCGGCCCAGGCTGTCGATAGATGGGCATGCCATTGGTGCGATTCCCGGGTAGGTCGAGGCAGGGTGGCGAGCCCAGGTTGGTCCAGTCGATCCGGAGGCCGGTCGCCGCCGCGGTTCTTCTGGCCTCCATCGTCGGGCTCTCGCTGTCTGTCGGCGCCGCCCCCGCCACTGCGGCGACCCAGGGTGACCAGATCGCGGCATTCGCCGCCTCCCAGGCCAACGTGCCCTACTGCGACGGTGGCGGTGGTATCAACGGACCCACCTACGGAGGTGTCGCCGAGCCTGGATGTGGGGCGGGTGCCAAAGGGTACGACTGCATGAGCCTGGTTCAATACGCGGTGTACCAGGCCACGGGGATCGCCCTGCCGGGTGATGGGAGTCAACCCGGCGGAGTGGGGACGTACCTGGCTCCACAGAGCACGATTGCCGAGGACACGGCAGAGCTCCTCCCCGGCGACGCCGTCTACTGGGGCGGTAGCGGCATCGACGCCTTCAGTCACTCTGGGATCTATGCGGGGAACGGGACCGTGTGGGATGCCCTGGGGGTCAACGTTCCGGTGCAGCTTCATACGATGACCTACTTGCGAACGATCTACAGCTACGACGGAGCCATGCGGTACTGGGGTACCGGGGGAGCAACGCCGACGACCACATCCGGTGGGCTGGTGACTCCCGTTGTCGGCATGGCGTCGACACCCAGCGGCAACGGCTACTGGTTGACCGATGCTTCCGGAGGGGTGTCTGCGCACGGATCAGCCGTCAGTTACGGCTCGATGGCCGGCCACCCGTTGAACGCCCCCATTGCCCACATCGTCTCGACCCCGGATGGCGGTGGTTACTGGCTGGTGGCATCCGACGGAGGAATCTTCACGTTCGGCGATGCCCAGTTCTTCGGCTCCATGGGCGGCCGCCACCTCAATGCCCCGGTGGTTGACATCGCCCCGACACCGGACGGTGGTGGTTACTGGCTCGTCGCATCCGACGGGGGGATCTTCTCCTTCGGAGATGCTCCCTTCCGGGGGTCGATGGGCGGGCAGCATCTCAACGCCCCGATCGTCGGCATCAGCACCGACGACGTCACCGGGGGATATTGGGAGGTCGCGACCGACGGTGGCATCTTCTCCTTCGGCGCACCCTTTCTGGGCGGCACCGGCGGCCTCCGCCTCAACCGACCGGTGAACGGGATGGCCTCGCTGCCCAACGGTCAGGGCTATCTGTTCGTCGCCTCCGACGGGGGGATCTTCTCGGAGGGCGACGCCGTGTTCCACGGGTCGATGGGCGGAACCAGTCTCAACGCCCCGGTCGTGGGGATGGCCGCCGACCCGGGAACCGGCGGCTACTGGTTGGTGGCCTCCGATGGAGGCGTGTTCAGCTTCGACGCGCCGTTCGACGGCGCAGGCTGACGCCCCAGCCCCCGATCGGCCGGTGATGCCGATGGTCGCTCCTGGTGGGGCGACCCCCAGCTGATCGGGAGGCCTGCTCAGCCGCCGGCGCGCCCGGCACCGGACGGCGCCCTCCTCGACCAGGTGTTACCTTGCCATCATCGGTGAGGTGCCGAGGAGGCGAGATGCAGGCCATGCGCACAGACTGGCCGCGCCAAGCCCGGGGGGCTCGACCGTCGGGCGCGTCCGCGCTCACGGGGTGTGCCGTGGCCCTCGCCCTCGCCCTTCTCCCTGACCATGGCGATGTGGTCCCCCGTGGCCGGCGCCGGCGCCGGCCATCGGGCTGCGGCACGCCCGGGTCGGCACCACGGTGCGGGACCGGACGAGAGTGCCGGCCCGGCCAGCCAGTACGACTGCACGTTCAACGTGTCCACCGACGCCTTCACCGGGGCGGACGGCTCGGCCTCGGCCATCGGCTGGGCGGGGAACCATCAAGGGGTTGTCACCTGCCTCGGGGGCACCTTCCTGGTCCAAGACGGCCTGCAACGCGACTACGGATTCGGGCTCTACCGGGGCGGCCGGACCACCTGGGGGGCGGCCGACGGCTACCTTCCGGCACAGATCACGTCCTTTCGCCATCGGGGAGCACTCGTGACGATTACCGAGTTTGCTGACCGGGTGGTCCTGGGTGGGGATGCCTATGTCGCCGTCTACGCCCGGGTGGCGGTGGCGAACTCGACCGGTCACGTGGTCCGGGCCGATCCCGGGGCGTCACCCGGCTTGCTGCCCATTGCCTCGGGCCCCGACCTGGTGGCGTCCGACTCGGAGTCAGTCCACGACTACGTCGTGGCGGTGGACCGCTTCGGCGGCGACTACCCGTGGCCTTCGGATCAAGCGCTGGTGGATGCCGGCGGCTTCGACCAGCACTTCAGCCATATGCAGTCCTTCTGGGACAGCCAGCTGGATCAGATCGCCGCCATCGATGTCCCCGATGCGGCCCTCGTCGACGCCTATCGGAGTGGATTCATCTACACCCAGATCGCCCGGAGCGGCCAGGACCTGAACACCGGTGTGAACGGCTACGAGAGCGAGTTCAGCCATGACGTGGTGGGCATCCTCACCAATCTGTTCACCCAGGGCTACTTCACCAGTGCCCGGGATCTCCTTCTCGAATTCCGCAATGTGGTTGGCTCGCAAGGCCAGTACGTGGATGGCGTCTGGACGTACGCGGTCCCCTGGGCGGTGTATCTGCTGAAGACCGGTGATCTGGGGTTCGTTCGGGCGAATTTCGCGAGCGAGGGCCCCCTGAGCGGTGCCCAACCGAGCATCGAGGACACGGCCCACCGCCTGGTGGCCGACCGCACCGGTCCGCTCGGGACCATGGAGGCCACGGACGACATCGACACCCAGGGATACTGGACCACCGACGACTACGAGGCGCTGCTGGGTCTGGCGGCCTACCGCTATCTCGCCGTGGCCGTGGGGAACACCACCGAAGCCACGTGGGCCACCCAGGAGTACGACCAGCTGCTGCATGCGACCAACGCGGTGCTGACGGCCACGATCCGGCACTTCGGGCTCGACTATCTCCCCTGTTCGATTCTCCAGCCCAACACGGCCAATCGATGCGCCAATCCCGAGGATGCCAACTGGACATCCCCGTTCGGCAACTGGGCATGGGAGGGCTACCTGTTGGGTGCCCAGCGCTCCGGCCCCGGCATCTCGCTGATCGACGCCACCTACCGCTACGGATTCCGCCGTCTGCACGGGCTCCTTCCTCCCAACACCACCGGCGGATTCCCCGACGACTTCTATTCGTCTGCGTACAACGCCGCCGAAGGGTCGGCCGGGCTGGCCACGCGGCACCATCGGGACCAGGGGATACTCGGGTACGAGTTCATGATCGAGAACAGCCAAAGCGGCCCGATGTCCTGGTGGGAGAGCTCCACCGCTCCCTCGCCACTGAATTCATGGGTCGGCCGGCATCCCGCCGCCGGCCAAGGATCGTCCCCCCATGCCTGGGGCATGGCCGGAGCCAACAAGGTCCTCTTGGACTCACTGGTGGCGCAACGATCGGACGGTGCCCTCATCGTCGGGCGAGGGGTGCCGGACCGCTGGCTCGGTCACCGCGAGCCGCTCGCCGTGACCAACTTTCCGACCGTAGACGGTCGGCGACTGAGCCTGACCATCTCGTCGGCCGGTCGATCGGTGTCACTCCTGCTCCGGGGTCGACTACCGACCGGACCGACCCTGTTTCAGTTGCCCGCGTTCGTGGGCAACGTGGCCGGCGTTTCGGTGGGAACGGTGGACGAGGCTTCCGGGACCATCACCATCGGCCCCGGTACGAGGGGGGTGACGGTCGAGCTCCGGCGGCCGCCCGGCCCGGCATGATCATCGCGGCACGACCTGGGTGCCCCGCTCTGGCCACAGATCGGCCGTGCCCCACGGGGGCGGTGGGCGCCCCAGCCGGCGATCCGTCGGGACGATAGCCTGACCCGGTGCGGTTTCGACGACCGGCGCTTGCTCTCGCCACCTTGGGGCTGACAGTCGCCACTCTGGCTGCCGGAGGAGTGGGTGGTGCCGCTTCGGGCGCCTCGAGTTCGACCCCGCCCGTGACCAGTACCTCCCTCCGGATGCCGGAGGCCTACCAGCCGCGGGCGGCGCCGGGGACGACCGATGACTATCACTGCTCGCTCCTGAATCCGCACCTGACATCGAACTCGTACATCGTCTCCAGCCAATTCGTCCCCGGAAGCAACGAGGATCACCACGCCGCGCTGTTCCTGGTACCACCGTCGCTCGCCGTCATGGCCGAACGGGACAATGAGGTCGGGAAGGGGTGGACGTGTTTCGGGGAGGGAGCGCTGCCGAACACGGCCCTCGCCGGGCTGGCGGCGGTCCCCCTGCTCAGCTTCTGGGCCCCGGGTCACGGGGCAGATGATCTGCCGAAGGGGACCGGGGTGGCGCTTCCCGCCGGGAGCCTGGTCATCATGCAGGTCCACTACAACCTGCTCGTCGGCGACAGGCCGGTGAGGGACACCCTGGTCCTCCACACGGTGCCCACTGCCACCCACCTCCTGCCCCTCCATCTCAACCTGATGCTCGCGCCACCCGACATTCCCTGCCCGGCCGGCGTCACCGGCCCCCTGTGCAACCGCGCCGCTTCTCTGGCTGACCAGGGTCGCCGTTTCGGCCAGACCGCGGTGGACGAGGTGAACGGCATCGAGGCCCTCTGTGGGAACGACCCGTCCGATCCACCGACGGGGGACACGACATCGTGCCGGTCGTCGATCGGAAAGAGCGGTTACATCGTCCGGGTGCAGGCCCACATGCACCTCTTGGGGCAGCGCTTCACCATGGTGCTCAATCCGGGAACGCCGGAGGCGAGGACCATCCTGAACGTTCCCAGCTACAACTTCCACGATCAACGGTCCTACAACCTGGCGACGCCCATCCACGTGACCGCCGGGGAGCCGGTGCAGGTGTCCTGTTCCTACGACCCCACCCTGGCCCAGGAACTCCCGGTGCTGCGCAAGGCTCCGCCCCACTTCGTCACCTGGGGCGACGGGTCGACGGACGAAATGTGCATCGGTCTGGCGTGGACCTCTGCCGTCCTCCCCAACACTCACGACCCCGTCTGAGCAGCTACGCCGCCGACCCGGGTGCCATAGTCCGGGCTCCGCCGACCTCCTGGCTCGCTCGAGCCGCGGACCCCGGTGATCCGACGACAGCGACGAGCCGAACACGCTCCGTCCGCCGCGGCCTTCACGTGGGGCGCGGTCTCGCTGTCCATGCATCGTCCCGAGTGTCCCGGTCCCAAGGCGACGATCGAAGCGGCTCCCGCTGGGTGCGGCTTGAGGACGGCGGAGACCGGTGCAACGATGGACAGGTGCCGCGAGCCGCGCGAACCATGTTGACGGCGTTCGCGTCGGCCCTCGGTGGGCCTCCGGTCGAGGTCGACCTGCCGGACGGAGCCTCGCTCCCGTCGGCGTTCGCGGTGAGCGACCTGGCGCAGGCGTCGATCGCCTCTGCCTCGCAGGCGCTGGCTACTCTGATGTCCATCCGGACGGGAAGGCCCGCCCCAAGGGTGATCGTGCACCGCGAGTTGGCGTCGGCATGGTTCGGCACTTCGATCAGACCTCGGGGTTGGAGCCTCCCACCCATGTGGGACACCGTCGCCGGCGACTATGCGACCACCGACGGCTGGGTCAAGCTGCACACCAACGCGCCCCACCATCGGTCGCGTGCCCTCGAGGTACTGGATGTCGCCGACGACCGCCATGCGGTCGCCTCCGCCGTCCTGACCTGGCGGAGTGACGAGCTGGAGACCGCCATCGTCGACGCCGGGGGGGCGGCAGCGGCCATGCGGACGCTGGATGGGTGGCGGAATCATGCTCAAGGGCGCGCCCTCGAGGGGGAGCCGCTCGTGTCCTTCGAGGCGGCGTCCGCGTCCGGGGAGTTCGACCACCGTTGGGGGAGCGACGACCGGCCGCTCGCAGGACTCAGGGTCCTCGATCTGACCAGGGTCCTGGCTGGACCCGTCGCGACACGAGCACTCGCCGGCTGGGGCGCTGAGGTCCTCCGGATCGACCCTCCGGACTGGGATGAACCCGCCATCGTCCCCGAAGTGACGCTGGGAAAGCGGTGCGCACGCCTCGACCTCCGCACGGAGCAGGATGTGGACCGATTTGTCCTACTGCTCCGCTCGGCCGACGTGGTCGTCAGTGGTTATCGATCAGACGCACTCGAACGGCTCGGCCTCGGCGCTGACCGGCGTCGGGCGATCAGGCCCGGGGTGGTCGACGTGAGCCTCGACGCCTACGGGTGGACCGGGCCCTGGGCACGCCGCCGTGGGTTCGACAGCCTCGTGCAGATGAGCACCGGTATCGCCGATGCGGGGATGACGGCCGCAGGAGCCCGACGTCCGACGCCGTTGCCCGTGCAGGCTCTCGATCATGCCACCGGATACCTTGTCGCCGCGGCGGCCCTCTCTGGCCTGACCTTTCGCCTCAACGAGGGACGGGGCAGCACATGGCGTACGTCTCTTGCTTCGATGGCCCAGGTCCTGATCGACGTGGGCATGGATGGCCGAGGACTGGGCAATGACTGGAGCGATGTCCGGATCGAGCCGAGCGGCCCCACCGAGAAGACGGCGTGGGGGGACGCCTCACGGCTCCCACCGCCCGTCGAGGTCCAGGGTGCGCCACTTCACTGGTCCTCTCCGGCCCGGCCCCTGGGTTCCGATGAGGCGGCGTGGCTCCCGACCTGACCGGCTGGCCGCTGACCAGCTTCGTGCGTGACCCGCACGGTAGCGGGCGAGGTTTCCCATGAACCGTTGAGCGTCCGCTGGGCGGTGTCCGGTGACGGCTGTGGCGAGCAGCACCGGGTGGGACTCCTCACTGTCCGTGGCGGGCGGTGACCGAGAGTTCCCGATGCCCTGAATGACGCGTAACGTTTACTTGGGTGTGACACCCCGATAACCACGGACCGCGAAACTCCCGTCACGGTTGGGGCGCCAGGTCAACTCGCCCGGGTCAGCGTCGAGCAGGTCCACACGAGGTGGGCGTGCGGTCTCACCGGGAGACGGTGACGGCTCAGGCCGTTGGAGCAGTGAGGCGTTGCCGACTGTTGCCGGCGGCGGGAGCGATCAGGTCGCCACCTGAAGGGAGGGGCTTCACTTGTCGATCAAGACCCCCGGCTGGTACCGGATGGCGCGCGTCTCGGCCATTCTGGTCCTGGCTGCTGTCCCGGTGGCCATCATCATCGCCAGCGTGAGTGCCTCCCGGTCGGACGTGAGTTCGCCGTCAGGGGCAGGTGCAGACTGCGCGTCGGGCGCCTCCGGCACCTGTCCCGATCCGTCCGTCCGACCACGCCTGGTGGGCGTCGTACGAGCGGGAGAATTCGCGGCCAAGCAAGGCGGTCCCGATGCCGGTTGGATCGCCGAGGCGCCGGACGTGAGCCAGATCGCGCTGGCCTCCGACGCCAAACACGGACCGGTACTGGGGGTCATCCAGCACGGGACGTTTCTGGTCAAGCAGGGCAGTCCCGATGCCGGTTGGATCTCGGAGGCTCGGGACGTGAGTCAGATCGCGGTGGCCTCCGACGCCAAACACGGACCGGTACTGGGGGTCATCCAGCACGGTACGCTCTTCGCCAAACAAGGCAGCCCGAACGCGGGTTGGGTGTCCGAGGCCCCGGACGTCAGCCAGATCGCCGTCGGGTCCGACCGGGTGCATGGGCTGCTCCTCGGCATTGTCTCCAACACCGTCTTCTCCGCCAAACAAGGCGGGCTCAATTCCGGTTGGGTCATCGAGGCCCCCGATGCGAGCCAGATCGCGGTCGCCTCGGACCCCACGCACGGGCCCCTCCTCGGCATCATTCAGAACGGGACGTTCTTGGCCAAGGAGGGCAGCCTCACCTCGCCGTGGGTGAAGGAGGCCTCCGGGGTGAGCCAGATCGCCATCGCCTCGGACCCCACGCACGGGCCCCTCCTCGGCATGATTCAGAACGGGACGTTCTTGGCCAAGGAGGGCAGCCTCACCTCGCCGTGGGTGAAAGAGGCCTCCGAGGTGAGCCAGATCGCCGTTGCCTCGGACCCCAGGCAGGGGCCCCTCCTCGGCCTTCGTCAGGAGGACATCGGCTCGGTCAAAGGGAGCAGTCTGGCGGCCGGTTGGACCGACGACGTGACCGGTATCAGCCAACTGGTCGTGGCCGGCTAGCGCGGCGCTGGCTGACCCACGGGTGTCGTCGGCGACCCTCCGACGGACGATCGGGAACTGGTCGGCACCTCAGGGCATCACGAGAAGCTCCGGCTGGCGCCCAGGTGCTCGGAGCGGCCCGGGCCGATCGCCATCACTGCGCTCCGGCCCGGTGCCGCGCCGAGATCGGAGCGTGGGAGTGAGAGCCGCCCTCTGGGTGACACCGGTCGGCAACTTCGACTGCTCGGTGCTCTCCGGAACCCGGGTGGTGAAGAGGATCGCGGTGATGCCAGCCCGCGTCGATTGACACGGTTGGACAACTCACCCAGACTTGCCGTGAGAGGGCTGATCGGGGGAGCCACCCATGAGCACGAAGACCTATCAATTGCCTGTGGAGAAGACCGGTTGGCAGACCGGCGACGGATCGGGAACCGCCAAGTTCACCTGGGATTACGACAACGGTCGTGACAAGCTGATCAACCTCTACGACAAGGGCAAGAGGAAGCAGTGGGACTCGAAGGAGCGTATCGACTGGTCCCATGATCCGAATCCCGAGAATCCGCTCGAGTTACCCGACGACCTCGTGCCGATCTTCGGCTCGCCCATCTGGGACAGGCTGACTGACGACGAGCGCGGCAACGTGCGGCGCAATATGGTCGCCTGGCAGTTCAGCCAGTTCCTCCACGGTGAACAAGGGGCGTTGATCTGCACGGCGAAGATCGTCCAGTCGGTTCCCGACATCGACTCCAAGTACTACGCCGCCACGCAGGTCATGGATGAGGCACGACACGTCGAGACCTACTCCCGCTACCTCGACAAGATCGAGATCGCCTACCCCATCAATGAGAATCTGAAGTCCCTGCTCGACGACGTCTTGAGTGACTCGCGATGGGACATGACCTACCTCGGCATGCAGGTCCTGATCGAAGGTCTGGCGCTCGCCGCCTTCGGTCTGATCCGCAATACAGCAGGAGATCCACTGGGAACGTCGGTCAACGCCTACGTCATGCAGGACGAAGCTCGGCATGTGATGTTCGGTCGGTTGGCCTTGCGCGACTACTACCCGGAGCTGACACAGGCCGAACGTGACGAGCGCGAAGAGTTCTGCGCCGATGCCTGCTACCGGATGCGCGACCGATTCCTTGCCAACGAACTATGGGAGCGCCTCGGCTACGACCCTGAGGCATGCATCCAGTATGTCGAGGAGAGCGAGAGCCAGAAGATCTTCCGGAGCCTGCTGTTCACCAGAATCGTTCCCACGCTGAAGGACGTGGGCTTGTGGGGCCCGACGATGAGGCAGACCTTTACGGATATGGGCGTCATTGGGTACGAGACGACTGACCTGGATGAGGTGATGGCTGAGGACGTGACCGTCGCCGAGCAGCTGGATGCCGACCGGGGTCACATCGCCGAGGCGATCGCGGTCGGACTGGCCGATGACGGTTGACGTTCAGATCACCACCCGAGGCGACTGGCGGCTGAGGGGCCAGGTACTCAGGCTCGCACCGGCAGGGTCCAGCGAGGCAGCCGAGCGCGCCGATACTTAGAAATCGAAGGGTTCGAGGTCGATGGTTTGCTAGACTGGGAAGGTGCCTCCCGCCCGTCCACCGATCGGACTGCACCTCGCCAGCGTCGCCCGGGTCGTCAGCCGGGCCTTCGACCAGGCGCTGACCGAAGCCGGGGGATCGCTCCCGGTCTGGTCGGTCCTGCTCAATCTGACCATGGAGCATCCCGCCAACCAGCGAGAGCTCGCGGATGCGATCGGCGTGAGCGAAGCCACGCTGACCCACCACCTCAACGCCATGGACGCCCAGGGGCTGATCACCAGGCGCCGCGATATGAAGAACCGTCGGATCCATGTGGTCGAGCTGACCGAAGAGGGTGAGAGGTCATTCCTTCGCCTCCGCAGTGCCGCAGTAGCGTTCGACCGACGGCTGCGGGCCGGGATCACCAAGGACGAGCGAGCCAGCCTCGAAGTCGTACTGGACCAACTGGTCCGCAATGTGGGTGTCGAGCAGCGACCGGTCAAATGCGTACGACTGCTGGAGGACGGGACGTGACCCGGCCGGCCATCGGGCGCCGGTGGCGCCGTGGAGATCCATGCTTCGGGCCGTCGTGCGCCGACGGTGCTGGCCGGTGGCGGCCGTCGCTCGAATTGGTCATGCCCGGAAACTGCCCGGGCCGTTCCCCAGTAGGAGGCAGCAGGTCCGATGACGACTGAAGTGGATTCGGCGTCCCGACCCCCGGCACCGCCCGGACACCCCGAAGTGTCTCGGCGGAGGCCGTTCACCCGGGCGCACTGGTGGATTCTCGTCATCATCGCCGGCGCACAGCTGATGGTGGTACTGGACACCACGATCATGATTATCGCCCTGCCGTCGGCGCAGCACTCGCTGGGGTTCTCGAACACCGACCGGCAGTGGGTGGTGACCGCCTACACCCTCGGCTTCGGCGGCTTTCTCCTTCTCGGAGGTCGGATCAGCGACATGATCGGACCCAAGCGGACCCTGATGATCGGCGTCGTCGGGTTTGCCGTTGCCTCCGCGTTGGGCGGCGCCTCGCAGACGACCGCCATGCTGATCGGGGCGCGGGGCCTGCAGGGGATGTTCGGAGCACTCCTCGCCCCGTCGGTGTTGTCCCTGCTGGCCACCACGTTCACCGATCCCAAGGAGCGAGGTCGGGCCTTCGGCGTCTATGCATCGATCGCCATCGGTGGTGCCGCCTTCGGCCTCATCCTGGGCGGCCTGTTGACCCAGTATCTCGACTGGCGATGGTGTCTGTATGTGAATCTGCCCATCGCCCTGGCCGTAGCCATCGGAGTGTTCACCATGATCCCGGGGCGACCGGGAAGCGCCGTCCAACTCGACATCCCCGGAGCGATCCTCGGCTGCGGGGGCCTGGTCGCCCTCGTCTACGGACTCGGGGAGGCAGCCACAGCCGGGTGGAGCTCGCCCCGGGTCATCGTGCCCCTGGCCATGGCGGTGGTGTTGCTGTCTCTCTTCGTCCTGGTGCAGACCAGAGTGCCCAGTCCACTACTGCCCTTACGCATTCTGGCCGACCGAAACCGCGCCGGGTCGTTCCTGACCATCATCCTGGCCGTGCTGGGGATGTACGGGACCTTCCTGTTCCTCACCTATCTGCTCCAGACGGTCGACGGCTATTCCCCGTTGAAGTCGGGCATCGCCTTTCTGCCCCTGATGGCTGTCAACGGCCTGGCGGCCACGCAATTGGCCAGCCGATTGATGCCACACCTCCGCACCCGTCTGCTGGTGGTTCCCGGATTGCTGATCGCCTCGCTGGGTGTCGCCCTTCTGACCCAACTGACCCCAGACGCCTCCTACGTCAGCCACATACTGCCGACCGAGATCCTCCTCGGTCTGGGTCTCGGACTGGCCATCGTTCCGTGCATCAGCACGGCGACCGCCAAAGCCGAACCACGGGACGTCGGCATTACCTCGGCGACGACAAACACATCGCAGCAGATCGGGGCCTCCGTAGGTACCGCGTTGCTCAACACCATCGCGGCAACGGCGACGGCCGCCTATCTTGCCACCCACCCGACTGGTACCTCCGTGTCGGCGGCCACGGTGCACGGCTTCGCCGTGGCCAGCGGCTGGGCTGCGGGCTCCCTTGCGCTCGCCGCGGTCATCGGGGGCATCCTGATCAACGCTCACCCAGGGCGCGACGGCGAGCGGACGATGCCCTAGCCGGTCGAGCGGACGCCACCCCGTCGAGCGACGGGAGCTCGAGCAGACCTGTCTGTCGCCCGGTATCAAGTCCCCGGTCGCCGTCTCGGGCGCGGTCTCGTCCGACCATGGTGCGGCGGCCCCACCCTCGCCCGGTCCGCCAACGGCAAATCAGTCTCGCTACGATCGGTCCGTGACATCGTGGCGGAGTCTTCGGTTCTACGGCCGGCCCAGCACCCACGATCCGCTGGAGTGGGCGTGGGTGGACGCCCGGTTGACGGACGCCGGAACCTATTGGGTGGTCGCCCGCACGGACGGTCATCCACATCCGAGGCCGGTGTGGGGCGTGTGGCGGCTCGATCATCTCTTCTTGAGCATCGGCACCCCCGTCACCTGTGATGCCCTCGCCGTCGATCCCAGGGTGACCGTCCACCTCGACAGCGGCACGGACGTCGTGATCCTCGAGGGGCAGGCAGAAGGCGCCAATGACGACGACGACGTGCTGGCGGCGTATGACCGGAAGTACGACTGGTCCTACGACGTCGCCGACCACGGTCCACTGACCTCCGTCCGACCGTGCACCGTCCTCGCCTGGCAGACCGCGGGTTGGGCCGGACGCGAGAGCTTTCAGCGCTCGGGACGATGGGATTTCGGCTGAGACGCCACCGGTCGGTCGATCCCCCATTCGGCAAATCGGCCACCGCGGTCGGCAATCCTCGGCCCGGTCGGATCTCCCGATGCCCTCGGCTGTCCCCGGAACTTCCCCGATCCCGCGGCGAACCGGTGCGCTCAGTGTCCGATCCGTCACTCCGAGCGTCGTCCACCCGCATGGGTGCACAGGGGAGCGCGATGATGGTCAAGTGGGGGCAGCCGGAAGATCAGTGGAGAATGCCGCAGGAGTCTCGCTCGGCGAGTTGATCGACTTCTGTGCGCGTTGCGTGGCTCTGGGGATCCCCGAGTCCACAAAGCTGCGTGCGGTGGCCGATGATCTCGGGTCGCTCACCGCGGTGTCGGCGGAATGCCAACTGGCGACGCCCCGTGGGGTCGATGACCCGGCGAACGCCGAATTCGGCACCATCATCGAAGGCGGAGTGATCATCGACATCCCCGGCGAAGAGTGGTGAGTCCGTCCTTTCGGTAGCCGGGTCCCCATTGGCCACTTCACCAGGATGGCTCCATCGACCCTCATCCCGATCACCGTGCGCCCGGAGGTCCCCGGTCGACGGGCGCTCTCCGTGCATGGAGGGAGGCTCTGTTCGGCCCACCACTTCGACAGCGGTGTCTAGCGGCACGGCTTGCGGGTTCCGGTGAGGCCGACATTGAAGCGGGCTCCGTTGAAGCCCAGAGCATCGTCGTTGGCGCAAAAGGTCGATGGCTTCAGTCTGTACTCTGCATTGAAGACGGCCTTGTGGCCCACGTATGCGGAGAGCAGGGCGCATGAGGAGTACTGATTGCACTGCTCGGTCAACACCGCATCAGCCAACGGATACATGTCGGAGGCGTAGCCGTCCCCGGTGTCGTCAGGGTTCTTGATCCACCAGGCAAGGCCGAGGCCGTGCATGTAGTTGGCCAGGCCAGTCATATACGTCTCTTCGATGGATCTCGTCAACGGGAAGCCACTGGGGTCCCCATACTCTTCGTCGATGTCAGTTTCGACCGCGTCGAATCCCTTGGCCGCGCACTGCTGCTTGATCATCGATTCGATGACCGAGACCGTTACCGGGGATTGGATGTCGAGGTAGTACTCGGGATACCCGCTGACCTTCGCCCCGAACACGCCGGCCGACCGCAACTGGGAGAAGTAGGTGACCGGAATACCCTCGTCCGAGGTGGTGTAGTAGTTGCCGGCGGCTCCGACCTCGACGTAGCAGACGACCCGTTTCCCCAGGGCATGCAGGGCCGTCACCGTGGATGCAGGGTTGATGATCCCGTCGATGTCATAGATCCCCGGAGCGGGGGCCGGCTGCCCGTCGGGAAGCTTGTCGCCCGTGCCCATGTCCTTGGCATTGTTCAGTCTCAGCGGATGGCTGAGCTCCCACTGCCACGGTTGACTCCCCAGCGGGGGGGTCCACCATCCGGCCGCTCCGGCACGGGCAGTGAGCGGGGGGAGACACAGCACGATCATCGCAAGGGCGGCAATGGCCAACGTGATCGGGCGATGGGTCCCATGGACGTACGAACGTCTGCACCGGTTTGTCCCCACGGTCGTAGCGTACGTGGTCCGGCCCACGGCGGCACGTGGTCTCCACCATCGGCCCGGACGTGCCCTACCCGTGCCCATCCCCTGCCAGCGGTCCGCGTGTCCGGTGTCGAGGGCGTGCCCGCCCGGACCGCCTCCTACCCGCGGCGGTGCCGGGTCACCGCTTGCTTGTGCGACGCCGGGCGCGGGCCTAGGGTCCGGAGGGTGAACTGTCGAGCGTTTGCGGCGGCCGGCGCCCTGATGGCCGGAGTGGTCCTTGTCGGCTGCGGGTCGGGAAGCAGCAGCCCCAGTACCAGTGCAACGCCCGCTGCCTCGGCACCCCCCGCCTCACCGGCGACCACCAGTACCGCGTCCGCCCCGACGACCGCCGCGGCGACTACGGGCGTCGCGACCTGCCCGTCGCTGGCTCAAGCCAATGCGGCGCTCGGGGCTACCTACAGCGGCCCGACTTCCACGCCCACTGCCGGAGGTGGGGTGGTCTGCCTCTACCCGGGCAGTGGCGGCAACGCGGGCGTCACCATCTTCGCGCACCAGCCCCCGGCGGTCTTTGCCGGGCAGGTCGCCCACGCTCCCGGGGCACCGGCGATGCCCAGCCTCTCGGGCGTGGGCGACGGAGCGTTCGGGATGACCACGGCCGGCCGCTCCGTGGTCAACACCTATTCGAACAGCAGTCGGACCCTGGTGGTGGCGCAAGCTCCCGGCCCCTTGGCCCCCGTCGAAGCGTTGGCCCGGGTGGCGCTGGCCGACAACTGACCACCGGTCCGTTGCCGTCGGCAGTCGTAGCGACCTGATGCCAAAGCGAAGTGCCGGGCTCCTTCCCTACCGTCTCGGGGAAGACGGGACCCTTGAGCTGTTCATCGCCCACCCCGGCGGCCCGTTCTGGGCGAACAAGGACGAGGGCGCGTGGTCCATCGCCAAAGGAGAGTACGACGAGGGTGAGCAACCGGGGGTTGCCGCTGACCGCGAGTTCACCGAGGAAATCGGGGTCCCTCCTCCCGGGGGGATCCGCGTGGATCTTGGGGAGATCCGGCAGGCGAGTGGGAAGCGGGTTCGGGTGTGGGCCATCGAAGCACCACAGTTCGACGTGGAACAGGTGGTGAGCAATGACTTCGAGCTGGAGTGGCCACCCGGGTCGGGGCGGCACCGACTGTTCCCTGAGGTGGACCGGGCCGAATGGACCCCGGCGGCAACCGCCAGACGCAGGCTGGTCCGAGCGCAGGTGGCCTTCGTCGACAGATTGGCGGAGTGGCTGCAGGGCAGTCCTTGAGCCACGCCATCCGGAGCCCGGTCGCCTCCTCCGTCAGTGCGGGGACCGTTCGTGATGTCGATCGGGCCCCAGGCTCGGCCCGTCCGCCTGGCTGCCGACCGACGCGGACCGGAGGTCGATGGTGACGAGGCACTGCACTGGGGACCGGATCGCTGTCACGGCAGGATCAGGTGGGTGTCCCCAAATTCGTGCCACCGGTACCGCTGGGCCAACGCGGCGTCATAGGAGCGGCGCAGGAGCTCGCGCCCGGCGATTGCTTCGAGCATCATCAGGTGGGATGACGCGGGCTCGTGCCATCCCGTGAGCATTCCATCGACCACGCGCACGCCGCGCTCGGGGGAGATCACGAGATCGGTCCACCCGTCGTAGGGCCGGACGATTCCATCGTCTCCGACCGATGTCTCCAGTGCCCGGACGACCGTGGTTCCGACGGCGATGACCCGATGGCCCCGGCTGCGGGCAGCATTCACCCACACGGCCGTGGATTCCGGTACCTGCATCCGCTCCGGATAGGGGACCTCGTCCGCCTCCAGCGAGGCGACACCGGTGTGGAGCACGAGCGGGGCGACACCGACCCCCTTGGCCACCAGCCGGGTGATCGCCGGCGCGGTGAACGGCCGGCCCGGCGCTCGGCATCTCGGCGCTCCCGGGCTCGGTGGCGTAGACGTTCTGATACATCTCGATGGGCCATGGCCGATCGACATAGCCGTAGCGAATCGGCCGTCCGTGAGCGGCGAGCCAGCTGAGCGTCCTCGACCCCAGGTCGAGGTGGGCCGTCCACAGGCGCCCGCGACCTCCGTACGGGTGCTCGAGCGTCAGCGACGCATCGCCGGCCAGTCGAAGCCGGCTGGCTCGGTGGCGGGCCGGCCCATCGTTCGGTGGTGTGGCCCACGATCCGCCGTGGTTCGACCACCCACTCGGAACCCTCCACCTGGGTGGAGAGATGAACGACCAGAGCGGTTCCATCGTCCGCCACCGCATCGATCGCCGCCGGAATGGTGCCGGACGTGTTGATGACCAGTAGGTCGCCGGGCTCCAAGAAACGCGGGAGGAAGATGAAGGAGCTGGGCACGATCGATCCCGTCTCCTTGGACGAGACCAGCATCCGGACGGCGTCACGGGTCAGCCCTCTCGCCTCGGGCGGTTCCGAGGCTTCGAGGACCTCGGGGAGATCGTAGGTATAGCGCTCCGGCGGGGCGACGGCGGTCACGGCTGCATCACCCATTCGTCGGCCCGGAAGCGACCACTGGGGGCATCGGACGCCGAGCAGGGCCCGGAAGGGCGCCACTACCGACTCCGGTTCCGGTCGATCGGAGATGTCCACATCCGGGAAGGCGGCCTGATGCATCGCCGTCCGCATGTCACCGGGGTCGAACTGGTAGACCCGCAGCCGGGGTTCTTCGGCCGCCAGCACCCGATGGAGCTGATCGAGCGCCGCCTTGGACGAGCCGTATCCGCCCCAACCCTCATAGCCCTCGGTGGCGGCATCGGAGGAGAGTGAGACCACCGTTCCCCGGCGACCGGCGCAGGTGCGGCAGTGCCTGTTGGAGCAACGCCAGCGGGGCGAAGACGTTGACTTCGTAGACGCGCCGGAGCTCCTCGAGCGGGTACTCGCCGAGGGCCGGCAAGGGGGTCGGTCCCAAGGTGCTGGCGTTGTTGACGAGCAGATCCAGCGAACCGAAGCGACTCCGCGGACTCGATGAGTGCGGTTCGATGGTCGGGGGAGGCCAGGTCGCCGGCGATCAGACTCGAGCGGCCTCCCAGGCTGCTCAGACGGGCACCGACCTCTCGCAGTGATGCCCGATCTCGCCCGTCGATGATCAGGCTCCACCCGTCCTTGGCCAGATCGATGGCCAATGCCCGCCCGAATCCTCGTGACCCTCCCGTAACCAGTGCGACCGGCATGTCCCTACCTCCAGAGCTGCGGGCACCTCCTGTGCCTGTTTGGTCAGCGTAAGACTTAAACTAATGTTTAAGTCAAGGGATTTCTACAGAAAGGTTGCCGGTCGTGGAGAACATGCTCACCATCGGAGAGGTTGCCGAGCGCGGAGGTCTGGCCGCCTCGGCCATCCGTTTCTACGAGCGTCAGGGACTCATTCATGCCGAACGCGCCCCGAATGGCCAACGACGGTTCCGTCGAGATGTCCTACGACGGATCGCCTTCATCCGGATCGCTCAGCGAGTGGGGCTGACGCTCGAGGAGATCGTCACCGCGCTCGCCGTGCTTCCGGTCGACCATGCACCCAGTCGCCGGGACTGGGCACGCCTTACCGCCGGTTGGCAGGACCGGATCGAACAGCGCATCGCCCTCCTGGAGGCGTTGCAAAGCGGACTATCGAACTGCATCGGATGCGGGTGTCTGTCCCTCCGTACCTGCGCGCTGGCCAACCCAGACGATGTGGCGGCAACCCTGGGACCCGGTCCGCAGTTCTTGATGAGTGATTGAAGGGACCCGGGGATGACGAACCCACCGCTATCGGGTCGCTCGATGCGCTCGGCCCACTGGGATTCCCCCCTTGCTCCCGGGGCACCGTTGCCCCGAACTCAATGACCCTCGATGGCATGACCGAGGTCGGCCATGAACACGGTGAAGTCGGCGATCAGGGTACGCAGTTGGTGAGCCAGGGCGGGAAGATAGCCATCGCCGTACTCCCGCACCGGTGCCTCGAACGAACGAGCGATGAATCCGAGCCGTTCGACCAGTCGTTCCAGGCGCTCCCGCAAATCGGGATCGGGACACGGGTGGGCGTCGAGCCTCCGCCGCCCGGCGGCCGTAGCGGCCCGAAGTTGGTCGGCGCTCGCTTGGATCGCCTCGGGGCCGGCCAGGAGGGCATCGGAGGCGTGGCCTGCAGTGGCCATCAGAGCCTGAAAGTCCGGGTTTTCATCGTCGGCCCACAGCTTCAGTGCAGCCCGGCGGGGACTCACCGGTCAGCCCGCCGTCGGATGGTCGCTTCCGATGTCGCCCCTGCTCGCTGGTCTCGGATGGCTGACTCCTTGGTTCCCTCGGATAAACGATGGCACCTGGCTGGCCAGACTTCAATTGCCCCGGGGAGTTGACCACGTGTCGCGAACATCATCTTCGGATAAGGGCAACGTCACCGACTCTGACATGACGACCGATGGCGACGACTCTGGGACCCAGCGGTCCACCAACGCCTGGGGATCGGCCCCTCGTCCGGCCGGACCGTCGGATCCGAAAGGGCTGGTACGCCCTCGCTCGCCTAGCATCTTCGCCACGAGGCGTGTTGCAGAGAGTGCAGTCGGCAATGATTCCGAACGAAGGTTGGCTTCCTGATCCCTCGGGAAGGCATGAATTCAGGCACTACGACCTGGATGGCCCCACCGCGTGGGTGAGCGATGGCGGTCGAGTGTTCGAGGATCCGGTCTCATCCCATGAGGTTCAACCGGCGGCTTCCGACAACGACGCTCCCGGCGACGGGCTGGCTCCGGTTCACGCAGGAGCCGCACCGCACCCCGCCGAGGGCGACACCCCATCCGCTCCCGGCGGGGTCGGAGACCGGGACGGGAAGCGCCCCCCTGCCGCGGTGGTGACCGCTTCACCCACGCAGCGAGACTCGACGGAGGCAGAAGGGTGGCAGGCCGATCCGCTGGGGCGCTTCAAGTTTCGATGGCTCTCGGCGGGGATCGCCACTCGCCTGGTCAGCGACGAGAACGGCCAGGTCGCCTTCGACGAGCCGACGGCGACTCCCGACGCGGGTGGGGTCGCCCCCAACGAATCCCGGTCGGCACCCGCCCCCGCCGAGTGGTACCCCGATCCTGCCGACAACGCGAGACTGCGCTACTGGGACGGTTCCGGTTGGACCAGGCATCTGCTCGACGAGACCCCCGGCGGATCGACCGGCGGCTGACCCTCGTGCCTGGCGCTGCGGGCTCGGACACCTCGTCGGATCCCGTCCGACAACAAGTTCCCCGGAGCGCGGCCGGGACGACGCCCCCGGCCGACGGGCTGTCTGCCCCTGCCACGGGGGCGTGATGTCCGCGGGCGAGGACCGAGGTCCCACGCCGAGCCCTGCTGCTTCAGAGGCCGCCCGACGGCGAAGGGAATGCCTCCGGATTGAAGCGGATGCATCGTGGATTCGAACAGGCGATGCTTTCGGCGGAGATGCGACCGGGGAGGATGATCTCCTCCATCTCGGGGTCGAGCCACTTGGCCTTCGCCGGGAACTGACAGTTCGGGCAGTGCATCCGGAGCTCAGCAATGGTCACGACGGATACCTCCGTTGCTCGTGGTGCCCCACCAGGATCCCATTGCCATCGGGAGGGAACGTGGATACCCGGAGACCCCGGGTCCCACCGCCTCCGAGCGGCGCGTCAGGGGCCGCCGGCCCCACCAGGTGGTCCGACGGGAGCGCCCCAATACGGGGGCGACGAGGCGAATGGCGGTTGGTTCGGAGGCGCGTCAGACGGGGGAGTCCACCATTGCTGATCCGTCGACGGAGGCGTCGGTCGGGTGGGACGCTCGACCCTCCTCCACAGCAGCACCAGGCCGAAGGTGCCGAGCGCCAGGGACCCGAGCAGGATGGGGATGGTGATCACCGCCCGGTCGTTGGCGGCCGCCTGGCACTCGTTGACGAACTCGGACCACTGCGCCCGGGCGGCGGGTCGGGTGGCCGGGGGCTCCGCCCCGGCTCCGATGGAGCCCGGGTTGACGAGCGCTTCGAGGGCCGCCTCCGATCCCAGCCCCGGCCCGCAGGTGCCTCCGGCCTTCGGCGGAGGGAGCGGCGCCCAGAGTCCGGACACGGCGACGGTGGCGCCAAACAGGCCCACGAGTACGAAGGCCAGGGCCAGCCAGGGCGAGGTCGACCGCCGACTCAACCGTCCCTCCTCACTCATGCCCACCGATGGTAGGCGCCCGGCCGGCCCCAGAATCGGCGGGCGGGCCGGCGGGCCGGATCCCGGGACCGGCAGACGACCGGTGCTCGACCGGGGTTGCCGATGGGTCGCGGCCTGGCGCGGGTGGTCGTCGGCGGGTCCGGACACGGTCGACATCCGATCAATGCCGGGGAGTAGGGTCCGGACTGGTCGACTCCAAGGCGGATTGACCCCGACGGCCAAGGAGGATGCATGAAGTACGTCATCGAATACGAGATCCGGACGGCCGGACTTACACACGAGCAGGTCTTCGCCAACCAGGACGCGTTGCTCAAGGCGTTCGGTCAGTGGGCACCCGAGGAAGGGCTCGGTGTCCACGCCTTCGTGTCCAACATGAACAACGGCGGCTATGTGCTGGTGGAGGCGGACGACCCCACCGTCGTCTACTCGTTCGTCTCCAAGTTCGTCTACTGGAACGATGTCACGGTCGTGCCGGTGATCGACGTCGCCGACGGGGTGGCCGGCGGCACGGCGTCACTGGCCTGGGCACGCGCCGCAGTACGCGGCTGAGCTGGCCACCTACCCCCGGGTGGCGCCCCCTTCGGGCGAGAGCCGTCGGTACCACAGGCGCCAAGGCGTGGTGTGCCGTTGCCACACATCGGGACCGGGGGAGTAGGGGGCCCCGGTGTGCCGGCGGTTGGACGCCGAGGTCTCGTCGACCTCGTAGGCGGCCAGGAACCGCGGGGCACCCCGGTAGGGGGGTCGGACCTCGCGCTCCAGCTCGTACCGGACGGCTCGGAGCGCATGACGGCGCTCGGCCACCTCGGGCAGGTGGACGTCGGTGTAGAAGTGGTTGAAGGCGAGGAGTTCGTCGTCGGTCAGGCCTTCGGGAGGATCGACACCCAGGAGGTAGATGGCGAAGGGCTTCACCTCCTCCGGACCGGTTTCGGCAAGGCGCCGGTAGACGAGGGACCAGACTCGGCGGAGCGCCGGACCGAACGGTTCCTGGTCGACGTCCGGTTCGGCTCCAGGACCCTCGGCGACGTGCACGGTACTGAGGAACCGCGGCGGTCGAAAGCCGCGCCCGGCCACGGCCAGCAGCTCGTAGTGGGCGTCGGGGCGGGTATCGGGCGGCGCCGCCCGGGTGAACGCTTCGACCGCCGCGGGCTCGGCTGAGGCACCACCGCGCACATCCCAGCCCGTCCAGGCGGTCAGGGGGCTCACGCCGGGAGCCACGGGCCACGGCGCGGTCGGTCGGCCGGCATGGGTCGAGGATACCCAAGCGGTCCGGCTCGGGTGGGCGCCCGCCCGCCCCACCGCCGAGGGGCGGGGGAGTCCGGGCGAGTCCGCCCCGACAAATTCACCGAAGATTCAGGAGGAGGTAACCGGAGGGGTAACCCTGGGGCGATAGAAGTGAGCTTGCGGCTGGTAGGCATCCCCCATCTCCACCCTCCCGGCCCGTAGCGGGTCGCAGCGCCACCGCCCCCGGGGTTCCCTCTCCCGGGGCGGCGGGCGCTCCCCAGGGTGGGGTTGTGGCCCCCGGCCCGTCCGTCATGGTCTGGTCAGGCTCGGAGGCCGGCGCCGACGGTGCTGGGTCCGGAACCCAGACCTGCCCGTGGTTCCGGCCCGGTCATCAACCGGGGACCGTGCCGCTCCTGGATCCGAGCAGGCGGACGGGGCGATCGGCGGGCACCTGCACGCCCCGTCCCGTCCGGCGGAGACCCGACGGACGACGAGACCTACGACGAGCTGGAGAACCGCTGCCAGGCCGACTGCCGGGTGACGCCGAGCGCCTGACCGATCTGCTCCCAGGTGGCCTCGACCGACCGGGCCTCCCCGACGCAGGAGGCGAGCCGCTCCTCGAGGTCAGCGCTGGCCGAGGCCAGGTCCGACAGGTGGGCCAGGATCTCCTCCACCGGGGAGTTCTCGACCTCAAAGGGAGTCTTCAGGTGACGGGCATTGGTGCTCACACGGATAATTACGCCGCCGAAGGGCGTTTGGTTCACGGAATACCCCGATTGCCGCCGATTTCACTGTCCGTGGCCCGGTCGACGGGTGGCCCGGGAGGCGCCCTTGGTGCGTGCCCCGACTCGTGAACGAGCCCGGAGCGGCCGGATAACGTGGGTCCGTGCCCGCCAAAGAGGTCCGATCCGTCGAGGTGGCCGGCCGGACGGTCGAGATCTCCAATCCGGACAAGGTGTACTTCCCGGAGTTGGGGGCCACCAAGTTCGATCTGGTCTCGTACTACGTGGCCATGGCCGGTGCGCTGAGCGTGACCGCCGTCGGCCGACCGGCCATGCTCGAGCGGTTTCCCGACGGTGCGGCCGGGAAGTCCTTCTTCCAGAAGCGGGTCCCCGACAGTGCGCCGAGCTGGCTCCAGACGACCGTGGTGACCACGCCGAACGGGACGACGTCGAACGCCCTGGTCATCGCCGACGTCGCCCACGTGCTCTGGGCCGTCAACCTGGGCTGCCTCGGCTTGCACCTGTGGCCGTACGGCGTCGACGACCCCGAGCATCCCGACGAGCTCCGCATCGACCTCGATCCCCAACCGGGGACCTCGTTCGCCGAGATCCGGTCGGCGGCCGCCTGTGTCCGATCCCTGCTGGCCGAGCTGGGCATGGTCGGGTACCCGAAGACGACCGGCAACCGGGGCCTCCACATCTACGTCCGTCTCGAGCGGCGTTGGGACAGCTTCGCCATCCGGTCCGCGGCGGTGGCCCTGGCCCGCGAGCTCGAACGCCGGCATCCCGACCTGATGACGGCCAACTGGTGGAAGGAGGAGCGCGGCGAGCGGATCTTCGTCGACTTCAACCAAAACGCACCCCACAAGACCGTCTTCGGGGCCTGGTTCGCCCGCCCGCGGGTCGGTGGCCAGGTCTCGACTCCCCTGGCCTGGGACGACGTCGACTCCGTCGACCCCGAGGGGCTGACCATCCGGACCGTGCCGGACCGCGTGCGGGAGCGGGGTGATCCCTGGTCGGCCATGGCCGAGTCGCCCCAATCCCTCCAGCCGCTGCTGGACCTGGCGGCGACCGACCGGGCGAACGGACTGCACGACGCCCCATGGCCGCCGGAGTACCCCAAGCAGCCGGACGAACCGCCCCGCGTGGCCCCGAGCCGGGCCAGAAAGTCATAGCCGTGGACCCGGTTGCCGCCCTCCGGCGCATCGCCTACCTGCTGGAGCGGGACGGCGCCGAGTCCTATCGGGTCCGGGCCTTCCGCACCGCCGCCTCGGCCGTCGCCGACCTGCCGGTCGATCAGTTGGCCCTGACGTCGGCCGGGCTCCAGAAGATCCCCGGGGTGGGGAAGACCAGTGCCCAGGTGATCCTCGAGGCCGTCGGCGGGGCCACCCCGGCGTACCTCGCGAAGCTCGAGTCGGCCGACCCCCCGGCCATGAGCGGGGGCGCCACCGAGCTGTTCGGCCTCCTCCGGGGCGACTGCCACAGCCACTCGGACTGGTCGGACGGGGGCTCGCCCATCCGTGAGATGGCCGAGGCGGCCCGGGACCTGGGCCATCGCTACTGGGCGCTGACCGACCACAGCCCCCGGCTGACCATCGCCCATGGGCTCGACGCCGAGCGCCTGCGCCAGCAGCTCGACATCGTGGCCGGACTGAACGAGGAGCTGGCGCCCTTCCGCATCCTGACCGGCATCGAGGTCGACATCCTGGAGGACGGTGCCCTCGACCAGGACGAGATCCTGCTCGACCGGCTCGACGTGGTCGTGGCCAGCGTGCACTCCAAGCTCCGGATGGAGGGGCCCGAGATGACCCGGCGGATGCTGCGGGCCGTAGAGAGTCCCCACACCGACATCCTCGGGCACTGCACGGGCCGGATCCTGGCCGGCAAGGGCCGACCGCAGTCGACGTTCGACGCCGCGGCGGTCTTCGAGGCATGCGCCCGGACGGGTACCGCCGTGGAGATCAATTCCCGGCCGGAGCGCCTCGACCCGCCCGAGCCGCTGCTGTCCCTCGCCCTCACCCTCGGCTGCGTGGTGGTGGTGGACACCGATGCCCACGCACCGGGGCAGCTGGAGTGGCAGCGCCACGGGTGCGAGCAGGCCGCCAAGGTGGGGGTGCCGGCCGACCGGGTGATGAACACCCTGCCCCTGGACGACTTCCTGGCCTGGACGGCCAGCCATGCCGCCTAGGCAGCCGGACGCCGAGCGGGTCGGCCGGAGTACCATCGGCCAGTGACGCTTCCCGTCGTGCCCCCGGTCGCCCCGATGCTGGCCAAGCTGACGCGTGAGCTCCCCGAGCGGGAGGGACTGTTCTACGAACCCAAGTGGGACGGTTTCCGGTGCATCGTCTTCCGAGACGGCGACGACGTCGTCCTGGGCAGCCGCAACGAGAAGCCGCTCACCCGGTACTTCCCCGAGCTGGTCCGGTCGCTGCGGGCCAATCTGCCCGCCCGGTGCGTGGTCGACGGGGAGATCGTGATCGCCGGCCCCGACGGCCTCGACTTCGACGCCCTCTCGCAGCGGATCCATCCGGCCGAGTCGAGGGTCGAGCTGTTGGCGACGACCACGCCGGCGTCGTTCGTGGCCTTCGACCTCCTGGCCCTGGGCGACGCAGACCTCCAGGCCGAGCCGTACGCCACCCGCCGGGACTCGCTGGCCGACGCGCTCCGCGGGGCCAAGCCCCCGATCCACCTCACCCCGGTCACCACCCGGCCCGATGTGGCCCGGGACTGGTTCTCGAGATTCGAAGGCGCGGGCCTCGACGGAGTCGTCGTGAAGGACGGCGACCTCCGGTACCAGCCGGACAAGCGGGCCATGATGAAGGTGAAGCACGAACGCACCGCCGA
This sequence comes from uncultured Acidimicrobiaceae bacterium, assembly GCA_963812525.1. Taxonomy (GTDB): domain Bacteria; phylum Actinomycetota; class Acidimicrobiia; order Acidimicrobiales; family RAAP-2; genus Bog-756. The sequence continues at coordinate 151,329 of CAWEVL010000009.1, forward strand.
CTGCGTGGTCGGGGGCTTCCGGTGGCACAAGACCGGCGACGTGGTGGGGTCCCTGCTGCTCGGCCTGTTCGACGACGCCGGGGTGCTGCACCACGTCGGCGTGGCTTCCGGATTCAGTGTGGCCCGGCGCGCCGAGTTCGTCGGGACGCTGGACCCCTACCGGAGCGGGTCCACCGGCGGGCACCCGTGGCTGGCCGAGGGCGCGCCCGAGGGCCGGGTGCCCGGGGGCCAGAGCCGCTGGAGCGCGGGCAAGGACCTCAGTTGGGAGCCGGTACGCCCCGAGTTGGTGGTGGAGGTGGCCTACGACCACCTCCAGGTCGACCGGTTCCGGCACGCCACCTCGTTCGTCCGCTGGCGACCGGACCGGGTCCCTTCGTCGTGCACCTATGGGCAGCTCGACACCCCGGTGCCCACCGAGCTCCAAGAGGTCTTCGGCACCACCGGCTGATCACCGGTCAGCGGCCCAGGATGGCCTCGGCCCGCTCGGCCATCGCCGGATCCCTGAAGTGCCGGCACACCGCAGCGAACGCCGCCGTCGGTCCCCGCCATTCCAGTGAGGCGACGCGGTCGAGGACCGTGGGGTCCAGGCGCAGGGTGGCCAGTACCCGGAACAGCTCGGCCTGTTCGCGCTCCCCGGCCAATCGCTGGGCCAGCTTGACGGCGCCCCGAACCGCCTGGCGCACATCGGGATCCCACTCGGCGGCGCTGTCGGGCACCTCGTCGAAGGTCCCGTAGTGAGCCAGCACCACCGACGCCGATCGCTTGCCCCACCCGGCCAGCCCGGGAAAGCCGTCGGCGGAGTCGCCGACCAGCGCCAACCAGTCGGGGATGGACCGGGGCGCCACACCGAACTTGTCCCACACTCCGTGCTCGCCCGTGACGGTGCCGCTCCGACGGTCGAGTTGGACCACCCGCTCACCCACCACGCACTGGGCGAGGTCCTTGTCGGGGGTGCAGATGATCACCCGGTCCACCTCGGGGTCCTCCGCCGCCACCGAGGCCGCCGAGGCCAGGGCGTCGTCGGCCTCGAGCTCCACCATCGGCCACAGCACGACGCCGAGGGCCTCGAGCGCCGTCTCCACGATCTCGAACTGGGACCGCAAGGTGGGCTCGATTCCGGCTCCGGTCTTGTAGCCGGCCCACAGGTCGTTGCGGAACGACTCGATGACGTGGTCGGTGGCCACGCCGAGATGGGTGGCACCGTCGGCCAGCATGCTCATGACGGACAGGACCACGCCCCGGGCGGCGCCGATCTCGGCACCGTCGTCGGCGGCCCGCGGCGGCTGCCCGAAGAACTGCCGGAAGAGCTCGTAGGTCCCGTCGACCAGGTGCACGTCCATCCCCGGAGTCTTGCAGGTGCCGGCGGACGCGCCCGGCCCCGGGCGCCACCGCCGACCGGCGCCCGTTCCCGTCGCCTCCGGTGGTGGCCGGAGCCGCCCGACCCCGGGGGTCCCCGGAGCCACCCCCGGTCATGGCCGACCGGCCAACACCTCCACGCCGGCGCCACTGAGGTCGCCATGGGAGCCCTTGCGGCCCGACATGGCCAGGAGCAGGGACAGCAGCGGTCCCGAGACCTCGGGCCCCTCGCCGTGGGCCCAGTCGACGTCGGTGGCCCGCAGACGAACGCCGGCGATCCTCCGTTTCGAGCCGATGAGCAGGTTCGAGCGCGTCCAACCGTCGGCCACCGCGGCGACGGCCGGCCGCGGCGGCTCGTGGGTCAACCCCAGCGGTCGTCGGATGTCCTCCCCGTGGGTGATGATCTCGCCGAGCATGGCCAGGACGGGGGCCGGCGGGCGATTGGTGGTCGTGGTCCTGGCCTGCAACCGCCGGACCAGCTCCTCGGGCCCCACCGCGGCGAGTCGTGTGGCGCCGCGGTCGGTGAAGACGTCGAATCTGAAGCCGGCCCCGGCGAGCTCCTGGTAGAAATGCAGGGGGGTCTGCTCGGCGGCCGCCAGGATGTGCCCGGCAGTCTGCTGGACCGACCAGCCCTGGCACCAGGATGGCGAAGACCACTGGTCGGGGGAGAGCGTCGCCAGGGTCTGGGCCACGGCGGTCCGTTCACTGTGGATGTACTGCCAGGTCTCGGCTGACTTCATGGGGGGCGGCCTTTCGTCGGGGGATGTCACGTCATGGTGACGGAGCCGATGGCTCAGGATCGACAACTGCCGGCCGTCTTCTTCGGGCCCGGCTCAAGCCCAGCTGGACTCTTGTCGATGCGGTACCCATGGCAGCACGGTTCGAGGACCTGGAGTCGGAGCAGGGCGCGGGCACGGCCCGGCGGTGCCCGGACTGCGACGGGCCGATGGAGCCGGGGGCCGATGTGTCCCACCGGATCTGCCGCGGCTGCTACGACGCCTACGTCGACAACGCCGGCCGCTGACCGGCGCTCGGGCGCCCCAGAGCGTCGCCCCTCCCCGTCGCCGCACCGGTCGGCGTCGGCCCGGAAGGGCAGCGGTGCCGGTGACGGTGGAAGATCCCCCTCCTCGGGCATCGCCCCCGAGGAGCCGTATCGCGTAGCCTCGGGGATCATCTGAGGGATCGGAGGACGGAATGGCCGGCATGCGCTTCAACCACATGGAGCTGTCGTTCCCCCTGGGGGCGCTCACTCCGGAGGTCCGGAAGGAGATCGACGCCTTCTACTGCGACGTGCTCGGGTGGGACGCCCTCGACACCGACGTGGTCGGACAGTCGTGCCACCTGCTCCGGCCCGACGACGGCCAGTTCATCCTGTTGGCCGAGGGACGGGAGCCGATGTCGTCGCCCGGCTACGACCACCTGGGCCTGCTCATGGACAGCCGTGGCGAGGTGGATGCCGTGTTGACCCGGTGCCGGGAGTTCCAGGAGCACGACCCGAGGCTCCGCCTCAAGGAGTACGAGGATCTGGTGGGGCCCACCGTCACCGTCCACGCCTTCTACGTCAAGTACCTCCTTCCCATCTGGTTCGACGTCCAGTGCATGGAGTGGCCGGACGGCCGGGCGCCCGTGCGGCGCTGGCAGTACGCCTGAACGCCGTCGAGACGGACCGCACGTCCCGTGCTCCTCGAGCTCACCACGGTCGACGCCTTCACGGGCGTGCCCTTCGCCGGCAACCCTGCCGCCGTGGCCCTGGTCGACGCCTTCCCGGACGACACCCTGATGCAGTCGGTGGCGTTGGAGATGAACCTCTCCGAGACCGCCTTCGTCGTCCCGAGGCCGGACGGCGATCACGACCTGCGGTGGTTCACGCCGACCACCGAGGTCGATCTCTGTGGGCACGCCACCCTGGCCGCCGCCCACGTTCTCGGCGGCTCGGCCCGGTTCCATACCCGGAGCGGCCCGCTCCGGTGTACGACGTCGGCTGACGGCTGGATCGAGATGGACTTCCCCGTCGACCGACCCCTCGAGGCGGAGGCCCCGGTGACACTGGAGGCTCCCCGGACTGGTCTGGTACGGGGTGGGCAGGTCGGACGCGTTGGCCGTGGTGGCCGAGGCCGGCCTGGTGCGAGGGTTCCAGCCCGACCTCAACAGGATCGCCGCCACCGGGACCCGCCTCCTCATCCTCAGTGCTCCCGGCGACCGGCCGGGCATCGACTGCGTGAGCCGGGCCTTTGCCCCCAACGCCGGCGTACCCGAGGACCCGGTGACCGGGTCGGCCCACTGCACGCTGGCCGAGTACTGGGGTCGCCGGCTCGGCCTGGACGTCCTGGTCGGCGAACAGGCCTCGGCTCGGGGCGGGCTGGTGCGCATGCGCCGGGAGGCCGACCGGGTCGTCCTCGCCGGCCAGGCGGTCACGGTGGCCCATGTCCGGATGACGCTCCCTTAGCGTCGGGCCGGATGACCGGCACCCACCGGGGCGGTGAGTGCCGACCCCTCGACTGCCGTGTCGGATTTCCGCCAGTAGTGGCGCCGGACGGGGCGTACGCTGCTCGTGTGTACGAGGACTTCGACCGGTGCTACCGGGCCGTGCAGTCAAAGGACGCCCGCTTCGACGGGTGGTTTGTGACCGCCGTGCTCACCACCAAGATCTACTGCCGGCCCAGCTGTCCGGTGAGGCCCCCGTTTGCCTCGAACCTGTCCTTCCTCCCCACCGCGGCCGCAGCCCAGCGGGCCGGCTTCCGGGCCTGCAAGCGGTGCCGCCCTGACGCCTCACCGGGATCGCCGGAGTGGAACGTGCGCCGCGACGTCGTGGGACGGGCCATGCGGCTGATCGGCGACGGCACGGTGGACCGCCACGGCGTCACCGGCCTGGCCGACCGGCTGGGCTACAGCACCCGGCAGTTGGAGCGGCACCTGGTGGCCGAAGTCGGCGCCGGTCCCCTGGCCCTGGCCCGCGCCCAGCGGGCCCAGACCGCCCGACTGCTCATCGAGACCACCGCGATGCCCTTCGCCGATGTGGCCTTCGCCTCGGGGTTCTCGAGCATCCGGCAGTTCAACGACACGGTGCGCCTTGTCTTCGACGCCACGCCGACCTCGCTTCGGGCCCGGACCCGGGACCGTGGCTCGGCATCGACCCCCGGGGTACTCACCTTCCGCCTGCCGTTCCGTGCCCCGTTCGCGCCCGAGGGCCTGTTCGGGCATCTGGCGGCCACGGCGGTCCCCGGCTGCGAGGAGGTTCGTCACGGTGCCTACCGCCGGACGCTCCGGCTCCCGGTCGGTTCCGGCGTGGTGGCCCTGACCCCGACCCCCGACCACGTGGTGTGCCAGCTCGCCCTGGACGACCTCAGGGACCTGGCCACCGCCATCGCCCGGTGCCGTCGACTGCTCGATCTGGACGCCGATCCCGAGGCCGTGATCGAGGTGCTACGCGGGGACCGGTCGCTGCGGCCGCAGGTGGACAAGGCCCCGGGCCGGCGCATCCCCGGCACCGTCGACGAGTCGGAGCTGGCCGTGCGCATCGTCCTCGGCCAGCAGGTCTCGACGGCCGCGGCCCGCACCCACGCCGCCCGCCTGGTCGCCACGCACGGCACCCCCGTCGCCGACCCGGGCGGTGGTCTCACCCACTGCTTCCCCTCCGTGGAGGACCTGGCCGGGATCGACCCGGCCACCCTGGCCCTGCCGGCCTCCCGGCAGCGGTGCCTCGCCGCCTTGGTCGAGGCCCTGGCCTCGGGGGCGGTCCAGCTCGGGGTCGGGGCCGACTGGGATCGGGCCCGTCGTCAACTGGGCGTCCTTCCCGGCATCGGGGCCTGGACCGCCGAGATGATCGCCATGCGCGCCCTCGGCGATCCCGACGCCTTCCCCGCCACGGACATGGGAGTCCGCCGGGGGGCGGCGTCGCTCGGGCTGCCCGACGACGCCCCGAGGCTGGACGCCTGCGCCCAGCAGTGGCGCCCGTGGCGCTCCTATGCCGTGCAGTACCTGTGGGCCGCCACGGACCACCCGATCAACCAGTGGCCACCGAAAGGAACACCATGAACCCCATCATCTTCCGCACCCTCGACAGCCCCGTCGGGCCGGTGACCGTGGCCGGCGACGGCACGGTCGTCACCAACGTCCGGATGACCGACCAGACCCATGAGCCGGCCGGCCGGGACGGCTGGCGGCATGAGCCGACCGCCTTCCCGGAGGCCACTGAGCAGCTCCGGGCCTACTTCGACGGCGAGCGCACCACCTTCGAACTGGCCATCCGCTTGGAGGGCCCCGAGTTCCACCGGCGGGTCTGGGACTCCCTGCTCGAGATCCCCTATGGCGAGACGGCGTCCTACGGCGAGATCGCCAGCCGGATCGGGAAGCCGGGGGCGGCCCGGGCGGTGGGCGTGGCCAACGGGCACAACCCCATCGCCATCATCGTCCCGTGCCATCGGGTGATCGGCGCCGACGGATCGCTCACCGGCTACGGGGGCGGCCTGCACCGCAAGCAGGTGCTGCTCGACCTGGAGCGGGACCACTTCACCCCGCGCCTGGCCCTCTCCGGATGAGGTCGACGCCGTCGGCTACGGGGCTGGGTCCGGCCCGCTGGTGCCCGTGCGTGGCCACCGTCCCCGTTCCGCGGGGGTGACGTCGCACTCGAGGGCGCCCTCGCCGTCGTGCTGCCACCGCATCTCGACGGCCCACCGGCCGCCGTGCAGTGGGGTCATCCGGCCACCGTCGCAGACGAACCCGGTGACCCTCCGACCGCACTCCCGGCACACGTCGTGGAACGTGACCCGGTTGGACCACCCGACGATGGGGTGGGCCACGAGCCGGTCGGACCCGGGTGGCCCCGGCGGCTGGTCACCGGACGAGGTTGCCTCCATCCCACCACGGTCCCACAACCCCGGGCGGTCGCCAACCGACCGGTGCCGGCGGCCGGGAGGACAGGGTGACCCGACACGAGGTGGGAGCTGAGCGCCACGGGAGACCAGGTCTGATCCTCGAACCGGCGCCGGTATTCGACCCTCCGCCGCGATCAGGAGGAGCGCCGCTCCCGGAATTGGCGACCGGAGAACCGGGAGCGCGGGGCCGGTGAGGCCAGGTGGGCGGTCGCCCGGTCCACCAGCGTCGAGAGGTCGCCGCCGGAGTTGGCCGAGGCCCGGGTGAGGAGATTGCCCAGATAGACGACCAGATTGACGAGGGCCGCCTGTGGCTGGCGTCCTCCGAAGGGGATCGGTTCGGTGGCCGGGTCCAGCTGGCCGGCCGTCAGGACCGCCTCCCGGACCTCCCAGAGCCGGTCCAGGGCCTCGTCGAGGTCGGTGTCACACTGGTGCATCCACGCACAGAGTCCCAGCTCAAGGGCGAGATCCGCCTGGGTCGTGCCCAGGGGGACCAGTGCCTCGAGGTTCCGCAGGACGGCCTCTCCGAAGTCGACGAACTCATCCACAGGGTCAGTGTGACAAAAGGGTGTATCAGGGGTGGTGGATGGGCCCTGACCTGGGTAATGATAAAGCCATGCCACGATCCATCTGGAAGGGCGCGCTCAACTTCGGCCTGGTCAACGTCCCGGTGGGGGTGTACTCGGCCACCCAGGACAAGACGATCCACTTCAACCAGTTCGAAGAAGGCACGTCCGACCGCATCCGTTACAAGAAGATCAACGAGCGGACCGGCGAGGAGGTGCCGGCCGGCCGGATCGTGAAGGGCTACGACCTCGGCGGCGGGGAGTACGTCCTCCTCAGCGACGAGGAGCTGGAGACCGCGGAGCCGGAGAAGTCCCGGCTCATCCAGATCACCGACTTCGTCGACCTGGAGCAGATCGATCCCGTGTACTACCGGTCGACCTACTACTTGGCCCCGGAGGGGGAGGCGGCCAACAAGGCCTACGCCCTGCTCCGCCAAGTCATGCGCAACGCCAACAAGGTGGCCATCGGCACCGTGGTCATGCGGAACAAGGAGTACCCGGTCACCATCCGACCGGACGACGACGTCCTCAAACTCGAGACCATGTACTTCGCCGACGAGATCCGCTCGCCGTCGACGGAGCTCCCCGACCTGCCCAGCTCCTCTGAGCTGAGCGATCGCGAAGTGTCCATGGCCGAGCTGCTGCTGGCGTCCATGGAGAGCGAGTGGGACCCGGACAAGTACCACGACACCCACCGCCAGAAGGTGGAGGCGCTCATCGAGGCGAAGCGGACGGGGAACGAGATCGTGACCGGCACCGAGGAGGCGCCCGCCTCCACCAAGGTGGTCGACCTGATGGAGGTCCTGAGCGCCAGCATCGACTCGGTGAAGTCCCAGCGGACGGCCAAACCCGCCGCCGGACCCGGGGCGGCGGGGGCGTCGAAGGCCACGCCGATCAAGAAGGCGACCAAGGCCGGCTCCAAGGCGTCGGCCCCGGCACCGGCCAAGCGGACGGCTCGGTCGGCCAAGGCCGCCCCGAAGGCCAAGACCCCACGTCGCAAGGCGTCCTGAGCGTCCTTCGTCCCGCGGTCACACCGGGGCGAACAGGTCCCCGTGCCCGGCCACCCGTTCGAGCACGTCGTCGGCGGTGAACCGGAGGAGCTCGGGATCGCCGGCTGCGGCACACCGGTGGACCTCGTCCCAGGTCACCGGGGTGGACACGGTGGGCTCGGACCGGCCGCGGAGGGAGTAGGCGGCCACCGTGGTCTTGGCCGGGTGGTTCTGGCTCCAGTCGATCAGGACCTTGCCCCGGCGGAGGCTCTTCCTCATGTTGGACACCACCAGCCCGGGGGTCGACCGCTCGAGTCGGCGCGCCGTGTCATGGGCGTCCTCCCGCACCCGCTCCCAGGTGGCCCGCGGTCCGAGGGGCACGTACAGCTGGAGGCCCTTCGACCCGCTCGTCTTGGGGTGGGCCTCGAGGTGGTCCGGGGCGAGCGTCTCGGCGATGAGCTCGGCCACCCGGCAGCACTCGACGATCGTCGTGCGCTCCCCCGGGTCGAGGTCGAAGACCATGTGGTCCGGGGGCCCCGGCAGGGCCCGCCGGCGCCCGGCGTGCCACAGGGGGACATGCAGTTCGAGGGCGGCCAGGTTGGCCGCCCACACCAGGGAGGCGAGGTCGTCGATGACGCTGTAGGTCACCGTCCCCTCTCCCCCCTCGGAGGGGACGTCGACATGGTGGAGCCAGTCCGGTGCGTGGTCCGGTGAGTGCTTCTCGAAGAAGTACTGCTCCTCCACGCCGCTCGGAAAGCGCTTCATGGTGGCGGGCCGGCCCTCGAGGTGGGGGAGCATGACCTCGGCGATGCGCGCGTAGTAGTCGATGACCTGACCCTTGGTGAATCCCGTCGCCGGGTACAGGACCTTGTCGAGGTTGGTCACGGTGAGCTCCCGCCCGCCCACCGTCACCCGGGTGCCGGCGCTAGGACTCACGACGGACCTCCTTGGGGGTCTTGTCCTGCCGGACACCCCGCCACGATGGATGCCGGAGGTGGCCGTCGGGGGTCCACTCGGTGAACTCGACCTCGCCCACCACCTTGGAGCGCACCCAGTGGGCGCCGTCGCCGACCACGGCCCTGGGCAGGTCGGTGTCGAACGGGCTGGTCACCCGCTCCAGCGGGCGCAGCCGACCCAGGAGCTCGTCCCGCCCGGCGTCGGTGAACCCGGTCCCGACCTTGCCGACGAAGGTCAGCGCGCCCGGGGAGTCGGTCGAGGGCAGGCCGAGGAGCAGGGCCCCGAAGGTGTCCCGCCTGCTGCCCCGGCCCCTCGTCCACCCGCCGACGACCACCTCCTGGGTCCGCTGGTCCTTGACCTTGATCCAGTCGGTGCTCCGCTTCCCGGGCCGGTACGGGGAGCCCCGCCGCTTGGCCACCACCCCTTCCATCCGGAGCTGGACCGCGGCGGCCAGGACGGCGGCCCCGGCCTCCTCGGTGAACGAGGGGGTGAGGGCGAAGGTCGGCCCACCCAGGTCCAGCTGCTCGAGGAGGGCCCGTCGCTGATCGTAGGAGGCGTCCAGCAGGGAGTGGCCATTGAGGTGGAGCAGGTCGAAGATCACGAAGCTGACCGGATGCTGCGGGGCGGCCCGGGCCACGGCCCGGGCGTCGGTCAGCTGCATGCGGTGCTGCAGGCGGGAGAAGGAGGGACGCCCTCCCTCCTCCAGCACCACCAGCTCGCCGTCCAGGACGGCCTGGTTGCTGCCCATCGACTCGCCCAGCTCGCGGAGCTCGGGGAACGCCTGCGTGATGTCGGCCCCGGTGCGGCTCCGGGCCCGGACCCTCCCGCCGTCCACCCACACCAGGGCCCGGATGCCGTCCCACTTGAACTCGTAGGCCCAGCCGTCGTCGTCCGGTGGGAGGTCCCGTGCCGTGGCCAGCATCGGCTTGAGCACGGTGGGCAGCGGGTCGTACCCGCCGGCCACCGGGTCCATCCGGTGGATCATCCACTGCTTGCCCCTGGTGGGGAAGAGCACGTACCGGCCCTGGGCCCTCCGACCGTCGAGCACCACCATGACCTCGTGGTCGTTCCACTTCTCGCACGTGTAGGTACCGTGATCCCAGATGGCCACGGTCCCCGCCCCGTACTCCCCCTCGGGGATGGTGCCGGCGAAGGCCCCGTACTCCAAGGGGTGGTCCTCCACGCGGACGGCCAGGTGGTTCGCCTCCGGGGAGGGTGGGAGCCCCTTGGGCAGGGCCCACGACACGAGGACCCCGTCCCGTTCCAGCCGGAAGTCCCAGTGCAGGCTCGAGGCGTGGTGCTCCTGGATCACGAAGGTCGGGTCGGGGGACACGGTCCGGGTCCGCCGCTTCGCCTTCGTGGCCGGAACGGGCTCGGGCGTCCTCGCCGGGTCCCGTTTTCCCCGGTACTCCGACAGCTCGTCCTCACCCTCAGGGACCCGGGAGCCGCCACCTGGCGTGCGCCCGGCCCGTGGACCCGGGGGGCTACCCCTCGTCGTGCCGCGAGGCATACCAGTCGTCCCGACCGTACGGGGTGAGGTCCAGCAGGTGCCAGGTGGGGCAGAGCAGGTCGATGCCCCGTTGGTCGATGTCGTCGGCCATGCGGGGTGCACTCGTGTACCGGTGGCGGACGGCCCCCTCACCGTCGCGGGTGAACACCGAGACCCGTGAGTCCTGGACCCCCTGGGCATCCTCGCTACCGAGGTCGTACTTGAACGTGCTCGCTCCGGCGGAGAGCAGCCGGAGTCCGTGCCAGCCCCGTGCCCGTGCGTGCCGGCGGAGGGCTCCTGGCTCCGCCGCCGCGACCACGACGAAGTCGGCGTTCTCCTGCACGTGTCGGGCGATGCCGTTGAACCCGTCGATCCACATGGTGCACATCGGGCAGGGAGCCTGCTGCTGCTTGCCGAACATGAAGTGGTACACGATCAAGGGCCGGTCAGGTCCCGAGAACAGCTCGGAGAGGGTCACCGGGGTCACCGCGCCATGGTCGGAGGCCAGGTCCGCCGCCCCTTCCACGAACTCGTAGTCGGTCACCACCGGTCCGACGGGGAGGGCCCGTCGCAGCTCGGCGACCCGCTCGCGGTGGGCCATGAGGTCGACCTCGGCCAGTCGGAGCTCCTCCCTGGCCTGTCGATAGGCGTCGGACTCGGACGGGAGATTCGTGAATTGCATGGCAACATCCTCCTCGACGGACGCCACCCTAGGTCCGGGCGGCTGCCGACGGCGCGTGTCCTACCGGTGCCGACGCCAGCTCAGAGCACCAGCTCGGCCAGGAGGTCCATGGATCGCAGCCACTCGTCGACGTCCCGTCGCCACGGCGCCGACACCACGTGCTGGATGCCGGCCGAGGCGAAGGCGGCCAGTTCCTCACGGATCAGACCGGGGTCCATGCCCTGGGGGTCCCAACCCGTCCGGAGGGAGATGGGGAAGTCGGCCTCGGGGTGGTCACGCCGGATGCGCTCGACCACCGGGCCGGCCTGTTCCACCGAGAGACCCACCGCCTGGTAGCCGTCGCCCCTGGCCGCCGTGCGCCGGTAGGCCGGCTCGCTGCTCCCCCCGATCCAGATGGGGATCCGATGGGCCGGTTGGGGCAGGACGCGCAGGTCGTCGAAGGACGTGAACGTCCCGTGGAAGCTCACCGGGTCCTCGGACCAGACCCTCCGGAACAGGTCGATGGCCTCGTCGAGGCGCGCCCCGCGGTTGTGGAAGTCGTACCCGAGGGCGGCGTATTCGGCCTCCGACCATCCCACACCCACCGTGATGGAGAGGCGGCCCCCGGCCAGGGCATCCAGGCTGGCCAGGGCGTTGGCCAGCTCGAGGGGGTGGTGGGTCGGGACGACCAGGACGCTGGTGGCCAGCCCGATGCGCCGGGTCACCGCCGCCGCCCAGGTCAGCGTGACGAGCGGATCGAGCAGGTACGGCGACGGATACGTCTGCGCCGCCGGGTGGACGATATGGTCGCTCACCCAGAGATCGTGGAAGCCGAGCTCCTCGGCGTGCACGGCCGCCCGGGTGACGGCCTCGGCGCCCGCCACGCGTCCGTACTGGGGTAAGTGGATTCCGACTCGCATCTCAAGCCTGCCTTCCCGGATTGGATCCCGACGTCCCGGACGTCCCGGACGTCTCGGACGGGCCGGACGCCAACCCTAACGTCGTCGCCGACCACCGGTCCGGGGCAGGACCGGCCAGGTGGCGACCGGTCAGGGGGTTCGGTCCTCGGGTGGGTAGGCCGCCGGCAACAGGCGCATCAACTTGGGGAACAGGGGGGTGAACCGGCCCTGGCCCCACTCGGCATCGGGCTCGTTGGCCATGGCCTGGCTCAGCACCCCGACGATGAGGGTGGACACCAGGTAGACGGCCTCGTCGGAGTCGGCGGCCCGACCGAGCTGACCCGACGCCACGGCCTGGGCCAGCGCGCTCCTCTGGATGGCCACCATCTGCTGGCTGGGGGCGAACGCCTCGGGGCTGGGCTCGAAGGTCGGCACCGGCCGCCAGAACAGGAGCTGGGCCTTGGCCCGGTGGGCCAGAGACCAGCGGCCGCTGGCCTCCAGGCCGTGGATGAGTGCCTCCAGGCCGGGTGGGTGTTCGGCCATGGCCTGGCGCAGGACGGCCAGGTGCTCCACCTGACCCTGGAGGAACAGGGCGTCGTAGATGGCCATGAGCGACGGGAAGTACTTGTAGATGGAGGGGGGCTGGACCCCGAGACGCCGGGCCACCTCGGCCAGACTCAGCCCGTTGACGCCCTCCTCGGTCATCACCCCCTCGGCGATCTCGAGGATCTCGGCGATGGTCTCCTGGCGGCGCCTCGCCCGCCGGTCACCGGGGGGAGGGGTGTCGGTCACCTCGGACGTCGATGTCACTCCCGCAGGGTCCATGCTCCCACCCTAGCCTAATCAGTGGTTGACAACTAGAGCTAATATAATTAGCCTAAGCTTTGTTCATTCAACCGAGACCGAGAGGAGCGGCGATGCCCACCAAGCACGGCAGGTGGTGGTTGACCCGGGACAGCGAGCAGCTGGTGATCAAGGCCAGCGCGGAGCACATCTACCGCCTGGTGGCCGACCTGCCCCGCATGGGGGAGTGGAGCCCCGAGTGCCAGCGGGTGGAGTGGACCGGGGGAGCCGACGGGGCGTCCGAGGGGGCCACCTTCATCGGCCACAACCGCGGGGGACCGGCCAACCTGATGCGCTGGTCCCGCCGGGGCCGCGTCCTGGCGGCCGACCCCGGCCGCGAGTTCGCCTTCGTCACCGAGGAGGGCGGTCGCGAGTCCACCGAGTGGCGCTTCCGGTTCGAGCCGGTCGACGGGGGCACGCTCGTCACCGAGTCCTATGACGTGCACTGGATCCCGGCCTGGGCCCGCATCGTCGACGTGCCCACCAATCGCCATCGGGAGCTGCACGAGGCCATGGGCCAGACCCTCGGACGGCTCCGGTCGGTCGCCGAGGGAGCCGCGGTCACCGAGGGTCAGGGATGACCCTCGGCCCGGCCACCGCAGGCCCCTGTGTCATGCGCCGAACCTCGCCCCTGAGCCTGACCAGTCCCCCCACCGAGCAGCAGCCAAGGAGCACCCCATGATCAGTTCGTACCGAGCAGGACCCGACCTCGAGGTACTGACCTCCAGCTTCCCCATTCCCGGGTTCGGCTTCGTGCCCGTCAACGCCTTCCTCGTCCACGGTGCCGAGCCGCTGCTCGTGGACACCGGACCGGTCGTCGAGGCCGACGCGTTCATGGCCACCCTCCGGACCCTCGTCGACCCCGCCGACCTTCGGTGGATCTGGCTCACCCACACCGACGCCGACCACACCGGTGCCCTCCATCGGCTGCTGGAGGAGAACGACCGGCTGAAGGTGGTCACCACCTTCCTCGGCGTGGGCTCGATGAGCCTCACCGCCCCGCTGCCCCTGGACCGGGTCCACCTGGTCAACCCGGGACAGCGCCTGGAACTGGGTGATCGCGCCCTCACCGCCATCAGACCTCCGACGTTCGACAACCCGTGCACCACCGGCTTCCGCGATGACCTGACCGGAGCGCTGTTCAGCGCCGACACCTTCGGTGCCCTCCTGACCGAGGTGCCCGAGTCCGCCGCGGACCTGTCGACCCAGGAGTTGCACGATGGCCAGGTCCTCTGGGCCACGCTGGACTCACCGTGGCTGCACCAGGTGGACGGCACCGCCTTCGCACAGCAGTTGGAGGACGTCCGCGCCCTCGAGCCGACCATGGTCCTGAGCAGTCACCTGCCCGCCGCCCCCGGCAACCTCACCGGGCGCCTGCTGGAGACGTTGGCCACGGTGCCGACGGCCCGGCCGTTCGTCGGACCGGACCAGGCCGCTCTCCAGCAGATGCTCGCCTCGATGACCGCGGGGGCGGCGCAGTAGCAGTCGGGCCAGCCGCCGCATCCGGTCTCAGCGGAGCCGGACGCCCTCCAGCGTGTTGCGGACGAGCTCGTCGGCCAGGCCGTCGTCGAGTGGCCGGTGGCGCATCATGAGCCGCCAGTACAACGGCGCATAGAGCTCGTCCATGACCGTGGGGATGTCGACGTCCGGGCGGATCTGCGACCGGACGATGGCCCTCCGGAGCACCGTGGCGGTGGCCTCCCGCCGGGGCTGCAGCCACCCGGACCGCAGGGTCTCGGCCAGTACCGGATCGGTCTGCGCCTGGCCGATGAGCTCGGCCATGATCTCGCCGGCGCGGCCACGGAAGGCGTGGATGAGCAGCCGGAGCTGGGTGGTCAGGTCGACGCTCACCTCGCCGGTGTCGACGTAGGTGTAGGTCTCGTCGAAGCGGTGGAAGTAGGCGTCCACGGCCACCGCCCCCCGGGACGGCCACCACCGGTAGATGGTCACCTTGCTCACGCCGGCCCGGGCGGCGATGGCCTCCATGGTCGCCGCCCCCAGGCCTCCCTCCACCAGCAGGTCGGCCGCCGCCTCGAGGGTGGCCAGCCGGACCCGCTCGCTCCTCGGGCGGCCAACGGTGGACGAGGACGGTACATCGCTGCTGGTCACGGGCTCGATAGTAGATCATGAACGTTACGTACACAAATCTGATACTGTACGGTACGTTCACTTGTAGCCAAGGAGGTCGGCATGGCCGACGCCGCCACCGCCGCCACCGTCGCCACCGCCGCCACGACCCGACGGTCGGGGATGAGCCAGGCCCTGGTCCTGCTGTTCGCCGTGTCTTGCGGCGTGTCGGTGGCCAACCTCTACTACGCCCAGCCGGTCCTCCACGACATCGCCCGGTCGTTCGGGACCAGCTCGGCGACGGCCGGCCTGGTGGTGACCGTCGCCCAGATCGGGTACGCGGTGGGCCTGGCCCTGCTGGTCCCGCTGGGTGACCTGCTGACCCGGCGGTGGCTGGTGCCCTCCGTGCTGGTGGTGACGGCCGTCGGGTTGGTGATCTCGGCCGCGGCCCCCGACATCGAAGTGCTGATCGCCGTGGGCCTCATCGTCGGGGCGGGCTCGGTGGCCGCCCAGATCCTCGTGCCCATGGCCGCCTCCCTGGCCGACGAGGAGCGCCGGGGCCACGTGGTCGGCGTGGTGATGAGCGGGCTGCTCATCGGCATCCTGCTGGCCCGGACCGTGTCCGGCATCGTGGCCCAGGCCTCGAGCTGGCGGGTGGTCTACGTCATGGCCGCGTGCATGACCGCGGTGCTGGCCATCGTGCTGGCCCGCCGGCTGCCCGGGGAGGGGGAGCGGCCTCGCATCGGGTACGGCACCCTCCTGCGCTCGGCCGCCCGGATGCTGGCCACCGAGCGGCTCCTCCGCCGCCGCGCCGTGTTCGGCGCCCTCGGCTTCGCCGCCTTCAGCGTCTTCTGGACCACCATGGCCTTCCTCTTGGCCGGCGCCCCCTATCACGACAACGACCTGACCATCGGGCTGTTCGGGCTGGTCGGGGCGGGCGGGGCCCTATGCGCCAACTTCGCCGGTCGCTGGGCCGACCGCGGCTGGACCAGGGCCACCACCCTGGTCTTCGCCGGCCTGGTCGGGGTGGCCTTCCTGCCCCTGTGGTGGGGCCGCCACAACCTGGCCATGCTCATCGTCGGGATCCTCCTCCTCGATGTCGGCGTCCAGGGCCTGCAGGTCACCAACCAGTCCCTGATCTACCGCCTGGCCCCCGACGCCCGCAGCCGGATCAACTCGGCCTACATGGTCTGCTACTTCGCCGGCGGCGCGGTCGGCTCGGCCGTCGGGAGCTCGGTCTACCAGAGCCACCGCTGGGCCGGGGTGTGCGTGGTGGGCGCCACCATCGGCGTCGTGGCCAGTGGGGCCGCCGTGCTCGACGGCCTTCGCCGGCCGGCGGACGTCGGTCCGGCCCCCTACCGCTCGAGGTAGGACTCGGTCAACCGATCCGGGGCGCAGCTCAGCCAGGCGTCGAGCAGGGCGTCCCGGAGGGCTCCCTTGGTCACCCCCTTCAGCCGGATGAGCACGGCCGGGTAGTTTGCGAAATGGGCAATGGTGAAGAAGGCCCCGGGATTGGCCTCGAGCACGGCCTCCTTCTCGATGAGGTCCTCCACCCCCACGGCCAGGATGGGTCCCTCGGGAGGGGTCTCGGTGCCGAACCGCTTGATGTCGGCCTTGCTGAACGGACGCTCCCAGGCGAAGCCCTTCCCGTCCACGAACCAGGTGCGGTGGCCGTGGCGGAGTCCCTCGGTGACCTCGGGGAGCTCGAGCGCCATCGCCGCCACGTCGTCGAAGGTCACCATGAGGCCAGCGTACCGTCGTGCCGATCCCGTTCAGGGTGGTGAGCCAGGGTCGTCCGGGGCGACGTAGGGGCGGAGCGTGGTGAGAAACCACTCGCTGATGACCATGATCGGCAGACCCCGGTTGCGGACCCGGTACGTCCGGGCCAGCAGGACCTCGTCCGGGACCGGCGCAGCGTCCGGCCACATCGACTCGGCGATCGGGTCGGGTCCCGCCAGTCGCTCCCGGGTCACCTCCATCCCTTCGTCCACGAGGATCCGGCCGATGGGGCGGTGGCCGGACTCGAGCTGCCGCACGAATCCGGCGGAGAGTCGGCTCGGCACCAGGAGGGTCACCGCGACCAGATAGGGCCGTCCCGACTGCCGTCCCTGCAGACTGGCTGCCCGGCACAGCAGCGGGTGCCCCCCCGGAACCTCGAGCCGGCTGGCGGGCTCCGCCCGGACGCCCCGGTGACCCTCCGCCTCGGCATCGATGGGCTCACCCACCAGCCGCTCCAGCGTGTCGGTCACCGTGCCTCCTGACCGGGCGAGCGCCCTCTCGAGAGCCGATGCACTGGTCACACCCACCATTGAAGTGCACGGGGACCGCAGCCGTCTCGCCCACCCGGGTCCGGCCGGCTCGGCCGAAGCCGCGGCAGCCGACCCTCTATCCTCGGCGGGACGCGGTGGACACCGGGACGGATTGGATGGGCGATGGACGAGGGTACGGAGGGTGACGACACCGGGCCCCTGAGCGAGCGGTTGGCCGAGCTGATCGGCCGGCCCGTGGGGTCGGGCGCCCCTTCGGTGGCGCCCGACCCGGTCAACCAGCCGATGATCCGCCACTGGGCCGCGGCCTTCGAGGACCACAACCCCGTGTACACCGACCCGGACCTGGCGGCCAAGACCCGGTTCGGAGGGATCGTGGCCCCGCCCCTCATGCTGCAGACCTGGACCATGGCCACCCCGACCATCACCGGCATGGCCGAGCGGGGCGGCTCGCCCGTCGAGTCCGGGGGGGCCGGTCCGCTGTCGGTCTTCGACGCCGCCGGTTTCCGCGGGACCCTGGCCACCGACTCCGAGTTCGAGATCGACCGCTACCTCCGGCTCGGGGAGACGGTGTCGGCCTCGACCGTGGTGGAGTCCATCTCGGAGGAGAAATCCACCCGGCTCGGACGGGGCTACTTCGTGACCTGGGTGACCACCTACACGGTGGAGTCCGGTGAGGTGGTGGGCCGACAGCGGTTCCGCATCCTCAAGTTCCGGCCGGGGGAGCCCTCGTGACCGCCCGTTCGCCGTCCGGGACGGTGATCTGGGAGGAGGTCGCCGTCGGCCACCGGCTCCCGGACATGGTCATCGACGTCACCGCCACCCACATCGTGGCCGGGGCCATCGCCTCGCGTGACTTCATGCCCGTCCACCACGACCGTGCCTACGCCACGACGCAGGGGGCGTCGGACATCTTCATGAACATCCTGTCCGACACCGGCTACTGCAGCCGCTTCCTCACCGACTGGGCCGGTCCCGAGGCCATGGTCGGCCGGCTCGCCATCCGTCTCGGCGTGCCCCTGTTCCCGGCCACGACCCTCACGTACTCCGGCTCGGTCACCGCCACGCGGGCGGAGCCGGATGAGGGGATCGTGGAGGTCGAGCTCCGGGCCACCACCGGACTCGGCGACCACGTCACCGGGACGGCCACGCTCCGGCTGCCGCGACAAGGCGCCTGAGTATCCCGGCCGGGTCCCGGCCGTCCCCGGGGGCTCGGTGGTGGGTCGGGGTGCGCTCAGGGGGGGATGGCGGCGCCCACCGAGTACACCTCGATGGGGTCGTCGAAGCCCTTGAGCAGCCGGCGTCCGGCCTCCCGGAACTCGAAGGACCCGGTCGCCGACCGGGCCGTGTCCGCGTCGACCAGGACCTCGCCCGGCACGGCCAGGTCGGTCAACCGCGAGGCCAGATTGACCACCGGCCCGTAGTAGTCACCGTGCCGGGTGATGACGTCGCCGAAGCACACGCCGCCCCGCGGCTCGATGCCGGTGCCGATGGAGGAGGTGATGTCCCGGGCGATGGCACAGCCCGCCTCGCCGTCCGAGGCCACGAACATCACCTCGTCACCGATGTGCTTGACGATCCGCCCCTGGTGGGTCCTCGCCACTTCGAAGGCCCTCCCCTCGAACTCGCCGATCAGCTCCAGCAGGGAGGTGGGCGACGTGTGCAGCGAGAGCGGGGTGAAGCCGACCAGGTCCACGAAGCCCACGGCCAGGCGGTGCAGCGAGCGGTCGCTCACCTCGGCCTGGGCGGCTCGCTGACGGTCGATGGCGTCCCGCATGTGGTGGGCGAAGACGGCTCCCATCGAGTCACCCAGGCGCAGGGCGGCGGCGTTGACCGTGGCCTGCTCTCTGGCCCAGGCCAGGACGTCCAGCCCCGGCGAGTCGTAGGCCGGCTCCTGGGTCTGCACGTACACCGCCACCGCCGCTTCGGCCACCCGGGACAGCGAGCTGCCGAGCACCCGGAGCAGCTCGCCCCCGTGGGACCCCACCGGGTTGGCCTGTACCAGGAAGGCGGTGAACTGGGCGTCGTCGTCGGAGAACATGGCCCGGTCCTCGTCGGGGACGACCACACCCATGGTGCGCCACATGTCCAGCACGTCCTCGACGGTGGTCCCGGACCGCCCGGCCAGATCCCGCGCCGTCAGCGTGGCCCCCCGGGCCAGGACCAGATCCCCGGCGAGGGGGGCCAGGTCGCACCTCCGGCGGGCGTCGGCGATCTGCTCGTCGGTGGCGCCCAGCTCCTTCAGATAGACGTCGATCTCCATGGCTTCGTCGCCCACGGTCACGGCCCGACGCTACCGGAATCCCGATGCGGGGGGGCCGTGCCGCCGGTGCGGGTGGCCGAGGCGCGGTCGAGCGTGGGCTCCCGCGGAATCGGCTATACCGGACTGGTGGGCAACGGATCGTTCGTGATGGGTGGTTACGTCGTCCGCCGGATGGGCTTCGGGGCCATGCAGCTGCCCGGCCCCGGAGTGTTCGGGCCGCCGACCGACCACGACGTGGCCCTCCAGGTGGTGCGACACGCCGTGGAGCTCGGGGTGGACCACATCGACACGGCGCAGTTCTACGGGCCGGATGTGGCCAACGCCCTTCTCCGCGAGGCCCTCCACCCCTATCCGGACGGCCTGGTCATCGTGTCCAAGGTCGGTGCGGCCCGGGACGACGCCGGTCGGTGGGTCGCGGCGCAGACACCCGAGCAGCTCCGGGCCGGGGTCGAGGCCAATCTGGACGCCCTCGACCTGGACCAGATCCCGGTGGTGAACCTCCGTCGCCACCCGGAGTCCGACGTGCCGTTCGCCGAGCAGCTCGACGCCATGGAGTCCGTGCGCAGGGAGGGCCTCATCGGGGCGATCGGCCTCAGCAGCATCGATCTGGATCAGTACCGTGTCGCCCGATCCCGGGTCGAGGTGGCGTGCGTGCAGAATCCGTACAACCTGGTCGACACCCCCGACTCGGACGTGTTCGAGGCCTGTCGGGACGACGGTGTGGCCTTTGTGCCCTTCTTCCCGTTGGGCTCCGCCTTCCACGCCGACAACCCCGTCCTGGCCGACCCGGTCGTCGTCGCCTCGGCCCGCCGGCTGGAGGCGACCCCGGCGCAGATCGCGCTGGCGTGGCTGCTGCACCTGGCCCCCAACGTCCTCCTCATCCCGGGCACGTCCTCCCTCGCGCACCTGGAGGAGAACCTGGCCGCCGCCGACGTGGTGCTCGACGCCGAAGCCCTGGCTGCGCTCCCCTAACCGCGCCCGTCGCCCGCGCCCGTGCCCCGGCCCGGTGCCGGGGTCACCGGTCGGACGGGCCTGCGGCACCACCGTCACTCGGTGGTGCGCCGACGGTACAGCGCGGTGGCCAGAGGGGCGAAGACCACGAGCAGGGCGGCGCACCACAGCAGTGACGCCTCCACCGGGTGTTGCATGGGCCAGGCGTGGATGGTCGCCGAGGGGTTCGGGTTGTGCCAGAGCTGACGGGCGGCGGTGGTCACCGCGCTCACCGGGTTCCAGTCGGCGATGGTCCGGAGCACGACGGGCATCCGCTCGGTGGGGACGAGGGCGTTGGACACGATGGCCAGCGGGAACAGGATGACCAGGCCGATGCCCTGGGCCGACTCCGGGCCCTTGCTGACCATCCCCAGGCAGGCGCAGCCCCACGAGAGGGCGTAGGCGAACAGGAGGAAGATGGCAAATCCGGCCACGGTGGACGCCACCCCGCCGGTCGGGCGCCAGCCGATGCACAGACCGGTGATGGCGACGATGGCGGCGCACACCGTGGCGGTCAGCAGGTCGGCCAGCGAGCGCCCCACCAGCACCGCCGGCCGCCACATGGGCAGGGTCCGAAAGCGGTCGATCACCCCGCTGTTGAGGTCGGTGCTGAGCCCGACGGCGGTGCCCATGGCCGAGGTGGTCAGGTTGAGGGCCAGGAGGCCGGCGATGGCGAAGTCGGCGTAGGTCCCGCCGCCGGGAAGGACCACGCCGGCACCGAAGACGTACACGAACAGCAGGGTGAAGAGGACCGGCTGGACGGTGACATCCGACAGCTGGAGCGGCTCCCGGGCGATGTGGACCAAATTGCGTCCCGTGAGCGCCAGGACATCGCCCAGCTGCCGGACGACGCCGGGAGCCCTCGGGGGTCTGGCCGTCGGTGGGGGAGCGAGCGTCGTGACGGTCATCATCGGGCGGTCTCCAGCTCGGCGCGGGGCGGATCGAGGTCCGCGAACTCGCCCGTCTCCTCGGTGGGGTGACCGGTGAGCGAGAAGAACACATCATCGAGCGAGGGCTGGTGGACCTCCACGTCGTCGACGCTGATCCCGGCGGCATCGAGGGCGCGCACCACGGTCGTGGCCAGTCCCGCCCCGCTGCGGACCGGTGCGCGCAGGCGGCGCCCGTCGTGGCTGACGTGGACCTGACCGGACACGAAGGGCTCCAGGGCCGCCGGAGCGACGGCGGACGGTTCGCTCAGCGTGACCTCGAGCCGCGCCCCGCCGGTCGCTGTCTTGAGCTCGGCCGCCGTGCCTTCGGCGATGACCCGGCCGTGGTCGATGACCACGATGCGGTCGGCCAGCTCGTCGGCCTCGTCGAGATACTGGGTGGTGAGGAGCAGGGTCACCCCGTCGGTCACCAGCCCGCGGATGACCTCCCACATGCGGACCCGGCTGGTCGGGTCGAGTCCGGTGGTCGGCTCGTCGAGGAAGAGGACCGGGGGACGGGTGACCAGGCCGGCGGCCAGGTCGAGGCGGCGCCTCATCCCTCCCGAGTAGCCCTTGAGGACCCGGTCGGCGGCATCGGCCAGGTCGAACTGGGCCAGCAGCTCGTCGGCCCTGGCCCGGGCCTCGGGCCGGCGGAGCCCGCACAGGCGTCCCACCATGACCAGGTTCTGCCGTCCGGTCAGGAGCTCGTCGACGGTGGCGTCCTGGGCGGTGACCCCGATGCTGCGCTGGACGGCGGGAGCCTCGCGGACCACGTCGTGACCGGCCACCCAGGCCGACCCGGCGTCGGGCACGGACAGCGTGGTCAGGATGCGCACCGCGGTGGTCTTGCCCGCGCCGTTCGGGCCCAGGACGCCGAGGATGGACCCGGTGGGCACGTCCAGGTCCACGCCGTCCAGGGCGACCGTCTCCCCGAAGCGCTTCTTCAGTCCTTCGGCTCGGATCATGGAGTCGGTGGGCACGGATTCCTGACTGGTCGTGGGCTGCTGGTTACTTGCCGGATGGTAAGGGAGTAACTTACCGGTTGTCAAGTAGAATGGAAGGGTGACCCTCAGTCGACCGGAGCCCGACGACGCCGGAGTGGACGTGAGCACCCGCGAGCGGATCCTCGACATCGCCTTGGAGCTCTTCACCGATCAGGGCTACGAGCGGACCTCCCTGCGGCAGATCGCCGAGCGGCTCGGCTACTCCAAGGCGGCGATCTACTACCACTTCGCCAGCAAAGAGGACATCCTGATGACGCTGCACCTGCGCCTTCACGACTTCGGCAGGGCGGCGCTGAGCTCCATCGACCAGGCGGACTGGTCACCGGGGACCTGGGCCGACCTGCTCGACGGTTTCATCGACCAGATGCTCGAGCACCGGGCCCTCTTCATCCTCCACGAACGCAACCGCGCCGCCCTCGAGGAGCTGCACCGCGACCGGCACGACGCCGATCACGACGACCTGGAGGCCCGCTTCCGCGAGGCTCTCGGGAATCCGGCGATCGCCCTGGGCGACCGGGTCCGGATGGCCTGCGCATTCGGTGCGGTCATGGGCGCCCTGGTCCTCACCGGCAATGTGTTCTCCGACGTCCCCTCGACCGAGCTGGGCGGCATGCTCCGGGGGGCGGTGAGCGACCTGCTCGGCCCCAGGACGTCGGCCTAGCGCCCCGGAGGACCACGGCCGCTACTCCCCGAGGCTCTCCCGTAGGGCGGCGAGGGCGGCGCCGACGTCGCCGAGTTCGGCCCGGACCGCAGCCACCTCGGCCGCCAGCTCCTCCACGCGCCGCTCGAGGTCGGTACGTTCGCCCCCGCCGCCGATCGGCTCCGGCCCGGCGTCCGGGGTGCCCATCGGGTCGGGACGCCGGGTCGTCCCGGCCGGCGGTGGCCGTTCGGGACGACCGGTGTCCCCCGACTCGGCGGCCAGTAGCTGCTGCCAACGGTCCTCCTTCTGGCCGGGTTGGCGGGCCTGCAGTCGCACCAGGGGTTCGGGCTGGTCGGCCAGGACCTGCAGCTCGGCGAGGAGCGACTCCAGCGAGCCGAGCTCGGCCATGCGGGCGGTGCGGGACCGGAGCTCGCCGGGGGTCTGGGGCCCGCGGAGGAGCAGGACGGCCAGTAGGGCCACCCGGGCGGTGTCGAGGCCGTAGGCCTCGTCCAGCACGTGCCGGAAGCGGATCACCGACTTCCCGTGGGACGGCAGGACGAACCGTACGAGGTGGAGCTCCTTCAGCTCCTGGAGCGCACCCTGCACCTCGGAGTCGCTGAGGGCCATCACCGGTTCGCGGTTGGTGGACTGGCTGCAGGCCAGGGTCAGGGCGTTGAGGGTCAGGGGGTACTGCTGCGGTGTGGTGAGCTGCTTCTCCACCAGGCAGCCGAGCACCCGGCCGCCTTCGGGGGTGATGGTCACGGGCAGAGACTAACGCTGCGGCCGTGCCCGCCCGGGCGGCGCCACCGGCACCGTCCCGGTGCGGCACGCCGTCTCCCGGGCGGGGGTCGGCGGCCAGGGTCAGGTGCTGCCCCTCGTTCGCCACCCCTGCGTCGTCGGCCGTGGTGACCAGGGGTCGGTTCCCTCGGATCCGGTCGGGCCACCTAGCGAAAGGCTTCCGACCCCGGGGCGGCCGGAACTCGAACGACCGGGTTCCTCGACCGTGACCGTCGTCCGAGGCGGGGAATCCCCGGCTAGGCGTCCAACTCGGTCGGCGGCTTGTTCACCGGCTTGGACATCGCCGCCGGCTCGACGCTGAAGCCGAAGACGGAACGGTAGGCCGGGCTGCACTCACGGTGCACCACCCGCCCGGGGGCCTCGATCTTCGCCCCGGGGCCGCACTCCATTAAGGAACCGTCGGCGAACTGCACCCGGTGAGACCCCTCGAGGATGAAGTTCACCGAATCGAAGTCGTGCCAGTGCAGCTCGTTGTCGACGGCGGCGACGTCGACGGCGATCGAGTACCAGCCCCGCTCGGCGATCTCGGCGAACGCCTCGGCCTCGGTGGTGAAGTGACCTTCCGTCAGCACGAACCCCATGGGACCTCCCGGTATCGCCCGCCGACCCGAACCGAACCTTACCAACCGCCGGCGCGGGGACCAGCGGCGTCCCCTACCGGGGGTCCCGGCCCCGGAGGTCGGCTACCGGACCGGGGTGGATGGCCGGTACGGATCCATGTCCATCCCCGGGTAGCGGAGGGCGACGTCGGCCAGCGACTGCTCGTTCCAGTACTCGTGTCCCGGCCGGGGGAAGCCGAACAGATCCCGCTCGCGGACGGAGCACTGGGGGATCAGCTTGGCCCAGCGCTGGGGGGACTGTTTGGGCCAGGCCATCTTCCCGCCCCAGGTCGCTCCCCGGGCCTGGAAGTCGGCCAGCAGGGAGAACCGCGACGACCCGGCACCGGTGATCTGCGAACCCCGGTGGAGGATGTCGGTCCGGTACACCAGCAGGCTGCCCGCCGGGCCGACGGCGGGCACCTCGCGCTCGGCCAGCGCACCGAACGGGAGGTACAAGGGCGTGAAGGGCACATCCCGTCCCGCCCCGAAGGGGACGATCCGGGTGGGACCGTCGGTGTCGGTGACGTCGGAGAGGAAGATGAAGGTGGTGAGCTGCTGGTAGCGGTGGTCATCCCGGGGGACGACCAGGCTGTGGCTGCCGTAGTCGCGGTGGAGGGGCTGGTCGTAGTCGGCGGCCCCGCCGTACTTGGCCCACAACTCGACCTTGTACAGGTGGAGATCGGTCGTGCCCAGGTAGCGCTCGACGGCGTCGACGAGGTCCGGGTGGAAGGCCAGGCGGTTGAGATCCCACGACCGGTAGGGGAACTCCAGGACACCGCCGAACTGGTCACCCTCGAACTCGGGGTACCGCGCCCGATCGGCAAAGTACGCGTCGGGCTCCGGGAAGTGCAGCCACAGTGCCTGCTGGGCGGCCCGCAACTCGTCGGGGGCCAGGAACCCCTCGACGAGGCAGAAGCCGCGTTCCCGGACCTCCTCCAGCCTGGCGTCGTCGATGCGCACGACCCCCGAGCGTACCGGCCGGGAGGAGGTGACTGCCCAGGGGACGGACCGGAGCCACGGTGGCGAAAGCACGTACGCTGGCCCCGTGCGCGCCGTCCAATTCGACCTGGCCGACCCGGACTTTCCGGCCTCGCTCGTCGAACTGCCCGATCCCGAGCTCCCGGGTCCCGGCTGGGCCCGGGTCGAGGTGGCCGTGGGTGGGATCTGCGGCAGCGACCTCCATCTGTTCGCCCACAACACGGGCCCGTCCCCGGCCCTCAGCTCGATGGGCTCGTTCCCGTTCGTCCTGGGTCACGAGATCGCCGGCCGCATCGTCGAGGCCGGTTCGGCGTGCCCGCTCCCCCTGGGGACCCGGGTGGCCGTCGACCCGTGCATCCCCTGCCTGCCCCGAGGGATCGATCCACCCTGCGCCAATTGCGCCCGCGGTTGGACCTCGTCCTGCACCAATCTCGACAACCGGATGGTGAGCAGCGGGCGCACCCTGGGATTCACCGCGAATCTCGGCGGGGGCTGGGGCGAGCAGGTCCTGGCCCACGCGTCCATGCTCCACCCCATCCCCGACTCGGTCCCCGACCGGGTCGCCTGCCTCCACGAGCCGGTGTCGATCGCCTGCCACGGACTCCTCCGGGCGCCGCCCACCGACGGCGAACCCGTGCTCGTGGTCGGGGCCGGCATCATCGGGCTCGCCTCGGTGGCCGCGCTCAAGGGTCTGTACCCCGGGAGCCCGGTGACCGTCCTGGCCCGCCACCCGCACCAGGCCGAGGCGGCGTCCCTGTGCGGGGCCGACCATGTGGTCCGGACCCAGCCGGACAACTCCCACTACGACGAGCTGGCCGACCTGGTCGATGCCCGGGTCATCGGTCGGAAGCAGCACGTCATGCTCATGGGCGGCTTCCCCATGGTGGTCGAGGCCGTCGGCTCGCCCCAGTCGGTGACCGAGGCGCTGCGGGACGTGGCCCACCGGGGTACCGTCCTCCTCCTCGGGGCGGCCGGGATCAGCGAGGTGGACCTGACCCCGGTCTGGTACAAGGAGGCGGCGCTGGTCGGTTCCATCGACCACTCGGTGGATTCCGGCACCGCCCCCGGTCTCGCCGGCGGGCCCGACCGGCACTCGGTCGACCGTGCCATCGACATCCTCGCCGCCGGGCTCCTCCCCGACGAGGTCGTCACCCACCAGTTCGGGCTCGACGAGTACCGCACCGCCGTCGAGACCGCCATCGACCGGGAGTCGTCCCGTGCCATCAAGGTCGTCTTCCGCCCTGGTGGCGTCGGCGGAGCGTAGGGTCGGGGAGCCGACCGCCGTCGGGTAGGCGGCCACAGGAGGGAGGACCATGCGAGGGCTCGACGGCAAGTGCTTCATCGTCACCGGGGCGGCCTCCGGCATCGGGTGGGAGTGCGCAACGCGCTTGCTCGAAGAAGGGGCCCGGGTGGTCGGAGCCGACATCGCCCAGCCCACCGCCGAGCCCTCGGGCCCGTCGCCGCCCATCCCCCGCCCCGGGTGCTGGGAGTTCCACCTCGCCGATGTCGCCGACGAGTCCTCGGTCGTCGACCTCGTCGCCGCCGCCACCCGATTCGGGGGGCGGGTCGACGGGGTGGTCAACTCGGCGGGAGTGGCCAACGGGGGACCCGTCCACACCCTGCCGGCGGAGGAGTGGGACCGTGTCCTCCGGGTCAATCTGACCGGGACCTACCTGGTGGCCAAACACGTCATCGACGCCATGCTGGCCCAGCCGAGTGTGGCCGGCTCCCGCGGTGCGGTGGTCACCATCGCCAGCATCGAGGGGCTGGAGGGTACCGCCGGGGGCAGTGTCTACAGCGCCTCCAAGGGGGGCGTGGTCCTCCTCACCAAGAGCATGGCCATCGACTACGCCGGACGGGGGATCCGGGTCAACGCCGTGTGCCCCGGGTTCATCGATACGCCGATGACCCGGAGTGTCTTCGACTGGCCCGGGTTGGAGGCGTCGAAGGCCAATGCCGTCGCCGAGCACAAGCTCGGCCGCTTCGGGCGGCCCGAGGAGATCGCCGCCGCCGCCGCCTTCCTGCTGTCGGACGACGCCTCGTTCATCACCGGCCACGCCCTGGCCGTGGACGGCGGCTACACCGCGGGTCGGGACCACGGCGTGACCAGGATGCTGGGGCTCTCGGGACCCGAGGGCTGACGGCTGGCGCCGTACGCCCGCCCCTGTCGCGGTGCCATCCGGAAACCGGTCCACCGGTCGGGGTCCGGTCGAGACCGTGAGGTGGGGTACCCCGGGGTCCCGCCGCTCCGGAGCGCCGGTCAGGCCGAGATGACCACGGAGTAGCTTCGGACCCCGGTGGGCCTCCGGCCCGACGTCACCCCGATGGTGGCACCGACGCTTCCCGACTTGGTCGGAACGCCGGCGATGGTCCCGGTCCGCGGGTCCAGGACGAGGCCGACCGGGAGGTCGCCGGAGAGGACCGTCCATCGGGCCCCGCCGCTGAGGGGCGACGCGGTGAGCGACGCCCGGTACGGCGTTCCCACCACCCCACCGGGGAGCGCGACCGGCCCGACGAGCGGAGTCCCGGCGACCACCCCCTCCGCCACCGCATGGCGCGGCGGGATCGTCCCCGGCCCGGATTGCAGACAACCCTGGGAGCGGGCCGGGTCGGCCGGGGCATGCAGGGTCGGCGGTGCGGCGAACGCAGGCGGCGCGTGCAGGTCCACCATGTCGAAGAGGTCGAGCGCATTGGCGTCCCGGCGGGTCAGGGCCGGAAGGTTCCATTTCGTTTCGAGCGTCTTGAGGACCGAGGTGTGGTCGTAGATCCGGTGGGAGACGAAATCGCGGAGGGCGAACGGCGACACCACACCGGCCGGCACCCGGAAGCCGTACTGGTCGAACCCTCCCGGTGCGTCGTTCGGCGAGAGGACCGGGAGGACGTCGTCGGGCGGGACGGCCGCGGGTGGCCGGACATGGTCGTACCACCCGCCCCACTCGTCGTACGTCCAGATCAACATGGACTTTTGCCATTGGGGGCCGGCCATCACCGCCTGCACGATCCCCCCGAGGAATTGATCCCCGAATTGGATGTCCTGGGGATTCTCCTCCGACGAGTGGTCGTAGTCGGGCTCCACGAACGAGAACTGGGGAAGGGTTCCCTGGGCGGCGTCGGCGTAGAAGGCGTCGATCTTGTTGATGTGGGAGGTGATGGCGGGCATGCCCAGGAGGGGCACCCAGACCCCGACGGACGGGATGCTCGAGTAGTAGTCCTTCCAGGTGATGCCGTACCGGTTCAGGAGATCGAAGATCGTGCCGTTGGGCGGGAGGTCGGCGTTCAGCTGATCGCCGATCTGGCCGAGGGACGTCCCGGCCAACAGGAACCGGCGGTTCGGGTCGGTCTGGCCGAGGAGGGACGAGAACCACCGGTCGGCGATCGGAAAGGTGCGCGCCAGGTCCCAGGTGAACGGAAGGTCTGCTCCATGGAAGTACCCGAGCGCCTCGCCGGTCGAGCCCTCGACGAATCCGTGGTTGTCACGGACCAGGGAGTGATGGGCCAGGTTCCAGTTCTGGCCGACCCCGTTGGTCTGGCACTCACTCGGCATGTGGAAGGCACTGACCAGGTTCCCGTGTCCGTCCGGCATGGTGATGGTGGGCCTCCCGTCCGGCCCTTTCGGAAGGCAGTCGCCGCGTCCCAGCATGCCGAGGAGGTTGTCGAAGGAGTGGTTCTCCATCATCACCACGACGAAGTGCTCGATCTCCGGGACTTGATCGGTCCCGGCCGGGACCAACGGATTGGGGAGTGAGCCGGGCTGACGGACCCCCCTGGCGGCGCCGAGGTCGAACGACCGGGGGCGCGAGCCGGCCCTCCCGGCGGCCGCGGCGGGCGCCCCGGCCCGGCTCAATCCGATCCCCAGGCCCAGCGTGCCTGCGGTCGCTGCGCCGAGAAACGAGCGTCGACTGAACTGGCGTGCAGCCATCGTCGGAGACGCTAACAACCGGAGGGCCGGGGTGCTCGTCTGCGCCGGCCGGGTCATCGGGGGCGGTGTGACCGCCGGTCACACCCCCGGCCTATGTTGGGCGGGTGCCGTACCCCGGACCACCCGAACTCGGCCGGGGCGTCGTCGTGCTGCCCGGCGGCCCGGTGCCCGACCCGTGGGCGTCGTGCCCTCGGGTGCGGGTGGGCGACGCCGAGGTGGCCGATCCCCGGGAGGTCACCGACCTCCTCCATGCGGCATGGCTCGAGCGACGGCCCCTGGTGGTCGAGCTCGCCGCCGCCCAGGACAGCCTGCGTACCCCCCAACGCCACGACGGCCCGGTCCACCGCCTCACGCCGGCTTTCGAGTTCACCGTGGAGCGGCTCCACTTCCTGGTGTGGGCCAACACCTACGACGCCCGTGCCGGCGAGCCCATCTGGTGGCACGGCCGGAAGGCGGCCCGCCGGTTCACCGCCCTCGGCGTCACCGAGGGCGGGGAGGCCGACCTGGCCCGGTCCGACGGGACGCCGCTCTTCGTCGACGGCGGACCACCGGACCCCCCGACCGTCGCCTCGGGGGTGGGGGTGGCCCACCGGTGGGGCGTCGAGGCCGGCCACCTGGACCCGGCCACCCACCGTCCGCCCGACTCCGAACTCGCTCCGGACCAGCTGGCCGCCGTGGTGCACGCCACCGGCCCGGCCCGGGTGATCGCCCCGGCCGGTTCGGGCAAGACCCGGGTGCTGACCGAGCGGCTGCGTCATCTGGTGGCCGACCGCGGGGTCGATCGGGGCACGGTGAGCGCCCTCGCCTACAACACGCGTGCCGCCGATGAACTGAAGCAGCGGTGTTCGGACGTCCTCTCGCCCGAGGGGCCCCACATCCGGACCCTCAACAGCACCGGACTGTGGATCTGCACCGAATTCGGGCCCTCGGGCCGGCCACGCGTCCTCGAGGAGGCCGGGGTGCGTGACCTCCTCCAGGAGGTCTTCGAGATC
The DNA here is from genome assembly GCA_963812525.1 of uncultured Acidimicrobiaceae bacterium. Lineage (GTDB taxonomy): Bacteria > Actinomycetota > Acidimicrobiia > Acidimicrobiales > RAAP-2 > Bog-756. The sequence continues at coordinate 181,403 of CAWEVL010000009.1, forward strand.
CGACGCCAGGCCAACGCCGACACGGTCGCCCCGTACCTCGGCGCCCTCTCCGCCATCCGGCTCGAACTCACCGCGCCGGACGTCGTGGAGGAGGAGATCCCCGATGCCGAGGGGATCGCCGAGGGGTTCGACCGCTACCGGGACGCCCTGGCCGAGCGGGGAGCGGTCGACTTCGACGAGCAGATCTACCGGGCCATCGAGATCCTCCTGACCGATCCCGACGCCCGACGGTCGGCCCAGGCCCGCTGCCGTCGCCTGCTGGTCGACGAGTTCCAGGACCTCACCCCCGCCCATCTGCTGCTGATCCGTCTGCTGGCCGCTCCCGGATACGACTGCTTCGGGGTGGGCGACGACGACCAGGTCATCTACGGCTACTCCGGGGCCACGCCCGAGTTCCTCATCGACTTCCCGCGCTACTTCCCCGGCGCCGGCCACCATCCCCTGGAGGTGAACTACCGCTGCCCGCCGGCGGTGGTCACCGCGGCCACCTCGCTGCTCTCCTACAACCGGCGTCGGATCGAGAAGACGATTCGGTCGCCGGCGGGCCGCGGCGACGCCGTCGGGGACCTGTCCGGACCCCTGGCCGGTGCCGGGCCGGTGGCCGTCCGCGCCGTGCCCGGCGCCGATCTGGCCGCCCTGGCCACCGAGATGATCACCGACTGGCAGGCGGACGGGGTCGGTCCTGCCGACATCGCCGTCCTGGCCCGGGTCAACTCCGCCCTGCTGCCCGTGCAGGTCGCCTGTATGGAGGCGGGCATCCCGTGTGCCACTCCGCTGGGGGCCGGCGTCCTGGCCCGGACCGGCATGCGGACGGTCTTCGCCTACCTCCGGATCGGGGCCGACCCCGGACACATCCGGAGGGAGGATGTCCGCGACACCATCCGGAGGCCGTCCCGCGGCATCGCTCCCATGGTGGTGGACATGATCACGAAGCGGTCGAGCACCTCGGTCGCCGACATCCGGCGCCTGGCCGGCCGACTGTCCGGCCGCGACGTCCCGAAGGTGCTGGCCTACGCGGAGGACCTCGACACCGTGGCGTCCGCCGCCGACCGGTCCACCGCCGTCGCCCTCGAGGCCATCGGCGTCGGCATCGGCCTGGACGGCACCATGGACGTGCTCGACTCCTCGCGACGGGAGGCGGACCGTTCCACCCACCGGGACGATCTGGCGGCGCTGGCGGCGCTGGCGGCCCTGCACCCCGAGGCCGCCACCTTCGAGCACTGGCTGCGGGGCGTGTTGACCCGACCACCGGCCGAGGGCCCGGCCGTGCTCCTGTCCACCGTGCACCGCATCAAGGGCAAGGAGTGGGACCGGGTGATCGTGTTCGGTGCCACCCAGGGCCTGCTCCCGCACCGCCTGGGCGATGACGAGGAGGGTGAGCGGCGGGTGTTCCACGTGGCCCTCACCCGGGCGAGGCGCCAGGTCGCCGTCCTGGCCGACGCCGCGGCGCCGTCCATCTTCCTCGGTGAGCTCGATGGGAGCCGACCCCGTCCAGGGCCCGAGGACGCCCCCATCGGTCGCCGGTCCGACGGGACGGGGCGCCGGGCCCGGGCCCCGTCGGGGGGCCCGACCAGCCGCACCCGGCCCCTCCCCTCCGTGGAGGCCGAGCCCGGGCTGACCATCGAGCACCGGGGCCAGACGGTCCAGGTGCTCGAGGTCGGTGCCGACGGGGCGGTCGTGGGTGTCGCGGGGGTCCGGTGGGAGGTTCCCTTCGGCACTGACGTCCGGGTCGAGGGCAAGACGTTGCGCCTGCTTCCTCCCGGGGCCGAACCCTCGGTCGCCGCCCGGGCCGCCGAGGCCGCGCTGCGGGAGTGGCGGTCGGCCGTGGCCAAGCAGGACGCCGTGCCCGCCTACGTCGTCCTCAACGACAAGGAGCTGGTGGGCATCGCCTCCGAGCTCCCGAGGACGCTGCCCGATCTGGCCAGGTGCCGCGGCATCGGGCCACTCCGCCTCGAGAAGTGGGGTGACGAGATCCTGGCCGTGCTGGAGTCGGCCACGACGGTATGAGCGGCTCGGCGCAGCCGGCCGCTCCGGTCAGTTCCGGCCGGGATCGCCGGGGCGGCGGCCGTCCGTCCCGGTCCGGACCCGGTGCGCCCGCACCGGTGACGCCTCGACCAGCCCGGTGCTCCCCGACGCTCGCCCATCGGTGGTCTCGGTCCCGGCCGCCGGAGGCCCGGTCCCGGAGGGTCGGGACCCAGGACGGCCACGGCCACCACCGCAATGACCAGCACCGGGGCCGGGCTCAGGAACACCATGCGGTCAGCCGGCCTCGACGGTGACGGTCGCCGCCCCACCGCCGCCGACTGCTCCCGGTGCCGGAGGGCTCATGTGCCGCACCGTCACTACGAGGTGCCCGTCCACACCGAAGACCGCTGCTGGTGAGCCCACGTGCACGACGGCTTTCCTCCGCCGTCCTGCCACCGGCGCCGGGGGAACGGGCGTCGAACGGTCTACCCGTGTCTTCGGTGCCAGCCGCGACTCGGATGGACCCGGCGCGGTCCCACCGGTCCGCGGTCGTCGGCCGGGTCAGCCGCGTTGCGGAGCCACCGGCAGATCGGGTCCCGGCACCGGAGCGCCCGTGCCGGGAGGGGAGGGGGTCGGCGTCGGGGTTGGCGTCGGGGTCGGGTCCACGGGGACCGTGGTCGACGTGGTGGGCGGCTCGGACACCGCCGTGGTCGACGTGGTGGGTGTGACCGGCGAGACCGGACAGCCGTCGGCGCCGGCCGGCTGGATTCCCTGAGTGGCGGGGATGGCCGACACGGTGGCCCCGCCCTGGTCGAGCCCGACGACCGAGGCCCCGGCCAGTCCCGAGCCGCCCGGCAGGGCCAGCACCACGACCCCGCCTTGAGGGGCCATGGCGTCCACCGGCGTGCCGTTCACGGTCAGCTGGACCGATGGCATCCCGCTCCCCACCCCGACGGCGACCCAGCTGACCGGGGCGCCTTCGGCCGACCCGAAGGAGCCGCTCCCCAGGATCTGCAGTGAGTTCGCAGCCGAGGGTGCGGTGGCGGGCAGGAGCACCGAGCCCGTCCCGACGGCCCGGTCTGTCGACAGCTCCACCACCAGCTGGCCACAGGAGGGGGTGGACACCGGTGGGGCCGAGCCACCGGTCCCCGACCCACCCGTCTGGGCGGGCGGCGTCACCGGAGGGCCCGGAGTCACCGTCGTCCCGCCGGAGCCGGCGGCACCTCCCGAGGCGCCGGCGGAGGCGTGGGGCGTCAGGATCGGCTCGGCACACATGACACCGGTGGGACACGGCCGCGTCCCCGGGACGGTGGTCGACGGCGTCCCCGGGACGGTGGTCGACGACGTGCAGCTCCCCGACGTGCACCCTCCGGCCGGGGTGCCGGTCGAGTAGGCCCGTATGGTGACGCCCGAGGAGCCGACCCGGGTGAAGAGCAGGGCGTACGGCGTCTGGACGACGATCGACGGGGCTTCTGAGCTGGGCCCGGCTCCTGGGGCCAGCTCGGCACCGGCCCGTCCAGGAGCGGTCGTCGACGCCGCCGGCTCCGCCGTGGAACCGGCGCCGGCCAGGTTGACGCCGGTGAGGATGCCGGCACCGGCCACCAGCAGCCCCAGCGCGGCCACCCCGCCGGCCACCAGGCCCTTCGGGCGAGACCGACCGGCGGCCCGCTCCATGACGGCGGTCGGATCCGGCTCGACCTCGACCGAGGCGGCCCGGTCGGCGAGATGGTGGCGGAGGCGGTCTTCGAACGCGTCGGTCATGGCTCGATGGTCCTTCGTAGATCGATGAGGGCGCGGTGGATGAGTGAGCGCACGGTGCCGGGGCGGCAGCGCAGGGCCCGTGCGATGTCGGCGTCGGGCAGGTCGCCGTAGTAGCGCAGGACCACCGCCGCCCGTTGCCGGGACGGGAGTTTGGCCAGTGCGTCCTCCAGCTCGTCGGCCTCCAGGACCGAGACCCGGACCTCGGGCGGGGGCTGCCGGCGGGCCCGGGCGGCCCGTCGGTGGTGGGAGGCACAGGCGTGCACCACGCTGCGACGGACATAGGGGAGGGGCTCGCGCACCGAGGCCCAGTGGCCGTGGAGCCCGACGAAGCAGTCCTGCACCAGGTCGGGGGCGGCGTCGGCCGATCCACTCAGCAGCGCGGCCAGCCGGACCAGCTCGGTGAAGTGTCCGGCGTAGAACTCGCCGAAGGTCTCCGTCTCCGCTCCCGTCTCGGCCATCAGCTGCTCCGGCTGGGGGGAGGGCCCGGAGGCGCCGGCGGGGGCCGGCGGGTCCGCGGCACAGCTGGAGGCGGCCCCCCTGCCCCCGGGGGATTCAGCGTCGACGATGCCTCCCAGTGTACCCATCACCAATTCAGACGCCCGGGGCGGCCGGGACGTTGCAAAAAATCACTCCGTCGGGTCGGCGCCCGTGGGGCACGGTGCCCGACTTCCTGGAGTGACCGTCCCGGTGGCTCAGCGATCCCCGGTCGAGTGGAGCACGTTGGGGTTGAGGATGCCGTCGGGGTCGAGGGCGGACTTGATCGCCCGGAACGCCTCCTGCTCGGCCGAGGACCGGGACAGGTGGAGCCACTGCTTCTTGGCCGTGCCGATGCCGTGCTCGGCGCTGATACTGCCGCCGAGCTCGGCCACCAGCCGGAAGACCACGTCGTCCACGCGGTCGTCGTCCGGGGCGAGGCCGGTGACGTTGACGTGGATGTTGCCGTCGCCGATGTGGCCGAACAGCCAGGTGCGGGCCCCGGCCTCGATGGCGGCCACCACCTGGGGCACCCGGTCGACGAACTCGGCCAGCGAGCCCTGGGGGAGGGTCACGTCCAGCTTGTGCGGGGATCCCAGGGTGTTGATGGCCGATGTGTGGGACTCGCGGTAGCTCCAGAGCTCGGCCCGCCGTCCCGGTTCGGTGGCCACGGCCACGGCCGAGACGTGGCTGACGGACGAAGCGGCCTCGGCCATGGCCTCGGTGGGGTCGGCCCGATCGGCCGCCTCGACCAGCAGGTAGACGGGATGGCGGTCGGGGAAGGGCAGCGCCGTCCCGGCGACCGAGCAGACCAGGTCCACCCCCGACGCCAGCACCAGCTCGCAGGCCTCGAGGGAGGGGAGTGAGCGGCGGAGCAGCCCGGCGGCGTCCAGGGCGTCGGCGACGCTGGGGAAGGCCAGCAGGGCCACCGTCCGGTAGGGCAGGGGCGCAACCAGTCGCAGTCGGGCCCGGGTCACCACGGCCAGGGTCCCCTCGCTCCCGCACACCAGCCCGGGCCAGTCGTACCCGGTGTTGTCCTTCACCAGCCCGCCGAGGTGGGACAGCACGGCGCCGGTCCCGAGCACCGCCTCGAGCCCGAGCAACTGGGCCCGGGTGGCCCCGTAGCGGAGGACGTGCAGGCCGCCGGCGTTGGTGGCGACGCTGCCCCCCACCGTGGCCGAGTCCCGGCTGGCGATGTCCACACCGTAGGACCAGCCGGCCCCGGCGGCGGCCCGCTGCACACCGGCCAGAGTCACCCCGGCGCCGACGGAGATCTGGCCGGCCCCGTCGTCCACCGGCTCCAGCTCCCCCAGACGGCCCAGGCTGAGGACCACCTCGCCTCGGAGTGGGACCCCGCCGCCGACCAGCCCGGTGTTCCCGCCCTGGGGCACCAGGGCCAGGCCCAGCTGGCGGCAGACGGCGATCACCCCGGCCACCTCGTCGGTGGACCCCGGCCGGACCACCGCCGGCGAGTGGCCCACGAACCGCCCGGTCCAGTCGGTGGTGTACGCACTGACGACCTCCGGGTCCACCACCACGTGGGGGCCCACGATCGCCTCCAGCAGGGCGACGCCCGGGCCCGGGACGGTCACGGGTGAAGGGGTGAGCGGGTCATCCGAGTCCGAAGAACCTCATGGTGGCGTCGATGGCCCCGAAGGTGGACGGCGTGGCGAAGTGGTCCACCCCGGGCAGGGACAGGAGGGTGGCCGTCGGCACCGCCTCCACCAGTCGGTCGGCGGAGGCGATCATGTCCCGGTCACCCAGCACCACCAGGACCGGGCAGGTGACGGAGGCCAGCTCCTCGGGCACCATGGGCCGGCGGGGCCGTTGCAGGAAGGCCGAGAGGGCCTTCGGATCGTTGCCCGTCGTCCGGGCCAGCCGGTAGAACAACCGGGCCTGGATGTCCTCGGGCTCCTCGTCCGCGTCCATGGCGTCGATCAACAGGGAGGCGTCGCGCTCCTCGAAGACGTTGTCGCCCACCCCGAGGAGGACCAGGCGATCGAACCGGCCAGGGTGGGCCACCGCCACCCGCAACAGGATCTCGGCGCCGGCGGAGAACCCCACGGCGCCGGTCGGCACCGGGAGCCGGGCGGCCACGTCCTCCTCCACGCTGGCGTACGAGCCGGGGTCGACCGGTCGGACCGACGAGCCGTGGCCGGGCAGGTCGATCTCGGGTGCGGTGCAGTCGAAGTCGGCGAGGATGTCCACCCATCCGTTCTGCCGCCAGGTGTGGTCGAAGGTGGAGGCGAAACCGTGGAGGAGGACCAGCGAGCGGGGCGGCGATGCCATGGTGGTCCCAAGGTAGTGGACCGGTCCGGCGGGGACCCCGCCCCCGGTCAGGGGGTGCGGTCAGCGCTCAGTGCCGCGGTCCCGGGTGCGGAGGGGCCCGGGGTCGGGTACAGCGCCCCACCGGCGGCGGGTTGCCAGGGCGCCAACCGGGCGACGCGGGCCCGCTCCACCTGGAGGTCGAGCAGCGCCCGGGCCGCGTGGCCGTCCCGGTTGGCGGCCCGGGTCTTCACCGGGCCGCGGGTCGAGTCCAGGTGGATGGAGGCCAGTCCGAGGGCGCGCTGGAGCGGGCCGGCCGTCAACCGGAGGCTCTGGGTGCGCTCGTGGGGAACGACGTCCATGGTTCGGGAGAGGAGCCCATGACGGGCGACGAAGAGGTGGTCGTCCGAGCCCAGCAACTGCTGGCGCCACCACAGCGGAGCTCGCCAGGCAGCCCGGCGGGGCGGCCGTTCGAGCGGGATGGCGGCGAGGTCGATGCCGCCGAGCAGCCAGCCCACCAGGGCCGTGGCGTACTCCAGATCCGTCACCGGGAGCAGCATGGTGGACTTGGTGTTGGCGTTGCCGGCGTAGCCGGCGACGTTCATCCGCACCTGCGCCCAGCCGAGCGGGCGCCAGGCCAGGGGTTGATGGACCAGGACCGCCTGGATCCGGCCGGGGGGGATGGTCTGCCTACTGGTGGACAGCAGGCCGTGGCGCACCCGGAGCCCGTCCGGGGACTCGGTGATGGTGAAGTCCCACAGCGTGCTCACCCGACGCCAGACGGCGTGGAGGATCAGCACCCCGAACCAGACGAAGAGGAGGACACCGATCCCCGACGTGGCCCGGTGGTCGTTCTCCCGGCCGATGACCGTCAGGGCCGGCCCGATCAGCAGGAAGATCAGCCGCCACGAGACCATTTCGAGGAGGACGGCACCGATCAGCCGGTCGTGCGGCACGGCCACCACGGGACGCTCCGGGGCCTCCCACTGGAGCTCGTCGTGACCGGCGGAGCGCCCGAGCAGGTCGGCCCGGAGCTGCCGGGCCACCGGCTGGGCCAGGTAGCGCAGTCGCACGGCCGATCGTTCCGTGCCCGCCGTGGTCACCTTGATCTCGGCCAGGCCGAAGATGCGGGCGGCGAACGGCTCCAGCACATCGACACTCTGGACCCGGTCCAGCCGGACCCGCTTGGACCGCTTCTGCAGTAGGCCCGTGTCGATGCGCAGCTCCCGGCCGAGGAGGTGGTAGCGGGTGCAGATCACCGTGATCAGGCCCCTGGCCACGACCAAGGCGGCCAGGGAGAGGTAGATGACCAGGGCCACCACGCTCGGACCGCCCCCGTCCCCCGCCTTCTGGCCGGCCAGGCTGAAGACGGTGACGACGGCCAGCACGCCGAGCACCCGCCCGCCGAGGGCCACCGGCGTGAGCGGGTGGAGGCGGTAGGTCTCCTCGGTCGGATCGGTGGAGCGCCCCTCCCCGGGTGGAGGCATCGGATCAGGCGTGGGCCGGCCCGGTGACTCAGAGGCCACTGGCGTGGGCCTCGCCCAACTGGGTCAGGCGGTCCCGGAGGGCGGAGGCCGTGGCCGGCAGCAACCCGCACACGCTGGCATCGGTGGTGGCCGCCGCGGTATGGAGCTTCACGCGGACCAGTCCGAAGGACCGCTCGATGGGCCCGGCCTCCACGTCGACCAGCTGCATCCGCCCGTAGGGCACGACGCACAGTTTCTTGAACATGGCCCCGTGGGTGATGACCAGATCGTCGCGGCGCTCGACGTAGCCCCACGAACGCAGGTTCCGTCCGATCGACAGCCAACCCCCGGCCAACAGGACGGCGCCGACCGCGGCCACGATGATGGCGGCGGTGGAGGAGGTCGGGGCTACCGGCACGGCGATGGCGGCCACCACGGGGATCCCGAGGCCCAGCAGCATCGTCCGGCGCATCCGGGCCAAGCGGGGGGAGACCCGGCTCCAGGGGTGACCGGGCGGCGGATCGAACGGACCGTCCACGTCCATGGGGCCCATGCTACCGGGGGCCCAGGTGCGCCGACCCTGCCCCGATGGTCGCCGCGGCAGGGATCACGGCACCACGCGGTGGCTGTTCGACGCGTCGGCGAAGGCCGTCTCCATGGCCGTGGGCCGGTCCACTTGGAGGAGCGCCACCGTCAGGCCGCCCGGCGTTCCGAGCAGGTGGGCCGGTCCTTCGGGGGTCCCCACCGGACCCACCTCGGCCACCCACCCGTCGACCTCCAGCATGGCCACCTGGGCGGCGAGGTCGTCGGTCCGGTAGATGGGGAGCACGGACCCCGCCGGACGGTGGTCGGCGAGGAGGATGTAGGGACGGTGGCCAGGGTCGACCGCCGCCACGTCGGCCCCGAAGTGACGGAAGCGCCAGCGCAACCGGGTGCCGGGCACCAGGAGCCACCGGCCCAGGTCCGCGTCGACGTCGTCCGACCCGACGTAGAGGTACCGCAGCTCCATCGGGGGAGGTAGACGGTCGGCCGGAGCGCCCGGTCAGGACGGCGGGGCGAAGAACTCGAGGGCGATGTTGTCGGGGTCACGGAACGACAGCCCCGACCCGTAGCCGGCGTCGACGACGCCCCCGTGGGCGATGCCCAACTCGTCGAGGCGGGCGCGCCACTGGTCGAGCTCGTCCCGGTTGGAGCAGGCGAAGGCCAGGTGGTCGAGCCCCAGCCGGCGCTCTTCGAACGGGGAGGCATCGGCCAGGTCGGGAAACTGGTGCAGGCCGACCAGTGTCTGGCCGCCGACCAGCCACACGACATGGCGGAACGGTCCGGTGTCCTCGTCGAGCACCGGGTCGGCGTCGAACAGCCGCCGGTACCAGGGCACGCTCCGGTCGAGATCGGAGACGGTCAGGGCCACGTGGGTGATGGTGGGGAAGTCCGGCATGGTTGCTCCTTTGCAGGTTGGAGGGTCGGTCCGACCCGGGGACGTTCAGGCGCGAGGCACACCGCCAGTCTTGCCTGATTCGACGAGGAAGGTCGTGGCCGCCCGCACGCCGCTCAGGAAGAGGTCGTCCTGCTGTGCGGGGGTCAGGTCGAACTGGGTGGCGCTGACGCCCTGGTTGTCCACGAAGATCGTCCGGGCCGCTGTCGACTGTTCGACGTGGTAGCGGTCCCACTCGTTCATCATGGTCTGGAGGCAGCGGAGGGCTTCCTGCATGGTGCCGTGGCTGGCCACGGTCTTGGGCATCTCCAGGGCCTGGGCCGAGAGCTTGATGCCGATGGTGGGCCAGCGGGGCGGCCGGCCGTCCACGCGGTCGAAGGCGGTGATGGGGAAGTTGGCCAGCATCCCCCCGTCGACCCAGGTGACCGACCCGCCGTCGAAGTGCTCCACGGTCGAGGTGCCGCCGGGCCCGGGCACGGTGACGTCGCACGCCCGGGTGTCCACCGTCACCGGCTCGAAGAAGAAGGGGATCGACATCGAGGCCCGCACCGACCGGACCACGGCTTCGCCGTCCCGGACCAGCCCGTAGTAGTCGAAGTCCCAGGGGAGGCGGACCAGTTCGCCCCGGGTGATGTCGGAGGCGTGAATGACCAGCCGGTACCGCCGCTCGGGCGGCAGGCTCATACCCGGGTCGTCCTCCGGGCTGATGGCCAGGTCCCCGAACGTCCGCACCCCCAGGCCCTCGAGCAGTGGGCCGAGCCACTCCTCGAGGTAGGTTCCCGGGTAGATGCCCATGTGGCGGAGGAGCTCGCCCGCGTCCACCGCCTTCTCGCCGATGCTCCCGAGTTTCTGGATCCAGTTGGCCACCGGTCCCAGCTGCTTGAACTTGGCGAAGTCGAGGCCGCGGACGTACCCGTCCAGGGTGGTCATGTCGGCACCGGCCCGGCCGATGGCGGCGATGAGGGTGGCGGCGATGGCCCCGGCACTGGTCCCGGCCACCCGGGGGAAGGTGTAGCCGGCCTCGTCGAGCACCAGCACCGCACCGACCAGTCCGATGCCCTTGACACCGCCACCCTCGAGGACCAAGTCGGCCACCAGCCGGTCGCGGCCGTCGGGGCCGGTCCACGAATCGGCCCGCCGCAGCGACTCGACCGCGGCATCGAACTCCTGCTGGCCGGAGGGCGACCGGCGGTAGCCGCGGGGGTCCGATCGATCGACCACGATCTCGGTGGACGGATCTGTCAACTGGGACATGGACTGCTCCGATCGGCCGGGCCGGACTGTTGACCAAGGATGCCCCAGGACCGAACTCCCGGGCGACTCATACGCGGCATCGGTGCCGGCCGGGGCGAAGCCGCCGCCGGCCTCCGAGGGCATCCCCCGCCTGGATCGGTTCCCATCGGCGGGCACCGCCTGACCGGGAGCCGTCACTCCGACGTCGCCTGCTACTTGGTGTCTGCCTTCTTCTTGTCCACCTTCTTGATGGAGCCGTACCCCTTCTCCATGGCCGACACGATGATGGCCTCGAAGTCCTTGTCCGTGAGGACCTGGGGGGTGCCCATGGACGAGGCCCGCCAGTACAGCTCGGCCAGCCACTCCAGGAGCTCGAGCCGCTCGATGGCCTCGCTCATCTTGTTGCCGTAGGCGATGGAGCCGTGGTTCCGCATCATGGCCGCATTGCGGCCCTTGAGGGCCTTGATGACGTTGTCGGCCAGCTCCTGGGAGCCGAACGTGGCGTAGGGCGCGGTGCGGGGCGCCCCGCCCAGGCCCAGACAGCTGTAGTGCAGCGGGGGTAGCTCGTCGTGGGTGCACGAGAGTGCGGTGGACGCCATGGCGTGGGCGTGGGTGACCGCCAGGGCGTTGGTGGCCTTGTAGATGCCGGTGTGGAGCGGGACCTCGGAGGTCGGGGCCAGATCGCCGTCCACGTGTTCGCCGTCGAGGGTGATGACCGTGACCATCTCGGCGGTGACGTCGCCCAGATCGGCACCGGTGGGGGTCACCGCTACCAGGTCGTCCTTGCGGGCGGAGATGTTGCCGGCGGTCCCGATGACCAGCCCGGTCTTCGCCAGGTGACGGCTGGCGCCGGCCACGGCCTCTCGCTCGTCAGCCAAAAGCAGCTTGCTCATCAGTGCATCCTCTCTGCGTTCCCGACCTCCGGTCAGGATGATGGCACGGTTACCGTACCCGTGGAGAAACCGGTTCCCGATCGGCTAGGACCGGGGACGCCGCTTCTCGGGGTCGTAGATGGCCAACGGGGCGACGGTGGCCCCCACCGGGCCCGCGTCGGTCACTACGTCGACCCGCTCGCCGTCGCCGGACGCTCCGGCGTCCAGGATGGCCAGGGCGATGGGTCCGAAGACGGGGCTGATTGCCGGACTGGTCAGGGTCCCCACCCGCTGCCCGCCCCGGGTCACGGCCACGCCGTAGTCGGGCAGCCCGTCACCTTCCAACCGGAGCGTTTTGAAGCGGCGGGGCGGCCGGCCGGCCACTGCCTCCAGTGCCTCGTGGCCCAGGAACTCGACCTTCCCCATGGCCACCATCTTGTCCAACGACAGGTCGAAGGGGGTGCGCTCGTGGGCTGCATAGTCGTAGTCGAGCACGATGAGGCCGGCCTCCACCCGTAGGCATTCGAGCACGCCCACTCCGAACGGGGCGGCCCCCATGGTCGACACCGCCACGTCCCACAGGTCGGCGGCGTGTTCGGGCCGGCAGAACAGTTCGTAGCCCAGTTCACCGCCGTAGCCGGTACGCGACACCACGCACGGGACGCCTCCCACCCTGGTCTCCTCGGGCAGGAACCGGAAGTACCCCAGACTCGAGAGGTCGGCCTCGCACAGCGGTCCGAGCGCCTCTCGCGCACGCGGTCCCTGCAGACCGAGGTGGGGCATGACCCGGGTCACGGACTCGATGGTGACGTTCAGCCCGGCCGACGTCTCGGCGAAGTGCTCGGCGTGGTCCGAGCCGTTGGTCATGACCCATACCCGGTCGTCCAACCGGTAGACGGTGCCGTCGTCCACCATCAGCCCGTCGGCATCGCAGAAGGCGCCGTAGCGGACCTGGCCCACCGCCATGCCGAGGATGTTGTTGGTGTGCAGCCGTTGGGCGGCGGCCAGGGCATCGGGACCGCGGAACTCCCACTTGTTGAGGGGTGACACGTCCCACACCCCGAGGTCATGGCGCACGCCCCGGTACTCGGCGTCGGTGTCCCCGAAGCCCTCGGTCCAGAGCCAGCCGCCCTCCTCCATGAAGCTGGCCCCCATGGCCCGGGCCGACTCGTAGAACGGGCTGCGCACGGGTTCGGACTCCACCGCCGAACCCTAGCGCCGCCACCGACCATCGACCCGGCGACGTCTGCTGGTGCCGACGCGCTGGGGTGACGGCCGCCGTGGGATCATGCCCGACGAAGTCAGCAGGTCGACTGGGTGATGGTGATGGAGGGGTTCCCACCGGCCGTGGGCACATAGGGGTCGACCGTGGAGGTGGTGGTGAAGCGGTCGTCGATCCAGTGGAGCATGTCGGGGAAGCTCGGGCCGATGACCCCGGCGTGGCTCTGGCCTGAGTACACCCACCGCTCGGTCGGTTGGCCGATCTGGCACAGGTGGGACTGGAGCAACTGGGTGGAGACCACCGGGATCTGCTCGTCGTTGCCACCCTGGATGATCAGCAACGGGGTCGAGGTCTTGCGGGTGAACGACCCGGGATCGTTGGCGGACAGGAGATGGGCCCACTTCGACACATTGAAAGGGTTCTGCGGGATCAGGTCGGCCAGCGTCTTGTGCGGGGTGGAGGCCACCGCCCCGTCGACCACACCCTGCACATAGCTCGAGCATCCTCGGTCGAGCTGGGGGATCAGAGCCACGGCCGACGCGCTCATGATCTTCTTCAGGGGTGCCCGGATGCTTCCGTAGTAGCTGTTGTACGACCCGGCCACCATCAGCAGGTAGTAGTCGAACGGGCTGGTCACGAGAAAGTTGTAGAGGTATTGGAACTGAGAGGGCGGGGCGCCGGCCACCACACCCCGTAGCTTGAGATGGGGGGCGTCGCGCTTGTCGTAGATGGAGAACATCGCCGTCTGGCCCCCTTCGGAGTGGCCCCAGACGACGTAGCGGGCACTGAGCGACACCGAAGGGATGGAACGGGCGGCCTCCACGATGGTGACGGTGTCCTCGGCCGCCGATGCGCCGACGATGTAGGGCATGAGCCCGGGCGTACCTTCGCCCTGGTAGTCGCTGGCGGTCACCGCGTAGCCCGCCGCCACCAATTGGTTCACCCCGGGGATCTGCGACGAGCCGGCCAGACTCGGGGCGCACGCATCGGCCATGCCGTTGGTTCCATGACCCCAGGTCACCACCGGCCACCCACCGGCCGGCGGCGCCCCGTCCGGGACCGCCACCATTCCGGTGACCGGGACGGTGGTGCGCCGTGGCCCTCTCGACTCGTACATCACCAGGTGCAGGGTGGCTCCCACCAGGTTCGGGTCGGAGACGACCTCGGACTTGATCAGCGTGCCCGGGCCGCCCGGGGGAAGCGGTTGGGGCACGCTGTAGAACGCAGGCAGACCCGGCGGTGCCGGAATGTCCCTTGGCGCGGCCCCGGCCGCCAGGCTCGGCGTCGCCGATGTGGCGCACAGCATCACGACGCCCACGGCCACGGCGATCCGCCGAACGTAGCTGCCGCGCATGATGTACCCCCCGGTCCGGATCCCGGCCCCACGCCGGACGATCAGTTAAACCTACCGCCCGGTGGCGGCGCTCGCCCACGGCGGACTGCATCCCGCCCCCGTGTGTTCGGGGCCGGCATGGTCAATCGATCCACATCCGGTACACCCCTTCGTCATCCGCCGGCCGGGTCTCGCCCCTCATCCGACCTCGTCCCCTTGGTTCAGGATCCCCCGTCGTCCTGGGTAGAGTGCACCCCTGGGGAGGTGAGCGCCGATGACCGACCACGGCAGCAGCGTCGACCGGAGCGAGGAGTGGGCGGCCCTGAAGGAGCGGCATCTGCGACCACTCGGCCAGCGCCCCACCTCCTCGGCCCGGGGCCTCCACCACTTCGCCCTGCTCAGCAGCGACGTGGAGCGGACGATCGCCTTCTACCAGGACCTGTTGGAGTTCCCCCTGGCCGAGCTGTTCGAGAACCGGGACTACCGGGGCTCCACCCACTTCTTCTTCGACGTGGGCCACGGCAACTACCTGGCCTACTTCGACTTCCCCGGCCTCGACCTCGGCCCCTACGGCGAGGTGCTCGGGGGGCTCCACCACATCGCCATCTCGGTGACCCCCGAGCAGTGGGACCGTCTGGTGGCCAAGGTGCAGGCGGCCGGCATCGAGACCCACATCGTCAACGGCACCTCGGTGTACTTCCCCGGGCCCGACGGGGAGCGCCTGGAGCTGCTCTCCTACCCGCTCAACGACATGTACGGGACCATCGTCGGCGACGTGGACTCACCCTGACCCTGGCTCCCGGCCCGGTGACGACCGGGCCGGCGAACCCGGTGGTCGTCGGGACCGGGAGGATGCGGTGTCTGCGACAGGGCGTCAGGAGCGAGCCGTTGGTCCGCACCGAACCACCGTCCGTCGGCCGCCCTCGGTTCCGCTCAGCCCGCCGCCCCGCCTGTCGGGGGTGGGGTGAAACCGGGCCCGGCTGCCTCGTCCATCAGCCCGGCCATCCGCAGTAGGCGCCGGTCGGAGAGGAACGGTCCGATGACCTGTATCCCGACCGGCAGGCCGTCCGGGGTGGGACCGGTGGGCAGCGTGACCACGGGGAGCAGCACCGATCCGACGGCACCGCACCAGGCCATGGCGACCAGGTGCGTCACCGGTGTGCCGTCCACGTCCAGGACCCGCTCGGTGATCGGCCGGTCCACGTCGTGGGGGAACGCGGCGGTGGGCATCACCGGGGCCAGCACCACGTCGTACTGCTCGAAGCAGGCGGCCCAGGCCGCCCGTTGACGCTGACGCAGGCCGTTGGCCCGGGCCCACGTCCGGTAGCGACCGGCCAGGGACCGACCGGCGACCAGCGTCGGGTCGTCGCCGGGGACGGCGTCCAGCTCGGCGAAGGACGCGTACACTTCGTCGGGCAGGCCCATCCCGACGATCGGGAGCACCAGCTCCTGCCACGAGCGGAGCCCGTCGGCCAGGGGGACGGGGAGTGACAGCTGGTCCACGCAGGCCCCGGCCCCGGCCAGCCGGTCGGCGAACCCGTCCAGGTTGGCCCGCACGTCGCCGGCCAGGGGCAGGACATCGGCGCCCTCGTGGAAGACGGTGGCCACCCGTAGGCGGCCCACGTCGGCGAGGGCCGGTCCCGCGTCGAGCCGCAGGTGCCAGCCGGCGGCGTCCTCGGGGAGCGGTCCGGCCACGACGTCGAGGGCCAGGGCAAGGTCCTCGAGGCTTCGGGCCAGCGGCCCGTTGCAGTTGACGTCGGCCTCCACCAGGGTGCCCGGCGGGCCGGGGATGTGGCCGCGGCCCGGCACCACCCCCCACGACGGCTTCAGTCCGTAGACCCCGTTGTAGTGGGCCGGATTGCGGATGGAACCGCCGATGTCGCTGCCCAGCTCCAGCGGGGTGAGGCCGGCGGCCACCGCGGCGGCGGCCCCGCCCGACGAGCCGCCCGCGGTGCGGGAGGGGTCCCAAGGATTGTTGGTCACGCCGTAGACGTCGTTGAACGTCTGGAAGTCACCGGCGTACAGCGGAGTGTTGGACTTGCCGAAGATGACCGCGCCGGCGGCCCGCAGCCGGCCCACGGCCAGGGCATCGGTCTCGGGCACGTAGGACCGCAGCTCGGGGGCGCCCGAGGTGGTGACCAGACCCGCCGTCTCCCAGACGTCCTTGACCGTCATGGGGAGCCCGTGGAGCGGACCGGTCACCCCGCCCGAGGCGGTGGTGGCGTCGGCGGCCTCAGCCGTGGCCCGGGCCCGGTCGAGATCGAGGGCCACGATGGCGTTGAGGGCGGGGTTGTGCCGCGCCACCCGGGCGAGGAGGTGTTCCAGCAGCTCGCGGCTGGAGACCGCACGGTCGGCGATGGCCCGGGTCAGCTCGCTGGCCGTGGCATGGTCGAGGTCCATGGTCGGCGAACTCACTGCTCGGTGCCGTTCCCGAAGTACCGCTCCCGCAACTCCCGCTTCAGGATCTTGCCCGAGGGGTTCCGGGGTAGGCGCCCGTCGGTGAAGGCGACCCGGCTGGGGATCTTGAACGGCGCCAGCCGCTCGGCCAGGAAGTCCCTGAGCTGGACGTCGGTGAGGTCGGCGCCGTCCTTGCCCTGGACGACGCACGCCACCTCCTCGCCCAGCCGCTCATGGGGGACCCCGAAGACCGCGGCCTCGTAGACGCCCGGGTGCTCGTAGATGGCGCTCTCCACCTCGGCGCAGTAGACGTTCTCCCCGGCCCGCAGCACCATGTCCTTGGCCCGGTCCTCGACGTAGAGGAACCCCTCGTCGTCGATCCGGCCGAGGTCCCCCGAGGCGAGCCACCCGTCCACGATGGCGTCGGCGGTGGCCTCCGGCTTGTTCCAGTAGCCCCGGATGAGATTGGGCCCCTTCATCCAGATCTGGCCGCGCCCGCCCACCGGAACCGGCCGGCCGCCCTCGTCGCGGATCTCCACGTCCATGATGGTGGTCCGCGCCCGGCCGGTCGAGGCCGGGTGGGCCACGTAGTCGTCGCCGCTGTTGCCCGGACCGAAGGCGTTGGTCTCGGTCATGCCGTACCCGATGTTGGGGCGGCCGCGCCGGAACCCCTGCTCCACCCGGTCGACCAGGGTGGTCGGGGCCGGAGCACCCCCACCACCCACGGTGATGAGCGAGGAGGTGTCGTACTTCTCGAACGCCGGACTCTCCAGCAGGTCCCAGCTCTGGGTGGGCACTCCGACAAAGGCGGTCACCCGCTCGGCCTCGATGAGGCGCAGCGCGGTCTCGGGGTCCCAGCGGTGCATCATGACCAGTTTGAACTTCATGCCGAAGCAGGAGAGCATCACCGGAACGCACCCGGTGACGTGGAACAGCGGGACGATGAGGATGAAGGACGGGGCGAACCCACCCCCGCGGAGCGGGTCGTTGCCCTTCCGGGCCGTCTGGATGGTGGTGCCCGCCCAGAAGGCCATCAGGGCCTGGGTCACGGCCCGGTGGGTCGACACCGCGCCTTTGGGGAAGCCGGTGGTACCCGAGGTGTAGAGGATGGTGGCGTCGTCCTCCGGCCCCACCTCGACGACCGGCATGGGGTCGCCCAGCGTGACCACGTCGTCGTAGTGCGCCACCCCGGTGGCCAGGGGCTCGATCCGGTCGGCCCGGGCCACCAGGATGGGGACACCCCGGTCCTGGGCCGGCTGGTGGACCCGCTCGGCTCGGGCCGGATCGGTGATCAGCAGCGAGACCCCGGAGTCGCCGATGGCGTACTCCAGCTCGCTCTCGGTCCACCAGGCGTTGAAGGAGACCGACACCGCCCCGACCGAGACGATGGCGGCGAAGGAGACGATCCACTCGGGGAGGTTGCGCATGGCGATGCCCACCCGGTCGCCCCTGGTGATGCCGAACTCGTGGACCAGGGCGTGGGCCAGCGCGTCGACATGGCGCATGGTGTCGTCGAAGGACCAGCGCTCGTCCTCGTAGACCAGGAACGTCGACTGCACGCCCCGGGCCCCGGCGAAGAGCTGGCCGAGGGTCTGGGGGGCGTTGGCGAACAGGCGGTAGGGGAGCCCGTCGACGGTCTCGGTCGACCAGCTCGAAGAGCTGGCCGGGCCCGGTGACCTTGGCGTAGGCCTCCTCGTACTCCAGCGACATCGACGCCTCCCCCACGTCCACGGCTTCCGGCCCGACTCCCCGGTGGGCCAATCCCGGACGGTCCGTGGTGATCGGCGATCTTAGGCCCGGCGGCGGGGGGACGGGTGGTGATCCGTGGCCCGGGTCGCCCTGCCCGGCCGGGCGGCTGGAACAGCTCCGCTCGGCTCGGCCGACCCGCTCAGGCGCCGGGGGCCCCCACCCAGACCGACGTCAGGTTGCAGAACTCCCGGATCCCGTGGGCGGAGAGCTCGCGTCCGTAGCCCGAGGCCTTGATGCCGCCGAACGGCAGCTCGGGGAAGGAGGTCACGTTGCCGTTGATGAACACCATGCCGGCGTCGAGCTCGGTCACCAGGCGCTCCCGCTCGTCCGGGTCGCTGGTCCAGGCGTTGGCTCCCAGGCCGAACTCGGTGACATTGGCCAGCGCCACCGCCTCGTCCAGGGACGTCACCTGGTACAGCGTGGCCACCGGGGCGAAGGCCTCCTCGGTGTGGATCCGCATGGCCGGGGTGATGCCGGCCAGCACGGTGGGCGGGTAGAACCACCCGGGTCCGTCGGGGACCACTCCACCGGTCAAGACCTCGGCCCCCCGGGCCACGGCATCCTCCACGAGCGCCACGATGTCGTCCCGCTGCTGCTCGGTGGCCAGTGGTCCGATGTCGGTGCCGGCGTCCATGGGGTCGCCCACCACCCGCGACGCCATCCGTTCGACGAACCGGCGCCCGAACTCGGGGGCCACCTCGTCGTGCACGATGAAGCGCTTGGCCGCGATGCATGACTGACCGTTGTTGAGGCACCGGGCGGTGGTGGCCACCTCCGCCGCCCGGTCCAGGTCGGCGGAGGGCAGGACGAGAAAGGGGTCGCTGCCCCCCAGCTCCAGTACCGACTTCTTGATGACCTCGCCGGCCACCGCGGCCACCGCCGAGCCGGCCGGGCCGGACCCGGTGAGGGTGACGGCCACCACCCGGTCGTCGCGGAGGACCGCTTCGACCTTCGAGCGAGCCGATGAGCAGCGTCTGGAACGCCCCCTCGGGGAACCCGGCCCGGGCGAACAACTCGTGGAGGTAGAGGGCGGTCTGGGGGACATTGGAGGCGTGCTTCAGCAGGCCCACGTTGCCGGCCATCAGGGCCGGCGCCGCGAAGCGCATGACCTGCCAGAGGGGGAAGTTCCAGGGCATGACGGCCAGGACCGGCCCGAGCGGTCGGTAGCGGGCGTAGGCGGCGGTGGCCCCGACGGCTCCGGCGTCGGCCGCCTCGTCCACCAGGAACCCCTCGGCGTGTTCGGCGAAGTACCGGCAGGCCTTGGCGCACTTCTGCACCTCCTGGCGGGCGGCGGCCACCGTCTTGCCCATCTCGGTGGTCATCATCTCGGCCACGATGTCGACGTCGGAGTCCAAGAGGTCGGCCGCGGCGACCATCCACCCCGAGCGCTGGGTGAAGGTGGAGCTCCGGTAGGTCCGGAACGTGGCCGCCGCACGGGCCAGGGTCTGGTCGACCTCGGCGTCGGTCAGCTCGGAGAAGGTCTTCACGGTTTGGCCGGTGGCCGGGTTGATGGTGGCGATCGCCATGGTGCACCTCACTGGTCGTGTCGACCCAACCCTCTACCCAAACCCACCGTCCGGGCAACCGCCTCGGTCTCCCGGTGCCCGGTCGGGCGCCGTCGGAACCGGGGGTTCCGGGTTCGGCCGGTCCGAGGTGCACCGAACCGGGAGGTCCTTGGGTAGGGTCGACCCTGCACACCGGTCGAGACGGGAATCCGTGACGAGTGACGAAGCCGCTGTCGTTCCCCGGATTCTGAGAGGAGAGCCCAGATGACCAGCATCGACCTCCTGGTGGACGCCTTCGAGCGGATACGCGACGCGGTGCACCCGGCCGTCAACGGACTCTCGTCCGACGAGCTGGCCTACCGGCCCGGCGGCGACTCCAACTCCATCGCCTGGCTGGTCTGGCACCTGACCCGCATCCAGGACGACCACGTGGCCGGGGTCGACGACGGACAGCAGGTGTGGGTGACCAGGGGGTGGGCCGATCGGTTCGCCCTGCCCCTCGACGCCTCCGACACCGGGTACGGCCACGACGCCGACACGGTGGGGCTCGTCACCGCCGAGGCCCCGTTGCTGCTGGGCTACTTCGAGGAGGTCCACGAGAAGACCCGGACCTTCGTGGGCTCCCTGTCCGAGCCGCGGCTCGACGAGGTGGTGGACGCCCGGTGGGACCCGCCGGTGACCCTGCAGGTCCGGCTGGTCAGCGTGATCGCCGACGACCTGCAGCACGTGGGCCAGGCCGCCTACGTGCGCGGCATCCTGCCCTGACCGGAGCTGGTCACCGGCGGTCCTGCGACGGGACACGCCCATGCCGGTCCAGATGGCGTCGACGGCCCGCTCGGCCCACCCGGGGCTGCTGGTGTGCCCGGCCACCCGCCGGGCGAACACCGAGCCGACCAGCATCTGGAGGGCCAGGTCGAGGTCGGCGGCCTCCGCCAGCTGGCCCAGTTCGCGGGCCCGGACCAACAGCGATCGGGCGTAGGCCATCCGGGGCTCCACCACCCGGTGGCGGTGGAGGTCGAGGGCCCACGGGTCCTCGCGCATGCCGATCAGGGTGCCCACGACCTCGAGGCATCCTTCGGCGAACCGCTGGTCGAAGTCGCTCAGGTAGGTCACCAGGTCGCCGCGGGGGTCGTCGGAGGGCCCGGGAACGAGATGGGAGGTGCTGTTGCCGGCGATGGCCGCGGTGATCAGGTCTGCCTTGTCCCGGTAGCGCCGGTAGATGGTGGTGCGGGCCACACCGGCCTCGCCGGCCACGCTCTCCATGGACACCTTGGCGTAGCCGAGCTCCCGGAGCTGCCGGAGGGCGGCATCGGTGATGGCGGTACTGGCCCGCTGGTCCCGGGGACGCCCCCGCCCCGGCGAGCCGGTCCGCTCATCGGTCCCGGCGCTGACCGGGTCGGTGGTGGCGGTCACACCGACGCCACCTCGACGGCGGCCTCGGGGGCCGGGGGGCCGGTGGGGGCCAGGCTGGGCACGAAGTCCCGCTGCCGGACCAGGGCGTAGGCCCCGATGGAGCCGACCAGGGCGATCACCGCCCCGATGAGCATGATCGAGTTGAGGGTGGTCGAGAATCCGGACCGGTAGGCGCCGAGGAGCGCCGAGCGCGCCGCCTCCGAGGGGATGGCGGCGGCCGCCCGGTGGACGGCTCCACCGAGGATGGCGCTCTGGACGGCCGGCCCGCCGTGGGCCAGCACCTCCTGTCCGGCCGGGGTGGCCCGGAGGGCGCTCAACGTGTGGCTCTGCAGCTGGGATTGGAAGATCGAACCCAGCCCGGCGATGCCGGTGGCGATCCCCACCTGCCGGAAGGTGCTGTTGGCCCCGGAGGCCATGCCGCTGCGCTCGGGCGGCACCACCGAGATGGCCGAGGAGGCCAACACCGGGTTGACCGTGCCGATGCCGATGCCGGCCACGATGAAACCGGGCAGCAGCACGGTCCAGCTGGAGTCGGCCTTGGTGGTGGCCATGAGGGCGCAGCCTGCGGCGATGAGCAGGAGGCCGGTCCCGAGCAGGTACCGCGAGTGGATCCGGACGGTGAGCTTGCCGGCGATGGGGGCCACGATGAAGGCCAGGATGGTCAGCGGGAGGAAGCGGACCCCGGCGGCCAGCGGTCCGTAGCCCAGGTCGTCCTGGATGTAGAGGGTCAGGTAGAGGAACAGGGCGAAGATCGACGCCGAGAGGGTGAAGGCGGTGAGGGACACGCCGCACATGGCCGGACGCTTGAAGAGGGTCAGGTCCAGCATGGGGTCGCGCTGCCGCCACTCGGCCACCAGGAAGACGGTCAACAGGACCGCCGCCCCGACCAGCAGACCGACGATCAGCGTGCTGGACCACCCGTCGTCGTTCCCCCGGATGAGGGCGAACACCAGCATGAACAGGGCGCTGGAGAACGAGACGAACCCGATCCAGTCGACCCGTCGGTGGTTGGTATCCCTGGACTCCTGGATCTTGGCCAGGGTGATGGCGATGGCCAGCACCCCGATGGGAACGTTGACGAAGAAGATCCATCGCCATCCGATCCCACTGGTGATGGCCCCGCCGACCAGTGGGCCGACGGCCACCGCACCCCCGAGCACGGCACCGTAGATCCCGAAGGCCGTCCCCCGCTCCTTGCCGGTGAAGGCCGCGGCGATCAGGGCCAGGGAGGTGGCGAACATGATGGCTCCGCCCACCCCCTGAGCGGCGCGGGACAGGTTGAGCATCAACGATGTGGTGGACAGCCCACAGGTCAGTGAGGCCGCCGAGAAGACCCCCAGGCCGACGGCGAACACCTCGCGACGACCGAACATGTCCCCGACCACCCCGGCGGTCAGGAGGAAGGCGGCCAGGGTGAGGGAGTAGGCGTCCACCACCCATTGGATGTCGCTGAACGACGAGTGCAGCGACTGTTGGATGTCGGGCAGGGCCACGTTGACCACGGTGATGTCCAAGAGGAGCATGAAGGTGGCGGTGCAGACCGCGATCAGGGTCCACCACTTGCGATCGAGCACGGGCATGGTGCGTGACCTCCTGTCGGGGGGGTGTGCGGCCGGGGTTGCGGCCCGACCGGGGCCGGAACCCTTACGATCCGATACGTGTTGTATTTAATACTACGGCGTGGGGGTGGGGCAACTGTCCAGGTGGGAGAGGGAGCAGCCGGCCGGGCCCGCCCGGCAGCCGGACGGCGGTCGGGGCCAACGGCGACCTCCTGATCCGGGGCGGGCCGGGCATCGACGTCCGGCGGCCACGGGGCCGAGGTCGGTCAGCCGTGGCAGGCCCGGGACGGGCACGAAACGCGCCATGCCCCCAGGGTAGCGACGGACCGTCCGGCGGCCGCCGGCGACCGCGTCTCGGTCGGCGACTACTCGAGGGAGGCGGGATCGACCCCGATGCCTCCGCCCTCGCTGCTGGCGTAGACGGCCAGGGCGAAGCGCAGTACCGACACTGCCTCCTCGCCGCTCCACTGCATCGGCCCCTCGCCGGTGTGGAGCCAGCGCAGCCAGTGCCGGCCCGAGTCCCGGAAACTACTGGCCCAGTCGTCGTCGAGGGCGTGGTACGACCGCATCTGGCCGTCGGTGTAGACCTCGAGGCTGGGCTGTTGGATGCCCCGGCCGGTGCACCGGTTGACCCGGGCGTAGCCCTTGCGGCCGGTGACCTCCCACCGCTCATCGTTGGTGTAGTAGTCCGACCGCAGGTACATGTCGGTAGCCAGTGTGATGTCCCACACCCCCCGCACCCCGTTCTCGTGCTCCCAGATGAGGGTGGCCGGGGCGTCGATCTCGATCCCCTCCACCACCTCGGTGCCGCCCACCCAGGCCCGCACCTCGGCGACCGGTCCGAACAGCCACAGGGCGGTGGCCAGCTTGTGCCAGCCGTCATCGAAGACCAGGATGCCGCGTCCCTGGCGCATCTGCATGAACTGCCACTCGTAGCTGCTGCCCGGGACCTCCCACCCGCCGAGGCCGCTGGCCACCATCTTCATGTGGTAGCCGCTCACCGGGCCGATCGCACCGGAGCCGACCACCTCCTTCAGCCGAACCAGCGGTTCGTAGAAGATGTAGTTCTCCATGACCCGCAGCTGGCGGTCGTTGGTCCCGGCCGCCTCCAGCATCCGGGCGGCGTCGGCGAGGTCGTTGCACATCGGCTTCTGGAGGTTGACGTGCCAGCCGTGACCCAACAGCTCGATGACCCCGTCCACGTGGAGCGGGACGGGCAGCAGGGCTTCCACGGCATCGACCTCGAGGCCGCTGGCGGCCAGCTCGGCCACCGAGGCGAAGGTCCGGGCGTCCGGCCAGTCGAGCTGCCGCTCCGCCCGACGGTCCTCACTCGGGTCGACCAGGGCCACCACCTCGACATCGGGATTGTCCACATAGGCCCGCATGTTGAGGTCGTAGATGCGCCCCAGGCCGACGAAGGCGGCACGGACCGGACGGTCGTAGGGAACAAACGTCATGGTCGGCCCGTCTCCTCTTGTCGTTCGGCCCCGGTCGACGGCCGACCGGCTGGGACTCCCACCCGTGCGGACCTCGTGCGATGGAACACTAGGCCACCGTGCGCCCGGAGCGGTCGGTTCCCGGTTCGATCGGACGGTCGACCGGCGCGGCCGACACCGGGTGGTGGTCCGGCGCGATCAGCCGACCAGGGGCACCCGCACCAGCACGGCGTACCGGGGGCCGGGGGCCGGGCCCCGAGCCTGGACGAGGTCGATGGAGTCGACCGCCCAGGCACCGGCCACCGGAATCCCGGCCAGCCCGGCACGGGCCGACGCGTCGGCCCGTCGCCCACCGGAACGGGCCACGGTGAGATGGCCGGTGAACGGTGGCCCACCCCGCCCGGGTCCGGGGAGGAGCGGTTCGGTGGCGGTCCGCACGGCGACGGCCAGCGCATCGAGGCCGGAGACGGGGATCTGCAGCACCCGTTGACCGGGGAACCAGGCGGTGCTCGGGCCCAACTGGCAGCGGACCCGTCCGGTCACCTGGCCCGCCGCCGTCTCGAGCGCGGCGACCAGGAGCGGCACCTGCTGGTCCTCGACGTCGCCCACGAAGCGCAACGTGACGTGCCACTGGTCCGGCTCCACCGCCCTGACGCCCCGAACCCCGGTGAGCGCCAGCGCGGCCAGACGCCTCTGGGTCTCGGCATCAGGCCATACCGCGACGAACAGGCGCACGGCACAGTGTGCCCGCGACCCGGTCATGGCGGCGGGCGCCGTTCCGGTTGCCGTCGTCCGAGGCGGCGATGGGGCGCCGGGGGTGTGCCCAAGGGAGCGGCGCTCGACGGGGCCTACGCTCGGGCCATGCTCACCGGATTCGCCCACGCCGCCGTCTGTGTCCCCGACGTGGGCGAGGCCGCCCGCTGGTACGAGGAGGTGCTCGGGCTGCGGGTCCTGTCGCCGCCCTACGAGATGTCCGGACCGGCCATCGAGGAGGACATGGGCGAGCTGCTGCCCAGTCCCGTGGTGGTCAGGGCGGCCATCGTCGGCCTGGGGGCCGACGACCACGTGCTCGAGCTGATCGAGTACCCCCGGGCCGAGGTCGCCGGCCCGTCCGGGGTCCGCCCGGTCATCGCCCGCCCGGGGATCACCCACGTGGGCCTGGTCTGTGATGACATCGACGCCACCCGTCGGGAACTGGAGGGGCGCGGGGTCGCTTTCCTGGTGACCGGGATCGCCGGGGTGGCCGGCCTGCGCACCACCTGGTTCCACGACCCCTGGGGCACGGTGTTCATCCTGGTCGAGAAGGGGCGCCCGGACCGCCCCTACTGGAGGCAGTACTCGGCCTGAGGCGCCGGGCGCGTCACCGAGCGGGCGCCCGGGCCCGGTGGTAATTTCCGGGGGAGCACCGATGGGGGGAGGGGGCGATGCAGAGCATCCGATGGAGAGGGCGTCTGGCCGTGCTGGGGGCCGCGGCCCTCTGTGCCGTCACTGCGGTGGCCGGGTCCTCGGCCCCGGCGGCCGCCGCCTCCCAGGCCCCGTCGGCCCGGTCGCCCCTGACCGTGGCCTGGATGCCCGGTTACCCCGCCCCGGGCACCCCGGCCCGCTACAACCGGGTGGGCATCCTCAAGATCGGCCCGGCCCGGGCCCGGAACGTGCTGGTGCTCGAGCCCGGGACCTCGGCCGGTAGCGCCTACTTCGTGCCCCTGGCCAAGTGGGTGGTGTCCGAGTCCCCGGGCTGGCAGGTGTGGTCGGTCGAGCGCCGTGAGAACCTGCTCGAGGACCAGTCGGCCATGGATTCGTTCAAGGCCGGCCGGTCGAACCCCACCCAGCTGTTCGACTACTACCTCGGCTACCTGAAGGACCCCTCCATCCAGCCGCACATCCAGTCCATCCCCGGCGCCACGGTGGCCTTCGCCAAGCAGTGGGGCATGACCGTCGCCGTCCAGGACCTGCGCCGGGTCATCGGGGCGGCCAAGCGGCTGGGCGGCAAGGTGGTCCTCGGCGGCCACTCACTGGGCGGCTCGGTGGTGACCGCGTACGCCACCTGGGACTTCCACGGCCGCGCCGGTGCCCGCGACCTGGCCGGGTTGGTCTACATCGACGGCGGCAGCAACCCCACCTCGGTGACCGCGGCCCAGGCCGCCGCGGACCTGGCCGCCCTCGATGCCCCGACGGCATCGCCGTGGCTGTCCTTCGGGGGGATCGTGGCTCCGTTCGCCGGGATCTTCAGCGCCACCGGCTCGGCGGCCGCACTGCTCGACCCCGACGCGCCGTCCCTGGGCCAGACCTCGGGACTGCTGCCGGCGGACATCGTGCCCCCGGTGCCGGTGACCAACCTGGGCCAGTACGGCTACGCCCTCAACGTGGCCACCTCCCCGCCCAGCCTGGTGGCGGCCCAGGCCCATCTGGGCACCGGGGTGGCAGCGCGGGGCCCGGTGCACGGCTGGAACGGCACCGGGGCCATCACCCCGATCAAGCGGTTCGCCGCCATGTTCTCCGGCGCGTCGGTGCAGGGGGCCGACGGTACCGAGTGGTACTTCCCGCAGCGCCTCACCGACGACACCGGGGCGGTGGGCGACGGCAACGCCAATCCGGCCCAGAGCATCCTCGGCGTGGACGCCACCATGGGCCACCACCTCCCCACCCACCTGCTGATCTATGCCTTCGGGGCCCAGCTGGGCGGAGCGGGCGTGCTGACTGCGGCCCAGACCTTGGCCCAGCAGTCGAACATCCCGGCCGGCAACCTGACCCTGGTCGACGACTCGGCGGTCTACGCCCACAACGACCCGGCCGGTGCCTACCCCCACAACCTCTTCATGGACCAGTTGGTGCCGTTCCTGCAGCGGGTCGCCACCCAGCCGTCGTAGTCTCGGGTATGGCCCCCGTCTCCGACGCCCAACAGGAGCGCCAGGCGCTCGGCGACCTCTTCGACCGGCTGGGCCCCGACGCCCCCACTCTCTGTTCCGGCTGGACCACGCAGGATCTGGCGGCCCACCTGGTGGTGCGGGAGCGGCGACCGGACAGCGGCCCGGGCCTGGTCTGGGCCCCACTGGCCGACTACACCGACCGGGTCCGCCGGGCGACCCGAGACCGGATGACGTGGTCCGAGCTGGTCGAGGCGGTCCGTCACGGGCCGCCCGCCCTCCTCAGGCCGTTCGACGAGGCCATGAACACCGTCGAGTTCTTCATCCATGTGGAGGACGTCCGTCGGGCCCAGCCGGACTGGGAACCCCGCCCGCTGTCGCCGTCGCTGTCCGATGCCCTGTGGAAGCGGGTCGGTGCCGGGGGGATGGCCAAGAAGGTCGACGCCACCGTCGAGCTCACCGCGCCGGGGCGCCCGCCCAAGGTGGCGGGGAGCGGTCCGTCGGTGGCGGTGGCCGGCGATCCCGGTGAGCTGATCCTCTTCGGGTCCGGGCGGCAGCCGGCCGCCCGGGTGGAGATCAGCGGCGACGCCGACCGCGCCGAGCGCCTGCGTACCGCCTCGCTCGGCGTGTAGCCACAGGGCCGTCGGAGCCGAACCCGTAGTCGGCCGGGGGGACTCAGCCGGGGGCCGGCCGGGGGGCGGGGGCCACCAGCTCGATGGCCGTCCCGTCGGGATCGACCAGCTGCAGGGAGGGCCGGCCGTCCTCCAGCACGATCCCGTGGTGGCCGAGGCCGATGGCCGTGAGGTGGTCGGCCCACACGGCCAGGGCGTCGCCGTCGGGCACGGCGAAGGCCACGTGGTCGAGTGGTCCCCGGCCGGTGCCACCGTCCGGATCCCCGCCGTCGGGTCGGGCGGTGAGGACGATGACCACCCGGCTGGGTCGGTGACGGAGGGCGACGTACCCCACCGACAGGTCCTCCACCAACGGCTCGAGGCCCAGGGCCCGGCCGTACCAGGCCGCGCTGACCGCCACGTCGGACACCAGCAGCTGGACATGGGACAGTCCGGAGAACGGCGCCGCGTCCCGGCCCACCCCGCGGTCGCTCACGCCGGCGCCGCCCCGGTCACGGCGCTGCCCCGACCAGGGTCGCCGGTCACAGCTGGTCGACGTAGGTGTCGGTACCCACCACCGTGCGGAAGAACGGGGCGGCCAGCAGGAGGTCGGCCAGCCCGCCCGACTCCACTCCCTCGGCATAGGCCCGGGCCCGCTCGGTGGAGGCCTCGACGTCGCCTCCCACGAAGAGGAGCTGTACCAGCCGGTCGGTGCCCCCCGCGGGCGATCCCAGGTCCATGGGAACGTCACGGGGGCCCTCGTCGGGCACCGACGGGACCCAGGCCGACGCCATCTCGATGTCCGAGCCGTCGAGCAGCGCGGCGAGGTGGTCGGCGGCCAATCGCCGGTGGAGCTCCTCGGCCGTACCCGACCGGGCGTCCCACCACAGGATGATCAGGCCGTCGTAGCCGTGGTCGAGGGCCAGTTCGACGGGGACGGGATCATCGTCCCGGTACACGGTGGTCAATTGGTTGAACAGGGCGGTGTGGACGTGGGTCCGCTCCGGGAACCCCCGGCCACCGGCGTACAGCTCGCGGACCTGGGGGACGGCCCAGGCCTCGAAGTGGTCGTCGTGGTGGCCCGCCTCCACCCAGTAGATGGCCACGTAGCTGCCGGCGTCGACCGGTCGGGCGATTGCGCTGTCGGCCGGCCACCGCCGGTCCTTCAGGGTGCGGGGGGCCACCCACCGGCTCCCGGCGAACAACCAGGGCCCGACCAGGCAGCCGGCGTAGTAGTGGTCCCGCTCGTACCAGCGGTTGTAGGCCCGCTCGAAACCCTTGTTGGGCTCGACCAGGGTGAGCAGCATGCTGCCCACCCTCACCGGGTAGTCCTCCACCCCTCCGACGTCCAGCGGATAGCTCACTGCGACCTCCCCCAGCGGCAGGTGGCCTGCCGCACTCGATGCTGACCGGTCGATGGTACTGCCGGACCGGTCCGGCCACCGATCCCGGCCGGCTGTGCCCCCTCCGTTCGTCGCCCACCGGCCGGTGCCCCCGGGCAGCGGCCACCGGGGCCGTGCCGGCCGGACGGCCCGAGGGCCGGCACGGCGGGCCGGGGTGGGCGATGATGCGGGCATGCGTGAGCACCGCTACTCCTTCGAGATGCCCCATGCCGCGGCCCGGGTCTGGGCGCTGTTCCAGGACTACGACCGCTGGACCGACTACGCGCCCATGGTCCTGCGGGTCGAGGTCCTCTACCCCGGGGACGAGCACCACAACGGACGGCTGCGCAGGGTCATCTTCAAGATGCCCCTCGGCCGGGAGGGCTCGGCCCTGGAGCTGGTGAGCGACGTCGAGCCGGAGCGCGGCTACACCTACACCATGATCTCGTCCAAGCCGGGCAACGACCAGGTCGGCCACATCCGGCTCGAGCCCCTGGGCCCCAACCGGACCCGGTTCCACTTCGACGAGCGCTACGACCTGACCACCTGGCCGTTCCGCTGGTTCGAGGGACCCATCTACCGGTTCATCAACAAGAACAACGAGGACAGCATGCGCCGGGCCTCGGCGTGGCTGACCGACCATCCCGAGTACCGCGCCGATCTCGTCGAGTCGTGACCGGCTGACCGGGTCGGCCGGTCATGAGCTCCCGAGCACCTCGTCGGTGACGTCGTGGAGCAGCGGCCCGCCGGCCAGGTAGCGGTCCAGGTTGTCGGCGAACAGGTCGGCCTGGCGCTGGAGCCGACCCATGCCGCCGGCGGCGTTGTGGGGTGTGACCCGGACCGAGGGGTGGGTCCAGAAGGGATGGCCGTCGGGGAGTGGCTCGGTGCGAAAGACGTCGAGCACGGCGGCGGCCGGCGTACCCCGGTCCAACGCGGCCAGCAGTGCGTCCTCGTCCACCAGCGTGCCCCGGCCCACGTTGACCAGGATCGAGCCCGCCTTCATACGGGACAGCAGGCGGTCGTCGACCAGGTCGGTGGTGTCCGGGGTGGCCGGCGCGGCCAGCACCACCACATCCGCCTCGCCCACCACCTCGGCGAGTCGGTCGGGGGTCACCGTCCGGTCGGTGGGGTCGTCCGACGAGGGCCGCCGTCGGCATCCGATGACCGTGGCCCCGAACGCCCGGGCCCGCACGGCCACCGCCGAGCCGATCCCGCCCAGGCCCACCACCAGCCAGGTGGTGCCGGACACCTCGCGCCAGTCGTGGATCCTCCACGACCGTTCCCCGGCCCGGCGCCGCCATTCGGCCGCCCGTTGGAATTCGTCCATCACCGCCCGCAGCACGAACTCGGCGATGGGCAGGCTGTTCACGTGGGCGTTGGTGATCCGGACGCCGCGGGCGGCCAGCTGCGAGAAGACGGGTGCGTCGAAGCCGGCGGCCGGGGACTGGAACCAGCGCAGGCTGTCCAGCCTGGGCAGCGCGGTGAAGAACGCGGCGATGGGCGCGCCCTCCCGGAACAGGTCCGAGGTGCCCCAGGCCACCTCGGGCCCGACGTCCTCCCACCCGACGGTCCCCCCCGGCCCGTTCCGCAGCGTGCCGTCGAGTTCCAGCGTCAGCCACTCCACCCCCGGACGGTCCAGTTGTGCACCGAAGCTGTCTCGGGCCACCGAGGTGAGCAGGACGAGCACGGGTCAGGGTTCGCGGGTTCCGGTGGGCGGGCCCGACGGCCCGAGGGTGTCCAGGAGCGACCGGCCGGTCAGTTCGAACATGGTCTCGTCGTCGGACTGGCGCCACACGTCCAACAGCCCGATGGAGAGGGGGTCGCAGCCGTACCGCAGGGGCCCGCCGTCCTCCAGGATGGCGTCCACGATGCGGGTGGCGGCGCCGGCCGGCGAGGCCACCATGGGATCGGCGTTCTCCTCCCGCAGCCGGGCCGCCCGCTCGGCCATGGACCGGTAGCGATCGAAGCCCGTGGCCGCCTGCTCCCCCTTGCTCAGCTGGAACATGTCGGTGTCGATGGGCCCGGGCAGGATCTCCACCACCCGGATGCCCGAAGGGGCCACCTCCACCCGCAGGCTGTCCCCGAAGGCCGACACCGCCGCCTTGGTGGCCCGGTAGGCGGAGTAGAAGGGCACGCTGGCCAAGATGGACGACGACGAGATGTTGCAGACCACGGCGGGCCGGTTCTCCCGCAGCACGGGGATGGCGGCGATGGTCGTCGACACCAGGCCGAGGACGTTGGTCTCGAACAGGACCCGCCAGTCCTCCAGGCGGCTGTGCTCCACCGGCAGGTAGTCGGAGTCCACCCCGGCGTTGTTGACCAGCACCTGGAGGTCGCCGGGGAGGTGGTAGGTGGTCGGGTCGGTGACATCCAGGTGGGCCACGGTGAGCCGTCCCGAGGTGGCCCCGGGGAGCCCGTCCCCGGCCGACGGGTCGCGCATGGTGGCCACGGTGGTGAAGCCCCGGTCGGCCAACTCGACGGCCACGGCCCGGCCGATCCCGCGACTGGCGCCGGTGACCAGTGCGCTTCCGGTGATGTCCACGGAGTGCCTCCTTCGTCTCTGGTGGCGTCTACGGGGCGCCGGCCCATCCCATTCGGTCCATCGGTCCCGGCGCCCCCCGCCCGCGGTGGGTCCGCAGAGCCACGGAGCGGCCAGTCTGGCAAACAACCGTGGGTCGGTCACCGGGCGGCGCGCTCACCGACCGATGAGGGCGCTCCGGCCGTTGGCGGCGAACTCCCCGACCATCCGCTCGACGTCGGCGGGGGTGAGCGGTACGTACCCGTCGTTGCGGCCCACCCGCTGCCAGACCGGGTCGTCGGTCTCCCACCGCTCGGCCCGCAGGGGCTGCTTGTCGGTCTTGTCGGTGGCCGTCACCGGCAGCGCCCGGACCACCCGCACGAAGCGCGGCGCCCACTTGGTGCCCAGGTCCTCCTGGGCGGCCAGGAAGGCGGTGAAGGCGTCCGGGTCGAAGCTCACCCCGGCGTCGAGCTCGAGGGCGGCCATGACCTGGTCGCCGGTGTTGCTGTCGGGGACCGGGTAGACGGCCACGCCGCTGGCCCCCTCGAACCGGGCCAGGATCCGCTCCACCGGGGCGGCGGCGAAGTTCTCGCTGTCCACCCGCAGCCAGTCGCCGGTGCGCCCGGCGAAGTAGAAGATCCCCTCCTCGTCCTGGTAGGCCAGGTCGCCGGACCAGTACCACCCGTTGCGGGTCCGCTCGGCGTCGGCCTCGGGGTTGTTGTAGTAACCCTCGAAGTTGGACCGGGCCTGCCGGCCGACCAGCTCGCCGATGCACGCCTCGGCGTTGGTCAACCGGCCGTGCTGGTCGAAGTCGGCCCGGGGCAGCTCCTCCCCGGTGGACGGATCGACCACGGCGACGTCGTCGCGCCCGCGGGCCTTGCCCAGCGCCCCGGGCCGCGCCCCGGGCACCGGCATCAGCACGATGGCGTTCTCGCTCGACCCGTATCCCTCGACGAGGGGGACGCCGAACCGCTCGGTGAAGGCCTCCTTGTCCCGGGCCGAGGTCTCCGGGCCGAGCACATAGCGGAGACGGTGGTCGCGGTCGTGCTCGGTGGGCGGGGTGGCCACGATGTGGGCGATCGCCCTCCCCACCGTATTGAAGAACGTGGCCCCGTTCTCGCGGACGTCGGGGAGGAAGTGGGACGCCGAGAACTTCCGGCGCAACGCCAAGGTGGCCCCGCTGGCGAAGGCCGGCAGCACCGCCGCCGAGAGGGCGTTCCCGTGGAACAGGGGCATGGCCGAGTAGAGGACGTCCTCCGAGCTGAAGCCGATCCGCGCCGCGGCCCGGGCCGCCCGCCCCTGGGTCATCCGGACCGCCTTGGGCCCACCGGTCGAGCCCGAGGTGAAGATGAGCAGGTAGAGCTGGTCCGGCCTGGGTTCGGGAAGGGTCGGACCCGGACCGGCGGCGCGACGGTCCTCCACCTGACGGGTGTAGTCCTCGCCGTCGACCACCAGCAGGCCGCCCGGCTCGAGTCCGAGGTCGAGCTGGTCGACCAGGCCCAGCTGGGCGGAGTCGGTGACCAGGAGCTGGCAGTCCGCCCGGCGGATGTCGGTGGCCAGCTCGGCGCCCCGGCGGGTGGGGTTCACCCCGACGATGACCGCTCCGGCCAGGGCCGCGCCGGCCAGCAGGAACAGGTATTCGGGCGTGTTCTCCAGCAGCACGCCCACGTGGAAGGGGCCGTCCCGGCGGAGCGAGCGGAGCAGCTGGGCCCGTAGCTCGGCCTCGGCCACCACCTGGCGCCAGGTCCACCGCTGTCCTTCGAACAGCACGCCGGTGCCGTGGTCCTCGGCCCGCAGCCGGACCAGCTGGGCGGCGGTGGTCACGGTGGGCTCGCTCACGTCAGCCTCCCGGTCAGCAGGTCGAGGATGGGGTTGTCCTCGATGGGCAGAATCACGGGCCGGCCGGCATCGCGGCGGAGGACGCTGAGACGGGTCATGATGGCCGTGCTCCGCACCATGGCCAGGGTCTCGTACCACTCGAGGTCCCGGACCCGCCGGCCGCTCAGCTCCTCGAACCGGGCCACCGTCCCGTCCCGATCGGGGAAGCCGTCGGCCCGCCGGCCGAACATCCGGTACATGGTCTCGTCGAGACTGGTGAACCAGGCCAGGTCGTGCTCGGGCGCCCCGATCGAGGTCATGTCCCAGTCCAGCACGGCCCGGGGGCGGAGCTCGTCGCCGATCACGGTGTTCTCGAAGCGTACGTCCCCCCACAGGAGGGTGGCGGGCGGTTCGTCGCCGGGGCGGTGCCGTCGGCACCAGCGGAGGGCCTCGGCCAGGGCCGGCACCGGGTGGCCGTGGCAGGACCACGAGAGGTACTCCTCCCAGTAGTCCAGTTCGGCCCCGTTGTCCCGGCGGGGCACGTCGGGGGCGGTGCCGGTGTCGGCCCGGTGGATGGCGGCCAGCGTGGCCAGGAAGCCGTCGAACACCCGACCCCGCTCGGACGGGCCGAGGCCGGACAGCCACGGATCGAGGTGGGCCACGGCACCCACGATCCGGCCGTCCACCCGGGGCATGAGGATGAACGGCGAGCCGACCCAGCCGGTGTCGGTCTCCAGCACCGGATCGGCCACCGGGACGCCGGCCCGCGAGGCGGCCATCTGGGCCTGCCACTGCGGGACCAGGTCGTAGTGGGCGAAGGTGGCCGCCGCGAGGGGAGCCAGCCGCACCACCAGCCGGTCGAGGTGCGGGCCGTGGTCATCGGCCCAGGTCACGTCGGCGAAGACCGTCTCGGCGGAGTAGCCGGCCGACGGGCGGGACAGGGTGCCGACCTCCGGGTCGGCCAGGCCCCGGTGGTGGGCGAGCCACCGGGCCAGGCCCTCGGCCAGTGCGGCGTCGTCGGACCGGGTCGCCGCGGCCATCGGTCTCCCGGTCCGCTCAGTGTCCGGCGACGGTCCGGACGGCATCGGCGATGGTGGCCGCCGAGGGCAGGACGGCCGCCTCGAACACCGGGGCCGAGCCGATCGGGGCGAAGCGGGCCCCGATGCGGGCCACCGGGGCCTCGAGCTCGCCGAAGAGCTCCTCGTGGATCACGCCGGCCACCTCGGCCCCGAACCCGGCGAACCGGGTGGCATGGTGCGCCACCACCACCCGACGGGTCCGGGCCGCCGAGGCCAGCACGGCGCCGGTGTCGAGGGGGACCAGGCTGCGGAGGTCGACCACCTCGACGTCGATCTGCTCGCCGGCCAGCACCTCGGCGGCGGTCAGTGCGTCGCGGACGGTGCGTCCATAGGTCACGATGGTCACATCCTGGCCGGTCCGCTTGACGTCCGCCACTCCGAGGGGGACCCGGTGGTCGCCGACGGGGACCGGCCCGGTGGATCCGTAGAGGGCCACGTTCTCGACGACCACGCACGGGTCGTCGTCGAAGATGCAGGAGGTGAGCAGCCCCTTGGCGTCGGCGGGGGTGCTCGGCATCACGAGCTTGAGACCCGGCACATGGGCCAGCCAGGCCTCGAGGGTCTGGGAGTGGGTGGCGCCCGACCCGATCCCTCCGAACACCGCGGTGCGCAGGGTGAGGGGCACCGACACCGTCCCGCCGGACATGTACCGGGCCTTGGCGGCGTGGTTGACCAGCTGGTCGAGGGCGATGCTGATGAAGTCCATGATCATGACCTCGGCCACCGGCCGGAGCCCGGCCAGGGCCGCCCCCACCGCGGCGCCCACGATGGCCACCTCGGAGATCGGGGTGTCGAGTACCCGGTCGGTGCCGTACGCCGTGGACAGCCCCTTGGTCACCTGGGAGATGCCGCCGCCCGGATCGGCCAGGTCCTCGCCGAGGAGGAGCACGGTGGGGTCGGAGGCCAGCGCCTCGGCCAGGGCCAGGTTGAGGGCGTCGCGCATGGAGAGCGTGGTGGTGGCCACGGTCCCCGTACCGGAGGCCGGCGGGCTCATGCCGGCCCTCCGGACGGCTCGGCGTAGACGTCGGTGGTGGCCTCCCCGACGTCGACCGGCTCGGCGTCCAGGGCGGCGGTGAAGGCTCCCTCGACCTCGTCGACGGCTCGCTGTTCGATGCCCGTGGCCCCGAGCTCGTCCAGCACGCCCTCGTCGAGGAGCCGCCTGCGGTAGCGGGCCACCGGTTCGGCCGCCCGGGCCGCCGCCAGCTCGTCGGCCGGGATGTAGCGCATGGGGTCGCCGAAGTAGTGGCCGTGGAGCCGGAAGGTGGTGCACTCGACCAGGGTGGGACCACTCCCGGACCGGGCCCGCCGGACCGCGGTGGCCAGGGTGCGGTGCACGATGTCGGGGTCGTTGCCGTCGACGGTGATCCCGGGGATGCCGTAGCCCCGGGCCCGGTCGGCCACGTCCTCCACCGGCTGGGCGTGGGCCGTCGGCGTCATCTCGGCGTAGCGGTTGTTCTGGCAGCAGAAGACCACCGGGAGGCGCCACAGGGCGGCCAGGTTGACGGCCTCGTGGAACGAGCCGGTCCCGGTGGCCCCGTCACCGAAGCTGGCCATGGCCACCCGGTCGGTGCCCGACCGGGTGGCGGCCAGGCCCAGACCCACGGCGATGGGCAGGCCCGACCCCACGATCCCGGTCGACGCCATCAGGCCGGAGGGGGGGTGGGCGATGTGCATGGCGCCGCCCTTGCCCCCGTTGACGCCGGTGGCCCGGGTCAGGATCTCGGCCACCAGGGGACCGAGCGGCACCCCTTTGGCCAGCTGGTCGTGCAGACCCCGGTAGGTGGTGACCAGCTGGTCGTCCGGTCGCAGCACCGTGCCGATGGCCGCGGCGATGGCCTCCTGGCCGGTGGCCGGCCAGTAGGTGCAGGCGAACTCGCCTCCGCTGAGGCCCCGTCGGATCCGGTCGTCGCAGGCCCGGACGGTGACCATCAGCTCGAACATGCGCCGCCGGACCTCGGTGGCCGGCCGGTCGTCGGCCGGTTCGGTCACCGCGCCGCGTCCCGGATCGCGCCGGTGGCGTAGGCGGCGGCATGGGTCCCCGACCCGTGGCCCCACACCAGGCCCATGCCGATGGAGGTCCCCCCGCCGTAGTAGGCCGGACCGGCCGGACTGGCGATCACGTTGCCGGCGCCGTAGAGGCCGGGGATCGGGCGGTCGTCCACGTGGCGGACCCGCCCGGCCGCATCCACCCGCGGGCCCCCCTTGGTCCCCACCGATCCCACGTGGACGGGCAGGGCGTAGAACGGGCCCGCCTCGACGGTGCCCAGGTTGGGGTGGGGGGCGGCCGGGTCGCCGTGGAACCGGTCGTAGGCGCTCGACCCGCGGCCGAAGTCGCGGTCACCCCCCAGTCCCACGAAGCGGTTCCACCGCTCGACGGTCTCGGCCAGGCCCACCGGGTCGATGCCGGCCCGTCGGGCCAGGCCCTCGAGGGTGTCGTGGACCAGGAGCCACTCGGGGTCGGCGTCGCCCGGCCGGCAGGTGGCCACCGGGTACCGCGTCCGGTACTGCCGGTCGAACACCACCCAGCACGGCAGGTTCCGGGGGGCGTACTCGTTGACGTCGAAGGAGAGGAACGCTTTCCCGAGGTCGTTGTAGTTGCCCGCCTCGTTGACGAACCGCTGGCCGAACCGGTTGACCATGATGGAGTGAGGGGCGGTGCGCTCGACGCCGACGAAGCGGGCCAGTGGCCGTCCGTCGTACTCCTCGCCGGGCAGTGACGACGCCGGGTACCACCACGTCTCGGTCATGTTGGCGAGGTCGGCCCCGACGGCCATGGCCATGGTCAGGCCGTCCCCCTGGTTGGACGGTGGGCTGTGCGGGTGGGTGAGGGGCCCGGCCAGGAAGCGCTGCCGCAGGTCGGCGTTCCACTCGTAGCCACCGGAGGCCAGCACCACGGCCGCGGCGGGCAGCCGGGTGCGGCGGCCACCCTCCTCCTCCACCACCAGGCCGGCCACCCGGTCGCCCGTCGGCCCCCGGTCCATGGCGACCTCGACGGCCCGGGTCTCCAGCCGGGGCTCGATGCCGGCGGTGAGGCATGCCTCCAACAAGGCGCCGACCAGGGCCTGCCCGCAGGCCACCTGGCCACCCGCCACCCGGGCCTGCACCACGGCGGCGTCGAACTTCTCGGGGGTGTACGACGGGCGCCACTCCACGGTGGCCTCCTCCAGCCGGATGGGCAGGGCCAGGACCGGTGGCCGGCGCAGGCGACCGCCCCAGCCGCCCAGCCGCCCGGTGTCGTAGAGCGCCGGCTCGAGCATGCGGCCCGAGGCCTTGGCCCCCTCCATCTCCGGGTGGTAGTCGGGCCAGGTCATGGCCCGGAGCTCGAGCGGGGTGGACCGCTCCAGGTGGGCCAGGATGTCCGGCCCCCGGTCCACGTAGTGCTCGAGCAGCTCGTCCGGGGTCCGGCCGGCGGTGAGCCGTCCCATGTAGGCCAGGGCCTCGCTCCGGGAGTCCTCCGACCCGACCTCGGCCATATGGTGGTTGCGCGGCATCCACACGCCCCCGCCGGAGACCGCGGTGGTCCCGCCGATCGACCCGGTGGACTCGACCATTGTGACGCGGGCTCCCCCCGAGCGCGCCGCCAGGGCGGCGGACAGGCCGGCCGCCCCCGAACCCACCACCACCACCTCGGGCAGCGCTCCGGCGGGGGAGGCGGTCATCGGTCGGCCACGTCAGGGACGGGCCAGATAGCGGTCGAGCTCGCGGTGCATGTTGGCAATCCCGCCCTCGTAGGTCCGGGACAGCCGCAGCCCGTCGATGCTCCGACTGTGGATACCCCGCTGCTGGCGGCCGATGTTGCCGAAGTCCTGGAGGGGGATTCGTGGCCAGTGCCCGGCGTCGTCCGGGGCGAAGGGTCCCTGCAGGGTGGGGCGGGGCACGTCCCCGCCGGCGGCCGGGATGGAGATGGACCACACCTCGAACAGGCACGACTCGGGATCGTCGCCGTGGGGCCGCACCCGGTAGACCAGCGCGTTGCCGTACTGGGGGAGGACGAAGTAGTTGGGGAAGAGGTAGAACATCCCACCCCATCGGGCCAGGGTCGACGGCTCGGGCGGCGGAAGGGGGATGCCGGCTCCCTCGGCGTACCGGTAGAGGGCCTTGACCACCTCGGCCCCGAAGGTGCTCCCCTCGGGCACGGGGCGCCCTCGCAGCCCCTCGATGACGTGTACGTCGCGCTCGAGGGTCATGGCCTCGAGGCCGCTGCTCAGCAGGTGCACCGACTCGAGGATGGCGGCGATCTCGCCCACCCCGACCTCCTGACCCTTCTTGGCCTGGGCGTTGGGCCGGAGCTGGAAGCTCGAGTGCCCGTTGGGGTGGACCGAGTACTCGAGGCTGTCGGGGTCGTACTGCTCGGGATGGCCCAGCGTCAGTTGCGGATGGGTCCCGGGGACGTGGTAGCCCTCCATGAAGGCCTCCTGGGCCATCTTCCAGTTGGCCGGCAGGATCACCGACTTCCACCACTGCACCCGCATGTCGGCCACACCGAGGGGGTCGAGCAGCCCGGCGACGGGTTCGAGCGCGTCCCGCAGGGGTCGGGCGTCCGGGTCCAGGTTCAGCCAGGCGCACCCGCCCCAGCGGTCCACCGGCACCTGGCGCAGGCAGAGCTCGTCAGGGGTGACCAGCGCGCGGGTCGAAGGAGTGGTCGCCGTAGACGAACGAGTTGGTCCCGTCGAGATTCCATCGCCAGCCGTGGAACGGGCAGATGATCTGGCCCCGGGGGAACGACCCCGAGCCCTTGGCCAGCTCGGTAGCCCGGTGGCGGCAGGCGTTCAGATACCCGTGCACCGTCTCGGTATCGGTGCGGACCAGCAGCACCGACTGGTCGCCCACCACGTACTCCACGTAGTCACCCGGGTCGGGGAGCTCCTCCAGCCGGCAGGCCATCTGCCAGCTCCGGGCCCACAGGTACCGGCGTTCCAGGTCGGCGAAGGCCCGGTCGAAGTAGCGTTCCACCGGGACCCGGTCAGGCTCGGTCATGGCGAAGGGGACGGCGCGGTCCCCCTCCGGCGGTCCGGCCGAGGACGGGGGTCGACGGGTCCCGAGGTCAGTCACCGGAGGGGCCGTCGTGGGGCTCGAGCAGGGTGATCTCCCGGGCCTGGAAGCGCCATCGGTCGTCGTCCCGCACCAGTTGGTCGTGATAGCGGCCGGTGGCGACGAGGGCGAGCCCGGCCGCGGTGGGTCGCACGAACAGGTAGTCGGTCTGGGCGGTGGCCGTCTCGCCCTCCACCGTCACCAGGGTGTTGGAAGTGATGTGCTTGCCTCGGGCCCCGGGGGGCAGGACCCGCTCCATGTACTGCCGGATGGCCCGGCGCCCGTCGTAGCCCTGGTCGCCGACGAGCAGCCGGGCGTCCTCGGTGAACAGGGTCGACCACCGGTCGAATCGGCCGTCGTCGCACCACTGGCTGTACTGGGCCAGCGTCTGCCTGACCCCGTCCTCGTCGTCCCCCACGATCCTCCCCACTCATGCTGCGCCGCCGCGTCGTCGACCGAACCATCGGACCGGACCGACAGACGGTGGCCATGATAGGTCCGCGTCCATCGGCGACGCGGACCGGAGCGAGCTCCCCGGACCACCCGGGTCGCTACCCGAGTTCGCCGATGACCTCGCCGACCGGGTAGGTCCGGCCCGGCTCGCCGATCTGGCGGAGGACCCCGGCCCTCGGGGCACCGATCTCGGACTCCACCTTGTCCGTCTCCAGGACGTAGACCGGTTGGTCCTGGGCCACCTCGGCGCCGTCGTCGACCAGCCACTGGGCCAGGACGGCCTCGGTCATCTCCATGCCCAGCTTGGGGATGCGGATCTCGATCGTGGTCACCCCCTCGGGACCGCCGGTGCGTACGCTG
Organism: uncultured Acidimicrobiaceae bacterium; assembly: GCA_963812525.1. Taxonomy (GTDB): domain Bacteria; phylum Actinomycetota; class Acidimicrobiia; order Acidimicrobiales; family RAAP-2; genus Bog-756. The sequence continues at coordinate 221,604 of CAWEVL010000009.1, forward strand.
CGCACTCTAGCCACGCGCCGGCCTCCCCCGGACGACCGGGCCGGATGGGCCCGGGGACCCACGCCGGGTCCGGTCCGGGGGCCCGGCCGGTCTTCTTTGCTAGCTTCGGCAACCGGCGGGGCGACCCTCGAACCGTGCGGACTGGAGCAGGCCATGGAGACCCGATCGCTGGATACGGTGATCTACCAGAAGGACGGGCCCGTCGCCTGGATCACCCTGGACTTCGAGCAGAAGGCCAACATCCAGACCTCCGACCTGGTCTTCGACGTCGACGCCTGTCTCGACGACGCCGACCGCGACTACGACATCAAGGTGGTGGTCCTGAAGGCCAACGGCCCCGGGTTCAGCGCCGGCCACGTGGTGACCGGTACCCCCGGTACCGAGATGCGGGAGATCGACGCCAGCACCGCAGCCCTCGGCAGCCAGTGGAAGGGCCAGTGGGACATCTACGGCACCCCGGTGCTCAAGCTGTGGGACTTTCCCAAGATCACCATCGCCCAGGTGCACGGCTACTGTCTCGGCGGGGGCACGGTCTGGGGGCTGCTCACCGACATGACCGTGGCCTCCGAGGACGCCTACTTCCAATTCCCTGTCCTCCAGGGCATGGCCATGCCCAACATGGAGACCGGCATCGAGCCGTGGATCTTCATGAACTGGAAGCGGGCCTCGGAGTACATGCTCACCGGGCAGGAGATCGGGGCGGCCGAGGCCAAGGAGATCGGCCTGATCAACCGGGTCGTGTCCCGGGAGCGGCTCGACGACGAGGTCAACGAGATGGCCTTCCACGTGGCCCAGGCCCCGCTCACCACGTTGATGGCGGCCAAGGCCAACATCCACCGGGCCTGGGACATGATGGGGTTCCGGACCCACCTGCAGGCGTCCAACGACCTGCTGACCATGGCCACGGGGGCCCGGGACGTGCAGGAGTACATCAAGGGCGTCTACTCCGAGGGGCTGCGTCCGCGGGACGCGGCCCGGCGCAACGCCGAGCGGGCCAAGGAGCTGGCCGCCGAGTCCAAGGCGCGCTTCGAGGCCCCCGGCTGAGCGCCCCGGACCGGCTCAGCGGCTGCGGGCGGGCAGGGCGAACCGTTCACGGATGGAGTCCTGCACCTCGTCCACCGGCAGGGTGGCGTCCACCGTGGCCACGAACTCCTTGCGCTCGAAGAGCTCGATGAGGGGTTTGGTCTCTTCGTGATAGGCGGCCAGTCGGATGGCCAGGGACTCGGGGTTGTCGTCGGCCCGGGCCTCGAGGGTGCCGCCACAGACATCGCAGACGTCGGCCTCCCGAGGCCGGTGGGCCATCAGGTTGTAGTCCAGGCCGCAGCGGGAACACAGCCGTCGGGCCAGCACCCGCCGGGCGACCTCCTCGTCGGGGAGGTTCAGGTTGATCACCCCGTCGATGTCGTAGGCCTCGAGGAAGAACTCGGCCTGCCTGGCGGTTCTGGGGAAGCCGTCGATGATGAAGCCGTAGTTCCAGTCGTGCTCGCCCAAGCGGGTGCTGACCACCGCCTCGACCAGGTCGTCGTCGACCAGATGGCCGGCGGCCACGATCCGCTTGACCTGGGCACCGAGCTTGGTGTGGTGCTGCACGTTCCAGCGGAAGATATCTCCCACACTGACGTGCTCCAGCTCGAGGTCGTGGGCCAGCAGTTTGGCCTGGGTGCCCTTCCCGCTGCCCTGGATGCCCATGATGATGAACTTGCGCATGGCTCCCTAGGACCCAGCTCGTCCCGCCGATGGTGGGGCCGGGCTCACTTGACGATGTAGCGCTTGGGCACCCACGACTGACTCTCGATGGGGGGGCGCTCGTAGGAGCGCTGCTGGCGGGGCGGCAGGGCCACCTGCTCGTGGGGCACGGCCTCGTAGGGGACCACCTCGAGCAGGTGGCTGATGATGTTGAGTCGGGCGGCCTTCTTGTTGTCGGCATCCACCACGTACCATGGCGCCTCCCGGATGTCGGTGTACGAGAACATCTCGTCCTTGGCCTCGGCGTAGTCCACCCACCGGGCCCGGGCCTCGAGGTCCATCGGGCTGAGCTTCCACCGCTTGCCCGGGTTGTTGATCCGTTCGGTGAAGCGGCGCTCCTGTTCCTCATCGCTGAGTGAGAGCCAGTACTTCACCAGGATGATCCCCGAGCGCACCAGGGCCCGCTCGATCTGCGGACAGGTCCGGAAGAACTCGGCGTGCTCCTCGGCGGTGCAGAACTCCATGACCTTCTCCACCCCGGCCCGGTTGTACCAGCTGCGGTCGAACAGCACCATCTCGCCGGCTGCCGGGAGATGGGCGATATAGCGCTGGAAGTACCACTGGGACCGCTCGCGGTCGGTGGGGGTGCCCAACGCCACCACCCGGCAGTAGCGGGCGTTCAGCCGCTCCATGATCCGCTTGATGGTCCCCCCCTTGCCGGCGGTGTCCCTGCCCTCGAAGATGACCATGACCCGCAGTCCTTCGTGGACCACCCACTCCTGCATGCGGACCAGCTCGGTCTGGAGGCGGGCCAGCTCCTTCTCGTAGGCGCCCTTGCTCACCACGGTCGGGTCGATGCCGGTCGGGGTCTGGGGCCTGCGGTCGGGCCCCCCGTTCGATGCCGCCCGGTCCAGGTGCTGTGCCGGGAAGGGGTGCTTGGCCATCACGTGGCGATGGTAGCGGGCGCCGCCCGGGTCCGGGTCGCCGGGGGCGACAGGGTTCAGCAGGTGGACGAGGGAAGCGGGGTGCCGGGCCCGGACTGGGGGCCGTCCACCTGGCCGCCGGACCCGGAGCGGAGCACCGAGCCCAGGTGCACCACGTACCACTGGCCCCGCCACGAGATCATCGAGGCGACTCCGAACGACCGGGTCTGGCCGCCCACGGTGTAGACGACCCGGGCGTTGGGGACCTCGAAGTACCCGACGCCGTTGAAGCAACTGCCGGGAGGTACCCAGTGGCCATAGGCCTGGTCCACGTCCACGCCGACCAGGGTGGCGGCCGAAGGGTCGGCGCCGAGTAGGGCATGGGCCGCGACCAGGTCGTCCGCATACTCGGCCAGCAGCCGGTCCGTGTAGTCGGCGGCCGGGTCCGACTCGGCCTTCACCGTCACGTAGGCGGACTCGGGGAAGAAGGCCGGCAGGGCGGGCCGGACCGAGCCGGCCACCACCCCACTCCACAGCGCCGCCATCCTGGCGCCAAACGCCGGGCCCGAAGCGGCGGGGAACGTCCCGGTCTGGGGCAGGGAGCCGGGGTCGATCGTGGTGGTGGGCGACGGGGCGGCCGGCCGGGTGGCGGGTGCCGCCGTCGAGGTGGTCGCCGACGACGACCGGGCCGAGGCGGGCGCCGGCGGGCGGTCCACGGCGGCCCGGGCCACCAGGGCGCCGGCCACGGCCACGATGGCCACGGACAGCGCCACCGTTCCGCGCCACCGCCGGCGCGCGGTTCGACGACGCCCGGTCGTGGGGCGCCTCGGGGGTCGCCCGTCCGCTCGGTCGGGTCCGTCCATGATCAGACCGAATGGTAGGGGAGGCCGGGTCGGGCCCCCGGGCCCCGGCCCCGGCCCCCGGCCCCCGGCCCCCGGCCCGCATGTCATCATGTCCCGGCCGACACTCCCCCGTTGGGTGTGGAGGCCGAGCCAGGGGAGGTGCAACGGTGAGTGAGAAGGCCGACAGCGCGGAGGCCAACAAGGAACGGGTTCGGGCGTTCTGGGCCACCCTGTACGAGCGCGACTGGGACGCCATCGGACGGTTCTTCGGTCCTGACAGCGAGTACACCGACGTGCCCTCCCCGGAGGACGACGTGGCCCGGGGCCCGGAGCTCATCGTGGCCCGCCTGCGACTCGGGCTGGAGCGACTCTCGGGGTACGAGCACCACCTCCGGCTGATGGTGGCCGAGGGGGACGCGGTGGTCACCGAGCACGCGGAGACCTGGCACTGGCACACCGGCGAGCAGGTCACCCTGCCCTTCGTCTCGGTCCACGAGTTCCGGGACGGCACCATTCTGCGCTGGTGGGACTACTGGGACCTCCAGACTCTGATGGGTGCGGCGCCGGGGTGGTGGATCGAACACATCATGCAGGGCTACACCTGATCGGGGGCCGACCGGCGATCAGCTCTCGAAGCTGGCGCTTGGCGGGAAGCCACGACCCTCCCGCCGGGGCTCAAGCTCCGGAACCGTGCCAGTACCGAACCCGACCACGTCGCCACGGTGACGACGATCTGACAACGGCACTTGTTCGGTCGAGCGGCCCGGGCCCGGGCCCGGCCTCCCAAGGGGGCAGGGCCCTAATTGTGCCTCGGGTCATCCGGCGGGATCAGTAGCCTCTCGTTGATCGTCATGCGTGCGGTCGAGATCGCCCGCACGAGACACGGGCCCAGCCTGGGCTTTCCGGGAAGGGCTGCGCACAACGGGAGCAAACCCGAGTTGCCCGGTGCCACCGTCTGCCCGTTGATGTCCACGAACGTGTGGTTCGAGGTGGACTGATAGCAGACCTCCACCGGACCCGTCGTACCGACCAGGTCGGTCCGGGGGAACGTCACCTTCACATGGATGGCTCTCGTGGGGTTTACGCCGCTCGGGATCTCCGTGGCGATCTTGGGAGCATGGCGGTAGGTGCCTGCACAGGTCAAGGAACCGTCGTCGAGCGCGATAGTGATGGACCCCGTGCCGGACTGGGCCTTCAGCGCCAGGGTCTCGGGTCCGCTCGTCACGCTTCCGGAGCAACTCGATCCGCTGCAGGTGATGACCTGGCCGGCCACCGACACGGTGCCGGTACCGGTCCCTGTCTCATGGTCCTTGGACCCGGGTTCGACGACGGTGACGGTGACGGTGTAGGGGCCCGCGGCTGTGTAGGTGTGTGACCCGCCGACTGCGTAGTCGGTGCCCGACCCTCCCGGTTGGCTGATCGAACCCGATGTGGCCCCAGTGCCGTCGCCCCAGTCGATCGACGCGGTGTACACGGTGGTCGGGTCCATGTCAGGTGGATCGGTGAAGGTGGCAACGGTCTGAGATATCGGCGTCCCGACGGTGGCGGAGAGGGAGGGAACGCTGACCACGAGATCCGAGTCGTTGTCAGCTCCGCTGACGACGCTGGTGTGCACCTGGGCGCCCCTCACGCTGGCGCCAACCGCCGGCGCAGTGGCGGCCACAACCCCCGTCGCCATCGTGAGCGCCAATGCCGCCACGGCCCATCTTCCTCTTAGGTACTTGGCCACGTCCATGGGAATGTCCTTTCACCGTAGAAGGTGTTCCCGCCAAGGAAGAAGGTGGCACATGCCTCCACGGGACACGAGTGCTGTTGGTGAAGGTAGTGGTGGCGGCAGGTTCCGTCAAACTCAGGGGTCATCCGAACGCCTAGCGCGGCGAGGTACTCACTGTGGGGCAGCTACCGCCCCCGCGGCCCGCCCGGCATGACCGGAGTGCCCGGGCGACGCTCCCAACAGATCGGGGGTCCAGACCACGCCGAGTCGGGAGAGGGTGGTTGAGGCTTCGCTACGGAGCTTCTCGCGGTCTTCCTCCGAGATGCCGATGGCGCACTCCGCCATGACCTCCAGGGTGAGGGCCTCCTCGTGCTGGGCTCCCCGGGCCCGCGCCGCCTCCAAGCTCGCATCGAGCGCTTCCCGGGCCGCCCCGGGCTGTCCGGATCTCATCAGGATGGCGCCCCGGACCCGCTGCAGCAGAGGGGTCTGGGGGGGTACCCCTCCGAGTCTGCGGGCCTGGGCCAGGCCGTCGTCGGCCTGGGCCAATGCGGCGACATCCTGTCCGCTCAGGAGCAGGCAGGCGGCCATCCACGCCTGGGCCTCGAGGGCGTCGGCGAGACTCCCGATGTCGCTGAACTCGTCGATCGATTCCCCGAACCGACGCAGCGCCTCGTCGAAGTGGCCGCGCCCCATCGCCACACGGGCGAGCTTGCCGAGCACGTCCGCCACCCCTGACCGGTATCCCGCCGCCCGCCAGGAGCGAGAGACCAACTCGAACTGTCCTTCGGCGACGTCGAGATGCCCCTGATCCAGTGCGATCTCACCGACGTTGAAGTCCTGGAAGGCCGCGGCCACGTCGTTACCGGTTCGCCGGTTCAGGTCCTGCGCACGCTGATAGAGCTCGAGAGCCTCGTCCCACGCTCCGCGGAAGTAGGCGAAGATGCCGAGCGAGTTGAGCACGCGGGACTGGTTGGAGAGGTCGTCGAGCTCCTCGAAGATGGCCAGGGCCCGTTGCCAGTTTGCCGGGAGCTCGAGCTGTCCCAGCTCCATCGTCGCCCAATCGATGACCCTGAGCGCCTCGGCCAGCGCCACTTGCTCGCCGGCCGCCTCCGCCACCTCGACGGCCCTGGTGCACCACTTGATGGCGCGGGTATGACGACCCGCCTCCTGGCAGAAGCGGCCGTACCAGCCGAGGAGGGCAGCCTGCTGCCGAGCGGCCTCGACACCCTCCACCCCTTCGAGTGACCGGAGACCCTTGGTGATCCACCGCAAGGCGTTGGCGTACCGGGCCAGCCAGCCCTGGACGCAGGCCAGCTTCATCATCAGGCGTGCGTCGGTGACCGCGTCGTCACCGGCGAGGCGCCGGGCCGCCTGGAAGGCCACGGCGGCCTCGGCATAGTCACCGATGCGGTTCCGGGCGTCTCCCATTGCCTCGTAGACGCCCAATAGGTCCCTGCGCCTCAGGTCGGGCAGGCGCCGGCCGGCGGCGATGGCCCGCTCGTAGAGGGCTGCTGCTTCAAAATTGGCGTACACGGAGGCGGCCCACTGGGCCGCCTCGATGGCATAGGACCAGGCCTCGGCCCAGCGTTGGGCGTGGAGGTAGTGGAACGAGAGGAGCTCCGGCTGCTCGTCCCGCGCCAGTTCGGTAGCCGCCAGGATGCTGTCGCCGGCCCGGTTGTGGAGCTGACGCCTGAGACTAAAGGTGAGCCCGTCGTAGGCGGTGTCCCGCAGGAGGCCATTCCGGAAGCGCAGGATGCCCGGACCATCCCAGACGATAAAGCCACTCAGCCGATCCCAGGTGGGGTCGTCGGGGTCGGGCAGATTGTCCACCACCTCGCGGAGGAGGTCGAGCGAGGCGGACGGGCCGAGGACCGACAACCGGCGCAGTAGGTGACGGTCGGGCCGGGCAAGCCGGTCGATGCGTGCGGCAACGACCTCCTCGACGGAATCCGGGAGCGCATCGACCGAGGCACCTCCTATCGCCGCCGTGAGGAGCTCGCGGAGGAACAGCGGGTTGCCACCCGATCGCTCCACCAACAACCCGAGCTCGTTCGCGGTCAGCGGCGTATCGTGGGTGGCGAGCTCGGCCAAGCGGGTGGCCCCGTCATCGTCGAGCGGGCCCAGATCGATGCGCCTGCAGTCGGCAGCCCCCACGAACCCGGTCTCCACGTCGCGTCGGGTCACGCAGATGAGCCAGGAGGTGGCTTCCACCGACGCGGACAGGGTCTCGAACAGATCGGCCGAGGCCTCGTCCATGAAGTGGGCGTCCTCCACCGACAGTAGAACCGACTGGGGCAGGAGGTAGCCGAGGAGCTCGAAGATGGCGTCGGCCAACCGGGCCCCGCGGAACTTCCCTTCGAGCTCCCGGGTCTCAGGCGTCTCGGGAAGGGTGAGGTCCACCGCCTGGGCGATGAGCGGTGCCCAGGCCAGCAGCGCGGGTGCCCGCTCGGCGACCGCGGCTACGGAATTGCTGGGCGGCGGCGTCATCCGATCCTTCGGACGGTAGCTCGAGGAGCTCCCGGAGCAGCGGTCGGATCACGTGGTACGGCGTGGACGAGTCGTACCGCTCGCATACCACCGCCAGCTGGACACGGTCGGCGGTCAGTTCCCCGAGCCTCTGGAGGAGCCGGGTCTTTCCCACGCCGGCCTCCCCGACGATCTCGATCAGTGCGCCCCGGCCTTCGGAGGCCCCCTGCACCAACGAGGCCAGGGCTTCGATCTCGTGGTCCCGCCCGACGAAGGGAAGGTCGCGGGAGAGCTCCACCCTTCTCACCCCCGTGATGGCGCCCAGGCTGAGCGCCTGGACCGGCCTGGCCTTGCCTTTCACCAGGAACGGCTCCAGTTCCACGGCGGCGAAGCCGGTCCGTGAGCGGGCCAGCAGATCCGGGGTGGTCAGGATCTCCCCGGGTTGGGCCTTGGCCATCAGACGGGCGGCGAGATTGACGGCGTCCCCCATGACGGTGAACGTGCGACGATAGGGCGGCCCTACCTCACCGACGAAGACCGAGCCCCGGTTGACTCCGATCCGGAGGTCCAGCGGAGGCCCGGCGTCGATGATTTCGCGAACGGCGAGCAGCATGCGGTGCTCGTCGTCACCCGATGTGGACGGAGCGCCCACGGTGAGGATGATCTTGCCACCGTCCCGATCCACGTCGGTGGCCAGGAACGACACCTCCTGCCGATCGGCGGCCGCCTGGACGGTGGAGACCAAGGCCTCGAGCCGGTCGGCGGTGACCGACAGGCCTTGGTCTTCGATGAGTGCATCGGTCCCGTCGAAGTGGAGGAACGCCACGGTGACCCGACGGTGTTCGGACTCCTGGTGGAGGCTGGCCAGCGCGGCACGCAGCCCCACCGGGATACCCTGCACCAGGTCCAATTCCGGGTCGACGGTCTCGAACGGCACGAAGGCGTCATGGGGCACGGCCGGCGACCGGCGGAGCAGGTAGCCGGGACCCTTGGCTTCGCCCACCACCCCCGGACGCAGGGCAGCAGCGGTATTCCCGCTGATCACGATCTCCCCGGCCTCGGCGGTCCCCTCCATGGTCACCGTGGTGCTGGCCGCCGGACCGGTCACGATGAGCTCGCGGTGCGAGTCACCGACCAAGAAGAAGTGGAAGCGGCCGCTGTGCACCCCCACCGACATCCGCAGAGACACACGCTGGCCCAGCACGGTCAGCCGGCCCACCACCCGGAGCTCGCGGCGCATGTCGATGGCCGCCCGGCAGGCACGGGATTCGTGGGCCTCGCCGGTGAACCACAGGAGGAGGGCGTCGCCCCCGAACTTGAGGAGACGGCCGCCATTGGCCACGGCGATGTCCAGGAGGGCCACGAAGCAGGTCCCGATCGTGGCGGTCAACTCCTCAGCCCCCACCTTGCCGTGTTTGGCCAGGCCCTCGGAGAGCTTGGTGAAGCCGGAGATGTCGACGAAGGCCACCGTGCCGGTCACTTCGCGGACGCGAACATCAGGCGAATTGTGGAGCCAGTCGATGGTCAGGCGGGGAAAGTAGGGCGCGAGCGGATGCCCTCCGTCAACGGACAGGTCCGGACGGAGGGAACCGTCGCCGTTACTGACTGCTCCACGCTCGGTTGGGGACATGTCGCCGCGGGTGGTGGACACCACCCGTGTTTCTCCTGGTGGCCAACCGTACCGGAGGGTGGCATGGCGTGGTGCGCACTGCGTGGCTGCCAGGCAGCAAGCAGGGTCAGAGAGGGCGCCCCGGTCCGCCGTCGGCGACCCGGATCCCGTCGCCCTGGGTGTACCGTTCGGACCGGGCCGTCAGGTCATGGTGGCGATGATCTCCTCGATCATGGCCAGGTTGGTGTCGGGGTGAAGCAGGGCCAGACGACCGACGGGCTGCCCCTCCCACAGCGTGGGCACCACGAACCCGACCTGGTCCTTCAGGAGCCGAGCCGACCAGCGCTCGTAGTCGTCCCAGCCCCACCCGGCCCGTCGGAAGAGGACCACCGACAGTTCCGGCCGCCGCACCAGTTCGAGGTGGGGGGCCTGTTCGACCAGATCGGCGGTCTGCTGGGTGACGGTCAACACGGTCTCGATGGCGTCCCGGTAGGCGTCGGTGCCGTAGACGGCCAGGGAGAACCACAAGGGGAGCCCGCGTGCCCGCCGGGTCAGGTGGAAGGCGTAGTCGCTGGGGTTCCAGTCGTCCCGGGTGCCGTCGTGCATGACGTCGAGGTAGGAGGCGTCCTGGGTGTGCACCGCCTTGGCCAACCGCGGCTCGCGGTAGATGAGTGCCGCGCAGTCGAACGGGGCGAAGAGCCACTTGTGCGGATCCACCACGAACGAGTCGGCCAGCTCGATGCCGTCGAACCGATCCCGGATCGACGGGGCAAACAGGGCGGCGCACCCATAGGCCCCGTCCACGTGGAACCACAGGGAGCGGTCCCGGGCGATCGTTCCCACGCCGGCCAGGTCGTCGATGATGCCGGCATTGGTGGTGCCGCCGGTGGCCACCACGGCGATCACGTCGTCAGCCCGTGGATGGGCCTTCAGGGTTGCGGCCAGCCCGGTACCGGTCATGCGGTGGTCGTCGCACGGGACGAGGAGGGCCTCGACGCCCAGCACCCGCAAGGCCTTCCCCACCGAGGAGTGGGCCTCCTCGCTGATGGCCACCAGCGGTCGGGACGGGGCCCGGGCACCCATGCGGTGGTCGGTGGTGTCCCGGGCCACCATCAGCGCCGACAGGTTCCCGGCCGACCCGCCGGAGACGAAGCAGCCTCCCGCCCCCGAGGGGAGCCCGGCCAGCGCGGCGAGGACGTCGAGGGCCTGGTTCTCGGCGGCGACGGCCCCGGCCGCCTCCATCCACGACGTCCCCTGGAGGGAGGAGCACGCCACCACCATGTCGAACAGCAGGGATGCCTTGGTCGGTGCGGCCGGGATGAACGACAGGAACCGCGGGCTGTCACACGACACCACCGCGGTAGCCAGCTCGTGGTCGAAGATCTCCATGATGCGGCTGGCGTCGGTCCCCGTGGGGTTGATCAGTCCCTCGAGGCTGGCGTCCAGGGACTCCGCCTGTGCCCCGCCGAAATCCAGGGGGACCGGGTCGAGGGCCAGACGCCACCGGCAGTAGTCGAGGACGAGGGTGGTCAGCTCCTCGTCGTGGACGAACATGGGATTGCGCATGGAGTCCTTTCTGAGCGGCTCCCAATGATCGCAGACGGAGCGGCGGCCGCCGCGGTGCGGAGCCTCAGGTCGAAGGGGTGGCCGGGGTCGGTCGTCCACTCCCCCCGGCCGGCCGGTGGACCGAGACGGCGTACGTCCCACCGTCGACCCACGGTTCGCCGGACCACGTCGCCCACCGGCCGGCGGGGACCAGTCCGGCCCGGAGGCAGTCCCCGTCGTAGCGGTCAAGGTCGTAGCCGCGGTCCAGCTGGAACCCGGCCACCAGGCACCCCCCGTCACCGACGTGACGGGCACAGGCCGCCACCAACGCCGTCTCTGTCCCCGACGGCGTGAACAGTGGCACGTTCCCGGCCATGAGCACCAGGTCGAACCGACGAGGCAGCTCGAGCTCGGTGAGGTCGGCCACCAACCACTCCAGCTCGGGGGCGAGCCGTCGGGCCGTGGCGATCATCGACGCATCGGCGTCGACACCGACCACGTCGACGTGGCGGCGGGCCAGTTCCCGCGCCACGCGGCCGGTGCCGCAGCCGGCGTCGAGGACCGTGCCCGGACTCCAGAGCATCACGAACTCCACCTCGCCGTGCACGTCCACACCGGCACGGGCCAGATCGTCGAACCGGCGCTGGTAGTGGTCCCCGTCCCAGGTCACGGCCGAGTGGGGGCCATCAGGGGACAGCCCAGAGGGTGGGTTGGGCCGGGGCCTCGGGCGAGAGCGGGTGGTAGCCGGGGAGGTCGGCCATCGGGGTGTCGAGGTAGACCTTGGCCTCGGGTGGCTGAGCGAAGCGCCCGTGGCTCCAGCGGATCTCGACGTGACCGGCCACGGTGGCGGATCCACCCTCCTCCCGGGTCCGGTAGGTACACGACCAGTCCACGCGGGGCTGGCCGGCCACAGCCGGGGTCACGGTGAACCGTTCCAGTTCGAAGGACGACCGCCAGTCCCAGGGGCTGGCGATCCGGTAGCGGGCCGGTGTGCCGGTGCGCCGGTCGTTGCCCAGGACGAAGTACGGGGCACTACCGATCCGAAGCAGTCGCCACAGCATCCCCTCCGACCCCACGCCCGACGCCGCCACCTGCTCGGACCAGCGGCGGGCCGAGGCCTCGCTCACCGTCCGGCACAGTTCGGCATAGGCGTTCCGTGAGGCGACATCGGGGTAGGCGCGCCCGGAGAGGGCGCGGCGCAACCTGCCCAGCTGGTCCCGCGTGCACGCCGAGGGGGTATCGGGAAGACCGGTGAGCCCGGTGGCCGCCCGGCAGGCGCGGTAGAGCGTCGTGAGCTGGTCGGGGGCCACCGCGTCGTACCAGTCGCCTCGGTCCCACGATCCCTGGGTGGCCAACAGGCCGTCGAACACTCGGCCGGGGGAGGCGTTGGCCAGAATGTCCGACTCGTACTTGCAGCTGACCAGGAAGACATGGTCGAGGCGGAGGTCGATGGGCGCCACTTCGTCCCCGGGGGGTCGCCGTCCACCCGTCCATTCGATGGTGAGCGGGGTGCGGTGACGGAGCCCGTCGGAAGCTTCGAGCAGCGCCCGACCGTTGGCGAAGGCGGTGGTCAGTTCGCTGGCGTACCGCCCCGACTGGTGGACGGCCTCGAGGTGGTCCCAGACCTCGGTCCCCACACGGAGCTGGCCGGGACGCGAGGCCAGGGCCGCCGCCGGGTCGGCATAGGGGAGCGTGCCGAGCGCGGTGCCCAGCTCGGTCACGATGGTCCGATCGTCAGGCACGGGACATGGCTTCGTCCGGGTGGAGGATCAGCCCGACGGCCGCTCGTCGGGCCCGCGGTGCCCCGAGGCCAGGGAGCGCAGCAGCTCGGCGCCGCCGGGTTCGAGGAGCACGACGACGGCACGGACCGGACCGCTGCCGTCCTGGCCCTGGACGGCCCGCAAGGCCTTGCCCCCTGCCGTCCGGGGTCCGGGGACGTCGGTGGTCAGCAGCACCAGAGGACCCAGATCGGCGCGCCCGTCCCCGTCCAGCCGGGCCTGGTGGAGGATGCTGGCCTTGCCCAGGGCCTTCCACAGAACGTCGGGTCGACGCAGGCCGGGTCGTGTGGTGGAGAACGCGCCCGACAGTTCGAACAGGCAGGTCCGCCCGGCACCGTCCTGGGCCCGGAAGTCGACCCCGATGCCCAGGTCGCCGTAGGCCACGCCCTGTTCGATGGCCTCGAAGCCGGCCGTGACCAACGCCTGGTGGGCCAAGTCGCGGGCCTTCTGCCCGAGGAGGACCCCGTGGGTCTCGGCGTCGGTGTCGGCGTCGGGGGCCGACGGCCGGCCCGGGGCCACCGTGACCCGCCGTCCCATCGGTCCACCGGTGCCCGGCCCGCTCGTTGCCGCCCGCTCCTCGGCCACCCGGCGCTCAGCCAGGGCCACGTAGGACTCGTCGGTGTCGAAGCCGACGTAGTGGCGCTCGGTGCGCACGGCGGCCACGGCGGTGCTGCCCGATCCCATGAACGGGTCGAGGACCAGGTCGTCTCGGTAGGTGTAGAGCTCGATGAGGCGGCGGGGCAGCTCCACCGGAAACGGAGCCGGGTGGCCGACCCGGGTGGCCGACTCGGTGGGGATGTCCCAGACGTCGATGGTGGCGTCGACGAACTCGTCCATGGTGATCGTCCCCTCGTGGGGGAGGCCGCGGACCGAACGCTCGTCGGCGGCGACGGCGCGGTCGAACCGTCCCTTGGAGGCCACGATGATCCGCTCCGACACGTCGCGCAGCACGGGATTGCCCGGTCGCTGGTAGGTACCCCAGGCGCACGATCCTCCGGCGGCGTGACTCTTCTGCCACACGATCTCTCCCCGCAGAAGGTATCCGAGCCGTTCGAGCAGGTCGATGACGTCGCGGGCCAGCGAACGGTACGGCTTACGTCCCAGGTTGGCCACATTCACGGCGATGCGCCCACCGGGCTCGAGCTTGTCGAAGCATTGGCTGAAGACATCGTGCAGCATGCCGAGGTAGGCGTTGTAGTCCGCCGGGACGTTCCCGACACCCAGGACGGCCTCGTACTCCTTCCCGGCGAAATACGGCGGCGAGGTCACTACCAGAGCCACCGAGCTGTCGGCGATGTCGCCCCACCGGTCCATGTCCCTCGCGTCGCCCACCCAGATGGTGTCGGTCGCCGTCGGTGGGACGACGGTGCTGTCGTCGGACACCCGAGGCGGGGTGAAGCGGGCGTAGAAGGTGGAGGAGTCGTGGGCTTCGCGACGGCCGACCCCGAACGCCGAGGTGGAGGTGGGTCGGCGGCGGGGGCCGCGACGTAGGGGCTCGACGGTGCTCACGGGTTGCTACCCGTCACCGCCGGCTGCCGGTGGGACCGTGGGACTGCGGGGAGCTGGGACACGAAGGTGATCCTACGAACCGGGTGTGACCGGGCGGGCTCACCGGCCGACCGGCCGTCCCGCAGAGCCCGGCCCCAGGGCGCGTCAAGAGGGAATCCCCTTCGGGAGCGGCGCCGTGCCATGGTCAGGGAGGCTAGTGGTGGCCCGGTACCCCCCCGTGGATGGGCGGGAGGGGTCAGCCCCCGACCAGGCGCTGGCTGACGGACTCCCCGACGATGACGCAGCGTGAGGTGGAGGTGCAGCTCACCGCGGTCAGCGCCTGGGGGGCGAACACCCCGGCCGCCTTCTTCCACGGGTGGGGGGACGACCCGGTGAGCACCACCACCCCGGCCTGGGGCTCGAGGGCCACGGCACTGCCTGCCGCCACGCAGGAGTTGACGTCGGTACAGGACACGCCCATCAGGGTGGCGACGCCAGGGGCTACGGACTGGGGCGACCAGGTCGTACCGCCATTGGTCGTGGTCAGGACGACGCCGTGCCCCGTGCGGGTTCCGGTGACGGTGGCCGCGCTCGTGCCCACCGCTGCGCACCATGCCCCCGGCACCCCGGCCGGCTCGGTGGTCGTGGTCGTGCTGGGGGGAGGGGCGGTGGTCGTCGGAGGGGAGGCGGCGGGCCCCGGGTTCGAGCTCGAGGTCGTCGAGGCCGATGGCGGGGGCCCGCTGGCTCCCGTCCCCCGGGCGCAGACGATGTCGTTGAGGTAGCCCACTCCGGAGGGGGCAGCGGTGGTGGCCCAGGTGGCCCCACCATTGGTGGTCACGGCCACCTGGCCGGCCACGTGGTCGACGTCGACGGCCACATGGGCGGTCACCCAGCAGTGTTGGGCATCGGGGCAGGAGATACTGGTGGCGCCGGTCAACGGCGGAGGCAGGGATCCGACCTGCACCCAGCCGGGTTGGGCGGTCGAGGCCACCAGGGCCGCGGTGCCGGCGGCGGTCGTCCCGATGGCCAGGCACCGCAGGTCGCGCTGACAGTTGACCGCGGTGATGTCCAGGATCCCCGGGGGAAGCGTGGCCGCATTCCAGGTCGACCCGCCATTGGCGGTGGCGATGATCGCCCCCTGGCCGTTGGAGGTCTGTGTGGTCTGGCCCACGGCGGTGCAGTGGCGCCTGTCGCTGCACGAGATGCCGGACAGATAGCCCACGGTCGCCGGGATGGGCTGGGCGGTCCACGTGGCGCCCCCGTCAGCGGTGGCAATGACGGTCGCCCCGTTGGGCGCACCGCCCGCGCCCACGGTCGAGCCGACGGCCCAGCAGTGCCGGGACGTGACGCAGTCCAGGGCGGTGAGCGAATTGACCGGGGACGGAAGGGTCACCGTGGCGAGCGTGCCCAGCCACGGCGAGCCAGGGGCGATGGTGGAGGGGGTGTTCGATCCCACCTGGCCTCCGGTGGTGCAGGCCGATGCCACCAGGACCACCAGGACCACCAGGGCCATCGTTGCCAACCTGCCGGCCCGGGGTTCCTGAGGACGGCGGCGAGCGTCCGCTCTTCGCGGGGCGGTGCCCGCAGTCAGGGAAGGGGAAATGGGATCAGCGGACCTTGATGACATTGGTGTGGGCCACCTTGTCGTGGAATCCCTGGCGCCGGGGGTCCCACAGGGGGGACAACCCGGCCACGAGGGTATAGAGGGAAGCCAGAGGCCCGACGATCGGGACCCATCCGATCAAGATGCCCGGATCGAGGATCACGATCCGCAGACCGGCGCCCTGAGCGCCGACGGCACCTCCGGTGGCCTCGTCCCGCACGGTGATGCCCAAGGCCATCTGACCGACCGTCTGTCCTTTCTCGCCGCCGTTGAGGATGGCGAAGTAGGCGAGATCGACTACGGCGAACAGGAGGCCCATGGCGATGAGGCCGACGCCCCAGCCGACGGAGAAGACGCCGGCACCGGCGGTGGCGCCGAAGACGATGGCAGTGATGAGGAACTTGGGCACTCCGAGTAGCAGCCAGTCGATGAGGATGCCCAACAGCCGTTGCCACCACTCGGCCAATGGTCGGCCGAAGCGGTCGAGCGGCACCGCTTTGTAGCCGAAGGGCGGCACCTGGCCGTAGGGCGGCTGGCCGTAGGGCGGCGCCTGGCCATAGGGCGGCTGTCCATAGGGCGGCTGTCCGTAGGGCGGCTGTCCATAGGGCGGCTGTCCATAGGGCGCCTGGCCATAGGGCGGCGCTGGCCATAGGGCGGCGCCTGGCCATAGGGCGGCGGCTGGCCATAGGGCGGCTGTCCATAGGGCGGCTGTCCATAGGGCGGCTGTCCATAGGGCGGTACGTTTGCTCGGATCTGCTGCCCGTGGCCGACCTCTGGGCTCTGGGGGACGGACGGGGGAGGTCCGGCCCACTCCACCGACGGGGGAGATGGTGGTACCGGAGGGCCGGGGGCCCCCGGCACGGGGTCGGGGCCGTCCTCCCCGGTGGGCGGTGTCAGATCACTCACGGAGCACCCCGGTCCCTTCCCTGGCAGCGGGCCGCATTCTGATGCACGGCGCCGTCTCTTCGATTGCGCCAGTGATCTTGACACGTGCCTACCGGAACACGGGGTGATGACGGCTGGCCGTGACGTGCGAGGTCTACCGTACGACGGTGGTGTTGGTCCTGCGAGTTCCTGTCCTAGCGGAGCCCCGAATCCGTTTGCCGACACCCCCATGAACGCCGTCGACCTGGTGGTGCTGGCCATCGTGGCGCTGGCTGCCGTCCAGGGCCTGCGGCTGGGCGCCATCGTCCAGGTGCTCTCGTTCGGCGGGTTCTGGATCGGCCTCTACCTGGGCGCCCTGATGGCCTCGGTCACCGTCCAATGGGGACACTCCCAGACCGGCCGCACCTCCTTCGCCCTGGTGACGCTGTTGGGAGTGGCCACGGTGTGCGGTGTCGCCGGCCGGATGGTGGGCAACCTCGCCTTCATCCGGGTCCACCGGGGCACGTTGGGCACCATCGACTCCGCCCTGGGAGTGGTGGTGGCAGTGGTGGCCTCCCTGTTGGCTGCCTGGCTGCTGGCCAACACCTTGGTGAACAGCTCCTCGCTGAGTCTCAACGCGTCCATCGACCGCTCGAGGATCATCCGGTCGCTCGACAACGTCCTCCCGGCCCCGCCGTCGGTCTTCTCCCGTGTCCAAGGATTTCTCTCGGCCGAGGGGTTCCCTCCGGTCTTCGCCCAACTGGCGCCGGCGTCGGCGGGCCCGGTGACCCTGCTCGGCAGTGCCCAGCTCGACCAGGCGGTGGCCCGAGCGGGAGCTTCGACGGTGAAGATCGTCGGCGACGGGTGCGGTCAGATCCAGGAGGGATCGGGCTTCGTGGTCGAGCCGGGCGTCGTCGTCACCAACGCCCACGTGGTGGCGGGCATCGCTCACCCGATGGTCCAGACCGGGACCAGCCTCCTGCCCACGTCGGTCGCCTACTTCGACCCTTCGTACGACCTCGCCGTTCTGCGGGTTGGAGGGCTCAACGCGCCGGCGCTGACCCTCGATCCCCACCAGGTGTCCCGAGGGGTGCAGGCCGCCGTGCTCGGATATCCCGGCGGCGGGCCCTTCTACGCCACTCCGGCCGGCGTCATGGCCGAGTTCGAGGCGGAGGGTCGGGACATCTACGGTCAGGGACTCACCGTCCGGAACGTGTACGAGGTCCAGGCCACGGTCCGGCCGGGCAACTCGGGGGGTCCGTTGGTGCAGCCCGACGGCGAGGTCATCGGCGTGGTGTTCTCGAGGTCGACCACCAACGGAGACATTGGCTATGCCCTGACCTCCCCGGGGGTCCTCTCCCGGGTGAAGAGTGCGGAGTCGGCCAACAGGGTGGTCGGTACCGGCACCTGCGTCCCGGGCTGAGGCGACACTACCGGCCGGCCGTCCGACTAGACATGGGACATGGCGCTCCCCATCGAGGATTACGGCATCATCGGTGACCTCCACACTGCTGCACTGGTGGGAAGAAACGGCTCCATCGACTGGCTCTGCCTCCCGCGCTTCGACTCGGCGGCCTGCTTCGCTGCGCTGCTCGGGGACGAGGACCACGGTTCGTGGAAACTGGCCCCCAAGGGGTCGCACGGTGCCTCGCACCGCCACTACCGGGGCGACACCCTGGTCCTCGAATCGGAGTTCGTGACCGACGAGGGGACGGTCCGTGTCATCGACTGCATGCCCATCCGCCAGCAGCACCCCGAAGTGGTCCGACTGGTCGAGGGGGTGCGGGGCAAGGTGACCATGGAGATGGTCCTGACCATCCGCTTCGGGTACGGCCAGATCGTTCCGTGGGTGCGGAAGATCGACGGGACGCTCAATGCCATCGCCGGTCCCGACGGGCTGTCCCTGTGGACTCCCGTCGAATGCCACGGGCGCGACCTCTCCACGGTGGCGGAGTTCACGGTGACCAAGGGCCAGCGCATCCCCTTCTCGCTGACCTGGTTCCCGGCCAACGAGGAACCTCCCCGCCCGGTCGACGCCACCTACGCCATCCAGGACACCGAGCGGTGGTGGGCCGACTGGGCATCCCAGTGCACGTACGTGGGCGACTACCGCGAGGCGGTGGTCCGCTCGCTGATCACGTTGAAGGCCTTGACCTATGAGCCCACCGGGGGCATCGTGGCCGCAGCCACCACCTCCCTGCCCGAGACGCTGGGTGGGAGCCGCAACTGGGACTACCGGTTCTGCTGGCTGCGGGACGCCACCTTGACCCTCGAGTCACTCATGCGGGGTGGCTTCTACCAGGAGGCCATGGCCTGGCGGAACTGGCTGCTGCGGGCCACGGCCGGGGACCCATCGCAGATGCAGATCATGTACGGCGCCGCCGGTGAACGCCGACTCGACGAATGGGAAGTCGACTGGCTGCCCGGGTACGAGGGTTCGGCTCCGGTCCGCATCGGCAATGCCGCCGCCGGGCAGTTCCAACTGGATGTGTACGGCGAGGTCATGTCGGCCCTATACGAGTCGGAATCGTCCGACGATCCGGGTGACAGTGCCGGGTGGGAGTTCCAGCTCTCGCTGATGGACTTCCTTCAGGACGGGTGGCGCGAGCCCGACGACGGCATCTGGGAGGTTCGGGGTCCCCGCCGCCACTTCACCCACTCGAAAGTGATGGCATGGGTGGCCATCGACCGTGCCATCAAGACGGCGGAGGAGTACGGCCGGAGGGGTCCGATCGACCGGTGGAAGGAGGTCCGCCAGGAGATCCATGACCAGGTCTGCGACGAGGGATTCAACGCCTCGATCGGGTCGTTCACCCAGTACTACGGATGCGACCAACTCGACGCCAGCCTGCTGATGATCCCGCTGGTCGGCTTCCTCCCTGCACACGATCCCAGGGTGCGGGGCACCATCGAGGCCATCGAGCGCGAGCTGGTCGACGGCGGGTTCGTCCTCCGGTACCGCACCGTCGACACCGGCGATGTGGACGGGCTCACCGGTCGCGAGGGCGCCTTTCTGGCCTGCTCGTTCTGGTTGGCCGACTGCCTGACCATGCTGGGTCGGGAACATGACGCCCGGCAGCTCCTCGACCGGTTGATCGGCCTGCGAAACGATCTGGGGCTGCTGTCCGAGGAGTACGACCCCGTGGCCGGCCGGCTGGTCGGCAACTTTCCCCAAGCCTTCTCGCACGTTTCACTGGTCAACTCGGCGGCCAAGCTCATCGGTCAGGAGAAGCCGTCGTCGGAGCACCTCGCTCTGGGACTGGCCCGTCGCTCCCTGTCGCGGGCGAAGGGCGGCACGATCGAGCGGCACCTGAGTGGGGTCGCCCAGTCCATGATGGCCCAGCTCGTCCAAAACGCCGGGAGCACCATGGGCACCGGTGCCGCCAGCATGGTCCAGGCCGAAGCGAACCCAGCGCCACCGGACCGGGCGAAGGGCGGCGGGGCAGGAGCACCCTCGGCCAAGCCTCGGGGGAAGCCGACCGCCAAGCCCTCGGTCCGGAAGGCGCGGCGGTTGGCCACCAAGGCCCCCATCAGGGCCTCGGGCGCGGCCTCCACGAAGTCGGGCGGCAAGAAGAAGGCTGCCGGGAAGAACGCGGCCACCACGAAGGCCGTCGGCACGAAGAACGCCGCGGTGACGAAGGCCGTCGGCACGAAGGTGGCGGCCAACGAACCCGTCGGGAAGGCCACGGCCAAGAGGAAGGCCACGGCCAAGAAGAAGGCCACGGCCAAGAAGAAGGCCACGGCCAAGAAGAAGGCCACGGCCAAGAAGAAGGCCACGGCCAAGACGGCGGTGAGGGTGGCGGGACCGAAGGCCCCGGCTGCGGGCGGCAGGCGCTGACCGGCCGTGGACCCCGTCCAGCGAACCGGATCGGAACGTCGCTCCAGATGAGCGGAACCCACCACCACGGACCGCCGGCCGGGGGGACCGATCCGCGCTCGGGTCATCCTTTCGACCCGGGCGACCCATCGGCTCCGCTGGCTGGCGTGACCGTGGCCGACGGCGTCATCGAGTTGGACACCCTGCTCGGCGGTTGGGAGCGGGTCACCGCCGGCTACCTGATCGAGGGAGACGCCCCGGTACTGGTGGAGACAGGCAGCCAGAGCTCGGTGCCGGTCCTGCTTGCCCAGCTGGAGCGGCTCGGCGTCGGCGCCTCGGATCTGGCCGGCGTGGTGGTTACCCACATCCACCTCGACCATGCCGGCGGCGTGGGTGACGTCGCCCGTTCGTTCCCCAGCGCCACCGTGTACGTCCACCCCAAAGGGGCGCGCCACCTGGCCGACCCCACCCGGCTGATCGACTCGGCGGCGCGTGTCTACGGCCCGCTGCTGGACTCGCTCTATGGCCGCCTAGATCCGACGCCGTCCGAACGGATCCACATTCTCGAGGACGGCGAGACCATCCCCGTCAGCTCCAACCGCTCGCTCATCGCCGTGGACTCCCCGGGTCACGCCAAGCACCACGTGGCCCTGCACGACACCCTCAGCGGTGTCCTGTTCGCCGGCGACGCGGTCGGGGTCAAGCTGCCCGATGGCGGGGTGCTGCGGCCGTCCACCCCGCCACCCGACTTCGACCTCGCCTCGGCACTCACGTCGCTCGAACGATTCGCCGAGCGGCGGCCCACCGCCCTGGCTCTGGCCCACTACGGGCTCCTCGCCGACCCCCTGGACGTGCTGGACGAAGCCGGTGGCACCCTCCGGAGATGGGCCGGCGTGGCCGAGTCGGCGTTCCGGAACGGCCAGGACATCGCCACCGCTCTGGCCACCGAGTTCGAATCCGATCTCGACGGCGTCGCCGAGGTGCACCTCGAGAAGCTCGAGGTCATGAACGGCGTCCACTCCAACGCCGCAGGGCTGCATCGATGGCTGTCCACCCGGGACGCCGCCGGTGGCAGCGGCGCCCAAGGGTCGCCACCTGCATCCTGATCCGGCCCGGCGGCCACGACTTCGACCTGAGGAGCCAAGGCTCGCCACCTGCATCCTGATCCGGCCCGGCGGCCACGACTTCGACCGGAGGAGCCAAGGCTCGCCGACTCGTTCCCCTGGCTCTCGTGGTTCTCGTGGCGTCTGGGTCTCACTTCGGAGGCGGCTGGCGAGCCCGCCACCTGCGAGTCGCCGTGACCGCGCACCCCCGACGTCGGCCCTCATTGCGCGGGGCGGGTGCGCTGGTCTCCAATGGCGGGGTGCCACTGGGGCCCGCCGACCGTCCGAGAGAGGGGAGTAGCAGTCCATGAGCATCCTGTTCGCCCTGCTCGGCGCGTTCAGCCAGGCCCTGACCTCGGTTCTGCAGAGGTTGGCCAACGTGGCCGGATCGGACGAGAAGCGGTCGGGGTGGGAGACCACCAAGTTTCTGGTCCGTCAGCCCATCTGGCTGTTGGGGATGGTGTGCATGGGTGGGACCTTCATCTTCACGGCCCTCGCCCTCTACTTCGGCACGCTGGCCACGGTGCAGCCCATCCTGGTCACCGAGCTCATCTTCACCCTGGCCCTTCGTGCCCTGTGGCTGCACGACCGGATCGCTACCCGGACCTGGGGAGCGGCGGCGCTGTTGTGTGCCGGGCTGTTCGGTTTCCTGGTGGTTGCCCATCCGGAGGAGGGGCACGGACGGCCCACGGCAGCGGCCTGGGCGGTGGCACTGGGGAGCCGGGGTCTGCTCATCGTGGTCCTGCTGGTCCTCAGCCGGTGGGGCTCACCGGCACGCAAGGCGGCGTTGCTGGGGGCGGCCGCCGCGTTGGTGTGGGCCATCGATGCTGCTTTCGTGAAGGCGGCGACCGAGGTGCTGGCCCACGAGGGCTGGTCCGGCCTGTTCGAGCACTGGCCCGTCTACGCCGTGGTGGTCAGCGGAGTGCTGGGCACCGTGCTGCTCGAGGCGGCCTTCGCTGCCGGGCCCCTGGCGGCCTCCCAGTCGGCCCTGCTCATCGTGGATCCACTGGCCAGCATCGCCATCGGCATCGAGCTCTTTGGCGAGCAGCTCCGCAGCTCACCGACCGCCATCGCGCTCCAGGCGCTCTTCCTGGGCGGGATGTTCGTCGGTGTCGTGCTGCTGTCGAAATGGGCTCCCCCCGAGATGGAGGCCCGGGCCAAGCTGTCGACCCGTGTCATCCGGACCGGAGGACCCGACGAGGTGACGACCGAACCGGCCTGACCCTTCGTCACGCCATGGCGGCGCCGTGCCCTTCAACAAAATCACTACTGTGAGCGCTCAATTGACCGCGCCAGCGAAAATACATGGCATCGTGCCCGGAGCGGAGCGTGCATGGAGCGGTTTGCGGAACGTTGTTCGTGCGAAATCCCACACGCCGGTCAAGTGTCCAAATACCTCACACCGAGTGAGAAGGAGACCGCGCCATGCGCGGCGTCCGAGGTGGCGGCCCTCCTGGACCCAGGCACGGCAACGTTCCACGTCATCAAGGGCAAAGGTCCGCATTGCCATGGGCTCATCGTGTGCTGTAACTTCCCCGGAAACCAAGTGGGTATTTCGCACGACGAGTAAGGGCAGGGTGCGATGTTGAAGCGAATTGTGGGCGGGGTTGTGCTTGTCGTGGCCGGAGTGGTGCCGTTGGCATTGCCCCCCACTGCGGCCGGAGCGGATACACCGATAGCGGTCACTCCGTACTCGGGATTCAACCCGTTGTTGACCCGCGCTCCGTACGTGACCGACCTCACCCAGACGTCGGCCTACGTCAACTGGGCCACCACCAACACCAACCCGGTGGCCGGCGGGGCCAACATCTTCGGCTCGGTGCAGCTCGCCCCGATGAACGGCACGAGCTGCCCGGTGTCCACCACCTGGTCGGCCTCGGCCATCACCGCCCCCTCGACGTTGCCGGCGGCGACCAACCCGACATCCACGCCCGGCAACCAGACCGGAACCCAGTACAACGTGACAGGGGCTTCCTCGACCACCAGCGAGTACCAGAACTCGGTGCTGGTCACCGGTCTGAGCCCCGGCACCCAGTACTGCTACACGGTGTTCGCCACCCACTCACCAGGTGCCGCCGAACTGCTGCCGGCGAGCAAGCCCTGGCAGCGCTTCACCACCCTGCTGCCGGCCAACACCGCCTCGAGCCAGCCGGTCACCTTCGACCTGATCAACGACACCGGCGAGAACTACTACAACACCAACGCCAACGCCGCGCTCGACGTCCCCTTCAATAGCACCGGGGCCCCGGTCAACCCTGACCAGGCCGCGCTGTACAACGAGGTCGGGAACTCCGGTGCGAACTTCCTCGTCTCGGTGGGTGACATCGGGTACAACAGCTCCAACCAGTCGAACTTCGGCGACCTCAGCCAGACCGGCACGCAGCCTGAGGTCAGCGACATCTTCGGGCCGACCTACCTGCCGCAGACCGGTGGTATCCCCGTCTTCGCCGGCTCCGGTGACCACGACCAGACCATCAATCCGCTCAAGATCTTCCCCACACCGACCACGGCCGCCGCATCCGGGGGCACCTACGCCTTCGACAGCTACTCGGGCACCGACGGGATCACGGGGAGCGCGGCCGACGATTGGTACGCCTTCTCCACCGGCAATGTCCGTATCTACGTCATCGATGGCACCTGGTCCGAGGCCGTCTCCTCCAAACTGGGGACCACCACCGGCGCGCTGTGCGGCAATGTCACTGCCTCGGCCAAGAACAGCTGCCTGGCCTACCAGGCCGACGCCGACGAGCACTGGCAGACTTCCTCGCCCGAGTACAAGTGGCTCCAGAAGGATCTGGCCGCCCATCCCGGCGGCGTGAAGATGGCCGTCTTCCACTTCCCGCTGCGGTCGGTCAACGCCTCGCAGCCTTCGGACCCCTACGTCGAGAACAGCTCGGTCAACCCCAAGGCGTCGACCAGCCTCGAGGCCCTGCTGGCCAAGTACGGCGTCGGGATCGCCTTCAACGGCCACGCCCACACCTACCAGCGGATCATCCCGAACAACTACCTACAGAACAATCAGCTGGTCAACTATGTGACCGGTGGCGGCGGCGGCGTGCTGGAGCCGGTGGCCGGCGGGAGCTGCTCGACGGTGACCGCCTCGGCCAGCGTCTACGCCATCGGATGGTCGCCGAGCTCGAATACCGGCTCGACCTGTGGCGCCAACGTGCCCACCCCGGGCTCGGCGGCCGATGTCTACGAGTTCCTCAAGGTCACCGTGGTGGGTGACAAGGTGACGGTCATCCCCACCAATGCAGCCGGTGGGACGTTCGACGTGCAGACCTACGACCTCACCGCGCTGGCCAGCCGGGGCGTGACCCCGCCGACCGGGCCGACCGGGCCGACCGGGCCGACCGGACCGACGCAGCCGGGACAGTCGCCTGGCGGGTCGGGACCCCCCGTGCAGACGGACTGCATGGGCCAGCTCCCCTCCGGGGCGGTCGTGGGGGCGGCGGCCACCAAGGCCGGCGCCATCGGCTACTACGAGGTGGACGCCGACGGTGACGTGGCCGCCTTCGGCGGCGCCCCGTGCTACGGCGCCATGACCGGCACCGTGTTGAGCCAGCCCATCGTGGGCATGGCCACCGACGCCACCGGTCAGGGCTACTGGCTGGTGGCACGCGACGGCGGCATCTTCGCCTTCGGCGACGCCCAGTTCTACGGCGGCACCGGCGGGACCCACCTCAACCAGCCCATCGTGGGGATGTCCTCGGACGCCCCGGTGGCGGCTACTGGCTGGTGGCCTCCGACGGCGGCATCTTCTCCTTCGGCGACGCCCAATTCCACGGCGGCACCGGCGGGATCCATCTCAACAGGCCGGTGGTGGGCATGTCGGTCGACCGCAGCGGCGACGGCTACTGGCTGGTGGCCTCCGACGGCGGCATCTTCTCCTTCGGCGACGCCCAGTTCTACGGCGGCACCGGCGGGATCCATCTCAACAGGCCGGTGGTGGGCATGTCGGTCGACCGCAGCGGCGGCGGCTACTGGCTGGTGGCCTCCGACGGCGGCATCTTCTCCTTCGGCGACGCCCAGTTCTACGGCGGCACCGGCGGGATGGTGCTCAACCGGCCGATCATCGGCATGGCCGTCGACTCCTCCGGCAACGGGTACTGGCTCATCGCCTCCGACGGTGGCATCTTCTCCTTCGGTGACGCCCCGTTCCTCGGATCGGCGGCGTAGCGGGGGGCCTGAAGGCGCGGGCGGGCACCGGTGCGGGCGGCCGGGACGCCCCGCCCGGACGACCGATCCCGCCCTGCATCGGTGCGCCCCCGACTCGAACCCGTGGAGCCCGCAGGTCGAGAATCTGACCTGCAGGGGAACCCATGTCTCGTGCTTGCCACCGATGTCCTTAGGGCGGCCGGTGGTACACCCTTGGCTGCCCGTGACCCCACAACTGGGACGACGGCCCTGGATTCGGCAGCAAGAGGCGATGGCGCTGACGTGATCGGCGGGGTACCGGGCTGCCGACAGTGACCCACTGTGGGCAACCGTTCACCGGACGGGCAAATTGCCGAAAATCGAGACGACAGGCTGCTGACTCGTTTATCATCCACTGCGCGAGGTGACCTGGGTGGCGGGGTTCAGGCCTGGTCATGGCATGAGCGCCCGGCCAAGCGTGCCGGATGAGGACCAGGAGGGCACCATGAGTTCCGTTCGACGCAACCTCACCAGACTGGTGGTCCTGGCCCTCGGCTTGGGCCTGGTGACCGCAGTGGTGGCTGCGGCCTCCCCCGGAGTCGCCCAAGCCGACGCCGGCAACCTCCTCACCAACGGAAGCTTCGAGAGCACCCCGGCCCCGGGTCTCGGGTTCCTACCGGTGCCGGCCGGGAACTCGACGACCATCCCCGGGTGGACCGTGGTCACACCGCCGGTCTACGGGGAGAGCGGCGGGAGCGTGGACGTCGTGGCCAGCCCCTACTGGAACGCCGAGGACGGCACCAACTCGATCGACCTGGCCGGCAGCACGGGTACCCCCGGCGGCCTGTACCAGGACGTGCCCACCGCGGTGGGCACCCAGTACGCCCTCACCTACTGGTCGGCCGTCAACGGGGACCAGACACCCGGGCAGACCCACGACCTCGCCGTCTCCGTCGGCGGCCAGGTCGTGGCCACGATCCAGGAGGCCGGGAGGGCCGCCCCCTCATCTGGGTGCAGCACTCGGTGACGGTCACCGCCACCTCCACCACGACGCGCGTCGAGTTCGACGACGTCACCCCGGGCGACACCAACCAGGGGCCGGCCCTCGACAACGTCTCGTTCGACGCCCTCCCCGACGCCCCCATCAGCCTCAGCTCGGCCACGATCGACCCCCAGACCACCGGGGTGAACTTCACCGTGCCGGTGGCCACCTTCACCGACGGCAACCCGGCTGCACCCCTGGGCAACTTCTCGGCCACCATCAACTGGGGTGATGGCACCACCAGCCGGCCGGGGCCATCACCCAGCCCGGCGGTACCGGTACCACCTTCGCCGTGAGCGGCTCGCACACCTACACGGCCCATGCCACCTACACGGTCGGGGTGACCGTCAACGACATCGGTGGCTCGACGGCCAGCGTCTCGGACCAGGTCCAGGTGGTCGACGGCGTGATCACCTGCACCGGATCGGGGTGTTCGGGGACGGTCACCACGCCTACCCAGACCGAGTCGGTCAGTTCGACCTCGACGAGCGGGACCATCCTGGTCACCCTCGACCCCGGGAAGGCGATCTCCTGCCATGACCAGTTCCGGCACGCACCGCAGACCACCACGGTGATCGACACCAACCTCAACGCCAACATCCTCTCCACGGTGAGCTTCGTCAACTCCAGTGCCCCGGGCCCGTGGTGGGTCCCCTTCGCCGTCTGCTACCAGGCCCAGACCCCCTTCACCGACCTGTTCGGCCACTCCGTGACCACCGGGCTCCTGCCTCTGTGCGCCCTGCCCCGCTCACCGAGGCCCCTGGTCGCCCCCTGCGTGCAGTCGATCACCGAAAAGCCCCTTGGCCCCAGCGGCACCGTGGTCGAGAAGGTCGTCGTCCCACCGGGCGACCCCCGGCACAGCTGAGCGGCGTCGGATCAGCCGAGTGGTGAGCCAACTGGCAGCGGCACGCAGCCGGAGCGCTTGGGTCGCCGCCAGCGGTGCGCCCCCCCGGACTCGAACCCAGGAACCTGCAGATTAAGAATCTGCTGCTCTACCGTTGAGCTAGGGGCGCAGGGGCAGCATAAGAGTCGATCAGATGGGGCGTCAACGCTCGTCGGCGGAGGCTGCCGTGCAGGGATGGACGGATCGCCGGTGGCGGGGAGGTCTTAGGGCGGCGGTGGGTCCGCGGTGTCCCGACCTCCGGACCAGGGCGTCCTTGCTCAGCAGTGGCCGACACGGTGGCCACGATGACTACTGTCGACGGAGACCATCCGCTAGTGAGATCGACAGTGGGCGAGCGTGGGCAAGAATTCGGCGGGCATAAGCTGGTGAGCGCACTCCAACGGTGGACTGATCCACGATCGGGGAATCAGAGGAAGAGGACAGCACCGTGACCGATGAGTCCGAACCGACCGTTGGCGAGGTCGACGCCAGTACCCTCGATTCTCTCAGCGCCGACCGCCGGAGAAAGCGGGACGCTCTCGCCGCCCGAGGCATCGACCCCTACCCTCTCCGGTTCGACCGTACGGCCACCGCCGCCGAGCTGCATCAACGACACGACGGGCTGGAGCCCGACAGCCGTACCGGCGATGTGGTCACGATGGCCGGCCGGCTGACCAGTATCCGGGGTCACGGCAAGCTCTCCTTCGCCACCCTCCGGGACGTGACCGGTTCGATCCAACTGCTCATGCAGGCGTCGACCCTCTCCGACCAGGCCAAGGCGGTCCTGGCCAATGCCGATCTGGGCGACTGGATCGGCGCGGAGGGCGAGGCGGTCACCAGCCGCCGGGGCGAGCTCTCAGTGGACGTGGCCGAGCTTTGGATGCTGTCCAAGGCACTGCGGCCGCTGCCCGACAAGTGGCACGGGCTGACGGCCACCGACACCCGGTACCGTCAGCGGGAGGTCGACCTCCTGGCCAACCGACGATTCGCGAAAGTGTTCGACACCCGGTTCAAGGTCGTCGCCGCCCTCCGCAGGCAGCTGGTGCTCGAGGAGTTCGTCGAGGTGGACACCCCCATCCTCCAGCCGCAAGCAGGCGGAGCCCTGGCCCGGCCGTTCATGACCCACTCCAACGCCCTGGACATCGACCTGAGCCTGCGCATCGCCCCCGAGCTGTATCTCAAGCGGATGGTGGTGGGCGGATACGAGCGGGTCTTCGAGATCGCCCGGAACTTCCGCAACGAGGGGATCGACACTCGTCACAGCCCGGAGTTCACCGCCCTCGAGGCCTACCAGGCCTTCGGCGACGTCACACGACGGTATGGACCTGACCGAACGGCTGGTGGTCGAGGCAGCCCGCTCGGCGGTCGGTCGCCTGACCTTCGCCGTGGGCGACCGGGCTGTCGATCTGACTCCGCCGTGGCCACGCCGTCCGCTGCTGGACTGGCTGGAAGAGGTCGTCGGCCGGCGCCTCCATCCGTCTGACCCCGTGGAGGTGGTGCGGGCCGTGTGCCAGGAGCATGACGTGGACTTCCTGCCCGACTGGGGCTCGGGCAAGCTCATCTTCGAGCTGTACGACACCATCCTGCTGCCCACGGTGGTGGACCCGGTGTTCGTCGTCGGGTTCCCCGTCGAGGTGTCGCCGCTGGCCCGCCGTACGCCATGACGACCCGACCATGGCCGACCGGTTCGAGCTGGCCATCGACGCCAAGGAGTTCGCCAACGGCTACAGCGAGCTGAACATACCCGAGGAGCAGCAGGAGCGCTTCCTCGGCGAAGCCGCTGCAGCGGCCCGGGGCGACCTCGAGGCCCACCCCGCCGATCTGGCCTTCGTGCGCGCCCTCGAGTACGGGCTGCCCCCGACGTCGGGCATCGGCATCGGCGTGGACCGCCTGGTGATGCTCATCGCCGAGGTCGAAGCGATCCGTGACGTCATCCTCTTCCCCATGATGCGTCCGGAGGCCACCAGCTGACCGATGCAGCGGAGGAGGCCATCGCCCGCCCCCGGTGCTGTCCGATCCGCCGGCTGGTCGCGGCGGCGGTGGCGATCGGCTCAGGCGAACTGGCCCTGTCCGCTGTCCGACTCGGCCGCCCGCTCGGCGCTCCGACGGGCCTCGCTCCAGGCTTCGGGGGTATCGGCCTTGTGGGCCCGGGCCACGATCTCCTCGACCATCTGCGCCCGGCGCTTGGCCCCGGCCGCGGCTTCGGCGGCATCCTTGGCCCGATCGGCAACCCGAGGAGTGGCCTCGGCGGCCCGCTCGGCCTTCCGCTTGGCTTCCTCGGCCTTCCGTGCCGCCGCCTCCGCGGCCTCCGCGGCCTGCTTGGCGGCCTGGGCGGTCTCGTTCACGGAGCGCTGCGCCTCGGTCGCGGCCTCCTCGGCTTCGTCCGCCCGACGTCGTGCCTCCTCGGCGACCTTCCCCAGCTGCTCGGCCGACTGCCGGAAGTCGGCGGCCGCCTGCATGGTCTGGGCCATCTCCGACACCACCGCGGCCGCCTTGGCCGCCTCTTCCCAGGCCTCGGGCGTGCCAGTGGCCTGGGCCCGGGTGACGGCCTGTTCCGTCCGCTCGGCCCAACTGTTGGTCTTGTCGGCGGCCGCCTGGGACGGGGCGGCGCGCCCCGGTGGGCTCGGTGTCGCTGGTGGCCGTGGCCTCCATGTCATCCCCTTGGTCGTTGTCGTCGACAGCGTCGTCATCATCCACGTCGTCCTCACCGGCGGTTGACCCGACCGGGGGCGTGGCGGCAGCCGGGGCAACCGGGGCTGGAGGGCTTGCCGGGGGTGCCGGGGTCGCGGGAGCGACCGGCGCTGCGGGTGCGATCGGAAATCCGGGAGCCGGTGCCGCAGCAACCGCGATCCCGGGCTCGGGCCCGCCCGCCGTGGCGGCAGGAGCGACAGGAGCGACAGGAGCGACAGGAGCGACAGGAGCGAGCGGCAGGAGCGGTGGGAGCCGGGCCGGCTGGGCTGGGCATCTGGGGATGGCTCCGGCGCGGTGACCTCGTCGGCTCCGGCCCCGGGCAGCAGCCGGCTCCCGAGCAGCGGAACCGGGGCGACGTCGGGGGCCAGCAGATCGGTGGCATACCGGGCGGGCGGGGCGGCCGGGCTCTGGGCGATGACCGCAGCGGCCGGCGGGGCGACGTTCGGTTCCGGAGAGTCCACCGACGGGTCCTCGACCGGTCCGGGGGCGACCGGCGGGGGCGGCCCCACCCGCATGGTCTGTCCGGTCAGGTGGAAACCGTCCCAGTACCGCATCAATCCCGGGTCCTTCGTGTCGGGGTACCACCCGGCGGCCGACTGCTCCTCCATGGTGACGGCGGGCGCCGGAGGCTCGGTCACCGGCGCGGGCAGGGCCTCGCTGGGTGGGTCGTCGGGACGGGGATCGTTCGAGAAGAACTGGGCGAACTCGTCCGCGGCATTGGGCGGTGTGGTCTCGTCGTCCGCCTTCCGCTTCTGGTGCCGTGCAAAGGGTCGCAGTGCCATACCACCTGTTTCGTCATCTACCCCCACTTCCTTGAGCAGTTCACCATGTCCTTTGGTGACCTCCCACTTTCCTCCTTCAGGCGGCCGAGGGGGCTGGTCGACCGGAGTGCTGAGGTGGGGTCAGGAGCCCCATCTGCCTCGAGGCCCATCTCAGCTTAAGTCGGTGGGCCATTCGGCCGATACCACCCAGGTGACAGGACTGATGGGGTGGCCGGCAGGCGCAGCGACGGCGATCGAGGCACCCAAGCTCGGGCTCGGGGGCACCCCCAGCCTGGCCTTCCAGCCGGCCGTGGACCTGGCCACCGGTCGGCTGCTCGGCTTCGAGGCCCTGCTCCGTTGCCATGATGCCACGGGTGGCAATATCCCCCCGGACGTGCTCATCCCCTGGGCCGAGGCCCACGGGGTCATGAACGAGCTCAACGAATGGGTGCTCTGTGAGGCATGTGCCCAGGCCTCCCGCTGGCCCTCGGACCTCCAGCTGGCCGTGAACTGCTCGGTCTTCCAGCTCCGGCGGGGGACGGCTGCGGTGGCCGCCGCCACGGCGCTGGAGCGGTCCGGCCTCAACCCGGACCGACTGACGGTGGAGGTCACCGAGGTCTCGGTGTCCGATGACGATGCGGCCGAGGACCTGCAGGTGATGACCCGCCTGGGCATTCAGCTCACGGTGGACGACGTGGGATCGGACTACTCCGTGCTGCAGAACCTGCGGGAAGCGGTCGTCAACACGGTGAAGATCGACGCCGGGCTGATCGCCGGGCTCACCGACCCCGACGGGCAGAAGCGTGCCGTGGTGGAGTCCATCGTGAAGCTCAGCCGGTCGTTGGGGTTCTGCACGGTGGCCGAGGCGGTCGAGACCGGCGAGCAGGTCGCCGTGCTCCGTGAAGTCGGAGCCGAGACGGCCCAGGGCTACTTCTTCTCGCCGCCGCTGACGGCACAGGAGGCCTGCGACCTGGCCAACATGGACCCCCACCCCTGCTTCGCCCTGACGCTGCCACCGGTGCCGTCGCTGCCGAAGATGACCACGCCCGGTCGTTCCTGAGTCTGTCCGGGTCACCGTCCGAGTGGCCGCCACACCGGGTGCAGGCGACCCCTCCCGGTCCGGTCCCTGCTGACCAGCACCTCGAGCCGGGCGGACTGCCCCACCCCACACCCGTGTACCGGCCCCGGTCGGTGGGCCGGCACACGCCGATGTGGGTCGGTTGGTCCACGAATCCTCGTGGCACACCGTCGGCGGAGGGAGTGGGATTCGAACCCACGGTGCCTTGCGACACAACGGTTTTCGAGACCGTCCGATTCGTCCGCTCTCGCATCCCTCCGTCCGAGAGGCTAGCCGCGACGTCGGGCGTCGCCCGACCCCGGGACGGCGCCAACCGGCGGCGCCGGGTCAGTCGGTGGGGCCGTCGGGACCGGTCCCGGTGAGCGCGGGCATGGGTCGGCGGCCGACCCGTACCGGGTGCTCGGCCCGGGCCAGCATGGCCGTGTCGCCGGCGCTGTTCCCGTAGGCGTAGGCCAGATCGGCCCGGTACCCGAGGTGGTCGTCGAGCAGGGTGACCTTGGCCTCGCCCCTGACATTGAGGCCGTCCAGCCGCCCGGTGAGGGTGTCGGTGTCGGGGTCCACCTCCCACTTGGTGGCGATCACCTCGTCGATGCCCAGGGACGCCGCCACCAGGCGCACGTAGGCCTCGAAGGAGGCGCTGACCACGATGATCCGGTGTCCTTCACGTTGGTGCCACCGGATGCGGCCGGCGGCATCGGGACGGACCAGAGAGCGTTCGACGTCCCGCGCCGTCTCGTAGGCCGCGGACTCGGCGGCCTGACGGTCGAGGCCCCTCAGCACGTCCATGCAGATCAGCCGCTTGGCCCGGTCACGGGCCGGGCCGCCCTGGACGGCCAGTCCCAACCGGGGGGCGTGACGGATGAAGGTGGAGGCGAGTTCCCGGGGCCCGCGGATACGGGTCAGGAAGTGCCGGAGGGTGTCCCGACTGGTGATGGTGCCGTCGAAGTCGAAGGCCACCACCGGCCGGCCCCCCGATCCGTCGACTCGGGGCTCACCAGCCATCGCACCGACCGGGCCACCCGGGGCCACACCTCGCCACCCCCGGGAGGACCCCCGGGGTGAGGTGGACGAGTTCCCGCCGATGGTCCCCTCCGCGCCATTGGCCGGGACGACGGCCCGGTCGGGGCGGTGCCGTCGGCGTCATCGGATGTTCCTCGTGGCTGTCCGTGCCATCGGCGTCGTCCTGTTTCTCGTTCGTCCCATCGTCGCTCCCGCCAATCGCTTCCACTAATGGTGCCGCCGAGCCACGCCATCGGCCCCTTCCCCTCAAGACCGCCTGCCCACGTGCCGAAGAAAGACCAAGGGGAACGGAGGTGCGTGGCTACAACCAGGGAAGCAGGTCGGGCCGTGGCAGTTTGTCATGAAGTTGTCAGCAGCCTCGCTCACCATGGAAATTGACGCCCTCGCCATTGGCCGGGACGGAGTCGATTCCCTCTCGACCTGCGTGTCCCGCGGGCAGGTCAATGGCCCGTTGCCCTCAGGCATGAACGCACCGGCCTGCTCCGGTGCGAAGGTCGGCCACAGGCCGGGTGCAGTGCGCTCTAAGGGAAGGCATGAATAAATGGCTATGGCCAAGACTCCCAGTCCGCGAGATCACCATAGGCAGCCGGTAGCGTGGCCCGCCATGGAAGCCCAGGTGGGCAACGGTAGGATCACCTTTGTGTCCAGATGGTTCGACCGTCTCGTGTGTCGCTACGCCACACATGACTGGTGGGCTCTGGCCTACCCTCCGGCGCGACGCTGGGAGTGCCGTCGCTGCGGCGTCATCGTCGAGGAGGCCCCCACCTCGACGCCCGATCGTCGACGGACCCCGCGGGACAAGACCAGGCGGGCCAACGGGCCCACCCTCGGCTGACCTGACCCGGGCGGCTCCGGCAGCCGCCGATGCTCACTGACTGCGTCGCTGAAGTGCGCAAATGTGGCGGTCGGTGGGCTATTTTGCCACTAGTTGTGGTGGCTCAAGCGCGGTCCGTCCCATCATTGTTAACCAAGGGATAACTTGACGTTTTCCACTTGTTTACCAGCGAGGCCACCGTTACGGTGACTGTTGATGCAAGCATGTCGCACGCTCGGCGCAACCGCGAAAAGAACACGATGCCCCGGCACGTCTGTCTTTTCGCGACTGTACCGGCCGGCTGGCCCGTCCCGCAGGAGCGGGGCGAGCCGTTGTCCGGACGAGCACCATGGGGCCTGCTAACGTCGTGCCAGCCGCGAGTGGAGCGATCCGCTCAGCGGACGGCGTGTCCGGCGGATTCGGATCCTGTAGTACCGATCGGCGCGTGGGTGGTGAAATTCATTTTCAGCAAATAGACGCCAATGGCGGGTATCTATTTTGCAGTTATTTTGGCAGTAACTCTAAGGCCAACATGCCAAGCGGTGTC
Source organism: uncultured Acidimicrobiaceae bacterium (assembly GCA_963812525.1). Taxonomy (GTDB): domain Bacteria; phylum Actinomycetota; class Acidimicrobiia; order Acidimicrobiales; family RAAP-2; genus Bog-756. The sequence continues at coordinate 256,015 of CAWEVL010000009.1, forward strand.
GGACGTCTTGCAGTTATCGAGGGGCAATCGTGCATTCCATAGACATCAGTGTGGTCATCCCCACACGCAACGAGCGGGAGAATATCGAGCCGCTGGTCACCCGGTTGGCCGCGGCATTGCCCGTCGGCGCATCCCAGGTGATCTTCGTCGACGACAGCAGTGACGACACGCCCCAGGTCATTGCGGCAGTAGCCGATGCCGCCTCCATCCCCGTCCTGGTGCTGCACCGCCAGCCGGGGGAGCGAACCGGCGGTCTCGGTGGCGCGGTGGTGGCCGGGCTCCGCCTGTGCGAGGGCCGGGTGGCCGTCGTCATGGACGGCGACCTCCAGCACCCGCCGGAGACGATCCCCCAGCTCATCGCGCCCATCGACGGGGGCGAGGCCGACGTGGTCGTGGCCAGCCGTTATCGCGACCACGGCGAGTCCGTGGGCCTGGCCAACCGCTCCCGGGTCGGCGTGTCCCATGCCGCCACCAAGCTGACCAAGTCGGCCTTCCCCCGACGCCTGCAGGAGGTGTCGGATCCGATGAGCGGGTTCTTCGCGCTCCGGCTGGCCGCGGTGGACATCGACAGCCTGCGTCCCGTCGGCTTCAAGATCCTCCTCGAGGCGGTGGCCCGCTGCCGCCTGAAGGTGGCCGAGGTCGGCTTCAGCTTCGCCCCCCGGCACTCGGGGGAGAGCAAGGCCGACTTCCGTGAAGGTCTCCGTTTCGCCGTCCACCTCACCCGCCTGCGCCTGGGGACGCTGCTCACCCCCCGCCAGCAGCGAGCCGCCGGGTTCGCCGCCGTGGGTGCGACCGGGTTGGTGGTCAACACCATCGCCTTTTGGATGCTCATCCGCTTCGGCCAACTGCCGTACCTGCTGGCCGCGGTGCTCTCGACCCAGATCTCCACCACCTGGAACTTCGTGGGCATGGAGCTCTTCGTCTTCGCCGACCGGAAGTCCGGTGGGCTGTGGGGCCGCTACTGGCGGTTCTGCCTGCTCAACAACACCGTGATGCTGGCGCGGCTCCCGCTGCTGGCCTTGATGGTCGAAGTCCTACACACGCCGAAGACGGCCGCCAACGTGATCACCCTGTTGGCGGTGTTCCTGGTCCGCTTCGGCATCAGCGATCGCTTTATCTACGAAGGAGAGAAGAACATGGCCCAAGCCGAAACTGCGCCCACCCTGGTCGGGCCGATCCGGGTGGCGGTGGAGGAGTCCCGCCCCGAGCTGAAGAGTCTCGACGTGGCGCTCGGCACGCCGTTTCGTCACTTCTACGACCTGCACGGGATCGTGACCATCGGCAGCGATGTGGCGCTGCCCGAGCTGGCCTATTTCCTGACGCCCAGCCCGGTCGGCGACAGCGCCGGGCCGGACATCGCCATCCGGATCGGCAAGGTCGGCAGGAACCGGGCCCGGACCCGCCTGGTGCGCTCGGCCGACGGGAAGACCATCCGGTGGGAGGAGCAGCTGGGCCGCGGCTCGGCCAACTTCGCCATCCACTTCGGACCCCAGATCCTGGTGACGATCGAGCACGGCGCTGGCCCGCAGCCCCCACGTCCTCTACACCAACGTGGTGGAGGCGCTGCTGCGCTTCGTCTTCGTCGACCGGGGCTACATGCTCCTGCACGCGGCCTGCATGGACGTGGGCGGGAGGGGAGTGGTGCTGTCGGCCCGCACCGACACCGGCAAGACCGGCACGGTGCTCAAGCTCCTCCGGACCAGCGAGGGCCGGTTCCTGTCCGACGACATGACCATCGTCGACAGCGCCGGCGTGGCCAGGAGCTTCCCGAAGCCGTTGACCATCAGCCAGCACACGCTCCGGGCCATCAACGCCGGCGACCTCAGCCGACGGGAGTGGGCGTGGCTCCGGGTGCAGAGCCGCCTGCACTCCAAGGAGGGGCGCGGGTTCGCCATGAAGTTGGCCGATCACAACGTGCCCATCATGACCATCAACGGCTGGACCCAGCGCATCATCCCGCCGCCGAAGTATCACGTCCAGCGTCTGGTACCGTGCGAGCTGGGCTCAACCACCACGATCGACCAGCTCTACATCATCGAGCGGGGCGTTCCTCATCACGAATTGGTCTCGCAGTCCCAGGCCATCGTGGAGTTGCTGGACAACACCGAGGACGCCTACGGATTCCCCCCGTACCGCTACCTGGCGCAGGCGCTGTCGGTGGGCGGGCTCAGCTACGACGAGCTCCGGGAGCGGGAACGACTGATCCTGGTCAGCGCCATGGAGAGCGTGGAGATCCACCGGCTCGGGTCGAACGACTTCACCTGGGCCGAGCAGATCTCAACCCGCATCGCACTCGACTTCAACAATGCCGGCACGAATGGACATGACTACCACGGGATCGATGACAACGTTCCTGAGGGAGATCCCCTGTCGGGCTCTGAAGCCTGACACGAGCTGTCTCATCTCCCGCAGGGCCCACAGTGACGCTGCTTAGCGACGATCGCGCTGGCGTGGTGGAACGCGGGCAAGCATCGGCCGACGGTGGGGCGCGCCCCGAGCCGGCCGAACAGCCGAGGTTGATGCACCGGCTGTGGCCGGTGCCCGCCACCGTCTGGCTGGGCCTGACCCTGGCCCTCGGCCTGGTGGTGAGGCTGACCAACCTCAACGCCTTCGGGTTCAACAGCGATGAAGCGGTCTACGCCGGACAGTCGGCGTCGCTGGCCGGCAATCCCCTGTTCGTCAACCAGTTCCCGATCTTCCGGGCCCACCCGTTGCTGCTGCCCACCCTCTTGTCCCCACTGTTCCGGTCGGGGACCCCCGACCTCCGAGGCCGGGTGGTGGTGGCGTTCCTCGGGGTGGCCACCCTGTTCGCCGCCTACCTGGTGGGGAAGGAGCTGTACGGGCCGAAGACCGGGATCATCGGCGCACTGCTCCTGGCCCTGATGCCCTACCACCTGGTGGTCACCCGCCAGCTGCTGCTCGACGGCCCGGCGGTGCTCTGGATCACCCTGTCCTTCTGGATGCTGGCCCGGTTCGTCCGGACCAACCGGTTCGAGTGGCTGGCCGCCTCGGCGGCCACCCTGGGCCTGGCCGTGCTGACCAAGGAGACCAGCGCGGTGGTGGCCGGTAGCGTCATCATCTTCCTCCTGGTCAGCACCGAGGTGCGTCGCCCCGGAAGGGCGGTGAGCTTGACCCTGATCGTGCTGGTGGCCGTGAGCCTGATCTTCCCCCTGGCCATCGACCTGGCCGGTCACAAATCGACCGGTCAGAACTATCTGGCCTGGCAGTTGACCCGATCATCGAACCACGCCGGCACCTTCTACCTGACGGTCATCCCGGCGGCCATCGGCTGGCTGGTGGTCATCGCTGCGGGGTCGGCACTGATCTTCCGGATCAACCGGACCTGGCGTGAGCTCCTGTTGGTGCTGTGGATCCTGGTCCCGTTCGTGATCCTCGAGATCTACCCGCTCAAGGGGTACCAGTACCTGCTGCCGGTGGCCCCCGCCGTCGCCCTGCTCGCCGCCCGGGCCCTCACCACCTGGCATCTTCCGGCCCGCCTGGACAAGTACACCAAGTCGGTCCTCCGACCGGTGGTGATCGCCGTGGTGCTGGTGTCGTTGCTCCCCGGCGTGTGGTCGGTGATGTTCCCCTCGGTGAGCGCGTCGGCCCTGGCCGGGCAGGGGGGCGTGGCCGGTGGACGTGAGGCCGGCAAGTGGGTCGGGGCCAACCTGGTACCGGGTACCGAGCTCATGACCATCGGCCCCAGTCTGGCCAACATCCTCGAGTACTACGGGCACCGCCCGGCCCAGGGCCTGTCGGTGAGCACCAACCCCCTGCACCGCAACCCGGCCTACACGCCCATCTACAACCCTGACCAGAGCGTTCGCAGTGGCCAGTTCACCTACCTGGTGTGGGACGCCTACTCGGCCTTTCGGTCTCCCTCGACCGCCCACCGGATGGCGAAGCTCATCCACAAGTACCAGGGGTTCCCCATCCACACGGTGCGGGTGAACGGCAAGCCGGTCATCATCTTCTACGAGGTCCACCCGTGAGGCGGCCTCCGTTCCGCGCCCTGCTCGGGGCGGTCGCCTCGGTTGCCGCGTTGACCGCGGTCCTGCCCGTGTCGGCCGCCGGCGCGGCGGGCACCGGTGGGCAGCCCTCCATCGCCACCAAGGTGTTCCCCGCCGCGGTGGCCGCGGTGACCGGACCGATCCAACACGTGATCGTGGTGATCCAGAGCGGGCACTCCTTCGACAACTATTTCGGGACCCGGCCCGGAGTCGACGGGATCCCGGCCAATATCCGCGAGCCCGTGGCCCCCGGCTCCAACAGCGTCATCGCGCCGTACCACCTCTCGTCCGAGCAGGAGCGGGACGGACTGAGGGACACGTTGCGAGTGACGCAGAAGGCCGTCGACAGCGGGAAGATGGACGGATTCGTCAGCGCCCAGCCCAACACCGCCATCGGCTCAGTGGCCATGGGCCACTACGACCGGAGCGATCTGCCCTACTACTGGGATCTGGCCGACCGGTTCACCCTGTTCGACCATTTCTTCGCCTCCAGCCAGGCCGGATCCTTCCCCAACCGGCTGGTGACCGTCTCGGGCCAGACGGACGACATCGCCTCCAACAAGACGTTGGGCGGGGGTGTCGTCATCCCCGGGGGGACGGTCTTCGATCAGCTCAACGCCCACCACGTGAGCTGGAAGTTCTACGCGCAGGGATACAAGGCCGGGGTGAAACCCACACCGGCGCAGATCGCCCGCAACCCGCTGCTGGTCATGCCCGGGTTCCAGCAGGACCCCCGCCTGGTCGGCACGAGCCAGTACTTCGTGGATCTGGACAAGGGACAGTTGCCCCAGGTGTCCTACGTGACGGCGGCGACCACCGACTCCGAGCGGTCTCCCCAGGACCCGGCCCAGGGCGAGGCGTTCGTCCGTTCGCTGGTCAATGCGCTCATGCAGAGCTCGGAGTGGAGCCACACCGCCCTGTTGCTCACCTACGACGACTCCGGGGGCTGGTACGACCACGTCGTGCCGCCGACCGTGGCCGGCGCCACCTTGGGCGTGCGGGTTCCCACCCTGCTCATCTCGCCCTATGCCAAGGCCGGGTATGTCGACTCCACAACGACGGACAGCGCCTCGATTCCGGGATTCATCGACGACGTGTTCAAGCTCCCGGAGATCACGCCGGCCGTCAATCAGGTGGGAAGCGTCATGAGCGCGGTGGATACGACCCAACAGCCCACCCCTCCGATCATCGGCCCTTCCGAGGGCACCCTCGCCCCGATCCCCCGACCCAAGGTGGAGACCATCTACCTGCTGTACCTGGGGGCGCTGGTGGCGGCCGCCCTGCTCCTGACCATCGCCTTCCTCCGTCAGCGGCGTCCGGACCATCCGGTCCTGGCCTCGGCGACCAGAGGTGAGGCTGTCCCGCTACCCGGTCTCGGATCGGCCGGAACCACCCCTCGGCCCAAACGGCGGCGGGGAAGGCGGCCACCGCCCACCACCGGCGGCGGCGCCGACGGTCCGGTCTCGCCGCCGCCCGGCTCACCCTCGGGCAAGGTCCTGTCAGGCCAGCGGACCGACGCCACCACGGCCACGGACCTGTTGGGATGAGCGCGCTCCGACTTCCTCGGCTGGCCGCGTGCTTGGCCGCGGTCGCCCTGTCAGCTGCGGCCCTGACCGCCGCGTCACCAGCCGCCCAGGCCGTCGTCCCGGCGACGCGCACCGTGCAGGTCCAGGTGGTGCCGGCGCTCCCGGGCGTGGCCTTCACGCTCGACGGCCACTCCTACGTGACGGGCCCGGGGGGTACGGCGGTGGCCGACGACACGGCGCTCAACGGGGCGGCGGCGCGCCTGACCGTCACCCCCGACCAGGTCGTGGCGCCGGGCGTGCGCGTGTCGCTCGACCGGGTGGCCAACGACCCGAATCACGGTCCGTTCACTCGGAAGCTGGTAGCTGAGCTGGACGAAGACCAGCAGGTCACCATGGCCTTCTCGGCCCCCAAAAACCCGGTCACGACCAAGGTGACCCAGGTGCCGCTCCGCCAGGTGAGCTCGGTGACGTTGACCGACAGCCTCGGAGGCACCCTCCACTTCACCGGCGCCCAACTGGCCACGCCCGTCTGGCTGCCGGCCAGCCGTCCGGCACTGGCCAGCGCCGGGGCCAACGGCCGCCTGGTGACCTACGCCATCAAGTCGGTCATGATGCGCGGGGCCAACGTGGTCAACAGCGGGCAACGGCGGTTCACGCCCTACAAGCAGTCCCTCTGGGAGGTCCCGGTCATTCTCCACTCGCTGACCATCGAGGCCAACGACCTGCTGGCCGGAGCACCGGCCGGGAAGACCGCCCAGCTCACCTTCCCGGACCAGTCGGTCGAGACCGTCCCGCTCGGACCCCAACACAAGGTCACGCTGTACAACCTGCCCCGCGGGACGTACCAGCTCAAGGTGGGCGGGGGCCTGATCGCCCTCTCCTCGACCGTTCGGCTGTCGCGTGACCAGACCGCCACCGAGGTGGTCATCACCGGGGCGGACGCCGGGGAACTGGGCCTCATGCTGTTCTCCGTGCTCGCGGTAGTCGTGGCGGCAGGGGTGATCGGACGCCGGCTCCGCCGGCAGGCGGCCGATCGCCACGAGGGCACTGCCAGTGCACTCCTGGCCTAGCGTCCGCCGAGCCTTCTCCCTGCTCGCACTGGTCGCCGCCACCGGGCTGGTCCTGACCGGGTGCACCACGGGGAGCCCGGTGGCGTCCGGTCAGTCGACGGCCAGCGCGGTCCCCAAACGGGTCCCGCCCGCCGCCGCCCCCCCGGCGGCCCCCGCGGTTACCACGGCCAACTCCAACCACCGGATGTTCGCCTTCTACTACCTGTGGTGGGACACGCAGCACTGGCACGCCCGGCTCGGGCCCAACTATCCCTACGCCGCCAACCCCCTGCCGCTGCCGGCGACCATCACCGGCTACGGATGCACGGTCACCAACAACTACCCGGGCAACCAGCTCACCGATGTGGCCTCCCCGTTGTGGACCCAGGACAATCCCAACCAGATCCGGTCCGACGTGACCCTGGCCGCCCAGTCCGGCTTGGCCGGCTTCGCCGTGAGCTGGGCGGGGACCGGCCAACCGCACCAGACGCCCATGTCATCGGCGTTCAACCACCGGCTGGCCATGGTGGTGGCGGCCGTGCACCAGATCAACAAGGCCGGGACGCCCTTCTCCTTGTGGATCGCCTACATCTCCTCGGCCCGGATCCGGTCCACCGACGAGATCAACAACGACCTCAGCTATCTGTCCAACACCTACGGCAAGGACCCGGCCTTCGACCACAGCAACTCCGGCCGCCCGACGCTCATCATGATGGGGAGCCGGAAGTACCCCATCTCGGTGCTGAACGCCTTCAGCGCCCGCTGGCGACCCCACTTCTACCTGGTGGCCGACGAGAACTGGAGCACCTGGGACGCGGCCAAGGCGGCCGACTTCGACGCCGACCAGTACTACTGGTCCAGCCAGAACCCCCTCAGCAACAAGGCCTCCTTCGCCCAGCTCGACCGGTTGGCCGCCGAGGTGCGGTCCAGCCGCAACCCCGACGGCACGGCCAAGAAGTTCTTCAGTCCCCTGGCCCCCGGCTACAACAAGGTCATCGGCGGGGGGAGCGGGTGCGTCCCCCGTCTCGGCGGCCGGACCATGCAGGACCTCTATGCCGGTAACTCCAGCGCCCATCCCGACGGGTGGATGGTGATCAGCTGGAACGAGATCGACGAGGGGACCTACGTCGTCCCCCTCGAGCGTTTCGGCCTCCAGAGCATCGCCACCCTCAAGTCGATCATCGACGGGCCGACGCCGGCGAGCACGGGCTGATGCCCACCCACGCCATCCCCCGTCACGGCCTGTCCCGGCCCTCGGACCGCCACGTCCACCGGCCCGTCCGCCGGGGTCTGGCCAAGTTCGCCCAATCCCCGACGCGGGTGGTGGCCGGCCTGCTGGCCGTGACCGCCGCCGTGGCCTTGCCGGTCACCTTCGCCGACGGTGCCACCGGAGTGACACCGGTGGCGGTGGCCCCCTATGCCGGATTCAGCACCTCGTTGACCCGCGCCCCCTACCTCACGGACCTGACCCAGACCACCGTGGCCGTGACCTGGGCCACCACCGCCTCGGCGCCGGGCACCCTCGAGTGGGGCCCGGTGGGCAAGTGCCTGGCCAACCGGGTGGCGGTCCCATCGGTCCTGCCCACGCTGGTCCCGGCCAGCGAGTCGCCGGCCACCGCCTCCGGCCGGGCCTTCACCGTCGGCACGGTGCACGAGTACCAGTCCACCGTGCCGCTGACCGGACTGTCGCCCAGCACGTCCTACTGCTACCGGATCCTCTCGGCGGGGACCAAGCCGGTCGACCTGCTCGGGACCAACGCCTCGCCGACCTTCACCACCCTGGACCCGGTGGGCCCGCCGGCCGGCAAGCCCCTGACCTTCGCCGTGATCGACGACCTCGGGGAGACCCAGATGTCGGCCGGTGTCGACTCGCCCAACCACCTCAACGCCGACCAGGCGGCCATCGACTCCCTGATCGGGACCTCCGGAGCCCGGTTCGTGATCGACGCCGGCGACACCGCCTATCCGGCGGGCAACCAGCAGAACTACGGTGACCTGCACCAGACCGGCACCGACGTCAGCGACATCTTCGGCCCCTCCTACTGGCCGAAGACGGGGGGACTCCCGGCCTTCAAGGCCAACGGTGACCACGGCCAGACCGTGGTCAGCCTGCGCAACTGGCCCGAGTCCACCACCGCCGCGGCCAGCGGCGGCACCTACGCCCTCGACAACTACCCGGCCTCGGCCACCGACGGCACGGCGGCGGTCAGCAACGCCGACACCTGGTACGCCGTGCAGAGCGGCAACGTGCGCATCTACATGCTCGATGCCGCCTGGAACGAGTCGTCGAACCTGGGCACGGCCACCGGGGCGGCCTGCGGTCCCGCCGGGTCGTCGGCCGCCCAGGGCTGCAAGACCTACCAGATCGACTACGACAAGCACTGGACCACCACCTCGCCCGAGTACCGGTGGTTGGCCGCCGACCTCGCCGCCCACCCCGGCGGGGTGAAGCTGGCCGTGTTCCACTACCCGCTCCGCTCGGACAACGCCACCCAGCCGAGCGACGTCTACCTGCAGAACAGCGCGGCCAACCCCAACCAGGCCACCAGCCTCGAGTCCCTCCTGGCCGCCCACGGGGTGAAGCTGACCTTCAGCGGACACGCCCACACCTACCAGCGCATCGTGCCGTCCGCCGCCGGCCAGGTGGTGTCCTACGTCACCGGTGGAGGCGGCGGGATCCTCGAGCCGGTGCTGGGCGGGTCCACCTGCACCGCCCTGCAGAAGTCGGAGTCGATCTACGCCCTCGGCTGGAGCCCCACCAACGGCACCGGCTCCAGCTGCGGCGCGCCCAACCCGTTGTCCGCGTCCCAGGTGTTCAACTTCTTGAAGGTCACGGTGTCGGGCACCACGGTGACCGTCGCCCCGGTCAACGCCGCCGGCCAGGTATTCGACCAACAGACGTACACCTACCCGTCCGGCCCCGACACCTCGTTCACCGCGCCACCGAGTCCGGTGACCTCGGCCCGGGCCACCTTCTCCTTCCAGTCCACTCCGCCCGGCGCCAGCTTCTCGTGCACCCTGGACGCCGGTGCGGCGACGCCCTGTGCGAGCCCGGCGACCTACACCGGCCTCACCCCGGGCCCCCACTCCTTCTCGGTGGCCGCCACCTCGGCGCTGGGCACCGACCCCACCCCGGCGGTGGCCCACTGGACCGTGGACACCACCGCGCCCGCCGTCCCCTCGGGCCTGGCCGGTGTGCCCGTCTCGTCCAGCCAGGTCAACCTGTCGTGGAAGCCGTCGACCGATACCACCGGCATCACCGGCTACGACGTCTACCGGGGGTCGACGCTCCTCGCCACCACCTCGGGGACGGGAACCACCTTCTCGGACCAGACTGCGGTGCCCGGCTCGGTGAACACCTACACCGTCGACGCCCGTGACGGGGTGGGCAACGTGTCCCCGCCCAGCCCGCCGGCCAGTGTGACTACGCCGCCCGGCCCGCCCCCTCCGGCCCTGGCCGCCTGGGCCGGGGCCACCGAGGCCACGGCGGCCACCTCGCTCACCGGCACCTTCCCCGGGACCACCGCCACCGGCGACCTCCTGGTCCTCTCGGCCAGCGAGTACAACGGGAGCTCCAACCACATCACCTCGGTGACCGACTCGGCCGGCAACACCTGGGCACGGATCGGCGCCTATGCCGCGGCCGGCCACAACTCCAACGGCGAGATGTGGTACTCGGCCGACGCCAAGCCGACCGCCACGGTCACCGTCCACAACACCTCAGCGGTCTCCCAGAGCTTCGTGATCCAGGCGTTCACCGGTGTGGCGGCCACCAACGCCCTCGACGTGGCCGCCGGCACCGCCGGTTCGGGCACCTCGGCCGCCTCCGGCTCGGCGGCCGCCACCATGACCCACGAACTGGCGGTGGGATTCGTGGCCGGGCACGCCAGTGCCCAGCCCATCGCCGTGACCTCACCCGGTTACACCAGCCAGGCCCAGCAGACGACGCCGGGCATCGTGGCCACCGTGGTGACCGGCTACCAGGTGCTCGGAGCCCCCAGCCCCCAGACCTTCTCCGCTACCTTCGCCAAGCCCATGTACTGGTCCGCGGGCATCGCCCTCTTCAGGCCCGCGAGCTGAGCCCGGTGACCGTGATCCCGACGCCCGGCCAGACCCGGCCGTTCGACGGCACCTCGGTGCTCGATCGACCTAGCATCGTCAACGGCGGCCGCCGGCTCCTCGTCGGGAGGCGCGGCGGCCATCGCAGGACGGCGGCTGCACACAAACGAGAGGCGGGACCATGTCCACTAATTCCCATGCACGGCGTCCGGCGGCGGAGGGCGAGCGGGCCCGGAGGCGACGGCACCGCCTGCTCCCGGCGCTGGTGGTGGTGACCGCCGTCGTGGCCACGGTCACCGTGGTCCCGCTGCGCTCGGCCCTGGCCGCCGGACCCAACCCCATCGCCGTCACCCCCTTCGCCGGGTTCAACTCCACGTTGATGCGGGCCCCGTACGTCACCGACCTGACCCAGACCTCGGCCGACGTCAACTGGGCCACCTCGGTGTCCAACGTCACCTCGCCCGGTTCCCTCCAGTGGGGTCCGGCCGGGAACTGCACGGCCCACGTGAGCCCAGGTGCCGGCCAACCTGCCCAACTCGTTCCCCTCAGCGGGTACGCCGACCAGCATCACCGGCTCGGCCTACACCGTGGTCTCGGGCACCAACGAGTACCAGTCCACGGTGGTGCTGACCGGGCTGTCCCCGAGCACCAGGTACTGCTACCGCCCGTTGGGCCCCGGATCGGTCGACCTGCTCGGCTCCAACCCGACCCAGACCTTCACCACCCTGGATCCGGCCGGCACCTCCACACCGCTGACCTTCGACGTCGTGGGTGACATCGGCGAGACCCTGTACTCGTCCTCCACCGCCTTTCCCAACAACCTCAACACCGACCAGGCGGCCATCGACTCCCTCATCGGCCAGTCGGCCACTACGGCCGGGGCCAAGTTCGTCGTCACTGCCGGGGACGTGGCCTACAGCGGTGGCACCCAGGCCAACTACGGCGACCTGAAGAACGGGGGCTCGGAGGTCAGCGACATCTTCGGGCCGTCCTACTGGCCCCAGACCGGTGGACTGCCCGTCTACGCCGGGGAGGGGAACCACGGCCAGAACACCATCGGCCTCCACAACTGGCCGGAGGCCGCCATCGCCCAGTCGTCCGGTGGGGTCTACGCCTATGACTCCTATCCGGCCATCTCCGCCGACGGCACGAAGGCGGCCTCCTATCCCGACGGCTGGTACGCCGTCTCCGACGGCAACGTCCGCCTCTACGTGATCGACGCCGCCTGGGCCGACGGGAACGTCGGGAGCACCAACATGTACCAGGTCGACCACGACGCCCACTGGACCACCAACTCGCCCGAGTACAAGTGGCTGGCCGCCGACCTGGCCGGCCACCCCGGGTCGATCAAGATGGCCGTCTTCCACTACCCGATGCGCTCGGACAACTCGACCCAGTCCAGCGACACCAACCTGGAGAACACCGGGTCCAATCCCAACAGCCTGGAGGCGTTGCTCGCCTCCAACGGGGTCCAGCTGGCCTTCAACGGCCACGCCCACACCTACCAGCGCATCGCACCGACCAACTACCAACAGACCGGGAAGGTCGTCAACTACGTGACCGGCGGCGGCGGCGGGGTTCTCGAGCCGGTCAGCGGGGGCAGCGCCTGCTCGGCGTTCACCAGCACCGGCTCGATCTACGCCCTGGGCTGGAGCCCGACCAGCAACACGGGCACCGCCTGCGGGAGCGGTGTGCCCACCCCCCAGTCGGCGGCCCAGGTCTTCAACTACCTCCAGGTCTCGGTCAACGGGAACCAGGTCACGGTGACCCCGGTCAACGCCGCCGGCCAGTCCTTCGACCAGCAGACCTACACCTACTCGGGGGTGACCTCCACGCCGGCCACCGTCATCGACAGCCCGCCGCCGACGCTGACCAACGCCACCACGGCCAGTATCACCTTCCACGCCCCGGGATCCACCTCGTACACCTGCAGCCTGGACGCGGCCACACCCGCCGCCTGCACCAGCCCGGCCACCTACTCCGGGCTGGCCCCGGGCAGCCACAGCTTCTCGGTGACCGGCAACGGCGCCACCGCGGCCACCACCAGCTGGACCGTCGACACCTCGCCACCCACCGTCCCCACCGGCGTGGGCGCCACCGCCATCTCTTCCACCCGGGTGGACCTGGCCTGGACGGCCTCCACCGACAACACCGGGGTCACCGGGTACGACATCTACCGGAACGGCACGCTCCTGACCACGACGACGGGGACGGGGACCGCCTACTCCGACACCTCGGCCACCCCCGGCAAGCTCTACTCGTACACCATCGACGCCCGCGACGGCGCCGGCAACGTGTCGGCCCAGAGCTCGCCGCCGGCCACGGCCACCACGCCCACCGGGCCCTCAGGGCCGGCCCTGGTCCAGACGGCCGGTTCGTCGACCGCCACGGTGACCCTGCCGGCGCCCAGCACCCCCGGTGACCTGCTCGTCCTGTCGGCCGGGGTCTTCACCGGGGCCAGCAAGCCCATCACCGCGGTGTCCGACGGCAAGAACACCTGGACCAAGGTGATGGACGCAGTTCGTCTCCGGGCCAGAACTCCGACGGCGAGCTCTGGTACGCGCCCAACGCCGCCTCGGTGCAGAGCGTGACGGTGACCACCGGCGCCTCCACCGTGGCCCTCCAGCTCCAGGAGTTCAGTGGCGTGGCCACCGCCAGTCCGCTCGACACCTCGGCCGGAGCCGCGAACACCGGTAGCTCGGCCTCGGCCGGGCCGGTCACCCCGGCGGCCGCCGGGGAGCTGGCCGTCGGTTTCATCGCCGGCCACAGCTCGACCCAGGCCATCACCCTCACCTCGCCGGGCTTCACCGCCGAGCCGCTGATCACCTCCACCAGTCCCAGCAAGGTCTCGGTCGTCTCCGGCTACCAGGCCCTGACCTCGACGGCCGCCCAGAGCTTCACCGGCACCTTCTCCACCGCCATGTACTGGGCGGCCGGCATCGCCCTGTTCAAGCCGGGTGCCGCCCCGCCGCCGCCCGGCGACTTCTCCATCGCCGCGTCGCCGGCCTCGGGCACCGCCGTGGTGGGTACGCCCGCCACCACCACCATCAACACCGCCACGACGTCCGGCGGCGCACAGACCGTGGGCCTCACGGCCAGCGGCCTGCCCACCGGGGCCACGGCGCAGTTCTCCCCGGCGACGGTCACGTCGGGTGGCAGTTCGACCATGACCGTCACCACCACGTCGGCCACCCCGGCCGGCCTGTCCAGCGTCACGGTGACGGGCACCGGCACCGCCACCACCCACACCGCCACCTTCGCCCTCACCGTCAACACGCCGGCCGCCATCACCTCGGCCACCACCACCACCTTCACCCAGGGCACGGCGGGGACCTTCACGGTGACCACCACCGGCACCCCGGTCCCGGCCCTGTCCGAAACCGGTTCCCTGCCCAGCGGGGTCACCTTCACCGACAACCAGGACGGGACGGCCACGCTGGCCGGCACCCCGGCCAGCGGTTCGGCCACCTCGTACCCGATCACCATCACGGCCACGGGAGCGGGGAGCCCGGCCACGCCAGAGCTTCACCCTGGCGGTCAACGCCCAGCCCAGCGACTTCTCGGTCGGCGTCCCGCCGTCGGTCTCCGACGTGGCCGGCTCGCTGGTGGACGTCACGGTGACCACCACCATCACCCTTGGCGCGTCACAGACGGTCGGGTTCAGCGCCACCGGGCTGCCGTCGGGGGCGACGTCGTCCTTCACGCCCCAGTCGATCAGCTCGGGCGCGAGCTCCACCCTGGGGATCACCCCGCTGGTGACGACCCCTCCGGGGACCTACACGGTCACGGTGACCGGCACCGGCACCACCCAGACCCACTCGGTGACCTTCCCGCTGGTCGTCAACACCCCCCCGGCCATCACCTCGGCCAACACGACCACCTTCACCGTCGGGAGCCCGGGCACCTTCACGGTCACGGCGACCGGCAGCACCCCCATCGGGCTGAGCGAGAGCGGCGCCCTGCCCTCCGGTGTCACCTTCACCGACAACCACAACGGGACGGCCACCCTGGCCGGAACCCCGGCCGCGGGGTCGAACAGTTCGTATCCGGTCACCATCAACGCCAGCAACGGGTACGGCACCCCGGCGAGCCAGAGCTTCACCCTGGCGGTGGACGCGACCCCCCCGCCGCCCGACTTCACCATCGCCGCCTCACCGCCCTCGTCCAGCGGTGGCCGCCGGCAGCGCCGCCACCACCAGCATCGTGACCACGGCCAGCAACGGCCCCCAGTCGGTGGCCCTGTCGGCCGCCGGGCTGCCGACCGGCGCCACCGTGTCGTTCACGCCCACGTCGGTCACCTCGGGCGGGAGCTCGACCATGGTGGTCACCACGGCCTCGGGGACCACGCCGGCGTTGTACCCGATCACGGTGACCGGGACGGGCAACGCATCCGGGACGCCCACCCACACCGCCACGTTCAACCTCACGGTCACCGCGGTGGCCTCGGCACCGCACCTGGTGCAGACGGCCAGCGGGACCGAGACGGCGTCCTCCACGACCCTGTCGGGCTCCTTCCCCACCCAGACCACCGGCGGTGACCTGCTGGTGCTGTCGGCCAGCGAGTACAACGGGGCCACCAACCACATCACCTCGGTGACCGACACCGCGGGGAACGCCTGGAAGCTGATCGGCTCCTACAACGTGTCGGGCCACAACTCGAACGGCGAGATGTGGTACGCGGCCAACACCTCGCCGACCGTCACGGTGACCGTGCACAACTCGTCGGCCGCCTTCGTGAGCTTCGAGGTCCAGGAGTTCGCCGGCGTGGCCGCCTCCGGTCCTCTGGATGTGGCCGCCGGTACCTCGAACACCAGCACGGCGGCCAACTCCGGCACCGCCACCTCGACGGTGACCAACGAGTTGGCCGTCGGGTTCGTCGCCGGTCACGGCAACGCCGAGGCCATCACCGTGACCTCGCCGGGCTACACCACCCAGGCCCAGCAGACCACCACCGGCACCATCGCCACGGTGATCACCGGGTACCAGGTCCTCGGGACCCCGGGGGCCCAGAGCTTCGGTGGGTCGTTCGGGACGGCCATGTACTGGGCGGCCGGCATCGCCATCTTCAAACCCGGCTCCTGACCGGCCTCGCTCGGGTACGACCCGGCCCGAGCAGGGGCCCGGCCGCCACCCGGCGCCGGTGGGGCGTGGACCCGTCCGGCGACTGGGTGGCTTCGGGAGGGCAGCCCCCGTTTCAGACCGAATGTGACGGTGCATCACCGTGCGTGGCTAAGTTTTCCGCCGGTGAACGCCACCTGAACGAACGGTGACATCGGGTGTACTCCCAGGTAAATCACCATAAATGTCAACGGTCTGCGTCGCCGGTGGGCTCCGATGCATGCGGTATCCCGTCACGCTGCGTGGTCAGCGGCGTTCACTCCTTGCGGCATCCGGGAGAGGACGGTACCGTCGCCGTCGCACCACCTGGTTTCCGATTCATGGCGGTTCTGGCTTGGACTTCAGGGACTTGGACAGCATCGAAGGACGGATCCGATTCTCCTGGCCAACGGGCAGGGCGGTACGTCAGAGGAAAGGACCATCCATGATTCGATCTCCATTCGGGGGCGCCGAGCACCACGCAACCCGGGGCGCACACGCCCGGGCTCGCCAGGCGGAACCTGGCCGGCGCGGCCCTCGTGGTCGGCGGCTTCCTGGTCGCACCGGTGGTCCTGGCCGGTGCCCCGGCGTCGGCGGCGCCGGTGTCGCACTCGTTGATCGCCGCCCCGACCGACTGCCCGACCTACGCCGCGTCCTTCGGGGCCAACGTGGTGACGGTCAGGTTCAGCTACAACAAGAACGTGCAGACGTGGGTCGTCCCGTCCAACGCCATCACCAACTCGATCTGCCTCGACGCCAGCGGCGCCCAGGGGGGCGCCGGCTCGGCCGGAACCTTCGGCACCGGCGGGACGGTCAACCTGGTCCCGAGTCTCACCGCCGGCCAGTCGCTCCAGGTCTACCTGGGACAGCAGGGCAGCGCGGCGGCGGCCGGCGGCGGCCGGCGGGAACGGCGGTGGCGGTGCCGGAGGACCGGGAGCCGGCGGCGGTGGGGGATCGAGCCAGGTGTTCACGCAGGGGAGCCTGCTGCTGGCCACGGGCGGAGGCGGAGGCGGTGGGGCGTTGACTGCGGGCGGGGCCGGCGGACCCACCGCGGGTAACTCGGTCGGCAATGGCCTGACCGGGACGGCCTCCACCGGCGGCGGTGGTGGCGGCGCCAGCGGGTCGGCGGCCGGCGCGGCCGGGACCGGCGGATCGGCCACGGGCGGGGCAGGGCCCTCCGGCACGGCAGGGTCGCCGGCCGTGGGCGGCAACGGTGACACGACCCCCTCCGCCGGTGGCGGTGGCGGTGGCGGTGGCTACTTCACGGGCGGCGGCGGCGGTCCCGACGCCGGCGGCGGCGGCGGCTCGGGCTACGTCAACCCGGCCCGCTCGCTCTCGATGCCGTTCTACCAGGGTCACTGGATGCTCAACGGCAACCTGACCATCTCCTACCAGGCGTCCACGCCGCTGCCTCCGCCTCCTCCGGGCGGCGGCGGCACGCCCCCGACCTCCTCGCCCAGCAACGGTTACTGGCTCGGGGCCACCGACGGGGGGATCTTCGCCTTCGGGTCGGCCCTGTTCCACGGCTCCCAGGGCGGCGCCCCGCTGAACAAGCCCGTGGTCGGCATGGCCGCCACGCCGCCGAGCGGGGGCAGCCCGTCCAACGGCTACTGGATGGTGGCCTCCGACGGTGGGATCTTCGCCCACGGGTCGGCCGGCTTCTTCGGGTCCATGGGCGGCCAGCACCTCAACCGCCCGATCGTGGGCATGGCCGCCACCCCGGACGGCGGCGGGTACTGGCTGGTGGCCTCCGACGGTGGCATCTTCGCCTTCGGTGATGCCGGCTACCTCGGCTCCATGGGCGCCCAGCACCTGAACCAGCCCATCGTGGGCATGGCCGCCACCCCGGACGGGGGCGGGTACTGGCTGGTGGCCTCCGACGGCGGCATCTTCGCCTTCGGCGATGCCCAGTTCAACGGCTCCATGGGTGGGTCGCACCTGAACCAGCCCATCGTGGGCATGGCCGCCGACGCCCAGGTTCCGGGCGCCTACTGGATGGTCGCCTCCGACGGCGGCATCTTCACCTTCGGCGGAGCTCCGTTCCTCGGCTCGACCGGCAACATCCACCTGAACAAGCCGATCGTCGGCATGTCGGCGTCGCTCGACGGGGCCGGCTACCGCTTCGTGGCCACCGACGGCGGCGTCTTCGACTTCGGCAGCGCCCTGTTCTACGGGTCCATGGGTGGGTCACCGCTCAACCAGCCCATCGTGGCCATGGCCAACGCCTGACCGCCGGGGTTCAGGGGTTCAGGGGGTCGTCGAGGGACGTCTCGCGGCGAAGAAGGTCGTGAGCTGCCCGGACGCCTCGGCGGCCCGCACACCGGCGGTCACCGTCACCTCGTGGTTGAGCCGGGGGTCGGCGCACAGGTTGTAGAGGGAGCCGCAGGCCCCGGCCCTGGGGTCGGCGGCCCCGAACACCAGGCGACCGACCCGGGCGGCGACGAGGCCTCCGGCGCACATGGGGCAGGGCTCCAGGGTCACCACCAGGGTGACCTCCGTCAGCCGCCAGGTGCCCAGCACCGAGGCGGCTGCGGCCAGGACCAGCAGCTCGGCGTGGGCCGTCGGGTCCCCCCGCTGCTCGCGTTCGTTGCCGCCCGCTGGCGATCACCCGTCCGTCGAGCAGGGCCACCGCACCCACCGGGACATCGCCGTGGGTTCCGGCCCGGGCCGCCTCCTCGAGGGCCAGGCCCATGGCCTCCTCGTCGTCCAGCCGGGGGCCGTCCGGTCCGTCCGGGGCCCCGGCGGCGGAATCCCGCCGGGGGGACGGCGGTGATGAGGTCGCGTCGGTGCCCATGTGGCGGAGGCGGTGGGATTTGAACCCACGGTGAGTTTCCCCACACACGATTTCCAGTCGTGCCGATTCGGCCGCTCTCGCACGCCTCCGGATGTCCGGTCCCCCCGGTGCGATCCGGAGGGGCCAACAGCCTCGACAGGCTACTCCGCCGCCCCGGACGGGCCGGCCGCCCCGGAGCGGACGGCCGGGGGACCCGGTGGCAGATCCTGGGGGTATCATCCCTCCAGCCCCGACGTTGTGTGCGGCGGCTGGGTCCTGCGCAACGTCCTCCTGTGAATCGAGTCAGGGTCGGAAGGCAGCAGCTCTCAGCAGGGCAGGCCGTGTGCCGCAGCCAACCTGGCCGTCGCACAGAGCGTCGGGGCGCCCCGCCGTCCGATGCCTCGGTCGCCGCCCGGCCGGGCCGGGTCCCCGGTGGGCGCGACCGCCGGCCCCGACCCGGAAATTCGGTCCCCTCCGACCGGTAGGCTGCCTCGACGTGGCCGACGCTCCGGACGACACCCCCTACCAGTCGCTGTACCGACGGTTCCGTCCGTCCACCTTCGCCGAGGTCAAGGGCCAGGACCACGTGGTGCTGGCCCTCCGCAACGCCGTGCGGGACAGGCGGGTGGCCCACGCCTATCTCTTCAGTGGGCCCCGGGGGACGGGCAAGACCTCCACCGCCCGGATCCTGGCCAAGGCGCTCAACTGCACCGACCTGCGGGACGGCGAGCCCTGCGGGGTCTGCGTCTCCTGCCTCGAGATCGCCAAGGGCACCTCCCTCGACGTCCACGAGCTCGACGCCGCCTCCAACAACGGGGTGGAGGCCATGCGCGACCTGGTGTCCCGGGCCGCCCTGGGCACCCCCGGCCGCCAGAAGGTCTACATCGTGGACGAGGTCCACATGCTGTCCACGGCGGCGTCCAACGCGTTGCTGAAGACGCTGGAGGAGCCGCCGGCCCACGTGGTCTTCGTGCTGGCCACCACCGACCCGCAGAAGGTGCTGCCCACCATCCGGAGCCGGACCCAGCACTTCGAGTTCCGCCTGCTCGGCCCGGAGATCCTCGGCGAGCTGCTGGACCAGGTACGTCGCGACGCCCATCTCGACGTACCCGACGAGGCCCTGGACCTGGCCGTGCGGCGGGGCCGGGGCTCGGCCCGCGACGCCCTCTCGGTCCTCGACCAGGTGGCCGCCTCCGACTCGGTGGACGACGACCTGCCCGAGCTCGACGAGGTGGTGGAAGGCCTGGCCGAACGGGACGTCGCTCGAGCCCTGGTGGCCGTGGCCCACCTGACGTCCGCCGGCTTCAGCCCACAGCAGCTGACCGGCGATCTGGTCGAGTACCTGCGGCAGGGCTTCCTGGCCATGGTGGCACCCGAGCTGATGGCCGTGTCCGGGAACGAGCGGTCCACCCTCTCCGCCCGGACCGAGCGGGTGGGCCTGGCCGCCCTGGTCCGGGCCATGGAGGTGCTCGGCCGGGCGCAGGTGGACATGCGCGACGCCCCCGATCCACGGGTCAGTCTCGAGGTGGCCCTGGTCCGGTTGGCCCATCCCGAGGCCGACGACTCACCCGAGGCCCTGCTGTCCCGCATCGAGCGACTCGAGGCGGCGGGCCGGGCGGGCGGGGCGGCCACTCCGGCCGTCCCACCGGCACCGGCGGCACCGCCCCGCCGGGCCCCTGGGGCTCCGACGCCTGGTCCCCAGGCCGGCCCGGTCGATCCCCCGGCCGCCCCGTCGGAGGTCCCCGGGGCGACGGCCGACAGCCCGGTGGTGGGCCGGAAGGCGCTGGGTGCGTTCCGCCGCGCCACCACCGGTCCCCACCGTGAGCCGGCCGGCCAAGGCACCGGGACGGCCGGGGCCTCGATCCCGGTCGAACCCGTCCCCTCCGAGTCTTCAGCCACCGGCGAGCCCCCGTCCGAGCCGGCCGGCTCCCCCGCCGCGCCGTTCCCCTCCCGTGACCAGTTGGTGCAGGCCTGGGGCGATCACGTCATCGGCCGGCTCCGGCCCAAGGCCAAGGCGCTCTTCCAGGCCGGCCGGTTCGTGGGCGCAGACGGCGAACGGGCCGTGTTCGGCCTACCCAACGAGACCCACCGCAACCGGTGCGAGGCGGTGCGCGGCGAGATCGAGGCGGCGCTGTCCGAGCAGTTCGGCCGTCCGGTCGGCCTGGAACTGGTGGTCGACCCCGGGGCCGAGCCGTCCCCGGGCCGGTCCGGTTCCCCGCCGGAAGCGCCGGCACCCACGTCCAGCCCGCCGCCGACCGGTCCCCCCGCCGACGGCGCCGACCACCGCCCGGCCGACGGGGGCGTCGGGCAGGGCGCCGGGCCCGACCCCGCTGACGACCCCGACGACCCTTCGGTCTTCGACTCGGCCGAGCTGGGCGAGGTGGCCGACGTGGACAACTCGGCGGAGGCCCGGGTGCTCCAGGCCTTCCCCGGGGCCGAGGAAGTGGGCTAGGTGGCCATCTTCTCCGGGCCGCTCCAGACCCTCATCGACGAGCTCGGCCGGCTGCCCGGGGTCGGTCCCAAGTCGGCCCAGCGGATCACCTTCCACCTCCTGAAGGTGGCGCCCGAGGACGCCCTCCGGCTGGCCGAGGCCATCATCGCCGTCAAGGAGCGCATCACCCTGTGCACCCGCTGCTTCAACGTGGCCGAGGGGGGACTGTGCGCCATCTGCCTCGACGACCGCCGGGACGCCACCTCGGTGTGCGTGGTCGAGGATCCGCGGGACATCGTCTCGGTGGAGAAGACGGGGGAGTTCTCGGGGAAGTACCACGTGCTCCAGGGGGCCCTCAACCCGATCGAGGGGGTCGGGCCCGAGCAGCTGCGGGTGCGGGAGCTTCTGGTCCGGGTGGAGGAGGAGGGCATCACCGAGGTGATCCTCTGCACCAACCCGAACCTCGAGGGCGAGGCCACCGCCATGTACCTGGCTCGGCTGCTGAAGCCCATGGGCCTGACCGTGACACGGATCGCCAGTGGTCTGCCGGTGGGTGGGGACCTCGAGTACGCCGACGAGCTGACGCTGGGACGGGCGCTCGAGGGACGGCGGGAGGTCGACGCCTGAGGCGGGGCCGGACGGACGCTCGGGAGCGGGCCCCCACCCCGGGCGGCACCGGACGAGACGGACCCGGGCACCGGTGACGGCGAGCCCTCCCGTCCGCCATCTGTGGATCCTCCGGCACGCCAAGGCGGCGTCCGACCCCCCGTGGGGCGGCGGCGACCAGGACCGTCCGCTCACCGCCCGCGGCCGGCGCGACGCCTCGGCACTGGGCAAGCGACTGGCCGCCGACCCCGTCGACCTGGCCCTCGACCCGGATCCCGACGGCCGTCACCTCGGTCCCGGCGCACTTCCCCGACCCGGGTTGGCCGTCTGCTCCGCGGCGGTCCGGACCCGTCAGACCACCGAGCTCATCGTCGAGGCCCTGGGCGGCGCCCTTCCCGTGAGCGCCTACCGCTCGCTCTACGCCGCCGACCCGGAGCTCGTCCTCCGGTACGTCCGGGAGATCGACGAGGGGGCCAGCTCCGCGTTGCTGGTGGGTCACAACCCGACGGTGTTCCACGTGGCCTGGCAGCTGCTCGCCGACCCCGACGACCCCGACGGACCCTCTGGCCGACCGCCACGTCCTCGAAGCCCACGGGTTCCCCACCTGCGCCCTCGCCGTCCTCAGACTGGCGGTGGGCTCCTGGGAGGACGTCGTGCACGGGTGCGGCTCCCTGGCCGGGGTGTTCAAGCCGCCGTACTGAGCCCCGGCTCCTCGGGCCCCGGATCGGGTCCGCCGCGGGCCCTCCGTCGGCCCGACGTAGTGGATGACCAGGTCAGAGCGTACGCAGCACCGCGGCATCGCCCTGGCCGCCACCGCCGCACAGGCTCACGGCTGCGGTGCCGCCACCCCGTCGCCTCAGCTCGAGCAGCGCCGTGAGGGCGAGCCGGGTACCCGACATGCCCACCGGGTGGCCGAGGGCGATGGCGCCACCGTTGACGTTGACCACGTCGTCGTCGATGCCCAGGTCGGAGGCCGACGCGCACCCCACCGCGGCGAAGGCCTCGTTGATCTCGAACAGGTCGATGTCGCCGACCTTGAGGCCGGCCTTGTCCAGGGCCACCGACGTGGCGTGGGACGGCTGGTGGAGGAGCGAGGGACTGGGCCCGGCCACCTGGCCGTAGCTGACCAGCTCGCCGAGCGGGGTTGAGTCCCAGCTCCTCGGCCTTGGCCTTGGACATCACGATCACCGCCGCACCTCCGTCGGAGATCTGGGAGGCGTTGCCGGCGGTGATGGTGCCGCTCTGGTCGAAGGCCGGGCGCAGCTTGCCCAGGGACTCGGCCGTCGTCTCGGGACGCACGCCCTCGTCGGTGTCCACGATCAGCGGGTCGCCCTTGCGCTGGGGGACCTTCACCGGGACGATCTCGTCGGCGAACTTGCCGTCCTTGATGGCGGCGGCGGCCCGCTCGTGGGAGAGGGCGCTGAAGGCGTCCTGGCGCTCGCGGGACACCCCGTCGGCCCCGTTGTACCGCTCAGTGCCGAGACCCATGGCGCAGTTGTCGAATGCGCAGAAGAGCCCGTCGTACATCATCGAGTCGACCACGTGCTGGTCGCCGATCCGGTAGCCGGCCCGCGCCCCGGGCAGCAGATAGGGAGCCTGGGTCATCGACTCCATGCCGCCGGCCACCACGATGTCGGCCTCACCGGCGTTGATCAGCAGGTCGGCCAGATAGATGGTGTTGAGGCCGGACAGACACACCTTGTTGACGGTGGTGGAGGGGACGCTCATCGGGATGCCGGCGTTGGCGGCGGCCTGGCGGGCGGTGATCTGCCCCGTCCCGGCCAGGATCACCTGGCCCATGAACACGTAGTCGACCTGCTCGGGCGCCACGCCGGCCCGCTCCAGGGCACCGGCGATGGCGAACCCGCCGAGTTCGGTGGCCGCGAACCCACCCAGGGCACCGGACAGCTTGCCGATGGCGGTTCTGGCCCCTGCGACGATGACGGTTCCGGGCATGACGACCTCCGCGGCCTGGCGGCCAGATCAGGCGGCGATCCCCCCGAGGGCACGCCACGACGACGGAGACCATGATACGGCCTCGCCGGGTCCGACGACCAGACGGACCGGACCAGCGGACGCCCGGCCCCACCCGGCGGCCGCCCCGGCCTGACCACGCCCGGCTCCGGCCCGGGTCCCCGCTGGCCCGCGGGCTATCCTCCCTTCCATGCAGGAGTTCCTCTCAGCCATCCGAGCCGGTGCCACGGGCGACGAACTCGAGGCCATCCCGCTTCCCGACCACTACCGGGCCTCCTTCGTCCTCCGTGACGAGGTGGGCATGTTCGAGGGCCTGGAGACCGAGGACAAGGACCCGCGCAAGTCGCTCCACGTCGGTGACGTGGCCGTGCCCGAGTTGGCACCCGACGAGGCGTACGTGGCGGTGATGGCCAGTGCCATCAACTTCAACACCGTGTGGACCTCGATCTTCGAGCCCCTCCCCACCTTCGGGTTCCTCGACCGGCTGGGCAAGGAGAGCGCGTGGGGCAAGCGCCACGCCCTCGACTACCACGTGGTCGGCTCGGACGCCTCCGGCGTGGTGCTGCGGACCGGGTCGGCGGTCCGGAACTGGAAGCCCGGGGACAAGGTGACCGTGCACTGCAACTACGTCGATGATCAGAGCCCGAGCGCCCACGACGACTCGATCCTGGCCGACAACCAGCGCATCTGGGGATTCGAGACCAACTTCGGCGGCCTGGCCGACCTGGCCGTGGTCAAGGCCAACCAGCTCATGCCCAAGCCCAGGCATCTGACCTGGGAGGAGGCTGCGGCCAACGCGCTGTGCAACTCCACGTCCTACCGGATGCTGGTCTCGCACAACGGCGCCCAGATGGCCCAGGGGGACAAGGTCCTGGTGTGGGGGGCGTCGGGTGGGCTCGGGGCCTATGCCGTGCAGTACGTGCTCAACGGCGGCGGGACGCCGGTGGGCGTGGTCTCGTCCCAGTCCAAGGTGGAGCTCCTCCACGAGCTGGGGGTCGAAGCGGTCATCGACCGCAAGGTGGCCAACTACCGGTTCTGGAAGGACGAGCACACCCAGGACGAATCGGAGTGGCGCCGGCTGGGCAAGGACATCCGGGCCCTGGTCGGCGACGACGTGGACATCGTGTTCGAGCACCCGGGACGCCAGACCATGGGCGCCTCGGTCTTCGCGGCCAAGCGAGGGGGCACCATCGTGACCTGCGCGGCCACCTCGGGGTACATGATCGAGTACGACAACCGGCATCTGTGGATGAAGCTCAAGACCATCAAGGGATCCCACTTCGCCAACTACCGGGAGGCCTGGGACGCCAACCAGCTGGTGTGCGAGGGGAGGATCCTGCCGCCGCTGTCGGCCGTGCACGCCCTGGACGGGGTGGGCGACGCCGCCTATCAGGTCCACAAGAACCTCCACGAGGGGAAGATCGGCGTGTTGTGCCTGGCCCCCGAGGAGGGACTGGGGATCGACGACCCCGAGTTCCGCGACCAGGTGGGCGAGGACCGGATCACCCTGTTCCGGAGGCACGGGGTATGACCGAGCTCCTGCTCACCGAGATCGACCACGTGGCCATCGCCGTCCCCGACCTCGAGGCGGCCATCGCCTACTACCGGGAGACCTTCGGTGCCACGGTCGACCACCGGGAGGTGGTCGAGTCCGACGGGGTGGAGGAGGCCCTGCTCAAGGTGGCCGACAGCTACATCCAACTGCTCACCCCCGTCGGCGTCGACTCACCGGTGGCCAAGTACCTGGCCAAGAAGGGCCCCGGCCTCCACCATGTCGGCTACCGCGTGGCCGACTGCGGGGCGGCCCTCCAGTCGGTCAAGGATCACGGGGGCCAGGTCATCGATGAGGCCCCCCGGCCCGGATCACGCGGGACCACCGTGGCGTTCGTGCACCCCAAAGGGGCGTTCGGGACGCTGATCGAACTCGTCCAGGAGTGAGCAGCGGCGTCGATGGACAGGGCCGCCGCGGACGCTGACGGGAACCCCGAGGAGCCCGGGGCCGCCAGCCCGCCGTCGATCGGCGTGCCGAGCATCCCGACCCGGGCCGCCCCGGCCCGCCCACCGGTTCCCGTGCCGTCGGTCGCCGTGCCGGCCGACACCGGATCGACCGGTGACGGCGAGGGCCGGGAAGCCACCTCCGAAGACCCGGCCACCGGTCGGGCCTCACCGGCCTCCCGCGCCGCGCTCCTGACGGCTCCCGCCCGGCGGTCGGCGCGCCTGGTGGCGGCGGGCACCTCGCCCGTCCCCGTCGAGTCCGAGGAGTCCCCGCGGGGACCGGCCGACGCCGTCCGGAGGGTCACCGCCGGCGCCGACTCCGGCCGCGGCTCCGGCCCGGCGGACGATCCCCTGGACCACGATCCGTTCGGGATGGCCTTTCCCCCCGGGGTGGCCGCCAAGTTGGGCTGGTACGTCTACCTGCTGGTCGCCCCGGGATCGGGTCTGCCGTTCTATGTGGGACGGGGGCGGGGCGACCGCTGCTTCCAGCACGTCCAGGCCGCTCGGCCCGGAGCGTCGGAGGTCGGGGCGCAGGGCGGCGGTCCCGTCGGAGACGACCCGCAGGGAACGGGCCACCGGCCCGGGCGGCCCGACCCCCGGCCCCGGAGGTTCCCCGCCCTCGACCGGATCCGCCAGGTCGAGGCCGCGGAGGGCCCGGTCCGGGTGGAGATCCTGCGGTACGGGCTGGGTCCCGACGAGGCCCGGCTGGTCAGGGCGGCCGCCTCCGACGCGCTCGGGCTCCCGGCCGACGGCAAGCGGGGGAGTCAGCGCCAGGAGGCGGCCGCCCTCGGGACCCGGCTGGCCAAGCGGGCCAAGTTCAAGCGGGATCACCAGGTCGTCCTGTTGCGGGTCGGGCCGAAGGGGGCCGACACCGACTACGACAAGGTCCGCCACGGTTGGAGGATCGGACGGCGCTGGACCGATCCGCGGTCGACCCGCTCGCCCCGGTGGGCGGTGATCGTCGCCGGCGAGCTCGTGGTGGGCGTCTACCGGATCGAGGGGTGGGAGGCGACCCCGCTCCCGGGCCGGCCGGGCCGGTCGGGCCCTCCGGGAACGACCCGCTCCACCTACCGGCAGTCGTTCGTCGGGGTGAGGGACCACCAGCTCGAGTCCCGATACGTGGGCCGGAGCGTGGCCGGCTACCTGGGCTCCCGTGCCGCCACCGGTACCGGTGCCGCCGTGGCCGTCGGGGCGGCCAACCAGGTGGTCTATGTGTGGTGCGGTCCCCAGGGGATCGACCGGGGAGGCTGAGCCCGGCCGGCCCGGTCCCTGGCCGCCCCGTCGACCGCGCCCCCCACCCGCCTCACCGGAACCGGTCGGCTTCGTGACTCCCGCGCCTGGTCCGATAGCCTCACTGACCATGGATCACCCGATGACCCAACGATTGGAAGAGCTGGCCGAGCGTCGCCAACTGGCCATGAACGCGGGCTCGCCCCGGGCGGTGGAGAAGCACCACGCCAAGGGCAAGATGACGGCCCGGGAGCGGATCGACTACCTGCTGGACGACGGGTCGTTCCAGGAGCTGGACATGCTGGCCCGGCACCGGGCCCACGGCATGGGCCTCGAGGAGAACCGGCCCTACACCGACGGTGTGATCACCGGGTTCGGGACCATCGACGGTCGACGGGTCTGCGTCTTCAGCCAGGACTTCACCGTGTTCGGCGGGGCGCTGGGCGAGGTCTTCGCCGAGAAGATCCACAAGGTCATGGACCTGGCCAGCTCCATCGGCGTGCCGATGATCGGCCTCAACGACGGGGCCGGGGCCCGCATCCAGGAGGGCGTGGTGTCCCTGCACTCCTACGGCGGCATCTTCCACCGCAACGCCCAGGCATCGGGGGTCATCCCCCAGATCAGCGTCATTCTCGGGCCCTGTGCCGGGGGAGCGGTGTACAGCCCGGCCATGACCGACTTCATCTTCATGGTCCAGGGCACCAGCCACATGTTCATCACCGGCCCCGACGTGGTGAAGACGGTGACGGGCGAGGACGTCACCCTCGAGGAGCTGGGTGGGGCCATGAGCCATGCCACCAAGTCCGGTGTGGCCGCCTTCGTGGCCCCCGACGAGAAGTCGTGCCTCGACGACGTCCGGTACCTGTTGAGCTTCCTCCCCTCCAACAACCTGGAGGAGGCCCCGTTGGTGGACACGGGCGACGATCCCGAACGGCTGACCCCCGAGTTGGCCGAGTTGATGCCGGCATCGCCCAACCAGCCCTACGACATGAAGCAGGTGATCGGGGCGGTCGTCGACGACGGCGAGTTCTTCGAGGTCAACCACCACTGGGCCATGAACCTGGTGTGCGGCTTCGCCCGCATCGACGGCCGGGCGGTGGGCATCGTGGGCAACCAGCCCCAGATGCTGGCCGGGGTACTGAACATCGACGCCTCGGAGAAGGGTGCCCGCTTCGTGCGGACCTGCGACGCCTTCAACGTGCCCCTGGTCACCTTTGTGGACGTCCCGGGCTTCATGCCCGGGACCGACCAGGAGTACGGCGGCATCATCCGCCACGGGGCCAAGCTGCTCTACGCCTACTGCGAGTCCACCGTGCCCCGGGTGCAGATCATCACCCGCAAGGCCTACGGCGGGGCCTATGTGGTGATGAACTCCAAGTCCATCGGCGCCGACCTGGCCTACGCCTGGCCCTCGGCCGAGCTGGCCGTGATGGGCCCCGAGGGGGCGGTGGAGATCGTCTACCGACGGGACCTGGCCGAGGCGGCCGACCCGGTGGGCCGCCGCAAGGAGCTGGTGGAGGAGTACACCGAGCGCTACGCCAACCCCTACGCGGCGGCCGAGCGCGGCTACGTGGACGACGTGATCGACCCGGCCGAGACCAGGCGGGTGCTGGCCCGGAGCCTGGCCCTGCTGGTGTCGAAGCGGGAGGACCTGCCCAAGCGCAAGCACGGGAACATGCCGCTGTGAGCGGCATGGGCGACGCCACCGCCACCGCCACCCCGGACCCCGTGGCGACCACCTCCGCCGCGGCGGGGATCGCCCCCCGGCCGGAGATCGATCCGACGGTGCTCGCCGTCATCGCCGCCGCCGTGGATCAGGCGTGGCCCCGTCCCCGGCTCGCCGCGGCCGAGCCGACCCACCGCCCACCGGCCTGGCGGTTCAGCGGCCGGTGGTGGTCACGCCCGGCCACCACGCGGCGCGATCGTCCGTGGGCCGGCGGCTGATCCCGTCCCGGTGTGGCCCGGCTCCCCTCCGAGGGGTCAGTTGGGGTCCGTGACGAAGTCGATGAGCCGCTCCACCGCGCCCACCAGGGCGGGCTCGAGATCGGCATAGGAGCTGACCGAGGCCAGGATGCGCTTCCAGGTCGTCGGGGGATCACCGAACCCGAGCTCCTGGCACACGCCGGTCTTCCAGTCGACGCCCCTCGGGATCCGGGGCCAGCCGTCGATGCCCAGCACCGACGGCTTCACCCCCTCCCAGACGTCCACGAAGGGCGTCCCGGTGATCAGCACCTGGGGGTGGCGCAGGCCGGCGGCGATACGCGACTCCTTGCTGCCGTCGACCAGATGGTCGACCAGCACGCCGAGCTTGCGGGCCGGGTCCGGACGGAACGCCTTGATCGCCGCGCCCAGATGGTCGATGCCGTCCAGCCGCTCCACCACCACCCCCTCGATGCGCAGGTCGTCGCCCCACACCCGCTCGACCAGCTCGGCGTCGTGGACGCCCTCCACCCAGAGCCGACCGGCCCGGGCCACCCGGGCCGGGGCGCCGTCCACGGCCACCGACCCCGAGGCGGTCACCGAGGGGGGCCGGCCACCCGCCGGACGGCCGACCGGCCGCACCAGCGAGACGGCGCGACCGTCGACGGCGAACGCCCCCGGGGCCAGCCGGAAGACCCGCTCCAGCCCGGTGCGTCCGCGGATCTCGACGCCGCCACCCTCCACCCGCACCAGCACCCCGCTGAATCCGCTGGCCCGGTGGCTCAACGTCATGCCGGTCACCGCCTCGACCTTGGGGTAGGTCTTGGCCAGTCGGTCCGCGGGGGGTGCGTCGATGGGGCCGGAGAGGATGCCGGCCATGGGGTTGCGACGGGTGGACACGTCGGGAACCTACCCGGTGCTCGCCGGCCAGGGGTGGAGGTCGACCCGGGGGTGGGCGGCCCGGTTCCCGGCCCGACCGGGCGCGCCGCTAGCCCACCGGCGTGGCCCGGTGCTCCTCGGCCAGGCTCAGCAGGTCGTCCATCATCCGGCCGATCTCGAAGTCCTTGGGGGTGTAGACCCGGGCCACGCCTTTGCCCACCAGGATCTCGGCGTCCTCGGGAGGGATGATCCCGCCCACCACCACCGGGGCCTCGACCCCGGCGGCCCGGAGGCGGTCCACCACGTCGGGGACCAGCTCGAGATGGCTGCCGGAGAGGATCGAGATTCCCACCACGTCGACGTCCTCGTCGCGGGCGGCCGCGGCGATCTCGGCCGGTGAGAGTCGTATGCCCTGATAGACCACCTCGAAGCCGGCGTCGCGGGCGGCCACGGCGATCTGCTCGGCCCCGTTGGAGTGGCCGTCGAGTCCGGGCTTGGCCACCAGCAGCTTGGGCGGCCCACCGGTGCGGGCGGCCAGGGCCCTCGACCGCCCTACCACCCCGCGGAACTCGGCCCCGCGGTGCCCGACCCCGCCCCCGACGCCGGTGGGGGCCCGGTACTCCCCGAACACCTCGCGCAGGGCACCGGCCCACTCGCCGGTGGTGCCGCCTGCGTGGGCCAGGGCGATGGTCGGCGGCATGACGTTGTCCGTGCCTTCCGCCGCCCGCTTCAGGGCGTCGAGGGCCCGTCCCACGGCGGCGCCGTCCCGTCCGGCCCGCCACGCCTCGACGTCGGCCCGGAGCTCGGACTCGACCGCCGGGTCGACCCGCAGGATCGACTCCCCGCCCCCGCGGTCCGAGGCCAGGGGCGAGTCGGCGGTCTCGGTGAAGCAGTTGACGCCGACCACCTGGAGCTCGCCGGTCTCGATACGGCGGACCCGCTCGGCCTGGCTGCCCACCAGGCGCGACTTGAGCTCGTCGATGGCCTCGAACGCCCCACCCAGGGCCAGGACGTCCTCCAGCTCGGCCCACGAGGCGTCGGCCACCTCGGCCGTCTTCGTCTCGATGACCACCGAGCCGTCGAAGATGTCGCCGTACTCCAGGAGGTCCGACTCGAAGGCCAGGATCTGCTGGATGCGCAGGGACCACTGCTGGTCCCAGGGGCGGGGCAGGCCGAGGGCCTCGTTCCAGGCCGGGAGCTGCAGCGCCCGGGCCCGGGCCTTCTTGGACAGGGTCACGCCCAGCGCCTCGAGGACGATGCGGGGGACGTTGTTCTCGGGCTGGGCCTCGGTGAGGCCCAGTGAGTTGACCTGTACCCCGTAGCGCATGCGCCGCAGCTTGGGATCGGTGACTCCGTACCGCTCGGTGCACACCCGGTCCCACAGCTCGGTGAAGGCCCGCATCTTGCAGGTCTCCTCCACGAACCTGACCCCGGCGTTCACGAAGAAGGAGATGCGGCCGACCACCGAGGGGAATTCGTCAGCGGGGATCTGGCCCGACGCCTGGACGGCATCCAGGACGCCGATGGCGGTGGCCAGGGCGTAGGCCACCTCCTGGTGGGGGGTGGCCCCGGCCTCCTGGAGGTGGTAGCTGCACACGTTGATGGGGTTCCACTTGGGCACGTGGCGCACGGTGTAGGCGATGGTGTCCACGGTGAGGCGGCGGCTGGGGAGCGGGGGGAAGATGAAGGTCCCCCGGGACAGGTACTCCTTGACGATGTCGTTCTGGGTCGTGCCCGACAGGACCCGGGGGTCGACCCCGTGATCCTCGGCGTTGGCGATGTACAGGCCCAGCAGCCACCCGGCCGTGGCGTTGATGGTCATCGAGGTGTTCATGGACTCGACCGGGATCTGGTCGAGGAGCTGGGCCATGTGGCCGAGGTGGGCCACCGGCACGCCGACCTTGCCCACCTCGCCGGCGGCCTCGGGCGAGTCGGGGTCGTACCCGACCTGGGTGGGCAGATCGAAGGCGATGGACAGACCGGTCTGGCCCTTGGCCAGGTTGGTCCGGTAGAGCTGGTTGGAGGCCCGGGCCGTGGAGTGACCCGAGTAGGTGCGCATGACCCACGGCCGGTCCCGGGCGGGCCGCGGGGAACTCGAGGACGGGCTCGCCTGGTCCATGTCGCTCATCCCTCCATCTTCCCCCAGCCGGCCGCCGGTGGCGACCGCCCGGACCGGCCGGGGCCGCTACTTGCGGTAGTCCAGGAAGCCCCGGCCCGACTTGCGCCCCAGCCGCTCGGCGGTGACCATGCGGCGCAGGAGGGGCACGGCGGCGTAGTTGGGGTCGCGGAACTCGGCGTAGAGCGCGTCCAGGATGGCCACGGAGGTGTCCAGACCGACCAGGTCCAACAGGGCGAACGGCCCCATGGGGAAGCCGCAACCACCCTTCATGGCCGTGTCGATGTCCTCGATGGAGGCCACGCCCTGCTCGTAGAGGCGCACCGCGTTGTTGAGATAGGGGAAGAGGAGGGCGTTGACGATGAAGCCGGCCTGGTCCTTGACCTCGACCGGGGTCTTGCCGCAGGCCTCGGCGAAGGTACGGGTCGCGGCCAGGGTCTCGTCCGAGGCGGTGAGGGGTCTGACCAGCTCCACCAGCTCCATCACCGGCGCCGGGTTGAAGAAGTGGACCCCACACACCTTGTCGGGTCGGCCCGTCCGCATGGCCAGCTCGATGACCGGCAGCGTCGACGTGTTGGTGGCCAGGATGGTGTGGTCGGCGGTGATCCGGTCGAGCTCGCTGAAGAGCTCCTGCTTGACGGGCAGGTCCTCGACGACCGACTCGATGACCAGATCCACCGCCTTCAGGGCGGCCAGGTCCGAGGTGCCGGTCACCCTGGCCAGGGCCTCGTCCCGCTCCGTCTCGGTCCTCTTGCCCTTCTCGATCTGGCGGTTGAGGGACTTCTCCATGGCGGCCAGTGTGGCATCGGCCGTGGACTGGTTCCGGGAGCGCAGGACCACCTCGAACCCGTGGGTGGCCGCCGTCTCGGCGATGCCCGAGCCCATGATGCCCGATCCGACAATTCCCACGTGTGTGATTGGCATAGGGGGAAATCGTAGCGGGGGACCTGGTCATGGCGCCGTGGAGGCACCTCGGGGACGGCGGACCCCGCCGGGCAGGTCGAGGTCACGGGCCAGGGCCCGCCGGCCGGGGTGAGGTCGTTTGCCTTCGGTCGACCCTCCCGCAACGATGGTGCCCCATGGACGACACAGCAGGTAGCGGGGGGACCGCCCGTCGGAGGACCACGGGGTCGCCGGCCAAGCCCCCCGGCAAGGCGAGGGCCAAGGCGGCCACCGGCAAGGCGAGGGCCAAGGCGGCCACCGCCTCGGGCCGGGCGGCGGCCCCGGCCAAGCGCGGCGGCGGGCACCTCCCGCCCGGCCCGGGCCCGGACGGCGCCGGCCGGGCCCGGGACAGGCCCCGGGGGCCCGGGGTCGTCGGGCCTCCCGGAGCGGGCCGGGTGGCGGGCGGGGCGGTCCCGGGCGCTCTACAGCCGTCGGATCCAACGGGTCAACGAGCGCTGGCCCTTGGCCACGCAGGTCGCCTCCGCCCTGTTGAGCCGTCCCGAGCTGGTGCTCGGTGCGCTCGGCCAGCCGCAGCCGATCGCACGCCACGGGCGGCTCCTCAACCGCAGGGTGCAGGCCATGCTCGAGCTCGCCACGCGGTGGGACGGCTCGGGGGCCCCGGGGGGCCGCCCCTCGGGCGATCCGGTCGAGCTGCGGGCGCGGCTCCGGAGGGCGACGCAGCTGGCCATGCCGGTCCGCACCGACGTCCACGGCTGGGGCCGCGTCGTGCCGGGCCCCGACGGGGCGCCGCCCGTCCCGGTTCGCCTCTACCGGCAGTACGGGACGGGACTCGGACTCGGCGGCGACGGTCGGGCGCTGCCCGGCATCGTCTACTACCACGGGGGCAGCTGGGTCGCCGGCGACCTCGACACCCACGACGCCACCTGCCGCCTGCTGGCCGCCACGGCCCGGTGCCTGGTGGTGGCGGTCGACTACCGACGGGCGCCCGAGGATCCGTTCCCCGCCGCCGTGGACGACGCGGTGGCCGCCTACCGGTGGGTCCAGCGCCACGCCGATGAACTGGGCCTCGACCGCCGTCGGATCGGGGTCATGGGCGACAGCGCCGGGGGCAACCTGGCCGCCGTGGTGGCGCTGGAGGCCCGTGCCGGGGGTTCGGTGTCCGGTGGCGACGTGCTCCCTCCGGCCGCCCAGGGCCTGGTCTATCCGGTCGTGGATGCCCGTCTGGACACGGAGTCCCTGCGCCAGCTGGGCGAAGGCTTCTTCCTCACCCGCGCCGGCCTGGAGCAGGCCCGGGGCTGGTATCTGCCCGACGGGTCGGACTGGACGGCGTGGCGGGCCTCCCCGCTGTTGGCCGCCGACCACCGGGGCGTGGCCCCGGCCCTGGTGGTCACGGCGGGCTTCGATCCCCTGCGGG
The DNA here is from genome assembly GCA_963812525.1 of uncultured Acidimicrobiaceae bacterium. Taxonomy (GTDB): domain Bacteria; phylum Actinomycetota; class Acidimicrobiia; order Acidimicrobiales; family RAAP-2; genus Bog-756. The sequence continues at coordinate 289,997 of CAWEVL010000009.1, forward strand.
ACGACGGGGTCAACTACGCCGACGTGCTCCGGGCCGCCGGGGTCGAGGTCGAGTACCGGTGCTACGACGACCAGATCCACGGGTTCATGGGGATGGGCATCCTGCCCGAGTCGCTGGCGTTGGCCACGGAGGTGTGCGACGCCATGGGCCGGCTCCTGCGGCGGCTCGTCCGAGACCGGGATCCCGGCCTAGCCGGACCGACCTCTACAGTTGGGCCATGGACCGATCCCCCGGCATGTTGGCTCTGGTTGGTGGCGGCGAGTGGAGCGAGGGGTGCGCCTTCGACGCCGGGTTCCTGGCCGCCTCGGGCTCGCACGAGGTCCTGGTCCTTCCGACGGCGGCCGCCTACGAGCACCCCGAGCGACTGGTGGTCCGGGCCGGTGAGTGGTTCGAGCCGCTGGGCGGTCAGGTGGAGGGCCTGATGGTCCTGTCCCGGGCCGACGCCGAGGACGACGGGGCGGCCGCCGTCATGCGCAGGGCCCGGCTGATCTACCTGGCCGGCGGATCGCCCATGCACCTGCGCAGCGTGCTGAAGGGATCGAAGGTGTGGGACGCCCTGGTGGCGGCGTGGCGCGACGGTGCGGTGGTGGTGGGCTCGTCGGCCGCGGCCATGGCCCTCACCGACCCCATGGTCGACGCCCGGGGTGGTGGACTCACCATCGGTCTGGGCCTGCTGGGCGGGGTGGCCGTCGGTCCCCCACTTCGGCGACGCCCACGAGGACGTCCACGGCGAGAAGCTGCACCGGTCGGTGCTGCTGGCCCCCCACGGAACCCCGGTGGCCGGGATCCCCGAGCGCACCGCGCTCATCCGTGACCCGGCCGGAAGCTGGCGCAGCGAAGGTGTGGGCCGGGTGGCGGTCTACCTCAACGGAGCCCGGGCCGAGGCCGGGCTCGGCGCCCTGCCCGCCTGACTGCGGCCCGTCCCACCTGAGCCGGCGCCGCCCGCCCCGTCACCGGCACCCCGGGCCTCAGTCGGCCTCGGTGACGGTGACCGACTCGATGATCACCGGCTCCGACGGAGCTCCGGACTGGCTGCCCACCGCCTCGATGGCCTTGACCACGTCGAGGCCGCTGACCACCTTGCCGAACAGGGAGTAGCTGGGGGGCAGCGAGGTGCCCGAGGGGCCGCTGACGATGAAGAACTGACTGCCGTTGGTGTTCGGGCCGGCGTTGGCCATGGCCAGTGAGCCGATCTCGTAGCGCCCGGGAGCGGGGAGCTCGTCGGCGAACCGGTAGCCCGGGCCCCCCCGTCCCGAACCCTCGGGATCGCCACCCTGGAGCATGAAGCCCGGGATGATCCGGTGGAAGACGATCCCGTCGTAGTAGTGCCACCGGGCCAGGAACACGAAGTTGTTCACCGTGGCCGGGGCGGCGATGGGGTCGAGGGCGATGACCATGGTGCCCTTGGAGGTCACCATCTCGGCCGTGTAGCGCTTGGCCGGGTCGATGACCATGGGGGGCGGTGCATCGAAGTGCTGGGTCTTCGGGCTGGAACCGTCGACTGCGGGGATCTCTGGGGCCATGGTGGTACTCCTCGGTGGGGCTGGTGGTTGGGTGGGACGGACGGTGGTCGGTGGGGCCCGGAGGGGCTGACTACGACTCGGTCACGTCGACCGAGACCATGCGGTGGAGCGGTGGCCGGCGTGCCGCTGGTGGACCCGGCGGCGTTGATCTTGTCGACCACGTCCATGCCGGCGGTGACTTTGCCGAACAGGGTGTAGTTGGGGGCGAGGCTCTCCCCCTGGCTCCCGGCCACGATGAAGAACTGGCTCCCGTTGGTGTTGGCCCCGGAATTGGCCATGGCCACCGAGCCGAGCGGGTACTGGGGGGTGGCCGTCTTGGGCAGCTCGTCGGCGAACTGGTAGCCGGGCCCGCCGGTCCCGCTGCCGGTGGGGTCCCCGGTCTGGTCCACGAACGGGGGGATGACCCGGTGGAAGGTGATGCAGTCGAAGAAGTGCTGGTTGGCCAGGAACACGAAGCTGTTGACGGCCTTCGGCGCCACGGCCGGGTCGAGACGGATGGTGAAGGGGCCGACGTCGGTGGTGATCGACGGCGGTGTAGGTCTTCGAGGTGTCGATGGTCATCGGGGGGTAGGCCGGGTACGCGGCTTGTTCAGGGTGGCACTGAAGTTGGCCGGGCAGTCGGCCGACGTGGTGATGGCGCTGGGCGAGGTGTTGCCCGAGCCGCCGGCCGGCACCGGCTTGGTGGTGGTGGAGACGGCCGGTTTGGTGGTGCTGGAGGCGGTGGCGGACTTCTTCCCCGGCTTGAAGATCAGGTACGAGATGCCGAAGACCACCAGGGCCACGATGGCCACGGTGATGACCCGGCGGGTGTTCTGCTTCCGCTTGGCGGCCTTCTGCTCGGCCTCCAAGCGGGCCTGGCGGCCGGCCTTCTGACGCTGTCGCTTCTCGGTGGGCACGGGGGTTCAGGGTAGTCGGTCGCCGCCGGGGGCCATCGGTGTCGCCCGCCCGGACACCCGGACCGTGCCCCGAACCGGTCCCTGTAGCCTTGTCCTCCATGTCTCTGGTGGTACAGAAGTTCGGCGGGACCTCGGTCGCCGACGCGGATCGGATCCGTGCCGTGGCCGATCACGTGGCCCGCTCCCGCCGGGCCGGCGACGACGTGGTGGTGGTGGTCAGTGCCATGGGCAAGACCACCGACGACCTGGTCCGGCTGGCCGACGACGTCAGCTCGGTCCAGCCCACCGCGAGGTCGACATGCTGCTGAGCGCCGGGGAGCGGATCTCCATGTCCCTGCTGTGCATGGCCCTGGCCGAGCTCGGCATCGAGGCCACCTCCTACACCGGGAGCCAGGCCGGCATCATCACCGACGCCGTCCACACCCGGGCCAGGATCGTCGAGATCCGGGCGCGACCGGCTGCGGGCCACGCTGGACGGGGGCGGCGTCCCGGTGGTGGCCGGCTTCCAGGGGATGTCGGTGGAGCGGGACGTCACCACGCTGGGCCGGGGCGGCTCCGACACCACCGCGGTGGCCCTGGCCGCCGTGCTCGGTGCCGACGTCTGCGAGATCTACACCGACGTGTCCGGGGTGTTCAGCGCCGATCCCCGCATCGTGCCCGAGGCCCGCAAGCTGAGCCGGATCAGCTACGAGGAGATGCTGGAGATGGCCGCCACCGGGGGCCGGGTGCTGATGCTCCGGTCGGTGGAGTTCGCCCGCAACCACGGGGTGTCCGCTGCACGTGCGGTCCAGCTTCACCTGGGAGCCGGGCACGCTGGGTCGAAGAGGAGGATGCAAGCATGGAGGACGCCATCGTCACCGCGGTGACCCACGACGTCACGGAGGCCAAGGTCACGGTGATCGGGGTGCCCGACCGGCCGGGCCTGGCCGCCCAGCTGTTCCGGGGCCTGGCCGACCGCCACGTCAACGTGGACATGATCGTCCAGAACACGTCGCTGCACGGGACCACCGACATCTCCTTCACCGTGCCCGGCCACGACCTGGCGGTGAGCACCGAGGTGTGCGAGCGGCTGGTTCCCGGTGCTGGGGGCCACCGGGGTGACCAGTGACGACGACGTGGCCCGGGTGTCGCTGGTGGGGGCGGGGATGAAGACCCACCCCGGGGTCACCGCCCTGACCTTCGAGACGCTGGCCGCCGCCGGGATCAACATCGAGATGATCTCCACCTCCTCGATCCGCATCTCCTGCATGGTCCGGGCCGGGGCGGCCGAGGAGGCGGTGCGGGCCCTGCACGCCGCCTTCGAACTGGGCTGACCCCCGCGGTCGCCCGGTCGACCCGGGGCCGCCGGCCCCCGGCGTCGGTCCGCCCGGTCGGCGGTGCGTCCGCCGGGGGAAGGGTGCTCCCGTAGACTGGTCCCATGCGAGTGGCGGTGGTGGGTGCGACGGGCCAGGTCGGCTCGGTGATGCGGGCGATCCTCGAGGAGCGGGACTTCCCGCTCGACGAGTTACGGCTGCTGGCCTCGGCGCGCTCGGCCGGCCGACGGCTGTCCTTCCGGGGCGCCGAGTACGAGGTGGAGGACGCCGCCACCGCCGATCTCGCCGGCCTGGATCTGGCCCTGTTCTCCAGCGGCGCCTCCGCCTCCCGCACGCTGGCCCCCCGGTTCACCGGGGCCGGGGCCATCGTCATCGACAACTCCTCGGCGTGGCGGATGGACCCCCAGGTGCCGCTGGTCGTGCCCGAGGTCAACGCCGCCGCGCTGGGCGTCGATCGGGAAGGGCATCGTGGCCAATCCCAACTGCACGACCATGGTGGCCATGCCGGTGCTCAAGCCCCTCCACGACGCGGCCGGCCTCCAACGCCTGGTGGTCTCCACCTACCAGGCCGTGTCCGGGGCCGGCCTGGCCGGGGTGGCCGAACTGGAGGCCCAGCTGGTGAAGACCGTCGATCGGGCCGGCGCCCTCACCTTCGACGGGACCGCGGTCGACTTCCCCGAGCCGGAGACCTTCCCCGACGTCATCGCCCACAACGTGGTGCCCATGGCCGGGTCCCTGGTGGGGGACGGGTCGGGTGACACCACCGAGGAGCAGAAGTTCCGGGACGAGAGCCGCAAGATCCTGGACATCCCGGCCCTGGACGTGGTCTGCACCTGCGTCCGGGTGCCGGTCTTCACCGGGCACTCCCTGTCCATCGTGGCCGAGTTCGAGCGGCCCATGAGCCCCGGGGAGGCCGCCGAGCTCCTGGCCGGGGCGCCGGGGGTGGAGCTCTCCGACGTACCCACACCCCTGCGTGCCGCGGGCCGGGACCCGTCACTCGTGGGACGGCTGCGGGCCGCCGACGCCTCCGGCCACCAGCTGGCCCTCTTCGTCAGCGGCGACAACCTCCGCAAGGGGGCCGCCCTCAACGCCGTGCAGATCGCCGAGGCCCTGGTGGCCACCGGCCTGGTGGCCTGACCCGCCGGGCCCTCGCGCGCGGCCGGCTCAGTCGGCCTGACCGGTCGAGGGCACCAGGACGGCGACCCGCTTGGCCAGATTGACGGCGTGGTCGCCGAAGCGCTCGTAGAAACGGGCCACCATGGCCAGCTCCACGGCCACCGGCAGCGGCATGGTCCCGGCCACGACCTCCACGGTGAGGCTGACGTGGAGGTCGTCCATCTCGTCGTCCAGGGTGTCGACCAGCGACACCCCCATGGGCAGCCGCTCGGCGTAGGCGTCGGTGGTGGCCCGCCACATGTGGATGGCCACCTCGCCCATCCGCTCGACCAGGCCCCGGCTCCGGGCCGACAGCTCGGCACCGAGACCCCGGGCCGCCCGCCGGGCCACGTGCTCGGCCAGGTCCCCGTTCCGTTCCAGGTCGGGGAGCATGCGGATCACGGTGACCAGGAACCGCAGGTCCTCCGGTGAGGTGATGCCGGCCACCGTCAGCTGCTGGAGGGTCATCTGCTCGATGTCGTGGTAGAGGGTGTCGACCACCTCGTCCCGGTCGGCCAGGGCCTTGGCCGCCTCGCGGTCGCCCGACAGCAGGGCGTCGGTGGCGCCGGACACCGACTCGCCGACCAGGGCGAACAGCTGGAGCACCTTCCGGTCGATCTGCTCGAGGGCGTCGTCCACGCCCGCCACCGTACCCGCCGCGGCGGCGGCCCGGCGGCCGGCGGACGCGGTTCCCGACCCGGCCCGGACCCCGCCTTCGGGCCCTGGTGCTACCCCGTTCCGCCCCCGTCACCGGGCCCGTCGTCCCCCTCCGCTTCGGGGTCGTCGCCCACGATGACCCGGGGTCCCGACCCCCACGACAGGTACCGCCACGACCAGTTGATCAACACCACGATCTTGTTGCGGAAGCCGATGAGGTAGACGAGGTGGAGGCCGAGCCAGGCCAGCCATCCCAGGGTGCCGCGGACCACCAGACCCCGGGGGAACTGGGTGATGGCGGCCCGGCGACCGATGGTGGCCATGATGCCCTTGTCGTGGTAGCGGAACGGCTCGGTCGGGCGGCCGTCCAGCCGGTTGACGATCTGGTGGGCGGCGTGCCTGCCCGACTGGATGGCCACCTGGGCCAGCTGGGGACAGGTCTCGTCCGGACGGCCGGCCCCGGGGCCCCAGGGGACGGCGGCGGCGTCCCCGACGGCGTAGGCGTCGTCGCGACCGGGGAGGGAGAGGTCGGGCTCCACCAGCAGGCGCCCGTTGGGTCCCGTGTCCTGCCCGAGCGTGGAGGCCACGGTGTCCTCCACCGACACCCCACCGGCCCAGACCACGGTCCGGGTGGGGATCCGAGACCCGTCGTCCAGCTCGACGCAGGAGCCGTCGACCGACCGGACCATGTGGCCCAGCTTGAGCTCGACCCCCCGGCCCTCGAGGGTCCGGGCTGCGTAGGCGGCGGCCGACGGCTGGAACGGGGTCAGGAGCCGGTCGAGCCCGTCGACCAGGATGATCCGTCCCCAGGTCCGGGGGAAGTCGAACCCGTCGTGGCGGACGGCCACGTCCAGCAGCTCGGCCAGGGCCCCGGCCACCTCGACCCCGGTGGGCCCCCCGCCGACCACGACGAAGGTCAGCAGCCCGCTGGTCGCCGCGTCCGGGTCGGCGTCGGCGTCCTCGAGACGGCGCAGGATGTGGTCCCGCAGGATCCGGGCGTCGCTGCAGCGTGTAGAGGGGGAAGGTGAACTCGGCGGCCCCCGGGATACCGAAGAACCGGGCGGTGGCGCCACTGGCCACGATGACCGAGTCGAAGGGCAGCGGGCCGCCGTCCTCCAGGGTGACCAGCTGGCGGTCCCAGTCGACCCCGGTCACCGTCGCCGAACCGGAAGGTGACGTTCCTGCTGCGCCCGAAGATGGCCCGGACCGGGTAGGCCACGTCCCCCGCCTCGAGACCGGCGGTGGCCACCTCGTAGAGCAGCGGCTGGAAGGTGTGGAAGTTCCGCTGGTCGACGATGGTCACCTCGACCGGGGCGCCGACCAGGGCGCGGGCGGCCGAGAGGCCGCCGAACCCGGCCCCCACGATGACCACCCGGTGCATCGCACCATGCTGACACAGACCGCCTGACGGACCGCCGCCCGCCGGGGCGTCCCCCTGTAGTGATACACCCCCTCGGTACGCTGGCCCCGTGGGCCGAGACGGTCCCGGAGAGGATTGGTCATGATCACCGGACTCATCGTGGGACTCGTCGCCGGCGTCGCCCTCGGGGTGGCGGTGGGCCTGCTGGTCCGCGCCGGCCACGTCACGGCAGCCAGGACGGCGGAGGCCCGCCTCGCCGACGCGCTCGACCAGAACCGGGGGCTGGCCGCCGACCTCCACACCACCCGGTCCCAGCTGGCCGAGGACCGTCAGCGGGCCATGGCCCAGCAGTCGGAGCTGGCCCGACTGACGGCCGAGTTGGAGCACGAGCGACGGGCCGGCGGACCAGCGGACCGAGGCGTTCGAGGAGACACGCCGGCAGCTGACCGGCGAGTTCGCCCGCCTGTCGACCCGGGCCCTGCAGCAGAACAACGAGCAGTTCCTCCAGCTGGCCGACACCAAGCTCAACGAGACCCGTCAGGCCGCCGAGGGGGACCTGGCCAAGCGGCAGGAGGCCATCGAGCAGCTGCTCAAGCCCATCGGCGAGCAACTGGGCAAGTACGAGGTGGGGATCCAACGCCTCGAGGTCGAGCGGCAGAAGGCCTACACCACCCTCACCGAGCAGATGAAGACCCTGTCCACCTCGCACGACCAGCTGCAGAAGGAGACCCGCAACCTGGTCACCGCGCTCCGGTCACCCCAGACCCGCGGCCGCTGGGGGGAGCTGCAGCTCCGGCGGGTGGTGGAGATGGCCGGCATGCTCGAGCACTGCGACTTCGACGAGCAGGTCACCTCGGACGCCGACACCGGCCGGATGCGACCGGACATGGTCGTCCACCTGCCGGGGGGGAAGAACGTCGCCGTCGACGCCAAGGTGCCCATGCAGGCGTTCCTCGACGCCAACGAGGTCGACGACGAGTCGCTGCGCCGTGCCCATCTGGCCAGCCACGGTCGCCAGATGAAGGCCCACGTCGACGCCCTGTCCAAGAAGGAGTACTGGAAGCGGGTCGACCCCTCGCCCGAATTCGTGGTGGCCTTCATCCCCGGCGACCCGCTGCTCACCGCGGCGCTCGAGCACGAGCCGGGCCTCATGGAGCACGCCGTGGCCAACCACGTGCTGCTGGCCACGCCGACCTCGCTGATCGCCCTCCTCCGGGCGGTGGCCTACGGGTGGCAGCAGGATCCGCTGGCCGAGAACGCCCGGGAGGTCCAGCTGCTCGGGGCGCAGCTCTACGAGCGACTGGCGTCGCTGGGGGACCACTTCGCCGGGGTGGGCAAGGGGCTGAACGGCGCGGTGACCGCCTACAACAAGGCGGTCGGCTCGCTCGAGAGCAGGGTGCTGGTCACCGCCCGACGGTTCGCCGACATGGGCGTGGTCGGGGTGGGCGAGAAGGAGCTGGCCCAGCCGGCCGCCGGTCGACACCTCCGCCCGGGCCCTGCGATCGGCCGAGTTGGGGCGACCGGTGCTGGAGCTGGCCCTGCTGCCCGGCGTCGGTGACGTGGACGACTCACTCGGCGCGGTCGCCGGCTCCCGTCCGGTGGTGGACGACGGGCCGGGGCCGTCGGGCGACACCGCCTGAGGCGCCCCCGACGGCCGGTTCCGGCCCGGAGCGCCACACCTCTTGTCACAGCGCCGGATCGTGGCCCAAGGTCCCGGCCGAGCGTGGCCCGTCCCGACCCGGCGGGTGGCGGATTTGTCCTCCGTGAACGAACGGTGAACAATCTTCCGGGTCCTGATCGCCGTCGGTCGGGCACAATCGGATCCGTCGCCTGGGAGTTCATGCCGGATCCGGCAGTCGTCAATTATGACGATCTCATTGCAGTTCTCAGGGCATTCCAAGGTGACTGATGGTAAAAGTAGTGCAGTCCACGTCCGTGCTCGGAGGGATCGAGGGGGGGATGGGACGGTCATGTTGGAGCGAGAGGGAGACAAGACGTGAACATTCTGGTACTCGGTGGTGACGGCTATCTGGGTTGGCCCACCGCTCTCTACCTGTCCCGAAGGGGCCACCGTGTCGGTATCGTCGACAACTTCGCCCGACGGGGCTACGACTTCGAGATGGGCGTCGACACCCTGGTCCCCATCGCCAGCCTGCAGCGGCGGGTCCGCTGTTGGCAGGAGATCTCGGACAACACCATGGACCTGTTCGTCGGCGACCTGACCGACGCCGGGCTTCGTCAGCGAGACCCTGGCCTCGTTCCGAGCCCGATGCCGTCGTGCACTTCGCCGAGCAGCGTTCGGCGCCCTATTCGATGATCGACCGCAGCACGCCGTCTACACGCAGGTCAACAACGTGGCCGGTACCCTCAACCTGCTCTACGCCATCGCCGAGCAGGATCGGGACATCCACCTGGTCAAGTTGGGGACGATGGGTGAGTACGGGACGCCCAACATCGACATCGAAGAGGGCTTCATCGAGATCACCCACCGGGGCCGGACCGACGTGCTCCCCTACCCGAAGCAGCCGGGCTCCTTCTACCACCTGTCCAAGGTGCACGACAGCGCCAACATCATGTTCGCCTGCCGCATCTGGGGCATCCGGGCCACCGACCTCAACCAGGGCATCGTCTACGGGCACGAGACCGAGGAGACCGCCCTCCATCCCGACCTGGCCACCCGGTTCGACTACGACGGGGTGTTCGGAACGGTCCTCAACCGGTTCTGCGTCCAGGCCGTCACCGGTCACCCGCTGACCGTGTACGGATCCGGAGGCCAGACCCGGGGCATGCTCAACATCCTGGACACCCTGGCCTGCGTGGAGCTGGCCCTGGAGACACCCGGCCGACCGCGGTGAGTTCCGTGTCTTCAACCAGTTCACCGAGTCCTTCTCCGTGCTCGAGATGGCCGAGCTGGTGGCCTCCGAGTTCGCCGGCAACGCCGTGATCGAGCACACCGTCGATCCCCGGGTCGAGAAGGAGGAGCACTACTACCGGGCGGCCCACACCAAGCTGCTCGACCTGGGCCTGGTGCCCCACCTGCTCACCTCGTCGGTGATCCAGTCGATCCTGGCCGTGGCCGACAAGTACAAGACCAACGCCGACGCCGCCGCCATCCTGCCCACCGTCGAGTGGCGGAGCACGGCAAGCGATCTGGTGACGGCGGGTACGCCCGGCGGCGACCACAGCGCCTCGTTCCGCCAGTCGGACTCCGAACCCACGCTCTCCGACCGGTAGCCAGCGGGCGGGCCACCCTCCGGCGCAGCCCGGGTGGGCGGGGAGGCTCTGCACCACCGTGGTGCAGGGCCTCCGATGGCCGTCGCCCGCAGGGTCGGCGCCGAGAGACGGCACTATCGTCGTCGGGATGCCCAGGGCCCGACGGAGACGAGCTCGCTCGTCAGCGCGGCGGAGTTGGGTACGGACGGTGCTGCTGACGGCGCTGGCCGTGGTGACCCTGGTGCTGGTGATCGGATCGGTGGCCGAGATCAACGCCCAGTCGAGCGGCTACCGGAGCGCCACCGACGCCGGGTACGGGGCCCTGGCCACCCGCGTGGTCATGGCCTCCAACCTGACCGGTAGGCAGCTGGCCTCGGTCATGGACTCGGCCCCCGGCCTCACCAACCAGGCGCTTCCCCGGACGGCCCGGGCCGTGCTGCAACAGGGGCTCGATGCCGCGGTGGACGCGACGGCCCAGGAGGCCGCCCAGGCGGCGGACCTGGTCCCCCCCTACCCGTCCGACCACGTCAGCAACCAGCTCACCCAGGTCATGGAGGCCCGGGCTACCGGCGCCGCCGACCTGCGCACCAGCATCGACCGGCTGCTCGGGATGGCGCCGCTCCCCATCGCCGGTGCCCCGACCGCCGCCGCCGCGCCCAGCCAGGCCCCGCTGATCTCGGTCGGGCAGGCCACGACCGCCATGGACAAGGCCGGGCTGGCCTTCCAGCAGGCCGACGTGGACTACCGCACGCTGAGGGCCCAGATCCGCCGGCAGCGGCTGCCGATGCGCCTGCCCCGATCGGTGTGGGTACCGGCCCCGGTCACCGCGGCGTCCCTGGGCTCGCCCCGGCTGGCCGCCGCCGCCTCGGTGCTGGGGAGCTCCCAGCAGTTGGCCCCCAACCACCGGTTGGCCATCACCGCGGTGGGCCTGTCGCCGCCGGCGGTGTCGACCGGCGGGCCGGGACTCCTCGGGACGGACTGCGTCCACGTGACGTCCACGACCCCGGGGCCCGCGCCGACGGTGCTGCCCCCCACCGCCACGGTGACCGCCGAGGCCACGGTGACCAACTGCGGGACCGTGCCCGAGTCCGGGGTCGCCGTCACCCAGACCCTGGCCCTGGCCGACCCGGCCGGCACCGCCCTGCCGCCTCCCGGTGCCCGGGGCTCGGCGTCGCGGGCCACCGTCACCCTCCGGTCGGGATCGTCCAAGGCGCTCACCCTGGCCCCGTTGACCGTGGCCCCGGGCCACACCTACACCCTGACGGTGGCCGTCGCCGTCCCGTCCAGCCAGCAGCTGAGGGACGGATCCACCCAGCAATTCCTCATCCTCATCTCCGGCTGAACCGGGTCCCACCGGCGACCCGCCAGGGGGTTCGACTGGCACCCGGCCGGTCCACGCCACCCGGTCGACGGGCCTGGGCCGTTGGTCGGCGACGGGCGGTGTGGATCTAAGATCGGGGGCAACGAGAGATCACGTTCACGAATGCACGACAGAAGGGTCTGAGGATCAGTGGCCGAAAGCATCACGATCACCGACAACCGCACTGGTGAGTCCCTCGAGATCCCCTTTGAGAACGGGGGCATCTCCGCAGCCCAGTGGTCGAAGCTGCTGCCCGGTACCTGGTTCTACGATCCGGGGTTCACCTCGACGGCGGCCTGTGAGAGCGCCATCACCTACCTCGACGGCGAGGAGGGCATCCTCCGCTACCGGGGCTATCCCATCGAGCAGCTGGCCGAGCGCTCCACCTACCTGGAGGTGGCCTATCTCCTGTTGAACGGCGAGCTGCCGACCACCCAGGAGTACGACGGTGTGGGAGCAGGAGATCACCCTCCACACCTTCATCCACGAGAACGTACGCAAGCGGTTCCTCGAGGGCTTCCACTACGACGCCCATCCCATGGGCATGCTGGTCTCGGCCGTCGCCGCCCTGTCCACCTTCTATCTCGACGCCAAGGACATCTTCGACGTCGAGTCCCGCAACAAGCAGATCATCCGCCTCATCGCCAAGATGCCCACCCTGGCCGCCGCCGCCCACCGGTTCAGTGTGGGCATGCCCTTCGTCTACCCCGACAACTCGCTGCCCTTCACCTCGAACTTCCTGTCGATGATGTGGAAGATCGCCGAGCCCCGGTTCGAGGCCGATCCGGTGCTCGCCCGGGCCCTCGACGTCCTGTTCATCCTCCACGCCGACCACGAGCAGAACTGCTCGACCACGGCCATGCGGACCGTGGGCTCCTCCCACGCCGATCCGTACTCGGCGACCGCCGCCGCCGCCGCCGCCCTCTACGGCCCGCGCCACGGCGGGGCCAACGAGGCGGTCATCCGCATGCTGACCGAGATCGGCTCCATCGAGAACGTGGAGCCGTTCATCACCTCGGTCAAGGAGGGCTCCGGAGGGCGGCTCCAGGGGTTCGGCCACCGGGTCTACAAGAGCTACGACCCGCGGGCCAAGATCATCAAGCGGACCGCCGACGAGGTGTTCGAGGTCACCGGCAAGAACCCCCTGCTCGACATCGCCCTCAAACTCGAGGAGATCGCCCTCTCCGACGAGTACTTCATCTCTCGGAAGCTCTATCCCAACGTCGACTTCTACTCCGGCCTGATCTACCAGGCCATGGGCTTCCCGCTCGAGATGTTCCCGGTGCTGTTCGCCATCCCCCGCACGGTCGGCTGGTTGGCCCACTGGCAGGAGATGCTCGACCAGGACTCGAAGATCGCCCGGCCCCGTCAGCTCTACATCGGGGCCGACGCCCGGGACTACGTCCCCATCGCCGGCCGCTAGCGCCCCGGTCGCCGGCTCGCCGCCAGGACCCGGGCGACCCCCGGCTCGACATCCCTCGTCCCCCTCCGGCCGCGGGCCGGGCCATCCCGACCGGGCCCGGCCACCGCTCACCCCGGGCGCGGGTACCCGCCGCATCAGGCCCTCCTGGACCACGGAGACGGCCAGGTCCCCGGAGCGGGTGAACAGGAAGCCCCGGGCCAGGCCCCGGGCCCCGTAGGCCGTGGGGCTGTCCATGTCGTAGAGCAGCCACTCGTCGGCCCGGAACGGCCGGTGGAACCACATGCAGTGGTCCAGGCTGGCGCCCATGAAGTCGGCGTCGTCCCAGCTGAGCTCGTGTGGGGCCAGCATGGTGTCGAAGAGGGACATGTCCGAGGCGTAGGTGGCGATGCACGCGTGGAGCAGCGGATCGTCGGGGAGGGTGCCGTCGGCCCGGATCCACAGCCTCTGGATCGGCTCCTTGCTGGCCTTGCGGCTGAACGGGAGCTCGCCGATGTGGCGCTGGTCGATGGGGTGGGGTTTGGCGAACCAGTCGGTCAGCGCCTCGCGGTAGGGCTCGAGGCGGGTCTCCATGGACTCGAGCTCCTCGGGATCGGGAACGTCGGGCATGGGGAATTGGTGGGTCAGGCCCGGCTCGTCGGCGTGGAACGAGGCCGACAGGTGGAAGATGGCCCGCCCGTGCTGGATGGCCACCACCCGGCGGGTGGTGAACGACCGGCCGTCGCGGATGCGGTCCACCTCGTAGAGGATGGGCACCGAGGGATCCCCCGGGCGGAGGAAGTAGGCGTGGAGCGAGTGGGGCCGTCCCGTCTCGACGGTGCGCCCCGCCGCCATCAGGGACTGGGCGGCCACCTGGCCGCCGAAGACCCGCTGCCGCTCCTCGTTGGGGATTCACCCCTCGGAAGATGTTGACCTCGATGGACTCCAGGTCGAGGAGGTCGACCAGGAACGCCAGGGCTTCGCTCACGGCACCATCCTGTCAGGTGACCGGGAGACCGGATCGCCGACTCGGCCCCCGCCCTGGCCTCGGGCCCCGACGGTTCCCCGAGCCACCGGCCCTTCCCCTGACCACCCGAGCCGCCGGCCCACGGGTCGCTCGGCACCGCCCCCCGGGGCGCCGCTACGGTACCGGTCCGTGCCGGCCCTCGACTTTCCCGACCGCTTCCTCTGGGGGACGGCCACCGCCGCCCACCAGATCGAAGGTGGCAACGTCAACAACGACTGGTGGGAGTTCGAGCACGACCCCACCTCCGGGTGCGTCGAGGTCAGCGGGGATGCCTGCGACTCGTTCAACCGGTACCCCGAGGACATCGCCCTGGTGGCCGATCTGGGTCTCGGCGCCTACCGCTTCTCCCTCGAGTGGAGCCGGATCGAGCCGGCCGAGGGCGAGTTCTCGCTGGTGGCCCTGGACCACTACCGACGGATGGCGGCCACCTGTCACGAGCACGGCGTCACCCCCGTGGTCACCTTCCACCACTTCACCCACCCCCGCTGGCTGTCGGACGCCGGGGCGTGGGAGGCCCTGCACGCCCCGGATCGGTTCGCCCGGTACTGCGAACGGGTCACCGCCCACCTGGGGGACCTCATCGGGATGGCCTGCACCCTGAACGAGCCCAACGTGGTGGCCACCATGGGGTGGCGCTTCGGGATCTTCCCGCCCCGGGTGCGGGACCGGGTCCGCCGGGGCGTGGTCAACCAGGCCCTGGTTGCCGCCCATCGCAAAGGGGTGGAGGCCATCCGGTCCGGTCCGGGCGACATCCCGGTGGGACTGACCCTGTCGATGGTCGACTTCCAGGTCGAGCCGGGGGGCGAGGAGTGGCTGGAGCGTCTCCGTCGACCGTCCGAGGACGTGTTCTTGGAGGCCACCGGCGGGGACGACTTCGTCGGAGTCCAGACCTACACCCGCCAGCGGGTCGGACCCGAGGGCTCCCTGGCCGCCGGAACCGACGTCCCCACCACCCAGATGGGCTACGAATTCTGGCCGGAGGCCCTCGAGGGCACCGTCCGCCGGGCGTGGGAGGTGACCGGGGGAGTGCCGGTCTACGTCACCGAGAACGGGATCGGCACCGCTGACGACCCCTCCCGGATCGAGTACGTGACCCGGGCCCTCACCGGGCTCCGGCGCTGCCTGGACGACGGGATCGACGTGCGCGGCTACTTCTACTGGAGTCTGCTCGACAATTTCGAGTGGGTGCTGGGCTACGGTCCCACGTTCGGCCTGGTGGCCGTGGACCGGACCACGTTCGAACGCCGGCCCAAGCCCAGTGCGGCCTGGCTGGGGGGGATCGCCCGGGCCAACGCACTGTGACAGCGGTGTCGCAGAGAGTGCCCGCTTGAATTGTGCGGATCGGCGACGGCTAGGGTTTGCCCGATGACCAGTCTCGTGGTGCGCGCCGAGCACGTCTGGCAACGTCGGCACACGCCAGAGGGCAGACAGCTCATCCGCTACACCATGGTCTCGGTCGTCTCGACGGCGGTGTCGTTCGGAGTCCTGGCCCTGGTGTTCGGTGTCCTCCACCTCTGGGGCGAGATCGCGAGCACGGTCTTCGCCAACGTGGTGGCCACCGTGCCCTCGTACTTCCTCAACCGCATGTGGGTGTGGGGGAAGGGGGGACGGTCCCACCTGATGAAGGAGATCGTGCCGTTCTGGGTGATGTCGGCCATCGGCATCGTGGTGTCCATCGGGGGCGCCGCCGTGGCCCGTCACATCGGCAAGGTCCATCACCTGACCCACCTGCAGCAGACCGTCGTGGTGCTGTTGGCCAACCTGCTCTCGTTCGGGCTCTTCTGGGTGCTCAAGTACATGCTGTACAACCGGCTGTTCCACGTGCACCCGGTCGAGGAACTCGACGAGCTGGTCGAGAGCGGTCTCGGTAGCTGACGCCGAGCCGGTCGTCCGGGCCCCGTCGTCAGTCGCGGAAGTTGTTGAACTGCAGCGGGATACCGAAGTCCTCGGCCTTGAGGGCGGCGATGGCCGCTTGGAGGTCGTCCCGCTTCTTCCCGTTCACCCGCAGCTGATCCCCCTGGGTCTGCGAACCGACGCCCTTCAGGCCCAGGTCCTTGACGAACTTGTTGATCGTCTTGGCATGGTCGGAGGAGATGCCGGCCCGGATGCCCAGCCGTTGGCGGGCCGACCCCCGGGACGCCTCTTCGATCTTGCCCACCTCGAAGGACTTGAGGGAGACCTCCCGCTTGACCATTTTCTCCTGGAGGACCTGGTAGAGCGCTCGCAGACGGTCCTCGGTCGAGGAGGTGAGCACCAGTTCGGTGTCGGACAGCTCGATCGAGGAGTCGGTGCCCTTGAAGTCGAACCGGGTGGCGGCCTCGCGGTTGGCCTGGTCGACGGCATTGCGAACTTCCTGCATGTCGACTTCAGAGACGACGTCGAAGGTGGGCATGCCGAAACAGTACCTCCGCCCCAGGCGATATCCTTCCGCCCTGCGGGTCGGTGCCCGAGTGGCCAAAGGGAGCAGACTGTAAATCTGCCGCGCAAGCTTCGAAGGTTCAAATCCTTCCCGGCCCACCGCAGGAGCGCCGGGGGTGGCGAGGACGAACGGTCCGAACGACCCCCGGCGCCTCCGCCGCCCCTGCCGGTGCAGCACGGGGGCGGCCCGGAGCCCGGCCGGAGTGTCCCGCCGTCTGGATCGTCTCCGCCGGTGCTCCGCGCCCACCGGCCCCACCCCACCCGGCCCATGCCACCCCGTCCCCCAGCCGTGCCCCGTCCGGGGAGGGTGCCCGTCCTAGAGTGTCTCCGAGGGCGGTGGACGGGGTCGCCGCCGGACTTGATCCACCCGGCCCGTTCGTTACAATGAAGTTACGGAATGACTGCGACGGAGGCGCACTCCTTGCCTGGGTGGACTTCACAGGCACGGGAGGGTGCGGCCGCCAGCCAGCCCAGGATCGCCAGCAACGACCCTACGAGCAACCCTGCCCCCCAAGTAGCCCAGTCGGACCAGGAACAGTCGAGGAACTAGGGACTAGGTCCTCTTCGCCAGATGGAACTGCCGGCGCGGCGGTTCGACCGAGGAGAAGCCCCCCAACCTGATGTCATCCGAGATCACGGCCGCAGAGGTGCTCGACCTCGAGCACCCTGAGGCGCCGGACCCCTCCACCGGCGGATTGCGGTCACTGGCTGGCGAAGTCGGCGCCGCCGGCCTCCAGGCGGTCGACGGGGTGAGCGCGTGGCTGCGGAACCGCTGGGAGGGCACCGGCGCCGACGGTGACGACGGCGTCGGGCCCGATCCGGGCGCCCAGCCAAGGGGGCTGGTCCTCCGTCCGGCGCTGCTGGGGTTCGCCGCCATGCTGGCCATCGCCATCGGGGCGTCGCTGCCCAGCTCACCGTTCAAACTCGAGATGCCCGGCGTCTGGTTCTTCGGTGTGCCCAGCACCAACGGGGCCAGCACCTGGGCCGTCTACTTCTCGCTGGCCGCGGTCTACGGTGGCCTGCTCCTGCTCATGCGGGTGTGGTGGGGCATGATGCGCCTGTACGCCCGCTGTCCGGGGGTCCCGGTCAAGAAGATGATGTGGGTGTTCGCCCTGTGGGCCACGCCCATGCTGGTGATCGCCCCCCTGTTCAGCCGGGACGCCTACTCGTACGCCGCCCAGGGCGAGATGGTCAGCCACCACATGAACCCGTACCTGTACGGGCCCTTCGAGCTGGGCAACAACTCCTACACCGCCCCGGTCGACCCCCTGTGGGGCAACGCCCCGGCCCCCTACGGTCCGCTGTTCCTCCAGCTCGACGGCTTCTTCACCCGGCTCACCTTCCACAACGAGCTGGCCACCATCATCCTGTTGCGCCTGCTGTCGGTGGCGGGCGTCCTCCTGATCGCCTGGTGCGTGCCCAAGCTGGCCCGCCACTACCACCGCGACGGCGCCGAGCTGTTCACCCTGATGGTGCTCAATCCGGTGACCATCCTCCACCTGATCGGCGGTGCCCACAACGACGCGCTCGATGCTCGGGCTGCTGCTGGCCGGCCTGGTGGCGGCCAAGGAGCGGCGCCCCATCGTCGGGATCCTCTTGTGCGCCCTGGCCACCTCCATCAAGGCGCCGGCGGCCATCGGCATCCTCTATGTGGGGTGGAGCTGGCTGGGGCCGCAGGCCTCGACCCGGGACCGCCTGCGACCGGTGGTCACCGCCGGCCTCATCGGAGCCGGCGTCCTCGGCTTCTTCTCGTACGTCAGTGGCCTGGGCTGGGGCTGGCTGTCCATCCTGGGTACCCCGGGAGCGGTCCGCTCATGGACGGCGCCGACCACGTCGCTGGCCCTGCTGGTCACCGGCGTGACCCACCTCGCCCACGTCGGGGTCGGGCTCGGCGGGGTGCTCACCGTGACCCGCTTCCTCGGGCTGGTGGCGGCCGGCATCGTCGGGATCTGGCTCCTGTTGAACAGCGACCGGATCGGCACCCTCAAGGCCCTGGGGGTGACCCTGCTGGTCTTCGTCATCCTCGGACCGGTGGTGCAGCCCTGGTACCTGTCCTGGGGCCTGATCCTCCTGGCCCCGGTGGCCCTGGGCCGTCTGCGGTCGCTGATCATCGGCCTGTCCATGGTCACCGCCTTCATCGAGCTGCCGGGCGGGACCCAGCTGCTCAACAGCCTCATCCACGGCGATCCGCTGCTGATCGTCCTTACGCTGCTGTGGATCCTGGTGGTGCTCACCGTGCCCCTGGCCACCTGGGAGCGGCCCGCCAGCCCTGCGGCCGAGGCCCCGGCCGAGTTGGCCGGCCTGGCCTCCGCGCCGGCGGCCTGACCCCGGTCCGGCCCTGCCACAGACCCCCGCCCGGTCCGGGCGGGACGGCAGGATCGGTGGGAGGTGGCTCACAGCAGACGTTGGAGCACCGACACGTCCAGCCAGCGGTTGAACTTGCGGCCGACCTCCTGCTCGACCCCCACCATCTGGAAGCCGCAGGCCAGGTGGAGGGCGATGGAGGCCTGGTTCCCCCCGCCGATGCGGGCGATCATGGTGTGGAACCCGTGCTGGTCGGCCAGGACCACCAGCTCGTCCAACAGGGCCCGGCCCACCCCGGCGCCCCGACTGGCGGCGTCGACGTAGACCGAGTTCTCCACGGTGGTGGCGTAGGCCGGGCGGTCGCGGAAGGCCGAGAGGGAGCCGAAGCCGAGCACCTGCTCCTCGTCGTCGACGGCCACGATGGCGGGGTGGGGGCCGCGGTGCTCGGCCATCCAGGCCTGCTGCTCCTCGGGGGTCCGGGGCCGGAGATCGAAGGTGGCCGTGGACCCGAGCACCTCGACGTTGTAGATCGCCCGGATCGGTTCGGCGTCCGAGGGTCTGACCAGGCGGATGTGCATCCGATGATGGTAGCCAGGCCCCTTGCTCTTCTCGGGGGGCCCAGCTGTGGCTATGCTTATCCCTCTGCTGCTCGGTCGAGCTGCAACGCCCCTGTAGCTCAGTGGTAGAGCACCGCCATGGTAAGGCGGGGGTCGTGGGTTCAATCCCCACCGGGGGCTCGCCCATGGCGGCGTAGCTCAGTTGGTCAGAGCGCACGGCTCATAATCGTGAGGTCGCCGGTTCGAGCCCGGCCGCCGCTACCAGTCACAGCACCGCAGGAGGCAGCAGGACGTCGCCCTCAGCGACGGGCAGTACCTAGGCAACAGTCGTCACTGAAGCTCCCGGCCGGTCCGGCCGTGGGGGCACAAGGGAGTCACCCGTGGCAAAGAACGAGAAGCGCATCCAGGTCACCTTGGCCTGTGAGGTGTGCAAACGACGGAACTACATCACCACCAAGAACAAGATCAACGACCGCGAGCGGATCGAGATGAAGAAGTTCTGCCGGTGGGACCGCCAGCAGACCCTGCACAAGGAGACCCGGTAGCGGGTCGACCTGGACCATCAGGGACCCCCGGAGCGGGTCGACCCGGACCACCAGGGAGCCCGGAGAGGGTCGACCCGGACGACCAGGGACCCGGCTGGGTTCTCCCGGCTTCGCCTGGGAATTCGGCTGGGCCCGGTGATAACCTAGGCAACCGCCCCTGTGATCGGCTCGTCCGTTCGCGGCATGGCGGTCGCAGAGGGCAGTAGCTCAACTGGTAGAGCACCGGTCTCCAAAACCGAAGGTTGGGGGTTCAAGTCCCTCCTGCCCTGCTCACCACCCGTGGAAGCGGTCGAAGGACAAAGCGCGTGAACCGAGAACAGAAGCGAGCCATGCAGCGCCAGGGGCAGGACCCTGATGGGGAGGCCGCGCCAAAACGGACCGCCCCGGCGCCTCGGCGTGCGCCCAAGCGGGAACCCTTCCGTCCGGGACAGTTCTTCCGCGAGGTACGCTCTGAGCTTCGACAGGTGGCCTGGCCCAACCGGTCCGAGGTGATCAACTACACCACGGTGACCCTGGTCACCCTCCTGTCGTTGATGGTCCTGATCTTCATTCTCAACTACGCCTTTGCCAAAGGCGTCCTCTGGCTGTTCAAGACGTGATCGGTGTGACTGTGACCCAAGACGGAACCAACGCCCCCATCGGCGACGACGAACCACTCGACACCGTCGGGGAGACCGGCGTGTCCGGGGCCGACCCGTCGTCGGTCGCGGAGGCGGCGGAGGACGTCGCCGAGACGGTTGAGGCCCCCGAGGCCGACCTCGAAGCCGAGGCCGATCTCGACGCCGACGCCGACGCCGAGTACGACGAGGACGAGGACGAGCCCTTCGTCGTCAGCCCCTACGACCAACCGGGTCGCTGGTTCGTGGTCCACACCTATGCCGGGTACGAGAACAAGGTCAAGTCCAACCTGCACAGCCGGGCCGTCTCCATGAACATGGAGGACCGGATCTACGAGGTGGTCATCCCCATGGAGGATGTCATCGAGTTCAAGAACGGCAAGAAGGTCGTCGTGCAGAAGAAGGTCTTCCCGGGCTACCTCCTGTGCCGGTGCGAGTTGGACGACGACAGCTGGTCGGTGATCCGGAACACGCCGGGCGTGACCGGGTTCGTGGGGCCGGGCACCAAGCCCACTCCCTTGTCGCGCCGCGAGGTGGAGGGCATCCTCCAGGTCAAGGTGGAGGGCGTCGAGGCTCCGTCCAAGCGCAGCCGGCCCCGCCTCGAGCATGAGGTGGGTGAGACGGTCCGGGTCAAGGAAGGCCCGTTTGCCGACTTCTCGGGCCAGATCGCCGAGATCAACGAGGACCAGCTCAAGCTCAAGGTGCTGGTCAACATTTTCGGTCGAGAGACCCCTGTGGAGCTCGAGTTCAGCCAGGTCGCGAAGCTGTAGGCCGGCGGACCCAGGTAAGGAGACGTAACCAAAATGCCACCGAAGAAGCGCGTCCTCGCGGTCGTGAAGATCCAGCTCCCGGCCGGGGGCGCTACGCCCGCGCCCCCCGTGGGCACCGCCCTCGGGCCGCACGGGGTTCAGACGATGGACTTCTGCAAGCAGTACAACGCGGCCACCGAGAACCAGCGGGGATCCATCGTCCCGGTGGAGATCTCCATCTACGAGGACCGGACGTTCTCGTTCATCCTCAAGACGCCACCCACGCCGGCCTTGCTCCGCCAGGCTGCCGGCCTGGAGAAGGCGGCGTCCACCGCCGGCCGTGAGCAGGTCGGCACGGTGACCAGCGCCCAGGTGGCCGAGATCGCCGCCATCAAGCTCCCGGACCTGAACACCGCCGACCTCGAGGCCGCCAAGCGCCAGGTCGAGGGCACCGCACGGTCCATGGGAATCGCCGTCGCCGGCTGAGGCCGCCGACCGAGCACATCGAGAAAACGGAGAGTCATCATGTCCAGGGGAAAGAAGTACACGGCGAGCGTGGCCCAGTTCGACCGCCAGCACCTCTACACGCCGTCCGAGGCGGTCGACCTGGTCAAGTCGTCGGCCAAGGCCTCGTTCGACGAGACGGTGGAGCTGGCCGTCCGTCTGGGAGTGGACCCCCGCAAGGCCGATCAGATCGTGCGTGGGACCCTCTCGTTGCCGGCCGGCACCGGCCGCACCGCCCGGGTGGCTGTGTTCGCCGCCGGTGAGAAGGCGGCCGAGGCCAGGGCGGCCGGCGCCGACGTGGTGGGCGCCGACGACCTCGTGGCCCGGGTGGCCAACGACGGGTTCCTCGAATTCGACGTGGCCATCGCCACCCCCGACCTGATGGGTCAGGTAGGAACGCTGGGTCGTGTGCTCGGCCCCCGGGGCCTGATGCCCAACCCCAAGACCGGCACGGTGACCGACGACGTGGAGCGGGCGGTCAGCGAGTTCAAAGGCGGTCGGGTGGAGTACCGCACGGACAAGGTGGGGAACATCCATATCCGGATCGGCAAGGCCTCCTTCGAGCGCCCCCAGCTGCTCGAGAATCTCCACGCCGTCATGGAGGAGATCCACCGGGCCAAGCCGGCCTCCTCGAAGGGTCGGTACGTCAAGGCGGTGACCATCTCGTCCACCATGGGCCCGGGCATCCACATCGACCCGCTGTTGGCCCGCAAGAGCGACGAGGAGCTGGCGGCCAGCGCCTGAGCAACCATCCGCCCCGGGGCGGGTGGTCCACCGGTGAGCGGTGGGCTACAGTTTCACCTTTCCAGATCTAGAGAACTGCCGTAGACCTCCGGTGTACCGGTCACCCGGTACCGAAGGGATCCCGTGTGGATCCGCCTGATGAGGCGTTCCGTGTCGAGCACCAGGCCCGACGCGCCACCACTCGATGGTGTCTACGGCCCGTCAGCGAGCTGATGCTCAGCGGAGGGACCATGGACAATCCGAGGGCCGAGAAGGTCGCCGTCGTCAACGAGGTCAGGGACCGGCTCGAGGCGGCCGACGGGGCCGTGCTGACCGAGTATCGCGGCCTGAGCGTGGCCGAGCTGGCCGAGCTCCGCCGTGGGCTGGCGGCCGCCGGCGGGGACTACAAGATCTACAAGAACACGCTGGTCCGTCTGGCCGTCGCCGACGGGTCGCAGGCCTCGATCCGAGACTTCCTCACCGGCCCGACGGCCATCGCCTTCGTTCAGGGCGACGTGAGTGCGGTGGCCAAGGCCCTCCGGGACTTCGCCAGGGACAACCCCAAGCTGGTGATCAAGGGCGGCGTGGTGGGCTCCGGCGTCCTGTCGGCGTCGGAGATCAACGTGCTGGCCGACCTCCCGCCCGAGAGACATGCTCCTGGCCCAGTTCGCCGGCGCCCTGGCCGCGCCCCTCCGGCAGCTGGCCGGCCTGGTCGAGGCCCTGCCCCGCAACCTGGCCTATGGGATCTCGGCCCTGATCGAGCAGCGCCAGGCCAGCGGCGAGGTGCTCGAAGCACCTGAGGCCGGGGCACCCGCCGAGGCGCCCGAGGCGAAGGCCCCGACTCGGCCACCGAGGCCCCCGCCGAGACGCCCACCGCCGACGCCACCGACTCGGCCACCGACGCCCCGGCCGAGGCCCCCGAACCGGCCGAAGCCGCCGACGCCCCCGCCGAGGCGCCCACCGCCGATGCCACCGGCTCGGTCACCGACGCCCCGGCCGACGCCCCCGCACCGGCCGAAGCCACCGACGCTGAGTAGCCGATCGGCGAACGACCAGCTCGAGGCCACATTCGCCTGCGACCCCAGCTGCACGACCTACCAACCCACCCAAGATCCGAACCCGCAAGATCCGTAGACAAGGAGCAAGACAATGGCAGGAACCCTGACCAAGGACCAGATTCTGGACGGCATCTCCGAGCTGTCCGTCCTCGAGCTGAGCGAGTTGCTCAAGGAGTTCGAGGAGCGCTTCGGCGTGACGGCGGCGGCCCCGGTGGCCGTGGCCACCGCCGCCCCGGCCGCCGGCGGTGGCGCCGACGCCGGAGGTGGCGAGGAGGAGAAGTCCGAGTTCGACGTCATCCTCACCGCTGCCGGTGACAAGAAGATCCAGGTCATCAAGGAGGTGCGCTCGCTCACCAGCCTGGGCCTGAAGGAGGCCAAGGACCTGGTGGACGGGGCTCCCAAGCCCGTCCTCGAGAAGGCCAACAAGGAAGACGCGGACAAGGCGAAGGCGCAGCTCGAGGGGGCTGGCGCCACCGTCGAACTCAAGTAGCGCCCGGGGGAGTCCGGTCGTCGGATCGACGGCGGCCGGACTCCGTCTGGTCGGAGTGGACACCCTGGACCAGGTCCTTCGCGGCCGGAGCGGGCCGTTCGAACCCCGGCCGGCGCCGTTCGCGGGACGGGCCGGAAATCCTCGGAATCCTTGACGGCGGGCGGTGGGTCTCCTACCCTGTGCAGGCCTGGACCGGGGATTTCCGTCCATGGGCTTGTGATTCTGTGCGCGTCCGTATAGGATTGCTGGTTGCCGTGCCTGCTCCTTCCGCCTTCTTCAATGTTCTGGCTGATTGACGCGCGCCCTGGCGCCCCCGACGACTGCTCAGGCGGTAGCCGTCGACCCCCTTCGTGCCTCCGAACCTTGCCCTGCAGTCCCAAGTAGCCCCAGCAGTCCGACCCCGCCTGACGTGACTCATCGCCGCACCCCGTCGTCGCCCCATTCACCCTGCAACTGGGAGGAGTAGGCCGTTGCCTACACGGTCCAACAGCCCGGAACGTTTTTCTTTCGCCAACATCGACGAGGCCCTGCCGTTGCCCGACCTCGTCGCCATTCAGCGTGACTCCTTCCAGTGGTTTCTGGACCGCGGTCTCGCCGAGACCTTCAACGACATCAGCCCCATCGAGGACTTCACCGGCCAGCTGAGCCTCGAGCTGGAGTTCGACCCGACCGACCCCGATCTGCGCCCGCCCCCGAAGTTCTCGGTGGAGGAGTGCAAGGAGAAGGACATGACCTACGCCGCGCCGGTTTTCGTGCGCGCCCGGTTCATGAACGCCGGCACCGGCGAGATCAAAGAGCAGACGGTCTTCATGGGTGACTTCCCGGTGATGACCGACAAGGGGACCTTCATCGTCAACGGCACCGAGCGGGTGGTCGTCTCCCAGCTGGTCCGTTCCCCCGGGGTCATCTTCCAGCCCGGGCGTGACGCCAAGACGGTGTTCACCGGCACCATCCACCCCTATCGGGGCGAGTGGATCGAGTTCGACGTCGAGGCCAAGCCGGGCAAGGACGTCACGGCCGGCTGTCGCGTGGCCCGCAAACGTCGCCTCTCCCTGTTCGTGCTGCTGCGCGCCCTGGGCTACGAGGACCAGGCCTTCCTGGAGCGCTTCGTCCGCCACTTCGACTTCCTCGAGGGGCAGTGGGAGAAGGAGCAGAACCTTGCGCCCACCCGCGAGGAAGCCCTCCTCGAGATCTACAAGCGGGCCCGCCCCGGCGAGCCCCTGTCGGTCGAGGCCGCCCGGCAGTACTTCGAGAACGCCTTCTTCAATCCCAAGCGCTACGACCTCACCCGGGTGGGCCGGTACAAGCTCAACCGGAAGCTCGGGCCGGAGATCGAGCGCATCTCGGACCTCTTGAAGATCGACCTCGAGCGGCCCACGCCGACCCAGGGCGTCCTGAGCCCCTCGGAGATCCTGGCCTCCTCCACCTACATGCTGCACCTGGCCAAGCACATGGCCGACGGCGAGTCCAACTACCGGATCGACGATCAGGACCACTTCGCCAACCGCCGGATCCGCTCGGTGGGGGAGCTGATCCAGAACCAGGTCAGGGTGGGCCTCTCCCGCATGGAGCGGGTGGTGCGCGAGCGCATGACCACCCAGGACGTCGAGGCCATCACCCCGCAGACCCTGATCAACATCCGCCCGGTGGTGGCGGCGGTCAAGGAGTTCTTCGGGACCAGCCAGCTGAGCCAGTTCATGGACCAGAACAACCCGCTGTCCGGGCTGGCCCACAAGCGCCGCCTGTCGGCCCTCGGGCCGGGAGGGCTGTCCCGTGAGCGGGCCGGCTTCGAAGTCCGTGACGTGCACACCTCCCACTACGGCCGCATGTGTCCCATCGAGACCCCTGAGGGCCCGAACATCGGGCTGATCGGCTCGCTGGCCACCTACGCCCGGGTCAACGAGTACGGCTTCATCGAGACCCCCTACCGCAAGGTGGTCAACGGCCAGGTGACCCGAGAGATCACCTACCTGGCGGCCGACGAGGAGGAGGAGCACGTCATCGCCCAGGCCTCGGCCGCCCTGGACGACAACGGCAAGTTCACCGAGGAGAAGGTCCTCGTCCGACGGGGCCCTCAGGGCACCGGCGTGCGGGTCGGCGCCACCACCACCTCCTACGGCACCACCTCCGAGATCGACTTCGTGCCCCCGGCCGAGGTCGATCTCATGGACGTGTCTCCGAAGCAGATCGTGTCGGTCTCGACCGCGCTGATCCCCTTCGTCGAGCACGACGACGCCAACCGGGCCCTGATGGGCGCCAACATGCAGAAGCAGGCCGTGCCGCTGGTGGTGCCCGAGGCTCCCTACATCGGCACCGGCGTCGAGGCGCGTGCCGCCCGTGACGCCGGCGACGTGGTCATGGCCGAGGCCGACGGCGTGGTCCAGGACGTCTCCGGCGACCAGATCACCGTCGAGTACAAGGCCGGTGTCAAGGACCGCAACGGGACCGTGCTGGGCAAGAAGGTCTACCGCCTGGCCAAGTTCCGGCGCTCCAACCAGAACACCGCCATCAACCAGAAGGTCATCGTGGAGGAAGGCCAGAAGGTCTCCGCCGGCGACGTCCTGGCCGACGGCCCGGCCACCCACAACGGTGAGCTGGCCCTGGGCAAGAACCTGCTGGTGGCCTTCATGCCGTGGGAGGGCTACAACTACGAGGACGCCATCATCCTGTCCGAGCGCCTGGTCAAGGACGACGTCCTCACCTCGATCCACATCGAGGAGCACGAGGTCGACGCCCGCGACACCAAGCTCGGCGCCGAGGAGATCACCCGGGACATCCCCAACCTGTCCGAGGAGATCCTGGCCGACCTGGACGAGCGGGGCATCATCCGCATCGGCGCCGAGGTGGGCCCCGGCGACGTGCTGGTGGGGAAGGTCACCCCCAAGGGCGAAACCGAGCAGACTCCCGAGGAGCGCCTGCTGCGGGCCATCTTCGGTGAGAAGGCCCGCGAGGTCCGGGACACCTCCCTGAAGGTCCCCCACGGCGAACAGGGCACCGTCATCGACGTCCGGGTGTTCTCCCGCGACGACGCCCACGAGCTGCCGCCCGGCGTGGAGCAGCTGGTCCGGGTGTACGTGGCCCAGAAGCGCAAGATCTCCGAGGGCGACAAGCTGGCCGGCCGCCACGGCAACAAGGGCGTGATCTCGAAGATCCTCCCCATCGAGGACATGCCGTACCAGGCCGACGGCACCCCGGTCGACATCATCCTGAACCCGCTGGGCGTGCCCAGCCGGATGAACGTGGGCCAGGTCCTGGAGTCCCACCTGGGCTATGCCGCCCGCTGGGGATGGGAGGGCGCCGGCGATCTCGCCCGCACCCCGCTCCGCGGCACCGAGACCAAGACCCGTCCCCGGACCGACCCCGCCGTCTGGGTGTCGACCCCGGTGTTCGACGGTGCCCACTGGGACGAGGAGGCCGACGCCGGCCGCCACCCGACCATCCAGCAGATCTTCCGCAACCTCAACCCGGACGGCGTCGACGGTGCCGTGCAGGTGTCCGACGACGGCAAGAGCGAGCTGTGGAACGGTCGGACCGGCGAGAAGTACGACAACCCCATCTCGGTCGGCTACGTCTACATCCTGAAGCTTCACCACCTGGTGGACGACAAGATCCACGCCCGGTCCACCGGCCCGTACTCGATGATCACCCAGCAGCCGCTGGGTGGGAAGGCCCAGTTCGGTGGCCAGCGGTTCGGGGAGATGGAGGTGTGGGCCCTCGAGGCCTTCGGCGCCGCCTATGCCCTGCAGGAGCTGCTGACCATCAAGTCCGACGACGTGCTCGGCCGGGTCAAGGTGTACGAGGCCATCGTCAAGGGCGAGAACATCCCGGAGCCCGGCATCCCCGAGAGCTTCAAGGTGCTCATCAAGGAGATGCAGTCCCTCTGCCTCGACGTCGAGGTCCTGGCGCCGGGCGGAGAAGAGATCGAGATGCGAGAGCTCGACGAGGACGTGTTCCGCACGGCCGAGGAGCTGGGAATCGACATCAGCCGGCCCGAGCGTGGGTCCGACGAAGAAGATGCACGACGCGCTGCGGAAAGGGGATTCTGATGTTGGATGTCAACGACTTCGATCAGCTGAGGATCGGACTGGCGACGGCCGACTCCATCCGGGGATGGTCCAACGGTGAGGTGAAGAAGCCGGAGACCATCAACTACCGGACCCTGCGCCCGGAGAAGGACGGCCTCTTCTGCGAGAAGATCTTCGGTCCCACCAAGGACTGGGAGTGCTACTGCGGGAAGTACAAGCGGGTGCGCTTCCGGGGGATCATCTGTGAGCGCTGCGGCGTGGAGGTCACCCGGTCCAAGGTCCGCCGCGAGCGGATGGGCCACATCGAGCTGGCCGCCCCGGTCGTCCACATCTGGTACCTGCGCGGCACCCGCAGCTGGCTGGCCTATCTGCTGATGGGCACCGAGGCCCGCGAGGAGCTGAAGGCCAAGCAGCTGGAGAAGGTCATCTACTTCGCCGCCAACCTGGTCACCTGGGTCGACGAGGCCAAGCGCCACGAGGACCTGCCCGATCTCGAGGCCGAGCTCCGGGTGGAGTTGACCGACATCGAGAAGAAGCGCGACCTCGAGATCGACCGCCGGTTCAAGGTGCTCGAGGGGGAGCTGGCCGATCTGGAGAAGGCCGGGGCCAAGGACACCGAGGTCAAGGCCCGGCAGCGCAATGTGGAGAAGGAGATCGCCTCCGTACCGCGAGCGCTACCAGAGCGAGATCGAGCTGGCCCAGCGGGCCTTCGACGAGTTCAAGAGCCTCCACTCCCGCAAGATCCTCGAGGACGAGATGCTCTGGCGCGAGCTGCGCATCCGCTACGAGGACTACTTCGAGGGCGGCATGGGGGCCGAGACCATCTCGCGCCTGATCGACCGCATCGACCTCGACGAGGAAGAGATCAAGCTCCGCGAGATGATCGACGCCGCCGACGGCCGCAAGCCGCTGTCGGCCCAGCGCCGCCAGAAGGTCATCAAGCGCCTCAAGATCGTCACCGCCTTCAACCGCCGCGACGAGAACGGCCGCCGGGTCAACGACCCGCGGGCCATGATCCTCGACTCGGTCCCGGTCATCCCGCCCGACCTGCGCCCCATGGTGCAGCTCGACGGTGGCCGCTTCGCCACCTCCGACCTCAACGACCTGTACCGCCGGGTCATCAACCGGAACAACCGGCTGAAGCGCCTGCTGGACCTGGGCGCGCCCGAGATCATCATCAACAACGAGAAGCGGATGCTGCAGGAGGCCGTCGACGCCCTGTTCGACAACGGCCGTCGTGGCCGGCCCGTCACCGGCCCGGGCAACCGGCCGCTCAAGAGCCTGTCCGACATGCTGAAGGGCAAGCAGGGACGGTTCCGCCAGAACCTGCTGGGCAAGCGCGTCGACTACTCGGGCCGTTCGGTCATCGTGATCGGCCCGACCCTCCAG
Source organism: uncultured Acidimicrobiaceae bacterium (assembly GCA_963812525.1). Classification (GTDB taxonomy): domain Bacteria; phylum Actinomycetota; class Acidimicrobiia; order Acidimicrobiales; family RAAP-2; genus Bog-756. Next base: position 319,279 of record CAWEVL010000009.1, read on the forward strand.
CTCCACCAGTGCGGCCTGCCCAAGCTGATGGCCCTGGAGCTGTTCAAGCCCTTCGTCATGAAGCGGCTGGTCGACGCCGAGTACGCCCAGAACATCAAGTCGGCCAAGCGCATGGTGGAGCGCCGGCGGCCCCAGGTGTGGGACGTGCTGGAAGGCGTCATCAAGGAGCACCCGGTGCTGTTGAACCGGGCCCCCACCCTCCACCGCCTGGGCATCCAGGCCTTCGAGCCCGTGCTGGTCGAGGGCAAGGCCATCCAGGTCCACCCGCTGGTCTGCACCGCCTTCAACGCCGACTTCGACGGTGACCAGATGGCCGTCCACCTGCCCCTGTCGGCCGAGGCCCAGGCCGAGGCCCGGGTGCTGATGCTGTCGGCCAACAACATCCTGTCGCCGGCCACCGGTCGCCCGATCACCGTGCCCACCCAGGACATGGTGTTCGGCATCTACTACGTCACCCTGCCGGTGGACGGGGCCAAGGGCGAGGGCCGGGTCTTCCGCCACGCCTACGAGGTGGAGACGGCCTTCGACGCCGGCGACATCGACCTGCAGGCCAAGATCGTCCTCCGGCCCGAGGCCGGCTCGCACCTGGCCAAGTCCATCGCCCTGGCCAACGGGGCCGAGGTCGACGACGAGGGCAACCTGATCGGCGTGGACGAGGACGAGCGGATCGAGATCGAGACCACCGCCGGTCGGCTGTTCTTCAACACCGCCCTGCCCGACGGCTACCGCTACATCAACGACATCGTCGGCAAGCGGAACACCGCCATCGGCACCATCGTGGAGGAGGTGGCGGCCGGCTTCTCCAAGCGGGAGGTGGCGGCCAGCCTGGACCGGATCAAGGATCTCGGCTTCCGCTACGGGGCCCAGTCCGGCCTGACCATCTCCATCAGCGACGTGGTCACCCCGCCGGAGAAGGGCGCCATCCTCGACCGCTACGAGAAGGAGGCGGAGAAGGCGGAGGCCCAGTTCAAGCGGGGCATCATCACCGACGACGAGCGCCGCCAGAAGGAGATCGAGATCTGGACCTCGGCCAACTCCGAGGTCGGGAAGGCCATGGAGAAGACCATGTCCGCCATCACAGTTCAACCCGATCGACATGATGGTGGACTCCGGGGCCCGAGGGAACAGCCAGCAGATCCGCCAGATCGCCGGCATGAAGGGCCTGGTGTCCAACCCCCGGGGCGAGATGATCCCCCGGCCGATCAAGTCCTCCTTCCGCGAGGGCCTGTCCGTGCTGGAGTACTTCATCTCGACCCACGGCGCCCGCAAGGGACTGGCCGACACCGCCCTGCGCACCGCCGACTCGGGCTACCTGACCCGCCGACTGGTCGACGTGGCCCAGGAGCTCATCGTCCGCGAGGACGACTGCGGCTCGGTCCGGGGCATCTGGATCGAGGGCGTCGTCCCCGACGGGGCCGGCAAGCGCTCCTACCTCGAGACCCGGGTCAACGGCCGGATCACCGCCGAGGCGGTCACCCTGTCGGACAAGACCAAGATCGAGGCGGGCACGGTCCTCACCGAGGAGATCGTCAACCGGCTCCGCGACGACCCGTCGGTCGACCGGGTCCGGACCCGGTCGGTGCTGACCTGCGAGGCCGAGCAGGGCATCTGTGCCGCCTGCTACGGCCAGTCCCTGGCCACCGGCGAGATGATCGAGCTCGGCGAGGCGGTCGGCGTCATCGCCGCCCAGTCGATCGGCGAGCCCGGTACCCAGCTGACCATGCGGACCTTCCACACCGGCGGCATCGTCGGTGAGGACATCACCCACGGCCTGCCCCGGGTGGTCGAGCTCTTCGAGGCCCGTACCCCGAAGGGCGCCGCCGTCCTGGCCCGCCACTCCGGCGTGGTCCGGGTCGAGGAGGACGAGTCCGGCCGCCACATCACCGTGGTGGCCGACGACGGCGAGGAGCACACCGTGCTGGTGGCCCAGCGCGCCCACCTCGAGGTGGCCGACGGCGACGAGGTCGGGGCCGGCGACGCCCTGGTCGAGGGCCCGAAGGACCCCAAGGAGCTCCTGGAGGTCAAGGGGATCCGCGAGACCCAGCAGTACCTGGTCGAAGAGGTCCAGAAGGTCTACCGGGACCAGGGCGTGTCCATCCACGACAAGCACATCGAGCTCATCGTGCGCCAGATGCTCCGGCGGGTGCTGGTGGCCGAGCCCGGCGACGCCGCCTTCCTCCCCGGCGAGCGGGTGGACAACCGTTCCTACGCCGAGGTCAACCGGCAGCTGGTCCAGGACGGGAAGCGTCCCGCCGAGGGTCGCCCCGAGCTGATGGGGATCACCAAGGCCTCGCTGGCCACCGAGAGTTGGCTGTCGGCGGCCTCCTTCCAGGAGACCACCCGGGTGCTGACCGAGGCGGCCATCGAGGGCAAGTCCGACCAGCTGTTCGGGCTCAAGGAGAACATCATCATCGGCAAGCTGATCCCGGCCGGATCGGGCATGGAGCGGTACCGGGACATCAAGCTCGAGATGCCCGGGGCCGAGGCCATGCCCTTCTGGGCCTTGGGCTCCGAGGGCGATGCCGGCACCGAGGACCTGGCCGCCTGGCTGCGGGATACCGGGGGCGACGCCGCCTTGGGCGGGTTCAGCTCGGAGATCGACGCCAGCTGGCTGGGCACCATCCCCTCGACCGAGGACCTGGTGGCCGAGGCCCCCACGCTGGGGGGGACCGACGATCCGCCGCCGAGGGCCCGCTCGAAGCCGGAGCCTGATGCCATCGGGGGTGCCACGGTCCCGACCGTGGACCGTGGCACCTCGACCTATACTGGGACCCGACGGCGTCGGTTCTCGCCTGGGGCGCGCTTGCCCGGCAGGCACGGATGCCGTAGCATTGATCCTCTCGCGGCTGCGCGCCGAACGGCTTGTCCTGCCCGCCCGCAGCCCACCTGAAGTACCCCCGGAGCCGTGCGTCAGCACGTCCGGGTCAGCCCTGAAGTATCCCCGCAGTCCACAACGTAGAGGTAACGCGTGCCCACGATTTCCCAGCTCGTCCGCAAAGGCCGGGCCACCAAGCCGACCAAGTCGAAGACCCCGGCCCTGCGGGGTGCCCCCCAGCGCCGGGGCGTGTGCACCCGCGTCTACACCCACACCCCGAAGAAGCCGAACTCGGCCCTCCGGAAGGTGGCCCGTGTGCGTCTGACCAGCGGGCTCGAGGTGACCGCGTACATCCCCGGCGAGGGCCACAACCTGCAGGAGCACTCCATCGTGCTGGTCCGCGGTGGCCGTGTGAAGGACCTCCCGGGTGTCCGTTACAAGGTGATCCGCGGCACGCTGGACGCATCGGGCGTCCGCGAGCGGAATCAGGCCCGTAGCCGCTACGGCGCCAAGAAGGAGTCCTGACGTGCCCCGCAAAGGTCCTGCCGTCCGTCGTGAGCTGATGCCCGACCCCGTCTACCACTCGGTGCTGGTCACCCAGGTGGTCAACCGGGTCCTGAGCCGGGGCAAGCGCACGCTGGCCGAGCGCATCGTCTACGACGCCCTGGCCGACGTGGCCGAGAAGTCGGGCAACGATCCGGTGGCCGTCCTGAAGAAGGCCGTGGAGAACACCCGCCCCGAGCTGGAGGTTCGCAGCCGCCGGGTCGGTGGCGCCACCTACCAGGTCCCGGTCGAGGTCCGTCCCCGCCGGGCCACCACGCTGTCCATCCGGTGGCTGGTGGGCTACTCCCAGCAGCGGCGGGAGAAGACCATGGCCGAGCGGCTGTCCAACGAGATCCGGGACGCGGCCAACGGGATCGGCGCCGCCGCCAAGCGCCGCGAGGACCTGCACAAGATGGCCGAGTCCAACAAGGCCTTCGCCCACTACCGCTGGTAGCGGCCCGGCCCGAGCGGCCGCCCCCCGCAACCCAAGCACGACCGACGAGAACATCCGAGAGCTGATCAACCATGGCTGAAGCGAGCACCCGCCACCATCCCCTGGCCAAGACCCGGAACATCGGGATCATGGCCCATATCGACGCGGGCAAGACCACCACCACCGAGCGCATCCTCTACTACACGGGCAAGAACTACAAGATCGGCGAGGTCCACGAGGGCGCCGCCACCATGGACTGGATGCCCCAGGAGCAGGAGCGGGGCATCACCATCACGTCTGCCGCCACCACCTGTATGTGGCGGGACACAGTGATCAACATCATCGACACCCCGGGCCACGTGGACTTCACGGTGGAGGTGGAGCGCTCCCTGCGGGTGCTGGACGGCGCGGTGGCCGTCTTCGACGCCGTGGCCGGCGTGGAGCCCCAGACCGAGACGGTGTGGCGGCAGGCCGACAAGTACGCCGTCCCCCGGATCTGCTTCATCAACAAGATGGACCGGACCGGAGCCAACTTCGACCAGTGCGTCGACATGATCAAGGACCGCCTGGACGCCACGGTGGCCGTGGTGCAGCTGCCCATCGGGGCCGAGGGTGGCTTCCGGGGCGTCGTCGACCTGGTCCACATGCGGGCCCTGGTCTGGGACGACGGCATGGGCGAGGAGTGGACCGAAGAGGAGATCCCGGCCGACCTCAAGGCCGCCGCCGAGGAGGCCCACCACCAGCTCATCGACGTGGTGTCCAACCACGACGACACGATCATGGAGAAGTACCTGGGGGACGAGGAGATCACGCCGGAGGACCTCCAGCGGGCCATCCGCACGGTCACCCTGGGCAGCCACGCCGTCCCCATCCTGTGCGGCTCGGCCTTCAAGAACAAGGGCGTCCAGCCCATGCTGGACGCCGTGGTCGACTACCTGCCCAGCCCCCTCGACATCCCGCCCACCATGGGCACCGTCCCCCGCAAGGAGGGGGTGACCGTCGAGCGGGCGCCCGACGACACCGCCCCCTTCGCCGCCCTGGCCTTCAAGATCATGACCGACCCCTACGTCGGCAAGCTCACCTACCTGCGGGTCTACTCGGGCACGCTCACCAAGGGCTCCGGCGTGACTGAACTCCACCAAGGACCGCAAGGAGCGGATGGGCCGCATCCTCCAGATGCACGCCAACTCCCGGGAGGACCTCGACGTCACCTACGCCGGGGACATCGTGGCGGCCGTGGGGCTCAAGCAGACCACCACCGGCGACACCCTGTGCGACCCCGACAACCCGGTGATCCTCGAGTCCCTGACCTTCCCCGAGCCGGTCATCCACGTGGCCGTGGAGCCGAAGACCAAGGCTGACCAGGACAAACTGTCCCGGGCCCTGTTCTCGCTGTCCGAGGAGGATCCCACCTTCCGTGTCCAGTCCGACGAGGAGACCGGCCAGACGGTGATCTCCGGCATGGGCGAGCTGCACCTCGAGGTGCTGGTGGACCGCATGATGCGCGAGTTCAGCGTGGACGCCAACGTGGGCAAGCCCCAGGTGGCCTACCGCGAGACCGTCCGCAAGAAGGTCGAGAAGGTCGAGCTCCGCTACGTCCGCCAGACCGGTGGCAAGGGCCAGTACGGCCACGTGGTCATCACCCTCGAGCCCACCGGCCCGGGCGGCGGCTACGTCTTCGAGGACAAGATCACCGGTGGGGTCATCCCCAAGGAGTACATCCCCTCGGTCAACCAGGGCATCCAGGAGTCGATCACCTCGGGTGTGCTGGCCGGCTACCCGACCGTGGACATCAAGGTGATCCTGACCTACGGCTCCTACCACGACGTGGACTCCTCGGAGATGGCCTTCAAGATCGCCGGCTCCATGGCCATCAAGAAGGCCGCCAACCTGGCCGACCCCGTGCTCCTCGAGCCGGTCATGGCCGTCGAAGTGACCACCCCGGAGGACTACATGGGCGACGTGATCGGCGACCTGTCGGCCCGCCGGGGCAAGGTCGAGGGCATGGAGCAGCGGGGCAACAGCCACATCGTCAGGGCACAGGTACCACTGAGCGACATGTTCGGCTACGCTACTGACCTGCGCTCGCGGACCCAGGGCCGAGCCACGTACTCGATGCAGTTCCACGCCTACAACGAGGTTCCTGAGTCGATCGCCAAGGAGATCATCGCGAAGGCGCGTGGAGAGTAGGAGTCCGCGGCACGCAGGATCAGACAGGCGGCCCTCGCAGCACGCGGGAGCGGCGTGCAGGACCGGCACCAGTCAGCACCAGCCACACAGCACCGTCGAGCAGAACATCGCCCGACAGTTGAGCAGCACCAGCAGCACCGCAGCACCACCGATACACGAGGAATGACGACAGGCAACCGCCTGCGTCGTGGCGGGCCCGAGGGGGTACCGCCCGAGATCAGGGAGCATTACCCCAGCCATGGCCAAGCAGAAGTTCGAGCGCACGAAGCCCCACGTGAACGTGGGAACGATGGGACACATCGACCACGGTAAGACAACGCTCACCGCGGCCATCACCAAGGTCCTGCACGACAACGACCCGACGACCAACTTCACGCCGTTCGACCAGATCGACAAGGCGCCCGAAGAGAAGCAGCGGGGCATCACCATCTCCATCGCCCACGTGGAGTACGAGACGCCCAACCGGCACTATGCCCACGTCGACATGCCGGGCCACGCCGACTACATCAAGAACATGATCACCGGTGCCGCCCAGGTGGACGGGGCCATCCTGGTGGTGTCGGCCGCCGACGGCCCGATGCCCCAGACTCGTGAGCACGTGCTGCTGGCCCGCCAGGTGGGCGTGCCCTACATCGTGGTGGCCCTCAACAAGGCCGACACCGTGGACGACGAGGAGCTCCTCGACTTGGTCGAGCTGGAGGTCCGCGAGCTGCTCAACGAGTACGAGTTCCCCGGCGACGACACCCCGATCATCCGGGTCAGCGCCCTGAAGGCGCTGGAGGGCGACGCCGAGTGGTCCGAGAAGATCACCGAGCTCATGGCCGCCGTCGACGACTACATCCCCGAGCCCGAGCGGGACGTGGAGAAGCCCTTCCTCATGTCCATCGAGGACGTCATGTCCATCACCGGCCGTGGCACCGTGGTGACCGGCAAGGTCGAGCAGGGCATCGTGAAGGTGGGCGAGGAAGTGGAGATCGTCGGTCTGCGCGAGACCCAGAAGACCACCGTCACCGGCATCGAGATGTTCCGCAAGCTGCTCGACGAGGGCCGGGCCGGCGACAACATCGGGGCCCTGTTGCGGGGGACGAAGAAGGAGGAGGTGGAGCGGGGCCAGGTGCTGTGCAAGCCGGGTTCCATCACCCCCCACACCAAGTTCGAGGCCACGGTGTACGTGCTGAACAAGGACGAGGGCGGGCGGCACAAGCCGTTCTTCACCAACTACCGGCCGCAGTTCTACTTCCGGACCACCGACGTGACCGGCACCATCGCCCTCCCCGAGGGCACGGAGATGGTCATGCCCGGTGACAACACCGACATGACGGTGGAGCTGGGCAAGCCCATCGCCATGACCGAGGGGCTGCGGTTCGCCATCCGTGAGGGTGGGCGCACCGTGGCGTCCGGTCGGGTCACCAAGATCCTCGAGTAGTCGAGCCCCGCGAACCCAACGAGAGGACGCCGTACCCATGGCCGCAGAGGGCCCCCGACAGAAGATCAGAATCCGCCTGAAGGCCTACGATCACGAGATTCTCGATCAATCCACCGAGAAGATCGTCCAGACCGTGCTCCGGACCCAGGCCAAGGTGCTGGGCCCGGTACCGCTGCCCACCGAGAAGCACCGCTACACGGTCATCCGGTCGCCCCACAAGTACAAGGACAGCCGGGAGCACTTCGAGATGCGGGTGCACAAGCGCCTGGTGGACATCGTGGAGCACACCCCGAAGACGGTGGACTCGCTGCAGCGCCTCGACCTGCCGGCCGGGGTGGACATCGAGATCAAGATCCAGACCGTCTAGCCGCCGATCCCGGCCCCGAGCGGCCGGGACGGGGTCGGGAACCCCGGGCCCCGTTGTACGGCCGAGAGGGATGGTATACAGTAATCAGTCGGCCCGGTTCCGGGTCCAACTATGTGAGTAGGACGTGTTCGAGCGCCCGTCAGCAGTGGCGGGGACCTCGGACCAAACCAGGCGAGCGCTCCGCTCGGGTCTCTCCGAGCGGAGCGTCTGCGTGCAAGCCGATGCGGAGTCGGACGCCTCGGTCGTGCCGGCAGAGCACGGTGAACAGTTGCCGTGAGCAGGGTTCTGTCCAGTAGCAGCAGTGCCGCAACACCCGATCGACACCGGCCGGTGTCGACCAGAACGAAGAGTCGAGACGGAGAAGCTCCAGTGGCCACCAAGGCGATCGTGGGCGAAAAAGTGGGAATGACCCAGATCTGGGACGACCAGCACCGGGCGATACCGGTGACGGTGGTGCGCGTGGCGCCGGTCCGGGTCGTGCAGGTCAAGACCCCCGAACGAGAGGGCTATTCCGCCCTGCAGGTGACCTGGGGCCATCGCCGGGCGACGACGCTGACCAAGCCCGAGCAGGGCCACTTCGACAAGGCCGGCGTGGATCCCGGGCCGCCGGCTGGTCGAGCTGCGCCTCGACGACGCCTCCGAGTACGAGGTGGGGCAGCAGCTGACCGCCGACCTCCTGCAGGCGGGCGAGCTGGTGGACGCCATCGCCGTGTCCAAGGGGAAGGGCTTCGCCGGGGCCATGAAGCGCCACAACTTCAAGGGCCAGGGGGCGTCCCACGGAAACCACAAGAAGCACCGCTCGCCGGGCTCGATCGGGGCCTGCGCCACGCCGGCCCGGGTGTTCAAGGGCACCCGTATGGCCGGTCGGATGGGTGGCCAGCAGGTGACCACGCTCAACCTGGAGATCGTCCAGGCCGACCCGGAGCGGGAGCTGATCCTGGTCAAAGGGGCGGTGCCCGGTCCCCGGGGCGGCATCGTGGTCCTGCGGGACGCGGTGAAGACCCCGTTGGTCAAGGGAGGGAAGGCATCATGAGCGCCCACCGACGCCGCCGCCATCGACCTCGAGACCGCCTCCCCGTCGGAGGTCCGCCGCTTCCTCCGCCCCGCCCCGCAGCATCGCACGGCGACCCGCCGCTCGATCGACGGCGCCGAGCTCGGTCCCGGTGGACCTCGAGCCGTCGCTGTTCGGCATCGAACCCAACCTGGCCGTGCTCCACCAGGTGGTCACGGCCCAGCTGGCCGCCGCCCGCTCGGGCACCCAGTCCACCAAGACCCGGGCCGAGGTCCGGGGCGGCGGGGCCAAGCCGTTCCGCCAGAAGGGCACCGGACGGGCCCGCGCCGGCTCGTCCCGCTCGCCCGATCTGGGTGGGCGGTGGCGTGGCCCTCGGGCCCAAGCCCCGCTCCTACGCCCAGAAGACGCCCAAGAAGATGATCCAGCTGGCCCTGCGCTCGGCCCTGTCGGACCGGGCCTCCCAGGGACGGGTGGTCGTGGTCGACGCCTGGACCTTCGAGGTCCCGAGCACCAAGGCGGCCATCGCCGCCCTGGCCGCCCTGGGCACCTCCGGCCGGGTGCTGGTGGTGTTGGGGGACGAGGACGGCTACGCCGACCGCTCGTTCGGCAACCTGCCCGAGGTCCAGACCATCATGGTCGGCGAGCTCAACGCCTACGACATCCTGGTCAACGACTGGCTGGTGTTCACCGACGAGACCCTGCCCGGCGGCGCCGCCCGCCGAGCCGGCCGAGCCCGGCCGCCACACCGACCGCGCGATGAGCCCGCCGCCGAGGAAGAAGGAGGCGGGTCATGAGAGATCCCCACAACGTGCTGATCCGACCGGTGGTCTCGGAGAAGTCGTACTCCCTGATGGACAACAACGTCTATGTCTTCGTGGTCGACCCCACGGCCACCAAGATCGACGTCCGCCACGCGGTGGAGCAGGCCTTCAACGTCCGGGTGGACAAGGTCAACACCCTCAACCGCAAGGGCAAGACCAAGCGCAACCGCAAGAGCAACTCGCTCGGCCACCGTCCCGACACCAAGCGGGCCATCGTCACCCTCCACGAGGGTGACTCGATCGACCTCTTCGAGAACTGAGAGACCGGGTCCCGACCATGCCACTCCGCTCACGCAAGCCCACCAGCGCCGGGAGGCGCTTCCAGACCGTCTCGGACTTCTCCGAGATCACCCGGGACCGTCCCGAGAAGTCCCTGCTGGCCCCCAAGCCGTCGCACCGGCGGGCGCAACAGCCACGGCCGCAAGACGTCCCGCCACCGCGGCGGCGGTCACAAGCAGCAGTACCGGATCATCGACTTCAAACGGGACAAGGACGGGGTGCCGGCCAAGGTGGCCGCCATCGAGTACGACCCCAACCGCAATGCCCGGATCGCCCTACTCCACTACCTGGACGGCGAGAAGCGGTACATCCTGGCCCCCGCCCAGGTCTCGGTGGGCGACCGCCTCCAGTCGGGCCAGGGCGCCGAGATCCGCCCCGGCAACGCCCTCCCGCTGCGCTACATCCCGGTCGGCTCGGTCATCCACAACGTGGAGCTCCGCCCCGGCGGCGGCGGCAAGATGGCCCGCGGGGCGGGCATGAGCGTGCAGCTGGTGGCCAAGGAGGGTGCGTTCGCCACCCTCCGCCTGCCCTCCACCGAGATGCGTCGGGTCTCCATCGACTGCCGGGGCACCCTGGGCACGGTGGGCAACTCCGAGGCCGAGCTGATCAAGATCGGCAAGGCCGGCCGCAACCGCTGGAAGGGCAAGCGCCCGCAGACCCGAGGCGTGGCCATGAACCCGGTGGACCACCCGCTCGGCGGCGGCGAAGGCAAGACCTCCGGTGGTCGCCACCCGGTGTCGCCGTGGGGCCAGCCCGAGGGCCGTACCCGGGCCCGCAACAAGGACTCCGACAAGATGATCGTCCGCCGGCGCCGCACCCGCGGTGCCCGGCGGTAGGAAGACAGAGGGAACGTCACACTATGCCGCGCAGCCTGAAGAAGGGTCCGTTCGTGGACGACCACCTGCTCAAGAAGGTGGACGCCCTCAACGCGGCCGGGGACAAGAAGGTCATCAAGACCTGGTCCCGCCGTTCCACGATCATCCCGGACATGGTCGGCCACACCATCGCCGTGCACGACGGCCGCAAGCACATCCCGGTCTATGTCACCGAGTCGATGGTCGGCCACAAGCTCGGCGAGTTCGCCCCCACCCGGACCTTCAAGTTCCATGCCGGCCAAGAGCGGGCGGGGAGGCGCTGACGTGCCCGGAGTGAAGACCAACGAGCGGGAGGGGACCCGTGCCGTCCTCCGCCACAGCCGGATGTCGGCCAGCAAGGTGCGCCAGGTGCTGGATCTCATCCGCGGCCAGGACGTCGACGCGGCGGCCGAGATCCTGTCCCTGGGCGACCGCGAGGCCGCCGTCACGGTGGGCAAGGTCCTGGCCTCGGCCGTGGCCAACGCCGTCCACAACGACGGGCTGGACGCCGAGGAGCTGTTCGTCTCGGCCTGCTACGCCGACGAGGGCAGCACGCTCAAGCGGTGGCGGCCCCGGGCCCGGGGCCGGGCCACCCGGATCCGCAAGCGGACCTCGCACATCACCATCATCGTGAGCCGGCTCCCCGAGGACCGGATCGCCCGTCGCCGGGCCAAGCAGGCGGCCAACACCTCCCAGCGGTCGCGCCGCGTGGCCGGCTCCCGCCGGCGCCAGCGGGCGGAGTCCACCGCCGACCGGCCACCCCGACGGCCGACGAGCAGGACACCGGTGCCGAGGCATGGGACGAGGAGGCCACCCACGCCGACGACCTGGTCACCGAGACCGAGGCCGGCCCGCTGGAGGAGTCGGACCTCGACGCCGACACCGAGGGTGCCGACGAGGCCACCCCCGCCGACGACCTGGTCACCGAGACCGAGGCCGGCCCGCTGGAGGCGTCGGACCTCGACCCCGACACCGAGGGTGCCGACGAGGACACCGGCGAGGCCTCCGACCAGGACGTAGACGAAGACACGACGGCGACAGCGCCGAAGAGAAGGGCAAGTAGATGGGCCAGAAGGTAAATCCGTACGGGTTTCGACTCGGCGTCACCACCGACTGGAAGTCGCGCTGGTTCGAGGAGCGCAACTACCAGAACTGCGTGATCGAGGACTGGGAGATCCGGGACTACCTGATGTCGCAGCTCGAGTCGGCCGCGGTCAGCCGGATCGAGATCGAGCGCACCCGAGACCGCCTGCGGGTGGACATCCACACCGCCCGGCCGGGCATCGTCATCGGCCGCCGGGGAGCCGAGGCCGACCGGCTGAAGAAGAAGATCGAGGAGATCACCGGGCTCAACAACCGGATCCAGCTCAACATCCAGGAGATCAAGCAGCCCGAGCTCGACGCGGCGCTGATCGCCCAGGGGATCTGCGACCAGCTGGCCCGCCGGGTGGCGTTCCGCCGGGCCATGAAGCGCTCCATCCAGACGGTACAGAAGGCCGGTGCCCTCGGGGTGCGGGTGCAGTGCTCGGGCCGACTGGGTGGCTCGGAGATGTCCCGCAAGGAGTCCTACCGCGAGGGCCGGGTACCGCTGCACACGCTGCGGGCCGACATCGACTACGGCTTCCGCGAGGCCAAGACCACCTTCGGCCGGATCGGCGTGAAGGTGTGGATCTACAAGGGCGACATCCTCCCCTACAAGATCTCCACCGAGGACAAGATCACCCGTGAGGCAGCGATGGCCGTGGGGGAGACCTCGGGCCAGGGCGGCGACGCGCCCCGCCGCCTGATCACCGCCGGCGGCGGACGCCGCCGGGCCGAGCAGGGCGCACCGGGCAGCGTGGTCACCGTGGAGGGCGATTCCACCGGCGAGACCGAGATCCCCGAGGGCCTGGTGGACCGCTCGGCCGCCGACATCGCCGCCCCGCCGGCCGTGCCCGACGAGCTCGAGCGCATCCTGACCGAGGACGAGGAGATCGAGCGCCGCACCCGCGAGCACCACGAGACCCCGCACTTCCGCAAGGAGGTGGACTGACATGTTGATGCCCCGCAAGGTCAAGTACCGCAAGCAGCAACGCGGCCGGATGGGCGGCAAGGCCAAGGGCGGCAGCGACGTCACCTTCGGCGACTTCGGCATCCAGGCCCTCGAGCCGGCCTGGCTGACGGCCCGCCAGATCGAGGCGGCCCGTATCGCCATGACCCGTCACGTGAAGCGTGGTGGGAAGGTGTGGATCCGGGTCTTCCCGGACCGGCCCGTCACCCAGAAGCCGGCCGAGACCCGGATGGGCTCGGGCAAGGGCAACCCCGAGCACTGGGTGGCCGTGGTCAAGCCCGGCCGCATCCTGTTCGAGCTGGCCGGGGTGGAGCCGGAGTTGGCCAAGGAGGCCATGGACCGGGCCATCCAGAAGCTGCCGTTCAAGGCCCGCTTCGTGATCCGGCCCGGGACCCACGGCACGCCGGAGGTGCAGGTCTGATGGCCACCGCCGCCGAGATCTCCGAGTACGACACCGAGGAGCTGGAGCGCCAGCTGGGCGAGACCCGCCGCGAGCTGTTCAATCTGCGGTTCCAGCTGGCCACCGGCCAGCTGGACAACTTCTCGCGCATCAGCGACGTGCGCAAGGACGTGGCCCGCATGATGACCGAACTGCGCATCCGTGAGATCGGCGAGGCCGAGGGCCTGGCCCTGGACGACCTCCCGGGCCACCGGGCCGCCGCCCGCCGCCGGTCCGAGGACGAGGCGCTGGGCCGGGACAAGACCACCGCCTCCGAGCGCCGGGCCAAGGCCAAGGCCGAGGCGGCCGAGCCGGACGACGAGGGGCACGACCACGTGGAGGGCGCCCATGGCGACGTCGACGAGGACGAGCTGGCCGACGAGGTGGCTGACGATGACGGCATGGCCCGGCCCGACGACCACGAGGTCGACCCGGCCGAGGCGGCCGCCGACGCCGACGCCGACGCCGACGCAGAGGAGAAGAGCTGATGGCTGACGAAGAGACCGCCCCCGGACCCGAGCGGGCCAACGCCCGCAAGGTGCGTGAGGGCCTGGTGGTGTCCGACGCCATGGAGGCCACGGTGGTGGTGGCCGTCATCGAGCGGGTCCGCCATCCCCGGTACGGCAAGACCGTCCAGCGGACCAAGCGCCTCTACGCCCACGATGCCGACAACTCCGCCAAGGTGGGGGACCGGGTCCGGGTGGTGGAGACCCGTCCACTGTCCAAGCTCAAGCGCTGGCGGCTGTCCGAAGTGCTGGAGCGTGCCCGATGATCCAGCAGGAATCCCGACTACGGGTGGCCGACAACTCCGGTGCCAGGGAGGTCCTCTGCATCAAGGTGCTGGGCGGCTCCCGCCGACGCTACGCCTCGATCGGCGACGTCTTCGTGGCCACGGTGAAAGACGCCATCCCGGGTGCCGCGGTCAAGAAGGGCGACGTCGTGAAGTGCGTCGTCGTCCGTACCAAGAAGGAGAAGCGGCGTCCCGACGGCAGCTACATCCGCTTCGACGAGAACGCCGCGGTGCTCATCAACGACCAGCAGCAGCCACGGGGGACCCGGATCTTCGGCCCCGTGGGACGCGAGCTGCGGGACAAGCGCTTCATGCGCATCGTCTCGCTGGCACCGGAGGTGCTCTAGATGCGAATTCGAAAAGGTGACAAGGTCCAGGTGCTCTCGGGCAAGGACAAGGGCAAGCAGGCCAGCGTGGTCCGTGCCCTGCCGGCCGAGGGTACGGGTCATCGTGGAAGGCGTGCACGTGGCCAAGCGTCACGCCAAGCCCACCCGCGCCACCATGCAGGGCGGGGTGATCGACAAGTTCATGCCGGTCTCGGTGTCCTCGGTGGCCATCGTGTGCGGCAACTGCGGGCCCACCCGGATCGGGATGCGCCTCGACGAACAGGGTCGCAAGGTCCGGTTCTGCAAGAAGTGCGGAGGTGACCTGTGATGGCCGCCGCCGCCGCCGGCACCGTGGCCAGGCCTCGCCTCAAGGAGCGGTACGACAACCAGGTGCGGGCCGAGCTCCGGGAGTCCCTGGGCCTCGGCAACATCATGGAGGTCCCCCGGCTGTCCAAGATCGTCATCAACATGGGCGTGGGCCGGGCGACCCAACAGAAGTCCCTGATCGAAGGAGCCATGCGGGACCTCGAGATCATCGCCGGTCAGAAGCCGGTGGTGACCCGGGCCAAGAAGTCCATCGCCTCCTTCAAGTTGCGGGAGGGACAGGAGATCGGGGCCAAGGTCACCCTGCGGGGGGACCGGGCCTGGGAGTTCCTCGACCGGCTGCTGGCCATGGCCATCCCCCGCATCCGTGACTTCCGGGGCCTTTCCCCCCGGTCGTTCGACGGCCACGGGAACTACACCTTCGGGGTCACCGAGCAGCTGATCTTCCCCGAGATCGACTACGACCGCATCGACACCACCCGGGGCATGGACATCACCATCGCCACCACCGCACGTACCGACGACGAGGGCCGGGCACTGCTGGCCGCGTTCGGCTTCCCGTTCCGACAGGAGAACCAGTAACCCCATGGCGAAGAAGGCATTGATTGAAAAGCAGCAGCGCACCCCCAAGTTCAAGGTGCGCGGGTACACCCGTTGCCGCCGGTGTGGCCGGCCCAAGTCGGTGTACCGCAAGTTCGGCCTGTGCCGGATCTGCCTGCGGGTGATGGTGCACGCCGGAGAGATCCCCGGCGTGACGAAGGCCAGTTGGTGAGAGGAGGCGACGAAGAATGACGATGACCGATCCGATTGCCGACATGCTGACCCGCATCCGGAACGCCAACACCGCCCACTTCGACACGGTGAAGATGCCGGGCTCGAAGCTCAAGGAGTCGCTGGCCCAGATCCTGGTCAGTGAGGGCTACATCGTGGGCTACCAGGTGAACGAGGATCCGGGCAAGCCCGGTAAGACCCTCGAGATCACCATGAAGTACTCCCCCGACCGCGAGCGCACCATCTCGGGGATCAAGCGGGTGTCCAAGCCCGGTCTGCGCATCTACGCCCGGGCCGACAAGATGCCCCGCGTCCTCGGCGGTCTGGGGGTGGCCGTGGTGTCCACGTCCAAGGGTCTGATGACCGACCGCGAGGCCCGGAAGCGGCGCATGGGCGGCGAGGTGCTCTGCTATGTCTGGTAGCGGCACCCCCAACGCCCGGCCGACGCCCGCCGCCCACCGGACGGCCGGAGGAACCCGCTGATGTCACGCATCGGACGTTCCCCCATCACCGTCCCCTCCGGGGTGTCGGTGGCCGTGGGCAGCGACAACACGGTGACGGTGAAGGGGCCGCAGGGCGAATTGGCCCGCTCGGTACCCACCGCCATCACCATCCGTCAGGACGGCGACGTGCTGGTCCTCGAACGGCCCGACGACCAGCGGCAGAACCGTGCCCTGCACGGCCTGACCCGCTCCCTGGTGGCCAACATGGTGGCCGGGGTCACCGAGGGCTTCTCCAAGGAGCTGGAGATCGTGGGCGTGGGCTACCGGGCCATCCCCAAGGGACCGGCCGCCCTCGAGCTGGCTCTGGGCTTCTCCCATCCGGTCAACGTGAGCGCCCCTGACGGCGTGACCTTCGAGGTGCCCTCCGCCACCCGGATCATCGTCAAGGGAATCGACAAGGAAAAGGTGGGCCAAGTGGCCGCGGACATCCGCAAGCTGCGCAAGCCCGAGCCCTACAAGGGCAAGGGCGTGCGCTACCTGGGCGAGCGGGTCGTGCGCAAGGCCGGAAAGGCAGCCAAGTAATGGCCCGCACCGATCACAAGCTGGAACTGCGTCGCCGGCGCCACCACCGGGTGCGCCGGAAGGTGCACGGCTCGGCCGAGCGGCCCCGCCTGGCCGTGTTCCGGTCCAACAAGCACATCTCCGCCCAACTCATCGACGACGACGCCGGCCGCACCCTGGCTGCCGCCTCGTCGACCGAGGGTGACCTGCGGGGCGCCCCGGGCGGCAACATCGAGGCCGCCAGCACCGTGGGCACCCTGGTCGCCTCGCGGGCCAAGGCGGCCGGTATCACTGCCGTGGTCTTCGACCGCGGCGGTTTCGCCTATCACGGGCGGGTGGCCGCCCTGGCCGACGCCGCCCGTGCCGAAGGACTGGAGTTCTAGGACCATGGCTGTCAACGATCTGCAATTCGAAGAGCGCACCATCCGGGTCAACCGGGTCTCCAAGGTGGTCAAGGGTGGTCGTCGGTTCTCCTTCGCCGCCCTGATGGTGGTGGGGGACGGCAACGGCAAGGTGGGCCTGGGCTACGGCAAGGCCAAGGAGGCCGGTCTGGCCGTCCAGAAGGGCATCGAGGAGGCCCGCAAGAACATGTTCGACGTGCCGCTGGCCGGCAGCACCATCACCCACCCCATCGTCGGGGAGAGCGGTGCCGGACGGGTCATGTTGAAGCCGGCCGCCCCCGGTACCGGGGTCATCGCCGGCGGTGCGGCCCGGGCCATCCTGGAGATGGCCGGCATCCGTGACATCCTGGCCAAGTCCTTGGGCTCCTCCAACGGCATCAACGTGGCCCACGCCACCATCGCCGGCCTGAAGGGCCTCAAGCGCCCCGACGAGATCGCCGCCCTGCGGGGCAAGTCGGCCGAGGAGGTGGCCCCGGCAGCCATGCTCCGGGCCTACCGCGAGCGCCGCCGGGAGAGCGACATCTTCACGGAGGTGAGCTGAGATGAGCGCCGCCACGTCGGACCCGGCCACCGCCTGGCTACGGGTCACCCAGGTCAGGTCGTCCATCGGTACCAAACCCAAGCACCGGGGCACCCTGCGGGCCCTCGGCCTCCGGGGCATCGGGCGGACCAACGTGCTACCCGATCGTCCGGAAATCCGTGGGATGCTGGCCCGCGTCCCCCATCTGGTGGATGTCACCCCCGCCGAGCACGACGAGAAAGGCTGACCATGAAGGTCCATGAGCTCCGACCTCCTGCAGGGTCGACACGCGCCCGCCGCCGGGTGGGTCGCGGCATCGCCGGCAAGGGCGGCAAGACCGCCGGTCGCGGCACCAAGGGGCAGGGCGCACGCGACACCATCCCCATGGGGTTCGAGGGGGGTCAGCTGCCGCTGATGCAGCGCATCCCCAAGCTTCGGGGATTCAAGAACCCCTTCCGCATCGAGTACACCCCGGTCAACGTGGGTGCGCTCACCGCCGTCGAGGGCGACGCCGTCGACGTGGCCGGCCTGGTGGAGTTGGGCCTGGCCCACAAGGGGGACCTGGTCAAGATCCTCGGTGGCGGGGAGCTGTCCCGAGCCATCCGGGTGGAGGCCCACGCCTTCTCCAAGTCGGCTGAGGCCGCCATCACCGGCGCCGGAGGGTCCGTCACCGTGGTCCCCCTGCCGTTCGGCCACGATCGGCCCCCGGCCCAGGGCAACGCCCTCACCAACCGGTAGCATCGGCCCACCGCGGCGTCGAGGAGCCCCATGCTCTCCAGTCTGGCCAACATCTTCCGGATTCCCGACCTTCGCAAGAAGGTCCTCTTCACGCTGACCATCATCGCCCTGTACCAGTTCGGGGCCAACGTCCCGGTCCCCTTCGTCAACTTCTCCAAGGTGGCCCAACTCACCGCCGCCTCGAAGTCCTCAGGAGTGCTCGGCTTCCTCAACCTGTTCTCGGGAGGGGCGCTCACCCGCATGGCCGTGTTCGGCCTCGGGATCATGCCCTACATCACCTCCAGCATCATCATCCAGCTGCTGGCCACGGTCATCCCCAAGCTCGAGCAGTGGCGGGACCAGGGGGCGGTGGGCCAGAAGAAGCTGACCCAGACCACCCGGTACCTGACGGTGGCCCTCGCCCTCATGCAGTCCACCGGCCTCGTCTACCTGTTCCACAAGGGCGGGGGTGGGCTGTTCGGCAGCAACCAGAGTGTCGACCTGATCCTCAACTACTCCATCTGGCGGGCCGGGTTCATCGTGCTGACGCTGACCGCCGGCACCGCCTTCGTGATGTGGCTGGCCGAGCTGATCACCCAGCGGGGCATCGGTCAGGGGATGTCCATCCTGATCTTCGCCAACGTGGTGGCGGGGATCCCCTCCGGGCTCAACACCGTCCTGCAGGAAGGGGGCCGGGTGAAGTTCACGGTGATCCTGCTGGTGTCCCTGGCCCTCCTGGTGCTGATCGTCTTCGTCGACCAGGGACAGCGGCGCATCCCGGTGACCTTCGCCAAACGGGTGGTGGGCCGCAAGATGTACGGCGGCTCCAACACCTACATCCCGCTCAAGGTCAACCAGGCCGGCGTGATCCCGATCATCTTCGCCAGCTCGGTGCTGTACATCCCGGTCCTGTTGTCCAACATCATCCCCTCGGCCGCCTTCCGCAGCTGGGTGAACCACAACGTGACGCCGACCAGCATCTTCTACATCCTCACCTACTTCATCTTCATCCTGCTGTTCACCTTCTTCTACGTCTACGTGGCCTTCGACCCCCACCAGCAGGCCGACATCATCCGCAAGCAGGGTGGCTACATCCCCGGCATCCGGCCCGGTCACCCCACCGAGCGCTACCTGGCCCACATCCTGAACCGGATCACCTGGCCCGGCGCACTCTTCCTCGGGGCGGTGGCGGTGACGCCGTCCCTCCTCATGGCGGCCTGGAACATCACCAGCTATCCCTTCTACGGCACCACACTGCTCATCGCGGTGGGCGTGGCACTCGAGACCATGAAGCAGATCGACAGCCAGCTCATGATGCGAAACTATGAGGGCTTCCTCAAGTAAGTGGTACCCGGAGCCAGGCTCGTGGTCCTCGGCAAGCAGGGGGCAGGCAAGGGGACACAGTGTGTGCGCCTCTCCCACCACTACGTGGTGCCGCACGTCTCCACCGGGGACATGCTGCGCGCCGCGGTCAAGCAGGGCACGGCCATCGGCCTCAAGGCCAAGGACGTGATGGACCAGGGCGACCTCCTGGGCGACGACCTGATCATGGAAATGGTGGCCGAGCGGTTGGGGGAGAGCGACGTCCGGGCCCGGGGGTTCATCCTCGACGGGTGTCCCCGCACGGTGTCCCAGGCCGAGCAGCTGGCCTCGGTGCTGGCCCCCTTCGACCTGGACCTGGTCATCGACATCGAGGTCCACACCAGCCAGGTGCTCCGCCGCCTGGCGGCCCGGCGGGTGTGCATCGACTGCGGGGCCAACTACTCCCTCTCGTCCCCCCCGCTGATCAACTGGACCTGTGACGTCTGCGGGGGTGAGGTGGTCCAGCGGGAGGACGACACCGAGGAGGCCATCGAGCGCCGGCTGGAGCTGTACGAGCGCCAGACCGCTCCGCTCATCGAGTGGTACCGGGACCGCGACCAGCTGGAGTCGGTGCCCGGCACCGGCACCCCCGATTCGGTGACCCGCCGGATGGTCAAGGTGATCGAGCAGCGTCGGGGAAAGAAGGGCGGTTGGCCCACGTGAGCCGCTCTTTACGATGAGGAGGACGGGGAGACGGGACACGGCGACGACATGATCCACAGGGAACGATGAGACGAAACGACGAGGAGCTGGCCAAGATGCGCCGGGCCGGCCGGGTGGTGGCGGAGATGCACGAAGCCACCCGGGAGGCCATCAAGCCCGGGGTGACGACCGCGGACATCGACCGGGTGGCCCGCCAGGTGCTGGACAAACGGGGGGCCGGCTCCAACTTCCTCAACTACCACGGCTTCCCCGCGGTGATCTGCACCTCGCCCAACTCCATGATCGTCCACGGGATCCCCTCCGAGGAGGTCCTCCTCGAGGACGGGGACATCATCTCGGTGGACTGCGGGGCCATCATCGAGGGCTACCACGGCGATGCCGCCTACACGGTGGGGGTGGGGGAGGTCTCGGCCGAGGCCACCCGGCTGATGGAGGTCACCGAACGGAGCCTGTCCGCCGGCATCGACCGGCTCCGTCCCGGGAACCGGCTGCACGAGGTGGGGAGGGCCGTCCAGGAGGTGGCCGAGGCGGCCGGGTTCTCCGTGGTCCGGGAGTACGTGGGCCACGCCATCGGCACGGCCATGCACGAGGAGCCCCAGGTCCCCAACTACTGGCCCGGATCGGGGGGCCCGACCCTGAAGACGGGGATGGTCTTCGCCGTCGAGCCCATGGTCAACGCCGGGGGCCCCGGGACCGTCCAGCTGGACGACGGGTGGAGTGTGGTGACCGCCGACGGGCAGCTGTCGGCCCACTTCGAGCACACCATCGCCGTGACCGAGGCGGGACCGGAGGTGTTCACGGTCCTCTAGCGGGATCCCGCCCGCCCGGGGCGGCGCCCCGGGCCGAATTGCGGGCCGGACTGGCAATTCGGCGTCAACAGGCTACACTGGTCGTTCGGCTGGCCACCGGTGTGTGGTGGCGTGCCGACCCCGCTCCTGGTGGTGCTCCTCTGGTGTGCCCCAGATTGCGGTGCCGACCGACGACGTTCAGGTCGTTCGTGACGCACGCTCAGCCCCGGCCGAGCGGACCAGACCGAGAGACTATCGAGGAGATTCACCTGCCCAAGCCCAAGGAAGACGCCATCGTGCTGGAGGGCACGGTCGTGGAGCCGCTCCCCAATGCCATGTTCCGGGTGGAGCTCGAGAACGGTCACAAGGTGCTGGCCCACAGCTCCGGAAAGATGCGGATGCACCGCATCCGGATCCTTCCCGGCGACAAGGTACAGGTGGAGATCACCCCCTACGACCTCGCCCGGGGCCGGATCACCTACCGGTACAAGTAGGGCGGCGGGGCCGGCCGGCGGGCGGCAACCGGGCGGGACAGCAGGACGAGACGTAGCGGAGGAGCCCACGAGGAGAGGCTCGGCCGTGGAGAACGAAGGACGAGAATGTGAAGGTTCGACCCAGCGTCAAGCCGATGTGTGAAAAGTGCAAAGTGATCCGCCGCCACCGGCGGGTCATCGTCATCTGCGAAAACCCGCGCCACAAGCAGCGCCAGGGTTGATGCACGTGGTCCAGGCGTAAGAGAGAAGGAAGCAACGTGGCCCGCATTTCAGGCGTGGACATCCCCCGTGAGAAGCGGCTGGAGATCTCCCTCACCTACATCTTCGGCATCGGCCGGACCACCGCACAGCAGATCTGCGCGTCCACCGACACCAGCCCCGACACCCGGGTCCGGGACCTCACCGACGAAGAGGTGACCAGGCTCCGCAACTACATCGACGCCAACCTGCAGGTGGAGGGCGATCTCCGCCGCGACGTGTCCCAGGACATCAAGCGCAAGATGGAGATCGGCTGCTACCAGGGCATCCGGCACCGCAAGGGGCTCCCGGTCCACGGACAGCGGACCCACACCAACGCACGCACCCGCAAGGGACCGAAGAAGACGGTCGCCGGAAAGAAGAAGGTTCGCAAGTAAATGGCCAAGACCACCAAGCCGGCCGCCGGGGCCCGTCGCCCCCGCAAGCGCGAACGCAAGAACATCACCTTCGGGGTGGCGCACATCAAGAGCTCGTTCAACAACACCATCGTCTCCATCGCCGACCCCGAGGGCAACGTGCTGGCCTGGGCGTCGGCCGGCAACGTGGGCTTCAAGGGCTCGCGCAAGTCGACCCCGTTCGCCGCCCAGCTGGCCGCTGAACAGTGCGCCAAGAAGGCCATGGAGCACGGGGTGCGCCGGGTCGACGTCCTGGTCCGGGGGCCCGGTTCGGGGCGGGAGACGGCGATCCGCTCGTTGGCCGCCGCCGGCATCGAAGTGGCCGGCATCAAGGACGTGACCCCGATCCCCCACAACGGCTGCCGCCCGAAGAAGCGGCGTCGGGTCTAGGGCCGGGACGAAGGGAACCAAGGGAACACTGATGGCTCGATACACCGGACCCGTCTGCCGCCTCTGCCGGCGGGAGCGCACCAAGCTCTTCCTCAAGGGGGAGCGCTGCTATTCGATGAAATGCCCGGTCTCCGAGGCGGTGACCGACCGCCACAGCCGCGCCTACCCGCCGGGGGAGCACGGCCGCGACCGGATGCGGCAGGGCTCGGAGTACCTGGGCCAATTGCGGGAGAAGCAGAAGGCCCGCCGGATCTACGGGCTGCTCGAGCGGCAGTTCCACAACCTCTACGTGGAGGCCAGCCGGGCCCCCGGGATCACCGGCGAGAACCTGCTCCGCATGCTGGAGCAGCGCCTCGACAACGTGGCCTTCCGGGCCGGGTGGGGGGCGAGCCGGTCCCAGGCCCGCCAATTCGTCCGCCACGGTCACGTCCTGGTCAACGGCAAACGGGTCACCATCCCCAGCTACCGGGTGCGACAGGGCGACGTGGTGGCCCTCAAGCCCTCGTCCCGTGAGCTGTTCCACGTGCGCCGCAACATGGACACCCTCGACCGGCAGTTGCCGCCCTGGCTGGAGACGGTCGGCGACCGGTTCGAGGTCCGGGTGTTCTCGCTGCCGCTGCGGGAGCACATCGACGAGCCGGTCCAGGAGCAGCTCATCGTCGAGCTGTACTCCAAGTAGCCGACTCCGCCATCCGGCCACGCCTGACCGCCTGAACCACACGACCGAACGAATCCGCACGACCACTACCGACACCGCGCACCAGACTGCCGAGGAGCCCTGATCAGCATGCTCATCATCCAACGACCCACCGTCGAATCCATCGGCGAAGAAGAGGACAACCGCCAGCGGTTCGCCGTGGGGCCGCTCGACCCGGGATTCGGGCACACCCTCGGGAACTCGCTCCGGCGCACCCTGCTCTCGTCCATCCCCGGGGCCTCGATCACCCAGGTCCGATTCGACGACGCCCTCCACGAGTTCACCACCCTCCCCGGGGTCAAGGAGGACGTGACCGACCTCATCTTGAACCTGAAGGACATCCTGTTCCGGGTGCACAGCGAGGAGCCGGTGACCATCCGCCTCGACAAGCGGGGACCCGGCGATGCCACCGCCGGCGACCTGCAGGTCACCGCGGACGTCGAGGTGCTCAGCCCGGGCCAGCACATCGCCTCCCTCAACGGCAAGGGCCGGCTGGCCGTCGACCTCACCGTGGAGCGGGGGCGGGGCTACCTCTCGGCCGACAAGAACAAGCGGTCCACCATCATCGGTGTCATCCCGGTCGACGCCATCTTCTCGCCGGTGCGCCGGGTGGCCTTCACCGTCGAGCCGGTCCGGGTGGAGCAGTCCACCGACTTCGACCGCCTGGTGCTGGACATCGAGACCGACGGCTCCATCACCCCCCGCGAGGCCCTGGCCTCGGCCGGCGACACGCTGCGCACCCTGGTGGGCCTGGTGGCCGACCTGGAGGACGAGCCCATGGGCCTCGAGTTGGGCGAGGTGGGCACCATCGGCACCGGCTCCCCCGACCTCGACCTGCGCATCGAGGACCTCGACCTCACCGAGCGTCCCCGCAACTGCCTCAAGCGGGCCCAGATCAACACCATCGGCGAGCTGGTCGACCGCACGCTCGACGATCTGCTCAACATCACCAACTTCGGCCAGAAGTCGCTGGACGAGGTGCTCCAGAAGCTCGACGAGCGGGGGCTGTCCCTGCGGGTCAAGGACTGAGGCCGGGACCATGCTCGGCACTCCGAAGAAGGGACGCCGCTTCGGCGGTAGCTCCGCCCACCAGAAGGCCATGATGGGCAACCTGGTCGCCTCGCTCATCGCCGCCGAATACCTGGTCACCACCGAGGCCAAGGCCAAGGCCCTGCGTCCGGTGGCCGAGAAGGTCATCACCGCGGCGGCCAAGGGCGGTGTGGCCCGCCAGCGCAACGTGGTGGCGTTCCTGCGGGACAAGGACATGGCCCACAAGCTGTTCGACGAGATCGGGCCCCGCTACGCCGAACGGCCGGGCGGGTACACCCGCATCCTCAAGCTGGGCAACCGTCAGGGCGACAACGCCCCGATGGCCCGCATCGAACTGGTGTGAGCCCGCCCCCCGGGCGCGGGGGGTTGGACGACGGGAGCGGTGCCGGTCCTGCCCGTGACCCCGAGACCGGCGACGGACCGGCCGGGACGGTCCGGTGGCGGATGACGGTGGCCTACGACGGCTCGGCCTTCCACGGCTTTGCCGCCCAACGGGACCAGTCGACGGTGGCCGGGGCGCTGGCCGAGGCCCTGGGCCGGGTGGTCCGGGCCCCGGTGGTCCTGACCTGCGCCGGGCGCACCGACTCGGGCGTCCACGCCCTCAACCAGGTCGTCCACTTCGACGTCCCCGGCGAGCGGTCCGCCGATCTGGACCCGGCCGCCGTGGTCTCGTCGTGCAACAGCCAGCTGGGCCCGACCATCGTGGTCCGGGAGGCCGGCGTGGCGCCGGACGGATTCGATGCCCGGCATTCGGCGAGCGCCCGCCGCTACCGGTACCTGGTGGTCAACGCCCCGGTGGCCGATCCCCTCCTGGCCGGCTTGTCCTGGCACATCGCCGACCCCCTCGACCTCCGGTCGATGGCCGCCGCCTCCGACGCCCTCCTCGGCGAGCACGACTTCCGGGCCTTCTGCCGGCGGGTGCCGGGCACCGCGCCCGACGCCCCCATCCCGAGGCGGGTGACGGCGGCCTCGTGGACGGCGCTGAGCACCGCCGAGGGTGGGGGGACGGCGGGGGCCGCCCGCCCGGCCCCCCCGACCGCCGGCTCGACCCCGGCCCTGGTCCCGGCGGCGGGGAGCCTGCTGGCCTTCGAGATCGAGGCCAACGCCTTCTGCCACCAGATGGTCCGGTCCCTGGTCGGCACCCTGGTCGACGTGGGACGGGGTCGCAAGCGCCCGTCCGACATGCTGTGGATCCTGCGCTCCGCCGACCGCCAGCAGGCCTCCCAACCGGCACCGCCCTGGGGCCTCACCCTGATGGAGGTCCGCTACGGGGCCGGCCGGCTTGCCTGAGCGGGCGGTTTCGTCGTATCCTGGGCAGTCGCCGGTTTGGCCAGATCAGCCGGGGGGCGGACGGGAGCACCTCGTGGATCGGTGGCGGGGCGGTCCGGATCGGCCCTGACCAACGGCCCGGCATCGGTGGGTGCCCCCGGCACCCAGGACCACCGGACCCGGCACCACCGAACCCAGTACCACCGACAAGGACATCTCGTGCGCACGTTCTCACCCAAGCCTGCTGACATCACCCGCGCCTGGCGCATCGTCGACGCCGACGGGCTGGTGCTCGGCCGCCTGGCCACCGAGGTGGCCGCCATCCTGCGGGGCAAGCACAAGCCGACCTTCGCGCCCAACACCGACATGGGCGACCACGTCATCGTGATCAACGCAGACAAGGTGGTGCTGACCTCGGGCAAGGCGGAGTCCAAGATGGCCTACCGCCACAGCGGCTACCCGGGGGGCCTGACCGCCACCAGCTACGGCGATCTGATGATCGACCGTGCCGACGACGTCGTCCGCAACGCGGTCACCGGCATGTTGCCGAAGAACCGGCTGGGACGCCAGATGGCCACCAAGCTGAAGGTCTACCGGGGTGCCGACCACCCCCATGCCGCCCAGTCCCCCGAACCCCTCGAGCTCCCCGATGCCCGCCGCAGGGCATCGGCCCGGAGCGGGGCCTAGGCGCCAGGCCCGCCGACGGGTCCGGTCGAACCACCACCCCCGAATCCACGAAACGCCCAGAGAAACCGAACGCGAGGAACACGCTGTGGCCAACGCCGCCCCCATCTGCCAGACCACCGGACGCCGA
Organism: uncultured Acidimicrobiaceae bacterium; assembly: GCA_963812525.1. GTDB lineage: Bacteria > Actinomycetota > Acidimicrobiia > Acidimicrobiales > RAAP-2 > Bog-756. The sequence goes on from CAWEVL010000009.1 coordinate 345,541, forward strand.
AAGCAGGCGGTGGCCCGGGTACGGATCCGTCCCGGCCAGGGTGGGATCACCGTCAACGGATCGAAGTTCGAGGACTACTTCACCTCGGCCACCCACCGGATGATCGTCACCGAGCCCCTCCGTCTGACCGAGACCACCGAGTCGTGGGACATCGACGTGACCATCGACGGTGGGGGGGTCTCGGGCCAGGCCGGTGCGTTCCGGCTGGGCATCGCCCGGGCCCTGTGCGAGCTCGACCCCGAGTTGCGGGCCTCGTTGAAGAAGGCGGGGTTCCTCACCCGTGACGCACGCGAGAAGGAGTCGAAGAAGTACGGCCTGAAGAAGGCCCGCAAGGCGCCCCAGTACTCCAAGCGGTAGTCCGGTGGTCACGACCCGGTTCGGCACCGATGGGGTCCGGGGTGTCGCCAACGTCGAGCTCACGCCCGAGCTGACCTTGGCCTTGGGACGGGCCGTCGCCCGCACCATCTCGGCCGCCACCTTCCTCGTCGGTCGGGACACCCGTCGCTCCGGCCCCCTGCTGCAGGCGGCCCTGTCGGCCGGCCTCACCAGTGAGGGTGCCGATGTCGTCGACGTGGGCGTGCTCCCCACTCCGGCTCTGGCCTGGCTGTCGGCCGAACGCGAGGTGCCCGCGGTGGTCATCTCGGCCTCGCACAACCCGTTCCCCGACAACGGCATCAAGCTCTTCGCCGCCGGCGGGGCCAAGCTGAGCGAGGAGATGGAGGCGGCCATCGAGGACGAGCTGGACCGGGTCCTCGACCCCTCGGCCAAGGGCCCGCGCCGCCTGGAGGGGCACGGGGTGGGAGGCCTCTCGGCCGAGCCGGATCTGGGCCGGGCCTATGTCGACCACCTGGTGTCGTTGCTGGAGGGGCGCCGGCTGGACGGCCTCCGGCTGGTCGTCGACAGTGCCAACGGATCGGCCTCGGCCCTGGCCGGCGGGCTGTTCGAGGCGCTGGGTGCCGAGGTGGTCTCCATCGGCTGTGAGCCCGACGGCACCAACATCAACGACGGGTGCGGCTCCACCTCCACCGGACCCCTGGCCGGCGCCGTGGTGGAGCACCAGGCCGACCTGGGCCTGGCCCTCGACGGTGACGCCGACCGGCTGCTGGCCATCGGTCCCGACGGCGCCCTGGTCAACGGGGACGAGCTGATCGCCCTGTTCGCCCTGGACCTGGCCGAGCGGGGCCTGCTGGCCGGCAACACGGTGGTGGTCACGGTCATGACCAACCTGGGGTTCCGCCTGGCCATGGAGGAACGGGGCATCATCGTGAAGGAGACCGGGGTGGGGGACCGCTACGTGCTGGCCGCCCTGGACCAGGACGGACTCTCCCTGGGTGGGGAACAGTCCGGCCACATCATCTTCCGCCGCCTGGCCACCACCGGCGACGGGCTGCTGACCGGGTTGATCCTGGCCGACCTGGTGGCCCGGTCGGGCCGGCCCCTGACCGGGCTGCTGGACGGGCTGGTCACCCGGGTCCCCCAGGTCCTCATCAACGTGCCCGTGCCCAACACCGAGCTGTTGGGCGGGGCGGAGGCCGTGTGGTCGGCGGTGGCCGAAGAGGAGGCCCGGCTGGGCGACGAGGGACGGGTGCTCCTCCGCCCCAGCGGCACCGAGCCGTTGGTCCGGGTGATGGTCGAGGCCCGGGGCGACGGGGTGGCCGAGGCCATCGCCGAGCGCCTCGGCAAGCTGGTGGGGTTCGAACTGCAGGCGGCCGCGGCCACCCACGGCTGACCCCGGTCCGGTCCGGTGTCCGGCCCCGGAGGCCAGGACCGGCCGGCCGGGCCAGGGGGGAATGGCAGTGGGCCCGGGCCCCCGGACCGCTAGCCTCGGTACCCATGTGCGGCATCATCGGTATCACCCGATCCCCGTCCGGCGCCGACCCCGTTGACGTGCTGGAGGTGCTCCTCGAGGGCCTCGGCCGCCTGGAGTACCGCGGCTACGACTCGGCCGGCATCGCCCTGGTCGGCCCGGCGCCCTCCGACGGGCTGTGGCGGGCCCGGGCGGCCAACGGCACCCGGTCGCTGGACGACCTGACCAAACGGGCCGAGTCCGCCCCCGCCGGCTCGGTGGCCGGCATCGGCCACACCCGCTGGGCCACCCACGGCGGCCCCACCGAGGGCAACGCCCATCCCCATGTGGACTGCACGGCCGGGCTGGCCCTGGTCCACAACGGGATCATCGAGAACCACGTGGAGCTGGCCGACGAACTGGTGGCCGCCGGGCACCGGCTGGAGTCGGAGACCGACACCGAGGTGCTGGCCCACCTGATCGAGGCGGCGCTGGCCGATCGTCCCGACTCCGGGTTGTCCGGAGCGGTGCGCTCGGCGCTGACCCGGGTGCGCGGGGCCTTCGCCCTGGCCGTGGTGCGAGCCGACGAGCCCGACCTCCTCGTGGCCGCCCGGCGGGTCTCCCCCCTGCTGATGGGGGTACGCGGGGACGCCGCCTTCCTGGCCTCGGACATCCCCGCCATCCTCGGCCTCACCCGTGACTTCTTCGTCCTGGAGGACGATCAGGTGGCCGAGCTGCGACCGGGTTCGCTGCGGGTCACCGACTCGACCGGTGCCGAGGTGCAGCCCCAGACCATCACGGTCAGCTGGGACCTCGATGCCGCCCGCAAGGACGGCTACGACGACTACATGAGCAAGGAGATGCACGAGCAGCCCAAGGCGGTGGCCGACACCCTGCTCGACCGGCTGCTCCCTGACGGCACCCTCTCCCTGGACGAGGTCCACATCACCAACGAGGAGCTGCGCCAGGTCAACAAGGTGTTCATCGTGGCCTGTGGGAGCAGCTACCACGCCGGCCTGATGGCCAAGTACGCCATCGAGCACTGGGCCCGCATTCCCGTCGAGATCGACATCGCCAGTGAGTTCATCTACCGCGACCCGGTGCTCGACGCCACCACCCTGGTCATCGGGGTCAGCCAGTCCGGCGAGACCGCCGACACCCGCCTCGCCATGGAGGAGGCCAGCCGGCAGGGGGCCAAGGTCCTGGTCATCTGCAACGTGGTCGACTCGTCCATGGCCCGGGGGAGCGACGCGGTGCTCTACACCCGGGCCGGACCCGAGATCGGGGTGGCGGCCACCAAGACCCACCTGGCCCAGATCACCGCGCTGGAGATCCTGGCCCTCTACCTGGCCCAGGCCCGGGGCACCCTGTCGCCGGCCGACGCCCGGACCCTGTTCGAGGCCATGGGGGTGCTGCCCGAGCACGTGGCGGTGGCCCTCGGGCGGAGCGCCGAGGTGGAGGCGGTGGCCCGGCGGTACCGCGACTCGCCGTCGTTCATGTTCCTGGGCCGCCAGGTGGGGTACCCGGTGGCCCTCGAGGGCGCGCTGAAGCTGAAGGAGCTCTCCTACCTGCGGGCCGAGGGCTTCCCGGCCGGCGAGCTCAAGCACGGGCCCATCGCGCTGGTGGAGCCGGGCACGGTGGTCATCGCCGTGGTCACCCGCACCCCCATCTGGGAGAAGATGATGAACAACGTCACCGAGGTCAAGAGCCGGGGCGCCACGGTGGTGCTGGTGGCCAACGACGGCGACGAGGAGACCGCCCGGCTGGCCGACGCCGTGCTGTGGGTACCCGAGACCGAGTACCTCTTCGCCCCCATCATCGACGTGGTGCCCATGCAGCTGTTCGCCTACCACCTGGCCCGCCTGCACGGCCTCGACGTCGACCGCCCCCGCAACCTGGCCAAGGTGGTCACCGTCGAGTGACCCACCGGGACGGGGCCGCTCCGGTGACCGCGCTGGCCCGGAGCCTGGCCCTCGGACTGCTGGACGGCGGCCCGCCCCCGGTCGGTGTGGTCGGCGTGGGCGTCGACGCCGTGGACCTGGCCCGGTTCGCCCGGGTCCTCGGTCGCCGGGGCTCGGTCGCCGACCGCCTCTTCACCGCCGCCGAGCTGGCCTACGCCCGGTCGGCGGCCGACCCCGTCCCGCGTCTCTCCACCCGCTTCGCCGCCAAGGAGGCGGTGATGAAGGCGTTGGGGGTCGGGCTGTGGGCCTATCCCTTCCACGACGTGGAGGTGGTCCGCGTCGGCCTCGACGCGCCGGGCCTGGTCCTCACCGGAGCGGCCGGGTCGCTGGCCGACCGCGCCGGCGTCGTGCGTTGGCACCTGTCCCTCTCCCACACCGATCAGGTGGCCCTGGCCCTGGTGGTGGCCGAGGGGGCTCGCCCGGGCACGGTCTCCCCGGACCGGCCGGCGACGTCGTAGCGTCGACAGGGATGCAGCCGGTCCTCACCGTCGCCGAGATGAACGCCGTCGATGCCGCCGCCCTGTCCTCGACGCCCCTCGAGGTCCTGGTGGGCCGGGCCGGGCTGGCCGTGGCCGTGGCCGCCCTGGACGTGATGGGCGGAGCCTACGGCCGCCGGGTGACGGTGGTGGCCGGCCCGGGGAACAACGGGGCCGACGGGCGGGTGGCCGCCCGCCTGCTCGGGCGGCGCGGCGCCCGGGTCACCGTGGTCGAGGCCGGGTCGCCCGCCGCCGTCGGACCGGTCGACCTGGTCGTGGACGCCGCCTTCGGCACCGGGTTCCGGGGTGAGTTCCGGTTCCCACCGGTTCCCGCCGGGACCCCGGTCCTGGCCGTGGACATCCCCTCCGGCGTACGCGGGGACACCGGGGAGGCGTCGGGGGCACCGGCGGCCGCCCACCGGACGGTGACGTTCGTGGCCCTCAAGCCCGGGCTGCTCCAGGGCGAGGGGGCGCGTCCTGGCCGGCGCGGTGACCGTGGCCGACATCGGCCTCCCCACCGGCCGCCCGTCGGTCGCCGTCGTCGGGGACGAGGACGTGGCCGCCCTGGTCCCGCCCCGGGCCCGGCAGGGCAACAAGTGGTCGGCCGCCGTGTTGGTGGTGGCCGGGTCGCCGGGCATGACCGGGGCCGCCGGCCTGTGCGCCCGCGCCGCCTACCGGGCCGGTGCCGGCATGGTCCGCCTGGGCGTGCCCGGCCTGGCCCTGGCCCACTCGCCGGCCACCGAGGCGGTCAGCGTCTTCCTCCCCGACGAGGGGTGGGCGCCGGCCGCCTTGGACGCCGCCTCACGCTGCTCGGCCGTGGTGGTCGGACCCGGGCTCGGGCGCACCCCCGGTGCCGCGGCCGAGGTGATCCGGCTGGTGGCCGACTCGCCCGTGCCGGTGGTGGTGGACGCCGACGGCCTCCACGCCCTGGGCCGGGTGGGTGGGGACCGCTCCCTCCAGGCCCGGTCCCGGGTGGTCCTGACCCCCCACGACGGCGAGTACGTCCGGCTGGTCGGCGCCGACCCCGGTCCGGACCGGATCGCCGCCGCCCGCGCCCTGGCCGGCCGCTCCGGTGCGGTGTCCCTGCTCAAGGGACCGACCACCGCGGTGGCCCATCCCGACGGCCGGGTCCGCCTGGCCCGGGCGGGCACCACCGCCCTGGCCACCGCCGGTACCGGGGACGTCCTGTCCGGGGTCATCGGGGCCCTCCTGGCCCGGGGGGTCGACCCGCTCGACGCCGCCGCCCTGGCCGCCCACGTGCACGGCCGGGCCGGTGCGGCTGGCCTTCGGGGAGGGGACGGTGGCCGGCGACCTGCCCGACCTGGTCGCCGCGGTGCTGGCCGCCCGGCACGATCCCGCCGGGCGGGGCGGCCCCGCCGGCCCGGTCCCGAGGGGTCCGCGTGGCTGACCGCTGGCGCCCGGCGTGGGCCGACATCGACCTCGACGCCGTGCGGCACAACGCCGGCGTGCTCGCCGACCTGGTCGGGCCGGCGGCCCTCTGCGCGGTGGTGAAGGCGGACGGCTACGGCCACGGTGACCTGCCGGTGGCCCGGGCCGCCCTCGAAGGGGGCGCCACCTGGTTGGCGGTGGCCCTGGTCGAGGAGGGGGTGGCGCTGCGGGAGGCGGGGATCGGGGCGCCGATCCTGCTGCTGTCCGAGCCACCGGTGGAGGGGATGGCCGAGGCCGTGTCCCGCCGCCTGGTCCCGACGGTCTACACCGCCGGCGGGATCGAGGACCTGAGCCGGGTCACGGCCGGGTCGGGGCTCCCCCCGGTACCGGTCCACCTCAAGGTGGACACCGGGATGCACCGGGTGGGTGCGGACCCCGAGGACGCCCCGGCCCTGGCCGCGGCCATCGCCGCCGACCCCCACCTGCAGTTGGGGGCGGTGTGGACCCACCTGGCCGTGGCCGACGGGCACGACGCCGACGACCGGGCCTTCACCTGCCTCCAGCTCGACCGGTTCGACGAGGTGGTGGCCGCGCTCGCCGCCGCCGGCCACCGGCCGCCGATGACCCATGTAGCCAACTCGGCCGCCACCATCGGGGTGGCCTCGTCCCGCCACGACCTGGTCCGCTGCGGCCTCGCCGTCTACGGTCTGACCCCGACCCCGGCCCTGGCCTCGGCCCTGGCCGACGCCACCGGAGGCCGGCGGCTCCGGCCGGTGCTGTCCCTGCGCAGCCGGGTGACCTACGTGCGGGACCTGCCGGCCGGGGAACGCCCCTCCTACGGCCGCCGGCGGCCGCTGCCGGCCAACTCGACGGTGGCCACCGTACCCATCGGCTACGCCGACGGCGTGCCCCGGCGCCTGTTCGACCAGGGTGGCGAGGTGCTGATCGGCGGCGTGCGCCGGCCCTTGGCCGGGGTGGTGACCATGGACCAGATCGTGGTGGACTGCGGGCCGCCGGGCTCGGTCCCGGTGGCCGTGGGTGACGAGGTGGTGCTGATCGGCGAGCAGGGGGCCGAAGCCGTCGGTGCCGAGGAGTGGGCCGGGCTGCTGGGCACCATCAGCTACGAGGTCCTGTGCGACATCGGCCCCCGGGTCCCCCGCCTCCTGCACGGCGGGCGCCCCCCGGGCTGAGCCACCGGCCGGTCCGTCGCCGGCGGCCGGTCCGGGCCCCGCCGATCGCCGGCCGCCCGAGCGGTACCATGCGGCAGTGGCACCCGGGACCGATCTGGCCGAGCTCGCCCGCGAGGCCGCCGGCTGCACCCGGTGCCCGCTGTCGGCCCACCGGACCCAGGTGGTCTTCGGGGTGGGGGCCCCCGATGCCGATCTGATGTTCGTGGGCGAGGCCCCCGGCCGCGATGAGGACCTCCAGGGCGAGCCGTTCGTCGGGCGCTCCGGCAAGCTGCTCGACAAGCTGGTGCTCGAGGAGCTGGGCGTCGACCGCTCGCGCTTCTACATCGCCAACGTGGTCAAGTGCCGTCCGCCGGACAACCGGGACCCCAAACCCGACGAGATCGCCACCTGCCGCCCCTACCTCGACGCCCAGCTCACCGCCATCGCCCCCGTGGTGGTGATCACCCTCGGGAACTTCGCCACCAAGCTGCTGCTCCAGACCGACCTCGGCATCACCAGGGTGCGGGGCCAGGTCTACCCGATGGACGGCTGGCACCTGGTGCCCACCTACCACCCGGCCGCCGCGCTGCGCTCCGGCGGCGCGGTGGTGGCCGAGATGCGAGCCGACCTGATCCGGGCCAAGCAGCTGCTCGGCTGGCACTCGTGAGGGCACCGGGGCCGCTGCTCCTCCGGACCTCGACTCCCGACCAGACCCGGGCCCTGGCCGCGGCGGTCGCCGGGGTGTGCCTCCCCGGCGACATCCTCCTGCTGGCCGGTGACCTCGGCGCGGGCAAGACCACCTTCGCCCAGGGGTTCGGTCACGGCCTCGGGGTGGCCGAGCCCGTCACCAGTCCCACCTTCACGCTGGTCCGCCAGTATCCGGTGGCCGGGGACGGCCCGGTGCGGACCCTGGTCCACGCCGACCTGTGGCGTCTGGACCACCTCCATGAGATCGTCGACCTGGGCCTCGGCGAACTGGTCGAGGACGGGGCGGTGGCCCTCGTCGAGTGGGGGGACGCCGCCGAACCGGTCCTCGGGGCCGACGCGCTCGACCTGGCCCTCTCCGGCACCGGCGGCGACGACGACGTACGGGTCATCGCCGTCCGCCCCTCGGGCCCGCGTTGGACGGCCCGGTGGGACGCCCTGGTCGGGGCCCTCGCCCGGTGGGCGGTGGCCCCGTGACCCTGTTGGCCATCGAGTCGGCCACCGACCTGGTCGGGGTGGCCCTGATCCGGGACGACGGGGCGTCGGCCGAGCGGCTCCATGCCGGGGGGCGGGCCCACGCCGAGCTGTTGATCCCCTCGGTCGAGGAGGTGTGCGCGGTGTCGGGGTGCACGGTGGCCGACATCGACGTCATCGCCGTGGACATCGGACCCGGCCTGTTCACCGGCCTCCGGGTGGGCGTGGCCACGGCCAAGGCCCTGGCCCAGGCCCTGTCGATCGGGCTGGTCGGGGTGAGCAGCCTCGACATCCTGGCCGCCGCCGCCCTCGACAGGGTCGGCGACCGGCCGCCGGGGACCGGGACGCGGACCCCGGTGGTCTCGGTGGTCGACGCCCGACGGGGCGAGGTGTTCGCCGCCGCCTACCGCTTCGACCGCGCCGACGGCTCCGGGGACCCTGTCGATCCGGGCTCGGTACGGGACGACCGGACCGAGCCGATCACCCCCGCGGCGCTCGAGGACTGGCTGGTGGCGCTGGCCCGGGCGCACGGCCGGGTCGTGGTGGTGGGCGACGGGGCCGTCCGCTACCACCGGCAGCTGGCCCCCCACCCCGGCCTCGACCTGGACGCCGCGGCCGGGCTGGCCGCCCCGCCCCCGTCCACCCTGGCCCGCCTGGCCCTGTCCCGGCTCGGACGGGGGGAGCCCCTGGTGGCCGCGGGCGACCTGGTCCCCGACTACCGGCGCCCGGCCGACGCCCGCATCAACTGGGAGCAGCGGCCCCCGCCCACGGTCCCGACCGGCGGGGACGGGGTCCGATGAACAGTGCAGCCGACGCCGTCCGGAGGGAGGAGACCCCGGTCGAGGTGGTCATGGCGCCGATGCGCACCAAGGACCTGCGGGGCGTGCTGCGGATCGAAGAGGCGGTGTTCCCCCATCCCTGGTCGCACCGGCTCTTCGTCGAGGAGCTCGCCCAACGCACCTCCCGCGCCTACCGGGCCGCGTGGGTGGGTCGGACCCTCGTGGGCTTCGCCGGCCAGATGTTGATCGACGACGAGTCGCACGTGAACAACATCGCCGTCGACCCCGACTGGCAGGGGCGGGGTCTGGGTGCGGTGATCCTGGCCGACCTGGTCCGCACGGCCCTGGCCCGGGGCGCCCGCCATCTGACCCTCGAGGTCCGGGTGGGCAACGACCCGGCCGCCGCCCTCTACCAACGCTTCGGTCTGGCCCCGGTGGGCGTGCGCCGGAACTACTACCCCGAGACCGGTGACGACGCCCTGGTCATGTGGGTCCGGGACATCGACTCGGACGAGTACGCCGACCGGTTGGCGGCCATCGAGGCCCGACGGGCCCCGGGCCTCGTGGTCACCCGCCGCCGGTGACCTCGGCGCTGACTAGGGTGCCGGGCATGGCCGGCCGCTCGGTGGTTCGGGTCCTCGGGATCGAGACCTCGTGCGACGAGACGGCGGCCTCGGTGGTGGACGACGGTTCGGTGATCGTCTCCTCGGTGGTGAGCAGCCAGATCGACCTGCACGCCAGGTACGGCGGGGTGGTGCCCGAGCTCGCCGGACGGGCCCACGTCGAGCTGCTCACCCCGGTGCTGGCCGAGGCCCTGGCCGACGCCGGTTCGGACACCTCGGGCACCGGCATCGACGCCGTAGCCGTCACCTACGGTCCCGGCCTGATCGGGTCCCTGCTGGTGGGGGTGGCCGAGGCCAAGGCCCTCTCGCTGGCCTGGGGCGTCCCCCTCGTGGGGGTCAACCACCTGGAAGCCCACCTCTTCGCCTCGCTCCTGGAGCAGCCCGATCTGGGCTGGCCGCTGGTGGTGCTCCTGGTCTCCGGTGGCCACACCCTCCTGGTCGAGGTGACCGGGCCCGGTCGCTACCGGCTCATGGGCGGCACCATCGACGACGCCGCCGGCGAGGCCTTCGACAAGGTGGCCCGCTACCTCGGTCTGGGCTACCCCGGCGGCCCGGCCATCGACCGGATCGCCGGGCAAGGCGACGCCACCGCCTTCGCCTTCCCCCGTTCCTACCCCGGCGAGGGGTATGACTTCTCGTTCAGCGGGCTCAAGACCTCGGTGGTCAACACCGTGCGCAACCACCCCGACGCCGACACCGCCGACGTGGCGGCCTCGTTCCGCCAGGCGGTGGTGGACGTCCTGGTCACGAGGGCCCGCCGGGCCGCAGCCGACGTGGGCGCCAAGGCGCTGTGCCTGGCGGGCGGCGTGGCCGCCAACGCCTTGCTGCGCTCGACGGTGGAGGAGGTGTGCGCGGCCGACGGCAGGGGCGCGTTCCTGCCCAGCCGGGCGCTGTGTACCGACAACGCCGCCATGGTGGCCGCGGCCGGCTGGTGGCGGCTCCGCCACGGGGACGTGAGCCCCCTCGGTCTGGGGGCCGACCCGAACCTCCGCCTGGCGGCCACCACCTGACCGGGCCGCACCCGACGGTGCCAGAGCGGGGTTCGTCTGGCACTCTCGGGTCGCGGTTGCCAAGCCGCCTCGGGGTCGCTACCATTAGCACTCTCAACGCTCGACTGCTAACGCGTGCCACAGGAGGCCCGAACCCATGAGTCTGCATCCCCTTGACGACCGCATCGTCGTCCGCCCCGGCGAGTCCGAGGAGACCACCGCTTCCGGCCTGGTCATCCCCGACACCGCCAAAGAGAAGCCCCAGCAGGGCGAAGTGCTCGCCGTCGGACCCGGCCGTCGGGCCGAGGCCAGCGGGGAGCTCATCCCCCTGGACATCGCCGTCGGCGACACCGTCGTCTACTCCAAGTACGGCGGCACGGAGATCAGCTCCGACGGTGAGGACCTGCTGATCCTGTCCAGCCGTGACGTCCTGGCCAAGGTGGGCAAGTAATGCCCAAGATCCTGAAGTTCGACGAGTCCGCCCGCCGCGGCCTCGAAGCGGGGGTGAACAAACTCGCCGACACCGTGAAGGTGACCCTCGGCCCCAAGGGGCGCAACGTGGTCATCGAGAAGAAGTTCGGTGCTCCGACCATCACCAACGACGGCGTGTCCATCGCCCGCGAGGTCGAGCTGGAGGACGTCTTCGAGAACATGGGCGCGCAGCTGGTCAAGGAGGTCGCCACCAAGACCAACGATGTGGCCGGTGACGGCACCACCACCGCCACCGTGCTGGCGCAGGCCCTGATCAAGGAGGGACTGCGCAACGTCGCCGCCGGAGCCAATCCGCTCGGCCTGCGCAAGGGGATCGACAAGGCGGTCGCCGCCGCCGTCGAGTCCATCAAGGAGCAGGCCAAGGAGATCGACTCGAAGACGGAGATCGCCCAGGTGGCCGCCATCTCGGCGGCCGACACCGCCATCGGGGAGGTGCTGGCCGACGCCATCGACAGAGTGGGCAAGGACGGCACGGTGACCGTCGAGGAGTCGAACACCTTCGGCATCGACCTCGAGTTCACCGAGGGAATGCAGTTCGACAAGGGCTACCTCTCGCCCTACTTCGTGACCGACGCCGAACGCCAGGAAGCCGTGCTCGACGATCCGCTGATCGTCTTCGTCAACCAGAAGATCAGCGCCGTCCACGACCTGGTGCCCGTCCTCGAGAAGGTCATGCAGACCGGCAAGCCGCTGCTGATCGTGGCCGAGGATGTCGAGGGCGAGGCCCTGGCCACCCTGGTGGTGAACAAGATCCGCGGGACGTTCACCTCGGTGGCCGTGAAGGCCCCCGGCTTCGGTGAGCGTCGGAAGGCCATGCTGCAGGACATGGCGGTGCTGACCGGTGCCCAGGTGATCTCCGAGGAGATCGGCCTGAAGCTGGACACCACCACCGTCGACCTGCTGGGCAAGGCCCGCCGGGTCATCGTGACCAAGGACGACACCACCATCGTCGAGGGCGGCGGATCCGAGGAGGACGTCAAGGGTCGCATCGCCCAGATCAAGCGCGAGATCGACGACACCGACTCCGACTGGGATCGCGAGAAGTTGCAGGAGCGTCTGGCCAAGCTGGCCGGCGGCGTCGCCGTCGTCAAGGTCGGGGCCGCCACCGAGGTGGAGCTGAAGGAGAAGAAGCACCGCATCGAAGATGCCCTCTCCGCCACCCGGGCCGCCGTGGAGGAGGGCATCGTCGCCGGTGGGGGGACCGCACTGGTCCGCTCCCGCGTCGCCGTGCAGGCCGTGGTGGAGTCCCTCACCGGGGACGAGGCCACCGGCGCGGCCATCGTGGCCAAGGCTCTGGCCGCTCCGCTGCACTGCATCGCCAGCAACGCCGGGCTCGAGGGATCGGTCTATGTCCGCCAGGTGGAATCGGAGACCGGCTCCATCGGCCTCGACGCCGCCACCGGCGAACTGGTCGACCTGGTGAAGGCGGGCGTGATCGACCCGGCCAAGGTCACCCGGTCGGCGTTGCAGAACGCGGCCTCGATCGCCGGGCTGCTGCTGACCACCGAAGCGCTGGTGGCCGACAAGCCGGAGAAGGCCGACCCGGCGGCCGCCGCGGCCGCCGCAGCCGCCATGGGTGGCGGCATGGGCGGGATGGGCGGCATGGGCGGGATGATGTAGGTCCCTCTCCGGCCCCGCCGAGGGCCGGACGCGCCGACGGATGGCGCACTCTGTGGTGTAGATCGACCGGGCCTCCGGGCCCGGTCGATCTGTGTCCGGGGTGCCGGTACCCGGTGACCAGCGCCGCCGGTTCGCCGCCGGGTGGCCGCCACCCGGACGGTCACACTGGCTCCGGCTCCACCCGTCGCCGGCGGCCGACGCCATGACCGGCCGCCACCCGCCCGACCCGACGCGGTCGGCCGTGCGGCACCCCGTCAGCGGGCGTCGGGCACGTAGTGGCGTTCGCCGGCCCGATCGACCCACACCCGCATGGTCCGCTCGGTCCCGGGGTCCTTGAAGACCTCGTCGGTCGGTGTCCATCCGGGCTGGGGCGCGTCCGACTCACCGTGGCGGCGCACGAACAGGCTGATGATCACGGTGACCACCACGGCCACCCCGACCAGCGACAGGATCACCACCACCGGCGGCACCCCACCCCCTGGACCGGCCAGGCCGGCACCATCAGGTGCGGCTCCCGACGACCACGGCGGTGCCGTAGGCGACGATCTCGGTCAGGCCCTGACCCACCTCCGAGGAGTCGAACCGCATGGAGATGATGGCGTTGGCGCCCAGGATGCGGGCGTTCTCGATGAGGCGGTCGAGGGCGTGGCGCCGGCTGTCCTCGACCAGCTTGGTGTACTGCTTCACCTCACCACCGGCGAGGGCCCGGAAGCCGGCGGTGAACCCCTTGGCCGCCCCCATGGACCGGACGACCACGCCGAAGGTCATGCCCAGACTCTTCTGCACGGCCCACTCGGGGAACTCGAGCGCCGTGGTGATGGGGAACTGGGAGGCTGCGGCCTGGACTTCGCTGCTTTCCACGCTGGGAACTCCTTGTGATCGGGGTGGTCGGGGTGGTCGGGGTGGTCGGGGAGGGGATGCGGGCCGCCGGACCCGATCCCGGAATTCTACCGATGCCCCTGGTCGCAGCGTCGGATGGCCCTCACCGGCGGATCGGGGGTTCCGGGGACCCGGGGGGTGCCCCCATCGGGCCGAAGGCGGTGGCCCGACGTCGGGGGGCGTCGCCCTACTCTGAAGCCGCCATGGATTCCCCTGATGCCACCGACACCGCCGGCGCCACCGGCACGACCGCCTCGCCACCCCCCGGCCGACGGACCATCACCCGGCCGGCCCACCACCGGCCGGGCGGTCCGGCGCCCTGGGCCGGGCTCCCCCCGGAGCGGCGGCGCCAGATCTCCCTCGACCGGGTGCGCGCCGCCCTCGACGAGGACCGGGCCCGGTACGGCCAGACCCGCGAACCGTGGCTGACGTTGGCCGGGCAGGCGGCCGAGGGCCGTCCGGCGGCCGTGCTGGTCCCGTTGTTCGAAGAGCGTGACGAGTCCCGGGTGGTGCTGACCGTCCGGTCGGACCTCCTCCGATCCCATCAGGGTGAAGTGGCCTTCCCCGGGGGCCGGCTGGAGCGCGGTGAGGGGGTGGTGGCGGCTGCCCTCCGGGAGGCCACCGAGGAGGTGGACCTCGACTCGTCGTTGGTCACGGTGATCGGTCAGCTCACGGCCATGCCCACCGTCTCGTCCAACACGGTGATGACCCCGGTGGTCGCCGCCCTCGATCGACGCCCCGCCCTCACGGCCAACCCTTCCGAGGTGGAGCGGGTCTTCGACGTGGCCTTGTGCGAGCTGGCGGCTGACGGCGTGTTCCACGAGGAGTGGTGGTCGGTGCCCGGCCGCCTCGGTCCGTCGGGCCTCCCGGTGGGCGAGTTCCCGGTCTGGTTCTTCGACGTGGCCGGTGAGACGGTGTGGGGGGCCACGGCCCGCACCCTCATGGAGCTGGTCTGCCTGGTGCTCGGAGTGGGGTTCCCCCCGTCCCTCCGGGACCAGGCCCCGACCGGGTGACCCCGCCTCCGGCCCCCGGTCCGGGACGTCGATGAGCGGCCCGGTCCCGGCCGGGGGGGAGCCCAGCGTCCCGGCCCCAGGCGGTATCGTGGGGAGCAGTCGGATGGCGCGGTGTCGGAGCGGCCACCGATCGGAGGTGTGGAGAACTGCGACCAGGGTCCGGAGGAACGTCACGTGGCTGAGCTTGAGATTGGCATCTTCAAATCGGGTCGGAGGGCCTACGGGTTCGACGACATCGCCATCGTTCCCAGCCGACGGACGCGGGATCCCGAGGACGTCGACATCAGCTGGGAGATCGACGCCTACCAGTTCGGTCTCCCGCTCATGGCATCGGCCATGGACGGCGTGGTCAGCCCGGCCACGGCCATCGAGATCGGAAGGCTCGGCGGCCTGGGCGTACTCAACCTCGAAGGTCTGTGGACCCGCTACGAGGACCCCACCCCCCTGTTCGACGAGATCCGGGAGCTCCCGGCCGACAAGGCCACCGCCCGGATGCAGCAGATGTACGCCGAGCCCGTGCAGCTGGAGCTGGTGACCGAACGCATCAAGGAGATGAAGTCGGCCGGCATCACCACGGCGGCGTCGGTGACGCCCCAGAAGACCGAGATGTTCGCGACGGCACTGCTCGGTGCCGAGCTGGACCTCCTGGTCATCCAGGGCACGGTGGTCTCCGCCGAGCACGTGTCGAAGACGGTCGAGCCGCTCAATCTCAAGCGCTTCATCCGCGAGTTCGAGATCCCGGTGATCGTCGGAGGGTGTGCTTCGTACCAGGCCGGCCTCCACCTGATGCGCACCGGTGCGGTCGGTGTGCTGGTCGGCGTCGGCCCGGGCAACGCCTGTACCACGCGGGGGGTGCTGGGCATCGGGGTGCCCCAGGCCACCGCCATCGCCGACGTGGCCGGGGCTCGCATGCGCCACCTGGACGAGACCGGGGTGTACTGCCACGTGATCGCCGACGGCGGGATGTCCAAGGGCGGCGACATCGCCAAGGCCGTGGCCTGCGGGGCCGATGCCGTCATGCTGGGGTCGCCGCTCTCTTCGGCCGTGGAGGCACCGGCCCGCGGCTACCACTGGGGCATGGCCACCTTCCATCCCACCCTGCCCCGCGGGGCCAGGGTCAAGACCACCACCCGGGGGACCCTGCAGGAGATCCTGCTCGGCCCGGCCCACGAGAACGACGGGCGGATGAACCTGTTCGGGGCCCTCCGCACCGCCATGGCCACCTGCGGCTACGAGACCGTGAAGGAGTTCCAGAAGGCCGAGGTGATGGTGGCTCCCGCCCTCCAGACCGAGGGCAAGGACCTGCAGCGCTCGCAGGGCGTCGGCATGGGCCATTGAGCCCATCGCCTCCCGACGCCGGTGCGCCCGGTGACGGTCCCATCCTGGTCGTCGACTTCGGTGCCCAGTACGCGCAACTGATCGCCCGGCGGGTACGCGAGGCTCACGTGTACTCGGAGATCGTGCCCCACACGGCCACCGCCGCCGATCTGGTGGCCCGACGCCCCTCCGGCATCATCCTCTCGGGAGGCCCCAAGTCGGTCAACGAACTGCCGGCGCCGACCATCGACCCAGCCATCTACCGGGCCGGCATCCCCGTCTTGGGCATCTGCTACGGGGCCCAGCTGCTGACCCAGCAGCTGGGTGGCGAGGTGGCCCGGACCGGTCGCGGCGAGTACGGACGGACCCCCCTGACGGTCACCGGGACCTCCCCGCTGTTCGTCGACTGGCCGGGCCACGGGGAGGTGTGGATGAGCCACGGCGACGCCATCACCGCGGTGCCCGACGGATTCGTGGCCACGGCCAGCAGCCCCGATGCCCCGGTGGCCGCCCTCCACGACGTCGAGCGGGCCCTCTACGGGGTCCAGTTCCATCCCGAGGTGGTCCACACCGAGCGCGGTCGCGACCTGCTCGAACGGTTCCTCTACGACGTCTGCCACTGTCCGCCGTCATGGACCCACACCTCGATCATCGAGTCCCAGGTGGCGGCGGTGCGTGACCAGGTGGGCTCGTCGCCGGTCCTCTGTGCCCTGTCCGGAGGGGTCGACTCGGCGGTGGCCGCCGCGCTGGTCCACAAGGCCATCGGGGACCAGCTCACGTGCGTCTACGTGGACACCGGCCTCATGCGGGCCCACGAGAGCGAACAGGTGGAGGAGACGTTCCGACGTCAGTTCCACATCGACCTGGTCCATGTGAAGGCGGCCGACCGCTTCTTCGAGGCCCTGGCCGGGGTCACCGATCCCGAGGCCAAGCGCAAGATCATCGGGGAGCTGTTCATCCGGATCTTCGAGGAGGTGGCCCGTGACCTGGTCGTCGAGCAGCTGGCCCCCCTCGAGGGCGATGGCCCGCCGACCGCCACCGACGAGCCGTCGGGCTACCTGGTCCAGGGCACCCTCTACCCCGACGTGATCGAGTCGGGCTCGGACTCCGCCGCCACCATCAAGTCCCACCACAACGTGGGCGGGCTCCCCGACGACCTGGCCTTCGACCTGGTCGAGCCGCTCCGACTGCTGTTCAAGGACGAGGTCAGGGCGGTGGGCGAGGAGCTCGGCCTGCCCCACGACATCGTCTGGCGCCAGCCCTTCCCCGGCCCCGGACTGGCCGTGCGGATCGTCGGGGAGGTGACCCCCGAACGGGCCGACATCCTGCGGGCGGCCGACGCCATCGTGGTGGAGGAGATCCGGCGGGCCGGCCTGTACCGCGACCTGTGGCAGAGCTTCGCCGTGCTGCCCGCCGTCCGTACCGTGGGTGTGATGGGTGACGGCCGGACCTACGCCTACCCCGTGGTGATTCGCGCCGTCACCAGTGACGACGCCATGACCGCCGACTGGGCCCGTCTGCCCTACGACTTGCTGGAGCGCCTCTCCTCGCGGATCATCAACGAGGTGGAGGGCGTCAACCGGGTGGCTCTCGACATCACGTCCAAGCCCCCCGGCACCATCGAGTGGGAATGACCTCGTCGGAGGGGAGGGCCGAACCGCCTCCCGGTCCGGACGGCGAGGGACCGCCGGCCCCCTCGCCGTACCGGCGAGCCGCCGAGGCGCCCGTCCGGGCGGACGCCTTGCTGGAGGGGCTGACCGACCCGCAGCGGGACTCGGTGGTCCACCGGGGTGGGCCCCTGCTCATCGTGGCCGGCGCCGGATCGGGCAAGACCCGGGTGCTGACGCGGCGCATCGCCCACCTCATCGCCACCGGCGACGCCAAGCCCTGGCAGATCCTGGCCATCACCTTCACCAACAAGGCCGCCGAGGAGATGCGCACGCGGGTGGCCGAGCTGGTCGGACCCCGGGGCCAGCGGATGTGGGTGTCCACCTTCCACTCGGCGTGCGTGCGCATCCTCCGGGCCCACGGTGACCGGTTGGGCTACAAGGGATCCTTCACCATCTACGACGACGCCGACTCGCGGCGGCTGGTGGAGATCGTCGCCCGGGAGCTGGACATCGACACCAAGAAGCTGTCGCCCCGTTCCATCCTGGGCCAGATCAGCCAGGCCAAGTCCCGACAGCAGGGGCCCGATGAGTACCGGGCCGCGGCGGCCACCATCTTCGACCGGCGGATCGCCGATGTCTTCGACCTCTACCAGCAGCGGATGGTGGCGGCCAACGCCATGGACTTCGACGACCTGCTGCTCAACACGGTCCGCCTCTTCCGGCTCCACCCCGACGTGCTCGACCACTATCGGAACCGCTTCACCCACATCCTGATCGACGAGTACCAGGACACCAACGCCGTGCAGAACGCCCTGGCCGTTCTCCTGGCCGGCGAGCACCGCAACATCGTGGTGGTCGGGGACAGCGACCAGTCGGTCTACCGGTTCCGGGGCGCAGACATCTCCAACATCCTCGACTTCGAGCAGGCCTTCCCCGACGCCACCGCCATCACCCTGGACCAGAACTTCCGGTCCACCCAGACCATCCTCGACGCCGCCAATGCCGTGATCACCAACAACGTCTCCCGCAAGCCCAAGTCGCTGTGGACCGACCGGGGGGCGGGGGGACAGATCGTTCGGTACCGGGCCGAGGACGAGCACGACGAGGCCGAGTGGGTGGCCCACGAGATCGTCCGCCTGCGCAGCGACCAGGGACTCCGGTGGGGCGATGTGGCCGTCTTCTACCGCACCAACGCCCAGTCGGCCGCCCTGGAGGAGGCCATGGTCCATGCCGAGGTGCCCTACAAGGTGGTGGGTGGCACCAAGTTCTACGACCGTCGCGAGATCAAGGACGTCATGGCCTACCTGAAGGTCCTGGTCAACCCAGACGACGAGATCAGCTGGCGCCGGATCGTCAACGTGCCCAAGCGGGGGGTGGGGGACACGTCGGTGGCCAAGCTGTCAGGCTGGTCCGGCTCCCGTGGCCTGTCCTTCGGGGACGCCGTGGCCCACGCCGTCGAGGTGGGGATCGGGGGCAAGGCCGGCCAGGCGCTGCAGGACCTGTCGGCGCTGCTGGCGGGCCTGCGGGCCAGGATGATCGTTCCCCGGCTGGTCGACGACAACGGCGAGGCCATCGCCCCGCTGGACATCGACGCCCTGCTGGGACCCGACGTCACCGCGGGCGGCACCGACGGGCCGGGAGCCGACGAGCCGGGAGCCGACGAGCCGGCCACGCTCGAACCCGGCGAGCTGGTCACCGCGGTGGTGGAGGACACCGGGTACCGCAGCGAGCTGCTGGCCGAGGGAACCATCGAGGCGCTTGGGACGGGTGGAGAACATCGACACCCTGGTGGGCATGGCCGCCGAGTACCGCACCCTGGCCGAGTTCCTCGAGGCCGCCTCCCTGGTGGCCGACTCCGACCAGCTCGAGGGGGACGGCACCAAGGTCTCACTGATGACCATGCACATCGCCAAGGGCCTCGAGTTCCCGGCGGTCTTCCTGGTCGGGATGGAGGACGGCATCTTCCCCCACATGCGCTCCCTCGGGGACCCGGTGGAGCTGGAGGAGGAGCGCCGCCTCTGCTACGTGGGCATCACCCGGGCCGAACGGCACCTCTACATCTCCCACGCCTGGTCCCGCCTGGTCTTCGGCCGGGGTAGCAGCAACATCCCGAGCCGGTTCCTCAACGAGATCCCCGACGAGCTGGTCCGGGAGGTGGGCGGGGACTCCGGCTCCGGCCGGCGCGGGGGCGAGCGATTCGCGTACCGGGACCGGGCTGCGTCGGCCGACGACGGCGGGGGCACCCCAGGGAGAAGCGTGTTCGGCAGGGGCCTGGCCCGGGCGGACGGGGAGTTCGACGCCACCGGGCGGCGGCGACGGTCCCCGGCCCCCAGCGGAGCCGAGCTCCTGGGGCTCGAGGCCGGGGACGTCGTGGTCCACGGCCAGTGGGGCGAGGGGCGGGTGGTGGAGACCTCGGGGTCGGGCGAGGACGCCGAGGCCGTGGTGATCTTCACCTCGGTGGGGCGCAAGAAGCTCCTGCTCCGGATGGCGCCGCTCAAGCGGGCCTGAGGCTGCGACGGGCCCCGGCCGGCCGCCGCTCGGGGCGCTCCCCCGGCCGCCTCCCCGTCTGGGAGACTGGGTGGGGAGCCGATGGAGTGCATCCTTCCCCCGCCCCATCCGGTTCATCGGATCGTCAGCTGGCCCTGCTTTACTGCCACTGACCAGCTGGGATGGAACATAGCCTCGGGCAGGAGCGCACACCCGAGACGGCGGCGCCCGTATCACCGCTTGCGAATCTGCGCAGAATGAGGTCTGGGGAGCGCGTTGGAGGGCAAGATCAACTTCGATCAGGACGGCGCGTCCGTCGAAGGCGGAGGAGGACGCGGATCGGCCTTCGTCGACCGGCATCCCGCCGGTGGTCTCCACCCCCTCCAGCCGGGACACCGACGGGTCCCGCCACGCCCACGGGTTGCCCCGTCCCACCCGGCGGGAGCGTCGGGCCCGCCGCAAGGAGAAGATCCGGCGCCGCCGGACCCTGATCGGCCGCCATCCCAAGTCGACGGTGGCCCTGGTCATCGTGCTGGCCCTGACGCCGGTGTGGATCTCGGCCGGATCGGCCGCCACCGACCCGGCACTGGGGAACACCCCCGGCGCCCGGCTGACCGAGTGGGTCCGCGACCACGGCGGCGGGGGCCTGGTCACCTGGGCCGAGAACACCTGGTACACCTGGCACGCCCCACCCAAGGGCGGGAAGCCCGAGAAGGGCGCCATCCCCGCGCCGGAGGCCGCCACCTCCACCACCCAGCCGGCCGGCCCGGCCCACCTCCCGGTCCCCGCCGCCATCACCCCGTTCGTGGCCACCCCGACGCCCGGTGAGGGCCAGTGGCATCCCATCGGTCGGACCGTGGGAGGCCTCCCGGCCATGTATGCGGCCTTCCTCCGTCCGAACGCCGTCAACACCAGCCTGGTGTGCGGCGTGGCGTGGATGGACACCAAGCTGCTGCGGGCCACCCTGTACGAGGGGACGTCCATCCCGGGCACCGGGCAGACCTGGCCCGACGTGGCCCCCATCACCGGACCGGCCCTCGACACCCTGGTGGCCGCCTTCAACTCCGGGTTCCGGATGCAGGACGCCCAGGGCGGCTTCTACGCCAACGGGGTGACCGCCGTCCCCCTCCGAACCGGAGCGGCCTCGCTGGTCATCGACAGCAACGGGACACCGACCATCGGGGCGTGGGGGACCGACGTCTCCATGTCGCCCTCCGTGGTGGCGGTGCGGCAGAACCTGGACCTCATCGTCGACCGGCGGCCGTCCGGTGCCGGGACTCGACGCCAACGACAACATCCGGTGGGGGGCCACGCTCGGGGGCCGCGTCCAGGTGTGGCGGTCGGGCCTCGGCGTCACCGCCGACGGCGCCCTCGTCTTCGC
This sequence comes from uncultured Acidimicrobiaceae bacterium, assembly GCA_963812525.1. Taxonomy (GTDB): domain Bacteria; phylum Actinomycetota; class Acidimicrobiia; order Acidimicrobiales; family RAAP-2; genus Bog-756. The sequence continues at coordinate 366,691 of CAWEVL010000009.1, forward strand.
CGGCGGCTCCGGTCTCTCCATCGTGGACCTGGCCAACGTCCTGGCCCGGGCCGGGGCCGTCCGGGCCATGGAGATGGACATCAACACCGCCTGGGTCAACTTCACCAGCTTCGATCCTCCCGTGCGGCCAGCCGGCCGGGCCGGCCAACGGCACGTTGCTCACCCACGACGAGGCCACCCCGGTGAGCCGGTACTTCCAGAGCCTGTCGCGGGACTTCGTGACCATGTCCGCCGTCCTGCCCGCCGAGGCACCGGCCCCACCCGCCGTGAAGAAGCGCTGAGACCTACCATCACCGGTGGGCCGATCCCGGCCCGTCCGGGGAACGGCCCCGCCGGGGCCGGCACCTCGGGGAGACGAGGAGTCGGATGATGGTCGGACCAGCTGCCCAAGCGACGCTACGAGCAGGAGCTCCTGACGCTTCAGGGCGAGCTGGCCACCATGACCGAGTGGGTCCACCGCAGCGGGTCGCGGGTGGTGGTCGTCTTCGAGGGCCGGGACGCGGCCGGCAAGGGCGGCGTGATCAAGCGGATCAGCCAGTACCTGAGCCCGAGGGTCTGCCGGATCGTGGCCTTGCCGGCGCCGACCGAACGGGAGCGGGGCGAGTGGTACTTCCAGCGGTATGTGGCCGAGCTCCCCTCGGCGGGCGAGATGGCCCTCTTCGACCGGAGTTGGTACAACCGGGCCGGGGTGGAGCGGGTGATGGGGTTCTGCACCGACGAGGAGTACCAGCGGTTCCTCCGCCAGTGCCCGGTGTTGGAGCACCAGCTCATCGAGGACGGGATCATCCTCATCAAATACTGGTTCTCGGTCAGCGACGACGAACAGGAGCGCCGGTTCCAGAGCCGCGTCGACGACCCGTTGCGACGGTGGAAGCTCAGCCCCATGGATCTCGAGGCCCGGCAGCGGTGGGTCGACTACTCACGGGCCAAGGACAACATGTTCCTCCACACCGACACCCCCGAGTCGCCCTGGTACGTGGTGGAGGCCGACGACAAGCGCCGGGCCCGGCTCAACTGCATCGCCCACCTGCTCAGCCGAGTGCCCTATCAGCCCATCGAACGGGAGAAGCTCCGGCTGCCCAAGCGGGTCAGGGACGAGAGCTATCAGCGGCCGCCGAGGGACCTCGCCACCTACGTCCCCGACTTTGCGTCCACGCTGGCCGAGGAGGCATGAGCCCGCCCCGACGCCGCCCCGCGGTCTCAGCCGGGCATGCGGCGCCACACGGCCCGGGGCAGATGGCGCATCACGGTGAAGACCCATCGGAGGACGGGCGGGGCGTAGACCACCGAGGCGCCCGACCCGATCCCGCGCACCACCGCGTCGGCCACCGCGTCGGGCGTGGTCGGGAACGGGGCCGGCGTCATCCCTTCGGTCATCCGGCCCACCACGAAGCCGGGTCGCACGATCATGACGTCCACCCCGGAGCCGACCAGGGAGTCGCCCAGGCCCTGGGCGAAGGCGTCGAGCCCCGCCTTCGAGGAGCCGTAGATGAAGTTGGCGCTGGCGCGCCCGCTCGCCGGCCACGGACGACAGCACCACCAGGCGGCCGTGGCCCTGATGGCGGAGCCGGCCGGTCACGGCCAGCACGGCTGACGCCAGCCCCGAGAAGTTGGTGGCCAGGACCGCGGCGGCCGCCTCGGGATCGAGTTCGTCGGCGCTCTGATCGCCCAGCACGCCGGCCGCCACGATCACCAGGTCCATGTCGCCGAACCGGTCGAAGACATCGGCGGCGAAGGTGGCGTGCCGGGCGGTCTCGGTGGCGTCGAAGGCCACCGCCTCGGCCACGTCGGCCCCGGCGGCCTTGGCCCGGTCCACCGCCTCGGTGAGGCGAGGCCCCTCCCGGCCGGCCAGTACCACCGTCCGGCAGCGGCCGGGGACCAGCCTGTCCACGATGGCTTGGGCGATCTCCGAAGACCCCCCGAGGACGAGCACTGACTGGGGTCGCCCGACGGCGTCGATCATGATCCTGTCCGTTCTGGTGGTGGGTCGGCGCCGTCGGACGGGGTCCGGGCGGATCTGCTGGGGGGAGTCCGGGTCGGGGGGGTCTTCGGGCCTGGCGGACCCGGTCCGAGGGGTCTTGGCCGCCGAGGCCTTGGCGACGCGCCGGCCCGGCCGGCCGGCCTCGGCCGCCTGCGCCTTGGAGGTCGGCGTTCTGGGGGTCTTTGCCTTGGAGGTCGGCGCCTTGGGGGTTTGCGACTTGGACGTCGGTGTTCTGGGGGTCTCCGTCTTGGAGTCCGCAGCCTTCGAGTCCCCAGCCTTGGGGTCCGCCGCCTTGGGGGGACGGGACCCGGAGCGGGACGTCCGCCGGGCCCGGGCCACGGGTGCCGGGCCGCCGACGCCACCCGTCGCCTCGGCATCGGTGCACAGCCCGAGACGCCGCCCGAGATCGGACCGCAGGACTCCGTCGGGGTCGACGCGGTCCCGCACCGCCTGCCACTCCTCGACCCGGGGGTACATGGCCCGGAAGGTGGTCGGGGAGACCCGCGAGTCCTTGGCCAGATACACCCGTCCGCCGGCGGCCACCACCAGCTGGTCGAGGTCGTCGAGCAGCTGGTCCAGCTCCGGATGGCCGACCGGCAGGTCGAGGGCCAGGGTCCACCCGGGGATGGGGAAGGAGAGCGGTCCCGGATCGCCGGGCCCGAACCGCTTCAGCACGGCCAGGAAGCTGGCCAGCCTCGAGCGTCGAGAGGCGTTCGATGACCGTCCGCACCGTCTCCCCGTGCCCGTCGCCCACCACGAACTGGTACTGCAGGAAGCCCTGTCGGCCGTAGAGGCGGTTCCATCCCTCCACCCCGTCGAGGGGGTGGAAGAACCCGGTCATGTGGTGGGGCTTGGCCACCTGGCGCACGGGGGCCTTGCGGAACCAGAACTCGTTGAAGGCCCCCACCGTGAGAGGGTTGAGCAGGCCGCTGGGTGGGGTCACGGGGACGCGGGCCAGCGTCCGGGGGACGAAGGCCCGGGCCCGGTCCGGCGCCCGGCGCAGCCGTTCGGGCAGGTCTTCGAGCCGGGCGTGGTCGCCGCGGGTCAGCACGGAACGGCCCAGGCGGCTCCCGGTGGACTGGCAGTCGATCCAGGCCACCGAGTAGCGGTAGGCGTCGTCCCCGGTGAGCAACTTCTCCATGGCGCCGTCGAGGTCGTCGGCCCGCTCGGTGTCCACCAGCATGTAGCTGGTCTCGATGGGGATCATCTGGAGCGTGGCCGTGGTGACCACGCCGGTCAGGCCCATGCCCCCGGCGGTGGCCCAGAAGAGAGCAGGATCGGACGAAGCCGACACGGTGACGGTCCCGGTCGGGGTGACCAACGTCATGTCGAGGACGTGGCGAGCAGAAGCTGCCGTCCACGTGGTGGTTCTTGCCGTGGATGTCGGCGGCGATGGCCCCGCCGACGGTGACCAGTCGGGTCCCGGGGGTCACCGGCACGAACCAGCCCAGCGGGACCAGGCGTTCCATCAGGGTCTGCAGGCTGACCCCCGCACCCACCGTGACCTGGCCCGACGCCAGGTCGACCCCGTGGATGGCGTCCAGCCAGGTGGCGTCGAGGACCGACCCGCCGGCGTTCTGGGCGGCGTCGCCATAGCTGCGCCCGAGGCCCCGGGCGATGATGCCCCGGCGTCCCGGGGCCGGTGCGGCGGCCCGGGCCATGGCCTGGTCCACGATGTCGGGGTGCACGGCGTGGACCACCTCGGCCGAGCTCGGCGCCGTCCGGCCCCAACCGGTCAGCAGGGCCCGTCGACCCCGGGGGGCGCTCACCTGGCGTAGACGCCGGCGGCGAACAGGGCGATCCAGCACACCCCGTAGATCTGCAGCCGGTGGTCGTGGAGGGCCAGCTCCTCGGGTGCTGCGCCCTTCCCCGAGTCGAGCAGCCGCATGATGTGCAGCAGGGCCACGGTGAAGGGGATCACGGTGAGCTGGAACCAGATGGGGTCGGTCCCGTGGAGTTCGGCAGCCCGCCCGAAGGCCCAGAGGCAGTAGGCCGAGACGGTGACCGCCGCCGACAGGGTCCGCACCGATCGGAGGAACGAGGGCGTGTACAGGCCGAGCGTCTGGCGGATCGGCCCGTCTTCGGTCTGCTGCTCGGCCAGCAGTTGCTTCTCGCCCGACCGCTTGCCCGTCACCAGGAGCAGCGATCCGAAGGAGGCCACGATGAGGAACCAGTTGGTCAGGGCCACGCCGGTGGCCACACCTCCGGCCACGGCCCGGAGCACGAAGCCGGCGCTCACGGCGGCCAGGTCGAGGATGGGCTCGTTCTTGATGCCCAGGGAGTAGGCCACGTTGACCAGCGCGTAGATGACCATGACCAGGGCCAGGTGCCACCCGGCCAGGAGCTGGCCGAGCCCGACGGAGCCGGCCAGCATGACCACCCCGACGGCGACGGCCACGGGGACGGCCACCACCCCGGCGGCCACCGGTCGGAGCCGCTTGGTGGGGTGCATCCGGTCGGCCGGGGCGTCGACGGCGTCGTTGAGGAAGTAGGTCCCCGAGGCGGCCAGGCAGAACACTCCGAAGGCGCCGATCCCATGCCACAGCGCCGAGCGGTGGAGGAGCACCCCGGCTGCGGCCGGGGCCACGAAGACCAGGAGGTTCTTGATCCACTGCTTCGGGCGGCACAGCCGGACCAGACCCCTCGGAAGGGAGCTCGAAGCGGCTGGCGGCGGCGCCGCGTGCTCGTCGGGAAGGTCCACAGCTTCAGCCGAAGTGGTCAAGGCGTCCTCAGGGGGGTCGGGAAGTGCCGCCTGCGCCGGAGCGAAGGTACCACGCAGGCTCCAGGCTAGGGCCTCGCCGCCCGTCGGTGGGTGCCCCCGGGCCGAGCGGGCCGGTCCCCGAGGCCCGGATGGGCTTTTCGCCCCAGTCAGCGCTTAGTATCTGCCTCCGTGAAGCGCCCGTATCGAGTCGTGGTGGCCAAGCCGGGCCTGGACGGGCACGATCGGGGCGCCAAAGTGATCGCCCGCGCCCTCCGGGACGCCGGCTTCGAGGTCATCTACACCGGGCTCCACCAGACGGCCGAGCAGGTGGTCCAGGCCGTCATCCAGGAGGACGCCGACGCCGTGGGCCTGTCCCTGCTCTCCGGGGCCCACCTGACGCTGGTGCCGAAGGTCATCGACGGTCTGCGGGAGCAGGGCCGGGACGACGTGTTGGTGCTGGTCGGGGGGATCATCCCCGCGGCCGACATCCCAGTGCTGAAGGACATGGGCGTCGCCGAGGTGTTCACCCCCGGAGCGCCCCTGCCGGCCATCGGTGCCTGGCTCGGTGACGCCCTCGACCTGCGGGAGCGTGGAGAGACGGCCTGAGATCGAGCAGGACCGGGCCGCCCCCCACGACTGGGCGTCCTCGGCCCGGGCCGTGCCGGTCCGACGGGCGCCGCAGGGGTCCGGCCCCACCGGCGGGGCGCCGGGTCCGGCTCGGACGGGGACGTACCGGACCGGCACGTGGGGGCCACGGACCGGCCGGCGCAGGACAGTTCGCAGTACCAGATCAATCGCAACAACCAGACAGAATCGCAACAACCAGACAGAGAGGAACGGATCCGGTGGATCTCTTCGAGTACCAGGGCAAGCAGTACTTCGCCCGCTATCGGCATCCCCATCTCCAAGGGGGGCGTGGCCGACACCGTGGAGGAAGCGGTGGCCCAGGCCGAGGCCTCGGGCTACCCCGTGGTGGTCAAGGCGCAGGTGAAGGTGGGTGGCCGGGGCAAGGCCGGTGGCGTGAAGCTGGCCGCCGACGTCGAGGAGGTGCGCACCCACGCCGGCAACATCCTCGGCCTCGACATCAAGGGACACGTGGTCAAGCGCCTGTGGGTCGAGCACGCCTCGGACATCGCCAAGGAGTACTACGCCAGCTTCACCCTCGACCGGAGCGCCAAGAAGCACCTGGGCATGCTGTCCGCCGAAGGCGGCGTGGAGATCGAGGAGGTGGCGGTGTCCAACCCCGACGCCATCGCCCTCCTCCACGTGGACCCGGTCGACGGTCTGACGCTCGACGCGGCACGCCAGTGGGTGGCGCGGGCCAACCTCGACGAGGTGGCCCGGGAACAGGCTGCCGAGCTACTGGTCAAGCTGTACACCTGCTACACCGAGGGCGACTGCGACCTGGCCGAGATCAACCCGCTGATCCTGACCCCGGACGACCGGGTCCACGCCCTGGACGCCAAGGTGACCCTGGACGCCAACGCGGCATTCCGACACCCCGAGTGGGAGGAGTTCGAGGGCAGCGACGTGGAGGACGAGCGGGAGACCCGCGCCAAGGAGCGCGGACTCAACTACATCGGCCTCGACGGCTCGGTGGGGATCATCGCCAACGGGGCCGGCCTGGCCATGAGCACCCTCGACGTGGTCAACCAGTGCGGGGGTTCGGCCGCCAACTTCCTCGACATCGGCGGCGGCGCCAACGCCGACGTGATGGCCGCCGCCCTGGAGGTCATCAACTCCGACCCCGCCGTCCGCTCCATCTTCGTCAACATCTTCGGGGGGATCACCCGGGTGGACGAGGTGGCCCGGGGCGTGCTCGAGGCCCTGGAGCGGGTGGAGATCAGCTCGCCCATCGTCCTCCGCCTGGACGGGACCAACGCCGCGGCCGGACGCGAGATCCTGGCCAGTCATCTGTCCGATCGCCTGGTCGCCGAGCCGACCATGCTCGATGCCGCACGCCGTGCGGTCGCACTCGCTGGAGGCCAGTCATGAGCATCTTCGTCGACGAGCACACCAAGGTCGTGGTGCAGGGGATCAGCCCCACCAGCCAGGGCCTCTACCACGGCCTCCGCAACCGTGACTACGGCACCAAGGTCGTCGCCGGCACCAACCCCAACCGGGGCGGCGAGGAGATCGAGGGGATCCCGGTCTTCGCCACGGTGGCCGAGGCCGTCGGGGCCACCGGGGCCAACGCCTCGTTCATCTCGGTGCCGCCCAAGTTCGCCGCCGCCGCCATCGTGGAGGCCGCGGCGGCCGGCGTGCCCTTCGTGGTGTGCATCACCGAGGGCATCCCGGCCAGCGACGAGGCGCTGGCCTACAACCGCCTGGTGCGGGAGTACCCGGGGACCCGGCTGCTCGGTCCCAACTGTCCCGGGATCATCTCGCCCGGGAAGTGCAACATCGGGATCACCTCCGGCGACATCGCCATGCCCGGCGGTCCGGTGGGGATCGTGAGCCGGTCGGGAACCCTCACCTACCAGGCCCTCCACGAGCTCTCCCAGCAGGGCGTGGGTCAGACCACGTGCGTGGGCATCGGGGGTGACCCCGTCCCCGGCACCAGCTTCATCGACTGCCTGGCCGCCTTCGAGGCCGACCCGGAGACCAGGGCCATCATGATGATCGGCGAGATCGGCGGTTCGGCGGAGGAGGAGGCGGCCGAGTTCATCGCCTCGTCGGTGACCAAGCCGGTGGTGTCCTACGTGGCCGGGGTCACGGCCCCCCCGGGGCGGAAGATGGGCCACGCCGGAGCGATCATCTCGGGCTCCAAGGGCACGGCCCAGGCCAAGATGGACGCGCTGTCCGGCGCCGGGGTCACCGTGGCCCTCAACCCCACCGAGGCCGGTGAGGCCATGGTCGACGTCGTCCGGAAGCTCGCCTGACGCTCCCGCCTGCCGTCGGCTGACGCCCAGGCCGGCCGGCCCGTCGAGGCGGTCATCTTCGACCTCGACGGCCTGCTGATCGACTCGGAGCCGTTCTGGCGCCAGGCGGAGATCGAGGTCTTCGGATCCCTCGGCCTCCGCCTGACCGAACAGGACGTGCGCCAGACCATGGGTCTCCGCATCGACGACGCCGTTCGCCACTGGTGGGAGCGCTTCCCGTGGCCGGGGAAGCGCCCGGACGAGGTCGAGCGGGTGATCACCGCGCGGGTGGCCGAGCTGGTCTCCCGCCATGGCCGAGCCCATGCCCGGCGCCCTCGAGGCGGTGGCCCTGTGCGGCCGTCTGGCCCTCCCGGTGGCCGTCTGCTCGGGTTCCTACGCGGTGGTCATCCGGGCCGCCCTGGACCGCCTGGGGATCGCCTCTGCGGTCACCGCCTGGCACTCGGCGGAGTGGGAGCCGCTGGGCAAGCCCCATCCCGGGGCCTACCTGTCGACGGCGGCCAAGGTGGGCGTGGACCCGACGGGATGCCTGGCCGTGGAGGACTCCTTCAACGGGGCGGTCTCGGCCAAGGCTGCCCGGATGCGGGTGGTGGCCGTCCCGGAGCCGGCCGCCCTCGACTCGCCCCGGTGGGGACTGTGCGACGCCGTGCTCCCGAGCCTGGTGGGACTGGACGAGCCGCTGTTGCGGTCCCTCGAGGCGTGACACGCGGCCGGCCGGCCACCCCTTCCCTCGGGGCGCGGCCCTCGCCGCCGTGGAGGTGCGTGCGCGGCGGCTCCGACCGGACGACCGCCGGGAATCTCCGAAACTTTCGCTTCGGAATCGCCCCAACGATGCCGATACCACTGTCACGAGGGGCACTCCCTGGGCAGGGGGGACCGAGCGACGTTGGCCCGCACACCGGAGGCAGGCCGGTCGGGCCACGTCGCCCCGGTCCTTGTGCCGGGGACAGTAGCACCCGCCCTCCGGGCACCCCCGAAGCGTCGCGCGCCGCGCGGGCGTCGACACTCTGCGGCGCTGATATCGTGCGCGGGGTGGGTCCCCGCGCCGCTCCAGAACCCGCTCCGGGGATCCCGTCGGGCACCGATCCGGGGACGCCGTCCACCCCGGGGAGGCCACGCCCTGCCGGGTCGGTCCGCATCGGTGTCCTGGCCTCGGGCAGTGGCACCATCCTGGAGGCCATCGCCGCCGCCGGGCTGCCGGTGGGCCTGGTGGTGGTGGACCGGCCCTGCCGGGCCCTGGAGGTGGCCTCGGCCGCCGCCATCCCCGGCCGCCTCGTCGACCGTTCGGCCTTCGGCGGCTTCGGCCCGGACTTCGACCGGGACGGGTACACCCGGGCGGTGACCGACGTCCTCGTGGACGACGCCACCGACGTGGTGGTCATGGCGGGGTTCGGCACGGTACTCGGCCAGCCCATCCACACCGCCTTCCCCGGCCGCATCCTCAACACCCACCCGGCCCTCCTGCCCGCCTTCCCCGGCTGGCACGCCGTCCGGGACGCCCTGGCCGCCGGGGTCAGCGAGACAGGCACCACCGTGCACCTCGCCACGCTGGAGATGGACGCCGGCCCGGTGCTGGCCCGGGCCACCGTTCCCGTGCTTCCCGGCGACACCGAGGCGAGCCTGCACGAGCGCATCAAGTCGGTGGAGCGGACGCTCTACCCCGACACCATCCGCGCCTTCGTCGACCGGCTGGCGGTGACGGCGGCGGATGGGACAGGATCACCCACGGAGGTTGCACCATGAGGGCACTGCTGTCCGTCTACGACAAGACCGGAGCCGTCGACCTGGCCCGCGGCCTCGCTGACCTGGGCTGGGAGCTGATCTCCAGCGGCGGGACGTCGGCGGCCCTGGCCGAGGCCGGCATCGCCCACCTCGAGGTGGCCGACCTGACCGGTGCCCCCGAGATGCTGGGTGGTCGGGTCAAGACCCTCCACCCCACCGTGCACGGTGGGATCCTGGCCGACCGGTCCAAGCCGGAGCACCTGGCCGATCTGGAGCGTCAGGGCATCGGGCTCATCGATCTGGTCGTGTGCAACCTCTATCCCTTCACCTCGGATCCGTCCATCGAGCTCATCGACGTGGGCGGGCCGACCATGGTCCGGGCCGCGGCGAAGAACCATGCCCACGTGGGCATTGTCGTCTCCCCGTCGGCGTACGACTCGGTGCTGGAGGAACTCCAGGCCGACGGCTCCCTGTCGGCCGGCACCCGGCGCCGCCTGGCCCGCGACGCCTTCGCCCACACGGCCGCCTACGACGCCGCCATCGTGGACTGGTTCGACGCGGCGGGAGCGGCGGACCCGGCTGACGGTGACGCCATCCTGCCGCCCACCATCCACCTGGCCCTCGAGCGGGCCGGCTCGCTGCGCTACGGGGAGAACCCCCACCAGCACGGTGCCCGCTACCGGATCGTCGGGCGCCACTCGTGGTGGGACGACGTGGTCCAGCACGGGGGCAAGGAACTCTCCTATCTCAACATCTTCGATGCCGACGCGGCCTGGCGCCTGGTCCACGAGCTGGCCGAGCCGGGCGGCGCCGAGCGTGCCGTGGCCATCATCAAGCACGCCAACCCGTGCGGGGCGGCGGTCCACCCCGAACTGGTGACCGCCTACCAGCGGGCCCTCGAGTGCGATCCCCAGTCGGCCTTCGGAGGGATCGTGGCCATCGGGGGACCGGTCACAGCGGAGGTGGCCGAAGCCATCGCCGCCGGGCCCCAGGCCGACCTGATCATCGCTCCGTCCTACGACGAGGCGGCCCTGACCCAGCTGACCTCGAAGCGCAAGGCCACCCGTCTGCTGTCGGCCCCCGCCCCCGAGCCGCTGGTTCGCCAGTTCCGGGGTCTGGGGGCCAGCATGCTCGTCCAGGACGCGGACCGGTTCCTGACGCCGACCACGTCGTGGGAGGTGGTCACCAAGGTCCAGCCCACCGAGTCGCAGTGGCGGGACCTGGCCCTGGCCTGGACGGTCTGTGCCCGCACCACCTCCAATGCCATCGCCATCGTCACCGACGGCCAGGCAGTGGGCGTGGGGGCCGGCCAGCAGTCCCGGGTGGTGGCCGCCGAGATCGCCGTGTCCAAGGCCGGGGACCGGGCGCAGGGCGGGGCGGCGGCCAGCGATGCCTTCTTCCCGTTCCCCGACGGCCTGCTCGTGCTGGCCGAGGTCGGGGTGGCCGCCGTCGTGCAACCGGGCGGGTCGATCCGCGACGGCGAGGTGGTGGCGGCGGCCGACGAGGCCGGCATCGCCGTGGTCACCGCCGGCGGCGAGCGCCACTTCCGGCATTGACGCGACACCGGCGGCGCCGGTTCCCGTCGATCCTGTCGGCGCACGGCCATACTGGGGGCATGAGGCAACGGACATGAGCGCCACGCTGCTCGACGGGGAGCTGCTGGCGGCCAGGATCCGGGCCGAGGTGACCGACCGGGTGGCCCGGCTGCGCAGCGCCGGCATCACCGCCGGGCTGGGGACCATCCTGGTCGGGGACGACGGTCCCAGTGCCCGCTACGTGGCCATGAAGCACGAGGACTGTGCCGAGGTGGGGATGCACTCGGCCCATGAACACCTGCCCGCCGATGTCGGCCAGGCGGAGCTGGAGGCCGTCGTGGCCCGCTTCAACGCCGACCCGGCCGTCCATGCCTATCTGGTCCAGCTGCCCCTGCCCGAGGGGCTCGACGAGGAGCGGGTGCTCCTGGCCGTGGACCCGGAGAAGGATGTCGACGGCCTCCACCCGGTCAACCTGGGCCGGCTGGTCATGGGGGCCGACGGGCCACTGCCCTGCACCCCGGCCGGCATCGTGGAGCTCCTGACGGCCAACCAGGTGCCGGTCGAAGGGAAGCACGTGGTCATCATCGGCCGGGGGCTGACCATCGGCCGGCCGCTGTCCCTGCTGCTGGCCATGCGCCGACCGGGATGCAATGCCGCCGTCACCGTCGTCCACACCGGGGTCGAGGACCTGGCCGGCCTGGTCCGTCAGGGGGACGTGGTGGTGGCCGCGGCCGGCCGGGCCGGCCTGGTCACCGCGGACATGGTCAAGCCCGGCGCCGCCGTGGTGGGTGCCGGTACCTCGTGGGAAGGGAAGAAGCTCTTGTCCGACGTCGACGAGTCCGTGGCCGAGGTGGCCGGGTGGATCACCCCCCGGCTCGGGGGCGTGGGTCCGATGACCCGGGCCATGCTCCTGCGCAATGCCGTCCGAGCGGCCGAGCGTGCCTCGTGAACGCCGCCGACGGTCGGCAGACCGACCACCGTCCCTGGGGGATGTACACGGTCCTCGACGACGACGGGACCCACAAGGTCAAGCGCATCGTGGTGCTCCCGGGCAAGCGCCTCAGCTATCAGCGCCATGCCCGGCGTTCGGAGCACTGGTTCATCGTGCGGGGGACGGCCCTGGTCACCCTGGACGGCGAGGTGACCGAGCGGTCGGCCGGGGACTCGGTGGACATCCCGGTGGGGACCGACCACCGCATCGCCAACGCCACCGAGGCCGAGGTGGTCTTCGTGGAGGTGCAGCACGGCGAGTACTTCGGGGAGGACGACATCGTCAGGCTCGAGGACGACTTCGGACGGAGCGACGCCTGATGGCGGGCACGGGCCGGCCCAGCGCCGCGTGCCGGGGCCTGGCCGCCACCGTCGGGATCGTCCTCCTGTTGGCCGGTGGGGCCACGCGGGCCGGCGTCGACCCGGCGGGGGCCGCCACCGCCCGGGCGCCGGCCCTGGAGGTGGCGGTGACCACCACCGTCGTGACGCCGACCACCGACACCCTGCCGACCACCACCACCACCACCACGCCGACCACCACCACATCGCCACCGACCACCACGTCGTCCTCGACGACCACCACGTCCTCGTCCACCACCACGACCACGCTGGCCCCGACCGCGGCCACCAACACCTCGTCCAAGACCCCGTGGGCCCTGATCATCGTCATCGTGGTGCTCGTGTTGGCCATCGGGTTGGTCATCCTGCTCCTGGCCGCCCGCAAGCGGCGGGGTGTGGAGCAGGCCTGGCGCCGGGGGGTGGTCCCGGCCCTGTCCGACGCCCAGCTGGCCCGGGCCTCGCTGCTCTCCGACAACGCCGTCTCCGACGACGCCGAAGTGAGGAGTGCCGTGGCCGTCCAGGTCGAGCGGGCCGCCGTGGCCCTGGACCACTCGGTGCCCACCGCCCCCGACCCGGACGCCGGAGCCATGGCCACGACGGCGGCCGGGGCCCTACGGGGGCTGGCCTTCGCCATCGAGGCCGACCGGCTCCTCCGTCACGGCACGGCGGCGCCCACCGGCCTGCAACTGGCCGAGGCGGACGAGGCCCGGCGGGCCCGGAGCAGCGAGCTGACCGCGGCCCTGGTCCGGCTGTCCGCCCGCGTCGGCTCGGCGACGGGCTGACTCCGGTGCCCGTCGGGGTGGGCCCCCTCCCGGCCCACCGCCCCTCCCACCAGCCGAAATGGCCGACCGACGGTAGGCTGGTCCGGCCATGACCCGCATCGCCGACCTCCTGGCCAAGGGGAGGACCTACTCGTTCGAGTTCTTCCCCCCCAAGTCGGACGCGGAGCAGGCCACCCTGGTCAGGACCCTCCGGGACCTCGAGCCGCTCGGACCCTCGTTCGTGTCGGTGACCTACCGGGGTGGGGCCGAGTCCCGCAAGCGGACCTTCGACCTGGTCACGGGCATGCTCCGTACCACCACTCTGGTGCCCATGGCCCATCTCATCTGCGTGGCCCACACCCGTCTGGAGCTGGCCGAGATCCTCGTGGCCTATCGCACGGCGGGCGTCGAGAACCTGATGGCCCTGGGCGGGGACCCGCCGGCCGACCCCACCGACGGGCCGGGGGAGCTGGCCCACGCCTCCGAGCTGGTGGAGCTGGCCCACGCCATCGGGGGCTTCTCGGTGGGCGTGGCCGCCCAACCCGGCGGCCACCCACTCTCGGCCGACCCGGTGTCCGACCGCGAGTTCCTGGCCGCCAAGCTCTCGCTGGCCGACTTCGCCGTCTCCCAGTTCTTCTTCGAGGTGGGCGAGTATCTCGGACTGGTGGAGGACCTGGCCGCCCGGGGCGTGGACAAGCCGGTGCTCCCGGGCATCATGCCCGTCACCAGCCTGTCCTCTGTCCCCCGCATGGCCACCATGGGCGCAGCGGTGCCGCCGTGGATGGTCGAGCGGCTGGAGGCGGCCGACCGACGAGGGGGCAAGGAGGCCGTCCGCCACGAGGGTGTGGCCGTGGCCACCGAGCTCTGTGAACAGCTGCTGGCGGCCGGGGTGCCGGGTCTGCACTTCTACACACTCAACCGGTCGAACGCCACGCGGGAGATCTACTCGGCGCTGGGCCTCGCCACTCCCTGACCCCGGCCCGCCGGTCGGGCGGCCCGCTCAGCCGGACCCGAACCCCGGACGGCGGCCGGGGAGGCGACCGACGCGGGCGTCGGGGGTGGCCACCTCGTCGACCAGCCCGTAGGCGACGGCCTCCGCCGCGGTGAGGAACCGGCCCCGGGCAGCGTCCTCCTCCACCCGGTCGAGGTCCTGGCCGGTGGCCCGGGCCAGGCGCCGGCAGAACATGGCCCAGTGCCGGGCGTGCGCCTCGGCCAGCGAGAGGAGGTCGCGGGCACTCCCCTCGTACCCGACCGTCGGCTCGGTGAGGTGGACCCGGGCGTGGGGCGAGATGGTGCGGTGGTGGCCGACGGCCAGCACTCCGACAGCGGGCCCGGCCACCTGGCCGGTGCACCAGGCCCGGACGGTCACGCCCAGCAGGTCGACCGTGTCCATGACGGCCAACGCCGCACCGGTCCCACCGCCGGGGCAGTCGATCTGGAGGTCGATGGCGCCGTCGCCGTCGGCATCCAGGGTCATGAGGCTCGCACCGACCCGGTTGGCCCGGGCGTCGTCGAGGGTGCCGTCGAGGATGACCACCCGACGCTCGAAGAGGCGCCGGCGCATCCACTCCTCGGGGTCGGTAGCTGCGTCGCCGTCGACCCCCGGAAGTGGCCAGCCCGGCAGACTCGTCACGGCGCCTCCTCTTCGGGGGCCCCGAGTGACCATTCGAGCCGCCAGCCCAGCGCCGAGGCGTAGCGGTCGACGGTCGACAGCAGGACGTCCGACGTCCCGGTCTCGAGCCGGGCCACCGCCGACTGCGAGGTCCCCATGCGGGCCGCCACCTGGGTCTGCGACAGCCCGAGGGCCCGCCGCCGCTCGGTCAGCTCGTCGCTCAGGGCCCGGCGCCGCTCGGACATCTCGCGGAAACCGGGGAACACGGGAGGGTGTCGTCGTTCGTTCATCTGGTCCGTCTCCTGGGGTGGGTCTCCTGGGGTGGGTCTCCTGGGGCGGGGGCGCTGGCGCCGGCCACGCCGCCACCATGGGGAGGGACCCGTCCGGCCGGGCCACTCCGAGGCTATCGCGCTCATAGTATCTCGATCTTGAGATATCATGCACGATGTACCGGGACCGGACCGGCCGGTCCCGCACCAGTCGGGAGGACTCCGATGACCCTTGACCACACCCTCGTACCCACGGTCCTGGAGGAGTCGAGCCGAGGCGAGCGGGCCTTCGACATCTACTCCCTGCTGCTGCGGGAACGCATCGTCTTCCTGGGCCAGGAGGTCGACGACCAGGTGGCCAACCTGATCGTCTCCCAGATGCTCTACCTCGAGGCCCAGGACCCCGAGAAGGACATCTCGCTCTACATCAACTCCCCCGGCGGGATGGCCTATGCCGGCATGGCCATCTACGACGTCATCCAGCACGTGCGGCCCGACGTGTCCACCCTGTGCGTGGGCATGGGGATGTCAGCCGCCGCCATGGTCCTGTGCGGCGGGGCGGAGGGTAAGCGCATGGCGCTGCCCAACGCCCGGATCATGATCCACCAGGGCAGCGCCGGCACCCGGGGGGCGCCGAGCGACATGGAGATCCAGCTGCGGGAGGTGCTGTCCCTCACCCGTCGCATGGCCGAGATCATCGCCCACCACAGCGGCCGGTCGGTGGAACAGGTGGCCACCGACATCGACCGGGACTACTTCATGACCCCCGTAGAGGCCATGGCCTACGGGCTCATCGACGGCATCGTCGAGCCCCGGCGGGGTCTGGCCGCACCCACCATGGCGGGGGCGGCCTGACCGGGGTCCTCCCTCACTTGTAGCGGGGATCGCCGGCCGGGACGACGATCTTCTCCCGACCTTGCCCAGCTTGAAGGGCAGCCCGGTAATCGACTGCACGCACGGGGCCGGCACCACGCACCGGACGGAATGTCGGCGGCCATCCCGCGGACCACGGGTGGCCGGAACCCCACGGGGAGCGACCTCGCGACCCGGGGCGTCGTCCTCCGGTCCCACGTTCGACCGATCCGAAGCGGTCCGATTAGCCTCGACCACATGGCAGCCAAACCTCCCGTCCACGTCACCGTCACCGGGGCCGCCGGCCAGATCGGCTACGCCCTCCTCTTTCGCATCGCCTCGGGCCAGCTGCTCGGACCGGACCAGCCGGTGGTCCTGCGCCTCCTCGAGATCGAGCCCGGGATGCAGGCCCTCGAGGGCGTGGTGATGGAGATCGACGACTGCGCGTTCCCCCTGGTCAGGGACATCGTGACCACCACCGACCTGGACACCGCCTTCGACGGCACCTCATGGGCGCTGCTGGTCGGGTCGATCCCCCGCAAGGCGGGCATGGAGCGCGGCGACCTGCTGACCATCAACGGCGGGATCTTCGGACCCCAGGGTCGGGCCATCGCGGCCAACGCCGCCGGCGACGTACGGGTGCTGGTGGTGGGCAACCCCTGCAACACCAACTGCCTCATCGCCCGGTCCAGCGCACCCGAGGTGCCGAGTGACCGCTGGTTCGCCATGACCCGCCTCGACGAGAACCGGGCCAAGAGCCAGCTGGCCCACAAGGCCAGGGTGCCGGTGGCCTCGGTCACCAACCTGGCCGTCTGGGGCAACCACTCCGCCACCCAATTCCCCGACTACGCCAACGCCCTCATCGGGGGCAAGCCGGCGGCCGAGGTCATCAACGACACGAAGTGGCTCCAGGGGGACTTCCTGACCACCGTCCAGAAGCGGGGGGCGGCCATCATCGACGCCCGAGGCCTGTCCTCGGCGGCTTCGGCGGCCAACGCCGCCATCGACTCGGTCAACAGCATCCGCAACGCCACCTCGGGCGATGACGTCACCTCGCTGGCCGTGGTGTCCAACGGCGAGTACGGCGTGCCCCAGGGACTGCAGTTCGGCTTCCCGGTGCGGACCAACGGGTCGGGCGGATGGACGGTGGTCGAGGGGTTGGCCCACGACGAGTTCGCCGCCGACCGGATTCGCATCACCACCGAGGAGCTCGAGGCGGAGCGGGCGGACGTGGCGGATCTGCTCCCCTGACCGGTGGGCCGACCGGCCCCGATCCCGGACGGCAGGCCGCCGGGACGACCTAGCCTGACCGGTATGTGCCGAAACATCACCACCCTCCGGGGCCTCGTGCCCCCACCCACCGAGGTCGAGGTCGAGGCGGCCGCCCGCCAGTACGTGCGCAAGGTCAGCGGCGTGCAGACCACCTCGGCCCACACCGAGGCGGCGTTCGAGCGGGCCGTGCGCGAGGTGGCCGACGCCACCACTCGACTGCTGGCCGAGCTCCCGGCCCGGCGTCAGCCCCCGCCCACCCTCCCGCCTCTGCGGCGACGGGCGGCCGCCGGCTGACCGCGCCGGCCCGGGCCGACGATCAGGCCTGTCCGGCGGCGGCCGCCGTGGGCCACCGGACCCGGGTGGCCCACCCCAGCTGCTCGAACCGTCGGATGAGCCACGCCGAAGGGTCCACCATCCCTCTGCGAGCCCCGTGCCGGGCCCACGACGGGTGGGCGTGGTGGATGTTGTGCCAGTTGTCACCCAGGGACACCACGGCCAGTGCCCAGAGGTTGGTGCTCCGATCGGCGGTGCCTTCCGGCCGGCGGCCGAAGGTGTGACACAAGGAGTTGACCGACCAGGTCACGTGGTGGAGGAGGGCCATCCGGACCAGTCCGGCCCACAGCAGCGCGGTCAGGGCCCCGGCCAGGGTGCCGGACAGGGCGTAGCCGACGCCCAGGGGAATGGCCAAGGACGCCACGGCCAGCACCGGGAAGAGCCGGTCGATCCGCCGGATGTCGGGGTCCCGCAGCATGTCGGGGGCGTAACGGGCCGCGCTGGACGCGTCCGAGACGAATAGCCACCCGACGTGGGAGAAGGCCAGCCCGCGGAGGAGGCCGGCACCCCGGTTGCCATAGCGGTGCGGCGAGTGGGGGTCCCCCGGGTGATCGCTGTACATGTGGTGGCGACGGTGGGTGGCCACCCAGCTGGTCAGGGATCCCTCGACGGCCATGGAGCCCATGACGGCCAGGGTGATCTTGAGGGCCCGGCGCGGGCCGAAGGAGCGATGGGTGAAGAGCCGGTGGAACCCGACGGTGATCCCGAAGCCGGTCAGGAGGTAGAAGACGGCCCCGATGGCCAGATCGGAAAGGTCGACGGCGTGCCCCCACAGCAGGGGGATGAGGACGCCCAGGGCCACGGCCGGCCCGGCCACGATGGCCAGGGTGACCAGCTTCTGACTGGCGTGCACGACGACCGGTTCCTCTTCGGGGGACCGACAGGGATCACACGCCGTCAAGGGCTCGGGTGGGGCGAGTACGGGCTTCACGGGACCTCCCGGGCCGACGCGGAAGCGCCGAGGCGTTTGATGCACCGCCTTACCCGACGTTCTCAGGGGGTCACGTGATCACCACCGACTCTACTCCGGACCAGGTCGTTGGCGGTGTCGCCCGCCCGTGATCCCGGTACCGTCCCTGCGGTCGCACGCGGCCGCACCCTGCCGGTCGCCACCCTCCGGCCATGCCAAGATTCCCGTGTGCTGACCAATCGGGTGACGGAGCTCCTCGGTGTCGAGATCCCCATCGTGCAGGCCCCGATGGGATGGATCGCCCGTTCCCGCCTGGCCGCGGCGGTCTCCAACGCCGGGGCCATGGGCATCATCGAGACCTCGTCGGGCGAGCTCGACAACGTGCAGAACGAGATCGCCAGGATGAAGGACCTGACCGACCGGCCCTTCGGGGTGAACATCGCCCAGGCCTTCGTGTCCGATCCCACGGTGATCGTGGACTTCGTGATCGCCCAGGGCGTCCGCTTCGTGACCACGTCGGCAGGCAGCCCCACCCGCTACACGTCGCAGCTGAAGGACGCCGGCCTCACCGTGTTCCACGTGGTCCCGACGCTGCGGGCGGCGGAGAAGGCGGTGGCGGCCGGCGTCGACGGACTGATCGTCGAAGGCGGAGAGGGCGGCGGGTTCAAGAACCCCCGGCCGGTCTCCACCATGGTCCTCCTGCCCTCGGTGACCAAGGCGGTCGACCTGCCGGTCATCGCCGCCGGCGGGTTCTTCGACGGTCGGACCATGGCCGCCGCCCTGGCCCTGGGGGCCGAGGGTGTCCAGCTGGGGACGGCCATGGTGTCCTCGGTGGAGTCGCCGGTCCACGCCAACTGGAAACAGACCATCCTCGATGCCGCCGAGACCGACACGGTGTTCCTGAACAGCCACACCTCGCCCGGGTTGCGGGCGTTGCGGACCCCATACACCGAGCGCCTCGAGTTCGACCACGAGCGTGACGCCATGGCCTCGTTCGGCAACGTGCGGGACGTCTACTTCGGCGGCGACCTCTCGGCAGGCATCGCCCTCGGTGGCCAGGTGGCCGGCCGGATCGACGCCAGCCGACCGGTGGCGGAGATCATCGGATCGTGCCTGACCGAGTGCCAGGAGACCCTGGCCGCGCTGGCCTCGAGGTACGTCGGCCCCGCGGCGTCGGCCCCGCCGCCCGGGGCGCGCCGCTGACCGGTGCCCGACTACGAGCGGTTCGCCCGCTTCTACGACGCGGCCATGGACGACCCAACACCGAGGGGTGCCCGGGTCCTCAGGTCCATCGAGCGCTTCTCGCCGCAGGCGTCCTCGGTGCTGGAGCTGGGCTGCGGGACCGGCTCGATCCTGGCCCAGCTGACGGGCCTCCCGGCGCTGACCGGACTGGATCGATCGCCGGAGATGCTGGCCGTGGCCAGCCAGAAGGTACCCTCGGCCCGCCTCCTCCAGGGTGATATCCAGGAGTTCTGGTTGGACGAGCGGTTCGACGTGGTGGTCTGTGTCTTCGACACCCTGAACCACCTGCTCACCTTCGAGGCCTGGCTGGCGATGTTCGAAGCAGTCTACGACCACCTGGTGGAGGACGGCCTGTTCATCTTCGACGTCAACACCGTGGGCGAGCTCCGACGCCTGGGGGAGGAGCCGCCGTGGGTATTCGACTTCGGCGAGCACGTCCTGATCATGGACGTCTCGTTTGCCGCCGACGGCCTGTCGGAGTGGGACATCAGGATCTTCGAGCACGTCGGCGGCTCGCGGTTCGAGCTCCACCGTGAGCGGATCGGCGAGCTCGGTGTGAGCCTGTCCCGGATCAAGGCGGCCCTCGAGCCCGGGTTCGCCCTCCTGGAGGAGACCAGTGACAGCGGGGAGGCGCCGACCGACAGTTCGGTCAAGGCCTACTTCGCCTATCGTCGGGTGCCGTAGCCACTGCCGGGCCGGCGACGAACGAAGGCACCGTCGCCCGGGGCGGCCGAGAGGGAGGTGCTCCATGGACTGGAAGCTCGAGCTCATCGTGATCCCCGTCTCGGACGTGGACCGGGCCAAGGCGTTCTACCTGGAGCAGGTCGGGTTCCGCCTGGACGTCGACCACCGGGCCGGCGAGGACTTCCGGGTCGTCCAGCTGACCCCGCCGGGCTCGGCCTGCTCGGTGACCCTGATGAGGAATGTCGAGTCGGCCGGGACGCTGCAGGGCTTGCACCTGGTCGTCGAGGACATCGAAGCGGCCCGGGCCGAGCTGGCCGGACGGGAGACCGAGGTCAGCGGGATCTTCCACTTCGAGTCGGGCCGTCAGGTGGACGGTCCCGATCCCCAGCGCCTCGACTACGGCTCGTTTTTGACCTTCGCCGACCCCGACGGGAACGGTTGGATGGTGCAGGAGGTGCGACCGCCCGATCCGGAGCCGGGGTCCGCCCCGGGGTGATGCCCCCGGTCGGGCCGGGGGGCCGGTACCGTAGGCGGGACTTGGCCCAACCGCCCGTCCGGGCTGTGGCTCCGGACACCACCAGGAGGTCGCTCGATGGCCCGGACCAGTAGGCGATCCGTGGCCACCGGGGTCCCGGGCACCCGGCGGCCGTCGGGTGCCGGACTCCGTGGGGCCCTGCACCGGTGCCTCCTGCTGGTGGCGGTCGGGCTCGCCCTGTCGGCCTGCGGTCTGCACGTGTCGAAGCACGGGGTCAGTGGTGACGTCTTCGGCCACCACTTCTCGGCGGCCTCGGGCCAGCTGCCGGCCGGGTTCCCGACCAGCGTGCCGGTGCCCGACGCCTCTCGGGTGCTCGGCGGGGGCGGGGCCGACAACCGGTGGGATGTGGGCTTCGCCGTGACCGGGTCGGTCACCTCGGGGACCGCTGCGTACCAGGCCAAGCTCCAGTCGGCCGGCTTCACCGTGAGCAACATCCACTCCGGGTCGACGCCGGACACCGGGGCGTCGTCGGGTTCCCCGTCGACCACCGTCACCCTCACCGGTTCGGTATTCACCGCCAACGACGCCCAGTGGACGGTGGAGGTCGAGTCGGGCAGCACGTCGTCGGTGAGCAACGGCGTGCTCAAGGCGGGGGAATTCGCCATCAACATCACCGTGGTGCCCGCCTCGTCCGCCTCACCGCCGACGTCGTGACCGCGGGCGGTCGCCGGTGGAGCACTGACCGGCGGCCCTCCTGATCCGATGGCACGGCTCCCCGACGTGCTCCCGGCCGGACCCCTCGAGCTGCGCCGGTGGCGCCCGGACCAGCTGGACCGGATCCTGGACGCCGTGGCCGGCAGCTTCCCCGAGCTCCACCGGTGGATGCCCTGGGCCGAGACCCTGCCGACGGCGGCCGAGCAGCTCGAGGTGCTCCGGGCCGGCGAGACCGCCTTCGACGCCGACCGGGAGTGGGCCTACGTGGTCGTCGACCCGGATGCCGACGAGTTGGTCGGAGCGGCGGGCCTCCATCCCCGGTCCGGCCTGGGGACCGTCGAGATCGGCTACTGGGTCCGGACCGACCGCACCGGCCGGGGCTACGCCACCCACGCGGCCGGGGCGCTGGCCGCGGTCGCCTTCACCCACCTGCCCGGCCTCGAGCAGGTCGAGATCCGCATGGACCGGGCCAACCTGGCCAGCGCGGCCGTCCCGCCCAAGCTGGGCTTCCGCCTCCTGGCCCAGGAGGAGCGGGACATCCTCACCCCGGGTCACACCGGCCAGGGCCTGGTCTGGGTGCTCGACCGTCCCGGTGACGCTGCCGTCCGGGGTCAGCCCGCGGCCTGACAGCACGAACCCCCGTGGGGCAGGCCGGCGAGCAGGGTGGTGAGTCCGGCCAGCTGGTGCTCCAGGAGGACGAACGCCTCCAGCTCCTGGGGCGGGACGGTCAGGTGGCCCAGATCGATGCCGGTGGCCGTCTCGGGGCGGGGCGGCGTGTGATCCCCGTGGACCGGAGCGCCGATCCAGGCGGGATCGGCCGCCCTGGCCGGGCGGACGGGGGATCCCGGGTCGGCGAATCGGCCCACGTAGGTCCGGCTGTGGTTCCCGGTGGTCCACAGCAGGGTGGTGCCGGTCGGATCGAAGTAGAACTCGGGGATCACCTGGTCGAGGTCGGTCAGCCGTCGGATGGCGTGGGTGCGGAGGTCGAGTTCGTAGAGGTCGGTGCGGAACTTCGGGTCGAGCACGGTCAGGACGAAGAACGGACCGACCACCTCGTTCTCGAAGGGTGGGTCGTAGCCGGTGCTCTGGGCCGCCGTGACGACGTTCTGGTACCAGCTCGGTGTGGCCCGGCTGGACATCCAGATCACGTCCCGCATGTCCGGGGTGAACACCGCCTGCTCGTCCCAGGCCGGGCTGTCGTCGGTGAGGTGGGTGGCCCGGGGGTGGGCGGGTGAGGCCCCGTCGCCGCGGAGCCGCAGGAAGTAGAGCTCGGAGTTGAGCCAGCCCACCGATCGGTCCCCGTCGGAGCTGAGCGAGGTGTAGAGGACCCCGCTCCCGTCCGGGGCCCACACCTGGGTCTCGTAGGCGTTGTCGCCGCTCGGGGCGATGGGGGTCACCGCGCCCAGGTGCGGTGTCCCGCCGGCGTCCACCGTGAAGGGGGCGAGCAGGATGGACCACTGGGTTCCCCCCTGGGCATGGGCGGCGTACGTCACATGGGTCCACACCAGACGGCGGCCGTCCGGCGACCAGCTGGGGTGGTAGTTGTCGTAGGGCGAGCCCCCCGCCTCGAAGCCCGAGCCGGGGCCGGTCATCCGGGTCACGTGGCTGCCGTCGGGGCGCATGGCGTACAGGTCGCTCCCGATCCCGCCCAGACAGGGCGCGCCGAAGGTCTCGGTCTGACCCCGGAAGGAACAGAACAGGATCCAGTCGCCCTGGGGTCGCTCCTGGGGGAAGCCGTTGGGCCCGGGCTGGCCACAGGTCAGACAGGAGATCCGACCTCCCCGCAGGCCGGAGACGTAGATCTGGGTGGTGCCCGACGGGCTGACCTCATTGGACAGGACCCGGCCGTCGGCCGTCCACGACGGGTCCTGTCCGAACGTGTAGGGGTTGACGGAGGCGGTGAAGCGACTGGTGAAGGTGGGGTTGGCCTCCGCGTCCGCCCCGACGGCCCCGGCGGGGGCCGCCGACACCGACCAGCCCGCGGCCAGGACCACCAGGGCGGTGACGGCGACGACGGTGGCCCGGACACCCCGTGGGTCCCGCGGCGTGGGATGGGACACCCGTCCCCCCGAGCTGTCCGTCACCCGTCCCCCGGGCCCCTCGGTCGCCATCCGCCCACTCTGCCATCCGGGCCGGCACCGCAGCGTACCGGCCGCCCGCTGGCACCCGGTCGGCCCGCGGCGCGAGAGTGGTGGGGCCGCCGGCCGAACGCTCCGGTAGGCAAGGAGGACACCATGTCCGTGCTCACCTGGACCACCCACCACCGGTTCTGGGCGCTGGGAATGGGAGCGGCCGTACTGGTCGTGGCCGTGGCCGCCGGCCTGTGGTTCCTCATGTTCCGGAGTCCCGGCACCCAGATCGACCTGCGCCAGGCCCTCCGGCTCTACCGGCACGACCAGCGGGTACCGAGTTCGACCGGCGGGGGCCTGGTGCCGGCGCCCGGGGTCTACGCCTACCGGACGTCGGGCTACGAGCGGCTCAGCGTCGCCTCCATCAGCCGCTCGTTCCCGTCGTCCTCGGAGATGATCGTCACGGCCGCCTCGTGCACCACCGTGCGATGGGTGCCGTTCGAGCAGCACATCGAGGGGCTGGTGGAGTGCCCGGGCCGGAACGGCGCCGTGGGCATGGCCTCGGCCCTGTCCGACGAGGAGATCGCCGGGGTGCACTCGACCGAGGCCATCCGCTGTCCGGTCGGGGCGTACTTCGTCCCTCCCCGACCGACGCCCGGTCTGCGGTGGACCGCCGTCTGCCATGCCGGCGGCAACGAGGTGGCCTTCGCCGGACACGTCCTCGGGTGGTCGTCGGTCACCGTGGCCGGGCGCTCCCAGGCCGCCCTGCACACCCGCCTCACCCTGACCTTCAACGGCAGCGAGGTCGGCACCAATCCCACCGACTACTGGGTGTCTCCGTCCGACGGGCTGATTCTGCAGGAGCGGGAGGAGGTCGACCTCTCGCAGGGGTCCGGACCCCTGGGGTCGGTGCAGTACCGCGAGAAGATGACGGTTGCCCTCTCCTCGATGGTGGCTGCCCGCTAGCAGGGTCGGCCCGGCCCGACCGGTGTCCGTCCCCGGTCAGAGCCCGCCGAAGAACTCCACCAGCGCCGCCCCCACCTGGGCGCCGTGGGTGAAGATCCCGAGGTGACTGGCGGCGGGGATCTCCACGAACCGGGCCCCGGGGATGGCGGCGGCGGCCAGTCGGGCCTGGGCCGGAGGGGAGTCGACGTCGTGCTCGAAGGCCAACACCAGGCACGGCACCGACACCGTGGCCCACGACCGGATCCGCTCGACGTCGTTCGACCAGGCCAGACAGGCCTCGTACTGCCCGAGCCGACCGGGGTTGGGCCAGACCGGCTGGTCCTCGAGGAGGGCCAGCCACCCCTCCACCAGCGCGTCGTCCTGGAGTTCGTGGTTGGGCAGGTAGCGCAGCGTCTCGGTGGCGTAGAACAGCGGGGGCAGGGGCAGGTCGAGCCGGGCGAGGTCCCGTTCGACGGTGGTGATGGCCTTCTCCCAGGCCGTGGCCGCATTGCAGCTCCCCATGAGGGCCGCACCGCGTACCCGATCGGGGTGCCGGACGGCCATCGTCTCGGCCACCCAGCCGCCCATGGAGTGGCCGGCGATCCGCACCGAGTCCATCCCCAGGTGGTCGAGGAGTCGGAGCGTGTCGGCCACCAGGTCGTCGATCGAGTACGGGGCGGGGGGCGACGAGGAGGGTGCCACGCCCCGGTTGTCGAAGGTGAGCACCCGGTAGCCGGCTTCGGTGAGCGCGGGCACCGGGCCCACCTGCCAGCCGACCGCCGGCTGACCGCACCCGGCCACCAGGACCACCGGCTCGCCGTCCCGCGCCCCGGCCAGGTCGTAGGACAGGGTGACCTCGTCCATGGTCAGCTGGGGCATGGCCGCCATGATGTCCCCTCCGCCTCGTCGGGCACAACCGCCCGGTGCTCCGGCTGGCTCCCGGTCCCCGTCGGGGCCCGGACGACCGACCGTGACCGGACGACCCACCGTGACCGGTCCACCCCGGAGCGCGCCACCCGGGTCGGGTACCGTGCAGGCATGATTCCCGATCACCACACCCTGGCCGGCTCCGAGATCACCGTCCCGGCGCTCGGCGTGGGCACCTGGGCCTGGGGCGACCGGTCCACCTGGGGCATGGGGGGATACGACACCGACCTCACCCGGGAGACCATCGCCGAGGCATGGACCGCCTCCATCGACGCCGGAGTCACCCTGTTCGACACGGCCGAGGTCTACGGCGGCGGCGAGAGCGAGCGGATCATCGGTTCCCTCCTGGCCGCCGACCCCGGGCGGGCCGCCTCGGTGGTGGTGGCCACCAAGTTCATGCCTTCGCCGTGGAAGCTGCAGGTCCGTGGGTCCCTCCTGGCCTCCCTGCGGGCGTCCCTGGACCGCCTGGGCCTGGCCTCGGTCGGCCTCTACCAGATTCACGGTCCCATCAGCCTCCGTTCCCACTCGGCCCTGGCCGACGCGCTGGCCGCCGCCCACCAGGCCGGCCTGGTGTCGGCGGTGGGGGTCTCCAACTACTCCGTCAAGGAGACCCGTTCCATGGCCGAGGCGCTGGCCAGCCGGGGCCTGCGGCTGGCCACGAACCAGATCGAGTTCTCGCTGTTGCGCCGGTCTCCCGAGACCAGCGGGCTGCTGGCCACCTGCCGGGACCTCGGGGTCCTCCCTCTGGCCTACTCGCCCATCGGCCAGGGCCGACTCACCGGTAAGTACTCGACCGCCCATCCCCCCCCGGGCAAACGGACCTTCTCCAACCACCCCATGGAGGTCGTCGACGGAGTGGTGGCCGAGCTCCGACGGATCGGCGACCGGCACGGTGGGAAGCTGCCCAGCCAGGTCGCCCTCAACTGGGTGATGGCCAAGGGTGCCGTGCCCATCCCCGGGGCCAAGAACCGTCAGCAGGCCGAGGAGAACGCCGGGGCCCTGGGCTGGTCCATCGACGACGACGACGTGGCCCGTCTGGACCAGGTGGCCATGAGCGGGATCCGGACCCTGCAGAGCCGGTTCTGGCAGCACGGCTGACCCCTGACCGGAGAGCGGCGAGCGGGGAGCGGGAGCGGCGAGCGGGGAGCGGGGAGGCTGACCGTCGACGGTCAGCCGTCACGGTTGATCTGCAGGGTGACGTGCATCGAGCCGAGCACCGTCAGCCCCTGGCGCTGTCCGTTCCTCGACCACTCCATGAGGACGATGCCCCGGCCCGCCCGGGTGCCCGACGGGGCCAGTGAGGTGGCGATGGGGGCCGGCACATAGCCGACCCGGTAGACGCCACCGAAGACGGCCAGTGGGTTCCGGTCACGGGCGTTGGCCGGTTCGGCCCGGATCTCCACGGCCCGTCCGGCCGAGAACTGGGGAAGCTGGGCCACGTCGTCGTGGAAGGACACGCCGGACACCCGGGTGCAGAAGACCCCGGGCAGGACCGGCGACGAACTGTCCTCGACCAGGGGAACGGTCCGCGCCTCGTCGAGGAACGGGGCGTAGCCCAACCCCACGATCTCCCCGTCGGCCACCTCGATGCTGCGCTCGTCCTCGACCAGCCAGACCGGAAGCACCACGCCCCCGGCCGATCGGCGTTCCTCGTCGGTCACGCAGCATCGGCCCCTTCCATGGGGAGTGCATCGTCCTGACCGCCACGCGACTTGAACCGCCCGGCGTGGTCAGCCGGGCAGGAGCTCGATCCGGTTGCCGAACGGGTCGTCCACGTACCACTGGGGCCGACCGGGCACGTCCTCGGTCTGACGGGTGGGGTGACCCGAGGCATCCAACCTCCTGACGAGGGCGTCGAGGCCCGAGACGACCAGGGCGGGATGGGCCTTGCGGGCCGGCCGGAAGTCCTCCTCCACGCCCAGGTGGACCCGGGCCGCACCGAGCTCGAACCAGCACCCGCCCCGCGCCGCCAGTTGGGGTGGCTTCGGCACCCTGGGCAGCCCCAGCAGATCCGTGTAGAACGCCTCGGCCCTGGCCTCGTCCTCCGGCCCGGTGGGCATGGCCAGCTGGACATGGTCGATACCCACCACCCGGAAGGTGGAGCCGGGCGTGGTCACGACCGGTCCCGGCCGGGGACCGACGGTCGCAGATCCCGGCGGAGCGGGTGGTCGTCGGGGACCTCGACCAGGTGGATGCGGAGCCCGTCGGGGTCGTCCACCCAGGCCTCGACGAGCCCCCACGGTTCGAGCACGCCGGGCCGGACCACAGGCACCCCGCGGGCCACCAGCTCGACCAGCGCCTCGTCGACCGCCCGCACCTGGAGCCACAGCCCCACCGATGGGCTGGGCGCCCCGCCGCCCGCCACCCCACCGCCCACCACCTCGATCAGACCACCACCGGCGAAGAACACCACGCCGCGTCCGTCCCCGGCGCCGAACTCCCGGGCCA
Organism: uncultured Acidimicrobiaceae bacterium; assembly: GCA_963812525.1. Taxonomy (GTDB): domain Bacteria; phylum Actinomycetota; class Acidimicrobiia; order Acidimicrobiales; family RAAP-2; genus Bog-756. Next base: position 394,351 of record CAWEVL010000009.1, read on the forward strand.
CGGCCAGTCCCAACCCGTCCCGGTAGAAGGCCAGCGTCCGGTCGAGGTCGCTGGGGTGGATGATGGTCCGACTGGTCAGTACCTCCATGCCCATCCCTCTGCTGCTCCAGGTCGGCCCCACCCGACCCGACCGGGTGCGGTGCCATCGGCACGGTACACCGGGAGCGGGCCGGGCCGTCGGGTCCGGTACCTCAGTACGTGGTGGACGGGACCTTCCCGTCGGCGCCGGCCCGGGCGCCGTTGAGGATGCGCTGGGAGGCGGCCAGGGCGGCGAGGTCCCCCCGGACCCGGATCCGCCCGGCGTTCAGGGCCTCGGCCGGGGACAGCTCGCCCCGGCCCATGGCCGCGGCATCCTCGTAGTCGAGGGCGATGGTCACCGTGGGAGCCGGTTGCCCCTGGTCACTGTGGTCCGGCCGGGGTTCGTCGTCGAGGCTGAGACGGACGGTGCCGGACTCGATCCGCATGACCAGCCGGACGTCTCCGTCCGGCGTCCCGTGGACCTCCTGCACCACGACCACCCGCCCGTCGGCCATGGCCAGGCCGGCGTCAGGTCCCAGGTCGGGCAGCGGGACGCCGTCCAAGGCGCCGTTCAGCTCCTCCACCCACGCCGACGTCAGGAACCGAGCCATGGCCCCGCGCCCCCCGTTGCCCAGGCCCGAGTGAGGGGCGGCGCCGACCCGGGCATGCTGCTCAGTCCGATCGGCCGTCGTCGGCCGCGGCCGACGCGGGCGCGCTGGGAACCTCTGCGGGCGTCGGGACGCCGGGAGGGTCGGCGGGCACGTCCCCGGGCCGCGGCACGCCGTGCACGTCGGCGGCCGGCAGCACCGCGGCCGGCCCGGTGGCCGGGGAGCCGGCTGCGGCCTCGGCCGGTGTCCGCTTGGTCCGGTTCAGGATCTTCCGGCCCAGCCAGGCCACGGGGTCGTACTTGGCATCGACCACCCGCTCCTTGAGCGGGATGATGGCGTTGTCGGTGATCTTGATGTGCTCGGGGCAGACCTCGGTGCAGCACTTGGTGATGTTGCACTTGCTCAGGCCCTGCTCCTGCTGGAGGAGCTCCCGTCGGTCGTTGACGTCGAGCGGGTGCATCTCGAGCTCGGCCGACCGGGCGAAGAACCTCGGTCCGGCGAAGGCCGTCTTATTCTCCTCGTGGTCGCGCACCACGTGGCAGACGTCCTGGCACAGGAAGCACTCGATGCACTTGCGGAACTCCTGGCTCCGCTCCACGTCGATCTGCTGCATGCGGTAGCCGCCCGCCTCCTGCTCGTCGGCGGTCTTCTCCCGGGGGCTGAACGGGGGGATGCGCTTGGCCACCTCGTAGTTGTACGAGACGTCGGTGACCAGGTCCCGCAGGATGGGGAAGGTCCGCATGGGGGCCACGGTCACCGTCTCACCCGGCGGGAGGGTGTCCATGCGGGTCATGCACATGAGCGACGGACGACCGTTGATCTCCGCCGAGCACGATCCACATTTGCCTGCCTTGCAGTTCCACCGGCAGGCCAGGTCGGGGGCTCGGGTGGCCTGGACCCGGTGGATCACGTCGAGCACCACCTCGCCCTCGACCGACGGCATGACGTAGTCGGTGAACTCACCGCCGGTCTCGTCGCCCCGCCACAGGCGCATGGTGATCTCACCGCCCGGGTCGGAGGTCACGCGCTCATCGGCCATCAGGTTGCCTCCTCGAACAGTTCCTGGAGATCGTCGGGCATCACCGGGATGGGCTCCGGCGTGGCCGTGATGCTCCGGATCGACGGCGTGCCCACCACCCCGTCGGTGCCGCCGTCCTTGATGCGCTGGACGAAGTTGACCGAGCCCATCTCCGCCACGGGCTTGGGGAAGTCGTCGCGGGTGTGCCCGCCCCGGCTCTCCTTGCGGTTGATGGCTCCCAGCGTGGTGCTCCGTGACACGCTGAGCATGGAGGGCAGGTCGGTGGTCAGGTTCCACCCCGGGTTGTACTTGCTCCCGCCGGTCAGGGACACCCGGTTGGCCCGGTCCTCGAGCTCGTCGAGCTTGCCGATGGCCTCGTCCAGCTCGGACCCCGTCCGGATGATGCCGACCAGTCTCTGCATGGTGTCCTGCAGATCGTGCTGGATGTCGTAGGGGTTCTCACCGTGCTCCCGCTCGAACGGCGCCACCGCGGCGGCGATGGCCGAGTCGATCTGGCCCTGGTCGAGGGTCACCGACCCCGGGCGGTCGGTGGCGAAGTCGGCCGCACCGATCCCGGCCCGGCGCCCGAACACCAGCAGGTCGGAGAGCGAGTTGCCCCCGAGCCGGTTGGCCCCGTGCATCCCACCGGCCACCTCCCCGGCGGCGAACAGCCCGTCGACGGTGGTGGCTGCGGTGTCGGCGTCGACCCGCACGCCACCCATGATGTAGTGGCACGTCGGCCCCACCTCCATGGCCTCGGCGGTGATGTCCACGCCGGCCAGCTCCTTGAACTGGTGGTACATCGACGGGAGGCGCCGGCGGATGTCCTCGGCCGAACGGCGGGAGGCGATGTCCAGGAACACCCCGCCGTGGGGGCTGCCCCGCCCGGCCTTGACCTCGCTGTTGATGGAGCGGGCCACCTCGTCGCGGGGGAGGAGCTCCGGGGGCCGACGGCCGGCGGAGTGGTCGTCGTACCACTTGTCGCCTTCGTCCTCCGAGTCGGCGGTCTCCGCTTCGAACATCGGTGGGATGTAGTCGAACATGAAGCGCCGGCCCTCCGAGTTGCGCAGCACTCCGCCGTCGCCCCGCACGCCTTCGGTGACCAGGATGCCCCGCACCGACAGAGGCCAGACCATGCCGGTGGGATGGAACTGCACGCACTCCATGTCGATGAGGTCGGCCCCGGCCCACAGGGCCATGGCGTGCCCGTCGCCGGTCGACTCCCACGAGTTCGAGGTGTAGGTCCAGCTCTTGCCCACACCCCCGGTGGCCATGATCACGGACTTGGCCTTGAACACCACGAACTCGCCGGACGGCCGCCAGTACCCCACCAGTCCCGACACCGTGCCGTCGGCGTCGGTGAGGAGGCGGAGCACCTTGAGCTCCATGAACACGTCGATGCCGTCGGCCACCGCCTTCTGCTGCAGGGTCCGGATGAGCTCCAGGCCGGTGCGGTCCCCGATGTGGGCCAGGCGTGCGTAGCGGTGGCCGCCGAAGTCCCGCTGGAGGATCAGGCCGTCCTTGGTCCGGTCGAACAGGGCGCCCCAGTCCTCGAGCTCGCGGACCCGGTCCGGTGACTCCTGGGCGTGCAGCTGGGCCATGCGCCAGTTGTTGAGCATCTTGCCGCCCCGCATGGTGTCCCGGAAGTGGACCTGCCAGCTGTCCTCGTCGTAGACATTGCGCAGGGCGGCGGCCACTCCACCCTCGGCCATGACGGTGTGGGCCTTGCCCAGCAGCGACTTGCACACCAGGGCGGTCCGCAGACCCCGCGACCGGGCCTCGATGGCGGCCCGCAGCCCGGCGCCGCCGGCGCCGACGATGATGACGTCGAACTCGTGGGACTCGTATTCAGCCATGGTCCGCTACCCCTTAGAAGTGGAAGCCGTAGTCGTGGATGGTGCCGCTGGCCACCAGTCGCACGTAGAAGTCGGTGAAGGCCACGAAGACCAGGCTCATCCAGGCGAACAGCATGTGCCGGGCGTTGAGGGGCGTCAGCGCCTTCCAGACTCGATGCCGGACGGGGGAGCGCGAGAACTGCTTGACCCCGCCGCCGCACAGGTGCCGGCAGGCATGGCAGCTGAGGGAGTACAGCCACAACAGGGTGGCGTTGATGATGAGGACGGCCGTGCCCACGCTGAACCCGATGCCGATTCCCGGCTGGCGGAAGGCGACGACGGCGTCGATGGTCAGGATGACGTTGAACACCAGGCCGAAGTAGAAGAAGTACCGGTGCACGTTCTGCAGGACCAGCGGGAACCGCGACTCGCCGGTGTAGGAGCGGTGCCCGTCGGAAACGGCACAGGCCGGCGGGGCCTGCCAGAAGCCCCGGTAGTAGGCCTTCCGGTAGTAGTAACAGGTCAGGCGGAATCCCAAGGGGAAGATGAGGATCAGCAGCGCCGGCGAGATGGTCCACCAGGTGATGACCGTGCCCGGATGGCTCCCGGGTACGCAACTGCCGGTCAGACAGGGCGAGTAGAACGGCGAGATGAGGTCCCGGTGGAGCGACGCCCCGACGTAGTAGTTCTTGTTGACGAACGCCGCCCAACTGGCGTAAGCGACGAAGGCGGTGAGCACGGTGACCGTCACCACCGGCTGGACCCAGTAGCGGTCCTTGCGCAGCGTCGGGACATCGGGCCCGCCCCTGGCTCCGCCCAGCACGACCGGGGTGACTGTGGCGTCCTCCAACGTGGTCAAGTCGTCTCTCCCTGCTTCTGGCCGTTCGGGCCGTGTCGCTCTCCCGGCCGATTCCGGCCGTGCCGTTCTCCGGCCTGCTCTCCCGGCCCGTTCCGGCCGTGCCGCGCGCCGGCCCAACGGCCGGGATCGCTGACGGTCCCTCATCTTTCCATTCCTGCCGCCCGGTTGCGAAACAACGGGGTCCTGGGCGTTCGGGGGCGGGGGGACCGGGGGCGCAACCCGCCGGATCGGGCCCCGCGGCCGGCCGACCCGGGCATCCCGGCCGACGCTCCACGCGTGGATCGTGCCGCGTAGGCTCGGGCCATGACGACTCCGGAGCACAGCGAACCCACGGACGCACCCGGGCCGGGCCTGGAGCTGACCACCCGACTGACCCCGCCTCCGGACATCACCACGCTGGGACGGCTGCGCGAGGCGGGTTGGCGCTCGATCCCGGTGGCCCAGGAGATCCGACGCAACGCCTCGGCGCGGATCGCCGCCGGTCAGCCTCTGGTGACCGGGGTGCTGGGCTTCGACGACACCGTCCTGCCTCAGCTGGAGAACGCCGTCCTGGCCGGTCACGACGTGATCCTGCTCGGCGAGCGGGGTCAGGCCAAGACCCGGATCATCCGGTCCATGGTGGGCCTCCTCGACGAGTGGCTCCCCATCGTGGCCCATTCGGAGATCAACGACGATCCGTTCCACCCCGTCTCCCGGTTCGCCAAGGACCTGCTGGCCGAAGCGGGTGACGACCTCCCGGTGTCGTGGGTCCACCGCAGTGACCGGTACGGGGAGAAGCTGGCCACCCCGGACACCTCCATCGCCGACCTGATCGGCGAGGTCGACCCCATCCGGGTGGCCGAGGGTCGCTACCTCTCCGACGAGCTGACCATCCACTACGGCCTGGTCCCCCGGCTCAACCGGGGCATCTTCGCCGTCAACGAGCTTCCCGACCTGGCCGAGCGCATCCAGGTCGGCCTGCTCAACGTCCTCGAGGAGCGCGACGTCCAGATCCGCGGTCACCGGGTCCGCCTGCCGCTCGACATCGTGCTGGTGGCCACGGCCAACCCCGAGGACTACACCAACCGCGGTCGGATCATCACCCCCTTGAAGGACCGGTTCGGAGCCCAGATCCGCACCCACTACCCGCCGGATGCCGACACCGAGCTCCGGATCGCCGAGGCCGAGGCCCGACTTCCCGGCCGCTCCGGGTCCGACGACCGGACCGAGGCCGAGGGTCCCCGGGTCGAGATGCCCGACTTCATGGCCGAGGTGGTGGCCGAGCTCAGCCAGCTGGCCCGGGAGAGCCCCCACCTCAACCAGCGTTCGGGGGTGTCGGTCCGGCTGACCATCGCCAACTACGAGACCCTGGTGGCCAACGCCACCCGCCGGGCCCTGCGCAACGGTGAGGACGAGGCGGTGCCCCGGGTGTCCGACCTCCAGGCCCTCGTGGCGTCCACCCAGGGCAAGGTGGAGATCGAGTCCCTGGAGGAGGGCCGGGAGGAGATCCTCCTCGGACAGCTGGTCTCGGCCTCGGTGCTGCTGGTGTTCCGGCGCCGCGTCGTCCTGGACAGCCCGCAGGCGGTCGTCGGCGCCTTCACCGCCGACACCGTGGTCCACGCCGGCGACGACCTGCCGGCCTCGGCCTACGCCGGGACCCTCAGCCAGATGCCGGCGCTGGCCGCACCGGTGCTGGGGCTGACCGGCGGGTCCGAGGACCCCGGGGTGGTGGCCAGCGCCGTGGAGTTCCTGCTGGAGGGGCTGCACCTCACCAAACGCCTCAACAAGGAGGCCGCCGGGGCCCGGGCCACCTATCGTGGGCGCGGATGACCTGGCGTTTCGACTACCGCCGTTGGGACGGGTCGCAGGACTCGCTGATCGACGACACCGACTCGGTGCTGGCCCAGCTGACCGACGACCTGCTGGCCAACGGTGACCTGCACGAAGCCCTGCAGCGGATCCTCAACCGCGGGTGGGAGACGCCGGACGGCCAGCGAATCCAGGGTCTCCGCGAGCTGCTCGACGAGCTCCGTCTCGAACGGGAGGAGCAGCTCGAACGGGGCGACCTCGGTGGCGCCTACCGCGAGATCGCCGAGGAGCTCCAGCGACGTCCTGGCCGAGGAGCGTACGGGCATCGAGCAGCTCCAGGCCGATGCCCAGGCCTCGGGTGACCAACGCCGGCAGGAGGTCACCGACGAGGTGGCCGCCGAGCGCCGGATGCAGCTCGACCTGCTGCCCAGCGACCTGGCCGGCACTGTGCGGGGTCTCCAGAACTACGAGTTCGTCTCCTCGGAGGCCCGCCAGCACTTCGAGGAGCTGATGGAGCAGCTGAGGGAGGAGGTGGCCAAGACCTACTTCGACCAGATGTCCGAAGCCCTGTCCAACCCCGATCCCGAGCAGCTGGCCCACATGCGGGAGGGCTTCGACGCCCTCAACCGGATGATCGAGCAGCGCGAGGCCGGAGAACCCATCGATCCGTCCTTCGAATCGTTCATGGAGCGGTTCGGCGACATGTTCCCGGGCAACCCCAAGGACCTCGACGAGCTGCTGGAACAGCTGGCCGCCCAGCTGGCCGCGGCCCAGGCCATGTGGAACTCCATGACCCCCGAGCAGAGGAGCCAGCTCCAGGGCCTGGCCGAATCCCTCTTGGAGGACCTCGACCTCCGCTGGCAGGTGGACCGGCTGGCCGGCAACCTCCAACGGGCCTTCCCGGGGGCCGGCTGGGACCAGCGCTACCGCTTCAGCGGCGATCAGCCCATGGGCATGGGGGAGGGGACCGACGCGGCGGGAAGGCTGCGGGACCTCGATGAGCTGGAGAACTTCCTGCGCTCGGCCAACTCACCGGCCGCCCTGTCCGAGGTGGACCTGGACAAGGTCCGTCGGCACCTGGGGGATGACGCCGCCAACTCGCTGGACCGCCTGGCCAAGCTGACCAAGCAGCTGCAGGATGCCGGACTCATCGACCAGCGTGAGGGACGGTTCGAGCTGACCCCACAGGGGATCCGCCGCATCGGCCAGCAGGCACTCGCCGACCTGTTCGGCCAGCTGACCAAGGACCACGTGGGCAACCACCGGACCACCTGGACCGGCATCGGGCACGACCGCGAGGAGACCACCAAGCCCTATGCGTTCGGGGACCCGTTCAACCTCGACCTCTCCCGCACCGTGCACAACGCCGTGCGCCGGGCGGGCAGCGGCGTGCCGGTCCGACTGGCGCCCGACGACTTCGAGGTCATCGAGACCGAGGCGCTGACCCGTTCGGCCACCGTGCTCCTCCTCGACCTCTCGCTGTCCATGCCCATGCGGGACAATTTCGTCCCGGCCAAGAAGATGGCCATGGCCCTCCACACCCTGATCTCCACCCGGTTCCCCCGCGACTACCTCGGGCTGGTCGGGTTCTCGGAGGTGGCGCGGGTCATCGAGCCCGAGGACCTGCCTACGGTGAGCTGGGACTACGTCTACGGGACCAACCTCCAGCACGGGTTGATCCTGGCCCGCAAGATGCTGGCCCATCAGCAGGGGACCAAGCAGATCATCCTGGTCACCGACGGGGAGCCCACCGCCCACGTCATCCCCTACGAGGGCGGTGTGGGCTACGACGTGTACTTCAACTACCCGCCCGTGCCCCAGACCCTCGAGGTCACGCTGGCCGAGGTGCTGCGGTGCACCCGCGCCAACATCACCATCAACACCTTCCTGCTCGACCCCGACCGGGGGCTCCAGGGCTTCGTCGAGCAGCTGGCCCGGATCAACCGAGGCCGCACCTTCGCCACCTCGCCGGACGAGCTCGGCGACTACGTGCTGGTCGACTTCCTGGCCCACAAGACCGCGCTCCGCACCCGAGGACGCCGGGCCGGCTGAGCGGCGCCGGCGGGTGCGAGGACGCCGGGCTCCCGCCGCCCCCATGACGTCGCAGGGTCCCCGATCGGCCACCCTGGGTGCCGGTCGTCGGTCGGTGAGTTCCCATGTCAGCCCGGGTTTCGACCGGCTGCCCAGCCGGCGCCGAAACCAGAACTCCTGTTCACAAGAGAGAATTACCTTGCGTTTCCCGCGGCGATAGTGAAAGATGACATATCTGTAGTTACATCCGTGCTATGCGGTTCCCTCGGGAACCGTGTGGATGACTGGGAGGGAGACCTGTCAATGGACATGGTGTCATTGATGTACGGGCCCCAAGAGCGCAGCTGGCAGACCAAGGCCAACTGCATGGGCGTCGACCCCGATCTGTTCTTCCCCGAGCGGGGTGCGTCCACCCGTGAGGCCAAGGAGGTGTGCCGAGGCTGTGTGGTCCGGGAGGACTGCCTCGAGTACGCCCTGGCCAACGGCGAGAAGTTCGGTATCTGGGGTGGACTGTCCGAACGGGAGCGCCGCCGGTTGCGCCGGCAGCGGGCCATGCAGCGACGGGCCACCGCCAGCGCCTCCTGACCGGGCCGTAGCCGCCCGGCCGTGGTAGCGGCCGTCAGCCACGGGCGGCGGGGAATCCCTGTTCGGCCATCCGGAACTCGATCGTCCGGTCCTGACCCAGGTCCAGCTGCTTCCACCGTCGGCGCGGGACGGCCCGCAGGGTCGCCTCGGGGAGGAGGCCGACCAGCTCGGCCCGGACCACGGAGCACCCGGCGGCCCGGGTCTCGGCGGCCACGGTGTCGTAGAGGTCGGCGAGCGAGGTGCCCCACGGGTCGATCACGTTGCAGCTGACCTGGGCCCCCACGGCCACCGGTAGGCCGAGGCTCCGCACCGAGGGCCCGCGCAGTCCGGTCGCCACCGCCCGGGCGACCGACAAGGCGGAGGGCGAGGTGTGGTCGCGACCGCCGCCGTCGGCGATCCACACGTTGTAGGCCACCAGCGGGAGGCGGACGCCCACGGCACAGGCCCCCGCGGTCGGGTGGGGGATTGGGGGTCCGGTGTCCGGGTCCAGCGACGAAAAGGCATGGCGGCGGATGTCGGGGAGGGTCCGCTCGGGACCGTAGAGGAAGCACGGGAGATCGAGGGTCGCTCCGGCCCAGGCGGCAAAGCGGTCCCGTGCCCCGATGGTGTGCGTCCACCCGTCCCCATCCGACGTCGCGGCGGCCAGGGGTACGAACGGCACCACGTCCACAGCCCCCAGTCGGGGGTGGACCCCGGTGTGGGAGGCCAGGTCGATGTCGGCCACGGCAGCCACGGCGACGGAACGTGCTGCGTCCTCGACGCCCTCCAGAGGCCCGCCGAGGGTCAGGACCGAGCGATGATGCTCAGGGTCGGTGTGGAGGTCGAGCAGATGGGACCCGGCGGCGGCGGCGAGGTCCGAGATGACCGCGGCGTCGCGGCCCTCGCTGACGTTGATGACACACTCGGCCGGTGTCCCCCGGGCGGGCACGTCAGCGGTGCCCGCTCATCCGTCAGACGGCCACCGCGCGACCGACCCGGCGGCGACGCAGCATGCGACGACGCTCACGCTCGGACTTGCCGCCCCAGACACCGTGGTCGACCCGCTCCTCGAGCGCGTACTGCAGGCAGGCATCCGCCACCGGGCACTCGGCACAGATACGCTGTGCGGCCTGCACCCCGACCCCGTCACTGGGAAAGAAGATCGAAGGGGAAAGGTCCTTGCACTTCCCTACGCTCATCCATTCCGTGTCCATGGTCCCTCCATCGATTGTTCGAGGAGGCTGCGGTGGGTTTCTGGCGTGAGGTGCGAACCCTGGTGCCGCCGCCTTCCGTTGCGCCACTAGTCTCGCATTTCGAACTCTTCTGCAGTGCGAAATGGGTCGGTATTGATGGAATCCTCACAATATTCTTATGAGGCACCAGGGGGTTCTTATGAAGGGCGGAACGCAGGGCCCGACGACGGTTCCGGGGCGCCACCCCCACAGAGCGTCCCGTCGGTCTCGTCGCCCGCCGACCCGCCGGCGACCGGCAGTCCGGTGGCCCCTCCGCCCCCGAGCCGGCCACCGGCGGACCCGGCCCCGGGCACCCCGGTGCCGGCCACCCCGGTGCCGGCCCCACCGGTCTATCCCGCACCGGGTGCCTACCCGCCCTACGCCGGGTACCCGACCTACCCGCCGTACCCCGGCGCTTACGGTCCCCCGGTCGCACCGCCCGTTGCCCCCTACGCCTACCTACCCCTGCCGGCGACCCGTGTGGTGCGTCACACCCTCACCCGACGCACCTGGTTGTGGGTCGTCCTTCTCACCGCGGTGGTCGCGGCCATGGTCGGGGGACTGGTCGGCGCCGTGGTGGGGGCGGGCAGCCAACAGACCATCGTGAAGAGCTTCTTCCCCAACGGCAGCAGCCTGGTCCATCCCCAGGACGTCCAGGCCGTCCTGTCCCGGGTGGAGCCGGCGGTGGTGGCCATCGACAGCCAGTCGGGGGGTTCGTCGGGATCGGGTGACTTCGTGGAGGCGGCCGGTACCGGCATGATCCTCACTCCCGACGGGGAGGTGCTGACCAACAACCACGTGGTCTCCGGGTCCACGACGGTCACGGTGACGCTGTTCGGCCAGACCAAGGCCCTCCCCGCCCATGTCCTCGGCACCGATCCCAGCGTCGACGTGGCCCTGGTCCAGATCGACCACGCGTCCAACCTGCCCACGGTCACCCTGGGCGACTCCTCGAAGACCCGCGTCGGCGACTCGGTGCTGGCCATCGGCAACGCCCTGGCCCTCGCCGGTGGGCCATCGGTCACCGAGGGCATCGTGTCGGCCGAGAACCGGACCCTGTCGGCCCAGAACGACAGCGGCCAGACGGAGAACCTCTCCGGGCTGCTCCAGACCGATGCCGCCATCAACCCGGGGAACTCGGGCGGGCCGCTGGTCGACTCCGAGGCCCAGGTGGTCGGCATGAACACCGCCGTGGCCTCCTCGAGCTCGGGCAACGCCCCCACCCAGAACATCGGGTTCGCCATCACCGTCGACTCGGTCAAGCCCCTCCTGGCCCAGCTCCGCAACGGTGGAACGGGGGGCGCCGGAGGCGGCGCCGCCCCGGCCGTGCCGGTGAACACGGCCTACATCGGCGTGACGGTGGGGCCGATCACGCCGGCCCTGCAGCAACAGGACCACCTCACGCCGTCGACCGGCGCACTGGTCCTGTCCGTCCAGACGGGAAGTCCGGCGGAGAAGGCGGCGCTCCAGGTCGACGACGTGATCGTCTCCCTGAACGGCGCGGCGGTCACCAGCCCCGGCGATCTGCACGCGGCCATCCATCCCCTCAAACCTGGCGACCAGGTGGCCCTGGGGATCTACCGGGGCAGCACCAAGAAGACCGTCGACGTCACGCTCGGGACCCTGCCGGCCGGCGGGTAGGCTTCCCCACTGCCGCGATCCCAGGAGGACCCACTGCCATGACCCCGGTCACCGACGACCCGATGCTCCCCGAGGAGAACGAGGAGCCGCTGCCCCCGGTCGGCCACGTCCGGGTGGTGTACCTGGGCCCCGTCGCCCCGCACTGGGAGGTGCGCTCCGATTTCGGCGAACCCGCCCTGATCGAGGAGTTCCGCCGACGCACCATGGCCCGCCTGGTCCTGTTGCCTCCGCACGATCCCCAGTACCGACGTAACCGGGAACGGGTCATACGCGACGCCGAGCGGGAGAACATCCTGCTCGAGTGGGATCTGGGTGTGCCTGACGAGGAAGCGGTGGCGGTGCCGTCGGCGGCCGAAGCGACCGAGGCGGGACCGGAGGACGCGCCCCCCTCCGAGACCTGACCCGTCCGAACGGCCCCGCTCAGCCCTCGGAGGGCTCGTCGAGCTCGGGGAGGCTGATCCGCTCCAGCCACAGGCCGGGGGCGTCCACCTCGGCCGGCGTCGGGAGGGTGCGCTCCGAGGTCCACAGCCGGGCCAACCCGTCCTCGCCGGCCCGTTCCACGACCCCGCTGACGAACGAGCGACCCCGGTCGACCTCGGTCTGGTCGAGGTCCAGGCCGAACAGGGCCCCGGCGGCCTCCTCGCCCTTGCCCCGCTCGATCCGACGTCGGTACCAGGCCTCGGCCAGCTGGGAGTGGGACCCGACCAGTTTCTGCCCTACCAGGCCGGCGATGTGGTCGGCATAGGCATCGATCACCACGGCCAACGCGGTGAGCTGGTCGGACGAGCGCCGCGACTCAGGGGTGAGCAACTCGCCCAACAGGGCCTCGGGATCGCCGAACATCCCCTGCAGGGACTCGAGGTCCATGGCCCCGCCCTCGAGACCGCCCGGGCTGCCGAGGGCGCCGAGGCGACCGGTGAGGTCCTGCTGCGCGGCGGCAGAGGATTGGGCCAGCGCGGTCAGCAGCTCCTCCATCCGGCTGCGGATGGCCGGACGGGTCAGCACCGAATTGGAGGCCAACTCGCGTGCGCAGACCCACAGGACGGCCTCCTCCTCGGGGAGGCTCCAGTCGCTGGCGAAGGTGGCGATGTTTGCCGTGACCAGGATGAGCTCGTCCGACGGTGCCCACGGGACGGCCAACGGGTACTGGCCCAGGGCCCGTTGGGCCAGATGGCCCACCACCGAGCCGACCTGCAGTCCGAAGAACATGGGGCCGATGGCCGTGGCCCACTGGCCGAGCAGGTCGCCGAGTCCTCCCGCCGGGTCCTCGGCGAACGGGTCCTCGGGCGTCGGGGGGACCGAGGGGGCCGGACCGGGGGCCGGGGCCATGGCGGTCAGCAGGGTCCGCCATGACTCGAGGGCCCGGAGGGTCCAGTCGCCCGGACCCGCCGACACGCACGTCAACCGGCGTCCGTCCGGCGTCACCGGCAGGCCCGTGGCCTCGGTGACGTTGAGCTCGGCCACCCGGGCCAGCTGTTCGAGGCGGATCCGCTGGACCGGGTCCACGTTGGCCTCGGGAGTCCCCCCGGTGGCCACGTTGAGGGCGAACGAGCGGGTCATCTCCCACTGGTTCGGGGCATTGGTCCCGAGCATGTTCATGAGGTCGCCGAGCAACGATTGGAACGGGTTGCCCCCGTCCCCGGATTCGGGCGGTGCCATGCGTTCATGCTACGGCGACGGGGCCGGCTCCGGTGCATCAGGGCCGGCGTCGGCCAGGACGACGCGCTGGTCCACGAAGCTGCCCGCCCGCTCGAGGGTCACCGTGACCTCCGTGCCGGTGGGCTCGGTGTACAGCAGGGTGTCGAGCTCGGCCCGCGACCGCACCCGGTAGCCGTCCACCGCGGTCACGACGTCCCCGGGGTGGATCCCGTCGGCCGCGGCCGGGCTCCCGCTGGCCACGGCGTCCACCATGGCGCCCACCGGGGTGGGCGGGATGCTCGGTGCCATGGCGTCGGCGGTGGTGACCCCCATCCACCCCGGGTCCACGCTGCCGGCCGAGACCAGCTGAGCGGCCACGCCCCACACCAGCTCGGCCGGGAGGAACGTCGAGGCGCGGGCCCATCCCACGCCGCCGGCCCGCTCGAGCACGCCGACCACCTGCCCGTTGGCATCGAGCAGCGGGCACCCGATGTCGGACGAGGCGAGGGGGGCCTCCACGCCGAAGGCGGCGAAGGTCGAGCTGATCGGGTCGAGGCCGAGGGCCACCCCGGCGGCCACCACCTTGCCGGCGTAGACGATCGAGGTGGGAGGGGCGCCGGCTCGGGAACCCGGCTCGAAGGCCATGGCCATGGCCACCGCCCCGCGGGCCGGGCCGGCGAAGTCCGAGGGTGCCGGGGCCAGATCGTCCCCGATGTTCAGGACCGAGATGCCCGTCGGCGCGTCGAAGCCGACCTTGGTGGCGGGCACCTGGTCTCCGTTCTGTTCGACGGCGGTGACGGATCGGGCGGCGGCGATCGCCCGGGAGGTGGTGACGATGATGCCCCCGGACGCCACGACCAGCCCCGTGGCCACCGAGACCCCGTTCGCCGACTGCATGACCAGGGCCACGGTCGAGGGTCGGATCCTGGCCGTCATGGCGGCGACGGTCGGGGCCGACGGCACCCGGCCCACGCCCGCCTCGGTGGTGGGCACGTCGGTCAGCGACACCCGCCCCGACGGCGGGGTTCCTGGCCCGTCGGACCCGTTCGTGGTGGCTACGACCAACCCGGCGGCCACCAGGGCCAGGATCACGCAGGCGGTGGCCCCGCCCACCACCCAGGGTCCCGTGCGGTCGCGGGTGCCCGAACGCGGCGGGGCCACCGGGCGGGGAGCCAGGGACGCCAGGCCGGCGGACTCCGACGGGTGACGCCACAGGCGGTCGTCCGGAGGTATCCAGCCGCGCAGCCCGTCGCCGTCGACGTCATCCCCCCATTCGTCATCGGACTCGTGCCCCGATGCCCCCTGGTCCTCTCCGTCCACGGGCCCGAGGTTAGTGACGGCCGGACCGTTTGGTGCGTCGCGCCGCCGGGCCCACGACCACGCCGGGTGTCAATTCGGCTGGCCCACACCGGCCCTCCACGACCTGGCCCTACGATGACCAGGTGGCTCGGGACCTGGCGATCGACCTCGGGACGGCGAACACCCTTGTCTACGCCAAGGGCCGGGGCATCGTCCTCAACCAACCGACGGTCATCGCGCTCAACACCCGGACCCACGAGGTCCTGGCCGTGGGGAACGAGGCGTGGCAGATGATCGGCCGGACGCCCGGGTACATCGTGGCCGTCCGACCCCTGCGTGAAGGGGCCATCACCGACTTCGACATCACCGAGCGGATGATCCGCCTCCTCCTGCGTCGAGCCGGGGTGACCAGGCTCAACCGTCCCCGCGTGTTGATCTGCGTGCCATCCGCCATCACCTCGGTAGAGCGTCGGGCGGTCAAGGAGGCGGCCCGTCGGGCGGGGGCCTCCGCCGCCCACCTGATCGAGCAGCCCATGGCGGCGGCCATCGGGGCCGGACTGGACATCCACGAGCCGGTGGGCAACATGGTGGTGGACGTCGGTGGCGGTACCACGGAGACCGCGGTGATCTCGCTCGGGGGGGTGGTGGCCTCCCACGCCATCCGGTGCGGGGGCTTCGACATGGACGCGGCCATTCAGAACTATGTGCGCCAGCAGTACGGGATCGCCATCGGCGAGCGCACCGGTGAGGAGCTCAAGTTGGCGATCGGCTCCGCCCTGCCCTACGCCGATGAGGTGAAGGCCGAGGTGCGGGGCCGGGAGATCGCCAGCGGACTGCCCAAGACGGTGGTTCTCTCACCCGAGGAGATCCGGTCGGCGCTCCAGGACCTGGTCGAGCAGATCGTGGCCACCGTGGTCGAGTGCCTGGCCGAGTCACCTCCCGAGCTGGCCCAGGACATCATCTACGAGGGGATTCACCTGGTGGGCGGCGGGGCACTCCTGCGAGGACTGGCCAACCGCCTGGCCGACGACACCGAGGTGCCGGTCCATCTCGTGGCCACGCCGCTCGAGTGCGTGGTGGTCGGGGCCGGGATGTGCCTCGATTCGTTCGACAGCCTCCGACCCATCTTCGCCGCCGCCGAGTCCTGAAGCCCTCGACCGGCGGTCGGGAACGCAGGGGCCAGGGCCGGCGGGCGCCCCTCACTCGACGGCGAGGAGGTCCTCGGCCACCTGGCGGACCTGCCAGTCCCGATCCTCGAGGCACCGGTGCAAGGCGGCGTCGACCGGCGGTCCCTCGAATGCGGCCAGGGCCACGGCGGCCCGCCGACGCACGGCCGGTTTGTCCTCCAGCGCGGCGAGCACGGCGGGGAGACCGGCCGGATCGCCGATGGCTCCCAAGGCAGCCACCGCCGCCTCGCGGCAGAGCGGGTCGCGGTGGCCCGCGGCAGCCGACGCCAGGGCGGCGAGCGGCCCGACCGCCGAGCGTTCACCGCGCTCTCCCAACGACCACGCCGACATCTCCACCACCGAAGGGTCACCGTCGTCGAGGAGCGCGGCGATCGGCACGGCGGGGTGGGTGGCCGCCAGCTCGCCGGCTCGGCGCCGGACCGACGGGGCCGGATCGACCAGGGAGGCCAGCAGGTCGGCGTCGGTGAGGGCACCGAGTCGGTCGAGGGCGCCCAGCGCAGTGGCCCGGACGGAGGGGGCGGGGTCGGCCAACCCGGAGCGGGCCACGGTTCGGTCACCCTGGTGGCCGGCGAGGGCCACCGTGCGGCGGCGGGCGGTGGCGGCGGAATCCTCGCCGCCGGTGACATGGGAACCGGTGAGTTCCGTGGCAGGCTTCATGACTGCGTCGGCGGACTGCCTGCGGGCCGCCGACGGATCCGATGGCTCTGGAGCGACCACCCCACCACTATGACCGAGGACCACGACGACATGCGGCTGGTGCCGGCCGGCACCGACGCCGGCACTGACCGCTATCCACCGCCCGCCAACGGTGCCTTCCCAACGGTCGGCCCGCTCGGGCCGCCCGGCACCGATGGCGTCGCCTCCACCCCGCTCCCTCCCCCGAGGACCCGGCGCCGGCGCTACGTGGGCTGGGCGGTCTTCCTGGTCGTGGCTCTGGCCGTGGTGGTGGCGGCCCGGTGGAACCTCGACTACTACGCGCTCGAGCCCGGCAACGCCCAGTCGGTCCAACCGTTCATCACCGTGCCTCCGGACAAGGGTCATCCGGTCACCCACCCGGTGCTCCTGACCGACGTCCATATCGGCCGGGTCACCGCGCTCACCTATCTCTTTTTCAAGCTCCAGGCCAACTCCACCCTCGAGCCGCTGGAGTCGGTCACCGGCGGCACCCCCCCGTCCCAGCTGACGGCCCAGGGCGCCCTCGAGATGTCCCAGGCCGAGGACGATGCCAAGGCCGCCGCCCTGACCCGGCTGGGCTATCCGGTGCCCGCCACCCCCTCCGGCGCGGTCATCTTCGGCACCTTTCCCGGGACACCGGCCTACGGCGTCCTCCAGGTGGGCGACGTGGTCACCGCCGTCGACGGAGCGACCACGCCGACGGCTCAGGCCCTCACCACCACCCTCGCCCACTACCACTCGGGGCAGACCGTCGACCTGACCGTGCTGAAGCAGGGCAAGGGGCCGGCCACCCAGCTACGCATCACGCTCAGATCCACCGAGGTCGACCTGGGCGGGGGCCAGACGGTCCGGCTCGACCTCGGCATCCAGCCCGAGGACCAGGTCGACTTCACCTATCCCTTCCCGGTCAAGATCGACGTGACCGACATCGGGGGGCCGTCGGCCGGACTGGCCATGACCCTCGGGGTCATCGACGCCCTGACCAGTGGCTCGGTCACCGGCGGGCACACCGTGGCGGCCACCGGCACCATCGACAGCCAGGGTGACGTGGGGGACGTCGGTGGCGTGGCCCAGAAGACCGTGGCGGTGGAGAACGCCGGGGCCACGATCTTCCTGGTCCCGCCCCAGGAGTACAAGGCCGCCCTGTCCAAGATCCGCCCGGGGCTGCAGGTCTATGCGGTTTCCACACTTGACCAGGCGTTACAGGTGCTGGCCGCCCACGGGGGGAAGGTGCCCCCGGCCCCGGCGGCGGCCAGCCCGACCGCTCCCCGCGTCTCCGCCGCGGGATGACGGATTTCGGGAACGCACAGTCGTAGGCTCTCGCTCATGCCCGAGGAGCGACTGGTGTCCATCTCGTCCTCGTCGCACCTGACCCCCGATGACGTGGCCCGCCACACGTTCGGGACGGTGCGCCGGGGCTTCGACCCCAACGAGGTCCGGGCCTACCTCGAGTCCCTGGCCGCCAGCCTGCGGGGGGTGGCCGAGCGGGAGCGGCAGCTGCTCGACGAGTTGTCCGAGGCCGAGCATCGGGCGGCCCATCCGGTGTTGGACGAGGCCACGCTCACCGCGTCCCTGGGCACCGAGACGGCCCGCGTGCTGCACAGCGCCCATGAAGCGGCGGCGGAGATGGTGGCCAAGGCGGAGGCCGAGGCGGACCGACTGCTGACCGAGGGCCGCGAGGAGATCCAGCAGTCCCGAACCCAGACCGAAGCCCGGCTGGCCGAGCAGTCGGCGGGCATCGAGGCGGCCGCCGTCGAGTTACGGCAGCGCACGGAGCAACAGGCCGCCGCCACCCTGGACAAGGCCAAACGCGAGGCCACCGCCGTCCTGGAGCAGGCCCGCGAGCAGTGCCGGGCCATGGTGGACGAAGCCCAGGGACTCCGGGCCCGGGTACTGGCCGACCTGTCCAAGCGCCGGAAGGTCCTGCACGCTCAGATCGAGCAGCTCCGGGCCGGACGGGAGCGTCTGGCCGAGACCGTGCAGGACGTCCGGCAGTCGGTGGACACCATCGCCTCGGAGCTGTTCGCCGCCGAGGACAACGCCCGACTGGCCGCCGAGGCGGCCGGCCGCGAGGCGTTGGAGCGGGCCGAACCCGACACCCACGAGGAGCTGGCCACCCAGCTGCTGGCCGACGAGCAGGCGGCCGCAGCCACCGCGTCGTCCATCGACATCCCGCTGGACGCCGAAGGCCCGCGCGCCGGTGGCCCGCCGACGCAGGACGAGGCGTCGTCCGAGGAAGGTGCGCCGGCGTCGGACTCCGGGGCCGAGGAGGGCCCGTCGACGACGGAGGTCGGCACCCCGCCCGAGGAGGTCGACGCCCTCTTCGCCAAGCTCCGGGCGGCTCGACTCGACGCCGAGACCTCCGACGAGCCCGAAACCGGGCCGTCACCAGGGCCCACCCCCGAGCCCGAGCCGGTGCCCGAATCGGAGGTGACCAGCCCGCCCGTCCAGGCTGCGGCGAAAACGGGCGGGGCTACGGCGACGACGGAACCGTCCGAGCCGGCGGCCGGCCGACCAGAGGCTGCCTCCGCGGGGAAGGGGGAGGCCGGGGCGGACGGCGGCGATGACGAGGAGGACGACGGTCCACCCGAAGAGCGGAGTCCCCAGGCCATCCGGCGGGACGAGCTGATCGACCCCATCGTGACCACCCTCGCCCGCCGCCTCAAGCGGACCCTGCAGGACAGCCAGAACGAGCTGTTGGACGGCTTGCGCTCCAACGGCTCCCGGTGGTCCCCCGATCTGCTCCCCGAGGAGACCGAACACCTCGACAGCGTGGCCACCGCAGCCATCCCGGCCCTCGAGCAGTCGGCCGCCGCCGGGGTGTCCTTCACCGGATTGAAGGGCGCCAACGGGCCCAAGGCCGACGTGCTGGTGGGCATCGCCCACGACTTGGCCGAGGCCGTGGTGGGGCCCCTGCGGCGACGCCTGGACGCCGGGGAGGGCCTCGAAGAGGCCGAGGAGTCGGTGGTGGCCGAGCATGTGGGCTCGGCTTTCCGGGAATGGAAGGGCGAGCGGATCGAGCGCCTGGCCGGGGACCACGTGGTGGCGGCGTTCTCGGCCGGCACCATCGCCACCGCCCTCGGTGCAGGGTCGGCCCCGCTGGAGTGGGTGGCCGTCTCCGACTCGGGGGACACCCCCTGCCCTGACTGCGAGGACAACGGGCTGAACGGGTCGCAGGCCCCCGGTGAGGAGTTTCCCACCGGCCACCGTCACCCTCCCGCCCATCCCGGGTGTCGATGCCTCCTCGCCCTCTCCGCCACCTAGGCTGCTGCCGTGCGTCCCCCCAGTGACATGCCTCAGACCGCGCGCCCGGCGTCCAATCGCCGCCGCCGATGGATCATCGCCGCCGTCATCATCGCCATCATCGTCATCGCATCGCTGCGGACGTTCGCCATCTTCTACACCGATGCGCTGTGGTTCTCGTCGGTCTCCCTGCACTCGGTGTGGGTCAAGCTGTTCGAGATCAAGGTCGGGCTCATGGTGGTGTTCGCGGCGATCTTCGCCATCATGCTGCTGGCCAGCCTGCTGGTGGCCGAGCGGTTGGCACCGAAGGGTCCGTCCCTGGACGCCGAGGACGAGTTCGTCAAGCGCTACCAGGAGGTCATCGGGCCCTACGCCCGTTGGCTGCGGGCCGGCGTGGTGGTGGTGCTGTCCCTGATCATCGGGTCACAGGCCATCGGCCAGTGGAACAACTGGATTCTGTTCCGCAACAGCACGCCGTTCGCCACCAGCGATCCCCAGTTCCACCGCAACGTCGGCTACTTCGTCTTCACCCTTCCCTTCGAGCAGTTCCTGGTGCACTGGACCCTGGTGGCCCTGGTCGTGGTGCTGCTGGTCACCCTGCTCAGCCACTACCTGAACGGTGGGATCCGGCTCCAGGGGTCGCGCCCCCGGGTCCGCCCGGCGGTCAAGGCCCACATCTCGGTCATCCTGGGCCTGCTGGCCCTGGTCAAGGCGGTCGGGTACTACCTGGCCCGCTTCAGCCTCGACCTGTCCAGCAACGGCTACAACCAGGGGGCGGACTACACCGATGTACACGCCCGGCTCCCCGCCCTCGAGCTCCTCATCCTGGTGTCACTGGCCGCCGCCGTCCTGCTCATCTACAACATTCGCCGTCAGGGCTGGGCCCTGCCCATCCTCGGGGTGGGCCTCTGGTTCCTGGTGGCGCTGACGGCCGGCACCATCTATCCGGCCGCCGTCCAGGCCCTCAAGGTCAACCCGGCCCAGAACACCCTCGAGCGCCCGTACATCCAACGCAACATCGATGCCACCCGTACGGCCATGGACCTCAACAAGGTCAAGAGCATCCGCTATCCGGCGACCACCAACCTCACCGCGGCCCAGCTGTCGGCCAACGGTGACACCCTGGGCAACGTGAGGCTGTGGGACCCGACCCAGACCCAACCCACCTACGACAAGCTCCAGGACATCCGTTCCTACTACCAGTTCAACACCCTGGCCGTGGACCGCTACAAGGTGAACGGGCAGGAGACACCCACCGTGGTCGGTGTGCGCGAGGTCAACGACGCCGACCTGCCCTCCACCTCGTGGGTGAACACCACCCTCCAGTACACCCACGGCTACGGCATGATCGTCTCACCCGCCAACACCACCTCCAACAACGGCGACGATCCCCAGTTCGCCGTGAAGGACGTCCCCCCGGTGTCCACCAGCGGCCTCCCCGCGGTGACCCAGCCGTCCATCTACTTCGGGCTCAACAACTCGGGGTACGTGGTGGCCAACACCAAGCAGCCCGAGATCGACTTCCAGCTGACCAACGGAACCAATGTCGAAACCCACTACAAGGGCAACGGTGGGGTGCAGCTGTCCAACTTCTTCGACCAGGCCATGTTCGCCATCCGGTTCAGCGACATCAACCTGATCATCTCCAACCAGATCACCGGCGACTCGCGCCTGATGTTCGACCGCGGCGTGCAGGCCAGGGTGGCCAAGGCGGCCCCGTTCCTCAGCCTCGATGCCGACCCCTACCCGGTGCTGCTGAACGGCCGCATCGACTGGGTCCAGGACGCCTACACCACCACCGACAACTACCCCTACGCCCAGAACGCCGACACCAGCTCCCTGCCCGAGAGCAGCGGCCTCAACCAGAACCTCAACTACGTCCGCAACTCGGTGAAGGTCCTGATCGACGCCTACTCCGGCAAGATGACCTTCTATGTGATGAACCCCCACGATCCCATCATCCAGACCTACGAGAAGGCCTTCAAGGGGATGTTCACGCCGGCCTCCGAGATGAGCCCCGCACTGCGGGCCCACCTCCGGTATCCCGAGGACATCTTCACCCTCCAGGCCACCACCTTCGGGAAGTACCACATCACCACGGCCCAGAGCTTCTACAGCGCGGCCGACGCCTGGACCCTGTCGCCGTCGCCGGGGTCGGGTTCCCCGGCCCAGGCCCTGGCCACCACCCTGACGACCAACGCCCAGGGCCAGCAGGTCTCCACCGGGCAACTGGTTCGGATGGCCCCCATCTACCAGGAGCTCCGGGTGCCGGGCCAGGCCCAGCAGTCGTTCAGTCTGCTGGACGCCTTCGTGCCGGTGTCGGGGCAGAGCCAGATCCAGACCCTGTCCGGATTCATGATCGCCGGCTCCGATCCCGGCCACTACGGGCAGCTCCAGATGTTCGTCACCCCGCGCGACCAACCGGTCAACGGGCCGGCCATCGTGGCGGCCCAGATCGACGCCACCCCGACCGTCTCCCAGCAGATCACGCTGCTCAACTCCAACGGTTCCTCCGCGTTGTTGGGCAACGTCCTGATGATCCCGGTGGCCGATTCGCTCCTCTACATCCAGCCGCTGTACGTGGAGTCGTCCCGCAACGCCTTCCCCGAGCTCCAACGGGTGATCGCCGTCTACGGCAAACAGGTGCAGATCGCCCCCACGCTGTCGGCCGCGCTGTCGCTGGTGTTCCAGGCTCCCGTCTCCACGTCGACCGACACGGGAGGAACGGGCACGCTCAACGCGCAGGAGCGCAACCTGCTCAACGCAGCCCAACAGGCCTACGCCCAGTCCCAGACCGACCTCAAGGCCGGCAACCTGGGCGCCTACCAGCAGGACATCCAGACGCTGGAGTCCAACCTGCAGGAGGTCCAGCAGCTGACCGGTGGGACCCTCCTTCCGTCCAACTCCACCACCACCTCGACCTCCACCACCAGTCCGTAGCCCAGCTCGGCCTCCCCCGCCGGTTCCCGTCCCGAAGGGGACGGGCTGGGGCGGTGGACGGGACCGACGCTGCAGGTGATAAGTTGTTCTTTCGCGACGCGGGGTGGAGCAGTCTGGTAGCTCGTCGGGCTCATAACCCGAAGGTCGTGGGTTCAAATCCCACCCCCGCCACTAAGGGCTCTCGACAAAACAGTCGGGGCCACGACGACAAAACAGAGAAACCGACCCATCAAATGGGTCGGTTTCTCTGGTTCCGATGGGTGAATCGCCGGCCGGATAGGCCTCGGAGGTTGATCGGCCCATCAGACGGCCCATCCCTGCCACTCCGGCCTGCAACCGGGGCGCGCATGAGACGAGGCTCCCACTTGGCCTAGCTGCGAACCCTTGTCATGGGCGGACTACAAGCACGCTGGCGGATGCGCCCTCCGACCTGGCGCTGGTTGCACTATCGAATGGGGGGCCGCTTGTCTCCCCGCTGGCAACGGTGGATGCTCAACGACCTCAGCACTCCAGGATGGCGTCGACGGATCCTCACGTCCCAGATTGCAGTAAGGGTCGCTGTGCTTGTTGTGGTCTTGGTGATGATGCCACTGATCATGCTTCCCGATTCGACGTACAGCCATAGCAGGTACCTCTTGCCCATGGTTGGGCCTTTGGTTGGCATGGTAGGTGGAACGTTGGCACTTCCCCGACTTCGGACTGACAAGTTCCGCAAGCGCCAGTTGACTGGAAGCGACAGCGACCTCTATGGCTCGTCTGTTCCAACTCCGTGGCCTCCACCGTCGCCTGTACGATCGGGTGACGGTCGGGATCGAGGGTTGTGATACTCAGTTAGGCGGGCTTGTGCTGTTGCCCTTGCTCGACCCCCCAGGTTCGCATCGCTGTGACTGGCAGAACGTCTAAAGTCCTCAGGACCGAGGGGCCCGACTCGGTGGAGGCGTTGGCATGGCGGTAACAGTAACTAGTACGTCCGTCGCTTGGGGGTACTTACTGTTCCTATTCCTGGCAATGTTGTCACTGGCCACGACCATTTGGGCCGTTGCCGATGTGGCGTCAAGGCCCGAAGAGGCCTTTCGGCGGGCTGGACGGAGCAAGTCAGCCTGGCTCATCGGGCTGATCGTGGGATTCCTCATCCTCGCCGTTCTGTCCTTCGTTTTGGACCTGATCTACCTATTGGGCGTGCGTCCCAAAGTGAGGGCTGCATAGAAATCGACACAGGCGATACCGGCCATCGACCCGGTGGTCGGGGGCAGGGGGTCACACCATGCCGAGGGCAGGTATTTGGTTGAGTAGTGAAGTGAGCAACGACCTTTCGCTCGTGCGGACCGTTCTAGCGGACCTTCAACACTGTGGCTTCGAGGTCCTGCTCATTGGAGCTTGGGCGGAAGAACTTCAAGGTGTCGCAGAGCGCCGACTCCAAGAGGAGATGGCGTGAAGAACTGGCTTCCGATGGGATTTGAGCCACCCGAAGGTCTCCTCGTTCCTCCAGAGCATCATCTCCGTCCGATCAGAGTGTCGGATGTCGACATCGACTATCCAGCGGTCATGGGTTCGAGAGAACGGCTCTGGACGATCTTCGGGGATGCTTGGAGATGGCCACCCGAGTCGATGACCTTCGAGGAGGATCGAGCCGATCTGGCACGGCATGAGCGCGAAATGGTCGAGAGACAATCATTCAACTATGCCGTGCTGGACGAAACAGAGAAGCGCCTCGCGGGTTGCGTCTACCTCGACCCACCGGGACGAATCGGGGCCGACGCGGACATCAGCTGGTGGGTCGTGGACGATCTCGCCTCGACCCCCCTGGTGTCATCACTGAGCGTGCTCATTCCTAGCTGGGTCTCGGAGCACTGGCCTTTCGTCGAGCCCCGGTTCATCGGTATCGACATCACCTGGGATGAATGGCTCCGCCTTCCCCCTCCATGATCATTTGCGCGACAGTGGTGAGGTGGAATACCTCTCTCCAAGAAATGGGACGGAAGGCGCCATAAGTTCGGACATGTCGACCTCCTGGACAGTGACCAGTTTGGGACCTGGCTGTGGGGCCGGGCGGGACGCAGCATGTCCTTATAGCTCAGCCCTGACCCACTGCCCCAGTTGTGCTGTGTCCTCAACCGGTCAACGCAACGGCGTCGGCGAACGCCTTTGATGCTGTCATCCATCCGAGGGTCTGTCGAGGGCGTGCGTTGAGGACACAGGCGTTGTGGGGCACTTCAGAAGCCGATTCGACGGGCCCCGAGCCGAAGCCCAGGGCGGGTCGTGTGCTCGGTGATGCACGTGCGCAGGAAGGGTTTGTCAACGCCGACCACGGGAAGCTGGACCGCGTTCTGAGGTGGAGCTGGCCGCCGGAACGGGCCAAACCGAGACCACCGAGTCGTCCCCCGCCTCTGACCGCCAGGCACGTCGGCGGGGTGCGCCCTGCCTCAGCCGACCACAGCAGTAGCGCCCCGGAGAGACGATTTGGGGCGCCACCGCTTGGTCGACCTGTGGCTCAGGTGATGGTCAAGGGGAGAGTGGCCTGCACCGTGGTATTGGTCTTGACCTTCGTCTTCCCATTGAGGTTGGTCACCGTTTCGGTGGCCTGAACCACCACGGAATAGGACCCTGCGAGCAGCTTCTTGCTCGGTGTCCCCGACAGCACCCCGGCTGATGACAGCTTCAGCCCTGGCATGTTGCTCCTTGTTTCTCTAGATTTCGCGATATTTGGATCATCCTCATATCTCGTCGAAACGTCCCCGACCACCGAAGATTGGGGTTCGGCCACCCGTGCTGACACCAACTATCCCGCCTCGTCGAGCACCAGACCGGCCATGTCAGTCTCGCTGCAATCCAGGTCCATTATCTCGCCCGATCGGGGCGTCGGCCGAACTCCGAAGGTGACCATGGCCAACGCGGCCAGACTGAAGAGGGCGCCCAACCCGAAGACGGCATCCATGCCATGGGCGAGTACGGCGTTCGTATGAGCGACGGTCGCTGCACCGGTGACGCGTCGGATACCGAGTTGGGCATGAGTGGTCGCGGCGTCGAAGGCAGTCACGAGAACCGCCAGTCCCAGCGCGCCGCCGAGCTGTTGGGAGACGTTCACCAGCCCGGATGCCGCCCCAGCATCCCCTGGCGCCACGTCGGCCAACGACGCTGAAGTGAGGCTCACGAACGAGATTCCCATGCCGGCGCCGACAAGCACCATCGAGGCCAATATCTGAGCGTACGACGTTGAGCGATGGATCTGGGTGGCGAGCAGCAGTCCCAACGTGACCACGGTGGCGCCGGTCATCATCACCATCTTCTGGGGGAACCGTCGGACCAACACGCGACCGGTCAGCTGAGACGCCACGAAGACCGAGAAGGGCATCGGTAGAAAGGCGACGCCGGCAACCAGCGGAGAGAACCTCTGCACATCCTGGAAGAACTGGGAGAGGAAGAAGAACATTCCGTACATCCCGGCGTAGAGCAGGCCGCGGGCGAGGTTGGCCGAACTGCGGGTGGCATGACGAAGGAGGCGCAGCGGGAGGATGGGCTCCTCCACGCGGCTCTCGTTATGTACGAACGCGCCCAGCAAAGCCGTTCCCACCACAAGCGAAATGAGCGTGCTCGGACTGCCCCAGCCGTGGGACCCCGCCTCGACCAAGCCAAAGACGATCCCAATCATTCCGAGAGTGGACGATATGGCACCGAGCACGTCGAATCGCCCCTTGTAGGTTGGGCTCTCGGTGATCACGATCCGTCCGAGCGTCCAGACGACGAGCCCGATGGGCACGTTCACGAACATGACCCATCGCCAGGACACGAGATCGGTGAGGATGCCGCCGGCCACCAGCCCGATGGCCCCGCCGGCCGCCGACACTGTGGTGTAGAGCCCGATGGCTCGCACCCGCGCTGGTCCCTCTGCGAAGGTGGTGGTGAGGAGGGACAGCGCCGTCGGGGCCGCCAGGGCTGCACCGATCCCCTGTAAGGCACGTGACGCGAGCAGCATCCATCCGGTAACCGCGATGCCCCCGACAAGCGAACTCAAAGTGAACAGAGCGATGCCAGCGAGGAATACTCGGCGCCGTCCGAGCAGGTCACCAGCCCTTGCGCCCAAGAGCAGCAGCCCACCGAAGGTGATGATGTAGATGTTGAGCACCCAGGACAGGCCGCTGGCTGAGAACCCGAGGCTCATCTGGATGTGTGGCAGGGCGACATTCACGATGGTCGTGTCGAGCACCACCATCAGTTGCGCAGTGAGGATCACAAAGAGCAGGAGGGAGGGGTTCGAAAGACGGCGCCGGGACTGACCCGGCGGTCCCCCGGAGATGGTCGTGGCCGATTGGAGGCGCGAAGCTCTGAGAAGATTGGAGGGCATTGACGACGACCTTTCCGATGGTATTCTGGTAACCGGAGTCCCCTTCCGGATACTATACGGAAGGTGCCTCCGTTTAGCAAGCTCTTTCTCGGAAAGGCGTGACTGACGTGGCGAGGCAGCATCTTGAGGTGGACACCCTTACGCCGGTTGGACAGCCAGGGCCAGAGGGGTCCGGCCGACCCATGCGGGCGGACGCTCGGCGCAACTACGAACGATTGGTTGTGGCCGCCCGAGAAGTCTTTGCCCAACAAGGTGGTGGTGCCTCGATGGAGGCGATCGCCCGCCGCGCGGGTGTCGGCGTGGGCACGCTCTACCGTCACTTCCCCAACCGGATCGACGTGGTTGAAGCCGTCTACCGCACCGATGTCGACGATCTCGTTCGCACAGCCGAGCAAGTGTCCACCGACCTAGAACCGTGGCCAGCGGTTGTGGCCTTTCTCGAGGCGTTTGTGCGCTACGCCCAAGGGAAGCGAACCTTCCTCAACGAACTCCACGAAGCCTTCGACAAGAGCCCGGACCTCAAACTCGACATGATGGACCGCGTTCGCCAGGCCATGGAACTTGTCATTGGGCGAGCACGACAGGCCGGAGTGATACGCACCGATGTGAACGGGTCGGACCTCATGCAACTGGTCGGGCCCATGTGCACGAACGCAACCTTGACCGAGGACCAGAGTATGCGGCTCCTAGGCATGATCCTCGACGGTCTCCGCAAGGAGGCGTGATTTGGCCGAAGTCCACTTGACGGCGGGCACTTGCACTTCACCAAGTCCAATCGAGCCAAAGACGATGGCGATGATTGCCTTGACGAGTCCCATGAGGATCCCGACCGCACCAACGATCCCCACTTCACCACCGTCTTGCCCTGAACGTAGATCGTTGATGGTCACCGGTGAGTGCAGCATCGATAAGTTCGATCGCTGAGTCGCCGACGAGCCGGACCACGACCGCTGCGCAGGCGTCTGTGCGCCCAAAACCCAAATAACGCCACCACTCCCACCTCGGCCGAAATGGCGATGGCGCCGGAATAGGAAACACCTACCTCCTTGAACTCGAATAGGCCATGGGAAAGCAACAGACTAGCGAGGTTGGCGGCGAGCGTACCGGCCGCGACGCAAGCCGCCGTCGTCGCAGTCACCCAATTGAGCTGCACCGAAGTGTAGAGGGTAACGAATCCCGCAGAAGCTGCGGCGACGATGAATAGCGGTCCGATAGTCGGCAGAGTGCGATAGCCGTCCTGGAGAAGTTCAATGGCCATCTCGTGAAGGGCACCGGGGACGGGTCATTGGCGACATTTGATGGCCCCGCACGCGCCATCTCGTGCGCGCTTGCCGTGCGCGACGCGCTTTTCAACCTCAGCTTGGAGATCCGGGCGGGAGTGCACACCGGCGAGATCGAGATCCGAGGTGCGGACGTGGCCGGGACCACTGTCAATATTGCCGCTCGAGTCCAATCCGAGGCCCAGCCTGGCCAGGTTCTTATCTCCCGCACCCTCGCCGATCTCGTCGCCGGATCGGGGTTTACTCTCACCGACGAAGGCGAGCACGAGATGGGTGACGCTCGCGCCGCCGAACCGAGTGGTGTCGACGGAATGGCTCAACGGCACGCCCGCAGGTCGGATTGGGAGTCACACGCAAATGGCCGTGGTCACCATCGTGGTGGAGGACCGCCGGATTAGCCGGAGCTATGCGATGGCCAACCCCAACAAACTGACGCGGCTGAATGGACCGGCCGACCTGGCCGTCGTCTTTGTTGCGGCGTTCTCCAAGGAACGGAGAACTCCCGGCAGCCCGTCAACGGTGTGATGGGGAAAAGCCCCAGCCATCGCGTGCCTACCACCAACCGAGCGGTTGATCCTCCCTGCCATTACAAGAGTACACCGGGGTGGGGGTCTTGCTGCAAGGACCCCTTGTGTGCTGACAATGCACGCCACAAGCCGGGCCGCAGGCGTCCGCGCCGCCGACAGCAGGAATCAGAGAGGCCCGAGGGGGCTCAAGGGGAAGGTGGACGGATGGGCGACTACATACTGAGTTTTCAGGAGATCGACCAGACGCAGGTCGCGGTCGTTGGTGGCAAGGGCGCGCAACTGGGGGAGCTCTCGCGGATCGAAGGCATCCGCGTACCCGCTGGCTTCTGTGTGACGACGGATGGCTTCCGGCGGATCCTGGCGGAAGCGCCGTCGATCGACGATCGGCTCGATCGGTTGTCGCGCCTGAACCCGGATGGCTGGGAGGCGATCCGCACGCTCAGCGCGGAGATCCGCCAGATCCTCGAAGGGATCACCATCCCCGACGATCTTGCCGCGGCGATCACCCGCTCGGTGGCCGTGCTCGGCGAGGACGCTGCCTACGCGGTCAGATCCAGCGCGACCGCGGAGGACTCGCCGACGGCCTCTTTCGCTGGCCAGCAGGACACGTATCTGAACGTCGTGGGGCCGGCGCCGATCCTCGAGCACATCAGCCGGAGCTGGGCATCGCTCTTCACGGAGCGGGCCGTGATCTACCGCCTGCGGAACGGCTTCGACCACCGGAACGTCCATATGGCCGTGGTCGTGCAGCAGATGGTCTTCCCGGAGGCGGCCGGCGTCCTGTTCACGGCCGACCCTGTGACCTCCAACCGGAAGGTCACCTCGGTAGAGGCCACCTTCGGCCTCGGCCAGTCCCTGGTCTCCGGCCTGGTGAGCGCTGACCTGTACAAGGTGCGGGGCGGCGAGGTCGTTGCCAAGGCGGTCGCCACCAAGCGGTTCGCAGTCCACGCCTCGTCGGCCGGCGGAACGCAGGAAGAAGCGATCGAGCCGGCGCTTCAGGAACAGCCAGCACTGGCCGATGCGCAGGTCGTGAGGCTGGCGCAGCTGGGCCGGCGGATAGAGGCGCACTTCGGCCAACCCCAGGACATCGAATGGTGCCTGGTCGACGATACCTTCCAGATAGTCCAAAGCCGGCCGATCACCACGCTGTTCCCCATCCCCGCGGCCAGCGACCAAGAGAACCATGTGTACGTGTCCGTCGGTCATGCGCAGATGATGACCGACGCGATGAAGCCCTTGGGACTCTCCTTTTGGCAGCTGACCACACCTCGGCCGATGTACGTGGCCGGTGGGAGGCTGTTCGTCGATGTCGCCTCGGACTTGGCGTCGCCGGCGAGCCGCGCCGGACTCTTGGAAGTCATCGGGAAATCCGATCCCCTTGTCGGTGACGCGCTAGAGACCATCCTCGAACGCCACGACTTCATCCCCACCCTCGGGGACGAACGTCCAGGTTCCGTTCCGGGTGGCGGCATGCCCGCCCCCATCGAGACCGATCCGGCCGTCGTCACTGGGCTGATCGATCGCAGTGAGGCTTCCATTGCCGAGTTGAAGAGCGACATCCGTGGGAAGTCCGGCTCTGCGCTGCTCGACTTCATTCTTGCCGACCTCCAGGAGCTGAGGCGGATCCTGTTCGATCCGGAGAGCCATCAAGTGTTCATGTCGGCGATGGAGGCCACCTGGTGGCTCAACCATCAGCTGCAGGCGTGGCTGGGCGAGAAGAACGCGGCCGACACGCTCACGCAGTCCGTCCCAAACAACATCACGTCGGAGATGGGGCTGGCCCTCCTGGACGTCGCGGACGTGATCCGCCCGCATCCGGAGGTGGTTTCGTTCCTACAGCATGTCGAGGACGAAGGTTTCCTGGACGAGCTGGCGACACTGTCGGGCGGGCGAGAAGCGCGGGATGCCATTCAGGCCTTCCTCGACAGGTACGGCATGCGTTGTGTCGGCGAGATCGACATCACGAGGCCGCGTTGGAGCGAACGCCCCACCACACTCGTGCCCGCGATCCTCGGCAACGTCAGGAACTTCGAGCCGGGCGCCGCCGAGCGGCGCTTCGAGCAAGGGCGGCAGGAGGCGCGGACCAAGGAACAGGAACTGCTGCAGCGATTGCGGGCCTTGCCGGACGGAGAGCAGAAAGCCGATGAGGCCAAGCGGAAGATCGACCGCGTCCGAACCTTCATCGGGTACCGGGAGTATCCAAAGTTCGGCATGGTCAGCCGCTACTTCGTGTACAAGCAGGCCTTGCTGGAAGAGGCGGGTCGCCTCGTGGAGGCCCATGTGCTCGGTGAGGGGGAGGATATCTTTTACCTCAGTTTCCCGGAGCTCCACGACGTTGTGCGCACGAGCCACGCGGATGACCAGCTCATCTCCCAGCGCAAGGACGCGTACAGGTCGTATCAAGCGCTGACGCCGCCCCGGGTGCTCACGTCGGATGGCGAAGTTGTCGTGGGGGCGTACCGACGCGACGACGTGCCGACGGGTGCGCTGGTCGGCTTGCCCGTTTCCGCCGGGACCGTCGAGGGGCGGGCCCGCGTCATTCTGGACATGGCGGAGGCCGATCTGGAAGCGGGCGACATCCTGGTCACCGCCTATACCGACCCCAGCTGGACGCCGGTGTTCCTAGGGATCGCGGGCCTGGTGACGGAGGTGGGGGGCCTGATGACCCACGGGGCAGTGATCGCCCGGGAGTACGGCTTGCCGGCCGTCGTAGGCGTGGAGCAAGCCACCCGGCTGATCCGAGATGGGCAGCAGATCCGCGTGAATGGAACGGACGGGTACGTCGAGATCCTGCCGTAGATCCGCGGACACCCCGGCACCCGGCAATGTGTTCCGCGGCCGCGACGGAGATTGAATAGTGCAGCGTCGGGGCGACTGCATAGTACGAGCCGGTGACCAGCCGTACTGTCGGGTTTGAGGCCCGAAGGTGCGTGTTGGTCCTGATCCCCCGCCACCCACGAGAGGCGTTCACGGTGGTGACGCGAGGCAATGACGGAAGTCCCGGTGTCCCTGGCGGAGGCCGGGACGTTCTGGGTTCAGGGCGGGGCCAGCGCGTCCGGGCGCGGCCGCGGTGTCGCCGAGACACGGGCCGGTCCTTTCTCGAGGCAGCCGGCCGGTCCCGGGCGCCCAGGTGGGCAGAAACCAGGGGTCACCCAGCTCAAGGCAGTTGGCTGCCGGGACGATGGTAGGAGGGTGGCTACCGACCCCGGGGTGATCAGCGCCATCGAAGCGGCAGTGGCCGGCGACCCGGCCAACTCGGCGCTCCGAATCCACCTGGGCGGACTGCTGCTCGGCGTCGGCCGAATGAGCGAGGCGCTGGCCCAGGCCGAGGCCGTTCTCCTCGAGGAGCCCGACCACCTCGAGGCGTTGGGCCTGGCCGCGGAGGCGGGCACGATCCTGGATGACGACCGGGCGCCGGGTTGGGCACGACTGTACGGCTCGCTGCTGGGTGGCTCCGCCGATGGCGCTACCCAGGGGCCGGTCCAGGTGACGGGTGACGCGGCCGCGGGTGACTCGACGGTCGCCGCTCCGCTGGAGGTTGACGTGACAGGTCAAGACGCCTGGGACCGGCTGCTCAAGGATGTGCTCACCGATGCCGGCTATCCCGACCAGATCACCCTCGACGACGTCGGGGGCCTGGTCGAGGTCAAGGAGCGCCTGGAGCGGTCGTTCCTGGCCCCGCTGCGCAACCCCGAGCTGCGGCGCGTCTACGGGGCCCACCTCCGAGGCGGTCTCCTGCTGTGGGGTCCGCCCGGGTGTGGCAAGACCTTCCTGGCCCGGGCCGTGGCCGGCGAGCTGGGTGCCCGGTTCGCCACGGTGGGCCTCAATCACGTGCTGGACATGTGGCTCGGGAACTCGGAGAAGCAGCTGCACGACCTCTTCGAGATGGCTCGTCGGAGCACCCCGTGCGTGCTCTTCTTCGACGAGCTGGATGCGATCGGGCACTCCCGGATGGATCTGGGACGAAGTGCGGCCCGCAATGTGGTCGCCCAGCTGTTGGTCGAGCTCGACGGGGTGGAACACTCCAACGAGGGGATCTTCGTCGTCGGGGCGACCAACCAGCCTTGGGACGTAGATTCGGCCCTGCGCCGGCCGGGGCGATTCGACCGGACGATGCTGATCCTTCCCCCCGACGCCCCCGCACGGGCCGCGATCCTCCGCTACCACCTGCGGGATCGTCCGCTGGCCGACGTGGATTTCGAGGCACTGGCCCGGGAGTCCGAGGGGATGTCCGGCGCTGATCTCCGGCTGGTCGGTGAGGAGGCGGCGGAGCTGGGGTTGGCTGAAGCCATCGCCAGCTCGACGGTCCAGCCGATCACCACCCAGCAGCTGCTCGCAGCGATCAAGTCGACCCGGCCGAGCACCGCTCCGTGGTTCGAGTCCGCCCGGAACCATGTCCGCTACGCCAACGCCTCGGGCGAGTATGACGAGTTGGCCACCTACCTGCGCCAGCGCCGCGGCCACTAGGAGATCACCGTGGCGGAGGTAGGTGAAGGCATCGAGGCGCTTCTCGCCGAGTCCGACTCCCTCGCGGCCGTCAACCGGTATGGAGCGGCGGCCGACCGGGCCAGGGAGGCGGCCCGCCAGGCCCCGGGTGACCCGCGGGCCTACTGGGCGTGGGCCCGGGCTCTGTACGGAGATGGGCAGTACGCCGAAGCGGCCCGGATGGCCGACGAGTCGATCCGGCTCGCCCCTGCATCGGCCCAGGGATTCCGCCTCCGGAGCACCGCCCTGTCCTCGCTCGCCCGAAGTCTGCCGAAGAGTGGGCGTGGCCAGCTCGGTGGAGAGGCGGTTGCCAGTGCCCGCGAGGCGGTTCGGTTGGCCCCACAGGATCCCAACAGCCACGTGGCCCTGGCTCACGCCCTGACCCTGATCGGTGACAATCTTGCGGCCAATCAGGCGGTCCAGGAAGTGCTGCGCCTGGCTCCGAACAGCGCCATCTCGTGGGTGACCGCCAGCTTGGTAGCTCTCGCCGCCAACAACTGGAACGCCGCGATCTCGGCCAGTAGAAAAGCCCTGGAGATCGAGCCGGAGAACTATGCGGCGCTCAACAACCTCGGTGTGGCCCTTCGACGCGGTGGCCATGCCCGGAAAGGCACACGGGTCCTGGCCGAGGCAGCTCGGGCCAACCCTGATTCGCCGACGGCCCGGCTGAACCTGTCGCGGGCCGGACTGAACATCGTGCGGGTGGCGATCCTCATCCTGTTCCTTCCGATTCTCGTCATCACTCATGTCGGATTGCTCGGCTTCCTGATCCTGTCTGTTGGCAGCAACATCGCCATCTCGAGGAATCCGACGCTGGCCCTTCGCCTCGAGCGGGTGGGGGCTCCCGTCGCACTGTTGTTCGCCGGCAAGCCGCGGGATGGGGCAGATTCCAGTCCAGCCGGTGGACGACGTCGCCGGAAGCGAGCAGCGTCCGGGATGAATCAACCCTGGTCCGCCACCGCCGGCCACTCGATGCATACCTTGGGGAATCCGGTACTGGTCTTCTGTGCGATCTCGGCGTGGTCGGTGGCGCTCGTCCTCCTGATCGGCGTGGTGGTTCCGGGCTCGGACAAGGTCGGCCTCGCCATCGGCTTCGTCGGATTCGCGGCACTCGGGGCACTGCCGGCATGGGTCGTGCGCTGCCGGCGGAAGCGGGACCGGGCTCGGGGCGGCGATGTGGCGGCCGGTCACCGCTCGGCCCTCGAGTAGGGGCTCGGGGCCCAACTCACCCCGACCGTGCCTTCTCTGGTGCGGTGACGCGTCACCGGCTCGGGGCCGACCAACGCCTGGGTGACCCCATCGTCTGGGCACCGACGGTGGGTCCGGTCTCCCGGTGTGGGGGTCGGCGGCGGACCGATCGAGTGCAGGTAGAGCCCCGAGGTCCGAGAATGTCCCTGGCACTGTCAACCGATCAGCGGGCTGCGGTGTCATAGAGGCGATGAGCGTTGCGTTGATCGAGCTGGAGCTGACCGAACGGACGGTGTGGGTGACTGACGAGGAACAGCTGGCCCAGTTCGTGGCGAGTGAGTACCCCGGCCTGGTGGCAGCCCTCTCGCTGGTGTGTGGCGATCGATCGGCCGCCGAGGACGCGGTCCAAGAGGCCCTGGCCCGGGCACTGCTGGCCCAGCGGCGCGGCACGATCGACTCGCTGGCGGCCTGGGTCCGGGTGGTGGCCCTCAACCAGCTGCGCAACCGCTGGCGCTCGAGGAGTCGGGAGCGGAGGGCGACCCAGCTCCTGGTGGACACCCAGGTGCCGTCGGGAGTCGATGATCAGGTCGAACGCTCGATGGACCTGGTCGCAGCCCTGGCCTCGCTCTCTCGCCGCCAGCGGGAGGCGGTGGCGTTGCACTACCGGCTCGGTCTCAGCGTGGCCGAGACCGCCGAGGCCATGAAGGTCAGCGACGGGACGGTCAAGACCCTCCTGAGTCGGGCCCGGGCCGCGCTCGGGGCCGCCCTCAGGGACGCGGAGGAGGACGATGGCTGAGCTCGAAGGCGGTCCAGATACGGAGCTCGAGGACCGGCTGCGCACCTCGCTGGCCATCATCGCCCCGCCCGCGCCGTCGAGCGGCGTGTCCGAGGCTGTCCGGGGCCGGGTCGTGCGCCGACGCCGACGGACCCGTGGGGTGATTGGAGCCGCGTTGGTGGTGCTCGTGGGCGGCGGTACCGTCGGTGGTTTGGCGCTCACCTCGGGCCCTCCGCTCGCCGCCCCGCCGCCCGCCCCGGTGGCGAGCACGCCGAGTACGACCAGCCCGGCACGTTCGCCGGCCGGCGCCGACGGCAACCCCTCGACCGCCGGGACCAGCCTCGGCGCCCTCGAGGCACCCGCGGCTGAGACGCCCCCGTGCCCGGCCGGCCAGGGTCCGCCCTCGATGGCCACCGGTCGTTTCTGCGGGCCGACCCCCGGGCCCGGCAACGGGCTCGGGCCCGGCGGCGAGTGCACGGGACAGGAGACCGGACCGCCGTGTGGTGCCGGGGTGGTGCCGGGGTACTTCTACGCCTTCACGGTGCCGGGAACCTGCGACGGGCTCGTGCTCTTCGACGGCCGCCGGTGGGTGTCCGAGCTGCCGCCGCCGAAGCCGGTGCCGAACTTCGACGTGTGGATCCAGCTGGGCACCGATGGCTCGGTGCGATGGATCGCTCCCCGCGGCTCGGTCGGCCTGGAGCCTTCGACGGGCCAGCCGTCCGGTACCTGCCGTGGGTAGGCACGCCAAAGGCCGGCGACCCGGAGCAGACTGGTGGGGCGACAACCGGTGACGAGGCCATCGTCCCCGCGCTCCTTCCGGTTCGGCCGCGCCCTCGTCATCGGTGGTGTGGCGCTCGTCCTGGCCGCCTGCGGCACGCCACGTGCTTCGCCGTCGACCACCACCGGGCAGAAGGCCGTATCCTCCGTTCCTCGCGGATGGGCGACCTACGTCTACGAGCAAGCGGCCATCTCGGTGCCCACCGATTGGAAGATCATCACCGACTACGTGTGTCCCGACCCTCGCGGCCCCGGGACCCTCTTCCTCGGACCGTCCAAGGAGCCTGGCGAGTTCTGCCCCGCCGACGCGATGGCCATGGACTCCGTGACGGTGACGTCGCTTCCCGAGGGCGTCCCCGATCCGGGGCTGGCCATCTGCTCGAGCACGGTGCACGGACTGTCGGTCTACGAGCGGCCGTGCCCGACCAGCGATGCGACCGGCCTCACCCGGTGGATGGTGCCGGGGATGGGCATCGACGTCCAGGCCACCGAGCGGGCAGGGCGTTCGCCCGGGCACGGGCCACCCGCGGTGGTCCGGGTGCTCCACACGCTGCGCCGGGCTACCCCTCGCCAGATCATCGACTCCAGCCCCGTCACCTGGCCGACCTACACCTACGGGAGGGCGGCGATCTCGGTCCCGAGCTCGTGGGCGGTCCGGCGGAACGAGAACTGCCCTGACACCTCGGCTGAGGGTACCCTCGAGCTGGGCCTCCCCCGGGTGTACAGCACCTGTACCGCCCTGGTCGACCCCACCGTCGGTGTGACCGTCTCCGACACCGCCGACACCGCCGACACCGCCGACACCGCCGACACCGCCGACACCGCCGATGCCCTGTGCCCCAGGTTCGAGGTCAACGGTCTCACCGCCCACGTGGCGGACTGCCGGTCCCGGCACCCGGGGGGGGCCACGATCTGGGTCGTTCCCGCACTGGGGGTCCAGGTCTCCGGCACCGGGTCGGGCGGTACCCCGTCCCGCGCCCTGGTGGACCTCATCCTCCGCACGCTCCGCCGGGCCACTCCCCGGGAGGCCGCCCACTCCGCGCCGCTCCGTCTGCGGATCACGTTGGACCACACCCGGGTGGTGG
This sequence comes from uncultured Acidimicrobiaceae bacterium, assembly GCA_963812525.1. Taxonomy (GTDB): domain Bacteria; phylum Actinomycetota; class Acidimicrobiia; order Acidimicrobiales; family RAAP-2; genus Bog-756. Next base: position 431,386 of record CAWEVL010000009.1, read on the forward strand.
CCGGGACCCCCGTCCGGGGCACCGCCGTCTTCACCAACCGGAGCGGCGCTCCGATCACCGTCGAGGCGTGCGCCGCCGACGGTTGGCTCGATGTGGGGCTGAGCAACCACACCGTCAGCTTCGACCCGGCCCATCCGCTCGTTGCCTGCCCACCGACGGTCCGCCTGGCCACCGGCGTGACCCGGATTCCCATTACGGTTGGGACCACCTACCAGGGCTGTACCCAATCAGCTCCCGCCAACGCCCAGTACCCACCCTGCGCCCCGTGGGGCGTCCCGCCGCTGCCGGCCGGCACCTATCACACCACCGCCGTCACCACCGGACTACCCGCTGGCACGTCCCTGCCCGGCGTCGTGAGGGTGACCCTGACCCACGATGCGATGTTGCGCCACTGAGCGCCTGTCGCCGCCGTCCGGGTTGCGTCCACCCAGGAGGGATGGTGTCCTTGGAGCCGAGCGAGGGCGATCCTCGCACGTCCTCGACCCGAAGCGGAGTGCCGTTGCCCGACTCGACCATCATCTACACCCACACCGACGAGGCGCCGGCCCTGGCCACGTACTCGCTCCTGCCCGTCATCCAGGCGTACGCCTCGACCGCCGGTGTCGGGGTGGAGACCCGGGACATCTCCCTGGCCGGGAGGATCATCGCCGGATTTCCCGAGTGGCTCGAGGAGGACCAGCGGATCGGGGATGCTCTGGCCGAGCTGGGCCAGTTGGCCGAGACCCCCGAGGCCAACATCATCAAGCTTCCCAACGTCTCGGCGTCCGGCCCCCAGCTCAAAGCGGCCGTCGCCGAGCTGCAGGGCCACGGCTACGCCCTTCCCGACTATCCCGACGACCCGCAGACCGACGACGAGCGGGCCGTGCGGGCCCGCTACGACAAGATCATGGGCAGCGCCGTCAACCCGGTGCTGCGCCAGGGAAACTCGGATCGTCGGGCCCCCGCCTCGGTCAAGAACTACGCCAGGACCCACCCGCACCGGATGGGAGCATGGTCGCCGGCGTCGAGGACCAACGTGGCCCACATGGACAGCGGCGACTTCCGGTCCACCGAGCGGTCGGCGGTGGTGGCCGGGGCCGGCTCCCTCCGGATCGAGCTGGCCGGTGACGACGGCCACGTCACCGTCCTGCGCTCCGCCGTGCCGGTCCTGGCCGGTGAGGTGGTCGACGCCTCGGTCATGCGGGTGGCCGCGCTGCGACGCGTTCCTGGCGATCCAGATCGCTCGGGCCAAGGCCGAAGGGGTGCTGTTCTCGGTGCATCTCAAAGCCACCATGATGAAGATCTCCGACCCGATCATCTTCGGCCATGTGGTCCGGGCCTTCTTCCCCGAAGACGTTCGCCCGGTACGGCGAGACCCTCACCGCGGCCGGCCTGAGCCCGAACGACGGGCTCGGGGCCATCTTCACCGGGCTGGACTCACTGCCCGACGGGGCGGCCATCAGGGCTGCCTTCGACGCCGAACTGGCCGAGGGCCCCGCGCTGGCCATGGTCGACTCGGACCGGGGCATCACCAACCTCCATGTCCCGAGCGACGTCATCGTCGACGCCTCCATGCCGGCCATGATCCGCGCCTCCGGCCACATGTGGGGTCCGGACGGTGATGAGGCGGACACCCTGGCCGTCATCCCCGACAGTAGCTACGCGGGGGTCTATCAGGTGGTCATCGACGACTGCCGGGCCCACGGGGCCTACGATCCGGCCACCATGGGGTCGGTGCCCAACGTCGGCCTCATGGCTCAGGCGGCCGAGGAGTACGGCAGCCACGACAAGACCTTCGAGATCCCGTCGGCCGGCACGGTCCGGGTCGTGGACGAAGGCGGTGTCGTCCTACTCGAGCAGCCGGTGGCCGCCGGCGACGTGTTCCGGATGTGCCAGACCAAGGACGTGCCCATCCGCGACTGGGTCAAGCTCGGCGGTCACGCGGGCCCGGGCCACCGGCAACCCGGCGGTGTTCTGGCTCGACGAGGGTCGGGCCCACGACGCCAACCTCATCACCAAGGTCCGGACCTACCTGCCCGAGCACGACACCGACGGCCTGCGGATCGAGATCATGGCGCCCGAGCAGGCCACCGCGTTCTCGTTGGAGCGCATCCGGCGGGGTGAGGACACCATCTCGGTCACCGGCAACGTGCTGCGGGACTACCTGACCGACCTGTTCCCCATCCTGGAACTGGGCACCAGCGCCAAGATGCTCTCCGTCGTCCCCCTGATCAACGGAGGCGGCCTGTTCGAGACCGGTGCCGGCGGCTCCGCACCCAAACACGTCCAGCAGCTGCATCAAGGAGAACTACCTCCGATGGGACAGCCTGGGCGAGTTTCTGGCCCTGGCCGTCAGCTTCGAGCAGCTGGCCCAGCGCACGGCCAACGCCCGGGCCCAGGTGCTGGCCGACACCCTGGACCGGGCCACGGGCACCTTCCTCAACGAGGACAGGTCGCCGACCCGTCGGCTGGGGGGCATCGACAACCGCGGCAGCCACTTCTACCTGGCCCTGTACTGGGCCGGCGAGCTGGCCGCCCAGTCCGAGGACCCAGGGCTGGCCGAAGCGTTCGCCGAGTTGGCCCAGGTCTTGGCCGAGCAGGAGCCGGCCATCGTCGGCGAGCTCGTCGGCGTTCAGGGCTCACCGGCCGACATCGGTGGCTACTACCAGCCCGACCCGGTGCTGGCCGAGGCCGTCATGCGGCCGTCCGCCACCTTCAACGCCGCCCTCGCCGCCTTCGCCGACCGCGCCCCGGCCGCCGACCCGACTCCGGGAGCTGCTGGCTAGCATCTGGGGTCGTGGCCATCCCTCAGGCACCCCCGGCGCCGACCGACCTGGAGCCGTTCCGCCGGGAGCTGACCGGCTACTGCTACCGCATGCTCGGCTCGGGGTTCGAGGCCGAGGACGCGGTGCAGGAGGCCATGGTCAGGGCCTGGCGCAGCGCCGACAGCTTCCAGGGTCGGTCCAGTCCCCGCTCGTGGCTGTACCGGATCGCCACCAACGTGTGCATCGACATGCTCCGGAGCGTGCAGCGACGGGCCCGGCCCATGGAGATGGGCCCGGACTCACCGCCGGTCGAATCCCTGCTCGGGCCCATGCGGTCCGAGGCCACCTGGGTCACCCCGATTCCCGACGCCTCGGTCGCCCCCGAGCACGCCGACCCGGCCGAGGTGGCCCAGTACCGGGAGTCCATCCGCCTGGCCTTCGTCGCCGCCCTCCAGCACCTGCCGGCCCGTCAGCGCGCCGCGCTGATCCTGGCCGACGTCCTGCGATGGCGGGTGGCCGAAGTGGCCGAGCTGCTCGACACCTCGGTGCCGGCGGTCAACAGCGCCCTGCAGCGGGCCCGGGCCACGCTCGACGCCGACCTCGACGACGCCCGACCCGAACCGCTGGACGAGGCCGACACCGAGCTCCTCGAGCGGTACGTGGACGCATTCCAGCGTTACGACATCGACGAGCTGGTCACCCTGCTCCACCAGGACGCCGTGCAGTCGATGCCGCCCTTCGAGCTCTGGCTCCGCGGGGCCGACCACATCGGCCGGTGGATGGTCCAGCCGGGCCCCAGCGCCTGCCGGGGCTCCCGCCTCCTCCCCGCCGGGGCGAACGGCTGTCCGGCCTTCGGCCAGTACCGCCGGGACCCGGCCGGCGGCTACGCCCCCTGGGCCATCCAGGTGCTCGAGGTCTCCGACGGACGGATCGCGTCCATGAACTTCTTCCTGCACCCCTTGGACCCCGAGCGGCTGTTCCCGTCCTTCGGGCTCCCCCTCCATCTCGACCGCTGACCGCCCGGGTGTCGGGGACGGCGACCCGGTCGCCCTGATCACCATGCGACGCGTGGGGCACCGATGAGTTCCGTACCCGGGCCCCGTCCGAGTAGTTGACTGATACCGACCAACCAAGGAGGAGCGGCCATGGCCACCCGAAGCAGTGCACCGCTTGGATCACCGTGCTGGACCGATCTCTGGACCTCGGACATCGAAGGCAGCCAGGCCTTCTACTCCCAGCTGTTCGGCTGGGAGGCCCAGCCCCCGAATCCCGAATTCGGGGGCTACTTCATGTTCACCCGCGACAACGTCGACATCGCCGGCGGCATGGGCGACATGGGCCCCGACATGCCGGCCAACGACACCTGGAAGATCTACCTGGCCACCGACGACATCACCAAGACCGTGGAGGCGGCCGAGGTCGGCCGGCGCGCAGATCCTCTCCCCGGCCATGCCGGTGGCCGACCTCGGGGTCCAGACCGTCCTGATCGATCCGACCGGCGCCCACCTCGGAGCCTGGGAGGCCCGAACGTTTCCCGGCTTCACCGTGCTCAACGAGCACGGCAGTCCCAGCTGGTTCGAGCTGCACACCCGTGACTACGCCGGGGCCCTCGAGTTCTACCGGTCGGTGTTCCACTGGACGACCGAGGTGGTCGGCGACGACGACCAGTTCCGGTACTCGACCATGCAGGACCCGGGAGGTGACGAACCGCTGGCCGGGATCATGGATGCCAGCGGCTTCCTCCCCGAGGGAGCCCCTCCGTACTGGTCGGTGTACTGGGAGGTCGACGACATCGACGCCTCGCTGACCCAGCTGCAGTCCCTCGGGGGCTCGGTGGTGACGGCCGCCGAGGACACCCCCTACGGCCGGATCGCCACCGTGGCCGACCCCGCCGGCGCCGTGTTCCGGCTGCGGACAGGGCCCGGGTAGCTCCCACCCGAACCGGCCGACCGCCACCGACCGGCGTCCCCGGCCCCGGGCGATGCCGCCGGTCGACCTGACGGTCCGGATGCATTCTCTCTCTGGCCCACGGCGACGGGCGGGAGTGGGAGGCGCTCACCGAGGTCCGCCGGCCGGAGCTCCGCTCAGTCGTCGGCGGACGCTCCGAGGCGACGAGTGAATCCCGGCGGGACCACCACGTCGTCGGGCGAGAGGTCGTGGATGGAGGCGCGGCCCAGCCCGAGCAGTCCTGAGTCGATACCCCCTCGCAGCAGGTCGAGGACGTTCTCCACGCCGGTCTGGCCGTTGGCCGCCAGACCCCAGAGGTAGGCCCGTCCGATCATGACGGCGCGGGCCCCCAGGGCCAGGGCCTTGACCACGTCGCCGCCCCGCCGGATGCCCCCGTCGAGCAGCACCTCGACCTGGTCGCCCACGGCCTCGGCGATGACGGGCAGCATCCGGATGGTGGCCGGGGTGCCGTCGAGGTTGTTGCCGCCGTGGTTGGACACCGAGATGGCCGTGACCCCGGCATCCACGGCCCGCTGGGCATCGTCCAGACGGACCACACCCTTCAGCATGAACGGGCCGTCCCACTGGTCGCGCAACCAGGCCACGTCGTCCCAGCCGGGGTTGGGTGTCTGCATCCACTTCCCGTAGGCCCCGAAGAACGTGGGGGCGTCCTGGCCCGGGCGGGCCAGGTTGGGGACGGTGAGGTCGGGAAGGGCCTTGGTCCGGGCGAAGTCCCGCAGCCACCGGGGCCGACGGAGCACTTCGGGAGCGAAGCGCACAGCCGTCTTCAGGTCGATCTGCTCGGGGATCACCGGGCTTCCCCAGTCCCGCCCGACGGCAAAGGACCAGTCGAAGGTGGCGATGAGGCCCACCGCGCCGGCCGCCCGGGCCCGCTCGAGCCGCTCGGACATCTCGTCCTTGTCGCCCACCCAGTAGGTCTGGAAGAACGTCTGGGGGTTGGCCGCCACCACCTCCTCGATGGGCTTGCTGGCGAAGCAGCTGAGGCCCATGACGGTGCCCCGCGCCGCCGCCGCCCGGGCCACGGCCACCTCGCCGTCGGGATGGACGGCCTGGACCCCGGTGGGGGAGATGATCACCGGCATCGAGATCGGCTGGCCCATGACCGTCGTGGCCTGGTCGCGCTCGTCGAACAGTCCGGCCACATGGGGAGCCAGGCCCAGCTCGCCGAAGGCGGCGACGTTGTCGTCGGCGGTCAGGCCCTGCTCGGACCCGGCAACCAGGGCCCGGTACACCGAGGAGGGCAGCCGGCGCTTGGCCCGGCGCTGGGCCTCGGCGACCGTCTCGAACCAGGGATTGCTCATGCCGGCGTCCCGTCCTTCCACCGTGACCACGGCGTCGTCATCGGATGGTCTGGCCGGCGTCGACGGTGAGCTCGAGGCCGGTCACGTAGCGGGACTCGTCCGAGGCCAGGAACAGCACCGCCTCGCTGACGTCCCGCGCCTCCACGGTGGTGACCGGGAGGGTGTTCTGGAAGATACCCCCGAGGTCGGGGTCGAGTTCGAGCAGCGGTGCGAGGCCTCCGAGACCGATGAGCATCGGGGTGTTGACGCCGGCGGGGTGGACCGTGTTGACCCGGATGTGATGACGGGCCAGCTCGTTGGCCAGGGAGCGGACGATCCCCACCACTCCGTGCTTGGCCGCCACGTAGGGGGACAGGAAGGGCACCCCCTTGATCCCTGCCGTCGAACTGGTGGCGATGATCGATCCGCCGCCGTTGGCGATCAGATGGGGCACCGCGGTGACCATGGTGTTCCACACCCCGGTGAGGTTGGTGTCGAGGGTGTCCTTCCAGATCTCCGGGCTCACCTGGTCCCACGGCTGCACGCTGCAGATCCCCGCGTTGGCGCTGACGATGTCGAGCCGGCCCAGCCGGTCCACTCCCTCGTCGAGCATCCCCTTCAGGGAGGCGGCGTCCCGCACGTCGCCCCGGCCGGCCACGATGCGCCGGTCCAGGGCCTCCACCAGGCGGACCGTCTCGGCCAGGTCGTCGGCGGAGGCCATGGGGTACCGGACCGACGGATAGTCCTGGAGGACGTCCAGGGCGATGATGTCGGCGCCCTCCTCGGCCAGGCGCACGGCATGGCTGCGGCCCTGGCCTCGACCGGCACCGGTGATGAAGGCCACCTTCCCCTCGACTCGACCGGTCACGGCTCGGCGCGCCTCCGCCGCCCCGACTTCGGCGCCGCGGCCACCGGGGGCCTCGGGCCGGCGTGGGGCGGGGACGTGCCGCTCGCCGGACACGGGGAACCTGGGGCTCGATGCGTCACCCCGGGGATAGTAATGACACTGAGTGCCAATTACAAGATGTGGCCGCTGGCCGGCGGCTCTCCTCGGCCGCGGCGGTCGACCATGGCGGCTCGGGGCGGTCGAGGACGGTGAGGTCGACGGCCTCCCCGTCGCCCGCAGGGTCGGTGGTGTCCGGGTGGGCCGGTCCAGCCACGGCCGGAGGTCCCGGGCCACTCGGAGGGGGCGAGCCGGTCGGCGGCCCCGGCGGTCACCCGTTGACGAGGACGGCCGCACCGTTGACGCGGTCGTGAGCCAGATCGGCCAGGGCCTGACCGGCCCGTTCGAGGGGGTAGGCCACCGTGGTGACCACCACGGGGACCTGCGCCGCGGCGCGCAGGAATTCCTCACCGTCCTGTCGGGTATTGGCGGTCACGCTGCACAGGGACCGCTCCTCGAAGAGGTGCCGCTGGTAGTCGAGCCCCGGGATGTCGGAGAGATGGATCCCGGCGACAGCCAGGGTCGCGCCCCGCTCCAGGGCGGCCAAGGCCGGGGGCACCAGCGTGCCCACCGGGGCGAAGAGGATCGCCGCGTCCAGCGGCTCCGGCGGGGGGTCGTCAGCGCCCCCGGCGCTGGCCACCCCCAGGTCGAGGGCCAGCCTCCGCGCCTCGGGGGCCCGGGTCATGACATGGACCCGGGCCCCTTCGGCCATGGCGATCTGCGCGGTGAGGTGGGCGGACCCGCCGAATCCGTAGATGCCCAGTCGACCGCCCGGGGGGAGACGGGACCGCCGGAGGGCCCGGTAACCGATGATCCCGGCGCACAGGAGGGGCGCGGCCTCCTCGTCGCTGAAGGCGTCCGGCACCGGATAGGCGAACGCCTCGTCGACGGTCACGTACTCGGCGTAGCCTCCGTCCACGTCCCATCCGGTGAACACCGGTGCGGTGCACAGATTCTCCCGACCGGCCAGGCAGAAGCGGCAGAGGCCACAGGACCGGGCCAACCAGGGCACGCCCACCCGGTCGCCGGGGGAGAAGCGGGTGCACCGGTCACCGAGTTGGTCGACCACGCCCACCGCCTCGTGTCCCGGAACGACCAGCCGGTCTTTGGGGGCGAGGTCTCCCTCGGCCAGGTGGAGGTCGGTCCGACAGACGCCACACACGCTGACGTGCACCCGGATCTGGCCGGGCCCCGGTTCGGGCACGGCCCGACGGACCTGCTCGAGCGGGTGGGAGTCGATGGGACCGGGGACGCCGACCGCCCACGCGTCCATGAGCGCCCGGCTCATATCGGTGCCCGGTACCCGGCGGACCCGGTGATCGGGCCACCGGTGCCGGCCCGGGCGTCGAAGGGTGGACCGGAGGGTCGGTGGGTCAACACCGACATCCCGGCCGGACCGGCGCGACGGGTCGCACCGAGTCGACCGGCCGGGGCTTCGCTTCCACCCTGTCATGGTGCCGGAAGGTCGGTCCACGGACAAGGCCGTGGACCGACCGCGCCCACGCGGCAGTGGTCCTTGGCGCCAGCGACGACCCCGGTGCCCGTCGCCCGCCTCGTCCACCTCGAGCCCTCGTCACCTGGTCGAGCGGCCATCACGTGGCTCGAGCCACGGTGAGACCACCGGTTCGGCCTCCCGTCACCGGCGTAGCCCCGGGGCGGGGTCACCGGTACCATCGAACCGGCCGGTGCCGCGCCGGGATGGTCGGAGGAGACGCCATGACCGAAGCCGAAGAGTTCTGCAACCACCTCGACCAGGTGGCGGCGACCGGGCCGTCCGGGGACGGCTGTGTGGAGTGCCTCCGGGAGGGCGGACGGTGGGTGCACCTGCGGATGTGCATGGTCTGCGGCCACGTGGGCTGCTGCGACAACTCCCCGGGTCGGCACGCCACCGGTCATTTCGACGAGACGGGTCACCCCTTGATCCAGTCCTTCGAGCCTGGTGAGTCCTGGTGGTGGTGTTACGTGGACGAGTTCGCCTTCGAGGTGGACGGCGTCCCTCAGTTCCAGCACTCCTGATCTCCGGCACCCCTGACGGGGTCGGACCACGTCCGGTCCCTGCCTCGCCGCCGGTGGCCGGCCGCCGGTCCGGGCCCCGGGCTCCGGGGCGATCGGGCCACCGCCCACCGGCCGACCGCCGGGTCGGGACCCTCCACCGCCGCGAGAAGCGCCCGGGACGACCGCATTGCGCTCCTGGCCGGAGGGAAGATCCGAGCCGACGGCGCAACCGCTGTCGGCCGTCGGCCGCCGGTTCCGGCCGACCCGGACGCCACCGGGACGGGTGGCCCGACCCCCGACGGTCACCTCGGCACCCGGGGACACGTCGCTAGGGTCGGACCACGCATGGCACTGTCCCGACCGCCCGGCCGCCGCCGGTCCCTCCTGCTCGCCGCCGCCGCCGTGGGTCTCCTGACCCCGGCCCTGGCCGGCTGTGCGCTCGTCAACCAGCCCCGGCCGGCCGCGGTGGGCGGCTCGTCGTTGGCCCCGGCCGGTTCGGTGGGCTACGTGGTGTGCACCAACGCGGTGACCCCGGTCGAGCTCACCACCCAGACGGCCGAGGCCCCCATCCCACTGCCCATCTCCGGAACCCCGGACCTCGGGAACTTCGCCATCGCCACCTCGCCCGACGGACGATGGGCGTACGTGGTGACGGCCGACGGGGTGGCCGTCGGGCCGACCGGGCCGGCCACCACCCGCCACCCGGCCGCCGCCACCTCCTCCGGCCCGTCCACGACCGGTGCCGGCGCCCCGCTCGGCGGGGCCGGTTCCCGCAACGTGGTCATCCCCATCGACCTGGTGTCGCAGCGCGCCGGCCGGCCCATCGCCATCCCCGGACAGGGCGGCACCCACGCCATCGTGGTCCTGCCCGGTGGTCGCACCTTGCTGGCCGCCAGCGGGAGACACCATCTTCCCGGTGGACGTCGCCTCCGGCCGTGTCGGTCACCCCCTCGACCTCGGGGCGGGCACCATCTTCGGGATGGCCCTGAGCCCCGTCGTCGACCACCCTCTACGCCCTGGTGACCGGCGGGGTCGTCCCGGTCGACACCGTCCACGAGACCGCGGGCGCCACCATTCCCACCGGTCTGGCCGTGTCGTCGGTGTACTCGCCCCACGGGATCGCCGTGACCGCCGACGGGAGCACCGTCTACCTGGTCGGACAGGGTCCTCCCGACTTCGGCGGCCGGGTCCTCCCCATCGCCACCGCCACCGGCGCCCCCGGTACCCCGGCCAGCTTCGACTACTACGGCCTGTCCGACCCGGCGGCGCTGGCCGTGGCCCCGGACGGGAGCGCCCTGCTGGTGGTGGACTCGGCCAACAACTGGGTGAACCCGGTGCCCCTGGCCACCTTCGCCAACCCGCCGGCGCCGGTCCGGCTTCCGGCCCAGCAGGCCGGTGCGCCCAGCTCGGGCACCCAGCATCCGACCGACATCGTCCTCGGTCCGGTGGGGACCGGGGCCTTCGTCGTCGATGGCTTCGACGCCGTGCTCCCCTACAACCCGGCGTCCGAGACCTTCGGCCGGGCCATCCCGGTGTGCGCCGGGGCGTCGTCCATGGCCGTGGCCCCTGCCCCCTGAGCCCCGGGGGTGGTCCCGGATCCGCCGGCACGGTGGTCAGTCTCCGGGCACCTCGATCCCGGAGGCCCTCACCGCGGCGGCGGCGTCCTCCGACCGGTAGGTGGCGGGGGCTTCCCCTGCGGCGCGCAGCAGCTCGTCGAGCGCCAGCGGGATGGCGGCGGTGAGGTTCCAGATCCGCGGGATGGTGTCCGGGCTGGCGTGGATCCCCCAGTAGAGGACGCCCCGGTAGCTCATGATGGTGATGTTGACACCCATCCCGTCCATCACCGGGCCCAGCGGGAATCCCGCCACCAGCTCGGCCCCGGCCAGATACAGCGGGAAGTCCGGTCCGGGAACGTTGGAGATCACCAGGTTGGCGATGGGCCGGTGCCGGTCGGCCAGCCGCATCCGCGAGTAGAACCGGGCCGCGTTGGCGAAGAAGTTGGGAGTGGCGTGCTCGGCCCAGGTGATGAGCGTGTCCGGCCCCAGCGCCTCGTGCTCCTCCTTGGCTCCGAGGGTGCCGTCGTGGATGGCCTGGAGTCGGTCGATGGGTTCGTCCAGTTCCACCGGGAGCTGGACGAACATGGTCGAGATCTGGTTCGAGCCCCGGGGATCGTCCATGTCGGCCCGGACCGACACCGGCACCACCGCCACGAGGGGCTTGGTCGGCAGCTCGTCGCCCTCCAACAGGAAGGCCCGCAGCGCACCCGGTGCACACCGCCAGCACGACGTCGTTGACGGTGGAGCCGGTGGCGTTCTTCAGGCGCTTGACGTCGTCCAGGCCGACGGCCGTCAGGGCCACACTCCGCCGCCAGGTCAGGGCGCCGTTGAACGAGGTCCGGGGAGCCGAGAGCGGGAGGGCCGCCTTGGACTGGGGAGCCCGGTGCCTCGGGGCCAGGCGGATACGGCGGACGTTGAGCACCCGCTGTCCGGTCCGGAACAGGTCGAGGGTCATGTCGAGGGGACGGAGGGTCCGGGCCACCACCGCCTGGCTCATGAGCTCCAGACCCGAGGGCACCCTCGGGTCCACCGGCTGCTCGGGGGGGAGGGTGTCGCCGGCCGGTGCAGGCTCGAGGTCGAAGAGCACGGCGAGGAGCGCCGCGCCGGAGACCCCGTCCACCGTCGAGTGGTGCATCTTGGCGACGAAGCCGATCCGGCCGCCGGCCAGGCCCTCCACGATCCACATCTCCCACAGGGGCCGGGCCCGGTCGAGCGGGCGGCCGGTGATGTCCCCGGCCAGATCGGCCAGCTGGCGGAGGCCGCCCGGCTTCGGCACGGCGGCCAGCCGGACGTGGTAGTCGATGTCGAAGTCGGCGTCGTCCACCCACACCGGGTGCCCGAGCCGGAACGGCACCTCCACCAGGCGGCGCCGGAACACCGGGGCACTGGGGAGCCGGGCCTCGATCGACCGCTTCATCCGCTCGAAGGAGTAGCCCCCCGGGACGGTGGCCGGGTCGAAGACCAGCGTCAGCCCCACGTGCATGTGGAGGCTCGGGGTCTCGAGGTAGAGGAAGCTGGCGTCGAGTCCGCTGAGTCGCTCCATGACCTTCGTCCTTCCTGCTCGACCGGCCTGTCCGCCTACCAACCCGGGGCCCCGGGCTCCCCGTCCCGACCCCCGCGGCCCAGGTGGCTGCACGGGATCGGCCGGACCGTGTTGTATGGAGGGGTGGCCTGGGTGTTCCTCGCAGTCAGCATGGCCTTCGCGATCCTGGCGGTCAACGCCTTCTTCCCCGTCCGTCGCGAGCCGTTCACCGTGGCCAGCTTCGCCATGGGCTGGATCCCCGGGGAGCTGCCCCTGCACATGGTGGCCCTCCTGGTGGTGGGGATCGTGGCCTTTGCCGTCAGCGGAGCGTTGTCGGGCTGGCCCGGGTGGGCGGCCCTGGTCGTGGCCGTCCTGACCGGCGCGTCCTTCATCCGGCTGGCCGTAGTGGCCGGCCAGGCCGGCACCCTGGTGGACGAGGCCCTGGAGCGGGCCACCGGGGGAGCGGTGGACCGGCTGGCCGGCGACCCCCGGCCGGTGTGGAATCGCGGGTGGCGGCTGGTCATCGCCGTACCCTTCCGACTCCGCGGCATCCGGCGGGCCCGCAACATCGACTACTGGGGCGACGGGAACTACCGCCACAAGCTGGACATCCTGACCCGTCGCGGGGTGGTGCCGGAGGGGGCGCCGGTGCTGGTCTACATCCATGGCGGCGCCTGGCTCATCGGGGACAAGCGGGAACAGGGCATCCCCATGATGCACGAGCTGGTCCAGCGGGGCTGGGTGTGCGTCTCGGTCAACTACCGGCTCAGCCCGCGGGCCACGTGGCCGGCCCACATCGTCGACTGCAAGCGGGCCGTGGCGTGGGTCCACCAGCACATCGCCGAGTACGGCGGGGACCCGGGGTTCATCGCCGTGTCCGGTGGTTCGGCGGGCGGTCATCTCTCCTCCCTCCTGGCCCTCACCCCCAACGACCCGGGATGGCAGCCCGGCTTCGAGGGACTGGACACCTCGGTGGACGCCTGCGTGCCCTTCTACGGGGTCTACGACCTGACCGGCCACCCCGAGCGATCGGGGGCGTACGGTGGCGGGACCCTCGACCTCCTCGAGCGGCGGGTCATGAAGACCTCCCTGGCCGACGAGCGCCAACTCTTCGAGCAGGCCTCGCCGGACCACCGGGTCACCGCCGCCGCCCCTCCCATGCTGGTGTTCCACGGTGCGAACGACACCCTGGTCCCGCTGGGGGTGGCCCGGCACTTCGTGGCCGAGCTCCGGCTGCACTCCCAGTCCCCGGTGGCGGCGGTGGAGCTCCCCCGGGCCCAGCACGCCTTCGACGTCCTGGCCTCGGTCCGCTGCCGGCACGCCGTGATGGGAGCGGTGCGCTTCCTCGAGGCCATGCGGGTCAGGGGCGGTGACCGGGCCGTCGCACCAGGTCGGCGTGGGCCCGCACCAGGGCCGGAGGCCTGAATTCCCGAGGTCTCGAAGGGTCGTGCTGGACAAGCAGGCAAGTTTCTGACGTAGAGTCACATCACTGGATCGGCCCGGTTCTCCATGCACCGCACCGAGGCCACCGCAGCAGTTCGGACCACTCGTTGAAGGGGGAACCTTGGGTTCAGCACCGTGGAAGACGCGCCTGGCCGCACTGGGCCTGGTGGCGGTGGTGGCCACCACCGCGGTGGCCTGCAGCTCGACCAACTCGTCGTCGAGCACCACCACGTCGGGGAGCGGCGGCAGCTCCCAGATCCCGGCCAGCGCCTTCAGCGACCACACCGGCATCACCGCCAACTCGGTCCGGGTGGCCAACGTCTCCACCCTGGCCATCGGGGGCCTGTTCAAGGGGGCCCTGGTGGGGACCGAGGCCTATGCCGACTACGTCAACTCGACCGGCGGGGTCAACGGCCGGAAGATCACCGTCGACTCCGCCGACGACGGCTTCAGCGGCGCCGGGAACAAGCAGGCCACCCAGAACGCCCTGACCAACGACTTCGCCCTGGTGGGCGGTTTTTCCCTCCAGGACAACTTCGGGGGCCTGCTGCTGGCGGCCAACCCGGGGATGCCCAACGTCTCGGTCGTCCTCGACGCCACCACCAACAAGCTCCCCAACGTGTTCAGCGCCGTGCCCCTCAACGGCGGCTGGGAGGAGGGCCCCCTCCAGTACTACAAGAAGAAGTTCCCCAACGACCTCAACGCGGTGGGCACCGTGGTGTCCGACCAGGCGTCGGCCATGAAGGACTGGGCCGGCCAGAAGTACGCCCTGGAACAGGTCGGCTTCAAGGTCATCTACGACCCCACCGTCCCGGTGACCCAGACCGACTACACCCAGAACGTCATCGCCATGAAGAACGCCGGGGTGAAGATCCTCTTCCTCTCCCAGCTGCCCCAGAACTACGCCTCGGCCATGCTCAAGAACCTCCAGCAGCAGAACTTCCACCCCCAGGTCATCCTGGGCTCGGCCAATTACAGCAACGACCTGGTCTCGGCCTCGGGTGGACCGGCGGCGGTCGACGGGGCGCTGTTCGACCAGAACACCTCGCTCTTCCTGGGCCAGGACGCCCCGCAGATCCCGGCGGTGGGCGTGTTCAACAAGTGGGTCCAGAAGGCCTCGCCCGGGTTCAAGACCGACCTCTTCACCCTGTACGGCTGGCTCTCGGCGGAGCTGTTCTCGCAGGCCCTGAAGAAGCGCCGGCTCCAATCCCAGCCGGGGCTCCCTGCTGCAGGCGCTCTCCAAGATCACCTCGTTCAGCGGGGACAACATCATCGCTCCGAACAATCCGGCGGCCAAGACCGTGGGAAACTGCTACCTGCTCGGCGAGGTGGCCAACGGCCAGTACCAGCGGATCAGCGACCCGGCGGTCGACAGCAGCACCAACGGCTACCGGTGTGATTACAAGTACATAACCCCGCCGGCGTCCTGAGCGGTCTGGGTCCGACCCGGAGGGTGTGACGTGAGGCAACGGGGGACGGGGATGGATCGGTGAGCGACTTCCTGCAGTACACCATCTTCGGGGTCATGCTCGGAGCCGGGTACGCCATCGCCGCCACCGGCCTGGTGGTGACCTACACCACCTCGGGCGTCTTCAACTTCGCCCAGGGCGCGGTGGGCATGGTGGCGGCGTTCTGCTACTGGGAGCTCGTCTCGGCCCACCACGTGCCGGTGCTGCTGTCGCTGCTGATCGTCCTGGTCGTCGGCGCCTCGATCGCCGGCGCCCTGGTCGAGCGGGTCCTGATGCGCCGCCTGCACGGGGCCTCCTCGGAGCGGCCGGTCATGGTGACCCTCGGACTGATGGTCATCCTCACCGGCGTGGCCACCATCGTGTGGAGCCCCACCACCGAGCGGCAGGTCAACAACATGGTGTCCGGCCAGTTCCGGTTGGTGGGGATCAACATCCAGTACCAGGAGGTCCTCATCATCGGGGTGGCCCTGGCCGTGGCCATCGCCCTGCGGGCCCTCTTCTACTCCACCCGCACCGGCTACGCCCTCCGGGCCGTGGTGGACGACCCCGAGCTGCTGGCCATGTCCGGCGTGTCGCCCAACCGGATGAGCCAGTACGGATGGATCCTCGGCTTCATGATGGCGGCGCTCGCCGGGGTGCTGCTGGCCCCGACCCAGACCACCGGGATCAGCATCGAGGCCATGACCCTGCTCGTGGTCAACGGCTACGCCGCCGCCATCGTGGGGAGGCTCAAGAACATCCCGGTGACCTTCCTGGCGGCCATCGGCATCGGCCTGGCCGAGAACTACGTCATCAACTACATCCTGCCCCACGTGCCGCAGAACCTGGTGCCGGACATCACCTACGCCCTACCCATGGTGTTCCTGTTCATCGCCCTGGTCACCCTGCCCTCGGTGCGGCTCCGGGCGGTGGGCCGCCTCACCACCATGCGGGCCCCCCGGGTGGCCGGGGGCACGGAGTCGCTGCTGGCCGGGGCCGCCTTCTTCGCCCTGGCCATCGTGGCCGCCCTGTTCTTCGCCAACACCTCGGTCAAGGGGACCACGCTGCTGACGCTGGGGGGGATGGTCATGACCCTCGGCATCGTGGGCCTGTCCCTCGTCCTCCTCACCGGCTACTCGGGACAGGTCTCGCTGTGCCAGTTCTCGTTCATGGGCATCGGGGCCTTCGTCATGGGGAAGATCGCCGGCGGTGGCTCGCTGCTCGGGCTCCTGGCCGCCACCGCGGTGTGCGGCGGCATCGGCGCGCTGATCGCCCTGCCCACCATCCGACTGCGCGATCTGTACCTGGCTCTGGCCACCTTCGCCTTCGCCGACGCCGTGGCCACCGGGGTCTTCCCCGACAGCCATATCTACGGCAGCGGTGGGGTGTCCATCGGTCGCATCGTGATCCCGGGCGTGAACTTCGGGAGCGACGGCGCCGAGTTCCTGATGGTCACGGCGTTCTTCGTCCTGGCCGCGCTGTTGGTGCTGGCCATCCGGCGCAGCCTGTTCGGCCGCCGCCTGGTGGCGCTCAACGACTCGCCTGCGGCCTACGCCACCGTGGGGCTCAACATCGGCTTCACCAAGGTGGCCGTCTTCACCATCGCCGCCGGGATGGCCGGACTGGCCGGTGCCCTCTACGGGACGGTCCAAGGGGTGGTGGGGAGCACCGACTTCGACATCTTCCCCGGCATCATCTTCGTCCTGTTCGTGACCATCTGGAGCATCCGCACCGTGTCCGGCGCCTTCCTGGCCGCCCTGACCTACGTGGTGCTCAACCAGCTCTGGCCCAACGGGGTCGGCATCTTCGCCGGGGTGGGGATCATCTTGATCGGACGGGCCGCCGGAGGCCTGCTGGGCATCGACGCCTTCCAGTTCCGACTTCCCTGGGTGCGCCGTCCGGCGGGGGAGCCCCAGCTCGTCGGGAGCCCGGTGGGAGCGGCCATGAGCGGTGAGACCCGTGCTGCCGGTTGAGGCCCCGGGCGGAGGCACCGCCGCCCTCAGCGTCTCGGAGGTGGCCGTCCGCTTCGGTGGCGTGTCCGCCCTCAACGACGTCAGCCTCCAGGTCGAGCCGGGCACGGTAACCGGGCTGATCGGGCCCAACGGGGCGGGCAAGACCACCCTGTTCAACGTCATCAGCGGCCTGCAGGTGCCCGACCGGGGCTCGGTGCACCTGTTCGAGACCGACGTCACCACCATGAAGCCCCATCGGCGGGCCCGGCTCGGACTGGCCCGCACCTTCCAGCGCCTCGAGATCTTCGGCACCCTCTCGGCCAGCGAGAACGTGCAGGTGGGGCTGGAGTCCACGGTCAAGTGGTGGGAGTGGCGCCATCTGCGCCGGGCCATGCCCTGGACGCGGCAGGGGGGCGAGGGCGCCACGGGTCCGGCCTCCGGCGCCGAGGCCCCGTCCTCGGGATCGCTGGCCACCACCACCTGCGAGCGCCTCCTCGAGGGCGTCGGACTGGCCGGGCTCGGACACCAGCAGTCGTCCAACATGTCCACCGGGCTGGCCCGGATGGTGGAGCTGGCCCGGGCCCTGGCCATCGGCCCGAAGCTCCTGCTCTTGGACGAGCCGGGCTCGGGCCTGGACGAGGCCGAGTCCCAGGCGCTCGGGGACCTGCTGGCCCGGCTGGCCGCCGGGGGCATGGCCGTGTTGCTGGTGGAGCACGACATGGAACTGGTGATGCGGATCTGCGACCGGATCTACGTGCTCGACTTCGGCGACATCATCGCCTCGGGCTCCCCGGAGTCCATCCGCCGGGATCCGATGGTGCAGGCCGCCTACCTGGGTGAGGCCGAGCCGGAGCCCGATCCGGGCGGTGCTGCCGGTGCTGCCGGCGCCTCGGCCGTCGCCTCCAGCGCCGAGGGGGTGCAGGGATGACCGACGTGGTCAGTGCCGTCTTCGGGGGTCCCGAGCCACCGGAACCGCCCAAGCAGCCGCCCGTGCCGGTGGAGCTTCCTCCCAGCATCGTGATCAGGGACCTCCGAGCCGCCTACGGCCGGATCGAGGTCCTCCATGGGGTCGACCTGGTGGTGCCGCCGGGCAGCGTCTTCGCTCTGCTCGGCCCCAACGGAGCCGGCAAGTCCACGTTGCTCAAGGTCGTCAACGGGCGCATGCGGCCGACGTCGGGCGAGGTGCTGGTGGGCGACGCCCCGGTAGGCAAGAGCCCGACGGAGAAGCTGGTCAAGAGCGGCCTGTGTGCCATCCCCGAGGGGAGGGGCATCTTCCCCAACCTGACCGTGCGGGAGAACCTGCGCATCTGGACCTACCGGGGCGGCATCACCATGAAGGACGTGGAGGAGCAGACCTTCGCCGCCTTCCCCCGATTGAAGGAGCGCCGACGGCAGATGGCCGGGACCCTGTCCGGTGGCGAGCAACAGATGCTGGCCATCTCGCGGGCACTGGTCACCGGGCCCAAGGTCCTGCTGCTCGACGAGCTGTCCATGGGCCTGGCCCCGCTGATCGTGCACGAGCTCTACGAACTGGTCGGGACACTGGCCAAGCAGGGCATGACCATACTCATGGTCGAACAGTTCGTGACCACCGCGCTGTCCGTGGCCACCCGGGCCGCCATCATGGTGCACGGCCGCATCGAACAGGAGGGGTCTCCGCGCCAGATGGCCGACGCCGCCCTCAGCGTCTACCTGGCCTAGCCGCCCCCGCCCGGCCCCCCGGCACGACCGTGCCGGCCGGCTCACTCCCCGTCGGCCAGCTCCACCCGCACCTCGAACCGGTCGGACTCGGTGGTGACCAGGGTGGTCACGCCGCCGGCATCTCGGAGGTCGTCCTCGGCCGCCAGCAGGGCGGCGATCCGCTCGGCGGTGTCGGCCACGGTCAGGGTGGCCACCGGCCACCGCATCGAGCGCTTCTCGGTGGTCTTGGCCCGGCGGACCTGACCCAGCACCTCGGCCACCACCTCCAGCACCGGTCCCGCGCCGCCCGGCCCGGTCGAGCCGGGCCCGGCACCGCCCCACTCACCCCGGGTGGGCCAGGCCGCGGTGTGGATGGAACCGGACTGCCACCATGACCACACCTCCTCGGTCACGAAGGGCAGGACCGGGGCTAGCAGCCGCAACTGGACCGAGAGGGCCAGAGCCAGGGCGGCCCGGGCCGAGGCCGGACCGGCCTGGGCGGCGTCACCGTAGGCGCGGGTCTTGACCAGCTCCAGGTAGTCGTCGCAGAAGGACCAGAAGAACGTCTCGGTGCGCTCGAGGGCCCGGGCGTAGTCGTAGGCCTCGAAGGCCGTGGTGGCCTCGTCCACCACCTCGGCCAACCGGGTCAGCATGGCTCGGTCCAGGGGGGCGGTGATCGCTCCGGGCTCCGGTACCGCCACCGTGCCGGTGTCGTCGGCCATCCGGCCCAGCGCGAACCGGGAGGCGTTCAGCACCTTGATGGCCAGCCGCCGCCCCACCTTCATCTGGCCCTCGTCGAAGGTGGTGTCGGTCCCGGGCCGGCCGCCGGCGGCCCAGTAGCGCACGGCGTCGGCGCCGTGCTTCTCCAGGAGGGGGAGCGGGGTCACCACCTCGCCCTTGGACTTGGACATCTTCTTGTGGTCCGGGTCCAGCACCCAACCCGAGATGGCGGCGTCGGTCCACGGCAGCGAGCCGTGCTCCAGCTCGGATCGGACCACGGTCGAGAACAGCCAGGTACGGATGATCTCGTGGGCCTGGGGCCGCACGTCCATGGGGAAGACCCGGGCGAACAGGTCGGGGTCGTCCTCCCACCCTCCGGCGATCTGGGGGGTGAGCGACGAGGTGGCCCAGGTGTCCATGACGTCGGGATCGCCGACGAACCCGCCGGCCCGCCCCCGCTGGTCCTCGGAGTACCCGTCGGGCACGTCGGTCGACGGGTCGACGGGCAGACGGTCCTCAGGGGCGAAGATCGGACGGTCGAAGTCCGTCTCACCGTCGGCGTCGACGGGGTACCAGACCGGGAAGGGAACCCCGAAGAACCGCTGCCGGCTGATGTTCCAGTCGCCGTTGAGCCCTTCCACCCAGGCCCGGTAGCGGTGGGCCATGTAGGGCGGGTGCCAGCGCAGCTCCTCCCCCCTGGCCAGTAGCCGGTCCCGGAGGGGGAGGGTGAGCACGAACCACTGGCGGGAGGAGACGATCTCCAGCGGGCGGTCGCCCTTCTCGTAGAACTTGACCGGATGGGTGACGGGGCTGGGGTCACCGATGAGGTCCCCGGACTCGGTCAGCAGCTCGACGATCCGCTTCTGCGCCTGGTTGACCGTGCGGCCGGCCAGCTCGCCGTAGGCCTGGGCCGCCCTCCCGGGATCGTCCGACTCCCACCCCTCGGTACCCCACTCCACCGACAGCAGACGGCCGTCGCGCCCCAGGATGGTCCGGGTGGGCAGGCTCAGCTCCCGCCACCACACCACGTCGGTGGTGTCGCCGAAGGTGCAGATCATGGCCATGCCCGACCCCTTCTCCGGGTCGGCCAGCGGGTGGGCCAGCACCGGCACCCGCGCCCCGAACAGCGGCGTGGCCACCTCGGTGCCGAACAGCGGACGATAGCGCTCGTCGTCGGGGTGGGCCACCAGGGCGACGCAGGCCGGGAGCAGCTCGGGCCGGGTGGTCTCGATGTCGACTCCCCCCTCGGCACCGACGCGGGGGAAGCGGAGCCGGTGGTAGGCACCGGGCCGGTCACGGTCCTCCAGCTCGGCCTGGGACACCGCCGTCCGGAAGTCGACGTCCCAGAGGGTGGGCGCGGTCCGCTGGACCACCTGGCCCCGGGCGGCCAGGCGCAGGAAGCCGCGTTGGGACACCAGCTGGGCCCGGTCGGAGACGGTGGCGTAGGTGTGTGACCAGTCCACCGACAGACCGAGCATGCGCCACAGGTGCTCGAAGACCTGCTCGTCCTCTTCGGTGAGCCGGTGGCACAGCGCCACGAAATTGGGGCGGGAGATGGAGACGGGCTCCTTGCCCGGCCGGGTCGGCGGCTCGAAGGAGGGATCGAAGGGCAGACCGGGATCGCAGCGGACCCCGAAGTAGTTCTGCACCCGCCGCTCGGTGGGCAGGCCGTTGTCGTCCCACCCCATCGGGTAGAAGACGGCCCGGCCCCGCATCCGGTGGAAGCGGGCCACGGCATCGGTGTGGGTGTAGGAGAAGACGTGGCCGATGTGGAGGGAGCCGGACACGGTGGGAGGCGGGGTGTCGATGGAGAAGACGTCCTCCCGGGAGGCCGTCCGATCGAAGGCGTAGGTGCCGTCCGCCTCCCATCGGGACGACCAGGTCGCCTCGAGGCCCTCCAGGCCGGGCTTCTCGGGGATCCCGGAGGGGCCGGCCGCCCCCCTGGTCGATCCGGTCGCGTGCACGCTCATGATCGGGTTACCGTACCCTGCGTGCTCCAGCTCCACGACACCGCCACGGGCGAGGTGGCGCCGCTCCGCCTGCGGGAACCCGGACGGGTGTCCATGTACGTCTGCGGGCCGACCGTGTACGACGCACCGCACATCGGCCACGGGCGCTTCACCCTGGTCTTCGATGTGCTCCGCCGCTACCTCCTCTTCTCGGGGCTCGAGGTCACCTACGTCTCCAACATCACCGACATCGAGGACAACATCATCGAGCGGGCCGCCGAACAGGGCATCCCCGAGTCCGAGCTCACCGCCACCTACGAGGCGGCCTGGTGGGAGGCCATGGACGCCCTGGGCGTGCTCCGGCCGGACCGGATCCCGCACGCCACGGCCTACGTGGCGCAGATGGTGGCCCTGGTCGCCGACCTGGTCGGACGGGGGGTGGCCTACGAGACGGACGACGGCGTCTACCTGTCGGTCCAGGACGTTCCCGGCTATGGGCTCCTGGCCCACCAGTCCCTGGACTCCCTGCGGGCCGGGGCCCGGGTGGAGGCCGACGAGGAGAAGCGCTCGCCCGTCGACTTCGCCCTGTGGAAGAAGGCCAAGCCCGGTGAGCCCACCTGGGATTCGCCGTGGGGGAAGGGCCGGCCGGGATGGCACACCGAATGCGTGGTCATGTCCCTCGACCTGCTGGGCGACGGGTTCGAGCTCCACGGAGGCGGCCAGGACCTGATGTTCCCCCATCACGAGAACGAGCGGGCCCAGGCCGTGGCCGTGGGCCGCCACTTCGCCCGGCACTGGATGCACAACGGGTGGGTCACGGTGGACGGCGAGAAGATGTCCAAGTCGCTGGGCAACTTCACCTCCCTGACCGACCTGCTGGACCGGAGCGACGCCCGCTCCTACCGGCTCCTGGTGCTCCGGTCGCACTACCGCTCACCCATCGAGGTGACCCCGGAGACCATCGCCGACGCCGAGTCAGGACTGGCCCGTCTGGACGAGATGGCCCGCCGCTTCGCCATCGGCGACCTGCTGGTCGACGGCCCGGTGGTCGACCCCGCCCCGTCGGCGGGCCCAGCCGGCACCGATGTCGACACGGACACGGTGAGACGGTTCCGGGACCGCATGGACGACGACCTCGACACGCCGGGTGCGCTGGCCATCGTCTTCGACCTGGTGCGCCGGGCCAACGCCGCGGCCGACGCCGGGGACTCCACCGGTGCCGCCCGGGCGGCGGGGACGGCGGGGCTGCTCGCCGCGGCCCTCGGACTGCGCTTCCGGATCGGGGAACCAGCCGACGTCGATCCGGCCACGGCGGAGCTCGTCCGGCGGCGGGACGAGGCCCGGGCCTCACGGCGGTGGGACGAGGCCGACACACTGCGTGGCCAGCTGGAATCGGCCGGCTGGGTGGTCGAGGACGGTCCGGAGGGGACCCGGATCCGCCGTCAATGAACGCCGTGTGAACACCCGGCCGGAAGGGTCCTCAACGGTTGCTTCTGACGACCAGACTGCTAGCGTTTTCCTCCTCGGGGAGTCCCTGGGCCGAGGGTCGACGAGCCGCCCGCAGGTGGGAGGGTCGGGGCCGCCGGTCCGTCGGGGATCCCGGTGCACGACGCGTGTGGAGGAAAGGGGAATGCCACCGTGGCTTCCGGAACAGTGAAGTGGTTCAACGCTGAGAAGGGCTTCGGCTTCATCTCACAGCCCGACGGCGGGGACGATGTCTTCGTGCATCACACCGCCATCCAGATGAACGGATTCCGCTCCCTCGAGGAGGGTCAGGCCGTGGAGTTCGACCTGCAGGAGGGCCCGAAGGGTCTCCAGGCGGTGGACGTGCGCCTGGCCCAGCCGGCCTAGCCCCCGCCCCCGGGCTCCGGTGGCCCGACGCGCACCCCCCGGCACTCGGATGTCGGGTCCTGGCGCCGGGTGTGGCGCCCGGTCCGCCCCATGACGGCCCCGCCCCGGCGCCGCCCCCCGGAGCTGGGAAGACCACAGCCGTCCGGCGACCGGACGGGCACCCGGCGACCCCGGTCGGACCCGGATGTGGCATCCGCGCCCAATTCTGGTTACCATTGAGTAACTACAGCGGTTCCGCCGACCGTCACGGCCGGCGGACGGATCGGTGCGCCGGACACCCCGACGACCGAGACCGAGCGCCAGTCGACTGGGAAAGGCCCCCCGGGGCCGGAACGGAGCAGGGCACCATGGCCGATTTCTCGATGGACCTCAACGAGGACCAGCTACAGATCCAGAAGTGGGTCCACGACTTCGCCGAGAACGTGGTCCGACCGGCCGGACACGAGTGGGACGAGCGGGAGGAGACGCCCTGGCCGATCATCCAGGAGGCCGCCGACATCGGCCTGTACTCGTTCGACTTCATCACCCAGTGCTTCTTCGACCCCACCGGCCTGACCCTGCCCATCGCCAGCGAGGAGCTGTCGTGGGGAGACGCCGGCATCGCCCTGTCCATCTTCGGGAGCACCCTGGGCCTGGCCGGCATCGCCGCCAACGGGACGCCCGACCAGCTCATGGAGTGGGGACCCCAGTGCTTCGGCACCCCGGAGAAGATCCAGATGGCCGCGTTCGCGGTGTCCGAGCCCGACGCCGGCTCCGACGTCTCCTCACTGCGCACCCGCGCCGTCTACGACGAGGCCAAGGACGAGTGGGTCCTCAACGGCACCAAGACGTGGATCACCAACGGCGGCATCGCCGACATCCACGTGGTGGTGGCCTCGGTCGACTCCGAGCTCGGGTCGAGGGGCCAGGCCAGCTTCATCGTGCCACCCGGCACCCCGGGGATCTCCCAGGGGCAGAAGTTCCAGAAGATGGGGATCCGGGCCTCGCACACCGCCGAGGTGGTGCTCGACGACTGCCGGGTGCCCGGTCACTGCCTGCTGGGCGGCAAGGAGAAGCTCGACGAGAAGCTGGCCCGGGCCCGTGAGGGCAAGCGGTCCTCGAGCCAGGCGGCCATGAAGACCTTCGAGGGCTCCCGTCCCACCGTCGGGGCCCAGGCCCTCGGGATCGCCCGGGCGGCGTACGAGTACTCCCTCGACTACGCCAAGGAACGCAAGGCCTTCGGCCGGGCCATCATCGAGAACCAGGCCATCGCCTTCAAGCTCGCCGACATGAAGACCCGCATCGACGCCTCCCGCCTGCTCGTGTGGCGGGCGTCGTGGATGGCCAGCCAGGGCAAGGAGTTCTCCGCCGGCGAAGGCTCGATGTCCAAGCTGTTCGCCGGGGAGACGGCGGTGCACGTGACCGAGGAGGCCATCCAGATCATGGGCGGCTACGGGTACATCCGCGAGCATCCCGTCGAGCGGTGGCACCGTGACTCGAAGATCTACACCATCTTCGAGGGCACCTCCGAGATCCAGCGGCTGATCATCGCCCGGGCCATCTCCGGGGTGCACATCAGATAGCCGGTCCGGGGTTCCGCCACCTCGCCGGTCGGGGGTGCCCCGCCGGACCCACCTGTTGGGCAGATCGTCCGTTCACCGTTCACCGTTCACCGTTCGCTGTCGCCGTCATGGCCAAGCCCGGTCCACCGCCATGGGGGCGGTGGCGGGGCCCGGGCGGCCGGCCCGGAGCCCGACGACCAACAGGACCAGGGGCGCCCCCAACCACAGGGCCAGGAAGGCGGTCATTCCCACCGCGACGGCCGCCGGCGAGGGCGACTGCCCGGCGGCCATGAAGATGGCGAAGAGGTCGATGCTGACGGCCCAGGCCAGCCACAGCCACCGACGGCGGCTGATGATGGCCCCGACGGCGAGCACCACGGGAGTGGCCAGCCCCACGGTCACGAGGGGCAGCCACCACGTCCAACGGAGCCACGACCGACCGCAGTTGCCAATCTTGCCCGAGCGGGTCCGTCGGGGTGGGACCGACGGCAGGTCGCCGGCTGCATTCAACCACTCGGCCGTGGCGGTGGCCTCGCTCGGGGGCGTGGCGTGCATCGAGCTGGGGATCTGCCGGGGGGTCGGCGACGTCGAGGTGTGCAGCCAGATCCCGGGTCGACCGTCCGAGCCACCGGAGAACCCCGTGACCGTCGACCAGAGGATCCGCTCGGAGCCGAACAAGGTGGTCCTTCGGACCCCGAGCCGGTCGGCCGCGGTCCCGGTGAGGGAAAGGCGGGCCAACAGGCCGAGGGTGGTGACGGCCAGGATGACCGACCAGGTCACCTGGGCCGACCGTTCGTGGTCCGTTCCCCCGAACCACACGGCCCAGACGAGCAGCATGCCCGATGGGAACAGCAGCAGGGCGGCGAGGGCGCCGGCGTGGACCCAGAACCCCGGCGCCCGATGGGCCCGACCGGTGATGGCTTCGACGGTGAGGGGATCGGGGGCCCGACGGAGGGTGGGTGGCGGGGGCTCGGCGGGGACCGTCGACCACACCGGCCAGGCGGCGGCCGGGGCCGGGGGCGGGGAGGGCCAGGTGGCCGCGGACACCGGCCACGCCGGAGCCGGTGGCCCTACGGGTGCAGGCCACGACGGAGGCACCGGCGTGGGGGTCGGGCGGAAGCCGTCCCCCGGGTAGGGGGCGTTGCCCCAGGCCAATCCGATCCGGTCACCGGCCCCCTCGTGTTCTGCGTACTCGCCCACCACCGGCCTCCTTGTTCGCCTGCGTGCACGGTACGGACGTCCGGTAAGGGCCCGGTAAGTCCCTGCCGGTGGCTACGGGACGGCCACCTGCACGGGCACCGTCCAGCGCAGCTCGGACGAGTCGAGGACGATGGCCCGCTCGAGGGCCAGGAGGTCGGCGGCGGGCTCGACCCCGTACTCCTCGCCCAGGATCTCCCGCACCCTCTGGAAAGCCCGGAGGGCCTCCACCTGGCGACCCGATCGGTACAGGGCCAGCATCAGCTGGGCCCACCGCCGCTGGCGCAGCGGCTCCTCCTCCACGGCGGCCTGCGCCTCGGGGAGCACGCCGACATGGTCGCCCAGCTTCAGGCGGCCCTCGACCAGGTCCTCCTCGGTGGTGGCCTTGAGCTCGCGGAGGCGGGTCACCTCCGTGGATCCCACCGGTCCGTCGGTCAGGTCGGGGAGCGGATCACCCCGCCACAGCTCGAGGGCCCTGAGGTGCTCGGCAACCGCCGATCCCGGGTGGCCGGCCTCCAACAGTTCCCGGCCGCGGGCGCTCCGACGTTCGAAGCGGAAGACGTCGACCACGTCCTTCGGCCCCAGGAGCTGGTAGCCCCGGGGGGTCGTCTCGATGGCCCCGTCCGGCAGGTCGCGGCGGAGGGTGGAGATGTACCCCTGCAGCGCCTTGTTGGCGGTGCGGGGCTCACGGTCGCCCCACAGTGCCCATTCGAGGTCGCCTGAGGACACGCTGGCCCCGATCCGGAGGGCCAGGACGGCCAGAACGGCCCGGGCCTTGGGTGCGCCGATCACCACCGGCTCCCCGGCCACGGTGAGTTGCAGGGGTCCGAGCAACGCCACGTCCATCCCGAAGCGCCCCCGGGCCACGGAACGGGTGTCCCGTGACGGGGCCTCGTCGTCCGTGCCGAGGTGCTCGGGGGCATCGCCCCGCTCGACGGTCAGGGCGGTCCACGCCCCGATGTGGATCCGGTCACCGTCGCGGAGGGGGACGGGTTGATCGGGTGGGACGGGATCGTGGTCCGCATTGAGGAACGTGCCGTTGGTGGACCGCTGGTCCACGAGCGCCCAGTCGCCTTCGGGTTGGCGCATCAGGACGGCGTGCCGGTGGGAGACGCCTACGTCCTCGAGCGGTCCGGACAGGTCGATCTCCGGGACGATGCCCTTGGACAGGCTCCGGCGACCGATGCGGACGTAGTCACCGTGCAGGGGTATCCGACGGGAATGGACCGTGTCGGGAAACTCGATCCCGCCCGGCTCGACCTGCTCGTAGTAGGCACGATCGGGCCGGGCCACGATGTCCCAGCGCTGCTCCTCCCAGACCGGGATGCTGTCGGGAATCTCGAAGTGGTAGCCGCACTGGCTGCACGACGACGAGGTCTCGGTCAGCGAACCGCAGTTGGGGCAACGGCCGGTGGCCGGTGAGTCGGTGCCCGCCTCGGGGACCGACGAGGTGTCGAGGGGACCCGCAGCGTCCGGTCCCGGCTGCGGATCCGGGGCCGGGTTCGGATCCGACGATGTGGCTGCCACCTCCGCTGGGACCATCAGCACCCCACAGACGGTGCACGTCCGGACGCTCCCGGACTCGTGACCGCGGGGGCAGAGCGTCGTCACGGCCGGGTCCGGACGGTCCGGGTCGACCGTGTCTCCACGATCATCACGTCGGTGTCGTCCACCACGGCCTTGGGCCGTACCAGTCCGGTGGCGGCATCCTCGATCTCCACCACCGTGGCCAGGCGGTCGAGGGCGTCGTCATTCCCGTGCTCGGCGGCCAGCCGGACGGCCTGGCCGAACCGACTGGTGGCGGTGTCCACGTCGCCGGACCGGTGGGCGTCGATCCCCTGCTGGATCACCTCGGCCAGCTCGCTCTCGCCCATGGCCTCGGCCACCCGTCGATTGATGTGGGTCGACCGTTCGACGTCCCCCGTCCAGATCGCCTTGACCAGCGCCTGTCCGGCGACGGCCTCGCCGACCAGGAGCGAGATCCGCCCGGCCAGCATCTCGTCGTCGATGGCCCCGGGCACGACGCGGACGGTGAGGTGGTAGTCCCGGGACTCGTCTCCCCAGGATCCCGTGGGGTAGTCCCCACTCAGTGGACCAGAGGACGTGCGGGACCCGGTCAGGTCGAGCATGACCGGCTCCAGCTGCTTGAGCAGCGTCACCTCTGCGCCGTGGGGCGTCCAGATGCGCAGCGTGACCTCGGGCACCCGCTTGCTCAGGGACTGCTGCATCATCTCGGAGAAGTCGGCGCTCAGGCCCGAGGGATGGGCGACGATGTCGTAGGTGCCGAGGAGGGCGGTGGCAATGGTACGCAGCTCGGCCACCTTCCAGTCCGTCCCCACCCCCCGGCAGTCGCACTGGAACACCCCTTCGGCCTGGGCGAGGACCTGCTGGAGGATCTCGGGGGTCTCGTGTTCGTTCCGACCGTCGGTCAGCAGGATGGCGTGTCTGATCCCGGGCTCGTCACGGAGGACGTGGGTGGCCAGGCTGATCCAGGCCCCGATGGCCGTCCCCCCCCTGGCCTTGAGCGCCCGCAGCGAGTCGGTGGCCTCGCGGCGCGTCGCCGGAGACGACACGGCCAGTGGCGGCTGGGTCGGGTAGACCACCTGCGCCGTCTGGTGCCCGCTGATGACTCCGAAGCGGACCCCGTCGGGGAGGCTTCCGATCGCCGCCGCGGTGGCCGCCTTGGCTTCGTGGAGCTTGCCCCCCTGCATCGAGCCGGACGTGTCGAGGATGATCAGTTCGGCCCGCTCGCCGCCCGGTGCGGCCAGCTCGCCGGCCCCCGGGAGGTCTCCGGCCGTTCCGGCGGCCGTCACCGTGATCACCGCGTTCATCACGTCGGCTCCCTCGGGGAGGAACTCGTTCTGGAAGCACTCCATCTGGAATTCGGCCATGGTCGACCTCACCCTTCTTCAGTAGCGGGATTTCCGCCCGGCTCCGACGGCTCCGGGCCGAGCGGCAGGACGGCGACCGTGACGTTGTCGTGGCCCCCGGCCCGCAGGGCCGCCCGCATGAGGTGCCGGGCGATACCGAGCGGGGACCGGTCGGTCGAACCGGTGGCCTCTCGGGCCAGCCGCTCCGGTGCCTCGAAATAGTTCCAAAGGCCGTCACTGCACAGCACCAGCAGTCCGGGCTCCGACACGCCGACGATGGTGAGGTCCACGTCGACCGGTCCGGCACCGGCGCCGATCCAGCGGGTGATGGTGTGGGCCTCGGGGTCCCCGTACGCCCGCGTGGGATCGACTCCGCCGGCGATCTGCTCCTCGGCCCACGAGTCGTCCACCGTGAGCAGGCGGGACGACTCCGGAGGGTCGACCAGCCAGTAGGCCCGGCTGTCCCCGACACCGGCCACCGCCAGATGACCCGGGGCGGTGACCGCCGCCACCAGGGTGGTGGAGGGGGACCGGTCCGTCCCGACCCCCTCGTCGCTGTCCAGCGTGCACACCTGGGACTGGGCCTCGGCGAAGGCCCGTCGGAACGACTCGAGGAGCACCTCGTCCACCGGCCACCGGGGAGCCTTGGTCAGCTGCTCGAGGACGCCCCGTGCCGCCCGGGCGGCGAGCTGCGAGGCGCGGTGGGCATCGTCGGTCGAGGCCACGCCGTCGCAGACCACCGCCACCGACCGTCCGCCGTCGGCCGCCACCGACACCGAGTCCTCGTTGCGCCGCCGGCGCCGACCCCGGTCGGAGACGGCGGCCACCGTTCCGAGGTCGATCTCCATACGGCGGGCCTTCTCCTCGCCCGCGGGGGCCGGATGGCGTTCGACGTCCGGAGGGGCGGCCAACCGGGATCCACACGTCTCGCAGTACCGCTCCCGCGGGAGGGTCGGCGACTGGCAGGTCGAGCAGCGGGACGGCTCGGCGGCCACCACGGCCGGGGTCGGTGGCTCGGGGCTCACGTCAGCGTCCTGGGCCGGCGGGCATTGGCCAGATCGACCAGCCTGATCCGGTGGTCGTCGGTGGGCGCCAGCTTGGCCAACGAGCGGTAGGTGCGTTCCAGGCCGTGGCGAAGGTCGGACTCGTCGAGCGGGGCACCGGCCAGGACCACCGCCGGGTCGGGGGCCAGGCGATCCTCGAGCAGGCCGTGCAGGGCCTGCTCGAGCACGTCGCGGGCCAGGGGGAGACGGGTCGACGGTTCGATGACCAGCGTGTTGAGGATGGCGGACGCCGAGGTGAGGTCATCGAGGGTCGGAGCGTTGCCCCCCACCGCCATGGTCCGCAACCGGACCGTGGCGATCTGCGCCTCGAGGTGGGAGCTGGACGAGGTCGGGACGAGGGCGAGGGCGGCCACCGCACCGGCGCGGTCCCCCTGGGCCGTCCGGACCCGGGCCAGGCCGAAGCAGGCCCCGGCGTAGGACGGGTTGGTGGCGGCCACCAGCTCATAGGAGTGCCCGGCCCCACCGAGGTCGTCCGACGACCGGTCGGGGCGGTCGGGCCCCTGGGCCGGCGGGGGTGGGTCCTGGGCGCGGGGGACGCCCAACTCTTGGGCCATCGCCGTGGCCAGTCGGGGGGCCAGTTCACCCGGGAGCTCGGCCGCCACCACCGAAAAGAACGGTTCGGCGTCCCGCGACCGTCCGGCGGCGAGATGGAGCACGCCCCGCCACCAGGCCACCCGCCACGCACCGGCCCTGGCCTCCGGCGACTCGAGCTCCTGGAAGGCCTCGGCGAACCGTCCCTCCTCGATCAGCGAGTGGGCCAGGCCGAACACCAGCTCGGGGGTACGGGGTGCCGTCTCCAGGATGGACTGGACCTGGTCGGGGCTGGAGACCGCAGCCGCAGCCAGCAGCCCGGCCGCCGGATCGAACGGATCCACCGCCGGGACCGGAAGATCACGCCAGTTGGCACCGAGCACGCCTTGGCCGAGCTCACCGCTGAAGTTCGTGCTGGCCGCCGGGGGCGGGCTGCCTCCGTCCAGGGCGACGACCTGTCGGAGCACTCCGACGAGCTGCTCGGCCATCTCGCCGGCCGACTGGAATCGCGCCGCCGGGTCGGGCGCCGTGGCCTTCGACAGGAACTGATGGAACGACTCGTAGCGCACGAACGCCGGCACCTGGTGGGCTGGAGGCAGAGTGAAGGCGTACCGCTTCTCGTCCTGGAACCCTGGGAGGTCGAGGCTCAGCACGGCCAGGGTCCGGGCCACGGTGTAGAGGTCCGAGGTGATGGAGGCTCCGTGGTCGGGAACCTCGGGAGCCTGGTACCCCACGGTGCCGTACAGGTCGCTCTCCTCGTCGTCGAGGGCCCGCACCCCGCCCAGGTCGATGAGCTTCAACTGTTCTTCGGTCTGGATCACGTTGTCCGGTTTGAAGTCGCAGAAGAGCAGCCCCCTCCGGTGGAGATAGCCGAAGGCCGGCAGGATCTCGAGGATGTAGGCGATGGACTGGGCGACCGGGAGGGGAGCGCCGTTCACCTCCCGGTGGCGGTTGCGTGTCTCGCGCAGGGACTCACCCCCGACGTACTCCATGACGATGTAGCCGGCGTCGCAGTGCTGGACGAAGTTGTAGATCTTGACGATGTTGGGGTGCTCGACTTCGGCCAGGAACCGCTGCTCGGCGATGGCCGCGGCCATGGCGGAGTCATCCTTCGAGTCCAGGAGGCCCTTCAAGACGACCCAACGGTCCGACACGTTCCTGTCCTGGGCCAGGTAGATCCAACCCAGCCCGCCGTGGGCGATGCAGCCGGCCACCTGGTACTGGCCCGAGACGAGATCGCCGGCCCAGAGCTTCGGGGTGAATGAGTAGGCGGCTCCGCAGTGGGAGCAGAAGCCTTCGGTCCGTCCCGGCTGTCCGTCCCGGCTCCGACCCACCGGCTCGCTGCACCGGGCGCACATCCGCTTGCGCTCGGGAACCTCGGGGTCGGTGAGCACCGCGGCCCGGGGGTCGCCAGTGGCCACGGACGGGACCTCGACCAGGCCGGCGCCGAGGTTGCCGCGACTTCCCTGGGAGCCGCCGGAGTCCCTGGTCCCGCCGGCGTTGCCTCCGGTCGGGGCCCGCCTCACCGTGGAGGTGCCCCGGCTGCCGGGCGTCGGTCCAGACGGCACCGGCACCGGGACCGGGACCGGCGCGTTCCCCGCGGCGGCGCGCCCTGACCCGGGGGAGTCCACCGGTGGTGCCAGGCCACAGTGGTCGCAGAATCCCTCCACGATCGCCCCGCGGCAGCCGGCCCGCTCGCAGGACCGGCCGGCCGGTGGCTCTCCGCCGTCATCGGCCCCGGGCGGAGTGGTGGCCGGCAAGGGCGCCGACGATGGGGTCCCGGGCGTGGCGGCGACGGCCTGGTGACCGCAGTGGTTGCAGTAGCCGTCCTGGATCTGACCGTCGCACCCCGGCCGCCGGCAGGGTTCCATCAGCTCGTACCGGTCTGCATCGAGCGGAGGGCCTGTTGGAACTCGGCGACCAGGTCCTCGGCCCGTCGGACGTCGCACGGAGCCGAGAAGAGGACGTCGAGCGCCTCATCGTGGATCCGGTCCAGCTGCGGATCCTCGCCTCTCCCCATGGCCAGGGCCTTGGCCCGGAGTGCGTCGAGGCGGCCGCGCAGTTCGTCGCGGACAGCCACCCCGGCCACCTCGATCGAGCCGAGGCCGGCGATCCGCTGGTCGAGCTGGGCGATGAGGCCGGTCAGGAGGGTGGCGACACGCCGGGCACCTACCGGATCTGACTGGGCCGTCTGCCGGGCCGCGTCCAGCTGGCCCTGCAGGCCGACCAGGTCGGCGGCCGCAGCCTCCCGATCCATCAGCGTGCTGTCGGGGACGGCGACCCTGGCGGTGGGTCGGTCCTGGTCGGAGCGGACCTGGGTCAGGACGTCGCGGCTGTGGTCCAGGGACGACTGCACGGCGTTGAGCTCACCGACCACCTCACGGGCCGCATCGGCCGCCTCACGGATCGGACGTCCTGCCTGTTCGACGGCCAAGGCCAGCGATTCCAGGGCATCGGGGCGGAAGGCGAGTGGATCATGGCGGGCCAGCCGTTCCTGCTCGTCGAGGGTCTGACTGGCCAGGCCGAGCTGGTTGGGCCGACGGGCCCCGCAGCTGACGGCGACGGCCTCGAGTTCGGTGACAGTGGCCCGGAGCGCCTCGAGGCCGGGAAGGGCCCCGGTCCAGACGGCATCCACGGTACCGAGCACACCGGCGACCGCCTGGTAGTCGGCGGACATCCGGGTGATGACCTCGCCGATCGACAGATGCTCGGTGGGAGAGGTGCCCTCGGTCAGGGACCGGGTGGCGGCGTCCGGTCCGGATCGGGCCAGCGCCACTGGGGTCCCGTCGAGCAGTTCGTGGAGCTCAGCGAGCGAGCTCCGGGGGATGGACGTCCTGGTGCCCCGGACCCTGGTGATCTCCTCGAGCACCGCGTCCAGGGCCAACTGCCCCTGCCACAGACCGGCGAACTGCCGCGAGGCGCGGCTCCAGGCCTCGGCCGTCCGACCTTCGAGCTCGGTCGAGGACTCGAGCGTCTTGCGGGTCATATCGGCATCCAGCTCGACCAGGTTGGCCCGGGTGCGTTCGAGGGTGGATCGGAGATCGGCGATCCTCTGGTCGGTAGGGAGGGGCGGAGGCGTCATCAGGGAGCCGTCCGGTAGGTTGCCGTCGGGGGTGCCGGGACCGGACCGCCGGTGAAGGGCTGGATCCAGTGGGCGTAGGTCGCCGCCCAGGTGCCGTTGCTGCGCTCGGCCGCCAGCACCCCGTTGACGAAGGAGGTGAACTCGGGATGGGCCTTGCTGATGGCCATCCCGTAGGGCTCCGGGGTGAAGGCGGGTCCGATGATGGTGGTGTTGGGGTCCTGGGCCTTGAGGCCCTGCAGGATCACGTTGTCGGTGCTGACCGCGTCGACCTGGCCCTGCTGGAGCATGACCAGGCAGTCGGTGTCACTGGGAACGGCCCACAGCACCGGGGCCGGTGACAGACGGAGCGCGGCCAGGTTGTCGAGGGAGGTCGACCCGTCGGTGGCACAGACCCGCTTGCCCCCGAGATCGCCGGGACCGGTGATGGTCGAGTTGGAGGGCACGAGGATCTCCTGTCCGGCCTGGTAGTAGACGGTGGAGAAGTCCACCGACCGGTCCCGCTGGCAGTTGATGGTCATGGTCTCGGCCACAATGTCCACCCTGCCCCTCTCGACTGCCTCCACCCGGTCCCCGGTCGGGACCACCACGAAGCGGATGGGTACCGGTGCTCCGAAAATGGCCTGGTCCACCTGCCGGAGCATGTCGATGTCGAACCCGCTGTACTGGCCGGTGGTCGGATCCAGGTAGCCCCACAGGTAGGTGTTCTGGTCCACCCCGGCCACCAGGTAGCCCCGGTCCCTGATGTGGGCCATCCACGATCCAGCCGGCATGGACCCGGGTGCGGGCATGGTCCTCGGAGGGGGGATGCTGGCGGTGGGGTCGCCGCACGTCGAGGCGCCCGTTGCCGTCGTGACGGGGTGGACGATGTGGGCGCCGGCGGGCATCACCGAAGGGGCCCGTGCCGCCAGGGGCTGGGCGCTCGAAGTCGAGCTGCAGGCCGACCCGACCAGGGCGACGGTGGTCAGGGCCAGGGCGACGAGGAACGGCGACCGGCGACGGGCGGCGGTGGGGAGCGGGGTGGACATCGACGCCTACCGGTACTCGGCGATCCGGGGCTGGACGCCGATGACGACGAGCGCGGCGGCCAGCAGTGAAAGGAGGAGGAACCCCCACAGGAGGCCACCCGCGTCCCCGGCCGCCCCGGACATGGACTGGTCGAAGGTCAGCTGGGAGCGGGTGATGTCGGCGGCCAGCCTCTGATCCAGCCGGAGGGATACGGCCGGGAGGTTGGTCGGCCCCGATGCCGATGCCTGGGATACGGCTCCGATCAGATCACCGCGGACGTCGGTGGCCCGGATCTGGTTGTGGGCCAGCCGATACCCGTCGAGCGCTCCCACCGCCTCGGACAGCCGGACCCTCTCGGTGGCCGAGGCGCCGACCGAGGCGGACGCCAGCAGACGGCGGACATCGGCCGCCGTCGTCTTCTCGTCGGACTGATAGGAGCTGACCGAGTCCCGGGACAGCAGCGTGAGCTCGTCGTCAGCCCTCATCTCCAGGGCCCCGATCCTCGCCTGGGTGTAGGTGGCGACTGGTCCGGACCCGTTGGTGGCTGCCGAATCGACCCCCAGGTTCTGGGCGACTCCGGCCACCGCGAACCAGACCCCGACGAGGACCATGATGAGGGTGGCCAGGGCTACGGCCAGGTTGAGGGTGCGGTGGAAGTGTCGGCTCATCCATTGCTGCATGATGACCAGCAGGCCGATCAGCACCACGAGGAGCAGCAGGGTGATGCCGACCAGCCAGGGAGTCGACGCGTGGTGCTGTTCGCTACTCAAGCGGGTCCGCTCCGCCCCGTAGACCTGGGCTGCGGCGGGGAGGATCCGGGTGCGCATGAGGTTGTTGGCTTCGGCCATGTACGCGGCCGCCAGAGGGTAGTTGCCCTGGCGCTGGTTGAACGTCGCCGTCTGGACCAATCCGGTGTAGAGGGGGAGGGCAACCGAGATGGTCTGCAGCGAGGAGGCGGCCGTCGGGTCATCGCCCACCTTCTGGCTGGTGGTGGCCAGCGTGGCCGACGCCCCGGCGACGTCGTCCAGATAGCGGGTATGGGACGCCGTGGACTCGAGCTGCCCCTGCAGGAGTGATCCGGCGGCGGTGGTGTCGGCGTCCGACAGTGACGTGTCGACGGCTTGGGCATCCACCATCAGGGGCTCGGCTGTCTGCCATGCCGCCGACGTCGAGGCGTGCCGGCTGGAGGTGGCCAGGAAGCCCAGGAGCCCGACGAGCACCGTCAGAGCGGCGCACCCGACCGCGAACAGGCGAAGTCGGTTCGGGGTGATGCCGGACCACCCCGGGGTCCGGGGCGCCGACAGGACCGTCTGTTCATGCGACACGCGAGGGGTCTCCGCCGTCACCGTCATGAGCTCTCCTTCGCGGTGAACCGGAATAGTACAGGCGCCGGGTGGCGCGCAGCGGTCAGGAATGGTTCCGGCGTCCGTCATCGCCTCCCAGTGTCCGCGCCGACGGTAACGGCCCGGTAAGGGCAGCGACCGCCCGCCCCGCCTTCCGGTCCGGCCTCTGGTGCCCGGCAGTTGCTGCGGGTCGACCCGGCTCGTCCCGAGGCCGTTACCGCGCCCTTACTACGGGTCCGTACCGTTCGGCTTGGGCATCGGATCCCGGATCCGGCCCCGGCCACACCGGCGCAGTCGGTGCGGATGCAGGTGGAGGTGCCCTCGTGGCGAACCGGGCCTGGTCCGGTGGCCGATGACGGGTGCGTCAACCGATGGCAAGGAGGATCCATGACCGAAGAGACCCGAGTACCGGAGCGGCTGGCCTGGTCGGATGTCGACGGCGCCGAAGACCCAACCCTGGTAGCTGACGGAGCGAAGGGGCCAGGGGAGCCCGGGAGGGCAGCGGGTACTCCCCCCGGCCCGAAGTCCGGGAGGAGGCGGGCCACGCCGAGAACCCTCCTGGTGACCTTCCTGGCCGTGCTGGCCGGGGTCGTGGCGGGGACCTTGGCCGCCAATACGCTCGGCGGATCCGGGGGCTCCGAGCCCATGGGCGTCTGGATGTCCGACTACGGATCCAACTACGTCAGCCTGTCCCACGATGTGGGGAGGGTGAGGGTCGACGCCGCCCGGTCCAACGTCAGTCTCCCCACCGTGCGGGCCGACTGTGTCCGGCTGGTGACCGATGTCCACACAGCCCAGGCCGAGCCACCCATGCCCGATCCGACGCTGGAAGCCACGTGGTCCTCGATCGTGCGAAACCTCCGGGGGGGCGCCCAGACGTGCGTCTCCGGGATCGA
The DNA here is from genome assembly GCA_963812525.1 of uncultured Acidimicrobiaceae bacterium. Lineage (GTDB taxonomy): Bacteria > Actinomycetota > Acidimicrobiia > Acidimicrobiales > RAAP-2 > Bog-756. The sequence goes on from CAWEVL010000009.1 coordinate 467,966, forward strand.
CCGTCAGAGTGACGCGCTGCTCCAGCAGTCAGGGGAGGACTTCGACCGGGCCTCCTCCGCCTACCTCCGGCTGATCCAGCAGGTCGATCGCTCCCGGTGATCGTGCCGGGCCCGCACGGCTGAGCGACGGTCCCGGCCTGGTCCGAGGGGTCGTCGGTGGCGGGGTCGGTGGCGGCGTCGGTGGCGGGGTCAGCGCCGGCTCGACGCGGTCTACTCTGACGGCATGTCCGGCCAGCCAGGCAGCGCAGGAACGGCCACCGGAGGCGCGACACCGGCAAGGCCGGTGCGGTGATCGCCACCGTGGGACTGCTGGTCCTGTTGGTCGTCCCCACCCTGGTCTGGGTGACCGTCCGCTACTGGCCGAAGCCGGGCGGCCGGCCCGGTCAGCCTGCCGGCAAGGTCACCGCTTCGGGGGTCAAGCATCGCTGGTGGCAGCCCTAGCCACTCCGACGCCGTACCGGCGCGGCCTGACGCACCGCCGGGACAGCGGTACTGTCTCGTATCTGGCGACCTGGGGGGGACATGTCCGATTCGAGCCTGACCAATTCGTTCGACCGGTGGAGTACGGGCGCCGCCGCGGCGGTCGCCGTGCTGCTGGTCGGGGTCCTGATCGGGGCCGGCACCATCCGGCCGGCGCGTCGGAGCCGTCGCCGACCCGGGCGGCGTCCACGTCGGCCCACGGGGTCTACGCCCGGGCGGCCCAGCTCTCCGGTCCGGTGACGGCAGGCCACGTGGTGGAGCCGCTCTCCGTCTATCCGTCGGGCCTGGCCGCCAACGGCTACCTGGAGCAGGAGTACTTCGCCTCCGGCACGGCCTCGGCCTTCACCGCCACCTCGGCGCCGGACGACGGCCGGTGGTCCATCGCGCCGACCACGTCGGCCTTCTACCGGACCAGGATCCTGGTCCGGCGCCCGATCGACCCGAGCCGCTTCAACGGCACCGTCGTGGTCGAGTGGATGAACGTCTCCTTCGGTGAGTCGGCCCCCGACTGGGACTATCTCAATCCCCGGCTGATGCAGGCCGGCTACGCCTATGTGGCCGTCTCGGCCCAGGCGCTGGGGGTGAACGGTGGAACGGCGATCCTCGGCACCGCCCCCAGCAGCGGGCTCATTCACCTCGAGCCGACCCGCTACGGCACCCTGGTGCACCCCGGGGACCAGTATGCGCTGGACATGTTCGCCCAGATCGGCCGGGCGCTCGGGTCCTCGAGTCCGGCGGCTCTGGGGGGCCTGCGCCCCCGGCACGTCGTGGCCACCGGTGAGTCCCAGTCGGCCTTCTACCTGACCACCTTCGCCGATGCCCTGCAGCCCCGGACCCACGCCTTCGACGGGATCTTCATCCACAGCCGGGGTGGGGGCGGGGCGGCCCTCGGCGAGGGGTCGATCCAGTCGAGCATCGGGTCGGTCGGTCTGCTGATCCGTACCGACCTGACGGTGCCGGTCTTCATGTTCGAGACGCAGACCGACCTCATCGGCCTGGGCTTCGCCTCCGCGCAGCAGCCCGACACCCGGCTCATCCGGACCTGGGAGGTGGCCGGCACCTCGCACGCCGACGCCTACCTGGTCGGGGCGGCCGCCACCGGCCTCGGCTGTACCGCGCCCATCAACACCGGGCCGCAGCACGAGGTGGTCCAGGCCGCCTTCGCCGCCTTCACCAAATGGGTCAACCGCGGCACGGCGCCGCCGCGGCCTCCACCCTTCCGTCTGGCCACCACCTCCCCGGCGTCACTGGCGCTCGACAGCTACGGGAATGTCATCGGCGGGGTGCGGACCCCGGCCGTCGACGTCCCGGTGTCGACCCTCAGCGGTGCCGCACCCGCCGGCACCAGCACGATCTGCTCGCTGTTCGGCTCGACCACGCCGTTCAGCCCGAGCACGTTGGTGAGCCTCTACCACAGCCGGAACCACTACCTGGCGGCCTACCGGGCCGATCTGGCGCGGTCCATCGTTCGGGGGTACCTCCTGCCTGCCGATCGGGCCGAGCTGGTGGCCAAGGCCCAACAGGTGGCCTTCCCCTCGTCCCGCTGAGGACCGGGCCACCACCGGGTGCACCCGCCGGGCCGCCAGCCCGGTGACCGGTCAGGCGGCCCCTCGTCGCCCGGGGGTCACTACGATCGGAGCGTGCTCGGACTGCTCATGCTGGTCGTGGTCGGCGTGGTGTGGGTCCGGCGCCGTTGGGTGCTCCGGCGTGAACGGGCCGGGCTGGCCGAGTGGGCTAGGGCCGAGGCCGAGGCCGCCGACCGGGAGCAGGCGATCATCGAGGACCTCGAGGCCCGCTTCCACCAGTAGCCCGGTCGCCGGCGACCGGTCCCGGAGGGGCAGAGACTTCTCCGGGGTAGAGTTATTTGCGCACGCAAGGAGTTGCCATGAGCCCGGACGAGACCGCCTACCCCTTCGACACCTTCCTGGCCCGTGCCGCCCCGCGGAGCCGGGAGCAGCGGCGGTGGGCTTCGGCCGACCGGCCGCTGCCCGGCATCTTCCTGGGCCACGGGGCACCACCGCTGCTCGACGACCCGTTGTGGATGGGCCAGCTCTTCGAGTGGGCCCAGGGCCTCCCCAAGCCCCGGGGCATCCTCATCGTGTCGGCCCACTGGGAGCACGCTCCCCTGACCCTGTCCGGGACCCAGGCGGCCACCCCGCTGGTCTACGACTTCGCGGGCTTCGACCGGCGCTTCTTCGAGATGACCTATCCCACGCCCGACGCCGCCGGCCTGGCCGGGCAGGTGGCGGCGATGATGCCCGAGGGCGCCCCGCTCCACCGGCATGGCAGTCGCGGGCTCGACCACGGGGCGTGGGTCCCCCTGAAGGTCATGTACCCCAACGCCGACGTGCCGGTCGTGCAGCTCAGCCTGCCCACCGACGACCCGTGGACGCTGGTCGAGGTCGGCCGTCGGCTCCGGCCCCTGCGGGAGCAGGGGGTGCTGGTCATCGGTTCGGGCTTCATGACCCACGGGCTGCCCTTCCTCACCCGAGGCGACTTCGACGGCGCCACGCCACCCCAGGGGTGGTCGGTGGAGTTCGACGAGTGGGCCCGCCAGGCGCTGGCTCACGGCGACCTCGAGACGCTGGCCGCCTACGAGCAGGCGCCCGGCATGCCCTTCGCCCACCCGACGGTGGAGCACTTCCTCCCGCTGTTCGTGACCATGGGCATGGCCGACCGGGCCGACGCACCGGTGAGGACAGTCATCGAGGGATTCGCGTTCGGCCTGTCCAAGCGCTCCTTCGAGGTGGGCTGACCGACCGAGGCCGGTCCGGGCACCGCCCGAACCCGTGCCAGTCTGTGGCCATGGACCCCCGAACCGACGACCAACGGAGCCGCCCCGTGGTGCTCACCCTGTGCACCGGCAACGCAGCCCGCTCGGTGATGGCCGGGGCCATGCTCTGTCCCGCACCGGTCCGGATCGTCTCGGCCGGCACCCACGTCGTCGAGGGCCAACCGATGAGCCGTCGGACGCGCGACGCCCTGACCTCCTTGGGCCTCGCCGCCGACGGACACCGGAGTCACCAGCTCACCGACGGGGACATCGAGTCGGCCGACCTGGTCCTGGCCATGGCCGGTGAGCACGTGTCCTACATCCGGCGCCGGCACCCCGAAGCGGCCGGGAGGACCGTCACCATCAAGCGGCTGGTCCGGGACCTGCCGATGGGCCCCGCGCCGCTCACCGAGCGCCTCGCCGCTCTCGACCTGGCCGATCAGCCGGTCGAGCCGTGGGAGGACGTCGAGGACCCGGCCGGGGGCGAGGACGAGGTCTACCTGTCCTGCGCCAAGGAGCTGTTCGTACTCTGTACCGAGTTGCTGCCCCGGCTCACCTGAGCGACCGCACCCCTGACCCACCCGCCTCCGCCCGCCCCTCCGGGTGGACCGGGGCACGGCCTCAGGAGCGGCTCGGCTGCGGCTGACGGAGCGAGAGGTCGGCGCAGGACTCGCACACCTCGTCGGGGATGACGCCGGCCCTCATGAGGTAGGCGAAGGCGATGCAGCCGAGACAGATGCCAAAGGCCGACTCGAGGATGGCGGCGCAGGCCAACAGACCGACCACCACCCAGGTGGCCGTGGTCAGCCCGAAGCCGAACCACAGCACGAGGGCGGCGCTGGAGAACGCCACGCCGATGCCCTGGGCGAACCGCTTGGGCGGCCCGGCCACCAACTTCGGACCCCGGGGGAACCGAGGGGCGATGACCCGGGTGGCCAGCTGGCCGAGGGGGCTCAACGTGGGCCCGGACAGGACCCGTGCCCAGAAGCCGTAGGCGAGCGGCACGAGGATCCACGGCTGTCGGAGGGCGATGGCCACCACGGCCATGACGGCCACGCCGGCGGCCACCGTACGGGCGGCATGCTCGTCGACCGGGTTCGGGAAGCTGAACACCCAGATAGTTTACCGGATCGGTCAGGTTTTGGCGCGGCCACCCCCGTGGATCCGGGGAGGCGCGGCGGACGGGTGGCCGGACCAGGGGGCGGTCACGAGACGGTCACCGCCGCCGAGGCGCTCCGCGGTCAGGCGGCGGTGACGGCGCCGTGCAGCAGATGCAGCCCGTCGAGGCCGGGCAGGCGGTCGACCCGGCGGTCGATCCGGTCGGCCATGGCCTGGCCGTCGTTGTCGCCGAACAGGTAGGTGCGGAGGAAGTCGACCTCCCGGTCGGGCACCACGCCGCTCCCCACCGGAGCCCAGAAGCGCCGGAGGGCCCAGCGGGTGACCTTCTGGGCCGCCCGGCTGTCGCTCAGCCGCGACTTGGCCTGGGTGGCATAGAAGTCAATGTGGCGACCCTCCTGCTTCATGATGCGCCGGAGCAGTTCGGAGAGCGTCGGGTGGTCGGCCAGCTTGGCCAGTCGGGCGTAGGCCGCCTGGGTGGTCCACTCGTTGACCGCTCCCCACGTCATGTGCACGGCGGTCAGGTGCGGGGTGATGGCCGAGGCCAGTTGGAAGCTGAGCGGCTTCCACTTGTCGCTCTTCGGGAGCTTGTTGCGCAGGGCGGCGATCCGCCCGGTGCCGGCGAGCTCGTCATGGGCGGCCAGGATGCGGGCGATGGCCTCGCCGTGCCAGAACTCCTCGTAGTTCCACAGCGTGAGGAAGGTGGTCACCTCGGGGTCGCGGTGGGCCCGGGTGACCAGGACGTCGCGGAGGTAGCAGACGGTGTGGTTCTCCACGTCGTGCATGTACCGGAGACAACGGAGCGCTTCGGGGCCCAGAGGCTGCTCCCGGAAGGTGTCGAAGTCGATCTGTTCGAGGTCGAGCTTCTCGGAGAGGTTCCGGTAGGTGGTGATGTCGAAGGTCATGCTCACTATTCGTCGCCGGGCCGGGCCGGGATGACCTCGGACCGTCCGGGGCGCGGGCTGCCGCCCGAGGGCGCCGGTCCCCCGGGATGCCGACTTGGTGGACGGGCGGGGAGCACTCCGGTGGGTGTGTGGCCGTCCCCGCCCGCCGGCTCTGATCCTCCCTGGCCACGGCCCCGGAGCGGTGGCCGACCCTTGGTCATCCGGTCGCGGTGGCCGCTCCGAATACAGTTTCGTGGTGGTCGACCTACAGCAGGCGAGCGACGCCAATCTGGTGGTCGCCGTCGGTCGTTGGCATGAACAGGCGTTGGCCGAGGTCTACCGGCGTCACGGTGGCGCCGTCCACGCCCTGTCGAGGCGCATACTTCGCAGTGACCCGCCCGCCGAGGAGATCACCCAGGAGGTCTTCTTGGACCTGTGGAACCATCCCGAGAGGTTCGACGCCCAACGGGGCACCCTTCGCTCCTTCCTCCTTGCCCGCACCCACGGCAAGTCGGTGGACTATGTGCGCTCGGAGACGTCACGACGCAACCGCGAGGAGAAGACGTCCCGCGAGACGGCCACTGCCGGGTACGACATCGACAGGGAGGTGTGGGACATGGCGGTGGCCGAGCAGGTGCAGGAGGCGCTGGGCGAGCTTCCCGACGAGCTCCGCCAACCCATCGAGCTGGCCTACTTCGGAGGCCACACCTACCGTGAGGTGGCCCGTATGCTGCAGGAGCCGGAGGGCACCGTGAAGAGCCGCATCCGTTCCGGACTGGGCAGGCTGCGCATCGGCCTGGCCGAGCGCGGGGTACGGCCGGCGGGAGCAGAGCAGTGAGCGAGGACCTCTCCGTGCCCGAGCACCGCGAGATCCAAGAGCTGCTGGGTGTCTATGCCCTGGACGCCCTGGATCCCGAGACGGCGGCCATGGTCGAACGGCACCTCGACGAGTGCGTGAAGTGCTCGATCGAGGTGGCCCAGCATCACGAGGTGGCCGGCCTGCTGGCCAACTCCGGCGGCGAATCCCCGGCCGGGTTGTGGGACGGGATCGCCACCCAGCTCGACGGTTCGGTCCCGCCCTCGTGGGAGCGACTGGCCTCGCGCCTCGAGTCCGGCGGGGGACGGCCCGACCGGCCGGTCGGCCGAGCCGGGGCCGACGGCTTGGCCGACGGCGAGGCCGACGCCACGGTGGTACCCATCACCATGGCCCGACGGAGCCGGTGGGTCGCGCGGGGGGCGTCCCTGGTGGCAGCGGCCGCCGTCATCGTCGCCCTGGTACTGGGGGCCCAGGTCAACCATCTCCACCACCAGGTGAGCGCGCTGCAGGCCCACCCACTGCTCTCCGCGGCCGAGCAGTCGGCCCTCCAACTGCCGTCGACCAGGCAGGTGCAGCTCACGGGGACGACCGGCGCGCCGAACCCGGGCCGGGTCACCGTGGTGCTGACCGCGGCCGGCACCGGCTTCGTCAGGGTCGACCAGCTCCGCGCGCTGCCGTCGAACAAGACCTACCAGTTGTGGGGCGTGATCGGCGGGAAGACCATCTCACTGGGCCTGCTCGGTCCCGACCCGGCCGTCGTCCCCTTCAGCGTGGCCGGTGACGGCTCGGTCCAGGCCTTCGCCATCACCGCCGAGGAGGCCGGCGGCGTGGTCCAGAGCACCAACCAGCCGGTCGTGGCCGGCGAGGTGAACGCCTGACGGGTGGCCGTTCGTCCGGTGGGCCCGAGGCGGGCTGGCACCCCGTCCGGTGGCCGGCGCGGTCCGGGAGGGCCGGCGCGGGCGGCATGCCCACCTGGGTGGTGCCGACCAGGCAGCGGCGACGGGTCAGATGCGGTGGACCTGGCGCAGCCCAGCCCAGGCGAAGTCGGCCAGTCGGGTAGCGAGGCGGATGGCCTCGGCGTCCCGATCGGCATCCGGGGCCAGGGCCCCCCTCGGGTTCGACTCGGCGTCGGTCCCTCCTCGGCGCGCGTCCAACCAGTGCCGGCTGGCGCCTTCGGCCATGCCCACCACGGCGTGGGCGAGCAACAGCCGGTGCTCGGGGTCGAGACCGGCGTCGATGAGGGAGCCGATGGCCTGGGCCAGGGTCTCCTCCACGCGTCGCAGCGCCTCGCCGAGCTCGGGGTCGTCGGGCGCGTCGCGGCCGTAGAGGAGTCGGAAGGCCTGCTCGTTGCCCAGCATGAGCTCGAAGTAGGCGGCGAACCCCACCTCGACCTGTTGGCGGGGTCCCTGGGCGTCGGCGGTGGCCTTCACGATGTCGGTGACCAGCTCGCGGGAGAACACGTCCATCAGCTCGAGATAGAGCGCCCGCTTCGACTCGAAGTGCTGGTACACCAGCGGTTTGGTCACACCCGCGGCCTCGGCGATGTCGTCCATGGTCGTGGCGGCGTACCCGTGCTCGGCGAACAGCGCCAGGGCGACATCGAACAGCTGCCGACGGCGGGCATCGGCGGTGAGGCGCCGCCCCCCGGCCGCGGTGGTCCGTCCGACGCGGCCGGCCGCGTCGGGTTCCGGGATCAGTGCGTCGGCCATGACCACAAGCGTAGCCGGGGGCCGGAATCGGACTCCGATGTGGCCGGCCCGACCAACGGGCCCCGACCGTCCTCACCTCACCAGGGTGGCAGCACCGCGGCCAGCCGGTCGGGCAGGTCCCGAAGCGAGAAGTGGGCCGCCGCCACGGCCTGGTTCCGGTCCAGCAGGCCGAGATCCGGTGCCCCCAGCCACGCGGTCAGGCGGTCGGTCTCGCCGAGGCCGAACCAGTCGAACCCGAAGGCGGCCAGTTCCGCGGCGACCGGGTAGGGCCCGATGGCCAGGGGCCGGCGGTGGACGACCGACTCGATGGTCGGATTGCCGAACCCCTCCCAGGTGGAGGGGAGGGCCACCAGGTCACAGGCGGCGTAGGCCTGACCGACCGGTACCGGACCACCCTCCCCCGGTGAACCCAGCAGCACCGGGCATCGGGCCGAAGCCACCAGGGCGTCGAGTCGGCCGCCGTAGCCGTCCTCGGCCGGTCCCAGCAACCAGTAGGTGGCACCCAGTCGGGTGGCCAGCTCGAGGCCTCCGGCCACGTTCTTGCGGGGCAGGGCTCGGGTCGGCTGGAGGACCAGGGTGTGGTCCCGGTCGACGCCCAGTCGGCGGCGGACGCGCTCCCGTCCGCCGTCACCGGCACCGTCCCCGGCGCCGTCGCCGGAGCGGGTCGGACCCGCTCCGGCCTCCCCGATGGCGAAGGCGTTGTAGACGGTGGCGGCGCTCAGCCCGCGGTTGGCCAGCTGGTGCCTGCTCAGCCGGTTGATGGTGACGTGTCGCCACCGGGGGTCGGTGGGGGGCCGGGGGTGGTGGACGTAGGCGGGCCGCTGCCAGGGGAGGTCGTGATGGTGGAGGACGGCGGGTCGGCCGGCCAGGGAGGCCGCCACCGCGGCGGCCGCGCCGGGGTTGAGGGGGAGCGAGCACAGGTTCTCCACCACCACCAGGTCGGCCCGGGCCAGCGCCCCGGCCAGCTCGCCGGTCGTCGGCGGCTCGGGGGCCCCGATGGCCAGGCCGGGCAGCAGGTGGTCGACCGGACCGTGGCCGGCCACGGTGTAGGTGTCGAACCCCAAACGGGTCAGGGCGCCCCGCCACTTGGCCGCTTCGACGGCCACGCCGTCGGAGCCGCCGAGGCGGAAGGAGAGGAGGGCGGCGGTGGGAATGGCGTCACCGTAGTGGTCTCCCCCGAAGGCGGACAGGACGGCCCGGTGGAGCCGAAGGAGCCCGGAACCACGGCCCTCTCCGGAGGTCGGGCGCCGGGGGGCGAGCCGGAGCGCCACCGCCCTGCCCCTGACCCCCGGCCGCACCCGGGGACGGGACAGTGACGCGCCGGTCGGGATAGCGTCGTCCGGTGCCCGCTCCTGCCGCCTCCGAGCCGACCTCCGCCGTCACCGAGGACCTACTGGTCGACCAGGAGGGGCCGGTGCTGACCCTGACGATCAACCGCCCGGCCCGGCGCAACGCAATGACCTGGGACGTCATCTCCGGCCTCCGAGAGGGGGTGGCGCGGGCCAAGGTCGACCCCACCGTCCGGGTGGTGGTCCTGGCCGGGGCGGGCGACCAGGCCTTCTGCGCCGGGGCCGACCTGTCGGGCATGGTGCCGCGGGACCCCGGGGCCGTGACCGACGAGTACGCCCAACACCACCTGGCCCGGGGCTGGCTGGCCGAGCTGTTCGAGGAGCTCTGGGCCCTGGGCAAGCCCACCATCGCCCGGGTGCAGGGGTGGGCCATGGCCGGCGGGTTCGGGCTGGCCCTGGCCTGCGACATGGTCATCGCCTCGGACGAGGCCCGCTTCGGGGCGCCGGAGCTCAACGTGGGCCTGTGGCCCTACATGGTCACCGTGCCCATGCTCCGGTCCATGCCCCCCAAGAAGGCCCTCGAACTGTGCCTGACCAGCCGGGTCGTCGGGGCCGAGGAGGCCGACCGGATCGGCTTCGTCACCCGGGTGGTGGCCCCGGAGGTCCTGGACACCGCGGTGGCCGAGCTGGCGGCGGTCCTGGCCTCCAAGCCGCCGGGCGTGATGAGGATGGGACGCGAATCGTTCTACGCTGTACTGGACTCGGCGGCGAGCGAGGCCCTGCCCTATCTCCACGCCATGCTCACGGTGACCAGCCAGACCGCCGAGGCGGCGGAAGGAATCGCCGCATTCACCGAGAAGCGGCCGCCGGCCTGGCAGGCGGCACCCGACGACACCGACCCGAACTGACATCGAGGAGCCCACCGCATGGCGAAACGAGCACTGATCACCGGCATCACCGGCCAGGACGGCTCCTACCTGGCCGAGTTCCTGCTCGACCAGGGCTACGAGGTCATCGGCATGGTCCGTCGATCCAGCACCCTCAACTTCGAGCGCATCGCCCACATCCAGGACCGTCTCACCCTGGTGGCCGGTGACCTGCTCGACGAGGTGTCCATGATCAACATCCTGCGGGACAGCCACCCCACCGAGGTCTACAACCTGGCCGCCCAGTCGTTCGTGCAGACGTCGTGGAACCAGCCGGTGCTGACCGGTGAGACCACCGCCCTCGGGGTGACCCGGGTGCTGGACGCCATCCGCATCGTGGACCCCGGGATCAGGTTCTACCAGGCCAGCTCGTCGGAGATGTTCGGAAAGGTGTTGGAGGTCCCGCAGCGGGAGTCGACGCCCTTCTATCCCCGCAGCCCGTACGGGGTGGCCAAGGTCTACGGCCACTGGATCACCGTCAACTACCGCGAGAGCTACGACCTCCATGCCTCGTCGGGCATCCTGTTCAACCACGAGTCACCCCGGCGGGGTCTCGAGTTCGTCACCCGCAAGGTCACCCACGGAGTGGCCCGGATCAAGGCCGGGATCGACGAGAAGCTGGCCCTCGGCAACCTCGACGCCCAGCGCGACTGGGGCTTCGCCGCCGACTACGTCCGGGCCATGTGGCTCATGCTGCAGCAGGACCGGCCCGACGACTATGTGGTGGCCACCGGCGAGACCCATTCGGTCAAGGAGCTGGTCGAGCTGTCCTTCGCCGCCGTCGACCTCGACTGGGAGAGCCATGTGTTCATCGACGAGCGCTTCCTCCGCCCGGCCGAGGTGGACCTGCTGGTGGGGGACCCGGCCAAGGCTGAGTCGACGCTCGGTTGGCGTCGCGACGTCAACTTCCCGACCCTGGTCCAGATGATGGTGGAGGCCGACCTGGCGCTGGTGAAGAGCCAGCTGGTCTAGCCGCCCATGCTCGATCCGGCCGCCGTCCACGCCGACCCGCTCGGCCTGCTGGTGGCGTTTGGTGCCGGCATGCTGTCCTTCCTCTCGCCGTGCGTGCTGCCCCTGGTGCCTGCGTACCTGTCGATGGTCTCCGGCCTGTCGGCGGCCGAGCTGAGCGCCCTCCAGGACGGGCCCCGGACGCCTGCCGCTCCGGTGCCGGTGGGGGCCGGTGCCGGCGCCGGTGGTGCGGGTGGTGCCGGCGGTGCCGGCGGTGCCGGTGGTGGCATTGGTGCCGGTGCGGCCGGGGCCGGGGCCGCCCGGGCGGGGTCGGGGGGTGAAGCGGTGGTGGCCCGACCGGACGGGCCGGCGGGCGTGGCGTCCCTCGACCGCTCGTCCGGCGTCACGTTGTCCGGTACCGCTTCGTCCGACCTGGACCCGTCCGACCTGGACCCGTCCGACCTGGACGGGGGGATCCGCCCCGCCGATCTGCGCCGGGAGCGCAGCCGTCTCCTCCGGGGCATCCTGGCCTTCATCGCCGGGTTCACGGTCGTCTTCACCATCCTCGGGGCCTCGGCTTCGGCCATCGGCCGCCTCTTCCTCACCCACCAGCGGACACTCGAGACGGTGTCGGGCATCCTGATCGTGGTGTTCGGCGCCGTGCTGGTGGCCATGGCCGCCGGAGTGCGGCTGCCGGTGGCCCTGGTCGGGGAGAAGCGCTTCGCCGTTCGGCCCTCGGTGCTCGGGGTGTGGGCCCCGCCCATCATGGGCATGGCGTTCGCCTTCGCGTGGACCCCGTGCATCGGACCGGTACTGGCCAGCGTGCTGGCCCTGGCCGCCGGGACCGGCGGTTCGGCCGCCGGGGGGATCGCCCTCCTCCTCGCCTACTCGCTGGGCCTCGGGGTACCGTTCCTCCTCTCCGGACTGGCCTTCGGCCGGATGACCGACGTGCTGGCCCGGGTCCGCGGCCGGCTGCGTTGGGTCGACCTGGTGGGGGGCACCATCCTGGTGGCCTTCGGGATCCTGCTGCTGACCGGACACGTCGACGTCGTCTCCGCCCACATCTCCGGTTGGCTCCATGACCTGCATCTCGACCGGCTCTCGGTGAGCTGAGCCGTCCACACCGCCGCCGGGGGCGTGCCCCGGCGGGCCGCCGCCGGCCGCCGCCAGGCGGGTCGGGTTGCCGGTCGGGTTGCCCGGTCCGGCGTTGCCGGTCGGGTTGCCGGTCGGGTTGCCGGTCGGGTTGCCGGTCGGGTTGCCGGTCGGGTTGCCGCCTGGCTCCCGCCTGGCTCCCGGGAGCCCACCCCCGTACCATGGAGGGCGGCCATGGCCCCCTCCGCCCCTCCCCACCCGGCAGTTTTCCTGCACGACGCCGTCGCGCTGTCGGGCCGGTTCCCCCTGCTCGCCGGGGTGGACCTCGAGGTGTCGGTGGGGGAGACGGTGCTGGTCGACGGGCCCAACGGGGCCGGCAAGACCAGCCTGCTCCGGGTCTGCGCCGGCCTGGTGCCCCTGGCCTCGGGGGAGGCCGTCGTGCTGGGCCTCGACCCCGTCCGCCACCGGAACCAGGTGCGTCGACGCGTCGGGCTCCTGTCCCACGCCTCCCATCTCTACGACGACCTGACCGTCCGGGAGAACGTGCGGTTCGCGGTCCGGGCCTCCGGAGCAGACACCGACCGCATCGGGGGGGCGTGCGAGCGGTGGGGGCTGTCCGGTCGCCTGCTCAAGACCCGCGCCTCCAAGCTCTCGGCCGGCCAGCGCCGGCGGGTGGCCTTGGCCGTGCTTGACGGCGCGTTGGCCGGAGCTCTGGCTGCTGGACGAGCCGCATGCCGGACTGGACGCCTCCGCCCGGGACAGCCTCGACCAGCTGGTCGCCGAGGCCGGGGCCTCCGGCGTCACCGTGATCATCGCCTCGCATGAACTGGGGTTCGTCGAGTGCCTGGCCGACCGGGCCGTGACCGTCACCGGAGGCCGGGTGACCGGCTACCGGTCCCTCGGCGTCGGTCCTGTGGTCGGCGTCGGTCCCGGCGCCTCGGACGGACCGGGCGGTCCCACGGCCACCCCCGGGTCGGGGGTGGCCGGTGCGGCCAGCGCCCCGGCGCGGCGAGCGAGGTCGGTGATCCCCCGGTCGCCCCCGACCCGGTCGCCACCGTGACCGGGGAGGTGGCCCATGTGGCGTGACTCGCTGCTGGTGGCGGGCAAGGACCTCCGCATCGAGGCCCGGTCTCGGGTCGGACTGTCCCAGGTGGCGCCCTTCGGGATCGTGGCCCTGGTGCTGTTCGCCTTCGCCCTCGGGCCCGACCGGGCGCCGATGGCGAAGGGCGCCCCCGGGCTCTTCTGGGTGGCCGTCCTGTTCTGCACCGTCCTGGCCGTCCAGCGCAGTGTGTCGGTGGAGTCGGTGGACGGGGCCCGTGACGGCCTGCGCCTCTCCGGCCTGGACCCGGCCGGTCTGTTCCTGGGCAAGTCGGCGGCGGTGGCCGCCCAGCTGGTGGTGCTGGAGGTGGTGCTCGGCGCCGGGGTGGTCCTGCTCTACGGGGCGAGGATCGAGGTGCCCTGGCTCATCGTCGTCTCCTGTCTGCTCGGCACCATCGGGCTGGCCGCTACCGGGACCCTGTACGGTGCACTCTCCGCCGGATTGCGGGTCCGGGAGACCCTGCTCCCGTTCCTGTTCCTGCCCATCGCCGCGCCGGTGCTGTTGGCCGGCACCCGCATGTGGCAGGCCGCGCTGGCCGGAGGCACCGCCTCGGACGGCAACCCGTGGCTCCGGCTGATGGTGGTCTTCGACGCCGTGTACGTGGCCCTCGGCGTCGTGGCCTTCGGACCCATCCAGGAGTCGGCATGAGTCCGAACCGGGGTGTGCCCGCCCCTCCGGCCCAGTCCTCCCGCACCCGGTGGGCCACCCGGGTCCTGGGCATCACCGCCGCTGGTGGCCACGGCCTGCACGGTGTGGCTGGGCCTGTGGGTGACGCCGCCCGACCAGACCCAGGGTGACCTGGTGCGCCTGGTCTACATCCACCCCGGTGTGGCCTGGGTCGCCCTGTACCTGGCCTTCGCCCTGGCCGCCGTGGCCAGCCTCCTCTACCTGTGGCCCCGCACCCGCTCATTGTTCTGGGACCGTCTGGCCGCGGCGTCGGTCGAGGTGGGGGTGGTGTTCAACGTGTGCACCCTGGTCTCCGGGTCGATCTGGGGCAAGCCCACCTGGGGCGTGTGGTGGGCGTGGGACGCCCGTCTCACCAGCACCGCCGTGCTGCTGGTGCTGTTCCTCGGGTACCTGGCCCTGCGCCGGGTGCCGGCCGAGCCCGAGGTGCGGGCCAAGCGCAGCGCGTTCGTGGCGCTGTTCGCCGCGGTGGACATACCCATCGTCCACTTCTCGGTGCTGTGGTGGAAGACCCTGCACCAGGGGGCCACAGTGCTCAACCCGAACCTCTCGCCCACCATCCACGGCTCGATGGCCTGGACCCTGCTGCTCGGCTTCGTGGCCCTGACCCTGGTCTTCGTGTGGATGCTCCTGGTCCGGTACCGGATCGGTGTCCTCGAGGACTGGCTGGGCACCGGCGAGCTGGACGTGGCCCTGCGCGAGCGCCAGGCCGAAGGGGCCACCCTCGACGAGGACGAGGCGGCCTGATGGGCTACGTCGTCGCCGGCTACGTCGTCGTGCTCTCCCTCCTCGTTCCTCTACGGTGCGCAGCTGGTGTGGCGTCGGCGCCGGCTGACCCGGGCCGTGGCCCGGGTGGTGGCCGCCGATGCGTCGGTCCCGGCCGGCCCGGACGGGGACGACCGGTGACCACCGCCGTCCCGTCACCGACTCAGCCGCCCCGGGCCCCGGGGGGAGCCGGGGCGGCACCCGATCCTGCCGCGGCACCGTCCCCGGCGGCACCGTCCCCAGCGGCACCGACCACCCGGCCCGGCCCCGCCGTCCGGACCAGCCACCGCCTGCGCTATGCCGTCGTGGGCCTGGTGCTGGTCGGGGCCCTGGGCTTCCTGGTGGCCAAAGGACTCGGCACCGCCCTCAACTTCTACCTGCCCGCCGACCAGGCCGTGGCCCAGCGCGCCACCCTGGGGGCCAAGACGTTCAACCTGGAGGGAGTGGTGGAGCCGGGCTCGATCCATCCCACGGCGTCGGGCGTGGACTTCGTGGTGACTTCCGGCGCCACCAGGGTGGCCGTGCAGAACACCGGCAGCCCGCCCGACCTGTTCCAGCCCAACATCCCGGTCATCGCCGTGGGTCACTTCGCCGGTCCGGGCTTCGTCTCCGACCAGATCCTGGTCAAGCACTCGTCGAACTACATCGCCCAGCACCCGGCCCGGGTCACCGCGCCGAACGGCTCCAGGCGATGACCGAGCGATGACGGCCGGTCGGGGCCACCGCGGCCTGACCGCCGGCCCGAGTTCGTGAACGGGGCCCTCGGCCACACCGGCGTACTGCTCGGCTTCGCCGCCGCCCTGGTGGGGGTGGTGGTGCTGGCGGTGGGTCTGGCCAAGGGCCGTGCGCCGACCATGCGCAGCGGCCAGGTCTACGCCCCCCTCGTCCTGGTGGGCGGACTGATCGCCGTGGTGGCCATGGAGCACGCCCTGCTGACCCACGACTTCTCCCTCAGCTACGTGGCCGCCAACAACAGCCGGGCCACGCCGTGGCTCTACTCCATCACCGGCCTGTGGTCGGCCCTGGCCGGGTCGATCCTGCTGTGGGGCGTGGTACTGGGCGGGTACGCCACGGCCATGGTGTGGCGGTTCCGCAGGCGGTCGGGCGACCAGCTGGTGGCCTGGGCCACCCTGGTGGTCTACGTGGTCGCCGCCTTCTTCTTCGGCCTGATGTTGGGACCGGCCGACCCGTTCAAGCACGTGGCCGGCGCTATCCCCACCAGCGGGCCCGGTCCCAACTCGCTGCTCCAGGACAACCCGCTGGTCCTCATCCACCCGCCCATGCTCTATCTCGGCCTGGTCGGCTTCACCCTGCCGTTCGCCTTCGCCGTCGCCTCGCTGATCACCGGACGGCTGGACGAGGACTGGCAGGGAGAGACCCGGCGGTGGACCCTGTTCGCCTGGGCGTTCCTCTCCATGGGGATCCTGCTCGGCGCCTGGTGGTCGTACCAGGTGCTCGGGTGGGGCGGGTTCTGGGGGTGGGACCCGGTGGAGAACGCCGCCCTGCTCCCCTGGCTGGTGGGCACGGCCTACCTCCACTCGGTCATGGTCCAGCAGCGCCGGGGCCTGCTGCGCATCTGGAACCTCTCCCTGGTGGTCGCCGCCTTCAGCCTGACCATCCTCGGGACCTTCCTGACCCGGTCCGGGGTCATCCAGTCGGTGCACTCCTTCTCCGAGTCGACCATCGGGCCGCTGCTGCTGGGGTTCTTCGGGGTGGTCCTGTTCACCGGGGTGGGACTCATCGCCTGGAGGGGCGACCGGCTCCGCTCCGCCGGGGGCATCGACTCGCCCCTCAGCCGCGAGGGTGCCTTCCTGGCCAACAACCTCCTGTTCGTGGGATTCGCCTTCGTGGTGCTGCTGGGCACGGTCTTCCCCCTCCTCTACGAGGCGCTCCACAGCGGCTCCTCGGTGGGCGTGGGGGCGCCGTACTTCAACCGGTTCTTCGTCCCGGTCGGTCTGGTGCTGCTCTTCCTCATGGCCGTGGCCCCCGCCCTCCCGTGGCGCAAGACCACGGTCGAGGTGCTGCGCGGCCGACTGGCCGTTCCCGCCGCCGTGGGGGTGCTGGTGCTGGTGGTCTGCGTGGCGGCCGGCGTCCGCGGCCTCGAGCCGCTGCTGGCCTTCGGGCTGGGGGCGTTCGCCGCCGCCTCGGCCGGCCGGGCCCTGGTGCTGTCGGTGCGCGGTGCCTACCGCGCCTCCCGTGCCGCGGGAGCCCCGGCCGGCCGGGCCGCCCTGGCCGGATGGCGAGGCTTCGTGGGCCGGGCCAACGGCGGGATGGTGGTCCACATCGGTGTCGTGGTGGTGGCCGTCGGACTGGCCGCGGCCACCTCGTACCTCCACCGGGGCCAGGTCCATCTGGCGGTGGGGAGGAGCGCCACGTTCTCCGGGCACACGGTCGAGTTCGTGGGCACCCGGGTGGTGACCACGCCGTCGCACTCCTCGTTCGAGGCCGTGCTCCGGGTCGACGGGGGCAGCCGGTTCTACCCGGCCATCAGCCAGTTCGGCACCGGGAGCGCCACGGTGGGCACGCCGGCCATCGACTCCAGCTGGCGGGACGACCTCTACCTGACCATCGCCGCCGTCCCCGACAACGCCAGCACCTCGGACCGGACCACCGTCTGGGCCTTCGGTGTGGTGGAGCAGCCCCTGGTCATGTGGATATGGGTCGGGGCCGGCCTCATCGGCGTCGGTTCCGTCCTGTCGGCCATCCCCGGACGGCGACGGCGTCCCACCGATCCGGTGTCCGCCACGGTGGTGGAGGTGGCCCCGCCCCTCGCCTCCGGTGACACCCCGCCGGTGGCCGGACCCGAGGACCGCCCCGACGTGGAGTCCGACCCGCTGCCGGTGGGTGCGGGAGACCCGTCATGAGTCTCGGCGTCGACACCCCGTCGGGACCGCTCGGACCCGTCGGACCGGCGGGACCGGTCGGACCGTCGGGACCGACGACGGACCGGTGGTCGGTGGGACGGCGGCCACCGGGCCGCGGTCGGCACACGGCCCGGTGGGTGGCGGTGGCCGTCCTGGTCGTCGCCGCCGGGCTCGTCGCCGTGCTGGCCACCCGGCCCCCGGCCACGACCGTCGAGGCCAAGAGCCCCCTGCTCGGCCACATGGCCCCACCCGTCGGCGGGTCGACCGTCGACGGGGCCCGGTTCCAGTTGGCCCGGGCCCCGGGTCACTACGTGGTGCTCAACTTCTTCGCCAGCTGGTGCACGCCCTGCCAGATCGAGACCCCCGACCTGGTGGCCTTCCAGTTCCAGCACCAGCAGAAGGGCGACGCCTCCGTCGTCAGCGTGGTGTTCAACGACACCACCGCCGCGGCCCGGCAGTACCAGGCCAGAGTCGGGGTGACCTGGCCCACCCTGGCCGACCAGGACGGCGCCCTGGCCCTGGCCTACGGCGTGCGGGAGAACCCGACCTCCTTTGTGATCGCGCCGAACGGGCGGGTGGTGGCCGCGGTGCTGGGCGGCTCGACGGCGGCCGGCCTGAACCACATCATCGCCAGGGCCGAGGCCAGCGGGTACGGCTCGTGACCAGACGGCACTTCCCGCTCTGGATCGTCCTCGGGGTGGCGGTGGTGCTGGCCCTCCTCGTGGGCAGCGGCCAGCTCACCTCGTCGCCGCCGACCCCGGCCCAGCGGGCGGCGTCCATCGAGTCCGTGGTGCGCTGCCCGACCTGTGAGGACCTTTCGGTGGCCCAGTCCACCGCGCCCGCCGCGGTGGCCGTGCGGGCCGCCATCGGGCAGCTCATCGCCGAGGGTCGCACCGACCAGCAGATCAAGGACTACCTGGTCGACCGGTACGGGGCATCCATCGTGCTGGACCCGCCGGCCAGCGGCTGGTCCCTGCTGGTCTGGCTCCTCCCGTTGCTGGCCGGGCTGGTGGCCACCACCGCGTTGGTGGCGGTGCTGGTCCGACGCCGCCGACTGCCCGGGGGTGGCGGCCGGGGACCGGTGTTGGACCTGACGCCCGGGGAGGCCGGAGAGCGCCGGCTCTTCCTGATCCGCTCACTGGCCGACGCCGATGCCGAGTACCTGGCCGGTGACCTCTCCGACCAGGACTACCTGGCCCTGCGCCAGCGCGACATGGTGCGCTTGGCGGCGCTGGACGCCCAAGCCGGCCCGAGGACGCCGGTCCCGTCCTCTGGGACCGGGCCGGCCGCAGGCGACGGTGCATCGACGGGTTCGGGGCCGGCCGCCGGCCGCACCGCCGTGGCCGTCGAGGAACGGGGGGCTACAGACCAGCGTCCAGAGCCCGGCGGTGCGGCCGGAGTCGGGCCCGGCCGGACGTCCCGCCGCCGGATCCGGAGGAGCGCCTGGTATCTGGTCGCCGGCTGCCTGTGCCTGGCCGCCGCCCTGGTCGTGGCCGTGACCACCTTCGCCTCCGACCGGCAGCCGGGCCAGTCCATCACCGGCACCTTCGCCCAGTCGCAGGCCCAGCAGATCGAGGAGGACCTGGCCCAGGCGGCCACCGACGAGAACCAGGGCCAGGGGGCCCGGGCCGCCCAGCTCTACCAGTCGGTGCTCGATGGGCACCCGGACAACGAGGTGGCCCTCGCCCAGCTGGGCTGGCTCGAGTACCTGACCGGCCAGCGCGGGGACCGCGCCTCCCTGATGGCGGACGCCCGGGCCAAGCTGCTCCGGGCCGTCCGCCTCGATCCCGGCGACTACGCCGCCCGCCTCTACCTCGGGACGCTGGTGCTGCAGCGGGACGGGGATGCCGACCGGCGCGGTGACCCAGTACCGGCGGTTCCTGGCCGACGGCCCCCCGCCGGCGTTGGTGGCCCAGGCCGCACCGGAGATCAGGGCCGCCTTCACCGCGGCCGGACTACCCGTCCCCCCGTCGGCGGCCCCTCCGTCGGCAGCCCCGGCGTCGGCGGCCCCGGCGTCGGCGGCCCCGGGCTGACCCGGGCAAGTCGCCGGGCGCCGACGGGGCCGCTCCCACTACCCGCCCCATTCCGAGGTGGGATGGGCGGCGAGGGCCGCGCCCAGCTGGTCGGCCAGCGCCACGGCCACCACGCACCGTTCGTGGGAGATGGGTCGGGCCGGCGTCGGGGTCAGGAGAAATACACCCAGCACGTGGCCCCCGCCCCGGACCGGTAGCTCGACCTGGTTGGTGGGCAGGCCGGCGGAGGAGGTGGGCCAGGTGAGCGGGTTCAGCCGCACGGTGCCGTCGGTCTGGATCCAGGCCCCCTTGCGCGACGGCTGCCGACGGACGAAGCGGCAGTCCTGCAGCGTGAGCAGATCGGTGAGCTGCGCGGCCACGCTCATCATCACGTAGTCGGGGTCCTCTCCCTCCACGATCTGTTCGGCCACCCCGTGGATGCGGTCCAGGCCGTGGCGGCCCTCCGCCGCGGCCTGCCGGTGCTGGTGGCCGCGGGCGGCCAGCTCGCCGACCAGCAGGCCGACCAGGACGAAGAGCAGTTCGGTGGTCAGGTCGGACTGATGATGGATCTGGAACGACTGGTACGGCACCGTCAGGAAGTAGTCGAAGGCCGCCGCCGAGACCAGGGCGCACAGGGCCGCCGCCGCCCGGTTGCCCGCCGAGGCCACCGCCACGGTGACCACGATGAGGATCAGGGCGTCGTCGGCCGCACTCAGATGGCCCCGTCCGGGGATCAGCAGCAGGGCGGTGGCGATGGGGGCCACCACGGCGATGGCCCAGAGCAACCAGGACTGGGCCACGAGGCCGGCCGCCGCGGCGCGCAGCCGGACGAGCGCCCCGCGCTCGGGCACGGGCACCGATTCGGATCGGGGGGGGCCCGGTTCAAGGGGCATCGGAGGACTCGGTGACCGAGAGGAGCTCGTAGCTGGGGTTGATGATGGCCAGTTTGTTGCGGTGCTTCCCCACCATGCCTTCGGCGATGAGCAGGGAGCCGCTCCGGATGCCGCTGATCGACCGTCGGCCCAGGAACACCAGGGTCACCGCGTGCCCGCTCCCGTCCACCAGGACGCACTCCAGGCTGTGGGCCTGGGCCCAGGGTTGGACGCGCAGCGCCTTGATCCGACCGGCGACGCGGGTACGGGTGCGCCAGGTCAGCTCGGCGATCGGCGTGGTCCCGGCCGTGGCCGGGAGGCCCGGACCGTCGTCGGGCTTGCCCGGCAGGGCGGCGACACCCGCCCCCTTGGACCGACGGGGGCGGGTCGGCTCGGCCAACAGCTCCGCTGACATCTGCTGCTCGATCCCCGGCGCCACCAGGAAGGGCACGATGGTGGCGTTGACGTGGGACAGCTGGCTCACCACCTCCACGATCTGGTCGGCGGTCTGATCGTGGAGGATGCGGCGCCATGCCTTCCCGTAGGAGCGTCGGGGCAGCAGCATGCTGACCTCGGTCTCCCCGTCGGCCAGCTCGGCGGCCAGCTCGAGCGAGGCGCGGGTGAGGCGACGGTCGGGGCAGTCGATGATGTCGAGCGGCAGTCGCGACAGTCCCAGGTGCTGCCACCGCTCGATCAGTGCCTCGGCGCGGGGATGGTCGATGTTGAAGTGGACGGCCCGCAGGTCGTCGGGGGTCAGGCTCCGGGCGTACTGGATGGCCCGGGCCGTGGCCAGGTCGATCCGGTCGATGAGGATGACCACCACGTTGCGCCGGAGGATCCGGGCCTCGCAGGCCTGGATGGCCGCACCCTCCTCGAGGACCACGTCCTCGGAGCGGTACTCGCGGTTGGTACGGACCAGCCCGAAGACGATCAGCGGCATGACCACCACGACCACCCAGCCGCCCTGGGCGAACTCGGCGATGGCGAAGACCACCACGATGACGGCGCAGACCACGGCGGCGGTGGCGTTGACGGCCACGCTCTTGCGCCAGTGCTCGCCCCGCTGGGTGAGGTGGTGCTTGACCATGCCGGCCCCGGCCATGGTGAATCCGGTGAACACCCCGATGGCGTACATGGGGATGAGCGCCGATACCTTGGCTCCGGTGACCAGCAGTAGGGCGATGGACGCCGTGGCCAGCACGATGATCCCGTTGGAGAACACCAGTCGGTGGCCCCGGACGGTGAGCATGCGCGGGAGGAACGAGTCCTCGGCCACGAAGCTGACCAGGAAGGGGAACCCGGTGAAGCTGGTGTTGGCGGCCAGGATGAGGATGAGGGCGGTGGCCGCCTGGAGCAGGTAGAAGAGCACCTGGCCCAGCGGGCTGCTGCCGTAGACCAGCTTGCCGATCTCCGACACCACGGTGGGGGTGCCCGAGACGAACGGGACGGCGTGGGTGAGGGCGGCCAGCACCGACACCCCGAGGAACATCACCCCGAGGATGGTGCTCATCAACGCCAGCGTGGTGCGGGCGTTGCGGGCCTGCGGCGTCCGGAAGATGCTCACCCCGTTGGAGATGGCCTCGGTCCCGGTCATGGCCGAACTGCCCTGGGCGAAGGCCCGGAGCAGGTAGAAGGCGGAGATCCCGAGGATCAGCCCCCCGCCGGCGTGGCCGAGCGGCATGGTCCCGTTGCCCTCCGGGGCGTGGGGCAGCCCGGTGGTGGCCTCCTTGACCAGGCCGGCCACGATGAGCAGGGCCATGTTGCCGATGAAGAAGTAGGTGGGGATGGCGAAGACCCGCCCGGCCTCTCGGATGCCCCGCAGGTTGCCGTAGGCCAGCAGGAGGACGAAGCCGATGGACATGGGCACGGCGTCGTGGGCCAGGACGGGGACGGCCGAGATGATGGCATCGGACCCGGCCGCCACCGACACGGCCACGGTGATGGTGTAGCTGATCAGGAGGGCGGCACCGGCGATCTGGGCCACGTTGGGGCCGAAGTTGTCGCGGCTGACCACGTAGGACCCGCCGGCCTTGGGGTACGAGCGGACCACGTCGCGGTAGCAGATGGTCACCACGGCCAGGACGGCCAGGATCACCGCGGTCAACGGCGTGACCAAGGAGAAGGCGGCCAGGCCCCCGATGGGGACGAGGACCCGGATCATCTGCTCGCTGGCGTAGGCGGAGGACGACATCACGTCGGACGAGAGCACGGCCAGCGCCGTCGGTTTGCCCAGCCGCTGGCCGGCCAGCTCGTCGCTGACCAGGGGTGGCCCGAGCAGCCGGCGCTTCACCCGGTAGCGGAAGCTCTCGGGGAGGCTGGCCACCAGCGTGGTGTCGGTGCGGACCGGTCGGCGGGTCAGGTCGTGCTCGGGACGCTTCGGGACCTCGGTGCTGGTGGTCTCGGCGTCCGGCATGCCCCAGGTCTATCCCCTCGTCGACGACGGGGCCAGCACTCCGGTCCCCGTCTCGGCCCGGTCGACCGGGACTCAGGGGGCGAGGACCACCTTGCCGGCGACCCTCCGTTCGATCAGCTCGGTCATGACGACAGCGGCCTGGTCGAGCGGGAAGGGGGTCGGCTCCACCGGATGCAGTCGGCCGGCACCCACCATCGCCATCAGCTCGGCGACGAGGTCACGGTTGCCCGAGGGGTCCTTGAACGTCCAGCCGCCCCAGTCCACGCCCACCACGGTGCGGTTGTTGAGCAGGACCTGGTTGAGCGGGATCGGGGCGATGGGGCCGGAGGCGAAGCCGATCACGCAGAACCGCCCGAGATGACCGGTGGCCCGGAGGGCCGGCTCGCTGTGCCGGCCGCCGACCGGGTCGACCACCACGTCCACGCCACCGCCGGACAGCTCGCGGGCCCGGCCCTTCAGATCCTCGCTCTTCGTAGGCGATGGTGGCCTCGGCCCCCATGGCCAGGGCGGCGGCCAGTTTGTCCGGGGTCGAGGCGGCGGCGATGACCCGCCCTCCGAGCGCGACGGCGACATCGATGGCGGCCAGCCCCACACCGCCGCCTGCCCCGAGCACCAGCACCCATTCGCCCGGGGCCAGGGTGGTCCGCCGGGTCAGGGTGAACAGCATGGTGCAGTAGCTCTGCAGGAGCGCGGCCCCCGCCCCGAAGTCCAGGGTGTCCGGCATGGACACCAGGGACAGGGCCGGCACCACGGCCTGGTCGGCGAAGCCGCCCAACCCCACAAAGGCGATGACCCGGTCGCCCACGGAGATCCCGGTGACCCCGGGTCCGAGGGCCGAGACCACCCCGGCGATCTCGCTCCCGGGCACGAACGGCGTCGCCGGCTTGAGCTGGTAGCGGCCCTGGCAGATGAGCCCGTCGACGAAGTTGACGCCGGCGGCCCGGACGTCCACGACCACCTGGCCCTCCCCGGCCGACGCCGGCGGCCGCTCCTCGACGACCAGCGTGTCCAGGGGACCCAGTTCCGGGCACACGACGGCGCGCATGGCCAGAACCTACCGGCTTCCGCCTCCGTCCTCCCGCTCTCCCTCGGCCCGTCCCTCCCGAGCCGCCGGGCCGCCCGAGTCCCGGTGCGGTGCCGCCCCCGGCCGATCCCGGTGGAGGGACCGGGCTCCGGGTCGGTCACCCGCCTCCGGTGCGCAGGGCCCGGAGCGCGTCCACCACGCGGCCGAAGGAGGTCTCGAAGGCGTCGATGTCCGATTCGGTGGTCGACCAGCCCACCGAGAGCCGCAGCGACCGTTCGGCGTCCACCCCCATGGCCTCGAGGACCGGCGACGGCTCGAGGGTCTCCGACGAGCAGGAGGAGCCCGAGTGGGCGGCCACGCCGTCCTGGTCGAGTCCGAGGAGCACGGGTTCGGCCTCGACCCCGTCGATGCCCAGGCACACCAGGTGCGGGAGCCGGTCGACCGGGTCACCGAAACGGTCGACCCCGGCCACGGCCAGTGCCGCCGCGGCCAGGCGGTCGGTGCGGCGCCGGGCGGTGGCCGCCTCGCCCTCGAGCGCCCCGGGCGCGGACAGCGCCGAGGCCGCGGCTCCGAAGCCGACGGCCCCGGCCACGTGCTCGAGGCCGGCCCGTCGGGCCCGCTCCTGCTCACCGCCGACCACGAAGGGATCGATGCGCAGACCCCGGCGCACGATCAGGGCCCCGATGCCGGTCGGCCCGCCGAGCTTGTGGGACGAGACGGAGACCAGGTCGGCGTCGAGGGCCCCGAGGTCGCAGGCCAGGTGACCGGCCGCGGCCACGGCGTCCACGTGGACGGGGACGCCCAGGCGCCGGCACAGCTCGACGACGGCGGCCACCGGCTGGACCGTGCCCACCTCGTGATTGGCCCACTGGCAGTGCACCAGGGCCGCGGCCTCCCCATGGAGGGAGCGACACCGCGCCAGGGCGTCCTCCACCGCCGCCACCTCGATCCGGCCCAGCGGGTCCACGGCGATGGTCTCGACCGGGCCCGACCGGGCCGAGGCGTCGCGCACCGCCGAGTGCTCGACGGCGGCGCAAGCCACCGGTCCGGGCGCCGTCCGGAGGACCCCCCACACCGCGGCGTTGGCCGATTCGGTGCCACCCGAGGTGAACACCACCTGGCGGGGGCGGACGCCGAACAGGCCGGCCACCTGCTGGCGGGCGTCCTCCAGCACGGCGCGCACCATGCGGCCCTCGGTGTGGACCCGTCCTGGATCGGCCGTGACGCCCTGGGCGGCCCAGGCGGCCATGGCCGTCCCGGCCTCGGGTCGGAGCGGGGTGGTCGATGCGTGGTCGAGGTAGTGGCGGGCCAACGGCCGGCTCGCCGGTCAGACCACGGCAGCGCAGGCGTCGTCGCCGCGGGCGCGCGACGACGACAGCACCACCGGCACGGTCCCGCCCGCCTCCTCGCCGCACAGCCCGGCCAGGAGGCCCTTGACCATGCCGCGGTCGACGGCACACAGCACCGGGTACTGCGAGGCGGCGTTACCGAACGGGCAGTTGTCGGCCACCACCGCCGTACTCGAGCCCTGGTCCTCGGCGTGGGCCGCGAACCCGTGGGCGGTGAGGGTGTCGGCGATGGCGTGCATGGCGGTCCGCAGCGACCGCTGGCTGTCGCCCGGCGACATCTGCCCGGCCAGGGTTCGTCCGTACTCCTCGCCCACCCGCTCGGCCATGCCCTCGGCCGCGGTGGGGCCGAGCAATTGCAGCGCCTCCTGGAGGAGGAGGACGAGCAGGTCGTCCCGGCGGGTCAGCAGCTCCAGCGTCGGGTCGTTGCCGACGGCCCGGAACCGCTTGGACGGGCGGCCGGCGCCGCTGCCGGCGGCCCGCTCCATGGTGACCTCGACATAGCCCCCGGTGGCCAGGCGGTCGAGGTGGTGCCGGGCCACGTTGGGATGGAGGGAGAACCGGGCCGCCACCTCGGAGGCGGTGGCCCCGGGGTTCGACCGGACGAAGAGGTAGATCTCCCGGCGGGTCGGATCGCCGAAGGCCGCCGTCACCGCGGTCACCGCGGCGGAGAAGTGGCTGTCCGACTCGGCGGAGCTGCTCACCGGCTCCTGGCCCGGCGGCGCAGTGATGACGAGGGAGGGGCTGTTCGAGTCGGGGTGCACGTCACCTAGTCTACCGGGTGACGACGAATTCCTCTGAGGAGCCGCTGGATGTCCATCGACGAATCCCAGGTCACGGCGGCTGTCGCCGCGGTGACCGACCCTGAGCTGCGCCGGCCGCTCGGGGAGCTGGGCATGGTCGGCTCGGTCCAGGCCAGGCGCAAGCGGGCCGCCGTCGAGGTGGCGCTGCCCGTGGCCCACTATCCGCAGGTCGAGGAGTTGGAGGCGCGGGTCCGCCAGGCCGTCGGCGACGGTGCCCGGCGTCGACCAGGTCACGGTGGCGACGGTGGTGATGGAGGAGGAACCCCGGGCCCGGCTTCGGATGCTGCTCCGCGGCGAGCCGGTGGAGGGGGGCACCCAGCACGCCCCGGACGACGACCACGGGCACGACCACGGCGGCGGCCGGCTCGGTCACGAGGAGGGAAGGCCCAACCGGTTCATGCTGCCGAGGTCGAAGACCAGGATCCTCGGGATCTCCTCGGGCAAGGGCGGGGTGGGGAAGTCGTCGGTGACCGTCAACCTGGCCGTGTCCCTGGCCCGTCGGGGATTCGACGTGGGCATTCTCGACGCCGACGTCTACGGGTTCTCCGTCCCCAAGATGCTCGGGGTCACCAACGATCCGCTGATCATCGGTGACCTGGTGGTGCCCCCGACCGCCAACGGGGTGCGCTGCCTCTCCATGGGCTACTTCGTGCCCGACGACACCCCGGTCATCTGGCGTGGACCCATGCTCCACAAGGCTCTCGAGCAGTTCCTGGTCGATGCGTACTGGGGCGAGCCCGACTACCTGCTGATCGACATGCCCCCGGGCACGGGGGACGTCACCCTGTCCCTCGGCCAGTACCTGACCAAGACGGAGGTCTACGTCGTCACCACCCCGCAGCAGGCCGCCGAGCGGGTGGCCCAGCGATCGGCCTATGCGGCGCGCAAGCTGAAGCTGGCGGTGCGAGGGGTCATCGAGAACATGAGCTGGTTCACCGGTGACGACGGCACCCGCTACGAGCTGTTCGGGGCCGGGGGAGGGGCGCAGCTGGCCGGCGAGCTCGGCGTGCCCCTGCTGGCCCAGGTGCCGTTGGTGCCGGCGCTGCGCCAGGGCGGCGATGACGGGGTGCCCACGGTGTCGGCCGACCCGGACGGCGAGGTGGCCGCGGTCTTCGACCGGTTGGCCTCCTCCATCGCCGACCTGGGCCCGGCCCGCGTCTACCGCAAGGAACTCAGCCTGAGCTAGGCCGGCCGCGTCCGGGCTCCCGGCGCGTCGAGGGTGGTCAGCCCCAGCCGGCCCGGGTGGGTGGCATCCGGCTCCGGCCCCGGGGATCGGGGACCACGCCGAGCACCTGGTGGATGGCCAGCCCGCCGTCGTCGAACCCGTTGGCCGACGCGGCCATGTACAGGCGCCAGACGTTGGCGCGGGCCAGGCCGACCAGGGCCACCGCCTCGTCCCAGTGCGCCTCGAGGTTGGACACCCAGTGGTGCAGGGTCCGCGAGTAGTGCTCGCGGAGCGACTCGACGTCGCGCACCTCGAATCCGGTGCGCTGCATGGCCGCCACCACCTCGGCCACGTCCACCAGCTCGCCGTCGGGGAAGACGTAGCGGCCCACGAACGACCGCCTCCCGAGCACCGAGCCGCCCGGCTTGGAGATGGCATGGTTGAGTAGTCGCCCGGTCGGGGCCAGCAGCTCGTGCATGGTCTCGAAGTACTGGGTCATTCGCCGGCTGCCCACGTGCTCGAACATGCCGATGGACGAGATGGCGTCGAAGCGCTCGCCCCGCAGCTCGCGGTAGTCCTGCATGCGGATCTCCACCTGCCCGTCCAGGCCGGCCTCGGTGACCCGCCGGGTGGCCTCGTCCACCTGCTCCCGGCTCAGCGCCACCCCGACCACCCGTGCGCCGTGGTGGCGGGCGGCATGGATGGCCATCGAGCCCCACCCGCAGCCGACGTCGAGCAGGCGGGATCCCGGGGCCGCGTCGATGCCCAGCTTGCGGCAGATCAGATCGTGCTTGGCCGCCTGGGCCTCCTCGAGCGTCGTGCCGGACGTGGTGAACCGGGCGCACGAGTAGGTCATGCTGGCCCCGAGCACCAGCCGGTAGAACTCGTTGCCCACGTCGTAGTGGTGGCTGACCACCTCGGCGTCGCGGCTCGCCGAGTGGAGCCGTCCCGACGGTCGGCACTCCTCGGGCGGCGTCGGCAGTGGCGGGCCGAGGACCCCCAGGCGTCGGGCCGCCTCCACCATCGTGGGCAGGGAGCGGAGCCCGATCCGGCGGAGGTCCCTCGGTGACGCATCGTGGAGGGTGCGCAACAGCTCGTAGAGATCGCCCTCGACCGTCAGGTCACCGGCCACGAAGGCACGGGCCACGCCCAGCTCGCCGGGGGACCACAGGATCCGCCGCACCGCGTCGGCGGAACGCACCCGGAGGGTGCCGATGCCGTCGGCCGGTCCGACCGCGCTCCCGTCCCAGAACTCGAACCGCACCGGGACGTCAGGCTCCACCACGGCTCGGAGGAAGGGGGCCAGCACCGCCGCGGCAGTGCCGGGCGGGGGAGGATCGGATGGGCGGCGACCGGGATCCGGACCCGGCGCGGGACTCCCGGCTCCATGGGACCGGGTGCTCGTGAGCTCCGTGACCATGATCCACCTCCTCGACCGGTGCCGGCGATCCGGCCGAACCCGATCTTATGGCGGACCCTGCCGGGAGTCGTCCCCGCCCCTGCGCCCGTCACCGGTCCGCTCGGGGAGGGGCGACACCACCGGGGGCTCGGTCCCCGGCCGCTTCCGGGCCGCCCCGATCTCGACGGGCACCGGCCTCCCGGCGGTGGGGCCGACCCATTGGTACGGTGCAGTGGTGACCTTCACGGTGCTGTTGTGCACGGACGGCTCCGACCGCTCGACCAGGGCCCTGGCCGCGGGCTGGAAGCTGCTCGGCCCGGATGCCGACCCGGTGGTGGTGATGGTGGCCGATACCCCCGATCCGAGCCTCCTGAGCGGGAGCGGCTTCGGGGGGCCGGTGGTCTCTCCCGAGGAGTTCGACGACCAGTCCCACCGCGCCGTCACCGACGCCCGCACCGTCGTGTCGGAGGTGGCCGAAGCGCTGGGACTGCCCCGGGCCGAGACCCAGGTCCTGAGCGGCGATCCCGCCGCAGCCATCGCCCGGCTCGCCGTGGAACGCTCGGCCCGGGCCATCGTGGTGGGGTCCCGGGGACACGGTGGTCTCAAGCGGGCGGTTCTGGGATCGGTCTCCGACCACCTGGTGCGCCACGCTCCCTGCACGGTGGTGGTCACCGGGGACCACGAGGACCGGCAGGACGGGGGGACGGACTGAGCGGAGCAGCACGGCCTCCAGCTCGGCCGGTGGATCCGGCGCCCGGGTCGGGCCGAGTCAGAGGCGGACCGTGACCCCGATGCCGGCCGGCAACTTGCCCGGGTCCCACCCGAGGAGGGCCACCGCCTGGCTGAAGGCGAACCGGTCGGTCATGCCCGCCACGTAGGCGACTGCAGCCCGTACCGCGGCAGGTTCACCGCCGCTCAGGTCGACGGCCTGGCCTCCGCCGGACGGGATGAGGTTGGGTCGGTCCCCGAAGTGGTCCACCAGGGCCCGGAGCACGGACACCACCGCCCGCCCCTGGGCCAACGAGCTCGGGCGGAGGTAGATGTGCTCGTAGTTGCTGGCCCGGAAGGCGGCCAGGGCCTCGGCTTCCTCGGCGGCCATGCCGATGCGACCGGTTCGGAGGATGGTCGACACCAGGCCGTCGATGAACGTGCCGAGCTGCTGGCTCCGCTGGTCGCCGCAGCGCCGGCGGACCAGGTCGGGGAGGGCGCTCGGGGTGACGATGCCGCTCTTCACGGCGTCCTCGAAGTCGTGGCAGACGTACGCGATCCGGTCGGCCCAGCTGACGACCTCGCCTTCGGGGGTGGACGGTGCCGGCCGGGACCACGAGTGGTTGCGGATGCCGTCCAGGGTCTCGAGGCAGAGGTTGAGCGGGGCCAGCGAGACGTCCGCCCCCCAGGGGGCGTGGTCGAACCCTCCGTCGAGGTAGGGGGAGAGGGCGTCCTCGCTGGCGTGCCCGCCGGGTCCGTGCCCGCAGTCGTGCCCGAGGGCGATGGCCTCGGTGAGGGCGACGTTCAGGGCGCAGGCCCGGGCCACGCTGGTGGCCACCTGGGCCACCTCGAGGGCGTGGGTCAGCCTGGTGCGCTGATGGTCGTCGGGGAAGACGAACACCTGGGTCTTCCCGGCCAGGCGGCGGAACGCGGTGGCGTGGAGGATGCGGTCCCTGTCCCGCTCGAAGCAGGTACGCCACCGGTCGGGCTCCTCGGACCGGGCCCGCCGGCCGCCGCCCTGGCCCCGGGTGGCCCCCGGCGCCAGTTGGTTGTGCTCCCGGCCCTCCCGGGCGGGGCGGTCCAGCCCAGGGCGGTCCAGCCCGGGAGGGCCGACCACCGGCCCGCTCGCCACGCTGTCCCCGCCGTCGACGGAGGCGTGGCTGTCGGCGTGGGCGAAGGTGATCCCCGACCCGCCGTGGCCGGCCATGGTCGACGCCCATCGGCGGTTCCTCTCGGTGGGCCCCTGCCCGGGTCCGGACTCGGGGACCGGTGCGTCATGTTCGGTCATGTGGCCAGTGTGCCCCAAGGGTGCGACGTTCGGGGCGGCGGCGCCGCGGGGCGGCGGGGCGGCGGGCAGCGGGGCGGCGGGCCTGGGCCCTGCGGCCGGCGCACCGGCCGGGGACGCCGGGACGCCGGGCCCGCGGACCTTGTATCGTCGGAGGCGGCCGGCAGTCCCGCCCAGGCCCAGCTGAGAGGAGCGTGCCAGGTGGACGTGCGTATCGGAATCGTGCAGTCGATGAAGGAGCTCGACATCGAGTTGCCCGACGATGCGGACCGCGACAAGGTCCTGGCCGACATCGAGGCGGCGTTGGCCCAGGACGGGACCATCCTCTGGTTGACGGATCGGAAGGGACGCCAGGTGGGTGTGCCCGTCGGCAAGGTGGCCTATGTCGAGTTGGACCCGCCGGCGTCCGATCGGCGGGTCGGCTTCGGGATCTCCTGATCCGCACCTCCCGCCGCTCCCCGGCCGGCTCGGTGCGGTGATGCCGGCGCGGGCTCCGGCCGGATCCAGGGTCGGCCGCCCCCACCCGGCCCCGCCCCCGCCTGGGCCTCCGCCCCCGCCTCGGCCTCCCCTCCGCCCGGGTCCGTCCGCCTGACTCCGCCCCGTGCACCCGCTCCTCGACCTCAAGCTGCTCTTCGTCACCGGCAAGGGTGGCGTGGGGAAGACCACCGTGGCCTCGGCCCTCGCTCTGTTGGCATCGCTTCGGGGGAAGAAGGTGCTGATCTGCGAGGTCGATGCCAAGGGCGACGTCGCCGGCTTCTACGAGGTACCTCCCACCGGCTTCAAGGAACGGGAGGTCCTCCCGGGTCTCTTCGCCATGACCATGGACACCGAGGCCTCACTCCGCGAGTACCTGCAGGCTGCAGCTGAAGATCCCGGTGGTCGGTCGCATCGGTCCGCTGGCCAAGGCCTTCGACTTCGTGGCCACCGCCGCGCCCGGGGTGCGGGAGATCCTCACGGTGGGCAAGCTCTGCTACGAGGTGCGGGAGCGGAACTACGACCTGGTGGTGGTGGACGCTCCGGCGTCGGGGCACGTCATCGGCCAGCTGGCGGCGCCCACAGGCCATCAACAACCTGGTCAAGGTGGGCCTCATCCGCAGCCAGACGGACTGGATGCTCGACATCCTCTCGGACCGGCAGCAGACGGGCCTGGTGGCGGTGTGCACGCCCGAGGAGATGCCGGTCAACGAGACCATCGAACTGGCCGAGCGGGTGCGGGCGGAGACCACCGTCCAACTGTCCGCGGTGGTGGTCGACCGGGTGCTCCCCGAGCTCTTCGGTCGCCAGGAGGAAGTGGTGTTCGACGCCCTGGGCCAGCCCGGACCCCTCGGGATCCTGGACGACCTGGTGGGAGGCGAGGCCGGCCCGGTCTTCGACGCCGCCCGCCTGGCCGTCACCATGCGGCGCACCCGAACCACCCATCTCGACCGGCTCCGCCACGGGATCGACGGCGGCGTCCCCATGCTCTACCTGCCCTACCTGTTCACCCGCTCGCACGGGCTGCGCACCACCCGGCAGGTCGCCGCCTCCCTGGGCGAGGAGCTCGGCGACTGATGGCCGCGGCCCGATCGCGGCCCGCACGCGGCGGCCGGACCGGAGGCGCCGGCGGGGCCGGGGGGGAGCAGCCGACCGAGGGGGCCAAGGTCCCCTCCGGGAGGGGCTCGATGGACGGCCTGTTGGCCACCAAGGAGGTCGTGGTGGCCTGCGGGCCCGGGGGAGTGGGGAAGACCACCACGGCGGCGGCGGCGGCGATCATGGCCGCCATCCGGCACGGCAGCAAGGTGCTGGTGCTGACGGTCGACCCGGCCCGCCGGCTGGCCGACGCCCTCGGCCTGGACGGGATCGGCAACACCGAGCACCGGGTGCCCGACGAGGCCTTCCGGGCCGCCGGGATCAAGCTCCGGGGCCAACTGTGGGCGGCCATGCTCGACACCAAGGAGAGCTGGGACGACCTCATCCGACGGCATGCCCCGGACGCCCAGACCCGGGACGAGATCCTGGCCAATCCGCTCTACCAGAACATCTCCGGCAAGTTCGTGCAGAGCCACGACTACATCGCCATGGAGCGGCTCTACGAGATCCACTCCGAGAGCGACTACGACCTCATCGTGGTCGACACCCCGCCCACCCGCAACGCCCTCGACTTCCTCGACGCCCCGCAGCGCATGGCCGACTTCTTCTCCTCCCGCCTCCTGCGGTGGCTGATCGTCCCCTACCGGTCGCGCCTGGTCAACGTGGCCACCAAGCCCTTCTACCAGGTGGCCGACCGGATCCTGGGCACCGAGTTCCTGGCCGACATCTCCGAGTTCTTCATCCTGTTCCAGTCCATGTACGACGGGTTCGTCGAACGGTCGGAGTCGGTGGGCTGGCTCCTCTCGGATCGCCGGACCACCTTCCTCGTGGTCTCGACCCTGGAGGCGGTGCCCCTCCGGGAGGCCGAATTCTTCGCCCAGCAGCTGACCTCGCGGCGGCTCCACCTGGGCGCCATCGTGCTCAACAAGGTCCTGCCCGACTACCTGCGGGGCTCGGACGGCGCCCGCGTGGCCGAGGCGCTGCGCGACCGAGCCGGGGAGCTGGCCGACCGGCTGACCCCCGGCCTGGCCGCCGCCGACCCGGCCCTGGGCGACACCGACCAGATCGCCCGGGTGCTGACCGAGGTGGCCGACAGCTACCTCAACTTCCAGGTGGTGGCACTCCGCGAGATGGAGGAGCGCGCCATGCTCTCGGTGGTGCCCGACGTGCTGGCCACCGTGCCGTTCTTCGACACCGACATCTTCGACCTGGCCGGACTGGTCCGCCTGGGTGAGCAGATCTGGGAGTAACGACGGGCGGGTGGACCGGGGCACCACCTCGGGGGAGCAACCCGGCGGCCCGCCGCTCGGGAGGGTGTCCCGGCTGCCTTACGATGCATCCGTGACCGACATCGTCGACCCCGCGCTCGAGTCCTACGCCGAGGCGCACACCACCGCGCCGCCCCCCTACCTCGAGGCGCTGGCCACCGAGCTGCGCGCCACGCTGGAGGCCCCCGGGATGATGGTCGGCCGCCTCGAGGGCGGCTACCTCCAGATGCTCGTCTTCGCCCTCGGCGCCCGGTCGGTGCTCGAGATCGGCACCTTCGGCGGCTACTCGGCGCTGTCCATGGCTCCCGGCCTGGTCCCGGGGGGGCGGATCACCACCTGCGAGATCTCGCCGGTCCACGCCGAGTTCGCCCGCCGCCACATCGCCGCCAGCCCCTTCGCCGAGGCCATCGAGGTGGTGCTGGGGCCGGCGCTCGACACCATCGCCACCCTGCCCGGGCCGTTCGACCTGGTCTTCATCGACGCCGACAAGGCCGCCTACCCCGCCTATCTGGAGGCGGTGCTGCCCAAGCTCTCCCCCGGGGGCTGATCGCCGCCGACAACACCCTGTGGAGCGGCCGGATCCTCGACCCCTCCGACACCAGCCAGGACACCGAGGCCCTGCGGAGGTTCAACGACGCCCTGGCCGTCGACCCCCGCGTGGTGGTGGTGCAGACCACGGTCCGCGACGGGGTGACCCTCATCCGGCGGGCCGGGTAGGGCCGGACGCCGCCGTGCTGGACTACCACCTCCATCTCTGGCCCCACTCCCAGGGCGAGGCCGAGGCGACGGTGGAGCAGGTGGCGGCGTACTGCCACCGGGCCGTGGAGGCCGGGGTCACCGAGATCGCCCTGACCGAGCACCTGTTCCGCTTCACCCAGGCCAAGGAGGCGCTGGGTGGGTTCTGGGACGACCTGCCCGGTGACCAGCTTCGGTCCGGCATGGCCGCCTACTGGGACCACCACGCCCGGGTCGACCTGGACGACTACGTGGAGGTGGTCCAGGCGGTGAAGGCCGAGGGCCTCCCCGTCGTCCTCGGTCTGGAGGTCGACTACTACCAGGACCGGATGGACCAAGTGGCCGGGCTGCTCGACGGCTACCCCTTCGACGTGCTGCTGGGCTCGATCCACTGGCTCGGGACGTGGCGGTTCGACGTCCTGAACGACCCGGTGGTCATGGCCGAGTGGGACGTGCGTGACGTCGACAAGGTGTGGGACGAGTACACATCGTCCATGGAGGAACTGGGGGCGTCGGGGGTCTGCGATGTGTTCGCCCATCCGGACCTGGTCAAGGTGACCGGGCGGGTGCCGGCGGTGACCGACGAGTACTACGACCGGATCACCGAGGCCGCCGTCCGCTCGGGGATGGCGGTCGAGGTGTCCTCGGCCGGGTGGAGGAAGCCGGTGGGCGAGGAGTACCCGGCCCCGCCGTTGCTCCGTCGCCTGGTGGACCGCGGAGTCCCCCTGACCACGGCATCGGACGCCCACACCCTCCCCGACGTGGCGGAACGGGCCGACGACCTGCGGGACCTCCTGAGCGCGGCCGGGGTCACCAGGCTGCAGGGCTACCGGGAGCGCCGGTCCTACCCGGTGGACATCGCCCCGTCCCCCTCCTCACCGCCGGAACGCTGACCGTGGCCACCCCGGCGGAGCTGGCCTTCGAGCGCACCAACCTGGACGACGTCCAGCTGGGTCACCTCCAACGCCTGCTCGGGACCTGGGGGATCCTGGCCGACCTGTCCTTCTCCGACCTGGTGCTGCTGGCCCCGATGGCCCACCCGGCCGGCGAACGGGACGGAGCCCCCGACGTCGGGCTGGCCGGGGCGGCCCACGGCGATCGGACGGAGCTGGTCATCCTGGGCCAGATGCGGCCCTCCAACAGCGCCACGGTGGTCGAACACGACCTGGTGGGCCAGACGGTGGCGGGCGCTGACTGGCCCCTGGCCGTCCACGCGGTGGACAGCGGGGAGGTGACCCGGGGGGAGGTGCTCCTCGAGCCCGGCGACGAACCGGTTCGGCTCCACTGCATCCCGGTGCGGTGCGAGGGGACCACGGTGGCCGTCCTGGCCCGGCTGGCCGCCGGGGCCGGCCGGCGCCCCGGCCATCTCGAGCGGACCTACCGGGACCTGTTCGACCGGTTCGCCGTGATGATCTCGGAGTCCACGTTCCCGTTCCCCAGTGAGGAGGTCGCCACCGAGGAGGCGCCGAGAGTGGGGGACGGGGTGGTGGTGGTCGACGAGGAGGGCCGGGTCCGGTACGCCTCGCCCAACGCCACCAACGCGCTGCACCGCATGGGCATGTACTCCCAGACCGAAGGCCGGCGCCTCACCGACCTGGGCATCGAGGAGTCGGCCATCGAGTGGGCCCTGGCCTCGGCGCTCCCGGTGGTGGAGGAGGTGGAGCGCCGGCCGGACGTGACCGTCCTGCTCCACTGCATCCCCCTGATGGCAGACGACGTGGTCACCGGGTGCCTGGTCCTGCTGCGGGACGTCACCGACGTCCGCCGCCTGGACCGGCTGCTGTTGTCCAAGGACGCCGCCATCCGGGAGGTCCACCACCGGGTCAAGAACAACCTCCAGACCATCTCGGCCCTCCTGCGGCTCCAGGCCCGACGCCTCCCCCGGGGGGAGGGGCGGGTGGCGCTGTTCGAGGCCGAGCGCCGGGTCCGGTCCATCGCCATCGTGCACGAGATCCTGTCCCGGGAGCCCTCCGACCAGGTCCCGTTCGACGAGATCGTGACCTCGTTGATCCGGATGGCCGAGGACTCGGTGGTCGAGGGCCGGGGCCGCCTGACCTTCGAGGTGACCGGTGAGCTGGGGGAGGTGCCGGCCGATGTGGCCACTCCTCTCGCCGTGGTGCTGGCCGAACTCCTGCAGAACGCCGTGGAGCACGCCTTCACCGATGCCACCTGGGAGACCGGCGCCCCGGCGTCGGCGGAGGGGGGGAGTTCGGCGCCGGCCGAGAACGGGTCGGAGGGCCCGGTCCAGCCGCCCGGTCGCATCCGGGTCCACCTGGTCAACGACCCCACCACCCTGACGCTCGAGGTCATCGACAACGGGTCGGGCCTCCCCGAGGGCTTCGACATCGACGCCACCCAGAGCCTCGGCCTCTCGATCGTCCGCGACCTGGTCCGCAGCCAGCTGGACGGGACCATCACCATGCGCAACCGGGGGGACGACCACCCCGGGGTGCGGGGTACCGTCGTCGCCATCGGGCTTCCGGTGCCGACCGGCGACGCCATCGGGCTCTGAGCGCCCGGGTCACCGGCGGCGGTCGGGTCCGGAACGGGGCGCGTCCAGGCGCGGCGGAGGTGGGCCGTGCGGCGGGTTTGCCGCGTGGCACCGGCCAGGTGGAGCGTCGGACCGGGGAGCGACGGGCCCGAGGGGGACGGGCCGGAGGGGACGGGCCGGAGGCGGACTGGCCGCCGGGGGGCGTCGGGCCGGAGGTCGGCACCGTCGGAGTGCTCAGGTGGGGCTGACGGGCAGGGCTGACCGATCAGGCCGCGTTGGAAGGAGAACGCCGAGGATCAGGGGGAGGCGGGTGGGGCCGGCGGGCCGGGCCTCAGGAGGCCCGTCGGCGGGCGGCCAGCCACGCCTTTCGGAGCTTGCGGCGCTCCTCCTCGGAGGTCCCGCCCCATACGCCCGACTCCTGGTTGGTGGCCAGGGCGAAGTCGAGACACGGCTCCTGTGCGTCGCAGCCTCGGCAGACCCGCTTGGCCGCTTCGATCTGGTCGACGGCCGGTCCGGTCGTCCCGATGGGGAAGAAGAGATCGGGTTCGGTGCTGCGACAGGCCGCCAGATAGCGCCAGTCACCGTCGTCCCATTCGACCGTACGGTTCCACATAAGGGCCACGATGCTTCCTCCACTGACGTTCCCGAGAGTCCTGTTTGTGATCTGTTTCACATAGCTCGGCGCCAAGCTGTCACCGGCCGTTCAGGTTTCGTTCACTAGAGTAATCACCGGCTCTCACCGGTGCAACCGGTTCCTCAGGGAAATACGCCCCTGATCTGCCCCACCATGCGGCCCGGCGACGGCGAGTCCGAGGAGGATCGGGAGCGATGACGGCACCGGCGATCCACGCCCACCGGGGCAGTCCCGATCCGGCCGCGGGGATTCGGGAGAACACGCTGGAGGCCTTCATCCGGGCCCGGCTCCTCGGGGCCGACGGGGTCGAACTGGACGTGCGGAGGACCAGGGACGGGACCCTGGTCGTCCACCACGATCCCGAGATCCGGGGCCTGGGGCCCCTCCACGAGCTGGTGTCGGACCGGCTCCCGGGGTCGGTGGCGTTGCTGTCGGCGGCCCTCGACGCCTGTGATGGCCTCGATGTCAACATCGAGCTCAAGAACCTGCCCGGCGAGGCGGGATTCGACGACGAGGAGGTCATGGCCCGGGAGGTGGCCGACCTGGTGGTGGCCTCGGGCCGGGAGGACTCGGTGGTCATGTCCTCGTTCTGGCCCGGCTCACTGGACGCCGTCCGTGAACGCCAGCCCAGGCTGGCCACCGGGCTGCTGGTGGCCAGCTGGTTCGAGCCGGCCGCCTGCGTGCCCCTGGCCATCGAGCACGGGTGCCGGGCGCTCCATCCGCACGTCTCCCTGCTCGACGAGTCGCTGATGGACGGGGCCCGCGATGCCGGGTTGGCGGTGTCGACGTGGACGGTCAACCGCCGGTCCCTCATCCGGTCGGCCATGGCGCTCGGGGTCGACACGGTGATCACCGACGACGTGACCCTGGCCCTCGCCGCCGTGGGCCGGTCCTGACCTGGACCATCAGCGGGCCCCGGGATCGCGGGCGTCCTGACCAGGCAGGACGGCCCGATTGGTCGAAGGCCCGAATTTCAACAACAATGCACGCCCATGAACGTCGTTGTCTGTGTGAAGCAGATCCCCGATCCCGCCGCCCCCGGCGCTTTGGATCCGGGGACAAAGAACCTTGTCCGAGAGGGAAAACTCATCCTGGACGATTCCGACGCCTACGGCGTCGAGATGGCCCTCCAGCTCGCCGATGCCGCCGGGGGCGGTGAGGTGACCCTGGTGTCGATGGCACCCAACGGTGAGACCTCGGGACTGCGCACGGCGTTGGCCATGGGGGCGGCCAAGGCCATCCTGATCAGTGACGACTCCCTGGCCGGGACCGATGCGCTGGGGACGGCCAAGGTGCTGGCCGCCGCCATCAAGCGGGCCGAGCCCGACCTCGTCCTGGCCGCCACCGAGTCGACGGACGGCTACACCGGGACCACTCCGGTCCAGGTGGCCGAGCTGCTGGGCCTGCCGTCGGTGACCTTCGCCAAGAAGGTGGAGGTCAGCGGTGACTCGGTCAAGGTGGAGCGGCAGACCGAGGCCGGGTACGACGAGGTCGAGAGCCCACTCCCCGCCGTGGTCACCGTCACCGCCGGCGTGGTGGAGCCGCGCTACCCGTCCTTCAAGGGGATCATGGCGGCCAAGTCGAAGCCGGTGGAGACCCTCACCGTCGCCGACCTGGGGCTCGATGGCAACCAGGTCGGCGCGGCCGGCGCCCGTCAGGAGGTCACCGACGTGGCCGATGCCGACGCCCGGACGGCCGGTGAGATCGTCGTCGACGAGGGCGACGGTTACACGCGGGTCATCGAATTCCTCGAGCAGCTGAAGGTCCTCTAGGGCCGGTAGGAGAACAAGCACACATGTCTGTCGACAAGATCTGGGTCCTCGCCGAAGTGGCGGACGGAGCCCCCATCACCACCTCGCTCGAACTGATCACCGCCGCCCGTGAGCTGGGGGGCACGGTGGAAGCCGTGGCCTACGGCGACGACACCGCCTCGGTGGCCGGCACGCTGGGCGAGTACGGCGTGACCACCGTCCACGACGTCGGCGACCTGGGCGGGTCACTGCCCGGCGTCCCGGTCTCGGCCGCCATCGCCGCCGCCGTGGCCGCCGGCTCCGGTCCGGACGCCATCCTGTTCCCCGCCACCTACGACGGCCGGGACATCGCCGGGCGACTGTCGGTGAAGCTCGACCGTCCCGTCCTCACCAACGTGGTCGACCTGTCGGCCGGCGACGGCGGGCTGGTGTCCCAGCACGCCATCTTCGGCGGCAGCCAGATGCTCTCGGCCCGCTTCACCGGTGAGGGCCCGCAGATCTTCGTGGTCCGGGCCAAGTCCTTCGCCGCCGAGCCCTCGGGCGGGGCGCGCGGCGGCCGTGGTGGCCGCTCCGGCACCGGACACCGGGGCCACCAACGCCGCCAAGATCGTGGCCCGGCACGTGGAGGAGCGGACCGGTCCGAAGCTGGACGAGGCCAACGTGGTGGTCTCCGGGGGGCGTGGTCTGGGCGAGAAGGACCAGTACGCCCTCATCGAGGAGCTGGCCAACCTGCTGAAGGGGGCGGCCGGCGCCAGCCGGGCCATCGTGGATGCCGGTTGGGTCCCCTACTCCCACCAGGTGGGGCAGACCGGCAAGACCGTCAAGCCGACCGTGTACGTGGCCTGCGGCATCTCCGGTGCCACCCAGCACCTGGTGGGGATGAAGAACTCGAAGAACATCGTGGCCATCAACAAGGACCAGGACGCCCCCATCTTCTCGGTGGCCGACCTCGGGATCGTGGGCGACGTGCACAAGGTCCTGCCGCAGCTGATCGAAGCCCTGAAGGCGCGGGGCTGACCCTGGCCCCCGGGCCCGCCCCGGCCCGCTGACCGGCCCCGCCGGCGGCCCCGGGTGTGGCTCGGCGGCGGCGGGTGCCGTCGTTCCGGCGCCCCTCGGCGATCACGGGCCGTGCACAGCAGGACAGGTAATGTCCGGGCACATGACGTCTGGCGCGTCATGACCCGCCCAGCCCCTCCCGACTGCCGATAGGCCACGTGCTCTTTCCCACGATCGACTTCGCCATCTTCTTCGCCGTGGTCTACACGGTGCAGTGGCTCCTGAACCCGTATCCCGGGCCGTGGAAGGCGTTCATGATCGTGGCCAGCTACTTCTTCTACGCCTGGTGGGACTGGCGGTTCATCTTCCTGCTGGCGGCGTCGACGGTCATCGCCCAGGTCGGGGGGAGGGTCGTCCACCGGGCCGAGGGAACCACCCACCGGCGGATCGCCCTGTGGGGCACGCTGGCCGGCCTGGTCGGACTCCTGGCCTGGTTCAAGTACTACGGATTCCTGGCCGTGAACCTGGACAACGCCTTCCACCTGGTGGGACTGGGCCGACCGCTTCCCTTGCTGGCCGTCACGCTGCCCGTGGGCATCTCCTTCTTCACCTTCATGGCCATCAGCTACGTGGTGGACATCTACCGGGGGATCCTGAAGCCGGCCCGGGCCATCGACACCGCCGTGTACCTCGCCTTCTTCCCCCACCTGGTCGCCGGACCGATCGTTCGGGGGACCGAGCTGCTGCCCCAGATCCGGCGCCGGCGGGACGAGCTCCACATCGACTACGTCGAGGCCTGCTGGCTGATCGCCGCCGGCCTGGCCAAGAAGGTGGTGCTCTCGTCCTACCTCGCCACCTACGTCGTCGACCCGGTGTTCGCCGACCCGCGCCAGCACTCCGCGCTCGAGGTGCTGTTCGCCATCTACGGCTACGCCGTCCAGATCTACGCCGACTTCAGCGGCTACACCGACATCGCCATCGGTATCGCCCTGCTGATGGGGTTCCAGTTCCCCCAGAACTTCCGGCGTCCCTACAGCGCGATCAATCTGCAGGACTTCTGGCGGAGGTGGCACATCACCCTGTCCTTCTGGTTGCGCGACTACCTCTACATCCCGCTGGGCGGCAACCGGGGCAGTGAGTGGCGGATCTCGCTGAACATCCTGATCACCATGCTCCTCGGCGGGCTCTGGCACGGGGCGGCCTGGACGTTCGTCGCCTGGGGGCTCTACCACGGGATCGGACAGGTGATCGGCCGCCGCCGCCGCAGCCGCCGCGCCGCGCTGGGGCTGCCGCTCGACCCGGTCGGCCGTCGGCGGGTCGCATGGGCTCGCTTCGTGACCTTCCAGCTGGTGTGCCTGGGTTGGCTCTTCTTCCGGGCCGACACCCTGGGCACGGTGTGGGCCATGCTGCTGCGCCTGGTGGACGGCTGGGGCGAGGCTTCGCCTCTGGTCACCCCGCTGGCCCTCCTGGCCATCGCCGCGGGCATCGGGAGCCAGTACATCCCCGACCACTGGCTCGACCGGGTCAAGTCGGTCTTCGCCGACCGCCGTCCGGTCCTGCAGGGGGGCATACTTGGTCTGGTGCTCCTGGTCATCACCACCCTGGGTCCACAGGGCGTGGCTCCGTTCATCTACTACCGGTTCTGACTTCCAGCGAACATGCCCTCCACCTCGCCACCGTCGACCACCGATCCCGCGCCCGGTGCGGCAACCGGTTCTGGGTCCTCGGGCTCGAGGTGGAGTGAGGCCGGGCCGGGTGGGGCGGGGGAACAGAGGTGGCTGCGCTCGGGGACCCGACCCGGTGTCCCGTGGACCCGGATGCTCTTCATCGGTCTGGTGTGCTTCGGGGTGTGGCTGCTGCTCGACGCACCGAGTCTCCAGCGGTCGGCCACGGTGTCGCCCCTGGGCGCCCGCCGGACGGTCTCGTTGGACATCGTCGGCCCGATCGCCGCGTTGAGCCGGACGGTAGGGCTGTCCCACGTG
The DNA here is from genome assembly GCA_963812525.1 of uncultured Acidimicrobiaceae bacterium. GTDB lineage: Bacteria > Actinomycetota > Acidimicrobiia > Acidimicrobiales > RAAP-2 > Bog-756. Next base: position 509,865 of record CAWEVL010000009.1, read on the forward strand.
GTGGGCGGGACGGACGCCGCGTTGGGCCGGACCGCCGGAGGTGGTCCGTCCCTGGCCGCGGCGGCACCCGGCCGGGAACCGTCGCGACCGCCGCCTCGCCCGGGCAGCCTGCCGCCGGGCGCCACGACCACCACGACCACACTGCCGGCCCTCGACCGGGCTCCCACCGCGGCCGCCCCGTTGCGGGTGCTGATGGTCGGTGACTCGATCGGACTGGATCTCGGCCAACCGTTGGTCAGCGACCTGGCCGCCACCGGGGTGGCGACGGCCACGCTCGACGGGCGGGTCGACACCGGGCTGTCCCGGCCCGACTACTTCGACTGGCCCGCGGAGCTCCGGGTGGACATGGCCAACGACCAGCCCCGGTTGGTCGTGGTGATGATGGGGGCCAACGATCCCCAGTCCCTGGTGGGTCCGGACGGCAGCATCCCCTATGGCTCGCCGGCGTGGAGCGCCGCCTACGGCCAGCGGGTGGGGGCTCTGATCGACGAGGCCAACACGGCCGGGGCCCACGTCCTGTGGGTGGGGATGCCCCCTATGGCCGGGGCCCAACTGAACGGCCAGATGCAGGTGCTCAACGGCATCGTGCAGCAGCAGGTGGCGGCGCGGCCGGGCAAGGCCTCCTACGTGGCATCGGCCGCCTCGCTCGCCGATGCCCAGGGGAACTTCACCGCCTATCTCCCGAACAGCTCGGGGGCGGAAGTGAACATCCGGACCCCCGACGGCATCCATCTTGCCCCCGGAGGGGGGGAGCGCCTGTCCCAGGCGGTCATCGAATCGATCCGAACCAAATTGCACATCGCGCTGCCTTACTAGGAGGTGAGCGGGGGGCGCCGCGCCTCGACTCACTCCTCCTGTCGGTGCCGCGGTCGGCGGGCGGGCGGGGGCGGTGGGGTCTCGATCTTGCGTCTCCGCGCGGCTCGTTTGGGGACCACCGGGGTCTCGGGCGGGACCCACTGCCACTTGCCGGGCCCTCCGAGCAGCCGGAACCCCTGGTGGGTCCGGAGCTGGTGGTGGCGGTGGCACAGTCGGGCCAGGTTGGCCAGGGTGGTGGGCCCGCCCTTGGCGTAGTCGGTGACCCAGTGGTCGTTCTCCAGTCCCAGGCGTGCGTCACAGCCCGGGACGACGCACCGCGAGTCCCGTTCGAGGAGGGCCGCCCGGATGGACCGGGGCAGGTGGCGGCCGGGCGAGTAGACCGTCGTGACGTCCACCCCGTCGGTGATGACCAGATGGGTGAGGGCGGCTCCGAGCTGGGCGATGGCCGTCTCGACGGGAACCGGTCCGACGCCGGGGACCTCGCACAGCTCGTCGCCCTCGGTCCGGCCGCGGCGCAGGGCGTTGAGGTCGGCCCGGACGACCAGCTGGGCCCGGGGGTCGGGGGCGCGGTCGCCGGTGGCCGGGTGAGGAGAGCCCTTGGGGCCGAGGATGCCCTTCCCGGTGAGGAGAGCCACCAGGGCGTCGGCCCGGTAGGCATCCGGGGTCTCGTAGGCACCCGTCCTCCGGGCCTGCTGGAAGTACCGGTGCGCCTGGGCCTCCAGGGCGCTGAGCACCCGGGACCCCGCCTCAGGGGCGAGCACGGCCTGCAGACAGAACGCCCCGTCGTCGTCGGTGAAGCTCCGACACCGGCGGTTGGCGTGCAGGCGGCGGGCGTGACCGGCCTGGTCCTCGGCCGACCGGCCCTGGGCCTTGGCCCGCTGGCAACGGTCCTTCAGCCCGGGCAGCGTGTCGGTCTCGGCCGTCTTGACCAGGTCGGCTTCCCGGCCCGGATTGATCCTGGCCGCCTCGGAGACCAGGGAGGCCCGTCTCCGGGAGAGCTTCCCCCGGCGGAAGGAGTTCTCCAGGTCGGGCTGATCGGCCAGCTGTTGGCCGAGCCGGATGAGCCCCTTGGCCTCGCCGAGGGACTCCCCGGTCTGGGCGGCCAGCAGTTCCGCCGCCGAGCGGTGGCCGGTGCGTACATGGAGGTTCCCCTTGGCCACCCGGGCCGCCGTCAGGGTCCGGGCCGCCGTCACCACCCGTTCGTGCCGGGTCAGCCGGTCGAGCACCTCGGCGCCGTCCTCGGCCGAGTAGCGGCCCGGGTCGTAGGCGGCGATCCAGGTATCCACCGCATCGAGATGGGCGAACAGGTCCCGCGCCCGACTGTCGTGTCCGGACCCGTCGGTCCCGTCGGTCCGGTCGGACCGGTCGGACCGGTCTGACCTGTCTGAGCGCTCGGCGTGGGTGGCGGTCAGGGCCATGGAGACAGTGAACCAGAAGGGTGTATCAATGCCCCCCGCTCCCGCCATGGAGCCGTCGGCCAGGCGGCGGCCCGACCAGCGGCGGGAGCCGACGCCGTCACACCGGGGACACGGTCACCCAGAAGGGGAACCGACCACTCAGACGAGCGGCCACGGATAGGGCGGCCGGTCACCGAGGGGTTCGGGGAAGGTGCCGGCCCGGGTCAGCCGGTCGATGCGGTCGATGATGGCGTCCCGTTCGCCGTCGTCGAGCAGGTGGGCCATCTCGTCGGGAAGGCCGGCGGCCAGGCGGCCGAGGTCGGCGAGCAGGCGGGGGGGGACCGGCTCGTCGGCGAAGTCCCAGATCACCGTGCGCAGCTTGGGCCGGGGATGAAAGCAGAGTCCGTGGTCGATGCCCCACAGGCGACCGGCCTCCCCCAGCAGGACGTGACCGCTCTTGCGGTCGGCGTTGTTGGCCACGATGTCGAAGGCACACATGGTCACCAGGACGTCTTCGTGTCCCCCCTGGTCGAGGAGGGTGAAATAGTGCTGCTCGTAGTCGGCGGCCACGAAGAGCTGGAGCGAACCGGCGCCGAACGGGCCGTCGTGGCGTACCACGGTGGGTGGGACGAGCCCCCATCCCAGGGCCTCGGACAGGACGTACGCCGCCACCTCCCGGCGGTAGAGCCCGTCGGGGAAGTCCCATAGCGACTGTTCACCGCGGGCCGGCTTGTACACGGCGTACAGGGGTGTGGGGGCCGGGTCGGGCTCCCCGGTCGCCGCCCCGCCTCCGGTCGGGCCCCGGCCGCCGGCCGCGGCGCCGCCTGGCCTGTTCCCACCCTCGGTCCCGCTGCCCTCCAACGCCACCAGAAAGGTGAGGTTGGAGCTCCAGGGCAGGCGGCCCACGACCGCGAGGTCACTCCGGTGGAGGTACTCGGTGGCCGACTCGAGCCCGGGACCGACCGAAGGGCTCCAGCCGTTCACACTGCCGGCGGTCGGTGGCCGTTGGTCCGTGGGCACTCGTGTCCCGAGGGGTCGAGGGGCGATCCGCACAGGGGGCAAGGGGGCCGGCCCGACTCGACCAGGCGGGTCGCCTGGATGGCGAAGGCGGCGGCCTGCTCGCGGGAGATGGACAGCCGGGCGATGGCGCCGGTCTCGTCCTCGGGGACCAGCTCCTCGATGACCAGGACCACCCGGTCTTCGACGTCGTCGTAGGACACCCCGACCGTGCCCACCACCCAGGCCGGATCGGCCGGCTCCTCCAGCTCGAGCTCCTCGGGCAGGTGGCCGGGGCGGGACTGGTCCCGCACGATGCGGGCCAGATAGTCGGCGACCACCGCCACCTGCTGCTTCTCGATCTTGAGGGTCAGGAGGGTGGGCCCCTGCCGGCACTGCAGGAGGAAGAGTCGGTCGCCGACCGGGCCCACCGTGCCCACCGTGATGCGGTCGGGGGTGGGCAGGTCGTAGCCCTCGCTCATGCGATGGCCAGTTCGCCGAGTGAGCCGGTCGAGTTCACGGTCAGGACGTGGGGACCGGACCCGGTGTAGGCCAGGGCCGAGACCGAGCACGGGGAGACGGTGAGCCGCTGGAAGAGGTCGAGGTGGGTGCCGGCGGCCGCGGCCACGGCGGCCTTGATCGGATCGGCGTGGGACACCGCCACGATGGTCTCCCCGGGATGGAGCTGGACCAGCCGGCTGATCGCCGAGGTGATGCGGGCCTGCATCTCGAGGAACGACTCGCCCCCGGGGAACCGGAACCCGCTGGGCCAGCGCTGCACCTGGGTCCACTCGGGCTTCTTGGCGAGCGCCTTGAGCTGGGCCCCCGTCCACTGCCCGAAGTCGCACTCGAGGAGTCCGCGTTCGGAGCGGACGCGCAGCCCGAGCTGGCGGGCGATGGGCTTGGCCGTCTCGGCCGTCCGCTCCAGTGGCGATGCGTAGACGGCCACCGGCCCCGGACGGTCCCCCGCGCCCAGGGCGGCGATCCGCCCGGCGACCGCCTCGGCCTGGGCGTGGCCCTCGTCGGACAGATGCAGGCCGCCGGCCCGACCCGGGAGGACCTTGCCGGTGGTCGGCGTCGTGCCGTGGCGGACCAGGAGGACCACGGTGGGTCGTTGGGGAGGGGTCTTTCGGCTGGCCACGCCCGTTCACCGTACTCCCTCGACGCCGACTCCAAACCGCCTCCCCGACGCTCGGTCGGCCCGTCGTCGCCGGTCCGGTGCCCGTCGCCACCAGGCCCGCGACCCGGTCCGCCCTCCTGCTCAAAGGTAGAAGGGCGGACCGGCTCAGTCGGAGGAGTGCACTCCGGCCCCCACCAGCGTCCGATCGGGCAGCTCCGGCACGGCGCCGGCCGGGCAGGGCCCGACACCGCCCGAGCCGTCGGGTCGATGGGGGCCACCGGGGCCATCGGGCCCGGACTCGGGCCCGTCGGACCCCGGGTCGGGCCCCACCCGGTCGTGGCTGTGGTCCTCGTGGGAGAGCCGGGAGGGCCACCAGTTCCAGCGGCCCAGCAGGACCACCACCGAGGGGACCAGCAGGGTGCGCACGAAGAAGGTGTCGAGCAGGATCCCGGCGGCCAGGCCCAGGCCGATCTGCTGGACCTGGGTGGAGCCGGTGGCGGTCAGCACCCCGAAGGTCCCGGCCAGGATGAGCCCTGCCGACGTCACCGTGGTGCCCGTGGCCTCGACCGCCCGGCGGACCGCCACCCGAATGGGGGCGTGGTGGGCCTCCTCACGGATGCGAGTCATGACCAGGATGTTGTAGTCCTGGCCCAGGGCCATGATGAAGATGAACATGAAGAAGGGCAGCACGAAGTTGATGCCGTCCTGGCCACCGATCAGCTCGAAGACCAGTACGGCCAGGCCCAGGGAGGCCAGGTAGGAGAGGCCGACGCTCACCACCAGGTAGATCGGGGCCACCAGGCTGCGCAGGACGATGGCCAGCAGCAGGCCGAGGACGAGCATGACGATGGGGATGATGCGCATCAGGTCGTTGCCGGAGATGGACCCCACATCGGACGCCACCGGGGCGTAGCCGGCCACGCCTGATGACGAGGCCCCGATGTCCCGGGCCACCGCGGCCACCGCCCCCCGCACCGCCGGGATGGCCTCGGCGGCCACGGTGCTCGTGGAGGGCCCGGCCCGCAACGACGTCTGGTACAAGAGGGTCGTCCCGTCGGCGCTGATGAACTGGGCCGACGCCTGGTAGGCGTCGTAGACCGCCGGGGACACGGCGATGCCGGCGGGAGGCGTGACCGGCAGTTGGGTCACCGGTTCGGAGCCGCCCAGCTGGAGGTGGGCCGCGGCCAGATCGTCGGCCGTCACTTTGGCGCCGTCGGGGTTCAGGGCGCTGGTGACGGCGGTGAACTGCCCGGAGCGCTCGAGCTCGTGGAGCGCGGTGGCCAGGACCTGGGGTTCGTTCCACACCGAGGTGGGGAGGTGGAACACCACGCTGGTGGGGTCGGAGTCCGAGGAGGGGAACGCCGAGTCGAGCACCGCCTCCCCCCTGCCCGAGTCCGAGCTGGCCGGAGCGGGGGGGTCACCGAACCCGGAGGGGGCGTAGGCCAGCATGGACAGGGCCAGTCCGCCGAAGATGACCAGGCCGACGACCAGGGTCAGCACGGGGCGACCCACCACCCGGGCGGCGATGCGCCCCCAGGTGCCGCCACTCCGCTGGCCCTCGCTGGGGATCCGGGGCCAGAACACGCTGCGTCCGAGCACGGCCAGCAGCGCCGGGAGGAGGGTCAGGTTGGCCAGCAGGGCCACGGCGATCCCGATGGCCAGCGCCGGCCCGAGGCCCTGGTAGAGCCCGAAGGTGGCCACCACCACGGCGGCCAGCGCCCCGATCACCGTCAGTCCGGAGAAGGTGATCGACTCGCCCACCTTGCACAGAGAAAAGGAGACTGCCTCCTGGACCGGCTTGCCCCCTCGGAGCTCCTCTCGCACCCGGAAGATGAGGAACAGGCCGTAGTCGGTCCCGGCCCCCAGGAGGACCACGGTGAGCAGGATGGGGGTGAGGTCGGAGACCTGGACCCCGAGGTGGGTGGAGACGGCGATGACGGGGCCGGCGGCGAACATGGCCACCACCGAGGGCAGGAGGGCCACGAAGGGAGCCAGGAGCGCCCGGAACGTGAGGAACAGCAGGGCCAGGATGAACAGGACCGAGAGCAGCTCGGTGAGGGTCTGGGTGTGGCCGTTCTGCCTCTGCTGGTCGACGGCGGCGGCCACGCCCCCGGTGAGGTGCAGCTCCAGCCCCGGCGGTGCCCCCGACGTGGTGAAGGTGGACCGGAGCCCGGCCACGGCGTCGGAGGCCGTCTTGTCAGTGGACCCCGGTCGGACGCCGAGCTCGACCATCGCCCGACGGGCTTCGCCACTGGCCGAGGTCCCCTGGTCCATCACCCCGGTGACCCGGGGAATGGAGCGCATGGCCTGCTCCACCCTTCCGACCGCGGCGTTGTCTTCGGCGGACAACGCCCGGTGGGCTGCGGCCGAGGAGGCCACGAGGGTCACCGTCGAGGTGGTCCGGGGGTTGAAGGGCTCGGCCAGGCGGTCGGCCTTCACGCTGGCCGAGGTGGAGGGGAGGAACTGCGAGTTGCTGGACTTCTCGACGCTGGACAGGGTCGGGAGGCACACCATCAGCAGGATCGTCACCGCCATCCAGCCGGCGATGATGGGCCAGCGGAAGCGCACGGTGAACCGTCCAAGGGCGGCGAACAAGCGGTGGTCCTCCAGAGATCGTGGGCGGCACCCTGGGACCGGGCGCACCGCCGGGGCGGTCGGGGCACAAGGCACGTCCGGGCCAAGAACACCGGGGCCGATCGGTCAGCGGTTCGTGCCTGGCCCCTCTGGCTCCAGACTAGGGCCGCGAGGGCCTGGAGTTCAGGATCTTTGGTCCCAAACGAACGATTATTACGAGATTTTCATGCAGGGCGGACTGACCGGGCCGTGCCGTCGGGCCAGGTCGTCAAGGCCGTGCCGTCACGCCGTGCCGGCTGGCCGTCAGGCGGCGTCTGAGTCAGACCGGGTCGGGCAGGCGGCGGGGCATGGGTACGGCGGTCTCCGGCCACCGCCTCCGGCTGACCCGGGCCAACCGGTGGAGCAGGGCGATGGCTCCCGGGTCGTCGTCGCCGGGGCGGGTCTCGATGGCCCCGCCGGCGATCATCGACTCGATCAGCTCCCGGCCCTGGTCGGTCCGGACCAGGGTGAGGGTCCAGTCGTTGAACGCCCCAATGCCCCCGGTCGAGATGTCGGCGTGCTCGGCCGCGAAGTCGGGGCAGGAGGTGCACCCCTCGCGGGTCCAGGCGTGGGCCTCCTTCAGGGGGATCTCGTGGTAGCCGCCGTCCCGGGTCCACACCTGGAAGACACCCTTGATGTTCATCTTGGCGATGTCGGCCCGGGCGATCCCGTACCTGGCCTCGAACAGCTCGGGGAAGATGGCGTCGTCGAAGGTCTTGGAGCACAGCAGGCCGATGGTCAGCGAGAGCCTCCGGGCGATCTTTCCCGCCTTCCGGGCCTTCATGACCGGGGCGGCCGAGGCCTGGCACCCCATGCCCACCAGGGCGATGCGCTCGGCCCCCGCCTCGATGGCCAGGGGGTAGGCCAACGGGTTGGCCGAGTAGGTGTAGCGGGACCCGGCCGCGGCCAGGACCTCGGCCCGGTTGGTGGCCAGCCCGGGCACGGCCTTCCAGGTGGAGCCGTCGCCCTCGAGGACGGAGACCAGTGCGGCATCGATCACGTCGTGCTCCAGCGCCCAGATGAGCAGGGCGGAGACCAGGCCGCCGTCCTGGCCGAGCTCCAGGATCTCGGGGTCGGTGGCCCGGACCAGGAGGATGTCCTGGGACACCCCGCTCACCTCCTCGGTGGTCCGCTCGCGCCCGAACAGGTGGGTGTCGATCTCGGGCTCCCACAGCCGGAAGCGGGGACAGGCCCGGGTGCACATCGTGCACCCCTTGACCCCGTGGGTGCAGCTCTCGGGTCCGCCCTCGGCGTCGATGTGGAACGGCCGGTACTTGCCGCCCGTGTCGTCGTACGACAGGACGTCGTAGGGGCACGCCACGATGCAGCCGGCGCAGCCGGTACACAGTCCGGACGTCACGACCTCGGTGAAGAGTTCGGCCCAGTGCGGCTTCTCGGGGGGCATGGCAGCACCTTAGCGAGGCCCGCCGGAGGGGGGAGCACGCCGGATGGCTACCCTCGGGCCGTGCCCGAGATGCTCGAAGTCGAGACCTACCGTCAACTGGCCGAGACCGCCCTCGACCGGACCGTGGTCTCGGTGGCCAGTCCCGACGCCTGGTTCCTGAAGGGTGCGGCCACCGCCGCGACCCTCCGCCGGGTCCTGATCGGCCACCGGTTCACCGCGGCCCGCCGGATCGGGAAGCTCCTCCTGCTCGACGTGGACAGCGGCCCGACGCTGGGCATCCGGTTCGGGATGACCGGCACCCTGGCTGTGGACGGGACGCCGGGCGTCGAACAGATGCGCTACGCCCCCGAGCGCCGGGACCCGGTCTGGGACCGGTGGAGGGTGCGGTTCGAGGACGGCGGGTCCCTGGTGGTCAACGATCCCCGGAGGCTCGGCGGCGTGCTGCTCGATCCGGACGTGTCGGGGCTCGGGCCGGACGCCACCACCATCACCCCCGCCCAGTTGGCCGCCACCCTCCGGAAGTCGAAGGCCCCGCTCAAGGCCCGCCTGCTCGACCAGTCGCGGGTGGCCGGGATCGGGAACCTCATCGTCGACGAGCTGCTGTGGCGGGCGGGGCTGTCACCGATCCGGCCCTCGGACACCCTGACCCCGAACGAAGTCAGGCGCCTCCACCGCCACCTGGGTCGCACCCTGGCGGACCTGAGCCAGGGGGGCGGATCCCACACCGGCCGTCTCATGGACGAGCGGCGGCCGGGCGGACGGTGTCCCCGCGACGGGTCCGAGCTGACCCGGTCCACGGTCGGAGGCCGCACCTCGTGGTGGTGCTCCGGCCACCAGCGATGACGCCGGGCCCGGGTCCTCGGGGCGACACCGGCCTCTGACCGGAGTGCGGTGCGCCGGCCCCGTCGGCCCCGTGGGCCGGCCGGGCCCGGACGAGGGCCGGTCGCTCAGGCCGCCAGTTCGGCCAGCACCTTGGCCGCGTGGCCGTCGGCCTTCACGTGGTACCAGGCCCGGAGGATCTTGCCGTCGGCACCGACGAGGAAGGTGGACCGGATCACCCCGATGGACTTCTTGCCGTAGAGCGTCTTCTCGCCCCACGCCCCGTAGGCCTCTCCCACCTTGTGATCGGCGTCCGTCAGGAGGGGAAAGGTGAGCCCGTACTTGGCCCGGAACTTCTGGTGCTTGTCGGCGCTGTCCCCCGATACCCCGAGGACCTTCACCTTGGCCCTGGCGAAGGCCCGGAGGTTGTCGTTGAACTGACAGGCCTCCTTGGTGCAGCCCGGAGTGTCGTCCCGGGGGTAGAAGTAGAGGACGAACGGACTACCTGCGAGGTCCTTGAGGGAGACCTTCTTCCCGTCCTGGTCGGGCAGGCTGAATGTCGGGGCCTTGTCGCCGGTGTCGAGCTTTCCCATGGTCGGCTTCCTTTCGTGGAGCGTCCCGGACTCGGTTGTCCGGGCCTCGACACAGGGTAGGACCTCCACTGCGACCGGGTAGCCGTGGTCGGACCGGCTCAGTCGCGCATGCGTCGCACGGCGACGACACCGAGGCCGAACAGCACGCCTGTTCCCACCAGGTAGAGCAGCGACTCGCCCATCTGGAGCCGCCAGTAGTGGGAGGGCGGCTGGAAGACGAACCCCCCTTCGACACCGTGGGCACTCATACAGCGGACCACCTGGTCGGGGTGTTCGGCATGGACCGAGCACCGCAGGGCCACGGCATCGGGGCTGGGTGATCCGGGTCGGACTGACGACCCGGGGATGGCCCGGTACCGATAGGCGACGTTCCAGGGCGGGGGATCGGGGAATGGAGCGTACTGGGGGCTGTCGGTGGTGCCGTCGACCAGGAACCCGGTCGGTGCCAGCGCCGGGCGGACGGCGAACACCATGACCAGGGCGACCACCGAATAGACCACGATGGTTCCCACGACAGCCAACGAGGTTCGCCGCAGGATCGCCCCCAAAGCGGCCCCCAGGGCCAGGGCGAACAGGGAGTAGGCCACCGGGACCAGTCCCGTGACACTGAACAGGTTGGGCTGGATCCTGTCCCCGCCCAGCGAGACGGCTTCGGGCACCTTCACGGAGACCTGACCCGACCACCACTGGGCCAGCGGCACCGCCGCGGCCACTACGGCCGTCAGCACGAGGGCCACCGACACCCACGTGGTCACGAACCAGCGCGTCCGGGAGCGATGCTGGGTCCAGGCCAGCCGGTGGGTGGCTCGCTCGGCCTCGCCGGCCACCAGCGGGGCGCCGAACAAGAGGCCGAGGAGGCAAGGGAGGAAGAGGAGCAGGCCGTTGATGACGACGGCCTGATTGCCGGGCGAGAGGGGTGCCGTGCAGCGGGTGTAGTCGTCCTGGCCGGACTGGGAGCAGGCGGTGGCGCCACCCAGCACGGCTCCGGCATGGGCATCGTGGACCATCCACAGCCCGAGCACGGCCAGTCCCCCGACCACGGTCAGGATCCGCCCCCGATTCCGCCGCCAGGCCAGCCAGATCACGAGCGCCACCGCCGGACGGCCGCGAGGGCCACGCTGAAGAGCACCAGGGACAGGCCCAGGTAGATGGCCGATTCGCGCCACTGCAGGGTCCAGTAGTGGCTAGCCGGCTGGAAGAGCTCACCCAGCTGCACCTGGTGGGCGCTCAGGCAGGGGCCGAAGCCGACGCTGTCGGGATTGCAGCGCGCTGCGATCGACCCGGCCGAGGGCGTGTTCGGCGGCTGGACGCTGCCGGGAGCGAAGCGGTAGCCCGACCCCAGGTCCCAGGCCAGTTGATCCGAGGTTCCGGCCAGTTGCGCGGCCCCGATGTCGGAGAACGGGACGAACTCCTGGGGGGCGAGGAGTGGACGGACGGTCGTGGCCATGAGCAGCGCCATCAGCGTGTAGACGACCGCCGCTCCCGCCACCGCCCAGGCGGTCCGCCGGATCAGCGCCCCGAGGCAGGTAGCCAAGGCGAGGGCGAAGAGGGTGTAGACGACGGGTACGACACCGGTGAAGGCGAAGTACAGGGGCGAGGTCCGGCCGAACCCTCCCATGTTGCTGGCTAAGGCGAACCGCCCCACGGCGTGCAACGACCACGACCGGGCCAGCGGAACCAGTGCGGTGGTCGAGCCGACGGCCACAAGACCCACCAACCCCCACGTGATGACGAACCATCGGGTGCGGGAGATGCCCTGGGTCCACGCCAGCCGGTTGGTGTGGTGCGACAGCTCTCCTGCTACCAGCGGTGCGCCGAGCACCGCGCCGAGAAGGCACGGCACGACCAGGAGGAGCACGTGAATGGCGGAGGCCTGGTTCTGGAGTGTGAACAGGCCGTTGCCGAACGGACTGATGCCCAGCTGGAAGTCGGAGTAGTAGTGGCCGTGGAAGCGGTGTCGTGTGAGGAGTGCCGCATCGAACCCATGGATCACCAGGGCCATCCACAGGCCGAGGCCGATGACGAGGCCGACCATCACCAGGAGCGCAAGGCGGTGGCGCCGCCACGCCAGCCAGATCACTGCAAGCCGTCCCGGGCCAACGACGGAGCTCGGTCAGCCGTCGGCGCGGCAACCCCTGCCCCGGTCGAGGTGCTGCCCAGATATCCGAGGACGATCTCCTCGAGGTCGGGTTCGAGGACCTGCCACTCGGGCCCGTGCCGAGCGGGCGTGCCCCGGATCAGCGAGGTCGTCTGCCGAGCGGCCCGGCTCTCCGAGATCACCTCGACCCCGGACAGAGGATCCCCGCCCGCCGGCCCCACCACGAGCCGGTGCTCGGCCAGCAGCCCGTCGATGGTCCCCGAGATCTGGACCCGGGCCGCCGAGAGGATGACCAGGTGGTCGCACACCGGCTCTAGCTCGCTCACGATGTGCGAGGAGAGGAACACCGTGGTGCCGCGCTCGGCCACCGTCCCCATCAGCGTCTGGAGGAGCTGACGCCGGGCCAGGGGATCGAGGCTGGCCACAGGTTCGTCCAGGATCAGCAGGTCCGGCCGCTTGCCCATGCACACGGTCAGTGCCACCTGGGCCTGCTGGCCGAGCGAAAGGTGACCCACCTTCTCGTTCAGGGGGATGTCCAGGTCGGCCAGCCACTGCCGGGCGGCGTTGTCGTCCCAGGTCGAGTTCAGGCGGCGGCCGAAGGTCAACATCTCCCCGACCCGGAAGCCCTCGTAGAGGGGCCGTCGCTGGTCGAAGTAGCCGATCCGGTCCAGGTGATCGGTGGAGTTGGGATCCACCTCCCGGCCGAAGATGCTGATGGTCCCCGAGGTCGGCCGCGAAAGCCCGGCAGCCAGTCGCAGCAGTGTCGACTTGCCGGCCCCGTTGGGTCGGACCAGCCCGGTGATGGAGCCGGTGGGCACCTGCAGGGTGCAGTCCCGGAGCCCCCACTTGGTCCGGTAGCGGCGGCCCAGGCCCACGGCCTCCAGGGCGATCGTCATGTCGGTTCCTCTCCTTCTGAAACAAGCGGCGCGGCACCGGGCGGTGCCGCTCGACGGTCCGGCGCCCGCATGGCCTCGGCGACGAGGGCGGCGATGGCCTCGTCCCCAAGCCCCGCCGCCCGGGCCGAACGGATCCACGCCTCCAGCTGGCCGAGCAGGACCGGCTGCTCATCGGGCACCTTGGACAGGGACCGCGTGACGAAGGTCCCACTCCCGGGACGTCCCTCGGTCAGTCCCTGCTGTTCCAGATCGCGGTACGCCCGGTGCACGGTGTTGGGGTTGATGGCGATCTGCTTGACCACGTCGCGGACGGTGGGGAGCTGGTCGCCGGGCCGGAGCAGGCCCAGGCGGAGGGCGTGACGGACCTGGTCGATGAGTTGGCGGTACGCGGGAACGCCCGACCGCCGGTCGAGCCGGAATTCGATCAGCGGCCCCGCCTCCATACGACTTATTATACTAGTATATTAGTACAATTGGAAGGGGCGGTTCCGGTGGCGTTTCCGGTGTCATTCCGCAGACCGGACCTGCTCACGGGCCAGTCGGCCGTCACGTGACCTGGTGCAACGACCGATACCCGGTAGACTGGGACGCGTGGCGGAGCTGGTGCTCCGTCACCGGGGTCTTCCTCATCCTGTTTCCGGCCTGCCGACGCAGACCGGACGATGGCCCGAGGCGGGCCCGCAGGCATCCGTGAATGGCACGGTGTCGACGGTCGGCCTCCGGCCGTCACTGAACGATGAGAGAGAGCTTCTGAACCCCATGACCACCATCGCCGATCCGTCGGATCGCGTCTTCGATCCGTCCGATCCCCCTGGCCTTCCGTCGGCCGACGCCGCCGATCCGCAGACCTTCGCCTCGCTGGGCGTCGACCCGTCGCTGGTCAAGGCCCTGGCCGACCAGGGAATCACCCACACCTTCGCCATCCAGGCCCTGACCGTGGCCGATGCCCTCGCCGGTCGGGACGTGTGCGGTAAGGCCAAGACCGGTTCGGGCAAGACCCTCGCCTTCGGCGTCCCCCTCCTCCAGCGAACCATGGTCGCCCGATCGACGGAGCCCGGGCGTCCCCGGGCCCTGGTACTGGTTCCTACCCGAGAGCTCGCCGTGCAGGTGAGCGAGGTGCTCGAGCCCTTGGCCAAGGAGGCCGGACTCCGCATCGCCGCCGTCTACGGCGGGGCCGACATCGAGCGGCAGGTGAAGAAGCTCCGCCGGGGCGTCGACGTCATCATCGCCACCCCGGGCCGGCTGATCGACCTGGGCGACCGGGGGGAGCTCTCGGTCGCCGACATCGAGACCCTGGTCCTCGACGAGGCCGACCGTATGGCCGACATGGGCTTCATGCCCCAGGTGGAGTGGGTGCTCCGTCGCCTCGAGCGGGACCACCAGACCCTGCTGTTCTCCGCCACCCTCGACGGGGCGGTGGACCGACTGGTGAGCCGTTATCTGAGCGATCCGGTCCTCCACGAGGTGGCCTCGCCCAGCACCACGGTCGATGCCATGGAGCACCGGTTCCTCGAGGTGCACCAGATGGACCGGGTGAAGGTCTGTGCCGCCATCTGCCGCAACTCCGAGAAGACACTGGTGTTCGTGCGCACCAAGCGGGGCGCCGACCGACTGGTCGAGCAGCTCCGCAAGGAGGGCGTGAACGCCGACGCCATCCACGGCGACCTCCGCCAGGCCAACCGGGAGCGGACCCTCAAGGACTTCAGCGAGGGCAAGCTGCCGGCGCTGGTGGCCACCGACGTGGCCGCCCGCGGCCTGGACATCGACATGGTCGACGTGGTGGTCCACTTCGATCCACCCGAGGACCACAAGGCGTACCTCCACCGGTCGGGCCGCACCGCCCGGGCCGGCGAGGCCGGTCTGGTGGTCACCCTGGTCCAGTGGAACCAGGTGCTGGAGATCGAGCGGATCCAGACCCGCATCGGGCTCCGCTCGCCGATCGTGGAGATCTTCTCCAACGATCCCCGGTTGAAGGACCTGTCCGCCTGGAACCCCCTCCAGGACTGAGTCCCCTCACCCCACCCGCCGGCGCAGCTCGGCTCCCTGGAGCCCGGCAGAGCGGGCCGGAACCACTCGGCGCACCCCGCCCCGGATTCGGGATGCGCCCATTCGATCGAGGAGGACAGTGTGCCTGAGCGCCACTTCAGCCAACCCATGGTCGTGGGGGCCGGCGCCGACGGCGTCGAACGGATCCTGGTGGTGACGGCGCACCCCGACGACGTCGACTTCGGCGTGGCCGGATCGGTGGCCGTATGGACCGCCCTGGGGGTGGAGGTGGCCTACTGCATCGCCACCGACGGAGAGGCCGGGGGCGAGGACCGTTCGTTGCCGCGGACCGAGATGGCGGCCATCCGTCGCCGGGAGCAGACCGCGGCCGCCAGCCAGGTCGGGGTGGCCGACCTGACGTTTCTCGGCTACCCCGACGGCCGGCTCCAGGCCGGCCTCGACCTGCGTCGGGACATCAGCCGGGTCATCCGGCGCTTCCGCCCCGACCGGGTGGTGACCCAGTCCCCCGAGCGGAACTGGGCCCGCATCTACGCCAGCCATCCCGATCACCTGGCCGCCGGTGAGGCCGCCGCCTGCGCCGTCTATCCCGACGCCCGCAATCCCTTCGCCTTCCCTGAGCTCCTGGACGAGGGGCTCGAGCCCCACACCGTGCCCGAGCTGTGGATCATGACCACCGAGCGGGCCGACCGGGCGGTGGACGCCACCGAGTGCTTCGACCGGAAGCTGGCCGCCCTGCGCTCCCACCGGAGCCAGGTCGGCGACGGCGAGCATCTCGACGAGCTCTTGAGGACCTGGATGTCGGGGACTGCCCTGGCCGCCGGGCTACCCGATGGTCGGCTGGCCGAGGCGTTCCACGTGGTCTCGACGGCGTGACCGGCCCCGGCACCGGCATCGCCCCGAACGGGCCCGCCCCGGAGGGATCCTGGGTCATCCTCCAACACGTCGCCCATGAGGGCCCCGGGCTGATCGCCGAGGAGCTCCTGCGGGCCGACCAGCTCTTCCGGGTGGTCCGGCTCGACCGGGGTGACCCGCTCCCCGAATCGGGATCGATCGCCGGCCTCGTCGTCATGGGTGGCCCGATGGGGGTCCACGACGACGCCGACCATCCCTGGCTCCCCATCGAGCGGGAACTGATGGCCGCCTCGGTGGGCGACGGGAAGCCGGTGCTCGGAGTGTGCCTCGGGGCCCAGCAGCTGGCCATGGCCCTCGGCGCCGAGGTGACCACCGGGGCGGGGCCGGAGATCGGACTCGGCCGGGTCGAACTGACCGGCCCCGGCCGCCTCGACCCGGTGTTCGGCCCGGAGTACGGCGGCCTGTCCACCACCACCGTCCCGTGCGTGCACTGGCACCAGGACACCTTCTCGCTCCCCGATGGGGCGGTCCACCTGGCGGCCTCCCGGCCCTTTCCGCACCAGGCCTTCCGCTGGGGGGACCGGGCCTACGGGCTGCAGTTCCACGTCGAGGTCGATCGGGACCTGGCGGCGGCATGGCAGGAGCACCTGCCGGCCGGGATCATCCTCGACCCGTCCCGGTTGGCCGAGGTGGAGTCGGTGGGCCACCGGCTGCTCCGGCGTTTCGTCCAGCGGGCCCTCGCCCCGCGACTGTCGGCCGTCGACGCCGGCGCGCCCGCCGACCCGACCCCCGGTGGCCCCGCCGCCGCCGACGAGTCGGCCGGCACTCACGCCGAGAGAGTGGACCGATGAGTGGACCGACCGGCACACTGACCCAGCCACCGGGCGCCGGTGCCGACGCCTCCGAGCCCGTCAAGCCACGACTCCGGGGTGTCTTTCACGAGGTGGCCTTCTTCGTCTCGCTGATCTCGGGCGCCGCCCTCATCTGGGCCGCCCCGACACCGGGCTCGAAGCTGGTCATGGTCGTCTACGCCGTGTCCATCTCACTCTTGTTCGGGGTCAGTGCGCTGTTCCACCGGCACACGTGGGGTCCCGTCGGCCGTCGGCGGATGCGCCGGGCCGACCATTCGACCATCTTCATCGCCATCGCCGGCTCCTACACCGCGGTGGCCGGTATCGCCCTCAGCGGATGGGCCCGGACCGCGGTCCTGTGCATCGTCTGGGCCGGGGCCGTGCTCGGAATCACCCTGCGCCAGGTGTGGCTGGACGCCCCGAAGTGGGTCATCGCCCTTCCATACGTGGTGGTGGGGTGGGCCGCCGTGGTGGTGCTGCCCCAGCTCTTCCGGGCCCTGGGCGGCGTGGGCTTCACCCTGCTGTTGGCGGGGGGCCTCGCCTACTCGGCCGGTGCCGTGGTGTACGCCCTGAAGAGGCCCAACCCGGTGCCGGGCGTGTTCGGCTACCACGAGGTCTTCCATGCCTGCACCATCGTCGGCGCGGTCCTGCACTTCGTGGTCATCGCCTGGTTCGTCCTACCCCTGGCCAACTGACCGCCGATCGGTTCGGCCGGTAGAAGCCGGAACGCCCGGCGTGTCCGGCGTGTCCGGCGTGTGTCCGGCGTCCGGGTCAGCCGGCCATCTGGCGCAGCATGTAGGGGAGAATCCCGCCGTTGCGGTAGTACTCGGCCTCCATCGGGGTGTCGATGCGCAGCCGGGCGTCGAATTCCACCACACGGTTGCCGTCCACGGCCCGCACGGCGACCGTCTTGGGGGTCACCCCGTCATTGAGCGGTTCGAGACCGGTGACGGCGAAGACCTCGTGTCCGGTGAGACCGAGGGAGGCGGCGTTCTGGCCTTCGGCGTACTGCAGCGGCAGGACGCCCATGCCGATCAGGTTGGAGCGGTGGATGCGCTCGTAGCTCTCGGCGATGACCGCCCGGACTCCCAGCAGCGCGGTGCCCTTGGCCGCCCAGTCGCGGGACGATCCCGAGCCGTACTCCTTACCGGCCAGCACGACCAGGGGCACGTCGTCCGCGGCGTACCGCACGGCGGCCTCGTAGATGGTGGTCTGCTCGCCGTCGGGCAGGTGGAGGGTGATGCCGCCCTCGGTGCCGGGTGCCAGCTGGTTGCGCAGGCGGACGTTGGCGAAGGTGCCCCGCACCATGACTTCGTGGTTGCCCCGCCGGGCCCCGTAGGAATTGAAGTCCCCTCGTTCCACGCCCTTCTCGCCCAGGTAGTGGCCCGCCGGCGTGGTCGGGCCGATGTTGCCGGCCGGGGAGATGTGGTCGGTCGTCACGCTGTCCCCCAGTTGGGCCAGCACCCGGGCGCCCTCCACCTCGGTGACCGGTGCCGGTTCCATGGCCAGGCCCTCGAGGAACGTGGGCCGCAGGACGTAGGTGGAGTCGTGGTCCCAGCTGAAGGTGTTGCCGGCTGCCGTCTCCACGGCCCCCCACCGGTCGTCTCCGTCGAACACCGCGTCGTACCGCTGGCGGAACATCTCCGAGGTGAGCGACGAGCGGATGGCCTCGGTGACCTCCTCCGGCGACGGCCACAGGTCGGACAGCAGCACCGGCCGGCCGTCGGCGTCGGTGCCCAACGGGTCGGTGGTCAGATCGATGTCCATGGTGCCGGCCAGGGCGTAGGCCACGACCAGCGGGGGAGAGGCCAGGTAGTTCATCCGGACGTCGGGATGGATGCGCCCCTCGAAGTTGCGGTTGCCCGACAGTACCGAGGCGACCGAGAGGTCGTGCTCGTGGACGGCCTCGGACACCCCGGCGAGGAGGGGCCCCGAATTCCCGATGCACGTGGTGCACCCGTACCCGACCAGGTCGAACCCGATGGCGGCCAGTGGCTCGGTCAGCCCGGCCCGGTCCAGGTAGTCCATGACCACCCGCGACCCGGGGGCCAGGGTCGTCTTGACCCAGGGCTTGGGGAGGAGGCCCCGCTCCACGGCGCGCTTGGCGACGAGGCCCGCCGCCACCATCACCTGGGGGTTGGAGGTGTTGGTGCAGCTGGTGATGGCCGCCACCACGACCGCCCCGTCCTCCACCGTCGCCGTCGACCCGTCGGCCCCGGTGGCCGGCCCTGAGCGGGGCTCCCGGCCGAGGGACGAGCGGTACGAAGCACCGGCCCCGGCCAGTGCGACGAGGTCCTGCGGCCGGGTCGGGCCGGCGATGCTGGGCACCACCGTGGACAGGTCCAGTTCGATGGTTTCGGAGTAGACCGGTTCCACGCCCCCGACCACGTGGAACATGCCCTGCTCCTTGGTGTACGCCTCCACCAGGTCGACGTGCTTGTCGTCCCGGCCGGTGAACCGCAGGTAGTCGATGGTTACCCCGTCGACGGGGAAGATGGCGCAGGTGGCACCGTACTCGGGGGACATGTTGCCGATGGTGGCGCGGTTGGCCAGGGGCACCGCCGCCACGCCGGGCCCGTAGAACTCGACGAACTTCCCCACCACGCCGTGCTGGCGCAGCAGGTGGGTGATGGTGAGCACCAGGTCGGTGGCGGTGGTGCCGGCCGGCTGCTCGCCGGTGAGCCGGAAGCCGACGACCGGAGGCAGGAGCAGCGACAGCGGTTGCCCCAGCATGGCCGCCTCGGCCTCGATCCCGCCGACGCCCCAGCCCAGCACGCCGAGGCCGTTGACCATGGTGGTGTGGGAGTCGGTGCCCACCAGGGTGTCGCAGTAGGCCTGGCCGTCGTGGGTGGCGAACACCACCCGAGACAGGTACTCCAGGTTGACCTGGTGGCAGATGCCGGTGCCCGGGGGCACGACCCGGAAGCCGTCGAAGGCCTGCTGGGCCCACCGCAGGAGCTGGTAGCGCTCGATGTTGCGGTGATACTCGATGTCCACGTTCTCGTCGTAGGACTGGGGCCGGCCCGACGACTCGGCGATCACCGAGTGGTCGATGACCAGCTCCACCGGGACCAGAGGATTGACCTTGGCCGGGTCCCCGCCCAGGGTCTCGAGGGCGTCACGCATGGCGGCCAGGTCGACCACACCGGGCACACCGGTGAAGTCCTGCATCAGCACCCGCTCGGGGGTCAGGGCGATCTCGGCTGCGTCCTCACTACCGAAGCCGTGCCGCTCGGGACGGTTACCCCATCCGGCCACCGCCTCGATGTCGGCCGGCCGAACGGCCACCCCGTCCTCGTGGCGGAGCAGGTTCTCCAACACCACCTTGATGGAGTAGGGCAGCCGGGGAATGTCGAACCGGTCGGCCAGGGCGTTGATCCGGTAGATCTGGTAGGTGGCGTCGCCGACGGCGAGCGAGCCGCGGGCACCGAAGGAGTCGGGGGCGGCAGAGGGTGGGGTCTGAACCATGGCCCCATTCTGCCACCGGTCCGGCCGCCGCGAACCGGGGTCGGCCAGGGCCATTAGGTGCGGTTGCGGTAGCGCCGGACGGCCAGCGGGATGAGGACGATCAGCAGGCCGATGGTCCAGGCCAGCGTCTGGATGACCCATTTGGAGGTGGGCCCTCCGATCATCAGGGCCCGGCAGGCGCTGACGGTCACGCTCACCGGCTGGTAGGTGGCGAATCCTTGGAGCCAACTGGGCATGGAGGTGACCGGGACGAAGGCCGACGAGACGAAGATCAGCGGGAAGAGGATGGGGAACGACATCACCTGGGCCGTCTCGCTGTTGGGTGCCGAGAGCCCGATCACTGCGAAGCCCCAGGACAGGGCGTAGGCGAAGAGCAGGATCAGCAGGACGGCGGCGACGTAAGCCAGGACGCCGGTGGTGGGCCGGAAGCCCACGGCCAGTCCCACCCCGGTGATGATGATCACGGTGAAGACGTTGCGGACCATGTCCGCCGAGGTCCGCCCGGTCAGCACGGCCGAGCGGGACATGGGAAGCGCCCGGAACCGCTCAATGAGGCCCTTCTGCAGGTCCTCGGCCAGGCCGATGCTGGTGCTCACGGCCCCGAAGGCCACGGTCTGCACGAAGACGCCGGGCATCAGGTAGTTCACGTAGCTGCCCCCGGGGACCTTGATGGCTCCGCCGAACACGTAGGTGAACAGCAGGACGAACATGATCGGCTGCACCGTCGAGAAGAACAGCTGCTCGGGGATGCGCAAGAGGGCCAGCAGGTTCCGCTGGGTGATGGTCAGCGTGTCCGACACCGCCCAACGCAACCGGGTGGTCACCGAGCCGGCGTGGGGCGCTCCCGGGACGGAAGGGGCGACGATGGTCGTGGTCATGAGAGCTCTCCGGTCGTGATGGGCAGGGCTTCGCTGGCGGCGCGCCGTCGGGATCGGCTGCGTCGCTTCTTCTCGGGGTCTTCGGTCTCCTCGGTCTCGTCCTCCGCCCGTCGGCCGGTCAGTCCCAAGAAGACGTCGTCCAGACTGGGCTCGCGCAGGGTGAACGCCGTGGGGGTGATCCCTGCCTGGTCGAGTGAGCGGAGCCCGGCCATGGCCGACGTGGGCCCGTCGTCCACCGTGACCTCGACGACGGTGCCGTTGACGGTCGGCGTGTGGGTCCCGAGCGACCCGAACAGCTCGGCGGTCCGGGTTGCATGGTCGATGGTGTCCAGGCCGACCTCGAGCACCGTAGCGCCCAGGTCGGCCTTGAGCTGACTCGGGGTGCCCTCGGCGATGACATGCCCGTGGTCGATGACCACCAGGTCGGAGGCCAGCCGGTCGGCCTCCTCCAGGTACTGGGTGGTCAGGAGCACCGTGGTGCCTCCGCCGACCAGGCTCTCGATGACCTCCCACAGGTCGTTGCGGCTCTGGGGGTCGAGCCCGGTGGTCGGCTCGTCGAGGAAGAGGACGGTGGGTCGGGCCACCAGCGCGGCGGCCAGGTCCAGCCGCCGGCGCATGCCGCCCGAGTAGGTCTTGAGCGGGCGGTCGCCGGCATCGGCCAGATCGAACTGGGTGAGCAGCTCGGCGGCCCGGAGGGTGACGTACGACGGGTCCAAGTGGTTGAGTCTCCCCACCATCCGGAGGTTCTCCCGACCGGTCAGGTTCTCGTCCACGGCGGCGTACTGGCCGGCCAGACCGATGAGGCTTCGGACCAGCGCGGCCTTCTTCCTGACGTCGTGGCCCAGCACCCGCGCCGATCCGCCGTCCGCCTTCAGGATGGTGGTGAGGACACGCACGGCGGTGGTCTTGCCGGAACCGTTGGGACCGAGGAGGCCGAACACCGTCCCCTCCTCGACTCTGAATGACACGCCGTCGAGGGCGCGGACCTCGTGCTTGCCCGTGAAGGTCTTCTGCAGGTCATCGGCTTCGATGGCGTACGGCATGATCAGATGGTCCTGACTGTTCGGCGGGGGATCGGTCTGGTGGCGGCGGCACCGGTGGGGTGCCCCGGGCCTGCCGCCCGGTCGGCATCGGCGCCCTAAGGCGTCGATGTATCTTACGGTGGCACCCACCCCGGCCCGACACCCCCGCCGGCGGGATCCGGGCCCTCCGGGCCCGACCGCACGGTCGGGCACCGCCGGCCGCCGACCGGTAGCCTCAGGCCATGGACAAAGGCGACCAGGCACCGGACTTCCAACTGCCCGACGAGGACGGCAATCTGCGAGCGCTGAGCGAACTGGCCGCCTCGGGCCCCGTCGTCCTGTTCTTCTACCCAGCCGCCATGACCTATGGCTGCACCAAGGAGAGCTGCCACTTCCGGGACATGAAGGCCGAGTTCGAGGCCGTCGGTGCCCAACGGGTGGGGATCAGCGCCGACCAGGTCGAGAAGCAGAAGCGCTTCTCGGACAAGCACTCCTTCGACTACCCCCTGCTGTCCGACCCCGACGGGGCGGTGGCCACCCAGTTCGGGGTCCGGCGGGGATTTGCCAAGCTCTCACCCACCAAGCGGGCCACCTTCATCATCGGGAGCGACCTCAAAGTGATCGACGTCATCCAAAGCGAGGTGCGGATGAACGTGCACGCCGACCGGGCCCTCGAGGTGCTCAAGGCCAACGCCGCCACCTGACCGCGGTTCGAGTGCCCTCCCGGGGTGTCCCCGCAGGGAGCACGCTCCGATGGGATGCTGTCCTGATGGACGTCCGGTCGTCGAACCGACCCCGATGAGCCCGGTCCCGGGATCCGGTCGCGTGGAACAGCTGGCTCAGGCGGTGGCCGAGCGGGTGGTGAGCATCGTCATGGATGCCATCGACATCGACGGGCTCCTCGACCGCATCGACGTCGACGCCCTGATCTCGAGGGTCGACGTCGACAAGCTGATCGACCGGGTCGACGTCGAGAAGCTGATCGAGCGGGTGGACGTCGAGAAGCTGATCGAGCGGGTCGACGTCGAGGGGATCATCGAGCGGGTCGACATCGACTCCCTGATGGAGAAGACCGAGCTGGGTACCATCATCGCCCGCTCCACCACCGGCGTGGCCTCGGAGGTCCTCGACGTCATCCGGGCCCAGGGGGTCGGACTGGACGACTTCTTCGCCCGATGGGCCAACCGCATCCTCCGCCGGCCGCCGGCCGAGCTCCCCCTCGGGCCACCGACCTTGGTCGAAGTGGCCCCGTCACTGGCCGAGCTGCCGTCGGGGGCGGGCTGATGGCCACGGTGGTCGAACCCGTCGAGGGTCGCCAGGGCCACTATGCCGGTGCCGTGAGCCGGCTGGTCGCCTTCGGGGCCGACGTGGGCGCCTCGTGGGGGCTGTTCACCCTCGGCGCAGCGGCCCTGGCCTTCACCATCCAGCTGGCGTCGGGCGCCAAGTTCTCGCTGAGCAACTACCAGGTCGCCTCCCTCATCGCCGCGGTGGTCTGGGAGTTCCTGTACTTCGCGTATCAGTGGACCCTCAGTGGGAAGACCATCGGGATGGCCGTCCTCGGGATCAAGGTGGTCAAGACCGACGGTTCGCCGATCGGCGCCCGTCAGGCGGTCATCCGGACCCTGACCCTGCCCCTCAGCATCATCGCGCTCGGTTTGGGATTTCTCGGCATCCTGACGAATCGGCGGCGCTACGCCTGGCACGACCGCTTCGCCGGGACGGCCGTGGTCTACTCGTGGGACGCCCGGGCGGCCCGCCTGCGCTGGCTGGCCCGCCAGGACTCTTCCGGCCCGATCTGAGGCCGCCGACCCGGCACACGGTCCGAAGTCGGTGCCCACGGCACCGCGGCCGGCCGAGGTGTGCCAAGGTGTCCCCGGTGCGCAGCCGATCCCGGTCGAACGTAGGTGACGAGGACGCCAGCACCGCGCCTGCCGGCGCCGTGAAGGTAGCGTCCCAACTCACCGGCGCCACGGGCCGTCGGCGGCCGCGCTTCTGCCTCCCGGCCGACGCGACCACGGCCGGCACTCGTCCGAGCCGGGACTGCCGGCCGGTGGGACACTAGGCCGGTGTCGCCACTGTTCGGGCGGGAGCCCGAGATCGTGGCCCCCGGAGCCGTACTCCTGCCCGGGTGGCTCGACCCTGACGCCCAACGGTCCCTGGCCGAGGCGTGCCGACGGTGGGGCGACGACGCCGGCGGATTCCGTGCCCCCCGCATGCCTCGCGGCGGGGTCATGTCGGTCCAGATCGCCTGTCTGGGGTGGCACTGGTACCCCTACCGCTACTCACGACACGTGGATGACGCCGACGGGCGGCCGGTGCCGCCGTTCCCGGACGGGCTGAGTGACCTCAGCCGCCGGGCGGTCGAGGCGGCCGGCACCGTGGACCCGAGGATCCATCCCACGGCGGGCCTGGTGGCCGGAGCCGATGCCGGCGGGTACCGACCGGATGTGGCCCTCATCAACTGGTACACCCCCGGTTCGCACATGGGCATGCACGTCGACCGCGACGAGCGGAGCCCGGCCCCGGTGGTCTCGCTCAGCGTGGGCGACACCTGTACGTTCCGCTTCGGCACTCCCGCCGGGCGGGGGCGACCGTGGTCCGACGTGCTGCTCGAGTCCGGCGACGCGTTCGTCTTCGGGGGTCCTTCCCGACTGGCGTACCACGGGGTGCCTCGGGTGATCCAGGGCAGCGGCGACCCGACCCTGGGGGTGGGTGACGGACGCTTCAACGTCACCGTGCGCCAGTCGGGGTTGCCCGAGCCCGCATAGCGACTGATCGGGTCGTCACCCGTCCGTCCCGACCGTAGTGCTGGGATGGGTCACCGGCGTCGTCCCCGCTCCGGCCGACGAATCGGTCCGGCTCGGCTTCGAAGCTCGGCAGTGGTCCGAACAGAAGAAAAGTGTCGTCCCGGAGCGCACGGCCGACGCCGGTGCGGGGCCGTCTCCACCTGCATGCCGCAGACCGGATCGATGGCGTAGCCGTCGCCTCCTCCGAGGCGTGCGCGGTCCAGTCGGCGATGGGAGGCCACCGACCCGGTTCGGCTTCGGCTCGGGCTTGTGTGACGATCACCGTAGGAGGCGAGGGCAGCCGAGTCGACGAGGTCGAGGATCAGACGTCCGCCATCAGCGCCCGGAGTCAACCGGGAAGGGCCCTGAGCTCCTCCAGCTCGGCCAGGCTGGACTCGGCCCGGTCGGGATCGAGCCCGGCCAAACCCATGAGCAGTCCTTCCACCAGCACCATGGTCGGAGCATGGCTGGCGAAGAGACCCGGGGTCCCCCTCCAACACACCAGCGTCTCCGCCACGCGGTCCCCGAGGTCCGACTCGAGGACGTCCGTGACCAACACCACCGGCACGGACCGATCGGACGCCCGTTGCAGGATGGCCGCGACGTGGTGGTGCAGTCGGCCGTACGTCAGGACCACGGCGACACTGGTCGGCGTCAGCTCCAGGAGATCGTCGGCGACGCCCGGTCCGGATCGGGTCAACGCCACCGAGGGCCGGCCCAGCCGCCGGCCGAGGAGGGCGGCGTACTCGGCGACGGGGGCGGACGGCCCGATGCCGCTCCAGACCAGATGGTCGGCGGTCCCCATGATCTCGACCGCGTGGTCGAAGCGCGGACCGGACACCTGCTGCAACAGCACGTCGACCGAGTCGACGAGCGAGTTGGCCGAGCTGGCCAGCGCGTCGGTCCCACTCTGGGCCAACGTGTGGTGGAGCCGTTCCGCCAGGGTCAGGCCCTCGACCTGATCGGCCAGGCCCCGACGGAGTTCCGGCAGACCGGAGTAGCCCAGGGCCTGGGCGGTCCGGACCACAGTCGCGTCGCTCACTCCGAGCCGGTCGGCCATGACCGAGGCCGAGTCGACCATGGCCGAGCGGCCCGATCCCACCAGGTACTCGGCGACCAACCGTTGAGCCGGGCTGAGCGTGCCGAGGGACCGGGCCACACGTCGGGCCAGGGGCTCCTGTAGCGGATCCTGCACAATTGACTCAGACATGTAGCAAATACTACAGTCTGGACCGCCGCTGAACGAGGAGACCGGCCCGTTGCACGTCGTGCTGTTGGTACTGAGCACCTTTGCCGCCTCGACGGTAGAGATGGTGGAGGCGCTGACCATCATCCTGGCCGTCGGGGTGACGCGGGGCTGGCGGCCGGTGGTGCTCGGCACGGCGGGGGCCGTGGTGGGGCTGGGAGGCCTGGTGGCCGTGCTCGGCCCCGCGGTCACCAGCATCCCACTCAATTCGTTGCGGCTGGTGGTGGGAGGCCTCTTGCTGGTGTTCGGACTCCAGTGGCTGCGCAAGGCCATCCTGCGGGCCGGCGGCCTGAAGGCGCTCCACGATGAGGACGCCATCTACCAAGAGGAGCTCCAGCGCCTCAAGGCAGCTGGGGGTGGCCGGGGGACCGTGGACTGGTACGGGGTGACCGTGGCCTTCAAGGGCGTCTTCCTCGAAGGGCTCGAGGTGGTCTTCATCGTGTTGACGTTCGGCGCCACCCAGGGCCACCTGGGGGCGGCATCCCTGGCCGCTGTGGCCGCGCTCCTACTGGTGGCCGCCATCGGACTCGTCGTTCATCGCCCACTGTCGCGGGTCCCCGAGAACTCCCTCAAGTTCATCGTCGGGATCATGCTGACCTCGTTCGGACTGTTCTGGTCGGCTGAGGGGGCGGGCGCCAGCTGGCCCGGCAACGACCTCTTCATTCTGGTCCTCATCGCCGTCACCGCGCTGGTGTCGTGCGCCACGGTGGCCGTGCTGCGCAGCGCGGATGCCGCTCGGATCGGGACGGCCGGTTGATGCAGACCCTCAAGCGCTTCGGGCTGTTCTGGGTCGACTTCATCGCCGGCGACGACTGGACCCTGGCCGTCGTGGTCATCGTCGGCCTGCTGGTGACCTGGGGACTCGCTCGCACCGGCTTCCCCGGCTGGGTGGCCCTGCCGGTGATCATCTTGACGGCGCTCGTCGCTTCGGTGGCCCGAGCGCGCCGCGCCGCGGCACGGCGAAGGCAGACGGGGTAGGCGGAGCCGACCGGTGCGCCGGACTCCCCCTGTGAAGGCGACCCCGACCGGTGGGCGAGGAGAGCGTCACATGCCGGGGTGTCCGGTGAGGTCGATCACTTGGTCGATGCGGCCTCGGCTGACTGTCGGGACCCGGGGGTGAACAAGCCGGAGCTCGCCGATGAGCTCATCAACCGACTGAGTGGAAAGAGGTCCGTCATGTACGTCGTCACCACACGAGAGATACCCGAGCGGAGCTTGCTCTGCCTGAAGCGCAACGTCGACGAACAGGGAGCGTGGGCGCTCGGCAAGGAGTTCCCCGCGATCCTGCGCCAACACCACTACCGAAGATGGACGGGCGAGAAGGCGCGATGGTCTCCATTTACTGGGGTGAGGTGAGCGCGGACAGCGACGGCCCCGTTGAATGGTGCAGGCCGGTCCCGGAGCCGGACGCGAAGGCGCTTGCATCGTATTACCCGGAGTTGAGCTTGCGGACCGAACCCGCACGCCACGAGGCGTACGTCGCGCTACCGGACGACGCGCTACCGGCTGGCCCGGGAGGGAACCCGGCGGTGCCGTGGCAACTCGCGTCGGAGGCATTGCACGCCTGGGCGGTCGAGCACGTCGTCCCCGAGAGTCTCGCTCTCAAGCCCGAGGATCTCGGCGTGCGAATTACCTTCTTCGCGAGCGAGCCGGTCACGGAAGCGAGCGTCCCGTACTGCGACGTCGCCGTGCCCTTCGCTTGAGGGCCGAGGCCGGCATGGACTGCCCTGCCCTCAATGTGGGATACGCCTGGCAGACTGGCAAGGCCGGGAGGACTTCCACCCCTCTGATACGGCGATGACTTTGGTGACCGGTAAACGTCAAATAGAAGACACGGCTCTGAGCAGTGTCGCCGGACTACCGGAAGGGAGACGTAATGGACATCATCAACTTGGGTGCGACGGACGGGCTGCCCCCAGTGAACTGGGCGAACATCGTCGAGAAACTCGATGCCGGATCGCCGCCGGCTTCGGACGCCCACAACGCTCGCACGACGTGGCTCTCGACGGTGAACGAGGACGGGAGCCCGCACGTGACTGCGGTCGGTGCGCTCTGGCTGGACGGAAGCTTCTGGTTCCAGACCGGATCGGGAACCCGGAAGGGCCGCAACGTCGCCCGCGACCCGCGATGCTCGATCGCGGTGTCGATTCGCGATGCAGATGTCGTCGCCGAAGGTGAGGCAGAGCGGGAGACCGACCCGGCCACACTGACGCGCCTCGCCAAGGCCTGGGCGGATCAGGGGTGGCCCGCCGAACTGGATGAGACCGGGGCGGGTATCACTGCCCCGTTCAACGCGCCGTCGCAGGGACCACCGCCGTGGAACGTATTTCGCATCAAGCCACATTCGGTGACCGTGGCACTGGGCACCGAGCCGGGCGGGCTGACTCGCTTCAGGTTCTAACCTCAGGCCAGCGAGGGGTTTGCCCGGCCTCGACGATTGAGGGGTTGCTCGAGTCCAGCGCTCCGCTCGTCGGGCCCCAATCCAGAGCGAACAGATCACGGCCCGAAGCCGGTGATCACGACGGTCAGCTTTCCGGGGCCTCGCCGCTCCCCGCCCCGCCCCTCGCCCTCCGTCTCGGGTGGGCTCCGCTCGCCGCCCTCCGTCCGGCCGCCCCGGTCGGCCGCCCTGGTCGCCCTCCCCGGTCTGCGTGCCGGTTCTGGCCCCGCGCGTCGCCGCTTCTCCCTACTACAACGAGACCCGGCCCCATTCGGCCCGGGGCATGATCCCACCCAAGCGGGCCTTCGACGCCGTGGCCAAGGCGACGCCCGACCCCGACACGTACCCCATGGCTCCGAACACCCGGGTCCGCCACGACAAAGTCGACAAGGTCGGGGTATTCACCCTGCGACACGGAACCAGGCTCCACCACGTCGGGGTCGGACGCGCCCACTGTGGCCGTCGGGTGATCGTCCTCGTCGCCGACCTCGACATCAGAGTCCTCAGCGAGGAGGGCGAACTCCTCCGACACCTCACGCTCGACCCTGAGAGGGACTACCAGCCCCTCGCCCCGAAAGCGGAGGTCACCTAGTCTTCGTAGGTTCGTCTGTCCGCGATGTCCTGGGACATCACACTGTGCGCCCCGGCAGTGTTCTGGTTCAGGACATAGGAAAGGCATCTCTCAAGACATAGGAAAGCCCGATTCCTTGATGCTCGGGCATGTCGAAAGCCCGATTGGTCATCACTGCGGTCATTGTCGAAGGTCGGAGCCAGGCTGAGGTTGCCCGCACGTACGAGGTCTCGCCGGGATGGGTCTCCAAGCTGGTGGCTCGGTATCGCTCCGAGGGAGACGCGGCCTTCGAACCCCGGTCCCGACGGCCGAAGACCTCGCCCAACGCAGTGGCGGCGACGGTAGTTGGCCAGATCGTCGAACTCCGCACGAAGCTGGTGGCGGCCGGCCTTGATGCCGGACCGGACACCATCCGGTGGCACCTTGAACACCACCACGGAGTCCGAGTGTCGAGCGCCACCATCAGCCGCTATCTGGCCAAGGCCGGTCTGGTTACCCCGCAGCCCCAGAAGAAGCCACGTTCGTCCTACATTCGCTTCGAAGCCGACCAACCCAACGAGTGCTGGCAGTCCGACTTCACCCACTATCGGCTCGTGACGGCGTCTGGTGCCCCTGGTGCCTATGTGGAGATCCACTCCTGGCTGGATGACCACTCCCGCAAGGCTCTGTCGGTCACGGCTCACCGGCGGATCACCGGACGGACCGTCCTCGGCTGCTTCCGGGAAGCCGTTGCCATCCATGGGGTTCCAGCCTCGACGTTGACTGACAATGGCATGGTCTTCACTACCCGGTTGGCCGGGCGGCAGAGGAGGGCGCAACGCTTTCGAATCAGAGCTTCACCGTCTGGGCGTGCGCCAGAAGAACTCCCGGCCGAACCATCCGACCACCTGCGGCAAGGTCGAACGATTCCAGCAGACCATGAAGAAATGGCTGCGGGCCCAACCCCGTCAGCCCTCGTCCGTCGACGAGCTCCAGGCCCTGATCGACGAGTTCGTCGACAACTACAACGAACGTCGGCCCCACCGCTCACTCGCCGAGTCCTCGACACCGACGGCCGCCTACCTGGCCCGTCCCAAGAGTCGGTCCAGGGTCCGACGCATCCGATCCTCACGATCGGGTGCGTCGAGACCGAGTCGACAAGGCCGGGACGGTCACCTTGCGCGTGCACGGCAAGCTCCACCACATCGGCGTCGGGCGGATCCACACCGGAACCCACGTCATCATGCTCGTCCATGAGCTCCACGTACGGGTCGTCCAGGCCGCTACCGGCGAGCTGCTACGGGACTTCATGCTGAACCCGACCAGGGACTACCAGCCAACGGGCGCCCCGAAAGGGCCCGCTCGGCCCAGGAAACCATGATCCGCGAGGGTTCGGAAGTTTCCGATGTCTCGCGACATCACATTTGTGCCCCCGGCAGGACTCGAACCTGCGCCACCGGCTCCGGAGGCCGGTGCTCTATCCGCTGAGCTACGGGGGCGTCTGGCGGGCACGGGCCCGCTCACCTCGACCCGGTCGAACACCTACCGGGGGGCCAACTGTAGTGCGACGGCACGGGACCGGACCCCGTGCTTCACAGCGGTCGACATCTGACGACGTATCCTCGCAGCATCATGTCCACCCGAGACCGACTGGCCGAGGCCATCAGCCGTGCCGCAGATACCGTCGCTGAGCGTGACGGCCTGACCCTCGACGCCGCCCCGGACGTGGTGCACCTGGAGCGTCCATCCCGCCGTGAGCTGGGTGACTGGTCGACCAACATCGCCATGGTGAACGCCAAGCGGGCCGGTACCAACCCGCGGGCCTTGGCCGCGCTCGCTGGTGGAGGTCCTGGAGGCCGATCCTCCGGCCCACACCACAGCCATCGAGGTCGCCGGGCCGGGGTTCATCAACTTCACCCTCGACGACGGCTGGCTGTACGACGCCCTGGCCGAGCTGCTGGCCCAGGGCGAGGAGGCCTATGCCCGACCCGACGTAGGTCACGGGGAGCGGGTCCAGGTCGAGTTCATCTCGGCCAACCCCACTGGCCCGATCCATGTGGGCAACGGCTGGTGGGGGAGCTACGGCGATGCCCTGGCCCGGGTCCTGGCCCGAGCCGGGCACGAGGTGAGCCGCGAGTACTACGTGAACGACACCGGCGGCCAGATCCGGACGCTGGGCGAGAGCCTGCTGGCCCGGAGGAGTGGCCGTGACGTGCCCGAGGGTGGCTACTCGGGGGAGTACGTGACCGAGCTGGCCGCAGTCATACGACGGCCCTGAGGACGTGACCACAGCCGGGCGGTGGGCGGCGGAGCGGATCCTCGACCACATCCGGGCCACTCTGGCCTCGGTGGGCATCGTCTTCGACGAGTGGTACAGCCAGGCCTCCATCGAGGAGAGCGGGGCGGTGGACGAGACCATCGCTCTGCTGGCCGATCGGGGCCTTGTGTTCGAGCAGGACGACGCTACGTGGTTCCGGGCCACTGCGCTGGGGGACAGTCGTGACCGGGTGTTGCGCAAGTCCAACGGCGACGCCACCTACCTCGCCGGCGACCTGGCCTATCACCGCGACAAGTTCCTGGTCCGCGGGTTCGATCGGGTCATCGACGTGTTCGGTGCCGACCACCACGGGCAGGTGGCCAGCTTGAAGGCCGGGGTCGAGGCCCTGGGCATCGACCCCGGGCGCCTCGAGGTGAAGCTGGGCCAGATGGTCTCGCTGATGGACGGTGACGAGGCGGTGAAGATGGGCAAGCGGGCCGGCAACGCCATCTCACTCGACTCGCTGGTGGCCGACATCGGCCCCGATGCCACCCGCATCCTCAGCCTGATGAGCTCCCTGGACCAGGCGACCACGTTCGACCTGGCCTCGGTGCGGGAGCAGTCGGTGGAGAACCCGGTCTTCTATGTGCAGATGGCCAGCGCCCGGATCGGGGGGGTGGGCCGGAAGGCCGTCGAACGGGGTGTGGTGCGGCGACCGCTGGCCGACGTCGACCTGGCGCAGCTCACCCACCCCCGTGAGCTGGAGCTCATCCGCTGCCTCGAGGAGCTGCCCGAGGTGGTGGCCGACGCCGCTGTGGACCGGGCCCCGACCAAGGTCACCACCTGGGTGCGGCGGCTGGCCGGCTGTTTCCACGGCTTCTACCACGACTGCCCGATCCTGGCCGACGACGTGGAACCGGCCCTGACGCAGGCCCGGCTGTGGCTGGTGGAGGCCACCCGCATCGGCCTGGCCATCGGCCTGGGACTGCTCGGGGTGGCCGCACCGGAGGCCATGTGAACGCCGTCTCCCCGTCGGCAGGGCGGACCTCGGGCCGACCCGTCCGCTCCGGTGGCACCCGGGCTCTTCCCGTTGACCGCCGAGGTCGACGAACGCGGCCGGCTGCAGGTGGGTGGGTGCGACCTGGTCGGGCTGGCCGAACAGTTCGGCACGCCGCTGTTCGTCTATGACGAGACCCACCTCCGGGCCCGCTGCCGGGAGGCGGTGGAAGCCTGGGGTGACGGCGTGGCCTACGCCACCAAGGCCTTCCTCTGCGTAGCCATGGCCCGTCTGGCCCACGAGGAAGGCATGTGTCTCGACGTGTCCACCGGAGGGGAGCTCCACGTGGCGCTGTCCGCCGGGGTCCCGGCCGACCGGCTGGTGCTCCACGGGAACAACAAATCCGACGAGGAACTGGCCGCGGCGCTGGCCGTCGGCGTGGGCCGGATCATCGTCGACTCCTTCGATGAGATCGACCGTCTCGAGCGGTTGGTTCCGGAGACCCCGACCCCGACCGACCCGCACGGTACAGCCTCGCCCCGGTCCCGACCGCAGGTGCTGGCCCGGATCACGCCGGGGGTGGAGGTCCACACCCACGAGTTCGTGCGTACCGGCCAGGACGACTCGAAGTTCGGCTTCGGTCTGGCCTCGGGCGCCGCCGCTCGGGCCGTGGACCGGCTGACCCGACTCGATCAGGCGGGGACGGTTGCCTTCGTGGGGATCCATGCCCACCTGGGGAGCCAGGTCTTCGCCCTGGCCCCCTTCGTCCAGGCCGTCGAGGTGCTGGCCGACTTCTTCGCACCCGCTCGGACTTCCCGAGCTGGTCGTGGGCGGCGGCCTCGGTGTGCCCTACGTGAACGGTGAGGAGGCTCCGCCCATGGCTCAGCTGGGCGGCATCGGTACGCCGGGCCTGCAGCCAGGCGGGCATCCCCGACGCTGTCCGGGTCACGGCAGAACCGGGACGCTCGATCGTGGCCGCCGCCGGGATCACCCTCTACCGGGTGGGCACGGTCAAGGACGTGCCGGGCCACCGGACCTACGTCTCGGTCGACGGCGGGATGAGTGACAACCCACGACCAGTGCTCTACGGCAGCGGGTACGAGGCCTTCCTGCCCCGGGAGGCGGCGGCGGACCGCCCGGTGCCGGTCCGGGTGGTGGGCAAGCACTGCGAGACCGGGGACGTGGTGGTGTCGGAGGGCTTCGTGCCCGGGGACCTTGCTGTGGGGGACATCCTGGCCACCCCGGTGACCGGTGCCTACGGCCACTCCATGGCCTCCAACTACAACAAGGTCCCCCGCCCGGCCGTGGTCTTCGTCGCCAATGGCGACGCCCGGATCGTCGTCCGCCGGGAGACCCTCGACGACCTGGTCCGTCTCGACGTCTGATCACCGGGGTCGCCGCCGGCCAGGCGGTAGCGTGACCGGGTGACCTTGGCTCCGCCTACCGAGCGAGTGATGCGCATCGCCGTGCTCGGCTGCGGGAACGTCGGCTCCGCCCTGGTCGGGATCCTCCAGGACCGGGCCGACGCCCTGGCCGTCCAGAGCGGCGCCCGACTGGAGATCGCCGGCATCGCTGTCAACGACCTGGTCCGGCGACGGGAGCCCCACATCCCGGTCGAACTGTTGACGGCGGACCCGGTCGGGCTGGTAGGCGACCCGTCCGTCGACGTAGTGGTGGAGCTCATCGGTGACCTGGAGCCCGCCGGAGCCCTGGTGCGGGCGGCGCTCGAATCCGGCAAGTCGGTGGTGACGGCCAACAAGGCCCTCCTGGCCTCGGGCGAGGGCGTGGCGCTGCGGTCGTTGGCCGTGCAGCAGGGCGTCGATCTGCTCTACGAAGCCGCCGTGGCCGGGGCCATCCCGCTGGTCCGAGCCCTGCGGGAGTCGCTCACCGGCGAGCGGATCCACCGGGTGATGGGCATCGTGAACGGCACCACCAATTTCATCCTGACCAAGATGAGCGAGCAGGGCGCCGACTACGCCGACGTGTTGGCTGAGGCCCAGGGACTGGGCCTGGCCGAGCGAGACCCCACTGCCGACGTGGAGGGTTACGACGCCGCGGCCAAGGCGGCCATCCTGGCCGGTGTGGCCTTCGGGTACGACGTGGGGGGCGCCGACGTCATGCGCGAGGGGATCACGGCAGTCCGAGCCGTCGACGTCGAGTCCGCCGAACGCCTCGGCTACACGATCAAGCTGCTGGCCATCGTCGAGCGGAACGGGGACGACGCCTTGTCGGTGCGGGTCCACCCTGCGCTCGTGCCCAAGTCGCATCCCCTGGCCGGGGTCAGGGGCGCCTTCAACGCCGTGTTCATCGAAGGTGAGGCCGCCGGGGAGCTGATGCTGTACGGCCAGGGGGCGGGAGGGCTGCCGACGGCCAGCGCCGTGGTCGGCGACCTGATCGACGCGGTGCGCAACCGCTCGGCCGGCACCACCGCGCCCACCCCCGACCGCCGGCCGGCGAGGCTGCTGCCGGAGTCGGAGCTCCGGACCCAGCACTACATCAGTCTCGACGTCACCGACCGACCCGGCGTGCTGGCTGCGGTGACCAGGGTGTTCGGGGACCACGACGTCTCCATCCGCTTGATGGAGCAGGAAGGGCACGCCGGTGAGGCCAGGCTGCTGTTCGTCACCCACCGGGCCAGGGAGGGGGACGTTCGGGACACGCTGGACGAGTTGGCCCGGTTGGACACCGTGGCGCGGATCGGTGGGGTCATGCGGATCGTCGGGGACGCCGAGTGACCGATCCCCGGAACGGTCGAGGATGGCGCGGAGTCATCGAGGAGTACCGCGACCACATGCCCGTGTCGGACGCCACGCCGGTGGTGACGCTGCTGGAAGGGGGGACGCCGCTCCTGCCCGCCCCGCGGCTGTCGGCCCGGATCGGGGCCAGGGTCCTGCTCAAGGTGGAAGGGGCCAACCCCACCGGATCGTTCAAGGACCGGGGTATGACCGTGGCCATCTCCAAAGCCGCCGAGGAGGGGGCAAAGGCGGTGGTGTGCGCGTCAACCGGCAACACCTCGGCGTCGGCCGCGGCCTTCGCCGCCCGGGCCGGG
The DNA here is from genome assembly GCA_963812525.1 of uncultured Acidimicrobiaceae bacterium. Lineage (GTDB taxonomy): Bacteria > Actinomycetota > Acidimicrobiia > Acidimicrobiales > RAAP-2 > Bog-756. The sequence continues at coordinate 545,018 of CAWEVL010000009.1, forward strand.
CTGACCTGCGCGGTGCTGATCCCCGAGGGGCACATCGCCCTGGGCAAGCTGGCCCAGGCCCTGATCCACGGGGCTCGGGTCCTTCAGGTGCGCGGCAACTTCGACCAGTCCCTGGCCATCGTCCGGGAGCTCGCCGAGCGGGCTCCGGTGACCGTGGTCAATTCCGTCAATCCCTATCGCATCGAGGGCCAGAAGTCGGGGGCCTTCGAGATCGTCGACGAATTGGGGGACGCGCCCGACGTCCACTGCATCCCGGTGGGCAACGCCGGCAACATCACCGCGTACTGGAAGGGCTATCTCGAGTTCAAGGAGGCCGGACGCTCCACCCGACTGCCCCGCATGTTGGGGTTCCAGGCCGCCGGCGCCGCCCCTATCGTCGATGGCCATCCCATCGAGCATCCTGACACGGTGGCCACCGCCATCCGGATCGGTAACCCGGCGAGCTGGTACGGCGCCACCTCGGCGGCGTCGGAGTCGGGCGGCGGGATCACGGCAGTGACCGATGACGAGATCCTCGACGCCTACCGGTTCCTGGCCAACGAGGAGTCGGTGTTCTGTGAACCGGCTTCGGCGGCCTCGGTGGCCGGCCTGTTGAGGACCGGTCTCCCCGACGGGCTGGGACCGGGAGCCACCGTCGTGTGCGTGCTGACGGGCCACGGACTGAAGGACCCCGATATCGCCATCAGCCAGATCTCCGTGCCGACCGTGGTGGATGCTGACCTGGGCGCCGTGCGCCACGAGCTGGGCCTGGACTGAACGGGCCTGGGGGGTTCGCCCGCCGTTCCCGAGCGGATGGTTGCCGGTGCGCCCGTCCCCCTGTACACTGGGTGCACCTTCGCTTCCACAACGTGCCCGATCGGGCTTGTGGGCGGGACTCCCTGTATCGCTTCTGTTGGACGCGATCAGCCCGTAGACGGCGTCGGGGGGAGAAGCAGGCGAGAGACGATCTCGAGACTCGCGACTCCCCACCCCTGATTCCCTGGCAGTGGGACTCACTCCACCTGCCAACAAGGACATGTGAAACGAGGAAGCCGATGACTGCGGAACAGCAGCTCGAGCGCTCGGTATTGGAAGGCAAGGAGCGGGATGAGCTCCACGCCATCGCACAGGCACTGTCTGTGAAGACCAATACCAGGACGAAGAAAGCGGACATGATCGATGGCATCCTGAAGGCCACCGGCGTCTCCGTCGATGACCGCCCGCCGGCACGGGCGGGCAGCGCCTCCAACGGGGACGTGGCCGACGGAGTCTCCTCCAACGGCCGACGGACCACCCGGTCCGGCCGCGGGTCGGGCGGGGAGGCCAGCGATGGGGCTGGGGCCTCCGAGCAGGACGGCGCCACGGCCGACGCCTCATCGACGGAAGGATCCGAGGAGCCGTCCGTAGGCCGCCGGCCCGCCCGCCGTCAGGCCACGGTCCAGTCGTTCGGCCCCGGCGACGATGCCGAGCACGCTGGCGGATCTGTCGACCTGGATGACGGCTTCCCCGGGCCTGGCGCAGGGGATGCCGCCGATGGCGGCGCCTCGCCCGACGGTGACGGCTCTGATGGCTCGACGACCACGGCGGCCGCGGCCACGGGAAGCGAGGGAGGCCAGTCGACGGGCGACGGAGCCCGGCAGGGGACCTCGGGTGGCGGCAGCCAGAACAACCAGAACAACCAGAACAATCAGAACAACCGATCGAACCAGAACCAGAACAACCGCGGCAACCGCACCAACCAGGGCAACCGTGGTAGTCAGGGAAACCGCAACAACCAGGGCAGCCAGGGCGGCGGCAACGACGACATGGGCAACCGCCGGAGCAACCGCCGGCGCCGGGGACGCGAGCGCCAGGGCGGCGGGGGCGAGGGCGACCTGCAGGGTGCCGGCGGGCAGGAGCAGCAGTACCAGGGGGAACTGATCCCGGTGAAGGGTCTGCTCGACCTTCGCGATGAGGGCTACGGCTTCCTTCGGTGCGAGGGGTACCTGCCCTCGACCAAGGATGTCTACGTCTCCATCAGCCAGGCCCGCCGGTTTGCGCTCCGCAAAGGCGACAGCATCGAGGGGTTCTGCCGTCCGGCTGGAAGTACGGAGAAGTTCCCGGCCCTTCTGCAGATCGACACGGTGTCTTCACTCGATCCCGAGGTGGCCCGTGGCCGGCCGAGGTTCGAGGACCTGACCCCCCTCTTCCCCGACGAGCGCCTCAACCTGGAGATGCCCGGCGAGAAGGAGAACATGACCACCCGGATCGTCGACCTGCTGTCGCCGATCGGGAAGGGCCAGCGCGGACTCATCGTGTCGCCGCCCAAGGCCGGCAAGACCACGGTGATGAAGCACATCGCCCACTCCATCGAGGCCAACAACCCCGACGTGCATCTGATGGTGCTGTTGGTGGACGAGCGGCCCGAGGAGGTCACCGACATGCGCCGCTCGGTCCGCGGCGAAGTGGTCGCCTCCACCTTCGACCGACCGGCCGAGGAGCACACCGCGGTGGCCGAGCTGGCCATCGAGCGGGCCAAGCGCCTGGTCGAGGCGGGCCGGGATGTCGTCATCATCCTCGACGGCATCACCCGGTTGGCCCGCGCCTACAACCTGGCCCAGCCGGCAACCGGACGGATCATGTCGGGCGGTGTCGACTCCGGCGCGCTCTATCCCCCGAAGAAGTTCTTCGGTGCGGCGCGGAACATCGAGGAGGGCGGCTCGCTCACCATCCTGGCCACGGCTCTGGTGGAGACCGGCTCGAAGATGGACGAGGTGATCTTCGAGGAGTTCAAGGGCACCGGCAACATGGAGCTCCGGCTCGACCGCCGTCTGGCCGAGCGACGTCTCTACCCGTCGATCGATGTCAACGCCAGCTCCACCCGCCACGAGGAACTGCTGTTCAACCGGTCCGAGCTCCAGCAGGTGTGGAAGCTCCGGCGGGTGCTCAACGCCCTGGCCAATGAGGGGAGCGCGGCGGCGGGCCTCGAGCTGCTCATGGACAAGATCCGCACCACCAAGAGCAACGAGGAGTTCCTGGCCGAGATCGCCAAGGGGCCGGCCACCTGACCCCTCCAGGGCTGTATCGGCCGCGGAATAACCGTGGTCCGGGTTCCGTTACACTCTGAGCGCTGCGTGGGGGGTGTCGTTCGACACCGCTGCGCCGCCCCCACAGGAGAATCCCATGAAGACTGACATCCACCCTTCGTACGTCGAATCCTCGGTGCGCTGCTCGTGCGGCAACACCTTCACCACCCGCTCGACCAAGTCCGAGATCCACCTCGAGCTGTGCAACGAGTGCCATCCGTTCTTCACCGGCAAGCAGAAGCTGGTGGACTCCGGAGGCCGGGTGGAGCGCTTCCAGCGGCGCTACGCCAAGGCTGGATCTCGCAAGAAGAAGGCGCCGCCCGCCTCCTGACCCCGGGGTGCCGGGCGGGCCCAGCGGCGTCGGGATGACGGCCCGCCGGTCCCCTGGGCCGGCCGGCGCGCTCGGCCGGGGTCGTGTGTTCGGCGGCGGGGGCGCAGCCGACGTTGGGACTACCCTGGACCGGTGTTCAACGAGCGCATGAACGAGCGGATGACCGAGCTCGAACGGGAGTACGAGGTGGTCCTGGCCGAGCTCAGCGACCCTAACCTGTCGTCGGATCCCGGCCGTCTGCGCTCGGTCTCCCGCCGTCACCGCGAGCTCGAGGAGCCGGTACAGAGCTGGCGTCGTCTGCTGGCCGCCGAGTCCGACCTGGAGGCGGGCCGGGAGATGGTTCGGGACTCGTCGGGCGACGAACGGGAGTTGGCCCAGGTCGAGGTGGCTCAGGCCGAATCCGAGATCGCCCGGCTGGAGGAGGAGCTCCGCCTGCAGCTGGTGCCCCGGGACCCCAACGCCGGTCGCAATGTGATCATGGAGATCCGAGGTGCCGAGGGCGGCGAGGAGGCCAACCTCTTCGCCAAGGACCTCTACGAGATGTACGCCCGTTACGCCGCCGAGCGGGGCTGGAAGATCGAGGTCCTCTCGTCCAGCCCGTCCGAGCGGGACGGGCTCAACGAGATCACCTTCGTGGTCAAGGGTGACGACGCCTGGCAGCGGCTCGAGCACGAAGGCGGACCCCATCGGGTCCAGAGGGTCCCGGTGACCGAGTCCCAGGGGAGGATCCACACGTCATCGGCCGCGGTGGCGGTCCTGCCCGAGGCCGAGGAGGTCGACGTGGCCATCGACCCGAACGACCTCAAGGTCGACGTCTATCGGTCGACCGGGCCGGGAGGTCAGTCGGTCAACACCACCGACTCGGCGGTCCGGATCACCCACCTGCCTACCGGCATCGTGGTGGCGATGCAGGACGAGAAGAGCCAGATCCAGAATCGGGCCAAGGCCATGATCGTCCTGCGGTCGCGGTTGCTGAAGGCGGAGCAGGACCGGCAGTCGGCCGAGCTCTCCGAGCAACGGCGCAGCCAGGTGGGCGGCGGCGGCCGCTCGGAGAAGATCCGGACCTACAACTTCAAGGACAACCGGGTCACCGACCACCGGATCAAGCTCACCCTCCACAAACTTGACCGCATCCTGATGGGGGACCTGGACGAGCTGACCGACGCGTTGATGGCCGACAAGCGCTATCACCAGCTGGACGACGACTGAGTCGTGACCGCGCCGGGTTTCCTGTCCGGGCGGGCAAGCATCACCCCGGCTCCCCCGGCCGGGGTGACAGGCACCCCACTCGAGCGGTCCATCGCCGGGCGGGTGGGCTCGGTCCGCGAAGCCCGCTGGATCGTTGAGCACACTGGCGGTGAGGCCGACTGGGCCCTGGCCCTGGCTGACCGGCGGGCGGCGGGTGAGCCCCTCCAGTACGTACTAGGCCGGTGGCCGTTCCGCTCTCTCGAGCTGGCGGTGGACCGGCGGGTGCTCATTCCGCGACCGGAGACCGAGCAGGTGGTGGAGGTCGCCTTGGCCGAGCTGGCCTCCCTGATGGCCGACCGGGCCGTGCCGGGCACCGGCCCGGTGGCCGTGGACCTCGGGACGGGCTCGGGGGCCATCGCCCTCTCCCTGGCCGTCGAAGGGGGTGTGGCGGCACCGGGCCTGGTGGTCTGGGCCACCGACGCCTCGGCCGAAGCCCTGGAGGTCGCGGCGTGGAACCGTGACGAGCTGGCCCGACGGGACCCCGAGGCGGCGGGCCGTGTCCGACTGTCGGCCGGCCGGTGGTTCGACGCGCTGCCGAAGGAGATGGCCGGGACGGTGGACCTTCTGGTGTCCAACCCCCCCTACGTGGCCGAGGCCGAGTTCCCCCGTCTCGACCCAACGGTCAGCCGGTGGGAGCCCCGAGACGCCTTGGTGGCGCCGGACGCCGGTGGGGTGGGCGGGATGGCCGACATCGAGGCGGTGGTCGCCGGGGCGCCGCACTGGCTCCGGTTTGCCGGGGCGCTGGTTGTGGAGATCGACCCGGCCCAGGCCGATGCCACGCTCGACGCCGTCCGCCGAGCCGGGTTCGCCCGCAGTGGCACCGCCCAGGATCTGGCCGGAAGGGTCCGCATGGTGGTGGCCCGGCGATGACCGTGCGGCCGGAGCCCCTGGCGGTGGATGCCGGGTCTCTGGCGTTGGCGGCCAAGGAACTCCGGGCTGGCGCGGTGGTGGCGGTGCCCACCGACACCGTCTACGGGCTGGCCGCCGACCTGTCCCAGCCGCAGGCGGTGGCCCAGCTGTTCACGCTCAAGGAGCGACCGGCCGAGGTGGCCCTGCCGGTCCTGGTCGACGGCTTGGACCAGGTCTCTGTCGTGGCCCGCCCCCTGGAGAGCAGGGCGGAGGACCTGGCCGAGCGGTACTGGCCCGGCCCGCTGACCCTGGTGGTGCGCCGCCGGCGCACGTTCACCACCGATCTCGGAGGGCCGTCCTCGGCCCGCCGGACAGTCGGGGTTCGGTGGCCGGACCATCCGGTGGTCCGTGCCCTGTGCCGAGAGTTGGGGCCCCTGGCGGTGACCAGCGCCAACCGACACGGGGCACCACCGGCGGTCACGGCCAGAGAGGTCGCGGATCGCTTCGCCGCCGCCGACGACCTGGCCCTGATCCTCGACGGAGGGCTGTGCGACGGGACCCCCTCCACGGTGGTGGAGTGCCGCGGCCCGGCGCTCCGGTGCCTACGCGAGGGGGCCATCCCCTGGGCCGAGCTCCTCGGAGGACCACGGGACGGCGGGCCTGACCCGGGCTGAGCGAGAGTGTCCGGGGTGTTCCCACCGACCAGCCGGTCAGGAGCCGGCTCGGCTCCGGGGACCGAGGACCCCCTTTCCGCTACCATCGCCTACGAAGCCCGTGGACCTAGGAGGGGATCACTGTGTTCTCGAACATCGTTGTTGGCACGGACGGATCGGAGACCGCGGGGGCGGCGGTGGCACTGGCTGTGGAGTTGGCGCGGGACCAGGGGGCCAAGATCCACCTGGTGGTCGGGGTGCACACGGCCACGGCGGTGGCCGTACCGGCAGGCGGGGCAAACGTGTCGGACCCATCGGGCGGGGGGTTGCTGCGGGGTATCGCCCAGTCCATGCTCGAGGAGGTGGCCGGCGACCTCGAGGGCCTCGAAACCGAGATCCACACCGGTGTCGGAGACCCCGCCGAAGTCATCATTTCGACCGCCGACAAGGTGGGGGCCGATCTCATCGTGGTGGGCAGCAAAGGGCTGCGGGGCACCCGCCGCATCCTCGGTTCCGTGCCCAACAGCGTGGCCCACAAGGCCGGTTGCCACGTGCTCATCGCCCGCACCACCTGACGGGATCGGGCGGGCTGAGCCGGGGATTTCCATCTGTGCCCCGTGGGGTTGACGGTCCCCCTCCGGACAGGGGACACTGGTTACCTGATGGAAACGACATTCGACGCCCCCGGCACCGTAATCATTATGGACTAGGCACCCACCCGACCGGTGTGTGCCCCTCGACCGTCCACCTGGTGGACGGTTTTTCAATTCGGGCTTCCGTAGAGGGGAGCGGCAGCAGGCCCCGGGCGGGGGACGGGTCCGTGCGGGACCCGATGCCACTTGGGCTAGACCTCAGGTGGCCGATGGAAGCAACGGCAGGCGGCGGCCAGCGATCACGGACGGGGGACACGGACAGGCGGGCGCAGCAGACATGAACCAGCAGCCATGAACCAGCAGCCATGAACCAGCAGCCATGAACCAGCAGCCATGAACCAGCAGCCATGAACCAGCAGCCATGAACCAGCCAGGCACGAAGCAGCCAGGCACGAAGCAGCCAGGCGCGAAGCAGCCAGGCACGAAGCAGGCAGCCGCAGCGCAGCCGAATGCGCACCGGGCTGACGGAGAAGTAGGACAGGAGCACCGTGGGTAGTTATCGAGTGGGTCTGATCGGAGGGGACGGCATCGGTCCTGAGGTGGTTGCCGAGGCGATCAAAGTGGTCGACGCGGCCGGGGTGGCCCTCGAGACCACCGAGTACGACCTGGGCGCGGACCGGTACCTCCGCACCGGTGAGGTGCTGCCCGACCCGGTGATGGAGGAGCTCCGCAATCAGGACGCCATCCTGCTCGGTGCGGTGGGCCCGCCGGTGGGCTCCACCGCCGTCCCGTCTGGCACCCTCGAGCGGGGCCTGCTTCTCCGCCTGCGGTTCGAGCTGGACCTCTACGTCAACATGCGGCCGTTCACCGGGGTCCCCGGAGCCCTGTCCCCGGAGTGTGACTTTGTGGTCATTCGGGAGAACACCGAAGGCACCTACGCCGGCGAGGGTGGGTTCCTCCGCAAAGGGACCCCCTTCGAAGTGGCCACCCAGGGCTCAGTGAACACGCGCCACGGGGTGGAGCGTTGCGCCCGCTTCGCCTTCGACCTGGCCTCCGGCCGGCCCCGCCACCAGCTGACCCTGGTGCACAAGACCAACGTGCTGACCTTCGCCGGTGATCTGTGGCAGCGCACCGTCGACGAGGTATCGATCGACTACCCCTCGGTCGCCCGCGACTACAACCATGTCGACGCCGCCTGCATCTACCTGGTGGAGAACGCAGCCCGCTATGACGTGATCGTCACCGACAACCTCTTCGGCGACATCATCACCGACCTGGCCGGTGCGGTGGCCGGGGGCATCGGGTACGCGGCCTCGGCCAACCTCAATCCCGACCGCACGGGGCCGTCCCTGTTCGAGCCGGTTCACGGGGCCGCCCATGACATTGCCGGCACCGGCAAGGCCAATCCGGCCGCCGCCATCCGCTCGGCTGCCCTCATGCTCGACCACCTGGGCGAGCGCTCGGCCGCCGAGAAGGTGACCCAGGCGGTCAACGATTTCATCCACTCCCAACCCCACCCGACGATGTCGACCGCCGCCATCGGTGACGCCATCGCAGAAAGGCTCTGAAGTATGCCCCTGACCCCCACCGAGAAGATCTGGATGGATGGTGAGCTCGTCGACTGGGCCGATGCCACCGTGCACGTGCTGACCCACACGATGCACTACGGCTCCGGCGTGTTCGAGGGCATCCGCGCCTACCCGACACAGCACGGGGTGGCGGTGTTCCGGCTGCGCGACCACATCGAACGACTGTTCACCTCGGCCAAGGTGTTCCTGATCGACGTCCCCTACACGGTGGACGAGATCGTCGACGCCACCCGGGATCTGGTGCGGTCCAACCGACTCGACGAGGGTTGCTACATCCGCCCGTTGGTCTACCTGGGCTACGGGGAGATGGGTCTCAACCCCATACCCTGCCCGGTGAACGTCTCTATCGCTGCCTGGCCCTGGGGGACCTACCTCGGAGACGACGGGGTGGCCAACGGGGTGTCCATGAAGATCAGCTCGTGGCGGCGCCACGATCCCAATGCCGTGCCCACCGCCGCCAAAGGTACCGGGATGTACGTCAACTCGTCCCTGGCCAAGGTGGAGGCCATCCAGGCCGGGTACGACGAGGCCATCCTCCTGGCCCCGGACGGGAACGTCAGCGAGTGCACCGGCGAGAACATCTTCATCGTCCGCAAGGGCCGGTTGATCACCCCTCCCACCTCGGACTCGGGGGCCTTGGAGGGCATCACGCAACAGTCGGTGGAGACCATCGCCCGCGATCTGGGCTACGGGGTCAGCTACGAGCAGATCATCCGCACCGACCTGTACACGGCCGACGAGGCATTCCTGACCGGGACCGCCGCCGAGGTGGTGCCCATCAGGGCCGTCGACAACCGACCGGTCGGCGACGGCAAACCCGGGCCGATCACCCAGAAGCTGCAGCAGACCTACTTCGCCACGGTCAGGGGCGAGGTCGACCAGTACAAGGACTGGTTGGACTATGTCGAGTGACGGACCCACCCTCAACGACGACGCCCCCGGAGGCGGGACCCCTGCCCACGGCCACGGTCACACCCACGGGAACGGTGTCCATCACACTCATCCGCTGACCCCAGGACAACAGGCCCACGCCCACGGGCGCGAGGCGGGCCGTGACGCCACCGCCTCGGCCGGCCCGGCCGGTCACGACTTCGACCTCCCCAGACTGCCGGAGGCCGTCGACGTCTTCGACACCACCCTCCGGGACGGCTCCCAGCAGGAGGGGCTCTCCCTCACCGTGGACGACAAGCTCCGCGTGGCCGAACAGCTCGACCACCTCGGGGTGACCTTCATCGAGGGCGGGTGGCCCGGGGCCAATCCCAAGGACGAAGAGTTCTTCGCCCGGGCTCCCACCGAGCTCTCGCTCGGTCGATCCACGCTGGTGGCCTTCGGATCGACCCGGCGTGCCGGGGTGAAGGCGGAGGAGGACGAGACCCTGCGGCACCTGGTCGATGCCCAGACCGAGGCGGTCTGTATCGTGGCCAAGTCGTCGGAGATGCACGTGGTCGACGCCCTGCGCACCACCCTGGACGAGGCAGTGGGCATGGTGGCCGACTCGGTCGAGTTCCTCAGGTCGAACGACCTCCGGGTCTTTCTCGACGCCGAGCATTTCTTCGACGGGTTCAAGGCCAATCCCGAGTTCACCATGAGGATCCTCCGGGCCGCCGAGGAGGCGGGGGCAGAGACGCTGGTCCTCTGTGACACCAACGGCGGCACGCTGCCCTACGAGGTGGAGCGCATCGTGTCCGGGGTCCTGGAAGGCTTCGAGACCCAGGTCGGCGTGCACTTCCACAACGACAGCGGTTGCGCGGTGGCCAACTCGCTGGCCGCGGTGAGCATGGGCGCCACCCATGTCCAGGGTTGTGTCAACGGGTACGGTGAGCGGGCCGGCAACGCCGATCTCTCGGCGGCCATCCCCGACCTCTCCCTCAAGCTGCGGGTGGGGACCATCCCCCCCGAGCGCCTGGAGTTGTTGACCCCGGTGTCGCACCACATCGCCGAGTTGGTCAACATCGCCCCCAACCCGCAGCAACCCTTCGTCGGAGCCTCGGTCTTCGCCCACAAGGCCGGCCTGCACACCTCGGCCATCGCCCGACGGTCCGACGCTTACGAGCACATCTCCCCCGAGTTGGTGGGTAACGGGACCCGCTTCGTGGTCTCCGAGTTGGCCGGACGGTCGACCCTGGCCATGAAGGCCACCGAGTTGGGACTCGAGCTCGACTCCCAGGCAATGGCCTCGGTGCTCGACTCCCTGAAGCGGTTGGAGTACGAGGGCTATCACTTCGAGGTGGCCGACGGCTCTCTGGAGCTCCTGCTGCGCAACTCCACCGGCTGGGAACAGGACTTCTTCGAGCTCGAGTCGTATCGGGTCATCGCCGACCACGGCGATGGGCAGTCCACCGAGGCCACGGTGAAGATCGTGGTCGGTGGCGAGCGCATCGTGGCCACCTCCGAGGGCAACGGTCCGGTCAACGCCCTGGACGGCGCGGTACGGGCGGCCATCGGCTCGCACTACCCCGCCCTGTCCGGCGTCCACCTGGTGGACTACCGGGTGCGGGTGCTCGACTCGGCCAAAGGCACCGGCTCGGTGACCCGGGTACTGATCGACTCCACCGACGGCGACCGGACCTGGACCACCATCGGGGTATCCGAGAACATCATCGCCGCGTCCTGGCAGGCCCTGTCCGACTCCATCGTCTACGGTCTGCTCCACACCGGCGCGGCCTCCGAGGGATAGGAGCGCCCAGAGCATGCCTGTCCGATTCCCAGGAGCCCAACCGTGACCCAACCCAGCTTCGTACCCATCGTCGAGGCCGACCAGGTGCGTGCGGCCTACCGGCTGAATGTGCCGAGCATCTGGACGCAGTCCCGCCCCTCGGAGGTGCGCGGCACGTCCCAGCCGGAGGGACGCCTGCTGGGCAAGCCCGGTCCCGATCAGGGGTTCGCGCTGAAGCTGGCCCGTCGGTTCGAGGCCCGGTTGGTGCTGGCCGAGGGTGATTCGGCCGAGGATGCCATTGCCGGCTGCACCGCGGTGGCCATGCGACGCTGTGCCCGGTTCGGGCGGGCCCCGGCCGTCTACGACCTCGAGTTTGCCTTCACCCTGTGGGGTTTCCTGGGCGGCGCTCCGGCGGACCTGGTCGAGGCCCGCTCACCGCTGTTCCGGTCTGCCTCCCACCACTACCGGGCCCAGCGGGCCATCGCCGACAGCGTCAACCAGGAGACCCTGCGTTTGACGCCTGACGCCGTGGCTGATCGCATCGGCGAGTGGCGGGACCTGGTGACGCTTCCACCTCACCACTGAGCTGACCGTCTCCCCCGATGGGCCGCGGGCCGGGATGGCCAGTGGCTGATGGCGGGGGCGAGGTCCCCGATGGCGATCTGTCGGGCGCTTGGGTCAGCGACCCTTGCGCCACCGCTTCTTCGACACCGGCGCGCCGATGGTGGCGCCGACCACGCCGGTCGACCCCTCGGACCCACTGCTGGTGTGGGTCGACGAGTTGGCACTGACCGCGGCCATGGACCCGGTGCCGCCGGCCCGCCGCTCCTCGCCGTCGTACTTCACCGAGATGTTGTCGGCCACGTGCGAACCCTGCAGTGCCTTCTGGAAGAGGTCGGGGAATTGCGGTCCGACGTGGCTGGCCCGGGACGGGTCGTCGTCCCACCGGCGCCGGGGCACTCCGTCCAGGCCCTGCATCGCCGGAGTGGTGGTGGACTCCTCCCTCACCGACGGGTGCAACTCGGGCGGGTACCACTTGCCGTCACTGGCTATCCACCAGCCTGGCCCCTCAGATCTGTCACTCATACGGTTGCCTCCACCACTCTATGTGTTAATCGATACCCGAATGCTAGTCGGTTGAAGTGTGAAATGTCATGTGATCATGTTGTCGACCGGTTCGGGCTCTGACTTGAAACTTCCTGCTCACGGCGGCCGAGCGCCGGGCAATGCCCTCGCTGTCGGTGTGCTTTTGGTCCCTTTCGGGGGTTTCCCGGCACGGATCAGGGGTTTTTCCGCAGGGCCCCGGCTACCGGTGAGTATTTTGTCGGGATGGATGCTCCGACCTTCGCGTTGACCGATACCCATCGGGAGTTCCGCGACACGCTCCGCAAGTTCGCCGAGGACCGCGTCGCCCCGAATGCCGCTCAGGCCGATCGCGACGCCACGTTCCCGCAGAAGTCCTACGACGCCTGCGTGGAGCTGGAGCTCCCGGCCCTGGGCATCCCGGTCGGGTACGGGGGGGCCGGGGCCGACATGGTGACCCAGGCCATCATGGCCGAGGAGCTGGCCCGGGTCTGCGCCTCCACCTCCCTCACCCTGCTGATCTCCAAGACCGGCATGCTGCCGGTGATCAACTGGGGGACCGAGGCGCTCAAGCAGAAGTACCTCCCCGGCGTGGCCTCCGGGGAGCACCAGGCCAGCTACTGCCTGTCCGAGGCCGATGCCGGCAGCGACGTGGCCGCCATGCGCACCGGCGCCGTTCGTGACGGCGATCACTACGTGTTGACCGGGTCGAAGCACTGGATCACCAACGCCGGGGTGTCGGACCTCTACACCGTGTTCGCGGTGACCGATCCCGACGCCGGGCACGGGCAGGGGATCAGCTGCTTCGTGGTCGAGGCCGACTGGGGGGTCGAGGTGGCCGCCCACGAGGACAAGATGGGACTGCGGGGCAGCCCCACCGCGGCCATCTCCTTCGATCACGTCACGGTGCCGGCCGCCAACCTGGTGGGGGAGGAGGGCATGGGGTTCAGCATCGCCATGCACACCCTGGACTGCAGCCGCCCCACTATCGGGGCGCAGGCGGTGGGGATCGCCCAGGGCGCCATCGACTACGCGGCCGGCTACATGAAAGAGCGCGTGGCGTTCGGCAAGGCCATCGCCGACCACCAGGGCCTCCGGTTCATGCTGGCCGAGATGGCCATGCGCAACGAGGCGGCCCGGACGCTCATCTACCGGGCCTGCTCGCTCATCGACGGCGGCGATCCGACCGGTGACCTGACCATGATCGGGGCCATGGCCAAGTGCTTTGCCTCCGACACGGCCATGGCCGTCACCACCGACGCCGTCCAGCTCCTCGGAGGGTACGGCTTCACCAAGGACTTCCCGGTCGAGCGGTTCATGCGCGACGCCAAGATCACCCAGATCTACGAGGGCACCAACCAGATCCAGCGGGTGGTGATCGCCAAGAAGTTGCTGGGCTAGGGCTTCTGGCTGCCGTCCAGCCGTCAGGTGTGGGGACGAGGGCCTTGACCTCACGTTGACTTGAAGTCCTATCGTCAAACCATGGACGCCTCACAGATCAGACGGCGGTACGCAGACCAGCTCACCTGGCCGGATCCGAGGCTGCTCGCCTGGGCCGCCTCGGTGGTGGGGGTTCCGAAGCTGGAACCCGCCGACTCGTTCGTGCTCCACGCCCCGCTGGAGCTGATGGCCAGGGCCGTGCTCCTGCCCGCCGTCGATTCCGCCGACCGGCAGCGGGCTCGGGAGCGGTTGGTGTGGATGGTTGACCAGTACGACCACGTCGGGCCGCGCGTGCCCGACCCCCGGCCGGTTGCCCATGGCTCAGCGGCTGACGGCATGTCGGCGCTGCTCGCCGCCATCCGGGCCTCGGACCTCGACGAGATCGACCGTCACGCGTCGTGGCTTGGCGACCATGCCACCGGGGACGACCTCCGGCGGGGCCTCGGGCCGTCCCTGGCGCCGTCGCTGGCCGCCGCGGCCCACGGGCCGATTGCCCTGCATCTGCTGCGTCGGTGCCCGGACGTCGGGCCCTCCCTCCTCCGGGGCGTGGCCCGCGAGGTCGGGCGCCATCCGGACTGGCTGATCCCGTGGGAGGGCTTGGCCTCGGGGAGCAGGCCCCTGCTGGACGCGTTGCTCGAGGCGCCTCGCCTGGGGATGCCCGGGAGCAACTTCATCCTGCCCATGGTCCGGCGCGGTTCGGACGCGGCCGTCCATCTCCTGACCGACGTGGCCGACGACCAGGTCGACGGGATGCAGGCCGTCAGCCGGGTGGCCGCGTGGTCCATGCTGCAGGATGCATCCGACCACGTGCCCTACGGGTGGACCCACACCCTCACCATCCCGCAGGCCGTGATGTCGGTGGGTCTCCGAACACGGCAGGCGGTCGCCATTGCCGCCAGCCAGTCGATCGGCTTCCGGGCCTCCATGGGCGCCCGCGTCCTCGATCCGTCGGCATCGCTCCCACCGATCCCGCCGAAGGGCCGTGAGCAGCTGGCATCGATGGCATCGCTCCACTTCGATGCCCACCTGGTCAAGTACACGCTGGCCTGTTTTGACGCCTCGGCGTACGATCCGGAGATGGCCGGCCTCTATCTGGCCGCCGCCGCCCACCTGCACGAATGGTGGGGAGACCAGCCCGGTGACGGGTTCTTCGGCCCCGGCGACCGCTAGGCACGGTGGGGCCGACGTCCTTGACGTCCGTCCGAACGGCCTGTCGGTTCGGGCCCCGGCGACGGCGTGGCCTGACCGGCTCCCGGGGTGGCGGAGATCTGAGCGCGGCCGGACCGTTGGGAGTACGGTCGGCCGTCGGGGGGAGAGCAGGAGGCACCATGCCGAAATACCTGATTGAGGTGAACTACACCCTTGATGGCGTCAAGGGCCTGAAGGCCGAGGGCGGTACCGCTCGGGTGACGGCGGCCACGGCACTGATCGAGAGTCTGGGCGGGACGGTCGAATCCTTCCACTTCGCGCTGGGTGAGAAGGACGCCTACGTCATCGTCGACATGCCTGACGTGGTCTCCGCCGCCTCGGCGGCCTTGACCGTGAACGCCGGAGGCGGTGCAACGGTGCGAACGGTGGCCCTCCTCACCCCGACGGAGGCCGATTCGGCGGCCGCCAAGAAGACCCTCTACCGGCCGCCCGGGAACTGATCACCCACCTGACCCACCGACCTGACCCACCGACCTGACCCACCGACCACCCCGGAGTCATGGCGTTCACCCTCCGCGACGCGGTGCCGTCAGACATGCAGGGCCTGCAGGACGTCTTCCGCCGGTCGTCCCTGTCCAACGAGCGTGACCGGGAAGCGCTGCTCCGGCATCCGGAATGGCTGGTGCTCGCTGACCACGGCCTCCGGGAAGGGCGGATGCGGGTCGCCGTCGATCCGGGTGACGCAGTGGTCGGCTTTGCCACCTATCGGATCTCGGACGGAGTGGCTGAGCTCGAGGACCTCTTCGTCGACCCCGACTGGATGCGACGGGGTATCGGGAAGGCGCTGGTCCTCGATCTCTCGGCACGGCTACGCGCCATGGCCTTTGACACGCTCGACGTGACAGCCAACTCGCACGCCATGGCGTTCTACGAGCACATGGGTTTCGTGGCCACCGGCATGGTGGACACCGAGTTCTCCCCTGCTTCTCGGATGCGGAGGCCGGCCGGCTGAGGCTCGGTGACACCCTCTCCCGGCGGTCAGCGACGGTCCGAGAGCAGCGGGTAGAGCCGGAAGAGGGGGAAGGCATCGTCCGAGTCCGGCGCGATGAAGTGGAATCCGCCCTCGGCGTCGTACATCAATCGGTCGTTGCGCAAGCAAACGTCGCAGGACTCCGGGTCGTGGTCCATTGCTCTCCTCGCTGAACTCATTGCCTCCGTGACTGCATCGGCCTGCTTCGTCGAATTCTTGACCGCCCCCGGTGGCGGGTCGGTCCCTTGACGGGCAGGACCCGCCTGTGTTGGCTGGGAGCAGGCGCCCAGACCAGGCGTCGATTCGGACACGCCGACGAGGACAGGAGAGTCAGGAATGCACAAGGGCCCGCCCGGAGAGGTGGACGGCGGAATTGTCACCAAGACCAGCGGGGGATCGGTGGACGAGGTCGTGGCCAGGCTCGTCGCCCTGGTGGACGCCCGTGACATGACCGTGTTCGCCGTCATCGACCACGCTGGTGAGGCTCGCAGGCACGGGCTGGAGCTGCGCGACACCAAGGTGGTCATCTTCGGCAGTCCGATCGCCGGGACTCCGGTCATGGCCGCCTCGCCGTTGACGGCGCTCGATCTCCCCCTGCGAGTCCTCGTCTGGGACGACGACGGACACACGAGGGTGAGCTACACGGACCCGGCTGCCTTTGCTTCCCGACACCACCTGCCGGACGACCTGGCGGCGCGCATCGCTGGGATCGGGCCGCTCACCGATGCACTCGTCGGCTGACCGTCGGGGCGATCGACCGGTCCCCGGGGGCGACGACGGCAGGCCCGACGCCAGGTGGTGCGCCTGATCCCCTAAGGGCGCAGCATCACCTTGATGCACTCCGCCGAGCGGGCGGCCACCGCCGCGTAGGCCTTCGGGGCCTCGGTCAAGGGGAACTCGTGGGTGAAGATCCCGTCGGTGCGGAGTCGGCCGCTCATCACCAACGGAAGCAACTCCTTCCACGTCTGGTGGACCGGGGCGGTGGTCATCCGCAGGGTCACGCTGCGGAACAGGCTGGCCAGGACGGGGAGGGGATAGGGGGCGAGGTCGTGAACCCCGATCACCGAGACCGTGCCTCCGGGCCGCACGCAGGCGAGGGCATCGTCGATCGTGGCATCGAGGGCCACGGCGTCGATGACCGAATGGGCCCCGCGCCCGTCGGTGGCCTCCATCACCGCCTCCACCGTCGGTGCCTCCACCGTGATCGCCCCCGACTCGGCGGCCAGGGCCCGTCGACCGGCCACCGGGTCCACGGCCAGCACCCGGCCGGCACCCAGGGCAATGGCGGAACGCACGGCGCAGAGTCCCACCGCACCCAGGCCCAGCACCACCACGGTGCCGCCCGGCGGCGTGTCGGCCCGCTTGGCCCCGATCCAGCCGGTGTTGAGGTTGTCGGTGAGCAACAGGGCGGCCTCGTCCCCGACGCCGACGGGGATGGCCAGCATCTGGAAGTCGGCGAAGGGCACAGCCACACGGGTGGCCTGGCCGGCACCGAGGGTCCCGGATCCGAACACCTGGGGACCGAACACGCAGGTCACCGGGTCACCGGTGGCGCAGCCGTCACAGTTGCCGCACCCGGTGACCGACGCCGTCAGCACCCGGTCGCCGATGGCGAACCTCTTCACCGCCCGGCCCACCTCGAGAACCGTGCCGATGAACTCGTGGCCCACGGCCAGCCCGTCGCCCACCGGGATGTCGCCGTCGTAGAAGTGGAGGTCCGAACCGCAGATGGCGCTGGCCTCGACGGCCACCACCGCCCCGTCGGGTCCGGGTGGGACGGGGTCCGGCCCCTCCACGACCCGCACCCGACCCGGCCCTTCGATGCACACCTGGAGCACTGCGTTCCCCCGACCTCGTAGTAGACAAAAGCGAGAGAATGTGTACTATCACACTTCTGATGGGGCGCCGGACCCGATCGGGGGAAGGGGTCGGGACATGCGCAACCCGCACGCAGGTCAGCCGTTCGACACATCGGACGAGGCCATCGCCGAGGCACTTCTCGATGTCAGCGTCCCGACCCTGATGCTCTCCCTGGTCCACATGTCCGGCGATCCCGAACTCATCCGCGGTCGCCTCAGGCCGGCCGGCCTGTTCCTCAACGAGGTCCAGGGGTACATGACCGAGGAGGACAAGGCCGAGGTCCGGTCGATCGCCCTCGACGTGATCGGCCGGTACCGCGACCGGGGCTGTCCCGAGCCCGAGCCCATCTCCTCCGACCTGCTCCGCGAGATGATGTCCTGGCTGGTCTGCGAGGAGGTGCCGGCCGAGTACGTGCCGATGCTGATGGAGGAGATGGAACTGGACGGGACCGATGTCCGCAGGGTCGAGCCGGTGGCCGGCGACGCCGCTCGGCAGGCGTTCCCGGTGGTGGTGATCGGCTGCGGCCAGTCCGGCCTCCTGGCGGGGATCCGGTTGCAGGAGGCGGGCATCCCCTTCACCATCGTGGAGAAGAACGCCGGGGTCGGCGGTACCTGGTGGGAGAACTCCTACCCCGGGGCCCGGGTCGACGTGGGCAACCATTTCTACTGTTACAGCTTCGAGGCCAGCGACGCCTGGACCGAGTTCTTCGCCCGGCAGCCCGAGCTCCAGACCTACTTCGAGACCGTCATGAAGCGCCACGGCATCGAATCGCACGTCAGGTGGGAGACCGAGGTGCTGGGTGCCGAGTGGGACGACCACCGCGCCACCTGGTCGGTGCGGACCCGCGGACCGGGTGGCCGGGAGGAGACCCTGGAGGCCCGGGCGGTGATCTCGGCCGTGGGCCAGCTCAACCGACCCAACGTCCCCGAGATCCCCGGGCAGGACCAGTTCGCCGGACCGGCCTTCCACTCGGCACGATGGGACCACACGGTGGACCTGGTCGGCAAGCGGGTGGCCATGATCGGGGCCGGGGCCAGCGGCTTCCAGATCGCCCCGACCATCGCCCCCGAGGTCGAGCACCTGACCGTCTTCCAGCGGACGGCCCAGTGGATGTTCCCCAACCCCAACTACCACGAGTCGGTGGGCCCGGGTGTCCGATGGGCCCTGAGGCACCTGCCGTTCTACGGGCGTTGGTACCGCTTCCTGCTGTTGTGGCCCGGATGTGACAAGGGGCTCGAGGCGGCCCGGGTCGATCCGGACTATCCCGACCAGCAGCGGGCGGTGAGCGAGACCAACGAGTTCACCCGCCAGATGTTCACCGAGTGGATCACCAGCCAGGTGGGCGACGACCCCGACCTGATCGCCAAGGTCGTTCCCGACTACCCGGCCACCGGCAAGCGCACGCTGCAGGACAACGGGAGCTGGCTCCGCACCCTGACCCGGGACAACGTCGACCTGGTCCGGGCGGGCATCGACCACATCGAGGCCGACGCCGTGGTCACCCAGGACGGCGTCCGTCACCCGGCGGACGTGCTGGTCTACGCCACCGGTTTCCACGCCAACCGGGTGCTGTGGCCCATGGGGATCACCGGACGGGACGGCACCGACCTCCGCTCCCTCTGGGGTGAGCGCCCCGCCGCCTACCTGGGCATCACCGTGCCCGGGTTCCCCAACTTCTTCTGCATGTACGGACCGGGGACCAACCTCGCCCACGGGGGCAGCCTCATCTTCCACTCCGAGTGCCAGATGCGCTACATCACCCAGTGCCTCGACCTGCTGATCGAGGAGGGCCACCGCTCGATGGAGCCGACCCAGGAGCGCTACGACGACTGGCACGATCGGTCCCAGCGCGAGATCAAGACCCTGGTGTGGTCCCAACCCTCGGTGAAGCACTCGTTCTTCAAGAACGCCTACGGCGAGATCCATGTGTTGAGCCCGTGGCGCCTGGTCGACTACTGGCGCTGGACGAAGGAGCTCGACGTGGGTGACTTCGTCCTCCGGTGAGCCCGACCATGGCCGGAGCTCTCCCGGATACCAGGGACCGGATGCTGGACGCCACCGAGCGTTGCCTGCGCCGGACGGGCCTCCGGCGCACCACCATGACTGAGGTGGCCCTGGAGGCCGGGGTGTCCCGGGCCTGGCTGTACCGGCAGTTCCCGGACAAGGCCTCACTGGTCCTGGCCACGCTGGCCCGCACCGACCGGCAGTTCTGGACCGAGGCCCACGCCCGGGTCTCCGCGGCCACGGGTCTCCCGGCCCGGGTGGCCGAGGCCGTGGCCCTGGCCCGGGAGCAGCAGCCGGGCGCCCTCCTGCTCGAGCTCAAGGCCCGGGAGCCGGAGGCGTTCGCCGACGTGATGGGGACGGGGCTGCGCGAGGTGATGCCGGGGATGGCCACGTTCTGGCACGCCTATCTCGAGGAGGCCCGGGCGCTCGGCGAGGTCCGCCCCGACCTCGACGTGGCCCGGGCGGCCGAGTGGGTCATGCGGATGGTCTTGTCCCTGGTCACGGTGCCCGGGCCGGCGGTCGATGTCGACGACCGCGCCTCGGTGCTGCAGTTCGCGGACGAATTCCTGGTCACCGGCCTCGGCTGACCGGGGGCGGGCCCGTCCCGAGCGGACGCCGGTCCCGCTACCCTGCCGCGGTGTGCCTTCTCGTCTTCGCCTGGCAGACCGAGCCGGACTATCCACTGGTGGTGGCGGCCAACCGGGACGAGCGACTCGACCGCCCGGCCCACACCCTCTGCGTGTTGCAGGAGGAGCGTCCGAGGATCCTGGGCGGCCGCGACGAGCTGGCCGGGGGTACCTGGCTGGCGGTCAACCAGCACGGCGTGGTGGCTGGGCTGACCAACCGCCCCGCTCCGGGCGGCCGCGATCCGACCATGCGGTCCCGCGGGGAGCTTCCCCTGCTGCTGGCCGCCCGGAGGACGGCCGACGATGCGGTGGCCCACCTGTTGGACGTGGTGGTGCCCGGCCAGTACAACCCGGCATGGCTCCTGGTCGGTGACCGCCGCTCGCTCTGGTACGTCGAGCTGGCCGCCGATCTGGCCCCGACGGCCCGTCCCCTGCTCCCCGGTGTCCACGTCCTGGAGAACGTGGCCGTAGGGGAGCCGTCACCGAAGGTGGACCGGGTCCGCAGCCTGGTCTCCGACGGCCGTACCGGCGCAACCCCGCTGTGGGCGACGCTGCCGGTGGTACTGGCCGACCACGTCCTGCCGGAAGGGGCCACCGAGGCCACCTTCGACGACGACCGCTCCCCCCGCCCGGCGGCCACCCTGGCCGCCTGCGTCCACACCGACGACTACGGGACCCGGTCGGCGGCGCTCCTGCGGGTTCCGGCCTCCGTCGACCGTCGACCCGAGATGCTGGTGGCCGACGGTCCGCCCTGTACCGCACCGTTCGCCGACGTCAGCCATCGCTGGGTGGGCTGAGCGACCCGGCGCTCCGCGGGCGGCCGCCGTCCGGCGTTCGGCGGATCGCTCGGACTAGGGCCCGGACCGGCCACCGATGTCGACGGTGAAGGTCGCCGGCGGCGTGGCGGCGTCGGCCGTCGAGGCGGTGACGACCACCCGACCGGTCGCCGAGGACGCCACGGCTCGTCCGGAGGACACGGCGCCACTGGTGCGGGACACCACGGTGACCGACCGGCAGCCACAGCTGGTGAAGAGGATGCCGGGGCCTCCGGCCGTGAAGGTCACCGGGACGCCGACGAGGGGCCGACCGAGTGGGTCGGTCACCGTGGCCCGCATGGCGGTGACGGGTCGCCGTGGCCCCACCGTCTGCTCTGCGTCGGAAGCGGCGACCAGGGCCAAGGCCGCGGGGATCTCGGTGGCCCCGGCGACCACCGTGGGCGTGGGGATCGACGGGGTGGTCAGGCTCCAGTCCGGCTGCAGGGCCAGCACCTCCAGGTGCTGCACCGTCACCGAGGGTGTGGCACTCGGCGGATAGACCTGGACCCGCGCCCCGGTGACGGATCCGGACGTCCAGCCGAGCGGGAGCTTCACCACGGTGCGGACGTGACCGGTGGCGTTGGCCGGGTACCCGGAGTGGAGGTCACTGGCGTACCAGGTCGGGTCACCCGCCAGCTGGAGTTCGACGGCGAGCGACGAGACTCCCGACCCGGAGGCGTCCAGGTCGATGGTGGCGTACTGCCGGGCGTCCCCCGGCTCGGGGGAGCGGGGGTCGGTCGAGACGTCCCCGTACCATCGGGCCACCTCCTGACCCGAGACCTGGTAGGTGAAGGGGTGAGCGTCCATCACCGACTCCCGGGTCTGCCCGGCGGCCGGGCCGGGCACCGGCGCCAGCTGGAACCGGAAGGGTGTGGTGCCGGCCGCCGAGAAGTCGTTGTTGCCGGTGGCGTCCCGCAGGATCGGGTGATGCCCGTCCCACTGACCGGTGAAGGGCTCGTCCACCTCCTGGAGCGCGCCCTGGCTGTCCGGGAACCCGGTGGCGGGCTCGCCGCCCCACAGATAGGTGGCCCCCGAGGTGGAGCCGTCCGCGGCGACCGTGAAGGCGATGGCGTTCTCGATGTCGGTCATCCGCCCCCAGGTGCCCCACTCGAGGAAGGGGACGAAGCCGGTGCCGGCGTCCTCGTGGCTCCAGATGACCGTGTAGGACAGCTGGGTGGCGCCGCCTCCGGCCGGGGTGGCGGTGGCGTCGACCAGCAGGGGGACGTCGTGGAGGGCCGAGGTGGAGCGTCCGAACATGACCGGCGCGTAGGCCGTGGCCAGGTACTGGGGATTGGCCGGGGCGACCACCTCCAGCTGGCGGTCGGCCACCGTCACCCGCGGCGCGGAGGACCCGGTCGGCCGCGACTCACCACCCCGGGCGGCCGCGGGCTCGGCAGCCACCGTCACCTGGTAGCGGTCGGCGGTGGTCACCGGTCCGGTGAACCCGGCGTAGACGAAGGGGGAGGAGCCGGCGAAGAGGACGAACTGCTGGGAACCCAGGTCGGTCGACGTGGTCAGGTCGGTGAGTGTGGCGTCCACCACCACCGAGCTCGGGTGCGGGGCACCCCACGACGTGTGGGGCGCCGACAGGGCCATGCGCAGCAGCCCTTCGCCTCGCTGCGGCGCGGACGGTACCTCGGGGGTCGGGAACGCCGACCCGTACGGGCCGGTCACGGCGCCGCCGGTGGTCAGGTCGCCGGCCAGACCGGCCGTCACCGCCAGGCTGACCGGGTGGCCCGGGACGGCCGTCCGGGCCGGTGCCCGGCCGGTGCGTGCCGGCCGGCGGTGCCGGCCGGGGCGGTGCCGCCGAGGGAGGGGTCCCAGGCGTCGTCGGGCGGGGTGCACGACCCGCGTCGGTCGCAGGCGCCGGCGGCGAAGGCGATGTCCTGGACCAGGATGGACGGCCCTCCCGTCGAGTGCAGCGCCTCCACGGCGACGAAGCACTGGACGACGCGGCAGTCGCTGCTTCCCAGCGACGTGGTCAGCACGGCCTGGGGCTGGAGGGTGGTGGCGGCCACGCCGCCGGCGTCGACGGTGATCACCGAGTTGTGCCGGGCCTCACAGGCATCAGCCGGCGAGGCCCCTCGGGCCAGGAGGGTGAAGGCGGTGGGGTCGCATTCGGCGGCTACGTAGGTCGTGCCCGGGCTCGTTCCGGCTGCCACCACCGACACCGTCTGGCTGTCGACCAGGCCACTCGACGGGGTCACGGTGAGCGCCGGGGCCACCGTGGCCGATCCGGCTGGGGTGGCCGCGGCGGGACCGGACCCGATGACGGTGAGCGCACCGACCAGGACGAGGCCGGCCGCCATCCCGACCGCCGCCCCGGCGCGGGTCCGCGTGGTGTGCGGCACCCGGAGCCGGCGGCCGCCACCCATCGGTCTGGTTGCCTGCCCACGCCCCGTCCGATTGTTGCTCGTGCCCACGTCTCCGACCCCCCGTCCGTCCGCCCCACCCCGCCGGCCGACGCCGTCCTCCGACAGCCCCTGGCCGACCCGACCCGACCCGGCCCGGCCCGCCCCGAACCCGGGCGAAGCGTGGGCCCGACCCGATCACCCGGGCCTCAACCTACTCGTCTCGGTGACCGGGGACCTGGGAGGCGGCCCGGAGACCGACGCTCCGATCGCCGGAGGGCCGTCAGGCGCGGTCCCCTCCCGCCCGGCCGCCCCGCCGGCGGCCGGGCGGGGCCACCACCACGTCGGGCCGGTGCTCGGCCAGCACCGACGGGGAGCGCTGGGGTGGGCGGTTGGGCGCCACCGGTCCTGAGCGGAGGTGACGCCGGGTGCCCGACCACGGGGCCGGTGGGGCGGTCAGACGGTCGGCCAGCCGGTAGGCCACCGTCTCGTAGTTGACCCGCCACCCGCGGAAGTCGGGCCACGCCTCCTCGGCGGTTCGCTCCATCGGGAAGCCCACATGCTCCAGCATGGCCACGGCGTGCGGCGAACTCCTCGAAGGTGAGATCGATCGGCCCTTCGGGGTTGGGGTCGGGGTCCACCACCCAGCCCTGCATCGTGGCCATCCGGTTGAGCGCGGTGAATCCCATGCGCAGGCAGAGGCGCGATTGGGACGAGGCGGTGCTCGGGGCCACGGCCAGATGCATGGCGGCCCCGTCCAGCACGGCGATGAGCCCGACCAGCCACGAGAACCAGGGCTGCGGGGACCGGAACAGCAGCATGACCGGGTAGGTGGTGTGGCTCTCGGCCAGATCGGCGGACCACTCCTCCCACGAGGCGTAGAAGTCGGGCAGGGTGTCGACGATGCCGACCAGCTGGTGGCGGGCCAGGACCTCGGGCCCCCAGGCGGGGATCCCGGCCCGGCTCTCCAGCATGGCCACCAGGCTCTCGCGGCGGTTGAACGCCCCGTAGAGGGCGGGCAGGTAGGCGATCTGGAGGGCCACGATGACCACCCAGGTGGCTCCGGCGGCGATGTCGACGGCCTCGTTGGCGGGTCCGCTCAGGTCGACGGTGCCCACGGTGAACACCGCTCCGGCGGCCTGGGCCAAGGCTGAGACCATCGAGTGGGTGGTGCCCTCGAGCATCAGGGCGTACCCGACGATGAAGCCTCCGGCCCAGAACAGCAGCTGGGCGATGAGGGCCACCGGGGCCGTGGGGGCCAGCAGGGCGTCCTTGCCTTCGTAGGTCCTGGCCAGGCGGGACAGGCCGATGAACGTCACCTGCACCAACCGGTTGGCCAACGACGAGACCCGCTCGAACCCCCTCGGCTCCCGGGGGAGCACGATGGTGAACAGGACGCTGGCCGAGGTGAGCAGGACGATGACCAACCCGAGGCCGAAGAGGAGGTTGCTCACCGCTCGGCCCCGGTGGTCTGGGCAGCCGGTCGGTCACGCGGCGGGATCGGCTGCTGCTCGACAGGGTCCGGCATCTGCGCCATGGTACGACGAGTGGGTCTCCGGCGCGGCGTGGCGGCTGGGTCGGTGGAGTCGCCGGACGCGACGTCCGCCCGGGATCGCACCATCCGGACCAGGGGCGCCGATGGCGCCCTAGGGTCGACCGGTGCCGGTGCGGTTCGCCGATTCCGGTGCTGCGCCGATTCCGGTGCGGTGCCGATTCCGGGTGAGCGAGCCAAGGGGGCTGAGTCCAGCGTGAGCGACATCGTCGATCGTCCAGAGGAGCACCGATTCGTGCTGACGGTCGACGGGCACACGGCCGAGCTCGTGTATCGGCTCCGGGACGGCCGAATGGTCCTGATCCACACCCAGGTGCCCGAGGCCCTCGGAGGCCGGGGCCTCGGTGGCGAGCTGGTGGAGGCGGCCATCGACCGCGCCGTCCGGGACGGCCTGACCATCGTGCCGCTCTGCCCCTTCGCCCGTGGATGGCTCCAGAGCCACCCCGACGAGGCGGCCAGGGCATCGATCGACTGGGAGCTCGGCCGGTAGTCCAGCTGAATGGACCCGAACGGGCCCGCCCGGCGGTGACCAGTAGAACCAGTTCTATACTTGAGTGGCCACGGTCCGGTCGGGCCCCTCCGATCCGATGACCGTCGAGCCGCAATCAGTCCGTCTGCACCCGAGTCTGCACCCGAGTCCGAGTCCTCAAGGGGGATCCACCATGGCCCAACCAGTGATCGTCGAAGCAGTCCGCACCCCGATCGGCAAGCGCAACGGTTGGATGTCCGGGTTCCACGCCGCCGAGCTCCTGGGCAACGCCCAGGTGGAGCTGGTCAAGCGGGCCGGCGTCGACCCCGGCGACGTCGAGCAGATCGTCGGCGGCTGCGTCACCCAGGCCGGTGAGCAGGCCTCCAACGTCACCCGCACGGCCTGGCTGAGCCAGGGCCTGCCCTACGAGGTGGCGGCCACCACGATCGACTGCCAGTGCGGCTCGGCCCAGCAGGCCAACAACTTCGTGGCCAACCTGATCAGCGCCGACGCCATCGAGTCCGGCATCGCCTGTGGCGTCGAGGCGATGAGCCGGGTCGGGCTCGGGGCCAACGCCTTCAACGGCCCGGGTCGCTCCCGCCCCGAGGAGTTCCCCTGGGACATGCCCGACCAGTTCGGGGCGGCCGAGCGCATCGCCCAGAAGTACGGCATCACCCGCGACGACGTGGACTGGCTGGGCTTCGAGTCCCAGCGGAAGGCGGCCGTGGCCGTGGCCGAGGGCCGCTTCGAGCGGGAGATCGCCCCGGTCGAGGCCCCGGTGACGGGTCCCGACGGCCCGACCGGCGAGAAGACCCTGGTCACGAAGGACCAGGGGCCGAGGGACACCACCCGTGAGGGCCTGGCCGGCCTCAAGCCGGTGCTGCCCGACGGGATGCACACCGCCGGCAACAGCTCGCAGATCTCCGACGGCGCCGCCGCCGTGCTGTGGATGTCCGAGGGCAGGGCCGGCGAGGCCGGCCTGCGGCCCCGGGCCCGCATCGTGGCCCAGACGCTGGTCGGCTCGGACCCCTACTACCACCTCGACGGACCGATCGCCGCCACCGCCGACGTCCTGCGCAAGGCCGGGATGACCATGGCCGACATCGACATCTTCGAGGTCAACGAAGCCTTCGCCTCCGTGGTGATGTCGTGGGGCAAGGTCCACGAGGTCGACTGGGACAAGGTCAACGTCAACGGAGGGGCCATCGCCCTCGGCCACCCGGTGGGCTCGACCGGTGCCCGCCTGATCACCACGGCCCTCCACGAGCTGGAGCGGAGCGACAAGAACCTGGCCCTCGTCTCCATGTGCTGCGGCGGGGCCCTGGCCACCGGGACCATCATCGAGCGGATCTGACCGCACCGGAGCGCTGCCGGTCGCCGCCCGGGGTCACGGTCGGCCGGATCCGGCTCATGGGCGTGGCCTGTCCGGTTGCGGGTAATAGTGGGGGAATGGCCCCGCCCCGCACCGCCCGCACCCGACCGCTCGCTCATCGCCGTCGGTGGCGGTGCTCCTGGCCCTGGCCACCGCTGGCCGCCTCGTCGGCCCTCGGCAGCCCGGCCGGCGCCTCGGTCTCACCGGGTCCCGCCCCTCCGTGGCGGCCGCCTCCGACTGGACCACCTTCGACCACGACCCGCTGCGCACCGGGGTGGACGGCTCGGGCAACCCTTCTCCCCGGCCACGCCGGCGTGGACCTCGCCCACCTTCGACGGCCAGCTCTACGGTCAGCCCCTGGTCTACGCCGGACGGGTGTTCGCCGCCACCGAGAACGACACCGTCTACGCCTTGGCGGCCAACTCCGGGCCGGTCCTGTGGTCCAACCACCTGGGCACCCCCTTCTCGAAGGCCTCCACGTTCCGGGCATCTGCGGCAACATCACCCCCACGGTGGGGATCACCTGCACGCCGGTCATCGACCCGTCCCGGTCGGAGATCTTCGTGGTGGCGGCCGAGGCCGCCACTCCACGGGTGGCCCAACGCCGCCCACCATCTGATCGGGCTCGACATCTTCACCGGCCGGTCATGCTCGACGAGGTCATCGACCCGGCCGGCACCAGCCCGGCCTACCAGCTGCAGCGGGTCTCGCTCGGCCTGACCGACGGTCGGGTGGTCATCGGGCTTCGGCGGCAACGCCGGGGACTGCGAGCCCTACCACGGCCTGGTGGTCTCGGCTCCCGAGGACGGCTCCGCCCCGTCGGTCTACACCGTGGCCAACCAGCCCGGTGACAGCCAGGGCGCGGTGTGGATGGGTGGAGCCGCCCCCTCCATCGACGCCCAGGGCAACGTCTGGGTGGCCACCGGCAACAGCGCCCACCACTCGTCGGCCGACACCTACGACGAGAGCGACGGCGTGCTCAAGCTCAGCCCGACCATGCAGCTGCTCGACTCGTTCGCCCCGGCGCAACTGGTACGCGGACAATGCCGCCGACCTCGACCTGGGATCGGCGGCGCCGGCCCTCCTGCCCAACGGGCTGGTCTTCGAGGTGGGCAAGTCGCAGACCGCCTACGTGCTCAACCAGTCCGACCTCGGGCGGCGTCGGCGGCCAGGTGAGCCTCGACCAACGGCTTCTGCTTCGTCCCGACGGCGGCTCGGCCGACCTCAACGGCACCCTGTTCGTCCCCTGCAGCAACGGCGTCCACGCGGTCACCGTGACCTCGAGCCGCCCCGGCGGCGTCGTGGACCGCGGCTCGAACGGCGCGGCCAAGGGCTCGCCCATCGTGGCCGGCGGTCTGGTGTGGACCATCGGGGGCGGCACCCTCGTTCGCCCTCGACGCGTCGACCGGGGCGGTTGTCCAGAGCTTCGCCATCGGGTCGTCGTCGTCGTCCTTCCCGTCGCCGTCGGCCGCCGACGGCCTGGTCCTGGCCCCGTCGTCCACCAGATCCACGCCTTCGTCGGTCCGGCCGGCCTCCCGGGCGCCGCCCACGCCGATCCCGCCTCGTCCCGGCTACTGGCTGGTGGCCTCCGACGGCGGCATCTTCGCCTTCGGTGGGGCCCCCTTCCTCGGGTCGACCGGCGGCCATGCACCTCAACCAGCCCGATCGTGGGCATGGCCTCCACCCCCGACCACGCCGGCTACTGGCTGGTGGCCTCCGACGGCGGCGATCTTCTCCTTCGGTGACGCCGGCTTCTACGGCTCGACCGGCGGCAGCCACCTCAACCGGCCCATCGTGGGCATGGCCGCCACCCCGTCGGGTCAGCGGCTACTGGCTGGTGGCCTCCGACGGCGGGATCTTCTCCTTCGGCGACGCCGCCTTCTATCGGCTCGACCGGTGGCAGCCACCTGAACCAGCCCATCGTGGGCATGGCCGCCACCCCGTACGGGTCACGGCTACTGGCTGGTGGCCTCCGACGGCGGGATCTTCTCCTTCGGCGACGCCGCCTTCCACGGCGGCACCGGTGGCCAGCACCTCAACCAGCCCATCGTGGGCATGGCGGCCGACGCCGACCGGTGCGGCTACTGGCTGGTGGCCTCCGACGGCGGCATCTTCGCCTTCGGCGACGCCGCCTTCCACGGCGTCGACCGGGGCCAGCACCTCAACCAGCCCATCGTGGGCATGGCGGCCGACGCCACCGGTTCGGGCTACTGGCTGGTGGCCTCCGACGGCGGCATCTTCGCCTTCGGCGACGCCGTCTTCGAGGGCTCCACGGGAGGCTGAGCACCTCAACCGGCCAGTCGTGGGCATGGCCGACGGGCCCGCCTTGGCCTGAT
Source organism: uncultured Acidimicrobiaceae bacterium (assembly GCA_963812525.1). Lineage (GTDB taxonomy): Bacteria > Actinomycetota > Acidimicrobiia > Acidimicrobiales > RAAP-2 > Bog-756. The sequence continues at coordinate 574,068 of CAWEVL010000009.1, forward strand.
TCACCCACGGCCGTCGGTCGCCGCCGGGTGCCGGTTGGCGGCACCTGCCGGCCGAGCGGCTAGAAAGTAGAATGCGTTCTAGTTGCTGCCGGTGCCCGTGGCCTCGGAAGCACCCGGTCCGTGCCGAGCCCGGCCGCCGCACTGCCCCACGGCCGCGGCGGGCTGCCCGGCCGGTGCCATGACCATCTACGACGAATCGAGGAGCACGCGTGACCGGCACCGAACACCTGACCTACGAGCGCGTGGGACCACCGCGGTCGTGACCATGAACCGCCCCGAGGCCAAGAACGCCCTGTCCGGGCCGATGCTGGTGGGCATGGCCGACGCCTGGATGGAGATCGACGCCAACGACGACATCCGCTGCGCCATCCTCACCGGCGCGGGCGGGACCTTCTGTGCCGGCATGGACCTCAAGTCGATGTCCGGGCCGGGCAACGAGGACGATGCAAGGAGCGGATGGCCGCCGACCCCGACCTCCATTGGAAGGCCCTGCTCCGCCACTACTCACTGAAGAAGCCGCTCATCGCCGCGGTGGAGGGCTGGGCCGTGGCCGGGGGCACCGAGATCCTCCAGGCCACCGACATCCGGGTGGCCGGCGAGAGCGCCAAGTTCGGGGTGTTCGAGGCCCGTCGCGGCCTGTTCCCACTGGGCGGGTCGACCGTCCGCCTGCGCCGCCAGATCCCCTTCACCGTGGCCATGGACCTGCTGCTCACCGCCCGGGAGGTCTCCGCCCAGGAGGCCAAGGAGATCGGGCTGATCGGCCGGGTGGTCCCCGACGGGACGGCGCTCGAGACGGCGCTCGGGATCGCCGAGGTCATCGCGGCCAACGGCCCGCTCGCCGTGGAGGCCATCAAGGCCTCGGTCAAGGCCACCGAGGGCATCCCCGAGGAGGAGGCCCTCAAGATGGAGCTGGAGTTCGGTTGGCCGATCTTCGCCACCGAGGACGCCAAGGAGGGCCAGAAGGCGTTCGCCGAGAAGCGCCCGCCGAACTACCAGCGCCGGTGAGCGACCGGACCGAGGAGGACGCCCCGTTGGACGATCCCCGGCGACGCCTGGCCGCGGCCATGCGTCCCATCATCACCATGACGGTGGCCGCCGAGCTGGACGACGCCACGCTCACCGAGGCGGCCGACGCCATGGAGGCCATCGCCGAGCAGTTGACGGCCCGGTCCGGCCCCAAACGCACCCGGTACCAGCCCGACCTGGCCCGGGCGGCCCAGGACTTCTTCCCGACCAGTCCGATCATCGGGCTGGCCAACCCGATGGCCCCGCCGGTGCGGGTGGCCGTGGTGGACGGGGCCGACGGACGCCCCGAGATCCGGGGCCGAGGCCAACTTCGGCTTCGCCTACGAGGGGCCGCCCACCTGCGTCCACGGCGGGGTGATCGCCGAGCTGCTCGACGAGGTGCTCGGGGCGGCCAACATCGTGGCCGAGCACCCGGCCATGACCGGTACCCTCACCGTCCGCTACCGCAAGCCCACCCCGCTGCAACACCGACTTCGGGTCGAGGCCCGGTTCGTCCGACAGGACGGGCGGAAGATCCACGCCTGGGGCGGGATCTACCACGGCGACGTCCTGACGGCCGAGGCCGACGGCCTGTTCATCGAGGTCGGCCCAAGCAGATGCTGGCCATCGCCGAGGCCAACGTGGACAGCGCCGACCCGGGGATGCTGGACGCCATCCGGGCCGAGGCCCTGCGGGAGGGGGCGGCCTCCGACGTGCAGCGTCCCCCCGGGGCCACCGACCTGCCCTCGGCCTGAGGCGCCAACGGGCCCCACCGGTCCCCACCGCGCCAGTCCGGATGGGGACTCAGATCTTCTCCCGGCCCTCCCAGTAGGGGTCACGCAGCTTGCGCTTGTAGAGCTTGCCGTTGGGGTCCCGGGGCATGTCGTCGGTGAAGTCGATGGACTTGGGCGATCTTGAACTTGGCCAGACCGCGTGGCGCAGTACTCCAGGATCTCCTCGGCCAGCTCCGGGGTGGGCTCGACGCCCTCGGCCGGCTCGATGACCGCCTTGATCTCCTCACCCCAGTCGTCGTGGGGGATGCCGAACACGGCGGCGTCGCCCACCTTGGGGTGTCCGAGCAGCACGTTCTCGATCTCGGCCGGGTAGATGTTGGCTCCGCCGGAGATGATCATGTCGATCTTGCGGTCCCGCAGGAACAGGTAGCCGTCCGCGTCGATCAGGCCCACGTCGCCGACGGTGAAGAACTTGCCGATGCGGTTGCCCTGGGTCTTGGTCCGGTCCTTGTGGTACTCGAAGTCCCCGGTCTGCATGGACATGTACACGGTCCCGACGACGTCGGGCTCCTCGATGCGGTTTCCCGCGTCGTCGAAGATGGCGATCTCCGAGATGGGCCAGGCCTTCCCGACGGTGCCTGGCTTCTCGAGCCACTCCTCGGCGGTGACCAGCGTGCCCCCGCCCTCGGAGGCGGCGTAGTACTCGTCGATGGCGTTGCCCCACCACTCGATCATCTTGTACTTCACGTCCACCGGGCAGGGCGCGGCGGCGTGGATCATGTGCTGGAGCGAGGACAGATCGTACCGGGTGCGGGTCTCCTCGGGCAGGGCCAGCAGTCGGTGGAACTGGGTGGGCACCATATGGGAGCTGGTCACCCGGTACTTCTCGATGAGGCGGAGCATCTCCTCGGGGTTCCACTTGTCCATCAGCACCACGGTGTGGAGCAGGTGGATGGAGGCCCCGGAGTAGCGCAGCACGGCGGTGTGGTAAAGGGGCGAGCCGACGATGTGCACGTTGGGGTCGTCCGGCTGGATCCCGAACAGGAAGAGGAGCCCCGACAGGCCCAGGGCCGCCTCCTCGGGGGTGGCTCCGCTCAGTTTCCGGAACACCCCCTTGGGATTCCCCGTCGTGCCCGACGTGTAGTTCATGACGTCACCGATGGTCCGATCGGCGGGGTCGGTGGTGGGTTGGCCCTCGCGCATGGCGGCGTACGAGCCGAACCCGGCGATCTCGCCCACGGCGAAGCACCGCGACGAGGGGAGCTCGGCCTCCTCGGCGGCTTCGACGGCCACGTCGGCGAATCGCTCGTGGGCCACGAAGGCCTTGGCCTCCGAGTCCTTCAGGATGTAAGCGACCTCGGGGCCGACCAGGTGGTGGTTGATCGGGACCAGGTACCAGCCGGCCTGCAGGGCGGCCAGGTAGAGCTCGAACATCTCCACGCCGTTGGGGAGCAGGGTGGCCACCACGTCCCCGGTCCCGAGGCCGAGTCCGCGCAGCCCGTGGACCACCTGGTTGGTCCGGCCCAGCAGTTGCTCGGCGGTGAACTCCGTCCCGTCCGGGTCGACCAGGGCCAACTTGCCCGGGTGCTCATGGGCCAGGGCCCAGAATCCGAAGTCGCCCATGATGATCGTCTCCCCCTACGCCGCGTGGCGGTGGCTGTGGTCGGTTGCGGATGCTGCCAGCCCGGTGGACGTGCTGCCTGCTCCCCGGACGTGCTGCCTGCTCGGAGGGCGTGGTCCCGCCCCCGTGTGGCGCCGTCCTGGTGGGGGACGCTAGAACAGGTTCTCGTAATCGGTCAACCGCCGTCGGGCTGTGGCATCGTCGCGGCAACGGGAGAGACAGAGAGGCAGTTGGTAATGAGTGAGTTCCTGGCAGGCAAGGTGGTGGCCATCACCGGCGCGGGTGGCGGCATCGGCCGGGCGGTGGCCCTGGCCGCCGCGGCCGAGGGGTCCAGGGTGGTGGTGGCCGACATCGGCGTGGGCCTGGCCGGTGAGGACCCCAAGAGCGAGGTGGCCGAGGAGCTGGCCGCCGAGATCGAGGCGGCCGGCGGCGAGGCGGTGGCCGTGGGGGAGAGCGTGACCACCCTTGACGGCGGCGAGAGGATCATCGGGGCCGGCGTCGAGCGTTGGGGTCGGATCGACGGTGTGGTGGCCATCGCCGGCATCCTCCGGGAGCGGATGCTCTTCAACATGGCCGAGGACGAGTGGGACGCGGTCATCGAGACCCACCTGAAGGGCCACTTCACCGTGTTCCGGGCGGCGTCGGCCATCATGCGCAAGCAGGAGGGCGGCGGGTCGCTGGTGGCCTTCACCTCCGGAGCCTTCGCCGGCAGCGTGGCCCAGGCCAACTACGCGGCGGCCAAGGGAGGGATCGTGTCGCTGGTGCGCTCCGCCGCGGCCGGGCTCAACCGGTACGGCATCACCGCCAACGCCGTGGCCCCGGTGGCCCGCACCCGCATGTCGGCCAACGTGCCCATGGATCTGGCCGAGATGGGGGATCCCGAGGACGTGGCCCCGCTCGTCGTCTACCTGCTTTCGGACCGGGCCAGGCACGTGACCGGCCAGGTCTACACCTCCGTCGGCCCCAAGATCGCCGTCTGGAACCAGCCTCGCGAGGTGCGGGCCGTCTATGCGGAGAGCCGCTGGACCCCTGAGGACATCGCCGCCCGGCTGGACTCGACGGTCGGACAGGAGCGCATGCCCCTGCTCGACCAGTTGGAGGCCTACCGCAAGGCGGCCGAGGCCAAGGCGGCCGCCGACGGGGCGTAGAGCCGCCGAGGCCAGGGCGGCCGCCGACGGGGCGTAGGGCCGCCGAGGGGCACAGGAGGCCGCCCCACGGGTGCTCCCCGACCCGTGGGCTCAGGGGCCGCTCAGGACGCAGAACTCGTTCCCCTCGGGGTCGGCCAGGACCACCCAGTCGTCGTCCCCGCTCTGGCCCACCGAGACCGGGGTGGCGCCGAGCGAGCGGAGGCGATCGACCTCGGCCTCCTGGTCGTCCGGGGTCAGGTCGAGGTGGAGCCGGTTCTTGACTGCCTTGGTCTCGGGCACCTCCTGGAAGAGCAGCGGGCGCGCCGTGCCCCGGTCGGGATGGTCACCCCCGGGCTCGACCCAGACGTCTCCGTCCTCGTCCTCGCGCCACTCCCAGTCGAGGACCTCGGACCAGAAACGAGCCAGTGACACCGGGTCCTCGGCGTCGACGGTGACCGTCTCGATGCGCAGTGCCATGGTGCCAGTGTGCCCCGTCCGGAGCCTCGACGGAGGTACGGGCCCGGGAACCCCGAAGTCGATCCGGGTCGGGGGCCGGCACGGGACCTGATTCCGCTCCCCCGGGACCCGCCGCGCCGCCTCACCTCGGCCGGCCTCCGCGGCCGGCCGAGGTGGGTGATACACCCCCGTGGTTAGCTGCCCCCATGGCCGTCACCGCCACCGAGACCGACCGGACTCCGGACGTTGCCGCGGCCCGGGCCGCCGGTGAGATCGTCAAGGCGTTCGTGGCCGGGCTGGAGTCGGCGTGCTACTCGGGGGCCGACTCGGTCACCCTGGTCACCTTCTTCACCGAGATGGAGCGGACCGCCGTCGCCGGCAAGACCCTGGCCGCACGCCGGGTGGAGGAGTCCAACGTCCACCTGCTGCGGGGCCACCGCTCGGCGGCCGAGCTGCTGGCCGCCCAGACCGGGGACTCCCTCGGGGAGGCCAAGGGGCTCATCCGGCTCGGCCAGCAGCTGGCCGACCAGCCCGAGCTGGAGGTGGCCTTCCGGGACGGGAAGCTCTCCCGCCGGCGCGCCGCCCTGGTCTCCGATGCGGCCAAGGTCAACCCGGACAAGGAGCGTGACCTGGTCGACGGCGCCCAGACTGACTCCGACGCCTCGCTCAAGGAGCGTTGTCTCCGGGCCAAGGCCGAGGGGCGCTCGAAGGAGGACGCCGAACGCCACCGCCGGCGGCTCCACGAGCAACGCTCGGCCCGGACCTGGACGGATGCCGACGGGGCCTTCTGTCTGAGCGCCGCGTTCGCCCCCGAGGCCGGAGCCGAGCTGCAGGCGGCTCTGGAGGCCCAGGCCGACCGCCAGTTCCACCGGGCCCGGCGAGAGGGCCGTTTCGAGACCTCCGACGCCTACCGGGCCGACGCCCTCTTCGCCCTGGTCACCGGGAAGGGGGTCCTGGGGCCCGAGAGCCGGGGATCGGGCCCCCTGGGGTCGGTGGCCGGCCCGGACGGCCCGGACAGCCCGGCACGCCCCCCGGACCCCAAGGCCACCATCTCGGTCGTGGTCGGCCTCGAGACCCTGCGCCGGGGGCAGGTCGCCGATGGCGAACGCTGCGAGATCCCCGGGGTGGGACCGGTCCCGGTCGAGTACGTCCACGGCCTGCTGGGTGAAGCGCTGGTCGAGTTGCTGATCGTCGACGCCACCGACGTCACCGCCGTCTACTCGGCCGGGCGCCACATCCCCCGGAGGATCTACTCGGCCCTCCGGCAACGGGACCCGAGATGCGTGGTGCCGGGCTGTGACGCCCGGCTCGGCCTCGAGAACGACCACTGGGTGGTGGACTTCGCCAAGGGCGGCCTGGCCTCCATGGACAACATCGCCCGTCTCTGTCATCACCACCACCTGCTCCGGACCCACGACGGCTACCGGCTCCTCGGCGGACCGGAGGAGTGGCAGTGGCTGGCCCCGGACAACCCCAAGGTCCCGAAACGGATGCAGCGGGCACGACAGCGCGGTCAGAGGCCGAAGGGGCCGCCGCGGCCGTCGTCGTCCGGCAAGACGGCGAAGGAGCCGCGGCAAGGCACGGGCCCGCCGACCATCAGCCCCAGGAAGTGAGGTGGGGCGCCGCGGGCGCGAACCGCGGTGCCCGGACGACATCCGAGGTCATCGGCGATACACCGCTTGGATCCCGGCACTCCGTAGCATGAGGGTCCGAGCTGGGGCCTCGAGACGCGTGGCCCCGGTCGATCATCGGGAGGTCCGACGTGGTTGCACTGGCCATCGTGTTGAGCGCCGTCGTCCTGTTGCTGGCGGTGCTGGTGGCCGGCCTGCTCCGCAGCCACGCCGACATCCTGAAGGCCCTCCACGATCTCGGTGTCGGTGTGGGCGAGCCCGGTGTCGCCCACGATGACCCCACGGGCCATCCCCGATCCGCGCCGGCGTCGGAAGGGGGTGCCCGAGCGGGGGTGCCGCTGACCATCGGTCCCACCCTTCCGAGTGAGCGCAGCTCGAGCTCCGCCCCGACTGTGGTCGGGGTCACGCCCCGGGGCGACGCCCTGGCCATCGCGGTCACCGGCGGCGACCATCTCACCCTGCTGGCCTTCCTGTCCTCGGGGTGTGCGACGTGTGCCGGGTTCTGGCAGGCCTTCCGGACCCCCGACCAGCTGGGACTGCCCTCCCGCACCCGGCTGGTGGTGGTGACCAAGGGTCCCGAGCTCGAGATCCCCGGGGAGGTGGGTGCCCAGGCCGGTGAGGGCCCCCCGGTGGTCATGTCCACCCAGGCGTGGAGCGACTACGAGGTTCCGGGGTCACCGTTCTTCGTGCTGGTCGACGGCGGATCGGGCCGACGCATCGGGGAAGGGGTGGCCAACCACTTCAGCCAGGTGGTCGAGTTGGTCCGGCGGGCCGAGTCCGATGCTCGGTCGTTCTCCGTCGGCCGCCGGGTCTCCAGCCCCGCCGGCGCCCCCGGCGCACCCGAGGCCCTCGACGGACCGGAGCGGGAGCTGGACAACGACCGGGAGCTCATCAGGGCCGGCATCCTCCCCGGCGACCCGAGCCTGTACCCCTCCTCGCTCGACGGGATCTACGGTCCGACCGGTCCGGCCCCGCGGGGATCGGTCGAGGGGGACGGCACGGGCCGGACGCCGATCAGCAAGGTCGGCTGAGCATGGTCCTGCTCCGGGCCCACGGCATCGCCGCGTCCCTGCCCGCCGGGTTCGAGGGGCGCATCGTCATCCGTCCGGCCATCGGCCGCGAGGTGCCCTATCCGGTGGCCAACTTCGCCACCTTCGCCCTGCCCGCCGACCTGGGCGACTTCGGGAGCGGGGCGGTCACCCTGATGGGCACGTCGGACATCTTCGCCACCCTCTTCGAGTACGGTCCCGAGAGCCTGGGCAAGCCCCTCTTCGCCCGCCAGGGGGTTCCCCGGCCCCTGTCCGCCGACGACTTCCGCCCCTACGTGCTCCGCCGCGGACTCAGCGGCCAGTCGGGGTCCCAGTGGTTCTTCACCGAGGCGGGACGGCCGTTCACCCTGTACGTGGTCCTGGGCAGCCACCTCCAGCGCAGCCGGCTGGTCCCCCGGGTCAACGACCTCATCGGCACGCTGTCGATCGACCCTGACGTCACCCCCTCGGCCCCGACCCCTCCGGCCGCGCGGAGCACGCCGGCCCTGGGAGCCCCGTGGAACTGATCGGCCTCTACCTCGTGGCCTGCGGCCTCCTGATCGCGGCCGGTGCGGCCAAGGCCGTGCGCCCCGACGACACCGCCCGGGCCCTCGCCGCCATTGCCCCCCTCGGGCAACACGCCATGCGGACCGTGGTCCGGGCCGGCTCGGCGGCCGAGGCCGCCCTCGGTCTCACGGCCCTGGTCCTGCCCCGACCGTGGTGGGCCGGCTCGGTGGCCCTGTCCTATGTCGCCTTCGCCGGATTCGTGGCCTACGCCCGGTCGACCGGTGGAGCCGTCGCCAGCTGCGGTTGCTTCGGCACCCCGGACACCCCGGCCACCCTGGTGCACCTGGTGGTGGACGGCGTCCTGGCCCTGTCCGCCGTCGCCGTGGCCTGGTCCGCGCCATCGGGCACCCTGCTCACCGTCCTCTCCCACCAGCCGGCCGGCGGCCTCCCGCTGGTCGCAGTGAGCGCCCTGGCCGGATGGCTCGTGTACCTGGCCGTCTCGGTGCTGGCCGGACTGCAGGCGGCGCGGGCCCTGACCGGCGTGACCTTCGACCGCCACGGACGCGGTGCATGAGCACCACCCTGGTGGAGCGGGCGTCGGGCTTCCTGGCCACCCGGCTCTCGCGCCGCAGCTTCATCAACCGGTCGGCCTACGCCGGCAGTGCGGTGGCCATCGGTTCCGGACTCGACCTGGTCCTCAGACCGGGAACGGCCTACGGGTTGGTCTGCAACTGCGGCAACAGCAACTGCGGGTGCGGATCGACCTGTTGTGCCGGCTTCACCGAGTTCTGCTGCTCGGTCAACGGCGGCTACAACTACTGCCCGGCCAACACGGTGATGGGCGGGTGGTGGAAGGCCGACAACTCCACCTTCTGCGGCGGGCCGCGCTACTACATGGACTGCAACGCGACCTGCCAGTGTTCGACCGGCTGCGGCAACGGCTGGGGCTTCTGCGAGCCCGGCTGCGACGGAGTCGCGTGCGGGTGTGGGCCGAACGGCTGCAGCTCCTACGTCACCGGGTGCTTCCAGTTCCGCTACGGCCAGTGCAACCAGCAGATCGACTGCATCGGCCGCATCGTGTGCCGGGTGGTGGCCTGCGTCCCTCCGTGGGAGATCGATCCCACCTGCACCACCACCAACGCCCAGGACAACTCCACCGCCCAACAGAACGCCGCCTGCTGGACCCCGGCGTTCCCCACTCCCGCTCCCGGACCCTGTGCGTCCACCCTCACCAACTGCCAAGTGGTGGGCATGGCCCCGAGCGCCGACGGTGCCGGCTACGGGCTGGTGACCTCGTTCGGGCGGATGCTCGCCTACGGGGACTTCCCCGCCGCCGGCGACGAGTCGGGCGTGGCGTTGGCCAGGCCCATGGTCGGGATGGGCCTGCGAGCGGCCGGTGGCTACTACCTGGTGGCCTCCGACGGCGGCATCTTCTCCTTCGGCGGGGCCCCGTTCTTCGGCTCCATGGGCGGCCAGCACCTCAACCAGCCCATCGTGGGCATGGCCGCCACCCCCACCGGACGCGGCTACTGGTGCGTGGCCTCCGACGGCGGCATCTTCTCGTTCGGTGACGCCCAGTTCTTCGGCTCCATGGGCGGCCAGCACCTCAACCAGCCCATCGTGGGCATGGCCGCCACCCCCACCGGACGCGGCTACTGGTGCGTGGCCTCCGACGGGGGCATCTTCTCGTTCGGTGACGCCCAGTTCTTCGGCTCCATGGGCGGCCAGCACCTCAACCAGCCCATCGTGGGCATGGCCGCCACCCCCACCGGACGCGGCTACTGGTGCGTGGCCTCCGACGGGGGCATCTTCTCGTTCGGTGACGCCCAGTTCTTCGGCTCCATGGGCGGCCAGCACCTCAACCAGCCCATCGTGGGCATGGCCGCTCCCCGTACCAGCCCGGGCTACTGGCTGGTGGCCCGCGACGGCGGCATCTTCACCTTCAACACCGCGTTCTACGGATCGGCGGCCTCGGCATGACCCTCTGCCTCCCGCTGGTGGCGGCCGCGGTCATGGTGGCCGCCGCCGTCCGGTCCACCTGGTCCCCGTGCGGGCTGTCCATGCTCTCCACCATCACGCCGTTCGGCGAGCGGGGAAGGGGCCACGCCTACCGGGGCACCGCCACCTGGTTCGTGGTCGGGGCCACCGCTGGCGGGGCCACCCTCGGACTGCTCATGGCGGGGCTCGCTCTGGCCGTCTCCGCCCTGCACCCGTCGGCGACGGTCACCGGCACCCTGGCCCTGGTCGCCGCGCTGGTGGCCGCGGGATCCGACTCCGGCATCGCCGGCGTCCGCCTGCCCTTCCACCGCCGCCAGGTCAACGAGCGGTGGCTCGACCGCTACCGGCCGTGGGTCTACGGCGCCGGCTTCGGCTGGCAGATCGGCTGCGGCCTGGCCACCTACATCACCAGCGCCGCCGTGTACCTGATGATCGTGCTCGGTGCCCTGACCGGACAGCCCCTGACGGCCCTGGCCGTGGGCGTGGGCTTCGGAGGGCTCCGCGGGATGGCCGTGCTGCTCACCCGGCGGCTGACCGATCCGTCCGCCCTGCTCGCCTTCCACCGCCGGTTCTTCGAGCTCGGCCCGCTCGCCGGTCGCACGGTGGTGACGGTCGAACTGGGCTCGGCCGCCCTCATCGCCGTCTGGCTCCGCACGCCTTCGGCAGCGCTCGTGGTCGGAACCGCGGCGTTGGGCGCAGTCGGCGCGTACGTCCTGGCCACTCACCGCGGGACCGCCGTCGGCATCGACCTGCACGCCGCCGAGCCCCGGGGCGCCGTCCCAGGAGGGACTGGTCGCCGCCGGCCGGGCTCGCCCTGCCGGCTGAGGTCGTCGGACCGCACGGTCGTCGGACCGCCGGTCCCACGGTCGTCGGACCGGACGGCGTCAGTCGTCGTCGGTGACGGAGACCGAGGGCACCGACGAGGGGACCGGGGCCGGGTAGACCGAGCCGCCGGCGTCGTCCGGGCCGCTGGACGGGTCCCGCCCTCGCCCCCGCCCTCGCCGACGCCCCGGACCTCGCGGTCGTCTCCAGCTTCGTGGCCCGGCGCCGCGCCGTCGGCCGAGTCCTCCTCCGGGGTCCCGGGGGAGCCGACGGGCTGCGGGGGCCGGGTCACCCCCTTCCCCGCGACGCCACCGCCGCAGGGGACCCAGGCGGGTGACCAGGAGCACCCCGCCGACGACGGCCAGGGCGATGCCGGCCCCCTGGACCAGCAGCGAGCCGAGGTGGCCGTCCTCGCCCAGCCACAGGTGCTCGTCGAGGAAGCGCTCGATGCCCCACAGCACCATGCCCACCCCGATGACGATCCCGGCCGGCGGCAGGAGGACCGGAGCCCGGCCCGGCCGCGCCATCCTCCAGGGCCGGAGCCGGAGCCGACGTGCGCAGCCACCGTTCGACCAGCAGGAGGATGCCGAAGATGGCGAAGTCCTCCATGGCCTGGAAGATCGGCACCGGTAGGCGCCGGCCCGGCTGGCCGGCGTAGTACATCCCGAACCACTGGTGGGTGGGGTGGCCACCGCCGGCCACCATCAGCTGGGGACCGAGCAGCCGCCCGATGCCCCAGCACGCCATGAGCACCGGTGCCATGAGGTCGGCGAACCGGAGGACGGGGAGCTCGGGGCACCGGCGCCGGGTGCTGACGATGGCCACCGGCACGGCGAACAGCAGCCCCCCGAACGACGAGAGGCCTCCCTGCCAGATGGCGAAGACCTGGCCGGGGTGGTGCGAGTAGAAGGAGAGGTTGGACAGCACGTGGAGGGCCCGGGCCCCGACGATGGCGGCGACGATGACCCACACGAACATCCCGGTGACCCACTGCCAGGGATAGCCGGCCCGGCGCAGGCGGCGCTCGGTGTAGCGGAGGCCGAACCAGAAGGTCAGGGCCAGCCCGATGCCGTAGGTGTGCACCTCGAGGAACCAGACGTGGAACGCGACGGGGATGGGTCTCATGGAGCAGGGGGTCTCATGGTCGAGGGGTGCCTGATCCGAGACGCGATCGGCACCCATCCAGTATGCCCCAGGCGCCCGGTAGGGTGGCACCGGGCCGGCCGAGCGGGCGCACGATCACCGGGCCCGACGACCGGCCCTGGCGAGGCCCCGACGGGCCCCACCAGGGCGGCACACCGCACGGCAGCACGGACGGCAGCACGGACGGCGGCCGAGCACACGAGACGGGGGAGATCATGCGAGACCTTGCCGGCACTGTGGCCGTCGTCACCGGGGGCGGATCGGGGATCGGGCTGGCCAGCGCCGAACGCCTGGCCGCCGCCGGTGTCTCGGTGGCCGTGGTGGACCTCGACGGGGAGGCGGCGGAGCGCACCGCTGCGGCCATCGGTGGCTTCGGCCTGCAGGCCGACGTGGGCCGGCCGGACGAATGGCCCGGCATCGTCGAGGGGGTCACCGCCCGCTTCGGTGGCATCGACCTGGCCCACCTCAACGCCGGGGTGATGACCGGCGAGGCCGACCTCACCGCCCTCTCCGACGAGGCCTACCGCCGGATCATGTCGGTCAACGTGGACGGCGTGGTCTACGGGGTCCGGGCCCTGGTCCCGGCCCTGGCCGCCCGGGGCGGAGGGGCCATCGTGGCCACCGCCTCGCTGGCCGGACTGATCGGCTTCTCGCCCGACCCCATCTACTGCCTGACCAAGCACGCGGTGGTGGGCCTCGTCCGCTCGTTGGTTCCCCAACTGGCCGAGCAGCACATCACCATCAACGCCGTCTGCCCGAGCATCGTGGACACCCCGATGGTGGGGGACAGCCGCGCACTGCTCGAGAGCAGCGGGTTCCCGCTCATCGACCCCGGGGCGGTGGCGGTGGCGGTGGCCGACCGGCTGGCCGGTGAGGAGTCGGGCCAGGCCATGGTCGTCCAGGCGGGGAGGGAGGCGCTCGCTTACCGGTTTGCCCGGCCTCCCGGTCCTCGTGCCGGCGGGACGGTGGGACAGCTGCCGCCGACGGAGTTCGCCGCCCACGATCAGGGCTGAGGGGCCAGAGGCTCCGCCGGCCCGGGATGACGCAGGCGTCGAGCGCGTCAGCGGTCAGCGGTCAGCCGACCCGGCCGACGCCGGCGAAGCCGTCGCCGGTGCGGACGCCGGTGATCCAGACCGACGCTCCGGTGTAGGGCGCCTCGATCATCGATCCGCCCCCGACGTACATGGCCACGTGTTCCGATCCCCCGGGACCGTAGAAGAGCAGGTCACCGGGTTGCATGTCGGCCAGCGGAGATGTGGGTGGTGGCCGCATACTGGGCCCCCGAGGTGCGGGGGAGGGAGATGCCGGCCTGCGCGAAGGACCACTGGACCAGGCCGGAGCAGTCGAAGCCGACCCCGGGGGTCTCGCCACCCCAGACGTAGGGGACGTGGAGCTGGCTCTCCGCCGCCTGGATGGCCCCGCCCACCCCGGCCGGGACCGGGGGCGGAGGAGCCGTCGACACCGCGGTGGCCGTTGGCGAGCCGCCCGAGCTCCCCGTCTTGCGGTTGGTGGTCTGGGCCACGGTCTGGGCGGTGGCCTGGGCCTTCTGGGCCGTGGCCACCTTGGCGTTGAAGGCGGCCTTGGCGGCGGCCGCCGCGGCGGCGGCGGCGGCGGCCTGCTGCTGCTGCACGATGTTCTGGATCTGGGCGTCCACACCGTTCAGTGTCTGCTGGTACTGGCCGGCCAGCTGGGCGGCCTGGGCCTTGGACTGCTGCAGGCTGTTGAGCGTGCTGGTCTCGGTGGACTGCTGCTGCCGGAGGGCGCCCTGGGTGGCCTGCAGCTGGGTCTGGGCCGTGTGCAGGTTGTCGATGGTGGTGGTCACGTTGCCGGTGGCGATGGAGGAGTACTCGGATCGGATACCGGTGGTGTTGGGGTCCGAGGAGAACATCTGGGTGACCTGATTGCTGGTACCGCTGCTCGTGTAGTCGCTGATGGCCTGGGTCCGGAGCTGGGCCTGGTCCTTGTCGACCTCGGCCTGGTCCTTGGCCACCTGCGCCTCGTTGGCGGCGATCTGCGTCTGCAACTGCGACAGCTGATAGTCGGCCGACTGCACCTGACCGGTCAGGGACTGCTCCTGGGACTGGATGGTTTGGAGCTTGGCGGTGACCGAGGCGGCCTCGGCCTTGGCGTCGGAAAGCTGGTCCGCAGCGGCGGGTCGAGCGGTGGAAATCACCGCAGAGGTGACACCGATAGATGCGGCCAGTGCGAGTACCGTAAACACTCGTTTACGATGCAGTTTCCGGGGGGCAGGAGGTGCACTTGGCTCAGACGTCGAGTACTGCTCGGCGTGAGTCATATCGCCCTACTGTCTAGTCCACCTGACAGGCCTCCACAAGGTACCCCCCCCGAGGTGACCCTCTCACCTGGTCTTTTCTTCCTCGGCACCCCGACCTGAGACCGGATGGGCCGGAAGTCGGTGGCCGTCGTCGGGTCGGTTCGGGCCCGCCCCCGAACCTGCTGGAGTGACCGTCCCGAACCGGCACGGTAGGGTCATGACCCATGGGTGAAATCATCGAATTTCCGAGCAATGGGAGCACCGTTCAGGGCTATATCGCGACCCCTCCGAATGGTGCGTCGTCGACGTCGGGAATCATCGTGCTCCAGGAGTGGTGGGGCCTGGTCGACCAGATCAAGCGCACCTGTGACCGGTTCGCCGAGGCCGGATTCACCGCCCTGGCCCCCGACCTCTACCACGGGACCACCGTGCCGCTCACCGAGCCGGACGAGGCCGGCAAGCAGATGATGGCGTTGAAGATGGACGCCGCGGCCAAGGACCTCAGCGGTGCGGTCGACGAGCTGCAGCGTCGGACCGACCGGAGCCAGGTGGGGGTCATCGGGTTCTGCATGGGTGGCGGGCTGGCGTTGGTGCTGGCGACCCAGCGACCCGACGCGGTCAAGGCCGTGGTGCCGGCCTACGGACTGATCCCTTGGCCCGACGCCCAGCCCGACTTCGCCAAGCTGGACGCGGCCGTCATGGGCCACGCCGCCGGTCAGGACGACTACTTCACACCCGAAGCGGCCCGGGAGCTCGAGGCCCAGTTGCAGGCGATGGGGAAGGACGTCGAGTTTCACCACTACTCCGACGCCGGGCACGCCTTCTTCAACGAGGACCGACCCGAGGCACACCACCTCGAGTCGGCCGATCTCCTGTGGGAGCGCTCCGTCGCCTTCTTCAGGAACACGCTGAGCTGAACGGCCATGGCGCCCCCTGGTCTGGTCGACGAGTACCTGACCCTGGGCCTGCGGCTCGGTCGACACATCGACGGGCTGGTGGACGCGTACTACGGTCCGGCCGAGCGATCGGCGCTGATCGGTACAGAGCCGGTGCACCCGCCCGAGCAGCTGGTGGCCGAGGCACGGGCCCTGCTGGCCGCCATCGACGCCGGCGGTCTGCTCGATCCTGTCAACGCCGGCTCCGGAACCGAGGACGGTTCGGCCCCGGCCCGACGGCACTGGCTCCGGGCCCAGGTCGTCGGCCTGCTGACCACGGCGCGCAAGGTGGCCGGTGAGCCCATCGGGTACGCCGACGAGGTCGAGTCCTGCTACGGGGTTCGTCCCACCCGGGTGGACGAGGGGGTGCTGGTCGACGCCCACCGCCGGCTCGAAGAGGTGCTGCCGGGGAGCGGCCCGCTGGCCGACCGGCTGGTCGCCTGGAGGGAGTCCCACGCCGTCCCGGTGGACCGGTTGCGTCCGGCCATCGATTCGCTGGCCGAGGATCTCCGTCACCGGACCGACGTGCTTGTTCGGACTGCCCGATGGGGAGCACGTCGACTTCGAACTGGTGGCCGACCAGCCGTGGTCGGGGTTCAACTACTACCTGGGCGACCTCCGCAGCCGGGTGGCCATCAACACCGACCTGCCGGTGCTCTCGACGAGCCTGGCCCACCTCGTGGCGCACGAGGCCTACCCCGGGCACCATACCGAGCACACACGCAAGGAGGTCGGGCTGGTGCGGCGGCGTCAGTGGTGGGAGGAGTCGATCTTCTTGGTAGGGACGCCCCAGTGCCTGCTGGCCGAGGGACTGGCCGACCTGGGGCTGGAGGTGGTCATGGGTCGCCGGCCGGAGGCCAGCGTGGCCGACCATCTCCGACCCCTCGGGATCCGTTACGACGCCGAGGTGGTGGCGGCGGTGGCCGAGGCGGGCGAGGCCCTCGGCGCGGTCCGCCAGAACGCTGCCTTCCGACTGCACGAGGACGGAGCCGATCCCGACACGGTGAGCACCGAGGTGGCCCGCTGGGGGTTGCTCTCGCCGGACCGGGCGGCCAAGGCCGTCGAGTTCCTGACCCACCCCACCTGGCGGGCGTATCTCACCTGCTACGTCGAGGGACTTCCGCTGTGCCGCGACTTCGTGGGCGGGGACCCGGCGCGCTTCGACCGCCTGCTCTCCGAACAGCTGACCCCGGACGTGTTGAGCGAACAGATCCGGATCGACCGCGCCGGTGCGGGCGGTCCGGCCGGTGCGGCCGGTCTGGGCGGTGCGGCCGGCGGCGGCGGTGCTGCCCGAGCTGCAGGCGCGACCGACCCCGGGTCGACGAGGGCCTGACCCGCGTTGTCCACGTCCATCATCCCCCCTCCGCATTCAGCCACGGCCAGGACGGTGCCGTCCGGGGGTGACGGGAACCTGGCGGTGGCGATGGACGCGGCGGCGGCGTGCTACCTGCGGCTCGGTGTGGCCAAGACGACCGCCACCGACATCGCCCGGGAGGCGGGCATCTCGCGGGCGACGCTCTACCGCCGCTACGGGAGCCACGAGTCCATCTTCCTGGCCCTGCTGACCCGCGAATCCGAGGCCATGGCGGCGGATGCACGGGCCCATCTCGAGGCTCTGGCCGTGACCGATCCGGCCGAGGCCATCGTCGAGGGGATGATGTTCGCCGTCAGCCAGATCCGCAGCCGGCCGGTGCACGCCGCGGTGTTCGGCGGGGACTCGGCGGCCTGGGCCGCAGGCCAGGCCATCCGCATGGAGGCGCTCCGGCGCATCGGCGAGGCCGGGATGCGGCCCCTCGCCGCTGCGGCCCTGGCCGAGGGTTCGCTCTCCGAACAGGACCTCCAGGACCTGGTCGATTGGATCCTGCGCATCCTGATCTCCTATGCCGCGGTGCCGGGCGACGGCGATCGGCACCCGGACGAGATCCGCCACCAGTTGACATCATGGTTCCTCCCCGCCTTCGAGGTCCGACTGGGAACGGGCGCTCCCGGTGTCGCCAGGGCGGCCCATCGGACCCCGCCCCTCCCGCCGTGAGACACTAAGGTCGAGGCGTCTCACCACCCGGTCGTGGACCTGAGGGGCCGTGGGCATGTTGGCCCCGGTCGCCGTGACGCCCCGGCGGCACCGGCGGCACCGGCTGACCGGCTGCACCGGTGGAGAATCGAGACAGCCGGGGCCATGATGCCGCCTACAGCGAGGGGAGTCGCCATGACGACGATGCGGGCCGTGCAGGTCACCAGCCACGGGCAGCCGGGGGAGGTGCTGGCGGTGCGGACGGTGGACCGGCCCGACCCCGAGGCCGGTGAGGTCCGGGTGCAGGTGAGCGCGGCCTCCCTCAACTTCAACGACATCGACCGGTGCCTCGGCAAGCTGGTCTCCGTCCCCACACCGCCGCCGTTCACGCTGGGCATGGACGTCTGCGGCGTGGTGGACGCGGTAGGCGAAGGGGCCGAGGAGTGGTTGGGCCGCCGGGTGGTGGCCATCACGAGGACAGCCCTCGGCGGCATCGCCGAGTACGCCATCGCCCCGACGGTCTCGGTGTTCGACGCGCCCCCGAACTGGACGACGCGGAAGCCACGGCGTTCCTGCTGACCTTTCAGACCTCGCACCTGGCCCTGTTCCGACGGGGCCGACTGCGGGCCGGCGAGACCCTGGTGGTGCACTCGGCGGCCAGCGGGCTGGGAACGGCCGGCATCCAACTCGGGAAGGCCAAGGGTGCCCGGGTCATCGCCGTGGCCGGGGGCCCCGAGAAGGGGGCGCTGTGCGCCTCCCTGGGGGCGGACCAGGTCGTCGACCACCTCGAGGCGGACTTCGTGGAGGCCGTGTTGGAGGCCACCGACGACGCGGGTGCCGATGTGGTCTACGACCTGACAGGCGGTGCGTTCGTGGAGCGGTCGTGGCGGTGCACGGCGCGTGGTGGACGGTACCTGGCCGTCGGGTTCGCCGATGACGACGAGAACGGGATGACCGGCCGGCCGCTGCGGATGGCCTGCCTGGGCAACATCGACATCGTGGCGGTCATGGTGGCCTGGGCCGACTCGGTCGACCCGGGGATGCGCCGGTTCGGCTTCAACCCGTTCGGACGGGACGTCGCCGACGAGATCCACGCCGACCTGCTGCGCCTGGTGGCCGACGGATCCATCCGGCCCTTCATCGGTCGGAGGGTCGCCATGGAGGAGGCCGGGGCGGCGCTCGACGAGCACCAAGGCCGGCATTCATTGGGCCGGACCGTGGTCGAGGTGGCCCGATGAGCGCGACGGTGAGCGCACCGGTGAAGCACGCCCCCCATCCCACCCACCCCGTTGAGTACACCTGGCGCGACTCCGAGCTCCACAGCCCCCCGCTCAAGGCCCTCAACGCGGCGGGCCGTGCCGCCAAGCGACTGGGCCGGGAGGTGCCGACCCTGACGCCGGCCAGCGTGGTGAAGGCGGCGGTCAGGCAGGCCGGCTCGAGCGACCTCGGCTCCGACTCCTACGAGGAGCCCCTGGGGGTGTTCCTCCGTTCCTGCGAGGCCGAGGCCGAGCTCACCACCTTCGGCCGGATCCTCGTCTCCAAGATGCTCAGCGCGGCCCTGGCCAACCGCATCGAGCTCCATCAGTGGGCCCAGGACCACCCGGCCATCCGCCGGGAGGCCATCACCGGCCCGTGGATCATCGTCGGGCTGCCGAGGACCGGGACCAGTGTGCTCTCCAACCTCCTGGGCCTGGACCCGATGGCCCGGCCGTTGCGGCAGTGGGAGGCAGCTCACCTCATCCCGCCGCCCACCCTGGAGGGAGCCGAGGAGGATCCCCGCATCGCCAAGACGGCCAAGGAGCTCGAGGGGCTGATGAGGCTGAACCCGCCCCTGAAGGCGATGCACCCCTTCGGGGCCACCCTGGCCCAGGAGTGTGTCTCCCTGTTCATGTACGACGTGCGCACCCTGGCCCTCGAGACCCAGGCCCACGTGCCCACCTATGCCCGCTGGTTGGAGCAGGCCGATATGGCCCCGGCGTACGACCAGCACAAACTGGCCCTGCAGGCACTGCAGTCGGCCCAACCCACCGACCGGTGGATCCTGAAGACCCCCAACCACCTGTGGCACCTCGAGGCCCTGGTGGCCGCCTACCCCGATGCCCGGATCATCTGGACCCATCGGGACCCGGGCCCGGTGGTGACCTCGCTGGCCAGCCTGGCCAACGCCGGCCAACGCCCCCTCACCTCGAGGGCCGACCCCCGCCCGACGGCCGAGGAGTGGAAGCGCAAGTGCGCCTTCGCCCTGGGCTCGGCAGTGGCCTATGACGAGGCTGCCGAGGACGGGTGGTGCCACCACCTCCACTACGGCGACCTGATGGCCGACCCCATCGCCGCCGTGCGGGTTCTGTACGAACGATTCGGCGACACGGTGAGCGACCTCCACGTCCGACGCATGGAGGCCTTCCTCGACCAGCGCCCGAAGGACGCCTTCGGCCGCCACCGCTACGACCCGGCCGACTTCGGTTGGACCTACGGCGGACTTGCCGAGGAGTTCTCCGACTACACGGCCCGGTACCAGGTGGCGCCCGAGGTGCACTGACCCGGATACCTGGACCAGGGTTGCCGGGCCAGGCGGCCGGGCCGACGGACGGTGCCCCGGCATGCCCCGAACGGAGTCCCCGCCACGCCGTCCCGCCCGGCGGCCGCCATTTGGGCCAGCGTCCCCCGGCGCCGTACCATTCGGGGCATGTCCGAACGCTCCCGCAACCTCCCCCGCCGCTCCTGCATGTCGTCCCCCGGGTCGAACGAGCGGTTCCTGGCCAAGGCGCCCACCGTGCCCGCTGACATGAGCTTCCTCGACCTGGAGGACTCGGTGGCCCCCTTGGAGAAAGAGGCGGCCCGGGCCAAGGTGGCCGACGCCGTGAAGAACCTGCCCTGGGACGACCGGGTCCTCTGTGTGCGCGTCAACGCGTGGGACACCGAGTGGACCTACGGCGACGTGATCGACGTCGTGTCCAATGCCGGGGAGCGCCTGGACGAGCTGATGCTGCCCAAGGTCCAGTCGGCCGCCGAGGTGGTGGCCCTCGACCTGTTGCTGACCCAGGTCGAGAGGAAGAGCGGGTTGCCGGTGGGCCACATCGGGATCGAGGCCCAGATCGAGACCACCGGCGGGCTGATCAACGTGGAGGAGATCTGCGCGGCCTCGCCCCGGTTGGAGACCATCATCTTCGGACCGGCCGACTTCGCCGCCTCGATGGAGATGCCGGTGCTGACCGGTGGGGTGTCCATCCCCGAGTACCCGGGCGACCACTTCAACTACGTGTTCTCCAAGATCCTCATGGCCGGCCGGGCCAACGGCCTCCAGGTCATCGACGGTCCCTTCCTCAAGATCCGAGAACTGGACAGCCTGCGGGAGTTCTCCCAGCGGACCCGGGTCCTCGGCTACGACGGCAAGTGGGCCCTCACTCCCGATCAGGTCGGCGTGCTCAACGAGGTCTACTCGCCGACCCAGGAGCAGTTCGACAAGGCATGGGACATCCTCGACGCCTACCGCAAGGCGACCGAGGACGACCGGACCGGGGCGGTCATGTTCGGCGACGAGATGATCGACGAGGCCTCCCGCAAAATGGCTACCAAGTTCGTCACCCGTGGCGAGCGGGCCGGCCTGTCCCGCTCCTCGGGCTGACCCTCCCGCCGCCGGTCTCCCGCCGCCGGGAGACCGGTTCGGCCGGGAACCCGATGGGTGGCTCGGCTGCCCCCCGTCAGAAGGTGAAGCGGCGGTGCCACTCCTCCAGCACGGTGTAGTCCCCGTGCACGTCCACCGGGCTCAGGGTGGGGCGGTGGTAGAGGGTGAGCTCGAGATCGGAGGTGGTACCGCTGACCATCAGGTTGCCGCCCTCATGGGGTGGCTCGTCCTGACTGCGTCGTGTCACCTCGATCCGTCCGGGGTTGAGCGCGGCCGACCACTCGGTGCCGAGTTCGCTCGACCGGAGGGTCAGTACCCGGCCGCTGCCCATGCCGTGGTCGTCACGTGCGAAGAGCAGGACGTCGAAGACCTCGTCGATGCCGTCGGCCGCCAGCTCGGTGGGGATGGGGGTGCAGATCCCGCGTGAGGCCTGGGCGTCGTAGCGGTGGACGGCCAGCTCGTGAGCGCAGCGCCGCGCCACGAACCGGGCGGAGTGGTCGGCCTCGAACCATGTCCACACCGGGGTGCCCGGAGGGGTGGCCTCGAGCTGGTCGATGAGGTCGGCAGAGGCATCGGCCACCCACGGGACCAGGCCATCGTCCTCCTCGGGGGGGTCGGGGAGTGGAGTCTTCGGTCGCTTGGTCCCCTCACACAGGACGTGGCTCCAGAAGCCGCAGAACTGGCCGACGTGGACGGCGAGATCCCGCACCTCCCAGCCCTCGCAGGTCGGGACCAAGTCGTCCATCTCCCCGCCCTCGAGGGCGAAGGTCAACGCCGCCACCTCGGCCCGGACGCTGGCAACGAAAGAGGAGTGTTCCACACGACTCACGGTAGCCCGCAGGCTCGTGCCGGGGCCGGGTCAGGCTCGGGTCAGCCCCGGTCGGGCTCCGGGCGGCCGGGGCAGCCGACCGTCAGCGCCCGGCGTCAGCGCCCGGCGTTGGCGACCAGGCGCCGGGCGATCACCTTGAGGGCCAGGGTCTCGTCGGCCCCCTCGAAGATGGACAGCACCCGGGCATCCACGAAGTAGCGGCTCACCGCGAACTCCTCGGCGTAGCCCATGCCGCCGTGGATCTGGAGGGCCTCGCGGGTGACCCACTCGGCCGCCCGACACACGTAGGCCTTGATCATGGACGCCTCGAGGGTCCCCTCGCCCTTGGCCATCAGCCGGGCCACGTCGTACGAGAACTGCCGGGCCGCCTGGATGAGCACAGCCATCCGGGCCAGCTTGGCCCGGGTGAGCTGGTACTCCAGGATCGGCTGTCCGAACACCGCCCGGTTGCCGGCGTACTCCAGCGCCGCCTCGTAGGAGGCCTGCATGACGCCGATGGCGCGGGCCGCCGTCTGCAGGCGGCCGTTCTCGAAGCCCTGCATCTGCAGGTAGAAGCCCTTCCCGAGACCGGCCTCGCCGCCGACCAGGTTGGCGTCGGGCACGAACCACTGCTCGAAGGCCACCTCGTAGGAGTGCATGCCCCGGTAGCCCAGGGTGTCGATGGCCCTTCCCTCCATGCGGCCCGAGGAGTCGGCCGGCCGCCCGCCGGTACCGGCTTCCTGGGCGAAGAGGAAGCCGTGTCCCTCGGCCTGCGGCTTCTCCACCAGGAAGAGGGACAGACCGCGGTGGGCCTTGGCCCGGTCGGGGTCGGTGCGGGCCAGCAGCATGAGGACGTCGGCCCGGGCGGCGAACGTGCACCAGGTCTTCACCCCGTTGATGAGCCAGCCCCCCTCGGTGCGGGTGGCTGCAGTGACCACACCGGCCACGTCGGAGCCGAAGTCGGGCTCGGTGACCGCCACCGCCCCCATCGCCTCGGCCGTGGCCAGCTTGGGCAGCCAGTGCCGCTTCTGTTCCTCGGTGCCTCCGTAGACCAGGGCACGGGTCAGGATCTCGGGCCGGGTGATGAGTGAGCCGCCCGCCCCGAGCGACCCCCACGAGAGCTCCTCGGTGGCCACCACCATGCCCAGGTAGTCGGCCTCGCCCCCGGTGGCGAAGCCGCCGTACTCCTCCGGGACGGACATACCGAAGCCGCCCATCTCGGCCATGCCGGCGATGATCTCCTCGGGGATGTCGGTGTTGGCCCGGTGGATGTGCTCGGCCCGGGGTCGGATCTGCTCCTCGGCGAAACGGTGGAAGGTCTCCCGAACCAACTCGAAGTCGGCGTCGAGGTGGCGATCGCCCGGACGTTCGGCCAACGAGGCCAGAAAGGCGGGATCCCGGAAGGCGGCCACGAACGCCTCGGCCGGGGCCATCCAGTCGGTGACCGCACCCCACTGGGCGGCCCGCCCGATGGTGCGGCTGGCCAGGTCGGCCACGGCGTCGGCCGCGAAGGCGCAAGCCAGCCGGGCCTCGGTGTCGCCGTGGGAGCCGTAGCCGAGGAAGGCCTCCGCGGTGCGAACCCCCGCGGCGGCGTGGGCGACGTCGTAGGCCAGGACCTGGGCGGTGTCGGGACCGCCGGCGCCGATCAGGGCGGCGACGCCGGCGTCGATGACCGTCTTGGACAGGGCCAACGCGGCGGCGGCGGCCTCCAGGTCAGGGGCGGGGACGGGGTCGGAGGTCACCCTCCAAGGCTACCGGCCCGGGTTCGTCCGGCCCCAACCGGGACCGACCGCTCCCGACCGGAGGCCGGCCCTAGCCAGGACCGCCTGCACACCGGAAGGCTCAGGAGGGCGGGGTGACGTATGAGTAGTCGCAGCGGTAGCCGTTGGTGCTGCTGCTCACCGGTGGGTCGTCCTGGCGTTGGAAGTTGCCATTGACCACCCGACCGATCAGGTAGCAGTTGCCGATGGTCTTGGCCGCCGGATTGTTGGGGGCGATGATGTGGTTCCCGTCGAAGCTGGTGATCTTGGACAGGGCCTGCAGCAGGGATCCCCGGCTGGGGTTGGAGCCGGCATTCTTGAGGGCCTGACCGAAGAGCTGGCCCGACAGCCAGGAGTAGAGCGTGTACAGATCCGGCTTGAAGCCCGGCGACGCCACCTGGACCCACTTGAGGAAGGTGGCCACCGACGGGAGGGCCTTGGCGTCCTGGCCGAGGTAGAGCGAGGCGTTCTGCTGGAGGTAGTCGCCGTTGACGGCCGCCGGGCCGCCGGAACTGGCGACCAGGGTGTTGGTGTAGGTGGCGGCGCCGAGGATGACCACCGGGTGGAAGTTCTGCTGGTTCAGGTCCTTCAGCAGCGACGCCGCGTAGTTCGCGGCCATCTGGTCGACGAAGAGGATCTTGACCCCCATGTTCTTCATAGCGATGACGTTCTGGGTGAAGTCAGTGGTGGACACGGTGTACGTGGGCTCATAGATGACCTTGAAGCCGACCTTGTTGAGCACGTACTTCTCCCCGGCCCAGTCCGTCTGGGCCGAAGGCAGTCCGGCCACCATCGAGGCGGCGTACTTGAGGGTGTTGGGGAACTTCTTCTTGAAGTACTGAAGGGGACCTTCCTCCCACCCGCCGTTGAGCGGTACTGCGCTGTAGACGTTCGGGAGCTTGTTGGTGGTCGTGTCCAGCACCACGGAGACGTCGGGCATGCCGGGGTTGGCCTTGAGGAGCGCCCCGCCGAAGCTGTCCTCCAGGGAGAAGTTCCCGAGCATGGCGAAGTCGTTGTTGATGGCGTTCTGGGTGGCCTGCCTGTTGGTGGCCCCGGTGAATTGGTCGTCGGAGTCGGAGATGACGAGCTTCCGACCGTTGATGCCACCGGTCGAGTTCACGTAGGCGGCGTAGGCGGCCGCACCGACGGTGGCCCCCTTGAACAGCCCGGCCGACAGGGTGGACACGTTGGCCAACTTGACCTGCGTCTTGGAGATGCCGGTGTGGTCCTGGAAGGCGCTGGAGGGGATCTTCGAGCTCGACGCGGCGGAGGCCACGCCCGTGGCACCCACGACCGCTGCCGAGGTGGTCATCGCCACTACCGTCGCCAGTACGGCCAGGCGCGTCTTCGTTGTCGCAGATGCCACAGATCCCCTCGATTTCTCGGTGTATTTCCCAGAATTCTCCCGGCCGAAGTGGCCCCCAAGGGCCGACTCGATCCCGAGCGAAGGGTTGACTCTACGCCACCCGATGGCGGTCATGTCGGACTTTGGGAAATATACCCTCTGAACAGGCTCTCCATCCCAAAATAGCTGCGGATCGGTGGTTTCGGGAGCTGGTGACCGGGGGTCGGTCGACCCGCCGGTGGGACCAAACCTGTTGGGGCTCGGCAGCGGTGCCCAAGGACGTGAGACTTAGCAGTTTGATTGTCTCAACAGGCGGAATGACACGCCGGACCGGTGTGCCGTCGGCCGTCAGGCGGGTGGCGCCTGAGCCACCACGGTGACCAGCGGGGGGAGCACGACCGGATCGTCCCCCGGGTCGACCTCGGTCAGCAGCCGGAGGTAGTCGGCCACCGGCCCCGGTCCGGCCCCGGCCGGGGCCTCGGCCCAGGCGTCCACCGTGGCCAGCCCCGCGTCTCGGCTCAGCGACGGCAACATCGCCCCGATGTCGGGATGGCGGGCCGACGGCATGGAGAACGGCTCGCCGTTGATGCGGCCCGCCGAGGTGATCGGCTCCTGGGCCACCACCCAACCCCCGGGCCGGACGGCGGCGGCCATCCGGGCCAGGACCACGGCTGGATCCGGCACGTGCAGGAGGAGGAACCGGCAGAAGGCCAGGTCCACCGGCTCGGGGAGTCGCAGGTCCTCGCCGGACTGGGTGATGGCCAGGACCTGGCTGTGCGCGGCGGCGGCCCCCGCCACCTCGTCCCGGGCCTGGGGATCGCTGTCGACGGCGTAGACCCGGCCGTCGTGCCCGACGATCTCGGCCAAGGCCACCGAGACGTCACCCCCGCCGGCCCCGACGTCGACACAGGTCCACCCGGGCCCTATGCCCAGACGCTCGAGGGCGGTCGCCAGTGGTCGCCGGTACACGTCGTCGCGCAGACCCCGAAGTTCCATTGCCCCAGGCTACCGGCCCGCCCGTCACGTCCCCAGGTCGCACGGCCGCCCGTCGCGACGCCCGCGCCCCGTCGACTGCGGTCCAGGCCGCCTGGTCCGGCCGCCGGCATCGAGAGCACCCCGACTCGAGGTCGAGTCCCGCGGACCGGCTCCGATGAGGTCGAGCGCGTCGGCCTTGGTGATGCCGCGCGACAGGGGAGCGACGGGCTGCGGGCCGGCTGGGCAGAGTCCACGACGGCCTGGCCAACGGCGAGACCGGCCGGCACGGAGTCGCGGATGCCTCCCCCTGGCCGGTCGGCCGCCTGGCCGGCCGGGACGGACAGTCTCCTGTGGCGCCGGCGCGGCGCGGCGCGGCGCGGGTCGCCACTCGTCGGACTCTCGGTGGATGGGGGAGGTGAGGTCCGCGGCATCGCCGCTGCACGGGCTCACTCCCTGGCGTCAATCGGCCGCTAGGCCAGGTGGGGCAGTCCGGAGCCCTCGGGGCCGTCCGGTCGGTGCCGGGACCGACCTCGGAGCCGGTAACCTCACGGATTGTGCGAGTCACCATGATGCTGTGCGATGCAGCCCAGGTTTCCGACGGCAAGCTGTACGTGCTGGGCGGGGGCTGGAGCATGACCGGCCCCGATCCGGTTCCCTCGGCCATCGCCCTCAAGATCGACGTGGGCTGGCACGAGGCCGAGTCGGCCCATCACTGGGAGCTGTTCCTCGAGGACGCCGACGGTCGTCCCGTCCTCGTCGAGACGCCGGAAGGGGAACATCCCGTCGAGGTGCGAGGGGAGTTCACCGTGGGCCGGCCGCCCGGGATCCCGGAAGGCTCGCCCATCGACGTGGCCCTGGCCGTCAACCTGGGTCCGCTGCCCCTCACCCCCGGCACGCGCTACACCTGGCGGATGGCCATCGACGGTGAGTCCCAGTCCGACTGGGTCCTCGGGTTCACCACTCGGCCCACCCTGGTGCGCGACTGACCGGGATGACCACCTTCGACCGACCCTTCGGCCGCTACTTCGAGGACTTCGAGCCCGGTGACGTCTATCGCCACTGGCCGGGCAAGACCATCACCGAGGCTGACGACCACCTGTTCTGCATGATCACCATGAACCACCACCCCCTCCACACCGACGCGTGGTTCGCCGAGCACGAGACCGTGCAGGGACGCAATGTGGTGGTGGGCAACCTGGTCTACTCGCTGGTCCTGGGGATGAGCGTGCCCGACGTCAGCGGCACGGCCATCGCCAACCTCGAAGTCGAGTCACTGATCCACCGGGGGCCGACCTTCCACGGTGACACCATCTACGCCGAGACGAGGGTGATCG
Organism: uncultured Acidimicrobiaceae bacterium; assembly: GCA_963812525.1. GTDB lineage: Bacteria > Actinomycetota > Acidimicrobiia > Acidimicrobiales > RAAP-2 > Bog-756. Next base: position 601,208 of record CAWEVL010000009.1, read on the forward strand.
ACAAGGTCGAGTCGAAATCACGTGACGACCGGGGTGTCGTCACCGTGGAGACCAAAGGGTTCAACCAGCGGGGCGACGAGGTGTGCTTCTTCCGGCGCAAGGTGATGGTGTGGAAGCAGGCCGCCGCCCCGGTGCGCCAGCGCCCCTACGGGGACGACGTCTGGGATTGACCCGAGCCAACCGAGCCGACCGAGCCGACCGAGCCGACCGGATCCACTCCGGCCGCACCGGCCCGCCGGTGATCCGGGACCGCCGCCAGCTCGAGGCCATCGGCCGCCAGATCGAAGGCTGGGGGACGGCCGAGGGAGGTGACTCGAGACGACCGGAGCTGCCTTGGCGGTCCACCCGCGATCCCTGGTCCATCCTGGTCAGCGAGGTGATGGCCCAGCAGACCCAGGTGTCGCGGGTGGTCCCGGCCTACCAGCGGTTCCTCGTCCGGTTTCCGGATCCGACGGCCTGCGCCAGTGCTCCCTTGGGAGAGGTGCTCCGGGCCTGGCAGGGGCTGGGCTACAACCGGCGGGCCCGGAACCTGCACCGGGCCGCCCAGATCATGGTGTCCGAGCACCGGGGTCGGGTCCCTCCGCATCTCGCCGACCTTCTCTCGCTCCCCGGGGTCGGTGCCTACACCGCCAGGGCCGTGATGGCCTTCGCCTTCAACGCCGATGTCGGGGTGGTCGACACCAACGCCGGACGGGTGGTGGCCAGAGCCGTGGCCGGCCGACCAGTCAGACCCGGTGAGGCCCAGCGCCTGGTGGACGCCATGGTCCCTCGGGGCCGGGGCTGGCACTTTGGGCAGGCCCTGCTCGACCTGGGCGCCGAGGTCTGCGTGGCCGGCGAACCCCGATGCCTCCTGTGCCCGGTGCGCCGCCGCTGCCGATGGACGGCGTCGGGGAGGGGCGACCACCCCGATCCCGCCGTGGGCTCAGCCGGGGTGTCCACCCCCCAGAGCCGCTTCGCCGGATCGGACCGGGAGGGTCGGGGGCGGCTGGTCGACGCCCTCCGGCGCGGTCCGGTTCCCCGGGGACGGGTGTCCATGGTGGTCGGTTGGCCGGCCGACCCCGATCGGGTGGCGCGGGTCGTGGCCGCCCTGGTGGCCGAGGGGCTGGTCGTCACCGACCGCTCGGATCGGCTCGAGCTGCCCTGACCACCCGGACCACCCTGAGGACCCGATCGGTTCGAGGGCCCCGGCCTCGATCCCCCGGATCCGCGGTGGGACCGGGGCGGTCCGGCCGCTCCGGTCGGCGGGTGCCACGGCATCCTCGGGTGGTTGGAGGCGGCCGATACGGTCGTTCACCCCATCGGGTCGCTCCCCGTGCCGGAAGTGAGCGCCGCCGGGGTGGCCGCACAGGCACGGCCCGGTGCTAGGACGGTGTCGGTCCATCGGCAGGGGGCGTTCAGGCGGAAATGGGGCGCCACCGTGATGTCCGACTAGCCTCCTCCTTCGGTGAGAATCACCTACTTCGGAGTCCGGGGCTCGTGCCCATGCTCATCCGACCGCTACCGCCGCTACGGGGGGAACACCTCCTGTGTGCTGGTGGAGGTGGCCGGCGAGCCACCTTTGATCATTGATCTGGGTACCGGGCTTCGCGCCCTGGGTGAGCATCTGCGGGCTCAGCTGTTGCCCGCGGGAGCGCCTCTGGCCGCCACCGTCCTGCTCTCCCACCTGCACTACGACCACGTGCTCGGGCTCCCGTTCTTCTCCCCGATGCGCCACCCGGACGCAGTGGTTGACGTCTACGGCCCGGCCCAGGAGGTGGGCTCGCTGGAGGAGACCCTGGCCTCCATGGTGCGACCTCCGTTCTTCCCCGTCCACATGTCCCAGTTCCAGGGGTCGTTTCGCTTCCACGACCTCGACGGGTCCGACGAGTTCGCGGTCGGACCGGTGAAGGTGAAGGCCCGGCCCATCCTCCACGTCGGTCACACCCTCGGATTCCGGTTGGAGGTCGACGGCCAAGTGTTGGCCTACCTGTCGGACCATCAGGCACCGCTGGACCTACGGACCCTGGAGCCCAATGTGCTCGAGCTGTGCGACGGGGCGGACCTGCTCCTTCACGATGCCCAGTACACCGAGGAGGAGTTTGCCGCGCTGCCCGACTGGGGCCACTCGACGGCCAACTATGCCGTGCTGGTGGCCCGAGAGGCCGGGGTCCGCCGACTGACCCTGTTCCACCACGATCCGTCCCACTCCGACGATGAGATCGACCGGATGCTCGAGGAAGCCCGGAGACTGGCCGCCGCATCGCCCTCCCTCGAGGTGACCGCGGCCTCCGAAGGGACGACTGTGGACCTGGGGGCGCTCTGACTGTGTCCTTCGACGTGAACTCGTTCAAGGACGCCATGAGCCGGTTCACCAGCGGAGTGACCATCGTTGCCGGGATGGAGGACGGCCAGCCGGTGGGGTTCTCCTGCCAGAGCTTCATCTCGCTGTCCATCGCCCCACCGTTTGTCGCCGTGGCCCCGGCCCGCACCTCCACCAGCTGGCCGCGGATCGCCCGGGCCGGGAAGTTCTGTGTGAACGTGCTGGGCGACCACCAGGAGGAGCTGTGCCGGGGATTCGCCGTCTCCGGAGGGAACAAGTTCGAGGGAGTGGACTGGCGCCCGTCCGCCGTGACCGGGGCACCGGTCATCGCGGGCAGCCTGGCCTGGGTCGACTGCCACGTGGAGTTGGTCCACGACGCCGGCGACCACGAGCTGATCATCGGGAAGGTCCTGGATCTCGGGACCAACGACGGGTCCCCCCTCCTGTTCTACCGGAGCAAGTTCGCTACTCTTGCCCGGCACTCCGGGGACGGGGAGCATTCGAGCACATCAGATAGGAACTAGCCCGTGCCTGACATCAAAGAGTCCGAGGTCATCGCCGACGTCATCGTGGTCGAGCCCAACGCCCACGGCGACGAACGGGGTCGGTTCGTCGAGACCTACCGACGGAGCTGGTTCCCCTTGGGACGGGAGATGACCCAGGCCAACCGGTCGGAGAAGCAGGCCGGGGCCATCGTGGGACTGCACTACCACCTCCACCAGGCGGACTACTGGTACGTGCTCAGGGGCACCGCTCGCGTGGTCCTGCACGACCTGCGCCAAGGGTCCCCGACCGATGGCGCCACCTTGACCCTCGATCTTGACGGCGACCACGACCGAGGTCTGTTCATCCCGCCGGGGGTGGCCCACGGCTTCGCCTCCCTGACCGATCTCACGCTGTGGTACCTGGTGGACGGCTACTACAACCCCGAGGACGAGCTCGGCGTGGCCTGGAACGATCCAGCCGTCGGGGCTGACTGGGGCCTCACCGATCCCGTCCTCTCGGCCCGGGACCAGGCCAATCCGATGCGCTCGGAGATCCACCCGGGCGTGCAGCCGAGGGCCGGCCTCCGAACCTGACCAACGCACGCCGTCGGCCAGCGGCTTGGACCTCGACCCTTCTGACAGACTGCGCCGATGGCACCTCGCGCAACCCCCCGATCGGCCGCCAAGACCGGGGCGACCAAGAAGGCCCGGCCGGTCACCGGTGCCGCGCCGACCTTGCCGGCTGCCAAGAAGTCGACGGTGGCGAAACGCGCCGTCCCGACGGATACCTCCAGCCGCGCCAGGAAGACCGCGGCCTCCAAGAATCAGAAGACCGCGGCCACCAAGAGGACCGCGGCCCCCAAGAACAAGAAGACCGCGGCCGACCAAGAAGACCGCGGCCTCCAAGACCAAGGCCAGCAAGAAGACCGGGGCCGGCCGTACCCCCACCCGCGCCATCGCCGGGGCCCCGACCCGGAGCGACGAACGCCTGGGACGGCCGGACACCGGGGTGCTGGTGACCGGGGGCGGCTCGGGAATCGGCCGCCAGTGTGCGCTCGTCCTGGCCGAGGTGGGCCGGCCGGTATCGGTCTGGGACGTGGACGCCGCGGGGGCTGAGGAGACTGCCCGGCTGTGCACGGAGCGGTACCGCGTGACGGCCCACTGGTCGGCCGTCGACGTGGCCGACACCGCGGCCGTCCAGGCGGCGGTGCCCGAATCCGAGGCGGCCCTCGGTTCGCTGGGGGGATTCGTGCACGCCGCCGGGGTGTCGGGAGCGATGCCGGTCGACTTCATCGACGACGAGCTCTGGGACGCCACCCTCAATGTGAACCTGCGGGCCGGGGTGATGATCTGCCGCGCCCTGATCGAGCCCTTCCGTCGCTCCGGTCCCGGCTCGGCGGTGGTGTTCATCTCCTCCATCGAGGGACTGTTCGGCAGTCTCTTTCTCCCCGCGTACTGTGCGTCCAAGGGCGGCGTCCTCGGCGTCATGCGGTCGGTCGCCCACCGGTTCGCCTCTGAGGGCTTCCGGGTCAACGCGGTATGCCCCGGGGCGGTGGCCACGCCGATGCTGGCCCCGGCCTTCGAACTGCCCGGCTTCCGCCAGCAATTGATGGAGCGGACCCCTCTCCAGCGGATCTCGACCCCCGACGAGATCGCCCGGCCCATCCGGTTCCTGCTCTCCGAAGAGGCGTCCTTCATCACCGGCACCCACCTGACCATCGACGGGGGGCTCACCGCCATCACCGCCATCTGACCTCGGAGTATCTCTTTGAGTGATCGGTCGATCGGGGGGCAAAGGCGCGCCCGACCGGGCAGGCCGCCGGGCCCGTCCGGCCCCAGGCCCCCCACGGCGGCCGGGGGTCGCTTCCCCCCGGCGAGCCGCGTCGGGTTGAATAGTCGGGATGTGGATCGCCCTGGCTGCCGTGGCACTGATCGCCGTAGCCGTGGCGATCGTGGTGCTGTTCCGCCGGCCGAGTGGGGACGATCTCGAATCCGTGCGGAGCTACCATTCGGCCCTCGGCACGCTCGAGCACCTCGCTGACCGTACCGGGACGTCGGCGGTCGTCGTGGGACCTGACGACCGTGCCGAATCCGGACCAGGCGGCGTGGTACCCCGCACCTACCGCCGGTCCAGTGCCGTGATGCCCGGTCCGCCGGCCGGGGTCGGCACCGGACGGTCCGTCCCCCCGGTCCCGGTCCGGGGCAACGACGAGTTCCCCGATCCGGAGGTCCCGCTGATCTTCGACGACTCCCGGCCCAAGGACCGGTACCGACGGGACGTGTCGAGCGAGGCCGTAGCGGTCGCCCGCACCGACCGGGTCCAACGCCATGCCCTCGACTCCATGAACCATCGGCCTCGTCGGGTCACCACGGTGCTGGTCGTCGTGGCCGCCCTGGTGCTGTTCGGAACGCTGGCCTATGTCGGCTCCAGGCGCTCGTCGTCGGGTCACGGCCACGCCGGCGCCTCCGCCCCGCCCGTCACAACCGGCGCCCCGTCGCACTCCACGGGCTCCACCGCGGTCGGCCACGCCGCGACGCCGCCCTCCACCAAGCCCAAGCCCAAGACCAAGCCCACCCCCACCACGCAGCCGACCCAGGTGGTGGCCCTGACCTCGACCTCCACCTCGGCCACCTACCCGGTGATCAACGCCCACTACAACATCACGGTGACAGGGACCGGAACGTGCTGGGTGGCGGTCACCGGCTCGTCGGGCTCCAACCTGTGGGCCGGGGAGGTCCAGGCGGGAACCGTCCAGGTGGTGCCGGCCAGCGGAACGGTCACCGTCCAGCTCGGCACTCCGTCGGTCACGCTGGCCGTCGACAAGGTCCCGGTGGTGCTGCCCTCCCCGACCCGGGCCCCGTTCGTGGCCACCTTCCAGCCGACGGCCGCCGCCCTGGCCGCCAGTCCGCCCGGTACCTCGACCCCCTCGACCCCGCCCACCACGCCGACCACGCTCTCGTCGGGCCCGACGGCTACGGGCTCGACGACCCCTCCGTGAGCCCCAGGGCGTCGAGGACAAAGGCGTAGACGAAGGCTTCGTCCCGCCAGGCGTCGTACCGCCCGGAGGGTCCGCCGTGGCCGGCGCCGAGCTCGGTCTTGAGCAGCACCCGGTTCTCGGGGTTGGCGGCCCGGAGCTTGGCCACCCACTTCGCCGGCTCCCAGAAGCCGACCCGGGGATCGGACAGCCCACCCGTGGCCAGGACGTCGGGATACCGGACGGGACGTCCCGCGTCGTCCACGTCCCTCACATTGTCGTAGGGGGAATATGCCTTCATCACCGCGTAGATCTCCGGGTCCTCCACCGGGTTGCCCCATTCGTCCCACTCCAGGACGGTCAGGGGCAGGGATTCGTCGAGGATGGTCGTCAGGCAGTCGACGAAGGGCACCTCGGCCACGATGGCGCGGAACAGCTCGGGGGCCAGGTTGGCCACCGCCCCCATGAGCAGGCCACCGGCGCTGCCCCCACGGGCCACCAGCCGCTCGGGGACGGTCCACCCCTCGTCGATCAGGGTCCGGGCGCAGGCCACGAAGTCGGTGAAGGTGTTGGGCTTGGCCGTGAGCTTGCCGTGCTCGTACCACGACCGGCCCATCTCGCCGCCGCCCCGGACGTGGGCGATGGCGAACACGAACCCCCGGTCCAGCAGGCTCAGCCGCAGCGACGAGAAGGTGGGGTCGATGGACACTTCGTAGGAGCCGTACCCGTAGAGGAGGCACGGTGCCGGACGGGTGGGCCCGGGGTCCCCGACCAGGTCGGGCCGGAAGACCAGGGAGAGGGGGACTTCGGTCCCGTCCTCGGCCACGGCCCAGCGGCGCTCGGTCCGGTAGCGGCCCGGGTCGAAGGGACCCAGGACCGGTTGGCGCTTCCGGAGGGTGGACGCCCCGCTGTCGAGGTCGAGGTCGTAGACCGATCGGGGGGTGACCAGCGAGGTGTACTCGTAGCGAAGGGAGGTGGACTCGTACTCGGGGTTGGCTCCGCCCCAGACCGTGGCCGGCGACTCCGGTCGGTCCAGGGGTCTCGAGCTCCCCGTTGCGGCGTCGATGACCCTCGCCCGGGCCTCGCCACCCTCCCGCTCGTAGACCACCAGGTGGCCGGCGAAGGGATCCACGGCGTCGAGCCGCACCCCGGGCCGGGCCGGGATGACCTCGCGCCAGGAACCCCGTCCCGGTGACTCGTCGGGTGCCTCCATGAGCCTGAAGTCCTCGGCGCCGTCGTTGGTCACGACGAGGAACCGCTCGGCCCGGCCGGTGGCGGGGTCGCCGCGGTCGTGGTCGACGCTGTACTCGACGCCCTGTCGCCGGGGCTCGATGACCCGGAAGTGGCCTTCGGGCTCGTCGGCCGGGAGCGCGTGGCATTCCGAGGTCACCTTGGAGTGCAGCCCGAGCAGCACGTAGCGATCGTCCTTGGTCCGCCCGACCCCCAGGTAGAAGCGGTCGTCCACCTCCTCGTAGACGAGGGTGTCGGCAGCCTGGTCACTCCCCACCCGGTGGCGCCACAGCTGGTACGGGCGCATGGCCTCGTCCACCCGCACGTAGAACACGGTGGCGTTGTCGTTGGCCCAGGCCACGCCGTAGGACGTGTCCTCGAGGACCTCGGGCGACACCCGCCGGCCCTCCAGCTCGACGAACCGCATGGTGTACCGCTCGCCGCCCGTCGTATCGGTGGAGTAGGCCAGCCAGCGGTGGTCGGGGCTGACCTCGAGGTTCCCCACGGCGAAGTACTCGTGTCCCTCGGCCAGCTCGTTCTCGTCCAGCAGGACCTCCTCGTCGGCGGGGATCCCGTCAGGGCCACCGGATCCGGAATCCCGTCCCCGACCCCGACCCCGACCCCGACCGGGCCGTCCGCCGGTCGCCGGCAGTGGATCCCGTAGCTGCTCCCCTCGACGGTACGGCCGTAGTAGAGCCAGGGACCCTTCTTGACCGGTACCGACAGGTCCGTCTCCTCGATCCGGGCCACCATCTCGTCGAACAGGGTCTGGCGGAGCCCGGCCGTGCCGGCCATGGCCGCCTCGGTGTAGGTGTTCTCGGCCTTGAGGTGCCGGATCACCGCAGGGTCGTCCTTGTCCCGCAGCCAGTACCAGTCGTCGATACGGACGTCCCCATGGGCCTCGAGCCGCTCGGGCCGCCGCTCGGGGCTCGGGGGGGCCATGATGGGCGCGTCGGGTTGCGAGCTCGATCTGGCTGACATCCGACCAGGATGACACGACTTTCCCGGCGGGAGGGCGGCACGCCGTTCTGCTGGAGCCACAGGGTTGTTACTATCTGTATAGGGGAAATCAAGCGGTCCGACCGGACGGCATCCCAGGAGCCCACATGACGACCACCGATCTCGACCTCGGCAAGTACAAGCTGGGGTGGTCCGACGAAGAGGACTACGTCTTCAAGCCCAAGAAGGGGCTCAACGAGTCCATCGTCCGCGAGATGTCGGCCATGAAGAAGGAACCCGAGTGGATGCGGGACTTCCGCCTCCGGGCCCTGCAGCGCTTCGAGAAGCGCCCGATGGCCGAATGGTTCGCCGTCAACATGCCCGACCTCGACTTCGACGACATCTACTACTACATCAAGCCGACGTCGGGTCAGGTGGAGGACTGGAACGACCTGCCCGACGCCATCAAGAACACCTACGAGAAGTTGGGCATCCCCGAAGCCGAGCGCAAGTATCTGGCCGGGGTCACCGCCCAGTACGAGTCGGAGGTGGTGTTCCACCGCAACCGCGAGGATCTCGAGGCCCTGGGCATCATCTTCTGCGACATGGACACCGCGGTACGCGAGTACCCCGATCTGGTCCGCAAGTACTTCGGGACGATCATCCCCCCCAACGACAACAAGTTCGCCGCCCTCAACTCGGCCGTGTGGTCGGGTGGTTCGTTCATCTACGTCCCGCCCAACGTGGTCGTCGACCAGCCGCTCCAGGCCTACTTCCGGATCAACGCCGAGAACATGGGCCAGTTCGAGCGGACCCTGATCATCGCCGACGTCGGCTCCCAGGTGCACTACATCGAGGGCTGCTCGGCGCCGGTGTACACCAGCGACTCGCTGCACTCGGCCGTGGTGGAGCTGGTGGCCCTCGAGGGGTCACGCATCACCTACACCACCATCCAGAACTGGTCCAACAACGTCTACAACCTGGTCACCAAGCGGGCCCGGGCCGAGGCCGAGGCCCGTGTGGAGTGGATCGACGGCAACATCGGCTCCCGCCTGACCATGAAGTACCCGAGCGTCTACCTGATGGGGCCGAAGGCCTCGGGCGAGGTGCTCTCGGTGGCCTACGCCGGGGCCGGCCAGCATCAGGACGCCGGGGCCAAGATGGTCCACGCCGCTCCGGAGACCACCTCCACCATCGTGTCCAAGTCCATCTCCAAGGATGCCGGCATCACCACCTACCGGGGTCTCGTCCACGTCGACGAGGGAGCCAAGCACGCCAAGAGCTTCGTCCGCTGTGACGCCCTGCTCCTCGACGACACCGCGGTGTCGGAGACCAAGCCGTACATGGAGGTGGCCGAGCGGGACGCCCGCATCGGCCACGAGGCCACGGTGTCCAAGGTCGGTGACGACCAACTCTTCTACCTGATGAGCCGGGGGCTGTCCGAGACCCAGGCCATGGGGATGATCGTCAACGGCTTCATCGAGCCGATCACCCGGACCCTGCCCATGGAGTACGCCGTGGAGTGGAGTCGACTGATCGAACTGCAGATGGAAGGCTCGGTCGGCTAGTCCCACCGTGGCGCCCACCCGGGTCGGTGCGCCACTTCCGGGCAAGGTGAAAGGCAGAATGGTCCGATGCCGATGAGGGAAGAGTGCAAGCACTTTCAGAGCCGGACCTACGACTCGGGGGAGGTGGCCAGGTTCTGCATTCTCGACCTGGCACCCGAGGCACCGTGGAAATGCCCGGAGAACTGCCCGTCCTATGCCCCCAGACTGGCCGATGTGGGTTGGTCGCACGGCTCGCTGGTGGAGCCCGCCCTCGAGCCCATGCCCGACGTCCCCGGCGAGGAAGCGGCCCGGCTGCTGGACCAGGCCGAGGGCATCATCAACGCCGTCGGACCGGACATCTTGGCCGAGGTGCGCAAGGAGGACGAGCACAACGAGCGCCGGGACCGGCGCTGGTGGCGCCGCCGGCGCTGAGCCAGCCCCACCCGAGGCCCCGCGCCGGACCACCCGATGGAGTGCCTACTGGCCGGTGAACTCGGCCGGTCGCTTCTCGATGAAGGCCACCATGGCCTCCATGAGGTCGTCGGACGCCAGGAACCCGGCGTTCCAGGTGGCCACGTACTCCAGTCCTTCGACGACCGACTGGTCGGCACCGGCGGTGAGGACCGCCTTGGTCCCCTGCACGGCCAGAGGCGAGTTGGCGGCGATCTCCGCGGCCATGGCCCGGGCTGCCCCGAGCAGGGCCCTGACGTCGGGGCAGACCTGGTTGACCAGCCCGATGGACTCGGCCCGGGCCGCGGTGATGTCCTTGGCCGTGTAGGCCAACTCGGCCACATGCCCCCGGCCGATGATGCCCGGGAGCCGCTGCAGGCTGCCCAGGTCGGCAACGATGGCCACCTTGGCCTCTCGCACCGAGAAGACGGCCTCCTCGCTGGCCAGGCGGATGTCGCAGGCGGCGATGAGGTCGACGCCGCCCCCGATGCAGTAGCCGTGCACCGCGGCGATGACCGGAAGCGGGCAGTCGGCGACGGCGTTGACCGAGGCCTGGAGGCGGTGGATCTCCGCTCGGGCCGACCGGGCCCGCGCCGCCATCGACCGGGTCACACCCTCTCCGGTTCCCGCCGCCCCGGTGAGCCCGGACATGGCCACCAGGTCCAGGCCCACGGAGAAATGGGGTCCGCGGGCGGCCACCACCACCGCCCGGACGCCCGGGTCCGACTCGATGGCGGCCATGGCCCGGGGCAGGTCGGACCAGAAGTCCGGGCCCATGGCGTTCCGCTTCTCCGGCCGGTCCAGCCACAGGGTGGCCACATGGCCGTCCACCTCGATAGCCAGGACGTCCGAAGTGAAGCTGGCGATGTCGGATTCCGTGGGTGGCGTCATGGCGCGAGCGTAGGCCGCAGGGTCAGCGGCCGTCTCACCCCGACCCTCACCCCGACCCTCACCCCGACCCTCACCCCGACCCTCACCCGGAGCTCTCCGCCGGCCGGCGGGCCGGGCCGACCGCCCGGATCCGGCAGGTAGGATGGCGCTGAGGCTCGTTACCCGGGCCTCGTTGCGCGAGAGGCCCCTGCTCTGTCCACGTTCACCCCCGAATCCGCCGCCGCCCTCCCCGGGCTGCCCTGGCTGCAGCGGCGCCGGACCGCGGCGGCCACCACGTTCGCCTCGTCGCCGCTCCCGACCGAGAAGGACGAGGTGTGGCGGTACAGCCGGATCGACCGACTGGACCTGGACCGGTACCAGCCGGCCGGGGCCGTGCCGCTGCTGGCGGCCAACCATCCCGGACCCTCCCCTTCCGACCGGATCCACTCCCTGGTGGCCAGTCTGGGCGCCCGCTCCGGCCTGGTGGTCACCATCAATGGCGTCCTGGCCACCTTGGGCTCGCCCCTAGGCGACGAGGTCCTGTCCCTGGGACGGGCCGGTGAGCACCCGGACGGGGAGACGCTCCTCGGCTCGGTCGTGAGCGAACCGGGCGACTTCCTCCTCCTCAACGAGGCCTTCGCCGTGGATCCGCTGATCGTAGACATCGCTCCGGGAGCCGTGATCGATGATCCGGTGGTGGTGGTCCACATGGTCAGCGGGGACGGCGGAGAGGCGGTGTTCCCCCGGACCCTCATCCGGTCAGGAGCCGGGTCCCGGGCCGGCGTGGTCGAGATCGTGGTCGATGTGGACGCCGGGCTGCTGGCCGACCTGCCGTCGCCCTCCCCGTCCGGACCGTCGGCCCCGAGTACCGGTTCCGCGGTGAGCAGTGCGGGGCACCTGGTCGTCCCCCTCACCGAGATCGAGGTGGCCGATGAGGCCACGCTCTCCTTCGTCAGCATCCAGTCGTTGGGTCCCGACACCTGGCAGTTGGCCCATCAGGGAAGCACCATCGGGGCCCACGCCACGCTCCAGAGCTTCGCCGTGGCTCTCGGAGGCAGCTACGCACGTCTGCGGACCGACTCGGCACTGCAGGGGGAGTCGGGGACCAGCCTGCTGCGGGCTGCCTTCATCGGCCGGGACGACCAGATGCTCGACTTTCGGACGCTGCAGGACCACCTGGCCCCCCGTACGACCAGCGATCTGCTGTTCATGGGGGCGGTGGCGGACCACGCCCACTCGGTCTACAGCGGGCTCATCCGGGTCCGCCGGGGGGCGGTGCGGTCCGATGCCATGCAGACCAATCACAACCTGGTCCTGGACGAGGGGGCCCATGCCGACTCGGTGCCCAACCTCGACATCGAGGAGAACGATGTGAAGTGCAGCCACGGATCCACGGTCGGCCCCGTCGACGAGGAGCAGCGGTACTACCTCGAGTCACGGGGTGTCGAGCCCGGAGTGGCCGAACGGCTCATCGTGGCCGGTTTCTTCGAGGACATTGCCGACCAGGTCCCCATCTCCGGAGCGCGGTCCATGGTGGGCCGCGCCCTGGCCGACCGGACCGGGGTGACCAATGCCTGATCCGGTCTCCGTCCAGAGCGGCGAGTCGGTCCGTCTCTGCGGCCGGTCCGACCTGGCCCCGGGTGAGGCCCGTCGATTCGATGTGGCGGGCCTGCGGGTGGCCCTGGTGCGGATCGACGACGACTTCTACGCCGTGGGCGACCGGTGCAGTCACGAGGACTACTCCCTGGCCGAGGGTGAGGTATGGCCGGGGGAGTGCGAGATCGAGTGCGCCAAACACGGCTCCACCTTCGACCTCCGCACCGGCGAGCCCTGCTCGCTCCCGGCCACCCGGCCGGTTCCGGTCTACGCGCTGATCGTCGACGACGAGGCTGTCTCGGTGGTGGTGCCATGAGCGCCGATGGGCTGGTCGTCGAGGAGCTCCGCGCCGGCATCCCCGGGCGTGAGATCCTCCGCGGCGTGTCGCTCACCGTTCGCAGCGGCGAGGTGCACGCCGTCATGGGACCCAACGGGTCGGGCAAGAGCACCCTGGCCCACGTACTGATGGGAAGGCCGGGCTACGAGATCCTGGGCGGATCGGTCACCCTCGACGGCGTCGACCTCCTGTCCCTGCCCACGTGGGAGCGAGCCCGGGCCGGTCTGTTCCTGGCCATGCAGCACCCCATCGAAGTGCCCGGTGTCTCCCTCGTCACCTCCCTGACCGCGGCCCGGCCCGACGTCCCGGCCGACGGGACCGGCGCCGCGTCGGTCACGGACCGGCTGGCTGACGAGGCACGGCGCATCGGGTTCGACGAGCGGTTCCTGACCCGGCCGCTCAACGTCGACCTCTCGGGTGGCGAACGGAAGCGGAACGAGACCCTCCAGCTGGGAGTGCTCCGGCCGCGCTATGCCGTGCTGGACGAGATCGACTCGGGGCTGGATGTCGACGCCCTGGCCGCGGTGGGGCGCCGGGTGGAGGAGGCCACCACCGAGTGGGGGCTCGGGGTACTGGCCATCACCCACTTCCGTCGGCTGCTCGACGTCCTGCGTCCCGACGTGGTGCACGTCCTGTCGGACGGCCGGGTGGTGGCCACCGGCGGAGGCGAGTTGGCCCAGACCGTCGACCGGACGGGATACGCCTCGTACAGCTGAGGCAGACCGGTCCCGGGCAGCCCAACCGATCGGGTGGCGCCACCGGATTGCACCCCTCGGTTGCTAGCGTCTGCCCATGGCTCGCCGAGATCGTCGACGGGGTGGCGCCCACAGTGCACCTCGGAAGGGCAGAAGGTCGACCGATCTGCCTGAAGGCGCGGCCGGGCCCGATGATCCCGAGACCGCCGCTCCGCCCCCGCCGGCCGCGCCGTACCCGACCGGGGTCGACGCCACCGGCGCCACCGACGCCACCGCCCGCGCCGACGCCCCTGACCCGGCCCAGACCGACTCCACAGCCACCACCGGGGCCGTCCCCGCCACCGACGCCACCGAGACCGTCTTCACCGATCCGCCCACGGCGCGTGGCGGTGTGCCGATACTCGGCCGGTCCGCGCCGCTCGGAGACCAGACGGGGGAGTCGTTCTTCGGCTCGTCGTTGCCGCCGGCTGCCGCCGCCACCACCGCATCCGACCTGCTCCGTCCGGACCCCGGTGCCCCGCTGAGCCGGAGGGACCGGCGGTCGGACAGCTCGTCGGCGTCGGCCGGGGCCGGAGCCGGACGGGGTGGGGGCGGCGGCCGAGGGGGGACGAAGCCCAACACGGGAGGAAAGAAGCGGCGGACCTGGCTCGACCGGGTGCTCCTGGGGGGGATCGTCCTCGTGGTCGCTCGCCCTGGTGGCTGTCGGGTCGGGCTATGCCTACGTGACGTACCGGTTCAACCAGGTCAGCAAAGTGACGGTTCGGCACCTGAAGAAGGCGCCGGTCGGCCAGCCGTTCAACGTGCTGCTGATCGGCTCGGACTCCCGATTGGGTGAGAGTGCCTCCGACGCCGCCCACTTCGGCAACCAGGCCAACGCCGGGGGCCAGCGGAGCGATGTGGTCAAGATCGTGCACATCGTCCCGGCCACCGGCCAGGTCAGCGTGCTCTCCATCCCTCGCGACACGGTGGTCACCGTGGGCGGAGACACCAGCGACATCGGCAAGTACAACCGGATCAATGCCACCTACAACACCGGTCCCGATCAGCTGGTCCAGACCATCGAGGCCAACTTCGGCATCCCCATCGAACACGTGGTGCAGGTCGATTTCGAGGGCCTCCGAGGAGCGGTGGACGCCATCGGCGGGATCAAGCTGGACTTCCCCTATCCGGCCAAGGACGCCTACACCGGGCTCAACATCACCCAGACGGGATGCCAGCTGGTCAACGGGGGCTATTCGCTGGCCCTGGCCCGCAGCCGCCACTACGAGTACTACAAGAACGGGTACTGGCAGTACGACGGCACCAGCGACTTCGGGCGTATCCAGCGCCAGAACGCGTTCCTCAGGGCGGTGATCAACCAGGCCGAGACCAAGTACAACCCCCTGACCCTGAATGCCTTCGTCGGTTCGGTCGTCCAGGGGGTCACGGTGGACTCCACGTTCACGGTGAGCGACCTCATCTCGTTGGCCCGCCAGTTCCACACGTTCTCCTCCAACGCACTGGCCACGGCGACGCTGCCGACCTACTCGGCGTACTCGTCGGAGTTCGGCTACCTGGGCTCGGTCCTGTACGTGCAGCAGCCCCAGGCCCGCCAGGTGATCACCCAGTTCCTCGGCGGGCCACCCGACACGCCGTTCACCCCACCGCCGGGACCCTACGGCGTGGTACCGACGACCACCACGACCACGACCTATCCGCCGGCCACCGTGGCCGGGGGCACCGACCCCGAGCACCTCGACGTCGTCCAGCACGACGACCACCATCGAGACGGATTTCGACCCCACGCCCTGTTGACCAGCGGCACCGGTCAGGTGATCGATGGCGGACGGCCCGCCCTCGTCCGCTCCGTCCCCCGTCCGCTCCAGGCGACCCCGTTGCGCCGAAGGCTTCAGGCGACGGACTCGCTCTCGTCGAGGCCCTGGGCCAGGGTGTTCCAGCTGAGGGTGGCGCACTTGATGCGCACCGGGAACTTGACCACACCCTGCAGCGCGGCCAACTCGCCCAGGGCGTCGACGTCGATGACCTCGGGCTCGAGGGGCTCGACCTCGACGGTCGGGGAGCCCGACCCGTCGGCGGCGACGGACGGGAGTGTCGACTCGTGGATGGACATCATGCCCTTGAAGGTGCGGATCAGTTCGCGCACCTCGGCGACCGCCTTGCCCTTCACGGCCGCTGACATGAGCGAGGCCGACGACTGACTGATGGAGCAGCCGGTGCCGGCGATCTTGATGTCGGCGACCACACCGTCCTTCACCTCGAGGGTGACGACGATCTCGTCGCCGCACAGCGGGTTGAACCCCTCGACCCGCTGTGCCGGTGGTGACTCCAACTCGCCGCGGTTCCGGGGTGAGCGGTAGTGGTCGAGGATGATCTCGCGGTAGAGGTCCTCCAGGCCCGGCATCAGCCTGCCCGCCGGCGGGCCGCGGCCACAGTCTGGCCGGTCGTGACCGGATCCGATAGCGCGAAGCGAGGTATCCACCACCCCAGGATACTGTCCGGTCGTCATGCGAAGAACGCTCCGGCCGCTTCGAGGGCATCGGCCAGGGCGTCGACGTCGGACTCGTCGTTGTAGAGGGCAAACGAAGCCCGGGCGGTGGCGTTGACGCCGAGCCGACGCATCAACGGTTTGGCGCAGTGGTGCCCGGCCCGGACGCAGACGCCGTACTGGTCCAGGATCTGCGAGATGTCGTGGGGATGGAGGTCCCGGTAGGCGAAGGAGAGCACCCCGCCTCGTGCCCTCGGGTCGACCGGCCCGAAGATCCGGAGGTCGTCGCCGAACCGCTCCTGCAGCGAGCTCATGGCGTAGGTGGTGAGCGCGATCTCGTGTTCGCGCACGGCGTCCATGCCGACCGCCGACAGGTAGTCGACCGCCGCGCCCAGGCCGATGGCCTCCGTGATGGGCGGGGTCCCAGCCTCGAAGCGCCAGGGAATATCGTTCGGTGTGAAGCCGTCCTTGCGGACGTCGAGGATCATCTCGCCCCCTCCGAGGAAGGGAGGGAGCTCGCTCAGCAGTTCGCCGCGGCCCCAGAGCACACCGATGCCGGTCGGGCCGAGCATCTTGTGGGCGCTGAAGGCCAGGAAGTCGACGCCCAGCGTCCGTGACCGACGTCGGCAGGTGGGGAACCGACTGCGCCCCGTCAGCGACCACCACCGCACCGGCGGCATGGGCGGCGTCGGCGATCTCCCGGACGGGGTTGAGGGTGCCCAACACGTTGGACATGCAGGTCAGGCCGACCAGCTTGGCCCCGTCCACCAGCGACGCCAGGTCGTCGAGGACCAGGCCTCCGTCGTCGTCCACGGGGATCCACCGGATGGTCAGGCCCCGTTCGCTGGCCAGCATGTGCCACGGCACGATGTTGGCGTGATGCTCCATCTCGGTGAGCAGGATGGTGTCGCCCGGGTGGAGATTGGCCACGCCCCCAGGTGTGGGCGACCAGGTTGAGTCCCTCGGTGGCGTTCTTGGCGAAGACGATCTCGCGGCCCGGATCGGGGGCGCCGATGAACGTCCCCACGGCGTGCCGGGCCGCTTCGAACCGGCGGGTGGCCTCCTCGGCGATGGCGTAGACCCCGCGGTGCACGTTGGCGTGGGTCGTCTCGTCGTACTCCCGCATGGCGTCGAGCACCTGGACGGGGCGCTGGGCCGAGGCGGCCGAGTCCAGATAGATGATGGGGTGCCCGTGCACTTCACGCGTCAGTAGTGGGAAGTCCTTGCGGAGGGTGGCCACGTCCAGGCCGTGGTGGGTCTCGTTCAGCGCCATGCGTCGTACCCCTCGGTCTCCAGCGACCGGGCGAGCTCGGGGCCACCTTCGGCCACGATCACGCCGTCGACCAGCAGGTGGACCCGATCGGCGGCCAGTTCGTCCAGCATCCGCTGGTAGTGGGTGATCACCAGCACGCCCAGCTCGGGACGGGCCTCCCGCACGGTGTGGACCCCCTTGGCCACCGTGCGCAGGGCGTCGACGTCGAGACCGGAGTCCGTCTCGTCCAGCACGGCCAGCTCCGGCTCCAGGATGGCCATCTGGAGGATCTCGTTGCGCTTCTTCTCGCCACCCGAGAACCCGTCGTTGAGGTGGCGCTCGCCGAAGGCCGGATCCATGCCCAGCTTCTCCATCCACTCCATCATCATCAGGCGGACCTCGAGCACCGAGAGGTCCATGCCCCGACGTGCCGAGAGGGCCTGGCGCAGGAACTGGATGACCGGGACCCCGCCGATGGCTTCCGGCTCCTGGAAGGCCAGGAAGATTCCGGCCTTGCCCCGGACGTCGGTGGGCCATCCGGTGATGTCCTCCCCCCGGAACCTGATGGCACCGGCGGTGACCTCGTAGGCCGGATTGCCCAGCAGCACGTTGGCCAGGGTGGACTTGCCCGAGCCGTTCGGCCCCATCAGGGCGTGGACCTGTCCCGACCGGACGGTCAGGTCGACGCCCCGGAGGATGGGCGCACCCTCCACCGACACGTGGAGTCCGTCGATCTGGAGGAGGGGAGTCTCCCACCCGGGCCATCCGGGCTGGTTGGGGCTTCGCTGGGCACAAGGCCGATCTTAGCCTGATTCCGTAGTTTCCCCTACGGGAATAGGGGGAATCGGCGAGCGAGTTCGACGACGGCTCGGATTGCGCATGTGACCAGGTCGACCGGTACGGTACCCCCCATGGCCGACCCGTGGAACTTCGCCGGCCCGGTCACGCAGCTGGACTCCACTGCCGGGGTGGTCACCCTGGTCGACGAGTCGACCTTCGCCATCAGCGGGGGGGCCGGGGACATGACGCCAGGGGGCGGCCCAGGGCCTGTTCGTCCGGGACACCAGGATCCTCAGCCGGTTCGAGGTGCTGGTCGACGGGGTCCGAACCGAGCCGCTTGGCCGCGGTGACCGACGACCCGTTCTCCGCCACCTTCGTCTCGCGCTGCATGCCCGCTCCCGGACGGGCCGACTCCACCCTGATGGTCTTCCGCTCCCGGTACGTGGGCCAAGGGATGCGCGAGGACCTGACCATCCGGAACTTCGCCGACGAGGCCGCCGTCTGCACCGTGCAGGTCTTCGTCGGGTCGGACTTCGCCGACCTCTTCGCCGTCAAGGAGGGACGCGTGGGTGCCGAGCCGGGGGCCGGCGAGCTGTCCACCACGGTGCACGTGGCCGACTCCGCTGACACCCAGGCGCCGGCCGCCGCATCCCGTCCCGGCGGCCCCTCGGCACCGTCTGACGTGTTGGGCCCGTCCACGGTGGTCTCGTCGTACCGCCGGGGGGGAGTGGTCCGGGGGGTGGAGATCCGGTTCCACGACCCCACGCTGCTGACCTCGGACCTGGCCACGTTCGAGGTGGTCGTCCCGGCCCGTGCCGAGTGGACCACCTGCATCGAGGTGGGTCCGGTGTTCGAGGGCACGGCGGTGGACCCCAGGTACCGGTGCGGGCAGCCCGTCGACCGGGCCACGCCCACCGAACGACTGGCCCAGTGGCGCCGCCAGGTGCCCCAGGTGGAGACCAGCCATCCCGGCCTGAAGGAGGTCATCGCCCGCAGTGCCGAAGACCTCGGCGCCCTGCGCATCTTCGATCCCGAGTATCCCGAGCGGGTGGTGGTGGCGGCCGGGGCGCCCTGGTTCATGACCGTGTTCGGGCGTGACTCGCTGCTGACCGCCTGGATGGCCCTCCTGGTCGATCCCGACCTGGCCCGGGGCGTGCTCCAGACGTTGGCCCGGTTCCAGGGCCGGGACGTCGATCCCCGGCACGACGAGGAGCCCGGGCGCATCCTCCACGAGATGCGCTTCGGAGACGCGGCATCCCTGTCCCTCGGGGGCGGCAGCATCTACTACGGGACGGCCGACGCCACGCCCCTCTTCGTCATGCTCCTCGGCGAGATGCGCCGGTGGGGCGTGGCCCGGGAGATGGTCGACGAGCTCCTTCCCAATGCGGCCCGGGCCATCGAGTGGATCGAGCAGTTCGGTGACGCGGACGGTGACGGCTACGTGGAGTACACCCGGGGGACCGATCGGGGCCTGGCCAACCAGGGCTGGAAGGACAGCTGGGACGGCATCCGCTATGCGGACGGGAGGGTCGCCGAGGCTCCCATCGCCCTGTGCGAGGTGCAGGCCTACACGTACGGCGCGTACCTGGCCACCGCCCACTTCGCCTTCGAGGTCGGTGATTCGGCCACCTATGACCGCTTCCGGGCCAAGGCCACCCAGCTGAAGGCGGCGTTCAACCGTGACTTCTGGTTGGAGGAGAAGGGGTGGTACGCCGTCGGACTCGACGCCGACAAACGCCCGATCGACTCGCTGACGTCCAACATCGGGCACTGCCTGTGGACCGGGATCGTCGACGAGGACAAGGCCCAGCGGGTGGCCGAGAAGCTGGTCTCGTCGGCCATGTTCTCCGGTTGGGGCGTCCGCACCCTGTCCAAGGACAGCGGTGGCTACAACCCGATCAGCTACCACTGTGGTTCGGTGTGGCCGCACGACACGGCCATCGTGGCGGCCGGCCTGGCCCGGTACGGGTACGACGGCGCCGCACAGAAGCTGATCTTCGGCCTGTTGGACGCGGCCCAGGCCCAGGGCGGTCGACTCCCCGAGCTGTTCAGCGGGCTCGACCGGGGCGAGCTGACGGTTCCGGTCGGCTACCCGACGTCGTGCTCACCGCAGGCGTGGGCGGCGGCGTCGCCCCTGCTGTGCCTGCGCACGCTGCTGCGCCTCGATCCGTGGATCCCCTACGGGAAGACCTGGCTGTCCCCCAACCTGCCCGAGGGGATCAGCTACCTGAAGGTGGCCGGCATCCCGCTGGCCGGGTCGAGGGTGACCGTCGAGGTCGGCTCCGAGGTTCCCGGTGGCGTGGCCGTGACCGGTCTCCCGAAGGAGATCGAGCTGATCCGTGAGCCCCGCCGGCCTTCGACCGCCGTCTGATCCGGCTCAGGGGCGGGCGACTACCAACCCCGCTCGATCCATTCCCCGAGGTGGGGGGTCTCTGCGCCGATGGTGGTGCCGGCCCCGTGGCCCGGGAGGACCATGGTCTCCGGCGCGAAGGGGGAGAACAGGCGATCCTCGATGGAGCGGATGATGGTGGCGAAGTCGGCGTTCTCGAACGAGGTGTTACCCGGCCCTCCGGGGAACAGCGTGTCCCCGCTGAACAGCAGGGGGGTCCCCTCCACGGTGAAGCACATCGAGCCCGGGGTGTGGCCGGGGGTGGCGATGGTCCCGATGCGGAGCCGGCCCACCTCCAGTTCCGAGCGGTCCTCGAGGAGCTGGTCGTAGGAGGGCAGCATTTCGGCGTCCGCCCTGGTGACGGCGACATCGATCCCGGCATCCCTGACCGCCTCAACCGCCTGGATGTGGTCCCAGTGCCCGTGGGTCTCGACCACCTGGCGCACGTTGAGGGCCGAGCACAGCTCGAGGAGCTTGTCGTGCTCGTTGGCCGCGTCGATGAGCAGGGACTCGCCGGTCGAGCGGCACCGGACGATGTACACGTTGTTGTCGACCGGGCCGACCACCAGCCGATGGACCTCGACGGCCGTGTCCTGGTAGTCGATGATGGTGGCACTCACTTCGCATGGACCTCCTGGTGGACCGGCGGATCCCTCGGCCCGCCCCGCCGGCGGGCGGGACGCCGTCCCGGGACGAGCGCACTCCACCGTACCGGTCCCCGGGCCCTGGTCAAGCCGCTGTGGGATCCGCCTCCCGCCCGGCGGGTCCCGCGCCACCTGGTGGTCAGTCCCGGGCTGGTTCTGGTAGACAGACCTGGTAGACAATCGGGCAGAACGGCATCGGTCCGAGGATCGCCCAGGGGAAGAGGGAACAGGATGAACTTCGCCTTCAGCGAGGAGCAGGACGAACTGCGCAAGTCGGTCAAACGCTTTCTCGATGACAAGTCTCCCGAGACCGAGGTCCGCCGGCTGATGGAGACCACCGAGGGCTACGACCCGGCCGTCTGGACCCAGATGGCCGAGCAGTTGGGCCTGCAGTCGCTGACCATCCCCGAGGCGTACGGCGGATCGGGCTTCTCCTACGTCGAGCTCATCGTGGTGCTGGAGGAAATGGGAGCCGCCCTGCTGTGCGCCCCGTTTTTCTCCACCGTGGCCCTGGGGGCCAACGCCATTCTGACCTCGGGTGACACCAAGGCCATGGAGTACCTGCTGCCGGGCATCGCCGCCGGCGAGACCATCGCCACGCTGGCCTTCACCGAGGACTCGGGCCGGTGGGACGCCGAGGGCATCACCCTGGCCGCCGCCCCCTCGGGCGAGGGCTGGGCCCTCAACGGGCACAAGTCGTTCGTGATCGACGGTCACGTGGCCGACCTGATCCTCGTGGTGGGCCGCACCCCGGCCGGCCTTTCGCTCTTCGGGGTGAAAGGCGACGCCGACGGGCTCACCCGCACCCCTCTGGCCACCATGGACCAGACCCGCAAGCAGGCCCGCCTGGAGTTCACCGACACCACGGCCTGGCTGATCGGCACCGACGGCGGGGCCGAGGCCGGTCTGACCAAGACCCTGGACCTGGCCGCGGTGGCACTGGCGGCCGAGCAGGTGGGTGGGGCCCAGCGGTGCCTCGACAGCTCGGTGGAGTACGCCAAGACCCGCATCCAGTTCGGGCGGCCGATCGGTAGCTTCCAGGCCATCAAGCACAAGTGCGCCGACATGCTCCTCGAGGTGGAGTCGGCCAAGTCAGCCGCGTACTACGCGGGATGGGCCGCCGCCGAGGACTCCGACGAGCTTCCGGTGGTGGCCAGCCTGGCCAAGTCGTACTGCTCGGAGGCCTACTTCCACGCCGCCGCCGAGACCATCCAGATCCACGGAGGTATCGGCTTCACCTGGGAGCACCCTGCCCACCTGTACTTCAAGCGGGCCAAGTCCTCCGAGCTGATGCTGGGCGACCCGTCCTACCACCGCGAGCTCCTGGCTCAGCGCATCGGCATCTGAGCCGCGGCGTGATGGCCCTTCCCGGCGCCGGGGTGAGCGCCCCCCGGTACCCGGACCGGCGGTCGACGCTCCCGTCCCCCGATCTGGCGTAGCGTTCCGACGATGAGCAAC
Source organism: uncultured Acidimicrobiaceae bacterium (assembly GCA_963812525.1). Classification (GTDB taxonomy): domain Bacteria; phylum Actinomycetota; class Acidimicrobiia; order Acidimicrobiales; family RAAP-2; genus Bog-756. Next base: position 623,639 of record CAWEVL010000009.1, read on the forward strand.
GGGAGAAACCTGACCAGCTGGCTCCTCTTGGGCCTCCTCACCGTGGTGGCCCTCGGCGCGGCCATCCTGGGGGTCGCCCAGTCACCCAAGAACGCCCCCACTCGCAGCAGAGTCGTGCGGGGCGTGACCAACACCCTGGGGGCGTCCGGCTACTCCGAGGTCCTGAATGAGGTCACGCCGGCGGGCAAGCAGACCGACTACCTCGTCTACCAGGCTCCCGACCGCCTGGGGGGCTACATCCAGAGCGGGAACAAGCGCACCTACGTGTACGTCATCGGGAAGTGGGAGTACCAGAGCGTGACCATGGCCGTGGGCGCCTCCACCGACCATCTGACCCTCTACCGGCAGGCCAGTCAGGGGGCCCAGGCGCTGGACCCGGCCCACGGCTACCTTCCCTACGCCAAGCAGGCCAAGGACGTCACCAACTCGGGCGACACCTACACGTTCACCCTGTCCGAGACCACGACCCAGGGCAAGCAGACCGGCAAGTTCGTCTACACCGTCTCGGGTCCCTATGTCTCGGAGTTCAACCTGAGTGTGGCCTCGGCGTCGGTCAACCTGGTCATCTCCGAGGTGGGCACGTCACCTCCGGTCCAGCTCCCGGCCGGCTCCAAGGTGGTCACGAGCCGCTGAGCCGCAGAGCCGGCAGCGGGGACGGCGGCCCCGGCCGTGGGTGAGCCGGGCTGAACTCTCCCGGTCAGCGCGGCCGAAAGTGGCCGTGAGCCGGGCCGGTCGCCGGTCAGCCCGGTCTCCTGCGGGCCGGCCTCCTCGATGGCCTCCTCGATGGCCTCACGCAGGCGGTGGGAGCTGACCTGCGGGTCGTCCGCCTCGGTGAGCCAGCGGACCACCACGAAGTGCCGGCCGCCGGCCGCGGCCATGGGCCCGACCGTGGTGGGATCGACCCCGCCGGTGATCCACACCGGCCAGGGGGAGCGGGCCACCGCCTCGCTGACATATCCGAGGCCGGTGCCGGGCCGGCCGGGCTTGGTCGGCGTGGGGGCCACCGGACCGGCCGACAGGTACTGGACGGGCGCCGGTGCCGACTGCGGTCCTCGACTCCGGAGGCTCCGTCGGCGGCGTCGGCGGCCGACCGAGCCCCCATCGGTCCCCGGGCCACCGAGGGCCCGCTGCAAATCGGACGCCGCGTGGGTGGAGAGCCCGATGATGGCGCCGTCGCCCACGAGGTGCCGAGCATCGACCGGGGAGACGTCCTCCTGGCCCACGTGGACCCCGTCGGCACCGATGGCCGCGGCCAGGTCCGGCCGGTCGTTGAGGATGAACGGCACGCCGTGCTCCCGGCAGACCCGGTGCACCAGCGACGCCCGTTCGGCCAGCCTGGCGTCGTCCAGGTGCTTCTCCCGCAGCTGGACGAGATCCACCCCGCCCGCCAGGCAGGCATCGACGAACAGCTCGAGGTCCGGCCGGTCGGGGGTGCACAGGTACAGCCGCCGATCGGCCAGGCCCCAGTGATCCGGGGTCGCCATGGGACGCGTCAGCCGGACTTGGCCGCCTGGGCCTGGGCCTTGGCCTTGGCCTTCATCTTCTGCTTGTACTGGCGGACCTTGACCAACGACTCGGGCGAGTCGATGTCGGCCACCGACCGGAACGTCCCGGTGTCGCCGAAGGGCGAGGCCGCCTTCTCCCAACCGGGCGGCCGGATGCCGAGCTGCTTGCCCAGCAGGGCGATGAAGATACGGGCCTTCTGCTCGCCGAACCCGGGCAGGGCTTTCACATTGGCCAGGAGCTCCTTGCCGTCGGCCGCCGATGTCCAGACGGCCGCTGCGTCGCCACCGTAGGAGTCGACGATGACGGTGCACACGTCCTGCACCCGACCGGCCATGGACTTGGGGAACCGGTGGAGGGCCGGCTTCTCGCTGAACATTGCGGCCAGTGCCTCGGGGTCCATCGACGCCAGCGCAGCCGCATCCAGGCGTCCACCCATCCGTTCCTGCAGGTCGTAGGGGGACCTGAAGGCCCGCTCCAGGGGTACCTGCTGGTCCAGGACCATGGCGACGAGCAGGGCCAGGGGATCATCCGAGAGCAGCTGGTCCACGGCGTCGTCGCCGGTCACATGGATCACCGGGTCAGGCTAGCCAGCCTGCGCCGATGCGGGCAATCGTGCGGTCGGGCCGGGTCCCACCCGGGAGGGGGCCCGAGCCGCCGGCCTGCCGCGGGGACTCGGCCCCGGACGGTCCTCCCCGCCGGGCCGGACGGCGTTCAGTCGGACCACGGATCGGCGGCGCCAGGATCGATGCCGTACCGCTTGATGGCCTCCGCCACGGCGGCGGTGGGCACGGACCCCTCGTCGGCCAGGTTGGACAGCACGGCCACTGTGATGTGGGCCGCGTCCACCTCGAAGTAGCGGCGCAGCACCTCCCGGGTGTCCGAGCGACCGAAGCCGTCGGTGCCCAGTGAGGTGAACCGACGGGGCATCCAACGCGACACCTGGTCGGGCACCGACCGCATGAAGTCGGTCACCGCCACGATGGGCCCGCCCGACCGGTCCAGCGACTCGGTGACGAAGGGTCGGCGCACCGGCTCACCGGGGTGGAGCCGGTTCCAACGCTCCACGGAGATGGCGTCCTCCCGAAGGGACTTGTAGGAGGTCACCGACCAGACTTCGGCGTCGACCCCCCAGTCGTTCGCCAGCACCCGTTGGGCCTCCACGGTCTCCTTCCAGGCCGAGCCGGAGAACAGCAAAGTGGCCCGCACCGGCTCGCCCGGTGCCCCGTCCGTCGACCCGTCCAGCGGGCCCTCGCCGAACCGGTAGAGGCCCTTGATGGTCCCGTGCCGGACCCGTTCGGCCTCGTCGGGGTCGGGCGGCAGCGCCGGCATGGGGTAGTTCTCGTTGTACAGGGTGAGGTACCAGTAGCGGTCCTCGGCCTCGGGCCCGGTCATCCGGAGGATCCCGTCCTCGACGATGGCGGCCAGCTCGTAGGAGAACGCGGGGTCGTAGGCGGCCACACTCGGAACGGTGGAGGCCAGCAGCAATGAGTGCCCGTCCTGGTGCTGAAGGCCTTCACCGTTCAGGGTGGTGCGGCCGGCGGTGCACCCGAGCAGGAAGCCCCGGCCCCGGGCATCGGCCAACGCCCACAGCAGGTCGCCCACCCGTTGGAAGCCGAACATGGAGTAGAAGAGGTAGCACGGGATCATGGGTTGGCCCCAGGTGGCGTACGACGTCGCCGCCGCAGTGAAGGTGGCCACGGCACCGGCCTCGGTGATGCCCTCCTGGAGGACCTGGCCGGAAGCGCTCTCGGCGTAGTGGAGGGCCAGCCCGGCATCGACCGGGGTGTAGCGCTGACCCTCGGGAGCGTAGATCTGCACCTCGCTGATGAGGGACTCGAGGCCGAAGGTGCGCGCCTCGTCGGAGACGATCGGCACGATGCGGGGGCCGATGGAGGGATCCCGCACCAGGGACCGGAGCAGGCGGGCGAAGGCCATGGTGGTCGACACCGCCTGGCGGCCCGAACCGGCCGACAGGTCGGCGAACCCGTCCGGGTCGGGGGGGGCGAGCGGCTGCGAGCGCACCACTCGGCGGGGGAGGGGGCCTCCGAGGGCCCGACGTCGCTCGGCCAGGTACACCGCCGCCTTGGCGTCGGGTTCGGGCCGGAAGTACGGGGGCAGGTCGACCTCGAGGGCGTGCTCGGGGATCTCGTCGTGGAGGAACAGCCGGTTCCGGAGGGTCAGCAGCTGGGCCTTGGTCATCTTCTTGATCTGATGGGTGGCGTTCCGGGCCTCGATTTCGGGACCCAGTGTCCACCCCTTGATGGTCTTGGCCAGGATGGCGGTGGGCGCACCCACGTGCTCGGTGGCCGCCTTGTAGGCGGCGTAGAGCTTGCGGTAGTCGTGCCCGCCCCGGGGCAGGGACTGCAGGTCCTCGTCGGAGAGGTGGGCCACCAGCGCCTGCAGCCGGGGATCGGGCCCGAAGAAGTGCTCCCGGATGTAGGCCCCCGACTCGGTGGCGTACTTTTGGAATTCACCGTCGACGGTGGAGTTCATCTTGTTGAGGAGGACGCCTTCGACGTCCTTGGCCAGCAGGTCGTCCCACGTGCGGCCCCAGATGACCTTGATGACGTTCCACCCGGCGCCCCGGAAGAGGGCCTCGAACTCCTGGATGACCTTGCCGTTGCCCCGAACGGGACCGTCGAGCCGCTGGAGATTGCAGTTGACGACGAAGACCAGGTTGTCCAGGTGCTCCCGTCCGGCCATGCCCAAGGCCCCGATGGTCTCGGGCTCGTCGAACTCCCCGTCCCCCACGAATCCCCAGACCCGGCTGGCCGAGGTGTCGGCCAGGCCGCGGGCATGGAGGTACCGGCTCATGTGGGCCTGGGCGATGGCATTGAGGGGACCGAGACCCATGGACACGGTCGGGTACTCCCAGAACTCGGGCATCAACCTCGGGTGGGGGTAGGAGGACAGCCCGTCCACGCCCACCTCGAAGCGGAAGTTGTCGAGTTCCGCCTCGCTCAGCCGACCTTCGACGAACGCCCGGGCGTAGATGCCGGGCGAGGCATGGCCCTGGAAGTACACCTGGTCTCCGGCCGCCCCGTCGTCCTTACCCCGGAAGAAGTGGTTGAAGCCCACCTCGTAGAGTGCGGCCGAACTGGCGTAGGTCGAGAGGTGGCCGCCGATGGCCTCGGACCGGACGTTGGCCCGCACCACCATGACCGCGGCGTTCCACCGGATGTAGGCGCGGATCCTCCGCTCGAGGTACTCGTCGCCGGGGAAGTCGGGCTCCTCGTCGGAGGGGATGGTGTTGACGTAGGGCGAGGACACCGTGGCCGGGAAGTCCACGTGCTTCTGGCCGGCCCGCTCCAGGATCCGCATCAGCAGGTAGCGAGCCCGGGTCCGCCCGTGGACATCGACGACGTCATCGAAGGCGTCCAGCCACTCGGCGGTCTCGGTGGGGTCGGCATCAGGAAGCTGATGGCTCACTCCGTCGAACAGCACCATCCCATGCTCCCACTCACCGGACGACAAGGGAAGTCAACGGCCGATGGGAGCCGGACGGCTCGTGGGCCCGTCCCGATCGGGCATGCTGTGCCGATGCACACGCCGAGCACCCTTCCCGACGGGCCGACCGTGGTCTACACCGACGGCTCCTGCCGGGGGAACCCCGGGCCCGGGGGGTGGGCCTGGGCGGTGGACGGCGGTCCGTCGGACAGCGGGAGGTGAGGCCCACACCACCAACCAGCGGATGGAGGTCACCGCGGTGGTGCGGGCCCTCGAGGCCCTTCCCGGGCCGGTGCACGTGGTGAGCGACTCGACGTACGTGGTCAACTGCTTCCGCAACCAGTGGTGGGTGGGCTGGAAGCGTCGGGGCTGGCGCAATACGCAGGGCAAGCCCGTCGCCAACCAGGACCTGTGGCAGGAGTTGCTGGCCCTGGCCCTCGACCCCGGTCGTCCGGTGACCTTCGCCTGGGTGAAGGGGCACTCCGGGGACCGGATGAACGACCTGGTCGATCTGTTGGCCACCGAGGCCGCCGACCGGCAGTAGCCCGCCCTGGCCCGGGCCCCAGGCCCCGTTTGGGTTCCCCGGCCACCCTCCCGTAACCTGCTGACATGGAGATCCAAGGAAGTTCAGCAATCATCACCGGCGCCGCGTCGGGCCTTGGCGAGGCCACCGCCCGCAACCTGGCCGCCCGGGGCGTGCGGGTCACGGTGTTCGACCGCAACGAGGAGCGCGGCAAGGAGGTGGCGGCCGAGATCGGGGCCAACGCCAACTTCATCGCCGGCGACGTCACCGAGCCCGACGACTGCCAGAAGGCGGTGGACCAGGCGGCCGAGGGGGGCAACCTCCGCATCGCCGTCAACTGCGCCGGCACCGGCTGGGTCGGCCGGGTGATCAACCGTGACGGCTCCCCCCACGACCTCCAGCCGTTCCAGTTCATTCAGAACCTCAACGTCGTCGGCACCTTCAACGTGATGACCAAGGCCGCCTCGGTCATCGCCACGGTCGAGCCCCAGGAGAACGGAGAGCGGGGCGTCATCGTCAACACGGCCTCGGTGGCCGCCTTCGACGGGCAGATCGGCCAGTTGGCCTACTCGGCATCCAAGGGTGCCATCGTGGGCATGACGCTCCCGGCGGCCCGGGACCTGGCGGTGGTGGGCATCCGGGTGCTGGCCATCGCCCCGGGATTGTTCAACACGCCCCTGCTGGCCATGCTGCCCGACGAGGCCCGCAACGAGTTGGCCAAGTCGGTCAACTTCCCCAAGCGGCTGGGCAACCCGGCGGAGTTCGGCGAGTTGGTGGCCCACATCGCGGCCAACAGCTACCTCAACGCCGAGGTCATCCGCCTGGACGGCGGCATCCGGATGCCGCCCAAGTAGCCGGGCATTGCTCAGGCCCGTGGGGGTCGGCCGCTCCGGGAAGCCCAGGGTGTGGGAGGGTGCCGGTCCGACGGGTGGCTGGCAGCCGGTCCGACGGGTGGCCGCCGGGTCGGCGGTAGTGTCGCCGACAGCGCCATGACCTCCACCGCCTCGACAACGTCCCCCGCCGGATCGACGGGGGGTGACGCCATCATCCGAACCGTCGCCCTCACCAAGGTCTATTCCGGGTCGGCGATCCGAGCCGTCGACAGCCTGGACCTCGAGGTGGCCCCCGGAGAGATCTTCGGTCTCCTGGGGCCCAACGGTGCGGGCAAGACCACGACCGCGGGCATGCTCACCACCCGGGTGATCCCGACGTCGGGAGCGGCCACCGTCGGCGGGGTCGACGTGGTGGCCCACCCGGCCCTGGCCAAGCAGATCCTCGGGATCGTCAGCCAGCAGAACACCCTCGACCGGCAGTTGACCGTGTGGGAGAACCTCTACTTTCACGGCCGCCTGTTCGGCATCCCGGCCCGGGAGTCACGACGCACGGCCGACGAACTACTCGAGCAGTTCCAACTGGAACGGTGGTCGGGGGCCTCGGTCTACGCCTTGTCCGGAGGGATGGCCCAGCGGCTGATGGTGGCCCGGGCCATCTTCCACCGCCCGGCGGTGCTCTTCCTCGACGAGCCGACGGCGGGACTGGACCCGCAGAGCCGGCTGGCCCTGTGGGACACCCTGCGGTCCCTCAATGCCGAGGGGCAGACCATTCTCCTGACCACCCACTACATGGAGGAGGCCGACCAGCTGTGTGGGCGGGTGGCCATCATGGACCGCGGGAGGATCCTGGCCCTGGACACCCCGACCGCCCTCAAGCAGCAGGTCGATGCCGACACCATCGTCACGGTGATCGCCGGCGGCGACCCCACCGAGCTGGCCCGTGTCCTCACCGAGCGGATCGACGGGGTGACCCGTTCCCGGACCATCGAGCACGGCGCCGAGCTGCACGTGAAGGGCCAGGACCGTCTGCTCCCGCGGGTCGTGAGCGCCGCCGAGGACGCCGGGTTCCCGGTGCTCGACCTCTCGGTCACCGAGCCCACGTTGGAGACCGTCTTCATCAACCTGACCGGCAAGGAGCTGCGGGAGGGATGAGCGCGCTGGAGGCCGGGGCCGCATCCAGGGTCCTGCACGTCCGCCCGACCCGGACGACGTTCGTGGCGGGCCGCACGGCGCTGTGGGCCCTCATCCTCCGGGACCTGGTGGTCCTGCGGAAGCACTGGCTCGAGTTCATCATCCGGGTGCTGGTGCAGCCGTTCCTCCTGTGCTTCGTCTTCCTCTATGTGTTCCCGAAGATCGGGCAGGGCATCGGTGGTGGCGGTGGCCCGTTGGCCGAATCGGCCTTCGCCACGCTGCTGGTCCCCGGTGTGGTGGGGATCTCCATCCTCTTCCAGGGCGTGCAGTCCGTGGCTCTGGTGATGTCCCAGGAGTTCGGCTTCACCCGTGAGATCGAGGACCGGGTCCAGGCACCCTGCCCCATCTGGTTGGTGGCCATGGCCAAGGTCCTGTCCGGGGCGGTGCAGGGCCTCATCTCGGCCGTCATTGTCCTGCCCATCGCCTCGGTGGTCCATGCCAAGGGGGTCGAGGCCCACCTCTCCCTGCACTGGTGGATCATCGTCACCCTGGTTCCTCTGGCCTGCGTGACGATGGCCTCGCTGGGCCTGTTGCTCGGGACCAGTTTCGAACCGCGCAACATCGGTCTCATGTTCGGGTTCATCATCCTTCCCGTCACCTTCCTCGGAGGGACCTACTACGAGTGGACCCGGCTGTCCCCCATCGAGGCGGGCGGTTGGCACTGGCTCCAGATCCTGGTGCTGATCAACCCGCTGATCTACGTCAACGAGGGAATGCGAGCGGCCTTGACCAACGCACCGCACATGCATCTCTTCGTGGTCTACCCGGTCCTGACCGGCTTCCTGGCCCTGTTCCTCGGCATCGGACTGCGCAATTTCCGTCGGCGGGTGCAGTCCTGAGCCAGCAGCTGACCACGGGCGGGCACCGCGCCCGGCGAGGCGGCCGTCGAGGCCGGGAGGCAGGGCCTCGCCACGTCGCCGATGGTCCCGGCGTGGGGCGGAGGCCGGTGGCCGGCTGACCGGACGTCGTGCCGCCGCTGACGCCGGACCGCCACCCGCCGGTTACCTGCCGGTACGAGGTGAATCCCGACGGCGGACCGGTAGGCTGGGCCCGGTTCGCGCAGAGGGCGTGACCACTGGATGGAGGTGATTCCCACGACACCCGAGGTGGCATTGGATTCAGCGGCATCGGGGGGAGTCGACCAGGGGATCGACCGGGGGAACAGCGAGCAGGACCCGACCGAGACGAGCTTCGACCTGGTCGTCATCGGTGGGGGTCCCGGCGGGTACGCCACCGCCCTCTACGGCTCGGCGGCCGGCCTGTCCGTGGCCATCGTGGAGCTCGACAAGGTCGGGGGCACCTGTCTGCACCGCGGGTGCGTACCGGCCAAGGAGTTCCTCGAGACCGCCGCGGTGTTCCGGACGGTGGCCGGATCGAGTCAGTTCGGGGTCACGGCCGGCACCGACCAGCCCATCGCCCCGGTGGTCGACTTCTCGGTGAGCCAGGCCCGCAAGCAGCAGGTGGTGGACACGCTGTTCAAGGGGCTCGCCGGCCTGCTGGCGGGGCGAGGGGTCACCGTGTTCAGTGGCAGCGGTACGCTGCTGCCCGACCACCGGGTGCAGGTTTCCGGCAACGACGGCTCGACCACCGAGATCTCCGGGACCGACGTGGTGCTGGCCGCCGGCTCCGTGCCCCGCACCATCCCCGGGTTCGACATCGACGGGACGCTGGTGATGACCTCCGACGAGGTGCTGGCCCTCGAAGAGCTTCCCGCCTCGGTGGCGGTGGTCGGCGGCGGGGCGATCGGCTGCGAGTTCGCTTCGATGCTGAGCGATCTGGGCTGCACGGTGACCGTCTTCGAGGCACTTCCGAGCATCCTCAACGGCTGCGACGAGGACGTGGTGAAGACGGTGGCCCGTTCCTTCCGCCGGCGCGGCATCGACGTGAAGGCCGGCGTCCAGCTCCAGGGCCACACCCCTGATCCCTCGGGACACGGCACCGTGGTCTCCTACAACGACGGCGAGAAGCTGGCTGTGGACGCCGTGGTGGTCTCCGTCGGCCGGCGCCCCCGCTCCGAGGGCCTGGTGGCTCCGGGGACCGGCGTGGTGGTGGACGACCGGGGGTTCGTGGTCACCGACCCCACCATGCGGACCGGTGCCGACGGGGTGTGGGCCGTGGGTGACGTGGTGGCCGGGACCCCACAGCTGGCCCACGTGGGCTTCGCCGAGGGCATCGTCGTGGTCAAGGCCATCCTGGGTGAGCCGGTGGTGCCGGTGGACTACGACCGGGTCCCGTGGGCCATCTACTGCCACCCCGAGGTGGCCTACGCCGGCCTCACCGAGGCGGCGGCCACCGAGGCCGGATTCGACGTGGTGGTGAAGAAGGACCCCTTCGGGGGCAACAGCCGGGCCCGCATCATCGGGGAGACCGAGGGTCTCGTCAAGGTGGTGGCCGAACGCCGGCCCGACGGGTCCACCGGGCGCATCCTCGGTGTCCACATGGTCGGGCCCTGGGTCACCGAACAGCTCGGTGCCGGATACCTGGCCGTCAACTGGGAGGCCACCGCCAACGAGGTGGCGCAGTTCATCCAGCCACACCCCTCGCTGTCCGAGACGTTCGGCGAGACGGTACTGGCCCTGACCGGAAGGGGACTCCACGTTGCCTGACGTGACCATGCCGCAGCTGGGCGAGACGGTGACCGAGGGGACCATCACCAAGTGGTACAAGGCCGTCGGGGACCAGGTGGCCCGCGACGAGCCGCTGTTCGAGGTGTCCACCGACAAGGTCGACTCCGAGGTGCCCTCGCCGGCCGAGGGCGTCCTGACCGCCATCCTGGTGGAGGAGGGGGACACCGTCGACGTGGGCGTCACCCTGGCCGTCATCGGCGACGGCGCCTCGCCGAACGGCTCAGCTCCCGGCGAGGACGCCATCCCGGTTCCGCCGTCTCCCCAAGCCGCCCCGACCCACGAGGCCGCCCCACCCCCCCCTGCTCCGGTGGCGCCGGAGCCCCCGGCCCCGCCCCCGGTTCCCCGGGCCACCACGGCTCCCCCCGTCACTCCGCCGGCACCGGGTCATCCCCTCAACGGGAACGGCGACGGGCTCGTCCTCTCCCCGGTGGTACGGAAGCTGCTCAGCGAGCACGGCATCGACTCGAGCCGGATCCGGGGCACAGGCCTCGGTGGGCGCATCACCCGGGGTGACGTGGAGGCGGTGATCGCCGAGGGGGTCGCCGATGCCGGTGCTGACCCTGCCGCCGCTCCGGCCCGCGTGCCGAGCATCGCCGACCGGCGGCCCCCGGCATCGGCACCGGCGCCCGCGCCCGTCGCCGTGCCGCCGGTGATGACACCGACCGGCGAACCGGCGGCGGCCCGGGACGAGGTGGTCCCCTTCACCAACATCCGTCGTCGCACGGCCGAGCACATGGTGCGGTCCAAAGCCACCTCAGCCCACACGTTGATGGTCAAGGAGGTCGACTACGAACGGGTGGAACAGGTGCGCCGGGCCCACGGTGGGCGGTTCAAGGCCGAAGAGGGCTTCACGCTCACATACCTGCCCTTTGCCGCCCTGGCCACCGTCGAGGCCCTGGCCGAGTTCCCGCATCTCAACGCCTCGGTGGGCGAGGAAACGCTGATCATCCACCACGACATCAATCTGGGCATCGCCGTCGATCTCGACAATGAGGGGCTCATCGTCCCGGTGGTCCACAACGCCGAGGAGCTCAATCTGCGAGGTATGGCCCGTCGGATCCGTGACGTGGCCGAACGGGCCCGGACCAAGCGGTTGAGCCTCGATGACATCAGCGGGGGCACGTTCTCGATCACCAACGCCGGGCCGTTCGGGACCCTGATCACGGGGGCCATCATCAACCAGCCCCAGGTGGCCATCTTGTCCACGGACGGTGTGGCCCGGAGGCCAGTCGTGGTGGAGCTCCCCGACGGCACAGAGTCCATCGCCATCCACTCGGTGGGCCTGGCCGCCATGACCTTCGACCACCGGGCGGTGGACGGTGCCTACGTGGCCCGGTTCCTGGCCCGGCTCTCCGAGATCCTGAACGAACGTGACTGGGCCGGCGAGCTGTAGGCCGGTGGTCGCCGCCGCGCCGGGCCCGCTGGCCGCGCCCTGATGAAGGTCCGCTGGCTGGGGCGGGTGCCCTATCGCGAGGCCTGGGCCGTGCAGCGCTCCATCAGCCGTCACTCCACCGACGACTACCTACTCCTGCTGGAGCACCCTCCCGTGTACACACTGGGACGGAACGCCGGTCTCGGACACGTGCTGGTGGACCCGGCCACCGTCGGGGCCGAGCTGGTCCGGGTGGACCGGGGCGGGGACGTCACCTTCCACGGCCCGGGCCAGCTGATCGGCTACCCCCTGATCACCCTGGGCCCCGGACCGCATCACGGTCGGGCCCACGTGCACCGGGTCGAACAGGTGGTCATCGACGCGCTGGTCCTCCTCGGCCTGCCGGCGGGGCACGTGGGTCGGCTTCCCGGCTACCCGGGGGTCTGGGTCGGCCTGGACGAGCGCCCGGCCGCCGGATCGGCCGGACCGCGGAAGATCGCCGCCATCGGGGTCCGGACCGCTCGGGGCCGCACCACGCACGGGTTCGCCCTCAACGTGACCACCGACCTCGGCATGTTCGGCCACATCGTGCCGTGCGGGATCCCCGACCGGCCCGTCACCTCGCTGGCCGCCGAGGGCCTGACCTGTGGGCTGTCCGAGGTACGGGAGGCAGTCGTGGCCGCGGCCGAGGGCGTCTGGGGTCCGGCGGAGGACGTCCAGCTCGTCACGGACGGTCCCTCGTCCGGCCCCGTCGTCGGCCGGGGGCCCGACGTGCCGGTCGACCCTGGTGCCCGTACCGGAGCCGTCGGTGGCCCCGAGCGGGTCCCGGTGGCCCTGGGCCGACGGGGCGAGGCCAGTCCCCTCCAGCGTCGACTGGTTCGGGCCGGTGTCGACCCCGACGCCGGCGTGGCCCTGGACCAGCGCAAGCCGCCGTGGCTCCGGGTCCCGGTCACCATGGGGGGCGACTACCTCGGCCTCAAGCAGGGGCTGCGTGACCTCGATCTCATCACGGTGTGCGAGGAGGCCGGCTGTCCCAACATCTATGAGTGCTGGTCCGACGGCACCGCCACGTTCATGATCAACGGGTCGCGCTGCACCCGGGCCTGTGGCTTCTGCCAGGTGGACACCAGCCATCCGCGCCCGCTCGACCCCGGCGAGCCGGATCGGGTGGCCGAAGCCGTGCAACGGATGGGCCTGGCCCATGCCGTGATCACCTGCGTGGCCCGCGACGACCTGGCCGACGGCGGCGCCGGTGCGTTCGCCGAGACCATCGCCGCGGTCCGCCGGCGGTCGCCTCGCACGACCGTCGAGGTGCTGATCTCGGACTGCAAGGGTGACGAACCGTCGCTGCAGACCATCCTCGACGCCCGTCCCGACGTCCTCAACCACAACATCGAGACCGTGGCCCGCCTGCAGCGGGCCGTACGGCCGTCGGCCGGCTACGCCCGCTCCCTCGGCGTCCTGGCCCGGGCCAAGCAGGCCGGCCTCACCACCAAGTCCGGCATCATTCTGGGGATGGGCGAGTACCACCAGGAGGTGCTCTCCACGCTGGCCGACCTGCGGGCGGTCGGTGTCGACATCGTGACCGTCGGGCAGTATCTGCGGCCCAGCCGCCGGCACCTCCCGGTGGCCCGGTACTGGACGCCGGAGGAGTTCGAATCGGTGCGCCGGTCGGGGATGGCCCTCGGGTTCGCCCACGTGCAGGCCTCCCCGATGACCCGGTCCAGCTACCACGCCCGCGAAGCCGTCGAGGCCTCGTCCCCGGGGGCGCCGGGGGCGCCGGGGGCGCATGGGGCAGAGCGAGCGAAGGGGGCGACGATGGCCGCAGGGTCCCCTGTCTGATGGAGCCCCTCAGCGCAGGCGCCCGCCAGTGGCGCCACCAGCGGATGTCCCGTGTCCGGGCCCGGATGGGTGAGCTCGGCGTGGACGCGCTGCTCCTGTCCCACGGTGCCGACCTGCCCTGGCTGACCGGCTACCGGGCCATGCCCCTCGAGCGGCTGACCATGCTGGTGCTCCCCGTGGCGGGCGACCCGGTGTTGGTGGTCCCGGCCCTCGAGGCGCCGCGGGTGCCTGAAGCCGGGGACCTGTTCGGAGTGGCGCCGTGGGACGACACACAGGACCCCCTCGATCGGGTGACCGCCCTCCTGGCCGCTCCCGGGTCGTCGGGGTCCACGGGAAGCGGGCTGCGGCTGGCCGTTTCCGACCGGTCGTGGGCCACCTCGGTCCTGGCCCTCCAGCGCCGGTTGCCCGAGGCCGCCTGGGTCGAGGCGTCCTCGGTCACCTCACCCATCCGGGCGGTCAAGGATCCATCGGAGCTGGAGGCCCTGCGGATGGCCGGGGCGGCGGCCGACCGGGTGGCCGCCATGCTGCAGGGTGGCGCCATCAGCCTGCGGGGCTCCACCGAGGCCCAGGTCTCGGGCCGGCTCGGGGCCCTCCTGATCGAGGAAGGCCACACCCAGGTCAACTTCGCCATCGTCGGCAGCGGGCCCAATGCCGCCAGCCCGCACCACGAGCCGGGCGCTCGGGTCATCGGTCCCGGCGAGACGGTGGTGTGCGACTTCGGGGGCACCTACTCGCTCGACGGCGACGTCGGCTACTGCTCGGACATCACCCGCACGGTGGTGACCGGGGCCCCATCCGACGAGGTCGAGGCCTGCTACCGGGTGCTGCGGGAGGCTCAGCAGGCGGCGGTGGCGTCCGCCCGGTCCGGGGTGACGGCCGAGCACGTCGACGGGGTGGCCAGGGCGATCATCGAGGACGCCGGCTATGGCGCGTACTTCGTGCACCGCACCGGGCACGGGATCGGCATCGAGGAGCACGAGGACCCGTACCTGGTGGTGGGCAACGAGGAGTGCCTGCGTCCGGGCCACGCCTTCTCGGTGGAACCCGGCATCTACCTCCCCGACCGCTTCGGCATGCGGTTGGAGGACATCGTGGTGATCGGCGAGGACGGCGCCCCGGACCCGCTCAACTCGGCGGACCACGGGCTCGTGGTCGTCGACGTCTAGGAAGGGCTCGGATGGATCTGGGAATCGCAGGCCGGACGGCGCTGGTGGTGGCCGGCTCGCGGGGATTGGGCCGGGCCACCGCCGAGGCGCTGGCCGCTGAAGGGGTGCGGCTGATGCTGTCCTCGCGCCGCGAGGCCGGGCTGGACGCCGCGGCGTCCGCCATGCGGTCGACCGGTGCCGAGGTGGCCACCCGGCCGGCGGACATCGCCGACCCCGATACCCCGGCCCAACTGGTCGAGGCCACGTTGGAGGCCTTCGGCGCCATCGACATCGTGATTGCCAACGCCGGCGGACCGCCGTCCGCCCGGGCCCTCGACTTCGACGACGTCCAGTTGGAGGCGGCCCTCAACGCCAACCTGCTCTCCGCCATCCGGCTGACCCGGGAGGCCGTCCCCCACATGCGGGACAGGGGGTGGGGAAGGCTCTGCTACATCACCTCGTACTCGGTGGTGCAGCCGCTGCCCGCGCTGGCCCTGTCCAACACGGCCCGGACCGGACTGTGGGCCTGGGTGAAGACGGCGGCCCAGGACACGGCGGCCGAGGGGAGCGGCATCACCATGAACCTGCTCTGTCCCGGTCCCCACGCCACCGACCGCATGAAGGAGCTCGGGGGGACCGGGCCGATGGGCGATCCGGCCGACTTCGGCAGCATCGCCGCGTTTCTCTGCTCCGAGCAGGCCCGGTTTGTCAACGGCGCCGCACTGGTGGTCGACGGGGCCTCGACCCTGGCTCTCTAGGAGGACCGCCCCGTTCCGTCCGGTCCGTCGGCCGGCGGCCCGCCGTCGACATCGACCCGACCGGCCGTGCCGGCCGCTCCGGCCATGACCAGGCGTTGCCGGAATTCCCGACCCCGCCAGAACCGGCGCTGCAGGACGAGGGCGGCTACGCCCACCGCCAGCAGGATGGCCACGTTGAGCAGCAGCTGTTCGGCGGCACCCACCGCCGCCCGCCACTGCTCGAACGCCACCGACAGGCCCACGGCGGCGGCCGCCGGGATGGTCGTCACCGAGATGAACACCCCGATCAGGGCACTGGCCCGGGCCTGCAGGATGGAGACGACACCCACGATGCCGGCGATCACCGCCACGACGATCGAGAACAGGTTCGGCTGGCTGATCAGGTCGGCGACCGGTCGGAAACCCAGCAGGAAGTCGGTGGGCGCCTGACCCGTCCCTCGGATGACGATACCGAACACCCAGGTGACGAACACGGCCACGCCGAACCCGATGCCGAGCGCCACCAGGCCCCGCTTGACCGGTCGGGGACTGCGCTCGGTGATCCCGAGCGCAGTCCCCAGGATGGCGTTGTACTCCGGTCCGACCACCATGGCCGCCACGATGAGGATCTGCGAGTTGGTGAGGATGCCCACCGCGGCGATCAACCCCGCCGCCACCAGCAGCAGGAAGAAGCTGAACGGGTAGGAGGCGTTGGCCCGGATGGTGGCGTCCACCACCTCCCAGACCGGGGCGATCTCGCGGTCGCTGACCATGGGTCGGATCATCTCCCGGTGGGACCGGATGACGGCCGTCTCGGCGCGGTCCACCGAGATCGGTCCCCGCTCCCGCGGTCCCAACTCCCGCAGCTGGTGGATCACCGCGCCGGCCACCTCGGGGACCAGATCGCACTCGACGACGTCGCCGGAGGGATAGCGGGCCGAACCGGGGAGCACCGTGACGTTGATGGCCCCGCTGCTGGCTCCGAGTACCTCCAGGATGCGCGAGGTGCTCGACGACGGGCTGGACACGCGAACGTGGTACATGAGCCTCCTGTCCGGCGCCGGCATCGGCGCCCCCATCGCTCGGCGGCGAGGAACTACCCGGTCCTGGGGCGGACGGGTGGTCGTGCCCCGGCCGGCAGCGGAACGCTAGCCAGCCCTCACGGCAAGCCGGGTGATCGGTCCCCGGTGGCCGACCGAGCCCCCGACTGGTCGGGGTCGGCGGTGTCAGTGACCGCCGGGGCCGGGACGCTCGGCCTCCCGCCCTCCGGGCGGTGGGGGCTGCACCAGCGCGGGGAGGGACGCGGATCCCGGTCCGGCGTCTCCCGGCGCGGCGGATGGAGGCGGCGGGGGTGGGGGTGGGGGTGGGGGTGGGGGTGGGGGTGGGGGGTTCGCGGCTGGCCCCACCGCGGCGGACGCACTCGCGGTCGCCGCCGGCCGAGCACCCGTGGCGGAGACCGGGTCGAAGGCGGGGACCGGCCCAGGGGGCTCGGAGGAAAAGCTGCCGAACGCCGACGGGACCGGACGGGGTGCGGGCGGTGCCGTCGGCCCCCGTCTGGCCGCCTTGGCCCGGGTGGGGGCGGCGAACGAGGGAGCCAGTGGGCGGTCGGCGGTGTCGGCCGGCTCCGGCGCCAGTCCTGGTGTCACCGAGCCGTGCCCGTAGCGGGCCGCGTCAGGGTCGTAATAGCCGACGCCGGCCGCCTTTCTGATCTTCAGATCGTGTTCCCGTCTGGCTCGGATCAACAGCAGGGCGACGACCAAGACCGCGGCCAGGACCACCAGGCCCAACTCGACCGTCATCACCTTGATGGTGGCGGGGCTGGCCCAACGAAGAACTGCGGCTCCGTGCATCCCTGTTCATGGTAGTGACCATCAGTTGCTAACGCACTTGTTTCCGCGGTCCGGCTCGCCGTCAGCCCACTCCTCCGGGCTCGGGAGGACCCCTGAGGGCTCAGGCCACGAAGTACTTGGCCTGGGGGTGGGGACAGATGATGGCGGTGGTCGACTGCTCCGGGTGGAGCTGGAACCCTTCGCTGACCTCGACCCCGATGCGTTCGGCACCGAGCAGCTGTACGACCTTGCCGTTGTCCTCGAGGTCCGGGCACGCCGGGTAGCCCCACGAGTAGCGGCCGCCCCGGTACTTCTGGCGGAACAGTCCGGCCAGGCTGGGCCCGTCCTGGTCGGCGAAGCCGAGCTCCTCTCGGATACGACGGTGCCAGTACTCGGCCAGGGCTTCGGCCATCTCCACGCCCAACCCGTGCAGGAAGAGGTACTGCTGGTACTGGTTGGCCTCGAACAGTCGGGATGCCTCCTCGGTCACACGCGACCCCATGGTCACCACCATGAAGCTGGCCCAGTCGGGCTCACCCGAGTCGACTGACCGGAAGAAGTCACTGATGCACAGCCAGGGCTCCTCGGTCTGGCGCGGGAAGGCGTACCGGGTGAGCTCCTTGGTCCGGCTCTCGTCCTCGAAGACGACGAGGTCGTCACCGTCGGCGTTGGCCGCGAAGTGACCCCAGGCCACCTGGGGGACCAGGAGCTGCTGGGCCATCGCCATGGCCAGCTGCTCGCGCAGCAGGCTCCGCACCCGCTCCTTGAAGGCCTGGTCGTTCTCGCCGCTCTCCGGGCGGAAGCCCCACTGGTTGCGGAAGAGCGCGGTCTCGTTGAGGTAGGCGGCGACGTCGTCGATGGCCATGCCCTTGGCCACCCGGCTACCCAGGAAGGGCGGCTTGAAGGTCGGATTGTCGGTGGCCACCTCGGGGGAACGCGTCGGCAGGGTCTCGCCCCGGGCCAGGGCCTCGGCCGCGGCCTGCTTGCGCAGCTCGCTCTTGCGGGGGCCGAGATCTCGCCCGCCGATGGCCGTGCCGAACTCGGGGTCGTCCTCACCGGACTTGGACAGCTCGACGAGTCGGTCCATCGTGCGGAGTCCTTCGAAGGCGTCCTTCCCGTAGAAGAGCCGCCCGTCGTACACCTTGCGCAGGTCCCGCTCGACATAGGTCCGGGTCAGGGCGGCGCCACCCAGGATGACCGGGATGTGCGACAGGCCGCGTCGGTTGAGCTCTTCGAGGTTGTCCCGCATGATCAGGGTGGACTTGACCAGCAGGCCGCTCATCCCGATGGCGTCGGCCTCGGACTCCTCCAGCGCGCCCACCATCTCGCCGATGCCCACCTTGATGCCCAGGTTCTTCACCGTGTAGCCGTTGTTGGTCAGGATGATGTCGACCAGATTCTTGCCGATGTCGTGCACGTCGCCCTTGACCGTGGCCAGGACCATGGTGCCCTTGCCCCCCTGGTCGGCCTTCTCCATGAACGGCTCGAGGTAGGCCACCGCCGCCTTCATGGTCTCGGCCGAGCCCAGCACGAAGGGCAGCTGCATCTCGCCGGAGGCGAACAGCTCGCCCACCGTCTTCATGCCGGCCAGCAGGAAGTCGTTGATGATGATCAGCGGGGTGTGGCCCGCAGCCATGGCCTCCTCGAGGTCGTCCTCGATTCCGTTGCGGTCGCCGTCGATGATGCGGTGCTCGAGCCGCCGTTCGACCGTCCAGCCGGTGCGGTCCTCCTTGGCCGCGCCGGCCGAGGCCGACACCCCCTCGAACAGTTCCAGCAGCACGGTCAGCGGATCGTAGCCGTCATGGCGCCGGTCGTAGATGAGGTCGAGGCACACCTCACGGGCACGTTCATCCACCTTGGACAGGGGCAGGATCTTCGAGGCGTGCACGATGGCCGCGTCCAGGCCGGCCTCCACGCATTCGTGGAGGAAGACGGAGTTGAGCACTTGGCGGGCGGCCGGATTGAGGCCGAAGGAGACGTTGGACAGGCCCAGGACGGTGTACACCCCGGGGAGCTCGGCCTTGATCCGCCGGATGCCCTCGAGGGTCTCGATCCCGTCCTTCCTCGACTCCTCCATGCCGGTGGACAGGGGCAGGGCGAGCGCGTCGAACAGGAGGTCCTGGGAGCGGAGCCCGTAGCGCTCCACGGCGATGTCGTGGATGGCGGTGGCCGCCCGCACCTTCCAGTCGGCCGTGCGGGCCTGCCCTTCCTCGTCGATGCAGGTGCACACCACGGCCGCCCCGAACTCCTTGGCCAGCGTCAGGAACGAGTCGAGCCGGGTACCCGGAGCGTCGCCCTCCTCCAGGTTGACCGAGTTGATGACCGCCCGCCCGCCGATCCACGACAGGGCGGTCTCGACCACCGGGGCCTCGGTGGAGTCGACCATCAGGGGGGCGGTGGACTGCGTGGCGAACCGGGAGGCCACCTCCTCCATGTCACCCACCCCGTCGGCACCGGTGTAGTCGACGCACACGTCGATCAGGTGGGAGCCCTCCTTGACCTGCTCTCGAGCCATGGCCACGCAGGTGTCCCAATCGCTCTCCAGCATGGCCTCACGGAATTTCTTCGACCCGTTGGCGTTGGTTCGCTCGCCCACCACCAGGAAGGAGGTGTCCTGCTCGAAGGGGACCTGGGTGTAGATGGACGCCGCCCCGTACTCGGCGACGGGGTGCCGCGGTGCCGGTGCGAGGTCGGCGCAGGCCGCCACCACCGCGGCCAAGTGCTCGGGGGTCGTCCCGCAGCACCCGCCGATGACCGAGATCCCCAGCTCGGTGACGAACTGGCGGTGGTACTCGGCCAGCTGGTCGGGTGTGAGGTCGTAGTGCATGGCCCCGTTCACCACGGAGGGCAGCCCGGCGTTGGGCAGACAGGTGACCGGCAGCGAGGAGTGGCTGGACAGGTGGCGCAGTGGCTCGAACATCTCGCTCGGCCCGGTGGCGCAGTTGAGCCCGATCAGGTCGACGCCCATGGCCTCCAGTGCGCACAGGGCCGCGCCCACCTCGGTGCCCGGCAGCATGGTGCCGGTCAGCTCGATGGTCACCTGGGTCTGGAGGGGGAGGTGGACGCCGGCCGCCCGCATGGCCCGCCGGGCCCCGTTGATGGCCGCCTTGGCCTGGAGGAGGTCGAAGACCGTCTCGATGATGATCAGGTCGACCCGACCCTCGATCAGGGCGGCGGCCTGCTCCTGGTAGGCGTCGCGTAGCTCGGCGTACCGGATCTGCCCGAGGGTGGGGAACTTGGTACCCGGGCCGATGCTGCCGGCCACCCAGCGGGGTCTGTCCGGAGTGGAGAAGTCGTCGGCCGCCTGTCGGGCCAGGCCGGCGGCGGCCAGGTTGAGCTCGCGGACCCGGTGCCCCTGCCCGTATTCGGCCAGGACCGGGGCGAAGGCACCGAAGGTGTCGGTCTCCACCACGTCCGAGCCGACCTCGAAGAACGACCGGTGGACCCGGTCGATGGCGTCGGGCCGGGTGACCACCAGCAGCTCGTTGCACCCCTCGAGGTCGGGACCGCCGAAGTCGTCGGCGGTCAGGTTCATGAGCTGCAAGTTCGTCCCCATGGCGCCGTCGAAGACGACCACCCGTTGGGACACGGCGTCGAGGAAGGTGGAGGAGGGTGATGCCGAAGGAGCAGCCATAGCTCCACAAGGCTATCGGGCAGAGCCGGGGCGGCGGGCGGGAGCGCTTCCGCGCCGCCGCCGTCGGGTGGGCCGGGCCTCCGGACCTGGTGAGGGGACCCGCGGGCGATGTCGTTTAGCATCGTCCCGGTGAGGACACCGTGCTGAAGATCTATACGAGGACCGGCGACGACGGTACGACCGGGCTGCTCTTCGGGGGTCGGGTGAGCAAGGACTCGGCTGCCATGCACCTCACCGGGACGGTCGACGAGGCCCAGGCGGCGATGGGCCTGGCCCGGGCCGAGTCAGAGCCCGGATCGGAGCTCGACCTGCTCCTGACCACCCTGGAGCGGGACCTGTACGTGCTCATGGCCGAGGCCACCACCGATCCCTCCAACCGTAGGAAGCTCATCCCCGGCACCACCCTGGTGACCGCCGAGATGGTCACCGCCCTCGAAGGGCACGTCGACGACCTCAAGGACCGGTTCGAGATGCCCACCGACTTCGTCGTCCCCGGGGCCAACCGGGCTTCAGCCGCACTGGACCTGGCCCGTACGGTGGTGCGACGGGCGGAGCGCCTGGAGGTGGCCGCGCCCACCGAGGGGTCGCTGATCCGACCGTACCTGAACCGTCTCTCCGACCTGTTGTGGGCCATGGCCCGCTGGACCGAGGGCGACCACCACCTGCTGGCGCGCACCACCCTCCGGCGTTCGGAGGTCGCAGCCGGCGAGGCCCGGTCCGATCCCGACCCCGACCCCGACCCCGCTCAAACCGACCAATCAGAAGGAGCATCTTGATGGACATCGAGGTCGCGACCCTCGACACCCTGCCCGATGCGCTGGTGGCCCTGGGCGTGCCGGTGGCCACCCAGGACGGCGGTCCGCAGCTGGCCTCCGATCCGGGGGCACTGGCCGGCGTCGCCGTGCCCCTGACGCTCGACGCGGGCTGGTGCAAACGTCACGGCTTCGCCGGCAAGGTCGGCCAGACCCTCGCCCTCCGGGCGGCCATGCCCACCGGCGCGGCCGGCGAGGGAGGGCAGCCCGAGGCCGATGTGATCCTGGTCGGGGTGGGCGACCTCACGGCGCCAGGCGGCAGGGCGGCCCCCGAGTCGCTCCGCCGGGCCGCGGCCGCCTACGTGCGGGCCGTGGGACCGGGCTCGGTGGCGGCCCTGCTCCTTCCCGCCGAACCGGGGGTTCCCGACGGCCAGGCCGCGTCGGCCGTAGCCGAAGGCGCCGCGCTCGGCCGCCTACCGCTACGACGACTTCCGGACCGGCGACGAACCCGAGCAGCTGGACCGGTTGGTCGTGGTGCCCGCTCCCTCGTCGGACTCCTCGTCGGTGGCCGCCGGGCTGGTGTGGGGGGCCCGGGTGGCCGAGTCGGTGAGCCTGGCCCGAGACCTGGTCAACGAGCCGCCCAGCTCCTTGACCCCCTCCGTCTTCGCCGACACGTTCGTCCAGCGCTTCGCCGATGTCGACGAGCTCACCATCGAGGTGTGGGACGAGGACCGGATCGTGGCGGAGAAGCTCGGCGGGCTGCTCGGCGTGGCCCGAGGCTCGACCCAGCCGCCCCGACTGGTCAAGGTCGACTACACGCCGTCCGATCCCATCGAGATCGACGGCCGTGTCCCCCACCTGGCCCTGGTGGGCAAAGGCATCACCTTCGATTCGGGTGGCCTGTCGCTCAAGACGGCCACCGGAATGGAGACCATGAAGACGGACATGGGCGGCGCGGCCGCCGTGCTGGGGGCCGTGGATGCCGCCGCCGCCCTCGGCTCACGGATCCGGATCACGGTCATCACCCCGTTGACGGAGAACATGCCCGGTGGGTCGGCCATCAAGCCCGGAGACGTCCTGACCACCCGGAGCGGCAAGACCATCGAAGTGCTCAACACCGACGCCGAGGGCCGTCTGGTCCTGTCGGACGGTTTGACCCTGGCCACCGAGGCGGGGCCCGACGCCGTCATCGACCTGGCCACGCTGACCGGTGCGGCCGTCGTGGCGCTGGGCAAGGAGATCGCCGGGCTGCTGGGCAACTCCGACACGCTCATCGACGAGGTGCGCCGCGCCGGCGACCGGGCCGGCGAGCCCAACTGGCCCCTGCCCCTCCCGGACGACTACCGCAGCCACATCGACTCCGAGGTGGCCGACATGCGAAACGTCGGACGGCCGGGTCAGGCCGGCAGCATTTCGGCGGCCATGCTGCTCCGCGAGTTCGTGGGCTCGGTGCCCTGGGCCCACCTGGACATCGCCGGACCAGCCCGGTCCGACGAGAGCAGTCGATACCTGGCCAAGGGGGGGACCGGGTTCGGCGTCCGTACCCTGGTCGCCCTGGTCACCTCCGAGGAATTCGCCCGGACCCTGATGGCGTTGGACGGGGACTGACCCCGAGGTCCGTACCGGAGCGGGCTGCGGACCGGTCGGCGGAGCGGGGCCGGCAACCGAAGGGCGGCCGCCCTCCGGGCGGGGAGGTGCCCGCGAGGCCGTGGCACCCGTGGGGCCGCCGGCCCGGGGGCAACGTCCCACCGGCCGGCCGTTGACCTACCGTGTCTCCATGGCCCGGTCCGTCGCTCTGCCGAGAGATGGTGCGGGGAGGGTCGCGGCACCGGGTCGGCCACCGAGATGAGGGTCGCCCGAGGCGGCCGCCGTTGGCGCCGGAGGATGGCGGCATGGGGTCTGGTGGCCGGGCTGGCGCTGCTGGTCGTCCTCGGTGGGTTCCCGACCACACCGTCCGCCACGACTCGGGGAAGGCTGGCCATGGCGAAGCCGTCCCTCGCTCGACCCCGGACCGTCGTGTTGTACGGGGACTCCCTCGCCAACCAGGCGGCCCCCTACTTCGTGAGAACCGTCGAGCGATTGCCGAACGTGAGCGTCCGGGTGAGCACGTGGGACGGAACCGCGCCCTGCGACTGGCTGCCCGACATGTTGGCCGAGGCGAGGACGGGCACCGTCTCGGTCGCCGTCATCGACTTCTCGGGCAACTCCATCACCCCGTGTATGAAGGGCGCGCCCTATACCAGTGCCGCCTACTACCTGAAGTACCTCGATGACGTGACGACCGCGGCATCCGCCTTTGTCCGGTCCGGCGCACGGGTCGTTCTCGTGGGCTCCCCCCAATCCTTCAAGCAGTACAAGCGCGGGGGCACCCAATGGAGTCGGTTGAACCGGGTCTTCGCCGGTATCGCCGGATCCGACCCGTCGGGCATTTCGTATGACGACGCCGGTCGTTCCGTGATGGTGGACGGTCACTTCGCGTGGTCCATGTCCTGCCGGCCGGACGAGCCTTGTCTGGACGAGCCGGTGCGGGGCGAGAACATCGTGCGAGCTCCCGACGGATTCCACTTCTGCCCCACGGGCCAGAAGGCGGTGGACGGCCGCGTTCCCCCGTGCCGGACCTATATGTCCGGTGCATTCCGCTACGGCCTGGACATGGCCGAGGCGACACTGGGTCAACTCGACCGGTTGCCGTCACCGGTGGTCCGATCGGAAGTGTGAACGCCCACTCGATCGACACCGGGTCGAAGATGGCACCGGCCGGGGTCCGTCGATCGGTCACCCTGCCCACCATGACCCAGCGCGGGCCGATGGTCAGGTCGCCCGGGACCCGCCCGACACCACGATTCGGGATCCGACGGGCCCCATCAGCTGCTCAGAACGGGCGGGCCAGAGCCGATCGTCCGCACGGCACCGGCTGACGGGCCATCGCCCCGGGGCGATCGCCTCCGGCACACCGCCGGGGGCCGCGGTAGGTTCGCGAGGTGCGGATCGCGGTACTCGGAGCCGGCTCGTGGGGGACCACGATGGCCACCCTGGTGGCGCCGCGGCACGACACCGTCCTGTGGGCCCGCAACGCCGACGTCGCCAAGTCCATCAATGTCGACCACGCCAATGCCGCCTACCTGCCCGGCTTCGAACTGCCGACGGAGCTGGCGGCCACCGCCAGCCTGGAGGACGCCGTGTGCGACGCCGACCTCCTCATCATCGGCGTGCCCACCTCCGGCTTCCGCGCCGTGCTGGAGGCGGCCTCGTCGTGTATCCGGCCCTGGATCCCGGTGGTGAGCCTGTCCAAGGGACTCGAACGGGGCACGCACCTCCGCATGACCGAAGTCATCAAGGAAGTGGTCCCCGGACATCCCGTCGCCGCCCTGACCGGACCCAACATCGCCACCGAGATCATGTCGGGCAAGGCCGCGGCTGCGGTCATCGCCACCGAGGACCTCGAGGTGGCCCGGGCCATCCAGAAGGTGGTCACCCGCGGGCTGTTCCGTGTGTACCTCAACGACGACGTGGTCGGCTGCGAGATGGGCGGCGCCCTGAAGAACGTCATCGCCATCGCCGCCGGCATCGGCGAGGGGCTCGGGGTCGGCGACAACACGCGTGCCGCGGTGATGTCGCGAGGGCTGTCCGAGCTGGCCCGTCTGGGGATGGCCATGGGAGCCCAGCCCATCACGTTCGCCGGCCTGGCCGGCATGGGCGACCTCATCGCCACCTGCATGAGCCCCCACAGCCGGAACCGGAAGGTGGGCGAGCAGCTCGGCAAGGGCCGCCGGCTGGAGGACATCCTGGCCGAGATGCACATGGTGGCCGAAGGGGTGAAGACGGCCAGCGTGGCCCTCGAACTGGCCGATCGCCACCACCTCGACCTGCCCATCTGCAAGGTCATCGACAAGGTGGTCAAGGGGGAGATCGATCCCTCCGGTGCCTACTGGGGGCTCACCCCTGCGGGCCACGAGGACGAGCCGGGCTGAACCGGGCCGGGCCCCACCGCCCGCTCGGCCGCTCCGTAGGCGAGGGCCGGATGGAAGTGCCAGTGGGCCAGCCGGCGTTCGATCTCCTCCCGGCCGGCCCCCGAGTCCGCCAGTCCATCGGCCAATCGCTGGGCCCGTCGCCTCATCTGCTCCGGCTCGGGCAGCCGTTGTTCGGCGGCCCAACGACGGTGGCTGGCCTGGAGGGAGGCGGGTAGTCGGCTGAGGTGGCGCAGTGGCAGCGGAGGGATGCGGGTGCGGACGGCCAGGGCGGCGGGGCCGTGGGGTCGGGCCAACTCGAAGGTGCACAGGCGCTGGAGGGCTCGTCGGAACGGTGCGTTCTTGCCCATCCGCTCACCCAGGCCCAGTGACCGGGCCATCTCGACCAGGTCGAGATCGAGTCCGGCCGGATGCATCTCGAGGCCGTAGGACAGACGGCGGAGGAGCCAGGTCGTACTGGGGCCGATGATCCCGAGCCAGTACAGCTCGACGTAGCGGGAGCAGGGATCGACGCCATGGGGGTCGGCCACGGGGTCGACCCACGGGACGATCCGTAGGCGGTGGTCGGCGCCGGGGGCGGCGACCGGGCGGCGACGGATGGGCAGGGACTGGGCAGGGGAGATGGCGGTGGGAGTGGGCACGAGGTCCTCCGTGGTTGGTCGGGACGCCGCGACCTCACAGGATCGTCGGCGGGGATCGGTCCTCGTAGGCTCGCAACGCGACCTGTCCCCGAGCTTGCCGGCCACCTTGCCTTGCCGTCGTGACCCGTGCCGGGAGTTCGCCAGGCTCAGGGAGGATTCGCCGGTCACCCGTCAGGAAGCGGCGTTCGTCGGAGGCCATCCGTCGTACGTGGTCTACACGGCGACCCTCTGACAGGATCGCAAGTAATGCGGTACTTCACACGCGGCTGGCATTCCGGCGATCTGGATGACGATGAAGTCGATGCCGCCCGTACGGCGTACTGGGCTCGAATCACAGCCATCGAGGACCGTCTCCCAGAGCCGATCCTGCGCCTAGCCCGTCAGGTGAACCTGCACGATGGGATGATTGAGAAGATCACCTGGGATGGGGCGGGCAAGGGCTTGGTACTCGACGTGGTGGTGTCGGCACTTGACCCTCCACACCAGGTGCAGACAGTGCGGATCGCCCTCGGGGGGGCGCTGATGGGCGAAAAGGGCATCGACACGCTTCGTGACGCAGCACGAGATCGCAATGCATCCAATCTCTACTGGGAGGTCGATGTCGATGACAGAGGTTGGTCGTCGGATGCACCGTTCATCCTTCGATTGCTGTTCTGGCCTCGTGATGAGCTCTCGATCGACTTCGCCGAGTTGACGCTTGACGTTGAAGACCGGATTGATGAACGAGTCCGGTTGAGTCCGTTCTTCATCGAGACTGCCAACGACCATGTCGAAGGCGACTGATCCGGTAGTCCTGACCACGGAGTCGATGTCCCGTTGCCGCCATCCGGTCCTACCATGGCGGCATCGAAGTGGTGACCGGAGGAACCGGACCCTTGCCGAAGTGGACGCGACCCACGGCAATGTTGCCGATGGCGGCCGGCGTGGTGGCCGCCGCCCTCGCCGCCTGGTGGGCCACCGGGCTGCCTCCTTTCACCATCACCGCCTACGTGGCCGTCGGGCTTCCGGTGGCCGCCCTGCTGGCGGTCGTGGTAGGTCGATCCCTTGGCCTCGGCCACTCGATGGCGAATCCGGGGCGTGCCACCGTAACGCTGCGCTCGGTATTCCCTTGGTTGGTCCTCCTGGCGCTCGGTCTCGGGCTCGAGGCACTGGGGTTGGCGCTCGGAGGTCGGTCGGCAGGGGTCCCCACCCTCAGCACCGTGGTCGACCACGCCCTGGCCTGGCACGGGCTCCGCTTCGTCCTGTTCTGCGGATGGCTCGCCCTGGGTTGGGTACCGGCTCTCCGCTGGGCGTTCGGTGCCCCGGGTCGCGACAACGCCGGAACTGCCTGACATGGCCGTCACCATCCTCTGGGTCACCCTGGTCTCTGCCGCCAGCGTCTGGGAGGTCGTGTGCCGCCGTTCGGGCGGGCGCTGGACCAGCCTCGCCGACCTCGGGGGCCGCCTGGGCGCCGGCCTCCCGGGCCGAATCGTCCTCATCGGCATCTGGGCGTTCGTGGGTTGGCACGTCTTCGCCCGCTACACGCTGCCGGGTTGACGGATGCGGCCACGACCACCTCCCCTGAGCTGGGCACCCGTGGGTGGAGGCGAATGACGGCGACCGTCTCACCCCTCGCCTACTGGTCGACGACCGCCCTGCTGGCGATGGGCTGCACCGCCCTCTGTGTGGGCGCACGTCGTCACCCCGGAGGATGGGTCGTGGGGGTTGCCCGGGTCATCGGGCTCCTACTGGCGGCCGATGCCGTGAGCTACACCATCGCCCTGCTGATCGCCGGCCAGTGGTCGCCCAAGACCTCGCTCCCCCTGGCGCTCTGCAACGTGGCGGTGGTGGTCGGTGCCATCGCCTGTTGGTGGCGCGTGGCACTGCTCGTCGAACTCACCTATTTCTGGGGCCTGGCCGGCACCTTGCAGGCGGTGATCACGCCCGATCTCTCGGTCGGCTTCCCGCACCTTGTCTTCTTCCAGTACCTGATCGGCCATCTCGGGATCGTGACGGCCGGACTCTTCCTGGTGGTCGGCGTGCGGATCGTGCCCCGGCCGTACAGCGTCGGGCGCGTATTCGCGATCACGTTGGCCTACGCGGCATTCGTCGGTCTCATCGACGTGCTGACCGGGGCCAACTATATGTTCCTGCGTCAGCCACCCGGTGAGTGGACGCTCCTCCGGCTGCTCGGCCCGTGGCCCTGGTATCTCCTGAGCGCATGTGGCGTGGCCCTGGTGCTGTTCACGCTGCTCGACCTTCCGTTCTGGTCGGGGCGTCGGAAGGATGCGGAATGCCGGACGGGGCGAGTAGGCGCCGCCCCCGGGGGCCCCACCACGGCGGCCACCAGGCCATGACCGCGCCCCCGGTCCGGAGCCCCGGCCGGGCCCAGCGACCGCGCTGCGTCTGCACCGGTGGACCGACCGGAGCGTGGTGGCCGTGGCCTGGGCCGCCCTGGCCTCGGGATTCGGCCAATTCGGCGTGATCGCCGCACTGGGAGACGTGGCCCGCGACTTGGGGCGGGTGGTCCCCGGAGGGTCGATCACCGACCAGGTGGGTCTCTCGAGCACCGAACTCGGCATCGGGCTGGCCATCATCCGAATGGCGTCGCTGGCCAGTTTGCCGATCGTCGGACTGGCTGACCGGTTCGGGCGACGATCACTGCTTCTCGCCACCCTGTCCCTGGGCCTGGCCATGACCGTCATCGCCGCACTCAGCCCCGGCTACTGGTGGTTCGTGGTGATCTTTGCCTTGGGACGCCCCTTGCTCAGCTCGACGAACGTCCTCACCGAGGTCATCGCCGCCGAGCAGACCGATGCCCGGGACCGGGCAGCGGCCATCGCCCTGGTGGCGGCCGGCTACGGGGTCGGGGCGGGGTTGACGGCGGTCATCCACAGCCTGTCGTCCAGCGCGCTCGGCTTTCGTGGTCTCTTCGGCCTGGCCCTGGTCCCGTTGGCCCTGGTCCCCTTCCTCAGGCGGTGGATCGAGGAGCCGGACAGGTTTCGGGTCAGCGAGGCGGAGGCGGAGCGCCCCCGCCCCGTCCTGGGTCCCGTCGGGTCGCGGTTCCGGAGGCGCCTGGTCATCATGGCGCTGATCGGGTTCGCCACCTCGGTCATCACCGGTCCCGCCAACAGCTACGTCTTTCTGTATGCCCAGAACGTGTTGCACCAGCGAGGGTACGTGACCGCCGCCATGGTCCTCGGTGCCGGCGTGGCCGGCCTGGCCGGCCTCCTCGCCGGCCGGTGGCTGGCCGACCATCTCGGCAGGCGACCCACTGGGGCGCTCGGGATGATCGGTCTGGCGGTCTTCGGGATGCTCGCCTATCAGGGTTCGAGTGCCGCCCTGGTCGTCGGCTACATCCTCGGGGTGATGGCAGGCTCGGTCTTCGCACCGGCGATCGGCGCCCTGCTGGCCGAGATATTCCCCACCTCGGTGCGGGCATCGGTGGCCGGGTGGTGGGTGGCGGCCGGGGTACTCGGCGCCGTGCTCGGGCTCGTGGTCTTCGGCGCTACCGCCGACATCGGCAGCCGGTTCGGCATCGCCGCCGTCCTCACCTTCGCTCCGGCGGCCCTCGTCGCGGGACTGTTCTGGATGGTGCCCGAGACACGGGGGCGAGAGCCCGAGGACCTGTGGCCGGACTCCCGGGCGCCGAGCGGTGACGATCTGGACGCTGGGCCGGCTCCGTAGCTGCCCCTTGGTCGGTGGCGTCGTCGACGGACCGAGGAGCCGGGGGCAGTAGGCGGGGAGGTGGGTACCCCGGACCGGAACTTCGGCCACAGTCCGGCAGCCCGATACCGAACGCCGGTGTCCACCGAGCAGCCTCTGCCCCATGCCGGTTCCGCGGCTGACCGAGTCCATGCTCCAGGGTGCAAGACTTGGCGGTCCTTGGCCGAAAATCACCAGGCGGGACCCCTTGCTCCTCACCATCTCAACTGACCACCACCCAGCCACCGATCTGGGCTACCTCCTGCACAAGAACCCAGGGGGCCACCACACGGCGGACTTCGGCTTCGGGACCGGACACGTCATCTTCCCCGAAGCCACCGACGACCGATGCACCGCAGCCTTGGTGGTCGACATCGACCCGGTGGGGCTGGTCAGGGGGCGCAAGGGGTCGAAGGGCGGGGACTTCTCCCTCGCCCAGTACGTCAACGACCGCCCGTATGTGACCTCGTCATTCATGTCCGTGGTGCTGGGCAAGATGTTCTCGACCGCCATGAGTGGGAGGAGCAAGGAGCGCCCCGAGCTCGCCGAGACGGCCATTCCTCTCGTCGTGGGCCTGCCCGTCACCCCCTGTCGTGGAGGAGTCGAGGTGGCCAACCGCATCTTCGAACCTCTGGGCTACTCGGTGGTCGCAGAAGAGATCCCCCTCGACCCCCGGTTCCCGGAGTGGGGGGTGAGTCGTTACCTGGACCTCACGCTGTCCACCGAGGCCCCGCTCCAGCAGGTCCTCGAGCACCTCTTCGTGCTCCTTCCCGTGCTCGACGACCACAAGCACTACTGGGTGGGCAAGGAGGAGATCGACAAGCTCATGCGCCGAGGCGGTGACTGGCTGGCCAGCCACCCGGAGCGGGAGCTGATCACCCGGCGCTACCTGCGCCATGATCGACGGCTGACGGAAGAGGCCCTCGGTCGCCTCATGGAGGACGACCCGACCGACCCCGATGCCGCGGGAGCCGCCCACGATGCCGAAGAGGAGGCGGTCGAGAAGCCGATCAGCCTCAATCAACAGCGGACTGAAGCCGTGGTCGCCGCAGTCCGGGCCAGTGGAGCCAGCCGAGTGCTCGACCTCGGCTGTGGGGCGGGCAATCTGCTACGGGTCCTCCTCAAGGAGCCGGGCCTGGAGCGGATGGTCGGCATCGACGTCTCCCACCATGCCCTCGAGATCGGCGCCCGCCGGCTGCACCTCGAGACCATGGCGCCCCGACAGCGGGCCCGTATCGACCTGCTCCAGGGCTCCCTTACCTACCGGGACCGCCGACTGGCGGGCTTTGACGCCGCCGTGGTCATGGAGGTCATCGAGCATCTGGAGCCCTCTCGCCTCGGAAGCTTCGAGCGGGCTGTGTTCACGAGCGCCCACCCCCAGACCGTGATCGTCACCACTCCCAACATCGAGTACAACAGCCGCTTCGAGTCGCTGCCCGCCGGACAGCTGCGTCACCGGGACCACCGGTTCGAGTGGACGCGAGCTGAGTTCGCCACCTGGTGTGACGAGGTGGCGGAGCGCAACGGCTACCTCGTGGCCACCTCGGGCATCGGACCTGACGATGCCGAGGTCGGGAGCCCCACCCAGATGGCGGTGTTCAGCCGGTGACCACCATCAAGATTCCTGCACTCTGCATGGTGGCCCTGGTCGGCGTGACCGGCTCGGCCATCGGACCTGACGATGCCGAGGTCGGGAGCCCCACCCAGATGGCGGTGTTCAGCCGGTGACCACCATCAAGATTCCTGCACTCTGCGTGGTGGCCCTGGTCGGCGTAACCGGCTCGGGTAAGTCGACGTTCGCCGCCAACCACTTCCTTCCCACCGAGGTTCTGTCGTCGGATTTTTTCCGTGGGTTGGTCTCCGACAATGAGAACGATCAGGCAGCCACCACTGCCGCGTTCGACGTGCTGCACTACGTGGCCGGCAAGCGTCTCGAAGCCGGACGACTCTGCGTGGTGGATGCGACCAACGTTCAGCCGGCCGCCCGCAAGTCACTGATCAACCTGGCCAAAGCCCACCACACCCTGGCGGTGGCCATCGTGCTCGACGTGTCCGAGTCGACCTGCATCGAGCGCAACGCCTCCCGTCCGGATCGGCAGTTCGGACCCCACGTGTTGCGCAATCAGCGCTCCCAGCTCCGTCGCTCGATGCGAGGGCTCCGCCGTGAGGGGTTCTCTCGGGTGGTCCACCTCGAGGAGGCTGAGATCGGCGGAGTCACGATCGAGCGCGAGGCCCTGTGGAACGACCGGCGCGTCGATCACGGGCCCTTCGACGTCATCGGGGACATCCATGGCTGCCACACCGAGCTGGTGGACCTGCTCGGCACCCTCGGGTATGAGATCGACGCCGAAGGCTCATCGGCCCGTCACCCGGCCGGTCGGCGGGCCATGTTTCTCGGGGACCTGGTGGACCGTGGGCCGGCTACCCCAGCCGTCCTGCGCCTCGTGATGGGCATGGTGGATGAGGGCGCGGCCCTCTGTATTCCGGGCAACCACGAGGTGAAGCTGCTGCGCGCCCTCAAGGGCCGCAAGGTGACCCCTACCCACGGGCTGGCCGAGAGCCTTGAACAGTTGGCCGCGGAGCCTCCTGAGTTCTCGGCTCGGGTGGCTACCTTCATCGATGGATTGATCAGTCACTTCGTGCTGGACGAGGGCAACCTGGTGGTCACCCACGCTGGGCTGCCGGAGAACATGCAGGGCCGGGCCTCGGGAGCGGTGCGGTCCTTCTCGTTGTACGGAGACACCACCGGGGAGACCGATGAGTACGGCCTCCCGGTTCGCTACCCGTGGGCCGAGGACTACCGGGGCCGGGCCACCGTCGTCTACGGCCACACCCCCGTCCCCGAGGCGGTCTGGCTCAACCGGACCATCTGCATCGACACCGGATGCGTGTTCGGAGGCCGGCTCACCGCGCTGCGCTACCCGGAGCGGGAGCTCGTCTCGGTCCCGGCGCACGAGATGTACTACGAACCGGCCAAACCGCTGGTTCCTGCGCACGCACCCGCCGACGTCCGAGAGGGCATGGACCTGGATCTCGAGGACGTGCTCGGCAAGCGGATCCTCGAGACCCGATTGACCACCTCGATCACCATCCAGGGGGAAAACGCCATCGCGGCGTTGGAGGTGATGAGCCGGTTCGCCGTCGACCCCCGGTGGCTGGTCTATCTGCCACCTACCATGTCGCCAACCGCCACCTCGGATCGGGAAGGACTACTCGAGCACCCCCACGAGGCGTTCTC
The DNA here is from genome assembly GCA_963812525.1 of uncultured Acidimicrobiaceae bacterium. Lineage (GTDB taxonomy): Bacteria > Actinomycetota > Acidimicrobiia > Acidimicrobiales > RAAP-2 > Bog-756. The sequence goes on from CAWEVL010000009.1 coordinate 656,608, forward strand.
GGCCTTTCGTGGCGCAGAGGTCGAGCGGGTGGTGTGCGAAGAGAAGCACATGGGTTCTCGAGCGGTGGTGGTCGTCTGCCGTGACCCCTCGGCCGCCCGCGCCCGTTTCGGCATCGAGTCGCCGGCCGGGGGAGTGGTGTTCACCCGCACGGGCCGGCCTTTCTTCACCGATTCCGAGCGTGAGTCCGAGTTCCTGGAGCGGATCCGGACCGGAATCACCACAGCCGATCTGTGGAATGAGCTGGACACCCCCTGGCTGGTGCTCGACTGTGAGGTGATGCCTTGGTCGGCGAAGGCGGAGGAGCTCCTACGGCACCAGTACGCGCCGGTGGGTGCCTCTGCCGGCCGGGCCGTCCGGGCCGAATCGGCGGTCGTCGAGGCCGCCGCAGCACGGGGAGTGGAGGTCGCCGACCTGCTCGGGCACATGGCGGAGCGGGCCGGCATGGTCGACGGGTTCATCGCCGCCTACGGGGAGTACTGCTGGCCGGTCGCGAGCCTCGACGACCTGAAGCTGGCTCCGTTCCAGATCCTGGCCGGGGAGCGGGAGGTCTATGCCCTGCGTGACCACCTCTGGCACCTCGAGATTCTCGGGCGTCTGACCGCCACCGACCCGGTGACGTTCCGGACAACCCGGTCGATCACCGTGGACGTGGACGACGGAGCATCGGTTGCATCGGCCACCGCGTGGTGGGAGGAACTCACCGACGCCGGGGGCGAGGGCATGGTGGTCAAACCGGTCGACGTTGTCCACCAGGGTTCAGATGGTCTCGCCCAGCCGGGGATCAAGGTCCGCGGCCGCGAATACCTCAGAATCATCTACGGACCTGAGTACACGGCCGAGCGCCACCTGTCGCGACTGCGGTCAAGGGGCCTCGGCCGCAAGCGGGCGCTCGCCCTACGCGAGTTCGCCCTCGGTATCGAGGCTCTGGAACGCTTCGTAGCCGGCGAGCCGCTCTACCGGGTGCACGAATGCGTCTTCGGCGTCCTCGCCCTCGAGAGCGAACCGGTCGACCCTCGGCTCTGAGCGAGGACCACGACCCGCCAGTAGGTTGGTCTTGGCACCTCGCACACCGTCGGGTCGACGGACCGAGGATCCGGGGGCCGGCAGGCGGAAGTGGAAGGCATCGCGGTCGCTTCGCACGACTCGGTCGCCACCGCGGAGGACGGAGGCCCGACGTCGTCCCAGGGTGCCGAGGTGGTGTGACGCCCTGCCCAGGATCACCGGCCGGTGATGGGCCGGTGCGGTGTTCTCGGGTGGAGGGCAACCGACACAACTCACCTGACCCAACCGCCGCCGGCGCGGTCATCAACTGTCCCCGACCGCCAGCCTCCGCCCACTCAGCCGACCGGCGTGGTTCCCATGGCGGCGGCCAGCTCGTCGAGCACAAGGGCCCACCCCGTACCCACCCGGCCGGCCACCTCGGGCATCGCCTCCCGCAGCGCGTCGAGCTGCTCATGCACCAGCGTGAGGGTGGTCATCCGGCCCGGCGCCTCGGCCAGGGTGACGGTCAGCAGCGAATCGAAGACGGGGCCGTCGATGCGGTCCGGGCCGACAAACCCCCAGCGGAAGGCGATGCGACGGTTGGGATCGAGCGTCAGGATCTCGCACTCGAAGCCACCGGCGTCGCCGTCTTCGGTCCCCTGCCACACCCGGAGGTGCCCGCCGACCCGCTCGTCGACCTCCACCCGGGTCACCCGCATCGGTCTCGGCGCCAGCCAGCGGCGGAGCAGCTCCGGATCGAGCCACGCCCGGTACACCTGCTCGGGTGGCGCGGGAACGACCCGCTCCAGGCGGACGGCGGGCTGGTTCGAGGGCGTCGTCATCATTGGTCTCTCCCTGTTGTCGCGGCCTCGGTTGTCGCGGCCTCGTGTTCGTTCGCGGTCTCGGTCGCCGCGGCCGACGCGGTGGCGGCCTTCGATCCGGTGTCTCCGGTCCCTGGCGTCGGGGCCTGGTGCGACGGGGTGTCGGACGGCGGGGCGGGGCGTCCGGGGGGGTCGGCTTGGAACATGGCGCCCATGGCATCCAACCGCTCGGTCCAGAACCGTTCGTAGAAGCGGAGCCAGGCCGAGACCGAGGCCAGCGGCTCTGCCTCCAGGTGGCAGACGTGCTGACGCCCCGAGACCGTCTGCCGCACCAGCCCGACCCGCTCGAGCACCTTGATGTGCTTCGAGGCGGCGGCCAGCGTCATGGTCAGGGGTTGGGCCAACTCACCGACGGTCAGGTCGCTCTCGGCCAATCGCCCGATCATGTCCCGGCGGGCCCCGTTGGCCAGGGCCTGGAAGACGGCGTCGATCGGTACGCTATCCTCAACCATATGGTTGAGGATAGCAGGCTCCCGTGCGACTATCAACCATCCGGTTGAGTATTGTCGGACACCCTCGGTCGCCGGGGTTGGTCTCACTGCCGGTCGGGGAGACGGTCGCCACTCGGTCCCGTCGGTCCGAGCAGGGCGGTGCCCCGATGGATCCTGGGGCTCGGCGCCAGATCCACCCGGCCATCTGACCCCGACGGGTGAGTCCGGAGCGGGCCGGCTCAGTCCGGCGCCGGCTGGTAGCGGGCCACCGAGAAGGCCAGGATCACCGGCACGTCGATGGCGAACAGCAGCAGCATGGCGCTGAACAGGGCCAGCTGACGGCCTGGTGTGTGGTCGTAGACGAAGACGTACTCGAGGATGCCGGCGAAGATGACATAGGCCAGCAGGGCCCAACCGAAGACCTGGCGGAACTTGTCCCAGGCGAACGCCTTGATCCGGGCCAGCAGGATCAGGTTGACCACCAGGAGGAGGGCGGCGGCGATGGCCAGCACGAGCGGCGGCACCAGGGTGACGGAACGCCCGATCTGGGCCGCCATGTAGATGCCGCCGATCACGATCAGGCCCAGGGTGATGGTGGCCAGCCGGGCCACCGGGGGCAGGTCGGCCTGCCGGCGATCGATCTCGTCCCCTTCGGGATGGGCGGTTCCCGCCACCCCGGTCACCGGCTGGCCAGGAACGTCATGATGAGGATGGTGGCGATCTGCATGACCCCGGTGATCCCTGCCGTGTAGAGGAAGATCTTCATCAGCCTCCCGATCCGTTCGGGACTGGGCCGGGGCTTCTTGAGTTCGAACAGCACGGCCAGGTTGGCCGGCTCGAGCAGCCCGAGGGCGATGACCGCCATCACCCCGACGATGACGTACGAGGCCACCAGCCAGCCGTGGTGGGGATAGTTGGCGTCGAGGTTGCCCACGTGCCGGGCCAGCTGGAAGCCGGCGCCCAGGGTCATGGCCACCAGCGTGGGCATGATGACCACCATCTTGGGCATGAAGCGCACGGTGAATTCGATGCGGGCCGGCACCGACAGGCGGCCCAGGATGGGCCCGATGATCAGGCCGAGGAACAGGTCGATACTGGTCCACAGCCCGCCGCCTCCGACGTGGAAGAAGGTCAGGGCCCACAGGTTGTTGGTGGCGATGGCCACGATGAGCCCGACCAGCAGGGCGGCGGCGATGGGGATGCCCTGCACGGGCACGATGGAGAACTCCGGGATGGGAGGAGGCCCGCCCCCGGCCTCGGGCGGGGCACTGCCGGGTTCGGGCCGGGCACTGCCAGCTGCGATCGCCGTGTCCGTCATGCCTGAACTCCCGTCCCGGACGCCCCGAGGGGCCCCACCGACCATCCTCGCCCCTCGCCGTCGATGGTAGGACGCCGGTGTCGGCGATTCAATCGGTGCCCACCGGCGAGCGCCGCCACCTTCCGACCGACTACCACCGACCCCGGTGGACCGTCTCCTCCAGGGTCCGCCGGGGCCGGGCCGCGGACGACGACGGAGGATCGGGCCCGGCGGCCTCGCCCAGCAGCACCGCGCCCAGCCATCGCAGCCGCTCGGGCACCCCGAGTGCGGCCCGGAGCCGATGCTCGCCCCGGAAGTTGCCGAGGAACGCCGCCCCGATGCCCCGGTCGGTGGAGGCCAGCAGGAGGTTCATGGTGGCGAACGCCGCGTCCACCAGCCAGTAGGGGACCACCCACTCGATCTCGGCGCCGTCGGCCCGGGCCTTGTCCGGCTCCCGGTAGCGGGCCGAGTAGGCCTCGGGATCAGCGAAGACCAGCACCACCACCGGTGCCCGGGCCAGGCCGGCGAAGCGACGGGAGGTCACCCGCCAGCGCTCGTCGGTGGTGGCCCCCCAGTACGCCGAGGTCTCCCCGGGGCCTTCGAGCACCACGAAGTCCCGGCCCTGGGTGTTGCCGGCCGACGGGGCGGCCAGGGCGGCGGTCAGCAGGTCGTCCACCGCCGCCGGGTCGAGGGGCCGGCCGCTGAAGTTCCTGGTCATGCGGCGGCGGGCGACGGCCTCGGTCAGCTCCAACGTGGCTCCATGGGGCGCACGCTACCGGGCGGAGGGATCTCCGGACGCCTCACCCCAAGCACCGGGCCCGGCGGTCGCTTAGTGTCGTGGCCATGGGGGACGCACGACCGATCTCACGACGAGCCGTTCTGGGGGGCGCCCTGGCCGGGGCCGCCGCCCTCGGAGCCGCCGCCAGCACCGGCGGAGCCGGGGCCACCGACGCCCGCGCCGGGTACCGGGGCAGACCGGGGCCGGGCACCCTGCCCAATCCGGGTGCTGCCGCCGGCAGCGACCAACTCCCTCTGATCACCAACATCGTGGTGGTGATGATGGAGAACCACTCCTATGACAACATCCTCGGGTTGATGCCGGGGCGGGGGGACGGGTTCGTGTTGGGCACCGACGGACTGCCCGCCGCCACCAATCCCTGGCCCAAGAAGAGCGCCACCCCGCCACCCGTGAAGAACGCCGTGCTCCGGGCGTTCCCCATGCCCAACCCCTGCCAGGAGGCCCACTACCCGTACAACACGTGGGACGCCTACTGGACCTCGTACGCGGGCGGGAGGATGAGCGGCTTCGTGAAGAGCCAGAGCGGCCCGGTCTCGATGGGGTACTTCGAGCCGTCGGTGATGCCGTTCGTCAACTCGTTGGCCGCCACCTTCCCGGTGTGCGACCGGTACTTCTGCTCGGTGGGCGCGCAGACCTATCCCAACCGACGCTTCCTGATGGCCGGGACCTCGCTGGGCCTGCTCGTCGACACCTTCCCCTCCGACCGCCCGCCGAACGGCACGGTGTTCGAGGCCCTGATGGCCCACTCCATCTCGTGGAAGAACTACTACTCGTCGCTGCCGTCCTCGGCCATCTGGACCTACCTGGGCGGTGTGCCCGGCTACTCCTCCCACCTCTCCACCATCGGCAACTTCTTCACCGACGCCGCGGCCGGCACCCTGCCCTCCTTCAGCCTGGTCGACCCGGACTTCGGCAACCAGTCCGAGGAGAATCCCCAGGACGTCCAGTACGGTGACCAGTTCCTGTCCCAGGTGGTCAACGCGGTGATGTCCTCCCCCCAGTGGCCGGGCACCCTGCTGGTGTGGTGCTACGACGAGTCCGGCGGGTACTACGACCACGTCCCCCCGCCCAAGGCGGTCAAGCCGGACAGCGTCGCCCCCATCACCTCGCCGGGGGACCACGGGGGAAGCTTCAACCGGCTGGGGTTCCGGGTGCCGGCCGGCGTGGTCTCCCCCTTTGCCCGTCCGGACTACGTGTCCCACGTGGTCCACGACCACACCTCGGTCCTCAAGCTGATCGAGACCAAGTGGAACCTTCCCGCCCTCACCTACCGGGACTATGCCGCCGACAACCTCCTGGACTCGGTCGATCTCACCAGCCCGCCGGCCTTCCTGACGCCTCCGACGTTGGCCGCGCCGGTGGACCCGTCGCTGGCCGCCGGCTGCCTCACCACCGGCCCCGGGACCATCCCTCCGCCCGGCTCGGTGACCTCCGGCTGATCCCGCTCGCCGACGGGTAGACCACCCCGGCGGCCAGCCGCCGCCCGGCCGGGATCTCCCTCCCCGGCGCGCCGACACGCGGTGGCGGGTGGAGGGCACCGCCGGGAACGGCCTCCGGGAATGTTGACCCCGCTGGTAGTGTTTACCCCACTGCCGAGAGGTGCGTGGGCCCTGCAGACAGGGGTGCCGCGCCGAAGAAGAAGGATCGTGATCGTCGTGCCCACGTTCAGGGAGATGCTGGCCAACGCCAAGTCGTCCATCCGGGAGGTCCAGCCGGCTGCCGCCGAGGAGGAGATCGCCGCCGGTCCCACGGTGGTCCTGGACGTTCGTGAGCCCGACGAGTACGAGCAGGGCGCCCTGCCCGGTGCGGTGCACATCCCGCGGGGGACCCTCGAGACCTCGGTCGAGGGGCGCATCCCCGACAAGTCGAGCCACGTCGTCGTGTACTGCGCGGCCGGCACCCGTTCGGCCTTCGCCGCCCAGACCATGCAGGAGCTGGGCTACACCGACGTGGCCTCGGTCGTCGGCGGGTTCAACCGATGGAAGGACGAGGGCCGGGCCTGGGTGGCGCCCCAGGCCCTCACCCCCGAGCAGCGCAACCGCTACCAGCGCCACCTGCTCCTCCCCGAGGTGGGGGAGACCGGCCAGCTCAAGCTGCTCGACGCCAAGGTGCTCATGCTGGGGGCCGGCGGCCTGGGCTCGCCCGCCGCCCTGTACCTGGCCGCCGCCGGTGTCGGCACCATCGGAGTCATCGACATGGACGTGGTGGACGCCTCCAACCTGCAGCGCCAGATCCTGCACAACACCGACCGGATCGGCGAGCGCAAGGTCGACTCGGCCAAGAAGACGCTGACGCTGATCAACCCGGATGTGAACGTGGTGACTTATGACGTCCGCCTCGGGGCCGACAACATCCTCGACATCATCGACGGCTACGACGTGATCGTGGACGGCACGGACAACTTCCCGACCCGCTACCTGGTCAACGACGCGTCGCTGGTCAAGCGCATCCCGGTGGTGCACGGGTCCATCTTCCGGTTCGAAGGCCAGGCGACCGTGTTCAACCCCTACGTGGGCCCCTGCTACCGGTGCATGATCCCCGAGCCCCCTCCGGCCGAGCTGGCCCCGAGCTGCGCCGAGGCCGGGGTGTTGGGCGTCCTGCCCGGCATCGTGGGCTCCATCCAGGCCGTGGAGGCCATCAAGATCATCCTCGGCGTGGGTGACACCCTCCAGGGTCGACTGTTGGCCTACGACGCCCTGGAGCAGAGCTTCCGGACCTTCAAGGTGCACCGGGACCCCCACTGCCCGGCCTGCGGTCCCGATGCCGGGGAGCTCGTCATCGCCGAGTACGACGACCTGTGCATGCCCCACGTGGCCGGCCGCCGGCGCGCCTGAGGCCGGGTCGGGCCGGCCCGCCGGTCGGGAGGGGTCGGATCGACGGTGGTCACCGGCCCGGTCGCCGGTCGCCCTCCTTTTTCCGGCTGGGAGCGGGACACCGTAATCTGTGCTCCATGACCACCGACAGCGCGTCAGCCAAGCCTGAGGACCATCGGTATACCGACTCGGGCATCGAGGTCCGCCCGGTCTACGGGCCGGCCGATCTCGACGGATGGGACCCGGCGAGCCGACTGGGAGCGCCGGGGCAGTACCCCTATACCCGGGGCATCCGGACCGACATGTACCGCGGTCGGCTGTGGACCATGCGCCAGTACGCCGGCTTCGGGACGGCCGAATCCACCAACGAGCGGTTCAAGTTCCTGCTGGGGGCCGGCCAGACCGGCCTGTCCTGCGCCTTCGACCTCCCCACCCAGATGGGCTACGACTCCGACCATCCACGTTCCGAGGGCGAGGTGGGCAAGGTCGGGGTGGCCATCGACTCGATGGCCGACATGCGCCTGCTCCTGGCCGACCTGCCGCTGGACAAGGTCACCACCTCGATGACCATCAACGCCACCGCGGCGATCCTCCTCCTCTTCTACCAACTGGTGGCCGAGGAGAACGGCGTCGATCCCAAGCTGCTCGGTGGCACCGTCCAGAACGACATCCTGAAGGAGTACGTGGCCCGGGGCACCTACATCTACCCGCCGCGCCCGTCCATGCGACTGGTCACCGACACCTTCTCGTACTGCGCCGAACACCTCCCCGCCTGGAACACCATCTCCATCTCCGGCTACCACATCCGCGAAGCCGGCTCGACCGCCGTCCAGGAGATCGCCTTCACCATCGCCAACGGGATCGCCTACGTGGACGCCGCTCTGGCCGCAGGCCTCGACGTCGACGCCTTCGCCCCCCGCCTCAGCTTCTTCTGGAACGCCCACAACAACCTGTTCGAGGAGGTGGCCAAGTACCGGGCGGCCCGCCGCATGTGGGCGAAGATCATGACCCAGCGCTTCGGGGCCAAGGACCAGAAGTCCACCCTCCTCCGGTTCCACACCCAGACCGGGGGCTCCACCCTCACCGCCCAGCAACCCGAGAACAACATCGTGCGGGTCACCCTCCAGGCCCTGGCCGCGGCGCTGGGCGGAACCCAGAGTCTCCACACCAACGGCTTCGACGAGGCCCTCGGGCTCCCCACCGAGCGGGCGGCCAAAGTGGCCCTCCGCACGCAGCAGATCGTGGGCTACGAGTCGGGCATCGCCGACACCGTCGACCCCCTGGCCGGCTCGTGGTTCGTGGAGTCGCTCACCGACGAGGTCGAGCAGGGCGCCTGGGAGTACCTCGAGCGCATCGATGCCATGGGCGGCGCGGTGGACGCCATCGAGGCCCAGTACATGCAACAAGAGATCGAGCAGGCCGCCTACGCCTACGCCAAGGACATCGACTCCAGCCAGAAGATCATCGTCGGGGTCAACAAGTTCGTCGACGAGGAACTCGAGCCCACCGAGGTGTTCCCCATCGACCCCGAGCTCCAACGGTCCCAGGTGGCCAGGGTCAAGCGGGTCCGCCAGGAGCGGGCCCAGCCGGCGGTGGACGCCGCCCTGGCCGATGTGGAGGCGGCGGCCCGGGGGACCCAGAACCTGCTGGTGCCGATGAAGGCCGCCCTGGCCTCCATGGCCACCCTCGGCGAGGTGTCCGATGTGCTGCGCGGGGTCTTCGGGGAGTTCCACCCGAACGGCTAGGCCCCCACCGGCCGTTCAGCCGGTCAGCAGGCGGTCGCGCTCGTCCCCGGACAGGGCGGCGTCGATCACCGTCCACGCCATGGACAGGGCGCCGTCGCGCAGTGCCGCATCGGCCGAGGGTGTCACGCATGCCGCCGCGAACTCCGGCTGGTGGTTGACCGAGCCGCCGGCGTCGATGCCGACCAGGGGGTGGATGGTGGGCAGGACCAGCGACACGTTGCCCATGTCGGTGGAGAGGGTGGGTCGGGGGGCCTGCCCGTCGTCGGGCGGGAAGGTCCGGCCGAGCGCCTCGGCGTTGACCCGATAGAGCCCGAGCAGGGCCGGGTCGCTCTCCAGGTGCGAGTAGACCGGCGCCAGCTCGCGCCGCTCGACGGTCGTGCCGGTGGCCAGGGCGCCGGCTTCGAAGCACGCCATGACCCGGGGCTCGAGGACCTCGAGCCCCTCCCGCGACGTCGACCGGCACATGAACCGGCCGCGGACCGACTCGGGGATGATGTTGGCGGCCAGTCCGCCGTCGGTCACGATCCCGTGGACCTGGTCCCCGGGGCGGAACTGTTGGCGCAGGAGGCCCAGCGCCACCTGAGTGAGGGCCATGGCGTCACCGGCGTTGGCTCCCTCCCACGGCGCGGCCGAGGCGTGGGCGCTCTTGCCATAGAACGTCACGTCGAAGTGGGAGACGGCCAGGCACGTGCCCTGGAGGTGGTCGGTCGGCCACGGGTGGATCATCATCGCCGCATGGACGTCCTCGAACACCCCGGCCTCCAACATGGTGATCTTGCCCCCGCCGCCCTCCTCGGCCGGCGTGCCCAGCACCCGTACGGTGATGCCCAGATCGTCGGCCACCCCGGCGAGTCCCAGCCCGGCCCCGGCGGCGGCGGCGGCGATGATGTTGTGGCCGCAGGCGTGGCCCACGCCGGGGAGTGCGTCGTACTCGGCACAGAGGGCAACGACCAGGGGTCCGCTCCCCACCTCGGCGCTGAACGCCGTCGGCAAGCCGGCGGTGCCGGTGGTCACCGTGAACCCGCCGTCGGCCAGCCGCCCGGCCGTCCAGGCGGCCGCCCGGTCCTCCTCGAAGGCCGTCTCGGGGTGCTCGTGGATCGAGTGGCTCAACCGCACCAGGTCGTCCAGGCGGCCATCGATCGCCGTGAGGGCCGCCTCCTTGACGGCGGTCGGTTGCACCATGGTCGACCCCTCGCTACTCGATGACGGCGATGACGTCGCCGGGTCCGACCGACTCACCCGCCTGGACCCGCACTTCCTTGACCGTCCCGGCCTTCTCGGCGTTGACGTTGTTCTCCATCTTCATGGCCTCGAGCACGCAGACGGTCTGTCCGACCTCGACGGCGTCGCCTTCGGCCACCAGCATCTTGACGATGGTGCCCTGCATGGGCACGGTCACCGTTCCCGAACCGGCACCCGATGCCGCCGCCTTCGGGCGCTTCGGGCCCGGCCCCCGCGAGCCGCGCCGGCCCCGCCACCGGCGGTGACGACGACGTCGCCGAGATCAGGTACCCACAGTGAGACCTGGTAGCGGCGCCCATCGACCTCGGCCGTGACGTCGCGCCGGACCCTGGGAACCGACTCGTCGTCGGGGCCGGCCACGTCGGGAGGGGTGTCGGGCATCCCGGACACCACACCGGTCAGGTCCAAGGTCTGCTCCACCCAGTTGGTCGAGTGCTCGCCGGCGATGAAGTCGGGGTGGGAGAGGATGGCCACGTCGGCGGGCAGGGTGGTGGCGACGCCCTCGATGACCGTCTCGCCGATGGCCCGGAGCAGGCGGCGCCGGGCCGCCTCGCGGTCGTGGCCCCACACCACCAGCTTGGCCACCAGGTTGTCGTAGAACTGGCTCACCGTGTCGCCCGACGCGTACCCGGCGTCGAGCCGGACGCCGGGGCCACCCGGTTCGAGGAAGCGGGAGATGGTGCCGGGCGAGGGCGTGAACGCACCGCCGGCCGGATTCTCGGCGTTGATGCGGACCTCGATGGCGTGGCCGTGGCGCGCCACCTCGTCCTGGGTGAAGCCGAGGGGCTCGCCGGCCGCCACCTTGAGCTGCCACTCCACCAGGTCGAGGCCGGTGACCAACTCGGTGACCGGGTGCTCCACCTGCAGCCTGGTGTTCATCTCGAGGAAGAAGAACTCACCGTCCTGGTAGAGGAACTCGACGGTGCCGGCGTTGACGTACCCGCAGGCCTGGGCCACCTTGACCGACGCCTCGCCCATGGCCCGGCGCACATCGTCGGGGAAGTTGGGTGCGGGACTCTCCTCCACCAGCTTCTGGTGCCGGCGTTGGGCCGAGCAGTCGCGTTCGCCCAGCCACAGGGTGTTCCCGTGGGTGTCGGCGATGACTTGCATCTCCACATGCCGCGGCCAGGCCAGGTAGCGCTCGACGTAGCACTCGTCCCGTCCGAAGTAGGCCAGGGACTCCCGCATGGCCGACTCCAGGGCCTCGGCGGCCGCGTCGGGTCCGTCGACCACCTTCATCCCCCGACCGCCGCCGCCGTAGGCCGCCTTGATGGCCACGGGCCAGCCGAACTCGTCGCCGAACGCGGTGACCTCGTCCGCCGAGGTGAGCACCTCCGAGCGCCCGGGCACCCCGGACACACCGGCCCGCTCGGCGGCGTGTCGGGAGCTGATCTTGTCGCCCATCACCTCGATCGCCTCGGGCGGCGGGCCGATGAAGGTGACGCCGAGCCCGGTGATGGCCCGGGCGAAGTCGGTGTTCTCGGAGAAGAACCCGTAGCCCGGATGGACGGCGTCCGCCCCGCTCCGCCCGATGACGTCCAGGATGGCCTCGGTGTTGAGGTAGCTCTCGGCGGCCGTCTGGCCACCGAGGGCGTAGGCCTCGTCGGCCAGTCGGACATGGAGCGCGTCACGGTCGAGCTCGGAGTAGACGGCCACCGTGGCCACCCCCATCTCGCGGCAGGTCCGGATGACCCGGACCGCGATCTCCCCCCGGTTGGCGATGAGAACCTTCTTCAGCACGCTGCGCCTTTCGAATTGGATGGGCCGGGGACGGTGCGACCACCGCCCAGGGGCGTCCTAACACTGTCACGGCCCGTAGGGTGTGTGCCATGCCGGGCCCGCGGTTCACCGACATCCGGCGCTTCGACACCATCGATTCGACCAATCGGTACCTGCTCGGGGAGGCGCGGGCCGGGGCTCCCGAGGGGGTGGTGGCCGTGGCCGAGCACCAGACCGCCGGCCGGGGGCGGCTCGGTCGCCGCTGGGAGGGGCCGGCCGGCACCAACCTGCTGGTGTCGATCCTGCTCCGTCCGGACCTGCCGGCCCGGCAACGCCACCTGGCCAGTGCCGTGGTGGCCCTGGCTGCGGTCGAGGCGGCCGAGTCGGTCGCCCACCTCCGGCTGGGCATCAAATGGCCCAACGACCTGTTGGGGGTTGACGGACGGAAGGTGGCCGGGGTGCTGGCCGAGGGTGACCTGGCCGCGGGTCCGGCGTCCGGCCGCCGCGGGGCGCCGGCCATCGTGGTCGGGATCGGCATCAACGTGAACTGGCCGGCCAGCGACGCCGACCTGCCCGACGACCTGGTGGGGACGGCCTCCTCCCTGAGCCAGCTGGCCGGGCATCCGGTGGACCGGTCCGAGGTCCTCGACGCCCTGCTCGAGGCCCTCGGACCCCGTCTGGCCGCCCTCGGGACGGTGCCCGGCCGCGCCGGCCAGGCCGACGATCTCCGGGACCGCTGCACCACGATCGGCACGCGGGTCCGAATCGAGCTGGCCGACTCGGAATTCCGGGGCACCGCGGTCGACGTGACCCCCGAGGGCCACCTGGTCGTGGAGGTGGATGGGACCCTGCGGACGGTGGTGGCGGGAGACGTCATCCATGTCCGGCCGCCGACCTGACCACCCGCCCCGCCGGGTCCGGGCCCGACCGGCGGCCGCCCGGTCCTGCCGCCTCCCCCCGCCCCCGGCCGCCGGGCACCGACCGCCCGTGAGTAACATTCCCCCATCATGCGACTACTCGTGACCGGCGGAGCCGGCTTCATCGGCTCCAATTTCGTGCGCTACTGGGTCCAGCAGCACCCGGGCGACCAGGTGGTGGCCTTCGACGTGCTGACCTACGCCGGGAATCGCCCCAACCTGGACGATGTCGAGGACCGCATCGCCTTCGTCCAGGGGGACATCGGTGATCTCGAGGTGGTGGCCAAGACCCTGGCCGACCACGAAATCGACGTGATCGTCAACTTCGCTGCCGAGTCGCACAACAGTCTGGCCATCCTGGACCCGGCCCGGTTCTTCCGGACCAACGTGCTGGGTACCCAGACCCTGGCCGAGGCGGCGCGACGCCACGGGGTGACCCGGTTCCACCACATCTCGACCTGCGAGGTCTACGGGGACCTGCCGCTCGACTCCGACGAGGTCTTCACCGAGGAGACCCCCTACCGGCCCCGCACGCCGTACAACGCCTCCAAGGCCGGCGCCGACCACGCCGTGCGGGCCTACGTGGAGACGTTCGCCCTCCCGGCCACCATCACCAACTGCTGCAACAACTACGGGCCCTACCAGTTCCCCGAGAAGGTGATCCCCCTGTTCACCGCCAAGGCCCTCGACGACCAGCCCCTGCCGCTGTACGCATCGACCCAGAACCGCCGGGAGTGGCTCCACGTGGACGACCACTGCCGGGCCGTCGAACTGGTCCTCCAGCACGGCACGGTGGGCGAGACCTACAACGTCGGCAGTGGGGTCGAGGCCAGCATCGAGGAGATCGCCGACGCCATCCTCGACGCCACCGGCAAGCCGCCGAGCCTGAAGGAGATCGTCCCCGACCGGCCCAGCCACGATCGCCGGTACCTGCTCGACTCGTCGAAGATCCGACGGGAGCTGGGCTGGGAGCCCACCGTGCCCTTCGACCAGGGCCTGGCCGACACGGTGGCCTGGTACGCCGCCCACCGGAGCTGGTGGGAGCCGCTCCGGGACCGGGCACCAGTGGTCGAGGGTTCGTGGTCGGCTGACCCAACCCCGGGATCGCCCTCGAGTTCGTGAACCGCCCGCTACGGGTCCTGCTCACCGGCGGGAACGGCCAGCTGGGGCGGGACCTCAGCGACGTGCTGGCCGGTGGGGTGCCCGACGGCGGCTCGCCGGCCGGAAGAGAGGGGTCGGAGGGCGGACCCGGGATCCTCCCGCCGGTCGACGGGTCCACCTTCGAGGTGCGCTCGACCGACATCGACACCCTGGACGTGGCCGACCGCACCGCGGTGCGGGCCGCCGTCGACGCCTTCCGGCCGGACATCGTGCTGCACGGCGGGGCCTACACGGCGGTGGACGCCTGCGAGTCCGACCCGGACACCGCCTTCGCCGTCAACGCCCTCGGCACCCGGCACATGGCCGAGGCGGCGAACGCCGTCGGGGCCCACCTCGTCTACGTGTCGACCGACTACGTCTTCGACGGCACCCTCGACCGCCCCTACGTCGAGTGGGACCCAACCGGGCCGCGTTCGGTCTACGGCCGCAGCAAGCTGGGCGGTGAGCTGGAGGTCCGCGCCGTGTCCGGTCCTTCGGCCACCATCGTCCGCACGGCCTGGGTGAATGGCGCCCACGGGGCCAACATGGTCAAGACCGTGCTCCGCCTGGCCCGGTCGGCCCCCGGGGACACGCTCCGCTTCGTCGACGACCAGCACGGCTGCCCGACGTTCACCGCCGACCTGGCCCGGGCGCTGGTCCGCCTGGCCCTCGACCGCCGGCCCGGGACGTTCCACGTGACCAATCAGGGGGAGACCACCTGGTTCGGGTTCGCCCGGGCCACACTGTCCGCCGCCGGCCTCGACCCACAGCGGGTGGAACCCATCGCCACCGCCGACCTCGACCCGCCCCGACCGGCGCCCCGGCCCGCCAACTCGAGGCTCGACAACGCCGCCCTGCGCCTGTCCGGGCTGCCCCTGCTGCCGGAGTGGACCGACGCCCTCGGACGACTGGTCGCCGCGCTGCCGGCCGACGACGCCGGTCGGGGGCCCGGACGGTGAGCGTGGATGGCTACAGGACCGGGGAGAATGAGCCGACAGGGAGTAGGTCCGCAAGCCCCGAGGATGGTGGCCAGGTGAAGTCAGGTTCCCGACCGTGATGCCGTTGATCGCCGGGGTGTTCGGCGGGTCCGGCGAGTCCGGCCACCCGTCCGGCGGGCGCCCGGCGCCCCAGGACAGGTCGGCCCCGGGCCGGACCCAGTTCGGCCACGGCGGAGCCGCCGAGCGGGTGCTCCCCCAGGGGAAGGGACACACCATCGCCGTCATCGGTGTCGGCTACGTCGGCCTCCCCACCGCGGCCACGCTGGCCCACCTGGGCCACCGGGTGACCTGTGGCGATGCCGACGCGGCCAAGGTGGCCATGCTGCAGCGGGGCCAGGTGCCCATCGTGGAGGACCATCTCGAGGAGTTGGTGCGCGAGGGCCAGGAGGCCGGCCGCCTGCGCTTCGTGGTCGGAGCCTCGTCGGCGGTGGAGGGTGCCGAGTTCGTCTTTCTCTGCGTGCCCACCCCCCAGGGGGACGACGGGTCCGCTGACCTCTCGTATGTCGAGGCGGTGGCGAAGGAGATCGGGCCGCTCCTCCGGCCCGGAACGGTCATCGTCAACAAGTCGACCGTACCGGTGGGCTCGACCCTGGTGGTCGAGCGGGTCCTCGAGCGATCGGACGTGACCGTGGTGTCCAATCCGGAGTTCCTGCGCGAGGGCACGGCCGTGCCCGACAGCCTGCACCCGGAGCGCATCGTGGTCGGAGCCGACGACCAGTCGGCGGCGGCCAAGGTCGGCGACCTCTTCGCCGGGACCCACGCACCCCTGTTGATCACCGACGCGGCCACCGCCGAGACGATCAAGTACGCCTCCAACGCCTTCCTGGCCACCAAGCTGAGCTTCGTGAACGCCGTGGCCGGCCTGTGCGAGGCGGTGGGAGCCGACGTCCGCGACGTGATCCTCGGGCTCGGCTACGACAAGCGGATCGGCTTCGAGTACCTGCGCCCGGGTCCCGGGTGGGGTGGGAGCTGCCTTCCCAAGGACACCCGGGCCCTCGTCCACATCGCCGAGCAGGCCGGGTACGACTTCTCGTTCCTGAAAGGGGCGATCGCCACCAACGACGAGCAGTTCGAGCGGGTGGTCCACAAGGTCCGTACCGCGGTGGGGGGCCACCTCGAGGGCGCGGTCATCGCCGTGTGGGGGCTGACGTTCAAGGCGGGGACGGATGACCTGCGCAATTCGCCGGCCGTCGAGGTGGTGCAGCGCCTGGTCGAGGAAGGGGCCATCGTCCAGGTCTTCGACCCCACCGTCGAGGTCCCCACGGGTGAGCAGTCGGCCCCCGTCGACGGGCTGGCCGAGTTGTCCTCGACCGGGGCCGGGGCGGGCCTCGCCCGCCTGGTCCGGGCCTTCCCCGACGCCTACGCCGCCAGCCAGGACGCCGTGGCCACCGTGGTCCTGACCGAGTGGGACGAGTTCCGGTGGCTGGACTTCACCCGGGTCCGCGACGCCATGGACCGGCCGGTGGTGGTCGACGCCCGCAACCTGCTGGATCCGGCCCAACTGCGCCGCATCGGCTTCGAGTACACCGGGATCGGCCGGCGGTGAGGAGCAGGTGAGCCGACGGCAGATCGTCCTCGGCGGCGGCGGATTCCTCGGCTCCCACCTCTGCGACCACCTGCTGGCCCGCGGTGACGAGGTGGTCTGCGTCGACAACTTCTCGACCGGTCGCCGGGTCAACGTGGACCACCTGGTCGACCATCCCGGTTTCACCCTGGTGGAGGCGGACATCTCCCGGGCGCTACCGGTGGAGGGCCGGGTCGACGGGGTGCTCAACCTGGCCAGTCCGGCGTCCCCTCCGGACTACCTGGCCCTGCCGCTCGAGACCCTGGCCGTGGGCAGCGAGGGCACCCGCCGTGGGCTGGAGCTGGCCGAGCAGCACGGGGCCCGGTTCCTGCTGGCGTCGACCAGCGAGGTGTACGGGGACCCCGACGTCCATCCCCAGACCGAGTCCTACTGGGGCAACGTCAACTCGGTCGGTCCGCGGAGCGTCTACGACGAGGCCAAGCGGTTTGCCGAGGCGCTGACCATGGCCCATCACCGCCAGCTGGGCACCGACGTGGCCATCGCCCGGATCTTCAACACCTACGGGCCCCGGCTGCGTCCCGACGACGGCCGAGTCGTCTCGAACTTCCTGGTGCAGGCGCTCCAGGGCGAACCGCTGACCGTCTACGGGGACGGGAGCCAGACCCGGAGCCTGTGCTTCGTCGACGACGAGGTACGGGGACTGCTCGCGCTGTTCGACTCCGAGCTCACCGGACCGGTGAACATCGGCAATCCCGACGAATACACCGTGCTGGACCTGGCCCAGACCGTGGTCGAGCTTCTGGCCTCGTCCTCGCCCATCGTCCACCTCCCGCTTCCGGAGGACGACCCCACCCGCCGACGCCCGGACATCACCTTGGCCCGCACGGCCCTCGGGTGGGAGCCGACCAC
The DNA here is from genome assembly GCA_963812525.1 of uncultured Acidimicrobiaceae bacterium. Lineage (GTDB taxonomy): Bacteria > Actinomycetota > Acidimicrobiia > Acidimicrobiales > RAAP-2 > Bog-756. The sequence goes on from CAWEVL010000009.1 coordinate 674,006, forward strand.
CGGCCTCCAGGAGGGACTGGCCCGCACCGTGGTCGCCGTGGCCGCCGAGACCGGGCTCGAGGCCGCCGCCGCCGCCGTCAATGGCGCGCTGGGCCATCACCATGGCAAGGTCTGAGATGGCCGAGTCCGGGCTGGCCGAGGTGACGAGTCACATGGGCAACGAGATCGCCCATGGGTAGCGGCACCGCGTCCGACGGGGTCGACGGAGGGCCCGACGACCACCGGTTCCGGCTGTTGTCGGTCATCGTGCCGGTCTTCAACGAGCGCACCACGGTGGCCGAGGTGATCCGCCGGATCCGGTCGGTGGAGCTGCCGGTGGACGTCGAGGTCATCGTGGTGGACGACGGCTCCACCGACGGGACGGACAAGGTGCTGGCCGCGCTGGGCGACTCGACCATCCGGGTGATCGAACACCAACGCAACCGGGGCAAGGGCGCCGCCATCCGTACCGCTCTGGCTGCGGCCCGCGGCGACCTGGTCCTGGTCCAGGACGCCGACCTCGAGTACGACCCCCTGGACTGGTCCCGGCTCCTCGATCCGATCCTGCGCGGCAAGGCGCAGGTGGTCTACGGCAGCCGGTTCACCGGTGAACGCAAGAACATGCTGCCCCTGCACTGGATCGGCAACCGCTTCCTCTCGTTGGTCACCAACGTGCTCTACTCGTCGACGCTCTCGGACATGGAGACCTGCTACAAGCTGTTCGACCGCCGGGTGCTCGAGGGGATCACCATCGAATCGGACCGGTTCGAATTCGAGCCCGAGATCACCGCCAAGGTCCTTCGCCGGGGGTTCCGGATCTACGAGGTGCCGATCTCCTATGCCGGCCGGGAGCCCGACGAGGGCAAGAAGATCACCTGGCACGACGGCTTCGGTGCCCTGAAGGCCTTGGTCAAGTACCGCTTCAGCCGGCCGGACCGGTGACCCGGCGCGCCGGAGAGCGCACGGCGTCGACCGACGGCGCCGAGCCGGCCGGGCCGGCGGCGGAGGCCGCCGTGGTCATCGTCAACTACGAGTCCGGCCCCGCCCTCGTCCAGTGCGTCGGGGACTGGCGGGCGGACGGTGCCGCCGGGGTGGTGGTGGTGGACAACGGGTCGAGCGACGGATCCGTCGAACCCGTCCGATCCCGCTACCCCGACGTCGAGGTGGTCGTCCCGGGGAGCAACCTGGGGTACGGCGCCGCCGCCAACCGCGGGGTGGCCGCCACCTCGACGCCGCTGGTCGTGGTGAGCAACCCCGACCTCGAGGTCCGGGCGGGGACGCTGGCCCGGCTGGCCGGGGCGCTGGCCGACCACCCCGCCTGGGCCCTGGCCGGGCCCCTCGTCCGCACCCCGGACGGTGAGCGTTACCCGTCGGCTCGCCGGTTCCCCAACCTCGTGGACGCCGGAGGCCACGCCTTGCTGGGCATCTTCGCCCCCGACAACCGGTTCACCCGGTCGTACCAGCGCAATGAGCTGGACGGTGCCTCGGGCGACGCCGTCGAAGTGGACTGGGTGTCCGGGGCCTGCTTCGTGGTCCGGCGCTCGGCCTTCGAGGAGGTCGGGGGGTTCGACGAGGCTTACTTCATGTACGCCGAGGACGTGGACCTGTGCTGGCGTCTGGGCCGGAACGGTTGGTCGGCGGCGTACGTGCCCACCGCCGAGGTGACCCACCGGCAGGGGGTCTCCACCGATCACCACCCCTACCGGATGATCGTCGAGCACCACCGTTCCCTCCTGCGGTTCGCCGGTCGGTCGACCCGGGGCTGGCGCCGGACCCTGCTGCCGCTGGTGGCCCTCGGGATCCTGACCAGGGCCGGTCTGGCCTGCCTGGCCCGGATCTCCGGCCGATGACCGGTGCGACCTTGGCGCCCGAGCCCAGGCTGTAGGGTGTCCTCCGATCATGGCGAGCAACTCGACGGGAAAGGGCAACTCGACCGGCAAATGGGTGGAGCGTGCCGCCACGACCGGCGGTGGGCGGACCTACCGCGGCCAGATGCCGGTCAACTGGTATGCCAGCCTGGCCGTCATCTGCGTCGTGGGCCTGCTGCTGATCGGGTTCAGCCGGTACCAGCGGACCCACCAGACCACCTCGTCGGCCGGCCCCCCGACCACCAGCCAGCAGTGGTTCGCCGGCCTGGGCATCGACATCTGCGGCACCATGCAGCCCAACCTTCCGGCCAGCACCAACGGGGCCAAGACCGGCCTCACCGCCAACGGCAACGGCGTGGTGACCATCCAGCCGAAGAACGCCTCCGAGTCGGGTAGCAACGCCACCCTGGGCCGGTTCGTCGCCGGGTACAAGGGTCTCGAGCTCAACTCCTCCACCCTGCAGTACCCGGGCAAGCAGGCCTGGACCAACGGCGACGTGTGCCCCAAGGGCACGCCCGACGCCGGCAAGCCCGGGGTGGTCATCGTCGACAACTGGTCCAGCTTCAACTCCAAGAACGGCACCGAGACCAGCGGCCCGCCCGAGGACCTCCTGTTCCAGAACGGTCAGCTCATCACCATGGCCTTCGTCCCGGCCACCGCCACGGTGCCGAAGCCCCCGGCCCAGGTCATCACGTCGCTGATCACCGCGGCCACCGGGGGCTCCACCACCTCGACCACCCTGCCCACCACTGCGACGACGGCGCCGGTCACCACGACGACCGCCAGCCCGTCCACACCCACGACGAAACCCGCCGGAACGACCAAGTGAGAGCGGTTGTCCTGGTGGGCGGGGAGGGCACCCGTCTCCGGCCTCTCACCCTGACCACCCCGAAGCAGATGTTGCCCATCGTGGAGCAGGCCATGATCGAGCGGGTGCTCGGCCATCTCGCCCAGCACGGCATCACCGACGCCGTGCTGTCGATGGGCTACCGTCCCGACGCCTTCTTCAACGCCTATCCCAGCGGGACCATCGCCGGGGTCACCTTGACCTACGCCGTGGAGCCGACCCCCCTCGACACCGCCGGCGCCATCCGGTTCGCCGCTCTGCACGCCGGGATCGACGAGACCTTCGTGGTGGTCAACGGGGACGTGTTGACCGACGCCGACATCTCGGCACTGATCGACTTCCACCGGACCTCGGGGGCGGAGGCCACCATCAGCCTGACCCCGGTGGACGACCCCAGCGCGTTCGGCGTGGTCCCCACCGACGACCAGGGCAGGGTCGAGGCCTTCATCGAGAAGCCACCTCGCGACGAGGCCCCGACCAACTACATCAACGCCGGCACCTACGTGTTCGAGCGCTCGGTGCTGGACCGCATCCCCGGTGAACGCCGCGTGTCCATCGAACGGGAGACCTTCCCGGCCCTGGTCGACGGGGGAGCCCTCTTCGCCCTGGGCTCGGAGGCCTACTGGCTGGACACCGGGACCCCGGACGCCTACCTCCGGGCCCATCGCGATCTCCTGCTGGGCCGACGGCCCTCACCGCCGGCCCCCGCCGCCGTGCCGTTCCCGGACCTGGGCCCGGGCTCCTGGCGGATCGGTGACGTCGACGTGCGGGCCACGTCGGTGACCCGGGCGCTGTTCGGGACGGGCGCATCGGTGGCTCCCGGTGCGTTGATCGAGGAGTCGGTGATCGGGGCGGGCGCCGTGGTCGAAGAGGGCGCCTCCATCACCGGCTCGGTGCTGCTCCCCGGGGCGAGGGTGGCGTCCAAGGCCACCGTCGAGGGTTCGGTGATCGGGCCGGACGCCATCGTCGGGCAACGGTGCGTGATCCACGCCCTGTCGGTCATCGGCCCCGGCGCGGTCACGGCCTCGGGCACCGTCATCGACGGCCAACGGGTGCCCGCGGGAGTCTGACCGTGCGCATGCTGGTCACCGGTGGGGCCGGGTTCATCGGTTCCACGTTGGTGGATCGGCTGTTGGCCGAAGGGCACACCGTGGACGTCCTCGACGACCTGTCCTCCGGCTCGCTGGCCAATCTCAGCGACGCCCGGGCCGCAGCCGGCCATCAGCTCACCGTGCACCAGATGGACGTCCGCTCGGCCGAGGTGGTCGACCTCATGGCCCGTCGGCGACCCGAGGTCGTGTTCCACCTGGCCGCCCAGGCCGATGTGCGGGTGTCGGTGGCCGAACCGGTCTTCGACGCCGAGGTGAACGTCCTCGGCACGCTCCGGGTCCTGGAAGGGGCCCGGGCGGCCCACTCCGAACGGGTGGTCTTCGCGGCCAGCGGCGGCACCCTCTACGGCGAGCCCGAGGTGTCGGAACTGCCCTTGAAGGAGTCCCTGCCCCAGCAACCGCTGTCGCCGTACGGGGTGTCGAAGAAGTCGGCCATCGACTACCTGGTGGCCTACCGGGAGCTGCACGCACTGGAGTTCGTCGCCCTGGCCCTGGCCAACGTGTACGGACCTCGTCAGGACCCGCACGGCGAGGCCGGGGTGGTGGCCATCTTCGCCGAGCGCCTGATCACCGGCGAGCCGGTGACCATCTTCGGGGACGGAGAGCAGACGCGTGACTTCGTCTTCGTCGACGACGTGGTCGACGCCTTCGTGCGTGGGGCGACCAAGGGGGGCGGTCTGCTCTGCAACATCGGCACCGGCCGGGAGACGTCGGTGAACCAGCTGTTCCGGGAGATGGCGACCCAGGCCGGCGTGGACCCGACGCCGGTGTTCAAGCCCCTGCGTCCGGGCGAGCTGCAGCGGAGCGCCCTCGATCCGAGCCGGGCCGGGATCCAGTTGGGCTGGAAGTCGTGGACCGAACTGGGGACCGGGGCCGCCGCCGTCCTGGATTTCGTGGGCCGGCGCCTGGCCGGCGACGGGCCGACCGACGAGGGGGTCTGAACACGGGGTCTGACGGGGCGTCCCGAGTACCGTCCGATGGCCACCCGGCGACCCCGGCGTGGTGGCCGGCGGGCCCCTGCGCCAGGTCGGGGCCGGCGAGCCACTAGTCTGGGGGAGTCCTGGTGCGCGGCGTTGGCGGCAGGCCACCCCCCGAGACGCACTCCTGCGTTCCTCCCTGTCGCACGAAAGTACCTGATGCCCCCCTTGCAGCCGTCCTTCGCCTCCCTCGGCGTACCCACCGACATCGTCGCGGCCCTCGACCGCAAGTCGATCTCCGAGCCGTTTCCCATCCAGTCCATGACCATCCCCGACGCACTGGCCGGCCGGGACGTCTGTGGGAAGGCCCCGACCGGATCGGGCAAGACCTTGGCCTTCGGCATCGGCGCCGTGGCCCGGCTGACCGGCAAGCCGGCCCGCCCCAGGCATCCCCGCGTCCTGGTGCTGACCCCGACCCGCGAGCTGGCCGCCCAGGTGGCCTCCGAGCTGCAGGTGTTGGCCACCCCCCGGAACCTCAGGGTGGACTCGTTCTACGGAGGGGTCGGTTACGGTCCTCAGCTGAAGGCCCTCTCCCGGGGCGTCGACGTGGCCGTGGCCTGCCCGGGCCGGCTCGGCGACCTCATCGAGCGCGGCAGCATCCGCCTCGATGCGGTGGAGATCGTGATCATCGACGAGGCCGACCGCATGGCCGACATGGGATTCCTCCCCGATGTCAAGCGACTGCTCGACCTGACCCCGTCCGACCGGCAGACCCTGCTGTTCTCGGCCACCCTGGACGGGGACATCGACGTCCTGGTCCGCCGCTACCAACACGACCCGGCTCGCCACGAGCTCGAGGTCGACGAGGACGACAGCAACGCGGCCGTGCACCTGTTCTGGAAGATGGCCTCGGGTGACCGGGTCGACCGCACGGCCGAGGTTGTGGCCGCCGCCGGGCCGACCATCGTGTTCAGCCGGACCAAGCACGGCACCGACCGGATCGCCCGGCAGCTCGAGCAGCGCGGCGTCCGGGCCGCGGCCATCCACGGGGACCGCAGCCAGAAGCAGCGGGAGAAGGCCCTGGACCTGTTCATCCGGGGCTCCGTCGACGCCCTGGTGGCCACTGACGTCGCCGCCCGCGGCATCCACGTGGACGGGGTGAACGCGGTGGTCCACTTCGATCCGCCGGCCGACGCCAAGGACTACGTCCACCGTTCGGGTCGCACCGCCCGGGCCGGGGCCACCGGGGTGGTCGTCAGCTTCGTCACGCCCGACAAGGCGGCGGCGGTCAAGCGCCTGCAGCGCGATCTGGGCGTGCCCTCCGGGGCCACCACGCCCGACGCCACGGCCATCACCGCGGTCACCGGGGAGCCTCCCGCTCGCCGCCCCGGCCGCGACCGCGTTCCGGCCGGACCCCCGTCGCGGGGGCACGGTGGCCGCCGTGCACCGAGCGGGCGGGCTCCGATCCGCGGCGGCCGACCCGGACCGGACCATCGGCCGGGCCAGCCCAGGAAGGCTCAGGCCGACAACGCCCGCACCGCACCGCCGTCGGGCGACGGACAGGCCGGCAACGGCTCGGGACCCGGCGGGGGTCGCTCGGCGGCCAGACCCTCGGCGCCCTCCGTCGAGGGGCGGCGGAAGGCCCGCGCCACCGCCCCCTGGGAGCCCCGGGGGAAGCCCGGCAAGCCCGGCAAGCGGGCCCGGCACGGCAAGCCGGGTGCCCCGGGGGCCGGCTCCTCGTCCTCGCGGCGTGGCCGGAGCGGCGCCTCCGGCGGCGGGTACGCCGGGAACGGACACGACCAGCGCCGGGGCGGCCCGATCGGGGCCAAGCGGGGCTCCAGTGGCGGTGCCCGGGCACGGTGACCGCCGGGGCGACCACCGGCTGCCGGGTTCGTGCCCCCCGACTGCCCTAGGGTCGTGGGCATGGCATCCGACACCAAACCCGTCGTCACCATTCCCGACGGCCCGCCTCCCGGTGATCTGCTGGTCGAGGATCTCGAGATCGGGGACGGGGCCGAGGCGGTGGTCGGCCGGCCGGTCAACGTCCACTACGTGGGGGTGTCCTGGTCGACCGGTGCCGAGTTCGACTCGTCGTGGAGCCGCAGTGAGCTGTTCGGGTTCCCGCTCGGGGCCGGGCAGGTGATCTCCGGGTGGGACCAGGGCGTGGCCGGCATGAGGGTCGGTGGGCGTCGACGGCTGACCATCCCGCCCCACCTCGGCTACGGCGCCCAGGGGGCCGGGGGAGTGATCGCCCCCAACGAGACCCTGGTGTTCGTGGTCGACCTCCACGACGTGGGCTGAACCCGCCGCGGCCGGGCCGTCAGCCCCGCGGGGTCACGGCGCCCGTCGCCCGGGGCGTGCGCTCAGCGGAACAGGTCCTCGTCCGGTGGGCGCACGATCTCCTCGGCCACCGAGGCGGGTCGGAGCCACCGGGGGTCCACGCCCCTCAGCACGGCGGCCGGGATGCCGCGGTCCTTGCCCATGACCAGCTCGGCCGCCCCGGCCAGCTCATCGGCCACGCACACCTCGGTGGCCTCCAGGATCCGCCCGGTCGCATCCACGGTCCCCCGCAGGTCGACGACGCCGGCGATGCCGGCGATGCCGATGGCCACGTCGGTCACCCCTCGCCGCCAGGTGCGGCCGAACGTGTCCGAGATGATCACCCCCACCGAGACCCCGTGGCGGTGCTCCAGGGCCTCCCGGATGCGCCGGGCCGAGCGGTCGGGATCGACGGGGAGGAGTGCGGCGGTCCCGGCCTCGACGTTGGACAGGTCGACGCCGGCATTGGCGCAGACGAAGCCGTGGCGGGTCTCGGTGATGAGCAGGTCGCCGCGGCGCCGCACGATGCGAACGGACTCGGACTCCACCAGCGCCTGCTTGGCCATCGGGTCGTCGGGGTCGACGGCCACGATCCGGCCCTCGGCTTTGGACACCACCTTCTGGGTCACGACCAGGACGTCCCCGTCGGTCAGCCCGCCGGGGACGGCCGGCCGGCCACCGTCGGGAGGGACGAGCAGCGCGGCCAGCAGGGAGGCCAGGTCGTCGCCGGCGCCGACCTCGCCCAACCCGACCACGGGGAGGACGGTGAGACCGCCGGCCCCGGCCGGCCGGCCGGCGTCAGTCGACGGCATCGAGGACCGTCCGGGACAGCGCGGCCGAGCGCTCCACGCTGGACATCACGGTCGGGGCCACCCGGCAGCGGACCCCTTCGGCCTCGACGGCGCCCGCCAGTGCCGCGTCGGCTTCGTCGACGACCAGCGTGCCCATCCACGGGGCGTACCAGCGGGCCACCCCCACCACCGAGGACTCGAAGCCCATCTCCCGGAGCAGCCGGTCGGCCGGGCCCTTCAGGGCCGCGCCGGCGATGATCGGCGAGATGCCGACGATCCGGTCGCGCCGGATCGAGAGCTGCTCGATGACGCCCGGCACGGACAGCAAGGGCCCGATGGAGACCACCGGGTTGGACGGGCACACCACGATGACGTCGGCCGACCCCAGGGCCTCGAGGACCCCGGGCCCCGGCCGGGCCGCCTCGGACCCCTCGAACCGGACCCCGGACACGGGCACGTCGTGGCGTAGCCGGACGAAGTACTCCTGAAAGCCGACCTCGGGTCCGTCCACCAGCTGCAGGCGGGTGCGGACAGGATCGTCGGACACCGGGACCAGCCGGACGTCCAGGCCCCAGGAACGGGCCAGCTCCGAGGTGACCTGCCCCAGGGTGGCGCCTTCACTGAGGCGCTGGGTGCGGTAGCAGTGCGTGGCCAGATCCTGGTCCCCGAGGTTGAACCAGGTGATCCCGCCCAGGCGGGCCAGCGACTCCATGACCCGCCAGGTCTCCCCGGCCAGGCCCCACCCGGTCTCCGGGTTGATGGCGTCGGCCAGGGTGTACATCACCGTGTCCAGATCGGGAGCGATATGGAGCCCGTGGAGCACGGTGTCGTCGCCGGTGTTGACGATGGCGGTGATGTCCGACGGGGGGACGACCTCCACCATCCCCCGCAGGAGGCGCGCCGCCCCGACCCCACCGGCCAGGGCGGCGATCATGGGCGCACGCCCCGTGGGCCGGACGGACGGGGAGGGACCCCGAGGTAGAGGCGCCGCCGCTCGGTGGGCCGCGGACGGGGGGTGGTCATCGGGGCAGGCTACCCGGACCCACCGACCCTGGACCCCATCAGAGCCGCCGTGTGCAAGGCTCCGTTGGTGACGCCGGAGCGATCTGCTACCTCCGACCGGGACCGGCTGTCCGTCGGGTTCGAGGCCACGCCGCTCCTCGGGCGTCCCACCGGCGTCGGCGCCTTCTGCCGCGGCGCGCTGGCCGGACTCGCCGAGACCCCGTCCGTGGAGGTGTCCGCCTTCGCCGTCAGCTGGCGCCGGCGCCGGCACCTGGAGGGGTTGGTCCCCCCGGGGATCCCGACCGGGCAACGGGCGATGCCGGCCCGCCCGCTGCACGCCGCCTGGTCCCGGGGCTGGGGGCCGCCCGTGGAGTGGTTCGTCGGTCGCCACCAGGTCGTGCACGGGACCAACTTCGTGGTCCCACCGACCAGGCGTGCGGCCCGGGTGGTGACGGTCCACGACCTGACCGTCGTGCTCTACCCCGAGCTGTGCGACCCGCCGACCCTGCGGTACCCCGACCTCATCCGCCGCGCCGTGGCCGACGGTGCGTGGGTCCACACCCCGTCGCGGTACGTCGCCGATCAGGTGGCGGCCGAGTTCTCGATCCCTCCCGAGCGGGTGCGGGCCGTCCATCACGGGATCCCCGTCCCGCCGGCACCCGTTCCGGGCCCGGGGCCCCCCGCCGCCCGGGCGGTCGCCCTGCCCGAGGGGTGCGACCGCTACGTCCTGGCCGTCGGGACCATCGAGCCCCGCAAGGACTACCCGTTGCTGGTGTCGGCGTTCGACGAGCTGGCCGCCGACCACCCGTCGGTGGCGCTGGTGGTGGTGGGGGCCGATGGCTGGGACTCGGAGCGCTTCGCCGCCGCCGTCGCGTCGTCCCCGTGGCGGGACCGGATCGTGCGTCCCGGGTACCTCGACGACCGGGGCCTCGACGCCGTGCTGCGCCACGCCTCGGCGTTGGCGTACCCGTCCCGCTACGAGGGCTTCGGTTTCCCTCCGCTCCAGGCCATGGCGGCCGGGGTCCCGGTGGTGGCCACAGCCGCCGGCGCCCTCCCCGAAGTGGTCGGCGACGGGGCCCTGCTGGTCGATCCCGGTGACCGGGACGGTCTGGCCCGCGAGCTGAGCCGCGTCCTCGAGGGGGGGAGCGGCATCGAGGACCTGGTGGCCCGGGGCCGCGGCTGGAGCGCTCGGTTCACCTGGACGGCCTGTGCCGCCGGACTGACCGACCTCTACCGGGACGCCCACGATGAGAGGACCGCCGCCGGCGGGGTGGCGCAGTGACCAGGCTGCGGCTCCTGGTGATGGCCGAGCAACTGCGCCGACCGGCGTCGGGCGGGATCGGCACCTACATCCGGGGCCTGCTCCAGGGCATCGACGACCTGGCCCCGGCCGAGCGGCCCGACCTCACGCTGACGGCCAGCCGCTCGGCGTCGGGGAAGGGCGTCCCCGACCCCCTGGTCGGACTGGGCCATCCGGTGCGGGCCCATCCGCTGCCCGGCCCCGTCCTCACCCGGGCCTGGGACCGGGGCCTGCTCCGGGGACCGCGCCACGTCGACGTGGTCCAGGCCACCTCCCTGTCGACGATGGCACCGGGGCGAGCCGCCCTGGTCACCACCGTGCACGATCTGCTGTGGCGACGGGTGCCCGACGCCTACCCGCCCCGCGGCCGCGCCTGGCACGAAGCGGCGCTGCGCCGCGCCCTCCGGCGGTCCGACCGGTTCATCGTCCCGGCCGACGTGGTGGCGGCCGACCTGATGGAAGCCGGCGCCTCGCCCGACGCCGTCCACGTGATCCCGATGGGCTCCGATCACCTGCCGCCGCCCGACATCGGGGCGGCCGGCACCCTGCTGTCCTCCATGGGCATCGACGGACCCTTCCTGCTGAGCGTGGGCACGCTCGAGCCCCGGAAGAACCTGCCCCGGCTGGTCGAGGCGTACGAGCGCATCCGCGGCGACCTGCCCGAGCCGTGGCCGCTGGTGCTGGTCGGCCCGACCGGCTGGGGGGAGCGGGTGCGGCCGGAGACCGGGGTGGTGCTCACCGGACTGGTCGGCCCCGTCGGAACTCTCTGCGCTCTATTCCATGGCCCGACTGCTGGTGTACGTTCCCCTGGTGGAGGGGTTCGGCCTTCCCCCCGTCGAGGGGATGGCCTTCGGGACGCCGGTGGTGGCCAGCCCGCTGCCCAGCACGGCCGGTGCCGCCTTCGAGGTCGACCCGCTCGACACCGACTCCATCGCCGCCGGCCTGCTGACGGTGGCCACGGACGAGGACGAGCGCTCCCGCCTGCGCCGGCTGGGGGGCGATCGCTCGGCGGCACTGCGTTGGTCGGGCATCGCCCGGCGACACCTGGCCGTGTGGGACGAAGCGGCACGGTCGAGGGCGGGGCGGCCATGACCGACGCCCCGCTGCGGCTCTCCCTCGACGTCTCGGCGGTGCCGGCCCGGGCCGTGGGGGCCGGCCAGTACACCCTCCACCTGGCCGGCGCCCTGGCCGCCCGGTCCGACGTGGACCTGACCCTCCTCGGCCGTCGGGACGACCGGCGGCGGTGGCCGGCGCTGGCCCCCGGCGCCCGACTGGTGTCCGGTGCCCCCGGTCCCCGCCCGCTCCGGTTGGCCTGGGAGCAGTTCCGGCTGCCCGGCCTGCTGGCCGAGTCCGGCGTGTCCGTCCACCACGGTCCCCACTACACGATGCCGGAGCGAACCCGGGTACCGACGGTGGTGACCGTCCACGACCTGAGCTTCTTCGCGGCGCCCCAGTGGCACCAGCGGTCCAAGGTGCTGCTCTTCCGCCGGGCCATCACCCGGGCCGCTGCCCGGGCGGCGGCGGTGGTCTGCCCCAGCCGGGTGACCGCCGACGAGCTGGCCCGGTGGTGCCGCGTCGACGCCGAGGTCTTCGTGGCCCCCCACGGTGTCGACACCGGTCTGTTCCGACCGGACGAGCCCCGGCCCGGGTCGGATCGGGCGGCACTGGCCGCGGTGGACCAGCGGCTGGCCGACGGTCGGGCGTTTCTCCTCTTCGTGGGGACCCTGGAGCCTCGCAAGGACGTCCCCACCCTGGTCGGCGCCTTTGCCCGGGCCGCCGACCGGTACCCCGACGCCCTCCTGGTCCTGGCCGGGGGGGACGGCTGGGGCGTGGCGGCGGTGGAGCGGGCCATCGGGGCGTCCGGGGTCGGCTCACGCGTGGTCCGGACCGGGTACGTGCCCGACGCCACCGTCCCGGCCCTGTTGCGGTCGGCGGTGGCCGCCGTCTACCCGGCCCTCTATGAGGGGTTCGGTCTCCCGGCCCTCGAGGCCCTGGCGTGCGGGGTGCCTCTCGTCACCACCTCGGGCACGGCCATGGAGGAGGTGGCGGGCCGGGCCGCCGTCCTGGTGGAACCGGGGGACGGCACCGCCCTGGCCGAGGCCCTCGAGGCCGCCCTGGCCGGACCCTCGGACGACGGGGCGTCGGCCGCCCGGCGGCAGCTGGGTCTGGAGATCGTCGCCTCCCACACCTGGGAGCGGAGCGCCGAGCGGCACCTCGATGCCTACCGCCACGCCGCCGGCCGCTGAGTGCCCCGACGCCCGGCCCGGGCCCCGGCCCCGGCTGCCCGCACCCGGCCGCCCCGGCGCCGGACCGGCCGGCACGAAACGTGCGAAGGTGCTGGTCGGGTCGGCGAGCCGGTAGGGTGGCCCGTCGTGCGCTCCCTCATCACCGGCGGCCGCGGCTTTGTCGGCCACTGGCTCGCTGACCATCTCCGAGACCTCGGCGACGAGGTGGTCGCCATCGATCGGGAGGTGGAGATCACCGATCCCGCCGCCCTGCTCGTGGCCATGTCCGAGGCGGCCCCCGACGCCGTCTACCACCTGGCCGCCCTGACCCACGTCGGCCAGTCGTGGGAGGAGCCGCTGCAGGTGCTGGAGGTCAACATCGTGGGGACGGCCGCCGTGCTGGCCGCGGCCCGCCAGTGCGGAACCGACCCCCGGGTGCTGGTGACCAGCTCGGCCGAGGTCTACGGGGCCGTCACCGACCCCGGACGGCTCCCTCTCGACGAGGGGTCACCGACCGCCCCGCTGACCCCGTACGCCGCCAGCAAGCTGGCCGCCGAGGCGGTGGTGGCCCAGGCCCATCTGGGCCACGGCCAGCACGTGATCACGGTGCGGCCGTTCAACCACATCGGCCCGGGCCAGACGCCCAACTTCGCCGTGCCCGCGCTGGCCAAGCGCATCGTCGAGGCCGACCGGCGCGGGGCGGCCACCATCCCGGTGGGAAACCTGTCGGCCCGGCGGGACTTCACCGATGTGCGGGACGTGGTCCGGGCCTACCGCCTCCTGGTCGAGTCGGGCCGTCCCGGGGGGCTGTACAACGTCTGCTCCGGACGCGACGTGTCGATCCGGGAGATCGCCGACGGGCTGCTGCAGCTGGCCGGCACCACCCTCGAGTTCGAGACCGACCCGTCGCTGGTGCGGCCGGTCGAGGTCCCGGTGTTGCGGGGCGACCCGGGCCGGCTGGCCGAGGCCACCGGGTGGAAGCCCGAGATCCCGTTGGAGCAGACCCTGGCCGACGTACTGGCCTACTGGCGGGAGCACGCCGAGTAGGACGGTGAGCGGGTGGGCCGGGCGACCGGACGGCGGGCGCGAAGAACGGCCCGCACCGCGGGCCGTTCGTCGTCGATGGAGCCGATTCGGATCGACCCGGGGAGTCGCCAGGTCAGGCGGCGGCCGTCGGGATCCTCGAGCGGAGCTGGGAGCGGGCCTCCCGGGCCTGGACGTGGGCCTGCTTGGCCAGGTCACGGGCCTGACCGGGCAGCCGGTCCTCGAGCGGGGCCACGGCGGCCTCGAGGCGTTCGATGAGGTCCTCGACCCGCTCCATCAGCCCTTCGACGGTGAGGTCGACGGAGTGGATGGCGCCACTCAGGTCGGAGCGGGCGGTGGTGACCCGGTCCTCGATGCCGGCCTTGGGCTCGGCCAGGCGCTTCATGAGCTCCTGGCGCTGGACCTGGGCCTGCTGGAAGCCGAGGACCCCGGCGCCGATGACCACGTAGGTGGCGTCTTTGGCCACCGCGGCGATCTCCTTGGCCGTCTTGGTCACATCGGTGTTGAACTCGGGCATCTTGATCTCCGGCACCTTGATGTCGGGCTTCTTGATGGTGGGCATGTCCTGCTCCTTCGACTTGCGGACGGTTGCTTCGTTGCCTTGGAGCCGGAAGTGCCGGCTCGATGGATACAAGTGTATCCGTGATGATATACATTTGCAAGCACACGGCGCCTCCCGGCCCGCATAGCTGATGACCTGGGAGTTCACCGCAGGGTCACTTCGGCCCGATAGCCTCTGACCCCTGATGGACACACTGGCCCCGCCGGTGGTCGCCGTCGTCGTCGCCCACGACCCGGGTCCGTGGTTCGAGGAGACGCTGGCCTCACTCGCCGCCCAGGACTACGCGGAACTGTCCGTGCTGATCCTCGATGCCCGCAGCCGGGACGACCTCACCGCCCGGGTGGCGGCGGTGCTGCCGACCGCCTTCGTACGCCGGCTGGACGAGAACCGGGGGTTCGGCGCCACGGTCAACGAGGTGCGGACCATGGTCGAGGGCGCCGACTACTTCCTGATCTGCCACGACGATGTGGCGCTGTTCCCGGACGCCGTCCACCTCATGGTGGAGGAGGCGTTCCGCTCCAATGCCGGGATCGTCACCCCGAAGGTGGTCAGCTGGGACGACCCCGAGCGACTGGTCCACGTGGGCATGACGGCGGACAAGGGCGGCTCGGTGGTCGACCGGGTGCAGCCGCACGAGATCGACCACGGCCAACACGATGCCGTCCGTGACGTCTTCGTGGCCCCCGGCGGCTCCAGCCTGATCCGGGCCGACCTCTTCGAGGAGATCGGCGGCTTCGACCCGGCCATCGTGGCCATGGGCGAGGACCTCGACCTGTGCTGGCGGGCCCAGGTGGTCGGGGCCCGGATCATCGTCGCCCCCGATGCCCGGGTCCGTCATCTCGAGGAGCTGGCCGCCGGGTCCCGGTCGATCGAACCCTCCCTGGTGGGTGACGGCGACGACCCGGGGGGGCGCCCGGTGACCCTTCAAGCGCTGCAGCGCCGGCACGAGCTGCTGGCCGTCTTCAAGTGCTACGGCCCGTTCCACCTGGTCAGAGTGGTGCCACAGGTGCTGATCCTGGCCATGGCCGAGGTGATCGTGGCCGCGCTGGCCGGCAACCGGGCCCGGGCCCGGGCGGTCGTCCATGCCTGGCGGTGGAACCTGGCCCGGCTGTCGGTGACCCGGCGGCAGCGCCAGGAGCTCAAGGCCCACCGCCGGCTGAGCGACAAGGAGGTCCGGGTGCTCCAGGTGGGGGGGAGCGCCCGCCTCTCCTCCTACTTCCGACGGGTCTTCCAGCACGGCTTCCACGGGGCCCACGCCGACGAGCTGGCCGCCACCGAGCTGGCCGCCACCGAGCTGGCCGCCACCGAACTGGCCGCGGAGGCGGCGCTCGACGGGGATCCCGCCTCGGGCGGCCCCGGCCCCGCCGCCGACCTGCCGGCCGAGCCGACGGTCGGGGCCACCGGACCGGCCCGCGGTCGCTTGAGCGGACGGGTTCGGGTCACGGTGTGGCTGATCGCCGGCGTGGTGGTGCTGCTCGGGACCCGTGGCGTGCTGACCGGGAGGCTCCCCGCCGTCGGGCAGTTCGTCCCCTTCCCGAGTTGGACGGCCACCCTCTCGCAGTTCGCCACCGGATGGCACCCCTCGGGGGTGGGAACCACGGCGCCGGTCGCGCCCGGACTCCTGGTCACCGGCCTGGTGGGCACGCTGCTGCTGGGGGCGATGGGTCTCGGCCAGAAGGTGCTGATCTTCGGCTGCGTCCCGCTCGGGGTCTGGGGGGTGGTGCGCCTGTTGCGCCCCTTCGGCTCCCAGCGTGCCGGGCTGGTGGCCGGGCTGGCCTACCTGGCCCTCGCCCTGCCCTACAACGGGCTGGCCCTGGGCCGCTGGGGGGCCCTGGTCGTCTACGCCGGCGCACCCTGGGCGCTGGTCCGGCTCTTCCGGGCCACGGGCGCCGCCCCCTTCGCGCCAGGGGCCCCCGCCGCCCGGACCCCCCACCCCCCGGCGACCGGCGGGACGGTCCGGCGGTCGCTGACGGCGTGGGCCCTGCACCACCCCTGGGCCCGGAGCGCGGTCGCCCTCGGCGTCCTCGAGGCCGTGATGGTCTCCTTCGTCCCCGCCGCGGCCATCGTGGTGGTCCTGGCCGCCCTGGCCCTGATGGTCTCCTCGGCCCTCTTCGGTGACCTGGCCGCCACCCGCCGTGCCCTCTGGCTGGCGCTGGCCTCGACGGGCGTGGCCGCGGTCGTCTGCCTGCCCTGGGTCGTCGGCGTGGCGTGGGCCGGACGGGGCGCGGTCGCCGTGTTCGGGGTGCCGATCCCGGCCTCGTCGGCGGCGTCGTGGTCCTCGCTCCTCCGGTTCGCGGCCGGGCCCATCGGCGGCTCGCCCCTGGCCTTCGGCTTCGCCGTGGCCGCCCTGGCTCCCCTGGTCCTGGCCCGGGGGGACCGCTTCCGGTGGGCCGGGCGGTTCTGGTCCGTCGCCCTGGTCTTCTGGGTGGTGGCGTGGGTCATGGGTCGGGGGTGGATCGGCAGCCTGGCCGTCGACCCGCTGATCCTGCTGGCCCCGGCGGCGGTGGCCATCGCCGCCGCCATCGGACTCGGGGTGGCGGCCTTCGAGGAGGACCTGCGGGCGGCCGAGTTCGGCTGGCGGCAGCTGGTCACGGTGGTGGCCACCGCGGCGGTGGTCCTGGGGGCGCTGCCGACGGCCATCTCGGCCCTGCCGGGACGCTGGCAGCTCCCGAACAACGACTTCAGCCAGTCGGTGGCCTGGATGCGGGCCAAGGCCGCGGACGGCGCCTTCCGGGTGCTCTGGCTGGGGAACACCAACGCCATCTACCAGGGGTCGTGGGCCGCCGGGGACGGCCTGGCCTACGCCACCTCCGAGAACGGCGGCCCCGATGCCCGCTGGCTGTGGAACCCGGCCGGCCCCGGCCCGGCGGCCGGTCTGGCCTCGGCGGTCGATCTGGCCCGGGCCGGGGGCACCGACCAGCTCGGCCGGCTGCTGGCCCCGGCCGGCGTCCGCTACGTGGCCCTGCTGACCTCCCTGGCCCCCGAGATCAACGGCGAGCAGAACCCCACCGAGTACCCGGTCCCGGCCGACGTGGCCCCGGCCCTCACCCGGCAGCTGGACCTCAGCCCGGTCCTGTCGGGCACCGGCATCACCGTCTACCTCAACAGCGCCTGGTTGCCCCAGCGGGCCGAGGTCCCCGCCGGGACGACGGTACCCGACTCGACCCACCCCGACCCCCTGGCCGGCAGCCCGGGATCGGGGGTGGTGCCCGGTGCGGAGGCCGTACTGCCCGGCCCGGCGGCGGCGCGCTCGTTCCAGGGCCCGCTGACCAAGGGGACGGTGCTCGCCGCCTCGGCGCCGGCCGGCCGGTGGAGCCTGGCCGGTCCGACCGGGGCCCGTGTCCCGCAGGCTCCGTCCTTCGGGTGGGCGGCCCGCTTCCGGGTGGCGACGGCGGGGTCCGGCACCCTGCGGTTCGACGGGGGACTGGTGGCCCCGCTGTCGTTCGTGGTCTCGATCGTCACGTGGCTGGTGGCCGTGGCCCTCCTGATCGGCGACGGTGTGGGACGGCCGTTGCGGCGGGTGCGGCTTCCCCGACCCTGGTCGCGGGCGGGCGCCGCCGGGACCGGTCCCGGGGGGGAGACCGGCGACGACGGCACCGGGACCGGGCCCGACCACCGCCGGTCACCGGACGCCGGGGTCGGGGTGCCGGCCGGCGGACGGCTGTCGTGAGCGACTCGGACGACTCCCTGACCGAGCCGGACTGGACCGAGCCCGAGTGGGCGGGATCCGATGACCCTCCGGCCCCGAGGCGCGACCGCCGGACCCGTTGGGCACCGGTCGAGCCCGAACGGGGGCGCACGGCGGCCCTCCTCGCCGTCGTCGCCGTGGTGGTGGTGGTCGCCGGCCTGGCCGCCGTCACCGGCACGCCGGCCCCGGCCCCGGCCCCGGCCGCGGCCGACGGCGTGGCGGTGTCCCCGGTGGGGTCCTACTCGTCCTCGGCCTTCTGCGCCGCCGGGACGGGCACGGCGGCCACCACCACCATCTACCTGACCAATCCGACCCGGTCGGCCGTGGGCGGGGTCATGACGGCCGTCGGCCCGGCCGGGGCCGGCGGGGCGGTGCCCACCGTGCGTCGCCACGTGCGTGTCCCCGCCCTCCACAGCGTGGCCGTGAACCCGGCCGACGGGCTCCCGGCCGGCAGTGACGCCGCCGCCTTCGTCTTCTCCGGCGGCGGGGTGGTGGCCAGCCAGGTGGTCACCGGACCCGACGGCTGGAGCACGGCGCCGTGCGCCTCCCAGGTCGCCTCCCAGTGGTCGTTCGCCGGCGGGGCCACGACGGCCGGCAACACCTTGACCCTGTCCCTCTACAACCCCACGGCCACCGAGGCCGTGGTCAACGTGTCGTTCATCACCGAGAGCGGGTTCGAAACGCCCCAGCAGTACCAGGGGCTGGTCGTCCCGCCCGGCCAGCTGGTCCTGGAGAACGTGGGCGATTTCGTGCAGGACCAGGCCTCCATCGCCACCCTGGTGGTGGCCCAGGCCGGCAGCCTGGTCAGCTCGGAGTTCCAGCAGTGGTCGTCGGGTACCGCCGGCGGGATGTCCCTGCGGCTCGGCGCCCCCCAGCCGTCGACCACCTGGCGTCTGGCCCAGACCACGGCCATGCCCGGGTCCACCGTCCTTCTCTATCTGGCCAACCCGGGCCAGTCATCGGCCACGGCCACCATCACCCTGGGCCTGTCCTCCGGCTCGGTGGTGCCCCACCGGGTGGCGGTGCCCCCGGTGTCCGTCGTGGCCTTCCCGATGTCGGGAACCCCGGGCCTGCCCCAGCAGACCCCCTACGCCCTGACCGTGGCCTCCACGCTGCCCATCGTGGTCGGGCGGGCCGTGCTGGCACCCCCCGGGGCCGCGGCGCCCGAGTGGGGCTCGTCGTCGGCCACCACCACGGTGGCCACCCACTGGCTGGTCCCCGGGCCGGGCATCCCGGGTGCGCCGGGGACGCCCGGGGCGGCGGTGTCGAGCCTGGCGGTGGCCAATCCGGGCCCGGCGCCGGCGCAGGTCGAGGTGACCGGGCTCGGGGCCGGCCATCCGGTGGCCCGGTTCACGGTGGCTCCGAGCGCCGTGGCCGTGTTGGGCCCCGCGCCGATCGGCGGGCTCCCGGTGCTCACCGTGTCGTCCACCCAGCCGGTGGACGTCGAAGAGGACAGCGGGCCGGCCGGCGCCCCGGGGGTGGTCTCGTCCACCGGGTTCCCGCTCGACCCCTGACCGGGCGACCGGGCGGGCGTGCGCCCCGTCTCCCTACTGGTCCTCGGGGATGGCCTCCCACCATTGGCACCACCACTGGGCGCCCACCAGGATGCGGACCTTGGGGTGCCAGCAGTAGGAGAGCTCGTTGTAGGGCTCGAGGTAGTAGCGGCAGTTCTCGCACTTCTCGTCGCCGGAGGGCTTCCCCTTGAGGACGGCATTGGCGGCCAGGTGCCGTAGCTCGATCGAGAGGGTCTCGTCGATCTCCTTCGGTTCCGGTTCGGGGATCACGTAGTCGGACATGGCAGCAACCTAATCCGTCCGACCTTCGACGGGCACCTCGGTCGCCGAGGCCGGCGGAGGCCCGCCGGTGCACCGACGGGCCGTGGGGTCGGGTAGAACAGGACCGTGACCACGACCCACATCGCCCGCCGCCCGGCGCCAGGTTCCCCCTCGGGTCGGCGGGATGCCGGGCCCGGGCCCGAGGGTCGTCACCGGGTGAGCGCCGCGGTGGCGTGACGGACGGCACGGCGTTCCGGGAGGCCGTCGAGGCGGACCGGGCCGACACCACGGCGCGGGTCCTCGCCCTCCGATCCGAGATCGACGGGATCGTCTCGGCCTCGGCCGACGCCAACACCGACGACGAGCACGATCCCGAGGGCGCCACCCTCGCCTTCGAGCGGGCGCGGGCGTCGGCGCTCCTGGCTGACGCCGAAGCCCATCTGACGGCGCTGGACCGGGCCTCGGCCCGTCTGGCCGCCGGCCTCCACGCCGAGTGCGAGCGGTGCCGTGGCCCGATCGCCGCCGACCGTCTGGCGGCGCGGCCGGCCACGGTCACCTGCATCGGGTGCGCCACCTCGCCGCCGTCTCGCTAGCCCCGCCCGACGCGGCACGGCACGGCACCCGCGGGCACCGGGCCGCCCCGGTCCTGACGCCCCCGCCCTCGACTCCCCCCCGGTGCCGGGTCAGGCCTCCCCGCCGGGCCCCGACTCCACCTCGGCCTTGACCCGTTGGAGGGTGGTGCCCACCTTGTTGCGCTCGGTGCGGCCGCGGGCGGCTTCGAACGCCTCCGGACGGTAGCGGCCGATCCTGGTCACGTCGCTCACGAGGTCCCCGATCCGCCCGGGCGTCGCGGCCATGGGTACGGTCACCGACTCGTGCACCGACTCACCCTACGGTGGGCCCATGACCGACGGCACCCCGCAGTACGTGCGAGCCAACGCCGAGTGGTGGGAGGGTCGCCGGGCGGACCAGCTGGAGCTGGCCGAACGGCAGTGGTCCGCCGACGAGCCGTCGTGGGGCATCTTCCACACGCCCGAGTCCTCGGTCGGGCTCTTCCCGGAGGGGTTGGCGGGCCGGGATGTGATCGAGCTCGGCTGTGGGACGGCGTACGTCTCGGCCTGGCTGGCCCGCCGAGGGGCCCGCCCGGTGGGCGTCGATCCCACGCCGGGCCAGCTGGCCATCGCCCGCCGGTGCCAGGACCGTCACCATCTGCACTTCCCTCTGGTCCGGGCCGCCGCCGAGCAGGTACCCGTGGCCGACGGCTCCTTCGACCTGGCCGTCAGCGAGTACGGCGCCGCCATCTGGGCCGATCCCTACCGGTGGATCCCCGAGGCGGCGAGACTCCTCCGCCGCGGCGGCCAGCTGGTCTTCCTCGGCAACAGCGCCCTGGTCATGCTGTGCCTGCCCGACGCCGACGGGGATCCCGTCGGGGACCGCCTGCTCCGGGACCACTTCGGGATGCACCGGTTCGAGTGGCCCGACGACCCGACGGTCGAGTTCCATCTGGGCCACGGTGACTGGATCCGCCTGCTGCGGGCCAACCGCTTCGAGGTGGAGGACCTGATCGAGGTGCGCCCCCCGCCCGGAGCGCAGGGAACCCACTACGCGGTCACCTCCGAGTGGGCGGCCCGGTGGCCCTGTGAGGAGGTCTGGGTGGCGCGCCGGCGCTGACCGCCGTCAGCAGTCGCCGACCCCGTGGGATGCGTCGGTGCCGCCGGGGCGAGGGCGCGGCGTCCTACCGGGAGGTGGGGGGTGGGGGCGGCGGCCACGGGGCCTGCTTGGGCCAGTGGCCGGCCGGGGGAGCGGGCGGTGGTGGCCACGGAGCCGGACCGGTCTGGCCCTCGGCGTCGGCCCGGCCGGGATCGGTCGCCTGGGTGGCACCGGCCTCGTCGCTGGCGCGGGTGGCCCCGGTGACCTCGCTGTCGGTGGCCGGTTCGGGCGCCCGCGGCTGGGCCCCGTCGGCTGGCGCGGCGGCGGCCTCCGCGCCAGGGGTGCCGGTGGGGCGACCCTGGGCCGGTGCCTGGGTCGTGCGGTCGGCGTCGTCCGGGGGTCCGTCCACGTTGTCCGAGCCGGTGGGCCCGTGCTGGGAGGCCACGAAGATGGGCGGCACGCTCTTGACGCCGTGCTCGTGCACCGGCCGGCCGTAGGCCGTGTCGACCAGCCGGCCGACCGTCTCGCCGTCGATGGTCTCCTCGTCGAGCAGGGCGCGGGCCACGGCATCCAGTCCGCCCCGGTGACGGGCCAGGACCTCGAGGGCCCGCTCCTCCTGGGCGCGGAGGATGCTCTCGACCTCGTCGTCGATGATCTGGCTGGTGTGCTCGGAGTAGTCCCGGGTGTGCATGAGGTCCTCGCCCAGGAACACCTGGCCCTGGGAGCCCCAGGCCATGGGGCCGATCTTGTCGCTCATGCCCCACTCGCGGACCATCTTGCGGGCCAGCTCGGTGTTGCCGACCAGATCGTTGCTGGCCCCGGTGGAGAGGTCCCCGTACACCAGCAGCTCGGCCGCCCGGCCCCCCATACGGACGGCGAGGGAGTCCTCGATGTGCTGGCGGGGGTGGATGTGGCGTTCCTCCATGGGCAGCTGCATGGTGACGCCGAGGGCCATGCCGGTCGGGAGGATGGTGACCTTGTGGACCGGGTCGGCGTCGGGCAGCACGTAGGCCAGGACGGCGTGGCCCCCTTCGTGGAACGCCACCCGCTCCTTCTCCGCCCCGGACAGCACCAGGCTCTCGCGCCGCTGACCCATCAGCACGCGGTCCCGGGACGCCTCGAAGTCGACGTTCTGGATGAGCTTGGAGCCTCGACGCACGGCGTGGAGGGCGGCCTCGTTGACCAGGTTGGCCAGGTCGGCACCGCTCATGCCCGGGGTGCCCCGGGCCACCGTCCCGAGGTCCACGGTCGGGTCGACCCGCTTGTCCTTGCAGTGGACCTGCAGGATGGGGAGACGCTCGTCGAGGTCGGGGAGGGGAACCACGATCTGGCGGTCGAACCGGCCGGGGCGCAGGATGGCGGCGTCCAGGATGTCGGGCCGGTTGGTGGCGGCCATGACCACGATGCCCTCGGTGGGGTCGAAGCCGTCCATCTCGGAGAGCATCTGGTTGAGGGTCTGCTCCCGTTCGTCGTGCCCGCCACCCAGTCCGGCGCCCCGCTTTCGGCCGATCGAGTCGATCTCGTCGATGAACACGATGGCCGGGGCCTGCTTGCGGGCCGTGGCGAACAGGTCGCGGACCCGGCTGGCGCCCACGCCGACGAACATCTCCATGAAGTCCGACCCGCTCACCGACATGAAGGGCACACCCGCCTCACCGGCCACGGCCCGGGCCAGCAGGGTCTTGCCGGTCCCCGGGGGGCCCACCAGCAGGATGCCCTTGGGGATGCGGGCCCCGATCTCCTTGAACCGCGCCGGAGTCTTGAGGAAGTCCACCACCTCGCTGATCTCCAGCTTGACGCCGTCGTAGCCGGCCACGTCGTCGAAGGTGGTCGACGGTCGCTCGGTGGAGTAGAGCTTGGCCTTGGATCGCCCGATGGACATGATGCTTCCCATTTGGCCCTGGGCCTTTCTGCTGATGTAGTAGAAGATCCCGCCGAGGATGGCGAAGGGCAGGATCCAGGTCAGCAGGATCCCGAGCAGGGGGTTCGAGGTGCCCGAGTTGAGGTGGGCGTTGGGCCCGAGCGTCTTCAGGGCGTTCTGCTCCGAGTCGATGATGGGGTTGGGCCCGGACGTGGTGTAGGTGCCGCCGTTGGCCAGCTCCCCGGTGATCACGCCGGTCGACATGTCGACGTTGGCCGTCTTGATCCCCTTGCTCTGGAGGTCGCTGAGCCAGGAGTTGTAGCTGAGGTTGTTGGTGGTGGTCTTCGAGAGCAGGTTGGGGATGATCAGCACCGACAGGACCGCCACCACGATGACCACGTACAGGGCCATCCGGTTCTTGTTCTGGCCCGGCGCGTCCTGGCCGGGACCACCGGGCGAGGGGGGGCCGTTGGGCAGGTCGGGGTTCGGCGGGGTCACCCCTTCATGCTATTCGCACCGGGCCTCGTCTGACGCATCGCCCCACCCCGTCGGGCGGCCCGCCTCCAGCGGGCCGGGACGGGTCGGTATCGTGGGAGGGTGATCGAGCGGTCCGAACAGGGTGCGGACCCCAGCGCCACCGCCGACCGCGGGATCGCCGGGGCGGCAGGGCCGCCACCGGGCGTGGTCCCCGCCGGCGTGCCCGGATGGGCGCCACCGCCCCCGGCCGGCCCCCCTCCGGGATGGGCCCCACCTCCTCCCCCGACCTCCCGGCCCGCCCCCCCGGCGGGCACCGGCCGGCCGGGGGCCGACAGCTCGCTCGGCGACCAGCTGGCCGCGGGCGCCGCCCCGGACTCGCGGTCGTCGGCCTGGATGTGGCTCCTCTTCGCCGCGCTGGGCTTCCTGGGTGGCCAGATCCTGGCCGCCGTCTTCGTGGCCATCGCCGCCGCCATCGACGGCAAGCTGGCCTCGCTGAGCGCCATCACCAGGCTGAGCGAGCCGCCCACCTGGTACATCGTGTCCACGCTGCTCGGCCTGTGGGCCGGCTTCTTCGGGTCGGCCTGGCTGGCCAGTGGGGTCCGGGGGACCAAGAGCCTGGTGGCCGACCTGGGCCTGCGCTTCCGTTGGCGGGACCTGGTCGGCATCCCCATCGGCGTCGGCGGCCAGATCCTGGTGGTCCTGATGTACCTACCCATCTCGCACCACGTCCACGACTTCAACCAGCGCTTCAACGCCCCGAGCCAGCGGCTGACGGGTGGGTCCCACGGGACGGGGTTCCTGGTGATCGCCGTCCTCACCGTGGTCGGCGCGCCGTTCTTCGAGGAGCTGTTCTTCCGCGGGGTACTGCTGCGGGCCCTGGCCCGCCTGTTCGGACGGGTGGGGGGCTGGGTGGGACCGGCGCTGGCCATCGTGGTGACCGGCGTGCTGTTCGGGCTGGCCCACGCCGAGTCGCTCCAGCTGCTCGGGACTGGCCACCTTCGGCATCATCTTGTCCCTGGTCTCGTACCGCACCGGCCGGCTGGGCATGAACATGGTCGCCCACGCCACGTTCAACCTCATGGCGGTGGCCGCCGCCGTGGTGGCGCCGATGGCGCTGGGCCACGGGGTGCCCTTCTGAGATGACCGCCCCCGTGGACGTGGCCCCGGCACCGGCCCCCGTGGCGCCGACCCCGCGACTGGCCCCCTCGCCGACGTCGTGGACCCGCCGCCTGGCCCGCCGGTCCTCCTGGCCCGGATGGGCCAACCTGGCCGTGGTGGTCGGGGTCACCCTGGTGGCCCTCAGCCAGCTCCACCCGTCGCTGCTGCTGGCCAACACCACCACCGCCGGTGGCGACACCGGGGCCCACGTGATGTTGCCGGCCTTCCTCAAGTCCCACCTGCTGACCCACGGCCAGGTCACCGGCTGGGACCCCGACTGGTACGACGGCTTCCCGCTCTACACCTTCTACTTTCCCCTGCCCGGCATGATCACCGTGCTGTTCAACGCCGTGGTCTCCTACGACGTGGCCTTCAAGCTGGTCACGGTGCTGGGCACGCTGACCCTGCCCGTGTGCGCCTGGGCCTTCGGCCGGCTGGCCGGCCTGCGCGACCCCGGCCCGGGCTGCCTGGCCGCGGCCACGCTCCCGTTCCTCTTCGAACCGAGCTTCTCCATCTACGGCGGCAACATCCTCTCCACCCTGGCCGGCGAGTTCTCGTTCTCGCTGAGCCTCTCGTGCTCGCTCCTCTTCCTCGGGGTGTGGGCCCACGGGCTCCGCACCGGCCGGCACCGGGCCCTGGCCGCCGTGCTCTTCGCCGTCACCCTGCTCTGCCACCTGCTCCCGGCCCTGTTCGCGGCGGCCGGCGCGGTGGTCTGGCTCCTCCTCGACGCCGACCTGGTGCGCGGGCTCCGCCGGGGGCGGGGTGGCCGGCCGGCCCGGCGCCGGTGGTCGGGACGCCTGGTCTGGTCGGTGGTGGCCGGCGTGATCGGGGTCGGGCCTCAGCGCCTGGTGGCTCCTCCCCTTCGCCACCGGTCAGGCCTACACCACCAACATGGGCTACACCAAGGTCCTGGGCTTCCCCCACCTGCTCTTCCCGGGCTCGGCCCGGTGGGTGCTGGCCGCCGACGTGGTGGGGCTGGTGGCCATGGTGCTGCGCCGCAACCGGGTGGCGCTGTTCGTGGTGGTGATGGGGGCCCTCTCCGCCGCCGCCGGTCTGCCTCGACCCCGCCAACAAGCTCTACAACGCCCGGTTCCTCCCCTTCTGGTTCCTCTGTCTCTACCTCCTGGCCGGGTACGCCCTGGGCGAGGTGGTGGCTGCGGTGGCCCGATGGAGCCGCCGGCGCCGCCTCGACCAGTGGGTGGAGGTGGTCCGCCAACGGCTGCGGCGCGGTCCGCGAGGTGCCGTGGCAGCCCGGGGCCCGGGTCAGCCGGTTCCGCCGCCCTCCCCGGCCGGCGTCCCGGCCGGTGCGGTGGTCGGCCCCCTGGTGGCCCTGGCCGCGGCGTGCCTGGCCGTGGTGCCGCCCCTGGTGCTGCCGGCCTCGGCCCTGAGCCAGGTGGGCGTCACCGTCGGGGCCGACCAGCCCAGCGCCTGGGCCGACTGGAACTACTCGGGCTACGAGCGCAAGCCCGACTATCCCGAGTACCGGGCCGTGATCCAGATGATGGCCAACGTGGGTGCCACCCAGGGCTGCGGCCGGGCCATGTGGGAGTACGACCCCTCGCTCAACCGGTTCGGGACCACCATGTCGTTGATGCTCCTCCCGTACTGGACCAACGGCTGCGTCGACTCCATGGAGGGACTGCTCTTCGAGTCGGCCTCCTCGACGCCCTTCCACTTCATCAACCAGAACGAGCTGTCGGTCAGCCCGTCCAACGCCGTGGTCGGTCTGCCCTACGCGGGCCTCAACGTCCCCCTCGGCATCCAGCACCTCCAGCAGATGGGCGTCCGGTACTTCCTCGCCGCGTCGAGCACGGTCGAGACGGCGGCGGCGGCCGACCCCAGCCTGACCGAGGTGGGCTCCACCGGCCCCTGGAACACCAGCTACAACGGCGAGGCGCTCGACACCACCTGGAAGGTCTACAAGGTGGCCGACGCCTCGGTGGTCCAGCCCCTGGTCAACCGGCCGGTGGTCTGGCAGCGGTGTCTCCCCCACCCAGAGCAGCTGGTTGGCCCCGGCGGTGAGCTGGTACGACGATCCCACCCGGTGGGACGTGGTGCCCACCGCAGCCGGTCCGGCGGCCTGGCCGCGGGTGGCGGTCGGCCAGACCCGGCCCACCGCGGTCCCCGAGCCGCCGACGGCGGTGTCCGGCGTCGTCCAGACCGACAACTCCATCTCCTTCCACGTGGACCGGGTCGGCACCCCGGTCGAGGTCAAGGTGTCGTACTTCCCCAACTGGAAGGCCACCGGGGCCGCCGGACCCTGGCGGGCCGCGCCCAACCTGATGGTGGTGGTCCCGACCAGCCACGACGTGACCCTCACCTACGGCAGCTCACCCTCCGATGAGATCGGTCAGGTGATCTCCCTGGTCTCCCTGGCCGCCGCCGTGGCCGTGGCCGTGGCGGAGCGCCGGCGCCGACGGACCCGGCGGGCCCGGCGCCCACCGCGCCGCGGCCGGGTCCTGAGCCGACCCTGATGGAGGCCCGGACCCTCGGGATGTTCCCGCTGTCGACCGTGCTGTTCCCCGGCGCCGGCCTGCCCCTCCACGTGTTCGAAACCCGCTACCGGGCGTTGATGGCCGACTGCCTGGGCCAGAGCGGCGAGTTCGGCGTGGTCCTGATCGCCCGGGGCTCGGAGGTGGGCGGGGGCGACCAGCGGGTCGACGTCGGCACGGTGGCCCGGATCGACCAGGTCGCCGAGCTGGAGGACGGCCGGATGCTGGTGCTCGCCCGCGGGGAGCGCCGGGTCCGGGTGGACCGATGGCTGGCCGACGACCCCTATCCCCGGGCCGCGGTGGTGGAGCTGCCCGTGGTCAGGGGGGCCGACCAGGGCCTGGCCCTGGCCACCGCCGAGGTGGCCGTCCGCCGGCTCCGGTCGCTCCTCTCGGAGCTGGGGGACGTTCCCGCCCTGCCCCCCGATCTCGAGATCGGGGGGACCGACGAGGACATCGCCTGGCAGCTCTGCGAGCTGGCCCCCCTCAATCTCATCGACCGCCAGCAGCTGTTGGCGTCGGCCACCCTGGAAGGCCAGCTGGACCAGCTGGCCGCCCTGTGCCAGGCCATGGCCGATGACGTGGTGGCCATGCTGGCCGGGGGGTTCGAGGCCTGAGGGTCGGCCAGCCGGACCGACCGTGCCCCGGGGAGCCGGTCACGGGGCCTGCTCGGACTCCAGGAACGACGTGATCCCGTCGGCCAGTCCCTGGGCCGCCTGCTGGCGCCACTGGGGGCTCTCGGTCAGGGAGGCGTCCTCCGGGTTCTGCATGTTGGCGCACTCGATCAGGACCTTGGGCACCGTGGTCAGGTTGAGGCCCCCCAGGTCGTTCCGCTGGTCGATCCCTCCCGTCCCCGAGTAGTCCGAGACGGGTTCGCCGGTGTCGGCGGCGAACGACGACCGTACGGCCGACGCCAGCCCGGCCGACGCCGGCACCACGGCGGTGTTGTCGCTGATGGGGCTGACCACCGGGAGCGGCTCGATGACGTCGAAGCCCCGGCCGGCCGGTGGGCCGCCGTCGGCGTGGACGGAGATGGCGGCATCGGCCCCGGCCGCGTTGGCGATGGCGGCCCGGACGTCGACGCAGGGGCCGACGCCGCTGTCGGTGGTCCGGGTCATCACCACGGTGGCCCCCTCGGCCTGGAGGAGGGCCTCGAGCCGGGTGGCCACGTCGAAGTTGAAGGCGTGCTCGGGGTAGCCGGCCGCCGTCTCGGTCCCGACGGTGTCACAGGACTCGGTGAGGTCCCCCCCGTCGATGGGCCGGGCGATGAAGCCGGCCGCCCCGGCGTTGCCCCCGTCGTGTCCCGGGTCGACGGCCACCACCTCGCCGACCATGGGGGGGACGTAGACCGAGCCGTAGAAGGGGGCCGTCCCGAAGGGGTAGACGCCGCCGTCGGACGAGACGATCCGGTACCCGCCGCCGGTGGCCGCCATCCCCACCGCCGCCCGACGCAGCCGGCCGGTGGCCGCACCCGAGAACCCGGCGGCGCCGAAGCTGAACAGCCCGCCGTCCGAGGCCACCAGCCAGTACCCGCCCCCGTCCGGGGCGGCGGCCATGCCCACCACCGGGCGGTTGAGGTGCATCGACCCGGTGGAGCCGAAGAACCCGGCGTCCCCGAAGGTGAAGACCCCGCCGTCCGAGGCCACCAGCCAGTACCCGCCCCCGTCCGGGGCGGCGGCCATGCCCACCACCGGGCGGTTGAGGTGCATCGACCCGGTGGAGCCGAAGAACCCGGCGTCCCCGAAGGTGAAGATCCCGCCGTCCGAGGCCACCAGCCAGTACCCGCCCCCGTCCGGGGCGGCGGCCATGCCCACCACCGGCTGGTTGAGGTGCCGGCCGCCCTCGGAACCGAAGAACCCGGCGTCGCCGTAGGCGAAGACCCCGCCGTCGGAGGCCACCAGCCAGTACCCGCCCCCGTCGGGGGTCGATGCCGCGCCGACCACCGGTCGGTCCAGGGTCAGGGCCCCGGCCGAGCCGTAGAACGGGGCGTTGAACGAGAAGACCCCGCCGTCCGAGGCCACCACCCAGTACCCGCCGGTGGCGGGATCGTCGGCGGTGGCCACCACCGGGTGGGAGCTGGTGGGCTCGCCGGCCGGCGCCCCGTCGAGGGAACCGGCCACCGCCGTCCGGGTCGCCACCGCGGCGCCCGGGGCCGGCGTGCTCCCGGCCGCCCCGGCCAGCCCGGCCCCGGCGAGCACGGTAGCCAGCCCGGCCAGCACCACCGCCCTGCGGAGTCGCCCCTGCGCCAGACCGTGCACCACGTCCCGATCATCGCACACCCCGTCGGGCCGCCCGGGGTGGGTGGGCCCCTTCGATGGGACGGGACCTGCTGGCTAGGATGGCCCGGCCATGGCCAGCCTCTCCTCTGTCTTCAAGGCGTACGACGTCCGGGGTGTCGTCCCCGACGAGCTGAACGCCGACCAGTTCCGGGCCATCGGCATGGCGGTGGCCCGGTTCACCGGCGGCCCCCGGGTCCTGGTGGCCCGGGACATGCGCGAGTCGGGGATCGAGCTCTCGCACGCCTTCGCCGAGGGCGTGCGGTCCGAGGGGGTGGCCGTGGTCGACCTGGGGCTGGCCTCCACCGACCTCCTGTACTTCGCCGCCGGAAGCCTCGACGCCCCGGGGGCCATGTTCACCGCCTCGCACAACCCGGCCCGGTACAACGGGCTCAAGCTGTGCCAGTCCGGGGCCCGACCCATCGGCCGCGACACCGGTCTGGCCGAGATCCAGGCCACCGCCGAGGCCCTGCTGGACGGGTGGGGGGCCGACGGACCCCCGGCCACCGACCCCGACCGGCTGGCCCCCCTGGAGGAGCGCTCGGTGCTCGAGGCGTACGCCGAACACGTCCGCTCCTTCGTCGACCGTGACGCCCTCCGGCCCCTGCGGGTGGTGGCGGACACCGCCAACGGGATGGGTGGCCTGGTCGCCCCCAAGGTGTTCGAGGGCCTCCCCTTCGACGGTGGAGATCCTCTTCCCCGAGCTCGACGGGAACTTCCCCAACCACCCGGCCGACCCCATCCAGCCGGAGAACCTGGTGTCCCTGAAGGCCGCCGTCCTGGCCGGCGGGGCCGACGTCGGCCTGGCCTTCGACGGCGACGCCGACCGGGTCTTCCTGGTGGACGAGCGGGCCGAGCCGGTGTCGGGCTCGCTGACCACGGCCCTGGTGGCCGCGTCCATGCTGGACAAGCACCCCGGGTCGACCATCCTCTACAACTGCATCTGCTCGCGGGTGGTGCCCGAGGTGATCGCCGAGCAGGGCGGGGTCGGGATCCGCACCAAGGTCGGGCACAGCTTCATCAAGCAGGTCATGGCCGAGACCGGTGCCGTGTTCGGCGGGGAGCATTCCGGCCACTACTACTTCCGGGACAACTACCGGGCGGATTCGGGCATCATCGCCGCCATGGTGGTGCTCGAGCTGCTCAGCGTGACCGGCAAGCCCCTGTCCGAGCTGGTCGAGCCGTTCCGGCGCTACGCCGCCTCGGGGGAGATCAACACCGCGGTCGACGACCCCGCCGGCGCCGTCGAGCTCATGGCCGCCGAGGTGGAGTCGGCCGGGGGGGCGCGGGCACGGCCGACCGGCTGGACGGCCTGACCGTCGACCGGGGGGACTGGTGGTACAACCTGCGGCCGTCGAACACCGAGCCCCTGCTGCGTCTCAACGTGGAGGCCCCCGACGCCGACGCCTGTGCCCGCCGGGTGGCGGAGGTCCAGGCGGACATCGACCGCCTGCTCGGGGGCTGATGGTGCGCCGGCACCGGGTGGGCCCGTCCACCCCCGGCCAGACCGACGAGATCGAAGAGAGAGGACTGGACGATGACGCTCGACCCGCTGCTGATCGATGTGCTGGCGTGCCCCGAGGACAAGGGGCCGCTGCTGTACTTCGCCGACGAGGACCGGCTCTACAACCCCCGGCTGCACCGGAGCTACGAGGTGCGGGACGGCATCCCGGTGATGCTGATCGACGAAGCCACCCAGGTGGACGAGGCCGAGCACGATCGCCTGGTGGCCAAGGCCGACGCCGGCGGTGCCGTGTCGACCGGCGGGCCCGCACCGTCGTGACCGCCCGCGACGGCGCCACGGCCACGCCCACCCACCCCTCGCCACTGGCCCTCGACACCCTCGACATGTGGTCGGCCACCGTCGGCCTGCCCGAGCAGGTGGCCGCGGCGGTGACCGCGGCCCGAGGGCTCCCCGGTCTTCCCGGACACGACCGGGTGGAGAACGTGGTGGTCCTGGGCATGGGCGGCAGTGGGATCGCCGGTGACGTGCTGGTGGCCGCGGCCGCCCCGTTCATGCCGGTCCCGGTGACCGTGGTCAAGGGCTACGTGCCCCCCGACTTCGTGGGCACCGGTTCGTTGGTGCTGGCCATGTCGTTCTCGGGGAGCACCGAGGAGACGTTGGAGGCGGCGGCCGGGGCCTACGAGGCGGGGGCGTCGCTCATCGTGGTGGCCGGCGGGGGACCGCTGGTCGACCTGGCCGGTGAGTGGGAGGTGCCGGTGGTGCCGGTGCCCACCGACATCCCCCAGCCCCGGGCCGCCCTCGGGGCCATGGCCATCCCGCCGCTGGTGCTGCTGGAGGAGATCGGGCTGTTCCCCGGGGCCACCCAGTGGGTGGACCAGGCCGTCGACCAGCTCCGGACCCGACGGGACGAGCTGGTCCGGCCGGGCAACCTGGCCGAGGAGGTGGCCCGCCGGATCGGGCGGACCATCCCCCTGGTCCACAGCGCCGGGGACCTGGGCGCCGCCGCCGCCCTCCGGTGGAAGGCCCAGATCAACGAGAACGCCAAGAGCCCGGCCTTCTCCAACGTCTATCCGGAGCTGTGCCACAACGAGCTGGCCGGCTGGGGCCAGCACGGGGACGCCACCCGGCAGCTCATCACCCTGGTCAACCTGCGCCACGATGCCGAGCACCCGCAGGTCAGCCGGCGGTTCGACCTGGTGGTCGACGTGCTACGGGAGGTGGTGGCCGGGGTGATCGAGGTCCGTGGCCGCGGGCGAGGGCGACCTGGCCCAGCTGCTCGACCTGGCCCTCATCGGCGACTTCGTCTCCCTCCACCTGGCCGGGAACGAAGGGATCGACCCGGGTCCGATCCCCGTGCTCGACGAGATGAAGCAGCAGCTCAGGCAGGGGTCGGACTGACCCCGGGCCGACCGCGGGCCGGTCGGCCGGGGTCAGGCCCCGCCGATGGCCCGGGCGCCCTCCCTGTTACGAGACACTGCCTCTGAACAGGGAGTTCTTCCGCTTCGCCCCGGTCGGGAGGGTGCCGCCACCCGGCGTTGCCGGTGGGTGACGACCGTGTGACGACCTGGTGAACTGGGACCTCCGACCCCTGGTTTTCGGGTCGGGGAGGCGTACACTTGTCCCCGTGAGCTGCGCGCGGGTCTGTGGTTGCAAGTCGAAGCCAGTCGCAGGCGAAACGACCCACGTAAGGCAACTCGTGGTTGCTGAGCATGGTGCGGCTTAGGAGTAAGACCTGCCCGTGGCGTCCCCGGCTGTCGGGGACGGGCGGAGAGGGGAGGACGCGGCCGATCAACGACTCCGCAGGGCCACCGACCGGACACGGTCGGTGCCGCCGGAGCCGGGCCGTCACGCCCCCTGCAGGCGAGTGTGGGGTCAAAGACCAGGTCAGCCGCACGCAGCTCACGACATCATCCCGACGACCGACCAGGAGGACCGGCCGACCGCAGCGGTAGTTCCCGAACACCACAACCATGGAGGCGAGTAAGTGGACGTTGTCATTGCCTACGGCAGAAGGATCGTGTCCGACGAAGTGAGGGCCCTGACCAAGGAGAAGGTGGGCCGGCTCGGCCACCTGTGCCCCGGCCTCGAGCGCGCCGAGATCCACTTCTCGGAGGAGCACAATCCGAGGATCGCCGATCGGGAGCGGTGCGAGGTGATCATCGTCGGGCACGGCCGGACCATCCGGGCCCGGGCCGCCGCCCCGGCGCCGCTGGTGGCCGTGGACCTGGTGGTGGAGAAGCTCGAGCACCAGCTGGAGAAGACCAAGGGGCGGCTGGTGGCCCGGACCCATCCCCGGCGGCGGCCGGCCAACTCGGTGTCCATCCTGCGGGAGCGGGTGCGTACTGCCTGAGGCGGTCCGGCCCCGGCCCCGACCGCCGATCCGACCGCACCCCGCCCCGGCCGGGAGGGGAGGCGCCCGGTAACCGAGACGTCCGACGGTAGAGTGAGTGACCCATGAGCGTGCTCACGAAAGTCCTCCGCGCCGGTGAAGGGAAGAAGGTCCGCCGCCTGGCGGAGCTGGTCCCGTTGGTCAACGCGCTCGAGCCCGAGATGGAGGCCCGCTCGGACGAGGAGTTGGCCGCCCTCACCCCGGCGTTCCGCCAGCGCCTCGAGCAGGGGGAGACACCGGAGGACCTGCTGGTCGAGGCCTTCGCCCTGGTGCGCGAGGCCGCGTGGCGGGTGCTGGGCCAGCGGCACTTCGACGCCCAGCTGATGGGGGGCATGGCCCTGCACTTCGGCTGGATCGCCGAGATGAAGACCGGCGAGGGCAAGACCCTGGTGTCCACGCTGCCCGTCTACCTCAACGCCCTGCCAGGACACCGGGGTCCACGTGGTCACGGTGAACGACTACCTGGCCACGCGGGACTCGGAGTGGATGGGCGAGCTCCACCGGTTCCTGGGGCTGACCGTGGGCCGGGTCGGCCCCGACATCGACGATCCCGAGGCCAAGCGGGCGGCCTACAACGCCGACGTCACCTACGGCACCAACACCGAGTTCGGCTTCGACTACCTCCGCGACAACATGGCCCGCTCCAAGGACGCCATGGTCCAGCGCGGCCACCACTTCGCCATCGTGGACGAGGTGGACTCCATCCTCATCGACGAGGCCCGGACGCCCCTGATCATCTCCGGCCCCGCCGCCGAATCGGCCCAGCTCTACTACCAGTTCGCCGGGATCGTCCGGACCCTGCGGGCCGAGGACGACTACGAGGTCGACGAGGAGAAGCGCATCGTGGTGCCGACCGAGTCCGGCATCGAGAAGGTGGAGAAGCAGCTCGGGGTGAGCAACCTCTACGACGCGGTGTCGGTCAACTACGTGCACCACCTGACCCAGGCCCTCTACGCCAAGGAGCTGTACCGCCGGGACAAGGACTACCTGGTGGCCCAAGGCGAGGTGAAGATCGTCGACGAGTTCACCGGCCGGACCCTCGACGGCCGGCGGTGGTCGGACGGCCTGCACCAGGCGGTGGAGGCCAAGGAGCGGGTGCGGATCAAAGAGGAGAACCACACCTGGGCCACGGTGACCCTGCAGAACTACTTCCGCCTCTACACCAAGCTGTCGGGGATGACGGGCACGGCCGACACCGAGGCCTCGGAGTTCGCCAGCACCTACGACCTCCCGGTGGTGCCCATCCCGACCAACAAGCCGCTGATCCGCGAGGACAACCCCGACCTCATCTACAAGACCGAGGACGCCAAGTTCGGCGCGGTGGTGGAGGACATCGCCGAGCGCCGCGCCGCCGGCCAGCCGGTGCTGGTGGGCACGGCCTCGGTGTCCAAGTCGGAGCACCTGTCCCGGCTGCTGGAGAAGAAGGGCATCCCCCACGAGGTCCTCAACGCCAAGCAGCACTTCCGGGAGGCGGAGATCGTGGCCCAGGCGGGCCGGGTGGGCGGCGTGACGGTGGCCACCAACATGGCCGGGCGCGGCGTGGACATCATCCTCGGCGGGAACCCCGAGCTGCTGGCCCTGCGGGAGGCCAACGCCCGGGGCGTCGACCTCTCGACCGAGGAGGGCGCAGCCGCACTGCAGGCCATCGAGGCCGACCTGCGAGACGGTCTGCGCACGGGAGGCCGAGGAGGTCCGGGCGGCCGGCGGCCTCTACGTGCTGGGCAGCGAGCGGCACGAGAG
This sequence comes from uncultured Acidimicrobiaceae bacterium, assembly GCA_963812525.1. Taxonomy (GTDB): domain Bacteria; phylum Actinomycetota; class Acidimicrobiia; order Acidimicrobiales; family RAAP-2; genus Bog-756. Next base: position 708,937 of record CAWEVL010000009.1, read on the forward strand.
CCGCCGCATCGACAACCAGCTGCGCGGCCGCTCCGGTCGCCAGGGGGACCCGGGGGAGAGCCGGTTCTTCCTGTCCCTGGAGGACGATCTGATGCGACTGTTCGCCACCGGGGCCATGAACTGGGTCATGGGCCGGGCCCTCCCCGACGACGTGCCCATCGAGGCCAAGATGGTGACCAAGGCCATCGAGCGGGCCCAGAACACCGTCGAGGGCCGCAACGCCGAGTCCCGCAAGGACGTCCTCAAGTACGACGACGTGATGAACGAGCAGCGCAAGGTGATCTACCGCGCGGCGCTTCCAGATCATCGAGGGCGAGGACCTGCGGGACGAGACCATCGAACTGCTCGAGACGACGATGACCGCGTTGGTGGCCTCGTCGTGCCCGTCGGAGTACCCCGAGGAGTGGGACCTCCCCGGTCTGGTCACCGAGACCACCCAGTACTTCCCGACCAAGTTCGTGGCCGACGACCTGGCCGGCGCGGCCACGGTGGGACAGGTGACCGAGAGCATCCTCACCGAGGCGCTCGACCTCTACGCCGAGCGGGACGAGACCATCCCCGGCGGCGAGGAGACCGCCCGCCAGCTCGAGCGGGACATCATGCTGCAGATCATCGACCAGCGTTGGCAGGACCACCTGGCCGAGATGGACTACCTGCGCGAGGGGATCAACCTCCGGGCCATGGGCAACCAGGATCCGCTGGTGGCCTACCAGCGGGAGGGCTTCGCCATGTTCGGCAAGCTGATGGACGGCATCGGCGACGACTACCTGCGCTACGTGTTCCACGTGCAGGTGCTGGCCGAACCGGCCCCCGAGCCCGACCTCGACCGGGCCAACTACCTGGCCGCCGACGACCCCGTCCAGGGGGACGGCGCCATCACCGCGGCCTTCGCCGCCGCCACGCCGGCCGAGCTGGAGGCGGCCGCCGCCGCCTGCCCCGGGGGGAACGGGGCGTCCGTCGGGGTGACCAACCGGCTGACCGACGACGGGGAGACCCAGATGCCCATCGTCAAGTCGGAGCGCGAGAAGATCGGACGCAACGAGCCGTGCTGGTGCGGGAGCGGCAAGAAGTACAAGCTCTGCCACGGCGCCAACTGAGATGGGCCCGGCCGACGGGGCCCGTCGGGGGTCCGGCGAGCCCGAGCGGGTCGACCTCCCCGAGTCGCTGCACTCCCTGGCCGGCCGGCTGGCCGAGGCCCAGCACTTCCTCGGTGGCGACCGGCTGCTGGAGCGACGCACCGAGCTGGAGAAGGCCGCCTCCGAGCCGGGATTGTGGGACGACCCCGACCACGCCCGGGAGGTCACCACCGAGTTGGGCCGGGTCACCGACGACCTCGAGCAGCTGGCCGCACTGGCCGGGCAGCTGTCCGATGCCCAGACCCTCCACGAGCTGATCGAGGAGGAGTCGGACGAGTCGTTGCGCCCCGAGGTGGAAGAGATGCTCGCCGACCTCGACCGCCGGCTCGGCTCCCTCGAGCTACGCGCCCTGTTCGCCGGTCCCTACGACGACGGTGACGCGGTGGCCGAGATCCATGCCGGGGCCGGGGGCACCGACGCGCAGGACTGGGCCGAGATGATGCTGCGCATGTACAGCCGCTGGGCCGAGCGACGGGGCTTCGACATCGAGGTGGAGGAGGCGACCGAGGGCCAGGAGGCCGGCCTGCTGTCGGCCACCTTCATCGTGAAGGGACGCTACGCCTTCGGTCTCCTGGCCGCCGAGCGGGGCGTGCACCGACTGGTGCGCATCTCGCCGTTCGACGCGCAGCACCGCCGCCAGACCAGCTTCGCCTCGCTCGACGTCGTCCCCTTCCTGGAGGACGTCTCCGGTGAGGTGGACATCGACGAGAAGGACCTCCGCATCGACACCTACCGGTCGTCGGGAGCCGGCGGCCAGCACGTCAACAAGACCGACTCGGCCGTGCGGCTGACCCACCTGCCCACCGGGATCGTGGTGTCGTGCCAGAACCAGCGCAGCCAGCACCAGAACAAGGCCAAGGCCATGCAGGTGCTCGGGGCCAAGCTGGCCGAGCGGCAGCGGGCCGAGCACCAGGCCACGTTGGACCAGCTGTCGGGAGACCGTACCGACAACGCCTGGGGCAACCAGATCCGCTCCTACGTGTTGGCGCCGTACCAGTTGGTCAAGGACCTGCGCAGCAACGAGGAGACCGGCAACGTCGAGGCGGTGCTGGACGGTGATCTCGACGCCTTCATCGAGGCCGAGCTGCGGCGGGAGGCCGAGGAGCGCCGCCCGCGCCGCTGATCGGGTCGCGCCGCCGCGTCGGCGGAGGTCAGAGGGGCTGTCCCAATTCCGCGGTGGGCGCGGGTAGCATTGCCCGGAATGGGAACCCCGCTCTCCATGTTTTCGCGCCGACGGTGAGGCCCACCGCATGATCACATTCCAGAACGTCACCAAGACGTACAAGGGCTCGACCGTCGCGCTCCGGGACTGCACGGTCGAGATCGACAAGGGCGAGTTCGTCTTCCTGGTCGGACCCTCCGGCTCGGGCAAGACCACCTTCATCCGGCTCCTGCTGCGCGAGGAGATGCCCGGACTCCGGTCGCATCTGGGAGGCGGGCAAGGAGATCGGCCATCTCGCCAAGTGGCGGATCCCCTACCTGCGCCGCAACATCGGCTGCGTGTTCCAGGACTTCCGCCTCCTGCCCAACAAGACCGTCTTCGAGAACGTGGCCTTCGCCCTGGAGGTCATCGGCCGGCCCAAGCCACGTCATCGCCACCCAGGTGCCCCAGGTCCTCGACCTGGTCGGCCTGACCAAGAAGCGGGACAACCTGCCCCACGAGCTGTCCGGGGGCGAGCAGCAGCGGGTGGCCGTGGCCCGGGCCTTCGTGAACCGGCCCCTCATCCTGCTGGCCGACGAGCCCACCGGCAACCTCGACCCGACCACCAGCCTGGGCATCATGAAGCTCCTCGACCGGATCAACCGCACCGGCACCACGGTGATCATCGCCACCCACGACGCCGGCATGGTGGACCAGATGCGACGCCGGGTCATCGAGCTCGACCGCGGCGTGTTGGTCCGCGACCAGGCCCACGGCGTCTACGGCATCGACAGCGCCACCGCGGCCGCCGGGGCCGGTTCGCCCACCGGGTTGGTCCCCGAGCAGGTGCCGGCGAGGGCCGCGGACGGCGAGCTTCCCTGATCGCTTCGCCGCCGGCGCCTGATGCCCGTCTCCGCCGGCTACGTCTCGAAGGAGGCCGCCACCAATCTCTGGCGCAACCGCCTGATGACGGTGGCCGCCATCCTCACCGTGGCCGTGTCCCTGGCCCTGGTCGGGTTCGTCGCTCCTGTTGAAGCAGGGGGCGTCCAAGGCCACCGTGCAGTGGCAGAACGGCGTGCAGGCCATCGTCTGGGTGAAGCCGGCGGCCGGCGCCCACCCTGACCACGTCCATCGGTACCGAGCTGCACCAGTCGCCCTACATCAAGAGCTGTGTGTTCCGCATCCAGGCCTATGACTACAACGAGGCCAAGACCATCCTCCCGGCCGACGAGCTGGACGCCACCAGCCAGGCCGACTACCCGTCGTCGTACCGGTGCGTGCTGAACGACCCCTCCCAGGCCTCGCAGGTCTACCAGACAGTTCACCGGCAAGCCCGGGCGTGGCCTCGGTCAAGTACCCGGGCCAGCAGATCAAGACCATGCAGAGCGTGATCCGCATCCTCCAGTGGGTCTTCCTCTCGGTGGCGGTGGTGCTCCTGCTCTCGGCCTCGGTGCTGATCCTCAACACCATCCGCATGGCCATCTTCGCCCGACGACGCGAGGTCTCCGTCATGAAGCTGGTCGGCGCCACCAACTGGTTCATCCGGTTGCCGTTCATGGCCGAGGGACTCATCCAGGGACTGGCCGGCGCCGGCGTGGCCGTCCTGGTGGTGCTGGCCCTCTACTTCGGGATCGGTCTCGACACGACGAAGACGGCGGCCAACCAGGGGAACATCATCGCCCAGATGTCCCTGGGCGGCTGGGAGGTGGCCGGCACCTGCATCCTGGTGGCCGTGGTCGGCGTGGTGGTGGGCGTGGTGGGGTCGGCCTTCGCCGTCCGCCGCTTCCTCGACGTCTGACGGCCGCCCCGCCACGACGGCGTCGGCTGTGACCCGCGCCCCGTTGGACTCCCTGGCCCGGGTGGCCGAATGGCCGGTCGACCATGCCTCGGTGGCCGTGCTCCGTCTCGACCCGGCCCCCACCCCGGGCGGGACCGCCTCCGGTGCTCCCGGTCCGGTGGCGCTGGTCGGGGTGGTCGGCGCCACCACCCGACCCTTCCCGTGGGCCTCGGTGACCAAGCCGGCCACCGCCCTGGCCACCCTCGTGGCCTCGGAGGAGGGGACGCTCTCGCTCGACGAGCCGGCCGGCCCTCCGGGCGGCACGGTGCGTCACCTGCTGGCGCACACCTCCGGACTGGGGCCGGACGGGGGCGCGGCCCTGGCCCGGCCGGGGGAGCGCCGGATCTACTCCAACGCCGGCTACCGGCTGCTGGCCGACCTCGTCGCCGAGCGGGCCGGGATGGCCTTCGCCGAGTACCTGGCCGAAGGGGTCCTCGGTCCGTTGGGCATGACCGGCACCACGCTCGATCCCGGTGCCGCCGGGGGACCGGGCGCCGCCGGGCTGGTGGGACCCCTGGACGACCTGGTCGCCCTGGCCCGGGAGTGGGCCGTCCCCACCCTGGTGTCCCCCGAGACCCACCGGTCGGCCACCTCGGTGCAGTTCCCGGGCACGGCCGGCGTACTGCCCGGGTTCCGCCGCTTCGACCCCTGCGACTGGGGTCTGGGCGTCGAGATCCGGGGCACCAAGCAGCCCCACTGGACGGGTACGACCAATTCGGCCGCCACCTACGGGCACTTCGGGCGCAGCGGCGCCTTCCTGTGGGTGGACCCGGTGGCCGGGGTGGCCTGCGCCGGGCTCGGTAGACCGCCCGTTCGGGCCGTGGGCGGCGCGGACCTGGCCCGTCCTGGCCGACTCGGTCCTGGCCGAGGTGGCCGCCATCGACCGGGCCCGGTGAAGGCCGGCCGGCCCGTCTAGGCTGCGCCGGATGAAGGGCGTCATCCTCGCCGGGGGCACCGGCTCACGGCTCCACCCGCTCACCCGGATCACCAACAAGCACCTGCTGCCCATCTACGACCGGCCCATGATCAACTGGGGCATCGAGGCCCTGGTCAACGCCGAGATCACTGAGATCATGCTGGTCACCGGAGGGACCCATGCCGGCGAGTTCCTCCGGCTGCTCGGCAACGGCCAGGAGTTCGGCATCGACCGGCTCAGCTACGGCTACCAGGACCGGCCCGGTGGCATCGCCGAGGCCCTGGGCCTGGCCGCCCGGTTCGTCGACGGGGAGCCGGTGCTGGTCATGCTGGCCGACAACATCGTGGAGCGCTCCATCAAGCCCATGGTCGACGCCTTCAAGGCCCAGCCCCAGGGCGCCCGGATCCTGCTGACCCCGGTGGAGGAGGACGAGCACCTGCGCCACCTCGGCGTGCCGACGTTCGACGGCCAGCAGCGGGTGGTGGGGATCGTGGAGAAGCCCGAGCGCCCCGACTCCAAGTTCGGGGTCACCGGCATCTACTGCTACGACGCCGACGTCTTCGAGGTCATCCCCACCCTGGTCCCCTCCGGCCGGGGGGAACTCGAGATCACCGATGTGAACAACTACTACATCGGGCAGGAGACCATGGCCTACGACATCCTGGAGGGGTTCTGGGGAGACGCCGGCGAGTCGATCGACGCCTACTACGCCGTCAACGACTTCGTCCGGACCCACGGGGCCAACAAGGGCTAGGCGGGGGGCGGTCCCGGCCGGCCGGGGCCTGCCGCCGCCTGCTCAACCGAGGGGCACGCCGGCCCACTCGGCGGCCTCGGCCCGGTGGCGGGCATAGTCGACCTTGCCGGCCGGCGAGCGTCCGATGGTGTCCACCAGGAGGACCCTCCGGGGGGCCTTGTACCCGGCCAGCCGGTCCTTCACGTGCTCGATGACCGTCTCGGCGGTCACCGAGCCGGGCCCGGTCGTCGCCGCGGGCTCGACCACGCGCGACGATCTCCTCGCCGAACCGGTCGTTGGGGATGCCCACCACCACGGCGTCGGCCACGCCGTCGAGCGTCTTGATGACCTCCTCCACCTCCTCGGGGTAGACCTTCTCGCCCCCGGTGTTGATCACCATCGAGCCACGGCCCAGCAGGCGGATGGAGCCGTCCGCCCCCACCTCGGCGTAGTCGCCCGGCACCGAGTACCGGATGCCGTCGATGGTCCGGAAGGTGGCCGACGACTTGGCCTCGTCCTTGTAGTAGCCCACCGGGATGCGCCCGCCCAGGGCCAGCACACCGCTCACACCGGAGCCCGGCTCGATGTCCCGGCCGTCGGCGTCGAGGACCCGGACCTCGGGGCCGAGGGAGAACCGGGCCGTCCGGGCCGAGGTGTCGCCCGACGAGACCGAGGTGCCCATCCCGAGGGCCTCCGACGAGGAGAAGGCGTCGACCAGCAGCACCCCGGGGTAGTGGCGGAGGAGGCCCTGCTTGGTCTCCTCGCTCCACATGACCCCCGACGAGACGATCCCGACCAGGCTGGTCAGCTCCCACCGGCCGGGGTGGGCGTCGAGGGTGGCCAGGATGGGCTTGGCGAAGACGTCGCCCACGATGATCAGACCGTTGACCTGCTCGCGCACCACGGTGTCCAGGAGCTCCACGGGGTCGAACTGCCGGGAGACGAGGGTGACCACCCGACCGCCCTCGCTCAGGCACTCGAGGGCGGTGAACCCGCCGGTGCCGTGCATGAGGGGACAGGCGGGCAGCAGGGTCATGCCGCGGCCGCCGCGCTCCAGCTCGGCGCGCACGTCGTCCGGACCGCCGTCCTCGGGGTAGCGCCGGAAGCCCGCGCCGTTCAGCCGGGCGAACAGGTCGTCCTGGCGCCACATGACGCCCTTGGGCATCCCGGTGGTCCCCCCGGTGTAGAGCAGGTAGAGGTCGTCGGGGCGCCGGCCCCAGGGGGCGCTGACCCGTCCGGGGGTCGACCGATCGGCCGCCCCACCCGTCCCGCCGACCGGCCGGGCGGGACCGGGGCCGGAGGCGACGTCCTCGTAGGGCACGGCCCAGTCGGGGCACGCGGCGGTGCCGTCGTCGACCCACCACCACGTCCGGATCCGGGGGAGCCGGGACCGGATCCGCTCGATCCGGTCGGAGAACGTGCCATGGAACACCACGGCCACGGCGTCGGCGTTGTCCCACAGGTAGGTGAGCTCCTCGTCGGCGTACCGGTAGTTGGTGTTGATGGGCACCAGGCCGAGCTTGAAACAGGCGAAGGTGGCCTCGAGGTACTCGGGGCAGTTGTACAGGTAGAGGGCCAGCTTGTCCTGGTGGCGGACCCCAGCCTCGAGGAGCCCTGCCGCCACGCGGTCGGCCCGCTGGTCGACCTCGGACCAGGTCAGGGTGCGGTCCCCGTGGGTCAGCGCGGGGGCGTCGGGCAGGGTGTCGGCCACCGTCTCCCACACATCGGCGAAGATCCACTGGCTCACGTCGCTCTCCCCTCTCCCTGCGCCCCCAACCGGGCACCTATCCCTGGTCGTCGCCGACCGCTGCTCACCGCGTGGTGCGGGCCGCGCACCACGCACCCCCCTGCTGCGTGCCGCCGGTTGCCTGCCGACCGCGGCGCCCGGTCCCCGTGCCGCGTGGTCGTGGCCTTCGGCCCGCCGGTCCGCCGGGCACGAGACGCCCGATCCCGGTCAGCCTACGCTGAGCGCCATGGACTTCGCGCTGCCGGCCGAGGACGACGCCCGGCGGCTCTCGATCCGCCGGTGGCTCGACGCCCACCCCGCCCCGACGGCGCGCCAGTTGGCCGAGCGCGGTCTGGTCGCCCCCCACTGGCCCGCCCCGTGGGGCCTGGGGGCCGACCCCACCCACCAGCTGATCGTGGACGACGAGCTCCGCCGGGCCGGGGTGAGGCGACCGGAGAACACCATCGGGATCGGCTGGGCCGGTCCCACCCTCCTCCACGCCGGCACGCCGGGGCAGAAGGACCGCTACCTGCTCCCGCTGCTGGCCGGGGAGGAGATCTGGTGCCAGCTGTTCAGCGAGCCCGGAGCCGGCTCGGATCTGGCCTCACTGACCACCCGCGCCGAGCTGGACGGAGACCAGTGGGTGGTCCGTGGCCAGAAGGTGTGGACCTCGTACGCCCACACGGCCCGCTTCGGCATCCTGCTGGCCCGTACCGAGCCCGAGGCGTCCAAGCACGAGGGGATCTCGTACTTCATCTGCCCCATGGGCGCTCCCGGGGTGACCGTCCGGCCGATCGTCGACATGACCGGGGCCCACACGTTCAACGAAGTCACCCTGGACGAGGTGCGCCTGGACGCCGACCACCTGGTCGGGGCCCGGGGGCAGGGATGGGCACTGGCCAAGGTCACGCTGGGCAACGAGCGGGTCTCCCTGTCCGGCTCCGGGGCCCTGTGGGGCATGGGTCCGACGGCCGCCGACCTGGTCGACCTGGTCCGCCGCTCGGGGCGCCCGGTCGACCCCCTGCTGCGTCAGCGCCTGGCCCGCCTGTGGATCGAGGGCGAGCTCCTGGCCCTGCTGCGGTTGCGGACCGTGTCGGCGGCGGTGGCCGGCCTGGAGCCGGGCCCCGAGGCGTCGGTGCGCAAGGCGCTGGCCGACGAGCACGGCCAGCACATCATGACCCTGGCCAACGACCTGGCCGGAGCCCGGGGGATGCTGGAGGGGGCCGGCCCGGTGGCCGGCTCGCCGCCCGATCCCATCTGGACCTTCGGGCTCCTGTTCGCCCCGGCCCTCACCATCGGTGGAGGCACCGCCGAGGTGCAGCGCAACATCGTCGCCGAGCGAACCTTGGGTCTGCCCCACGACCTCCCGATCCGAACCGGTCCGTCGGCGACTCAGACGGCCAGCGGTCCGGCGTCCTCGTAGCCCTGGCGCACGCCCTGCCCGGCCTGGCGGACCAGCTGCTCGGGCTCGTACAGCATCCAGTAGGCGTTGCGGGCGTGCCCGCGGGACCGGTGGATGCACACGTCGGCCAACGCCGCCGGGTCCTCCTCCTCGTTCTCGTGGACGAACACCTCGAGGATGTGGGTGGAGGTCATCAACTGGGCCTGCATCAGCCCTTGGGACGCCTCGTGGGCGCAGACCTGGTCGATGGCGGCCCGGCCGGGCATGCCCAGGGCCACCACGATCAGGCATCCCTCGTGCTCGATGAGCCGCTTGCACTCCACGGCCAGGTCCTTGAACCCGGGTACCGTGCGACGCACGACCTCGAAGGTGGTGCCGAAGCCGGGACAGCCCTTGAGCTCGTCGATGGCCTCACCCCCCATGTCGTACCGGGCGAACATGGTGTCGACGACGCCGATGCGGTCCATGGTCGGGATCCTACCGGCCGGGGTGGAGGACGCCGCTGCCCACCGGCCCGGGAGGGCCGTTCCCACGGTGCCGGCAGCTCGACCGGGCCGGTTCGACCGGGCCCCACCGGTGGACAAGACTCTGCCCGATGACCACCCGGCGCCCGATGACCACCCGGCACCAGCCTCCGCCCACCCCCGATCCCTGGGTGACCCGGGACGCGGCCGTGGTGTGGCACGGCTTCACCCAGATGGCCGCCTACGCCGACAACTCGCCGGTCACGGTGGAGCGGGCCGAGGGGCGGGAGCTCATCGACGTCGACGGCCGGCGGTACTTCGACGCCATCTCGTCGTTGTGGGTGACCACCCTGGGCCACCACGTGCCCGAGCTGGACGCCGCCGTGATCGACCAGCTGGGCAAGGTGGCCCACGCCACCCTGCTCGGCAACGGCAGCCGGGCGACGGTGGAGTTCGCCGAGGCCCTGGCCGCCGCGGTGCCGGTGGCCGACCCCCATGTGCTGTTCGCCTCCGACGGTGCCGTGGCCGTCGAGCAGGCGCTCAAGATCGCCTTCCAGTACTGGGTCAACCGCGGGGAGCCCGGTCACCATCGGTTCTTGGCCCTGGGCGACGCCTACCACGGCGACACGGTGGGCGCCCTCTCGCTGGGCGACGGCGGGTTCGGGACCGCCCTCTTCGACCCGCTCCGCTTCCCGGTGCTGCGCACCCCGGGCTACGCCACCGAGGACTGGGCCACCAAGATGGTCGCCTGCATCGAGGCCCACGCCGACACGCTGGCCGCCGTGGTCGTCGAGCCCCTGGTGCAGGGGGCGTCGGGCATCCTGGTGGCCGAGCCGTCCGACCTGGCCCGGGTGGGGGAGACGTGTCGTGCGCACGGGGTGCTCCTGATCTGCGACGAGGTGGCCACCGGCTTCGGCCGGACCGGCAAGCTGTTCGCCTCGGAGTGGGCGGGCCCGGCATTCCGGCCCGACCTGCTGTGCCTGGGCAAGGGCATCACCGGCGGGTACCTTCCCCTGTCGGCCACGGTGGCCTCGGGGCCGGTGTTCGAGGCCTTCGACGGCGCCGATCTCAGCGAGTCGACCTTCTACCACGGCCACTCCTACGGCGGGAACGCCCTGGCCTGCGCGGTGGCGCTCCGGCACCTCCAGCTGATCGACGAGTGGGACGTGCTGGCCAACGTGCAGTCCACCGCGGCCCGGCTCGCCTCCCGCCTGGCCGGTTCGGTGGCCGGACGGCCCGGAGTGGGGGCGGTCCGCCAGCGGGGCCTGATGGCCGGCGTCGAGCTCGACCCGCCGCCGGGGGCGGCGCGCTGGGGTCGACGGGTGTGCGCCGGGGCGGTGCGCCGGGGCATCCTGCTCCGCCCGCTGGGGGACGTGGTGGTGGTCATGCCTCCCCTGACCACCACGGTGGAGGAGATCGACCGGGTCATCGACGTGCTGGGCGAGGCGGTCGACGAGGTCTGGGCCGAGGACCACCGGTGAACGGGGCTGAGCCGGCCACGTCCGGGGCCACGCCTCCGCCGCGTCCGGCTCCGTCGCCGTGGGCCACCTGGGTCGACGAGTCGTGCCGGGTGGTGGAGGCCGCCGGCCAGTGGCGCCGGCCGCGTTCGTTCGACGCCCGGGGTCCGTCGGGTGGGCTGGAGGGTGCCGCCACCGGTCCCCATCCGGGACCGGTGGTCTCGTTCGCCTCCAACGACTACCTCGGACTCACCGCCGACGCCGAGGTGGTGGCGGCGGCCCACCGGGCCCTCGACCGCTGGGGCTCGGGCTCGGGCGCTTCTCGGCTGGTCACCGGCTCCCGCCCGGTCCACGCCGAGCTGGAGCAGGCCCTGGCCGCGTGGAAGGGGTGCGAGCGGGCCGTGGCCTTCCCCACCGGGTTCGCCGCCAACCTCTCGGTGCTGTCGGTCTTCGGCACCGAGGGGACCCGGGTGTTCTCCGACGAGCTCAACCACGCCTCCATCATCGACGGGTGTCGGCTGGGACGGGCCGAGGTCACGGTCTACCCCCACCGCGACCTGGACGCCCTGGACCGGGCCCTGGGCGCGACCACGGCCCGGTCCATCATCGTCTCCGACAGCGTGTTCTCCATGGACGGTGACCAGGCCGATCTCGGGGGACTGGTGGCGGTGGCGGCGCGGCACGACGCGCTGCTGGTGCTGGACGAGGCCCATGCCGTCCTCGGACCGGAGCTGCCCCCCGATCCCGCCGGGGTCGACGTGTTGCGGATGGGCACGCTGTCCAAGGCCCTCGGATCCCTGGGCGGCTTCGTCGCCGGCCCGGCCCCGTTCGTGGACCTGCTGGTCAACCGGGCCCGTCCCTACATCTTCACCACGGCCAGCACCCCGGCCGACGCGGCGGCGGCCCTGGCCGCGGTGGAGATCGTGCGGTCGCCGCGGGGCGAGGCCCTCCGGGCCCGGTTGGCCGGCCACGTGGACCGGGTGGCCCGGTCGGTGGGCCGCCCCGGTCACGGCTCGCCGATCGTCCCGGTGGTCATCGGGGACGAAGCCGACGCCGTCCGGGCCTCGTCCGACCTCCTGGCCCTGGGCCTGTGGGTGCCGGCCATCCGCCCCCCCACCGTCCCCCGGGGCACCTCCCGCCTCCGGATCACCCTGTCCTCGCTCCACACCGACGACCAGGTGGACCGACTGGTCGCCGCCCTGGCCCGCCTCGGGCTGGCGGGTCGGCCACGGCCGATGCCGCCCCCGGGGCGCCCGGCCGACGGGGCCAAGGCCCGCGTTGCGTCCTGAGCAGCTGGTGCTGGTGTGCGGCACCGGCACCGAGGTGGGCAAGACCTGGGTGTGCGGACGGCTGCTCACCGAGCTGCGGTCCCGGGGCGTCTCGGTGGCCGCCCGCAAGCCGGCCCAGTCCTTCGACATCGACTCCGAGGGCGGCCGGCTGGGCGGTCCCACCGACGCCGAGCGTCTGGGCGCGGCATCGGGCGAGCACCCCGAGGCGGTCTGCCACCCGTTCCGCTCCTACCACCGGGCCATGGCTCCGCCCATGGCCGCCGAGGCCCTGGGCCTGCCCCTCTTCACCGTGGCCGACCTGGTGGAGGAGATGGTGTGGCCGAGCGAGCGGGTCCGGGTGGGCGTGGTGGAATTGGCCGGTGGCGTCCGGTCCCCCCAGGCCGCCGACGGCGACTGCACCGATCTGGTGGTCGCCCTGGCCCCCGACCTCGTGGTCCTGGTGGCCGACGCCGGTCTCGGGACCATCAACGGGGTCCGCCTGTCCATGGACGCCCTGTCCACCGTCACCGGCGACCGGCCCGGCGCCCGCCCGGTGGTGGTCCTGGACCGCTTCGACGGCCGGCACGACCTCCACCGGCGCAACCGGGAGTGGCTGGCCGGGCGCCTCGGCTACCGCGTGGTGGCGGTGCCCGGCGAGGTGCCGGGCCTGGCCGACCTGGTCGGCGGCGCCGGCATGCCGTCGGACCGCTGAGGGCGCCGGGCCACCGAGGGCCGCCCGGCCCGCTCAGTGGTAGGCCAGGGCGTCGGACTCGCGCAGCCGGGTGGCCGTCACGGTCAGCAGCTTGCGGGTCATGCTCGGCACGGCGTCGAGGATGCCGTGGAACTCCCGTTGGCCGAGGACGAGGAGGCGCAGCTCGGTGTCGGCGGTGACCGTGGCCGACCGGTTGCGCCGGTCGAGCAGGGAGAGCTCGCCGAAGTAACGGTCGGGCCCCAGGGTGGCCACCCGCCTCCCTCCGTGGGTGACCGAGGCCGTACCCTCCACGATCAGGAAGAACTCGCGGCCGCGGGCCTTCTCGGCGGTCAGGACGGTGCCCGCCGGAACGGTGACCTCCTCGAGGGCACCCCGGAGCAGGCGGAGCTCTCGGGCCGAGCAGGCGGAGAACAGCCAGATGGTCGAGAGGTCCAGTGCGTCGGCCCGGGTCGCCATACCGAAGGGTACCCCCACCGGACCGCCGGGCGACGGGAGGGCCGGGCGGTCAGAACCCGAAGCCGGCGGCCTCGACCACGGCCCGGCTGAACGGGCGGACCAGCCTTCGCAGGTCGGTGCACCGGTCCTCTCCGAGGGCCTCGTAGGCGTAGACGGCGGCACGGTCGGTTTCGTCCTCGATGTCCTGTCGGAGCGCGGCCCCCTGGTCGGTGAGGGCCAGCGACGCCCGGTGGGTGTCCGACGGCCGCACCCTCACGACGAGCCCCCGACCGATCAACCGGTCCACCCCGGCCTCCCACTCCGGGTCGGGCCACCCCCGCGTATCCCGCAGGAACCCCTCGGGCAGGTCCCCGGTGGCCAGGTGCAGTCCGAGTGCCCCCACCGGATCGAGATCGTGCAGCACCAGGGCGGCGATGTGGCCGTCGCCCCGGAACTCCCGCAGGAGGGTCTGGGCGTGCCAGAGGACCAGATGGGGCGGGTCGGGCCAGGGCAGACCGGCATGGGCGGCAAACAGGGGCCGGCCCTCGTAGCGCTCGGCGGCGCGCTGGGCGGCCATCCGGGCCAGGGACGCCGCACGCTCCATGTCAGGGGAGCCGACGCGGTCACCGAGCATGCGGCGGAGCGCGGCGTCGGCGGCGTCCAGCCGGGCGGCCAGCACCACGGAGGGGGAGGCCACGTCCCACGCCGAGGGGATGACGGCGCGGACCAGGTCGGGGTGGAAGTTGTAGAAGGTGGCGACCACGGTGTCGGCCCCCACGGCCCCCATGGCCGCCGACCGGGAGGCGAAGTAACCGGCCTCGGGGCGCAGGCCCAGGCGGCGGTAGGACTCGGCCGGTTCGGGGGCGAAGTAGATCATGCCGTGCAGCGGCTCCAGGGTGCGGCAGGTCTTGCGGGCGGTGAGGGGGTCCACCGCCGGGGACGCGGTCGGTGCCGGCGAGGGGGCGGGCGCAGCGGGTTGAGGGTCCATGGCCCACGGTAACCCGCCCCCCGACCGGCGGTCCGGTCCCGTTCTCCCGGCCGCGCCGGGGGCCGGTGGGACGACCACGCCATGGTCACCACCGCGGTGCCGTTCCTCCGGCGTGCCCACCGGAGGAAGGCCGTATAGTGCTCATCGAGGGGCAGGAGGCGTGGCCGGATGAGGGCTCGGACTCGAAGTCGGAAACGGAGCGGTCGATGTTGAACGGTGTCTCGGGCATGATCGGCGAGACGGCGGTGGTGAGGAAGCCGGTCTCCGACAGCCACCAACCGGGTTCCGTGTTCTCCCGGGGCGAGGAGTGGTACGCGGTGTCGCTGTTCCCCGGCACCACCATCGGCACCGGGACCACCGTGGTGGTGGCCGACGTGGAGCGGGGCCTCCTGGTCGTCTATCCCACGGACGACGCCTGATCCGGCCCTGATCGCCCTCCCGGGTCCCCCGCGGCGACCCGCCGGCGTCTCCGACCGGACCCGCGGCGCGGTCGGGACCCCGGAGTGCCTACAGTGGAGGTCAGGAGGTGGTCGTCATGATCATCGGTTCAGTAGGGACGTCCATCGCACTGGCGGTGGTGGCGGTGGCCATTTTCGCCTTCATCGTGGTCTTCTTCAAGTCGTGCCTCAAGGTGGTCCAGCAGGGCTGCGTCGGTGTGATCAAGCGGTTCGGCGAGTTCAAGTCCATCAAGCAGCCCGGACTGCACGTGTTGCTGCCCCTGGCCGACCGGATGGACAAGGTCGACGTTCGCGAGTTCCCCCGCACCGGCGACCAGCAGGCCGTGATCACCAAGGACAACGTGTCGCTGTGGGTGAGCGCCACCATCTTCTGTCAGGTCACCGACGTCAAGCTGGCCCTGTTCGAGGTCAACGACTTCGGCCTGGCCATCGACCAGATGGCCCGCACCGCCCTGCGGGCGGTGTTCGGCGAGCTGACCCTCGACGAGTCGCTCTCGGAGCGGGAGACCATCAACTCCAAGATGCAGGACCACATGGCCGAGGCCACCCTCAAGTGGGGCGTGCGGCTGAACCGCATCGAGATCCTCGACATCACGCCGCCCACCAACGTGCTCCAGGCCATGTCGGAGCAGAAGGAGGCCGAGCAGCACAAGCGGGCCGCCATCTTGAAGTCCGAGGGCGAGCAGCAGTCGGCCATCAACAGCGCCCAGGGTCGCAAGCAGGCCAACGTGCTCGAGGCCGAAGGCCAGAAGCAGGCGTCGATCCTGGCCGCCGAGGCCCAGAAGCAGGTCCTCGAGCTCCGGGCCGACGGTGAGAAGCGCGCCGCCCAGCTGCGGGGCGAGGGGGAGTCGGCGGCGTTGGATGCCATCGACACCTCGGTCATCCACCCCAACACTCTGGCCATCATGCAGCTGCGGGCCCTGCAGGCCCTGGCCACGTCGCCCAACGCCAAGATCGTCGTGCCCTACGAGGCCGCCGGACTGGTGGGCGCGGCCCAGGTGCTGGTGGACGCCATGAAGGATGCCGGGGCGCCGGCCGACGTCAACGCCAACGGGAGCGGCAACGGCCGGACGCCCTCAGCGGCCGGCTGAGCGACGGCTCGGCCGGGCCCACCGCCGGCCCGGTCGTCAGCTTCCCCGGCGGGCCGCTCGCCGTTCGACCCACCGGGGCGAGACGGCCAGGAGCAGCCACACGAACGGGGCGTAGTTGGGCGCCACCAGGGCCACCGGGATGGACACCACGATGACGAGGGCCGCGGTGAGACCCCGGGCCACCATGCTCCGGACCAGGGTCGGGGTGGCGGCGTCGACGAGCAGCCCCTTACGACCGGCCACCACGACCACCAGCGTCGTGGCCAGGCTGGCCAGCAACAGGTTCAGGGCGAACTCCACCACGGCCAGCGAGTTGTGGGAGAAGGCACCCAGGAGGGCAGCGGAGAACGGGAAGAGGGTGATGGTGAACAGGAACCCGAAGTTCCACCAGGCGATGTCCTCGCGGTGGCCTCGCAGGAGCCGGTACACCCGGTGGTGCACGAGCCAGAAGACGGCGATGACGTAGAAGGAGACCAGGTAGGCGACCAGTTGGGGAGCGCTGTGGGTCAGGTCGTGGTAGAGCGCGGACGGCGAGGTCCGGTTGACCGGATTCTCCGCCGGCACCTTCAGTTGGAGGACCAGCAGGGTGAGGGCGATGGCCACCACGCCGTCGCTCAGGGCCAGGAGACGCCCGGTCCCCGGCTCCTCCAGGGCGTCCTCGTCCGACGGCGACCGGTGGGCCATGTCGAGGCAGTGTTGCAGACGCAGGGCCGCCGGTGGCGGAGCGTCGGGGCCTACTTCACCTCCACCTGGTCGAGGTAGTCGTCGTCCCAGTGGGTGAACACCTCGTCGGGCAGCTTGAGGCAGTGGGTGGGTGCCAGTGCCTGGACGAAGGCACGGTCGTGGCTGACCACCACGATCGTCCCCGGCCAGTGGCTGAGCATGGTGCCCACCGCCTCGATGGACGAGGGGTCGAGGTTGTTGGTGGGCTCGTCCAGCAGGAGGACGTTGGCCCGCCCGGCGGCCAGCATGGCCAGGCCCAGCTTGGCCCGCTCGCCCCCCGACAACGTCCGGGGCATCTGGTGGGCCGCCTTGCCGGCGATGCCGAACATGCCGAGCAGGGCCCGGCGCTCGGTCTCCTGCACCAGGATGGTGTCGTCGACGTTCTCCAGCACGGTGCGGTCCATGTCGACCTGCTCGTGCTCCTGGGCGAAGTACCCGAGGGCCACGTTGGCTCCCAGCTCGACCTCCCCGCCCGACGGCGCCTGTACCCCGGCCAGGCAGCGCAGCAAGCTGGACTTGCCGGCCCCGTTCCTCCCGATGATCACGGCCCGGTCGCCCCGACGGCAGTGGAAGTCGACCTTCCGGAGCACCGTGGCGGTGTCGTAGCGGACCGACAGGTCGGTGGCCCGCAGCGGCACCTCGCCGGACCGCTGGGGGGTGGGGAGCCGGAACGAACTCTGTCGCTCCCGCTTGTGGACCTCGGTCCTGCCCGACTCCAGCCGCTCCACCCGCTTGTCCAGCGACTTGGCGATCCGGGCCCGGCGGTTGGTGCTGCCCCGCATGGAGTCGGCCAGGGTGGACAGCCGCTTGATCTCCCGGCCCTCCAGCACGGCGGCCCGCTCCCGCTGGCTCTGGTCGGCTTCGAGCTGGACCATGTACGACGAGTAGGTGCCCTTGAACTCGTGGAGGCGGCCGTCGGACAGGTGCAGGACCTTGTTGATGGACCGGTCGAGCAGCTTGAGATCGTGGACTGACCACCAGGATGGCCCCGGGGAACCGCTCCAGCTCCTCCATCAGCCACCGCTTGGCCGGCAGGTCGAGGTGGTTGGTGGGTTCGTCCAGGATCATGGTGTCGGGCCCCTGGAAGAGGATCCGGATGAGATCGACCCGTCGACGCTGGCCCCCCGAGAGGCTCTCGATGTCCTCCAACAGGAGCTCCTGGCGGAGGCCCAGGCCGTCGGCCAACCGGGCCATCGAGGACTCGGCCTCGTAGCCGCCGTTCTCCCGGAACTGCTCCTCGAGGTCCGAGAACAGCTCGATGTTCTCGCTGCTGGGATCCTTGGCCATCTGGCCACGGGCCTTGTGGAGGGCGTCGTCGAGGACGTCGAGGCCCCGACCGGACAGGACGTGGGAGAACCCGTTGGGTTCCAGACCGAGCCCGTGGGCCACCGGCACCTGGGGGAGGTAGCTGTAGGTGCCGCGGATGGCGGCGTTGCCGGTCGAGCGGACGTTGTGGCCGGGCTCGTCGATGATCACCGAGATGAAGGTGGACTTGCCCGTTCCGTTGCGGCCGACCAGGCCGACCTTCTCCCCGGCGCCGACGACGAAGGAGGCGTCACGCAGCAGCGTACGGTCGCCGATTTCGATGGTGAGGGAGGAGCCGACGATCATCAGGGGCTGGGGTGACCAGGCGAGGTCCGGAGCGTCCGTCCGGGCCCACGACGGGGGCTCCCGACGCGATCAACCGGCCCCAGTCTCGCACAGCGCCGCCCCGTTCCCGGCGCGGCGCGGCGAACGACCGGGGAGGCCGAGGTCATCCCCCCGAGACGAGCAGGTCGCCGCCGGCCGGGGGTGTGGGGTCGTCCACGTCGTCGAGCCACCCGGCCGGGAGGCGGACCGGGCGGGGGCCGTTGGTGTGCCCCCGGGCCACCCGGAGGGCGTGGGTGGGGAAGGCCAGGGAGCCGTCGAGCCCGTCCAACAGCCCGTGCAGCTCGGCCAGGGTGCCGGCCAGGCCCAGCGAGCGTCGCACCGACGGGCCGACCGGGAAGCCGGTCAGGTACCAGCCGGCATGCTTGCGGAACTGGCGGACCCCGAGGTCCTCGCCGAACGCCTGGACCAGCAGCTCGACGTGGGCGCGCATCATGGTGACGATCTGGGCCAGCCCCGGGGGTGGTGACACCGGTCGGCCGGCGAAGGCGTCGGCCAGGTCGCGGAAGAGCCAGGGGCGGCCGAGGCAGCCCCGCCCCACCACGACGCCGTCGCACCCGGTGGCCGCCACCATGGCCAGGGCGTCCGACGCCTCCCACACATCCCCGTTGCCCAGGACCGGGATGGTGGTGACGGCCCGCTTGAGCTGGGCGACGGCCCGCCAGTCGGCGTCACCGGAGTACAGCTGCTCGGCCGTCCGGGCGTGGAGGGTGACGGCGGCCGCGCCCCGGTCCTCGGCGATGGTCCCGGCCTCGAGGAAGGTGACGTGCTCGTCGTCGACCCCGATCCGCAGCTTGACGGTGACCGGGACCGGGCCGGCCGCATCGACGGCGGCCCCGACGATGCCGGCGAACAGGGACCGGTGCACGGGGAGGGCCGCCCCCGCCCCCTGCCGGGTCACCTTGCCGGCCGGGCAGCCGAAGTTGAGATCGATGTGGTCGACGCCGATCTCGTCGACCAGCCGGGCCACCGCCGCCCCCATCACCCCGGGGTCGACGCCGCACAGCTGCACGCTGCGGACCGGTTCGTCGGCCCCGAAGGCGGCCATGCCCAGGGTCTTGGCATTGCCCTCGACCAGCGCCCGGGCCGTGATCATCTCGCTCACGTAGAGGCCGGCGCCGAACGACCGGCACAGCCGGCGGAAGGCCGCGTTGGTGACCCCGGCCATCGGGGCCAGCACCACCGGTGGGTCGACGGCCATCGACCCCAGCTTGAGTGACGGGAGCGGGAGCACCGGTGCGACGGGGCCCGTTCGGCCGGACCGGGGCGCGTCGTTCACGTGCGCACGCCGGCCCACAGGTCGGTGATGGGGATGTCGAGGCGGGTGAGCATCGAACGGAGCAGGGGCAGGGACAGCCCGATGACGTTGCCGGGGTCGCCGTCCACCCCGTCGACGAACGGGGCCGATCGGCCGTCCAGGGTGAACGCACCGGCCACGGCCAACGCCTCCCCGGTGGCCAGGTAGGCGTCGATCTCGGCGTCCGTGGTCACCCCGAACCGGACGGTGGTGCCGGCCACCTCGGTGAGCCGGCGCCCGGTGGGCTCGTCGATCACGCAGTGCCCGGTGTACAGGGTGCCGGTCCGTCCCCGCATGGCCCGGAGCCAGGCCCGGGCCTCGCCGGCCGAGCCGGGCTTCCCGTGCCGGCTCCCCTCGAACTCGAGCAACGAGTCGCACCCGACCACCACGGCCGTCCCGGCCGGGTCGGCCACCGCCGCCGCCTTGTGCTCGGCCAGGCGTGGCGACCAGGGTCGGCGTGTCCGCCGCGGTGACCTGGTCCTCGTCCACCCCGCTGACGACCACGGTGGGGTCGAATCCGGCGTCGCGGAGCAGTCGCAGTCGGGCCGGTGATCCCGAGGCCAGGACCAGGGTACGGGGGGCCATGGACAGAGCGTAGGGGGCGGCGGGCGCCGGGCGGATCGCACGGGTCGGGGAGTTGCGCGATCCTGGTGCCATGACCGACGCCGGCATCACCGTTGCGCCCACCCGGGTCGACCCCGAACTCGACGGGGACCACGAGCGCATGTCGCACATCGTGCTGGAGGGGTTCCGGCCGGAGGAGGGCGACTTCGTCTCGGCCGGTCCGTCGGTCGTGGAGGGCATGGTCAACGGCACCGCGGTGAAGGCCCTGTGCGGGAAGATCTGGGTGCCCGGACGCAACCCCAAGCGGTACCCGCTGTGCCCCACCTGCAAGGAGATCGCCGAGTCCCGGGGCTGGAAGGTCCCGGCCGGCTGACGCCGGCCGCGCCCCACCGACGCCCGGGCCGCCCTACGGCGACCCCCGCTCCCCGTGGTCCCGGCACCGGGCCCGGTAGCCGCCCGGGGTGACCTGCACGGTCAGCCGCCGACCGCACTCGGCGCAGTACCGGGGCGGGTCGAGCTCCCGCCCGCACCCGCGGCACGATGCAGCCGCCGATCCGCAGCCGGTGCAGAAGGCGGTCGAGGTCGACGACGCGGCCATCGGTGGTCAGAGGACGCCGGTCAGGGCACCGACCGGCATCCGCAGGTCGGCGAGCATCTGGAGGTCCTCGTCGGCCGACCGACCGAGGGTGGTCAGGTAGTTGCCCACGATGAGGGCGTTGATCCCCGAGGTCATGCCCATGGCCTGCAGGTCCCGCAGGGTCACCTCCCGCCCACCGGCGTACCGGAGGATCACCCCGGGCAGGCCCAGTCGGAACAGGGCGATCCAGCGGATGGCCTCCCAGGCCGCCACCGGCTGCGCGTCCCCCAGGGGGGTGCCGGGGCGGGGATTGAGGAAGTTGAGGGGCACCTCGGTGGGGTCCAACTCCTGGAGCTGGACCAACAGCTCGATCCGTTGGGCATCGGACTCGCCCATCCCGATGAGGGCGCCGCAGCACAGCTCCATGCCGTGGTGGCGCACCAGCCGGCAGGTGTCCCGACGCTGCTCCCACGTGTGGGTGGTGACCACCTGGGGGAAGAACGACCGCGACGTCTCGAGGTTGTGGTTGTAGCGGTGCACGCCACCCTGGGCGAACCGGCGGGCCTGCTCCTCGGTGAGCAGTCCGGCGCTGACGGCCACGTTGAGGCCGGTCCGCTCGCGGACTACCGGGACCAGCTCGAGGATCCGCCGCATGGTGCGCTCGTCGGGCCCCCGGATGGCCAGCACGATGCAGAACTCGGAAGCCCCGGCGGCCTTGGTCTCCTCGGCGGCCCGCAGTACCTCCTCGGTGTCGAGGAACGGCGCGGCCTTGACCGGGGTGTCGAAGCGGGACGACTGCGAGCAGAAGTGGCAGTCCTCGGGGCAGCCCCCGGTCTTGGCCGACAAGATGCCCTCCACCTCCACCTCGGGCCCGCACCAGGCCAGGCGGACCTGGTGGGCCAGCGCGGCCAGGGAGGTGACCCACTCGTCGGGCAGGGCGGCCAGGGCGGCGAGCTCGTCACCGCTGAGCAGCCGCCGCTCGTCCAGCAGGGCGGTTCCGGCGGCGGCCAGGAGCCCCCGCGCCGTGACCGAGTCGACGGCCGAGCGCTCGGGTTCGACCCGCCGGAGGCCCCGGTTGGGCGCCGAGAGGGTGACGGTGGTACGGATGGGGGTGGCAGTGGTGTCGCCGGGCATGCCGTTACGGTAGTTGGCCCGGGGATCCGACCGGAACACAGGACAGGAGCACCATCGTGGCATGGGACTTTTCCACCGACCCGGAGTTCGAGGAGCAGCTGACCTGGATGCGCCGGTTCGTGCGGGACGAGATCTTCCCGCTCGAGACCCTCGACCTCACCCATGAGCGGATGATGGACGCCGTGAAGCCGCTGCAGGAGGAGGTCAAGGCCCGGGACCTGTGGGCCTCGCACCTCCCCCCGGAGCTGGGCGGCGGTGGCTTCGGCCAGGTCAAGCTCGGCCTGATGCACGAGATCCTGGGCCAGACGCCCTACGGCCCGGTGGTGTTCGGGAACAACGCACCGGACTCGGGCAACGCCGAGCTCCTGGCCATCGGGATCGAGTCCTCCGGTCGGGACGATCAGCGGGAACGCTGGCTGCAGCCCCTGTTGGACGGTACCTCCCGCAGCGGCTTCTCGATGACCGAACCGGGGGCGGGGGCCGACCCCACCATGATCGCCACCACGGCGGTCCGGGACGGTGACGAATGGGTGATCGACGGCCACAAATGGTTCACCACCAACGGCTCGGTGGCCGACTTCCTCATCGTCATGGCCGTCACCAATCCCGACGTGCACCCGTACTCGGGCTGCTCGATGATCGTGGTGCCGGCGGACGCCCCCGGAGTGGAGATCGTGCGGGACGTCGCCACCATGGAGGACCCGGTGGAGCACTTCGGGAAATTCGGCGGTCACGCCGAGATCGTCTACCGCGAGGTGCGGGTGCCCTACGAGAACCTGGTCGGGCTGGAGGGCGAGGGCTTCGTCCTGGCCCAGAAGCGGCTGGGCCCGGGCCGGATCCACCACTGCATGCGCTGGTTGGGCCAGTCCCAGCGGGCCTTCGACATGCTGTGCGAGCGGGCCGTGTCCCGTACCACCCACCGGTCGCTGCTGGCCGAGAAGCAGACCATCCAGAACTGGGTGGCCGACTCCCTGGCCGAGATGACCGCCGCCCGGCTCATGACCCTCTACGCGGCCTGGAAGATGGACGAGCAGGGCGCCTCGGCGGCCCGGGTGGAGATCGCCATGATCAAGTACTACGGCGCCGGCGTGCTCTACAACGTGATCGACCGGGCCATCCAGATCCACGGGGCCCTCGGGTTCTCGACCGACCTCCCCCTCGAGTCGATGTACCGGCACGCCCGGGCCGCCCGCATCTACGACGGCCCGGACGAGGTGCACAAGGTGACGGTGGCCCGCCAGACCCTCAAGGGTTACCAGCCGGCCGAGGTGCCGACCGAGCACGTGCCCACCCGGCGAGCCGAGGCCGCCCAGCGCTTCGCCCACCTCCTGGAGCTGGAGACGGCCGACCGCTGAGCGGCGGCGACCGGCCGGTACCCTGGTCGCCTCGTGGCTGTCCTCGTCGATCTCCAGCGGGTCACCGTCCGGCGGGCGGACCGGACGCTCTTCGAGAACCTCTCCCTCACCGTGTCCGACGGCGACCGGCTCGGGGTGGTGGGGATCAACGGCACCGGCAAGTCCACGTTGCTGCGCCTGGTGGCCGGCGTCGACCGTCCCGACGAGGGCCGGGTCCTCTTCGGACGCGGGACCCGGATCGGCCTGCTCGACCAGGTGCCGGAGCTGCCCCGCGGCTCGGTTCGGTCGGCCGCCGGGTCGGGGTGGGAGGCCGAATCGGCCCTCGACCGCCTGGGGATGGGGGCCGAGCTCGACACCGACGTGGCCACCCTGTCCGGAGGTCAGGCCAAGCGGGTGGCGTTGGCCCGGGCGCTGGCCCACCCGACCGAGCTCCTGGTGCTCGACGAGCCGACCAACCATCTCGACCTGGGCGCGGTGGCGTGGCTCGAGCGACGCCTGGTCTCGTGGCCGGGGGGTGTGGTCCTGGTCACCCACGACCGTCACCTGCTCGACCGGGTGACCACCCGCATGGTGGAGCTCGACCGGGGCCGGCCCTACGTGCACGACGGGGGCTACTCGTCGTATCTGGAGGCCCGGGCCGAGCGGGACGAGCTGGCCGCCTCGGCCGAGTCCACCCGGCGGAACCTGGCCCGACGGGAGCTGGCCTGGCTCCGACGGGGGGCCCAGGCCCGGTCCCGCAAACCCCAGGCCCGGATGGACGCCGCCCACCGGCTGATCGACCACCGGCCGGACGCCCCGGCCCGGTCGACATCGCTGGACCTGTCCGGGGACACCCCACGGCTGGGCGACAAGGTCATCGAATGCCACCGCGCCGGCTTCCACTACCCGTCGGGCCCGCCGGTGCTGGCCGGGGTCGACCTGGTGCTCGACCGCCGGGAGCGGCTGGGGATCGTCGGGGCCAACGGGACCGGCAAGTCGACGCTGGTCGACCTCCTGGCCGGACGCCACCGACCCTCCTCGGGGAGCGTCGAGGTCGGGCCGACGGTGGTGGTGGGCACCTACGACCAGCTGGGGATGGACCTCGACCCGGGGCGCGGGTACAGGATCTGGTGGCCGGACCCCACCGGTCGCCGGGTTCGCTGGCCGACGTGGCCCTCATGAAGCGGTTCTGGTTCGCCGGTGAGCTTCCGTTCGCCCGGGCCGGCACGTTGTCCGGCGGGGAACAGCGGCGGCTCCAGCTGTTGTTGGTCCTGGCCGGACGGCCCAATGTGCTGTTCCTCGACGAGCCCACCAACGACCTCGACCTCGACACCCTTCGCCTCCTGGAGGACTTCCTCGAGCAGTGGCCGGGTGCACTGGTGGTGGTCAGCCACGACCGCACCTTCCTGGACCGCACCACCGAGCGACTGGTGTCCGTGGAGCCGGACGGCTCGGTTCGGCCGGTACCGGGGGGCCTGGACGCCTGGGTGCTCCGGGCGGAGGGAGGCGGTCCGGGCCCTGCGCTCTCGCCGGTCCCCGGCCAGACGACCCCGACCCCGACCCGGGTCCGCCCGACCGGGGAGGACCCGACGGCGGCACCCCTCGGCCGGCTCCTGAGGGAGGCCGAGAAGGAGGTGGTCCGCCGGCAGCGGCGACGCGACCGGATCACCCGGGCCCTGACCGAGGCCGCCGATCACCAGACGATGACCCGACTGGGGGCGGAGCTGGACGACGCCCAGCAGGCCCTGGACGAGGCGGAGGAGCGGTGGCTGGTCGTGGCCGAGGAGGCCGAGTCACGCGGCTGAAGGCAATGCACTGCGTCGTGGAGGGGTGCCCTACTCCCTCCGGTGCCGGGGTCGGTGCGGCGACTGGTCGGTGAGCAGCCGGCCGGCGACTGGGGGAGACTCTCGCCATGGGCCCGGAGACCACGGTGCTGGACTGGTACGGGTGCGCCACCTTCCGATTGACGATCGGCGGCCTGGTGGTGTTCCTCGACGCCTACATCGACCGGGTTCCGGGTGCCCCGGGCACCGGTCTGCGGGCCGACGACATCGACCGTGCCGACTGGGTCGTCATCGGCCACTCCCACTTCGACCACCTCTGGGGAGCGGAGCGTGTCGCCCGCAACACGGGCGCCGTGGTGATCGGGTCGTACGAGACCTGTCGCATACTCGCCGGCCAGGGAGTTCCCGCGGCCCAGCTGATGGCCGTGTCCGGTGGGGAACGGGTCCGCCTGTCGGACGACGTGGTCGTCGGCGTGTTCCCCTCGCTCCACTCCTGCGTCTGGTCGCACACCGCCATGGACGGCTCGGACACCGTCTGCATCGGCGATCTCGGACTGACCCATCAGCAACGCCAGGAGCGTTTCGGGGACCTGGCCCGTCACTTCGCCTCGCTCGGCGACGACGTCGGCGCCCATCTCCAGGCGTCCGACCAGGGCGCCGCGGGCGATGGCGGCGCGCTGGTCTACGTCTTCGAGACGCCGCAGGGCACCATCCTCTACCAGGACACCTCCGGGCACTGGAGTGGCATCCTGAGCGACCTCCGTCCTGACGTGGCCATCCTCGCCGCCGCCGGACGGGGCAACGCCGACGGCGAACCGGTGCAGGGTTCACTCGCCCAATTCGTCGCCCGCCAGGCGTGGCTGGTCCGGGCCCGCCACATCATCCTGTGCCACCACGATGACTGGCTCCCCGGCTTCTCGACGGCGACCGAGACGGAACCCATCCGCCACGAGGTCGCCCGCTGGCTGCCCGGGTCCGAGATCCGCGACCTCTCCTATCTGGACGGTCACCGGCTCTTCGGCTAGCCCTCGGCCACCGCACCACCGTTCGCCGACGGCATCCGGCGGCCCGTTCTCCGGCGCCGTGGGGCCGGCCCGGGGCCCGGTGGGGCGCACGACGCCGCCCGGGAGTCCGTGGATGGGGACGGGGTCGGATCCGAATGGGCGCCCGCCCCGACCGAGTCCGGGGGTCCGGCCCGGCCGGGAGCGCCGGGGCTGGCTATAGTCCGGCACCATGCCGGAGCGCGCGTCGGACCTGTGGCGAGTGCTCGGATCGGCGGCCCGGATCTGGGCTCGGCCCGACCTGTTTCACGTGGACGACGAATGGTGGACGGCCTTCAGTGGCCAGAGGAACGTCAACTACAACCTGGCCTGCTGCGGTTCGGCCCGTTCCGACCTGCTGGTCGAGCACTGCCTCGAGCCCACCCTCGATCTGAAGAAACCGGCCATCATCATGCTGGCCGGACCGGGATTGGCCACGGCCCAACGCCTGGTCGACCGCGGATGGATCACCGTCGGTGCCCTCCCGCTGATGGTCCTCGACGGGCCGGTGCTGTCGTCGGCCGGTCCCGACGGGGCCCGACCGCTCTCGCTCGACGAGCTGCCGCTGGCCCGGGACGTGCTGAGTGAGAGCTACGGCCTGGACCGGGCCACCGCCGAAGCGGCCATCCCCGATGCCGCCGTCGACGCGTCGGACCGGTCCGTCTGGGGCCTGTACGCACAAGGAGTGCTCGTCTCCTGTGTCACCACCGTCCTCGACGACGGGCTCACCGTGATCTGGTCCATGGCCACCCGCACCGATCATCAGGGTCGGGGCTACGGCCGCCGCCTGCTCGAGGCGGTCTTCGTCCAGCAGTTCGCCGCGGGTGCGTCCGGATCGCTGCTCCACTCCTCGGCGGCGGGGGAACGGCTCTACCGGCAGCTGGGCTTCAACGTGGTCGAGTATCTCCAGCTCTGGTCCCGGCCCCGCTGGGTCCTGGGTGCCGCGTAGCCGGTCCGGGGAACCGTGATCCGGTGTCGAGCCGCCCCGCCCGGGGTGGTGCCCCGGGATCCGATCACGCCGAGCGCGGGGTGGTGGCCGGTGCGAGCGGGCCGGCGGGACCGTGGAGGCCGGCCTCCCCGAGCAGTCGACGCTCGTCGAGCTTGCTCGATGTGGTGAGGGGGAGCTCGCTGACCAGCTCGATCCGATCGGGGAGCATGGAGTCGGGGAGTCGCCGGCTGGCTCCCTGGCGGAGCTGAAGGGCCGGGACCGGCCGTTCGGTCACCACGAAGGCGGCGATGCCGACCTCGCCCCCGTTGTCGAAGACCACACAGGCGGCGTCGGCCACGCCGGGCAGGTTCCGTACCGCTTCGGCCACCTCCAGCAGCGAGATGCGCACGCCGGACCGCTTGATCACCCGATCGGCGCGCTCCACGTAGACGTAGTCGCCCTGCTGGTTCCGGTAGGCGAGGTCGCCGGTACGGTACACGGTCTCGCCGCCGACCACGTCGGTCCGCATGACCCGCTCGGTGAGGGCCGGGGCTCCCCAGTAGCCCGTCATCAGCTGGGACCCACCGATGTACAGCTCACCGACCTGGTCCGCCTGGTCGACCAGGTGGCCCCGGTCGTCGACCAGGTGGAAGGTCACACCGGGGTGCGGCCTCCCCAGGGGCACCGTGCCGTCGGCCACCAGCTCCCCGGTCAGCTCGAGGTGGGTGACGGCGATGGTGGTCTCGGTCGGGCCGTAGCGGTTGAACACCCGGAGTTGGGGCGCGGCCGCCCACAGGGCCCGGATGTCGGCCAGGGCGCTGGCTTCGCCCCCCAGGGCGATGACCTGGAGGGTGCTGCCCTGCAGCTCGTCCATCTGGGGGCTGGCCAGCAGGAGCTTCAGGTAGCTGGGCGAGAAGCCGGTGTAGGTGATGCGTTCGCGCTGGACGGCCCGGAAGAAGGTCCGCGGGAAGAGCAGCGACTCGCGAGGCCGGATGACCACGGCCCCGCCCACGAACAGGGTGGGGAACAAGGTGCCGAACGAACCGTCGAAGTGGAACGGGGAGACACACAAGGTTCGGGTGTCCCGATCGAGGCCGAGCGCCTCGGCCGTCGAGCGGACGGCGGCCAGAAATGCGCCGGTCCCGATGAGGACGCCCTTGGGTGAGCCGGTGGTCCCCGACGTGTAGATGGCGTAGGCCGCCCGGCCGGGAGGCCCCCCCCGAGGCGACGGCACCGCTCCGTCCGGGTCCCGGAGGTCGGGGAAGCGGCACCCGCGGCGGACGGCCGGCCCGGAGTGTCCCACCGTGGCTCTCGTCGTGCGGTTCCCCGGTCACCACGATGACCGGGGAGCAGTCGGCCACGATGGCGTCCACCCTGGCCTCGGGGTCGGTGACGGCCAGCGGGACGAACAGCGCCCCCACCCAGAGGGTGGCCAGCGCGGCCACCACGAAATCGACGGAGTTGGGGAGATGGAGGGCCACCCGATCCCCGGCACCGACCCCCGAGCGCGTCGAGCCCTCCGGCCACCCGACCGACCTCGTCGACCAGTTCGTCGTAGCGCAAGACCCGATCCAGATCTCCGACCGCCGGACGGTCCGGTCCACACCGGGCCTGGTCGAGGACCGTCGACAGGACGTCGGTCTCCACGGGTGCGGTCATCCGACCGGTCCGGGTTGGGCCCCGCGCACCAGCTGGCCGGGGAGCTCCCCGGTGGGTGTCCCGTCGTCGAAGGTGACCGTCCCGCGCTTCACCGTCCACCGGTAGCCCCGCGCCGCCTGGAGGAGCCGCCGTCCGCCGGCGGGGAGGTCGGCGGTGATCTCCGGGGGAGCACACTCCAGGGCGTCCAGATCGACCACGTTGAGGTCGGCGAGCAGCCCGGGAGCCACCACCCCGCGGTCGAGCCAGCCCAAGTGGGCGGCCGGCCGCCGGGTCATCTGGTGCACCACCGCCTCCACGGACAGGCCGTTCCGACCGGCGAAGTCCCTGGCCCACATCGAGAGGTAGGTGGTGGTCATGCTGCCGTCGCAGATCTGCCCGCAGTGGGCGCCGGCGTCCGAGAGGCCGAACATGGCCGCGGGCGAGGTGATCATCTCGCGGACGGCATCGAGATTCCGATGGGCGAAATTGAAGAGCGGCAGGTAGATGAGCTGGCGGCCCGTGATGTTGCAGCTGCACGTCGTAGGCCAGCTGACGGGGGTCCTGCCCACGGCGACGGGCGATGGCACCGAGCGACTGGGAGCTGTCGAAGTCGTAGTCCACCGGGTCGTCGAGGACGTACATGTCGTCGAAGCGGCCGAAGAACGCATAGCCGGCGAAGGCGTCCGGTCCGGACGTCAGGCTGGCGTGGCCCTCCACGATCCTCCGCCGACGGTCGGGATCCTGTAGGGCGGCCACCCGCTCGGCCAGTGGGAGGCCGGCGATCTTGCCGTAGGCCCGTGACGGGGTGAAGACGTTGGCCGAGGCCTCCAGCCCGAGCAGGACCCCGATGGGTCGGGGCGCCACCTGCGCTTTGACATCCAGGCCCTCGGCCTGGAGGGACAGGGCCAGCGCCATCAGGTCCCGCCACCGTTCCGGAGCCTCGATGTCCTGCTGCACGGTGTAACTCACCGGCCGCCCGCAGGCTCTGGCGAACTCGGTCACCAGTGCGAATTCGGCATGGGCAACGTCGTCGTCCGGGGTCCGGTAGCAGTCACTGAGGAACTGGAAGACCCCCTTGCCTGACGATCGAAGGGTCGAGGCCAGGGCCATCAGCTCGGGTTCCCGGGCTCGCAGCGTGCCCAGGTTCTCGCCGCTGCTGGTGCGATGGCGATCGGTCCGTGACGTCGTCACGCCCAGCGCCCCGGCGTCGAGCCCCTGGCGGAGGAGGTCGGCCATGGTCTCGAGTTGCGCAGGGTCGGGGTGCTCGTCGTGGTCGGCCCCCCGCTCGCCCATGACATAGGCCCGCAGTGCGGCGTGCGGTACGTGGGTCCCCACGTCGATGGTCCGGGGCTGTCGCTGGAGAGCGTCCAGGTACTCGGGGAACGACTCCCAGTCCCACTGGAGACCTTCGTGCAGCGCCGTGCCGGGGATGTCCTCCACCCCTTCCATGGTGGCCACGATCCAGTCGTGGCGGTCGGACTCGACGGGCGCGAAGCCCACACCGCAGTTGCCCATGGCCACGCTGGTCACCCCGTGGTGGGACGACGGCGCCAGCTGCGGGTCCCATGTGGCCTGGCCGTCGTAGTGGGTATGGGGGTCGACGAAGCCGGGGGTGACCAGCAGGCCCTGGGCATCGAGCTCCCGCCGACCCCGGGCCAGGCCCTCGCCGACCTCGATGATCCGGTGTCCGGCCACGGCGACGTCGGCGCGCCGGAGCGGGCCGCCGGTGCCGTCGGCCAGCATCCCGTTTCGGATGACCAGATCAGCAGGCATGCGTGCGATCGTTCATCTCAACCGGCCAGAGCCCATCGGCGCAGGGGCTTCCGGGCGTCGACCAACGTCTCGTACTGCTCATCGGAGAGCGAGATCCTGCTGGCCGCCCCGTTCTCCTCGAGGTGGTCGACCGACGATGTGCCCGGGATGGGCACCATGACCGGGGAGCGACGGAGCAGCCAGGCCAGGCACACCTGGGACACGGTGGCGCCCACGTCGCGGGCGACGGTGTCGAGCGGGCCACCGCGGCGGGACAGCTTGCCGCTCCCCAGCGGGAACCACGGGATGAAGCCGATCCGATGGTGCTCGCAGTAGTCGATGACATCGTCAGCGCCCCGCTGGGCGATGTTGTACTGGTTCTGCACCGTCGCTACGGGCACGATCCGCCGGGCCGCCTCGATCTCGGCCACGTTGACCTCGGACAGCCCGACCTCGGCGACCAGACCTGCGTCACGCAACTCCTTCAGTGCGCCGTACTGGTCCTCGGCCGGAACGCGTGGATCGACCCGGTGCAGTTGGAAGAGATCGAGGTGGTCGACGCCCAGCCGCTGCAGGCTCCCTTGGCACTGGCGCTTCAGGTACTCGGGTCGACCACACTCCTCCCACTGGTCGGGGCCCGGGCGGGTGAACCCGGCCTTGGTGGCGATGACCAGGTCCTGGGGGTAGGGATGGAGTGCCTCCCGGATCAGCTCCTCGGCGACGTCGGGGCCGTAGGAGTCCGCGGTATCGATGAGGTCGACACCGAGGCCCACCGCCCTGCGCAACACCCGGATGGCTCCGGCGCGGTCCGACGGGGGTCCCCACACACCGGCCCCGGTCAGCTGCATGGTGCCGAATCCGAGACGATGCACCTCGAAGGCGCCCAACGTCACGGTGTCGTAGGCGTCCGCCATCGTCCCCTCTTTCTTCTTGTCGGGCGCGGCACTCCAAGCACCCATGACAGGTCCCGCACCGTGCGTTCGGACCATTCTACCGATGGGGTGGTGATTTCGACAGGGTCTTGTGTAACGGTGAACGGGGCATCTAGCGTGGTTCATGCATCGGTAACGGCTGGATCGGTCCGGTGTGCATGTTGTCACTGCAACGGTGAAGAAGGGGCAGCAGTACCCATGATCTCGGCGCGTCCATTGCCATCTACGCCTTTGGCTGACTGGGATGCGGACCCGCTCCGTACCGGCACGGTCGACCTGGCCATCGTGGGGTTGGGCTCGTGGGGCGTGTGCGTGCTCGAGCGGGCCGTGGCCCAGGCCCGCCGGGTGGAAACCACCGTCCGGGTGCATGTGATCGAGCCCGGAGCTCTGGGTGGAGGGGTCTATGCCATGGGGCAGCCCGACTATCTGGTGCTGAATAACCCCTGCGGCCAATTGTGTCTGTACGCCTCCCCCGACGGGGGGGAGGATCCCCCCTATGCGGTCGGTCTCTTCGACTGGGCCGTCCAGCGCGGCTACCGGTGGAGCGGACACGAGTGCCGGATCACCGGCTCGGGCCGGGCGATCGAACCCACCGACTACCTGCCTCGCCGGCTGATGGGGGAGTACCTGGTGTGGTTCTACGAATCCCTGGTGACCAACGCCCCCCCGAACATGGAGGTGGTACGGCACTACGCCGCTGCCGTCGACATCACCTCGGTCGCCGGCCGGGAAGCCGTCGTGTTGGACAACGGCCGGACGCTGCGGGTCAACCATGTGGTGTTGACCTCCGGGCACACCTGGAACGACGAGTTCGCCGGCCGCCATTCCGCGGTCCGCTACCTGCGTCCCTACCCGGTCGAGTACTTCGACGCCCCCGTGCCTCCGGGCGAGTCTGTCGCCATCGCCGGAATGGGCTTGGTCGGCTTCGATCTCCTGACCGCCCTGACCGTTGGTCGGGGCGGGACCTTCGAGGATCTCGGGGACCGGAAGCGGTACCGACCCAGCGGGAACGAGCCGCTGATCCACTTGTACTCGCGCTCGGGGGTTCCCTACTGCGCCAAGTCGGCTCACGGCGTGGACCCGTACGGGGAGTACCAACCCGTGGTGTGCACGCCGGAGGCCATCGCCGGCCTGACCCACCCGGGTGGGGGATCGGTCCGCCGACAGGTGGACTTCCGCCGTGACCTCCTGCCCCTGCTGTTCGCCGAGATGCAGTCCCGCTACCTGATCCACGCCGCCCTCCTCAAGGGCGGTTCGGACGAGTCGGCCGATGTCCGGGATCGCCTCACCCGCGCCTGGAGGGTCGGGGCCTTCGAGGGCGCGGTCGACGGCTATGAGCCGGTCTACGGCCGGTTCGATCCGGCCAGCCACCTGTTCGCCGGGTCGGGACGCTCCTACGCCTCGGGTGCGGACTACCAGTCACAGGTCTATGACATGGTCGAGGCCGACCTCGAGGAGGCACTCGTCGTCGGGGGCAGTCCGGTCAAGGCCGCCCTCGAGGTACTGCGGATCCTCCGCGACCAGCTGCGCCTGGTGATCGAGTTCGGTGGACTCACCCACGAGTCGTACCTCGATTTCCAAACCAATGTCCGGGGTCGGATCAACCGCATGGAGGCCGGACCACCGCTGCTGCGTTCCCAACAGCTCCTGGCGCTGCTCGATGCCGGCGTGGTGCAGACGTCGCTCGGGCCGGATCCGGCGGTGGTGGCGGGTCCCGACGGACGCACGGTGCTCCGCTCCACGCAGCTCGACGAGGAGACCACGGTCACCGTCAATGGCGTGGTCCGCGGCCATTTGGATCTTCCGTCCCTGGTCCGGTCCAGTTCGCCTCTGCTCACCCGGTTGTACGCCAGCGGCCGGTTGACCCAGATGAGCTACGGCGACAACCCGGTCGGTAGCGTCTCCATCAGCCAGGACTTCCATCCCTACGATACCTGTGGCCGGGTCCAGCCCCATCTCTCGCTGCTCGGCGTGCTGACCGAGGGAGCCCGCTACTTCACGCACTACCTTCCGTCCCCCCGGAGCCGTATCCGGGCGGTGCTCGACGCCCAGGAGTGCATGCAGGCGGTCATCGGCGGGCCGTGAGGTAGCCCAGGAATCCTGACGGCCGTCAGGCGGTGGCGTTGGCCAGGGCCTGGTCGAGGTCCTCGACGAGGTCGTCGATGTGCTCGAGCCCGACGGACAGCCGGATGGTCTCGGGGCGGATCCCGGCCGCTTCACGCTCCCCGTCGCTCAGCTGCCGGTGGGTGGTCGAGGCGGGATGGATGGCCAGCGACTTGGCATCCCCCAGGTTGAGCAGTCGTTTGAAGAGCGTCAGGGAGTCGAAGAAGGCCAGACCGGCCCGATAGCCTCCGGCGGCCCCGAAGGTGATGATGGAGGGGACGTGTCCCCCCAGATAGCGCTGGGCCAGTTCGTACGAGGGGTGTCCGGGGAAGCCGACGAAGCTCACCCAGTCCACCCGGGGATCGTGGGCCAGGTAGTCGGCCACCGCCCGGGCATTGGACTCGTGCCGCTCGAGGCGGACGGACATGGTCTCGAGCCCCTGCAGCAGCTGGAAGGCGGCCAACGGTGACAGGGTGGCACCGGTATTGCGCAACTGGACCGACCGGGCCCGGACCGTGAACGGCCGCTCGGGAAAGTCCCGGGCGAAGACGACGCCGTGAAAGGCCGGCTCGGGCTGGTTGAATTGGGGGAAACGGTCGGCGTGCTGGGTCCACGGAAAGGTCCCGGCATCCACGATGGCGCCTCCCAGCGTGGTGCCGTGACCGCCCACGAACTTGGTCAGGGAGTGGACCACGACGTCGGCCCCGTGACGGATCGGCTTCAGCAGGAGGGGGGTGGCCACGGTGTTGTCGACGATGAGGGGGACCCCGGCATCGTGGGCGGCGGCGGCGACCGCTTCGAGGTCGACGACGTTGCCGGCCGGATTGCCGATGGTCTCGCAGAAGAACGCACAGGTCTTGTCGTCCACCAGTGCGGCGAGGGACTCGGCCCGGTCGTCAGGAGCGAATCGGACCTCGATCCCGAGCGTGGGCAGCACATGGGCGAAGTAGGTGAACGTGGCCCCGTACAGCTGCGGTGCCACCACCATGTTGGACCCCGCGGTGGCCACGGTGAGGACGGCGTAGCTGACCGCGGCCATGCCTGACGACACCACCAGGGCGGCCGTTCCCCCCTCCAGCGCGGCGATGCGCTGCTCGAGGACATCGTTGGTGGGGTTGTTGATCCGGTTGTAGTGGAAGCCGGGCACTTCGAGGTCGAGCACCGCCCCGGCGTGTTCGGCGTCGATGAAGTCGTGGGCCACGGTCTGGTAGATGGGCACCGCCACGGCGCGAGTGCTGTCCGGGGTGAACCCGCCGTGGATGGCAATGGTTTCGTCCCGCACGACTCAGCGGCTCCTGGCCGGGACGTCGGCCAGCCAGTTGGTGTAGAGCCGGGTGGCCACGGTGTGCCAGGTCCAGGGGGCCCGGGCTTCGATGTCGGCGAACGGAAAGGACTCGACGAGCCCTGGGTCCCGCTCGCCGGCGGCCATCCGACCCTGCAACTGCTCCAGCCTTTCGGTGTCCTCGGGGGCCGAGCAGTCTCGGGGGAGGACAGGGAGGCCGTCCCGTTGGCGGCGGACGTACC
This sequence comes from uncultured Acidimicrobiaceae bacterium, assembly GCA_963812525.1. Lineage (GTDB taxonomy): Bacteria > Actinomycetota > Acidimicrobiia > Acidimicrobiales > RAAP-2 > Bog-756. The sequence continues at coordinate 743,678 of CAWEVL010000009.1, forward strand.
GGCGGACGTCCCGTTGGTACTCGCGGAGCAGGCTGGTCGGCCCGTACTCGGGATGGGCCTGCATGAGCACCACCTTGGACTCCTCGACCTGTCTGGTGGCCACGCTCCAGCCGATCGCCTCCGATCGCAACGGAACCTGGTAGCCGGCCGCCCGTACCCGGTGGGTGGGAACGGTGCTCACCCGGGAGTGGGGGAGCACGACGCCCGATCCCAGGCCGACCGTCAGGGGGTCCCCCGGTTCGGCCAGCTGGGGAAAGATACCGGTGCATTTCGCCGGCAACGATTCCCGCTCCAGACCGTCGAAGACAGTCAGGGCGGCATGGGCGGACAGGCAGGACAGGAGCATCGACGGCACCGCATGGCTGGCCCAGGTGAGCAGCCGGACCATCTCCGCCCAAATCGGCTCGCCCTCCAGGGTCGGCTCGACCGGATTGGACCCGGTGACGATCAGCAGCTGGGGTGGGTGGTCGAACAGTTCGGCCAACGGTGTGTACCGCTCGGCGATCCGGAGGGCTGCGGCCTCTCCTCTCGGGACCCCGGCCATGGTGTACAGGCGGACATCCAGGCCCTGGCGGCCGGAACCGACGTCGAGAAGGTCCAGGAACTGGCGTTCGCTCTGCACGAAGGCCCCGTCGGGCATGTTGTTGACCACCGCGCACGTCCATCGGTTCACCGAGGGGCCGGCGTCGGCCACGCCCGGGGGGCCGGTCATGGGCGAGTCGAGGTGCAGAACGACCATGACCAGGTATCGGCAGTTCTGCGGCTCTTCCTAAAGGAACGGGTCGGATTATGTCGATAGGGGTGTGGGTGACCCCGCCTCGGAGTGGGATCGCCCGACACCGTGAGAAGGGATCGGCATGCCCGTGGAGATCGTTGGGATGGTGGGCACCAGGGACGCCTCGGAGATCAAGGGGCCACTGGTGGACGGCCCGGTGGTGGACTGGATGGACGGCCCGGTCATCGAGCCCGACTACCTGGTCGAGATCTCCCGCGCCCACGAGCAGGCCGGATTCGACCGGGTGCTGGTGGGCTATGGAGCCGTCGGACCCGAGGGATGGGCCGTGGCCGGCGCCGTGCTCCACCACACCGAGCGCCTGAAGGTGCTCGTGGCCCATCGCCCCGGCTTCGTCCAACCGGCCCTCCTGGCCCGCAAGGCGGCGACGCTCGATCACCTGACCGGCGGGGGGAGGATCGCCATCCACTTCATCACCGGAGGCGACGAGGCCGACCAGCGACGGGAAGGCGATTTCGTGCCCCACGACGCCCGCTACCGGCGGACCGGTGAGGTGATGTCGATCGTGCGCCGCATGTGGGAGGAGAGTGCCCCGTTCGATTTCGAGGGGGAGTTCTTCCGGTATGAGGGTGCGTTCACCTCGGTCAAGCCGGTGTCTCCCGGGGGGATCCCCCTCTACTTCGCCGGAGCCTCGCCCGCAGCCATCGAAGTGGGCGCGACCCATGCCGACGTGTACGCGTTCTGGGGTGAGCCCCGGGCCGCCGTGGCCGAGCGGATGAGCTCCATCGTGCCGGTGGCGGAGCAGGCCGGACGTTCCCTCCGCTTCAGCATCTCACTGCGTCCCATCATCGCCGACACCGAGGACGAGGCTTGGGAGAAGGCGGAGTGGATCGCCGAGACCACCGCCGAGCGGATCGAGCAGGCCAAGGAGCGGATGGCCGGCCGCCAGGATTCGTACCAGGGACTCGGCGGGGCGGCCAATGCCACACTGTCCGTCGACCGTGGGACCGGAGGTACGACGTCGGTCGGGCGGAAACGTCTGATCGCCATGTCCGCCGAGCGCGAGGTCTACGACGAGCGACTGTGGATGAAGGTGGCCAACCTGACCGGCGCGGCCGGAAACTCGACCGCGCTGGTGGGCACGCCCCAGCAGGTGGCCGAGGCCATGCTGCGCTACTACGACCTGGGCTGCACCACCCTGCTGCTGAAGGGCTTCGATCCTGTGCCCGATGCCGTTGAGTTCGGCAAGGAGCTGCTGCCCATGGTGCGGGAGGGTGTCGAGGACCGCTCGTCCTCCCGGCCGCTCACCGCCTGACGGCTTCCGGCCCACGGGCGGTGGTCGGCACCGGACCGACCCCAGCTCGTGCCGACCGGCCGGCTCGGCGGGGGGCTGCGACCCGTCCTCGCCTCGCCCGCGGCACCCGAACACCAGGCCGCGGCCTGCCCCCACCGCCCCGCGGTCGGGGGGTCACGCCAGTCGAGGTCGCCGTACCGCTCCGCCCCTGCGGCCCGAGCGGCGGGCGTGGAGCCGCCCGGCCAGAGCCCAGGGGAGGTGGAGCAGGGCGTCGAGGGTCAGCACGGCCCCCACGCCGACGGCCACGCCTCCCAGCGCGTCGGTCGGGTAGTGCCAGCGGAGGACGATGACGGCTGCGCACACGCCGGAGGCGACCAGGGTGCCGACCATCACCACCGCGGGGCGGGCCCGGGCCGGCGCCACCAGCGCCGCCGCCGTCAGCAGGGCGGCGGCGGCGGCCACCGTCCCCGACGGGTAGGAGGCACTCCCGGTGATGCCCAGATGCCGGCCCACCAGGGGCTTGGCCAGGTCCTGGACGATCAGCACGGCCAGTACGGGGGCGACGGCACAGGCCACGGCCCGGACCCGGTCCGAGAACACGCCGACCGCGAACACCAGGGCCACGCCGCCGAGCAGGGCCGGGAGCGAGCCCACCGTCACCAGGTCGTGGGCCCAGCGGGAGGCCGGGTCGGCGGGGAGGGCGGCGTAGCCCCAGACGTCGAGCCGGTTGGGCCAGGGACGGTGGACGAACGCCAGTCCGGCCACCGCCGCCGAGGCCAGTGCGATGAGGCCGACCAGTAGCTGGGCGGTGGCGCCCCCGAGGGTGGCGGCCCGGGGTCCGAGACGGCGGTTGGGTGGGTGCGCTCCCATGCCTCGAGGCTACGGGCCACCGACCCCGATGTCCGCGCGAGCCGACGGTCGGCGGGGCTCAACCGCTGGGTGGGTCGTCCAAGCTGCGGTCGGCCGGCGTGGCGTCGAGGGCCTGGTCGGTCACCCCGAGGAGCCGGGTCATGGTGAGGTGGTGGGCCTCGAGCTTCTGGTCGATCTTCTTCTCGTGCTCCTCGAGCTGGAGCCGCTGGGCCTCGAGCAGCGACTCGTGGCGGAGGTCGGAGACGATGTAGCCGCCGACCAGCGCCATGGGCAGCCAGACGAAGGACACGTAGAGGTTCGGCCCGTCGACCGACTGGTCCAGCGGCCACCAGTCGCCATGGAGTCGGTGCCATCCGAAGAGGAGACCGAAGACCACGAAGTACAGGACCAGGAAGGTCACCAGCAGCAGGATCTTCCTGAGGTGTCTCACCGCGCTCCCCATCCGATGTCGTCGTCGATCCGGGGCCGGCCGGCCGGTCCGATCGGGTGCCGCGGCCCACCGCGCTCCGGGCACAGCCTGACACTCCGGGAGCCGGGGAGGGTGGACGGCGACCCGGTCCGGACCGGGTCAATCGGCTGGTCGAACCGGTCCGCCGGTCCGGCCGGCGTCGGTGGGCAGGTCCACGTACACCGCCGGCCGCTTCTCGCGCAGGGCGGCCACGCCTTCCCGGTAGTCGGGGCCGGCCATCATCGGGTCGAGCAGGGCCTCGGCCACCCCGACCGCCTCGGCCGCCGTCGTGTGGAAGGCCTCGTAGACCTGTCGTTTCGAGGCGGCCATGGATGCCGGTGAGACCGAGACGGCCAGCGTCCGGGCGTACCCGGCCACATGGTCGGCCAGCTGGTCGACCGGCACCACCGCGGCGACCAGGCCCAGGTCCAGTGCCTCCTCGGCGGCGAAGGTGCGGCTGGACAGGATGAGGTCCAGGGCCCGGGGGAGCCCGATGAGCTTGGGCAGCAGCCAGGCCAGCCCGAAGGCGCACGGGAGCCCGAGCTTCCCGTGGGCGGTGGTGAACTTGGCCCCGGCGGCGGCGAAGCGGAGATCGCAGTAGCAGGACAGGGCGAAGCCGATCCCGGCGGCCGGGCCGTTGACGGCGGCGATGATGGGCTTGGGCACACCGAAGTGGTAGGCCAGCTCGGCGTCGAATTCGGGCCGCACCCCGTAGCCCGGTCGGGGCAGGTCGTCGGTGTCCCAGGTCCGGTAGGCGCCCCGCTCGGCGTGGCCGGCCAGATCCTCCGACTCGGCCCCGGCACAGAATCCCCGACCGGAGCCGGTCACCACGATGACCCGAACCCCGGGGTCGTCGACGGCCCGCTGGAGGCAGGCCCGGTACTCGGCGTTCATCTGGGCGGTCCAGGCGTTGAGCCGCTCGGGACGGTGGAGGGTGACGGTGGCCACCCGCTCACTGACGTCGTAGCGCGTCACCTCGAGGTCGGAGGTGTCGACCGGCGGCATCAGCGGGCCCGATCCGAGGGGGCGGCGGATCGCCCGTCCCGCGCTGGTGCGGCGCACAGCCGGAGCGGTCGGGGCAACCTCAGTAGCGGTAGGTGTCCGGCTTGTACGGGCCGTCCACCGGGACCCCGATGTACTCGGCCTGCTCCTTGGACAGGGTGGTCAGCCTGACCCCGAGGGCGTCGAGGTGGAGCCGGGCCACCTTCTCGTCGAGGTGCTTGGGCAGCACGTACACCTTGTTCTCGTAGTGGCTGGCGTTGTTGAACAGCTCCATCTGGGCCATGGTCTGGTTGGTGAAGGAGTTGGACATCACGAAGCTGGGGTGACCGGTGGCGTTGCCCAGGTTGAGCAGGCGGCCCTCGGACAGGATGATCACCGCGTGCCCGTCGGGGAAGACCCACTTGTCGACCTGGGGCTTGATGTTGACCCGCTCGACGCCGTCGATCTTGATCAGGCCGGCCATGTCGATCTCGTTGTCGAAGTGGCCGATGTTGCCCACGATGGCCTGGTGCTTCATCTTCCCCATGTGGGCCGCGGTGATGACGTCCTTGTTGCCGGTGGTGGTCACGAAGACGTCGGCGGTGTCCACCACGTCCTCGAGGGTGGCCACCTGGTAGCCCTCCATGGCCGCCTGCAGGGCGCAAATCGGGTCGATCTCGGTCACCACCACCCGTGCCCCCTGACCCCGCAGGGAGTCGGCGCAGCCCTTGCCCACGTCGCCGAAGCCGCACACCACGGCCACCTTGCCGCCGATGAGCACGTCGGTGGCCCGGTTGATCCCGTCGATCAGCGAGTGGCGACAGCCGTACTTGTTGTCGAACTTGGACTTGGTCACCGCGTCGTTCACGTTGATGGCGGCGAACAACAGCTCGCCAGCCTGCTCCATCTCGTTGAGCCGATGGACTCCGGTGGTGGTCTCCTCGGAGACGCCCTTGAGGCCGTTGGCGATGGTCGTCCACCGGGTCGGGTCCTCGGCCAGGCTCCTGGCCAGCACCGAGAGCACCACGGCGAACTCCTCGGAGTCGGCCGTCGAGGCGTCGGGGACCGCGCCGGCCTTCTCGAACTCCACGCCCTTGTGGACCAGCAGGGTGGCGTCCCCGCCGTCGTCGAGGATCATGGTCGGACCCTGACCGGGCCACAGCAGCGCCCGCTCGGTGCACCACCAGTACTCCTCGAGGGTCTCGCCCTTCCAGGCGAAGACGGGCACGCCAGCCGGGTCGTCGGCGGTACCGGTCGGGCCCACGGCCACCGCCGCCGCCGCGTGATCCTGGGTGGAGAAGATGTTGCAGCTGGCCCAGCGCACCTCGGCGCCGAGCGCGGTGAGGGTCTCGATGAGCACGGCGGTCTGGATGGTCATGTGCAGGGAGCCGGTGATCCGGGCGCCGGCCAGGGGCTGCTCGGACGCATGCTCGGCCCGCATGGCCATCAGACCGGGCATCTCGTGCTCGGCCAGCTGGATCTCCTTACGGCCGAACTCGGCCAGGGAAAGGTCGGCCACCTTGAAGTCGGCGGGCTTCGCGCTGTGCATGAGGGCTCCTTCGCTGGGGCCGGTCCCGTCGGGGAGGCCAGGTTCTCTCGGACGGGGAATCCGGTCCCGTCCTGGCCGGCTCCGGGGTGGGCTCGACCACTGCGGAAGAGGTCGCGGTGCCCCGGCGTCGACCCCCGCATGGTAGCCCACGGGGCCGGGCCCACCCCCTGGGCCCGCTGGTCGCCGGCCCCGGTGGGGCTCGTCCCCATGGATTCCCGGTCGGGGGGCCGGCCCGCTACCATCGCTGGTGGTGCCCACTGGGCGTTGGCCGGGCGGGCGGAACCGGGGAGGCTCGATGGCTCGAGGTCGCAGGGCGACGGCGGGTGCGGGTGCGGGCGGCCGGCCCGGCCCGGCCCGGGCGACTCGGTGGCGAGGCCTGACCAGGCTGGGCGGTGCGGCGGTGATCACCGGTGCCCTGCTGACGGCGTGCACCTCGTCGTCCAGCTCGCCCCCGGCCTCCGACTCGACGGCGGGCGGCGGCACCGTGCTCCTGGTGGGGACGTTCGACGGCCATGCCGGGAAGTACCCGACCATCCAGTCGGCGGTCGACGCGGCCAAGGAGGGCGACTGGATCCTCGTCGCCCCCGGCGACTACCACGAGGACGCCGACCAGTCCGGGGCGCCCACCGACCCGGCCCACGGGGACATGGGCGGGGTGATGATCACCACCTCGGACATCCACCTCCGGGGGATGAACCGCTCCACGGTCATCGTGGACGGCACCAAGCAGGGCGCCTCGGGGCCGTGCAGCGCAGACCCGTCGGTCCAGAATTTCGGGGCCAGCGGCGGCGACGGCACGCCGGTCGGCCGGAACGGCATCCTGGTCTGGAAGGCCAACGACGTCTCGGTGGACAACCTCACCGCGTGCAACTTCCTGGCCGGCTCGGGCGACTCGGGCAACGAGGTCTGGTGGAACGGGGGCGCCGACAGCGGCACCATCGGCCTGCACGGCTACTCGGGGAGCTACCTGACCGCCACCACCACGTACTTCAGCACCCAGGGTACGGCCGATCAGCAGGAGGCCACGGCGGCCCAGTACGGGATCTTCTCGTCCAACTCCCGGGGTCCGGCAGCGTGGAACCAGCTGTACGCCAGCAACTTCAACGACTCCGGCATGTACGTCGGGGCCTGCCTGCAGGAGTGCGGAATCACCATCGACCACGCCTGGATGGAGTACAACGCCCTCGGCTACTCGGGGACCAACTCGGGTGGGGCCATCGTGGTCGAGCACTCCCAATTCGACAACAACCAGGACGGCTTCGACACCAACACCCAGATCAACGGCGATCCGCCGGCGCCCCAGAACGGCAACTGCCCGAAGGACGGCATCAGTCCCATCACCCACACCCGCTCCTGCTGGGTGTTCATGCACAACAACGTCCACGACAACAACAACCCCGACGTCCCGGAAGCCGGCAACGCCGCCGCCGGGCCCACCGGGACCGGCATGACCCTGTCGGGCGGCCGCAACGACACGGTGATGGACAACACCTTCTCCCACAATGGAGCCTGGGGGTTCCTGATGGTGCCGTTCCCCGACTCCGGCACCCCCGAGATGGGCCAGACCTGTTCGGGTACGGGCGGGGTCCAGACGCCCGGCTTCGGCTGCGTGTACGACCCGATGAACAACGCGTTGCTGCACAACACCTTTGCCCACAACGGGTTCTTCGGGAACCCCAGCAACGCCGACTACGGCCAGATCACCCTCGACGGCAGCCAGCCCTCGAACTGCTATGTGGGCAACACCGCGCCGAACGGCAGTGCCCCACCCAATCTCGAGCAGCTGCAGCCGGTGTGCGGCAAGACCACCTCGGCCGGCAACACCGGCGGAGCACTGCTGGCCCAGGTGCTGTGCGACACCGGGATCGGGAGCTGCCCGGCCGGGGTCGTCTACCCGCCCCGCACCGGCGTGGTCATGCACCCACTGCCCAAGGACATCCCCTCCATGCCCGATCCGTGCGCCGGGGTGCCCTCCAACCCCTGGTGTCCGGACGGCAAGCCGGTCTGAGCCGCCGCCCACCCGACCCGGTCCCGTCGTCACCCCGGTCCGGGGGCGGGGCTACTCGACGAGGTCCTCGTCGGGGGGGCGGATCGGACCGTCGGCGAAGAAGGCCAGAAACGGTGCCGGGTCGCCCTCCCAGGCCAGGGACCGGAACTGGGCCGGGGAGCGCCGGCCGCCGAACGACCGGAACAGCTCGAAGGTCGGCGCCGAGAGCCGTACCGGTACCGGGGGCTGGCCGAGGACGGCCCGGAAGTCGGGACTGTCCAGCTCGACTCCGGGCAGGCAGCCCTCGGTGACCAGGCCGTCGAGGGCCCCGGCGATGAAGGCCAGCCCGATGTGGACGCTGTCGGCGCCGCGGCCCCCGGGCCGGCCCAGGGCCCCCCGGATGTCGTGCTCGTGGGTGCAGGCGTCGAAGACGAACTGGGCCGCGCTGCGGGCCGGGAAGCCGACCCCCATCGCCTCGACGGTGGGACCGGCGTCGTTCCACCGCTCGAGCAGCTGGCGCAGCCCCCACGGGGCGAACCGCCGGACCTGGTCATCGGCCCACGGTGCGGTGCCGACGCCCTCCAGGTTGCCCTCCAGGATGTCCGACTCCACGCCGTAGAGGTGGGCCACGGCGTCGGTCACGGTCCAGCCCGGGCAGGCCGGCACGGGCACGGCGGCGGCCTCGGCGTCGGGCAGCTCGGCCAGGAGGTCGCTCAGCCGGGAGCGGATCCCCGGGTAGGTGGCCACCGACGTCCCGGCCGGCGGCAGGAGGCTCGGCATCCCCCCACGGTAGGCCGGTCCGACCCGGGCCCGCCTACCATCGGGGAGGTGACGGGCCGACCATGACCGCAGCCGGGCCCACCGGTCCCCGCCCGGGTGGCAACCTCCCGGCGGTGGCCGTGCGGCCCAGCCGGGAGACGGTGGTGGGGGACACCCGGGTCCGGCGAGCCCTGCCCCAGCCGGGGCGCCGCACCGTGGGGGCGTGGTGCTTCATCGACCACATGGGCCCGGTCCCCACCGAGCGCACGCCGGGCGGCATCGGGCCCCATCCGCACACCGGGCTGCACACGGTGACCTGGCTGGTCGGAGGGGAGCTGCTCCACCGCGACAGCCTCGGCTCGGAGCAGGCCATCCGGCCCGGCCAGCTCAATCTGATGACCGCCGGCCACGGGGTGAGCCACGCCGAGGAGCCGACCGGGAGGCACGGGGGCGGCCTCCACGGCGTGCAGCTGTGGGTGGCCCAGCCCGAGGCCACCCGGCACGACGGTCCGGCCTTCGAGCACCACTCGACCCTGCCCCGGGTGGCGTTGGGTGCGGCCCGGGCCACCGTGCTGGTCGGGACCCTGGCCGGCGCCACCTCGCCGGCCCGGCGGGACACCGAACTGGTCGGGGTGGACCTCCGACTGGCCGTCGGCTCGGCCGAGCTCCCGCTGGTCCCGGCGTTCGAGCACGCCCTGGTGGTGCTGGAGGGCGCCGTGCGGGTCGGGAGCCGGACCGTCTCCCCGGGCCAGCTGGCCTACCTGGGCCCGGGCCGGGAGGAGCTCGGGATCTCCGCCGTCGGGGAGACGCGCCTGCTGCTGGTGGGGGGGACGCCGTTCGAGTCGCACGTCACCATGTGGTGGAACTTCGTGGGTCGCTCGAGGGACGAACTGGGCGAAGCCGGCCGCCAGTGGAACGCCGGCTCCGACCGGTTCGGCGACACCGGCTCCCCGATGGCCAGGATCCCGGCACCGCCGGCCCCCTGGGCGGCACCCTCCCGGTAGGCGCCGGCTGCCTGGTTCAGGGGGTGGCCAGGGGTACCGAAAGCGGGAGATCGGAGGAGGAGGTCCCCACCGACAGGGTGTAGGTGCCCGGCACGGTGGCCCATCCGGCACCGAGGTAGGCCCGGAACGCCGTGGTCGGCACGTCCAGCGTGACCGTCCGGGAGTGCCCCGGCACCAGGGCCACCGGGGCGAACGCCACCAGCTGGGCCGGCGGCTCGGCGGCGGCGGCCGGGTAGGTCAGATAGGCCTGGGGCACGGCGGTCCCGGCCCGGTCCCCGGTGTCCCGCACCCTGACCCGCAGGGCGAACCCGTCCGCCGACCGGGACAGGGTGAGCCGGGAGAGGGAGAACCGGGTGTAGGACAGCCCGTAGCCGAAGGGGAAGAGGGGCCGGATCCCGGCGGCATGGTCGTAGCGGTAGCCCACCTCGAGCCCCTCGGAGTACGTCGAGGTCAGACCGATCCCCGGCCACTGGGCCGGGGTGCCGACCCCGGTGAGGTCGTTGCCCCCCGGGAAGGTGACCGGCAGCCGACCGGCCGGATCCGCGTCACCGAAGAGGAGGGCGGCGATGGCGGCCCCGTCCTCCTCGCCCGGGTACCACGCTTCCAGCACGCCCCGGACCTGGCCCAGCCAGGGCATGAGCACGGGGCCACCGGTGTTCAGCACCACGACGGTGCGCGGGTTGGCGGCGGCCACCGCCGCGATGAGGGCGTCCTCGTCGCCGGGCAGGCTGAGGGAGGGCCGGTCGAACGCCTCCGAGTTGAAGTCACCGGCGAAGACCACGGCCACGTCGGCCCGGCGGGCGGCGGCCACGGCCGCCTCGATCCGCCCGCTGACGTAGGCCCACCCGAGGGTCAGCGAGCTGGGGGTGACCGACGTCTCCCCCGAGGGCGTCCGGTTGTCGATGGGCTCCCAGGCCAGGGCCAGCCGGTAGCGGTGGCCTCCGTCGAGCGTCACCGTCTGGGCCCAACGGCCGAGGGCGTGGCTCAGCGGGTCGGCGACGGCGGCCACGCCGTCGAGGGTGAGGGTGGCGGCCCCCACCCCCTGGAGCGAGAAGGTGTAGAGGCCGGTGTGCGGTGGGGTGAGGGTACCGGTCCAGGTGGCCGAGACGTCCGACCAGCCCGGAGGCAGGACCACATGGGTGTGGAGCGGGGAGGTGGCCCGGCCGCCCAGGGAGAGGGCCCCGGTGCCCGGGGCCAGCGGGTTGTGCAGTCGCTCGACCGGCGCGGCGGGGAGCGCGCTGGGCAGGAGGTGGGTGGTGGTGGGATGGGGGCTGAGGGAGACGTCGACGGCGGGCTGGACGGACTGGATCGAGGTCGGACCGGTGGCGTCGGGGTCGGTCTGGGTCAGGGTCAGGGTCAGTCCCTGGCCCGACCCGGAGGCCGGGGTCAGGAACCTCGAGGGCACGGCGGGAAGCTTGGCGGTGGTGCTCCCGCCGCCCGAATAGGTGACCCGGGTGCGCCCCCCGGCCCGGCGGCGGACGGCCACCAGCGGCGAGGAGGTGAACGGGGGCATCACCCGTGAGCTCCCGTAGCCCGACGTGACCGGCGTGGCGGCGGCGTCGGCGCCGATGACCGCCACCGTCCGGTGGGCGGAGGCCGCCAGGGGCAGGATGCCCCCGGCGTCCTTGAGCAGGACCGCCGAACGCTCGGCGGCGGTCAGGGCGAAGTCGCTGTGCGAGTCCGAGTCCACCGCCGTCCCCGGGGAGCCGGCCACCAGCCGGTCCACCAGTCCGTGGGCGAACATCACGGTGAGGATCCGGGCCACGGCGCCGTCGACCGTGGTCAGGCTCAGGCGGTGCTCGCGGACCAGCAGAGCCAGCCGGGTCACCGACGCCGGCTTGATCAGGTCGGTGCCGGCGTCGAGGGCGGCCACCGGGTCGTGGACCGATCCGAGGTCCGAGCGGATGATGCCGGTGAACCCCCACTGGGCCAGCTGGTCCGAGAGGGCCGGGTCCTGGCACTGGTAGGTGCCGTTCAACTGGGGATAGGCGCACATGGCGGCGGCCACGTGGGCCCGGGTGACCACGGCCCGGAAGGGCGGGTAGTAGAGCTCCTCGAGGGCCCGCGGCGACACCTGGTCGTCGAGCACGCCCCGGTCCGTCTCCTGGTTGTAGACGGCGAAGTGCTTGGCCATGGCCAGGGTCCCGGTGGACTGGATGCCGCGGGCGTCGGCCACGCCCATGGCCGCCACCAGGCGCGGGTCCTCGCCGAACCCCTCGTACGAGCGGCCGTTCTGCGGGACCCGGTCGATGTTGAGGGTGGGTCCCTGGACGACGTCGATACCCTGGCCGGCGGCCTCGGATCCCAGGACCTGTCCGTAGGTGCGGGCCACCCCGGTGTCGAAGGTGGCGGCAATCCCGAGGGGGGACGGCAGCTGGGTGACGCCGAGGTCGCCGTAGGCCAGGCCCTGCGGCCCGTCCTGGAGGGTCAAGGCCGGGATGCACAGGCGGGGCACGCCGGCGTCGATGTTCTCGTACGGCCCGGCGTGGACCAGGACGATCTCCCCCAGCTTCTCGTGGACGGTCATCCGCCGGACCACGTCACCGGCCAGCCCGGCGGGAGCGGTGTGGCGGTCCAGGGCCTTTTCGAGCCAGGGGCACCGGGTCACGTCCGCGGTGGTCGACGGCACCCGGGGTGGCGTGGTGCCGTGGTCGCCGAAGGTGAGGTCGACGGCGCCGTCGGCCAGGGTGTCGCTCATCGGGGTCAGCGACACCAGGACCCCGACCACCACCACCCCCACCGCCGACAGGACCAGGACGAGCCGTCCGCGGCTCGTCCTCGGGCGCTCCTCCCGCACCGGGGCAGTTCTGTCAGGGGTTCGAGGCACGGGCTCCGCCCAAGATAGCGACGACCGGGGCCCGGGTTGGGTCAGCTCCCGGGCTCCCGTGTCCCGACGGGACCGACCCCGGGCCCCGGCTCCCGCACCGCCGACGGGCGGGGCCGGTCCCGTGGGCGGCGCCGACGGACTAGTTGATCAATCCACTCGGTTTTGCCAAGCTTGGGCCCGGGAACGCCGACCCGTGCTGGCGACCGACGCCCAGGGACCGTTCCGAGGAGATCACTGCCATGGCCGAATGGGGATTCGAAACTCGTCAGATCCATGCCGGGGCGGTGCCCGACCCGACCACCGGGGCCCGGGCCGTGCCCATCTACCAGACCACGAGTTACACCTTCCGCGACACCGCCCACGCCGCCGCCCTGTTCGGCCTCGAGGAGCTGGGCAACATCTACACCCGGATCATGAACCCGACCCAGGCCGTCTTCGAGGAGCGGGTGGCGGCCCTCGAGGGCGGCGTGGCGGCGCTGGCCGTGGCCAGCGGCCAGGCGGCCGAGGCCATCACCCTCCTCAACCTGGCCGAGAACGGAGGCCACGTGGTCTCCTCGGCGTCCCTCTACGGGGGCACGTACAACCTGCTCCACTACACCCTGCCCAAATTCGGGGTCGAGGTGTCCTTCGTCGACGACCCCGACGACCTGGATGCCTGGCGGGCCGCCGTCCGGCCCAACACCAAGGCCTTCTATGCGGAGACCATCGGCAACCCCAAAGGTGACGTCCTCGACTTCGAGGGCGTGTCGGCCGTCGCCCACGAGCACAAGATCCCCTTGGTGGTGGACAACACCGTGGCCACCCCCTACCTGTGCCGGCCCCTCGGCCACGGTGCGGACATCGTGGTGCACTCGGCCACCAAGTTCATCGGCGGGCACGGGACCTCCATCGGCGGGATCATCGTCGACGGTGGCGCCTTCGACTACGAGGGCAGTGGCCGGTTCCCGGGCTTCACCGAGCCCGACCCCAGCTATCACGGGCTGATCTTCGGCCAGCTCCCCGAGGCCCTGTTCCCGGCCCGCTTCGTGCTGAAGGCCCGGCTCCAGTACCTGCGGGACATCGGGGCGTCCATCGCCCCGCTCAACTCGTTCCTGTTCCTGCAGGGCCTCGAGACCCTCAGCCTGCGCATGGAGCGGCACGTGCAGAACGCCGTGGCCGTGGCCGAGTGGCTGGAGGCCCGAGGCGACGTCGCCTGGGTGACCTACCCCGGACTGGCCTCGAGCCCGTGGCACCAGCGCCAGCAGCACTACCTCCCCAACGGGGGCGGGGCCATCATGTCCTTCGGCATCAACGGCGGGATCGAGGCCGGGAAGACCTTCATCGAGGGCCTCGAGCTCTTCAGCCACCTGGCCAACGTGGGCGACGTGCGCAGCCTGGCCATCCACCCGGCCTCCACCACCCACTCGCAGCTCACCGAGGCCGAGCAGGTCACCGCCGGGGTCACCCCCGACCTGGTCCGCCTGTGCATCGGCCTCGAGTCGATCGAGGACATCCTCGCCGACCTCGAGGCGGGATTCCGCTCCATCAAGGGCACGTGACCCGGGGCCCGCACCCGGGCGTGTGGGAGCCGGGGGACGAGCCGGGCGGCCGCCAGCTGGTGCAGCTGTTCGGCGACGGCTCCCCGGGCCTCGACCTCGAGGGGGGTGGCCACCTGCCCAGGGTCACCGTGGCCTACGAGACCTGGGGGGAGCTCGATCCCGATCGGGGCAACGCCGTGTTGGTCCTGCACGCCCTGAGCCTGGACTCCCACGCCACCGGGCCGGCCGGCCCGGGCCACCCGGCACCCGGCTGGTGGGACGGCCTGATCGGACCGGGCGCCGCCATCGACACCGACCGCTACTACGTGGTCTGCCCCAATGTGCTGGGCGGCTGCCAGGGCACCACCGGGCCGGCCTCGCCGGCGCCCAACGGCCGGCCGTGGGGCTCGCGCTTCCCGCCGGTGACCATCCGGGACCAGGTGGTGGTGGAGGCCGCCCTGGCCGACCGGCTGGGCATCGACCGGTGGGCCGGCGTGGTCGGGGGCTCGATGGGGGGGATGCGGGTGCTCGAGTGGTGCGTCGGCCATCCCGACCGGGTGCGCCGGGCCGTCGTCCTGGCTGTCGGAGCGATGGCCACCGCCGGACAGATCGCCCTGTGCTCGCTGCAGATCCGGGCCATCAGAGCCGATCCCGCCTACGCCGGAGGGGACTACTACGCCACCGGGGCCCGTCCCTCAGCCGGACTGGCCCTGGCCCGGGGCATCGGGCAGTACTCCTACCGCACCGACCTCGAGTTCGAGAGCCGTTTCGGTCGGAGCGCCCAGGAGGAGGAGGACCCGCGCCGGGGAGGGCGGTTCGCCATGGAGTCCTACCTCGAGCACCACGGGGACAAGCTCACCCGACGCTTCGACCCCAACTCCTACATCGCCCTGAGCGAGGCCATGAACCATCACGATGTCGGGCGGGACCGCAACGGGGTGGCGCGGGCCCTGGCCGGGGTGCGGGCCGACGTGGCCGTGGCGGGCATCACCTCCGACCGCCTCTACCCCCTCGGACTGCAACACCAGCTGGCCCGGCTCCTGCCCGGTGGGCACCCGGTCACGCTGATCGACTCCATGTCGGGCCACGACGGGTTCCTGCTCGAGACCGAGCAGATCGGTGCCGTGCTGGCGTCGGTCCTGGCCTGAGGGACCACCCGCCACCGCCCGGGGCCGCCCCTGTCACGGTTGTCGTAGCTCGGTTGTATAGTAATCTTGTAATTAAGTAATCTTTCAGGAGGCAACCATGGAGCACGCAACGAGCAGTGGACGGCGCACCCGGGGCCGCCCCGGACGACCGGCCGGAGTGTCGGACGAGCACCCGTCGGTCGACGGCCTGACCGGCTGGCTGGCCGGCCGGCTCCCCGACCGGTGGTTCGAGGACGCACCCACGCTGGTGGTCGACCGGGACGAGATCCTCGTCGTGGGCAGACTGTCGGCGCCCGAGGTCCCCGACGGGGCCGACGAGGTGACCGTGGCCGCCGCGGAAGCCGGCCGACTGTCCCGCTTCCGCGAGGAGACCCGTGAGGAGCGCATGGCGGTCGCACGCGAGGCCGAGCACCTGTTCGGGCGCAGCGTGGCCTGGGGGGCGGAGGCCGGGGGCACCCGGCAGGTCTTCACCAACCTGTCGGTCCCGGTGATGACCCGGCTCCGCCAACCCGAGCGGGTGGTGCTCGACACGCTGGTCGACAGCGGGGTGGCCCGGAGCCGCTCCGACGCCCTGCTCTGGTGCGTGAAGCTGGTGGCCACCAACGCCGACACCTGGCTGGCCGACCTGAGGGCGGCCATGGAGTCGGTCGAGAGTGTGCGACAGCAGGGCCCGACCGTGGCCTGAGGCGAGCGGGTGCGCCTGGGTATCCTGGCGCGGGTGACGAGCGACGCCGTGTCCGGGTGAGGGTACCGGGCCCGAGGACCGGCCGACGGATGGCGCTGGTGGTGTCGGTCCTCTCCGGGCTCACGGTGCTGGGACCGTCGGCGCCCGCCGGATCGGACACCACCTCGGTCCCCCCGGACCCGGGGTCGTGGACGGTCTACCACCACGACGAGGCCGGTACCGGGGTGGCCGCCGGGCCGGCGGCCGTGAACACCCGCACGCGGGCCTGGACGTCGCCGGTGCTGGACGGCGACCTGTACGGTGAACCGCTGGTGGTGGGCGGCCGGGTGTTCGTGGCCACCGAGCGCAACACGGTCTACGCCCTCTCGTCCTCCTCCGGAGCGGTGGTCTGGTCCTCCCACCTGGGCGCCCCGGTCCCCGCCTCCGACCTCCCCTGCGGCAACATCCAACCCACCGTGGGGATCACCGGTACGCCGGTCATCGACGCGGCGCGGGGCGAGATCTTCGTGGTGGCCGACGAGCTGGTGCACGGTCGGGCCGCCCACGTGCTGGTCGGCCTCAACACCGCCACCGGCGCCACCGAGCTGACCCAGGATGTCGATCCCCCGGGGTCGGATCCGGCCGCCCTGCTCCAACGGACCGGGCTCACCTTGGCCTCGGGACGGGTGGTCTTCGGCTTCGGCGGCAACTACGGGGACTGCTCGACCTACCGGGGCTGGGTGGTGGGGGCGGACGAGGACGGGGGCCCGCCGGTCGACTTCGGGGTCGACACCGGGATCGGCCAGTCCCAGGGCGCGGTGTGGATGGGCGGTGCGGCCCCGGCCGTCGACGCCCAGGGCAACGTGTGGGTCGGCGTGGGCAACGGATCCGTCACCTCGGCGGGGCAGCCCTACGACCACAGCGACTCGGTGCTCGAGCTCGACCCGGCGTTGCACCTCGTGCAGTTCTTCGCTCCTTCGGCGTGGGCGTCGGACAATGCGTCGGACCTCGATCTCTCCATGGCCCCGGCGCTGCTCGGCGACGGGCAGGTGGTGATCGCCGGCAAGGCCGGCATCGCCTACCTGTTGGACGGGGCCCGACTCGGGGGCATCGGCGGCCAGCAGGCCTCGCTGGGCTCGGTGTGCCAGGACGACGTGGACGGGGGGAGTGCCGAGGTGGGGAACGTGGTCTACCTGCCGTGCCTGAGCGGCATCGTGGCCGTCAGGGCGGGGACCTCCCCGCCTTCGTTGCGGACGGTGTGGAGCTCCGGCACCGGGGGCGGGCCACCCATCGTGGCCGCCGGACTGGTGTGGACCATCGGACAGGACGGCACGCTCTCCGGGCTCGACCCGGCCACGGGCTCGGTCCGCCAGCAGGCCCTCATCGGGGTCCCGGCCAACCACTTCCCGACCCCGAGCGTCGGCGACGGGCTGCTGGTGGCCGCCTCCGCCGACCGCGTGGTGGCCTTCGCCGCCTCGGCGGTCTCGAGCGTCCCGACCGCCACCACCGGCCCGATCACGACGGCTCCGGTGCCCAGTCCGACCGGGGCGGGCCGGCGCCACACCCTGCCGGCCGGGGCCGTGGCCGGCATCGCCGGGGTGGCGGTGGTGGTGCTCGGGGGGGTCGGGTGGCTGTTGTGGAGGCGTCGCCCCCGTCGGGATGGCCGGGGGGCGTAGCCGGGGTCCTCGCCCTCGACGGGCGTGCCATACTCGCCCGATGACCGACACCCCGGAGCGAGGCCGAGATGCCGGTCGCGCACGCTGAGGGAGCGGAGCTCTTCTACGAGGTGACCGGGTCCGGGCCCCGCCTGCTGTTCGTGAACGGATCGGGCACCACCCTCCACGAGTCGGGTCTGATCACGGGGGCGCTGGCGTCACGATTCGAGGTCCTGGCCTACGACTACCGGGGGTTGGGCCGGAGCGGCGAGGTGGATGCCGGCTACACCATGGCGACGTGTGCCACCGACGCCGCGGCGGTCATGGACGCCGCCGGCTGGGCGACGGCGCGGGTGGTCGGGCTCAGCTTCGGGGGGATGGTGGCGCTGGAGCTCGTGGTGTCCCAGCCGGGCCGGGTCGATCGGCTGGCCCTCCTGTGCACCTCGGCCGGCGGTGGGGGCGGATCGTCCTTCCCCCTGCACGACCTGGAGGACCTCGACCCCGCGACCAGGAACGCCCGCCGGCTCGCACTGCTGGACTCGAGGTTCGACCGGGCGTGGCTGGACGCCCACCCCGGCGACCGCTCCCTGGTGTCGGCGATGGAGTCCCGGGCCGCGGGTCCCGATCACCCGCGCCGGGAGGGGCTCCGGCTGCAGCTGCAGGCCCGCAGCACCCACGACACCTGGGACCGACTGGCCACGATCGCCTGCCCCACCTTCATCGGGTGCGGTCGCTACGACGGGATCGCCCCACTGTCCAACAGCCGGGCCATGGCGTCCCGGATCAGCGGCGCCGAGCTCCACGTCTACGAGGGCGGCCACGCCTTCTTGGCCCAGGCCCCGGAGAGTTTCGACGACCTGGCCGCCTTCCTGCTGGCCGGTCCGACCTAGACGGCTGTCGGCAGCGGGCCCGGCGACCGGGACGCGGGTCCGGTGGGTCTCGGAGGGGCGGCCACCCAGCGGAGGGCGGTGCTGAAGGCCCGGGCCGCAGGCCGCACGGCGAGGCGGTCGCCGGCCGGGACGGAGGCCAGATGCAGTTGGCGGCGGGCCCAGGGGGGCAGGACCCCCTGGGCCGCGAACACCAACAGCCCGTAGGTGGTGACCTCGTGCGGCCAGCGTCCGACGCCCCGCAGGACGAAGTTGCGGGCGGTCCTGGCCTCCCGGGTGAAGCGGAGCTCGGGTCGGACGGCGTCGAAGTAGGCATCGAGCTCGGCCACGGTTCTGGGCACGTCGACGGCGCCCAGCGCCAGGGCCACCCGGGCCATCTCGCAGACGTAGCGGTCCTGGTCCGGCGCAGACAGCGGCCGGGGGCCGTAGGCGAGGGTGGCGTTGATGAAGCTCCGCACCTCGGCGGCGTGGACCCAGGCGATCAGGGCGGGGTCGTCCGCCGAGTACGGGCGACCGTCCCGGGCCGTGCCCGCCACCCGCCGGTGCACACTGCGGACCCGGGCGATGGCCGCCGCCGCCTCGTCCTGCGACTGGAAGGTGGTGGTGCCGAGGAACGAGGCTGTGCGCTCGAGGCGTCCGAGGGGGTCCTGGCGGTAGTTGGAGAACTCGGCCACCCCGGCCATGGCCAGCGGGTGGAGCATCTGGAACAGCAGCGCGGCCATGCCGCCGATGAGCATGGCGGGAAGGTCGGAGTGGATCTGGCGGGTGATGGAGCCAGGGGGGAAGTAGGCCTGGTCGGGGTCGTCGCACGGCGGTCGGACCTCGCCGGTGATCCCGAGCGAGTGCCGGACCCGGCGCCGCACCTGGCTCCGCACCCTCCGGAGCGACTCCGTCGTGACCAGCTCGCCGGTGGCCCGGGCTTCGTCGATGGGTGGGAGCCGGTACACGATTGGGGACGATACCGGCCCGGCGGGTGGCCCGCGCGGCACCCGGCCCGGCCGGCCGCCTGCATCCCCTGCGCCCCCCCGGCGAGTTTGCCGGAGGTGTCCGTCCTGGGCTACACCGGGCAGCCGGCCACGCTCGAGGCGCACGGGGACGAACCCGACTGGCGGGAGCCCGGACGGTCCGGCGCCGAGGAAGGAGCCACATGGTACTGATCGCCCGATTCCAGGTAGACGGCGCAGAGCCGGTGTCGGTGGCCGGTGTCGACGGGGACTGGGTCCAGACCCTCCTGTTCTCCAAGACGTTCACGTCGGGGATCGTCGGGAAGGCGACCACCCTCTTCATGGCGGCGGGCAGCCAGGAGGGATCCCGCTCCTACGTGGCGACCGAGCGGGTGGAGGGGCGCACCGAGGACGGCCGGGCGGGTACCTTGACCATCCAGCACGGGGGGCTGGAATCGGACCCGGGCTCGTGGTTCGGGCACATCGTTCCGATGGCCGGCACGGCCGACTTCGCCGGATGGTCCGGATCAGCCCGCATCGTCCATGATGCCGAGGGCGCCTACTTCGACATTCGGCTGGCCGACTGAGCCGTCATCCGGACCCGGGTCCGCCGGGACCGGACGGTGCGGCGCGGCGCCCCGACCATCGGGGTCGGCTGGCGCTGGAGGAGAGCCGCGACCGGGCCGGTACCGGTGTCGTCGAGCCGCCGCCGTCACCCGACGCCTGAGCGTGTGCCTTCGATACCGGGTGGCTCCGGGCAGATTCGGTGTCGGAGGCAGGCGGGCCGGGAACCCAAGGGAGGGTCGGATGCCGGCGAAGGTGACCCGGGGGCCCGATGGCTTTCGATGGCGCTGCATGTCGGATCCGGACGGCAACGAGTTCGACGTCGACGTCCTGCCCGCCACCTCGTAGCCGTCTCCGGCCGGCACATGGTCGTCTCGCTTCTTGTGCTTCGTTCAATGGATGCTGCATCGACGATCAGCGTCCCCGTCAGGCTGCTGTCGGTACCCACCGTTCCGCCTCCGGCGATCACGTTGGCCCTCCCCGGTACCGGTGCAACGGGCTCCGGATTGACAGGAAGCGATCAGACGCCTTACCGGCAAGCTACCCGTACGCGGCAGACGTCGGTTCGAGACGGTTCCTCGAATGCAGGTGGTACCGCCGCGATACGGTCTCCGGACAACAGGGCGGCCAGGTTGCCTCGCTGCAGCACGATCTGCATTTCTCCAACGCTGACCGGCACCGTGGGTCATCGTCGTGGCGCAAGGGCACGGCGGCTTTGACGTCGAGGTTCTTGACCCCGAACTCAGCCTGCGGATAGGACTCGACGATCTCAAGTGGTGGTCCGAGCTGCTGGAGGCGGCTAGGGCCGACGGCCAGCTACCACCGGCGGTCTTTCGGATCCGGGCGGCGGCGGCGTCGATCAACGAAGTCGAAGAAGAGGCGGTCTAGACAATGCCTCCTGGATGGGAGGGATCCGACTCTCAAACGGGCACTTCACAAGGCCGACCACCATTTCAGATTGGTAGAACCAAAGCCTTGATTCTGTCGATCTAGCGCGCATCATCCCTGGCGGAAGGCTTCCTGGATGCGAAGAAAGGGTTCGGCCGTACCTCACGGTAATTCCTGACGTTGCCTACTCTCGATGCTCACTCGTTTGGGCTGTGGCGGGCCAGTGAGCCGGGCACCAGAATTCCAGCTGATAGGACTCGTATCCACGGGCGGCGATGAGGGGCTTCCCAATCTGATCGCACCGTTCGAAGAGACCGCCAGGTCCAACTTCGATGTAGGAACACAGGCCGTCTGGAGTGTCAGAAAGATCCATTGATACGAAATATGATCTTGGCATCAGCGCACTTCCTTCGCCGACCCTCAGGTTACGCCTCCCCGTCGAGGGCCGCTATTAACAAGCAGACCAACTGCGCTTTCAGGCCCGTGAACGGCGGAGTTGACCCGGCACCAGTCGGGTCATGGGTGCCCCAGGCAGAGGGGCTTCCGGCGCCGTTACGCCAAGAAAAGGGCAGGCCCGGAGCTTGGCGGCGGATCCTCGCTCTACGGGCCTGCTCTCACCATCCTATGGACCAGGTCGGTGCACCCAATCGGTCGGCGCCTCGTGGTCTCAACCTGACGGTGAGCCGGCCAAAGCCGCAGCCTGTCCATGGGCCATTCGACTCTTTGATCGAGACCACCCAGCCGTGCCTTTGAAGTGTGGCTCCGTTGCGGCGGCAGTTGGGGTCGGAAGAGGAGTCGTTGTAACCTGCCACATGGGAGACGAGTGAAGAGGCGATTGCCATGAGGCGTAGGCCGGTGGTTTGGGTAGTGCTCGGAGCAGGTGGTCTGGTGGCGCTTGTCTCGCTACTCCGACGGCAAACGGCTCAGACGAGGAGGCACGCAATGAGTGAAACCAATGAGGGACCCATTACTCAGGACTCGCTGGAGGTGGTGGAGGTCGAGGCCGAAGGTGTCGACGAGGAGGGCAACCTGGTGATCGATGACCTAGTGGTCGCAGTGGACAGCGAGGGCAAGATCGTTGCCACCGACGAGACCGTGGCCGTCATCACGTCTGAGGGCGACGCCGTAGTCGACGAGAAGCTCTCGGTGGTGGGTGATGACGGCGAGCTGCATGCAGTCGAGGAGGATATCTCGGTCTTAGAAGCCGACGAGTAATCTTTTCGCACCTTTCCCTATAGGACCGAGAGTCGCCTCCCTAGTGGAGCGAGAGTCGCCGATCGGTCACCGGATCAGGAAGGTCGTCGAAGAAGCGGTCGAGGGCGTGCCCAAACGGAGGCTCGCCTGGCGAGGCCGAAAAAACAGCGTCATCGAGGAGTGCAGCTTCCTAAGTATCGACGGGACCGAAATACACTCTCCATGATACCGGCGAGTTAGTTGAAGATCCCGATTTCATGACGACCTGGAACGTCGACCCACCCAACCAGTGGTTGACAAGTGACCTGCCCCAGACCGCCGGGTGGGTGGGCATACCGACACGCTGGGGACGGTTACAAATCGGCAGCTCCAGAGCTTCACTGAGCGGGCTTGGTCGCTTGCAGTGTGTAGGTAGTGGGCAGACGGGCAGGATCGCTGCGCAATCGATACTCACCGTTGCCGACGGCCTCCATCGCATCGTCGAGCGCATTCCACGGGACGGTGTCGTGCTCCTCGATCGCCGTCAGGCTCATTCCTGCGTCCATGACCGCGGTGATTACTTCGGCTATCCCATGGTTGAAATCGATGATGTCCGGAGATGCCAGTGGTTCCTCGTGCGGAATATAGCTCTGGTCCTCCGAGAATCGGACCCCCTCCGTCTCGAAGTAGGGGTACTCGATGACAAGCAGCCCATCGGGACGAGGGTCGCCTAATGACCAGAGAACCGGGTGACCCTCACGAATGAACAGCCGGCCGCCCGGCCGCAGAAGGGCTGCCACGACCTCGGCCCACCGACGCACGTCAGGGAGCCAGCAGAGTGCCCCGATTCCCGTGTATACGAGGTCGAACCGACTGGCTCCGAGGGCACTCACGGCGTCATAGACCTCACTTTCGACATAGTCGATCGACGCCCCACAGTCGCTTGCCAGGCGAGCCGCTGCATCCAACGCAGGCCGTGAGAAGTCGAGTCCGGTGACGCTGCGAGCTCCCAATCGGACCAGCGAGAGAGTGTCCGTCCCGATGTGGCACTGCAGATGCACCACGTCGAGATCGACAATGCTCCCCAGTCGGGGAAGGTCGAACTGCACCACGTGGGAAAGGTGCGCTGGGTCCGAGCGGAAGCTGTCGAGGTCGTACCCGACCACGTGATGCGGGACCCTGCTGTCCCAGTTCGCCCGGTTGACTTCGATATAGCCGCTCATCGCCAAATGATCTCATGCCAGGCGTGTAGGGCAACTGTCTCTTCATTTGGGCGCTCCCCAGGCCACCGGGTCGGGGGCGGTTAGTGACCATCCTTCACCGGCACTTCCGGCATCGTGTAAAAGGTGTCCATGCCCTTGGATCGAGACGGCGCATCGAAGATTGCCCTGAGCCGGGGATTGGACCCGACTGCTGCGGTCGAGACCGAGCACGGGTGGTTCTTCCCTCCGAGCCCGGGCGGGGAGATGACACTCGGAGTCAAGGGCGCCATTGTTGGCAAGTCCGACGGGGCGGTCCTTGATCTTGGATCTGGAACTTCCCTCGAGCGAGATATCCATTTCTATGACAAGGGATTCCGGTCCGAAACTTACGACCTCGTTATCCTCGAGGTCTTCGACCTGCCCGCTGCGGTGGCGCTCATGAGGGCCATCCGACCGATGCTGGTCGAGCCAACCTACGAATATGGAACCGTCTGGCGAATCCCTAAGGACCTCAGTGATGAGGAGATCTCCGATCGCCTCTCGGTCCTTCCCACCGTGTTCCCCGACATGCACCTCAATGGGGGCCGCTGCCTCGAATATCTCGAGCAGGCCGAGGAAAGGCATGTCTTCAACTACGTCGCGCTCCGTCGGTCCTCCGCGCCCTAGTAACACCACAGTCCGATGCCGCCGGGTATGCGGCGCTCCAACTAGAACTCATCTGCGGTCCTGGGACTCAGACCGTTCGTCGGGAGCGGGTATCCCCGATGGCCGGTACCGGCCCATTGAGAGCCTGGTGCCATCAGTTGTATCGTGATGGTCCTAGTAGGAGGTGTTCCGATGGCAGAGAACGTGCATGAAGACGAGGCATCCTTTTAGCTCGATGAGCAAGCGCCGTCGTGGCTACCCCAGCGAGACGAGGGTCAAGCGGGGCGATCGAATCGTCCACGGCAATAAGGAGTTCATTCGAGAAGTTGGGTCGTAACGACCTCTGCCCATGCGAGTCGGGACGCCGCTTTCAAGAAGTGCTGTCTGAGGAGCGGCCGCTTCGACGGGTCTCAGCGGAACTATTACCGACGAGACTGAAGTTTCGTGGCTATGCCCAAATGCCGTCCCGAGCTACCGCAGTTATTCGCTCGGAAAGTACTCCAGACGATCTGCCACGGGGTCGTACTCCAGGACTGGGGCTTGCGGTGCCTCCTCATAGATGATTGCGGCCCTCTTCCCGACAGCTCTCCCTAGACCCATTAGGAGTCCGAGCACCTCGGAGAGACCACCTCGTCGGTTACCTCACGAGGGTCAAAGGGGAGTTCAATCCGATCCACTAAGTAGAACCAGCAAAACACCTGAACTCCACCAACATCGGCGACCAACGGGGGCACATTCGGCTTTTGGCGGTGAGAACGATTCGACCGTGAAGCGATGCTGGTAGTGATCACGAAGGTACTGATATGCAAGATCCCAACCCCGGAGGTCGACACCACCGATCACAAGGTCTCGCAAGCCACCTGGGTTTTCACCGGCTTGTGGTCTGAACTCTTTGACCACATCAGCCCACCGCACATCGCCCACAGACGAGCAAGATAGCTCCGTGACCGGGTCGGTACGGCCATCCGAGAGCTGTATCGATTTACCGGGGTGTCCGGGTGCCCCTGATCGAGGGGTCGGGCTGCGCTTGTCGGACCGTGGCCAAACGACATTGCCTCGCGGGAGCGGTGCCGATCTAACCTTCAGTCGTGCCGGAGGCTCCGATCCGCTACACCTCACCGGACGAGGACAGTTCCCGTTGGGTGGACTTTCCGTTCCGTGAAGGGGACATCGTCATAAGTGCACGGTCCAAGACCGGAACCACGTGGCTGCAGATGATCTGCGCCCTCTTGATCTTCCAGACCCCGGAGCTTCCCGACTCACTTTCCAGCATCTCGCCGTGGCTCGATTGGCTGGTCGCACCTCGTGATGGTGTCTTCGCTCAGCTCGCCCTTCAGGATCACCGCCGGTTCATCAAGACCCACACGCCGCTCGATGGACTACCCGTCGACGCTCGGGTGACCTACATCGTTGCCGGTCGTCATCCCCTGGACATGGCCGTCTCTCTCTACCACCAGGGTGGGAACTTCAACCGGGATCGCATACGTGAGTTGGCTGGTCACGCCGACGTAGGGCCGATTGTCGACCACCGTTCACCGCTTCACCAATGGCTGCTCGGGTGGATCGAAGTGGATGTAGATCCCAAAGACTCACTTGACTCGCTCCCTGGCGTGTTGTGGCACCTCACCGACGCCTGGAATCGTCGACCTGTCCAGGATGTCCTCCTTGTCCACTATGACGATCTCGTCGGCGACCTCGATACGGAGATGCGTCGCATTGCCAGGCGGCTCGGCATCTCTGTGCCAGAGGAGACCTGGCCAGCCCTGGTCGAAGCAGCGACGTTCGCTCAGATGCGGGCGAGAGCGGCTTCGACTGCTCCCGACCCCTCCGGCATTTTGAAGGACCCGGAGGCGTTCTTCCGCCGTGGCCTTTCGGGAGCCGGTGCGGAGATGCTGAGCACAGTGGAGCTTGACCACTACTACCTCCGTGCCTCCAGTATGGCCCCACTGGGCGTCTTGGAATGGCTCCATCATGGGGCCTGAAAAGGGTGTCCGTGACCCCCGGGCAGGCGGGGCTCACATCGGAGCGTGTGGACAAGTCAAGATAGCAATGTTCAACTCTTCTTTGTCGCCTGAAGCGTGTATGTGGTGGGCAAGCGAGCCGGATCCGTCCGCAGTCGATACTCTCCGCCACCAACGTCCTCCATCATGTCGTCAAGTGGACGGCCCGGAGCCGTGTCGTGCTCTTCGATTGCCTCCAGATCCATCCCCGCAGCCATAAGAGCGGTGATCACCTCAGCCAGCCCGTGGTTGAAGTGGATGATGTCCGGGGAGGCCAGGGGCTCATCGTGGGCGACGTAGCTCTGTTCCTCTGAGAAATGGATGCCCTTCGTCTCGAAATAGGGGTGCTCGATGACGAGCAGCTGATCAGAGCGGGGGTCGCCCAGCGACCACAGAACGGGGTGATACTCGCGGATGAAGAGCCGACCACCCGGCCGCAGGAGAGCGGCGACCACTTCACCCCACCGTCGGATGTCGGGCAGCCAGCCCAGGGAGCCAATCCCTGTATAGACCAGGTCAAACCGTCCTGTACCGAGCGCGTCGACCGCGCCATAGAACTCGCTCTCCACGAAATCGATCTGCGCCCCGCAATCAGCCGCCAGGCGAGTGGCTGCATCCAGAGCGGGCCGAGAGAAGTCGAGGCCGGTCACGCTCTTCGCTCCCAGACGGAACAGCGAAAGCGTGTCCGTTCCGATGTGACATTGCAAATGCACCACATCGAGGTTGGCGACACTCCCGAGTCGAGGAAGGTCAAACGTCACGACGTGCGAAAGGTGGGTCGGATCGATGCGGAATCTTTCAAGGTCGTAGGCAATGACGTGGTATTTGACCCTGCTGTCCCAGTTCGCTCGGTTGACTTCGATGTAGGTGCTCATAGCGAAATCCCATCTCGGGTTTGCGGCACCTTATCTTCGCTCATAGTGCTCCTGATCGTTGGGTCGGTGGCCCCGTCCCTATCGCGGAATAATGATCTCCCACCTGTCAGCATGGGGACGTGGAAGACCAAGGGTGGGCAGGTGTAGAGGCAAAGTCTTCTGGCGTGAGTCCACTATCGGAAGATCGGCAGCGGAACTTGCTGATCGCTGCTGGAATCGTCGTCGGGGTGGCCCTCTGCATTTGGGGCATTTGTCTCCTCATACCGGTGGTGACGGCGAGGCATGCAAGTGCCAAAGTCGAGCAGCAGATGAACTGCGTCAACGGTGGCGACAGCGGCGTCACCTGCGACCTTCGCGTAGCCTTCTACGACGGCAGCCGTTACGTTCAAACTGTCGTGTCGGGGGCCAATCCAGGGGAGATCTCTGTCCGCAACGGTCACAGGTGGCTGGAGGTCTACTTCCAACCGCAAGATCCCTATCATGCTCGCCAGCGCGTTGACGACGTCATCAACGACACGCTGTTGATGGTGGTGGGAATAGTCCTTGCTGTGATCGCGTTCGCGACGTGGATCAAACGGCGGGCAAGACGAGACCGGGATCAGCGGATACCACGGACCCTACGGACGGCCGAATAGCTCAAAGCGATCCCACCTTGTCGTCTCCGCGGCCGTTCGCCTGGTCTGACAGACCCCCTTAATCTCTTGACGGCATCAGTGCGCTTCTTGGCCGTGACCGTCGTGCGCAGTTGCCGCCCCTTGGCGTCGTGGCCATAGGCGACTGCGCCTACCCAACGCCCATCAGACCTGCGTTGGTACAGGCTTCCTCCATCGCCACTCGCCACTCGCCCGCTCACCTTCGCCCCGATTCGTCTCCGTTGCTACAACCGGGGCTACAGAGACTGTGTGGGAAGAGATGTTCCTCAGACCAGAGCTACTCTGACCTGCGATTTCGAGTGGGGGTTATGCGACTATGTTCGAACCCCACTTGGGCCTTCTGACCAGGGGTTATGCGCCAGCTAGGTTTGGACGACGATCCCCAAATTCGGGCTCTTCGGAGTCGGCTGCAAGGTCGGCGGATGAAGCAATGCGACTTTGTTCGAACCCCTACCGGAGCGAGCGTCGCTGCCGAATAGCAATCCTGGCAATGTCCCGAGGCAGCGGCGGCTGTCGAGTAGGCGGGATCACACCCAGATGGTCAGTGGGCGAGTGCATCCCGTGCCTCCCGAAAGGCGTAGTACAGGAGCACATACCCGGCGAGGGGGTCGGCCCACCACCAGCTCAGGATGGCGTTGAGGACCAGCCCCACCAACACCGCTGTCGCCAGGATCCCGTCGATCAAGGTGATCCGGCCTTCTGCGCTGAGCACCGGATTCCCCAGCGCCGCTCCGGTCTTCGACTTACCCGCCGCCAGGACAAACATGACCAGAGCCGTGACGCCCGTCCAGATGATCCCGAGCGGGCTGTGGTGGGGATGGAAACCGAGCGCCAGGACGACGGTGCTCTGAATGGCCAGGTAGATCGCCAATCCCACGAATGCGAGTCCGATCAGGCGCATGGCCCGCTGTCGGCGTTCCTGGGCCACGTCGGCGAGTTCCCACAGCACGACCATCGAAGCACCGATCTCGATGAGGCTATCGAGTCCGAATCCTGCCAGTGCCACGGAGCGTGCCTCGATCGCCGCCGTCGCAAGCACGACGACACCTACGACATTCCAACCGAGCGTCGCGGTTTCCAGCAGTCGTCCTCGTCTCAGTAGCCGACGCTGCTTCTTGTGGGTGGGCGGGCCTGTCACCAGGGAAGTGTGTCAGACCTGTCCAGACCAAGGCGGAGGGAAAATACCCCCTGCCCACCGGGTTCCGGTCGGGACTGAGGAAGGGTGCCGACCGATCGATACTCCCCGTGTGTGTTCGTCTTCACGCAACGGGAGCTACCGGGATAGGACGACACGAAAACGCCGTCCGCCGCCATCGCAGCGCAGGCTTGGCCGGGCGTGAGCGGGTTCATTGCTCGGGCGCGGTTCGGGCTGCTACGCGCTTTCAGACTTGAGGTTGTCGATCACCCTGTTGAACACGGCTCCGAGTGTCTTCAGTTCCTTGTTTGAGATGAGGTCGAAGAAGGAACGCTGTACGCACTCGACGTGTCTGGGTGCTGCGCTCTCGATCGCGGAGCGGCCCGCGTCAGTGAGGCGGACCGTCAAGCCCCGAGCGTCTTCGTCGCACTCCTCCCGCACAATGAGGCCTCGCTTCTCCATCCTGGTGAGGTGATGCGACAACCGACTTCGATCCCACCCGATGCCCGTCCCGAGCTCGCGCGCTCGAAGCACGCCCTGCGGCGACTCGGAAAGGGGCACCAGGACCGTGTAGTCGGACCCGGAGAGGCCGGCGTCGCTGGCCAGTTGTTCGTCGAGCCGTGCCGTCAGGTGGTCGTTCATGTCGCGGTAGGCCCGCCAGACGCGGGCCTGGTCTGCATCGAGCCATCGGGTTGTCGTCATTCTCAGATCCTAGGACATTGTTGACACGTCAGCGAACATTCGTTATTGTGGACGTGTCAACCAATATCCTTCCGCCAGGAGATGATCGCTATGCCCGCAGTCAATGTCGAGGACACGCTTGTTCTGCCGCGAATACCCTCCCCCGATCCGAAGAGCTCGATGCCGCGTCCGGTGCGTCGGGTCGTGTCGGCACCTCGGATGAGCGAGGGCGCCGGATTCACGGTCCGGCGACCGTTCCCGGCCGAGCTGTCGATGGTGGAGGCCGACCCGTTCCTGCTCATGGATCACATTGGCCCGCAGATCAATGCGCCGCTTGAAACCAAGGGCGCACCGTGGCATCCGCACCGAGGTTTCGAAACGGTCACTTACGTCCTTGACGGCGAGATCGCCCATCACGACTCAAATGGCGGCGGTGGCGTGATTGGCGAGGGTGACACGCAATGGATGACCGCCGGTGGCGGCATTTTGCACGACGAGTTGCCCACGGAGCGGATCTATAGCGCTGGCGGCCCACAACACGCGGTGCAGCTTTGGGTCAACCTTCCTCCAGCGCTCAAGATGACCGAACCTCGCTACCAGGCGATCACCAGCCAGGACCTTCGGTTGCTCACCTCCGTCGACGGCGGTGCGCTGGTGCGCCTCATCGCGGGTGAGATCTCGGGTTACAGCGGATCAGGTGCCACCCACACGCCGATCACGTATGCCCACGTGACTCTCGCCCCCGGCGCCCAACTCAGCGTGCCCTGGAACCCGGCATACAGCGCAATGGCCTATGTGCTGACCGGTCACGGCACCGTCGGGCACGAAGCCAGCCCCGTCACCGACGGTCAACTTGTCGTCTTCGGCCCAGGGGACCACATCGTCGTCACAGCGAACGACCAGCACGCCGACCCGCTCGACGTGCTGCTGCTGGGCGGCTTGCCGATCGGAGCGCCGATCGCTCATCACGGCCCGTTCGTGATGAACACCCGCGACGAGATCCGGCAGGCAATCGAGGACTACGAGGCCGGCAGATTGGGGACCATCCCCGCCGTTCAGCTCGCACCTCGAAACTTCGCCTGACGAGAGCGCTGGAACGAGCTCTCTTTGCCTGGCGCCAATGCCAAACGGCGGACTTCACGTCGAAAATTGGCCACTGAGCGCGACCACTACTGATCGACACATAGAGGAGAGACACTCATGACCGATACCAACAAATGGATGATTGACCCCAACGACGCGGTCCTGCTTCTGATTGATCATCAGAGCGGACTGTTCCAACTGGTTCGCGATATGGAGTACACGACCCTCCGCAACAACGTGACAACACTCGCGAAGGTGGCGCACATCGCAAAGATTCCGACCATTACGACGGCATCTGTTCCCGACGGACCGAATGGTCCGATCATTCCCGAGATCCATCAGAGCAATCCCGATGCGGTGCACGTTCCGCGCAGTGGACCGATCAACGCGTGGGATCACCGCCCTTTCGTCGAAGCCATCGAAGAGACTATGCGGAAGACACTGCTCATCGCAGGCACGCTCACGAGCATTTGCATGGCCTTCCCCGCACTCAAGGCCCTTGCCGCAGGGTACAAAGTGTTCTGCATCGTGGATGCCTCGGGTAACCACTCTCAGATGGCAACCGACCTCACCATCGCCCGGGTCACGCAGGCGGGCGCGATGCCAATCGACACGTTCGCGGTGATGTCGGAATTGATGAACACCTGGGACCGCCCGGAAGCGATGGATTTCGCCAAGGTCATGGTCGATCACATCGTTCCCGCATACGGGGCGCTGATGGAAAGCTACGCGACGGCGCAGGAGGCCAAGAAGACCAACGAATAAACCAAGCCGTAGCGGCTCGCGGCCGACCAGGCGGCGAAGTGACCCGGTCCCGGATGCTCGATTCGGCTTCCACTCTTGATCGGTGCGGGCATGGCGTCCCTCTCTCCGTACGTGGCTCGACAAAACCACCGACCAGGGCATCATCGTCGCGTTGCTCGTTATCGGGCCTCTGACTCGTCGGAGACACCATCTACCTAGTGGCCACCTGACGCGCGGCAGAGGCAGTCGCCAAAACCGGCCGGTGGGGTCCACCGTTACTCCGGTAAGTCACTCGGATCCGGAGACTTCGGTCCAGGATTCGAAGTGCCCAGTTGGATGTTCAAGATCAGGGTGGTGCGCTCGTGGGCCGTGGAAGCCAATTCAGAGAGGATCTCGGCCCCGACGTTGGACGCAGGCACGTAACCGAGATCGTCAAGCACCAGCGGGTCGAGCTTGGCCAGCGCGCTCGTCAGACGCACGAAGGGGCGCCGCCGTCTCTGGCCTCGATGACGCTGGTGGTCAGCTCGGAGGCTGACGCGCTCGACTGGAAAAGATGACCTGATCCGGACGTTTTCCCAGCTCATAGAGGGGTTCGAACATCGCCATTTGCCTTAGTTGGCGAATGCCAACGAAATACATGGTCTGACCTGGGAAAATGTTGTCATTCCGACAACACCGTGGAGGTGATGGGACTATGTTCGAACCCCTCCTGGCACGCTGACCTGGGGTAATGTGAGGCGGAAGGTTGAGCTAGGGCCGAATTCCGGTGCAGCGGGACGTACCGCAAGGTCGCCGATGGAAGTGATGGGACTGAGTTCGACCCCCCTTCCGAAGAGCGGTTGGTCATTGCGATTGGTGTGCCGGCGTGGACCGGTAGAAACGGCCGAATTCGTGAGATCCGGTCAGACCAGTGAATCACCCCGGGATTCCTGGAGATTCTGGCCCTATTCCGAGGCAATGGGGGTAGCGCCCTTTGAGCGTTGGGACTCTCGCGCTGCATCGAGGAGAGCGAGGGAGTTCGCCACGCCCTGCTCAAGAACGGCGTCGGCAAGCTGTTGGTCGGCGATGGCGCGGGACATTTGGAGTGTGCCGACCATCACGGCGAATATGCCGAACATCGTCACTCGAGCCGAGCGGGGATCGTCAGGTGTGAGGTGGACAGCAATGTCATCCATGATCCGCATTAGACCGTCGGTATAGGCCTGCCGTATTGGATCCGAACACCGCCCGACCTCGTCAAGCAGGGCAGCAGACGGACATCCGGCTCCCGGATCGTCGCGGTGCTGAACGGACAGATACGCCCGCACGAACTGCTCAAGCCCGGCGCGGCCAGGCTCCAACGCAAGAAGGTTTTCTCGCTGGTCACGTAGTTCTTCCGCGATCGCTGTGGCGACTAGATCCTCCTTCGAGGCGAAGTGTCCGTAGAAGGCACCGTTGGTCAGGTCGGCGTCACTCATAAGCGTTGCGATACCCGAGCCGTCGATACCAGATTGCTTGAATCGACGACCCGCGGTCTCGATGATTCGTTGCCGCGTCTCCTGCTTATGTTCATTGCCGTATCGCGACATCAGAGCCTGACCTGTGGGAAGAGCGAATGTTGGTCTATCAACTAGTGTATTACGATCATACGCCCTTCTCGTCGTCACGCAGCCACCATTCGAATGGGCGGCGCTGACGGGAGAGATTCCGTCCCGCCTCCGGTGCGCCGGGGCACACCGAGTACCCGATTGCCGCCGACGTTGCCCTGTCGGCGTCGTGTTGCCGTCAACTCAATGATGAGCGCCGATGTCACTGCAGGAGTCCGCATTTCGGGTTGACATTCTCCCACGATGCATTAAAGTACGACCATAATCTAATCGGTCGGAATCAGCGAAGGGAATACAGGATGACAAGGTCTCGGCCAGTGGCGCTCGTGACAGGTGGCCTGTCAGGAATTGGAGGAGCGGCCGCCGTCGCACTCGTGGACGCGGGCTTCGACGTGATCGGAACCAGTCGAAAAGTCGACAGTGTCGAGCCGAGCAAGGGGGTCACCGCCCTGTCCCTTGACGTCACCAGCGACGAGTCGGTCGCCACCCTTGTCGACGAGTCGATCGCTCGATTTGGGCGCATCGATGTTCTTGTCAACAACGCCGGCATCGGTGCCGTCGGGGCCGCCGAGGAGAACTCCATCAAGCAGGCCAAGCGCGTATTCGATGTCAATGTCTTCGGGATCATCCGGATGACAAAGGCCGTGCTCCCGATCATGCGAGCACAGGGAAGCGGCCGGATCATCAATATCTCGTCGGTCACTGGATTCATTCCGGTGCCATTCGGAGCGCTCTACGCCGCATCCAAGCATGCCATCGAGGGCTACTCCGAGTCGGCCGATCACG
The DNA here is from genome assembly GCA_963812525.1 of uncultured Acidimicrobiaceae bacterium. Lineage (GTDB taxonomy): Bacteria > Actinomycetota > Acidimicrobiia > Acidimicrobiales > RAAP-2 > Bog-756. The sequence goes on from CAWEVL010000009.1 coordinate 776,960, forward strand.
AGGTGCGCCAGTACGGAATCCGAGTGGTTCTCATCGAGCCAGGGTTCACAAGAACGGGATTTGACGGCAATGTCGTGCTGCCGGATGTGTCGCTCCCCAACTATGCGGACCAGCGGCGAGTGTCCGAGGAGTTTCTGAACAAGTCCCTGGCATCCGGTGATGATCCTTCAGTCGTTGCCGCGACGATCGTCAAGGCGGCCACCGCCGCAAAGCCGAAGCTCCGCTATACGGCCGGCAGGCAGGCCGGCCAGTTGAGGACGTTGCGACGCATCGCTCCGATTCGCACTTTCGACAGACAAATTCGCAAATTCAACCGGCTGCCAGCGTAATTGGGCGCAACGGTGATGGTTCCAGACCGGGCCAGCTTCCACTCGACTACTTGGAGAAGACGATGACAATGACCAACTATCTTGCTGACGCCGCCGAGGATCTCTTCGTCGAGGGACCTTCTGCTCGATTCGTCTACCGGCCCATGGGCCCAACCCCATGACCAGCAGCAAGGGAGGGGCAAGCGTCGAGGAGTCGTACAAGAACGCACCGACTCGCACCATCCGTGACGCCGGTATCGACTTCTTCTACCGGGACCTCGGCCCGAGGACCGGTGTCCCGGTGATCTTCCTCACCCACCTCGCTGCCGTCTTGGACAACTGGGACCCTCGGGTCGTCGACGGCATCGCAGCGCAACACCGCGTCATCACGTTCGATAACCGCGGCGTCGGTGCTTCGAGTGGCTCCACCCCCAAAAGCATCGAGGCCATGGCGACCGACGCCGTCGCCTTCATCCGGGCGCTCGATTTCGGGGAGGTCGACCTCCTGGGCTTCTCGATGGGAGGAATGATCGCCCAGGTAATCGTCATGGACGAACCAACGCTCGTCCGCAAGGTGATCCTCGCCGGTACCGGTCCCGCCGGGGGCGACGGTATCACCAAGGTGACCCGCCTCTCTCACCTCGACACGGTCCGAGCATTGCTCACCTTGCAGGACCCCAAGCAATTCCTCTTCTTCACCAGGACCTCCAACGGGCGACGAGCCGGCAAGGAGTTCCTGGCACGGCTGAAGGAGCGCACCGAACACCGCGACAAGGCCATCTCGCTGCGCTCCTACGGCGCCCAACTCAAGGCCATCCACCGTTGGGGCAAAGAGCTGCCAGCCGACCTGTCGGCTATCGGCCAGCCAGTCCTCGTTGCGAACGGCGAGAGCGACCGGATGGTGCCCACCAAGAACTCCTTCGATCTGGCCCAGCGAATCCCGAACGCCAATCTGGTCGTCTATCCCGACGCCGGACACGGCGGCATCTTCCAATTCCACGAGCAGTTCGTCCAGAAGGCGCTCGACTTCCTCGCGCAATCGGGTAACGAACACGGTGGAGTCACACGATGAACATCGAAGGTGCAACCGCACTCGTCACCGGAGCCAACCGCGGCCTCGGCGCCGCCATCGCCCAGGCGCTCCTCGGTTCCGGCGCCAAAGTGTACGGCGGCGCCCGCGACACGACGAGCATCACCAACGACGACGTCGTCCCAGTCGGGCTCGACGTGACCAGTGCTGACGACATCACCAACGCCGCTCGGACATGCGGCGACGTCTCCATTGTGGTCAACAACGCGGGCATCATCCGAAACTCCTCATCGCTGGCACCAGACGCAGTCGACGCCGCCCGAGCCGAGATGGAGACGAACTTCTTCGGCTCGATGCAGATGGCCCGGGCCTTCGCACCGGTGCTGCGTGAGAGCGGCGGTGGCGCACTCGTGAACGTCCTGTCGGTGGTCTCGTTCATCTCGATGCCCCAGGGGGCGACGTACAGCGCGTCGAAGGCCGCCGCCTGGTCACTCACCAACGCCCTTCGCCTCGAGCTCCGACGACAGAACACGCTGGTCGTCGCCGTGCATGCTGGCTATATCGACACCGACATGGCCGCCGAGGTGAACGCGGCAAAGATCAGCCCCCAATCGGTCGCCGAGCAGATCGTCGCAGCGCTCCAAGGCGACGCCGAAGAGGTCCTCGCCGACCCCACCAGCGAGATGGTCAAGGCGGCCCTTTCGAACGACCTCACAGCGTTGTACCCGGCATTGCAGGCGCAGTGGGACGCAGAACAGGCCACCCGATGACCTCCGTCGCACGGAAGCACGTGAGGACGCCGCCCTCGTCGCAACTGTTGCGAGGCCATATTGGAAACCATGGAGAGAAAAAATTATGACATCCAACGACCAAACGGGACTGGAAATAGAAGAACGCGCCACGACCTTGATTGTGCGCATTAATGGCGGTAAGCAGGCTCTGTTCAGTCCAGAGATCGCCGCTCAGCTAGGCAAGCTTGTTGATAGGGTTGACAAAGATCCTGACGTCCATGCTGTCGTCTTCACTGGCACGCATCCCGATCGATTCTTGAGTCACTCTGATGTCACGTGGCTCCAAGAGGGCGGTGTCGGGTCCCCGCCCATCAATACACGTATCGCTCGGGTCGTCTCGCGTATGGCGAGACTCATCAATAGATTGCCGATTGTCAGAACGCTCGCGGGCATGACGCGATTCAAAACACTTTTGCAGCTCGATAGCTTCCATGCGACCTTCCTGAAGATGAATGCAAGCGGCACCATCTTCGTTGCCGCACTCAATGGTTCAGCGCTTGCCGTTGGCGCCGAATTGGCATGGGCCTGTGATCTGCGCATCATGGCAGACGGAGACTTTCTCATCGGCCTTTCCGAAGTGCTGCTCGCGCTGACTCCGGGCGGTGGTGGCTCCCAGCGATTGCCTCGCTTAATTGGCACTCAGCAATCGTTGATCAGGATTCTCGAGGGCAAGCCGTTCACGCCAGCAGAAGCCTTCGCACTAGGTGCGGTCGACGAAGTGGTGCCACAGAGCAGGGTGCTTGAGCGCGCAATAGAACGAGCAGAATACCTGGGTCTGCGTTCAAAGAAATCTCTCGGGGCTATTAAGCGCTCCATATACTTTGGCAGCTCGCTGTCGCTCGCAGATGGTTTGCAGTTCGAGCACGCTGAGTTTCTCGTGAGAGATCAATCAAAAGAAGCTCAAGATCTGATGCTCGACTACATCGCCACAACAGAAGCTACTGGCGAACTCCCATTGTTGGACCGGAAGACGTATGAGCGCGCACTGAACACGGGTCGCATGGGGAGTCCCGAATAGAACAAACTCCATCCGCCCAGGAGATGGCTTCCAATATTCCCGGGGCGGCTCACTGACCGTCCAGCGTGTCGACTTGTGAACCTCGTGGTTCGCTAGCTCAATCGGAACTTCGAAAGCGCAGGGACAGCGAAGCGCCTTGGTTCGATCGTCGATCTCGTCCGGGCAATTTCCTCGGCTGCGAAATGCCATGGCGTACTGGCCTGACCAGGGAAACATTCCCGAGAGAACGTTGTATTTCTTACAACATCGGTGGAGGCGATGGGACTCGAACCCACGAACCTCTTGACTGCCAGTCAAGCGCTCTACCAGCTGAGCTACGCCCCCGAGGGTTGAGTCAGGATAGCAGTAGCCGGTACCGGCCTCGCCGGTCTGCACCCACCGGCCCACCGGCCTCCTCCCCCGCCGATACATCGCGGACTGCGGTCACTACGCTGTGTCCCGGGACAGGAAGGGCCGCCGACGGCGGCCGGCCCGATGTCGGACGGCCCGGGCGGCCGGGAACCGACGAGGGCCTCGACCGACGGGTACCGCCTCCGGCGGTCCGCGACAGCAGAGAAGGGGCATCCGGCAGTGAGGGACCTGATCAAGCATCCAGACGGCACCATGGTGCCCGTCGCCCAGGAGCCCCGAGGAGCCCTGGCCCCTCGTCCGGACGCCTCGCTGGTACCAGCCGGCCCGTCTCCGGACCCGGCCGCCTCAGCGGCGACGCCTCGGACGGGGCCCGGCCGCCTGGCCATCGCGGTGATCGCCGCCTCCATCCTGGCCGCCGTCGCGGTGGGGGCGGCCGCCTTCAGCGGCGGATCCACGGCCGGTGGGTCCGGCTCCCCCGGGGCCGACGGCACCGCCGCCGCCCACGGGAGCCTGGCCGCCTCGGCTACCGACTCGGCCGCGGCCTCCAGCGTGGTCTTCAGCGTGTCCGCCACCGAGACGACCGCCTCGTCGACCACGTCGCTGCTCGACGGACACGGCTCCGTCGATCTCACCAAGGGTGTGGGCCGGGTGACCGCCTCCGTCCCCGGCCTGTCGTCACTGGTCGGGGGAGGTCCGCAGGGCTCGGTGGACGTCATCTCGGACGGCACCAACGTCTACCTGAAGGTTCCGGGCGTCTCCTCGCTCACCGGCGGCAAGCCCTGGGTCGAGACCTCGTTGTCCGGTCTGGCCTCGCTGACCGGCTCCTCGGCCTCCTCGCTCTCGCTGTCCACCCTGGCCGACCCCTCCCAGGCGCTGAGCATGCTCGGTTCCCTCGGATCGCCGGTGACCAAGGTGGGCACCGTCCCGCTCAACGGCGAGCCGACGACGGAGTACCAGACCACCATCGCCGTGGCCGACATCGTGTCGCAGCTCTCCCACGGCTCCGCCTCCTCCAGTGCCGCGGCCAAAGCCATCCAGCAGCTGGGCGTCCCCAGCGTTCCGGTGACCGTCTGGGTCGGCCAGGACGGCCTGTTCCGCCAGCTCTCGGTCACCGTCGACCTGAGCCACGCCTCCCTCGGTGGCCTGGTGGGAGGCCTTTCCTCCGGCCACTCCGTCCCCTCGACCGAGGGGACCAAGGTGAACCTCACCGTCGGGCTGTCCCACTACGGCGAGCCGGTGTCGGTGAGCGTTCCTTCCGCCTCGGACGTCACCGACCTCAACTCGATCGCCTCGTCGCTCAAGGGCATGGCCTCGCAGCTGGGCGGCGCCCTTTCCGGTATCGCTTCGCACGTCTGAACCGGCCGCCCGCCGGGCAGACCCGACCCCGGTACGATCGTGACCCATGGCACGGGCCTACGACGTCATCGGGGTGGAGAAGAAGTGGCAGCAGCGATGGGCCGACGAAGGCACCTATGAGGTCGACGCTGACGACCCCCGGCCTCCCTGGTACGTGCTCACCATGTACCCGTATCCGTCCGGTCCGGCCCACATGGGTCATGTCCGCAACTACACCTTCGGCGATCTGCTGGTCCGGCACCGCACCATGCTCGGCTACGCCGTGCTCTCCCCGTTCGGGTTCGACTCCTTCGGCCTGCCGGCGGAGAACGCCGCCATCAAGACCGGCACCCACCCCCGGATCTTCACCGACGCCCGCATCGACGAACTGAAGGAGTCGATCACCTCGCTCGGCGCCGTCTACGACTGGCGCCGGGAGATCCGCAGCCACGACCCGGAGTACATCAGGTGGAACCAGGTCATCTTCCAGAGGCTGCTGGCCGACGACCTCGCCTACCGGGCCAACGCCCCGGTCAACTGGTGCCCGGGCTGCCAGACCGTGCTGGCCAACGAGCAGGTGTTGGCCGACGGGACCTGTGAGCGATCGGGCGACCTGGTGGTGAAGCGGGACCTGGAGCAGTGGTTCTTCCGGATTACCCAGTACGCCGACGAGCTCCTGGCCGGTCTCGACGATCTCGAGTGGCCCGAACGGGTCAAGACCATGCAGCGAAACTGGATCGGCCGGTCCGAGGGGGCCGAGTACGACCTGGTGGTCGAGGGTCGGGACGGGACCGACGGTCGTGACCCACTGGCCCTGCGGGTCTTCACCACCCGGCCGGACACCGCCTTCGGGATGACCTATGCCGTGGTGGCCCCCGAACACCCGATGGTCGACCAGCTCACCACCGCCGGGCATCGGGAAGCCGTGGATGACCTGCGCCGACGGGCCGCCGCCAGCACCGACGTGGAGCGGATGGCGGAGAGCGGCGCCATGAGCCTGGCCAAGCGGGGCGCCTTCACCGGGTCGTCGGTGATCAACCCGTTCACCGGTGGACCGGTACCGGTCTACGTGGCCGACTACGTGCTGATGGGCTACGGGACCGGGGCGATCATGGCCGTGCCGGCCGAGGACAACAGGGACTGGGACTTCGCCCAGGCCTACGGGCTGCCCTGGGTGCGCACCGTGCAGCCGCCCGAGGGCTGGGACGATCCCGACGGCCCGGGTGGGGGGGCGTACACCGGACCGGGCGAGAAGATCAACAGCCAGTGGCTGGACGGCCTGGACATCGCCACGGCCAAGGCCCGGGCCATCGACTGGCTGGAGTCGGAGGGCATCGGCGAGCGGATGGTCAACTTCCGCCTGCGCGACTGGCTGGTGTCCCGTCAGCGCTTCTGGGGCTGTCCGATTCCCGTCGTCTACTGCCCCGACCACGGCATCGTCCCCGTGCCGGCCGATCAGCTCCCGGTGCTGGCGCCCGACGACGTGGAGTTCCTGCCCACCGGCGAGTCCCCCCTGGCCACCAATCCGACGTTCCTCAACACCACCTGCCCGGTCTGCGGTGGCCCGGCCACCCGCGAGACCGACACCATGGACACCTTCGTCGACTCGTCGTGGTACTTCCTGCGGTTCACCGATCCGTGGACCCCCGACCGCCCGTTCGATCCGGAGATCGCCGGGCACTGGATGCCGGTCGATCAGTACATCGGCGGTATCGAGCACGCCATCCTGCACCTCCTCTACGCCCGCTTCTACACCAGGGCGCTGGCCGACCTCGGCCTGGCCCCCGAGGGGCTGCGTGAGCCCTTCGCCCGCCTGTTCACCCAGGGCATGATCCGGATGGACGGCAAGAAGATGTCCAAGTCCAGGGGCAATCTGGTGGCGCCGTCCAGCTACCTGACGACGGTCGGAGCCGACGCCCTCCGTCTCTTCCACCTCTTCGTCGGGCCGCCGGCCGACGACGTGGACTGGTCGGGCCAGACCGACAGCGTCATCGAGGGGTGTGGGCGGTACCTCGACCGGGTCTGGCGGCTGGCCGTGCCCCCGGCCGGGGAGGAGCCGGTGCGGCGGCAGGGTCCCCTGACCGAGGAGGACGTGGCCATGCAGCGGGCCACCCACCGGCTGATCGACCGGGTGACCCACGACTATCGACCGCTGGTCCTACAACACCGCGGTGGCCGCCTGCATGGAGTTCGTCAACCTGGTCCAGCCCTACGTGCGGGAAGGCGGGCACGCGCTGGTGGCGGCCGAGGTGGTCGACACCCTGTTGCTGCTGCTGGCTCCGATGACACCGCACGTGACGGCCGAGGCCTGGGAGCGACGGAACGGCGACCACATCCACCTCCGTCCGTGGCCGGTCGCCGACCCGCGGCTGGCCGCCGAGGACAGCGTGACCATGGTGGTGCAGGTGAACGGCAAGGTCCGCGACCGGATCGAGGTGTCCCCGTCCATCGGCGCGGCCGAGGCCGAGGCCCTGGCGCTGGCCTCCGCGGCGGTGACCGAATCGCTCCACGGTCGTGCGCCTCGCCGAGTGATCGCCAAGCCGCCCAAGCTGGTCAACGTCGTCGTCTGACGGCCCCCGGTCGTCGCCGGGCGTCGAGGGTGCAGGCCCGGGCTACTTGAAGCCGGCCAGCACCTCGGACCACTGCTCCGGCTCCATGGCGTAGGGGGCGTAGAAGTTGAACCGGTCGACCACGCCCTCGAACCGTCGGAGGATCTCGCCGGCCAGGTCGTCGAGCTCGCCGACCACGGCGAAGGTGTTGAGCATCTCGTCGTCGATGAGCCCGGCCATCTCGTCCCAGGATCCCCGCTTGGACAGCGTGTTGAGCTCGCGCTGGAGATCGCCCCAGCCGTGCAGCTCGAGGACCGGGCGGTAGGCCGGGGTCGAGGCGTAGAAGGCCAGCTGGGTCCGGACGGCCCTGGCCGCCCGGGCGAACCCCGCCTCGTCCTTGCCGGTGACCACCATGCCGGGGTAGGAGATCTCGACATCGGACCGGGTCCGGTCGCTCGAGGCCAGTCCCCGCTCGAGGGCCGGCACGGTGACCTCCCGCAGGTACCGCTCGGTGGTGAAGCCGTGGGCCAGCATCCCGTCGGCCACCTCCCCGGCCACTTCGGTCATCTTCTCGCCCACGGCCGCCAGGAAGATCCGCGGGTTGCCGTAGGGGTTGGGTCCGGGGTCGAACATCGGGGTCATCAGGGTGTGACGGTAGAACTGGCCCCGGAAGGCCAGGCGACTTCCGTCGGACCAGCTGGCCCAGATGGCCCGGATGGCCCCGATGAGCTCCCGCATGCGCGGCGCCGGGTGCGACCAGGGCATGGAGAACCGCTTCTCGATGTGCGGCTTGATCTGGGAGCCGAGGCCCAGCATGAAGCGCCCCCGGGACGCGGTCTGGAGGTCGTTGGCCACCATGGCCAGGTTCATGGGATTGCGGGCGAAGGCCACGGCGATTCCGGTGCCGAGCTGGATCCGCTCGGTGTGCTCGGCCGCCACCATCAGGGGCAGGAACGGGTCGTGGCTGGTCTCGGCGGACCAGAGGCCGTCATAGCCCACCCGCTCGGCCAGCCGGGCCGAGTCGATCACCCCGCTGGGGTCGAATCCGATGCCTCCGTCGACGCGCATGGGCCACGCTAACCCGCCCGTTGGAGCCGTCCCGGAGGCCCGCTCCTCCCTTGCAGTTGCATCGCGGCGGTCGGTGGCCCACAATTCCTCGGATGGCCGACAACTTCGACACCGGTCATCCCTCGCGCGCGGAGACGTTCGCGGCGGCGTCGGCGGTCATGGACCCGGTGGCCGCCCCCACCGTCCTGGTCTTCAACGACGTGGCCTCACTGGTGGAGTCGCTCCGGTTCCCCGAGGGCGACCTGCCCATTGAGCGTGAGCAACCGATCACGGTCCGTGATGCATCCCCGATGCCGCCGCCGACGGCCGCGGTAGCGGTGAACGGTTGGTCTCCCGTCGCCGACCAGGCGGCGCCCCCGGCACCTGCCCCCACCGCGGCCCGGGCCCCGAGTCCGCCGGCCGCCCCTCCGGGTTCCCGCGCCCGAGCCGTCCATCCAGACGGGCCCGGTGGAGGTCATCACCGACGAGGAGCGCACCCGGTACGGGCTCCTCCTCGACCGCGCCGCCGAGCGCGGCCTGCTCGATCCCGCCGACTACGAGATCCGGCTCCGTGAGCTGGCCGAGGCGACCACCACGGCGCAGATGGTGGAGATCGTCGCCGAGCTCCCCGCCTTCGCCGCCGGCCCGGCCGGCCCGGCGGCGACCCGATCCCGACGGTCCATCCAGTCGGCCAACCGGGCGTACCGCCCGGCCGGTCAGCGACGCCGGATGATCATGTGGGCGGTGATGGGACTGCTGGTGGTCGTGGCGCTGGTGTCCCTGGTGATCCTGGCCCTCTCGGCCGAGCGCCTGTCACGCAGCCGCAACTCGAGTCTGCCGCCGACGCCGGTGGCGACCCGAACGGTCAGCGCCCTTCACCTCTGAGGAACTGCTCCAGCTCGGCGGCGATCTCGTCACCGCTGGGGACGTCCGAGTCCAGGACCACCGGGGGGACCTCCTCCGAGTCGAGGGCGGACTCGAGCCGTCGCACCATCTCGAGGTGCTCGGGGTTGGCCCCGATGAGCTCGTCCACCTGGCGCCGTGACGCCTCGGCGGCGTCCCGGAGCGACGAGCTGTCGAGCACCGTCCCCGTGACCGCACAGAGCCCTTCGATGAGGGCGGCACTGGCTTCGGGATAGGGCATGGCCGACACGTAGTGGGGCACCCGGGCCCACAGCCCGATCACCGGCACCCCGGCCTGGCCCAAGGCCACCTCCAGCGCCGCCTGCACCCCGGCCGGCACCTCGAGGGTCCCGTGCACCGTCCCCACCCGTCCGGCCAGTTCGACCGAGTGCGGCGGGACGGTCGAGGCCAGCCGCACCGGTCGCGTGTGGGGCGTGGGGGCCGGGAAGGCCCCGAACCCGACGACGGTGCGCACATCGAGGCTCTGGACGAGGCCGACCACGGCGTCGATGAAGGTCGGCCAGCGGAAGTCAGGCTCCGGACCGGTCAGGAACAGGATGTCGGCCCCGACCCGGTCCTTGCCCGCCACCACCCGGATGGCCGGCCAGGTCAGCTCGGTGGTCACCCCGTCCTCGAGGCGGGCGATCGGCCGCCGGGCCCGCTGGTCGATCAGCGGCTCGGTGTCGAACGAGGCCACCACCGCGGTCGGGGATGCCGTGAGCAGTTCGGCGACGGCCGCGGACGCCCCCAAACCGGCATCCACCCATCCCTCGAGGGCGACCACCATGACCGGGCGGGACAGCCGTTGCCGCGCGGCCCGGTCCCAGTTGGGATCGAACTCGTACAGCCACGACGGATCGCGATCAGTCACAACGACTCCACCTCGGCCAGAGCCCGCTCGCCCAGGCGACCGACATGGGCGGCGAACTGCTCGACGCCCGACCGGTCACCGGCGGCGGCCCCTCCGGCATAGCGAACATGGACCCCCTGGAGGATACAGGCCAGCTTCCAGAATCCGAACGCCCGGTAGTAGGCGATGGCGGAGACGTCGCGCCCGGAGGCCTGGGCGTAGCGGGCCAGCAGGTCCGACCGGCGGGCGAACCCGGGAACGGTGGTGGGGGCCACGCCCAGCAGGGCCTGGTCGCCGTCGCCGGGCTCGGCCCAGTACACGAGCAACAGGCCCAGATCGGCCAGCGGGTCGCCCAGGGTGCAGATCTCCCAGTCCAGGACGGCTCGCACCGTCCCCTGGTCGTCGAGCACCGTGTTGTCCAGGCGGTAGTCGCCGTGCACGATGCTGACCCCCTGCTGCTCGGGGATGCCGGCGGCCAGGAGCTGGTGGACCCGGTCGACCACGGCCGGCCCGGGCTCGCCGTCCACGGTGGACTGGGTGAACTGGCCGTGCCACCGCTTGAGCTGACGGGCGATGTAGCCGTCGCGCCGGGCGAAGTCGCCGAGGCCGACGGCGTCGACGTCCACTGCGTGCAGCTGGGCCAGGGTGTCGACCAGCGAGTCGCCGGCGTGGGACCGGCTGGCCTCGGACGAGCTCGGTGGCGGTCCGCTCGTCCCGCACGATGTGGCCGTCGACGAACGACATCACGTAGAAGGGCGCCCCGTTGACCGAGTCGTCGGTGCACAGACCGAGGGTGCGGGGCACCGGGACCCCGGTGCGGCCCAGCGCGGTGATCACGGTGTGCTCGCGCTGCATGTCGTGTGCCGTGGGGAGCACGTGGCTGACCGGTGGTCGCCGCAGGGCGAAGACCTGCCCGGCGTCGTCGGTCACCCGGTAGGTGAGGTTGGAGCGGCCGCCGGCGATCAGCTCGAAGGCGAAGGGGGCCTTGGCCCCGGGCACGGTGGCCGACAACCACCCGGTCACCCGGTCTCGGTCGATCCCCTCGACCTCGACCTCGGCTGTCGGTGACCCCGCTTCCATGCCTACGACGCTACCCGCGCTGGGTTCGACCTTCGGGCCAGGCCCGGACCGGCCGGTGCGGGCAGCCCCACACCCGACCCGTGGCCGGTCGGACCGCACCGGGTGCTCCCGGTATCGTCTCGGTCATGGTCGACGTCACCGATGCCACATTCGAGGAGGAAGTCCTCAAGCGATCCTCTGAGGTCCCCGTGGTGGTGGACCTCTGGGCCCCCTGGTGCGGTCCGTGCCGGACGCTCGGACCGATCATCGAGAAGGTGGTCGACGCCACCGAGGGGGCGGTGGCGCTGGCCAAGGTCAATGTCGACGAGAACCCGGCCATCTCCGGCAGCTTCCAGGTCCAGTCCATCCCCGCGGTGTTCGCCTTGAAGGACGGCAAGGTGGTGGACGGGTTCATCGGCGCCCAGCCCGAGGCGGCGGTGGACGAGTTCGTGGCCAAGCTCATTCCGGCGCCGTCCGAGGCCGACGTCCTGGTGGCCGAGGGCCGACGGGACGGGACCGAGGCACCGCTGCGCCAGGCGCTCGAGCTGCAGCCCGACCATGAGGAGGCCATCGTGGCCCTGGCCGGGCTCCTGGTGGCCCGGGGCGAGACCGACGAGGCCATCGCCCTGCTCGGACGCATCCCCGAGACGGCCGATACCCGCCGACTGCTGGCCGAGGCCCGGCTGGCCTCCCAGCGGGTCGACGTCGGCGGCCGACGACGTCGAGGGGTTGTTGGACGGGCTGCTCGACCGGGTCACCGGGGACCCCACCGCCCGACAGGAGTTCCTCGACCTGCTGGAGACCCTCGGGCCCGACGACCCCCGCACGTCCCGCTACCGCAAGGCGCTGGCCTCCCGCCTGTTCTGACCCCGGTGTCCGGGCCGCGCCGCCCGACCAGGGACCGGGATGCCCGTCCTCCCGGCCGGGGGATAGCGTCACGCCCGTGCGAGCAACCCGCCTGACCCTCGGCGAGCGGTCCTTCGACATCACCGATCGGGCCCTGGTCATGGGAATCCTCAACCGGACCCCCGACTCCTTCTACGACAAGGGGGCCACGTACGCCCTCGACGACCTCCTGCAACGGGCGGAGGTGCTGGTCGACGCGGGTGCCGACCTGCTCGACGTGGGCGGGGTCAAAGCCGGCCCGGGGCCGGCGGTGGACGAGCCCGAGGAGCTGGACCGGGTGATCCCGGCGCTCGAGGCCCTGCGGGCCCGGTTCGACACGCCGTTGTCGGTCGACACCTGGCGGGCGTCGGTGGCCAAGGAGGCCTACGCCGTCGGTGCCGTGATGGGCAACGACATCAGCGGCTTCGCCGATCCCGAGTACCTGGCCGTGGCCGCGGCGGCCGGGGCCACGGTGGTGGCCACCCACATCCGGCTCGGGCCCCGGATCCCCGATCCCGACCCGGTGTACGACGACGTCGTGGAGGCGGTGCGGGCCTACCTGGTGGACCGGGCGACGTGGGCCAGGACGGCCGGGCTGCCACCGGATCGGATCGTGCTCGACGCCGGACTGGACCTGGGCAAGACAGCCCAGCAGTCCCTGACCCTGCTCCGGGCGTCGGACCAGCTGGCCGACCTGGGCTACCCGCTGCTGCTGTCGGCGTCCAACAAGACGTTCCTCGGCGTCGTCCTGGGGCTCGAGATCGGCGAGCGGCGGGAGGCGTCGCTGGCCGCCACGGCACTGGGCGCGGCGCTCGGGTGCCGGATCGTGCGGGTGCACGACGTCGCCGCCCACCGTGAGGTCTGCGCCGTGCTCGGGGCCGTCGACGCGGCCCGCCGGACCGATCGCACGCGCCATCGGGCACGTGAGCGGGGCCGGCCGGTGAGCGCGGCCGGCCCCATGGCCCCGTCCGACGTCCACGCCGATCCCGCCGACCGGTCGAGCGCCGCCTATCTGGTCCGGGGGAGCGACCCTTCCCTGGTGGCCCAGGCCGCCCACGCCCTCACCGAGCGCCTGGTGGCCGGCGGGGACCCGTCGCTCATGGTCGAGGAGTTCGGTGGGCCGGGTGCCGAGCCGTTCGACGTGGGCGCCGTGATCGACGCCTGCACCACCCCACCGTTCCTGGTGGAGCGCCGGGTGGTCGTGGTGCGGGACGTCGGCCAGCTCACGCCGGGTGATGCCAAGCGCCTGGTGGAGTACCTGGGGGACCCACTGCCCACCACGGCGCTGGTGCTGGTGGCCGGAGGGGGGACCCTGCCCCAGGCCCTGTCCAAATCGGTGGGGGCCTCCGGCGAGGTGGTGGACACCTCGGTGGGCACCGGGCGGGCCCGGACCCAGTGGCTGGCCGACCACCTGAAGGAGGGCCCCGTACGTCTGGACGGCCCGGCCACCGCCGCTCCTCTCCGAGCACCTGGGGGAGGACATGGGCCGGCTCGAGGGGCTGCTCGACACCCTGGCCTCGGCCTACGGCGACGGGGCCACCGTCTCGGTCGACGACCTCGAGCCGTTCCTGGGAACGGCCGGGGCCCTGGCCCCGTGGGACCTCACCGATGCCATCGACGCCGGCAAGACGGCGAAGGCGCTCGGCGTGCTGCAGCGGATGTTGGACGGGCCCGACTCCCACCCCCTCCGGGTGATGTCCGTCCTCCACAGCCACTACCGCAAGATGCTGCAGCTGGACGGGTCCGGGGTGACCTCAGCGGAGGAGGCGGCCCAGGTGCTCGGGATGAGGAGCGCCTTCCCGGCCAAGAAGGCCCTGGCCGGGTCGCGTCGGCTGGGGATCGACCGGATCGCCCGGGCCGTCCGGCTGCTGGCCCAGGCCGATCTGGACCTGCGGGGGGCGACCGGGCTCTCGGGGGAGACGGTGCTGGAGGTCCTGGTGGCCCGACTCAGCCGACTGTCCGGCTCCGGACGCTAGCCGGGCCGGTCTCCGGCTCAGGAGGCCACCGCGTCCCGTGACTGCTCCCCGGCGTCGGCCACGTTCTCGGTCCAGTGGAACCCGTCCCAGTAGCGGAACTGGTGCCGTCCGGTCGGGTCGGCCTTCCACCCGGCGGGCACGGTGGACACGGGGTCGCCCACCACGGCCAGGCTCGTCCTCTGCTTGGGCCGGTAGGTGCGGGACAGACCGACCGGCGGACGGGTCTTGGTGGCGGTCCCGCCGCTGCTGAAGAAGGTGCCGGACACCTCGACGGGTGCCGATTCGGTGAGCGGTCCGACCGGGTCGGCCTCGCTCCCGGTGGCCGTTGGCCCGGTTGAAGACGTCGAACCCGACCGGAGCGGCGACCCCGCCGACCGGCCAGTGCTCGTCGCGCTGGGCCCCGGGGGCGTGGGTCTGCTCGCCGAAGCGTTCGAAGGGGAGGCTGGCGGCCTTGCCGGCGGCGGCGATGGTCGAGACCTTGGGCCGTCCCTTGAAGACGTAGAGGGAGAGGCCCACGACGGGGACCAGCACCACCAGGATGAGGTAGGCGGCCTTGCTCTCCTCGGCCCGCTTCCAGGCCCAGCCGGGTTGGCGGATGAGGTCGACGGCCCCGGCGATCGTGGCGAGCCCCACGATCAGAGCCACCAGCTCGAGCGAGAACATGCTCGGTCCTGCAATCTGTCCAGTCATGGGCCACAGCCTCCTGTTGTGCCGATTACACCTACATCGCGGGCAGCACCGGGAGTCGCCCCGTGGTGGGGTGACCGGCGGTGGTGCGGGTACAGCTGTCGGGTCAGGCGCTCGATGCGCTGACGGTCACTGGGCGAGTGCGGTATCGAAATAATCGGAGAAGCTGTGGCACTCGTGAAGCATCACTATCAGTGTCTATCACAGCGCTGAGAGTAGTCAAACCCTGGTCTTAGCGGAAATCCCTCGACGACGGCACCGGACCGAGCTCGAGCGGCTCGAACCGCTCGGCCACGAGGGTCATCGACCCCTCCGAACGCTCGATCCGTCCCCGTACCAGCAGCGCCGGGCACGACCGGGCCACCGGCTTCCACCGGATCCAGGCCCCCCGGGAGCAGACGATGTTGACCATCCCGGTCTCGTCCTCGAGGTTCAAGAAGACGGCGCCGTGCGCGCTCTCCGGCTGCTGGCGGTGGGTGACCACCCCTCCGACGGTGATCCGGTCCCCGGCCGGCCTCGACCGCAGCGCCGCCGCGGCCAGCACCCCCCGTCTGTCCAGTCCCTCGCGAGCCAGCTCCATGGCCGTGGTGTCGGGGGCCATCCCGAGCGACCACAGGTCGTCGGCCACCCCCTCCCACGAGGTGGGCCGGGGCAGGGGTGGGGGATCCGAGCCGGTGACGACCCCGGGGAGCCGGTCCGCGGTGGCCTGGGAGGCCGCCCCCGCCCCCCACACCAGGGACCGCCGGCCGTGACCGGCGGTCTTCCCCACCCCCTTCCCCAGGCCGTCGAGGGCGCCGGCCGTGGCCAACGCCTCCAGCTGGGCACGGGAGACGCCGGCCCGGCGGACCAGGTCCTCCATGCTCGACCAGGGTCGCCCCTCGGCGATCCGCTCCGCGGTCTCGTCGCCGATGCCGCGTACCGAGGACACGCCCAGCCGGACAGCCGGTCCTGACCGCCCCCCGCTCCCTCCACTCCCGCAGTCCACGCCCACCTCCTCGAGCCCGGCGTCGGCCCCGCCGGCGTTCACGTCGGGCCGGCGGACCACCACCCCGTGCCGCTTGGCGTCGGCCACCAGGCTCTGCGGGGACCAGAACCCCATGGGTTGCGCGTTGAGGAGGCCGGCGGTGAAGGCGGCGGGGTAGTGCACCTTGCACCAGGCGGTGGCGTACACCAGGTGGGCGAAGGCCACCGAGTGGCTCTCGGGGAACCCGAAGTTGGCGAAGGCCGCCAGAGCCGTGTACACCAGCTCGGACACCTCGGCGGAGACCTGCCGGGCGGCCATGCCGGTGAACAGCCGGCCGCGCAGGCGGGCCA
This sequence comes from uncultured Acidimicrobiaceae bacterium, assembly GCA_963812525.1. Lineage (GTDB taxonomy): Bacteria > Actinomycetota > Acidimicrobiia > Acidimicrobiales > RAAP-2 > Bog-756. Next base: position 793,063 of record CAWEVL010000009.1, read on the forward strand.
TACGCTCGCCCGACCGCTTGGCACTCATGGCCTGGCGCAGCTCGTCGGCCTCGGTCGGGGTGAAGCCGGCCACGTCGATGGCGATCTGCATCAGCTGCTCCTGGAACAGGGGCACCCCGAGGGTGCGCTCGAGGGCCGGCCGCAGCAAGGGGTGGAGGTAGGTGATGGGCTCGGTCCCGTTCCGCCTCCGGATGTAGGGGTGGACGGCGTTCCCCTGGATGGGCCCCGGGCGGATCAGGGCCACCTCGATGGCCAGGTCGTAGAAACACCGCGGCTGGACGCGGGGGAGCGTGTTCATCTGGGCCCGCGACTCCACCTGGAAGACCCCGACGGTGTCGGCCCGGCACAGCAGGTCGTAGACGGCCGGGTCCTGGTCGAGGCGGGCCAGGTCGATCGTCACGCCGTGGAACTCGCCCACCAGGTCGACCATGTGGTGCAGCGCGGTGAGCATGCCCAGGCCGAGCAGGTCGAACTTGACCAGCCCGGCCGCCGCGCAGTCGTCCTTGTCCCACTGGAGCACGCTGCGGCCGGGCATCCGACCCCACTCGACCGGGCACACCTCGACCACCGGGCGGTCGCAGATGACCATGCCGCCGGAGTGGATTCCGAGGTGGCGGGGGAAGTCGAGCAGCTCGCCGGCCAGGTCCTGGACCAGGGGTGGGAGGTCCTCCCGCTCGTGGAGCGACTCGCCCCGGTCGACCGACTTCGACCAGGCGTCCACCTCCTCGGGCGCGTGTCCGAGCGCCTTGCCCACATCGCGGAGGGCCGAGCGTGACCGGTAGGTGATGACGTTGGCCACCTGGGCGGCATGGAGCCGGCCGTAGCGCTCGTAGACGTACTGGATGACCTCCTCCCGCCGACCCGACTCGATGTCGACGTCGATGTCCGGTGGCCCGTCGCGGGCCGGGGAGAGGAAGCGCTCGAACAGCAGGCCGAGGGAGACGGCGTCGACGTTGGTGATGCCGAGGGCGTAACAGACCGCCGAAGTGGCCGCCGACCCCCGGCCCTGGCAGAAGATGTCCTCCCGCCGGCAGAACGCCACGATGTCCCAGACGGTGAGGAAGTAGCCGGGGAACCCGAGCGCCCCGATGACGGCCAGCTCACGGTCGAGCTGGGCCCAGGCCCCCGGTACCCGTGCCGCCTCCCGTGGCCCGTACCGGTCGGTGGCGCCGCGGCGGACCAGCTCCACCAGCCAGGTCTGCTCGGTGTGCCCGGTCGGCACCGGGAAGTCGGGGAGCCGGGGGGCCACCAGGCGCAGGTCGAAGGAGCAGGCGGCGGCCAGCTCGGCGGCCTGGTCCACCACCCCGGGCCACCGGGCGAACCGGCGACGCTGTTCGGCCTCACCCCGCAGGCAGGCGGTGGCCGAGGGGGGGAGCCACCCCTCGAGCTCGGCCAGGGTGCGGCGGGCCCGTACCGCGGCCAGCGCGGTGCTCAGGGGGAAACGGGCCGGGCTGGCGTAGTGCACGTTATTGGTGGCCACCGGGGCCACGCCCCGCTCGATGGCCAACAGGGCCAGGGTGTCGTTGCGGGTGGCGTCGACCGGATTGCCGTGATCCCAGAGCTCGACAGCCACGTGGTCGCGGCCGAACCGGCCGATCAGGTGGTCGAGGGTGCGCGCCGCCGCCGCCGGCCCCTCGGTGGTGAGGGCGGTGGCCAGCGCCCCCTTGCGGCACCCGGTGAGCACCTGCCAGTGCCCTCGATGCCCGTCCGACAGCGCGTCGAGCGTGATCACCGGCTTGCCCTTCTCGCCGCCGGCCAGGTGGGCTTCGGCGATGACCCGGCTGAGGGAGGCGTAGCCCTCGGGGTCCCGGGCCAGCACCACCAGGTGGGCGCCGTCGGGGTCGGCCACCCCGGTCCGGGCCCCCGGCGGCGCCATCCGACCCCGGGCCCCCGCCGGGCCCCCGCCGGTGAGGGTGAGCTCGGCGCCGAAGACGGTGGGCAGGCCGAAGGCCCGGGCCGCCTCGGCGAACCGCACCACACCGTAGAGGCCGTTGTGATCGGTCAGCGCCAGTCCGGACAGGCCGAGCCGGGTCGCTTCGGCGGCCAGCTCCTCGGGATGGCTGGCGCCGTCGAGGAAGGAGAAGTTGGAGTGGACGTGCAGTTCGGCGTAGGCCATGTCGATCGGACGGCTCCGGCTATCCGTAGGTGGCTTCGACCCACCACCGACCCCGCTCGACCAGCAGCAGGTGGGCGGCCGGCCCGGTGACGGCCTGCAGTCGCGCGCTCCGCCGACGGGACCTCGACCACCACCGTTCGTCCGACGGCCAGGGCCCGGCCCAGGCGGTCACCGCCGACCACGGACCCTCCTCCACCGACAGCCGGCCCGGGATGCCGGTGAGGAGCCCCCGGGCCGACACCGCCAGGGGCTTCCCGTCGGCGCCGACCAGCTCGGCCCGCAGGGGGACGGGATGCACGACGGCCGGGGCCGGCGGCGGGATCTGGCCGGGCCACGGTCCGCCCGGGGACGGGTCGGGATGGGTCTCCCGGCCACCCCAGGTCACGAAGCGGGCCCGTTGGGCCGGCCCTCGGCCTCCTTGCAGGCGAGCGGTCACCACCCCGTCCGGACCCAGGAGGTCCTGCACGGCGGCCAGGGCCCGGCCGGCGCGGGCGTCGGTGTCGCTCACGCCACCCCAGAAGCCGGACTGGCCACCCGCCGCCGCCACGGCACGGTCGGGGCCCCGGCGTCCGACCGTCGGCCGGCGCAGGTCCCCGAGTTCCCCGCTCCGGCCCCGGGCCACGCAGTGGCCGGCCATCCCGTCCGACCCGAACCGACCCAGCACATGGGCTTCGGGCAGGGCGGCGAACTCGCCCAGGGTGCGGACGCCCAGCCGGCTCAGCAGTTCGGCCAGTTCGGGCTGGCCCAGGACGCCCACCGGGAAGGGCGCCAGGAAGTCGGCCGTCCCCCCGGCCGGGACGATGACGCCGCCTTGGGCGGCGAGCACCGCGGCGAACAGGCCGTCAGCCACCCCGACCTCGGCGGCGGCGACGGCCGAGGCCGTCTCGGCCACCAGGCGGGCCAACCGGTCCTCGCCGCCGAAGTAGCGGGCCGGCCCGCGGGCGGGGAGCGAGCAGATCCCCGGCCGGACGGCGGTGACCCACGGGCAGTAGGCCTCCACGGCCCCGATCACCCGGTCGAACGACCGGAGGGCCTCGCCCCCCTCGTCCTCGTCGAGCAGGTCGGGGCAGCGCACCACCACCAGGCGGTTCATGTCGGCCCCCCCGGGCCGGCATCGGCCAGCGCACCGCTGGTGGATGGGAGCCACAACCGGTGGTGTCGGGGTCGAGCCGCCGACCGCCGGCCGGTGGCGGTCACCGTCATCCGTCGGCGGGACAGGAACCCCTCGCCGGTCCCGGCACCGTCCCAGTGGGTCTCGCCGATGGTCAGACACAGGTCGGGAGGGTCGGGCCAGCCGGCCCGGCCCGGCACCACCACCAGGACGGACCGGCGGTCCCGGGCCCGGGCCGCCAGCCGGTGGGCCATGGCCCGGCGGGGGGGAACGGGGGGCAGAGCACCACCAGGTCCACGCCGTCGATCACCGCCGCGGTGACTTCGGCCCAGGCCACACCGGGGCGGGGGATCACCGCCAGTCGACCCAGGTCGATGCCGAGCTCGTGCGCCGCCACCCCACCCAGGCCGTCCAGTCCGACCAGCGCACACCACGACCCCGCCCCCGATGCCGCCGCCAGGAGCGCCAGGGCCACGCTGATGCTGCCGTCAGCGGCCGGGCCGGTCTCGGTGCGCCCCGGTCCCCTGACCACGACGGTGGTCCCCCGGCGCAGGCTGCCGTCGGGGAGCAGGGCGCCGAGGGGTGGGGCCACCGGGAGGAGGCGGGTCTGGCTCGACGAGACCGGCCGCGTGCGCTCGGCCAGCCCGGCCAGGGAGGCGAGGTCCCGGTGGCGCCCGGGCGACCGGCCCGGAGGCGGCCCCTCCGGGTCCTGGGTATCCACGCCCGGACGGTGGGGAGGTGCTACGAACATATGTTCGATAGTACTGATCTGCCGGGCGGTCTGCCCAGTCCGCCCACCCGGGTCCCGGGCCCTCTCCCACCCTCTCCGTTCCGCCGCCAAATATCGTGGCCGAAATGGAGCCGACCGGGCGGTGGCCGGCGCTACCATGGGCCCACCAGAGAGAGGAGGTGGTCCAACTGAGCAGTCAACGATTCGGGACCCTGGAGGTGGCTGGCCGCTGAGGCGGCTCGCTGTACCACCTGGCGAATCCCAGCCAGACACCCACTGGGCGACCTAGCCGGACCCAGGTCCCATCCGGCGCCTCACGGGAACCCCAGTGCAACAAGTCAGCACATCAATACCTGCAGGGCGTCTCTTCGGAGACGCCCTGCAGCACGTCCGGGGACCGATGACCGGCACGCGCGCCGGCTGGACGCCGAGCCGGGCCGGCGGTCTCAGGGTCGCATGGTGGTCTCGTCGATGTCGAGTGCGGCCCGCACCCCCTCGGCCACCCGCTCACTGACCTTCCGGCGGGCCAGCAGCTGGTCGAGCTCGGTCCGCTCGGTGGCGATCACCAGTTTGCGCAGCTCACGCTCGGCGTGCAGATGGCTCCCGGTGCCGGCGGCGAACCGGTCACCTCTCCCCGCACCGTCCCCGTCCGCCGACGCCAGCGCCTCGAGCCGACGATCGATGCGGGCCAGCTGGGACTCGTACCCGATGCGGATGCGGTCCACCACCTCGTCGGGGAACCGCTCTTCGTGGATGAGGTCCTCGAGGCTGGTCAGGGCGACCACCGTCAGCCGCCGCCGAGCCTCGGCGACCAGTAGCCCCTCCTGCTCGTCGCGTGTCACCAGGCCGAGTCGGCGGATCAGCGACGGGAGGGTCAGGCCCTGGCCCACCAGCGTGGCCACGATGACGGCGAAGGTCAGGAAGACCAGCAGGTCCCGGTGGGGGAACGTCGGGGGCAGGGCCAGCGACGCGGCCAGGCTCACCGCTCCACGCATACCCGCCCAACCCAGCACCGTCGATTCCCGCCACGGGTGGCTCGGGCGACGGCCGGAGCCGAGCAGGCGTTGCGCGCCGGGGACCGCGGTGGCCCCGAAGATCCACACCATGCGCACCACCATGACCACACCGATGACGGCCAGCGCCTCCAGCACCAGCGAGCCGGACTCGCGGTTGGTCAGGCTGTCGAGGATGGGGCGGAGCTCGAGGCCGACCAGGAGGAACGACAGGCCCGTCAGCAGGAAGACGACCAGGTCCCAGATCTCCCGCTGCTGCAACCGGGCCCCGGCGGTCAGCGACGACGAGCCGTAGCGGCCGAAGTACAGCCCGGCCGCCACCACGGCCAGCACCCCCGAGGCCCCGAGTTTGTCGGCGGGCAGGTAGGCGGCGAACGGCAGGATCAGGAGCACGGTGTTCTCGATCACCGGGGTCTCGGTGAATCGGAGGACCCGGGCCCCCAGCCATCCCACGGCCAGGCCGATGCCCACGCCCGCCACCACGGCGAACGAGAATTTCCAGGCCACATCGGCCACGGTGAAGGCCGAGCCCACCGCGGCCACGGCCACCTGGTAGGCGGTCAACGCGGTGGCGTCGTTCATCATCCCCTCGCCGCCCAGGATGGTGACCAGCCGGCGGGGGAGGCCCAGTTTGCCGGCGATCTGGGTGGCGGCCACGGAGTCGGGGGGCGACACGATGGCACCGAGGGCGAAGGCCACCGCCCAGTTCATGTCGTGGACCATCGAGTGGATGACCACCGCCACCACGGTCATGGTGGCCAGCACCAGGCCCACGGCGAGAAAGAGGATCGGACGGATCTGGGCCCGGACCTCCCGGGCGGAGGTGTCGAGGGAGGCGTCGTAGATCAGGGGTGGCAGGAACACCAGCAGGACCAGCTCGGGCTGGAGCTCGACGCGGTGCTGGGTGGGGATCAGGGCCACGCCGATGCCGGCGATCACCAGCAGGATGGGGTAGGGGATCCGCAGCCGGTCGGCGACGGTGGCGATGACCACGATGCCGATCAGCAGCCCGATGCCGTCGGCGATGCTGATCATCCGGGCTCCACCCCGCCCGCTCCGGTGGGTCCGGGGACGACGGTGGCGGTCGGCGTGCCGAGGCTCACTCCACGAAGGCGGCCCGTGCCGCCTCGAGGCCTCCTGCGGACGGTTCCCGGCATCCGAACGTCCCCTCCTCGAGGAGCCCGGTGGCCGCCTGGACCACCGCGCCGGGCCCGGCGAAGCACCGGGCCCCACCTCCCGACACCCGGGCCGCGCCGAGCCGGGCCGGCAGTCTCGCCGAGCCCCGGTCCCCGGGGTTCGGGAGCAGGAGGGGGGCCGGTCCACGGTGGGAGGCGAGCAACCTCGCCGCATTCGCGCGCTGGGACTCCACGGGCAAACCCTACCCAGGCCCCGCACGGGAATCCCCACCCGTCGGTGGCCGGAGACGATCATCGGCCCCCTGGTAGCCTGCCGCCACAGGAGGTGGGTCTCCGACCGCGTCGGCCCCACCGTTTGCCGATGGAGGAGATCATGGTGGAGGTGGCCCGGTGTTCAAGGTGATCGTCGTGGGGACGGACGGCTCGGAGCGGGCGGCCGTCGCCGTCGAGCAGGCCTTCACCCTGGCCAAGCTGAGCGGCGCCAAGGTGCACGGCGTCCACGTACTGCGCCCGATCCTGACCGCGGCCACCGCCCAACTGGACGCCGGCGCGGTGGCCATCACCAACGAGGACCGGAAGGAGGACGCCCGGAGGATCCGGACCGAGTTCCTGGCCGAGGCCGAGCGCCACGGCGTACCCGCCGAGATGGAGACCTACGACGGCGAGCCGGCCGACGCCCTGATCAAGGCGGCCGAGGCGGTAGAGGCCGACCTGCTGGTGGTGGGGAACCGGGGCATGTCCGGCGTGCGGCGCTTCGTGCTCGGCAGCGTTCCCAACAAGGTCTCCCACCACAGCCCGTGCAGCCTGCTGATCGTCGACACCGACCGATCCTGAGCCGCGGGCCGAGGGGAGCTCGGCCGCCCGGGGCCGGACGCCCGCCCGGGGAGCCGGGGAGGAGGCCGCGGTGAGCACCACGAGGGCCCTGGTCCTGGGAGGCGGGGGGCTGGCCGGGATCGCCTGGCACGCCGGGATGCTCCTCGGCCTGTCCGACGCCGGCCTGGACCTCGACGCCGCCGACCTCATCGTCGGGACGTCGGCCGGTGCCACGGTGGCCGCGCAGGTGGCCAGCGGTATGACGCCCCGGGAGTGCTTCGAACGACAGGTCGACCCGGCCCTCCAGAACCGCGAGCTGCGACCCGCCGGGATGTCCGTCGCCGAGCTGTGGGACACCATGGCCCGTCTGATCGAGGAGGTCGCCGACCCCGAGGAGCGTCGCCGCCGGATCGGGGCCATGGCCCTGGCCGCCGACACCGTGGGTGAGCCGGTCCGGCGGGCGGTGGTGGCCGGCCGGCTCCCCTCCGAGGAGTGGCCGGAGCGGCCGGTGGCCGCGGTGGCCGTGGAGGCCGCCACCGGCGAGCGACGGGCGTTCGACTCGGGCTCGGGCGTGGGATTGGTGGACGCCGTGGCGGCCAGCAGCGCGGTCCCGGGCATCTGGCCCCCGGTGACCATCGAGGGGTCCCGGTACGTGGACGGAGGCGTCTACTCGCTGGCCAACGCCGACCTGGCCGTGGGCTATCAGCGGGTGGTGGTCCTGGCCCCGATGGTCGACCCCGCCCTCGCCGCCCAGCTGGACGCGGTGGAGGCCACCGGCCGGGCCGTCGTGGTCTCGCCCGACGACGAGGCGCTGGCCGCCTTCGGTGCCGACCCCCTCGACCCGGCGGTGCGGGCCCCCTCGGCCCGGGCGGGTCGTCACCAGGCCGCCGCCGCCGCCCCGTCGCTCTGGGAGGTGTGGACGGCCTAGGCCGCCGAATGGCAGACGGCCTCGACGTTGTTGCCGTCGGGGTCGCGGACGAAGGCTCCGAAGTAGGCCGGGTGGTACTCGGGCCACAGCCTCGGCCCATGGAGGACCTCGGTCCCCGTGGCCACTGCGGTGTCGACGAAGGCGCGCACCGCATCCCGGTCGGGGGCCAGGAAGGCGACGTGGCACTCCCGGAATCCGGTGCCGGTGGCGCGGGGTCCCAGCCAGAAGGTGGGCCGGGGCGGGATGCCGAACCCGACCGCCGGGCCCACCTCCGCCAGCCGGCGCCCACCCAGGGGGGCGAGCACGGCGTCGTAGAAGGCGGCGCTGACGGTCACATCGGCGCACTGGAGGGAGAGGTGGTCGAGCACGGCAACCATGCTGCCACCCCGGACCGGGACGGGCCCGACGTGGGTCCACCCGGTTGCTGGCCGACGGGTCGGGGCGCCCCCTGGTGGCCCGACCCGGCGCCGACGGCGCCGGCACCGTCGGGAGTGCCAAGCTTCGGGCGGTGACCCCGGATCCGTTCCCCGCCCCCCTGCCCCCCTTGCCGTCACCGCCGGTCGGCGTGCCGTGGCCCGGGGCGGAGTGGCCCGAGGGCCCGCCGCCCGACGGCGTCGACCTGACCCCGGCCCTGGACCACGCCTTCGACCCCGAGGGGCCGCTCCATCAGACCTACGCCGTGGTCGTGGTCCACCGCGGCCGCCTGGTGTACGAGCGCTACGGAGGGCTCCTGCCCCAGTGGGACAAACCGGGGAAGCCGGTGGTGCGCGACACCCCCCTGCTCTCGTGGTCCATCGCCAAGTCCATGCTCCACGCCGTGGTCGGCCTGCTGGTCGCCGATGGCCGGCTGGCCCTCGACGGCCCGGCCCCGGTGCCGGCCTGGCAGGCCGCCGGCGACCCGCGAGGGTCGATCACCCTCCAGCACCTGCTGGACATGCGCGACGGGCTGGACTTCGTGGAGCAGTACGAGGACGCCGAGTCCTCCGACGTCCTGCAGATGCTGTTCGGCCGAGGCCAACAGGACATGGCCGCCTTCGCCGCCGACCGACCGCTGACCGCGCCGCCCGGGACCCGCTTCAACTACTCGAGCGGCACCAGCATCATCGTCTCGGGCGTGGTGGCCCGGACCCTCGGGCCCGGCGAGCCCTACCGCAGGTTCCTGGCCGACCGGCTGTTCGGCCCCCTCGGGATGACCTCGGCCACCACCACCTTCGACGGGGCCGGGACGTGGGTGGCCGCCTCCTACGCGTACGCCACCGCCCGGGACTACGCCCGGTTCGGCCTCTGGTACCTCCGGGACGGGGTGTGGGCCGGGGAGCGGCTGCTGCCCGAGGGCTGGGTGGACCACGGCCGCCGGCCCCGGTCGGTCGATCCCGAGGACGGCGAGGTCTACGGCTCCCACTGGTGGACGCGGGCCCACGGTGGGACGTTCTGGGCCGCCGGCCACGAGGGCCAGTCCATCGACGTCTGTCCCGACCTCGACCTGGTGCTGGTGCGCATGGGCCGGAACGATGAGGAGCGCTCGGAGGAGCTCAGGGCCTGGCGCACCGGGGTCATCGAGTCCTTCGCCCGCCGATGACCGCGGTGGGCGCTACACGCCCTCCCACAGGTCGACCGGGGCCTGGCCCACCCGGTAGTGGCCCGGCTGCCGCTTGCCCGACGCCGACTTCTCGAGTCGCTTCTGCATGCCCGGGGTCAGCACGCCGGCGTTGATCATCTCGATGAAGGTGGCGGTGGCATTGCCCACGTCGAAGAAGTCCCGCTGCCAGGACCACTGGAAGTTGCCGGCATAGCGGAACCAGCTCCCGCCCAGACCGGCGATCTCGTAGTGGCTGCCGTCGGGACGGGTGGCATCGGCGATCTGCTTCCACAGGCCGAGGATCTCGCCCTGGACGTCGTCGATGAGGACCCGCTGGTACGGGTAGGTCCATCCCCCCAGGCCCTCCATCTCCAGGCCGAGGGCATACTCCCGGATCTCGTCCTTGCCCACGGCCATGAACTCGTCGGTCGGGCCGACGTTCCAACCGTAGGTGGCGTCGTCGGTGTACAGCTCGGCCATGGGCGCCCAGTCCAGCTGCTCTTCGCAGCGCCGGTTGATGTCCAGCCACTTCTGCATCATCGCTTCGAGCTCACTTCGGGGGAACGACGGCATGGTTACTCCTCTTCGACGATGGATAGCGCGGAGGTGGGGCAGTACCGGACCGCCGCCTCGACCGCCGGACGCGCCTCCTCGGGGGGCGACGGGTCCAGGACGGACACTGTCTCACGTTTGGCCAGTTCGAACACGGTGGGCGCCTCGGACTCGCACACCCCGTGCCCCTGGCACAGGTCGAGGTCGACGACGACCCGCATCAGGCCCCGGCCCGGGCGTCCGCCTTGCGCCGGTACCGGACCACGCAGGGCTGCTGGAGCTGGACCACCATCTTCGAGTGGTCGTTCCGGTAGGAGTCCGACGGCTGGGCCAGTTCGAACTCCCAGTCCAACAACAGCACGGAGAAGATGGCCTTGAGCTGCATCATGGCGAAGGCCGCCCCCACGCACCGGTGCCGACCGGCGCCGAAGGGGATCCATGTCCAGGGGTTGGTCCGGTCCTCCTCGCGCGGCTCGAGGTAGCGGGAGGGCTGGAACCGGTCGGCGTCGGGGAAGTCCTCGGCGATGCGGTTGGACACCGACGGGCTGGCCCCCACCATCTGGCCCGCCTCGATGGTGAACCCGTTGACCTCGAGATCCTCCTTGGCCACCCGGAGCAGCAGGATCAGCGGCGGGTGGAGGCGGAGGGCCTCCTTCACCGCCGACTCCAGGTGGGGCATGGCCCGGAGGGCCTGATAGCTGACCTCGGCCCCGTCGGCATAGAGCTCGCGGAGCTCGGTGTCCACCGCGGCCCGCTCGTCGGGATGGCGGAGCAGCTCGATCAGCGTCCACGCCGCGGTGCCGGAGGTGGTGTGGTGCCCGGCGAACATCATGGAGATGAACATGCCCGTCACCTGGTCGGCCAGGAACCGCGGGGAACCGTCCTCGTTGGTGATGGACATGAGGACGTCGAGCAGGTCCCGGTCGTCGTCCCCGGACGGTGGAGCGGCGGCCCGCCGCTCCATGATCCCCTCGACCAGCTGGACCAGGCCGGCCCGCGCCGCGTCCCGGCGGCGGAAGCTCTCGATGGGGGCGTAGGGGTCGACGTAGGCGATGGCGTCGGTGCCCTGTTCGAGGTCGTGGTAGAGCTCGGCGAACCGCTTGTCCAACTCGTTGCGGAACCGCTTGCCGATGAGGCAGGCCGAGGAGGTGTAGATGGTCAGCTCGGCGAACCAGTCGAGCAGGTCGATCTCACCCTCGTCGTCCCATCCCGCCACCATCTGCTCCACCTCGGCGGCGATGGTGGCGGCGTGGCCCCGCATGAACTTGTCCCGGAGGGCCTGGTTGTGGAGCATCTCGCGTCGGCGCTCCGGGGGGGCGTCGAACACCACCCCCTCCCCGAAGACCGGCGTCATGAACGGGTAGGCCTCGGCCTGGTCGAGGACCTCCTCGGGGGCGCGGAAGAAGAACTCGTTGGCGTCGGCCCCGGACAGCAGCACCACGTCGCGCTGGGCCAGCCGGAACACACCCACGTCGCCGCACTCGGCCCGGACCCGGTTCATGAGGGCGATGGGATCGACCCGGAGCTCCTCCAGGTGGCCGTTCTCGTGCTCACCGCCGGACACCCGGGGTGGCTGCTTGTGGTCCAGGGCGATGGTCATGGCTCTCCCAGTTCGTCGGGTCCGGCGTGGTTCGGATCGGTGTGCAGGGGTGCTTCCGGTTGGAGTTCGATGACCGTGGCATGGGTGCCGCGGGGGAGGCCCACCACCGCCACGATGGCCTGGGCCACGCCGGCCGGCCGCATGAAGTTGGAGTGCCGGGCGAAGCCCCACGCCGCCCACTGCTCGATGACCTTGCCGGTGGCGTCGGGGTCCCAGTCCATCCCCATGCCGGTCAGGGTGGGGCCGGGCCGGACGATCGTGGCCCGCACCCCGGTGCCCTCCAGCTCCATCTGCAGCGAGTGGACGTAGCCCTCGAGCCCCCATTTCGACGTGACGTAGGCCGCCATCGACGGTCGGGGCCGCTCGGCCACGTCGGAGGTGACGAACACGATGTCGCCGCGCCGGCGGCCGGTCATGCCCGGGGTCAGGGCCCGGACCAGGCGGTGGGTGCCGCTCAGGTTGACGGCCAGGACGCCGTCGAACGCCTCGGGGTCGGTGTCCAGGACGGCGCCGGCGATGTTGAGGGCGGCGTTGGACACCAGGATCTCGACGGCGCCGAGGGTGTCTACGCAGGCTTGGGCGAACCGGTCCACCGACCGGCCGTCGGCCAGGTCGAGATGGATGGCCACCGCCTCCCCGCCGTCCTCCCGGATGGCCGCGGCGGTGGCCTCGCACTCGGCCACCCGCCGGGCGCCCAGGGCCACCGGGTGACCCTCGGCCGCCAGGGCCAGGGCCGTGGCCTGGCCGATGCCCGAGGAGGCTCCGGTGACGACGGCCGGGCGCCGCTCGGGGTTGGGGTCGAAGCGGGGCATCAGCAGCCGGGCATCAGCGGAGCGTGACCGTGGTCGGGAGGGCGGCCAGACCCCGCACGTTGATGGAGTGGACCCGCTCGATCCGGTCGGGGTCGACGTCGTAGGTGGCCACCCGCTCGACCAGCTCGGCCAGGCCGATGCGGGCTTCCAACCGGGCCAAGGGGGCGCCCATGCAGAAGTGTCGACCGCTGCCGAAGCTGACCAGCCGGCTGGTGTCGCGGTCGAGGTCGTACCGGTGGGCGTCGGGGAAGACGGACTCGTCCCGGTTGGCCGAGCCCACCAGCAGCAGGACCCGGCTGCCCTCGGGGATCTCGACGCCGTGCAGCTCCATGGGGAGACGGGTGACCCGGAGCAACATCTGGCTGGAGGTGTCGAAGCGGAGGGTCTCCTCGATCCACGGCACGACCCGGTCGGGGTCGGCGAAGGGCTTGGCCCGCTGGTCGGGGTGGCGCCAGCCCCAATACCAGGCGTTGCCCAGCAGCTTGGTGGTCGTCTCGTTCCCGGCCACCACCATCAGGAACAGGAAGGCGATGATCTCGTCGTCGGACAGCTTGTCCCCGTCGATCTCGGCGTCGAGCAGGGCCGAAGTCAGATCGTCCCGACCGGCTCGCCGTCGTTGGTCGACCATGTCCTGGTAGTAGGCGACCAGGGTCATGGCCGCCTCCATGCCGGCCGGGGGGACGTCGAACACGCCGTCGTCGCGGTGCACCACCGTGTCGGCCAGCCGGCGGATCTCGGCCCGGTCGGCCCGCGGCACCCCGACCAGCTCCGAGATCACGTCCATGGGCAGCTTGCCGGCGAAGTCGGCGATGAAGTCGAACGTCCCCTGCTCGAGGGCGGGCTCGAGGTGCTCGACGGCGATGTCCCGGATGTGCTCCTCCATCTGGGCCACCTTGGAGGGGGTGAACCCCTTGCCCACCAGGGAACGCATCCGGGTGTGACGGGGCGGGTCGAGGGCCAGGAAGGACATGAACCGGTGGGCGTCGGGGCCGAAGGCGCTGGGCTCGAGGGACACCCCCTGCGCATTGGAGAACCCGTCCAGGTTGCGGAAGGCGGCCAGGACGTCCTCGTGGCGGGAGAGGGCGTAGAAGTCGAGTTCGTCGTTGCGGTACACCGGGGCCTCGGCCCGCAGGCGGGCGTAGACCGGGTAGGGATCCTCGTGGATCTCGTAGGCGTACGGGCTGTAGGTGACCGGCTGGCTGACCGTGGTCATCGACGACTCCGGTTGCCGGTGGCGGTCCGGCGGCCGCCGGCGGCCCGGTCGAGCATGAGGTCGGCGGCGGCGGCGACGAACTCGGGGATGTCCGGCGAGGGCAGGTGGCCCATCCCGGCGGCCAACAGCGCCCCGGAGAAGGAGGTCTCGAGCACCCGCACCACCATCGGGTCGACGCCGGGGCCGACCGCGGCGGCCAGCCGGCGGTGGATGTCCGCTCCGATCCGGTCGCGGAGGTGCTTGACGTCGGGCGTGGTGCTGAGCAGGGCCACGGTGCAGGCGTCGACCAGGGCGGGGCTCTCGGTGGTGAACAGCACCATGTCCCGCACCGTGTCGGCCACCCGGTCGTGCACCGGTCGGTCGGAGGTCGGCGTCGGCCGGGGCCAGCCCCTGCATGCGCCGCCACAGGACCTCGGCCAGCAGGTGGTCCTTCGAGCTGAAGTAGTTGTAGGCGGTGGCCGGGGCCACCCCCGCCCGCCGGGCCACGCTGCGCACGGTCAGACCCTGGTAGCCGACCGCCTCGATCTCGTCCTCGGTGGCCCGCACCAGCTGGGCCACGACCTCGGCCTGACGGGGCGAGAGGCGCCGGCGGGTGGCCTCGAAGACGGGTGGACCGTCGGGGGATCCGAGTACGGCCGCCTCGCTCACGGGGCCGCCCCCGTCGACGGGGGGCCGGAGGCGGTGGTGTGGCTCATTGTGTTGGACTATAGTCTGGACAGCTGTCCAAGTAAACCGTCACCGAGGTGGGTGGAGACCGGGCCACCCCACGGGGCCGTGGCGGCGACGGGCTCCGACGCCAGCATGCCATCATCACCTGACCGAGCACCGACACCAGCCCGGGACCGCTCCGACCGACAGGGAGACCCAGTGCCGAACGACCAACCAGCTCCCGGGGCCCGCCCGCCCTCCCCGCCGACCGTCGGAGTCATCGGCCTCGGTGCCATCGGCAACGGCGTGGCCGACGAGCGTGCTCCGAGCCGGACTCCCGCTGGTGGTGTGCGACGTGCGGGCCGAGGCCACCGAGCCGTATGCGGACCGGGCCCTGGTGGCCTCCTCGGCGCTCGATCTGGTCGGCCGGTCCGACGTGGTGGTCGTGGCCGTGGTCAACGACGAACAGGTCGAGGGGCTGCTGTCCGGTCCCGAGGGGGACTGGCCGCCGCCGGCCCCGACACCATCTTCATCGTGGTCAGCACCATCTCGGCGTCGTGCGTCCAGGCCATCGGAGCCGAGGCCGACCGGCTCGGGGTGGCCGTGCTCGACTGCGGGGTGACCGGCGGACCGGACGCCGCGGCCAGCGGCGAGCTGGTGTGCATGGTGGGTGGCGACCCGACGGTCATCGAGCGGGTCGGGCCGGTGTTCGATGCCATCAGCTCGCTGGCCGTGACCATGGGGCCCTTCGGGTGCGGCCTGGCCGCCAAGCTGGCCCGCAACCTCATCACCTACGGCTCGTGGCTGGCCGCCTACGAGGGCCAGCAGCTGGCCGAGGCCGCCGGCATCTCCCTGGCCAAGCTGGCCGAGGTGGTCAAGGCCAGCGACGTCCACATCGGCGGCGCCTCCCGCCTGATGTTCCGCTCGACGGTGGCGCCGTTCACCGAGGCGGACGACAGGGGACTGGTGGGGGCCATGCAGGCGGGGGCCTCCCTGGCCCACAAGGACCTGGCCGCCGCCCTCGAACTGGCGGCGTCGCTCCACGTCGACCTGCCCCTGGCCGCCATGGCCGAACGCCGCACCGACGAGGTCTTCGGACTGGGCGAGGTGTCCGCATGACGACGTCGGCCGGCCCGGTGGCCGGCGAGGAGCGCATGCTCGTCGACGGGCAGCTGCGGACGGCACGGTCGGGCAAGACCTTCGAGGTGGTCAACCCGGCCACCGAAGCGGTCATCGGGGTGGTGGCCGACGGGGGGCCCGAGGACCTCGACGACGCCGTCACCGCGGCCCGCCGGGCCTTCGACGAGACGGAGTGGTCCACCGACGTCGGGCTGCGGGTGCGGGGCCTCCGGCAGCTCCAGGCGGCCTTGGGCGCCCACGCCGACGATCTCCGGGCCATGACCGTGGCCGAGACGGGCTCGCCGGTCTCCTTCACCTACTCGGCCCAGCTCGACGCGCCGGTCGAGGGCCTCGGCTGGGTGGCCGACCTGGCCGAGGCCTACCAGTGGGAGACCGACCTGGGGGACGCCTCGCCCATGGGCATCCCCTCCCACCGGTGGGTGCGCCGCGAGGCCACCGGCGTGGTGGGGGCCATCACCCCGTGGAACGTCCCCCATCAGATCAACCTGGCCAAGCTGGGTCCGGCCCTGGCCGCCGGCAACACCGTGGTCCTCAAGCCGGCTCCCGACACCCCGTGGTGTGCCACCGTGCTCGGCCGGCTCATCGCCGAGGAGACGGACATCCCGCCCGGGGTGGTCAACATCGTCCCGTCCTCCGAGCACACGGTCGGGGCTCTGCTGTCCGCCGACCCGCGGGTGGACCAGATCAGCTTCACCGGCTCGACGGCCACCGGCAAGCGGGTCATGACGTCCGCCGCCGAGTCGCTCAAGAAGGTCTTCTTGGAGCTCGGGGGCAAGTCGGCCTTCGTCATCCTGGACGACGCCGACCTGCGGGGAGCGTGTGCCACCGCCGCCTTCACCGTGTGCACCCATGCCGGCCAGGGCTGCGCCATCACCACCCGCCTGCTCGTGCCCCGCCGGCAGTTCGACGAGGCCGTGGACTCGACGGCCAAGGTGCTGGGCAAGCTGCCGGCCGGGGACCCCACCGACCCGGGCACCATCTGCGGACCCGCTGATCAGCGCCCGCCAACGCGACCGGGTGGAGGGCTACCTGTCCCTGGCCCTCGAGGAGGGGGGGACCGTCGTGACCGGTGGTGGGCGGCCCGAGCGGCCTGGACCGCGGCTACTTCGTCGAGCCCACGCTGATCGTCGGGCTGCCCAACACGGCCCGGGTGGCGCAGGAGGAGATCTTCGGGCCGGTGCTGGTGGTCATCCCCCACGACGGGGACGACGACGCGGTGGCCCTGGCCAACGACTCCGCCTACGGGCTGTCCGGTTCGGTGTGGTCGGCCGACCGGGACCGGGCCGTCGGCGTGGCCGACCGGATCCGCACCGGCACCGTCGGGATCAACGGAGGGCTGTGGTTCAGCCCCGACATGCCCTTCGGGGGCTACAAGCAGTCCGGGGTCGGGCGTGAGTCCGGCGTCGCCGGTTTCGAGGAGTACCTCGAGACCAAGTCGATCGCCGAGCCGGCGTGATCCGGCCCGGGCGGGGAGGTGGCAACTGTGGGTGAGCACGAGGCCGAAGCGGATGAGGGGAGCGCCGGGCACGATCGCCACTCGGCCCGGGCCCAGGGCATCGCCAAGATGGAAGAGGTCTACGGCTTCTCCGTCGACCCCGACGAGATCGCCGGGCCGTACGTGGACTTCACCGTCGACCACCTGTTCGGCGCGGTGTGGACCCGGCCCGGGCTCGACAACCGCGACCGCCGGCTGATGACCATCGGCGTCCTGGCCGCTCTGGGCCAGTCGCCAGCTGATCGAGATCCAGTTCCGGTCGGCCCTCGAGCGGGGCGAGCTGACCGAGGAGCAGGTCCGCGAGACCGTCCTCCACCTGACCCACTACATCGGTTGGCCGCTGTCGACCGGGGTCAACGCCGTCGCCGAGAAGGTCATCGCCCAGCGCCACCAGGCGGAGCAGGCGTGAGCCCCCACGACGAGCCGGACCCGGTGGCGCCGGCTCCCATGGTCCGCTTCGACTTCTCGGGCAAGGTGGCCATCGTCACCGGTTCCGGCGGTGGCATCGGCCAGGCCTACGCCGAGGCGCTGGCCGCGGCGGGCGCCTCGGTCATGGTGGCCGACATCGCCGGAGAGAAGGCGGCCGAGGTGGCCCGGGCCATCGTCGACGCCGGAGGTGTGGCCCGGTCGGTCCGGCGTGGACGTGGCCGATCCCGAGTCGGCCCGGGCCATGGCCGAGGCCACGGTGGAGGCCGTTCGGTGGCCTCGACTACCTGGTCAACAACGCCGCCATCTTCGGGGGCATGCAGCTCGACCTGCTGCTCACCGTGGACTGGGAGTACCTCAACCGCTTCCTGTCGGTCAACATGCTCGGTGCGCTCAACTGCGTCCGGGCCTGCTACCCGGCCCTGCGGGAGCGGGGCGGCGGGGCCATCGTCAACCAGTCGTCGACGGCGGCCTACCTGTACGCCGGGTTCTACGGACTGGCCAAGGCCGGGGTCAACTCGCTGACCCAGCAGCTGGCCCACGAACTCGGCGGCCAGCACATCCGCATCAACGCCATCGCCCCGGGCCCCATCGACACCGAGGCCTCCCGGACGGTGGTGCCCGACTCCTTCATGCAGCCGATCCTGGCCGGCCTGGCCCTCAAGCGCCAGGGGGAGACCACCGACCTGGTGGGCATGTGCCTGTTCCTGCTGTCCGACGAGGCCTCATGGATCACCGGGCCACGTGTTCAACGTCGACGGCGGCCAGGTGGTCCGTCCGTGACCGACGGCCCGGAGGGCCCTGCCGGGTCGGCGCACCGTGTCGAGGTCGAGGACGCCGACGGTGTCCGGCTGCTCGCCTTCGACCGCCCCGAGGTCCGCAACGCCTTCGACGCGGCCGATGTACCGGGCGGTCGACCGGCGCCCTGGCCGACGCCCTGGCCGACGACGGGATCCACGCCGTGGTGCTGACCGGGCGCGGCCGGGCCTTCAGCTGCCGGCCAGGACCTGCGCGAGATGGCGGCCATCGCCACCGGCGATCGCCGGTCCCGAGGCCGGCTCGGGCTTCCGCGACCTGCTGGACACCCTGCTGGCCTTCGACAAGCCGCTGCTGGCCGCGGTCCACGGCGTGGGCATGGGGCTCGGGTGCACCCTGCTCGGCCACGTGGACCTGGTGCTGATGGAACGGGGTGCCCGGCTCCGGGCCCCCTTCGCCCAGATGGGCGTGCCCCCCGAGGCGGCCAGCAGCTGGCTGCTCCCCGAGCGCCTGGGGTGGCAGCGGGCCGCCGCCGTCCTGCTGGCCTCGGAGTGGATCGACGCCGACCAGGCGGTGGCGTCCGGCCTGGCCCTGCGGGTGTGCGACGAGGGAACGGTGGTCGAGGAGACACTGGACCTGGCCCGCACCATCGCCTCCTTCCCGCCGCAGGGCACCCGGCAGATCAAGCGCCTGATGATGACCGCCCGCCGGCCGGCCGTCGAGGCGGCCCGGGCCCGGGAGGAGGCGGCCTTCGCCGCCCTGTTCGCCGACCCGGCCACCAACCCCGGGGACGCGTCTCACCGCCGGCCTGGAGCGCTGAGACCCCGTGCGCCTCGGGATCACCGCCTTCCTCACCGACCGCGACATGTCCCCGGCCGACCTGGCCCGGGCGGCCGAGGAGCGGGGCTTCCACTCGCTCTACGTCCCCGAGCACACCCACCTGCCGGTGCGGGACGCCACCCCGCCCGCCCTGGTCGAGGGGGTCCACCCGGACGACTACCGACGCAGCCTCGACCCGTTCGTGGCCCTGGCCACCGCGGCCTCGGTGACCGAACGGATCCTGTTGGGCACCGGCGTGGTGCTGGCCGCCCAGCACGACCCCATCGTGCTGGCCAAGCAGGTCGCCACCCTCGACCACCTGAGCGGGGGGCGGGTGGTGTTCGGCACGGGCTTCGGGTGGAACCGGTCGGAGGCCGCCGACCACGGGGTGGAGTTCGCCGTGCGCCGCGAGATGGCCCGCGAGCACGTCCTGTGCATGCAGGCGCTGTGGAGCCAGGAGCAGGCCGAGTTCCACGGCGAGTTCGTCTCGCTCGACCCGTGTTGGAGCTGGCCCAAGCCGGTGCAGCAGCCCCGGGTGACCACGCTCATCGGGGGAGGGGCCAACCCCAAGGTGTTCGCGGCCGTCGCCGAGTACGCCGACGGGTGGATGCCCATCGGGGGATCGGGGCTCGCCGAGGCCCTGCCCCGGCTGCGTCGGGCCGTGGAGGAGCGGGACCGCGATCCCGACGCGGTCCGGGTGGTCCCGTTCGGCACCGTCCCCAACCGCGCAGAAGCTGGCCCACTACCAGCAACTGGGCATCGACGAGGTGGTGCTCCGGGTGCCGTCGGGGACCGCCGCGGAGATGCTGGCCACCCTCGACGCCCACGCCGACCATCTCGAGCGCTTCGGAGGCGGGGATGCCTGAGACCCCGACCCCAGGCCACCGCCCCACCGGCCAAGCCGTGGAGCGGTGGAGGCCGGGAGGAGCTGGCCGACGCCGTCCGGCGGCTGATGGCCCTGACGGTGACGGCGGCGGCGCCGGCCGAGGTGCTGGCCGAGGTGGCCCGGGGGGCCCGGGCCCTGGCCGATGCGCTGGACGGCTACGTGCCGGCGCTCGGCGCCGAGCCGAGGGAGCGGTTCGCCGAGCACTCGGTCCGGTCGGAGGAGGCCCACACCCTGGCCGCGGCCATGCCCTTCGACGTGGTCATCGGCTCCTGCAACCCGGTGGCCCTGCCCCTCACCGTCGAGTTCGATCCGCCTCGGGCCCTCGGGCTCGCCACCTTCACTGCTCCCTACGAAGGGGCCCCGGGCTGCGTGCACGGGGCCGTGCTGGCCGGGGCCTTCGACATCATGCTGACCGCGGCCAACGTCATCGCCGAGGGGGCCGGGCCGACGGTGGATCTCACCATCCGCTATCGGAAGCCGACGCTCATCGGCCAGCCGTGCCACTTCGAGGCCTGGGTCACCGAGCGTACCGATCGACGCACCTTCAGCCAGGGCCGCCTGACCCAGGGCGGCGTGGTCACCGTGGAGGCCGCGGGGAGTTCGCCACCCTGGACCGGGCGAGGATCCAGGCCATGCACCGGCGGGAGGCCCCCGGGCCCGGTCCCGACGGGCCGCCCGGCGAGGCCCGCTGACCGGGGCGACCGCACGTCAGGGCGCGCCAGTCTCTAGAGTCTCGGGCGACCACACCGCCGGGGGGACAGGTCCATGATCTGCCGGTCGTCGACAAGCAGGGGAGAACCGATCGCATGACCACCACGACAGACCACGGGGCAACCACGCGCCACCGGACCCGATGGGCCGTGGTGCCCGTCTCGGTGGTGGTGGCCGCCTCGCTGGTCCTCGGCGCGTCGACCACCGGCATCGCCGCGGCGTCCACCACCCGGTCCACCATCCCGCCGTCGGCCTTCAGCGACCACACCGGCATCACGGCCAAGACGGTGTCCATCGGCAACGTCTCGACCCTGGTGGCCGGTCTGTTCAAGGGTGCGGCGGTGGGCGATCCAGGCCTTCGCCGACTACGTCAACACCGTGGGTGGCGTCTACGGGCGCAAGATCATCGTGGACAGCAGCGACGACGGCTACTCCGGCGGGCCCAACAAGCAGCAGACACAGGCCGACATCCAAAAGGACGTGGCCATGGTGGGTGGGTTCTCACTCGAGGACAACTTCGGTGGTGCCGTGCTCAAGGCCAACCCGCAGGTGCCCAACGTGACCGTCTCCCTCGACCTGGCCACCAACAACCTGCCCAACTCCTTCAGCCCGGCCCCGGCAGCCAACGGGTGGCTGCTCGGTCCCCTGGCCTACTTCAAGACGAAGTACCCCAAGGCCGTCACCCATGCCGCGGCCATGGTGGCCGGTGAACCGTCGGCCATCGCCAAGTGGAACGCCGAGAAGTCGGCCATGCAGTCCATCGGCTACAAGGTGGTCTACGACCCCACCTTCGAGATCAGCCAGACCGAGTTCGACCAGAACGTGATCGCCATGAAGAACAAGGGCGTGAAGATCCTGTTCCTCGAGCAGATGCCCCAGAACTACGCCGCCGCCGTGGTCCAGGCCCTCAATCAGCAGGACTTCCACCCCGTACTGGTCCTGGGCGGGTCGACCTACAGCGAGCAGCTGATCCCCAATGCCGGGGGCCCGTCGGCCATCAACGGCTCGTACATGGAGCAGAACACCTCGCTGTACCTGGGCGAGGACGCCGCCGCCATCCCGGCCATCGCCGCCTTCCAGACCTGGATCCAGAAGGCCTCACCCGGATTCAAGGCCGACCTCTACACGCTGTTCGGATGGTTGTCGGCTGAGCTGTTCACCCAGGCCCTGAAGGCGGCCGGACCCCATCCCAGCCGCGGGTCGATCCTCCAGCAGCTCCGGAAGATCACCTCGTTCTCGGGAGGCAACCTGGTGGGCACGGCCAATCCGGCAGCCAAGATCCCCACCAACTGCTATGTCATCGCCAAGATCGTCAACGGGAAGTTCCAGCGAGTGGACGACCCGCCGGCCAACGGCTCCAACCACGGCTACCGGTGCGACCAGCCGTTCTACTACGCCAAGTCCTAGCGACCGGGCCCCGGGTCCGGCCGCCGGTCGATGCCGACCGACCCGCCATCGGGCCCGAGACGGGTGAAGGACAAGGAGGGAGTGCCGGGAGCGGGCGCGCCGGTGGCCCGGGACCAACCGGTGGATCAGGCGTCCGCGCCCTGCGCCGCCGACCGCTTCATCAGCCGGGACTTGCGGTTGGCCGCCTGGTTCTTGTGGATGACGCCCTTGGCCGCCGCCTTGTCGATCCGCTTGATGGCCAGGCGCAGCGCCTCGTCGGCGTGCTCCGCGCCCTCCTCGAGGGCGGCGTGGGCCGACTTGGTGCGGGTCCGCAGCTCGGAGCGCACCGCCTTGTTGCGGGCCTGCGCTTGATGGTCTGACGGTTGCGCTTGATCTGGCTCTTGATGTTGGCCACTGGGTTCCTCTGCTGCTGGTCGGTGGGCGGGCGGGTCGGTTGCGGGGGCGTGGGGGCCCGGTCCGACGGGAGATCTGAGCCCCGGGGCCGGCCCAGGGGGCCATGTCCGGAGACAGGACACGATAGCAGCCCGGTCGACGCCGTTCCCACCGGACCGACCCGCCGCCACCCCCGGGCTCCCCACCCCCTGGGTGCCCGGGGACGGGGGCCGGGCCGGCTTGGGTACGCTGGCCTCCCCGTGCTTCCCGTCGACCGCATCCGAAACTTCTCGATCATCAGCCACGTCGACCACGGCAAGTCGACCCTGTCCGACCGCATTCTGGAGCTGACCGGGGCGGTCGACCCCCGGCAGATGCGGGAGCAGTACCTGGACTCGATGGACATCGAACGGGAGCGGGGCATCACCATCAAGGCCCAGAACGTCCGGGTGTCCTGGAAGGACCACACCCTCCACCTCATCGACACCCCGGGCCACGTCGACTTCGGCTACGAGGTCAGCCGGTCGCTGGCCGCCTGCGAGGGGGCCGTCCTGCTGGTCGACGCCTCGCAGGGCATCCAGGCCCAGACCCTGGCCAACTGCTACCAGGCCCTCGAGAACGACCTCGAGATCGTGGCCGTCCTCAACAAGATCGACCTGCCGGCCGCCGACCCCGACCGCTGCGCCGCCGAGATCGAGCAGGTCCTGGGGATCGAGGCCGCCGGCATCCTCCACATCTCGGCCAAGACCGGCGAGGGCGTGCCCGAGCTGCTCGACGCCATCGTGGCCCGGATCCCGCCGCCGGAGGGCGACCCGTCGGCCCCCCTGCAGGCGCTCATCTTCGACTCCGCCTACGACCAGTACCGGGGAGTGGTCAGCTCCATCCGGGTGATGGCGGGCACCCTGGTGGGGACCGAGCGGCTGCGGTTCATGCAGGCGGCCAGCAACCACGAGATCGAGGAGATCGGCGTCCGCACCCCGGCCACCGTTCCCGTCGCCGAGCTCGGGCCCGGGCGAGGTGGGGTACCTCATCGCCGGCATCAAGGACGTGGGCGGCGCCCGCTCCGGTGAGACGGTGACCACGGCCAGCCACCCGGCCGCCTCGGTCCTGGCCGGCTACCGCGACCCCAAGCCCATGGTGTTCTGCGGGCTGTTCCCCATCGACGGGGACGAGCTCCCCGACCTGCGGGACGCCCTGGAGAAGCTCCGGCTCAACGACGCCAGCTTCACCTACGAGCCCGAGTCGTCCCGGGCCCTCGGCTTCGGCTTCCGCTGCGGCTTCCTCGGCCTGCTGCACATGGAGATCGTCCGGGAGCGCCTCGAGCGGGAGTTCGACCTGTCCCTCATCGCCACCGCCCCCTCGGTGGCCTACCGGGCCTTCCTCAACAACGGCACCGAGGTCGACGTGGACAACCCGAGCGAACTGCCCGAGCCCAGCCACCTCGACCACGTCGACGAGCCCATGCTGCGGGCCACCATCCTGACCCCGGCCGAGTACACGGGCACCATCATGGACCTGTGCCAGGGCCACCGGGCCGAGATGGTCAAGATGGAGTACCTCTCCCCGGAGCGGGTGGAGTTCGTCTACGCCATCCCCCTGGCCGAGGTGGTGGTCAACTTCTTCGACCAGCTGAAGAGCCGGACCAAGGGGTACGCCAGCCTCGACTACGAGCCCGAGGGCTACGCCACCGCCGACCTGGTCAAGGTGGACCTGCTGATCAACCACACCCCGGTGGACGCCTTCTCCACCATCGTCCACCGGTCCCAGGCCGACTTCTACGGTCGCCGGATGACCGAGAAGCTGCGCCAGCTGATCCCCCGCCAGATGTTCGACGTCCCCATCCAGGCCGCCATCGGGGGCCGGGTCCTGTCCCGGGAGACGGTCAAGGCCCGGCGCAAGGACGTCCTGGCCAAGTGCTACGGCGGGGACATCACCCGCAAGCGCAAGCTGCTCGAGAAGCAGAAGGAGGGGAAGAAGAAGATGAAGAACATCGGCCGGGTCGAGGTCCCCCAGGAGGCCTTCGTCTCGGCGCTCAAGCTGGACGACTGACGTGTCGATCCTCTCTAGCAGGACTTCTGCCCGCAATCGAGGATCGAGTGGTACTCCGACAACTGCCGTCCAGCCCCGCTCCGGTGCCCACCGACGGGGCGACTTCGGTCCCCACCTGGTCGGGGACCGGCCGGATCCTCCGCCCGGGGGGCCGAGACGCCGGCGCGCCCGGGATCCCGGTCCCGGCCCACGGGTCCGCCGGAGGACATCACCGTGACCCGGATCCTCCGGCGACTCCGGTGGTCGTGGCCCGACCGGCCGGCCCGGTGGCGGCGGGCGATGACCCTGACGGTGACCGGGAGCTTCGCCGAACCGGTCTGACCGGCCGGTTCGGGGACTTGGGCGCCGGCGCCGGCCGGCGGGGTGGGCTCGACCGGTCCGGATGGACCGGGCCGTCCCCGGAGGCGCTTCGGTCATCGGGGACCACGAGGGTGGCGACGCCCCGGTACCCGTCGTCCCCCGCCTGGTGGAGGAGCCCCGGGCCACCCCCGCCGGTCGGGTGGTGGGGGTAGCGGTGTCGGTGGTCAGCGAGGGGACGGCTGCGGGTGTCCCCGACGACGACGGACCCGAGGACGTGAGCGCCGGCGGGCATCCTCCCCTGGCCAACGCCAGCGCCCGCCAGCTGCTCCGCAACATCCTCAACTCCTACGCCGGGTACCTCATCGGTCTGGCCATGACCCTGGTCCTGACCCGGGCCCTCCTCCGCCATCTGGGCGCCGGCACCTACGGCCTGTGGGTGGTGCTGCTCGGCCTGGTGGGCTACCTCGGACTGCTCGACGTGGGCGTGGGGACGGCAGCCATGCTGCGGGTGTCCCGGCTGACGGCTAGCCACGACACCGACGGCGTGGCCGACCTGATCCGGACCACCTGGGTGTTCTTCTCGGTCTCGGCCGTCCTGGCCGTGGCCGTCACCGTAGGTCTGGCCCCCTTCCTGTCCTCCATCCTCAACCTCGGTGGCATCAGCCCCGCCCTGGCCGGCTCGACCCTGGTCGTCCTCGGGGTCATGTCCGCCCTGATGTTCCTGTCCACGGTCCCGAACGCCGTGCTGTTCGGGTCGGGGCGCAACGACCGGATGTCGCAGATCGGCGTGTTGACCCTGATCCTCATGCAGGCCGGTCAGATCATCGCCGTGGTCCTGGGCGCGGGCCTGATGGCCGTGGCCGTGCTCCAGACCGCCGGGGTGGCCGTCACCCTGGTCATCAGCGCCTCGGTCGTCCACCGGATCACCGGATCGTCCATCCGCCACGGGCGCTTCAGCCGGCAGCTGCTGGGCGAGCTCCTCCGGTTCGGGGGCGTGCAGTCGGTGGTGTCCCTCAGCGGCATGGTGGCCTACCAGCTCGATGCCCTGGTGATCGGCATCATCCTCCCGGTCGCCCAGGTGGCGCCGTACAACGTGGCGCTGAAGGCCACCAATCTCACCCGCACGCTGAGCACCCAGGCCACCAACTCCCTGCTGCCGTCCTACGCCCACTTCGACCAGGTGGGAGATCGAGAACGCCAGGCGCAGTACTACATCCGGGCCGTGATGGGCTGTCTGGTCCTCTCCATCCCCATGGTCATCGCCCTGGCCGCCTACGGGGAGCCGATCCTCCAACTCTGGCTGGGCAACGTTCCCCCGAAGACCTACCAGATCATGGTGGCCCTGGGCCTGGTGACCGCGCTACAGCTCCCCGGCCACCAGAGCTTCATGTTCCTGACCGGCGTCGGGCAGAACCGGAAGCTCATCCGGTACGGGCTGGTGGGGGCCACCGTCAACCTGGCCGGGAGCGTGGCGGCGACGTATCTGTGGGGACCCATCGGCCCGGCCCTCGGCTCACTGCCCGTGGTGCTGATCCTCGACTCGGTGATCCTGCCCGTGGTGGTCTGCCGGTACCTCGAGGTGCCGGTGGCCCGCTATGTGACCTCCGGCCTGCTCCCGGTGGTCCCGGTGGGGTGCACGGCCGGTGCCGTGGCCCTCCTCCTGGTCCACCTCCACCCCGTGCACGGGGGCGTGGCCGCTCTCTTCAGCGCCATGCTGGTGTGCGCGGCGGCGTGGGCCGTCCTGGCCGTGGTGGTGTCCCGGTGTGAGCCCGAACTACGCGATGCCGTCCGGCAACGGCTCCCGTTCCGCCGGACCCGTCCCGGGGTGCCCTGACCGACCGTCGGCATCGGGGGGCGGGCCGCCGGGGCCGTTCCCCGGGAGGGGAGCTGGGTCAGTGGCCGGGCCGGCCCGCCCGGGCCTGGGCCTCGATGGCCCTCACCCCGACCCGCTCGAGGACCTCCCGGTCGGTGCGCCGGAACATCGACTGCGCCGTCCGCCGGGCCCGCAGGGCCCGGGGAAGCCGACGGAACGCGGACATGGCGCCCTGGAGGGTCCCGGCATCCCCGCGGATCAGGGCCACCAGGAGGCGCGGGAGCAGCCAGAAGGCGTGCTCGAGGAGCAGGGCGCGATCGGTCACGTCCTTCCAGACGGTGAGCAGTTCGTTCTGGCGAACGAAGGATCGCAGCTGGGTGGCGGTGAACACCCGCCGGCTGGTCTTCCCCCCCATGTGGTGGCAGACCGAGCGGGGCGCGTAGACGATCCGGTAGCCGTTCTTCCAGGCCCGGTAGGACAGCTCGATGTCCTCGTGGTACATGGGCCAGAGCAGTTCGTCGATGGAGCCCATCCGGTTCAGGACGTCCCGCCGGAAGAACGACTGGCCCCCCACCGCGAAGAAGCAGTCGGTCGACTCGGCGCTGTGGGGGAGTGGTTGGTAGAACAGCAGACCCCGACGCCAGTAGCCGGCGGTCCGGGTGCCCTGCTCGGCTCCGTTCCGGTCGAGCACGCGCGAGCAGACGGCGAAGATGTCGTCGGCCACGAAGCAGGCCAGCGCCTCCTCCACGAAGTTGGGCTCGACCACCATATCGTTGTTGCAGAAGGCCACGAACTCGCCACCGGCCACGGCCAGACCGGCATTGAGCGAGAAGATGTACCGGTTCTCGGGGAGGGCGACCAGTCGCACCGAGGGGAACTGCTCGCTGACGGCCGCCGCGCTCCCGTCCGACGAGCCGTTGTCCACCACGATGATCTCGTCGTCCGGACCGATGGCCTCGAGCATGCTGCGGACACAGTCCAGCAGGAGTTCGCGTTCGTCGTAGTTGAGGACCACCAGTGAGCAACGCACCCGCGGCTCGTCTTGGCCGACGTCGCCAGGCGGGTGGTCGCGGGGAGTCGGTGCCTCGGCCATTCCGCCCGACGCTACCGCAGGGCTCTCGGGAGGCCCGTCGATGCCCGGCGACGGTCTCGGCCCCCCGGCGGCCGAGCGGCCGCGACGTGACGAACGGTGGGCCGACGCCGAGCGCGCACTCACTACTATGTGGGCCTGTCCGGGACCGGGACCGGTGTGGCCCGTCCCGAGCCGCCCCACCCGGCCGTAGGTTGCCACCGTGCCCCGAGAGGATCGAGCGTTGCCACCCACCGAGTCGACCGACGTCATCTGCCTCTCGCTCGAGCCGTGGGACGAGGTGTGGCGCCGGAACCAGCACCTGGCCCATCGGCTCCTGGCCCTCCGGTCGACCCTGCGGATCCTGTTCGTCGAGCCACCGCTCGACGTGGCGTGGACCCTCCGGAGGGGGCGGTGGCCCAGGCGGACCGGCCTGCGCCCGGTGGGCGAGTCGGGACGTCTCTGGGCGGTGGCTCCGTCCAAGTGGCTGCCCCGGAGGATCTGGCCCGGCGGGGACCGGTCGCTGGGCCGCCAGGTGGTGGCGGCCAGCCGACGGCTGCACTTCGACCGCCCACTCCTGTGGATCAACGACAGCACCTACGCCCACCTGGTCGGGCAGACCGGCTGGGCGAGCGTCTACGACGTCACCGACGACTGGCTCCTGGCCTCGGGCTCCCCCCAGGAGATGCAGCGCCAGCAGGTCAACGACGCCCAACTGCTGCGGGACGCCTCCGAGGTGGTGGTGTGCTCGCCGGCCCTGGTCGAGAGCCGCAGCCGGGACCGCACCGTCCACCTCATCCCCAACGGCGTGGACATCGACCATCTGAGGACGCCGATGCCGCGGCCCGGGGATCTCCCCGACGGGCCGGTGGCCCTGTACCAGGGCACCGTCAGCGCCGGCCGGCTCGACATGGACCTCTGCACCGAACTGGGCCGGGCCCTCGGCGGCCGGGCGTCGCTGGTCTTCGTCGGACCGAGCACCCTCAGTGCCGAGGTCGGACGCCGGCTGACCGACGCCGGCGCCGTCATCCTGGGCAGCCGGCCCTACGCCGACCTACCGGCCTACCTGCAGCACGCCGACGTCATGGTCGTGCCCCATCAGGTCTCGCCGTTCATCCAGAGCCTCGACCCCATCAAGGCCCGGGAGTTCGTCGCCGTGGGTCGACCGGTGGTGGCGACCCCGGTCTCGGGGTTCCAGGACCAGGATCCGCCGATCCGGGTGGCCGACCGCGAGCACTTCGTGGACACGGTGCAGTCGGTCCTCGACCGACCCGGCCTGGCTCCCGGTCCGGGCCCGTTGCTCGGCCATCCGAAGACGTGGGCCGATCTGGCCTCCGAATTCCTCTCCGTCCTGGACGCGGCGGCCGCCGAGGGGTCGAGGGCCTGAGGGCCCGAGCCGCGCTAGCCCGGCCTGTCGGTCGGGGTCGAGCCGAAGGTCCCGATGACGTGCGCCTCGACCACGTCGATCAGGAGGTGCCGCTGACGCATGACCCACGAGGCGTGGTCGAGTTCGCTGAGCTCCTCGAGGTGGAAGCGACCGCTCTCCTGCAGCGTCCGGATGCGCCCCTCGGCCCCGAGGGCGATGGGCAGGAGGTCCCCCGGTCCCACCACGAGTTGGGTGTCGACGCCGGTGGCCACGATCTGCTCGAGGGTACTGATCCCGGTGTTCTGGAGCAGTGTGTGATTGACCAGCGGCCACAGCCAGGAGGGAAGGCGTGGGTGGCGCTTGGCCAGCGCCGCCGGCCACGTTCCCACCTGCAGGGCCCGGCGCCAGCGCTCGGACTCCATCGGGTCGCGGGTGCGGAGCGCCCACCTCAGCGGCGCGCCGGCGGTGGCGGCGAACCACCGCCTGGTCACCTGCCGGGCCGGGCGTGCCGCGGTGCCCGCCGGTTCCGGAGGGGAGAAGGAGACCGACGGGTTGATCACCGAGATGCCGCGAGGGGGATGGGCCAGGGCCTGCTCGAGGACCTGGTAGGCGCCCGAACAGAAGCCCGCCAGCACCACGTCGGTGGGCGAGTCGGGGGAGATGCCGATCATGGCCTGGTAGACGTCGTCGATCGCCTCGACGGCCCGGGCCACGTGGGCGGCCTGCCCGGGCCGGGTGCCGCTGTCGCCGTTGCCGCTGAGGTCGAACCGCAGGACGCGGAACCCGGCGGCTCCCAGGCGGCGGGCCAGGTCCACCCAGACCCTGGCCTGTCCGATGTGATGGGTGTTGCCCTCGGTCACGAGCACGACGGCCGGGCGGGCGGCCGTCGGGCCGCACTCGGTGACGATGCCGAACAGACCCAGCGATCCCAACCGGACCGGGCGCTCGGTGATCGGCGCCCCGGCACGGTCATGGCCGACGGTGGCCACCGGGCGATCAGGCACGGGCACGGGCACGGGCTCAGTGCGGAGGGCTGCGGCCAGCCAGTCGGTGATCCGCCCGACGACCTCGAGGGCCGGCTCCTGCAGATTGGAGTCGAGCAGTCGGTCCTGGCCGGTGGCCTCCTGCCACTCGACCGGCGCACCCTCGAGGCGACGCTCCAGCCGCTTCGGTGGCGACTGGTCGCGGGCGAGGAGGACCAGGGTCCGTCGGGCCAGCGTCCCCTCCAGTTCGACCAGGTCCAGGTCACCGAGCGTCTTGACCGTCTCGACCTCGAACCGGAGGCCGGGGGCCTCGACGGCGTCGTCGCCCCGTCTCCCCACCGGTGCTGCTCATCTGACGCAGGAACCGTTGCTCGCGCAGGAACGACCTCCCCGACAGGGACGGATCCCACAACACCAGGGCGTCGACGCCGCCGCGGCGGGCGGCCTCGTGCGCCGCGAACAGCCCACCCAGCCGCATGCCCACCAGACCCAGCGCGGTCACGCCCGAGGCGGCCAGGACGTCGGTGGCGGCGGTGACACTGGCCAGCCAGTGCTCCAGCCGGTCGGGGTCGGTCTCCCCGCCGCACGAGTCGCCGGTGCCGTCGTAGTCGAACCGCAGCACGGCGAGCCCGCGGTCGGCCAGGCGCTCGGCGAGCAGCCGGTAGGTGAAGTAGGCGCAGATGGCCTCGATGCCGAGCGGTTGGCAGAGCACCACGCCTCCGCGCACCGCCCGGTCGGCCGGGAGGTGCATCCACCCGAACAGCGGTCGGTCGCCCGGACCGAACCACAGCGGCGTAGCGGTGCTGCGCGGTGCCTCTGGTTGCTCCTCCAACGCTGCTCCTTGCCCTGTCGCCATCACCCGTTCGTCGGCCGTGACCTGGTCGTCCTCCGGTTGCCTCGGCCGCCGCCGCTCCACCCGGCCGGCTCCCTGGCGGCCACGTCACGAGCAACCCGGGCCCCCTGATCTATCGGTCCCGGGCGACCGGATCTTGAGCCTGGCCGGTGTGCCCGTCGACCCCTGTCCCGCCCGGAGGCCGACTCCTCGGACCCGCCGGAGGCCCCATCGACCCGGAGTCCGAAGGGTCAGCCGGGCAGCAGGTCATAGGCGGCCAGCGTGGACCGGCCCACGTGGGCCCACGTGTAGTGATCGAGGATCCAGGGCCGGAGACCGGGTGACGGTGGCGTGTCCCAGCCCTCACGCACCGCGGCCAGGATGGAGTCAGGGATCGCCGGATCGCAGTAGTGGGCGAAGTCGCGCGAGGTACTCACGGGCGTACCCCCGGGTGGTCGACACGACACTGCAGCCGCTCAGTCCGGCCTCCAGCGAGACCAGCCCGGTCGTCTCGAACCAGCTGGGCACGGCGTGCACCCGTGCGCCGTGGTAGAGCTCGGCCAGCTCCCGGGCATCGTGGTCGACGTGTCCGGTGAAGGTGACCCAGCCCTCCCCGGCCGCCCGGCACTCGGCGGCGTACCCCGCATGGTCGGGGTGCTCGCCCCCGGCGATGACCAGAGGGAGTCCCGAGTCCCGCAACGCGGTGATCAGGCCGAGTTGGTTCTTGTGAGGCTCGATCCGGCCGGCATAGAGGACATAGTGGCGATCCTCGAACGGGGTGGTCGACAGGGCGAAGCGTTCGGGATCGACGCCGTTGGGGACCGGGTGCATCGGGGTCGTGACCCCGAGGTCGGTGCGGATGCTCTCGCCTTCACCGGTGGCGTTGGGCAGCAGGAGGTCCGCCGATTCGAAGGCCGCGAAGGTCCGCGTCTCGTTTCCGTCCACGGTCATGCACGCCTCGACGAGCCGGTTCCTGCCCTGGAGGGCGGCGCGGGCGAACCGCGCCGAACGCACGGCGCGACCGGCGAGGGCCCGAGCCGAGGGGCGGCGCCCGCCGTCCATGCGGTAGGACCGTTCCCAATAGACGGTGGACAGGGCCACGGGGGTGCGGCGACTGTGCCAGTACCGGATCTCCGCGGCGCCGAGCCCGAACCCGTGGACCAGATCGAAGTCGTCCGGTCCCCGGGTCGGGCGAGAAGTCCGTCTCGACCTCCAGACCGGCGTCGGTCAGCGCCGCCGCGGTCTTCTCCAACTGGACCACGTGCCCTCCGTGGACGCGTCGTCCCGAGGGCATCCACAGCAGCACCCGGCGGAGGTGGCGGGACGGCACGGCGGGCCGGGTCGGGGAGGAGGCGGGCCGGTCGCCGGCGCTCACCGGCCCGGTCCCCGGGGGAGGAACCCCCGCCGCCCGGCCTTCACAGGGACCGCCCCGTCCGTGGTGGCCGTCCGCACATGGCGCCATGATAGCGACGGCGTCTTGCCGCGCCGCGATGCGCGGGACGCGCCCGGCCCGCCGGCCAGGCCGTGTTCGACCTGGTGGCAGGGGCCGGTGGCGGCCGGCGACCGCACGGCACCGATAGTCTTGATGAGGTGCTCCCGCTGGACACCAGGCGTCCGGGCCGAACCAGTGGGGAGGCCGAGGGTTGGCGCCGGGCCGACCCGTCCCGCCACCGGCACCGCCAACTGGCGGCCGGACTGGTGCTGCTGGCGCTGACGGCGATCGGAGGCCTGGCCTTCGCTGGGGACAGCGGTCCCTCGATCGTCGACCGGTGGGTGCCCAGCTTCGGGGGTTTCCTGCGCAACCCCGGACTGACCGACGTGACCGTGCTCCGCTACCCGCAGGCCATCGTGGTCGGGGCGCTGCTCATCGCCCTGGTCGTCCTGCCGCGGGACCCGGTCCGTGCGCTGGCCTGTGCCATCGGGCCGCCCCTGGCCCTGCTCACCTGCGAGTCGGTCATCAAGCCGTTGGTGGGGAGGACGCTCGGCTCCGGGCTCTCCTATCCGTCGGGGTCGACCGTCGGGGCCGCCGCGCTCATGACCGCCGTGGTGCTGGCCACCCCGTCCCGATGGCGACCGGTGGCCATCGGGACGGGGGCGGCCTACGTGCTGTGGATGTCCGAGGCGGTCATCGCCCTCCAGTGGCACTATCCGACCGACGCGCTGGCCGGGATCGCCTACGGCACCGGGGTGATGCTGCTGGTCGACGTGGCCGTCTCGACGCTGGGCGAGATGGTGCACACCCGGGCCGCCGGTCGTCGCTCCACCCCCTCACCTGGGGGCTGACCCCACCCGGCGGGGCTGAGCGCTACTCGGGGGCCTCGGCCACCGGTGGCCGGCGGATGATGGCCACGGTGTCGGCCGGACTGTCCGGGTCGAACTTCAGGTCGATGGGTCGGTTCGGGTCCTCGGGCTCCCCCGATGCCTCGATGACGAAGGCCGGCTCCTGCCGGGGCAGCTCCAGGGCCTGTTGCAGGCCCACGGCGATGCCGGTCATGACCGCCCCGGCGGCGGAGCGCTTCCTCCAGCTGTTGAAGCGCAGGGGGTCCCGGCCCGCTCCGTCCTCCCCCGCCTCGGCGTCCGCGCCCGGCTCACCCCGGTCGCCGCCCGCCGCTCCGGGATCCGCCCCTTCGGAGCCGTCGGGCGCCACGGCCGGGCCGTCGTCTCCGTTCTGGCCGACGGCCCCGCCCTCGTCGTCGACCGGCTCCGGTCCCGGGCTGTGCTCCACGGGTCCACGGTACCCGTGGAGCGGGTCGCCGCGGTCCCGACCGGCGGGTCGGCCCCGTCGGGCGAACCCGCCCGGGCCGCCGTGCCCTAGGATCGAACCCGTGCTTGACCGATTCCATCCACCGGTCGAGGAGTACCTCGAGACCATCTTCGCCCTCGAGGAGGAGGGGATCCCGGTGATCCAGGCCCGGCTGGCCGAGCGGCTGGAGAAGGCGGCCCCGTCGGTGTCGGAGATGCTGGACCGGCTCGAGGCGGACGACCTCATCGTGCGCAGCGCGCGACAGATCGCCATGACGTCCAAGGGCACCGCCCTGGCCGAGGGCGTGGTGCGCAAGCACCGCCTGGCCGAGCGTCTGCTGGTGGACATCATCGGCCTCGACTGGGACAAGGCCCACATCGAGGCCGGGCGCTGGGAGCACGTGATCTCCGACGACGTGGAGGAACGCCTGGTGGTGCTGCTCGGCAATCCGACCACCTGTCCCCACGGCAACCCCATTCCCGGCGTGGACCCGGTGGGTCCGGCCCAACAGCGGCTGGCCGAGGCCCAGCCCGGCGACCGGATCCGGCTGGAGCGCATCACCGAGAGCGTCGAACACGAATCGGACTCGCTCTCCTACCTCGGCGACCACGGCCTGACCCCGGGCACGACGGCCGTGGTCGGCTCCCGCGCCCCCGACGGCACCCTCACCCTCGTGGTCGGCGACGACACCTTCGCCCTCGGTCCGGCCATGACCCGGCGGATGTTCGTGGCCCCCGTCTGAGCTGGGCCGGCAGGCATCGTCCCCGCCCCGATCCGGTCCTGCCCGGCCCTGACCGGTCAGCACTCACTAGAGTGGAGTGCCAACACGAAGCGAACCTGGTCCTGGCCGCTTCCCTGGCCTCCCGGTTCCGACGTGGTTGCGAGACGCCCATGCCGACCACCGACGACAGCCGTACCGACGACCAGCTCCCCGACCCGGGGGGTCTCGATCCGCGGAAGGCCGCCATCCTCAACGCCGTGGTCACCGAGTACATCGCCTCCGCCCAGCCGGTCGGCTCCCAGCACGTGGTCGACGCTCCCGGGGTGAGCGTGTCGTCGGCCACCGTGCGATCGGACATGTCCTCGCTCGAGCGGGACGGCTTCCTGGCCCAGCCCCACACCAGCGCCGGCCGGATCCCCACCGACAAGGGCTACCGGTTCTTCGTCGACCATCTGGCCGGGCCGGGCTCCCTCGATCCGGTCGGCCGTCAGCAGGTCCGCCAGTTCTTCGACCACGCCCACGGCGAGATCGAGCTCATGTTGGAACAGACCTCCGGGCTCCTGGCCGACCTCACCGACTGCACGGCCATGGTGGTCGGGCCGTCCCACGAGTCCGCCGCCGTCCGCTCGGTCCAGCTGGTGGGCCTGGGCCCCCGCGTGGCCCTCCTGGTGGTGGTGCTGGCCGACGGGGCGGTCCAGAAGCAGTCCATCGAGTTCGACGACGAGGTCGACGAGGCCCACCTGGCCGACGCCGCCGGCCGCCTGGCCGCCCACGCCCTGGGCCTGCCCCTGACCCAGGTCGGGGAGGCGGTCACCCGCGCCGGCGATCCGGCCACCGACGCCGTGGTCGACGCCGGCCTGTCCGGGCTGCGGGCCCTGGGCCACGTCGAGGGGGCCGAGCAGCTCTTCGTGGGGGGGTCCTCGCGCATGGCGGCGGCCTTCGACGCCGTGGACACCGTCCGGTCGGTGCTGACCATCCTGGAACAGCAGCTGGTGGTGGTCACCCTGCTGCGTGACATCCTGGACACCGGTCTGTCGGTGGCCATCGGGACCGAGCACGGCGTGGAGCCGCTGGCGTCCTGCGCCATCGTGGTCATGCCGGTGTCGGTGGACGGCGCCGAGGCCGGGACGATCGGCCTGCTCGGCCCCACCCGGATGAATTACCCCCTGGCCCTGGCGGCCGCCCGGGTGGTCGGTGACGGCCTGGGTCAGCGCCTCAGTGAGTCGGGACGATGAGGGCCGGCGGGAAGGGGACCCGACCATGACCACCGCCGACCTCTACGAGGTGCTGGGCGTCCGTCGCGACGCCTCCGACGAGGAGCTGAAGCGGGCCTACCGGTCCAAGGCCCGGGAGTTCCACCCCGACGCCAACCAGGGTGACTCCGACTCCTCCGAGCAGTTCAAGGAGGTCAGTCTGGCCTATGAGGTGCTGAAGGATCCGGAGCGCCGGGCCCGGTACGACCGCTACGGGGCCGAGGGGGTCTTCGGCCCCGGCGCCGGCGGCGCTCCCGGGGACCCGTTCGGCGGCGGCCTGGGCGACCTGTTCGACGCCTTCTTCAACGGCATGGGGGGCGCGGGGGCCGGTGGGAGGGCCCGCCGGACCGGCCCGATGCCGGGGCCCGACGCCGAGATGGTCCTCCGCCTGAGCTTCCGGGACGCCGTCTTCGGGATCCAGCGGGAGGTCGAGGTGCGGACGCCGGTGCACTGCGACACCTGTGAGGGTTCAGGGGCCCAGCCCGGCACCAGCGCGGCTCGGTGCCCGGAGTGCCAGGGCGCCGGTGAGCTGCGGCGGGTGCGCCAGTCGATCCTGGGCCAGGTCATCACCGCCGTGCCCTGCCCCCGCTGCCAGGGCACCGGCGAGTTCATCCCGACGCCGTGCGCCGACTGCCGGGGTGAGGGGCGGAGGAACGAGTCGCGGACCCTGACCGTCGACATCCCTGGTGGGGTCGACGAGGGGTCGACCCTCCGGTTGGCCGGCCACGGGCCGGCCGGGTTCCGGGGTGGCCCGAACGGTGCCCTGTTCGTCCACCTGACCGTGGAGCCCGACCCCACCTTCGAGCGCTCCGGCACCGACCTCCATGCCGCCGTCCACGTGCCGGTGACCCTGGCCGCCCTGGGCGGGAGCGTGCCCTTCGACACCCTGGATGACGCCCGGGACCTGGCCATCGCGGCCGGGACCCAGTCCGGCGCGGTCATCCCCCTGAAGGGCCTGGGCGTGCCCAAGATCCGGGGCCGGGGCCGCGGCGACCTCTTCGTCCACGTCCAGGTGGACACGCCCACCGGCCTCGACGAGGGACAGCGGGATCTGCTGGCGACGCTGGCCCAGGCCCGGGGCGAGGACCTGGGCACGGCCCCGCAGGCCGAGGGTCTCTTCTCGAAGCTGCGCTCCGCGCTCAGCTGACCATGACGCCGGACGCGGCGTCCGACGCGTCGCTCCCACCCGCGCCCGACCCCGTCCTCCTGTCGGCGTCGGCCATGGTCTTCGTCCCGGACCCGGCGGCGCCGATCCTCACGCAGGGTGATGCCCATCACCTGTTCGACGTCCTCCGCCTCCGTCCGGGCGAGTCGGTGGTGGCCGCCGACGGGGCCGGCTCGTGGTGCCCGTGCCGGGTGGCGGCGGGCACCGCCGGGCGCGGCGGGCGGCAGGTGGACCCGGCCGCCGTCCTGGTCCCGGACGGTCCGGTGGCCCACCAGCACCGTGCCCTCCCGGCCATCACCGTGGCCTTCGCCCCCACCAAGGGGGATCGGCCCGAGTGGGTGGTCCAGAAGCTGACCGAGCTGGGCGTGGACCGCATCGTGCCCATCCGGACGGCCCGCTCGGTGGTCCGCTGGGAGGGGGAGCGGGGCGGGCGCGCCGTGGCCAAGCTCGTCCGGGTGGCCCGGGAGGCGGCGGCCCAGTGCCGCCGGACCTGGCTGCCCGACGTCGAACCGGTGGCCTCGCTCGGTGACCTGGTCTTCTTGACCGGTCTGGCGCCGGTGTTGGCCCGGCCGGGAGGCGCCCCCCCGACGCTCGCCCGACCGGTGGTGGCGGTGGGCCCCGAGGGGGGCTGGGACACCGACGAGGAGGCCCGGTTCGGGCCGGGGGTGGGCCTCGGGCCGACCGTGCTGCGAGCCGAGACCGCGGCGGTGGCCGTGGGCACCCTCCTGTGCGGTCTCCGCACGGGTCTGACCGGACCGCTTGCGTAACCACGCTCCGTGAGGGAAACTACTCAGGGAGGCAGGGACTCCTGTGAGGGAGGGACGATCGTAGGGACCCGCATCGCGGATCCTACGTTCTGTTGACATGCACCTGCGTCACATTGGCAGAGCCGGAGCTCGGGGGGCG
The DNA here is from genome assembly GCA_963812525.1 of uncultured Acidimicrobiaceae bacterium. GTDB lineage: Bacteria > Actinomycetota > Acidimicrobiia > Acidimicrobiales > RAAP-2 > Bog-756. Next base: position 830,526 of record CAWEVL010000009.1, read on the forward strand.
ATCGGTGGAGAGGAGCGGAGGTGCAGATGTCGGTGATCGACAAGAGCGTTGAGGTACTCGACGAGGATGAGCAGGAGGAGGCGGCCAGGGTCGCCTACGCCCGTGCCGTCGGAGCCAGGCTTCGGACCATGCGCAAGCAGATGCGTCTGTCGCTGCAGGCCGTCGAGGCCATGTCCGAGCAGGAGTTCAAGGCCTCGGTGCTGGGCGCCTACGAGCGGGGCGAGCGGGCCATCTCGGTGCCCCGACTCCAGCGGTTGGCCAAGCTCTACGACGTGCCGGTGGACCAGCTCCTCCCACCCGACGACGCCACCATGACCCGGTGGGGGGCCACGGGGACCACCGAGGAGATCGTGACCACCTCGGCCCGCCGGGCCAACCTCACGGCCTCGGGGACCGAGAAGGTGGCCATCGACCTGACCAAGCTGCACACGGTCAGCGGGCCGGAGCGGGACCTCCTGCGCCGGTTCCTCAGCATGATCCAGGTGCACCGCCAGGACTTCAACGGTCGGATGATCACCATTCGGGCCGAGGACGTGCGGGCCATCGCCTGCCTGTTCGGGGTGACCCCGGACTCCATGGGTACCCGGCTGGACGAGCTCGGGCTCCTCGTCAGCGTCTGATGCCCGCCGGAGGTCGGCCGTGACCGAGCAGATCCGCTGGTTGAGCACCAAGGAAGCGTCGGAACTGCTGGGCGTCACCCTGCGCAGCCTGTACCGGTTCATCGACGAGGGTGACCTGGTGGCCTACAAATTCGGCCGGGTCATCCGCATCCAGCAGACCGACGTGGAGCGGTTCATCGCGGCCAGCCGCATCGCCCCGGGCAGCCTGGAGCACCTCTACCCGGAGATCAAGGGCACCGGCAACGGCAACGGCAACGGCCGGGCCCATGTGACCCCGGACGGGCTCACCGCCGCCGAGGGCTGACCCTCCGGTGGCCGACTGCCTGTTCTGTGGCATCGTGGCCGGCGACGTCCCCGCCGAGGTGGTCCGGACCGATGACCGCACGGTGGCGTTCCGGGACATCAACCCGCAGGCGCCCACGCACGTGCTGGTGATCCCGAAGCGACATGTGGCCAACGCCGCCGTCGTGACCGCCGAGGATGCCGAGGACGTGGCCGCCCTCCTGGTGGCGGCCCGGGCGGTGGCCGACGCCGAAGGGGTCGGCGGGGCCGACCGTGGCTACCGCCTGGTCTTCAATGTGGGCCCCGACGCGCTCAACTCGGTGGACCACCTCCACCTCCACGTCCTCGGGGGCCGGACGTTCGACTGGCCCCCCGGCTGAGCGGTCCGGGCCGTACCGGCCACGCGTGCTGCCGTCCCGGGCCCGAGCCGGAGGCAGCCGCGGGCCGGTGACCATCGGATCGGGCCTCCCGGCGCGCTGGTAGGGTCAGGACAGAGCGCACGTGGCAGGCACCCAGGTCAAAATTCTCGTTCCCGGCAACCACCTCATGGCCGGCCTGCTCGGCCAGCGTGACGAACTGCTCCGGCTGGTGGAAGGGGCGTTCGACGATGTGAAGATCGCCGTGCGGGGGAACGAGATCTCCATCGACGGCGCCGGGGCCGAACGGGTCGGGGCGCTGTTCGAGGAGCTGATCATCCTGCTCGAGTCGGGCCAGGGCCTCGACGCCGTGCAGGTGCACCGGACGATCGACATGATGCACGACGACGTCCGCCCCTCCGAGGTGCTCACCGCCGAGCTGCTGCGTTCCTCCCGGGGCCGGGCCGTGCGGCCCAAGACCGGGGGGCAGAAGCAGTACGCCGACGCCATCGCCGCCAACGTCGTCACCTTCGGGATCGGCCCGGCCGGCACCGGCAAGTCCTACCTGGCCGTGGCCCTGGCTGTGCAGGCCCTGCAGGCCCGCCAGGTCAATCGGATCATTCTGACCCGTCCGGCGGTCGAGGCCGGCGAGCGCCTGGGCTTCCTCCCCGGCGATCTGATGGCCAAGGTCGACCCCTACCTGCGCCCCCTGTACGACGCCCTCCACGACCTGCTGGAGCCCGAGGGGGCCCAGCGGCTGATCGACCGGGGTGCGGTGGAGGTGGCGCCGCTGGCCTTCATGCGGGGCCGGACCCTCAACAACAGCTTCATCATCCTCGACGAGGCCCAGAACACCAGCCCGGAGCAGATGAAGATGTTCCTCACCCGTATCGGGTTCGGGTCCAAGGCCGTGATCACCGGGGACATCACCCAGGTGGACGTGCCCGGAGGGCGGTCCGGTCTGGTCGGCCTGGAATCGGTGCTGACCGGGGTGCCCGACCTGGCCTTCGTCCATCTGACCCAGCGGGACGTGGTCCGCCACCGGATCGTGGCCGACATCGTCGCCGCCTACGAGCGGGGCACGCCGCCGGAGGGCCCCGGTGAGTCTTGACGTCTACGCCGCCGACGAGCAGGCCGATCACCCGGTCAACGTCGAGCGGTGGTCGTCGTTGGCCCGTTCCGTCCTGGAGGCCGAGGGCGTCGTGAGCGACACCGAGGTGTCGCTGCTCTTCGTGGACGAGGTCACCATCGCCTCGCTCAACGAGCGGTTCCTCGAGAAGGAGGGGCCCACCGACGTCCTGGCGTTCCCCATCGAGGACGAGTCGGACCGGAGCGGACGGTCGCCCGACGAGGGGGGCACCGGACCGGGCTCCATCGAGGCCGACACCGGGAGGCTGGTCCTCCTCGGGGACGTGGTGATCTGTCCGGCGGTGGCGGCCCGCAACGCCGTCGACCACGGGGTCACCTTCGACGACGAGATCGCCCTGCTGGTGGTCCACGGCCTCCTCCACCTCCTCGGCCTGGACCACGAGGTCGACGCCGAGGCCGAGCGGATGGAGCGACGCGAGCAGCAGCTGCTGGCCCTGTTCTACCGGGTGGCCTCGTGACCGGCACCGGCTCATGACCCCGGGCCGATGACCGGGCTCGCCGACCTGCCCGTCGCCGCCTCGTTCACCGCCGTCGACGGGGTCCTCCTGGTGGTGGTGGTGGTCCTGCTCGGGGTCTCGGCGCTGCTGGCCCTGGCCGAGACCAGCCTGGTCCGCACCAGCCGGGCCAAGGCCAAGGCCCTGGTCGACGACGGGCGCCGCGGGGCCAAGGTCCTCCTCCGCCTGACCGAGAACCCGCAGGGCTTCCTCAACCCGGTCCTCCTGATGGTGCTCATCTGCCAGCTGGTGGTGGCCACCCTGGTGGGGATCCTGGCCGCCGACTGGTTCGGGGCCTGGGGCGTGGTGGCCGCCACCGTGTTCGAGATCGTCATCATCTTCGTCCTGGGCGAGGCGGTGCCCAAGAACTGGGCCGTCCACCATCCCGAACGGGCCGCCCTGTTCAGCGCCCCCCTGGTCTCCGCCATCGTCCGCTTCTGGCCGGTGCGGATCGTCTCCGGCGCCCTGATCGGCCTGGCCAACCTGCTCATCGGGGAGAAGGGCCGGTACCTGGGCTCCGACGTGACCGAGTCCGAGCTGCTGGCCATGGCCGACGTGGCCCTCGAGGGGGATGTGATCGAGACCGAGGAGCGGGCCCTGATCCACTCGATCATCGAGTTCGGGGACACCGTGGTGCGCGAGGTGATGGTCCCGCGGCCCGACATGGTCACCATCGGCGCCGACGAGACGGTGGAGGCCGCCCTGGAGCGGGCCCTCGAGGTCGGGTTCAGCCGGATGCCGGCGGTGGAGCAGCAGGTGGACGACGTGGTGGGCATCGCCTACACCAAGGACATGATCCGCACCGTCCGGCAGGGTCAGGGTTCCCACGCGGTTCGGGACCATCTCCGGGCGGCCCGGTTCGTCCCGGAGACCAAGCGGGTGTCCGACCTCATGCGCGAGATGCAGGCCGACAAGTTCCACCAGGCCGTGGTCGTGAACGAGTACGGGGGGGTGGCCGGGCTGGTGACGCTGGAGGACCTCATCGAGGAGCTGGTCGGCGACATCGTCGACGAGTTCGATGTCGAGGAGGCCACCGTCGAGCGGCTGGACAAGGGGGAGCTCCGGGTCAGCGCCCGCCTCCCGGTCGACGAGGTCAACGAACTGATCCACGCCGACCTGCCCGACGGGGCCTGGGACACCGTCGGCGGCCTGGTCTTCGACCTGCTGGGCCACGTGCCGGTGGCCGGTGAGTCGGTGGACGTGGGCGGCCTGCGCCTGGTGGCCGACCGGGTGACCGGCCGCCGGATCGAGCGGGTCCGGATCGTCCCGATGGCGGCCCCGGTGTCCGAGGACCGGGCATGAGCTCCTTCCGGTCGGGATTCGCCGCCGTGGTGGGCCGGCCCAACGTCGGGAAATCGACCCTGGTCAACGCCATGGTCGGTACCAAGGTCTCCATCACCTCGCCCCGGCCCAACACCACCCGGGCCCAGGTGCGGGGGGTGCTCAACCGGTCCGATGCCCAGGTGGTGTTCGTCGACACGCCGGGCCTGCACAAACCGCGCACCGCCCTGGGCGAGCGGATGAACGAGTCGGCCACCTCCTCGCTGGACGACGTGGACGTCGTGGTGGCCATGGTGGAGGCCACCGGGGCGGTGGGTCCCGGAGACCGGATGGTGCTCGCCGCCGCCGCCCACCGGGTCCGGGCCATGGCCCGGGCGGCGGCGCTCCAGGGGGAGGTGGGGACGGCGGACCCCGACGCCGACGGCGACCCGACCCTGCTGGTGGTGGTGAACAAGATCGACCGGGTGGGTGGGGACGGGGTCCTGACCCATCTGACCGCGGTGGCCGAGGTGGTCGAGACCATCGACCGGGAGGGCGGCGGCGCCCCGGTGCCGGTGGAGTACTTCCCGGTGTCGGCGGCCACCGGGGAGGGCGTGCCGTCCCTCATCGACGCGGTGGTGGACCGGATGCCCGAGGGCCCCCGCTACTACCCCGAAGGGATGGTCACCGATGTGGCCGAGGCGTTCTGGGTGGCGGACCTGGTCCGCGAAGAGCTGCTCCACCGGGTCGAGGACGAGCTGCCCCACAGCATCGCCTGCCGGGTCACCGAGTGGGAGTGGCCTCGGGTCCGCTGTGAGATCCTGGTCGAGCGGGACTCGCAGAAGGGGATCGTGATCGGCAAGGGGGGGAGGACGCTGAAGGAGGTGGGCACGGCGGTGCGCAAGCAGATGCCGCCCGGCGCCTACCTCGAACTCTTCGTCCGGGTCGAGAAGCGCTGGCAGCACCGCGAGGACGCCCTGGACCGCCTGGGGTTCTGACCCGGCCGGCGAGCGGCGCCCGGTCGGGATCAGGCCACGGCGTCGACCAGCCGCTGTTCGATGGCGTCCACCATGTCGGCCTTGGAGAAGTGCCGGGCCACATGATCGGTGCAGGCCTGGCCCAGGCCCGGCTCGTCCTCCCGCCAGCCGAGCACCGCCTCCAGGCGCTCCCGGAGGGCCTCGGCGTCCGACGGTGGGACCAGGAAGCGGGCGAACTCCCCGGTGAGCTCTTCGGGGATCCCACCGGTGGAGGACGCCACGACCGGCCGGCCGGTGGCCATGGCCTCGAGCACCGTGCGGGGGAACGGGTCGTCGTAGACCGAGGGGAACCACCACCACCACGTCGGCGGCGTGCAGGGGGGTGACCACGTCGGTGGCCATCGACAGGTGACGGACGGGAACACCGCCGGCCGCGGCGAACCGTGCGTCCCCGTAGGTGTCCTCCAGGTAGGGACCCATGAGGAGCAGCTCCACCGGAGGCTGTCGGGCGCTCAGTCCGGCCACCGCGTCGACCCGTACGTTCACGCCCTTCTCGGGTGCCACCCGGCCGTAGAACATCACGATGGTGGCCTGGTCGGGCAGTCCGAGCTGCGCCCGGGCCGCAGCCCGTTCGAGCAGGCCTCCCGCCGGTGCCGATGCCCACCACACCGTGGAGATGGCAGACCACCGGGGCGCGGGCGAGCAGTGACGAGGCCAGCGCCCAAGGGCAGGGGCTTGCACCGGTTGAGATAGATCACGTCGGGACGGGTGCGGGCCGCCGCCCGGCCCGCCGGGACCAGGCGGGCCGGGCGGCGAAGGGCGCCGTGGACCTCGAGGTCGAGCGCGGGGACCTGCTGCACGGTGTCGCAGAACGACCGGTACTCGTCCCGGTAGACCGTCGTGGATGTACACCAGGTCCAGCCGGTGTGCGCGCCGCCAGCTCCCCGGCCACCTGCAGGGTCTGCACGGAGATGCCGGTGTTGGGCGAGAGTGTCTCGGAGTTGACCAGGTCCTCATGGCGTCCGAACCGCGGCCCTCACGGGCGTCGACGTCCCTGTGCCCATCGGAAACCCTCCTGGCCGCACCCAGGGGCGTGCCGTGGTTCGGGAACTCCTCGGGGCAGCCTTGAACCGGACCCGTCCGGCCGGTACCCGGGGGTCGGGTCAGGACTGGGCGTCGATCGCCTCCAGGAACGCCACCACCTCGTCGCGGCGCACCGTCCGCTTCATGGGCGGCACCCGGGCCAGCAGGGCCCCCCGGTAGCGGGCCGTGGCCAAGCGGCCGTCGAGCACGGCCACCACGCCCCGGTCGTGGGTCGACCGGATGAGGCGGCCCGCCCCCTGGGCCAACAGGGTGCCGGCCCGCGGGAGGTCGACCACGCTGAACGCCCCGGGTCCGGCCCGCTGGCGGCGGGCCTGGAGCACGGGCTCGTCGGGCCGCGGGAACGGGATCCGGTCCAGCGTCACCAGGCTGAGGGTGGGCCCGGGCACGTCCACCCCCTGCCAGTAGCCCAGGGTGGCGAACAGACAGGTGGCGTCGTCGGAGCGGAACGCCTCGACCAGCGCCGGCTTGGGCAGGTCGGACTGGGCCAGTACCGGCACGTCCAACCGGTCCCGGAGGGCGTCGACGGCGGCGTGCATGGCCCGCCAGCTGGTGAACAGGGCCAGCGTCCTCCCCCCGGCCGCCTTGATCAGCACCTCCAGCTCGTCGTGGAGGGCCGGCTCGGCCTCGGGGCTCCGGCGGTCGGGCAGGGCCTGGGCCACGTACAGCAGGGCGTGCCGGCGGTAGTCGAACGGGCTGCCCACATCGGTCTCGTCCCACCGCCCGGGCGGGAGGCCGAGCCGGTCGGCCAGGCCGAGGGGCACGGTGGCCGAGGTGAGCACCCCGGTGACCGTCCCCCACAACTGGTCGGCCAGGAGGGGGCCGACATCGATGGGCGAGACCCGCAGGCTCGGGGACCGGGCTCCGTCGTCCACCCAGGCCACCTCGTCGTCGGTCAGCGTGGCCAGCCGGGCCAGGTCGGCGGCCAGGTGGTCGGCGGCCAGCACCGCCCGGTCCCGCCGAGACCGCGCCGCCGGTGCCTCGTCGTCCCCGGCCAGCCGTTCGGCGTGGCGGAGGTGATCGATGAGCCGGCTCACCCGGCCGACGGCCAGGGCGACCACCCGGTCCAGCGGCGGGTCGCCCGAGGGGGGAACGCCGCCCTCCCGGGCCGGAGGTATCGGGGCGGGCTCCTCCAGCCCCAGCTCGAGCCCCTGCGGCTCGGCCCGGATGCCCGCCGGGACCTGGGGGCCGGTCCCACCCTCGGCCCCCACCAGGGCGGTCTGGGTGATCCGGCGGCCGGCGAGCGGGCGCAGGACCCGGTGCCACAGATCGCCGACGGCGGCCACCCCCTCGGCGGTGTCGAGGGCTCCCGACGACCCCGGGTCGAGCAGCGGCCGGGCGGTGGCAGCCAGGGCCCGGAAGCGGCCGGGACCGATCTCCACCCCGAGGCTGTCGGTCATCACCTCCTCCACCTCGTGGGCCTCGTCGAACACCACGACCTGATGGGGCGGGAGCACGGCGCCCCCGCTGGCCAGGTGGGCCCCGTAGAGATGGGTGTTGACCACCACGACGTCGGCCTCGGCGGCCCGGGCCCGGGCGGCCTCGGCGAAGCACTCCCGGCCGGACGGGCACCGGAACGCCCCGGGGCACTCCCGGGCCGTGGTCGAGACCATCGACCAGGCCCGGAAGTGGGGCTCGAACTCGAGTTCGGACCGGTCCCCGGTGGCGGTGTCGTCGGCCCACCGCACCAGGCGACGGACCTGCTGGCCGAGCCGGCCCACCTCGGCCGGGTCGTCGGGCGCGGGGCGCGTCGCCGCCCGAGACGGCGGTGAGGGGGTCGTCGGCGTCGGGCGGGTCCGCCGATCCGGGCTGGAGGGTCATCTGCTCGCCCCGTCCGCCGATCTCGGCGACCCGCTGGCGGCAGAGGTAGTTGCTCCGGCCTTTGAGCACGGCGAAGGAGAAGCCCCGGTCGACGGCGGCAGCCACCAGGGGTAGGTCGTTGTGGGCCAACTGGTCCTGGAGGGCCTTGGTGGCGGTGGCCACCACCACCCGTGTACCGGAGAGGGCCGCCGGGATCAGGTAGGCCAGGGACTTGCCGGTGCCGGTGCCCGCCTGGACCACCAGGTGACGCCGGTCGGCGATGGCCCGTCCCACCGCCTCGGCCATCGCCTGCTGCCCCGGTCGGGACTCCCCGCCGTCGGGGAGCCCGGCTGCCACCGCGGCCAGCGTGCCGGTCACCTCGTCGGACATGCGCCGACCCTATCGGCGTCCCCGCACGGCCTCCGACGACCCGGCCGGGGGGCCGGGCCGTCCGGCCCACGGGCCGACGACCGTCAGTGCCATTCGACGGCCAGTCCCACCGCCACGCCCAGGCCGACGACCACGATGACCCCCCGCAACAGGGGGGCCGGGAGTCGCCGGCCGTACCGCCCGCCGACCTGGCCACCGATGACCGAGCCGGCGGCGATCAGGCCGGCCACCGACCACGAGATGTGGGTGGTGGTGATGAACAACAGCCCGGCCACGGCGTTCACGATGAGGGCCAGGACGTTCTTGGTGCCGTTGAGGCGCTGCAGGTCGTCGTCGATGAAGATGGCCAGCAGGGCGATCAGGATGACCCCCTGGGCGGCGCCGAAGTAGCCGCCGTAGACGCCGGTGAGGAACACCCCGACCAGCAGCCCGGCCCCACCGTGGAGTCGCCGGTCGCCCCGCCGCTCGAGACCGGCACTGATCCGGGGCTGGGCCGCCATCAACAGGGCGGCGACGGCGATGAGGGCCGGGACCGCCGCCTTGAACACGCTCCCGGGTAGCGAGAGGAGGAGGATGGCCCCGGACAGGCCACCGAGCAGTGACGCCCCGCCCAGCTGGAGCAGGCGTTGGCGCTGGCCGACCAGCTCCCGGCGGTAGGCCACCACTGCGCTCACGCTGCCGGGGACCAGGCCCACCGTGTTGGACACGTTGGCCAACACCGGCGGGTAGCCCAGGGCCAGGAGGGTGGGGAAGGTGATCAGGGACCCCGATCCCACGACGACGTTGACCGTCCCGGCCGCCAGTCCGGCGGCGAAGATGGCCAAGGCGTCCAGCGGTGACATGGAGAGGGTCTAGCTCCCACAGCGCGGGTGCTCAACCATCCGGTCCCGGGGTCGGTGGCCACCGGGGCGGACGGGGCTCCCCAGGACCGGGTGGCAACGAGGAGGCGATAGGTTCGCAGGGTGGAACCGGACCAGTCAGGGCCTGATGAGGCCTATGAGCCGCGTCGGACCACGGTGAGCGCCTCCGACCTCGCCGGAGGGCCCATCCCGGTCCACGTGGCCTGTGTGATGGACGGCAACGGCCGGTGGGCGTCGCGCCGGGGGCTGCCCCGCACCGAAGGCCACGCCGCCGGGGAGGCCGCCCTGCTCGACGCGGTGGAGGGCGCCCTCGACCTGGGGATCCCCTGGATCACCATGTACGCCTTCTCCACCGAGAACTGGCGGCGGCCGGCCGACGAGGTCCGCTACCTCATGGGATTCAACGAGAGCCTGCTGATGCGACGGCGTGACGAGCTGCACGAGAAGGGGGTCAGGATCCGGTTCGCCGGGCGCCGCGACTGGCGGGTGCCCAAGCGGGTCCTGAAGCGGATGGACGAGTCCATCGGGCTGACCAGGTCCAATCGCCGCTGCACACTGACCATGGCCTTCAACTACGGGGGACGGGCCGAGATCGTCGACGCCGTCCGGCGTCTGGTGGCCGACGGGGTGGCGGAGGACAAGGTCACCGAGAAGGCCATACGCTCCCGCCTGTACTTCCCCGACCAGCCCGATCCCGACCTGGTCATCCGGACCTCGGGCGAGCACCGGATCTCCAACTTCCTCCTGTGGCAGCTGGCCTACAGCGAACTGGTCTTCGACGAGGTGCTGTGGCCCGACTTCCGGCGCGGGCACCTCTTCGAGGCGGTGCGCGACTTCCAGCGGCGCCAGCGGCGCTACGGGGGCGTCCAGTGAGACCGGCCACCCTCCGCCCGCCGTCCCGTCGCGCCGGCGACGACGGGGGCGTCTGGATCGTGACCGGCCTGGTCCTGGGGGGCATCGTCTACGCCGGCATGGTCGCCATGCTGGTGGCCGGATTCACCCCGGTGGCGCCGCTGGTGGTCGTCCCGCCGGTGCTGCTCGCCCTCATCGCCGCCAACAACCTCCTCGGCGGCGGCAGGAGCCACCGGCGCTCGGCGGGACGGCCGGTCGGCCCGGGCCGGGCCCCGCTGTCGTCCAGCGGGCCCAACGGGCCGGTGCCCTCCGCCGCCGCGCCGGAGGAGGGAAGCGAGCCCCGATGACCCTCTTCCGGGACCGGGGCATGGTGCTGCGCACCATCCGACTGGGGGAGGCCGACCGGATCGTGACCCTGATGACCGAGGAGCACGGCAAGGTGCGGGCCGTGGCCAAGGGCGTGCGCCGGACCACCTCCAAGTTCGGGTCGCGTCTGGAACCGCTCAGCCACGTGTCCCTCCTCGGGTGGCAGGGGCGCGGCGACCTCGACACCATCAACCAGGTCGAGGTGATCGACACCAACCGAGCCGTCCGCGAGGATCTCGACCGGATGGCCCCGGCCATGTCCATGTTGGAGGTGGTGGACCAGATCGGTCAGGAGCGCCACGCCAACCCGCGCCTGTACGAGATGCTGGTCGGGGCCATCGCCGCACTGGCCCAGCAGCGCTCGCCCATGGTGGCCCCGGCCTTCTTCCTCAAGGTCCTGGCCCTCGAGGGTTCGGCGCCGGTCCTGGACGGGTGCGTCTCCTGCGGCGAGGAGGACCCCGACCAGCTGGTGGCCTTCGACCTGGTCGAAGGCGGCGTGCTGTGCCGGAGCTGTCGCCGGGGCCGGCCCCTCTCGCCGGCCGGGCTGGCCCTCCTGCGCCGGACCCTCGGTGGAGGGCTGGCCGGGGTGTTGGCCGAACCCCGCTCGCCGGTCACCGACGAGATCACCTCACTGGCCACCGAGGCCATGGAGGCCCATCTCGACCGCCGGCTCCGGTCGGTGCGCTCGAGCCAGGTGTCCTGACGTGCCCGGGGGGGCGTGGCCGTCCGGTGCCGTCGGCCGGACCACGGTCCTCTGGTTCCGCCGCGACCTGAGGGTCACCGACCACCCGGCCCTCCTGGCCGCCGTCGAGGAGGCGTCGTCGGCCGGCGGAGCGGTGGCGCCGCTCTTCGTGGTGGACGACGCCCTGGTGGCGGCGACCGGAGCCAACCGGCGGTCGTTCCTGGCCGGCTCGCTCACCTCGCTCGACGGGCAGCTGGACGGTGCACTGGCCCTCCGACGGGGCCGGCCCGACCAGGTGGTGCCGGCCTTCGCCGCCGAAGTGGGGGCCCGCACCGTCTTCGCCACCGGCGACACTGCGCCATTCGGCCGGCGACGCGACGCACGGGTGGCCGATGCGCTGGCCGCCTCGGGCGCCGAACTGGCCCTCGTCGGCTCCCCCTATGCCGTGTCCCCGGGGCGGGTGCGAGCCGGGACGGGCCTTCCCTACCGGGTGTTCACCCCGTTCCGACGGACCTGGGAGGCCGTCGGATGGCCCGGTCCGTCGGCCCGGCCGGCCGGGGCGCGCTGGCACGCCGCCGGGTCCGAGGCCACCGTCGAGGCGGTCGGCACCGAGCCCGACTCGCCCTCGTTGCCGGCCCCCGGCGAGGCCGCCGCCCTGGAGGCGCTGGCGTCGTTCCTGCGTGGCCCCGTGGTCCACTACCGAGACGAACGGGACCGACCCGACCGCCCGGGGACGTCCCGGCTCTCGGCCTACCTCCGGTTCGGGTGCGTGCATCCGCGCCAGGTCCTGGCCCGCCTGCCCGACGGTTCGGCGGCCGACGCGTTCCGATCGGAGCTGGCGTGGCGGGAGTTCTACGCCGACGTCCTCTGGCACCATCCGGCCTCTGCGTGGGAGCCGTTCCACCCCATCGGGCGCCATGTCCGGTGGGACGTGGGGGAGCGGGCGGACGGTCGGTTCGAGGCCTGGTCCACCGGATGCACCGGGTTCCCCCTGGTCGACGCGGGCATGCGCCAGCTGCGGGCGGAGGGATGGATGCACAACCGGGTGCGCATGGCGACGGCGTCCTTCCTGGTCAAGGACCTGCACCTGGACTGGCGTCGCGGGGCCCGCCACTTCCTCGACCTGCTGGTGGACGGGGACGTGGCCTCCAACAACCACGGCTGGCAGTGGGTCGCGGGCACCGGCACCGACGCGGCGCCGTTCCACCGGGTGTTCAACCCGGCACGTCAGGCCGAGCGGTTCGACCCCGACGGTGCGTACGTCCGGCGGTACGTGCCCGAGGCCGACGGCGTCGGCTACCCGGACCCCATCGTGGACCACGCCACCGAACGGGTCGAGGCCCTGCGGCGGTGGGAGGAGGCCAGGCTCTCGCTGGCGGCCGCCGGGGTCGGGGACCGATGAACCCCCGGCCGCCCTTCGGGGTCTACGTGCACGTCCCGTTCTGCCGGGCCCGGTGCGACTACTGCGCCTTCGCCACCTTCACCGACCGGGACCACCTGATGGAGTCGTATGCCGCCGCCTGTGTGGTGGAGCTGGACCGGGCGGGGGCCGACGAGGGGATGCCCGAGGCGACGTCGGTGTTCTTCGGCGGCGGGACCCCCTCGCGCCTACCGGCCGACCTGCTGGTCCGGATCCTCGACGCCGTGCCCCGGCATCCGGGGGCCGAAGTCACCGTCGAGTGCAACCCCGAGGACGTCGAACCCGACCGGCTGGCCACCTACCTCGCCGCCGGGGTGACCCGCATCTCCCTGGGCGTGCAGTCCACGGTGCCCCACGTGCTGGCCGGGCTGGGCCGCCGCCACGGTGCCGAGCAGGCCGCCGAGGCGGCCCGGGCGGTGGCGGCGGCCGGCTTCGCCTCGTGGAACCTGGACCTGATCATCGGGGGCGCCGGCGAGGCCGACGCCGACTGGGAGCGGAGCCTCGAGGACGTCCTCACCCTCGAGACCCCGCCGCCCCACCTCAGTGCCTACGCCTTGACCGTGGAGCCGGGCACCCCGCTGGCCGCCACCCCGGACCGCCATCCCGAGGAGGACGCCCAGGCCGACCGGTACGAGACGACCGACCGCCTGCTGACCGGCCGCGGCTACCGGTGGGAGGAGATCTCCAACTGGGCCCTCCCGGGGCACGAGTGCCGGCACAACGGCCTCTACTGGGACCAGGGCGACTACCGGGGCATCGGATCGGCGGCCCACTCCCACCGCCGGGGGCACCGGTGGTGGAACGTGCGGACCCCCGACCGCTATGTGGCGGCCATCGATGCCGGGCGCCCGGCCCGGACGGGCCAGGAGGTCCTCACCGACGGACAGCGCCGGTTCGAGGCCCTGGCCCTGGCCCTCCGCACCCCGGCCGGGGTCCCGCTCGCCGCCCTGCCCGACCACCCCGACCTGGGTGGACTGGTGGACCGGTCGACCGGGCGGGCCGTCCTCACCGTGAGGGGCCGCCTCCTGGCCAACGCCGTCACCGCCCGACTGGTCGACGACGGGGGGACCGGGTCCGCCGGGCCGGACCCGGTGGCCGGGGCCACCGGGTCACCCGGTACCATTGCTCCCCATGCCTGACCCGGACGCTGCTCCCGACGCGCCTGACGGCCTCATGGAGAAGGTCATCTCGCTGTGCAAGCGGCGCGGCTTCATCTTCCAGTCGGCCGAGATCTACGGCGGCTTCCGGTCCACCTACGACTACGGACCGCTCGGCGTCAACCTCCTGCGCAACGTCAAGGACGCCTGGTGGGCGGCGATGGTCCAACGGCGGGACGACGTGGTCGGTCTCGACGCCGCCATCCTCTCGCCACCGGCGGTGTGGGAGGCCTCCGGTCACCTGTCCAACTTCACCGACCCCCTGGTGGACTGCCGGTCCTGCCACCAGCGCTGGCGTCAGGACAAGATCGACGGGGTGTGCCCCAACTGCGGCTCCACCGAGTTCACCGAGGCCCGTGCGTTCAACCTGATGTTCAAGACGCACGCCGGTCCCCTGGAGAACGAGGGGGCGGTGGCCTACCTGCGGCCGGAGACCGCCCAGGGCATGTTCATCAACTTCGCCAACGTCCTCCAGACCACCCGCAAGAAGCCCCCGTTCGGGATCGCCCAGGTGGGCAAGTCGTTCCGCAACGAGATCACCCCCCAGAACTTCGTCTTCCGCACCCGCGAGTTCGAGCAGATGGAGATGGAGTACTTCGTCCCGCCGGCCGAGGCCGACCACTGGTTCCAGTACTGGCTGGACGAGCGGATGCGCTGGTACACCGACCTCGGCATCCCCGAGGACCTGCTGCACCTGCGCCATCACGCCGCCGACGAGCTCTCGCACTACTCGGCCGGCACCGCCGACGTGGAGTTCCGCTTCCCCTGGGGATGGGACGAGCTCGAGGGCATCGCCAACCGCACCGACTTCGACCTCAAGGCCCATGCCGCGGCGTCCGGTGAGCGGCTGGAGTACTTCGACCAGGCGACGGGCGAGCGGTACGTCCCCTACGTGATCGAGCCGGCGGCCGGGGCCACCCGCACCATGATGGCCTTCCTGCTGGCCGCCTACCACGAGGACGAGGTCGGGGGCGAGGCCCGGACGGTGCTCCGCCTCCACCCCAAGCTCGCCCCCTACCAGGTGGGGGTGCTGCCCCTGTCCAAGAAGGAGACCCTGGAGCCGCTGGCCCGCCGGGTCCTCGGGTCACTCCAGCCCCACTTCATGTGCGACTACGACCTGACCCAGTCCATCGGGAAGCGCTACCGCCGCCAGGACGAGGTGGGCACTCCGTGGTGTGTGACCGTCGACTTCGACTCGCTGGAGGACCACGCCGTCACGGTGCGGGACCGGGACACGACCGGGCAGGTCCGGGTGCCCGTCGAGGGGCTGGTGGCCGAACTGCGCTCGAGGATGGACCGGGTCTGACCCCGACGGCGGGCGGGCCCTGGTCCCCACGTCGGCGCCCCGTCGTCCGGCCGCAGGGGTCCGAAGGGTCGCCGGTCACCCGTCGGGACACCGGCCCACCGTGCCGGACGCAGGGCCCAGGTGTCGCCGATGGCCCGACAGGCGCCAGGTAGGCTGGGTGGCCTGGGCCGGCGCACCTCCGCCGGTCGTGCCGCACCCCGCATCCAGTCCAGGAGCCCTCGTACCGATGCCCTTCGTCTTCGACTTCGACCACGCCCACCGGAAGCCCCCCATGGAGATGAAGGACCTCCTCGGGGGCAAGGGTGCCAACCTGGCCGAGATGACGTCGGTGCTGAGGCTGCCGGTGCCCCCCGGCTTCACCATCGGCACCACCGCCTGTCGGGCCTACATGGACGGAGGCTGGCCCGAGGGGCTGACCGCCGAGGTGGCCAAGGCCCGGTCCCGTCTGGAGAAGAAGATGGGGAAGCGCATCGGCGACCCCGGCGACCCGTTGCTGGTGTCGGTGCGCTCGGGAGCCAAGTTCTCGATGCCCGGGATGATGGACACGGTGCTCAACCTGGGCCTCAACGACCAGTCGGTCGAGGGTTTGGCCAAGCAGACCGATGACGACCGGTTCGCCTTCGACTCCTACCGCCGGTTCATCGCCATGTACGGCCGCATCGTGCTGGACATCCCCGGCGACGAGTTCGACACCCTCCTCGACGCGGCCAAGGAGCTCGCCGGCACCACCTCGGACGCCGGGGTGCCCGTCGAGCTCCTCCGCTACCTGGTCGACGCCTACCAGCAGATCGTGGAGCGGCACACCGGCCGGCCATTCCCGCAGGACCCCGACGAACAGCTGCGTGGCGCCATCGAGGCGGTCTTCGCCTCCTGGGACGGTCCCCGGGCGGTGGCCTACCGCGTGCGCGAGCGCATCGCCCACGACCTCGGCACCGCGGTCAACGTCCAGGCCATGGTGTTCGGCAACCGGGACGACACCTCGGGGACCGGGGTGGGCTTCACCCGTGACCCGGCCACCGGGGCCACCGGCGAGTACGGCGATTTCCTGGTCAATGCTCAGGGTGAGGATGTCGTGGCCGGCATCCGGAACACCGAGCCGCTCTCGGCCCTGAAGGACGAGTTCCCCGCCATCCACGCCGAGCTGCTGGCCATCTTCGCCCGGCTGGAGGCGCACTACCGGGACATGTGCGACACCGAGTTCACCATCGAGCAGGGCAAGCTGTGGATGCTCCAGACCCGGGTGGGAAAGCGCACCGGCCGGGCCGCCCTCAAGATGGCGGTGGACATGGTGGGGGAGAAGACCATCAAGCTGTCCCGGGAGGAGGCGCTGGACCGGATCACCGGCGAGCACCTCGAGCAGGTCCTCCACCCCCAGTTCACCGGGTCCGGCCACAGCGTGCTGGCCCGCGGCCTCGGGGCGTCCCCGGGCGCCGCCGTCGGCCGCGTCTATCTGACCGCCGACGACGCCCAGGCGGCTGCCGAACGCGGGGAGCAGGTGGTGCTGGTCCGCAGCGAGACCTCGCCCGAGGACGTCCACGGCATGCTGGCCGCCGAGGGCATCCTCACCGCCCGCGGCGGCTTGGTCAGCCATGCCGCCGTGGTGGCCCGGGGCTGGGGCAAGCCGGCCGTGGTCGGCGCCGAGGCCCTGCGTATCTCGGGCTCCTCGTTCGCGGTGGGGGACACCGTGGTCAACGAGGGCGACTGGATCTCGGTGGACGGCACCAACGGGACGGTCATGCTGGGCCAGGTCCCGGTGATCCAGGGGGAGACGCCCCCGGAGTTCGACACCATCCTGGGCTGGGCCGACCGGGTCCGGGCCGGCCACCTGGGGGTCCGGGCCAACGCCGACACCGGTCCCGACGCCGCCAACGCCCGGCGTCACGGGGCCGAGGGGATCGGTCTGTGCCGGACCGAGCACATGTTCCTGGCCGAGGACCGGTTGCCCATCGTGCGCCAGATGATCCTGGCGTCCACGCCCCTCGAGGAGGAGCGGGCGCTCGAGGCGCTCCGGGTGGCCCAGCGGTCCGACTTCTGCGAGATCCTCGAGGCCATGGACGGCCTGCCGGTCACCATCCGGCTGCTCGACCCCCCACTGCACGAGTTCCTGCCCGACACCCAGGAGCTGGCCATCAAAGAGGCCACCACCGGGCTCACCGAGGAGGAGGGCCGGCTCTACGAGGCGGCCAAGCTGTGGCACGAGTACAACCCCATGCTGGGCACCCGGGGCGTGCGCCTGGGGGTGATCAAACCCGGCCTCTACGCCATGCAGGTGCAGGCCCTGATGGAGGCCGCCCTCGACCGGGTGGGGGCGGGAGGCCGTCCCATCGTGGAGATCATGATCCCGCTGACCGTGGCTCGCGAGGAGCTGGCTCTGGCCCGCTCGTGGGTGGAGGGGGCCATTGCCGAGGCCGAAGCCGAAGCCGGGGCCACCCGGGCCGTGGCCGGGAAGATGGAGGTCCTCATCGGCACGATGATCGAGACTCCGAGGGCCGCCCTGCGGGCCGCTGAGATCGCCGAGCAGGCCGACTTCTTCTCCTTCGGCACCAACGACCTGACCCAGATGACCTTCGGCTTCAGCCGGGACGACGTGGAGGGCCGGATGATGTCGGCCTACCTCGAGCAGGGACTGCTGAAGCGGAACCCGTTCGAGGTCGTGGATCCCGACGGGGTCGGCGAGTTGGTGCGGCTGGGGGTGGAGCGGGGCCGGGCCACCCGCCCCTCGCTCAAGGTCGGGGTGTGCGGTGAGCACGGGGGCGACCCCGAGTCCATCGCCACCTTCGCCCGGGCCGGGCTGGACTACGTGAGCTGCTCGCCCTTCCGGGTGCCCATCGCCCGGCTGGCCTGCGCCCAGGCGGTGCTGGCCGGCCTGACCCCCGGCAAGCCGGCCAAGGCCAAGGCCAAAGCCAAGACGGCGAAGACCGCCCCCAAGGCGACCACGAAGGCCAAGACCAAGCGGTAGGCGCCGCCCGGGGCGACGCCTCAGCGGCGGGCGGCCTCGGCCGTGCCCACGACGGCCTCGACCTGGTCGAAGGCGGCTGTCCAGCTGAGCTCCAGCGCCCGCTCCCGGGCCCGGGCCGCCTGGCGCCGTCGCCGCTCGGGGTCGGTGATCAGCGCCTCCAACGCCGCGGCCAACCCATCGGCGTCGTCGACGTAGTCGATGGCCTGCCCCCCGATCTCGGGGATGCCGCCCCGGCGCGTGGCCACCGTGGCCAGGCCGGACGCCAGACCCTCGAACAGGACCAGCGGGCAGGGGTCGTCGAACTGAGAGGGCACGACGAGGATGTCGTGCTGTCGGTAGATGGAGGGTACCTCGGTGTTGGGGACGAACGGCCGGAGGGTGACGCTCCCGCCCAGGTCCCGCTGATCCTGCCGGAGGCGCGCTTCGTACCCGGAGGGCGGGAGGCCCACGGCGTGGGTCGAGCTCCCGAGGAAGGTGGCCTCGAACGGGATGCCACGGGAGCGCAGGGCCCGGAGGGCGGCCATCAGCACGTGGGGCCCCTTGAACTCGCGCATCATGCCGACGAACAGGATGGACGCCGCCGACCCGGACCGGGCCTCACCGGGGTGGAAGCGGGTGGCGTCGACCCCGTTGTGGACCACGACGAGCTTCTGACCCGTCGGATCGTCCCCGAGCTGCGCGGCCACCGCGTCCCTCGTGGCTCTGCTCACGCAGATGACGGCGTCGGTCAGCGCCAGGAAGCGGCGCAGCTCCCGGCGCGAGTAGCCCCGAGAGAGCGAGTTGTGGACGTAGAGGAAGAGCGGACGTCGGGGATGACGGGCCTTGATGGTGGCCAGACCGGCGGCGCCGAGGAACCCGTCGTGCACCACGATCGGTCCGCGGGTGGCATCGAGGGCCTCGGCCACCGGTCGGAAGAGCCGTCGCGCGTTGCGCCGCCGCAGGCCCAGATGGCCGACGAGGACGTCCTCGCGGGACTCCCACTTGGTGAGGTACTCCCGCGACAGGTAGGTGAGGAAGGCCACCGGTAGGAGGTCGGCATCGGGGAAGACGTTCCCCCGGTTGTCCGAGGCGGCCACCGCCGAGCGGATGCCGTGACGGCTGGCCTCACGGGTCAGCTCTCGGATGACGTTGTTGACCGCGCTCCCGTCCGTGCAGAGGGCCTGGGTGACGTGGGACCAGCAACGGGCACCGTCGATGGCACCCTGCACGGTTACAGGGCCGGCGACATCGAGGGTCGGGCCGAGCCCGGGGAGACGAATTCCTGACCACGGGGCTCTGCGATGACCTTTCCTCCTCGGTTCGGCCGGCACCCAACGGAAATTCATCGACCCACCCGGGCACCAACTTGAGACCGGCCCCCGGGACCGTCCCGTCGGCCGGCGGCGCGGGATGCAAAAGGCGCCGGGTGCCCGACGGCCGGGTGCCGGCGGCGATGGGTGCCGGGCGGGACGGAGTCGGCCCTCCACGCGGTACCGTCGACACCCATGGGCATCCCAGACGAGGACGTGGCCCGGGTCCGGGCCGAGACCGACATCGTCGCCCTGATCGGGGAGCACGCCGCCCTGAAACGACAGGGGCGGCGGTGGGTGGGGCTGTGCCCGTTCCACGGCGAGAGCACGCCGTCGTTCAGCGTGAACGCCGAAGAGGGCTTCTACTACTGCTTCGGGTGCCTGGCCAAGGGCGATGCCATCAGCTTCGTGCGGGCCACCGAGCACCTCGACTTCGTCGACGCCGTCCGCCGACTGGCCGACCGGGCCGGCATCACCATCCGAGAGGACGCCGCCTCCGGCCGGGACAGCCAGCGGCGCAAGGTGTTCCTCGACGCCATGGAGCGGGCCACCGGGTGGTACCACGAGCGCCTGCTCACGTCGCCGGACGCCGGCCAGGCCCGGGACTATCTGCGCAGCCGGGGCTACGACGGGGAGGTGGTCCGCCGGTTCCGCCTGGGCTGGGCACCGGATGACTGGGACGCCCTGTGCCAGGGACTGGGTCTGAGCCAGGAGATAGCCGTGGGCGCCGGCCTGGGATTCGTCAACCGCCGCCAACGGCTCCAGGACGCCTTCCGGGCCCGGATCCTGTTCCCGATCTGTGATCCCTCCGGCCATCCGGTGGCCCTCGGGGGACGGGTGCTGCCCGGGAGCTCCGACCCGGCCAAGTACAAGAACTCCACCGAGACACCCATCTACTCCAAACGGAAGACGCTCTACGCCCTCAACTGGGCCAAGCAGGAGATCATCGCCTCCGACGAGGTCGTGGTCTGCGAGGGGTACACCGACGTCATCGGGCTGTTCGAAGCCGGCGTGGAGCGGGCGGTGGCCACCTGCGGGACGGCCCTGGCCGAGGAGCACGTGAAGCTGCTCCGGGGCTTCGCCTCCCGGGTGGTGCTGGCCTTCGACGCCGACGGCGCCGGTCAGTCGGCCGCCGGTCGCTTCTACGAGTGGGAGCGCAAGCTGTCCATCGACGTGGCCGTGGCCGCCCTGCCGGCCGGCACCGACCCGGGTGAGCTGGCTCGGAGCGATCCCGAGGGGTTGCGGGCCGCGATCGTCGGGGCCAAACCCTTTCTCCAGTTCCGGGTGGAGCGGATCCTCGGCTCCGCCGAGCTGGGTACCCCCGAGGGCCGGGCCCGGGCCGCCGACTCGGCCCTGGCCGCGGTGGCCGAGCATCCGGACAACCTGGTCCGCGACCAGTACCTGATGCAGGTGGCCGAGCGCTGCCGCCTCGAGCCGCTGCTCTTGCGGGAGCGGTTGGAGCAGATCCGGGCGGCGGGGCCCCGGCCCGACGCGTCGGCCTCCCGCGGCCGCCGATCGGGTGGGACCACACCGGGCGAGGGCAGCGATCGGAGGCGGGGTGGGCCATCGGGTGGCGCCGACGATCCCTGGGTGCGCGAGCCCGAGGCCGAGGGCGAGTGGGACGCCGACGGATTCGACGGCGGCGGGCGCGGACCCGCCGACGACGGTCCGGCCCGCCGCGCCGGCCGGAACGGCCGCGGGCCGGACCATCCAGGAGTTCCGCCCGGGTCTCGAAGCCCTGCGGCTGGCCATCCACCGGCCGGAGGAGGTGGCCGACCACCTGGAGGCCGCCCTGTTCCGTGACGACCTTCAGCGGGCCGCCTTCGAGGTACTGGCCGGCGCCGACCGCGAGCCCCTCCACGAGGTCATCGAGCAGGCCCCACCCGAGATCCGGGCCCTGTTGGTCCGCCTGACCGTCGAGGAGCCGGTGGGTCAACCCGACGAGGTGGTCCTCCAGCTGGTCAGGGACGCGGCCCGTGGCGAGCTCACCGTGATCACCGCCGAGGCCAGGACCTCGCCAGACGCGGTGGGCGAGGCCGCCCAGGTCGCCTCCTGGGTCCAGGAGCTGGATGATCCCGGTGCCTCGGTCGCAGCGACCTCGAGGTTGGTAGCCTGGCTAGTGGTGAGGGCACAGCAGACAACTCCAGGACACGGATCGTGATCGCCAGGCAGGTGGTGGTTCCTCCGGGAGGGGCGGCGTCCGAATCCATCGATTCGCCACCCGTGTTGTCAACGCCGTCCCACGGCGGGGTTGCCGATGTACTCCCGGCCGATCAGTTCGACGCGCTGATCAGGATGGGTCGGGCCCAGGGAGGCCTGACCCAGGACGATGTGATGACCGTCCTGCGGTCGGTCGAGCTGAGCGCCGACCTCATCGCCGATGTGGTGCACCGGATCAGGCAGGCCGGGATCGAGTTCACCTACGACACCGGGGAGACGACGGTGGTGCCGATGACCGGTGCGGTGGCCGAGGACCTCTCGGGCCGGCTCCGGGACGACCTGGCCGCCCACCCCTCCGCCCCGAAGGACGGTGCCGCCGGCGATGGCCTGCCTGCCCCGCGCATCGTGGCCCTCGATCCGGCGCGCCACAATGGACATGTCGGGGTGGGCACCGGTCCGACAGAAGGGACCGGTCGAGCCGACTCTCCGTCCGCCGGGTCGATCAAGAAGGAACGGGCCCCACGCCGGACGGCGGCCAAGGACGGGTACTCCGACACCGACGGATTCCGGGGATCGGCGGCCGATCCGGTCCACATGTACCTGAAGGAGATCGGCAAGGTCAAGCTCCTCGACGCGGCGCTCGAAGTCGAGCTGGCCGAGCGCATCGTGGCCGGCAACGAGGCCGCGGCGCGGCTGGCCGAGCACGAGGCCGGCGGCGAGTCCTACAGCGGTCGGGCGGCCGATCGGGTGATGATGCGCCGGGGCCTGTCGGCCAAGGAGGCGCTGATCGAGGCCAACCTGCGGCTGGTGGTCTCGATCGCCAAGCGCTACCGCAACCGGGGACTGGCCTTCCTCGACCTCATCCAGGAAGGCAACCTCGGCCTCATGCGGGCGGTGGAGAAGTTCGATCACACCAAGGGGTTCAAATTCTCCACCTATGCCACTTGGTGGATCCGTCAGGCCATCACCCGGGCCATCGCCGATCAGGCCCGGACCATCCGCATCCCCGTCCACATGGTGGAGACCATCAACAAGGTGGTGTGGGCGCAGCGACAGCTCCTCCAGGAGCTCGGGCGGGAGCCCAGCGCCGAGGAGGTGGCCGGTCGGGTCGACTTCTCGATCGAGCGGGTGCGCGAGATCCAGCGGATCAATCAGGACACGGTCTCGCTCGAGCAGCCCATGGGGGACGAGGACGACTTCAGCCTGTCCGATCTGATCGAGGACCGTGAGGCGGTGGTGCCCGACGACGCCGCCGCTCGGATGATGCTGGACGACGCCGTGCGGGAGGCGCTCGGCCACCTGTCGCCGCGCGAGCAGGATGTGGTCCGGCTCCGCTTCGGACTCGAGGACGGCAAGATCCGCACCCTCGAGGAGGTGGGCAAGGCGTTCGGGGTCACCCGGGAGCGGATCCGCCAGATCGAGGCCAAGACGTTGGCCAAGCTCCGCCGGCCCGAGTCGGCCCAGCTCCTGCGCGACTACCTCGACGAGGCCTGACGGCGGGAGCGCCGGGGTCAGATCTCCGAGTGGTTCCGGCGGTCGACCGCAATGCGGCGGTCGGGGAGCCGGCGGCGACTGTTGAGGGCGAGGGCCAGATCCTCGGCCAGATCGAGGGCGATGGCATCGGCGGCCTGGTCGCCGTTGCGCCAGCCCAGCCGGACGCCGATGGTGTCCTTCATCCGCTCGACGCCCAGAGCGGCCACGGCCTTGGATTTCTCCGTGACCAGGGTGGTCGTTCCGGTGACCGGCGCCGAGCTGCTCAGCTGCCGGGCCGCCCGGGTGATCTGCAGGTACCGCTCGCGGCCGGCCCTGGTGCCAAGGAGATAGCCGACGCCGAAGGCGAGGGCGGTGCCGATGCGGAACCTCACCGACCCATTGTGCCCGCCGTCACCCGACGGCGCACATTTGCCCGTCGGGTGGGCCCCCACCGGCTAGTCTCCTCAGGCACGCCGAGGCGCAGGACCACTCGGCCGTTGTTCCTTCCGGGGTAGCTCAATCGGCAGAGCGAGCGGCTGTTAACCGCTAGGTTGAGAGTTCGAGTCTCTCCCCCGGAGCTTTTCTCAAGACAGAGGGGCGTCGGGTGGCGATTGGCAGGGACGGTCGTGGACGGCGCTGAGCACCGCCGAGGGTGGGGGGGACGCCGGTGTCGGACCTCGTCCTGCGAGGGCCGGGGGCACCGCACCGCCGGTGCAGTGGACGGGTCTCAGGTGGTGGGCGATCGGTCCCCGGGCGGATTCCAACTACCGTCAGGTGACTGCCACCACCCAGGCGCAACCGAGGGCCCGGGCTTGCGGAGCCCGGCCGATGGTACCGCCCACTTGGCGGGTCGAGGGTCCTCGGGCATGGCGGATTCGATAGCCGAGTCGTCGGCGTGGCGTTCCGTCGTCGGGCCCACCACATCGACTCCCTGGTCGGCAAACAGGGATTTCCACGTAGGCAAGGGGTGGGCTTTCGACGTGAGGATGACCAGCGTGTGTGATTCGGCAGGTCCCACGAAGGGATCGTCGCAGACCACGGCGATGACGTAGTCCCGGATGTCCCGGGCCAGGCCAGGGTGCGCGGCGAGAGCGGGTAGGTCCTCAACGCTCGTCGCCACCGCCGAGTGGACCCGGTCCCAGGGGTACCCCCATTGACGCTGTACCGAGGGATCGTCGAACTCGCAGAGGAACGTGAGGCCGTCCGCGCCAGCGGTGATGGCCCCGTCTTCGGGCTTCATGTCGATGTGTTCCCACCATCCCGCCCCCCACGGATAGCCGTCGACCAGAACGTGAGGTTCGACCACCTCGAGCTGCGGGACGGGGTCGGCTCGGAGGGCCGGGGTTGCCGCGGTTGGGACTCGGGCCGTCCCACCTGTCGTTGACCCGCCGCTGTGCTCGGGGAGCGAGAACGGAGCCGCAGCCAGCAGGGCGAGCCGGTGGGCCACGAAGAAGAAGATCCAGGTCCCGACGATGAGGTAGGCGATGCCCCAGCCGACGCCGTGGCTGAATATGAGCACCGCCCACGCGATATCGATGAGAAGGGCCACCAGCATGAGGGTGGTGTAGACCTCCCGGCCTACGGTCGTGAGCTTCTTCACGAGGTCGACTCCGCTTTCCGCCCCGTTGCCTTTTCTACACGACTCCCGTTCCGACGGCAGCCCCGACGGTCCGACGGTCGGGAGGAGCGGAGCGGGTGAGCGAGGGCCTCCCTGTTGGGGTACGGTGCCTGGCCGACGTTCGAGTCTCCACCCCGGGGGGTCGCCGGTCGGCCCAAGGTCGGCCCGGATCCGGTAGCCGGATGCCGGTCGGGGAGGTTGGAGTCACCGTCGCCGCTGCCAGCGGGTCCCCGAAGGCGACGCACCGACGATGGATGGAGGGCAAGATCATGGATGGTTGGATACTGACCGTCGAACGGATGATCCGAGCCTCCCCCGAGGTCATCTTCGACGTCCTGGCGGATCCGTCGGAGCACGCTCGCATCGACGGCTCCGGGATGCTCCAAGGGGCCGGGGCGGCCCCGTCGCCGCGGCTGTCACTGGGATCGACCTTCGGCATGTCCATGAAACTGGGGGTTCGCTACTCGACGGCCAGCACGGTGGTGGAGTTCGAGGAGAATCGACGCATCGCCTGGCAGACGGGGCCAAAGGGCAAGCTCGAACGGTTCGTCGCCGGACGCATCTGGCGCTACGACCTCGAACTCCGGGACGGCGGCACGCTGGTCAGGGAGAGTTGGGACATCACCAACGACCACCAACGGTCCTTGTTGCGGCTGGGGGGTATCTGGTCGGGCAAGACCCGACGGGACATGGAGCTGACCCTGGCCCGTCTCGACGCACTGGTCACTGCGCCGAGCTCGGCTGGAGACTCCCCGTAGCGGCCGACCGGATCTCGACCCCTTCAGTCGGGGTCAGGCGGATCCGGTTCGTCCTCTCTTCCCCGTGCACCGAACCGCCTGAACCGGGGGAGGTGGATGTCATCGTCAGTCTCGCCCCGAGTGGCCAGCAACACCAGGATCATCGCGCCAGCGAGAATCAGGGCCAAGGCGGCGAACCCACCGGCAATGACCCACGTCGCCATGGCCGGATGGTAACCGTTGGCCAGACCGGCGCGAACCGGACGAAGCGGGTGTGATTGACTGACACCAGTCCGTGCACGGTGGCCTGGCCGATCGTCCAGGTGGAGCGTTCGAGTCCCTCCCCCGGAGCGATGGCCACCACCGACCCTGCCGCGACCACCTGCCGCTTCTGCGGGCATCCAGGGGTCCATGACTCGGGCGAGCGTCTCCGCTCGGGTGGCGCCCGATCCTGTGAGGACTGCGACCGCTGTTGGATGGAGCAGCACCGTGACGAGCGGCCCCCGCACCACTCCTGAGCCCTTCGCGCCGCCCCGCGTGGCCGGTGGTATCAAACTGCTACCGAGTTACCCTTCGGCGGCGTGGGACTCGGGGATGGGCAAGTGCAACGGCCACTGGGGCTTCCAGGCATTTACCAATGCGCGCGGTGTGCTCTCATCACGGCGCAATTGCTCGACCCCGGGTTCGAGTACCCGCCTACTCAGAGCACGAAAGGATGTACGGGCTGGGGTTGCGACAAGAGTCGGATCGATTACCTTCGCTTGGCAAAGTTGACCATCGCCAGCTCGCACTGTCCGCAAGCGTGCTCGGTACTGGAGGCCGGACACCCGCTGAGGTGCACCTCCCAGCGACCCAGCAACACGCCTCCGCAGTGAGGACATGTGACAGCGGAAACGGTTGCATCGGGTTTGGCGGTCATGATTGGACCCCCTTTCCCCGGCCCGACGTCGGGCTAGGAAGCGGATCCCCACAACCTGCTGACCCGACGCCAACTCAGGTCTACACCGAGGGCGTTTTGATACCTTCTCGACTGATCGCCCAGATTTCTGCACATGAGGTGGGCATCGACAACCTGGCCGAGAGGCTCGGTAGCCTGCCCGGACTGCTCGTCTACGGGCTGGGAGAGCCGGCACCCGCGTCGTCACCGCATGGGATGCAGCCCTCTGCCGATGGCCGGCGGTCGCTCACCGGAGAGTCCATCCTGCGAGGCGGGTGCGTCGGTGGGAACGCTTCCTTTTCGCGCTCCGGGGCGGTTCTGAGGGGAACTCTGACGGTCGGTGATCTGCTGGCCGAGATCCAAGTGGAGATGCCGGGACCGCGGCAAGAAACGGTACCCGGGGCTCGACGGGCGCTCGGCACCCTCCTCCGGCCGGGGGCCCAGGACACCTCGGACGTCATGGCAGGATTAAGCATCATACCCTCAGCCCCGGGGCAGTAGCTCAGTGGTCAGAGCAGGGGACTCATAATCCCTCGGTCGCAGGTTCGATCCCTGCCTGCCCCACAAAATTGTGTAGGACCACGCTTGATCCTTGACCGATCGACAACGGCTGATCTTGGACACCAGTTGAAGCGGAGTCCGAGGCACCCGTACCAACAGGTCCGTGGTCATTCGGGCGAGGGCGTAGCCGTCTGACTCGAGGCCGCGGGCGAGAAGTCCCGCCCCCGCCGTCCGTCAGTGGTGCAGACGATGGGCCGGGCGGGCGGGTGGTCATGGCTAGGCTCCGTCTGGTTCGTCCAGGCGCCTCGGGTGGAGCACCACCGGGGACCGGCCCTGCGGGCCTCCCCCAACCGTCCGAGTGCCTGAGCCATCCCACCGGACCAGGGAGTGCACATGGCCAGTCCGTTCTCCGCCAAGGTCATGGACGGGACCGCGCTGGCCGAGAAACTCCTCGTTTCGACCGCGGCCCGGGCCGCGGCGTTCCGGTCTCGGACCGGGCGCCGTCCGAGCCTGGCGGCCGTGCTGGTCGGTGAGGACGCGGCGTCGGCGACCTACGTGAGGATGAAGAGAGCGCGCTGCCAGTCCACCGGACTCGACTCGAGGCTCATCCAGCTGCGGACGAGCTCCACGACGACACAGGTGGTGAACGAGGTGAGACGTCTGTCCGATGACCCTGATGTCGACGGGATCCTCGTTCAGCATCCGGTTCCACCACAGGTCGATGAACGGTCGGTGTTCGAGGCCATCGGGACCGAGAAGGATGTTGACGGTGTCACGACCTCTTCGTTTGCCGCCATGTCGCTCGGACTCCCCGGATTCGTGTCATGCACGCCGGCTGGAATCTTGCGGCTGCTCGACGAATACGCCGTCGATCCCCGGGGCCTGCACGCGGTGGTCATCGGGCGCAGCCACATTCTGGGAATGCCCATCGGCATGCTCCTGCTGGGTCGGGACGCAACGGTGACCTTCTGTCACTCGAAGACCCGCGACCTGCCGAGCGTCGTCAGATCGGCGGACATCGTCGTCGCCGCGGTCGGACAGCCGCGTCTGGTCAGGGGAAGCTGGCTGAAGGCCGATGCCGTGGTCATCGACGCCGGCTACTACCAGGGGACCACGGGGGATGTGCACTTTGCCGAAGCACTTCCTGTCGCCTCGCTCATCACGCCTGTGCCCGGAGGCGTGGGACCCATGACCATCGCCGTGCTCCTCGAGCAGACGGTGACGGCCGCCGAGCAGCGGGCGGTGCTGCCGGGCCACCGTCGCCGTGGTGAACCCTCGTGATCGAGTACGAGCGCGCCGGTACATTGGAGACGTGGAGCGAACGATCACGGGTTTCCACGAGGATGACCGCGGTGACCATGTCGCCGAACTCGCCTGTGGGCACGGCCAGCATGTCCGGCACCAGCCACCCTTTCGACTCCGGCCCTGGATCGCCGATCCCGAGGAACGCGCCGCACGGATCGGGGCGTCCCTCGACTGCCCGCGGTGCGATCGGGCCGAACGGCCGGAGGGCCTCCGATTCGCACGGTCGGGTCCGGTCTGGGACGAACAGACGATTCCGGTCGCGTTGCTCCGGTCACACCGGGTGGCCGGGGGAACCTGGGGCGAGCTGCAGGTGAAGGACGGACGGCTGCGTTTCCTGATGGCGAGCGAGCCCGTCCTCGACGTGGTCGTCCGGCCCGACTGCGCCCAGGCCATACCGCCCGAGGTCGAACACCGGGTCGAGCTACTCGGCCCGGTTCGCTTCTCGATCACCTATTTCACGACTGAGGAGCACGCTGACCGAGGGGCTCCCCGAGCTGGACCGGCGACGGACGGCCGTCCTGGGCGCCCGGCGCCACTGGAGGCAGAGGGAGGCGAACCCGCCTGCTGGGTCACGTGGACCTGTACGGAGTGCGGTTCGGTGCTCGACGGCAGCCCCCACTCCCCGGGCTGCAGTCGGGATCCGTCACCGTGAGACTGGGATCGGGTTGAGCCCGGGAACCGGCCATCGGCACGCCCACGGTCAGGGGGGACCGGGCCGTGGTTGACCTCTCGACGCCGTGGTCGCGAGCCATGGGGCTCGAAGCTCCGGTCCTGAATGCCCCCATGGGGGGAGTGGCCGGCGGCAGATTGGCCACGGCTGTGTCCAAGGCGGGCGGACTGGGCATGATCGGGGTCGGGAGCGCCGGGTCGGTGGAATTGTTGGAGCGGGAAGCCATCCATCCGCAGCGGGCGGACCTTCCATTTGGCATCGGTCTTCTGGATTGGGCACTGGCCGGCCAGCCACAGCTGCTCGACGCGGCGATCGCCGCCTCTCCCGCGCTCATCTCGGTGAGCTTCGGCGAGGCGTGGCCTTGGTCCGAGCGCGTCCGTGAGGCCGGGATCGTGGCGGCAGCCCAGGTCTCCCGCGTGGAGACCGCGAGGGCGGCCGTCGATGCCGGAATCGATGTGCTGGTGGCCAGGGGAGCGGAAGGTGGAGGCCACGGTGATCCGGCGGTCGGCACGCTGCCGCTACTCGAAGGGGTGCTCGACGCGTGCCCGGTCCCGGTGTTGGCCGCCGGGGGGATCGCCACCTCACGAGGGTTGGCCGCCATTCTTGCCGCCGGTGCCTCAGCCGCCTGGTTGGGGACGGCATTTGCTGCCTGCCCCGAGTCGCTGGCGTCTGACGCGACCCGCTCGGCCCTCATCGCCGCCGACGGTACCGACACGGTGACGACGAGCGTGTTCGACATCGCCCTCGGGTACCCATGGCCCACCGGGTATCCCGAACGCATCCTCCGAAATGAGCTCTGGGAACGCTGGCAGGGGCGGGAGGGGGAGCTCTCGGCCGATCCGGAGGCGATGGCCGAGTTCAAGGCGTCCTGGGCCAGGGAAGGTGCCCGATCCCCGCACGTGGACGCCGGCCAGGGGGTCGGCGGGACCACCCAGGTTCGCACGGCAGCTGACGTGGTCGGACGATTGTGCGCCGGCGCCGCCACACTCCTGGGCGCCTGGGCCCCCGAGTCGGACTCGGCCGACCGGCGGTAGCGGCGCGATCTGGCTGCAGCCATCCTCTCCCGGTCCTCCGGGAGGCAAGCCACATCCGGTCCGGGGATGATGCTTGACTCTCAGAGCCGACCGGGACCACGAGGGCCGATAGACGCTGCCGAGTGCCCGGCCGGGCTCACCGGCCAGAAGGGGTGAGGGGGCGGACGCCCGGCGCCCGGGCGAAGCCACGATCGGGCCGGACGGAAAGGAAGGGATCGCCAATGCTGGCAGTTGTCGGGGAGATCCTCCCCCTCGCTCTGGTCGTGACCCTCTCACCGCTCAACATCATCCCGGCCATTCTTCTGCTGTTCACCACCAAGCCCTTGGTCAGCGCCACGAACTTCCTGATGGGATTCGTCCTGGGCGTCGGTGCCGTGCTCGGCCTGTTCGTCGCCGTCGCCGGGGCCGTGAATCTGTCGTCCGACTCTGGTCACTCGCGATGGGGGGCGGTGCTGAAGTTGGTGCTCGGCGTCTACCTCTTGGTCGCCGCCCTACGGAAGTTCCGCGGTCGCCCCGGGGCCGGCGAGTACGGGTCTCTGCCCACATGGATGGACGGTGTCGCCGGCTACACCCCGGGCAGGGCCTTCGGCGCCGGTACGGCCCTGGGCGCCCTCAACCCGAAGAACGTGGTGGTCGCCCTGGCCGCCGCGGCCGACATCGCCGCCGGTGATCTGTCGGTGGGGCAGATCACCGGTGTGGCCGTCATCTACACCGTGGTCGCCGCCCTCGGAGTCGCCGCGCCGATCCTGGTCACGCTCCGGCTCGGGGACCGGGCACCGGATGTTCTCAGGGGCTGGAACGTGTGGCTGCGTCAGAACAACGCCACGGTGATGTCCGTCTTGTTCCTGGTGTTCGGCATCGTGCTGATCGCCCAGGGAGCGGCCGGGGTCTAGGGACCCGACTCCCAATCGACCGGACCAGGGAGTCCGCTGATCTGGCCCTATGCAATACTCTTCGGCAACAAGCCACCGTCGGCTGCCTTCGGACGAACCCGGGTCGCGGATCCGACCGCGGCCCTTCGCGCAGGCGGCCGCGGAGCGCCGACCGTCGCCGGTCGGCTCCGAGCCGGCGGGCCGGCGACACCACCACGCCGCAGCCGAGCAGCCTTCCCAACGAGGAGAGTCATGGACATCGAGGAGTTCTACAGCAGCGACGAGCGTCGGCGGCAGTCGGCCGAGGTCGAGTTGGGCACCAACTGGTTCGATGCCAACGGCAGCCGGTACGAGCTCAGCTGGGTGGAGGACACCGGGGAGCTCTATGTGATGCTGGAACTCGTCCCCGAGGTCGACTCGTGGACCCCCTTCGGAGACAGCGAGGTCGAGCAGATCCCGGTGGACCGGGTGCTGGTCATGGTGGTCGGCTACATCCCCACCCTCGAGCAGGTGGAGTCCATCCTGGCCGGGTGGCCCGAGCAGATGGTCAAACCCGACGGTGTCTCCTGGGTGGCCGAGCAGCTGCGGGCCAGCGGGGTGCCGACCGCCGCCCCGTCCTGATCCTCTGGTGGGAACAGGCTCCGGCCCGTCGGTCGCGCCCCGGGAACCAGACGATGTAGGGTCCCGGACATCACCGGATCGAGTCAGGAGCGGGGGTACGGATGGAGTTGGTGGTCGACCTTTCCACGGGGGGTGTCATGCTCCGGGAGCGTGAGGACATGCGGCGGTTCTCGGTGCAGGCGCTCCCGCTGCATCCAGGGGACGGGCCCGACGCGGGGGCGCTCGGCGCCCTGGCCGCAGCCCTGAGCGTCCACCACGCCGGCACCGTCGGACCCGACGGCCACGTGTTGGTCCCCACCGCTGCGGTGCACCGTCTGGCCGCCGATGCCGCCCGGGGGGACGGGACGTCACTCGATCCCCGCTGGGAGCAGGAGTTCATCGGCATGGTCGAGTACGCCGCCACCAAGGGGTGGACCTCCGACGACGGCGCCCTCCGGGCCCACGTCGAGTGGGGATCCTGAGCGATGCGCTTCGCCTACGCCGAGTCGATGGTCGACCCGACGTTCTACCTGTCCTTGGCCCAGGCCGCGGAGGATGCCGGCTATGACGGCATGGTCATTCCCGACAGCCTCTGCTACCCCAAGGAGTCCGACTCCACGTACCCCTTCTCGCCGGATCACACCCGGGAGTTCCTCGAAGACAAGCCGTTCATCGAGCCGTTCTCGCTCATCCCGGCGCTGGGCGTGGTCACTGAGCGCCTGCGCTTCATCACCTTCGTCCTCAAGTTGCCCATGCGCCATCCGCTGTTGGTGGCCAAGCAGGCCTCCTCGGTCGCCGTGCTGACCAACAACCGGCTGGCGCTCGGTGTGGGATCCAGCCCGTGGCCGGAGGACTACGAGTTGGTCGACGTGCCCTGGGAGGGCCGCGGCAAGCGCATGGACGAAGCCATGGCCATCGTCCAGGGGCTCTCGGCCGGCGGCTACTTCGAGTACCACGGTGAGGTCTACGACCTCCCCCCGATCAAGATCTCACCGACACCCACCGAACCCCTACCCCTTCTGGTGGGGGGTCATGCCCCGCCGGCCCTTCGTCGGGCGGCCCGTTCGGACGGCTGGCTCCACGGTGGCGGCGATCCCGACGACCTGCCCGGCCTGCTCGAGCGCCTGGGCCAGCTGCGGGAGGAGGAGGGCACGGCCGGCCGGCCCTTCGAGGTGCACGTGATCTCCCTCGACGCCTACACCGCTGACGGCATCCAGCGCCTCGAGGAGCAGGGGGTCACCGATGTGATCGTCGGGTTCCGCTGGCCTTACGCCGTGGGTCCGGACACCGAGGTCCTCCAGACCAAGCTGGACAACCTGCGCCGCTTCGCCGATGACGTGATGGGCAAGGTCCGGACGTGATCACCGCCCGCCAGCTGGGACAGCGGTCGATGGCCGCCGTCGAGGCGCGAGATCGGGAGGCCTGGTTGGCGCTCTTCGCCGACGACGGTGTGGTGGAGGACCCCATCGGTCCCTCGGCCTTCGATCCCGAGGGGACAGGTCACCGCGGCCCCGAGGCCATCGCCGCCTTCTACGACTCGGTCATCGCCGCCAACGAGTCCATCAGGTTCGACATCCGGCAATCGTTCCTGTGCGGCGACGAGGCGGCCAACGTCGGGATCATCCGCATCACCTTTCCCGGCGGCTCGGCCGTCGAGGTGGACGGGATCTACATCTACCGGCGGTCCCCGGACGACAGGATCTCCTCGCTGCGGGCCTTCTGGGAGCCCGACGCCATCCGGACGGTCTCCTAGTCACGAAGGCTCAGGGGAGCCTCCCAGTCGGGCATGGCCATGATCATCTGGACATCGCTGATGTGCCGCTCGGCGAAGGCCCCGGCGCAGTAGCAGAGATACAGGTCCCACAGGCGTTGGAACCGGACGTCGAGCCCGAGGGCCGCGATCTCGTCCCGGTGCTCCTGGACATTTGCGTACCACCGGTGCAGGGTCTCCACGTAGTGGCGTCCGATGTCCTCCAGGTCCACCACGAGCAGGGGTGTGGACCGGCGGAGGGAGCGGGTGATGGCCTCCAGCGAGGGGATGCACGCCCCGGGAAAGATCATGTCCCTGACGAAGTCCGGCCCGGTCTTGGCCCGCGCGTAGCTTCGGTCGTCCATGGTGATGGCCTGCAGGGCCATGAGGCCGTGGGGCCGGAGGAGGGAGGCACAGGTGCGGAAGAACGTATCGTGCTGACGCCAGTCGACCGCCTCGATCATCTCGATGGAGACCAGCTTGTCGTAGCTGCCCGTGAGGTCCCGGTAGTCCAGGTCGAGCACGGTCACCCGATCCCCCAGGCCGGCGTCGGCCACCCGCTTGGCGGCGAAGCGGAACTGGGCGTCGGAGATGGTGGTCGTGGTCACCCGGCAGCCATAGGTCGACGCCGCGTGGATGGCGAACCCGCCCCAGCCGGTCCCGACCTCGACGACCTGGTCGGACGGTCGGAGATCGAGTTTGGTGCAGAGCCGGTCGAGCTTCGCCCGCTGGGCGTCGGCCAGGTCCATCCCGGGTCGCTCGAAGACCGCGGCGGAGTACATCATGGTCTCGTCGAGCATGAGTTCGAAGAACTCGTTGGACAGGTCGTAGTGGGCGTGGATGTTGTCACGATCGGCCTCCCGATCCGGGGGTCGGAGGCGACGGGCCCAGTCGGTGGCCGACCCCCACCACTGGCCGATGCGGTCCTGGACCGCCGTCACCGGTCGGAGCCCGACGGAGAGGATCCTGACCAGGGCGGTGAGGTCGTCGCAGTCCCACAGGCCGTCGGCGTAGGTCCGCCCGAACCCCACCGATCCCTCGCTCAGGATGGCCGGATAGACGGAGGGGTGGTGGATGACCATGGTGGCCTCGGGGAGCCCGGACCCGAACCGGTGGACCCCCTCCTCATCGACCACGGTCAGTGATCCCCGGTGGAGGTGGGAGGCCATCAGGAGGAGGAAGCGGGCGGCCAGTGGTTCGGCCACCCGGCTCACCGCACCGTCTCCGGCCCTCGTCGGTCGGGGTGGGGATGGACGGGCACGCCCCGGCGGCGCAGGGCCAGGGCCTGCCGGTAGATGCCCCACGACACCCGCATGGTCATGAGTGGGAAGCGCCACAGGACCCGGCCCAGCGATCGGCGATCGGCCGGACGCCGCTGGAGCACCATGGACGCGGCGAACACCACGGCTCCACCGCGAAGGTCGTCCACGCCGAGCACCAGGCGCGGTCCGGGGTCGCCGATGACGAACCGGTGGCGGAGATCCATGGGCAGGAACGGTGACACATGGAGCTGCTTGTCCACCAGATGGGTGCCGGGCCCCGGCAGCACGTAGGTCGTTTGCTCGTGCCACGGGGTGTTGGTGACCTCGACGACGACGGCATCCACCGTTTCCCCGTCCGGGGCGAAGCAGTAGTAGAGGCTGATTGGATTGAACAACCAGCCCCAGGTCCGTAGCTGGGTGAGCAGCGCGATGGGTCCGTCCGGACGACGGCCGGTCCGCTGCTCGACCAGGTCCCGGACCGAGCGGTCCAGCGGCACCGAGGGGTCGCCGAGATAGTCCCGCCGCCGGAAGGATACGGCGTTGACCCGCTCCCGGGACCAGAGTGGGTGGCGTTCGCACACCGCGTCCACCTCGGCCAGGTCGAGCCACGTCATGGTGATCCGGTAGGAGAAACGGTGGTCGACCGGGTCGAACCGGTGGTGGACCACCGCTCCCTCGTAGATGCCGCTGCGCAGCCGGGTCGTGGTCCCGGGCCGCCGACGGTGACCGGGGAACGGCAGCACGACGGCGCCGGGGGACTCCGCCTCGACCCGGAGGGTCACAGGTCCTCGCCGGCCAGGCGTCGGCAGACGGCCAAGGCGCTCTGCACCCCGTCCTCGTGGAAGCCGTAGCCCCAGTAGGCCCCGCAGAACCAGGTCCGGCGTGAGCCGTTGAGCTCGTCGCGCCGGCGCTGGGCGCCGATGGCCGCGGCATCGAACACCGGGTGGGCGTAGTCGAACCGGGCCAGGACCCGGTCCTCTCGGATGGCATCGTCGCGATTGAGCGTGATCAGGATCTCGTGGGCGGAGTCGATGCCCTGCAGGCTACGCAACCGGTACGTGAGGGTGGCCATCTCCGGCTGGTCGGCCAGCCGGTGGTAGTTCCAGCTGGCCCAGGCCCGGCGGTTGGCGGGCAGGAGTCGCTCGTCGGTGTGGAGGGTGGCCCGGTTGGGCTGGTACCGGATGGCACCCAGGACGTCGCGTTCGAGGCCGGAGGCGTCGGACAGCAGGCGCAGGGCCTGGTCGCTGTGGGTGGCCAGGACCACGTGGTCGAACCGCTCCGGGCCCAGGTCCGAGTGGAGCTCCACCCCGTCCCGCCGGCGGGTGACCTTGGCTACCGGGGAGCACAGGCGGACGGCGTCGCCGAGCGGGGACACAATGGCGTCCACGTACCGACGGGAGCCCCCGTCCACCGTCCGCCACGACGGTTGGTTGCCGTGGTCGAGCAGCCCGTGGTTGGCGAAGAACCGGGCGAAGGTCACCGCCGGCATGTCGAGGAGGGTCCCCGGGTCGGCCGACCAGATGGACGAGCCCATGGGGATCAGGTACCAGTCGACGAACTCGGACGACCAGCGCCCCTCGGCCAGCAGATCGGCCAGCGACCGGTCGGTGGGATGCTCGTCGCGGAGCAGCGCCCGGGCGGCCCGGTTGAACCGGACGACGTCGGTCAGCATGCGGAGGAAGGCCGGCCGGACGGCGTTGCCGCGTTGGGCGAACATGGTGGAGAGGGAGGTGCCCCGCCACTCGACGCCACTGACGTCATCGGACACGCTGAAGCTCATGTCGCTCGGCTTGGTGGCCACACCCAGGGTGTCGAACAGGCGGATGAGTCCCGGGTAGTTCCGTTCGTTGTAGACCAGGAACCCGGTGTCCACCTCGTGGGTCTCGTCGGGCAAGTCGATCCTGACGGTGTGGGCGTGACCTCCGGGCCGGCGGTCGGCCTCGAAGACGGTGACGTCGTGTCGTCGGGACAGCACGTGGGCACACACCAGGCCGGAGACGCCGGTTCCCACAATGGCGATCCTCATGGAAATGGCGAACTCCTCGTTCGATCGTCGATTCCGACAGTCGGTCTTCGGAGCGACCAGTGTGGTCGGATGACCCGGCCTGTTGTGGGAGAACGGCCAGTATATTGACCGTGGGGCCGGCTGGCCGGCCCTGCGCTGGGTGGGTCGGCGAGACGGAGGGAGCACCGATGTCCCGCTATCGGGGAACCGTCGTGTCGGAGCGTTCGGCCGAGGAGACCTTCGACTATCTGGCGCGCTTCTCCAACGCCGCCGAGTGGGATCCCGGCGTGGCCCACGCCGAGCGGCTGGACGACGGCCCGATCGGCCTCGGAGCCACCTTCCGGCTCGGGGTACGGATCGGCTCCCGGGTCATCCCGCTCGACTACCGGATCGTGGCCTACGACCGGCCCCGCCGGATCGTGCTGTTGGGCGAGAGCCGCTCCGTCCGCTCGGAGGACACCGTGACCGTGGTGCCGGGGCCGGAGGGCGGCTCCCTGCTGACCTACCACGCCGACCTCCGGCTGTCGGGGGTGTTGTCCCTGTGCAACCCGTTGCTCCCCCAGCACCTCCGACGGCTCGGCGACCGGGGTCTCGTCGGGCTTCGACGGGTGCTGTCCGGACCGTCCGACCCGACACCCGACCTCCCTCCCCTCGGCCCCCTGGCCGCCGGGGTGGTCGACAAGGCGCTGGAGGCCACCGTGGTGGGCAGCTTCTCCTGTATCGGCCCGGAGGTGCGCCGGCGCATGTCCGGCTGGTCGGAGCCCCCGTCCGCCGAGGGAACGGTGGCCCTGGTGACCGGGGGAACCTCGGGGTTGGGACTGGCCACGGCCATCGGCTTGGCCCGGCTCGGGGCCACGGTCCGGTTCACGGCCCGCAGTCCCGAGCGGGCCGAGCGGGCCCGGGCGACGGTCGTGGAGTCCGTCCCGGGCAGTGACGTCGACTTCCTGCTGGCCGACATGAGTCGACTGGACCAGGTCCGCTCACTGGCCGAGGTCTTCTTGTCGACCAACGACCGGTTGGACGTCCTGGTCCACAATGCCGGCGCCCTGACCCGCGAGTACACCGCTACCGACGCGGGGAGCGAGGTCACCGTGGCCACCCAGCTGGTGGCCCCGTTCCTCCTGAGCGGCCTGCTCCTGGACGAGCTCAGGGCCGCCGCCCCCTCCCGGATCATCCAGGTCTCCTCGGGTGGCCTGTACACCCAGCGGTTCGACCTGGCCACCTTGGAGATGGGACCGGGGGAGTACGACGGCACGCTGGCCTACGCCCGGGCCAAGCGGGCCCAGCTGGTGCTGATGCACGAATGGGTCCGGCGCCTGGGTGGGAGCGGCGTGACGGTCCACGCCATGCATCCCGGCTGGGCCGACACCCCGGGCCTCCGCAACGGCCTGCCCGGCTTCGCCAAGGCCGTGGGCCCGGTGCTCCGCACGCCCGAGCAGGGGGCCGACACCGTGGTGTGGCTGGCGGCGGCACCCGAGCCCTCGGTGGTCTCCGGCCGGTTCTGGCTGGACCGCCGGCCGCGGTGGGAGCACAAGGTGCCGTGGACCCGACTGGACGAGCCCGACTTCGTCCAGGCGGGCGCCGCCCTGTGGGCGTGGTGCGCGGACCGGGCCGGGTGGAACGGCCTGCCCCCACCGGCCCGACCGCGCCCGGCCGGACGGTTCAGTCCCAGCCGGTGAAGCCGTACTGCTGGTGGGGGCCCATCACCGCGCACTCGAACATCCCGTAGCCCACCTGCACCGTCACAGGTGAACCGGGCCGCGTACTCGGTCAGGGCCCACGTGGAGTAGGACGGGTCGGCCGGCGGGACACTCTGCCCCTGGACCACCAACTCGCCCTGGTACATCCCGTGCTTCCAGTCCGGCTCGAGACCGTAGCCGCTGCCCAGCAGGAGGGGGAAGGGCAGCAGGGTCTCCACCTCGACCTCGGCCGTCTTCTGCCCGTGGGCCCCGAAATAGGAGAGGGTGGCCCCGGCCACCGAGCGGGTGCCCGGGGCGAAGCGCAGCTGGTGCTCCGGCCGGCCGAGCCACTCGGCCTCGCGCCCCGAGCCCAGCGGGAAGACCCGGTGGGCGTCCTGCATGATGCGCTCGCCGCTGGGGCGCTCCTGGACGATGGTGACCAGGGCGTGGTCGTCGAATCGGACCGGGGCGTAGATCCAGAAGAACCCGCCCTCCGTGTCGGTGGCCCGGATGCCGGGCGGCTCGGGCTCGCCCACCGGGCGCACCCCCCACGAGCGGTCCCGCGATCCCCAGAACCGGTCGGGGGTCAGGGCCAGCTCCCGGTCGCCCACCGTGAGGGTGCCGGTCCACGAGCCCACCTGGGCGAAGCGGGTGGAGTCGAAGGTCACCCGGCTGAACTGGCGGTCGAAGTGCCGCGACTCCAGGTGGGCCTCGGAGAACCCGTCGTAGACGGCGTCGAGCTCGAGGCCCCACTCGTTGGGCTCCACGATGACCCGGACCTGCTCGAGGCCCTTCAGGACCTCCACCCGGATCGGGCCGACCGAGGCGTCCATCCGGTCGGCTCCCAGGGTCTTGGACGAGCGCACCACCCGGTGGTCCCCGCCCCACAGCACCGAGACGAAGGCGTCGGCCACGCTGAGGTTGGGGTACTGGCCCACCCCGATCACCGCGAACAGCTCGTCCTCGGTGCCGTGCACACCGCCGGCCCCGTGGATGTTGAAGTAGTAGCGGTCGTAGAAATTGCGGTCCGAGGTCCCGACGAAGCGCATGGGCTCGGAGATCTGGTGGACCGGGTAGTCGTCAAGGGGGGAGAGCATCGGTGGTTCCTCGGGATCGCTGGTGGTCTCGGGCGGGTCGCGGTACCGGTGCGAGCCGGCTCGCCCCGTGCGATCGGAGCGTAGCCAGGTTCGAGGTGACGGTGCGTCAGATCGGCGACCCGGCTACGATTTCCCATGTCAGCCCGGTGTGTCGCCGTCCGTGGGCCGCACCGCTGGTCAGTCGCCGGTGTCCGATTCGAGCCTGGGAGGGACCATGAAGTCGTACGATCGCCTGTTCATCGGGGGGGAGTGGGTCGAGCCGTCCTCGACCGCAGTGTTCGACGTGGTGTCGCCCACCACCGAGGAGCTGGTCGGCCGGGTGCCCGAGGCCCGGGAGGCCGACGTGGACCGGGCGGTGGCCGCCGCCCGCGAGGCCTTCGACCACGGTCCCTGGCCCCGCATGACCCCCGCCGAGCGGGGCGCGGTCCTGACCAAGGTGGCCGAAGCCATCCGCAACGACATGCAGGGCATGTCCGAGCTGATCTCCAACGAGATGGGCTCGCCGGTCGCCTGGGGCACGCTGGCCCAGGTGCTGGCCCCCACCATGATCCTCGACTACTACGCCGGTCTCGGTTCCACCTTCGCCTTCGACACCGTCAAGGACGGGCTGATGGGCCCGGTGCTGGTGGCCAAGGAGCCGGTCGGCGTGGTGGCCGCCATCACCCCGTGGAACGTCCCGCTCTTCCTGGCCTGCGCGCAAGCTGGCCCCGGCCCTCCTGTCCGGGCAGCACCGTGGTGTTCAAGCCGGCGCCCGAGACGCCGCTCGACGCCAACGTGCTCGCCGAGATCTTCGTCGAGGCCGGGCTGCCCAACGGGGTGCTCAGCGTGGTGCCGGCCGGACGCGAGGTGGGGGCGCACCTGGTCAACCACCCCGGCGTGGACAAGGTGTCCTTCACCGGGCTCGACGGTGGCCGGCCGGGAGATCGGCGCCGCCTGCGGGCCGAACCTCAAGCGGGTCAGCCTCGAGCTGGGTGGCAAGTCGGCGGCCATCCTGCTGGACGACGTCGAACCTGGCCGAGTCCATCCCCCTGCTGCTGCCCAACGCCATCATGAACAACGGCGAGGCCTGCATCTCCCTGACCCGCATCCTGGCCCCGCGGGACCGGTACGACGAGGTCACCGAGGCCCTCGTCGAGCAGGTCCGGGCCATGAAGGTCGGCGACGCCCTCGACCCGGCGACCGAGGTCGGGCCGCTGGTGGCCGAGCGCCAGCGGGACCGGGT
Source organism: uncultured Acidimicrobiaceae bacterium (assembly GCA_963812525.1). Taxonomy (GTDB): domain Bacteria; phylum Actinomycetota; class Acidimicrobiia; order Acidimicrobiales; family RAAP-2; genus Bog-756. Next base: position 870,768 of record CAWEVL010000009.1, read on the forward strand.
GGAGAACTACATCCGCATCGGCCAGGAGGAAGGGGCCAAGGTCGCGGTGGGCGGCGGTCGGCCCGAAGGGATCGACAAGGGGTGGTTCGTCGAGCCCACCGTCTTCGTGGACGTGGACAACTCCATGCGCATCGCCCAGGAGGAGATCTTCGGACCCGTGCTCTCGGTCATCCCCTACGACGACGAGGCCGACGCCGTCCGCATCGCCAACGACTCCGACTACGGCCTGTGCGGCGGGGTGTTCACCGGCGACAACGACCGCGGCCTGGCCGTGGCCCGCCAGGTGCGCACCGGCACCTACATGGTCAACTCCAACATTCCCATCGACTTCTCCTCGCCGTTCGGTGGCTACAAGGCGTCGGGGGTGGGCCGCGAGTTCGGCGAGGACGGCCTCGAGCTGTTCCTCGAGAAGAAGACCATCAACCTCCCGGCCGGCTACACCCCGGCGATCTGAGCCGGATCAGCCCGAGGGCCGACCGGGTCGGAGCAGGTCCGCCCCGGCTTCGGTGCCTCGACGGAACCCCCGGCGGTTGCTGGGCGGGCCCGACCGGCCCGGACCCGGCGTGACGGCGCCCCGATCCGTGCCTGGCACGCCTGGCCGGAATCAGCGCGTGCGTAACTGCATGGGGACCTGCGATATATATGGAACGGTGCCGGGCCCTGGGGCCAGGCCGCACCGGTCCGGCGTGGGTGGAGGCAGGCAACCAGATGAGCACAGGCGTCCACACGGCCCCGAGACGAGCGCGCAGGTCGCCGCTCGACACCAGCGCGGGCCGCGGCCGGGCCATCGTCTTCAGCTATCGTCCCCGCCCTCGACGGGCTCCGGGCCGTGGCCGTGCTGGGCGTCATGCTGTACCACGGAGGCGCCCCGATGGCCGGTGGGGGGTTCCTCGGCGTGGACGTGTTCTTCGTCCTGTCCGGCTTCCTGATCACCTCGCTGCTGCTCGGTGAGTGGACCCGGACCCTGACGGTCAAGCTGGGCCAGTTCTGGGCCCGCCGGGCCCGTCGTCTGCTGCCCGCCCTGCTGGTGATGCTGGTGGGGGTGGCCATCTTCGTCAAGGTCTTCTCCGGGCCCGGCGAGTTCGCCGGGCTGCGGCTCGACTCGCTGTCCACGCTGTTCTACGTGGCCAACTGGCACTTCATCGTGGCCGGTGGCAACTACTTCGACGCCACCGCCCAGCCCTCGCCGCTCCAGCACATGTGGACCCTGTCCATCGAGGAGCAGTTCTACATCGTGTGGCCACCGGTGGTGCTCCTCCTGCTGCACTTCGGACGGAAGCTCCGCCCGGCGCGGCGCCTGTGGCCGGTGCTGGCCGTCGCCGTGGCCGGCGCCGTCGCCTCCGCCGTCGACATGCGCCTGTCCTTCCAGGGTGGGGCGTCCGTCATGCGCCTGTACGAGGGTACGGACACCCGCAGCCAGGACATCCTGGTCGGCGCGGCCCTGGCCATCGGCATGGCCATGTGGGCCCAGCGGCGCACCTCGCTGCCCGGCGCCCAGGCCGATCGGCGACGACCGGGCCCGGGTGGTACGGGCCCATCCCGCCGCCGGGACGGCCGGTACCTTCCCGGCACCACCGCACCGCCGCGACCTCCGCCGCCGGCGCGGCCTCGGCATCAGGCCCATCACCGCCTGGGAGATCACGCCCGCGCCGGTCCGGGCCGCCCTGCAGGTGGCCGGCTGGCTGGCCGTGGTGGCCGGCGTGGCCGTCGTGTGGCGGGTGACGGGCCCCGGGGCGTTCCTGTTCGAAGGGGGCTACTTCCTGTTCGCCCTCGGCGTGGCCGCTGGTCATCTTCTGCGTGGTCACCACCCAGGGGGCACTCGCTGTCCCGCTCCTTGGGCAACCCGGTCTTCCGCTACGTGGGGAAGATCTCGTACGGCACCTACCTGTGGCACGTGCCCCTGTTCGCCCTGTTCAGCGCCCAGCGCCTCCACCTCTACGGCTACCCGCTGCTGGCCGTCCGCATCGGCCGTCACCCTGGTGGTGGCCACGGGCTCCTACTACCTGGTGGAGGAGCCGATCCGCCGCCGGAAGACCCGGACCTTCACCGAGTGGCGGGCCTGGCTGCCTGACCGCCGGCGCCTTCGTGGGCGTGGTGGCGGTGACGGTGGCCGCCACCCTCCCGTCAGCCGCCGAGGCGGCCAGCCCGGTCCGCGCCCAGGGAACGGCCTACGTGGGACCCCCGGTGAAGGTCCTGGTGTTCGGGGACTCGGTGGCCTGGCGCCTCGGCTTCGCCATGCTGGCCAGCCAGCCCCAGACCAGCTACGACGTGAGCATCGACAACGGGGCCATCATCGGATGCGGCTTGCTGCGCATCCACCCAGTACCTCCTCTACGGCCTGGCCCATCCCGAGGTCGCCCAGTGCGACCCGGCGTCGCCGCCCGCCGACCAGTGGCCCGCCCAGTGGAAGGGCGACCTCGACCAGTTCCAGCCCAACGTGGTGGTGGTGCTGGCCGGTCGGTGGGAGGTGTCGGACCGGTTGATCGACGGGCACTGGCTCCACATCGGCCAGCCGGCCTTCGACGCCGCGGTCAAGCAGTCGCTGGAGCAGGCCGTCCAGGTGGGCACGTCGACCGGGGCCCTGATGGTCCTGATGACGTCACCCTGCTTCGCCCCGATCGAGCAGGACAACGGCCAGGTCTGGCCCGAGGACGGCCCGACCCGGCTGAACGACTACAACTCGATCGTGCGGCAGGTGGCCGCGGAGCACCCGAGCCACCGTGGCGCTCGATGACTTCGGTGCCCAGCTCTGTCCGGGTGGGCAGTACCAGGAGTCGTTCAACGGGGTGCAGATCCGGGACGGGGACGGGATGCACATCGCCCCGACGGCGGCCGCCGGCCAGTGGCTGGACGCCCGGGTCCTGCCCGAGGTGATCAGAGTGGGCCGGCTGCAGATGGCCGGGCAGCAGCTGGTTGCGGCGGGTTCCGCGTCCACCACCTCGACGGCGGGCTCGCTCTCGGCCAGCGGCACCGGCCGTCGGCCCTGAGCCCGCACCCTGGTCGGGCCGCGGGCCGGCTCAGGGTGACGAGGTGAAGGGGGCCGGCGGGGGGATGGACGACGGCGGCGGGGCCTGCCCGAATGCCGAGCTGTCCGCCTGTTGGCACTGGGCCCGGAGGGAACTGACCAGCGTGGTCTCCGGGACGCGGTTGGACTCGGACACCGTGGTCATGAGGGCCTGCCACTGGCCGTCGTGGTAGGCGGCCTGGGCGGCGATGGGCAGGGCCTGGCGCAGCTGGATGTAGGCCTCCTGTTGGAGCTGGCCGGCCAGGCGTGGCGTCGGGCTGGTGGGCCGGCCTGGGTCAGCAGGCTCAGCGACCGGTCCACGTGGGTGCACGCCTGCTTGGCCAGGGCCGTCCCGTCGTCGCCACAGGCGCTGAGCGCGGTGCCGAGCCCCACCACCAACACGGTTCCGGCGGCCAGACGCCGGAACCGGGCCGGAAGGGCGGGGAGCCTCACCCCAGCCAGCTACCGGAGGAGTCGAGGAGGTAGCGGCTGACGGCCAGGCACCGGTCGAACACCTCGCACATCATCTCCTCCCCGGCCAGGATCCGGGTGAGGGACACGGGGGAGCGGGCCACGATGTTGAGCCGCCGCTCGGCGGCGTCGGTGGCCGAGGCGTAGGAGTCGATGGCCGAGACCTCGAGGGGCAGCTCGATGCCGCCCACGCCGGCGAGGTCGATGGCCAGCCGCAGCAGGTCGGGACCGTGGGGGAGCGGGGGCAGGGCCCAGGTGAAGGTCAGGGGAAAGTGGAACTCGTCGGGGGGCTCGTCGTCCTCGGGCAGGCCGAAGACGGCGTCCTCGAACGAGAGCAGCGTCCTCGGGTCCACCTCGAGAGCCAGATGGAGGTCGAGCGGTCCGCCGCAGCCGTCCTCGGGATGGAGCTCGACCTCCCAGACCTGACGCAGGGAGTAGGTCTCCACGAAGTGGCGCTCGTCGTGCACGTGGAAGCCATGGTCGACCGAGTGATCCTTGAGGTCGGCCACGTATCCGGCCACATCGATGACTGCCACAGGTGGCTCAGCCTACCGGGACCTGGGTGGCTCCGGTATCGTCCCCGCATGGACGATGACGGCCTGCTCGAGGTGCTCCACGCCACGGCGTCGGCGGTGGCCCACGCCCTCAGCGGCCTGGGCGACTGGGGCTTGGCCGGAACGCGTGACGGACAGTACCGCTCGGACCTGGCCGCCGACGCCGCCGCGCTGGCGGTGCTTGACGGGAGCCGGGCTCGGGGTCATGTCCGAGGAGTCGGGGACCCACGGGCCGGAGGGTCGGGTGGTGGTGGTGGTCGACCCGGTGGACGGCTCGACCAACGCGGCCCGGGGCATCCCCTGGTTCGCCACCAGCCTGTGCGCCGTGGACGCCGAGGGGCCGCGGGTGGCCGTGGTGGTCAACCAGGCCTCGGGGATCCGCTTCGAGGCCGTGCGGGGAGGTGGGGCCCGCAAGGACGGTGCTCCGATCCGGCCGTCCGGGTGTCGAGTCCTGGGACAGTCCATCGTGGGGTTCTCGGGCTACCCGACGCAGTACTTCGGGTGGTCCCAGTGCCGGATGCTGGGAGCCGCCGCCCTCGACCTGTGCGCGGTGGCCGAGGGGGTGCTCGACGGGTACGCGGTGGTGGGAGGGTCGCAGCTGGGGAGCTGGGACTACCTCGGGGGCATGCTGGTCTGCACCGAGGCCGGCGCCGTGGTGGGTGAGCTCGAGGGTCGGTCGCTCGTGACGCTGGACCACAGTGCCCGGCGGACACCGGTGGCGGCGGCCACGCCGGACCTGCTGCAGGCACTGTCCGCGGCGGCTGCGCAGTAGCGTGTTCGCTCGGGCGTTTAGCTCAGTTGGTCAGAGCAGCTGGCTTACAACCAGCAGGTCATCGGTTCGAGTCCGATAGCGCCCACGAGCTGGGAAGTGTTGTCGAGGTGCCTGGCACTGCGTACCGACACCTGATAGCTATGCCGGTATGCAAGCGACTTTCGACTTGGCGATCAATGACATCGAAGAACTGGAGCGTGGTTTTGAGCTGAGCTTGCGATCTCGTAATCGAGCGGCAAAGACCATCAAGTCCTACCAGTAACTGGGTCCCCGGAACACCGGATAGGCGACGGTATCCAAGGGGACTGATTGTGGTGACCCATGTGGCCACGATCCAAGGGTGTCCGTAGGTCGTTGAGATTCTCAGAATGGAGACGCCGAGTTGCCCAATGGCGAGTACCTGCGATTTGACCAGATCTTGTGGCGGGCCATCCAGAAGAGTCGGGATCGATTGAAGTTTGATACCGAGTGCCGGGAGGCGATGAAGGACAAGACTCGGGCTGAGGCCCGTGCAATCCTCATTGAGCAGTACCGACGAATCGGAGAGCAGCCGCTCGGACAGCCCCTGCTCGATCGAAAACTCGACATGCTCATCGCCCCGGTCTCAGCCTCCAGTCGGATCAGTGATGTCGTCGACGGGGTGTCCACATTGGTCGGAGCTGGAGTGCGCCTAAGGAAGATTTTGCAAGGTCCTACCGAAGAGGACTTGAGATCACATCGAAAGTCCGACCTTCACGTCACCCCCGACTGGCACCACACCTGTCGAGTGGCCGTGACTGCCGATGCGGAGTCCTGGTTGGGCGAGGTAGATGTTACGGGGCTCATCGCATTCCGAGACATGAGCGCAATCGCCATCACGATTGAGGCCAGCGATCCTCGGGTCGAGGGAGGTGAGTTGAGGGCATTTGTAGACGATCGGCTTGCCGGAACTATCACTGATTCGGATTCTGAACCGTTTTGGGCGGTAATCGAAGGCGACGCAACTGACATCCTGGCAACACTTGGAACGTATGCGCTGCGCACCCAGGACGGGGGGCAGTGGCGTTTGGACGTTGGTGTTCCTGAACGGGTCAGACGACACTTCCCATTCGATGATGAACCTCAGGGCGATCCTGGCGTCTGAGTAAATCACCAGACCTAACGAAGGTGACCTCGATCGCCGGGTGTGCGGCGCTCCAACTAGAACTCATCTGCCGTCTTGGGACTCAGGCCGTTCGTCGGAGCGGGTATCCCCGATGGCCGGTACCGGCCCATTGAGAGCCTGGTGCCATCAGTTGTATCGTGATGGTCCTAGTAGGAGGTGTTCCGATGGCAGAGAACATGCATGAAGACGAGGCATCCTTTTAGCTCGATGAGCAAGCGCCGTCGTGGCTACCCCAGCGAGACGAGGGTCAAGCGGGGCGATCGAATCGTCCACGGCAATAAGGAGTTCATTCGAGAAGTTGGGTCGTAACGACCTCTGCCCATGCGAGTCGGGACGCCGCTTTCAAGAAGTGCTGTCTGAGGAGCGGCCGCTTCGACGGGTCTCAGCGGAACTATTACCGACGAGACTGAAGTTTCGTGGCTATGCCCAAATGCCGTCCCGAGCTACCGCAGTTATTCGCTCGGAAAGTACTCCAGACGATCTGCCACGGGGTCGTACTCCAGGACTGGGGCTTGCGGTGCCTCCTCATAGATGATTGCGGCCCTCTTCCCGACAGCTCTCCCTAGACCCATTAGGAGTCCGAGCACCTCGGAGAGACCACCTCGTCGGTTACCTCACGAGGGTCAAAGGGGAGTTCAATCCGATCCACTAAGTAGAACCAGCAAAACACCTGAACTCCACCAACATCGGCGACCAACGGGGGCACATTCGGCTTGGCGGTGAGAACGATTCGACCGTGAAGCGATGCTGGTAGTGATCACGAAGGTACTGATATGCAAGATCCCAACCCCGGAGGTCGACACCACCGATCACAAGGTCTCGCAAGCCACCTGGGTTTTCACCGGCTTGTGGTCTGAACTCTTTGACCACATCAGCCCACCGCACATCGCCCACAGACGAGCAAGATAGCTCCGTGACCGGGTCACGGAGCGTACGGGCTGCCTCCAGCGATCTGCCCGTATCGTCGGGACAGTGGCTGATACTGCATGTGGCTGAGTCGCCCGGTCCCACTTACAGCTCGGAGGCGATCACCTTGGCCTGATGCTCGGTAATTCCACTGGCGATCTGAAGTTGTCCATCGAACGATGTAAAGCTTTGCTGAGAGGGCTGAGTAATAGGCGTTGACACAACTTGGCCGTTAACGACTACACCAACGATGGCGTGGAACTGCCGGGCAGCCAAGGCATCCCATTGGGCTGAACCGTTGGGAGTGAGCCGTAGGAGGACCGTCCACTGACCGAATTCATCGTTGGCATGTGCCGTGGCGATGGCACTGCGGGTGAGACCGGCCGGACCGAGTACGAACCGGCCTGGTCCACTGGCAGATGTGCCCGGAAGAAGCAGCACCTGGCTCTGCTTACCGCTCGACGAGGTGGTCGAAGGGTAGGTGGCGAACTGGGGATCGGCATCGATGTTGGTAGTGGAGGTGAAGCCGTCCACGTTGTTCGACGCCGGAGTTACGTCGAGATTTGCGGCAGTCAACTGAGAGGCCGGTGAGCACGTCGGTAGGGGACCAGTGGATGGATTTTGCCCCAAGGGAACTGCGTAGGGCGGTGCGTAGCAAAGGACCGGCCGAATGGCGAAGTCAGCACCTGCGACTGCGGTTGCCGACGGAGGGGGCACGGGGTGACCCACGGGTCGAGGCGATCGGCCGCCGCCCTGGATCGCTACTAGCCCGATGACGATCCCAACGAAGATCGCGAATGCAAATGACGCAATGCCTCCGAGCAGCCATCTCCGTCTGCGGCGCTGCTTCGCCTCCTCAAACAGGACCTGAGTCTCGTCGACGTTGGTCCGATGGCTCGGAGTGTCGGTGACGGTCATGGCAGGCCTGGCAATGCCCTGAGCATAGGACTACTATGAATGGCACCATGTTCCCTGTCAAGGTCGATCGATCGGACCCCCTGGCCTTGCACGACCAGGTGGCTGCCGAGATCCGCCGTGCCATCGCTGACGGCGAAGCCGGACCGGGGGAGCGCCTGCCCTTGGCCAAGGACATGGCGGCCGTTCTGGGGGTCAACAAGAACACCGTGCTGCGGGCGCTCCGAATCCTGAGGGAGGAGGGACTGCTCGATTTCCAACGGGGAAGAGGGATCACCGTGGCCGGAACGCCGGAGCGCAGTGCCGTCGTGAAGCGGGTACGGGACCTGGTTGAGTTCTGCCGGACTCAGGGCTACCGGCCCGATGAGGTGATCCAGATCATCGAGGGATTGTCATGATCCGAACAACGTACTCACGTGACGTCATGTGACGCTCCTTGACAATCGGTCGACGGAAACCGACCGCAATCAGGAAGAGGCACTGTTCAAAGAAGCCCGGAAGCGCCGGCACCGCCGGTGGCTCCTTGGAGTGGGGATCGCCGTCCTCGTCGTGGCAGTGATTGCTCCTGAGGTCGCTCGCACGAATGGTCGGCGGCCCGTTTCAAAGCCTGCACGCTTGAAGCCACCGCCAAGCGTCCCGCCATCTTCCTCCAAATCGATTCCTGTCGCCGCCGCCCTGAAGGGACCCGAGGCCCTCGCCGTGGCGTCAGACGGGGGAGTACTGATCGATGAGCGGGTGTCCAACCAGATTGTTGAGCGGGAGCCGAACGGCCAGTTCCGTGTGATCGCAGGCAATGGACGGGCCGGTTTCGGTGGTGACGGCGGTCCGGCCACTGCTGCAGAGCTGGATTCCCCAGCATCCATCGCGGCGGCAACGGATGGCACCGTGTACGTGGCCGATCTCGGCAACAACCGCATTCGGGCCCTTTCGCCTGAGGGCGTGATTTCAACACTCGCCCACGTAGCGCAGCCCGACGATGTGGCCCTAGGGCCGAGCGGGGACGTCTATGTGGCTGACCAATCTGGGATTGTGTCGATCGATGGCCGGGGAGTGGTGACTCCGGTGATTACGCCAACCACGTCAGCGTCGTCTCCCAACGGAGTGAACCCGGTGGTCTCGCTATTGGTAGCTGGCATTTCGATTCCGTACCTGCCGGACGCCTTGGCCGTATCGAGTTCGGGCGGCATCTATCTCGCCGAGTTCTCTCCGAAGGTAGTCGTTCGATTCCCGCCCGACGGCCCTCCGAGTCTCATCGGTCAGACCAGCCTGGGAACCGGGGAGATCTATGTCACTCCTGGTGCACTGGCCTCGGCTACCGACGGGAGTGTGGTGGTGGGCGATTACGGAAGATTCGCCGTCGATCGGATGAGGGGATCCAGCTTCAACCCAATCACTTCATTCAGTTTGAACTCCGTGCCAGGTCTCTATGGTGCATTCCGACCGTCCGGCGTGGCGGTTGCTCTGAGCGGCGAAATCTATGCAGCTACCGATGGGGAGAACGGAGGCACGAACGTGCCCGCTCTCTTGTCGATTGACCCAAATGGCGATGTACGTCTGCTCGACAAGGGTCTACCGGTGGCGAAATCAGGCCTGTAACTGGAGTAACGGAACCATTCGCCGAGCTTGTTTGGGGTTGGACTACACCTCGGGCACTGGCCCGGCAACCTTCTTTTGTGAAGGCTGCATCGGACAGACGCTGACGGGTAAAGGGCGGGTGTCTTAGAACAGGGAGCGGCGCTGAGGGTGTCACCGGGGCCAGCCTGGGTCCGACGTGCCGCCCGTTCGATCAATCGCTCCAGTCGACGCCGTAGATCCGGGTGGGTTCAGTGAGCCCCTTCAGACGGTGTTCGCCTCGGTCGTCAAAGCGGAACGATTTACCTATGCAGAGTTCACGGACGGCCACCGAAACCGCAATGTCACCATCGGATGCTGCAGCGCAGAGCCGGGCGGCGAGCTGGACCGCCGCACCAAACAGGTCGTCATTGTCATCCGTGACCGGTTCGCCCGCGCTGATGCCAATACTGATGTGGAACGGCATGTCGGCCGACTGGTTGCGTTCGTGAAGGCGCCGTTGGACCGCTACCGAGAAGGCGACCGCGGACACGACGGAGGTGAAGGCGGCCATGATGCCATCGCCGGTGTGTTTCACCTCGCGACCGTCATGGGCAGCGAGCTCATCCCGGACAATGGAATTGTGTTCGCCGAGTAATCGCATGTGACCCTCGTCGCCGAGTTGCTGCGTTTGAGCAACCGAACCACAGACATCGGTGAACACAATCGCCCGCATGGCCGGTGCCGAGTAGGCCGTGCCCGGGGGGTGATCGGGCATGGACCCCATAAACGCGTTCAGAGGCGTTCTGATGTCGAACTCCAAGACCGTGCTGGCCACCAACCCGTGTGACTCTTGGTGCACGGCCACCACGGCTTGTTTGGTCGGCCCCTCAGCGAGACAAAAAACTGACCCGTTCTCCGGATCGAACCAGTAGGTGTGGTATTTCACACCGTGTTTCTCCTGCACGCCCAGGTCCAGGAGGTGGGCTGCGGCCAATTGCTCGGCGGACGTACCCGGCGCGTCATGGCGGTCGATATACATCGGCACAAAGCCAAAACGTACACCTCAACCGGAGGTGACGGCACAAAACCTGGGAACATCAGTCGTGGGGTCAGCCCAGCTGCCCGGCTGACCTCGTGACTTGCTGGCTAGCAGGATCAGCCATGTCGGGCTCCGAGCTCGGTGGCCCGCCGGGACCCTTCTGCGGTCGGGGGAGAGCCGCACGGGTGACTGCCGACGTTGGTCTAACCTGAAATGACGTGTCAACGGAGTATCCGTTTGCCTGCGAAATTCTGCGGCAGCGCCGGCATGGCGCTACCCAAGCCGTCGGAGAGCACTCAGATGGGCAACGTGGTGATCGGGCTCGATCCGGAGTGTGAGGGCTGCCAGGCTCTCGTTCGAGACGCTGGAGTCGCCTTCCCCCCTCGTTTCGGCACCCCGCCAATCGACTGGTAGACCTCGCCGGCCGCCATCCGGCATTATCCTTTGCTCACTGATGCGCGGCCCGGGCCGGCCATGTTCCGGCGACCGGATGACCCGTTCCCGCCGACAGAGTCAACCTGGCTCGGGGCCTCGAACCCATCCAGGCGGGGACCCTGACGCTGGCCGTGGACCACACCCAGACCCGAACGGGAGAAGTGACGCCCGGGCATCCTGCAGAGTTCCCAAGTCAAGCTGGCTACGCTCTTGTTGTGGGACAGGGTAGGCACAGCGGATTCGATCACGTCACGATCGCCGTCGTCGACCTCGATGAGGCCAAGAATTTCTTCGCTCTGCTGGGCTTCGAGGAGACCACGGCGACCGTGGTCTCCGGGGAGGAGATGTCCCGCTATATGGGTATCGCCGACTGGGAGGCCGACCACGTCACGCTCGAACTCACCGGTGCAATGACCCACCAAGAGGTCCAGCTTCTCCGCTTCCATCACCCCACGCTCCCGGAACATCCCTCTGAGTCGGATCTGGCCCGCTTGGGGTTCAACCATGTCTGTTTCGCGGTGGACGACCTCGACGGCATGCTCGACCGACTGCGAGCAAAGGGGGTCCGTACCCGAAATGAGGTCATGCAGTTCCACGACCGGCGGTTGGTGTTCCTCGTCGGCCCGGGGGACGTGACCATTGAGCTGGCCGAGTGGAAGGCCCCCTGACCACCGTCAAGGTCCTATCCCTCGGCAGGGAGGTTAGCTCGGCCTCTTCGACGGTTGCCGCGCCGCGAGGCTGCCGAGGGCAAGCGCAATGCAGAGGGGGGAGTAGATGCGCCGGTCGAGCTGGAGGAATCGCTCCGAGTTACTTCCGGGAGCGATCGTCTCCGTCTTCCCTGCCCATCCCAGGAGCCCACGCAGACCCAGAGCCGAGGCCACCCCCAGGAGGAGCGGGCGACGCATACGCGGTGGCTGCGGACCGACACCGGCGACGAGTACCGCCCCCGCGGTGAGAGCCCCAGCTACGGCCCAGCAGGCCGCTGGCCCAGGAACCGTTGACGAGCCTACGACCGCGTCGGCCAGGTCGTCCCGGTTGCGGAAGGGAAACGACGACCCCCATCCCCACGCCACATGGAGCGCGGCCAGCGCAGCCAAGATCGCCGCGGTCAGCCGCTGAACGAGGACCATGTGGCCGAGAGTACTGCTGCACGAGACGGATCCCGGGCCCCAGATCTCTCCCACTCCCGCCGCCCTCATCAAACGGGGGCAGTGGCTCATCCCCCGGGGTCCGGGCCGTGTCCGACCCGCTCCGCTTGTTACTCCGGGTTGCATTCTGTAGGGTCGGGTCCTCGGGACGGGGGACGAAAAACCTCGACTCCGGTGGTAACCGGAATCACGGATCCGGTTGCCACAGAGGTGGCGCCCTCTTCAACCGCGGCAACGGTGCATTCCTCAATTTGGGAGGTCGCGATGAACACCGGACGGCGGCCTCGGCGGAGCCGAGAGGAGCTTCGTGCGCTCCTGCTGGCCGCCGGACGGTCGATCCTGCTCGAGGAAGGACTCGGCCCCGGGGCCGACGCCCTGAACTTCAAACGGGCCTTCGACCTGGTCGAGGCGGAGACGGGCGTCAAGCTCACCAACGCCTCGGTGATTGGTCGGGTGTGGGGAAACCTCGCCGACTACCAGACGGATGTGCTGGTCGAGTTGGCGTCGGACACGAGCCGCTCCAACGTCCCCGAGGTGGCCGAATTGGTGGCAGGTGTCTTGGCCGGATGCGACCTGTCGTCAGCCTCGGGGCGAGCGGCCGCCCTCACCGAGGTCTGTCGAGTCGTCGGCGAGGCCCTCAGTGCCGCGCTCCGAAGCTCGGCGAGCTGGTCGGTCTGGATCAACATTTGGGCCACCGCGGTCTCCAGCGACCTGCCCGACAGGCACCGGAGGGTGTTGGAGAAGCTCATGGAGAGCTACGACGCCATCAACCAGCAAGGAGAAGAAGCCTTCGGTGGTCTGATGGCCATCCTCGGGTACCGACCCAGAGAGCCCTTGACGGTCCCACAATTCTTGAATGCGGCCGGCGCTCTGGCTGAGGGATGTTCGCTCCGTGACCGGGTCGACTCGAAGATGGTGGGGATCGTCCGTCCCACCGGAACGCACGGGGAGGCTCAGACCTGGACCGTCTATGGGATCGGGCTCCACGCTCTGGTCATGGAGTTCTTCGAGCCAGACCCGGACTATTGACCGAGGCGCGGGCCCCCGACTCGGAACGCGGGAGCCCGTCGGCCGACAGGCCTGGCTGAGCAAGAAGGGAGCCCGCCCGACCGGTGCGGCATCCCGGCCGTTCGTATCGGTGCCGACGACGCCATCGCTTCGTACGACCGTCACCGTCACCGGTTCCGGGCCAACCGATGTCGTCGGGGACTCAGCCAGTGCCGCGGGCGTCAACCAGGGTCTGGTCCGGGTTTGCGGGCGACGAAGCGGAAATCGTACTCGCCTCGTTCCACGTCGACCTCCGTGAAGCCCATCGAACCCAGACGATCGGGCAGAGCGTCAGGGTCGAGCGGGACGAACACGTCGTCAGTGTGGTGCTGTCGGGTTCCCTCATTGTCGTAGCCGTCGGACGCGACCAGCGTTCCACCGGGTCGGAGCACCCGGAAGATCTCGGCGAAAATCTGGTCCTGCAGGTCGGCCGAGGGCACGTGATGGAGTACGCCGAAGCAAGCGGCCGCCGAGAACCGCCCCGCCGGGAACCCGGTGTCGGCCGCGTTCCCGTTGACGACCACCACGTTCGTGCCCGCCAGTCTGTCGGCCAGGCGCTCCGCCAGGGCAGGGTCGATTTCGACGGCCGTCAGCCGACCGGTGCGCTGCCCGAGCAGATCGGTGGTGAGGCCGGGACCGGGTCCGATTTCGAGCACGTCGTCACCGAGGTCGACCACCGCAGCGACCCACGGAAGCAGGTCCCGCTCCAGCATCTCGGCCCATCGCGGGCTGGACAGCATCTCCAGATGGAATTCGTTCATTGCACCGGTACCTCCCGCTACGGCTCCGACCTGCATCTACCACGATCTACCATCGGGGCGTGCCTGTCCCAGCCCCGGCGGCCAAGATGGTGACCGCCCCGGCCAAGCTCGGTCATCGAGATGTTCGTAGCGGTGGAACGGCCATGGCCGGCACCTACGCCTTCGAGGTCGGTGAGGAGATCGTCACCGGATGGCACGTCCACGACCTCCATCAGCTCGAGTACGCCTTCGAAGGAGTGGCGCAGGTGGAGACGGCCACGGCCCGGTACCTCCTGCCGCCGCAGCAGGCCGTCTGGATTCCAGCCGGCCTCGAACACTGCACGACGTTGAGCCGGGTGCGGACCTTGTCGGTCTTCTTCGATCCGGAACTCGGCCTCGACGCAGGGGACCGAGTGCGCGTCCTGCCTGCTCCTCCTGTCATCCGCGAGATGATCCTCCATGCGGGGCGCTGGCCGATCGGCCGGACGGCGAGCGATCCGTTGGCCGACGCCTTCTTCGGCACACTGGGCCAGCTGGTGGTGGCGGAGCTTGACCACGAGATGCCTCTCTGCCTGCCGACCTCAAGGGAGCCACTCGTCGCCGCGGCGATGGCGTTTACCCTGGAGAATCTCGCCGAGGTGACCCTGGGCGCGGTGTGTGAAGCGGTGGGGACGTCTGAGCGCTCACTCCGACGGGCGTTTCTGCTCGAGACGGGAATGCCGTGGCGCCAGTACCTCCTCGAGAGCCGACTGCTCCGGGCCATGGCCCTGCTCGCCCAGGCCGGACCGAACATTCTTTCGATCGCGACATCGGTTGGGTTCCAGAGTACGAGCGGCTTCGCCCGCGCCTTCCGTCGGTATACCGGCGAGACGCCGTATGCCTACCGCCAGCGCGTCAGGCCGGGAGCGGACACCGACCGATCCCGACACGGCACCCGAGTGCCGGCAGCCGGCTCCTCGGCCCCTTCACCTCCGAGCCGTCTGTAGCCCAGCGACCGGGGCGCATGCTGGCACCGGGAGTAGGTGACGGCTGGGTCCGCGGAGGCCGCGGCCCAGCCTCAGCCGGGTCGGGAGTGCTGCGCCGCAGCGTCAGAGTCTCCTCGGAGGGTTGGGGTAGCGTCCCAGTACCTCGTCGGCCCGTAGTGGGAGCGCCGGGCTGACGTGGTTGTCCGGATGCAGTTGCGCCACGGGGCTCACAACCTTGGGAGGGAAATGACCGGTTCACTCGTCTTCTACGGGATCCTGGGCATCGTCACCACCGCGGTGGCCTTCGTGGTCAATCGGCGCCTGTTCGTCGGGGGCGGGGCCGGTCGCGTGACGCTCCTCGAAGGGCTGTACTACCTCGTGGGAGTGGCCTCGCTCGGACTCGGCTGGTACTTCAACGTCCGCTACGTCCACCTCTACGGCCACCGCGCCACGTACGTCGGCTACACCAAGGCCCTGTTCTCCAACTGGGCAGCAGACTCGGCGGCCCAGGACTACATCACGGTCAACCTCTTGCTGCTGCCCCTCTGGACCATCGTCGACGGGCGTCGACGGGGTCTACGGGCACCGTGGATCTTCTTCGTCGCCAGCCTCTTTACCAGCCTGGCCTTCGCCATGGCCCTCTACCTGGCCTTCGTGGAGCGTCAGATCCGGTTCCGGGCCAGCGCGGGGGTCGACGGAGTCACTGCACCGGCCGCCACCGGACTCGGAGGCATGGACACTCCCGGCGCAACGGCCAATGGCGTCACCGCCATCGATACCGCTTGAGGTCGACTCGTCCCTCGCCTACATCCACACCCTCGGCCCGGAGGCGCCGGCCCTGTTCCGCGGCCAGGCCCTCGACCAGCCGGCCACTAGCCGGGACCACCCGGTGCCAGGGCATGGGCTGGCTTCCACGGGCCAGGACTGCGCCGACCTGCCGCGGTGACTTGAGACCCAACTGGCGGGCGATCGCTCCGTAGGTCGTCACGTACCCCTCAGGGACGGATCGTACGGCAGCCACGATGCGATCCTCGGCCGATCGGTGGTCGGGAGTGGTCATTCCGGTCCTCCATTCTGGCCGCCGCCCCGTTGACCGGGAAACGTAGCTAGTGTCACCGCCGTCCGCTCGCGACCCCGAGGAGGTCCCGTGTCACCTGACCGCGTCTCTGCCACCAGGCGTATTGCCGCTCCCGCCGGTCGGCTCTTTGAGATCGTCGCCACCCCGTCGGGCCAGGTGGCCATCGACGGCTCCGGGATGCTGGAGGCAGCGCCCGACGACCGGCCACTGACGACGGTCGGGGAGACGTTCGACATGGACATGGATCGCCAGCCCCTGGGCGACATCCCCAATCTGACCAAGTACCAGGTACGCAACACCGTCACCCGGATCACTCCCGGTCGCCTCGTCGAGTGGACGGTCGGGTTCGGGGACCATCCCCCCTTCGGCCACGTGTACGGCTGGGTGCTCGACCCGGTCGGCGATGCCGAGACCGACGTGACCAACTACTGCGACTGGTCGAACGCCTCCGAGGACATGCGATCCGGAGTGACCTGGCCGGTGGTGCCGGTCGCCATGCTGGAGCAGTCGGTGGCCAACCTCGACCGGATGGCCACCGGCACCTGATCCCGGGCATCATCGTCCCGTCGGTGCCTCCGGAGACGCCGTGGCCGGCGGCTCGGCGGGGCGCCGGCACGCCCTCTCCTCACCATCGGAAGCCCCAGGGTGTCAGCCCAGGAGCAGGTGCACGGATCCCGTTGCCGCGTTGGTGTGATCGACGGTGGAGCCGTCGAGACGTCACCGCCTCGGCGACTCGGAGGAGGTCGACCGACCGGGGTATCGCCCGGACC
The DNA here is from genome assembly GCA_963812525.1 of uncultured Acidimicrobiaceae bacterium. GTDB lineage: Bacteria > Actinomycetota > Acidimicrobiia > Acidimicrobiales > RAAP-2 > Bog-756. The sequence continues at coordinate 887,310 of CAWEVL010000009.1, forward strand.
GATTCGCCGTCACCTAGTCTGAGCTGATCGTGGGAACAGCCAGTGGCTCAGCGGCATTCGGTGCGGGCGTGTTCATCGTCTTCGCCGTGTACTTCGTGGTCATCATCGGCTCCCTCGTCATGTTGATCGTGGCCCTGGTCGACATCGTCAAGCGACCGGATTGGCAGTGGAAGGTCGCCGGCCAGGAGAAGGTCCTGTGGCTGCTGCTGGTGATCCTGGTCAACATCCTGGCCATTCCCTCCCTGATCTACTGGTTCGTCATCCGTACGAAGCTCATCGCCGTGGAACGAGCGGGATCGTCCGGATACTACGGACCGGGACACATGACCTCGGTGGGCTGGGAGCCCCTCCCGCCTCGGACGAGCTGGATGGCGCCACCGGGCTGGCACAGGGACCCGAGCGGTCGGCACCAACTCCGATGGTGGGATGGAATTCGGTGGACGGAGCACATCTGGGACGACGGGCCGTCCGCCTCGTAGTCGGGGCGGCCGGGCAACGGACGGCGGCGCTACGCTGGCCACGAAGGGGTGAACCTTGGGCACAGCACGCAACGCCGTGGTAGAGATCTATTTCGAGACGTTCGGCGATCCGGACCAGCCGACGCTATTGCTGGTCAACGGACTCGGCTCGCAGTGCATCAACTATGCGCCCGACTGGTGCCAACGGTTCTGCGACCAAGGCTTCCGTGTCGTCCGATTCGACAATCGCGATGTAGGACTGTCCTCGAAGCTGGACGGTGCCCGCTACTCGCTGGCCGACATGGGCGATGACGCCGTCGCCGTCCTGGACGAACTGGGTGTCGAGCAGGCCCATGTGATGGGGTGCTCGATGGGAGGGATGATCGTCCAACGTCTGGCCATCGACCATCCCGATCGGCTGCTCTCGATCACGTCGGTCATGTCCAGCACCGGCGAGCCGGGCTACGGCGCCACCTCGGAGGCTGCCCTGGCCATCCTGACTGCACCTCCCGCCCCGTCGCGTTCGGCGTACATCGACCGTCACGTCGCCGCCCACCACGTCTACGGATCGAAACCGGAGTGGCTCGACGAACCGGCCATCCGCTCGCGGGCTGCCGCGGCCTACGACCGGTGCTTCTGCCCGGCGGGGGTGGGCCGACAGATGAAGGCAGTCGCGGCCGACGGGTCCCGCGCCGACCAATTGCGAACGGTCGCGCTTCCCGCGCTGGTGATCCACGGGAGCCGGGACACCCTCATCGACCCGAGCGGTGGGCGGCGGACGGCTGCGGTCATTCCCGGGGCCCGGTACGTGGAGATCGAGGGCATGGGCCACGACTACCCTCCGCCCGTGTGGGAGCAGTGGGTCACGGCCTGGTCGGAGTTCGTGCGCACCACCGCCGCGTAGACCTTCGGGCGACAGCCGATCAGTGGCCCACACCGGCCGGCAGCAGAAGTGGTGCCGGTCACCTGGGGGAGCCGCGGGCGTCGGTGGCGCCCGGGCGGACCCGGGTGGCACCGCCGTTCTACCGTGGGAACCGCCAGCGCGTGGCCCCACCCGGATCGACGGTGGCCACCGCCGTGGCCTGGTGGATGGTGACGCGGTACACGGCCCAGGGGGGAGGCCCGGCGGACGGCGCGCTGTACTCGGCGGTGAGCGCCGTCCCGCTGTCGTCGACCCGGGCGGCCCAGCCCCCGGCGTTCCAGTGCCCGGCCATGGCGGCCACGGTGGCCCGGTCGGTGATCCGCCGGGTCTCGCCGTCCACCACGAGGTCGAACCCATGGATGGCCATGCTCAGCGTGCAGCGTGGGTCGCGGGCCAGGTTCCTCCCCTTGCCGGTGCGCTCCCCGCACTCGAACCAGAAGGTCCCCTCCACCCACAGGGCCCGACGCCGGTGACGTGTGGGTGCCCGTCGCGGTTGACGGTGGCCAGCCAGCAGGTGTGCCGGTCCGGGCCCCCGGTCTGGGGTGCCTGGGTGAGCCCTTGTTCCAGGCGGCCTTCGATCCGGGCCCAGTCGATGGCGGGCAGCCCGTACTGGTCGGCCAGGTTCGTG
>CAWEVL010000010.1:0-775872 GCA_963812525.1 uncultured Acidimicrobiaceae bacterium
GGGCCACACGTGACCGGAGCCGGTGAACCGCCACAGGGCTACCTCGGCGTCGCCCCGGCATTGGCCATAGGTGATCAACGTGGCCGTCTCCCCGGCCGAGATGGAACCCGCGGCACCCACGATGGTCGGCGCGGTCACCGGGTCGGGATCGCATCCGTCCGCCTGCACCCACTGGCCGATGCCTTCCATCACCGAAAGGACAAGAAGCGGATTGCGGCTCGGCGTTCCGTTCCACAACACGATGGGATCGTCGACACTGTGGAACTCCAGTGTCGGCACCGAACGGGTCGGATGGATCGTGGGCAGCTCGACCTGGCCGGAAACGGACGAGATGGCAGCCACGTGGTCAGAGGCTTTCGATGCCATGGCGTAGGCCATCATTCCCCCGTTGGAGATCCCGGTGACATAGACCCTCCGCAGGTCGACGGGGGTGCGGCCGGCGATGTCAGCAATCACCCGCAGGAGGAACCCGACGTCGTTGATGTGCCGGGTCACCGGCAGACCGCAGCACCGTCCTGCGTTCCATCCGTACTGTTCGGCCTTGGCCACGGGGTCTGGACTCAGCACCTTGGAGATGCGTGTCCCGTCGGGATAGGCCACCAAGTAGCCGTTCTGGTCGGCGGAGGGGTTCATGTCCGAGGTGATCGCCTCCAGCCAATCGTTCTGGGTGGCGCCGTGCAGGTTGAGGACGAGCGGGAGCGGCCTCCCGGCACTGGCCGCCGGCGGCACGTGGAGCAGGTAGCTGCGGCGGAGGCCGTCGAAGGTCAGGTGGAAGCCGTAGTTGCCGGTCATGGGGGTCAGCGGGGAGGGCGCCACCGTGGCCGCTCGGGTCGAACCGGTGGCGGCGACCATCACCATCGGGATCAGGGCCACGGTGGCCAGGATGGGCACAACGGCCGAACGGGGTCTCCAGGCTCGTCTTCGCCTCGGCCCCGTCATGCAGAACTCCTAGATCGGGTTGAGCGTGCCCTTGGTCTGCACCGGGATCTTCTGGTGCTTGGAGATGGCGAACGGAGCGGTCGCTTGGTCCACTCCGATCAGCTCCGCGGACGTGCAGGATCCGTCGGGGACCGGCTGCCCCGAGGTCGGGGTGAACAAGGGTCCGACTGGTGCCGTCGAGGTGCCGGCCGAGGTGACAGGCAGCTTGGGCGCTTTGGTCACCGCGGGTCCGGACCGGAACGCAGTGGACAGATCGCCAACGGTCGAACGCCGCCAATCAGAGATATTCGGTGCGGTGACCCCGAAAAGTGTCTCGAGGAATCTGAGCTGCGAGGTGTGGTCAAAGATGTCGGAGCAGACGTTGCCTCCCGTCGAGAAGGGCGACACCACCAGCATGGGGACCCTGACACCGAGCCCGACCGGGCCAGTGTCGCCTCCCGCCGCGGCCGGCAGCGGGCTCACCGTCAGATACTCACCGGCTGTCCCCGCGGGAGGGGTGGGAGGCGCGACGTGGTCAAAGAACCCGTCGTTCTCGTCGTACATGATGAACAGCACGGTGCTGGCCCACACCGCCGGGTTGGACAGCAGCGTGTTCAGCACCTGCTGCGTGTACCACTCGCCCAGTGCCGGCGGAGACGGGGGATGCTCGTCGTACTCCTGAGGGGACATGATCCATGACACCTGCGGCAGGGTGTCGTTGGCCACATCGGCTGCGAAATGGTTCGGGCCAACCCCTCCGGTCAGTCCGCCAGCCACATTGGGGCCGTAGTAGTTGAAGGCGTTCTGGTAGAGGGGCGAGGTGGAGTCCTTGTACTGGGCGAAGTAAAGCAGCATGTTCTTGCTGAAGAAGTAGCCGGCGCCCGGGGCGTAGTTGGAGCCGTAGGGGTTGTACACCTTCCAACTCACGTTGTTGGCCTCCAGCACCTCTGGCATCGTTTCCCAACTGCAGGTCCACTGGTAAGCATTCTGATTGGACTCGGTGACCAAGATCGGACCTCCCGCAACACCTGATGGATCGATCGAGCCGGTCATGGCCATCAGCCGGTTGGGGTGGGTAGGGCCGAGCACCGAACAGAAATAGCGATCGCAGACCGTGAATTTCTTGGCCAAGTGGTAGTAAAAGGGTAGGTCGGCCTTGGTGTAGTACCCCATGGTGTTAATGCCCAATGCCCCCTCGTACTCGGATGAGGTGTGGGTGGAGACGAAACTGTCCATCGCCCCGCCGTTCCACGAGGCGTGCTCGGCAGGCCACGAGTGGTCAAGATCGTTTGTGCATTCGGCTAGCTGCTTCTTCGAATTCATATGAAACGGGAGAAGCGTCGACTGTGAGCCGCCCGGCCAATTCTGGGTGAACGCACTGCGATTGTTGGTGTCGTCGTAACCAATCACTCCGCCCATGGTTCCGAAGTAGTGGTCGAACGAGCGGTTCTCCTGCATGAGGAAGACCACGTGCTTGATGGCGCTGACATCGGTGCCCGCCGCCTTCACACTGGCCGCCCGGCGCACCGTTTCGGCCCCGGAGGCCCGGACGCTGCCCATGGCGGCCAGACCCAGCGCCGCCGCACCGCCGATGCCTCCGGCCAGGACCTGCCTTCTGGTGAACTGTGGATCGGTCATCTCGTCCCCCTGAACTGTTCGATGCCCGTGGAGTCCAGCCGTACGAGCCCTCCCAGGGCCCTCTCCACTGTCACTCTTCTAGCACCGATCATCGCCAATTGCCCGATCCGTCACCGGGTGTAGGCCCCGGGCCCCGGAGGGGCACCCGTCGTTCGGTACCATCGGACCTCCAGCGGCCGACGGCCGCATCGTCCTGCGGGGGTGGTCCAGACGAAGACACGGGCGGCAATCTGCTGGGGTGTCGGGCAGCGGTGGAGCGTGGAGGAGATCGACCTGGATCCGCCCCGGTCCGGCGAGGTCCTGGTCCGTGTGGCTGCTGCCGGCCTTTGCCACTCCGACGATCACGTCGTCACCGGTGACTCACCGATGCCCACGCCGATGGTCGGCGGACACGAGGGTGCCGGCATCGTCGAGCAGATCGGACCCGGGGTGGACACCCTGGTCCCCGGTGATCACGTGGTGCTGGCGTTCCTCCCCTCCTGCGGACGGTGCGTGCCTTGCTCGACCGGTCACCAGAACCTCTGCGACCTCGGGGCGTTGATCGCATACGGGCGGCAGGCCGACGGCACCTCGCGGCACCATGCCGGGGGCCGCGATCTCCAGCTGATGTGCCTCGTGGGTGTGTTCGCCGACCGCACCGTGGTCAGCGAGGCCAGCTGCGTCAAGATCGACCCCTCCCACTCCCTGCGCACCGCCTGCCTGGTGGGCTGCGGCGCGGTCACCGGCTGGGGTTCGGCGGTCTACGCCGCCGACGTGCGGCCGGGCGACACCGTGGTGGTGGTCGGCGTCGGCGGCATCGGCGCCTCGGCCGTCCAGGGGGCCCGGCTGGCCGGCGCCGAGACCATCGTGGCCATCGACCCGGTGCCCTACAAGCGGGAGCGGGCCGTCGGCTTCGGGGCGGATGCCACCTTCGCCTCGATGGAGGAGGCCTACGGGCCGATCAGGGGCCTGACCAAGGGCCGCATGGCCGGCAAGGTCATCATGGCCATGGGCGTCGGACGGGGGGACCTGATGAACCAGGCGCTCGGTCTCACGGCCAAGCTCGGCCGGGTCGTGGTCACCAACATCCACCCGTACGCCGAGAACGAGGTGACGATGAACCTGAGCAACCTCACCGGGATGGAGAAGCAGGTGGTCGGCTCCCTGTTCGGATCGGCCAATCCCCGGGCCGACATCCCCAGGCTGCTGGAGCTCGACGCCAGAGGGCAGTTCGACCTCGGCGCCATGATCACCCGCTCGTATCCGCTCGAGGAGGTCAACGACGGGTACGACGACCTGAAGGCGGGCCGCAACGTCCGGGGCATCCTGGCCATGGACAGGGAGCTGGCCGGCCCCTGACCGCTCGGACCGGTGCCCCGGTCCTCTCGCCCCGTGTGACCGGCCCACGAATCCGTTCCCGATCGGCGTCGGACAGTACGCACCATGGTGAGGATGGCAGGGGAGGGTTGGATCACCACCTGCCGGACCGGCGGGCTCGACGTGGCCGTCATGGCGTGACTGGCGGCCCTCGGCCTGGCCTTCGTCATGCGACCGTGAGACCCGGTGTCGAGGGAGCGGCCACCTCCGTTGCGGACCGGCCCCCTCGGGACCAGACTGCAGGTATGCAGCCGCTCGCCATCCACCATGTAGCCATCAACGTGTCCGATGTACCGGGATCAGTGGCCTTCTACACCGACGTCCTCGGGGGTCGGCTGCGACCCGATCGTCCCGACTTCGGGATCGGTGGTGCCTGGATCGACCTCGGTGGCCAACAGGTCCACCTGCTGGAGGCCCCGGTGCCGCACAACCTCGGCCAGCACTTCGCCATCCAGGTCGCCGATCTCGACGCTGCGGTGGCCGACCTCCGTGCGAAGGGGGTGGCCATCGCCGACCCCGTGGACTCCGGGTCGAACCGCCAGACCTTCCTGGACGACCCGTCGGGCAACGCCATCGAGCTGCACGAGGTGGGTGGGACCAGCTGACGACGCCCGGGAGAACGGAGGTGGACCAGCCATCAACCGGGGCCGGGGCCGGGACATCGTCGCCGGTCGGAGGATGATGCGTGTCGGGGTGATCGGCACCGGATTCGGCGGCCGGGTGGTGGCCGGGGCCTTCGAGGCCAATGGTTGTCGGGTCACCGACGTGGTCACGGCCAGGGACTCCGACGCCGTGCGTGCCCTGTGCCGGTCCGAGGTCGATCTCATCTCGGTCCACTCGCCGCCGTTCCTCCACCGTGACCACGTGACCATGGCCCTGGAGGCCGGCAGGGCGGTGCTGTGCGACAAACCCTTCGGCTGCTCCGTGGACGACGCCGAGGCCATGGCCCGACACGCCGAAGGGGCGGGGGTGGTGCACCTGGTCAACTTCGAATTCCGGCATCAGCCGGCCCGGCAGATGATGCACGACCTAGTGACTTCGGGGGCCATCGGTCGGCCCGAGCACCTGGCCTACACGGCGTACAACTCGGGCTCCCGGGTTCCGCTTCGCCACTGGGGTTGGCTGTTCGACCGATCGAGGGGCGGAGGATGGATCGGTGCCTTCGGCTCGCACGCGGTCGACCTGGTGCGGTGGCTCCTGGGCGATGCCGTCGATGCCGGGGCCGCCACCTGGATCACCATCGTCGAACGACCGGACCGGGACGGCACTCCGGTCCGGTGCGACGCCGAGGACACCTTCACGGGATGGATCCGCCTCGGGTCCGGGGCCACCGCCACCGTGGACACCACCTTCGCCGCCGGGATCACCACCCCCGCCCGGATCGTGCTCACCGGATCCGAGGGCGCCCTGGAGAACGTCGGGGACGTACGGGTGGTCCTACGCCGGCCGGGCGAGGAGCCCCGGCACTTCGACTTCGACCGCCCGGGTGGCGATGGCCACCACCAGGCCATGGTGGCCTGGGCGGGCCGCGTTCGAGAGGCGGTGACCGGAGGGAGTCAGATCGCCCCGTCGTTCGCAGACGGCGTGGCCTGCATGCGGGTCATGGAGCAGTGGCGGGCCCGGCCTCCCCAGCCGCTCGGTGACACCACGGGCGACTGAAGGGTCCGGACGCACCGACGCGGCGCCGGGGTGTCGTTCGTAGGGTCATGGCGTGATCGGGTTGCGCAACCTACCGATCCCCTCGATCCGGCTCTCCACCACCTCACCCGGCCGCAGGAACCGCGGGGGCGTTCGACCCATCCCCACCCCCGAGGGGGTGCCCGTGAAGATCACGTCGCCGGGCAGCAGCGTGAGGACCGACGACAGGTGCACCACCAGGTCGGGCACCGAGAACACCATCATGCTGGTGCGGGCCGACTGCATCGTCTCCCCGTCGACGGCGCACTCGATGGCCAGGTCGTCGGGGTCGTCGAGCTCGTCCACCGTCACCAGGGCCGGTCCGATGGGGCCGAAGTTGGGGAACGACTTGGCCAGGCTGAACTGGGGAGCCGATCCCGTCATCTGCAGCTCGCGCTCCGAGAGATCCTGCCCCACCGCCAGCCCGGCCACGTGGTCCCAGGCGTCGTCCCTCGCCACCCCGGTCGCCGAACGGCCCATGACCACCACCAGCTCCACCTCCCAGTCGACGCTCCCGTCGGGCAGCGGGACGCTGGCCGACGGCCCGGCCAGGCAGGTCGGGAACTTGGTGAAGGTCGGTGGCACGCGTGACACGGCCAGGTTGGACTCGGCGGCGTGCTCGGCGTAGTTGAGGCCGATGGCGAAGACCTGGGCGGGGCGGGGTGCCACCGGACCGAGATCGCCGGCCTCGACGGCGACCGTCCCGGCCGGCGACCCGGCGTCCCGGGCCCAGGCGCGGAACTCGTCCCACACCGGGTACACGGCTTGGGGGTCCGGCCCGAAGCGGCCGTGGCTGGCCGTCTCCACGTCGATCCCCTCTACCCGGCCACCGTCGACGATGGAGGCCACCGTGGGGGGCACGATCGTCAACCGGCCGTCAGCGTTGGCTAGGCGCAACGGTGCCTCCGTGGTGCCGACTCACCAGATCCCCGCCCGGCGCCCCGGCGCCCGGCCATCAGGCACCGGAGGCCGGCGGGCGTGGGGTCCGGAGCGAAGGGGCGGCTACAGCGTGCGCTTGCGTCGCAGGAACACCAGGCACAGGCCGAGCGTCACCAACGTGAGGCCCAGGACGACGAAGGGTCCGAGATTGGCACCGGTGAACGGTAGCGAGGCCGGCGCGGCGGCAGGCTTGGCCGGCGCAGTGGTCGTGGTGGTCGGCACGGCGGTGGCCGCGGCAACCACTGGAGCCACTGCGGCGGCTTGCGGCACCGGCGTGGGGGCGGGGGCCGGCACGACCGGGGTGGCCGCGGGTGGCGGTGGCTCGCCGGGCGGTGTATCCGTGCCCCCTCCGGACGGGGGCGTCGGCGGTTCGCAGTCGCCGACCGGCGCGATCTGATGCTGCCAGCCCCGCTTGGACACCCAGGGGCCGTTGGCCGTCGGCCCGACGTAGGCGTCGGCCTGGAGGATGCCGCAGAAGTTCGGCGGGTACGGAATGGTCAACGTGCCCGAGGTGCCGTACACGATGGCCACGTCGACCGAGACCTTGGGCTCATTGAGGAAGAACTTCCACACGCAGCCCGGCTCGCTGCTGTCGCAGGGCGGGTCGGGAATCTGCAACGTGACCTGGCGGGCCATGTCGTCGAAGGTGATGACCGCCGACGTCGGGGTGGCCGAGGCTCCCGACGCGGTGGCCACGGCAACTGCGGCCACGACGGTCACGGCGATGACCGTCGCAATGATGATCCGTTTCACGACCGCTCCTTGGGTGCAGGCGAATGACTCCTGAGCTGCCCCGCACCGCAATCTACCAGGTGCGACTCACCCATGGTGGCGATGATCGCACCGCGAGTGACCCATCGATCGGGACCGACGCCGACACCGCTTCGGACCCGGACCGTCATCGAACCGGTGTTCGTGCAGGGCATACCGGAGATCATTCCACTGCTGGGCGGTTCGGGCGTGGGATACCCCGCGGCCGCCGGAGGGCGAATGACCCTCAAGACCTCCCTGAGCAGGACGTTCGCTCCGACACGTGACGCCGCGGGGTCAGCCCGTCACCAAGAGTTCATCTCCGAACTGCCGGGCACCGGGGTCACTCGTACTGGAGCACGCCCCGGATGTTCTTGCCGTCGAGCATGTCGGCGTAGCCCTGATTGACGTCCTCCAGCTTGTAGGTCCGGGTGACCATGCCGTCGAGGTCGAGCTGGCCCTGGTCGTAGAGGCGGAGCAGGTGCGGGATGTCGTACCGGATGTTGGCGGACCCGAAGATGGTCCCGACAATCTGCTTCTCCATCAGGGTCAGCCAGGTGAGGGACAGGGTCACGTCGGTCTCGCTCATGGGGTGGATGTTGGTCACGACCACCCGTCCGCCCTTGGCCGTCAGCTGCATGATGGTCTCCATGAGACGCCCGTCGCCCACGCCCATGGTGCAGATGACCTTGTCGGCGTTCTTGCCCCAGGTCACCTCGTTGACCAGGGGGAGGGCCTCGTCGATGGAGGCCGCGGTGTGGGTCGCCCCGAACTTCTCGGCCATCTCCCGCTTGAAGGGGACCGGGTCGATGGCGAAGATCCGCTCGGCGCCGGCCAGGCGAGCTCCCTGGATGGCCGAGGCGCCGATGCCCCCGACCCCGATGACCACGACGTCGTCACCGGGCTTGACCTCGGCGGCATAGACCGACGATCCCCAGCCGGTGGTCACCCCACAGCCGATGAGGCAGGCCTTGTCCAGTGGGTAGTGGTCGAGGATCTTGACGCAGGAGGCCTGGTTGACCACGGTGTGCTTGGCGAACGTGCCCAGACACACCATGGTGCCGAGATCGGCGCCGTTGGCGGCATGATGACGGTGGGTCCCGTCGATCTGCGAGCCCATCATGAGCAGAGCACCCACATCACACAGGTTGGAGTGGCCGCGGGCGCACGAGGGACAGCGGCCGCAGGCCGGGACGAACCCGAACACGACGTGGTCCCCGGGGCTGAGGCCCTCCACGCCGTCGCCCACCTCCTCCACCACACCGGCGCCCTCGTGGCCCCCGATGATCGGGTAGATCCCACCCAGGTCGCCCGTGCGCAGGTGCTCGTCGCTGTGGCACATGCCGGAGGCGGCGATCCTCACCAGCACCTCACCAGCCTTCGGCGGATCGAGATTGATGGTCTCGACCTTCCAATCGCCACCCTGCTCCCAGAGGATCGCTGCTTCAGTCTGCATGTTGGTCCCTTCGCTCTCTTCCCCGGACCCACCGGTCCAGTGCGCCCACGCGGCGTCCTACGAGCCGTGTCCTACGGGAAGGAGCCTACGCCCAGATGCACCCGGTTGGCAGCGGAACCGGACCAACGGTCGGCTCAGGGGCTGGGCGGGAGCTGGACGCCGCACTGGCTGTGGAAATTCCAGCCGTCGTGAGAGATGGCACACGCCTTGCCAAAGCCGTGCACATAGTCGACGCCCTTGCTGGTGGTGATGTAGACGGCGATGGGAATGGTCAGGATCATGGCCACGATGCCCAGGAACTTGAAGAGGCGTTTCATGCGTGGATTACCTTGACTCCCTCGTCGATCCGGTTCCACCGGGGCTCCGGTGTCGCCGGATCCACAGGTCCGTTCTCGGCGGCAACTACCGGGTCAACGGTATCCCATGGAGGTGCGAAAACCGCGGCTTTCCCTGCCGACGCCCCTGCGGGAGAAACGCTCCGGTGGTGCGGCTACGGGTAGTAGTCGGAGTCGGACCGCCCGGAGACGACACGGCCCACACCTGGCTCACGCCGGGGCGCCCGCCGTTCGGCGACCCGGAGGTCACGCTCCCGTTGCCACCGCGCGTCGAAGGCATCCCGGGACACGCCGTGTCTCGATGCCGAGGGACGACCCACGTGGGTCGGGTAGCCCAGGTCGTACTCCGCTGGCTCGTCGTCCTCGGCGCGGCGGTCCTTCGCGTCCAGCAGACGGCGGACCCCCGCCCGACCGGTCAGGAACAGCAGCACCAGCAGGATGGTGACCAGCTTGGCCAGACCGACCAGCAGGTAGGCAGCGGTGATGACGGTCCACTTGATGACCTTGATCACGATGTGAATGATGATCATCGCCCTGGAATCCGGATGGGTGGAGGGGAACCGGCCCCGTGGGTCAGCACGTCGAACCGGTCCCCGGACGACGGAGACCGGCGCCGGTGACGGAGCCCGAACATGACCCAAGGATAGGCCAGCACCCTGGCTGGGGACCGGTTCTTGCCGCTCACCCAGATGGAACGGTTCCGGCCCCGGAGCCGCGTGAGGACGGGGGACGGAGGGACGAACCGGCGGCGTGGGGAGTGCCCGCCGTCGCGGGGTCAGGGGTCACCCGGCGACGGCGGCGCTACTACCCCGTGGATGGCCGGATGTCGCATCGTCGGCGCGTACCGGCCCGAGGCCGTTCTACTCCTCGTCCGGTGACGCCGCCGTCACCGACGGCTGAACGCTCGATGAACGTTGAGTCGCACCTCACCGGGGGGCGCTCAGCCCTTCGGCTTCCGGCTCCCGGCACCGAGGTCCTCCACCGGACGCGGCTCGTTGTACTTCTCGTTCTCGCACGCCGGAAAGATCCCGGCCACCTCACGCACCGCGGCCCGGATGGCATCCTCCCGACACATGCCGGCCACCTCGACGGTCAGATTGATGGAGTCGGCCCCTCCCGTGAACCGGATCAGCCGGTTGGCCGAGCGACGTGCAGACTCGAGGAACCGCTCGGTCGTCCCGTCGAGCGACTGGGGGATGGTGACATCGACCTCGTACCGCACGCCAACGACCGTAGCGAACATATGTTCGTATGTCCAGCGGCCCGCCCGGGCCGGCCCCACGCAGTCGGGGGCGGGGAAGAGCGCGGCCCTCAGGGGCTCAGCGCAGGATCCGGTCGCCCAACTCGCTGTAGATCTGGTTGTGAAAGTCGGCGAGCAGTTGGGCCTGCTCCCTCCAGTGGAGCGGCGGGCTGTCGGGGACGGCACCAACCTGGGCGTCGTGACCCGGGCAGCCCCGGCACACCACGTCCCATTCCACTTCGCCGATCCTTCGTGCGGTTGCCTGATGTTGTGCCACGTGGCCACCGTACGCCGGCAAGCTTGGAAACACGTCAACGACAGGTCACCAGAGAGTGAACTTCGCGTGAGTGCTCCGCCGAGGTCACGACGCTTCGGCCGGGACCATCCTGCCGTGGGGACGGTCACAAAACGTTCACCCTTCCGTATCGTTGCAGTCACCTCAGAGCCGTATCGTGGCCAGCGCGAATCCCTGCGCTTCCAGCTCGCTCGAGCCGGGCCGATGGAGAGGACGATCCGATGCGGCGACGCTCAGTTGGGCTGTTGACGGTGGCCGTCGGTACTGTCGCGCTCGCGGCCTTGCCACTCGTCGGGATGGCCGGAGCCGCTGATTCCGCCCCCTCGTCGGTGGTGGGCACCGGCCCCACCGGCACGCAACGGGCGGACGTCTCCACCACCTGCTGCTCCCTGTCGCCCAGCGTCGTGGCCGATTCGACCACGACCACGCCGACCTCGACGAGCACGACCACGAGCACCACCGCACCGACCGCGACCACGACCACGACCAGCTGTCCGAGCAGCACGACGACGAGTGGTCCGACGAGCGCCACCTCGACCACGAGCACCACCTCGACCAGCAGTACCTCGACCACCTCGACGTCCACGACGACGACCTCGCTCGTGGAGTCCGTCGCCGCCGCGGTGGACACCACCACGACCACTCCGGCCTCCACCACCACGACGGCCTCGACGACCAGCACGACGAGTTCGGCCGAACCCTCCACGACGACAACCACGACGCCCTGTTCGGCGTCTGCCGCCACCACCGCCACCACGCTGCCGGCGACGGTGGCGGCGGCCAGCTCGTCGGGGGCAACGCCCCAGCCCACGGACGCCTCGACCGGGTCGTTGGCCTTTACCGGGAGCGGGCCCTATGCCCCGGTCGTGGTGGCGATCGGACTGTTCCTGCTGGCCACCGGTCTCGGCCTCAGACATCGACTGCTGAGACGCACCCGGAGCCGCGGCTGACCGGCCGGCAGCCGGTGGGCACCGGCAGCTACCGCATGCCCGCCACCGATCGAACCTCATGAAACGGAAGAAACCATGTTCCACACCATCGTCGTAGGCTCCGATGACTCAGCCACGGCCCGTCAAGCGGTGGTGACCGCCGCCGACCTGGCGCAGATGTCGGGCGGCAAGATGGTCATCGTCACCGCGTTCGATCCGAAGTCGGTGCGGGTTCAGGACCTGCCGAGGGACCTTCAGCTGTCGACCACCGTCCACCCCGCCGACGTCCTGTTGAACAGCCTGGCCAGGATCGGGCACGAGCGCGGCATACCCGTCTCCGTCGAAGCCATCACGGGCTCCCCCGCCGAAGGGGTGGTTACGGTGGCCGAACAGGTCGGTGCCGACCTCATCGTCGTGGGCAACAAGGGGATGAAGGGGACGCGGCGGGTGCTCGGCAGTGTCCCGAACTCCATCGCCCACTCGGCTCCGTGCTCGGTGCTCATCGTCGACACCGAGGGCCTCGTCTGATCCTGCCGGCACCGTCGATCGGTGCCCGGCTCACGGTACCCTCGACCTTGGCATGTTCGAGATCCGCGTCCTGCGCCCCCAGGACTGGCAGCTTGTCCGTCAGGTTCGGCTGGCTTCGCTCGCCGAGTCGCCTCACGCCTTCACCTCGACGCACGCGCGTGAGGCGGCGTTCGACGAGTCCGCCTGGCAGGATCGGGCCACGACGTGCCGCTGGTTCGTGGCCGTCGAGGACGGGGCGACGATCGGTGTCGCCGGTGGACTGGACGGATCGACCGACGATCCGGCCACCCGCGAGCTGGTCGGCATGTGGGTGGCGCCGCTGCACCGAGGACGAGGAATTGCCCGTCAACTCCTCGACGCCGTGAGCGACTGGGCCCGATCGGACGGGGCCTCGCTACTCTCCCTGGGGGTTCGGGAGGGCAACGACGGCGCCCGGGAGGCCTATCTGCGCATGGGGTTGCACCCGTCCGGCGAGACCGTGGCCGAGCGGGATCATCCCGATCGATCCCTCCAGATCATGGTGGTGGACCTCCAGACCCCTCCAACCGGTGGCTCCCCGGAGCCGTCAGGCCACCACCGGGAGCGCAGAGGCCGATGACGAACCGAGACGGGGCAGCGGGATCGCCCCCGGAGGAGTCGAAACCGCCCGGGTCTTCCCCCACGACCCCAGGTGGAGGGAGAGGGCGCCGATGGTCACCTTGACGGGAAGGTGGGACCCGACCGCCACGTAGCACGTCACCGGACCGGAGTCAGCGCCCGTGTTCTCATAGGCCATGGCGATGACCCGGGTGCCGTCGACCGTCTGGATCGTGCCCTTGCGGTAGTTCTTGGCGTGGAACAGGTCGTGGACCAGGCTGGACATCGTGAGGTCGGCCGCCGCGGGACCGTAGGCCGGGCTGTCCTTCGGGATCTGCACCCAGTGGCCGGCCACCTGCGTGGCCTGCACGGTTCCCATGCCGACGGTGGCCGTCCAGAACGGTGCATCCCCGTTGACGTAGACGTCGCCGGCGACGTCGAGCGTGGTGGCCGACGGGAGGTCGGTGGACGTCGGCCTCCCGGAGGTCAACGTGGCCACCTGGCTGCCCGAGTCGGCATCCGAGTAGTCCGTCTCGGTGAGGGTGGCTCCCCCGACCCCCGGGACGGTGGTGGTGCCCCTCCCCGAGGCGGTGACCGATCCCGCGTTGACCATGGCGGCTCGAGCCTCGGCGATGATGGTTCTCGCCGGCGTCGAGCCCACCGACGGGGAGGACGCCACCGCCGGGCTGGACACCCCGAGGAAGGCCAGGACCAAGCAGGACAGCCCGATCAGCGGGATCCCGAGGCGCGCCGATCCGTACGGATGACCTGCCTCGATCGTCATGTGGCCCATTCCCCTCGTCGAGGCCCGGTTCGGCGCGGCGGTAGTCAGCCGCCTCGGCACGCCGAGCCTGCTGGCCCGTTGTCTGAGTGATCGGCATCCCCGCCGGCCCCCTTGAGCGCACCCTCAGGGCCGCAAACCTCGGACCGAGGCCCCCCGCCGGCACGGGCGCCTGGCCTACGAGCGCAGGACGGTGCCCGGTCTCCGCTCACCGGCGTCGACCGGCGACCGCCCGTCCACCCGGATGGGAACTCCATTGACCAGGGTGTGGGTCATGCCCACTGGCGCGTCGGCGGTCAGTCGGTCACCGTCGGCCGGGAAGTCCACCACCCGCCGGATCGGCCCCGGAGCGACGGTGTCGGGATCGAACACGACCAGGTCGGCGGCCTTGCCGACCTCCACCGAACCCCGGTCATGGAGCCCGTACACCCGGGCGGGCTCCCCCGTGAGCTTGTGCACGGCGTGTTCCAGGGTCATGACCTCCCGGTCCCGCACCCAGGTCCCCAGCAGGTCGGTGGCGAAGCAGGCGTCGCACAGCTGGCTGACGTGGGCACCGGAGTCGGCCAGCCCGAGGAGCACATCCTCCCGGGGGAGGAGCGCAGCGATGGCCTCGGGATCGTTGTTGGCCAGCACCGACGAGAACCTGGTCCCGAGTTCGTCGGCGAGCGAGAGATCGAGGACGACGTCCAACACGGTCGCACCGGCCTCGAGTGCCAGATCGCTGACCGAACACCCCACCAGCTCGGGCCGGGTCTGCGACTCGGCGATCGACAGTGACGCGGCATCGAAGAGGCTGAAGCCCCCCGAGTCCAGCTCCGCCTGCGCGGCGGCCCGCCAGCTGCGGTCGCGGTACGCCGTCATCCGCTCCTCGAGGGGAGTATCCATGAGCGCCGCGAAGCTGGGAAAGGTGTTGAGGGAGAACGGTTCGGCCAGGTTCATCTGGAACACCAACGGTCGGCATGACACCTGTGGCCATACCTCCACCCCGGATGCCTTGGCCGTCACGTGATCCGCCATGACCTGTTCGTGGTAGTCGGACCCGGCGAAGGTCAGGAGCGCCGTCCAGGTGAAGGGGCGGCCGATGTGGCGCTGCAACTCGAACAGCTGCGCATGGGACAGGACCCCGCCCGGCAGCAGGGCCGCCACCCCCCGACGGCGATGGCGAAGCGGCTCGAGGAGCGCGGCCAACTCGGTGAGGTCGGCCACCCGGGAGGGCACCGGCCGGCCGTGGTCACCATGGTGAGTCGGGGACCAGCTGGTTGCGAAGCCGATGGCCCCGGCGTCGAGCGCCTGGTCGACCACACCGGCCATGGTCACGAGCTCCTCGGGTGTGGCCGGACGCTCGTAGGCGTCGGCCCCCATCGTCGCCAGGCGGACCGCGGTGTGCCCTACATAACAGGCGTAGTTGAGGGACACGCCCCGCCGTTCCACCGCGTCGAGATACTGGGAAAACGTCTCGAACTCGTCCCAGGGGACACCGGCCATGAGCGTGTCGAAGCTCATGTCCTCCACGTGCTGAAGCGTCCGGACCAGCAGCTCGACTCCCTCGCCGCGGTTCGGAGCGATCGAGAACCCACAGTTGCCGGCGACCACCGTGGTGACCCCGTGGAAGGACGAGGGGGTGAGATCGGGGTCCCAGAACACCTGGGCGTCGTAGTGGGTGTGGATGTCGATGAAGCCGGGCGCCACCACCTGGCCCGACGCATCGAGTTCGGTGGTCCCGGAGAGCTTCGGGCCGATGGCCACGATGGTTCCGTCACGCACAGCCACATCCGCGGTCCGGCCCGGTGCCCCGGTTCCGTCCACCAGCGTGCCGCCCCGCAGCACCACTTCTCCATTCATTCCCGTACCCCCTGCGCTCACCACCAGAGCGTGTGGCCGACCCTACGGCAACATCGGCCCGTCGGGGCGGGGCTCACGGGAAGGAGGCCTCCGCGGTGAGTCCCATCTCGGGATGCCGACCGGCCACATTGGACTGCATGGTCCCGATCCCGGTTGATCCGTCTCCGACGTCGACGACGCGCACGATGCAGTCCCGGTGCTGGTGGATGCGGTGGGCCACCTCGGCGGTGTCGCAGTCCTCGACGTGCTCACCGTCCACGTGCAGTTCACCTCGCCATTCTCCCTGGTAGTGGCCCTCGAACCCCCCGTAGAGTCCTGTGCCGAGGTGAAAGCCCGTACTCGACACCGGTTCGATCCGGTAGAGCCGTTCGACCCCGTCGGGCAGGACACCCCGGATGGTGCCACCCACCAGCCGACGATTGTCGTCTCTGAACTGCAGGTCGGGTAGGACATCCAGGAACGCCTTGGACCGGCCGTCGGGCAGCTCGATCCCCCCACGGGCGCTCCCGGTCGACCAGCCGTTCCCCCGGAATTGCTGGTAGTAGACGAAGAGGGTGAACGATCGACCGTCCGGCCGCGTCATGGTGGCCGGCATCCACACGAACATCCCCGACGTGTCCCCGGGGACCGGCGTGGCCTCGATGTCGTCGGGCGGCTGGCCGACACCGTAGCGGACCCCCCACGAGCGGTCACGAGCACCGACCCAACGCTGCTCATCGATCTCGGTGCGCACACCCTCGACTTCGATCCAACCTCGGGCCACACCGCCTTGGTGGAAGCGCATGATGTCGGCGTCGATGCGTGAACGGCTGCGGCTGATGTGGGATTCCCGCGCTTCCATGGCCGGAGGTGACACGCCCTCGATCTCCACATCGAAGCTGATCGGAACGATGGCATTGGCTGCCAGACGGTACCGGGTTCGCTCCAGGGGCTCGACGATGGCATAGGCGATCGGTCCGATCTCGTTCCGCTCCAGCTCCGGCGAGAGGCGACGGCTGGCTCGCACGGTCCACTGCTCCGTGCCCCGGGAGACGCCGGCGAATCCGTCCATGACGTTGCGGTTGATGTACTTCCCCAACCCGAAGGCCAGGCTGAGTGACCCGTCCCGGGCGGCGGCCATGGCCCAGACCTTTTCGGTCCAGGACCGATCGGACTGACTGACCCGAGCGAAGGTGTCGGTGATCTGGTGGTTCAGGAACTCGTCGGCTCCGAGCAACGGACCTGGCTTCGTCATGATGCGATTCCTTCCGGCAGCCTGTTGCCACCATCGTGACACTGGAGTCCGGCGCCGCCCGACCTACCGGGACGCGATCGAGATCGTGCCCCTCCTCCGATTTTCCGGCCACGGCTCACATCCGCACGGCGATCAGTGGAAGACGAAGGGGACGGAGTCCGGGCCTCGGACGAGACTCGAGGGAAGATAGGTCGCCTCTCCCGCCGGAGAGTACGCCGACCGGCGGGAGCCGAGCTCCTCGAAGAGCAGGCGAGTTTCCAGGCGGGCCAGGGCGGCGCCGAGACAGAGATGTTCGCCGAACCCGAACCCGAGGTTGGGCACCCCCGGTGCCCGGGACGGGAGGAACTGCGATGCCGTGGGGCCGAAGACGCTCTCGTCCCGGTTGCCCGACGCGTAGAGCATCACCAGATAGTCGCCCGCCTCCACCGGGACGCCCGAGACCTCGGTGTCCTCGGTCACCGTCCGGGCAAACTGCTGGATCGGCGTGACCCATCGGAGGCACTCCTCGACCGCACCGGGGATCCGGTCGGCATCGGCGTAGAGGGAGTCGCGGTCAGCCGCCCGGGCGGAGAACTCCATCAGGGAGCTGCTCATCAGGTGACGGGTCGTCTCGTTGCCGGCGACCACCAGTGACATGGTGAACGTGACCAGTTCACCGGCGTCGAGCCGACGGCCTTCCACCTCCGCTTGGACCAACAGGGACACGATGTCGTCGGCCGGCGCCGCCGCCTTCTCCTTGGCCAGTTCGTCGAGAAAGCCGACCATCTCCATGACCGACGCGGCCGCTTCGGGCTCCAGTGACGCTCGCCCGTCGGAGGCCAGGATCGTCGCATCGGACCAGCGGCGGAAGTCGGAGCGGGCCGACTCGGGTACGCCCAGCAGCTCGCAGATCACCAGGACCGGGAGGGGGGCGGTGAGCGCCCCGACCAGGTCGACGACCTCATCCCGGGGGATCGCATCGAGGAGTCCGATGGTGAGCTCTCGGATCTGACCCTCGATGCGGCCCAGGGCCCGGCCGGTGAACTCCCGGTTGAGGATGCGCCGCCACTGGTTGTGTCGGGGAGGGTCCATGTGGAGGATCGAGCCGGCGATGGTGCCCCCTTCCCGGAGCGGGTCGTTGACGAGCACTCCCCGGCCGGAGCAGAACCGCTGCGGATCCCGGCTGATCTCCCGAATGTCGTGGTACCGGGACACGGCTTTGACGCCGGGGGCGTACTCGTAGACCGGTGCCTCGACTCGGAGTCGTTCGAGCACGTCGTAGTAGTCCGGTCGGAGGAAGAACCCCGGTGTGCTCGGGTCGATGCCCAGGTCGTCGAGTCGGGTGGTCACCGGCTCGGCCCCTCCGTCCGGCCCGCGGGCGACGTCAGCTTCCGATGAGGTGCGGCGGGGCAACGGACGGCCGGCATATTACAAACGATACACTATTCGTAATGTCCGCCCTGTAGGGTGGGATCGATGCCGACGACAGCCAGCGGCCCGAACGCCACTCGTACCCGCCTCCTCGACGCCACCGGTCTCGTGCTGGCCCAGTACGGACGCCGGAAGCTGAGCCTCACCGACATCGCCACCCTGGCCGGCGTCTCGAGGCCCACGCTCTACCGCCACTTCGCCTCCAAGCGCGAGCTGCTGCTGGCGCTGGCCGACCACGAGAAGGAGCGATTCGAGTCAGAGCTGGCCGGCGCCCTCGAAGGTCTTGCCGGTTCGGCCCGGCTCGATCGCGCACTGTGCTTCATCATCGACTTCCAGCACGAGTACCCGATTCGCGGGCTCGTCGCCGTCGAGCCGGCATTCATGCTCGACCAGCTCGAGCGGGCCTTGCACTCCATGGCCCCGACCCTCGCCTTGCTGTTCGAGGAGCGGTCGTCGCCGGGAGAAGCCGGCGCGGTTGGCCCTTCCGATCTGGCCGATCTCGTGGTTCGCACCGCACTGAGCCACTTTCTCATCAAGGGAGACGACGCGCAGCTGTTGCGCGAGCTCCGCCACGTGGCCCGCGTTGACAACCCAGGTGACGACGATGCACCCGTCGCTCCGGTGGGCCGTCCCCTACCCGCCCCACAAGTCCGGCGACCTGGTCGATGAAGGACGGAGCGTCCTGCGCCTGGTGACCGGCCAACCCGCGGCAAACGGAGGTGGACCCGGACGCTGTCCACTCCGGTGCCGGGGAGCCCCACGTTGGCTGGACGGCGGCCCGCCGCTCGCCAGGAAGCCGACGCGGCGGTCGGACTAGCCTTCACCGCGGGGCCAAGGGAGTGACCATTGCAGACCGAAGCCGCTGTGCTGTGGGAACCGGGCGGCATCTGGGAGGTCGGACCAGTCGAGCTGGACCAACCCAGACACCACGAGGTGCTCATCCGTATCGTCGCCTCCGGCCTGTGCCACTCGGATGAGCACTTCTTGACCGGAGACATGCCGTTCCTGGGACCGATGATCGGCGGTCACGAAGGGGCTGGCATCGTCGAGCAGACCGGTCCGAGCGTCACGACCTTGAAACCCGGGGACCATGTCGTCACCAGCTTCCTCCCGCCCTGTGGACACTGCCCGTCGTGTATTGCGGGTCACCAGAACCTCTGCGACATGGGGATGCACATCGCCGACGGGTGGCAGGTCGGTGACCAGACCGCCCGTCATCATGCCCGAGGGGTCGATCTGCGGCTGTTCTGCATGGTCGGAGCCTTTGCCCGCCACACGGTCGGCCACGAGAGGTCCTTCATCAAGATCGACGACGACCTCCCGCTCGACCGGGCCTGTCTGGTGGCCTGCGGGGTGAGCACCGGCTGGGGCTCTGCTGTCCACCGGGCGCAGGTTCGACCGGGCGAGGACGTGGCCGTCGTCGGAGTGGGAGGGGTCGGCAGCGCCGCCGTCCAGGGGGCTCGGCTTGCCGGTGCCCGACGCATCTTCGCCATCGACCCGATCGAATTCAAGCGGGACCGGGCCGCGGGTTTCGGGGCTACCCACACGGCCTCCAGCATCGAGCAGGCCGTTCCGATGATCCAGCAACTCACTCTGGGACGGATGTGCCACCGTGTGATCTGCACCATGTCCGTGGGTCGCGGGGAGTGGATGGGTTCCATCATGGCGCTCGCCTCCAAACGGGGAAGGGTCGTGGTCACCAATGTCCACCCCTGGACCGAGACGGAGGTCACCATGAGCCTGCTCGATCTGCTCACCATGGAGAAGGAGCTCGTCGGGTCGATCTTCGGGTCCTCGAACCCGGAGGAGGATGTGCCGCGGCTACTCGGCCTGTATCGCGACGGGCTGCTCGACCTCGACGGCATGGTCACCCGGACCTACCCGCTCGAGGGGGTCAACGACGGCTACCAGGACATGCGCGAGGGTCGGAACATCCGAGGGGTCCTCGTCCTCGAATGAGGCGGTCGGCCGTGAGTGCTGTCATCCGCCCGCTCGTCGACCAAACGTTCGTTTGACTCTGCTACCGTTGCTGGACACCCGGGTCGGCCCTGGCCTTCCGCCGGCCAGCGTGTCCGGTTCCCGCCAACCGTGTCACGGTGGCCGACCCGGGCCCTGTGGTGCTGGGTATCAGCAAGTGGACCCCGGGGGCCGGCCAACCGGCACGGTGCACGAGGTGTCCTCTCGTCGAAGGCATCTGTCTGGCCGACGCATGGGCAAAAAGGGCGCATCGTCGGCGCTCAGTAGGTGACGGGCTCTCCGTCGGATAGCAGCCCGTGTTGCATGGCGAAGAGACCCGCACCCGCTCGGTTCGAGGCGCCGATCTTCACGTAGATGTGCTCGATGTGGTTCCGGGCGGTCTTCGGCGAGATCACCAGTCGGGCGGCGATCTCCTTGCTCGACAGGCCCCGAGAGACCAGCCGGAGGACATCGACCTCTCGGGCGGTGAGCCCCGACGGGCCCTCACGGCGTCGTGCCACCCGATGGCCGGCTGCGCCGAGGACCGCCTCCACGACATCGCCGTCCATCCGCCCTTCCTTCGCTTCCGAGCGGAGCTCTGCGGCCGCATCCGGAGGCGGGAGCGCCGGTCGGTGAGGCCGAGGCTCGCGCATTGACTGATAGGCGTCGACTGCCCCCAGGATCCTCGCCGGTCCGGAGATGGCTCCCCCCAGGAGCCCTCGGGGGTAGCCGGAGCCGTCGAGCCGCTCGCGGTGCTGGACGGCGATAGCGCCGAGCGGAGCGAGGGCATCCGACTGACAGAGCATCCGTTCCGTGAGATAGGGGTGCATGCGCACGCGCTCCCACTCGCCGACCCCAAGTGGTCCGCGCTTGTCCCAGATGGCGTTCGAGACGCCCAGACGGCCGAGATCGTGGACAAGGCCAGCCCGGCGCAACGTCGTGAGCTGCCCGTCCTCGAGCCCGAGCGTTGCCCCGGCCTCGACGGCCAACTCCGATACCGCTCGGGCATGACCGAGCGTGTACGGCGACTTGAGGTCCACGAAATCGGCGATGGCCAGCAACGCCCCTTCGAACTGCGGCGCGGAGAGGTTGACTCCGAGGGACGGCTCTGCGGCGATGACGGCCTCCCACGTCTGCCCGGTGTCGAGGCCGTCGAGGATCGTCTCGGCGTTGGCGCACAGCGCTCCGGAGAGGGAGGGGTCGAACTGCGATCCGGCACGCTTCTCGGCCAGGGCGACGGCGGCCCCGGTCCCCCCGATCCGGTGGGCCACCTCGACAAATTCGGCAATCTGGGCCAGTCTCGACCCGATGGGAATGGCCTCACCGGAAAGGTCCCCGGGCCACCCCTTCCCGTCCCACTGCTCGTAGGCGGCGCCCACCGCCTCCTGGACATCGCCAGGCAGTCCGAGCTGTTCGGCCAGACGCCGTGCCAGGGCCGCGTGCTGCACGATCATCCCGTCGAGGTCGCGCCGACCGGACACGGCGAACTCCACTCCCACCCGGAATCGGTGGAGAGGCGGGTTCCCGCTCCCCACGAGACGCAGCGTGGCCAGTACTGCGCTCACCGTCCCTATCTCGTGGTCGTACTTCCCGGACTTCAGGGCGATGTCATCGCCGAACCACTTGGCCTGTTCGTGGGCGTCGGAGTGACAGCCCACGTTGATCAGCAGGGCCGTGTAGTAGACGACCGAACGCTGCTGCTCGTCGAGGCCGACACATTCGGCCAGACGGAGGGCGATCAGGCACTGGCGAAGGACGTGCTCCATGGGTTGGCCGAAACCCAGGTCGATCCCGAGGGACAGGGCGGCGACCAGCTCGGCGAGCCGCACCCGGCCAGGATCGCTCCCACCTCCACCGTTCACAGCGTCGAGGCTATCCGCGCCGGCGCCCGAGGGCGGCGGCCTCACCCGCCGCTGGGTGGCGCGGATGGGACCGGTCGGGCCAGCGGCATCGGCTAGATCGATTGGAGTTCGGAGAGGTCGGAAGACGATTTCCCGTCAAACATCCTGTCGGCCCTGCGGAGCCGAGCGCCCAATTCGGCCAGCATCTTGTAGGCGACCGTGGGGGCTAGCGAATGCAGCCGCGAGAAATCCCTACGCGAGAAGACGAGCAGGTGCATGTCTGTGTCGGCCACGACGGTCGCCGTTCTGGGCCCGCCGTCGAGAAGCGCCAACTCCCCGAAGAAATCACCCGACTTGAGCACGGCCAGCTGCATGCCATTGCGGGTTGCCGTCGCCACCCCCTCGACGATGACGAAGAACTCCGCGCCCACCTTTCCCTGTTCAGACAGGATGCGGGTTTGATCCACCTCCAGCTGCTCCATCAGTGATGCGATCTTTCGGAGTTCGTCCTTGGTGCAGCTTGAGAACAGCCGGACACCACGCAACAGGGTGATCCGTTGGTCCTTGCGAAGCTTGAGTGCCGTCATGTCCGGTTCTCCTCTCGGTGATTGTTGGCCGGCCCCGACTCCTCCACCGGCGTCAGGACCCCTTCAGGACCGCCCGGCCGCGAATCACCTCCATACTGCGCCCTGATCCGGCCTTCGTCTGTCAGCCACATGACACAACCGGGTCATATGGCTCACACTCACCTACTTGGTATCGACCATCGACGAACCGACTATGAGGCCTGTGGCCGCCCCGACCACTGGTGGGGCCATTCACGCTCACAGGACCGGCACCGGAGGACCCACCCACGATTCGGCACTCCGGAACTGCGGATCACGAGTATTGGCTCCTGCAGCAGCTCACAACTCGGGCAAGGTTGAGCCATGGGGTGTTCGATCATTTCGGACTCCTCAGAACGGTGGAGTTGGGCAGCGCTTGGCAGTGTGGAGCGGTAGATCGTCCAGCCTTCGGCCACCCGTCCGACCTGCGGCAGGCCGACAGTGATCGTTGGGTGACCCCCGGCCTGATGGTGTTCTACCACTCGCCGCATGACGTCAGCGTCACTGATCGATGAACTCACTCTGAACGTTCTGTGGCACCGGCACTGGTGACGACGGCGCTCCCGTTCACCCAGCCACAGGTGGCACCCCCTGTACGATTCTCAGATGTCCTCAGCCCGTTCGGATGCCAAGGCCGACATCGACAAGCTCATCGACGCGATGGACGATCTGGTCCGCTCGATCAACGCCAGCAAGCGGGTGCTCAAGCGGGCCAGCAAGGCCTTGGGCGAAGGTTCCGGTATCGCCACGACCCTGGCAGCAACCCGCGCCGGCGAGACCCGGGCAGGAACGAACGATGCACTCCAGGTTCTCGAATCCGCCCGTCATAATTCGCGTCTCTCCATCTTTGCCGCTGGGCTGGATGAAGGAATGACCATCGGCGATCTGGCCAGGGCCTGGGGATTCTCCCGTCAACTCGCGTCTCGGTACGCGAAGGAGGCACGGGGCAAGGGCTGAAGGACCGGGCCGGCCGCTCAGATCAGAAGTACTGCAGGACCGCCGGATAGTGGAGACACTCCTCGGACGAACACTCCAGGAAGGTGACCCGCTCGCGAGCCTCTGATCGTCTGGAGTCCATGGAACGGGTTGACTCGATGAATGCCTCAGCTCCACAAGTGGGGCACGTGCCGTACTCCAGCCGGACCGATAGACCCATGGCAGCGACTCCTCATTCGATACCCGCCCTTGGCCGCCGCTGTGATTGTAGGCAGATTCGCCTCTGGTGGCATTCTCGCAGGTGGAGCGCGGGTGCGCCGGGAGAGGCGGAGCGTCTTTCTCCACGGTCCCATGGCGCGGACTCGGCCCCCGTGCTCAGCTGACCGGTTCCGGCAACTCGGTCATCCGGCCGGACCGGGGGCAGGCCTCACCCACCACGGGGTACGCTCACCGCCGTCTGGGAGTTGCGGCGGTGGCGCCTTGTCCCCGTGATCAGCCGGAGATGGGGGAACCCGACCTGGTTCTGTTGTAACACGGCCTTCCGCGCAGTGGGTTACGCGCCGGTGAACATCTCACGATGTCTCGGCGGGCGCGACCCTGGACGGGTGCGCCGGTCACCGTCGGCCGATCGTGGCTCCGTCTGGACGTCGACGCCCGCCGACAGCCTTCCGATGCGATGGGAGCGGTTAAGAAGCCCTGTCGACTCCGACTTCGTACCCGAGGTAGTACGCCTCGATCACGTCCAATTCGTGCTCCAGCGACTCCGCCCTACGACAGTAGCCAGCTTCTCGCCATTCCACCGCCCGTCGTCTTCCCCGTACAATCGACTCTTCGAGGAATCGCTTTTCGGCGCGTAGATCATTCATCGCCTGCCCCTCTCAATTTGCAATCAATAGTTCCATGTTGAACCTGAATGCATTTGCCGTCAATGCCTCCTTCCCCGGAAGTGGCAATGGGGCGTCAACGGACATTTGGCCGCACCTGCAGAGCCGTGACGGCTCCCATGGGAGCCCTCATGACGAGGGTGCGGTAGGAGAGTACATTTGCCCAGGATGAAAGCAGAACCCTTGCAGGTCGAGGCCGGCGGGTGTCAAGCGTGGAACTAGCGATGGACCCCATCGTGGAGGCGCTCGCCGAGCAACAGGCCGAAACGGCCTCGGTGGTGGACGGTCTGACTGATGCTGCCGGAGCACTGGCCACCCGATGTGTCGGGTGGTCCATTGCCGATGTCCTGCTCCACCTCGCGCAATCAGACGAGATGGCCATCGCCAGTCTGAGGGGCCAACTCGGTGGCACCGTGGGCGACAACACCGTGGGCTGGGGCGGGGGAACCTCCGTCGACGACAGCGTGGCCGCCATGGTGGGACGAGAGCGGGGAGCGCCTGTCGCCGAGGTCGTCCGACGCTGGTCAACGAGCGCATCTGGCCTGGTGAGGGCGCTCGACGCCATGGATCTCTCCACCCGCGTCCGCTGGGTTGCTGGCTTCCTCTCCGCTCGGACTCTGGCGACCACGCGGCTCTCGGAGACGTGGATCCACACCGGTGACGTCGCCGATGCGCTCGGGGTGGTCCTGGTGCCTACCGACCGGCTCCGATTGATCGCTCGGTTGGCCTGGCGCACGCTGCCCTACGCGTTCGATTCGGCCGGTCATCGCATGAGCGGGCCGGTGGCACTGCGCCTGGTGGGACCGTCCGGTGAGCCGTGGGAGTTCCTGCCTGACGAGCCCGAGGTGACAACGATCAGCGGATCCGCTGTCGATCTCTGCCAGGTCGCCGCCAGGCGAGTCGACCCAGGCAACACCGCGCTCGTGGCGGAGGGTCCGGATGCCACCGAGGTCCTGGCCCTCATCCGCACGTACGCGTGAACCCTGAGCTCCCCAATGATCGGGTCGGCCCGTTCAGCCCAACCCTGGGCTCCGACCCACCGCGTCCGAGGCTCGATGACCGCGATTCAGGCTCGGCCGACGGCCTTCTCCATGGCCCGGAGTGAGGCGGCAACCTCCTTGCGCAGCTGCCTCTGTCTGATCGGTCCTGCCAACAGTCTGCGGTCCAGGGTCTTGAGGTAGACGTCCCAACGCACGGTGACCGTCGCACCGGGGTCGCCGGGATCGACCTCCCATCTCCACAATGCGTAGGACGGGTTGCCGTCCTCGTTCCTGGTCCGGTAGCCGAAGCGGAGTCCGTCGCGGTCGATCTCCTCAACATTCGACCGGCTCTTCCAGGACATCATTCGGTTGGGGTGCATCTTGACGACCCACTCGGTCCCGGTGTCCAGCCCGGTCGGTCGTTCGACGACGTTCTCGATGGCGTCGTTCCACTCCGGCAAGCGGTCGATGTCCGTGATCAGGGTGAATACCGCCTCGGGAGGAGCATTGACGGTCCTCGTCGTCGATCCATGAATTTCCTGCACCGTCTGTTCCTCCTGATCCACAACTGAACCGCTAGGCCACCCTTCATCGGTCCAGGAAGCCGGGCGACATGATTGCTGGTGCTGCTCCCCCGCCGCTCACCACGCCTACTGCCAATCATGCTCCTCGTCGGTCCCGCGTACCAGCCCCCTCGGCCTTCACCGCTGATCCGCGAGACTGACCGAATGAGAAAGCAGTACAACTTCCGACCGAGTACCGGTGGTTTGGATGCCTGGGACGTCGACAATCTCATCCGCGCCAGCGCCGATCTCCCCGTCAAGGACGTCCCGCTGGATTCGATCGCCGACGTAGACACCGACTTCTGGTTCAAATACGGCCCGATCCCCACCGTTCGCCGGATCATCGAACAGTTCCGCCTCTTCCAGGAGGTCGACCTTTCGTATCCGGTCATCCTCGGCGCGGACGGGCGGGTGATGGACGGCATGCACCGGATCGCTCGGGCCATCGTGGAAGGTCACTCGACCATCAAGGCCGTGCAGTTCGACATTGAGCCGGAGCCTGATTTCCGAGACTGTTCACCCGAGGACCTGCCCTACGGTTGAGCCCGCCCTGCCATCCGGAGGGGGCCGGCGCCCAGCCAGGATGCCGGGGCCAGCTGGCGACCTGGTAATTCTCGGGCGGTCCGTGATGCGTGGAGCAGTTGGGCATTCCTCGCTGGTATCGTCACGCTCGAACCTTTTTGGGGGAGCCTTGGCCGCTGATCACGAGACACCCAAGGCAAGAGCGCCGCTCGAGAAGAGCAGGATGGAGGGCTTCAGCGACGGCGTGCTGGCATTCGCCATCACCCTGCTCGTGCTCGACATTGCCCTCCGGCCGCCGGGCTCACCGACCGAGGAGCTGTTCCGGGCCTGGCCGGCATTCCTCGCCTACCTCGTGAGCTTCCTGACGATCGGGGCCGTGTGGATGGCCCACCACGGTCTTACCGATGGGATGGAGCGGGTCGACTCCATCTTCCTCAGGCTGAACCTTCTCTTCCTACTGACCGTCGCATTCCTGCCGTTTCCCACCCGGCTCGTCGTTGGCGCCTTGAACCAGAGCACGTCATGGCAACGCATGGCTGCCGTCGTGTACGGACTGACATTGCTGCTGATTCGACTGC
Source organism: uncultured Acidimicrobiaceae bacterium (assembly GCA_963812525.1). Lineage (GTDB taxonomy): Bacteria > Actinomycetota > Acidimicrobiia > Acidimicrobiales > RAAP-2 > Bog-756. The sequence goes on from CAWEVL010000010.1 coordinate 26,770, forward strand.
TGTTCGCCGCGTTGAGTGGGTACGTCCGAAGGGAGCACCTTGGCAAACCGGGCAACGACGATCCAGACCTTCAGGAAGCTCGAAGGAAGTTCGGCTACGTGGTCGTCGGCTATGTGCTCACGATCTTGATCGGTCTCTTCGTCCCGAAGGTTGCCATCCTTCTCTATTTCGGCATCGCCATCTTCCTGTTCGTGCCATTCCGGACGGCGGCCCGAGTCATCTCCGGGAGAACCGCGGCATGAGCCGGCCCTGGCCCCGTCAACAGGGCCGAGGCACCGCGTCAGGGCGTACGGAGACTCCCCCGATCGGCGACGCATCGACGCCGCTCGGGGTACGTCAACTGAAGTGGCAATCGACGGGAGCTCGCCTGTGGATCAACTGCCGCCCGGAGCAGATTCGGGGCGTGAGTGTTGGCGATCACGACCTTGACGATCACTCATCATCGAATGGGTCTCGACGATCATGAGCTGGAGGCCCGTCAGTTCGCGCTGGGCAACTCTCCAGGAGACGTTCGGGGATGACCGGGCCAGTACCTCCAATGAGGTGGCGAGATAGGCCACCGACCGGCTCACCCGGACGAGTTGGAGACGTAGGTCAGGGTCCGGACCCGGGTGGAGGTCCAGCCATGTTTGGAAGTGGCGCGACGCCGCTCTCAACTGGTCTGCTTCGGAGATCAGCACAGATCCGAACTGATTGATGCACGCGGTTCTGACACGCGTCGAGCACGGCGACGAGTGAGGCGAGGACTCCCGCAGCATCCGACTTCCACTCATACCTGGTCGACACCGCACCCCCTCGCCCGCTTCGGTTCTGGGCAGATCTGAACAGCGCCGCCGCCACGAATCAAGCGGCCAGCGGTCCGGGTGGCCGGGAACCATCGCGGGTCCGGGGCGGGACGACCCGAAGGGGTCGATGCGCCCTGGTCAGGGCCCCCCGACCTCCGCACCGTGACAGAACGGCCACGTTCCGTGTCGCTGCACCACGTGGTTGATCCGGTACTCAGTGCACCACGAGCGACTCTCGGCGCACCTCGAGCGACCTCGACCGTGCGTCCCAGGGCCGCTGGGCACGCCGGGGAATCCGGCCCCAGCGCCCACCGCGGCTGAGCGACGGCCGGAGAGGCGCACCTTCACCATGGTGTTGTCGCACGGTCCCCGACTCACGGCCGCCCAGCCCGGCGTCACGAGGTTCGACGGGGGCCGACTCGACACCAAACTCCCCGAGCCGCCGGTCACAACGGCCTAGGCTCACGCCATGGGCTTGAAGGGAGACCTCCTTGAACTGATCGCCGAGGCTCCTGGCTCCTTTAGGACCTTCGAAGCCCAACTCGAGATGTGGATCCATCACGGGCTTGCCCGGCGGGCATTCGAACAGGTCTCCCAGAGTCGCGGGAGGTCCAACTCCTTCACGTCCGGTGGATCCATCTCCCCGGCACCCGGTGGGCGCCTATCCCGCGACACGTCCGACGAACACCTACGCGTCTTGGTGGAACGACCATCACGCTGGAGCATCACTGGCGACCGGATCGACGTGAGCGATGGGGGGCGACACTGGGTCGGTAGCGGCGGTCATGTCATTGAGATGGACCACGATGAAGCCAGTCTCGACACAACACAAGTCGGAATTCTGATCGCTCCCGGGATAGAGCTCCTCGGAGGTTTGCAGTTCGGGATCCCCGAAGAGGCTGAGGTCGCGGGTCGCAGGTGTTGGCGGGTCAACGCCTCGACCGCGACCATCAAGGCCAACCGTGGACCGATGTTCCCCGGGATGGGGCTGACCGGCGTCGACCACACCATCTGGTTCGATGCCGCCACCGGGATGATTCTCCGACATGTCGGACTGTTCCAGGGTCGGAAGTGCTCGACGTCGGAGTTCAGCGACATCCGGATCGACGAGTCGATCGACGAGACACTGTTCATCTACACGCCGGATGCCGATACCACGGTTGAGCGAAGGGTCGACCAGCTCATCCGCATGGCCGACGAGCGCGGGATCGACCTGAGTGGTGTGGACCAGACCGATGAGATGGCCGTGCAAGCCGCCGTGCATGCCGTCTTGCAAGACGCGACCGGCCACCCCAGACGAGACGAGGACCGCTCGGAGGTCCAAGCACATTCCGATCGGGCCGCCACCGGTCGATGAGGCCGAGGCACGGGCTGCGATCGAGTTCGCCTATGAGCACAACAACGAGGTGGCTGACGACCGAACCACGCTGGTCAACGTCCACGGCGGACAGAACCTGGCCGAGCTGCTGAAGCAGGCCGCCACCCGTGTACCCAGCACCGATTCCTCAGCTGTGAACATGGTGGTCGACGATATTCTCTTCCTTCGCCCCGACGAGGCGGTGGTGTGGTTCGGCGTCGAGGTCGACGGCAAACGGTACGCCATGGTCGACGGACGTGAGGGACGGGCAGTTCTGGTGGACGGGCGTTGGATGATCGAACACGCCACCATGATCGATTTGATCGGCTTCGCTGGAGTCGCCTGGCACCCACCCGGCCAGAGCTCATGATTGATGGAGACGAAATGGATGGAGCGAAGGAGCCAGGGCGGGATATCGCGATGGTCACGCTTCTTGTTGCCGCCCTTACCGGTCAACACGAACTGTCTGAGTCAGAGCGACAAGCGATCGGCGAATGGACGGTCGACCATGCCGAGGACCAAGGGGTTCGTGACCTGATCACCAAGGTGGTGAAGACTCAGATCGCCGATACCTCTGAGTTCCGGGTCAAGGTGGCGGAGGCGATCCGGGAACGATTCAAATCTGCCGAACCGGGTGAGTCTGCGGACGACCCCGCCGTTCACCCCGCTCCGGCACCAGGGCGCCGATCAGCCATCTGGCACCGCCACCGGCCATGATGGGGTACACCTCGATCGGCGGAACGGATGGTGACCCCTCCATTGTGATTCCGCCGGTCCATGGATTGCCGTGCTCGGCGGCTGACAACGAGTGGTGCACCTTTCCGGCCGTCGCTTCGTCCTGCACCCACCCAGCCCATGTCGCGCCCACCATCCTCCGGGTCCCTGCTTCAACCCTTCCAGCGTCCTGATTCCCGTGACCATCACGCTCACCGCGGATGGATTGGTGCCCAGCGTTCAGGTGGGCCACAGCAACTGACCTCTCGGCGACGATTCAAGACCCTATGGCCTTCACGCGAGGCCGGATCGAGGCCAGGTAGACGATCGAGAGCACAACACCAATGATTCCGGTGAACAGCCACGTCACCACGATCAGAGCGATCCACAGTCCCTTCGACGAGTTGGCTGCGGCGAAAGCCCCTGACGGTCGCGAGATGGCATCCACCAGCGCCCAGATTGGGAGGACGAGGCTCACGATCGTGACCGCGAGGATGAGGAAGCCGTCAACTCCGAAGATCGTGCCGGTCACGGTTGCACCTCCCGCTGGCTGCTAGCTCTTGGAACCATCCTGGCTCACGCACGTGGAGCACCTCAGGGTAGCGTGCGGCTTGGCCCCGTTGCAGTACCGACTCGCCCATCTCACCGCGCCTGCTTCGCAGGGAGCGCCAGGAGCTTCCTGTTGAGGTGACGCCCATGGGCACTCGGCGCGGGTGTCGTCCCCCCTGCGTATGGTGACCCCATGGGCAAAGGACAAGGTCGGCATCGCCGTGGCCGCTGACAGGATGCGGGCACGTGGGGATCCGCAGAGGGGCCTCTCATGGCAAGCAGGTTGACCAGGCTCTCGGTTGGTGTAGAGGGCGACGCCACCTTCAGCGACGATTCGTCGTTCCGGTACTGGCTGGTGCGACGATGGGACCCCGAGCTCCCGCACTATGCCTACATCTTGTTGAACCCCTCCAGGGCTGGAAAGGATGCGGACGACGAGACCTCCCGCAAGCTCACACGCATGACCCTGGCCAAAGGCGGTGGCGGATTCGACCTGGTGAACCTCTTCGCTCTGGTCGACACCGATCAGGACGACCTTCGGTATCCCGAAGCCGTAGGCGAGACGATCGAGGCCAACGATGCCTGGATCGAACGAATTGTCGGGCGAGCGGACGTTCTCGTTCTCGGATGGGGTGACGGTAGGAGCACCGGGGCAGGCGGTCGACCACGCTACGAAGCAGTCAAGCGGAGGGCGCTCGAAGTGTGGCCGCTCGTCCGGTTCGGCCACCCACACTGCTTCCTCAAGGCGAGGCCGAACACCAGCGGCCAACCCCCCCACCCGCTCTATCTGAAGGACGACTCCCTCATCGTGCCCTACGTGGCACCGTCACCGTCCTGAGCACAACGGTGGGTGCGAACCCTATCGATGTCCGACCACCGCTAGCGCTGCCCGATTGACATCGTCGGCGGGAGGTGTAATCTACAACCAAATGGTTGTACTAACTGGGGAGCGCGAGAAACAGACCGACCGGTTGTTCTTCGCGCTCAGCGACGCAACACGGCGCGACATCGTCACGCGGACTCTCGACCGTGAGCGCTCGGTCAGCGACCTCGGCCGGCTGTATCCGATCAGCCTCACCGCGGTGCAGAAGCACGTCGAGGTCCTGGTCGACGCCGGTCTGGTCTCAAAGCACCGGAGCGGACGGGAACAACTCGTGCGCGGCGAGGTCGACCAACTTCGCCGCGCCCACGAGCTTCTCGATGAACTCGAAACGATGTGGCGGGCCCGCCTCGAACGCTTCGAAGGCGTCCTCAACGAAACCACTGGGAAGGAAAGCAAATGACCGTTTGGAATGTCGACAAGAACGCAGAGGCCAAGACCATGGTCATCACTGCGGAGTTCAAGACGTCCATCACCAACGTGTGGAGGCTGTGGGCCGACCCGCGCCTACTCGAGCGATGGTGGGGTCCGCCAGGATTCCCGGCCACCTTCGAGCACCACGACCTCACGCCGGGCGGCACAATCACCTACTTCATGTCCGGACCCGACGGCGGCGAAAGGTTCGACGGCACCTGGAACGTGATCGAGGTCGACGCACCGACCAGGCTCGTGGTCGAAGACGCCATCCTCGAAGATGACGGAACACCAAGCGACGGCAATTCCATGACTCGCATGGAGATCGACATCGAAGCGGCGGGCAACACGACGCGCATGATCCTCACCACGCATTTCGACTCGCTCGAAGGAATGGAGCAAGCGATCGCCATGGGCGTGGCCGAAGGCATGAAGGCGTGCATGTCCCAGATCGACGCCCTGCTCGCCGAAGTCGCCGCCTAGGGGATTACTCCCGGCGGAGGACCTGGCCGCCGGCACCGGCTGAGCGACTGTCCCCGACGGTTGTTGTATTTGAGCGCGGATTTCGACGTGCATATACCGCCTGACCAGCCCTTTTTACCGCATGAGGTTCCGCAGACTGGAAGTTGTTGGGTTTTCCAATCCGGACGTTGCGAAAAGTTGCCTCTGACCTGGTCTTTCTCGCAGTCCCAACGGGGTTCGAACCCGTGTCTCCACCTTGAGAGGGTGGTGTCCTAGGCCTCTAGACGATGGGACCCTGTCGGTCCGCTCCCAGCGGAACGCACCGGTGGCCCACTCCTGGTGGAGTGTGCCTGTCGCGACGCCCCTGGGGGGGAACACCGCATGCGCTCGGGGGGGAGGGCTCGAACCTCCAACCTCATGAACCAGAATCATGCGCGCTGCCAGTTGCGCCACCCCCGAATGGGCGAACCGCCAATTTAGCCGACCGGGGCCGGCCCGGGGACGTCTGCCCCCGGACCCGCTCCCTCCGGCCCAAGACCGCTGCCCTCACTACGATCGGCGTTGATGACCGGGGAGCGGAGGGTGGCACAGGGTCAGACGATCACCGGACCTGGCCGACCGGCCGTCGCCCACCCCCTCCCGCCCGACCGTCCCACCGGACAGCGGGCCCCGAAGTGACCCCCACCGTCCGGTTGGCGGCCCTCGACATGGCCGGCACCACCGTGGCCGACGACGGGGCCGTCGAGGAGGCCTTCCAGCAGGCACTCGATGCCGTGGGCCTGACCGCCGGGGATCTCCGCCACGACCCGCAGGCCTACGTTCGGCGGACCATGGGACAGTCCAAGATCACCGTCTTCACCGAGCTGCTGGGCGGGGACCGTCACCGGGCCGAGCGGGCCAACGCCGCCTTCGAGGCCGCGTTCGACCAGGCGGTCGACCGGGGTGAGGTGGCGCCCATGCCCGGAGCGGAGTCCACGCTCGCCGCCCTCCGCCAGGCCGGCATGCGGCTCTGTCTGACCACCGGGTTCTCGCCCGCCACCCGCGACCACATCATCGCCGCGCTCGGCTGGGAAGGCGCCATCGACCTGGCCCTCTCCCCCGCCGATGCCGGACGGGGCCGACCCTGGCCGGACATGATCCTCACCGCGGTCCTCCGTCTGCGGGTCGACGACGTCGCCGAGGTGGCCGTGGTCGGGGATACCACCAGCGATCTCCTGTCCGGAACCCGCTCGGGCGCCTCGTACGTGGTCGGGGTGCTGAACGGGGCCCACTCCCGGGCGGAGCTGCTCCAGGCCCCTCACACCCACCTGATCGATTCGGTGGCCGACCTACCCCGACTCCTGCTCGGGAGTGGACCATGAAGCCCCCGTCCGGACCGATCGAGGGCCGAGGAGCCGGGTGCGACCGGCTCAGCGCCATTCGTCCCGGGACGACACCGGCCCGAGGTCCGGGGTCAGGACCGTGCCGGACAGGTGGCGTTCCTCGTGGCGCATCCGCCACTGCACGAGACCCTGGGCCGCCAGCCAGGCCGTCTCGCCCGCCTCCCCCCGGGGCACCAGGTCGTGGAGTTGGTCGGGGTCGGTAACCAGGTCGAACAGGATGGGGGGCAGGATCGTGGCGTCGGCGGCGAACTGCACGTACTTGACCTCCGACCCGCGGGACACGTCCAGGGAGCAGTGGGCCATGGGCAGTCCGAAGAGCGACTCGGCCCCGCGGGTGGCCGGATTGGAGAAGTGCCAGCTCCAGTGCGCCTCGGTCCGCCAGTGCTCCGGCCTCCCGGCCCCGGCCAGCCCCTCCCCCGTCATGAAGGGGTGGAGGGGAAACCCGTCGGCCTGCAGCGGCACCTCGATCCCGAGCCAGCGGCAGATGGTAGGCAGGACGTCCACCGACTCGGTGAACGCCCCGACCACACCGCCCCGGGTGGGGTCGGCGGACCGATCGGGATCGCGGACGATCAGGGGAACGTGAAACGACTCGTCCCAGTAGCCCAGCTTCTCGAACAGCCAGTGGTCGCCGCCCATTTCGCCGTGGTCGCTGGTGAGCACGACCAGGGTGGAGCCGGCCAGGCCCGAGGAGTCGAGGTAGGCGAACAGCCGGCCCAGCTGGTCGTCGACCTCGGCGATGGCCCCGTAGTAGGTGGCCCGCATCTGCCGTCGCTCCCGCTCGTCCTCGGGTGCCGCGGCGGCGCGCACGGACAACATCGACCGGTTGAAGGGGTGGGCGCCGGCCTCCTCGGCCCTGGTCGGCGCGCCCACGAACGCCGGGAGGTCGTCGGCGTCGTAGCGGTCGTGATAGCCGGCCGGATTGCGCCTCGGCGGATGGGGGCGGAGAAACGAGGCGTGGACGAAGAACGGCTCGTCGCCGTGGCGGTCCAGCCACTGGATGACCGACTCGGTCAGGAACGCCGTCTGCGACTGCTCGGCCGTGAACCGGGTCGGTGCCCAGGTCGACCCGTGGTCGTCGGCTCCGGGGAAGTCGGGGATCGGACCGTAGAGCTCGTTGGGCTGGGACGGGACGTCGACCCCCTGGGCCGCCAACCAGCGCCCCCAGGCCGGGCTCCCCCCTTCCCAGGGGTCGAACACCTCCGGTCGGAATCCCGGCAGCACCTGCTCGTAGGAGCGCAGTCGCGGATCGTCCGCCGGGAGGGTACGGGGATCGAGGCTGGTGTCGGTGTAGCCGAAGAGGACCGGGTCGTAGCCGGCCTGCCGGGCCAGGAGGGCCACGTTGGTGAATCGGGCGTCCAGCGGTGTCCCGTTGAGCACTGACCGGTTGTGGTGGAGATACGTGCCGGTGTAGAGACAGGCCCGGGACGGTCCGCACGGTGCGGCGTTGGCCCAGTGGTTGGCGAACCGGGTACCCCCGGCGGCCAGGCGGTCGAGGGCCGGGGTGGCGACCACCGGGTGGCCCGTGGCCGACAGGCAGTCCCCTCGCCACTGGTCCACGGTGACGAACAGCACGTTCCGGCCCATCCACTCAGCCCCGGGCCGACCCGAACGAGGTGTGCAGCGCGCTCAGCCGGTCGAACCCGATGATGCGGCCCACCGCCACCCCGACGGTCTCCTTGGCGTAGTACGGGATGGTGGAGGCTCCGCGGATGGGCGAGTGCTGCGCCGGGGTCGGGTACGGGTGCAGGCCGACGTCGGTGGCGATGGCCAGGCTGCGGGCCTCGTGGAACGGGTCGGTCACGATCAGGACCGTACTGTCGCCCCGGGCCCGGAGGACCGGTGCCGCCTGGGCCAGGTTCTCCCACGAGTCGCTCCCGCCGGACTGGAGGATGTCCCTCCTCGGGATGCCGGCGGCGATCAGGTACCGGGCCGACGCCTCGGCCTCGGTGTAGCGGTCGCCCCGCTCCTTGGAGCCGGTCACCATGATGCCGGGTGGCGTAGCGGCCCCTCCACAGGATCACGGCCTGGTCGAGCCGGGCCGCCAGGTCGGGAGAGGGCACCCCGTTGTACTGGGCCGCGCCCATGACCACGATGGCGCCGGCCTGCCGGGGCTCGTAGCGCCGGCCGGTCAACCACACCTGCACCGCCGTCACGGCCAGATAGGCCACCACCAGCGCCAGCACCACGCCCGCCACCTGGACGATGCGACGGAACGGACCGGCCCTGGTCGCCGTGGCGGACCGGGCCACCGGGCTCAGGCCACCGCCGCGGGCGCCACCGACCTGCGGTCGTTCACGCGGCGTCGGCGTCGGCACCGTCACCGTCACCGTCGGCCCGGCGGAGCGCGGCTCGAAGTCGGTCCAGGGCCCGCTCGGGGCCCATCACCTCCAGGGCCTCGAACAGCGGGGGGCCGACCCGCCGCCCGGTGATGGCCACCCGGATGGGGGCCTGGGCCTTGCCCAGCTTGCGCTCCGCCCCGTCGGCCACGGCCAGGGTGGCGGCGTGAAGAGCCTCGTGCGTCCAGTGGTCGGCGAGGCGGTCGTAGGCCTCGATGGCCGAGGCCAGGATGGCCGGGGCCGACGGATCGCCGGTGACGGCCTTGGCCCACGCCTCCTCGTCGATGTCCGGCTGGTCCAGGAACATGAAGTCGACCATGCCCGGCACCTCGCCCAGGGTGGCCACCCGCTCCTGGACCAGCGGGGCCAGCCGGGCGAACACGTCGGGGTCGAAGTTGGCGGCGGGCCACGGTGCCCGGTCCCCGGTCAGCCAGGGCCCGCATGCCTCGATGAAGGACTCGGGCGTCATGGCCCGGATGTACTCGCCGTTCATGTGGGTGAGCTTGACCACGTCGAAGAAGGCCGGCGAATGGTTGACGTCCTCGAGGCGGAACCACTGGATCATCTGGTCGCCTGTCGAAGATCTCCTCCCCACCCGGGGGGCTCCAGCCCAGCAGGCCCAGGTAGTTGACGAACGCCTCGGGCAGGTAGCCCTGGTCGCGGTAGGACTCGACGGCCACCGGGTCGCGGCGCTTGGACAGCTTCTTGCGCTGCTCGTTGACCAGCAGGGGCAGGTGGGCGAAGACGGGGAGGCCGGGGGTGTCCACGACGCCGGCTCCGGTCGACCCGTCCGTCCGCCACCCGAGCGATCGGAAGGCCTCCCACACCAGGACGCCCCTCGGGGTGGTGGGGAGCAGGTCCTCGCCCCGGATGACGTGGGTGATGGCCATGTCGATGTCGTCGACCACGTTGGCCAGGACGAACAGCGGCGCCCCGTTGGCCTTCACGGCCACGAAGTCGTCCATGGTGGCGCAGGGGAACTCGACCGGGCCGCGGATGACGTCGACGACGATGGTCACCCCGTCGTCCGGGGTGCGGAACCGGAGGGCCCGGCCCTCACCGCGGGCCAGGCCCCGCGGGCGGCAGAACCCGTCGTAGCCCGGGGTCTGGATGCCGGCGGCCCGGTTGCGAGCGTCGATCTCGTCGCGGGTGCAGTCGCAGGCATAGAGGAAGCCGCCGTCCCACAGGGCGTCGATGGCCTGGTGGTAGCGGCTCGTCCGCTGCGACTGGCGGTAGGGCCCCTCGTCGGGGTCCATGGCCAGCCAGTGCAGGGCCGAGATGATCCCGTCCACCCACTCCTCGCGGCCCCGCTCGTCGTCGGTGTCCTCGATGCGGAGCACGAACGTGCCCCCCGACTGCCGGGCCACCAGCCAGTTGAACAGGGCGGCCCGGGCGCTGCCGACGTGGAAGTAGCCCGTGGGCGACGGAGCGAAGCGGACCCTCGGGGTGTCCCCGGGCACTCCCCGGTTACTCGTCTTCGACGATGGTGATGGCGCCGGTGGGGCAGCCGTTGGCCGCCTGGCGCACCTTCTCCCGCAGCTCCTCGCCGGGGTGCTCGTTCAGCACGTAGAGGAACCCGTCGTCACGGACCTCGAACACCTCGGGGGCGATGCCCATGCAGACGGCATTGCTGGCGCACTCGTCGTAGTCGACAACGATCTTCACGTGATGCCTCCGGATGCTCGGCGAACAGGCCGAGTGTATCGGTCCTCCGGGCGGCCGCCGGGACACCGACACCGCCCGGCCGGTGGATCCGGCCGGGCCGGTCCCCGGTACTCATGGCGGCCCACGCGGGCGGGTAATACTCGAGCCATGCGCCCGATCCCTGCTCCGCACCCCACACCCCGCCCCTCGGCCGGACCGGTCCGGGTCCGCCGGTCGTTTGCCCTGGTGGCGAGCCTCGCCGTCCTCCTGGCCGCCTGCTCCTCGGGGAGTACGTCCTCCCCGACCACCTCGGCACCGGCCCCGTCCACCACCAACGAGCTCGACCGGGCTCCCGGCCATCCACCACGTCTTCGTCATCGTCCTCGAGAACCAGGGGTACGACAGCACCTTCGGCGACCCCTCGGCCGATCCCTACCTGGCCTCCACCCTGCCGGCGTCGGGGGCCCTGCTGACCAACTACTACGGCATCGGGCACGACTCCAACGACAACTACATCGCCCTGATCTCGGGTCAGGCCCCCAACCCCTCCAACCAGGCCGACTGCCCGGTCTTCGCCGACTTCCCACCGACGGCCACCGTGGCCGGCCAACGGCCAGATCACCGATTCGGGCTGCGTCTTCCCCACGTCGGTCACCACCCTGGCCAACCAGATGGACCAGGCCCACCTGACCTGGAAGGGATACATGGAGGACATGGGCAACATCGCCTCGCGGGAGTCGGCGGTGTGCGGCCATCCGGCGGTGGGCTCCCCCGACCTGACCGAGAGGGCCGTCCCCGGCGACGGCTACGCCACCCGCCACGACCCGTTCGTCTACTTCCACTCCATCATCGACGACACCTCGCTGTGCCGGTCCCACGTGGTGCCGCTGGGCTCGACCACCGGCGCCCTCCCCGCCGGCGTCCCGTCGGGCGTGACCGGGCTGGCCACCGACCTCAAGTCCATCTCGACCACGCCCAACTTCAGCTTCATCACCCCCAACCTCTGCAACGACGGCCACGACGCCCCCTGCATCAACCAGCAGGGCAGCGCCTCGGGCCTGACCAACGTCGACGCCTTCCTCCACACCTGGGTCCCCATGATCACCGGCTCGCCGGCGTTCAAGAAGGACGGGCTCCTCGAGGTGACCTTCGACGAAGCCGACACCGACGGGGGGAACCCGGCCAACGCCACCGCCTGCTGCAACGAGGTGCCGGGTCCGGCCTCGGCCCAGCCCGGCATCACCGGTCCGGGCGGCGGCCGCACCGGGGCCGTCCTCCTCTCCCCGTTCATCAAGGGCGGCACCACCACGTCGGTCCCGTACAACCACTTCTCGACCCTGGCCACGGTGGAGGACATCTTCGGGCTGTCCAAACTGGGCCAGGCCAAGACGGTCAGCGCCACCTTCGGCAAGGACGTGTTCACCAGGTCGGGCTGACCGTGCGGGTGATCTCGACCGACTCGAGCAGCTGCCGGTCGTGGGAGACCAGCAACAGGGTCCCCCCGAACCCGGCCAGCGCCGCCTCCAGCTGCTCGATGGCCGGGAGGTCGAGGTGGTTGGTGGGCTCGTCCAGGACCAGGAAGTTGACCCCGAGGGCCTGGAACACGGCCAGCTCGGCCCGGGTCCGCTCGCCCGGCGAGAGGGAGTCGGGCGGACGGGTGACGTGCTCGGCGTCCAACCCGAACTTGGCCAGCAGCGACCGCGCCTCGGACTGGGTGATCCCGCACCGGTCCATGGTGGACCGGACCAGATCGGCCCGGTCGCCGATGACCCCGCGGTCCTGGCCCAGCTCCCCCACCACCACGCTCGGTCCCAACCACTGCCCGCCGGCCGCCAGCGGCAGGGTGCCGAGGAGGGCGGCCACCAGGGTGGACTTGCCGGTGCCGTTGGCCCCGGTGAGCGCCACCCGCTCACCCCAGTCGATCTGGAGGTCCACCGGCCCCATCCGGAACGAGCCGCGCTCGACGACGGCCCCGGTCAGACGGGCCACCACCGCCCCGGCACGGGCGGCCTCCTCGATCGAGAACCGGAGGTCCCATGCCTCCCACGGCTTGGCCACCGGCTCGAGGGCGTCCCGGGCCCGATCGGTCTGCCGGGCCTTGGCGGCCAGCTTCTCGGTGCGGTTGATGCGGAAGTCCCGCTGGGCCTTGTCGTTGTCCCGGGGCTGCCGGCTCTCCTTGCGGACCCCGGAGGTGGCCCACTGGCGCTGCCGCTCGGCCCGCCCCTCCAGCTGGTGACGCCGCCGCTCGTAGAGCTCGTAGGCCTCGTCGGCGTGCCGGCGGGCGTTGGCCCGCTCGGCCTGGTAGCCGCTCCACCCTCCGCCGTACTCGCGGCCGGTCCGGTCGTGGACATCGAGCTCGAGAACGCTGGCCACCGTCCTCCCCAGGAAGTCCCGGTCGTGGGAGACGATCACCATTCCGCCCGGCCGGGAGCGCACCCAGGTCTCGAGCCGCTGCAGGCCTCCGAAGTCGAGATCGTTGGTCGGCTCGTCCAGCAGGGTCAGGTCGAAGCGGGACAGCTCGATGCCGGCCAGGGCCACCTTGGCCCGCTGGCCCCCCGAGAGCGTCGACACCTCTTGGGCGGCCACCCGGCGTCGAGCCCGAGCTCGACGAGCAGCGCGTCGATCCGGGCGTCCAGGTCGGCGACGCCCAGGCCGGCGAACCGCTCCAGGGCCACCTCGTACCGTCGCTCGGCGGCCGGTCCCGCCCGCGCAGGGCGGCCGCGGCGGCGGCCAACTCGTCCTCGGCCTGGCGGCTCCCGGTCCGGCCGGACAGCCACTGGCGCACCGACTCCCCGGCCACCCGTCGTGCTCCTGGGCCAGGTAGCCCACCGTGGCCGTCGGCGGGTCCCGGACGATCTGACCGGCGTCGGGCTCGACCAGCCCGGCCAGCAGCTGGAGCAGGGTGGACTTCCCCACCCCGTTGGGCCCGACGACACCGACGCAGCTCTCCGGACCGACCGTGAGCGAGACGTCGTCGAGGACCAGTCGACCGCCCCGGTCGTGGGTGACGTGGCGGGCCACCAACGTGGCCGACGGCGGAGCGTACGGCGTGGGACGGGATGGAGCGGTGTGCGGGCAACGGCGAACCTCTCGGGACCGTGGACGGAGTCGGACGCGGGATCACCGGTTCTCAGCGCACGGTGGAATCGTAGCTCCCGGCCCTCGGTGGGCCCCGATCCCCCGCGGGTGCGCCGGCCGAAGCCGACGGTGACCCCCGGCCCTAGGGCTTCTCGCTCCCGACCACCCACATGGCGAAGAACTGGGAGCCGCCGCCGTAGGCCTGGCCCAGGGCCAGCCTGGCCCCGTCCACCTGGTGCTCCCCGGCCTGGCCCCGCACCTGCATGGCCACCTCGAGGAAGCGCAGCATGCCCGAGGCCCCGATGGGGTTGGACGAGAGGACGCCGCCCGAGGCGTTCCAGGGGATGTCGCCGTCGAAGGCGGTGGCACCGGACTCGGTCAGCTTCCACCCGTCGCCCAGGTCGCAGAAGCCCAGGTTCTCCAGCCACATCGGCTCGTACCAGCTGAACGGCACGTACACCTCGGCGCAGTCGAACTGCTCCCGCGGGATTGGTGATCCCGGCCTGGGCGTAGACGTCGGCCGAGCAGTCCCGCCCGGCCTGGGGGTTGACCTGGTCGCGGCCGGCGAACATGGTCGGCTCGGACCGCATGGCCGTCCCGTGGATCCACGCCGGCGGGTACTGCACCGGAGACGGCGTCCTCCGCGGCCAGCACCATGGCCGCGGCGCCGTCCGAGGACGGGCAGGCCTCGAGGTAGCGCAGCGGGTCCCACAGCATCATCGAGTCCTCGACCATCTTCATGTCGATGTCGGCCAGGTGCAGGTGGGCGTACGGGTTGCGCATGGCGTTCTGGCGGTCCTTGACCGCCACCATCCGGCCGATGTGGTCGGGGGCGCCCGACCGGCGCATGTAGGCCCGGATGTGCGGGGCGAAGTACCCGCCGGCCCCGGCCAGCAGGGGCGCGGCGAAGGGCTGGGGCACCGACAGGGCCCACATGGCGTCGGAGTCGGACTGCTTCTCGTAGGCCACGGTCAGCACCCGCTGGTGGATGCCCGACTAGATCAGGTGGGCGGCCACCAGGGCGGTCGACCCCCCGACCGACCCGGCGGTGTGGACCCGGAACATGGGCTTGCCCACCGCCCCGAGGGCCGGGGCCAGGTAGAGCTCGGGCATCATGTTGCCCTCGAACATGTCCGGGGCCTTGCCGATGACCACGGCGTCGATGTCCGACCAGGTCAGGTCGGCGTCGGCCAGGGCCATCTTGGCCGCCTCCCGGACCAGGCCGGCGATGGAGACGTCCTCCCGCTTGGCCTTGTGGTGGGTCTGCCCCACTCCGATGACTGCACAGCGCTCGGCCATCACTCACCCTCCAGGACGCAGACCAGATTCTGTTGCAGGCAGGGACCCGAGGTGGCGTGGGCCACCGCCCGCGTCGGCCTCGCCCGACCGGATCCGCTCGGCGGCCTCGCCGATCCGGATGAGGCCGGCCGACATCAGCGGGTTGGCGGCCAGCGGCCCGCCCGACGGGTTGATGGTCACCGTCTCGTCGAGGCCCAGGGCCTCCCGCACGATGATCTCCTGGTGGGCGAAGGGGGCGTGGATCTCGGCCACGTCGACCGGTCCGTCGGCCACGCCGGCCACCTCGGCGGCCTTGGCCGTGGACGGCGAGGAGGTGAGGTCCCGGGCCCCGAGGGAGTGGGTCTCCATCCGGTGGTCGAACCCGGTGATCCACACCGGGCTTGTCCGCCCACTCCAGCGCCTTGTCGCCGGCGGCCAGCACGACGGCGGCGGCGCCGTCGGTGATCGGGGGCAGGGCGTGGCGCCGCAGCGGGGACGACCACGTACTCGTCGTCCAGCAGGGTCTCGGGGACAGGTCGTTGGCCACCTGGGCCTTGGGGTTGGCCAGGGCGTCCCTCCGGCTGCGGGCGGCGATGGCGGCGAACTCGGCCTCGGTGGCCTTGCCCGCGTCGATCAGGGCGCGGGCCTGCAGGGCGGCCAGGCTGACCGGGTCGGGCCACAGGGGGGCCAGGTAGTAGGGGTCGAGCTGCAGGGCCAGGATCTCGTCGAGGTTGCCGAGGGAGGAGCGGCCGAAGCTGTAGACCAGGGCGGCGTCGATCTCGCCCTCCTGGAGCAGCACCCACGCCTCGTACAGGGCCCAGGCCCCGTCCATCTCCACGTGGCTCTCGGACCGGGGCGGCCACACGCCGACGGCGTCGAGGGCCATGACGAAGCTGAACGGCCCGCCGATGAGGTAGTCGGTCGAGCCCGAGCAGATGAAGTCGACGTCGTCCTTGGTGATGCCGATGTTGCCGAACACCTCGGCCATCACCGGCATGAGCATCTCGACCTCGTTGCGCTCGTCGTCCCGGCGGACGTTCTGCGTCTGGGCGAACGAGGCGATCGAGACCGGACGAGGGGACCGGGTGGACCGGCCGTCGCCGCCGGCCGCGGAGCGGCGCTCACAGGTACTCCTTGTAGGTCTCGTAGTCGGCGTCCGGCTCGCCGTTGGGGCGGAAGTACTTGACCGAGGCCAGGGACGGCACCAGCTCGTCGGGGTCCACCCACACCGCCTCCACCCGCATGCCCATGCGGATCTGGTCGGTGGGGATCTCCTGGAGGAGGCCCATGAACGAGAGGTTGGCCCCGTCCAGCAGGATCTGCGCGCAGATGTAGGGGATCTCGATGGACTGGCCGGCGAAGGGCACGTTGACCACGCAGTAGGTGGTGACGGTGCCCGAGTTGGACAGCACCACGTCCTCGGTGGTGGGCACGCCGTCGGTCGGGCACGAACCCCGGGACGGCACATAGACCTTCCCGCACACCGAGCACCGCTGGCCCATGAACTTGCCCCGCTCGAGTCCCCGGAGGAACTTGGACTGGGCGACGCCCGGGGTGAAGTCGAAGTCGAGCCGGATGGGCGTGGCCAGGGTGGTCACCGGGCCGCGCCCGCCCCCCTGCTCGTCGGTGGCGGCATCACCCATCAGGCCGCGCCTCCCTCGGGCACGAACGCCTCGATGTCGGCCATGGCCCCGATCCGCTCGGCGGCCGGCCGGAACCTCACGGTGACCCGGTCGCCGGTGCGCGAGCGCGTCCGGGCCGCCCGAGTCCACCACGTGGAGCAGGGCGGTGTCGGCCCCGTCCAGCCGGATGAGGGCCCAGGCGAACGGGATCTGGAGGGGATGCTTGGGCTGCGGCTGGGCCACCCAGGCCCAGGACTCGACCACGCCTCCCGGACCGACCTCGACCATCTCGCCGGTGTCGTCGCCGGTGGTCGGGTCGTACTCGGTGGGCGGCACGATGACCGACCCCCCGGCGCCGATGACGCCGAACAGCGTTCCCTCCCGGAGTCCGGTCAGGAAGGCACCGATGACCGGTCCCACCGAGCGCGAGTACGGGTATTCGAGCCGGTGTGCCGCGTGCAGGACTTCGCTGTCGGGCATCCCGAACCTCCCCCTGGGCTAGTCGTCGAACGTACCTTCCCGAAAAGTAGAACACATTTCACTTTCGTGCCAGCAGCCCAGGTGCGGCGACCGCCTCACCGGTCCGGGCGGCCCACCGTCCGCCCACGGCGGGGCTCCGCTCATGGTGGGCGGCGGCGCTACCGTGACCCCATGACCGAGACCTCCTCCGAGCGCCCCAACATCCTGCTGATCGTCTCCGACCAGGAGCGCCAGCGATCGTGGCTCCCCGCCGAGGTCTCCCTGCCCTGGCGGGACCGCCTCCGGGCCGAGGGCCTCGAGTTCACCGACTACTTCACCCACTCCTCACCGTGCTCCCCCAGCCGGGCCAGCCTGTTCACCGGCCGGTACCTCGAGGGCCACGGAGTCCTCGACAACGTGATCATGCCCGAGCACGAGGAGCTGCCCACCGCCACCCCCACCCTGGGCTCGCTGCTCGACGGCGCCGGCTACCGCTCGTCCTACATCGGCAAGTGGCATCTCTCCCACTCCCCCACCCCGGACATGGAGGCCTACGGCTTCGCCGACTGGGACGGCAACGACCGCCACTTCATGGGCTGGGCCGGCACCGGCGTCCACTTCGACCCGCTGATCGCCTCCAACGCCGCCCACTGGCTCACCGAGCACGCCGCATCCCCAGAGCCGGCGGCAACCCTGCGTCAGCCCTGGTTCCTCACCGTGGCCCTGGTCAACCCCCACGACGTGATGTGGTTCCCGGTGGACCAGCCCGGCTACCGCGAGCGCCACCCCGACGAGGTGGCCGCCATCCGACAGGTGCTGGAGTCCGCCGCCTGGAAGGACGACGACCCCCTCCCCGTCTTCACCGACCCCTACCCCGAGGTGGTCGACCGGCTCCCGGCCAACTTCGACGACGACCTGCACACCAAGCCCGAGGCCCACCGGCAGTGGCGGTGGGACCAGCAGCACGGCCTGTGGGGGTACATCGACCCGGCCGACAAGGCCGCCTGGCTCCGCCACCTCGACTACTACGTCCACCTCCATCAGCTGGCCGACCGGAACCTGGGCACCGTGCTGTCGGCCCTCGAGGCCTCCGGGGCGTGGGACGACACCATCATCATCTTCACCTCCGACCACGGCGACATGTGCGGCTCCCACGGGCTGCGCTCCAAGGGACCGTTCGTCTACGACGAGATCATGCGGGTGCCCCTCTACGTGAAGGTGCCCGGGGTGACGACGCCCGGCTCGGTCACCTCGTCCCTGGGTTCGCACGTCGACCTGGCCGCCACCATCTGCGCGCTCGGCCGGTGTGGACCCGACGACGAGCGGAGCCACGGTGCAGGGTATCGACCTGACGCCCGGTCCTGAGCCGACCCCTCGGCCTCGGTGCGGGACCACATCCTGTTCGCCCAGGACTCGGCCCAGACCACCGAGCTCAACAAGGTGCGCTACGCCCTGCGTGGCTTCTACGACGGAACCACCAAGTACGCCCGCTACTACGGGGTGGGCGGGGGCAAGCCCTCCACCGGCCTGTGGGGAAAGTCGCCCGGCACCAAACTGTTCGACGTCGACTGCGCCTTCGACGACAACGACCACGAGTGGTACGACCACGACTCGGATCCCCACGAGCTGGTCAACCTGGCCAACGACCGGGCCCGGCGCTCGGAGCTCCACGGCGTCTACGAGCGGATGCGGGCCTACGAGCGGGAGTCGTTCCACTCCTTCGGCTAGCGGCCGGCCACCGGGCCTTCCCGTCCCGGACCGATCCACGGGCACCCGGTGCTCAGGTCACCGGCCTGGACGGCCGATACTCTCCCGGAGGGTTCGATCGCGGAGGATCTGACGCATGACCATCGAGCAGTGGACCTGGCGGCCCCCGCCCAACTGGCCCCCGCCCCCGGAAGGCTGGCGCCCGCAACCGGGCTGGCGGCCCCCGCCCGAGTGGCCCCCGCCCCCGCCCGGCTGGTCCTACTGGGAAGCCGTGGGTACCCCCGACTGGGAGGTCGAACCGCTCACCACGCCGCTGGTGGTGGCCGACGGCCCGGGTCGTCGGAGCCTCGTGTGGGAGACCCGGTTCGTCATGGTGGCATTCCTGCTCCCGGCGGTCATGGCCGCGGTCATCCTGTTCGCCCAGCACGAAGCGGGCGTGGCCAGCATCACCCGGTTCCCCGACCTGGTCCAGGGCAAGCCTGTGCTCAACCTGATCCTGGGGATCCTGGCCTACCTGCCCGTCGCCGCCATCGTCCCGCTGGCCCTCTTCCTACTGGCCCGGACCGGTCAACCGCCGTCGGTGATGGGACTCGGGCCGCCCAGCCTCCGGGGGGACCTCCTCCCCGGACTGGGCATCGCCGCGGCGGCCTTCGGATCCGAGTTCATCATCCTGATCCCCCTGGCGCCGCTGCTGGCCCACCACTCGTCGCTCATCAACACCGTCCCGACGGGTCACGTGCCCGCCTACTACGTGATCTGGGGTCTCGCCGTGTCGGCCACCACCGCCGTCACCGAGGAGGTGCTGGTCAACGGCTACCTCATCACCCGACTCGGACAGCTGGGCTGGACGCCGCGGAGCGCACTGGTCTTGAGCCTGGTCCTGCGGACCAGCTACCACGTCTACTACGGGTTGGGATTCCTGCTTACCATCCCCTTCGGCTACTTCGTCACCAAGTCGTTCCAGAAGCACCGGAGACTGACCCGGCCGATCGCCGCCCACTTCCTGTTCGACGCCATCCTGGTCACCATCGCCATCCTCCGATAGCCGACCCCGACGGCCGGCACCCACCGCCCGACCGGGGAGCTCCCCTCCCCGGCGGAGGCTCAGAACCGGCCGGCCAGGTACTCGGTCAGGCCTCGACAGCCCGCCTCCACCTGGTCGAGGCACTCATCGAATTCGGCGTCGTCGCCGTAGTAGGGGTCGGGCACGTCGACCGCCCCCCCGGCACCGGGGTCGAAGCTCCGCAACATGACCAGCCGCTCGAGGTGCCGGTCGTCGCCCGACCGGCCCCGGGACAGGCTGACCAGGGTCTGCTGGTGACCCCGATCCATGCACACCACCACGTCCAGGGAGTCGAACCAGGGCGTCTCGAACGACCGGGCCCGATGGCCGTGGTCCTCGTAGCCCCGGCGGGCCAGGGCGTCCCGGGCCCGGGGGTCCATGGGCTCCCCGGCGTGCCAGCCGCTGGTCCCCGCGCTGGACACGACCAGGCGTTCGGACAGGACGGTGCCGTCGGACAGGGTGGCCCGTTCGGCCAGATGGCGGAGGACCACGTCGGCCATCGGCGACCGGCAGATGTTGCCGGTGCACACAAAGCACACCCGCACCACCCCGACGTCATCCCCCCGGGTTCCGGCCCCGTCGGTGCTCTCAGGATCGCTCACCCGCTCATTCTGCCCGCTCACACCCGGGGGTCGGTCGCCTCCCCTCCGTCCCCGGCGAGGTCCGCCCCACCCGCCGAGCTCGCCCCCGGTCCCGATACGCTGCTCCACGACAGCGGGTCGCCCACCAGCACCCGCCAGCACGTACCTACGCACGCCCGGGGAGGGACAGATGGCCGCCGACCAGCAACCGCCACAGCAGATGGGTCACGGGGTCAAGCAGCGGGACCTGATCAAGATGACGCCCGAGGAGGTCGACACCTTCCTCCACGAGCGCAGGCCCATGACCATGTGCACGCTCAACCACGACGGATCCATCCACGCCGTGGCCATGTGGTACGGGTTCCTCGACGGCTCGATCGCCGTCGAGACCAAGGCCAAGGCCCAGAAGGCCGTCAACCTGGGACGTGATTCGAGGATGACCTGCATGTTCGAGGACGGCGACTACTACGAGGAGCTCCGGGGCGTGGAGCTGGTGGGCACCGCGGAGATCATCGACGACCCCGACAAGATGTTCGAGCTCGGGGTCAGCGTCTTCGAGCGCTACTACGGGGCCTACACCGAGGACCTGCGACCGTTCGTCGAGACCATGCTCAACAAGCGGGTGGTGGTCAAGCTCGAGGTCGAACGCACCGTGTCGTGGGACCACCGCAAGCTGGGCCTCCCCTCGACCCGGCCTGCCTGACCCGGCCTCGCCCCGGATCGGAGTCGCGGTGCCCTACCACCCCATGAGCCACGACGAAGTGGTGGCCCTCCTCACCGGCGAGCCGCCCCATACCGGCAAACTGGCCACCGTCCGGGCCGACGGTCGGCCCCATGTGGCCCCGATCTGGTTCGTCCTCGACCCGTCGACCGCCGACGACGACTCCCCCATCGGGGACATCGTCTTCACCACCGGGGCCGGCACCCTGAAGGGGAAGGCGCTGCGGCGGGATCCCCGGGTGTCCCTGTGCGTCGACGACGAGCGGCCGCCGTTCTCCTTCGCCGTCGTCGAGGGGGTGGCCACCCTCAGCGAGCAGCTCGACGAGGTGGCCCGGTGGGCCGCGGTCATCGGGGGCCGGTACATGGGTGCCGGGCGCGCCGCCGAGTACGGCCGCCGGAACGGCGTGCCCGGTGAGCTGCTGGTCCGGCTCCGGCCCGCCCGCATCGTGTCGGCCGCCGACCTGGCCGAGTGAGCCGGCCGCCGGCCTGGTGGGCCGATGTAGCAGCCGTAGGGACGGGCCGCCACTCCACGGGCGTGGCGGCCGACCCGGTCGGGCTGCTAGCACTGACACCGAGCAAGGGGGAGCCGCACCATGATTCTCGACCGATTCCAGTTGACCGACAAGGTGGCCATCGTCACCGGGGCCGGCCGGGGCATCGGCGCGGCCACGGCGGTGGCGTTGGCCGAGGCGGGCGCCGACGTCGTCATCTCGGCCCGGACCGGAGAGCAGCTCGCCGCCGTGGCCAAGCAGGTGGAGGCGGCCGGGCGCCGGGCGGTCGCCGTGCCGGCCGACCTGAGCGATCTCGAGGCCGTGGCCGCCCTGGTCGAGCGGGCCCGTGAGGCCTTCGGGCGCCTCGACCTGGTGGTCAACAACGTGGGGGGTGCCATGCCCCGGCCGTTCATGGACACCTCGCCCGGTCGCCTGGAGCAGGCCTTCCACTTCAACGTGGCCACCGCCCACGCCCTCCTGCGCCCGGCCGTGCCGCTGCTGGTCGAGGACGGCGGCGGCTCGGTCGTGAACATCTCCTCGGCCATGGGCCGGATCTCCGGTCGCGGCTACCTGGCCTACGGCACCGCCAAGGGTGCGCTGGCCCACTACACCCGGCTGGCCGCCGCCGACCTGGCGCCCCGGATCCGGGTCAACGCCATCGCCGTCGGCTCCGTGGCCACCTCCGCCCTCGACATCGTGATGAGCTCCGACGAGTTCCGCGCCGCCGTCGAAGACGGCACCCCGCTCAAGCGCATCGGGCAGCCCGAGGACATCGCCGCCGCCGTCATCTACCTGGCCTCGGAGGCCGGCTCGTACATCACCGGCAAGATCCTCGAGGTGGACGGCGGCATCGAGGGGCCCAATCTGGACATGGGTCTCCCCGACGTGTGAGCAGGCCCACACGTCACCGGCCGCCCGCCGACACCGTTCATCCCTCACATCGCAACGACCAAGGAGCACCCCATGAGCAAGACCTACCGAGTGGTGGCCTGGTCCACCGGCAACGTCGGCCGCCACGCCATCGCCGGCATCGACGCCCGGCCCGATCTCGAGCTGGTCGGCCTGTGGGTGTCCAACCCCGACAAGGTGGGCCGGGATGCCGGTGAGCTGGCCGGGCTGGGCCGCACCCTCGGCGTGGCCGCCACCGACGACGTCGACTCCCTGCTGGCCCTCCGACCGGACGTCGTCGTGCACACGGCCATGGCCGACCACCGCCTGATGGAGGCGTTGGAGGACCTGCAGCGCATCCTCCGGGCCGGTGTCAACGTGGTCTCGAGCGGACCGGTCTTCCTGCAGTACCCCTACGGGGTGGTGGACGACGCCATGATCACCCCGGTGCAGGACGCCGCCGTGGCCGGCGGAGTGTCCCTGTTCGTCAACGGGGTGGACCCGGGATTCGCCAACGACGCCCTGCCCCTCGTGCTCTCCGGGGTGAGCGAGCGTATCGAGGAGCTCCGGGTGGCCGAGGTGCTCAACTACGCCACCTACAACCAGCCGATGGTGATCTTCGACATCATGGGGTTCGGCCGTCCCCTGGACGACGTGCCCATGATCCTCCAGCCCGGCGTCATGACCATGGCCTGGGGCAGCGTGGTGCGCCAGCTGGCCGCCGGCCTCGAGGTCGAGCTGGACAGTGTGGAGGAGTGGTACGAGCGGCTGCCGGCCACCGAGACCTTCGAGGTCGACTCCGGCACCATCGAGAAGGGTACCGCTGCGGCCCTCCACTTCGAGCTCCGCGGGATGCGAGACGGCAAGGCGGTCATCGTCCTCGAGCACGTCACCCGCCTCCGTGACGACCTGGCCCCCGGATGGCCGCAGCCGGCCGGCCACGGCTGCTACCGGGTGACCATCACCGGAGAGCCCAACTACACACTCGACCTGCAGCTCCTCGGCACCGACGGCGACCACAACACGGCCGGGCTCAAGGCCACGGCCATGCGCCTGGTGAACGCCGTACCCGCCGTGGTGGAGGGGGCTCCCGGCCTGCTCACCGCCCTCGACCTGCCTCCGGTCTACGGACGCGGCCTGGTGGTCTGATCGGCCCAGCCGGACCGTACCGGCACCGGATGGATGTCGGTGTGCGAACAGTAGGGTCCGGGGCATGATCCCCATCCCTCACCCCGGTACCCGCCCATGAGCATGGGCATGGGCGGCCACGGCATGGGCGGCGGCCAGTTCGGTAGTGTCATGCGCTCCATGCGGCGGGACGACTCCGTGACGTCCCAACACGTGACCAAGGGCACAGCCCGCCGGATGGTCCAATTCGCCCGGCCCTACCGGGCGATCCTGCTGTGGTTCCTGGTGCTGGTGGTCATCGACGCCGTCATCGGGGTCATCAACCCGCTGCTCTTCCGCTCCATCATCGACAAGGGCATCCCCGAGCACAACAAGTCCCTGATCCTCGGGCTGGCCCTGGTGGCGGCGGTGCTGGCCCTGGTCGACACCGCCCTGTCCATCGGGATCCGCTGGGTCTCGGCCAAGGTGGGCGAAGGGCTCATCTTCGACATGCGGTCCAAGGTCTTCGAGCACATCCAGAAGATGCCCATCGCCTTCTTCACCCGGACCCAGACCGGCGCCCTCATCAGCCGGCTCAACAACGACGTCATCGGGGCCCAGCAGGCCTTCACCGACACCCTGTCGTCGGTGGTGTCCAACATCATCAGCGTCACCCTGGTACTGATCGTGATGTTCGCCCTGTCGTGGCAGATCACCCTGATCAGCCTCATCATCCTCCCGGTGTTCGTCCTGCCGGCCAAGCGGGTGGGGCGGAGGCTGTCGGTCATCACCCGGGAGTCCTACGGACTCAACGCCCAGATGAACAACACGATGACCGAGCGCTTCAACGTCTCGGGGGCCCTGCTGGTCAAGCTGTTCGGCCGGCCGGGCCAGGAGCGGGACGAATTCGAGCAGAAGGCGGGGCGGGTGCGCGACATCGGGGTCACCCAGGCCATGTACGCCCGCTTCTTCATCGCCGCCCTCACCCTCACCGCCGCGCTGGCCACCGCGGTGGTCTACGGCTGGGGTGGCATCCAGGTGGTCAACGGCACCCTGCAGCTGGGAACGGTGGTCGCCCTGGCCGCGTACCTCACCCGCCTCTACGGTCCCCTCACCGCGCTGTCCAACGTGCAGATCGACGTGATGACCGCCCTGGTCTCGTTCGACCGGGTGTTCGAGGTCCTCGACCTGCCCCCCATGATCCAGGACAGGCCCGACGCCCGTCCGGTCCCGGCCGGTCCGGCCAGGATCGAGTTCGACCACGTGGACTTCCGGTATCCGGCGGCCGAGGAGGTCTCGCTGGCCTCGCTGGAGTCGGTGGCCGTGCTGGACACCACCGTCTCCCAGCAGGTGCTGTTCGACGTCACCTTCACCGCCGAGCCCGGGCAGCTGGTGGCTCTGGTGGGACCGTCGGGGGCCGGCAAGACCACGGTCAGCCAACTCCTCCCCCGCCTGTACGACGTGCGCTCGGGCGCCATCCGGATCAACGGCCTGGACGTGCGTGACGCCACCTCGGCCTCACTGACCTCAACCATCGGCGTGGTCACCCAGGACGCGCACCTGTTCCACGACACCATCCGGGGCAATCTGCTCTACGCCAAGCCCGATGCCACCGACGGCGAGCTGGAGGCGGCGTTGGCCGGAGCCCAGATCGCCACCATGGTGTCCTCGCTCCCCGACGGCCTCGACACCGTCGTGGGGGACCGGGGCTACCGACTCTCGGGGGGCGAGAAGCAGCGGATCGCCATCGCCCGGATCCTGCTCAAGGCTCCAGAGGTGATGGTGCTGGACGAGGCCACCGCCCACCTCGACTCGGAGTCCGAGGCTGCCGTGCAGAAGGCCCTGGCCACCGCCCTCCACGGCCGCACCTCACTGGTGATCGCCCACCGGCTGTCCACCGTGCGCGAGGCCGACGTGATCCTGGTGCTCGACCACGGCCGCATCGTGGAACGGGGTCGGCATGACGAGCTGCTGGCCGACGGGGGGCAGTACGCCGAGCTCTACCGCATCCAGTTCGAGCGGCAAGAGTCGGGTGGCTCCGGTGATCCCGACCCGGAGCTCCCCGACGACCCGACGGGCGCCGGGGAGCTCACCTGAGTCGACCCGGGCGCGTAGGCCCTGTGTCCGGGGCGCCGGATGGGACGGACGGGAACGGATCGGACCACCGTCGTGCGACGGGCCGGGTGCTCCGGTGGTGCCCGGTTTAGGCCGCGGTGGGAGGCGGGTCAGGCCCGATGAGTCGGCGCTTCACGTCGGCTCGAAGCGGCGGGGGTCTGGTGGCGATCCTGTGCCCGCTGGGTCGGAAGAAGGTGACCTCACCTTCGGATCCCATCGCCATCTTCCAGCCCCCTTCGTGGATCAACCGATGGTGGTAGCCACACAGGAGGGCCAGGTTGTCCGGATCGGTGGATCCGCCCAGCCCCCAGAACTCGACATGGTGAGCATGGAGCCAGCGCGTGCGCCCGCACCCGGTGAACCGGCATCCTCGGTCCCGCCTGCGCAGTTGCCTCACCAACCAGGGTGGAGACGACCGAGTGGTCCGACCCAGGCGGACGATGTCGCCGTTGCCGTCCTCGACCACCAACTGCCACCGGCAGTCGCAGGCCAGTCGTCGGGCCGTTTCGGCTGCGATCCGGGGACCGTGCTCCAGCTCGGCCACCCCCTCGTCGTCGCCGCCGAGCACGCCGGCGTCGACGTGGACCACCACGGTGGCCCGGTCGGCATCGGCGTCGTCGCCCACGTGGAGCGAGGCCAGCTCGACCAGGGCGTCGGCGGCCCGCGCCTCGAACGTCTCGTACACCTTGCGCTCCGGGTCCGGCGGGGAGTCGGACGCCACACGGGTGAGGACGTTGGTGATCAACGTTCCCTGGTCGACGGGCAACTCGCCCTTCAGGTGGAGCACATGGTCGTCCGACCACCAACGCAGGCGGCGCTTGTCGTGGGCGTCGTTCGCGTCGTGCACCTTGGGGACTCGCGCCCGGGCGGCGAGCGCCCGGGTCTGCTGCGCCGTCCACCCCTGGGCCCGGGAGGCCAAGTCCTCGTCGGTCTCGGGCGTGGCCAACCTGGTGAGGGGTGCCACCTGGTCCAGCGACAAACGGCCCTCGGCCACGGCGGCGTCGATGGCGGGCAGATCGGCGAGGGACTCAGCCATCCGCACCCATTCACGGGCGGTGGACAGCTCCACGGAGTAGCGGGCCACCAACCACTGGGCGAAATGGGGGCTCCCGTCGTGTATCCACTGTCCCGAACGGTTGATGGCCCGGATGACCTCGAGGAACTCGTGCATGACCGCCACGTGGGCGGCGTGCAGCTGGTCGGCGGCGACACACAGGGCGTCGTTGGTGACGAAGGCAAACTTCCCGGAGGGCGCCTGGTCCACCCCGCTCGCCCGCACCGCCGGGCCCGTCGCTGTCATGAGGACATCCTCTCAGGAGGGTGTATCACCCGGCCCTCGGCCGGCGGCCAGGACGGGTCGGCCCGCGTCCCGACCTGTCAGGCCGCCTCACCCACGCAGAGCGAGGCCTCACCCTTGTCGTGGGTATCGCCCTGGTCCAGGACCCGGTCGGACGACCACTCCTGCAGCCGGGCCGACGTGGCCCGTTCGGCCCATTCGGGTCGGACGCGGCCGGCGGCCGTTCGGGCCTGGCCGCTCGCTTCACTCGGTGCTTCTTGGTTCATGACTTCCTACTTTCGGTGGTACTCGTGGTGGTCGCCCGCCGGCTCGCCCGGGACAGGGCCGAGCGACCCGGTCGGACGGCCCGGCGCCGGAAATGCCTCGGCCCCCGTCCGGCACGGGCTGCGTCGGGGGACCCCGGGGAACGGCCCGCACCAGACCCGGGACGGATGAGGCAGGTGAGCCGGGTCGCGGCAGTGGGTCCGGTGGGTCAGGACGGCGGGGAGTCGGAGGGGTGCGGCTCCGGAGAAAACAAAAGGAGCCGCTCCCTAAGAAGCGACTCCTCGACGGTTCCAGACCTTGTCAGTGTCTGTATCAATCCGTCGAGAGTGCCTCCCGAACTGCCTTGGCGCTGGATACGAGGGCATCCTTGCTGCACGCCGTGGAAATACCGGCGATCGATACAGCCATGGACGGGGGCCCCGAATCGACCAGAGTCTGGTCGTCTTCGCGCTGCTGCCCCTGATTTGACGGATTGCCCATGTCCCTCACGACTACAAGTGTAGCGGACCGGTTGCCGCCCGCGGGCCGATTGACGGTACAAGTTCGAAAAGATCCTGATTCCTGCAACCGGCTGCAGCTCCCCTGGCGCCGAGCACCCGAGTCCCACCACCGCGCCGAAGACGCGGCCAGCGCCGGGCTACGGATCAGGGCCGTTACCGTTGGCGGGTGGCCCGGTTCGTCGTCGACATCGCCCCGTTGCGGCGCTACCGGCACTTCCGGCGCCTCTGGGCCGGCCAGGTGATCTCCGGTCTGGGCTCCCAGCTGACCCTGGTGGCGGTGTCGTTCCAGGCGTACGCGCTGACCCATTCGACCCTGGTGGTCGGGCTGATCGGTCTGGCCCAGTTGTTCCCGCTGCTGGCCGGGGCCCTCTGGGGCGGCACGCTGGCCGACGCCATGGACCGGAAGAAGGTCCTGGTGTTGACCCAGGTGGCCATGGCCGCCGCCGTGGGCGGACTCGTGGTCAACGCCTCGTTGGCCCACCCCGCGGTCTGGCCCCTCTTCATCTGCTCGGGGGCCGGGGCCGGATTCCAGGGGGTCGACTGGCCGGCACGACGGGCCGCCCTGCCGATGCTCGTGGCCGAACGCGACGTGACCGCGGCCATCGCCCTGCAGACCTCCATCCAGCAGCTGGCCCTGGTGGCCGGCCCGGCCTTGGCCGGTGTGCTCATCGCCACCATCGGGCTGAGTGCGGTCTACGGCATCGACGTGGGCTCCTACGGCGTGGCCCTGGTGGCCGCGCTCCTCCTTCCTCCACTGGTGCCGTCGGGCGGAGGCACGCCCATGGGGCTTCGCTCGATGGCCGAGGGCTTCCGGCATCTGCGGGGCCAGAAGCTGCTCTCGGCGACCTACTGGATCGACCTCAACGCCATGATCTTCGGCATGCCCAGGGCCGTCTTCCCCGCCCTCGGGACCGGCCTGTTCGGCGGCGGGGCCGGGGTGGTCGGACTGCTCTACGCCGCTCCGGGGGCCGGTGCGCTGATCGGCTCACTGTTCACCGGTTGGTGCAGCCGGGTCCGCCACCAGGGCCGGGCCATCGCCGCCTGCGTCACGGTGTGGGGCGTGACCATCGCCCTGTTCGGCATCATCCCCGTCCTGTGGATCGGGCTGACGCTGCTGGCCCTGGCCGGCGCGGCGGACGTGGTCTCGGCCGTGTTCCGCCAGGCCGTACAGCAGCGGGCGGTGCCCGAGCACCTGCAGGGACGGTTGTCAGGAACCTTTTTTGCCGTGGTCGCCGGTGGGCCGCGGTTGGGCGACGCCGAGACCGGGGTGGCCGCGGCCATCGGTGGTCCCCAGTTCGCCGTGTGGTCGGGCGGGCTGGCCTGCGTCGTCGGTGTGGGCGTGCTGCTCTGGCGGGTCCCCGAGCTGTGGCAGGACGACGGAGGAGGCCAGCCCCTGTCGGCCGAGGCCGAGGCCGAGGCCATCGCCGAGGTCACCACGGAGTTGGGCGAAGGGGAGCCGCTGTGACCGGCCCACGTCCCGCCGGACGGCGGTGCTCGGGATCCCGCCCCCTGGGCGCCACACCGTCTCGCCGGGCTTGATGAAGTGGAACCATGATTCCGTTTGTAGTAGCGTGGCGGGCGCATTCCCTCTCGGACCGAATGGACCAACCGGTCGCCCCGCCGGCAGCCGTTCGGCGGCGGCCCGAACGGGAACGCACGGCCGGCACGATCCCGTCTCCTTGCACCTCACGGCCACTCGACCCGGGCGCCTCACCCGTCAGACCGGCCCAGTCAGACCTGCCCACCGGACCCACAGCACCCATGACCAGATCACCCGGACGGTCCAACTACAAGGCGACCTTCGTCGTCCTCCTCCTCGGCGTGTCCGCCTACGCGTTGCTGCAGTCCCTGGTGAATCCCGTGCTGAGCACCATCCAGCACGACCTGCACACCTCGCAGTCCACGGTCACCTGGGTCCTCACTGCCTACCTGTTGTCGGCGTCGATCTTCACACCCATCCTGGGTCGGGTCGGGGACATGGTGGGCAAGGAACGGATGCTGGTGGCCACGCTGTTGGCCCTGGCCGTCGGCTCGACACTGGCCGGGCTGGCCCACTCCATCGGGATACTCATCCTGGCCCGGGTCATCCAGGGCATCGGCGGGGCCGTCCTTCCCCTCTCGTTCGGGATCATCCGCGACGAGTTCCCGACGGCCAAGGTGGCCGGCGGTGTGGGCATCGTGGCCGCCATGACCGCGGTCGGGGGTGGGGCGGGCATCGTACTGGCCGGTCCCATCGTGGAGCACCTCAACTACCACTGGCTGTTCTGGATACCCCTGATCATCACCTTGGTCGCCGCCGGCTGCGCCCACCTGTTCGTCCCCGAGTCGCCGGTGCGAACCCCGGGCCGGATCAGCTGGCTGGCCGCCGTCCTGCTGTCATCGTGGTTGGTGGCCCTGTTGGTCGGCGTGAGCGAGGCGCCCACCTGGGGTTGGACCTCGGCCAGGGTGATCGGGCTGATCCTCCTGGCCGTGGTGTTCTGCGTGGCCTGGGTCGTGGTCGAGCTGCGCTCGCGCCAGCCACTCATCGACATGCACATGATGCGGCTCCCCGCGGTGTGGACCAACAACCTGGTGGCCTTCCTGTTCGGCATCGGCATGTACTCGGTCATCGGCTTCCTGCCCCAGTTCCTCCAGAGCCCGACCTCGACCGGCTACGGGTTCGGGGCCAGCATCATCCAGTCGGGCCTCTACCTCCTGCCGCTCACGGTGACCATGTTCATCGTCGGCATGCTGTCCGGCCGGATCGCCGCTGCCATCGGCTCCAAGGCCTCCGTCATCATCGGTTCGTCGTTCTCCACCGCCGCCTACCTGCTGCTGGCCTTCGCCCACCGGTCGCCGTGGGAGATCTATCTGGCCAGCACCCTGCTCGGTGTCGGACTGGGGCTCGCCTTCTCGGCCATGTCCAACCTCATCGTCCAGGCCGTCCCCGCCAGCCAGACCGGCGTGGCCAGCGGTATGAACGCCAACATCCGGACCATCGGCGGAGCGGTGGGGGCAGCGGTGATGTCGTCCATCGTGACCTCCACCATGTTGAGCAGCGGCTATCCCGCCGACTCGGGCTACACGAGGGGGTTCGCCTTCCTGGCGGTCATGACCGTCGTGGCCATCATCGCCGCCGTCCTCATCCCCACGTCCACCGCGGAGGCGGCCGACGCCGACCACGAGCCCCATCTGAAGAACGCCGAGCTGGCGCTCGTCGCAGGTGGCACGATTGCAGAACAGTGACCACCGGACAGCCCACCCTCCGCACCGGCCCGGCCGGCCGGGAGCCCGACGCAGCCCACGCCGTCGACGTCGGGGATGACGGCCCCCCGACCCTCCGGCGGGACGCCGCTCGCAACCGCGACAAGATCCTGGTCGCCGCCCGGGCCGCCTTCGACGAAGCGGGTGTCGACGTCGGGGTGGAGCTCATCGCCCAACGGGCCGGCGTGGGGGTGGGCACCCTGTACCGACGCTTCCCCACCAAGGAGCTGCTGATCCAGGCGGTGGTGTCCGAGGTGCTCGACGCGGTGCTGGCGGCGGCCACGACGGCGCTCGAACACGAGTCCCCGGCCGACGGGTTCGCCGAGTACCTTCGGGCCGTCGGGTGGCTCCAGTTCGAGCACGCGGGCTGCCTGACCCGACTCTGGAACGACGGCTCGGAGGGCGACGTCCGGCAACGGATCGAGGAGGCCGGCCGCTCGCTGCTGGGCCGGGCCCAACAGGCCGGTGCCGTCCGGACAGACCTGGTCTACGAGGATGTGATCGTGCTCTTCTGGTCCCTGCGGGGGGTCATCGAGGCGACCTCCACCGTCTCCCCCGAGGCGTGGCTCCGCCATCTCGACCTGCTGGTGACCTCGCTGGCCCCGGCCGGCGAGCCGCTCCGGCATCCGCCGCTCACCGCCCGGCAGGTCCAGGAGGCCAAAGCGACGGCGGCATTGCGCGAGGCCCTCCGGACCCACGGTCGGGCGTGATCGAATTCCCGATCGACAGCCGACCCGACCGGCGCTCGGCGGGATCGATCCCGCTCGACAAGCCATCGTGACGATGGCCCGCCCTCACCGCTGAGACCGGCCGAAAGCCGCCGGCCGGAAGCCGCCGGCCGGAAGCCCCGGAGTCGGAGGTACCCCGGAGCGCCGCCGTCCTACGCGTCAGCCAGGTGGCGGAGCTGCAGGGAGAGGGCGATCTCCAGCACGCCGTAGAGGATCAGCCAGATCCCCATGATCACGGCGAGGACGCCCAGGGTCAGATGGGGCCAGACCAAGGTCACCACCCCGGCGGCGAAGGCCAGCACCCCCATGCCGATCCGGAATCCCCGGGCCGACGAGCCGTGGTCGCTGTAGGCGGTGAAGAACTCGATGATCCCGCCGATCACCCAGAACAGTCCGATGAGGAAGGCCAGCGTGGTGACCGTCTCCTCCGTGTGGCGCAGGAACAGGATGCCGATGATGACCGACAGCAGGCCCAGGACGGCCATCAGCCAGCGCGTGCCGTTGGTGTCCTCGTGGTCGGCAATGGCCATCACGATTCGGAACAGGCCGGCCACGAAGAGCCAGATGCCGAGCAGGATGGCGAAGGCGTAGATGGTGTCCTTGGGCCGCAGCACCACCAACACCCCCAGGATGAGGGTCACGATCCCGAAGAACAGGACCCACCCCCACGACTTCCCCACGATGCGCAGGATGTCCCGTTCCTGCGGCGTGACCTCCACTCCCCCAGGGTCAGCCATGACCACCTCCGTGTCCGTTCGAGCGGCCCTGGTCAGGGCACGTGCCGTCCGGCGAACACCTTAGGACCGGCCCGGGTCGGGGACGGGGACCGTGACGGAGCGGCCGGTGCTCAGTGAGGCCCGGCCGTCGCCCGGTCCACCGGGTCCTGGCTGACCGACCACAGGATGACGGCCGGCCCTGCATGGCGGGAACCGGCGTGGGGTGGTCGGCGCATCGGTGGTCCTGGTGGTCGATCCGGGCCGCCCGTGTCCCGGGGGCCGGGGGTCGGGTCCCGGGGCCCGTGTCCCGTGTCCCGGGGGCCGTGTCCCGGGGGCCGTGTCCCGGGGGCCGTGTCCCGGGGGCCGGGGGCCGGGGCGGGGGGGCCGGGCAGACGCTATTGGCTGCTGGGAGGCGGTCTCCGACCACCGGGGACCGACCGGAGGCCGGAGGTCAGGACCCCAACGGGCTCGGGCCCCCGATGGGGGCGGGCACCTGCGGGTGCCTCGGCGGCCGGCGGATCGACTACCCCGGTGGCGGCCGACGCCGCACCCGGGTCGCCCGGACCTCCCGCCGCCGGGTCGGCGGTGGCCGGCACCATCGGTGTCTTCCGGTCCCGCCGGCCCCTGGAGATGAACAGGGAGGTGGCCACCGAGAGGTAGGTCGCCCAGACGATCAATTGGAGGACGGTGGGGTGGTCGGCGTATCCGAGCAGGCTGTGCACGAGGTCGCCCGGGGTGCTGTCCTCGCTCAGGTACCGGCTGGTGTCCCAGAGGCTGCCCTGGAGGAAGGGGAGCCAGCCGAGCTCCTGCATGTTCTGGACCGCATCGGCCAGCAGCCCGGCGGCGAAGACCATCAGCACCACGCCGATGATGCGGAAGAACAGGGCCAGGTTGAGACGTCGCCCGAGCTTGAAGATGACGTAGGCGATGCCCAGGGACAGCACGAGGCCGAGCACGGCGCCGAGCAGCAGTCCGCCGCCCCGGGCTTCCGTCGCCGCCTGGGTCGACGAGGCGAAGACGATGGCCAGCGTGAACACCATCGTCTCGACCCCCTCCCGTCCCACCGCCTGGAAGGCCAGCACGCCCAGCCCGAAGCGGGCCTTGCCGTTGAGTGCCTCGTCGGAACGGCGTTGGAGGTCGGCGGACATGGTCCGGCTGTGCGCCTGCATCCAGAACGTCATGTACGTCAGGACCACCGCGGCCAGCAGGTAGGTGACGGTCTCGAAGATGGTCTGGACCCTCGATCCGTCGTACTGCTTGATGACCAGATAGGCGGCGACGCCGCCCCCGAGGATGAGCGCCATGGCTGCACCCACGCCCAGGAAGACGTCCCGGAAGTACCGGCGCTGGCCGATCTTGTCCAGGTAGGCGAGCAGGATGGCGACGATCATGCTCGCCTCGACACCCTCCCGGAGGAAGATGACGAAGGTAGGAATCATCGAGGTGCCCCGCTGCGCTCGCACATAGTCCAGATGTTAGGTAAGCCTAATTTTGACGCTATGTCAACCCTGGCCCGGAAGTCTGTCCGAGGATCAGACGGCCAGGACCACCACCGAACCCAACGAGACCAGCCGGTCATCGGCGCCGATGTCATGGACGGCCACCCGCACCAGCGTGCGGCCCGACGGGCCCCCGAGGACCCGGCAACGGGCCTCGACCGGGCCCACCCGGACCGGTCGGAGGTAGTGGAGGACGGCGTCGGCCGCGGCCAGCTGCTCGACGGCGGGCCCCCGGCCCGGTCCCCCGCCGGGACGTGGTGCCCCGGCCACGGCCCGGCAGGCGGCCACGTCGGCCAGCATGGCCACCGCTCCCCCGTGCAGGATGCCCCAGGGGTTGCGCAGGTGGTCGGCCAGGTCCAGCCGGGTGGTCGCGCCCACGCCCGGGCTGGATGCGGAAGAACTCCTCGGGGGACGGTGCGTCGGGGGTGGGCGGCGGCATGGGCACGACGGCCGGGCGCTCGAAGTCGACGTTCATGTCCCCGGGGTCGAGCACGGCGAAGGTGGTGGTGGACGGCGGCCACCAGTCCGTCGTCCCGCCCCTCGTCGACCACGTCCAGGCCGGCCACCACCGCGTTCCGCCCCCGGCGGAGGACCCGGCCGTGGACCCGGAGCGGTCCGCGGTGGTCGAGGCGGGTGACCGTGGCCATCAGGCTGGTGGTGACGATCCACCGGGGGAGGACCGAGAGCCCGGCCAGGAAGCCCCCCACCCCGTCCAGGTTGGTGAGCAGGGCCCCGGTGCGCAGGCCGCCGCCGGCGCCGCGGTGATGGTCGTCGAGGGGTATCCGGCCGGCGAACTCCGAGAACCCCTCGGCCCCGCCGGACGGCGGGATCTCCCAGCGCTCCAGCCGGAAGTACTCGCTCATGTGGTGGCGGCTGTCGACCGGTCCCGTCGGGGCGGACTCGGTCACGGGGCCGCCGCCACGGGCCCGGCGGCGGACCGGCGGACCGCCCCGAAGTCGGCTGCGGCCATCCCCCGGGCGTTGATCACCGTGGTCAGCCGGCCCCCGGCCCCGACGTCGACCAGCTCCACCACGCGCGCTGCCGGCCGACGCCGCCGGACCGCCTCCCCCGCCGGCCTCGAGCACGGTGGTCCGGCTGACGATGGGCCCGGTCCGGCCCAGCGTCAGATAGGCCACCTGCAGGTCGGTGACCACCATCGACGCAGCCCGGGAGCCCGGCGGCGGCCCCCAGCGCCTCGGCCGCGGCCACGTCGCCCAGGAGGGCCATGGCTCCACCCTGCACGGCCTCGATCGAGTTGTGGAGGTAGGGGTGGACGGGCAGGGACACCCGGCCCTCGGCGGACTCCTCGACCGTCATGCCCAGCATCTCCACCAGGGGCCGGTCCAGGCCGTTCCCGGCGATCTCCATCTTGGTCGGCAGGTCGACGGGCAGGGGCCCGGTGGCCGTCCGGTTCCCGCCCGGCAGGACGGCGAACGTCATGGTGGACCAGGCCACCGGGGCCGACGCCCCGTCGAGATCGAGCACCTCGGCCCCGTCCTCGTCCACGTTGACCACCAGGGCCTCGATGACCATGGTGGTCCGGCCCCGGCGCACCAGCTCGGCCCGGGCCTCGACCACGGGCCCGACGGCCGGGCGGGCCAGCTGGACGGTGAGGTCGGCGGTGGCCATCCAGTCCGGCCGCAGGATCCGCACCCCGAGCAGCCCGCCCACCACGTCGACCAGGGTGGCCAGGACCCCGGCCCGGACCCCGCCGTCGGCGCCGCAGACGAACGGGGTGACCCGGGTCCGGGCCACGGCACCGGTGGCTCGACAGCAGTTCGGTCTCGAAACCCAGGTCGCCGAGGAAGTGGCCGGGCGGCGGATAGCCCGCCGAGGGCCACTCAGCGTTCCTGTTCGGTCGGCCGGATCAGCACCTCGTTGACGGCCACGTGACGCGGCCGGGTCACGGTGAACACGACGGACGTCGGCGATGTCCTCGGCCTGCATCAGCTCCGTGTCGCCGAAGGTGGCCGCCATGGTCTGCGAGGACCTCGGGCCGGTTGTGGCCGGCCAGCTCGGTCCGGGTGGCGCCGGGCTCGATGAGGCTGACCCGCACGTGGCGGCGGGTCACCTCCTGTCGGAGGGACTCCGAGAAGGCCCCCACCCCGAACTTGGTGGCGTTGTAGACCCCGCTGCCCTGGCGGGCGAACCGTCCGGCCACCGAGCTCACGTTGACGATGTCGGCCACCCGCCGGGGTCGCTGGTCCGCTGCTTCCAGCAGGTGGGGGAGGGCGGCGTGGGTGCGTGTAGAGCAGCCCGAGCAGGTTCAGCTCGACCATGCGACGCCACTCCTCGACCGGGGCGTCCACGATCGGCCCGAGCAGCATCACCCCGGCGTTGTTGACCACGGTGTCGAGCCGGCCGAACTCGAGGACGGTGGCCTCCACCATGGCCCGGGCCGCGGCCTCGTCGGTGATGTCGGTCTCGACCACCAGCACGTCGGTGTCGGCGTCGATGCGCTCCACCAGCTGCTCGAGCCGGTCGCGGCGCCGGGCGGCGATGGCCACCGTGGCCCCCTCGGCGGCCAGGGCCACCGCCGTGGCCTCACCGATCCCGCTGGACGCCCCGGTGACCAGTGCCACCGTTCCCTCGAGGTGACGCGTCATGGCTTCCCCGTTCTGCTCGACATGGGGCGCAGTGTACCGACGGGTTCACGACGGGGACCAGTGCCGGGTCGAGTTCGGGGGAACGGTGCAGGGACGGACGGGTGATCCGTCCGTCGGCCTAGGCGGCCGTCTGCCGTGCCGGCTTCCCCGGCGGCCGCTTCCGTTGGCGGTGGTCTCCTTGCGGGGCGTGGTGCGCCGGGTCCGGCGCCGCTGCCGGGTGGAGGTGTCGTAGGGCCGCTGGGTGGAGCCGGGCTCTCGTGGAGGGCACACCACTCGGTGCTGTTGTAGCGGGACAGCTTGACCGTGCACTCCTCCGCCGCGCACACCCGGCCGGTGGCGAACACCTCGGGAGGCGTGCTCCCGGCGAGTCCGTCGGCCAGGAACGAGCTGTCCTCTCCCATTCGCCTATCCACCATGGCGGTCGTACCCCTTTTGCGATCGCGGACATCAACAGGGGATTCTTCGGCAGGTTGGGGTGGGAACTGTAACGGCCACCCCCCGGGGGCCGGGTGGCCCCCCGGCGGGAGCGGTGGAGGCAGTGGGTCGACAGCCGGGAGGTCGGCGTTGGTAACGTCCTGGCGATGTCCCCCGTCGACGTGTCCCAGCCCATCGAGGCGCCCACCGACCAGGTGTGGGCGGTGGTGGGCGATCCCGTCGCCATGAGCGACCTCACGGCCGAGTGCGTGGGCATGGAGTGGGTGGGTGGATCGACCGGCCCCGCCCTCGGGGCCCGGTTCCGGGGACGCAACCGGTCGGGGTGGCGGCGGTGGAGCACCAGCTGCACCATCGTCCGCTACGAGGCCGGATCGGAGATCGCCTGGGACGTGGCCTTCGGCCCGCTGCCCGGTGGCCCGATGGTCCTACCGGGTCGAGCCCGGGGACGCCGCCGGGAGCAGCCTGGTCACCGAACGGTTCGAGGACCACCGGGGCACGGTGCTCCGGGTCACCGCGCCGTGGGTCCGCGGCACCTCGGACGCCGACACCCTCAACCGCACCCACATGGAGGCCACCCTGGCCCGCGTCAAGCAGCGGGCCGAGGGCTGACCGGGTACGGGAGCCGGGACCAGGTGGTGACGGGCCCGTCCGACCCGGCCGCGACGTCGCCGGCCCGACCGGTGCCCGACCGACCCTGGTGGAGGTCGGCGGTCTTCTACCAGATCTACCCCCGGTCGTTCGCCGACTCCGACGGCGACGGCGTCGGGCGACCTGGCCGGAATCCGCGCCCATCTGGCCGACCTGGCCTGGCTGGGGGTCGATGCCCTGTGGATCTCGCCGTTCTACCGCTCCCCGATGGTCGACTTCGGCTACGACGTGAGCGACTACTGCGACGTCGATCCCCTGTTCGGCACCCTCGAGGAGTTCGACCGGCTGGTGGAGGAGGCCCACGCCCTCGGGCTCCGGGTCATCATCGACTGGGTCCCCAACCACACCTCCGACCAGCACCCGTGGTTCGTCGACGCCGTCTCCGGGCCGGGACAGCGCCCACCGGGACTGGTACGTCTGGCGGGACGCCACCCCCGACGGCGCCCCGCCCAACAACTGGGTGGCCGCCGTTCGATCTCACCGCGCCGGCCTGGACCCTCGACCCGACGTCCGGCCAGTGGTACCTGCACCTGTTCGAGTCGGCCCAGCCCGACCTCAACTGGGACGAGCCGGCCGTGGTCGGGGCCATGCACGACGTGCTCCGCTTCTGGCTGGACCGCGGCGTCGACGGGTTGCGGGCCGACGTCATCCACTGCATCGGCAAGGACCCCGAGCTGCCCGACGACCCCCCATCGGTGGCCGGCATCCCGCACAGCGCCCTCAACGACGTCCCGGTGACCCACGAGCGGCTCCGGGCCATCCGCCGCCTCCTCGACGGCTACCCGGGCGACCGGGTCATCGTGGGCGAGGTCTACCTCCTCTCCACCGAGGCGGTGGCCACCTACTACGGCCACGACGACGAGCTCCACCTGGCCTTCAACTTCCCGCCCCTGTACGCCCGGTGGCAGGCAGGGCACGTGGACCAGGTGCATCGAGCAGACCGTCGCCGCCCTGGCGCCGCGGGGCGCCTGGCCGACCTGGGTCCTGTCCAATCACGACAATCCCCGCCACCGGACCCGCTACGACCGGGCCGGCGCCATGCTCGGCGAGGAGCCCGCCGTGACCGCCCGGCGCAGCGAGGCCCGGGCCCGGGCGGCGGCCGTGCTGCTCCTCACCCTGCGGGGCACTCCCTTCGTCTACCAGGGCGACGAGCTCGGGCTGCTCGACGGGGTGATCCCGAACGACCGGAGGGTCGACCCCGGCGGTCGGGACGGCTGCCGGGCCCCGGTGCCGTGGGACGGGGGGCCCGACCACGGCTGGCCCACGGTCGCGGGGGCCCGGCCGTGGCTGCCGTTCCCACCCGAGTCCGAGCACCGGAACCACCGCGCCCTCCGGGAGGACCCCTCGTCGATCCTCCACCTGTACCGGCGCCTGCTCGCCCTCCGGCACCGGTCCGAGGCGCTCTCGGTCGGCGGGTTCGACCTCCTCGACCTGGCCGATGGCGTGCTCGGCTACGAACGGAGCTCGGCCGACGAGTCGTGGGTGGTGGCCATCAACGTCACCGGCGAAGCGGTGGAGCTGGTCGGGGCGGACTCGGCGGGGCTGGCCGGCCGGACGGTGGCGCTGGCCACCGACGTGGCCCTCGAGGGACGGCCCTTCACCGGGACCCTGGTGGCCGACGGCGGCGTGGTCCTGGCCCTCCGGGGACCGGCCGGACCGGCCCCGACAGCCAGCCGCCTGACGGCGTGGATACCTACAGCCAGGTCTCGCGCCAGTAGTCGGGCGCGCCCTCGTCGCCCAGCGACATGGAGTGACCGTCCTCGTGGCCGCTG
Source organism: uncultured Acidimicrobiaceae bacterium (assembly GCA_963812525.1). GTDB lineage: Bacteria > Actinomycetota > Acidimicrobiia > Acidimicrobiales > RAAP-2 > Bog-756. The sequence goes on from CAWEVL010000010.1 coordinate 66,113, forward strand.
CGCCTGATGCAGCACACCAGGGTCCCGATCCACGGTCCCCGGTCGATGCAGTGCACGGCGCCGCAGCGGTTCCACTGAGGCTCGGCGGGCAACTCCAGGTCCTCGAGATCGAAGTCGGCATCGGACCACTCGCTGAACCTGTGCACATGAAACGGGTCGATCGTCAAAGTCTTTCCTGCCCCTTTTTGTTGCGTAACCCTCTCCCCTGTGATCGGAAAGCACGCGCCCAAGCTGTAGTGGGAATTCGGAAAATGACCGGGCCATCGGGAGCGTGGGCCGGACAGACGGTCGGGGTCCCCCTGCCCGGCCGGACCACCGGTCATCATGGGACGAGTGGAACCGCCACCGCCGACCGTGGGACGCACCGGGCATGGGCCGGACGGCCTCGGGTCGGGCGGGTACCAGGGGCCGTTCCTGCGCCGGGCGGGCGCGGGCGGTCCGTGACATCCCGACCCCGGCCGGGGCCACCACCGTCTCGTCGGGGCCGGCCGCCGGCCGTGGCGCCTCACGGGGATGGATTGTTCAGACTCTCATCGTCCAGGGGGGCGGGCCAAAGCACTGAACTCCCTGTTCGCAAGTGAGAACATTCCGTCCCGAGTTGGTAGCAATGTTCAAATTTCTAACAAGAAGGCGCTACCATAGCCAGATGAACGGCGAGCCGACCAAGGGCATCGAGGACATCGTGCGGCGCAATGTGGCCGCACTGAGGTCCAAGGCCAACCTCACCCAACAGGCCCTGGCCGACGAGATGCTCCTCCGGGGGGTCGCCTGGACCCGCGAGACGGTCGCCCAGGTGGAGACGACCAACCGCCGGCTCGGATTCACCGAGGCCATCGTGGTGGCGGCCTGCCTCGACGTGCCGGTGGCCCGGCTGACCGCCACCGGCGCCCCGACGGTGGCGGTGGGCGAGAGCGAGTGGACGGCGGCGTACCTGGGTGCGGCCATCGCCGGCACCACCGGGGACATCTTCCCCCCCGAGAGCTACGCCTCCCCTGCCGTGTCCCCGGCGGCCCCACCGGCGCCCCAGGCCCCGGTTCCGGCGACGACCGGTCCGGCGGCGCCCACGCCCATGGCCACGGAGCTGATCGAGACGCCGGCGCGGTCGTCGCCGCCGGGCGATGCCCCCGACCGACGCCGCGGTGAGCGCCGGGTCGCCGATCCCGACGACCGCGAGCAGCGGGGACGCCGGAGGACGGATGCTCCCCCGGCCGCGCCCCAGCGGACGGCCGAGCGAATCGAGCGGCGGCTCCGACTCCGGGTGACCGCGGGCGACGTGGACGCCACCGCCCAGCGCCTCTGGTCCCGCAGTCTGGAGGCGGAGCGGGAGCGGCGGGTGACCGACCGGGTGGCCCTGACCGGCGGGTCGCTCAAGACCATCCGCGGCCACGTCTCCCGGGATCTCGACCGGGAGATCGCCTACGAGATGGAGCGGGACTCCGAGCGGGTCCGTCCTGCCCCGCCCACCGGGGAGATGAGCCCTGAGGAGACCTCCTGGGAAGCCACCCGCCTCAACATCATCCTGGCCAACAAGGGGTACGACGACAGCGACGTCACCCGGTGGTGGAACTTCACCCGGCACCGCGAGCTCGGTGACCGGACCATCAGCCGAGGCGTGGAAGGATGCCGACTACCGAGCGGTCAGTCGCCTGGTGGAGTCGCTGCCCGACAAGCACGGCATCGCCGAGGGGTACTACGTCGACGAGTAGGCCGGCGCCCCCCGGCTGACCGGCCACGGGAGCGAGGCTCGGTCCGCCTCGGGCCACCGCGCTCCGGAGAGGACCCCATGGACCGGACCCGACTGGCGACGCTGCTCGACGAGGAACGGGCGCGGCACCGATCTCGGAATCCCCGGTCCTGGGAGCAGTTCTCGCGGGCCGACCACCTGTTCACCGGGGTGCCGATGACCTGGATGGCCAACTGGGCCGGCGGCTTCCCCCTGGCGCTGGACCGGGCCAACGGGGCCCGGGTCTCCGATGTCGACGGGCACACCTATGTCGATTTCGCCCTGGGCGACACCGGGGCCATGGCCGGTCACTCCCCCGGACCGGTGGTCGAGGCGGTCCGGCGGCGGGCGGAGACCCTGGGCGGGATCACCGCCATGCTTCCCAGCGAGGACGCCGAGTGGGTGGCCGCCGAGCTGAGCCGGAGGTTCGGGATGGCCCAGTGGTCGTTCGCCCTGAGCGCCACCGATGCCAACCGGTGGGCCCTGCGCCTGGCCCGACTGGCCACCGGCCGGCCCCAGGTCCTGGTGTTCGCCTACTGCTACCACGGGAGCGTGGACGAGACCTTCGTGCTGACCGGCCCGGACGGCACCACCGTGTCCCGTCCCGGCAATGTGGGCCCGGCCGTCGATCCCGCGGTGACGACGGTGGCCGTGGAGTTCAACGACCTCGACGCGGTGGCCGGGCCCTGCGCACCGGGCGCATCGCCGCAGTGCTGACCGAGCCGGCCCTCACCAACATCGGCATCGTCCTCCCCGACGAGGGCTTCCACGCCGGCCTGCGCGGGCTGTGCGACGAGACCGGCACGCTGCTCATGATCGACGAGACCCACACCTTCTCGGCCGGGCCGGGGGGAGCCACCGGAGCCTGGGGACTGCGCCCGGACATCGTCACCATCGGCAAGGCCATCGCCGGGGGTATCCCGATCGGCGCCTTCGGCCTCAGCGGGCCGCTCGCCCGGTCGCTCCTCGCCCGCATCGGCGAGGACGACGCCGACATCGTCGACGTGGGCGGGGTGGGCGGCACCCTGGCCGGCAACGCCCTGAGCACGGCGGCGGCCCGCGCCACCCTGGAGCACGTGCTCACCGACGAGTCCTTCGCCCACATGTCGGGCCTGGCCCGGCGCCTGGCCGGGCAGGTGGAGCAGGCCATCGCCGAGCACCGGCTGCCCTGGTCGGTGTCGCGCCTCGGGGCCCGGTCGGAGTACCGGTTCTGCGCCCCCGCCCCCGTCAACGGGACCGAGTCGGCCCGGGCCGAGGACGGCGAGTTGAACGAGTACCTCCATCTGTACATGAGCAACCGGGGCGTGCTCATCACCCCGTTCCACAACATGATCCTGACCTGCCCGGCGACGACGGTCGCCGACGTCGATCGGCACGGGGAACTGTTCGGGTCGGCCCTCGGCGCACTCACCGGATGACTGCGGCGCCATGGAGCGGGGCACGGCCCTGACCGGGCTCCGGGTCCGTTCCGGCCCCCACCGACGCCAGGGAGGGTCGCCGCCCGTCCGGTTCGCTAACCTCGACTCCACTCCGTACGGGGTGGGCACTCGGGGCCGCCCCACCGTCACCGTCGAAGGCCTGGTACAACGGCCACGGGAGAGCGAGGCAGGCGATGAGCGGTGGGTGGCGGCGAATCCCCGGCCGGGTGAGCGTGAGCTCGATGGTGGCCGCCGCGGGGTGGTGCGCCTTCGCCGCCTATCTGGTGGTCCAGGCCCGCCTGGGACCACCGCTCGTGTGGGGCGACTCGAAGGTCTATGCGGCCATGGCCCACCGGTCGGTGTGGTCCCGGGGCCTGTGGGCGGGGCCCCGTCCGCCCCTCACGCCCCTGGTCCTGAAGGCGGCGGGCAGCGGGTCGGTGATGGTGACCGTCCAGGCGGTGGTGGCCGCAGTGGCCTGGGGCACCTTGGCCTGGACCGCCGGTCGGTTGGTGGCGCCCGGTTGGCGGCGAGTCGCCGTCACCTTCCTCGTCCTGGGCTTCGCCACCACCGTGCCCGTGGCCCAGTGGAACCGGTCCGAGCTGTCCGAGTCCCTGTCCATGAGCCTGCTGGCCCTGCTGTTCGCCGGGTTCATCTGGACGGCCCGTCGGCCGACCTGGCCCCGGGTGGCGGCCACCGTCGTGGCCTGCCTGGGGTTCGCGGCCACCCGCGACGCACAGGTGTGGACCGTCGGGATCCTGGCCCTGGTGACCGGTACCTATGCCCTCGTCGCCCTGGCCAACCGCCGGGGGGTGGCCCTCCGGGCCGGCGTGCTGGCCGTCTGCCTGCTGGGGGTGACGGCGCTCTGCGAGTGGGGCACCCTCTCCTCGGACCGCACCGCGCCCGACACCGCTGATGTCCTCTTCGTGCGGGTGTTCCCGTTCCCCGACCGGGTGGCCTGGTTCGCGGACCACGGGATGCCCCAGGCCGGCCGGATCGACCAGTTGGCCGCCGAGACCCCGGTCACGCCCGGCGACGCCAAGGTGGTCGGCTTCTCCCTCGATGAACCGGGCTTCGGTCCCCTCGAGCACTGGGTCCGGACCGAAGGGGGTCGCACCTATCTCCTGTGGCTGGCCACCCACCCCTGGTACGTGGTGAGTGAGCCGTTGCAACGGCCCGAACGCGCCTTCAACTTCGCCCACGGCGACCTCGCCTTCTACGGCCCGGCCACCCACGCCGGCGGCCTCGCCGCTGACCAGGCTGCTGTGGCCACCGCTGCTGGAGCTCCTGGTCCTCTCGGCCCTGGCGCTGTACCTCGGGATCGTGTCGGAGGCCTGGCGCACCGCGCCGTGGCGCATGGTGGTGGTCCTGACCCTGGTCGGGGTGGCGGCGATGCTGGTGGCCTGGCACGGGGACGGCCAGGAGGTCACCCGGCACACCGTCGAGGGCTTCGCCCAGGTGCGGCTGGGGGTGTGGCTCCTCTTCGCCATCGGCCTCCTGGGCCCGCCCTCCGTCGATCCGGCTGCCCCCTCGGCCACCCAGTCGGCCGTGCCTTCCGACCTGCCCGATGGAGCTCCGCGGGAGGACCACGTCGAACCGGTCGGCGGCGAAGGGGGCGCCGGCAGCTGAGCGGCCGGTGGTGCGCTCGGCCACGGCAGCAGGGCCTGCGCGCCCGGGGGAGCGTCCACCGGCGGACCTCCGGTCCGCCCGGGCGGGGGCTAGCCGATCCCGACGATGGGTCGGTTGAGGTGCGACCCGCCCTGCGAGCCCTGGAAGGTGGCGTTCCCGAAGGCGAAGATGCCGCCGTCGGCGGCGGCCAACCAGTAGCCGGCCCCGCTCGCCGTGGCCTTGATCCCGACGATCGGGGCGTTGAGGTGGAGGGCCCCGGTCGAGCCGTAGAAGCCGGCGTCGCCGAAGGCGAAGATGCCGCCGTCGGAGGCCACCAGCCAGTAGCCGCCGGAGTCGGGGCTGTCCATGCCCACGATCGGCCGGTTGAGATGCATGGCACCGGTCGAGCCGAGGAATTGGGCCGTCCCGAAGGCGAAGATCCCACCGTCGGAGGCCACCAGCCAGTAGCCGGCCCCACTCGGGGTCGGGGTCATCCCCACGATGGGCCGGTTGAGGTGCTTGCCGCCCATGGACCCGTGGTAGCCGGCGTCACCGAAGGCGAAGATGCCGCCGTCGGAGGCCACCAGCCAGTAGCCGCGCCCCGTGGGGGTGGCGGCCATGCCCACGATGGGGGCGTTGAGGTGCTTGGCCCCCATCGACCCGTAGAAGCCGGCGTCGCCGAAGGCGAAGATCCCGCCGTCGGTGGCCACCAGCCAGTAGCCGCCCCCGTCCGGCGTGGAGGCCATGCCCACGATCGGGGCGTTGAGGTGTTGGGCGCCGGTGGAGCCGAAGTAGCCGCTGCTGCCGAACGAGAAGATCCCGCCGTCCGAGCCCACCAGCCAGTAGCCCGTGGGCTGGGGCCGCACCGGTGTGGTGGCCGCCGAGGCCGGCCCGGTGCCGGCGGCGTTGACGGCGGCGACCGTGAAGGTATAGGGCACGTTGTTGGTCAGCCCGCCGACCGTGGCATGGTCGACGGCCCCGGCGGCCACCTGGGCCCCCGTGCTCACGACCGTGATCACATAGCCGGTGATGGCGCTGAACCCGTTCGAGCTGGGGGCGACCCAGTGGACGGTCGCCGAGTCGTTGCCGCCCGATGCGGTCACGCTGGAGGGAGCGCCGGGAGTCGTGAAGTTGGTCAACTGGAACGAGGCGCTCAACCCCCCGACGGAGGCGGTGACGGCGAAGGTCCCCGCGGTGGCGTTGGCCGTGAAGGCATGCGAGGTCGTCGCCACGCCGGAGGCGTTCGTCGGTGGCCGTCTCGCTGGCGCCGCTCCCGGCGAACGTGCCGCTGGCCCCGCTGGCCGGCGCCGTGAAGGTCACCGACGCACCGGAGATCACGTTCCCGAACCCGTCGGTGAGGACGGCAGCGAAGGCCGTGGCGTACGACGTGCCCACCCTGACCGTCTGGCCACCACCCGCGGTGGCCGTCAGGCCCGCCGCGCCGGCCGGAGTGATGGCGTACGTTCCCGACGCCACCGAGTCCTGGGACGTGCTCACGCTCACGGAGTACGAGGGATTGGCCACGGTGGGGTTCACGGCTGGGGCGACCACGGTCACCGCGCCGGCGGCCACGGGGGCGGGCACGGAGAGGGTGACGGTGTCCGACACGGGACCCACCGGTGAGGTGCTGGTGCCGTTCACCGAGTAGGCGTTGGCGCCCGACGAGAAGGTGGTCCCGGGCGCAGCCGTCACCGTGATGGTGTCGCTCGTCGCCAGGGCTGTCGCCGTGGTGAGGTCGACCGTGTAGGTGGCGCCGGCCCCCGCGGTATAGGAGGTGGACGTCAGGGAGACACCGCTGACCACTCCGGCGTAGGCCGACGGGGCAGTCGACAACCCCACCGCCAGGGCGGCCAGCGCCCCGGCGGCCAGGGCGAGCGATCGCCGGGCGACCGATCCACCCCGGGCCCCGGCCCGACGACTGCGACGACTGCGACGACTGACCGACGTCTCAATCTCCCGAATGCTCACCCGACCTATTATTGGATTCAGCTGAGAAAACGTCAATCGCCGGAGGCCGGACTGCTTCTGAGCAAGCCGTGCGCGTGACTCCTTTGCCTGCCGGCGGAGCACGAACACCACGCTTCGCACAGGCAGTCACACGCATAGTGACATCCATGGACGTGACAATCGCCATGCTCTATGTAGTCAAATGACCACTCTTAGTGTTCGATGGGACGAAGGGAGTGGCTGACGCCCAGTCCCGATTTCATCGCTCAATGGAGGTTCGGGCGGACGCAGGAATTTTGCACCGAATCTCCAGTTGAGATGCACTGCGCAGGGCTCTCATGTGAACTTTTGTAGCAAATTTCATTCTGCGATAACTTTCAGGATTCGCGACGATGAGCGGGGCGAAATGAGAAAGCGGGCTTCAGTCAGACTGGCCGTGGGAGTGGTCGTCCTGGTCGGGGTGGTCTCGTCGGTCGTGCTGATGGCCACCGCGTCGGCGGACAGTCCGGTGACGGTCCCGCCGTACACCGGGTTCAACCCGGCCCTCACCAGGGCCCCCTACCTCACGGACCTCACCCAGACCTCCGTGTCGGTCAACTGGGCGACGACGTTGGCCACGCCGGGGTCGGTCCTCGCCACCACGACGGGGACCGGCTCGTCGTGTCCAGCCTCGATCACCTCGTGGTCGATGTCGGCCGCCACCGCCCCCACCTCGCTGCCCGGACCGGTCAATGCGGTGAGCCCGGTGCCTTCGCCCAGCCTGATCAGCCGCCAGTTCACGGTCAACGGGGTGTCCGAGTACCAGAACTCGGTCGTGCTCGCGGGACTGACACCGGGGACGCAGTACTGCTACGCCGTGTTCTCCGGCAGCACGTCGGGTTCGGTCGACCTCCTGCCCCCCACCGAGCCCGCCCAATTCTTCACCACGCTCAGTCCCACCAGTGCCCAGTCGTCGACGCCGGTCAGCTTCGACGTGATCGACGACACCGGTGAGAACTACTACTACACCAACCGCACCCACGCCACCGATCTGCCCTTCCCCAACGGCTACAACCCCGACCAGGCCTCGCTCGACGCCCAGATCGGCCATTCAGGCGCCAACTTCCTCATCTCGGCGGGCGACATCGCCTACAGCGGGACCACGCAGTCGACCTTCGGCGACCTCCAGCAGACCGGGACCCAGCCCGAGGTCAGCAACATCTTCGGGCCGTTCTACTATCCCCAGACCGGCGGGATGCCGATCTTCGCCGGGCCCGGGGACCACGGCCAGAACATCAATCCCCTGAAGGTGTTCCCGACGTCGAACACCGCGGCGGCGTCCGGGGGGACGTACGCCTATGACAGCTACACCGGCACCGACGGGATCAACGGGGCATCGCCGGACACCTGGTACGCCTTCTCGTCGGGCAACGTACGGATCTACGTCCTCGACGGTGCCTGGTCGGACGCGGTGGCCAACAAGCTCGGGACGACGACGGGCGGTCTGTGCGGTGCTCCGGGCACGATCCAAGCCATCAACTGCGAGCCGTACCAGGCCGACGCCGATGTGCACTGGCAGCCGAGTTCGCCGGAGTACCAGTGGCTCCAGCGGGACCTCGCCGAGCATCCGGGGGGCGTCAAGCTCGCCGTCTGGCACTATCCGCTCCGTTCGGACAATGCCTCGCAGCCGTCTGACGTCTACCTGCAGAACAGTGCGGCCAACCCCAACGCCTCCACGAGCCTCGAAGCCCTGTTGGCGGCGAACGGGGTGCAACTGGCCTTCAACGGCCACGCCCACACCTACCAGCGGATCGTTCCGAACGGCCCCGGCCAGCTCACCAACTACGTCACCGGTGGCGGCGGTGGGGTCCTGGAACCCGTGCTCGGCGGGCTGACCTGCTCCAACCTCACCCATGGCACCTCGCCCCCGTACAAGGACATCTACGCCATCGGTTGGACCCCGACCACCGGGCTCGGCTCCTCGTGCAGTACGAACAACAACGTCGCCGACCCGACCTCGGCCGCCGATGTCTACAACTTCCTCAAGGTCACCGTGAACGGCAACCGCGTGACGGTCACTCCCTACAACGCGGCCGGCGGAACGTTCGACGTACAGACCTACACGTACCCGTCCACCGCCGGACCGTCCACGCCGGCCAGCGTCACCGCGGCAGCCACGGGCACGACCTCGGTGGCGCTCAGCTGGGCCGCGTCCACCGAGGCAGGGGGGTCCATCGCCTCCTACCGGGTCTACCGCAACGGTTCGGCCCTGGCCACCGTCGGGGCGGGCACCACCTCCTTCACCGACACCAGCGCCCAGCCCGGCACCACCTACACCTACTCGGTGGCCGCCGTCGACGCCGGCGGCCACGCCTCGTGGCCCGGGGTGGCCAACCAGGTCACCACGCCGGCGCCGGTCCAGTCCGGTGCCGGAACCGGCCAGCAGGGCTGCTCCACCCATCTGCCGTCGGGAGCGGTGGTAGGGGCGGCGGCGACCGATGACGGGTCCGGCTACTACGAGGTCGACAAGTACGGCGACGTGGCCGCCTTCGGTACCGCAGTCTGCTTCGGTGGCATGACGGGTACCCCGCTCAGCCGTCCCATCGTCGGGATGGCCGTCGATCCGGCGACCGGTGGGTACTGGCTGGTGGCATCGGACGGCGGCGTGTTCTCGTTCAACGCGCCGTTCCGTGGCTCGACCGGCAACATCCGGCTCAACAAGCCCATCGTGGCCATGGGGGCGACCCCTGACGGCGCCGGGTACTGGCTGGTGGCGTCGGACGGCGGCGTGTTCTCGTTCAACGCCACGTTCCACGGTGGTACCGGGTTGATAAAGCTCAACAAGCCCGTCGTGGGCATGGCCGTCGACCGCTCCACCGGCGGCTACTGGCTGGTGGCGTCCGACGGTGGCGTGTTCAACTTCGACGCCCCCTTCGACGGCGCCACCGGCGGGATGAAGCTCAATCAGCCGATCGTGGGCATCGACGCCGTGTCGGACGGGAGCGGCTACCGCCTGGTGGCGGCGGACGGCGGGGTGTTCACCGGATTCAACATGCCCTTCTACGGAGGCACCGGTCTCATGCGACTGAACCGGCCCATCGTGACCACCATCAACGACAACGCCGGGGACGGTTACTGGCTGGTGGCCTCGGACGGAGGTGTGTTCTCCTTCCACGCACCGTTCTACGGATCCGCCGCCGGCTGACCGAGCGGGTCCGAGGTCGGGAAGGGCCTGTCAGCGAGGCGAGCCGGGTGGAGGGCTCAGATGTGCTGCCACGAGACGGAGAACCCGGTCCCGCCCGAGGCGAGCCCCGAGGTGAGTGCCTTGACCTTCTTCCCGCTCTTGTTGGCCATGGTGATCCGGTTGTTGGCGAACGATGAGACGGGAAGGCCGTCGGCCCTGGCCCCGCCGAACCCGATCGCTCCGAAGTCGGCCAACGGCGCGATCTTGCAGGATGAGCCCCGACAGGAGGTGGGCGCCTCGGCGATCCACTCGGCGGAGGCGTCGGCCGGTCGGGTCGACGGCGTCTGCACGGTGGAGTAGGTCCACCTCCCGGCGTCGGCCACGTGGAGCAGATAGCCGGCGCCGGAGACCGACACCGATGCGCTGATGACGTCGCCGGGCGATACCGGATAGAAGGACGGCGGCAGGACCACCGGCGCCGCCGGGTACAACTCGAACCAGGCGTAGTAGCTCGGGCTGCCCCCGTGCTTGCCCTTGACGCAGTCCGAATCGGTGCCGACCTGCTCCACGTGCGGGTCGGACGCGGCGTAGCCGTCCAGTCCCACCCAGAACGCGGCCAGTTGGGCCCGGTTGGTCGGACAGTGGGCGGCTGGCTGTCCCCACGATCCGGAGACGCTCGAGAAGGTCGTTCCGGTCGCCGCATACCCGGCCCAGTTGAGCGAGGACTGGGCGCCGTTGAGCCCGGCTCCCGAGCCAGGCGTGGGGAGCGGCACCAGCGGCGCGTCCCTGACGACTCCGTGCCCTTCCGCGGCCCCGACAGCCGGGGCAGCCACCAGCGCGCCGGCCACCAGCACCAGACCTACGCCGACCCGTGCTGCCATCCTCATCATCCGTACCTCCCCTTGAGCCGTCATCGGTCTGCCTCGACTGTGGCCGGGAGGAGGCGCCGGGTCGACGGGCTCCGCTTCCCAGGCCCCACGGGCCACCCTGAAGGACAGCACCCTACGGTCTCCGGCGCTTCCCGGCCAGTGGTCGACGCACCGTCAACCGCCGACCGCTCCGCCTCGGCCCCCATGGGCTCTGGCACCGCCCCGGCCGGCCCCGGAACCCTGCCTCGGGTGGCCGCCGCCGAGACCGCCGGCGCCGGCGCCGGAGTGCTTGTTGCCACTGCGGCCGGCGCCGGCTCCCCGGTTGCCACCCCGGCCGGAGACGGTGCCCTTGCCACGACCTTTGCCGGTGCCCTTCTTCCCGCCGGTGGTCGAGCCGGTGCCCTGGTTGCCACCCCGTCCGGTGCGGGTGCCGCTGCTGCTGCCGGTGCCGGTGCCGGTGCCGCTGCCGGCGCCGGTGCCGGTGCCGGAGGGCTGGCTGCTGCCGGGGCTCGAGCCACTGCCGGCGAGCGTCGTCGAGGACGACGAGGACGACGAGGACGACGAGGACGATGAGGACGATGAGGATGCCGTGGACGGTGCCGCAGACAGAGCGGGCGGCCCGGTGGTCGTGGTGGTCACCAGGGTGACGGTGGGTCCGGCCGCTGACGCCGAGGCCGAGACGCTGAGCGGCGAACCCGATCCCCCGTCCTGCAGCTGCGTCTGCGTCGGCTTCGACCGTGGAGGACCGCCCACCGGGGCGTTCGCGCAGGGCACGCCCGACGCGGATGCCGACTCCGGTTCCACCGGGGTACCGCCGGCCCGAGCAGTGCATGCCGGCGCTGAGGCATGGTGCACCGGGATCGCCGCCGGCGTCGTCGTGGGCCGCTCGGCTGGATGGCCGCGCTGGGACAGCTCCTTGGTGGTGGCCGGTACGGCGGGGGAGGCGGTGGGACCACCGTCGAACATGTGGTCGACGATCCGGGCTGCCGGTGCCGGGAATCCGGTGGCGGCGGCCAGTCCCGTGCTGCCGGTCAGCACGGCGGCGGCCACGGCGGCGGCCACGGCGGCGGTCCGTCCGCGACGGCGCCCGACCTTGGGCCACCGGGCCAGCTCGGACCGGAAGACGGTGCGGGCTTCGTGCTCCCAGCTCAGTTCATGGGGCTGCGCCGGACCCGACGCCGCGGCCAGCAGCTCGGCGAGTCCCACCGAGGCCACGTGGGGGAGGTCGACCACGGCTCCGACATCGATACCCCCGCGTCCAGCCGTGGATCCCACGTTCCTCTCGTCCGCCATCAGTTCGTCATCGTCCGCCATCAGTTCGTCATCGTCCGCCATCAGCTCGTCCCTACGCGTTCTTCATCTCGGGCACCGACCCGGTGGGGGCGACAGTCGCCAGATCGAGCGAGGCCACGTGACCCTCGCCGGTCGCTCCAGCCAGCAGTTCCTCGAGGCGACGCAGGCCGCGATGGCAGAGGACCCGGATCGAACCCGGCGACCTTCCCATGATCTCCGCCGTGACCGGGACACTCAGTCCGGCCACGATACGCAGCATGACCGCCTCGCCCTGGTCCTGTGGGAGCTTGGCAATGAGCGCCAGCGAACGCTCGGTGGCCGAGTGCTCGTCCGCCTCCGACTCGACATTGTTGCTGGCCGGCAGGAGGGCGAGGTTGGCCAAATCGATGGAGAGCGGCCGGGTGTCGCCGGCCCGGTACCAGTCGGTGACTCGATTGCGTGCCGCGGTGAACAGCCACGCCCGGAACCCACTCTCGTCCCCCTCGAACGACGGGAGCGCCTTCAGCACGCGGAACCAGGTGTCGGCAGCCAGGTCCTCGGCAGCCGGAGCCGCCTTCACCCGCAGGTAGCGAAGGAGGCCCGGCTGGAATTCCCGCCAGATGGCGGCGAACGCCGCTTCGTCACCCCGTTTGGCGGCACGCAAGCTCCCCCCGAAGTCGATCAGCACGGACCCCCGACCCTCACTCTTCAACACTGCTCCACGCTGCCCCCGAGAGAAGTACTACACCCCGAGCGGGTCGCCGTCCACCATCGGCGGCCGCCCGCACCGAGCGCTACCAGGGCCGACGCCCGGCGTAACGGAATTGGGGTGAGATTCGTTTGTTACAGCGTAGAGGTGGCGCCGTTTCCTGCCCGGAGATGGGTCGGCGGCCGCCGACGGGAGGCTGCCGGCGAGACACGTCCGCCACTGCCAGCGTCGGGTCTGTAGCGCAGAGCGCGAAGATGGGAGCGCCCCATCATTTGTCGGCAGAATGGGCCCGTGGGCATGGTCGTGGGGCAGAAGACATGAGGCACACCCGCCGCTCGGTGCAGCGATGGCTGAGTGAGGCCTGGCCCATCGTCCGGTCGTTGATGGAGGCCGAGGATCGATTGATCTCGACCTCGGAGTCGCCGGCGGTGGTGGTCCTGGCGGCGTCCGACCAACTCAACGCCGCGGTCCACCACGCGCTGACCTGGCTCGACGCTCGGCGCTGTCCTGACGACAACTTCGGCATCAACTTCCGGGAGCTGATCTCCGCCTGTCAGGGACTGAGCGCCATCATGCAGACGGTGAGCCGGGAGGCCCCCGACGGCCGATGGATCGGCAACCCCGAACTGACCGACAAGATCGGGGAGAACTTCATGGACCGTATCCAACAGGCATCGCGAGCCCGGCTCTACCTCCAGCAATGGAACACCTGAGCCGACCACCAACCGAGATCGTCCCGAGGGTCGCCGCGGCGGTTGGCTGACGGCGTAGAGTCAGGCCCATGGCCCGGCTCGTCATTCCCGAAGGCGAGGGCGGCGACGCCGTCCAGCTCTGGTCACTCCGACCCGAGATGGGCGCGGCGGTGAACCGGTTGGTGGATGCCGCCTACAACAAGAGCATCCTGCCGGTCGGGGTCCGGGAAGCGGCCCGCATGCGGATCGCCCAGGTCAACGACTGCACGGTCTGTCTCGCTTTCCGGGCCGACAGGGTCAAGGCCCAGGGGCTGACCGAGGCGTTCTATAGCCACGTTGGCACCCACGACGAGGGTTCGACCTTCACCACCCAGGAGTCCCTGGCCGTGGAGTACGCGGAGCGGTTCGCCATCGACCACCTGTCGATCGACGACGACTTCTTCGAGCGCCTGCGTGACGAGTTCTCCGATCCCGAGATCCTCGACCTCACCATCTGCCTGTCGGCGTTCCTCGGACTGGGGCGCACCTTGCGGGTCCTGGGCATCACCGAGACATCGCTCACCGACATCTAGAGCCACACCGACCGGCTGCCGGCCGGTCAGCTCACCCGCGCCGCCGCCACCAGGGCCCCGTGGTCGTCGACCACGCTCACCGTACGGACCGACGAGGCGGGCACCGGAAGCGACGCGACCCAGGAGCCGTACCCGTCGGCGAGCGAGAACCGTCCGACATCCCGCCGGGTCCCGTCGTGCAGGACGATCGAGCAGGTCACCGTTCCGGTCGACGGTGCGTCGTGGACGTTCATGACCAACCACCCTCGCCCACCCGACGACATCAGGACCACCGAGCCTTCCGTGCCCACGGTCGAATGGAGGGGGGCCGCCAGGAAGGCCGGTGCCGGGGAGCCGCCCTGTGAGGCCACCAGTTCGCCGGCGCCGGCACCCAGTGCCAGGGCCACGACCACGGCGGCCACGGCGGCCAGGCGACGGGTCAGGGGGCGTCTCGCCTTCTGCTCGGCGCGGAAGCGCGCCACGGTCCGCTCGGAGAAACCCTCTGATGGGATGGCATCGGGGACGAGTGACGTCAGCGCATCGGCGGCGACCGAGAGCTCCTCGAGCTTGGCCGAGCACTGGGGGCACTCCTCGAGGTGGGCCAGCAACCGGGCCCGATCGTGGCCGGTCAACGCGCCGACGGCCAGCACGGCCAGATCATCCAGGAACGATGCGCACTCGGAACCGGTCGAGGTCGATTCCATCACCCCTCCTCACCATCGAGAATGGCCCGCACCTTGGACAAGCCGAGACGTATTCGGCTCTTGGCCGTGCCCAGCGGGATGTCCTCGACCTCGGCGATCTCGGTGGCACTCTGGCCGTAGAAGGCGGACCGCACGAGCGCGCGACGCTGATCGGCCGGGACGGCTCTGAGCGCGGCGCGCACCCGATCCATGACATCGGTGTGCACCACGTGGGCCACCGGCCCCGTCTCCTGGTCCTCAGCCGCGAACCAGATGGCATCGTCGGGATCGATCGGGGTCGCCCGACGGAGGCGGAGGGCGTCGATGGCCAGATTGCGGGTGATGGTCGAGAGCCAGGAGGTGGCCGAGGCTCGCCTGGCGTCGAAGACGGCGGCATGCCGCCACGCCCGGACGAAGGCCTCCTGGGCGACGTCCTCGGCGGTGGCGCGGTCGGCGGTGATGGCCAGGGCGATCCCGAAGACCCGGCGCTCGTGGCGCTGCACGAACGCCTCCGCCGCCCGGTCGTCGCCGGCCGACATGCCGGCCACCAGGGCTTCGTCCGAGGCCTCACGGATCCCGCTCCGCCTGCGGCGCCGACGGACCGGTCGATCGTTGGGGACCATCTCCATCCTGTACAAGCATGACGCCACTGGGTCGGCCGTGCTCATGATCGGTGGTACCCACCTTCCAGCTTCCGGCGGAGGACCGCGTCCAACGAGAACCGGCCGGTGCCCAGCAACACGATGACCAGGGCCAGCGCCGCCAGGGCGATGTTGAGCTCATAGCCCGACCCGGCGGCGTTCGACACGATCCCGTTGTGCCAGGTCACCGTGATCATGGCCATGACCATGTCGCCCACCAGGGCAGCCGCGGCCAGCCGGCCGAGGATGCCCACGCCCACGGCGAGGCCGCCGAAGAATTCGATGACACCGCTCAGCACGGCGAAGAACGTTCCTGGGCGGAGGTGGGCCACGTTGGCGAAGAAGATCGCGTGCCCGTGGATCCCCGGCTGCCCGAAGGCGCCGAACAGGGTTCCCGCCCCGTGGTAGACGAAGATCCAGGCCAGGCTGATGCGGATGACCAGCAAGGCCACGTCGCGGGCCAGGGGAGCCTCCTTGGTGGAGTTGATCTGCTCGGTGGCCTGGCGTGCCCGGACGGCGAGATCGGTCATGACGCGTCCAGGCCGCTGTGGATCCGGAACGGCTGCGCCAGCTGGGTGAGGACGAGGCGCCAGGCGCCGCCCGCCGCCGTCTGCTCGATGGGCACGGGGCGTCCGGCGATGCCGGTGGCCACGGGTTCGCCAGCGGTCGGGTACAGGGCCCGCCGCGACATCTGGTCCCAGCACACCAGGACGAAGCCGAAGTTGACCGTGCCCCGGGAGTCGAGGATCCGGGCGTGGTGCAGCCGGTGATAGGCCGGACTCACGACGATGCGGCCGAACGGTCCGAGGGTCCAGGGCAGATTGGCATGGGGAAGCGTGACCAGGCAGCCGTAGACGATGATGGCAACGGCTGGCACCGCACCACTGGCTCCCAGGACGAGGGCGGGGAGCAGTGCGCCCAGGTACGTGGCATGGACCAGCGGATGGGTCCGGAACGTCGTCAGCACGCTCATGTCCTCCTGGGAATGGTGGAGCGCGTGCAGCCTCCACAGGGACGCCGATCGATGGTTGGCGACGTGTGCCCCCCAGTTCATGGCATCGATCCCCACCAGGATGGCACCCACCACCAGCACCTGGGGGGCCAGCGGCAGACGACTGAGGATGAGGAACCGGGCGTGCCGGCTCATTTCGACGGCGAAGCCCGTCTCCACCAGGGTCAGGAGCGGGACGACGGCGAGGGCGAACACCACCAGGTAGCCGGCGTCGACCAGGTGGCCGCGGGACAACAGTGGGCGGGGCACCGCCGGCCACAGGCGCTCGGCCACCATGAGGACGGCGACCACGGCGATCAGAGCCGGTCCGACGGTCCGGCCCTGTGCCGTGGCCAACGCGGTGGTGAGATCCCGGGCGCCGGCCAGTGTCCGGATACCCACGAATCCCAGCCACCCCACCGAAACTGCGATGGCGATGACGCCGGACCACGCCCCGAGCCGGGCCGTCTGCCCCGGTGTCACCTCGAGTTCGAGTGACACCGGGAGATAGGGCTCCGGCTCGGAGGGGGCCAGCGTCGGATCAGTGAGGGTCACGGGTCAGTACGCTGCACCCGAGCCGGCCACGGTCGTCGGGGTGGTGCTCCCGCTGGACACGTGCATCGCGGTCGGGGCCACTCGCGGGTTGGCCGGATTCACGACCCACCACTTGCCCCAGGTGTCCTTGATGTTCCCCGTGGCTTGCCCGGACTTGTGGTCGCCGATGAAGCGGTAGAGGGGAACGCCCTTGTAGGTGACCTGACGGGTGCCTCCGGACCGGGTGATGGTGCCGAGTCCGGTCACGCCGCCGTGGGCGATCGGCGCCTTCTGGCCGGCGGCCAGGACGACCGGAGGCCAGATCTTGGCGCACTCGCCCTTGCACACGCTCTTGTTCTTCGGGTCCGTGGTCAGCCGGTACACCGTCGTGCCGTTGCCCAGCACCAGGATCTTCCCCCAGGTCTTGTTCTGCGCGGTGGTCACCGTCGTCGACGACGAGGCGGCGCCGGCGGCAGCGGGGAGGACGACGGCACCGGCCGCCGCTCCCACACCCACCACGGTCATCGCCACGGCCACCGTCCAGCGGGCCATCCTCGTACCGGCCGTCTGCTGCATCACTTGCACTCCCATCTCTCTCCTATGCATATTGGCTCGCCCCTTCACCTTCACTACGGACCAAGGACCCGTTCGGATCACCGTCCGAGGGTCCGATCCCCGGTCGAGGGGTCAGTAGGCGACCCCACCGCCGGCGGGCGGCGCCGTGGTCGGCGGCGGGCTGGTGGGCGGCGGGCTGGTGGGCGGCGGGCTGGTGGGCGGCGGGCTGGTGGGCGGCGGGCTGGGAGCGGGAACCGTCGGACTGGGACCGGGAACGGACCCGGTGCCGCCGGCACCCGAAGTGCCCGTCGCCGTCCGTGAGGTCGGTGAGGTCGTCGTGGCTCCGCCGGTTGCCGGCTGCACGCCGGCCGCCGGAGGTGCGGTGGTCGTAGTGGTGCCGACGCCGGGCACCACGTGGGTCGCTCCGGTCGGGGCGGCCACGAAGAAGATCCCGCCCTTTCCCTGGCCCCGGGCCTGACCGGGGTGCCGGTCGCCGACGTAGCGGTAGAGGGGCCTCTTGTGCCAGGTGACCTGGAGCCGGTGCTTCGCCCGGGGAACCGTTCCGAGGCCGGTGACGCCGGTCCCGGCGACTGCTCGCTTGGCTCCACCGGCCAGGAGCAGCGGCGGCCACCGTTTGGCGCACTCCCCGGTGCAGGACAGGTGGTTGGGCCGGTCATGGGTGTCGACATACAGGACGTGTCCGCTGCCGTCGACCAGGATCCGGCCGAGGGAGCCGGTGGTCTTGAACATGACGACCGTTCGATCGCCACTGGCCGCACCCGAGGTCGCCGAGGGGATGATCACCCCTGTCGCCACCACCCCCACGGCCAGCCCGACGGTTAGCGCAAGCGTGGCCAGTCGGACACCAACTCCCCGGGGCGATGGCGCCGGGCACGACGTCGTTGTGCTGTGCATGGAATCGACCTCACCTTCTCGCAGCCCCCGCTGACAGTACGGGGCACTGGGGCGAACGGATCACGGTCGGTGGACCGCAACGGTTGAGGACGAAGGTCGGACGGCACTTGATGTAAGACTGCGCGGCGTGGGTGACGAGTTCGACGGGAGGAGGCCACGGCGGAGACCATGACGACCGATTCCGGAGCGGCCGCGAGGTGGACACCAGGAGGAGTCAGGCTCTTCGCCGCGCTGTTGGTGGCCTTCCAGGTGATCCAGGGCCTGTCCGATCCGATCCTCCCCGGCAACCGGCGGTTCACCGAGTCCTACTACCTGGTGACCTACGGTCACGGCTTCATCCGCCGCGGGCTACTCGGCGAGGGGCTGCATCTGATGTTCGGGCTGCCCACGAGATCCGAGGTCGACGTGACCGCGGACGCCGTGGTGGCGCTGAGCGTCGGAGCGGTGGTGCTGGTCATCGAGCTGCTCATCCGGCGGGGGACGTCCAGCTCGTGCGCCACCGCGCTCCTCCTGGCGGCCAGCCCGTTCACCATCGACTTCTTCATCGTCGACCGCCGGCCCGACCTGCTGGCGCTGGTCCTGCTGGTGGCCCTGGGCCTGGTGCTCTCCCGGGCAGACCGGGCCATGGTTCCCGGGATCATCGCCGTCGGGATCGGATTCGGAGCCATGGTCCTGGTGCACGAGGACGTCATCCTCATCGAGGTCCCCTGGGCCATGGTGCTCGTGGCCACGGCCACCCTGGTCCGGGGGGGCGACGACCACCACATGCGTTACCGCGGTCGACGCATCGAAGGGAACGTGCTCCTCGGCGTCCTGGCCGTGCCCCCCTTGGCGGCGACCGCCGCCATTCTGGCCTGGGGCCTCCCGTCGTCGAGGCAGGTCGCCGAGCTCCAGTCCGACCTCGCCCGTCTCCACTTGACCGGCAATACAGTCTTCACGTATCTGCCCGACTCGCTACGCGCGTCGGTGCGACTGGTCGGCTCGATTCCGCCCTCGGCCAAGGCCTGGACCCTGCTGCTGGGGATCGTCCTGGTCACCCTTCAGCTCCTGTGGGTTCGGTCGTGGACGCGGCCCCACCTCGCACAGGTCTTCGTGGCGTCCGGGCACCGACGGCTGGGTGCCGTCCTGGCCGCCACCATCGTCGTGGCGACGGCGATCCTGTTCGCCACCGGCTTCGACTGGGTCCGGTGGTTCGCCGACTGCGGTGCGGCCTGGCTGGTCGTCCAGGGCTTCGTCCCGTTGCTGACCGGGAAATCGGGTCACTTGGGCGAACTCGCCCCTGTCGATCCGGACGGGACGTCCACCGGACCGCCGGGTGCGCCCACCGAGGGCCCGGCCCCCCGGATCCACCTGTCACGCTGGCTGCCGGCTCTCGCCGTCTATCTGGTGGCCGTCCCGCCACTCGATGACCTCTTCATCACCGGTCAGCTCCGGCACTTCCTCTTCTTCATCTGATGATCTCCGGGTTCTTCATCGGATGGTCTCCGGGCGGCGCACTTCCGAGTGCCCACCGCCGCGGGTAGGTCACCATCAACCCTTCGCTTCGTCGTGCGCCAACTTGTCCCGGGCAGCCTGGAGCCAGATCTGATCCTGGGTGATCTGCGTCTGTGCGTCAGCCGACAACTGCCCGTACATCTCCACGTAGGGTTCCATACCGCCTGCGGTAGCGAGTGCGAATCCGGTACAAGGGGGATCGACGGCCGGAGTCTGGGCGCACGGAGGAAGGGCTCTGGCCGCCTCATCCTCCTGGAGATCCCTGGTCGCCAGCAATTGACTGTCGGCGTCGACCCGGGCGCTCCAGTAGGTCACGGCCGACCGGACAACCGCCAATGATGCGTCACGACTCTTCACCGGAGCCACTGCGGGAGAGGAGCCGAACGCCGAACTCCCGGCGACCAGCGCCAGTCCGATCAGCGTGACCCCGATGCTCAAGCGAGCTCTACCCCCCACGCCCACGACAATAGAACCGGAACTCGCATGCACCCAAGAGCTCGGCGCTCGAGATCAGGACCACGTCCGGGGAACAGCACTGATCGCGGCATCTCAGCCACGCAGCGAGGTTCACTCTGGCGGCGGCTCGTCGGCGCGCTCACAATTCGAGTCCTGGATCTGCAGACGGATTCCGCCACCGTCGCTTCTGCCCCGCCGATCCAGACCTCGGAACGGGTGGGTGGCGCGAGTCGCTCACCCGCTACCGGGTGAGCGAGCGGCCCGCAGCCTGCCGTCCAGTGGATTGCGTACATCGGCTGCTGCCTTGCGGCTGGCTGCAAGACGTGACCTTTGCACCGGCGGCTGGTAGACCGAACGTAGGCGAATGCGCGATCCCGCCAAAGCGCAGCCTCGTGGGATGGGCCGTCGCTTGTCGGTTTTCCGCCTCCGACAAGCGGCGGCTGCTTCCCGTCCACGTCTGCCAGCTGTTCCACGCCGCACGTCCGATGCTCGAGGACCTCGCTGATGGTGACCTGGCACCCCTCCGGTGAGTGGCGCCTTGTCCTCGTGCACCGCGCCCCACTCCCGGACCGTCCGCCACTTCCGGGCATCGCAGAGCGAGACTTCTTTCGTGGTCGTGGTTCGAGAGTACCCAGCATGAAGAGTAAAGAAGCCACATCGACGGGATGGCTGGCGCTGATCGCCCTCGGCACGGCCCAGTTCGTCATGGTGCTCGACCAGTCGGTCATGAATGTCTCGATCAGCACGTTGGTCCACGACTTCAACACCACGGTGCCCACCATCCAGGCGGTCATCACCTTCTACTGCCTGGTGATGGCCATGCTCATGATGTCCGGGGCCAAGATCGGCGACATCATCGGCCGGCGTCGTGCCTTCGTGGTCGGACTGATCATCTACGGCTGTGGTTCAGCCATGACGGCCGCCGCGCCAACGATCCTGGTCCTGACCCTTGGATGGTCGGTGCTGGAGGGTATCGGCGCTGCCCTGGTGCTCCCGTCCCTGGTCGCCCTGATCGCCGGCAACTTCGAAGGGAACCGACGGAAGGTGGCCTATGCGGTCATCGGCGGGGTCGCCGGAGCGGGAATCGCCATCGGCCCGATCTTGGGCGGGTGGGCTACGACGGAGTACAGCTGG
The DNA here is from genome assembly GCA_963812525.1 of uncultured Acidimicrobiaceae bacterium. Taxonomy (GTDB): domain Bacteria; phylum Actinomycetota; class Acidimicrobiia; order Acidimicrobiales; family RAAP-2; genus Bog-756. The sequence continues at coordinate 87,465 of CAWEVL010000010.1, forward strand.
CGGATTGTCTTTGTCGGTGAGGTCATCCTCGTCCTGTTCATCCTGGTGATGACCGGAAAGGTGGGGGACGTCCCCCGCCCGGAACCGACCCCGAAGTTCGACGCCGTCGGTTCCGTGCTCTCGGCCACCGGGCTCGGCCTCTTCGTACTGGGTGTCCTCCAGTCGAGCACGTGGGGATGGGTCAAGCCCAAGGACTCGCCGGTGTCCCCGTTCGGACTCTCCTTGACGCCGTACGTCCTTACGGCGGGCGCCATCCTGATCTGGGGGTTCGTGACCTGGCAGCGCCACCGGGAGGACAAGGGAGCGGACCCTCTGGTCCATCTCACCCTGGCCCGCGTTCCCTCCGTCCGATCCGGCCTGATCGGGCTGTTCAGCCAGAACCTGATCCTCATGGGCGTGTTCTTCGTGGTCCCGCTCTACCTGCAGCTGGTCCTCGGGCTCGACGCCCTGCAGACGGGGGTCAAGATGCTGCCCGTCTCGATCACGATGTTCCTGGCGGCAGCGGCCGGTTCGCGCCTGTCCAACCGGTTCTCCGTTCGCACCATCGTCCGTTCCGGTCTCAGCGTGACTATCGCCGGAGTGCTCATCCTGCTCTCCACCATCAAGCCCACCCTGGCCAACGTCGGGTTCGGCACCGGCATGGCCGTGCTCGGGATCGGCATGGGCTTGATCGTCTCCCAGCTGGGGAATGTCGTGCAGTCCTCGGTCGAGGACTCGGGTCGCAGCGAGGCCGGAGGGCTCCAGTACACGGGCCAGCAGCTCGGCTCCTCGCTCGGCGTGGCCCTCATCGGCGCCATCGTGCTGGCCGGCCTGGCCAGCACCTTCATCTCCAACGTCGAGCACGATCCCCGAATCACCGCCGAGGTCTCCTCGCAGGTCGGTGTGGCCGTTGGCTCCAACACCAATTTCGTCGCCTCCAAGGAGATCGAGACCGCAGCCCACAAGGCCGGGCTCGACAGCGCCACGACCATGGCCCTGGTCGAGGATTATGAACTCGCCCAACTCCGTTCCCTGAAGGCGGGCCTCCTGGCGGCCATGCTGCTTGCCCTCTTCTCGTTGGCCTTCACCAGGGAACTGCCCCATGAGCGACCCCGGACGGCTCCAGCAGTCTCGACCCACGGGCAATCCGACTGAGGGTCAGACCACGTTCGACGGTGTGTCCCACATCGAGGTCTCACGCGCCAGCTGCCATCCGGGGATCGCCGAATGCCCGCCCTCAAGCTTGGACAGTGATCTGCCGAGACAAGTGTTGCCGGGGATTCCGCCGTCACAGCACCCCTGGTTTGCATGGCAAGCGATGGAGTTGGCCCGCGATGCTCGATACGCCAACGGGCCCGGGCCGGCTCCATTCGCAAGGGGATGCAACCTCCGCCGGCGAGAGGCGGAATCCCACCGGCAGAGGCCCATCCTGCGAGGCGGACGTGCGGGAACGCGTCCACCTGTTGACATCACGTTCTAGCACTGTCAGGAGACCTCTACTCGCGACTCGAAGTCGCAGGATGCGATCGTCAGTCGCATCATGTCGCCCGAGTGCGCTCTTCGTCCCGTTGCTTCGCGCCGATGCCCGCGAGACCTTGTTCTGAGCCGGCACCGCGAGAATCAACGACTCGTCGGTTCGATCGCGCCGGGTGCAGTGAGCCACGCAAATCCCGCCGGCTGATCCAAGTCACCCTGCAACATGTGTGGCAGGAGGTGCTGCCTGGCGGCGCCCTGGGCCGACCCCTGGTTCCGCCACCAGAGTGATCGATTCCGCCAACCGGTCCTAGTGGCCGGCCCAGGGCTACCGCTGGCGCGGGGCGCGCACTGCCGAAGATTGCCGCCCTCGGCGGTTGCGCAGCATCCCGCGACGGGCCGACGGTGGATCACCACCCGCCCGCGGCCAGTTGTACTACTGGGCGGAAAACACGAACGTCACGACAAGATGAACATTTGGTGACTCAGGAGGCCTCTCGGCAGAGTCGGCCTCCAGCCCACTCCGATCCGCACGATCGACACCGGTGGGTCACACCGGACTCCCGCATGCCCGAACCTCGAACAATCAGCTTCGGCGTCTCCACGGATCCGCACTCCGGGCACCTGTGCACGACGGCTTCGCTCACACTCGACCTCCGACAGTCGGATGAAGCCACCGACGGTATACCCGCGGAAGCCGATCCGCCAACAATTTTGTGGGCACCGCTCAGCGCGGTGCCCCAGCCACCCTGAGAGAGTGACCGGCCGGTCGACCACCTGGCGATCAGTACGCCGTGCTGAACCTGGGGATCAGTAAGGACCCGTTTGACCGACCGGCGTGGGACCACCGGCCTCGACGACTCTCTTCAGGCGGACCAGGTCCGCAGCAAGGTCAGCGGTGCGATCGCGATGGGCGCGCATCGCCAGCCACAGCAACGATTCCATCAGCCGAAGCATCTTCAGTACTTGAAACGACTCGCTGACCCGAGTTCCTCCTCCGCCCTCGACCAGACTCACACACCACTCGGGTCGAGTCGAGGGAGGCACGACCATCGAAAGCCGCCACGACGATTGTGGCCCCGGAAACGAGCGTCCGGCTTCGGAGCGTCGGCGCCATCAACCCAAGCACATCCACGACACTCCCGGCTCCATTCGCCGACTCGTGTCACGTCCGAGATCACTGCCCAGATGGCCTCTCGTGATGCGGCCATGATGACGTCTGCTTCACAGTTCCGGTGCAACCTTCGTCTCTCCGATCTGGCGGGCGACGGTTAAATCTGGGCGGGCGAAGCGGACGAAAGCCTATCCAGGCGAACGGCGCACGGCCGGACCGGTACCTCTCAGCACGGCATCGAACACCGGACCCGCGGCAGCCGACGGGCCGGACGAACACGCCACGCTCGCTGCATCGGCGGAACGTTTGGTCCCCTCCGGGCACACACTCCTGACACTGTCGAGCGCAAGCTCAGCTCACTGCCCGCTTGGAACTGTCAAACGTCATCGAGGGATCGCTACACGTCTGCCACAAGCCCTGGCCATTGAGGGTTCCAAGGGGGCTGACTCTCGAATCAGCAGCTCTGCCCCTACCCGCCAAGGGGAATGGTCTCGCCTGCCGCCGGGCGGACCGGGGCGGGCAGTGACAACTGGTGAGCGGGCCCAGCTCTTGGCGCAAGGCCTCGTGCCCGGTACGCTGCTCCGGGGGCACGATCGAGAGGTGGCTGAATATATGATGCGCAAGGCGGCAGTCGGACTTGGGTGTGCTGCCCTCCTAGTTCTGGCAGGGTGCACCAATGGCCAGTCCGTAGCTAAGCAGACTCCTAACGTCACAGCGTCAGAAATCACTGCCTGTCACGACTTCAGCAAAGCCTTCGTGAAAAACGCAGCGACCCTGTCAACCCGGCAGGTTCAGAGCGTCGCCAGCCAGTTGAAGGGCTCGTCGAGCGCTCGACTTCGAAGTGAGGGGATAGCACTCGACAATGACGTTACCAAGGGCGACTCTTCGGGTCTGAGAGCAGACGCCAGCAAGGTTGCGGCCACCTGCTTCAACCTCGGGCTGACCGACAAGAACGGCAACCCGGCGTAAGACGTCACAGCAGGTTCAGGGGCACGAACAGGGTGACGGCGCCGGCCCTTGCTGGACGAGAGCCGGTCAGATCGGTCGGATCGACGATGGCGTCAAGCAAGTCGTCTCGCTCCTGCGAACTCCTTGGTCGCTGACCTCCAGGAGCACTTCATTACGAACACCACTTCAACCCGAAGGGGCCCGCTTCGATCCGAGCAGGTGGCCGGCCTGGTTACACCAAGCGTCACACTCACCACCTCTGCCTGGTAACCCAAGCCGCAGACTCCAGGGCCTGGGAGCAGAATGGGAACTACGATGGACCGGCGAGCCGAAAGGACCACCCCCATGGCCGAGAAGAAGCTCCCCCATGCCCGCCCCGACGCCGATGCGACAGACGAAGTCGAGGACCACGACCAGGCCACTGAGCCGAAGACAGCCCACCCTGGCTACTCGTACTACCGCAAGACCCGCCAGTTCGGAGGCTGAGCGCCCCGAAGGTGTGCAAGCCCCATTCTGAGGCGCTCGAGGTTCGGCGGAGGCTCGGGCGGCTGAGTGTCCTCGACATGCTTCAGCACACCGCCACAGGTACCTTGACCATCGCGGCGTGCCTTGACCCGGCGGCACTCGCACCCTGTCCACCGGTGCCTGGATTGGTGGCGGCGGCCATCTTCCGCGGCCAGGCCATTGACTCGACTCCGGATGCCCTCACGGTGGAGGTGCCAGGTGAGCACGGCCCAGGAGCCGGTGCCCTCCTACTCACAAGCGGCCATCTACCATGGGGAACCTATGGCCGTGATGTGCACGTGCTGCTCGATGTCGGTCGATTGGTGGGTCAGACTTCGCTCCCACCCTGACCTGCCGATCTGCCACAACTGCCTCGCCGGGCTGAATGGACAGCGGGACGGCCAGCTGCAACTCATGACAGGAACTTGGCTGATCACAGGGTTCGAGCCGATGTTCAATGTCACCAATGTGACTCGCTCGGTCGCCTGGTTCGAACGTGCGGGCTTCGCGGTGTCGTTCCACGATGACACCTATGCCTTCGCTCACCGGGATCGGGACCTCACCATCCACCTTGCCCTAGCTGCGAAGGACGAACTTCCGGGTCACGGTGCTCTCTACATCCACTGTCAAGACGCCGACCGGGTGGCTGAGGAGTGGAGACGAGCGGGAATCGAAGTCGACGGCCCACGGGAACAGGACTATGGAAGGCGGGAAGGCTCCGTCACCGACCCCGACGGCAACGTGATTCGCTTCGGGAGCCCCCTTCGCTGACCCATCCGATCCCTGGCCGTGCAGCTCTCAACGCCACGGTTGCGCTCGGACGCTCGGGGTGCAGCCACTCGGTCCTCGGCCGGATTGCCGCCATCATCGACGTCTTCGCAAACAGAGATGGCGGGCCAACGGCCTGTAGGCGTTGACGTCGTGGGCGCTGGGCTCGACAACGGGGCGGCTCGCCGGCTGCCCGTGTTCGTGGGGGTGTCGTGGCATGAATCGATGTTTGCCGGCGGCAACAATCCATAGCGACCGGAGGTACGCCCTGCCGTTGAACGGAACGCGGGACACGTCCTCCTCCACCCCGGACGCCCAATCTGCCACTTTGGGTACGCTGAAGGGGAAGGAGCGGCCAAATGGATACCGAAACGACCTTGAAGGGCGAGTTCGACACCGAACATGCCGACCTCATTGCGCTCACTCGACTGCTGACCGCCGATCAATGGGCTGAGCCGTCATTGTGCATGGGATGGACCGTCCGAGATGTGGTCGTTCACACGGCGTGGCACATTCACCGCGATCGCAAAGCGATCGTGGGATTCCTGCTCAAAAGCGCACTTGCGGGCTCGACCAAGGCAATAGCGGACCAGATCGCTCGGGATGGCGACCGCTCCAACGACAGCTTGATCGAATGGGTTGCCTCGCCGGGCCACATCGACCGGGTCAATCTCGGCGAGATGATGATCCATCAGCAGGACGTTCGACGACCGCTGGGTTTGAATCGGGAGATCCCCGAAGATCGGCTAACCCGGATCTTGGATATCTCCCTAACCCGTTCTGGGAGCATGACTTTGGTTCCAGCGTCGCGGAAGAATTCGCAGGGCTTACGCTTTGTTGCCACTGACATGGCCTGGTCATCGGGCGAGGGCGAGGAGGTGCGAGGAACGGGCGAAGCCATTCTCATGGCTATCAGCGGACGGAGGAGTGCGGTCGATGACCTAGAAGGGTCCGGCGCGAACGTCCTCGCCAGCCGTATGGCCACAACGTAGCTCAAGCGATGAAGGTGCTCGATTTCTCAACTGAGGGTCCGTCCTTACCATTGGCACAGCAGATGAATTCTGTCTGATCACTCCTTGTCTGTCCTTGAATGCTTCGTAGGTAGGAAAGGCAGTTCTGAGGCGGGCTGCCACCATCCATGTCGGCGGCGGATCGACAGGGATTCAACCGCAAACGGCATCCAAGGGCGAGCACAGCTACGGTCTGGACATCGAATCTCTCCTGAATGTGCATACGACGTGACCGATCGTTCGACAATGATCGTGGCTGCTCGTGCCGCAGCCGATGAGGGTCGGTGGCTGGATGCGTACACGGTGTTCGCCGAAGCAGACCAGGTGAGCCCGCTTGATCCCGACGAGCTCGAGCTGTTGGCGTCAGCGGCAACGTTCAGCGGTAGACCTGATGAAGCGTCGGCGGCGCACCAGCGGGCGTTCTCCCAGGTGCGAGCCGACCAGCCGCGCCGAGCGGCTGGACTCGCCATCCTCCTCTCGCTGACGCACCTGGCCCGCAATTCGACGGCGGTCGGGATGGGATGGGCGCAGCAGGCGAAGGAACTCCTCGATGACCAAGGCGAATGCGAAGAGGCAGTCACCTTCTTGCTGCTCGAGGCCATGGTGGCGGGGCAGTCCGGACAAGACGACCGGGCACTGGAGGCGGCCGAGGAGATCATCGTACGGGCTGGGCGGCTCGGCGCCGACGATGCGAAGGCATTGGCTACCCTCCTCAAGGGGCAGATCCTGACCATGCGGGGCCGGGTCGACGAGGGTGCTCGGCTGATCGACTCGGCGATGGCCCTGGCCGTGAGCGGGTGTCTCGGCGAGTTCGCCTCCGCATTCATCTTCTGCGGCACCATCAGCACCTGCGCCTCGTCCGGCGATCTCGACCGGGCCTGGGAGTGGACCAACGAAGTGGGTCGATGCACCGTCAGTGGGATTGCGGAGTATCCGGGCGACTGCCGGATGCACCAAGCAGAGATGTTGCGGATCCGTGGTGAATGGGCGAAAGCCGAGCTGGAGTTGGCCTCGATCTGCGAGGAGCTTGGGACCTGGCACGTCGGGCACGCCGCAGCCGCCTACTACGAGCTCGGCGAGGTGAGTCTCCGCAGGGGCGACCTCGAAGCGGCGGCACACGCCTTCGCAAAGTGCAAGGAACTCGGCCACCGAGCCCTACCAGGTCTCGCCTCGCTCGAGCTGGTGCGGGGGAATCCCGAGACGGCGGTGGCATTGCTCGACGAGGGACTGGCGGCCATCAGCGATCGACTGGGCCGCTCCGGGCTGCTTTACGTGGCAGTCGAAGCCCAGCTGGCGGCAGGGCTCGTTGACGAAGCCGAAGCGGCAGCCACTGAACTTACAACAATGGCCGACCGGTGGAAGGCGCCGATCCATCAGGCGAGGGCGGCCACCAGCGCCGGTGGGGTCGCGGCAGCTCGGGGTGAGCGTGCGGTGGCGCTCGATCTGCTCCGCTCGGCGATCGACTGGTGGCGCCAGGTCCCTGCCCCCTACGACGAGGCGGTGTCCCGCGTGGCCCTGGCCGGAGTAGAGGCGCCTGCCGCGCGGGTGGTCCAGCTCGAGACAGCGCTTGAGGCGTTTGTGCGGCTGGGGGCGACGATCGATGGCGAGAGGGTCCTCGGTCTGCTCGGTCGGGTGCAGTCAACCGAGCGCATCGCGGTGGCAATGATGTTCACCGACATCGAGGGCTCGACGGCAATGCTGGCCTCGATGGGAGACGAAGCGTGGCTGGCAGTGCTTCGCCGACACGACGACGCCTTGCGGTCCTTGTTCGCCGCGCACCATGGTGAGGTCTACACCGGCACTGGAGACGGGTTCTTCGTCGGATTTTCATCGGTCGATGGTGCCCTTGGGTGCGCGATGGCGATCCAAGCCGCAATGGACGAGGTCAGGGTTCGCATCGGGATCCACTTCGCCAAGGCGAACCGAGACGCTGGAGGGATCAGCGGTCGTGGCGTGCACGAGGCGGCGAGGATCTCGGCGCTCGGCGCCGGTGGGGAGATCGTCGCCAGCACCTCGACCTTGGCGTTGGCGAAAGGCAAGATCCGCACCCGGGCGGAACGGACGGTCGAACTCAAGGGGCTCCCTGGAGAAATGGAAGTGGCAACGCTGGAGCTCGACGTCCTCGTCTGAAGGCGGCTCAGCCGCGGTCACAGCTTCGCCAGCGTCCGAACGGGGGACGGTTCCCCATTCGCCTGTATCCCCACCCCACCGACGCCACGGCGGTGATGCGTTGGTGAGGTCAGACGACGCTCGCCGAAGCTGCGAGCTTGCATCCGTGGAGATCCACGTTGTTGTTGGTGCAGACTGCTTGGCGCCCCACCGGTGCCGGCATGCCGCGCCACCAGGAGGTCAGGGATACCCAAGGCCCCTTGATCCAGAGCATGATGGTTCCATGGTCCGCATCTCCGCTGTCCTTGGTAGCTGCTCGGCGGCGTTCCTCTTAGCTGCCTGTTCGTCGCAGCCGAACCTCGACCGCTATGCAGTTGGTCCACCGGGGCATCAGATTCGCCTTGCCGCCGCAGCGGGACAGCATCTGAACCCTGTGGTGGCTGGTGGATCTTCGGCGGGAACCTCGGTGCTACCCGGTGCCGTCAACTATGCAACCACTCTGGCCCTTCCCGACAACGGCTCCGTCCGAGTTGCGGTCAGCGTTCTCTCCAGCGCAGTCGCTCCAGCCCACGCTCACTGGATCATCAACGACTATTTCAACAACGACCCCGAACGGCTCACGACCTGGCAAGGCACCCCCGCCGATGTAGGCGTGCGATCATGCAACACACCAGCGGGTGCCTGTCCTGGCTATCTGGGCGGGCTCCAGGTCTTCCGAAGCGGCGCTCTCTACAACGTCACCATTGACAGCGATAGCTCCAACACCGCTTGGGCGGTGATTCACTCCATCCGCATCCCAGCCCCTCGATAGGTAGAAATGGCTAGCTGTCCCCGACGTGACAACCACTGCCCACCCGGCGTTTGCCGACACGCCGGCTCGATCTACTGCGGAGGAAGGCTGGCGAAGAAGGTGTCGGCCTCGGTCTGGTCTTCGAAGAAGACCCGTAGGTTGGTGAGGAGATCGCTTTCATCTGTCTCGATGACGTACATGTGGTGATTCCTATAGATCATTCCGCCGCCCTGTGCCTGTGCAAATTGCAGTGCCGCAACATGGCTCAAGCCGACCAACCAGTCGACCCATTTCAGGGTCTCAAGCGTACCGGAGGTGGCACTGAACAGTTTGCCAATGTGCTCGTACACTTCTACCGGCCCGCGAAAGGCGCCGGCCAGTGGACCCTGACCCGGCACGGTGAAGACCACGTCCGGAGAAAGCAGCGAAAGCACATCACGGGAGTTGTCGGTGGTGATCCCCATCAGGAACCGCCGGGCATTGACGAGGCGAGCAGGATCGGCTGGTTCGGGCACGCGACGGATTCTAGAGGAAGGACCAGGGGCCTTCCGAACTCAGTTCAGCTGGATACGGAGAAGAGCAGGTCTCACAGAAGGCGCCCCCGCCGCGAACAAGTGGCTCGGCTGAGGCTGAGGCTCCGAATGGCCCTGGCACAGAATTCCCTCGGATGGCCGACTCCCTGCCGATCAGGGGCAGGTCACTAGTGGCCGCCCCCACGCCTCGACACCGGTGCCATGACGAAGGTGACACTCTGGGTTCATGAAGCGGCGGAGCATGTTGGATTGGTACTCGCGGTCGTGGCCTCGGTGTTGGTTGCCGAATCGGCTTCGCCGTCGACATCAAGCGTGGACCCCTCGATGGGGTGACTACGGAGACGAGTGCCCCAAATCCCAACAGATGGTAGGCCTCCTTCTCATCGAGCCAGTCGCCACCCCGAGGCCGTGCCATCGAGCTCACCGCTCCAGCTCCTGCCGTACAACGGTGGGGAGTGGGTCTCACGGTCTGCCCAGAATCTCAGGCGATTGGTGTCAGCGCCAACGGGTCCCACCGATTGGTTCAGGGACAGGGTCGGCCTATTGCAGCCGGTCTGCTTCTCCAATGTGCCGAGCACGTCTTGATAGGTCCATGACAGACTTGGCTCCGTGTGGTGGCCGAGCTCTGTTGGGCGGATCGCTCCGGTCCTTGCCGCGAGCCCCGGGTTCGGTGAGTTTGATACGGCGTGGTGCAGTTGAGCGAAGTAGACGTCGTGATCATCGGGGCAGGCATCGCCGGATTGACCGCTGCCATCGCCCTTGACCGGGCGGGGATCAACGTTCAGGTCGTCGAGCGGGCTACTGCGCTTACGCAGGCCGGCACCGCCCTCTCGCTTTGGCCAAATGCCCTTGCGGCTCTCGAACACATAGGACTGCGCCAGCAAGTCAGCAGCATCGGAGTAACCGAGCCCGAGGGAGTGGTTCGGGATTCCTCAGGGAAGGTGCTCATCACCGTCAATCAGAATCTGCTCAGCCCCGATCGCCGTTCCCAGACACTGATCGTTCGTAGGACAGACCTCCAGCACCTGCTGCTGGACGCCTGTTCCCACATTTCCGTCCGCTTGAACACTCCTGCCGAGCGGCTGAAGGTTGAGCGCGGCTCAGCCATCGTGGATCTCGTTGGAGGAGAATCGCTTCGAGCATCGGTCGTTCTGGCATGTGACGGCATCCGTTCGATCGCCCGACCACTCGTCAACAACCCCCAACTCGCCTATCGAGGCCGGACCTCTTGGCGGGCCGTGTTGGACAATGCGCCGGATCTGGCTCCGGCGGCGGTCCTCACCGTCGGTGGCGGCAACCAATTCATCGCCGGTCCCCTGCGCGATAGGGCGGTCTACTGGGCAGCAGACGTCGGCTTGAAGGAGGGGGCCAACGGGACCATGACGGACAGGAAGGGCTTCCTCATGAGTGTCTTCGCGTCCTGGCACAACCCCATCCCTGAGTTGATTGAACTAACTGACAACGATCAACTCGTCATCGCGGACTTCTACGATTCCGTTCCGAGGAAACTCACCGCTGGACGTGTGGCGCTTCTTGGCGATGCGGCTCATCCCATGACACCCGACCTCGGCCAGGGCGCTTGCCAGGGGATCGAGGACGCCGTGGTGCTCGCGGCCTGCATGACCAGCATCCATGACCCGACATCTGCCTTGGCGAAGTATGAGTCGCTTCGCCTTCCCCGGGTCCGACATATTGTTCGCGGCTCTCGGCGGCTCGGTCAACTTGCCACCTCCAAATCACCCCTGGTGGTGGATGTCAGGAACTTCGTAAGTCGCCATATGCCGCTGTCGATCAATGCCAGGATCACCGCCGGGTTCGCTAGTGAGGATGCTTTCCGCCGGACGCTTCCTCGCTGGTAGGGCAATCCGGGTTGGTGCCTAGCCAGCCGGCGTATTGGGCACCGTTCACGGAGTACCGTCTCGGCAAACTCGGGCGAATGACAATCGAATCCAGCCCGGGATGCGGGCCGCTGCCGGTCGCCCGGTCGGAGCGATCCAGATGTTCCTCGAATTCGCTACGGCGTTGTAGTTCGCACGTCTCCGCGCTCGTGATCCCGTTCGCTGGCACTGATAGGGAGCATCTCGATCTTGTGGAGGTCAGGATCGGAGATGAACACCGAATTGCGCGGGGTCATCTCGAAGGTGTCGATCCCGGCCACCGAGAGCCCAGCTACGACCTGGGCCACATCGTCAGCTTCCACGTTGAGGGCCATGTGGTTCATCTCCTCGCCGCCGTGGACGTCGCCACCTGCAGTCTCGAACAGGTCGAGCCCCTGCATGCCACAGCGTAGGAAGCTGGCATTCATCCCACCCGGGCCGTCGGAGACGGTGCCGCGGTGCTCGAAGCCCAGAACCTCCATGTAGAACGCCCGGGAACGATCAAGGTCCGCAACGTGTAGCACCACGTGGTTGATCCCCGTCACCTTGAGCTTCGAACTATCCATCTCACATCCTCCTTGCAAGGTACCACGGCGCCCTGTTCGGGGCTCGGCAAGCGGGATTCCAATGTCGGGGCGCCGGGAAGGCGGCCGACCGGATGGCCGCCCGAGCCGGGCGGGTGGGCGGCGACGGGGACTGAATAGTAGGCGGCACTTCGAGGCGGGAGGACAACCGACTGAGCTGACCTCAGCTCGATTGCCCGTCGGCTCGGCTTTTGCTCCCGATGAGATGAAAGACGCGACTGAGTTGGCGATAGGGGTCTCGTCGACTGGCTTCGAGTTCAGCTGCGGCCGTCGCCTCTACCTGCTCTGAATCTGCGGGGTCCAACTTGGCCCCGCTGAACTCCAGCCAGTCGACAAACAGCCAAACCCCGTACCAGCGCAGTGGCTCCACATCCTGGCTGTGCATGAGTTCGCTGAGTTCCTCCACAGTGTCGGCTCGGCCCTGCACCCCCAGCACTCCAACCTCGCTGGTGGCGTCAAATGAGGCCAGGGCGTCGTCCCATCGCCGTTCCAAGGCCGGGCGCACCGCCATGGTCTTTGCGTTGCCAGTCATGATCGAGACCACGCCACCGGCAGCGGCACACCGGCATAGTTGGTTGACCAGGGGCTCGGGCTGTTCGAGGTATCCGAGCACGCCATGACACAGGACTCCGGAGAACCGCTCGCCGTTCACCGCCTCGGCCGCGTTCTCACCGTCGGCTTGGACGAAGGTCACCCGTCGCTGCGCCTCAGCAGGCAGTCGCTCCAGTCGCAATCGAGCCTTGTCCAGCATCGCCGATGACGGATCGAGCACCGTCACGTCATAGCCGGCTTGGGCCAGCGGAAACGACTGATGGCCCGCACCGCCGCCGACGTCGAGCACCGTGGCGGGAGGAGGTGGGAGGTGGTCCAGGAGATGTTGGTGCATCACGTACGTGCGCACATATCCCTTGACCGTGGCATATGCCTCGTCGACAAACAGGTTCGCCAGGCTGGTACTGGCCCAGGGGTCGTCGTTCATAGCATCAACAGTCCGGCCTCAGTTGCGGTGCATCGTCCATGTCACAAGCGTTTCATAGGGCGAAGGTCCCCTCGAACCATGGGTGGTGGCGCCTATCTCTCCTGGTAGTTGACTCCGTGTCTCAGGATTGCCGCAATCAGTCGGGGAGCTTCGCCGGGGAGCTTCGCGGGGCGAAAGGATACCGTGCGGTCAGTTGCTGACGTTGGTGAACCGCAGGGTCGTTCTGGTGCGGCGCACGATGAGCATCTCTTCCCGGCGGCATGTCCCTCGTGGGCATGGATCTGGGCCTGAAATACATACACCGGTGATTCGGCCCGACCCGTATTCCCCAAGCAAACTGATCGAGCCGAACGAGTGGCCTGTGGATGTGAGCGGCACCGACGCTGTGGACCAGCCTCCTCCCCCCGACCAAACTGATGACAGGAGGATCGACGTTGGCCGAGCTGTTTGTCAGTCGAGCCACCACCGCGGTTGTTGATCCGGAGGTGACTTAGGGATTCAACGGGTAGGCGACAGCATTGCCGTAGGTGTAGATGTTTGCTGAAGTATCGAGGAGCCAGTACCCGAAGCCGCTGGGTGTGCCGGTGATGCCGGTGGCGATGTTCCCACCCAGATCGTGGGCCAACGGGTGCCCGCCGGTGGCGTCGCCAAAGGCATAGACCGAGCCGTCCTCCGTGGTGATCCAGTACCCGAATCCGTCGGCTGTCGGTGCGATGCCCGTGGCCGGAGTGGCGATGCTGGTGCCCCCCAACGATCCGTCGAATACTGCGTCCCCGAAGCAGAAGACCCCGCCGTCAGCTGCCAGCATCCGGTAGCCCTGACCATCGACAGTTGCAGCCATAGCGACAATCGGACTGAGGAGCTGGCCCGGTGCTGAAGCGTAGAACCGGGCGCCGCCGAACGGGTACACCGTCCCTATGGCGTTGAACAGCCAATAGCCGCCACTCGACGGATCGGCGACGATACCCATGATGGAGTCGTTCGGATCGTTGACCGATCCGGAGGTGCCGGCGTCACCGAACGGGGTCACGTGGCCCGAGGCATCGACCAGCCAGTACCCCCCGCCGTCATTGGTAGCGGCGATGCCCACGATGGGTTGCGCCAGCACATCGGCCGAAAGGTCCCCGTGGAAGGTGGCGTCGCCGAAGGTCAGGACCTCCCCGTCGTCACCGGCGGCCCAGTAGCCGTGGCCGCTCGGTGTGTGGGCGATGGCCGTGGCGAAGGGGAACAGGGCGGGTGCGACGGCCATGCCCACGATGGGGCTGTTGAGGTGCATGCCCCCTGTCGATCCAGCGAACTGAGCGTCGCCGTAGGAGAAGATCCCGCCATCGGAGGCCACCAGGAAGTAGCCGCCCCCGTCGTTGGTCGCCCCCATGCCCACGATGGGCTTGTTGAGGGGGGCACCACCGTGGCTGCCGTGGAAGAGGGCGTCGCCGTAGGCGAAGATGCCCCCATCGGAGGCCACCAACCAGTAGCCGCCACCGTCCGGAGCGGCAGACATTCCGACGATGGGCTTGTTGAGTGGACCGCCGCCAGCCGAGCCGTAGAACTGGGCGTCCCCATAGGTGAAGATTCCTCCGTCAGAGGCCACCAACCAGTAGCCGCCACTATCGGGGGTGGCGGCCATGCCCACGATGGGCTTGTTCAGGGGCGCGCCGCCGTGGCTGCCGTAGAAGTGGGCGCTGCCGTAGGAGAAGATGCCGCCGTCGGAGGCCACCATCCAGTAGCCGCCACCATCAGAAGCGGCGGCCATGCCCACGATGGGCTTGTTGAGGGGTGTGCCACCGTGACTGCCGAAGAACTGGGCGTCGCCGTAGGCGAAGATGCCCCCATCAGAGGCCACCAACCAGTAGCCGCCACCGTCCGAATCGGCGGCCATGCCCACGATGGGCTTGTTGAGAGGGCCGCCACCTGCGGAGCCTTCGAATTGAGCGTCGCCAAAGGAGAAGATGCCGCCATCCGAGGCCACCATCCAGTAGCTGTCGGGACCGTTGTAGATGTGCGCCGGGGTCAGGCCACCCACGGAGTGCCGCAAGGTGTGAGCGGTGGGCCGATCCGTCGCCCCACCAACAGAGGCCGGGGCCACCGTCCCTAGCACCACCAGCACAGCGGTCATTGCGGTGCCCCACCACCCAAGTCGCGTCCGCATCAGTACCTCTCCCTCAACTCGTTGCCCTAGCGCGCAGGGCCCGGGTCTTTGTCGAAGCATTGGCTATCACACGCGTCTCCTGGTTGTGGTGACCTTGCGGACCCAAACACCCCAGATCAGCGAGCGCTCCTCAATCCTCCCGCGCCGTGTGCGTTAAGGCCACTCCCGGGACCGTCCGCAAGTGCCAGCCAGCGACAGGCCATGACCGCCACTGACCCAGTTCTGAGGGACCTTCAGTGTCTGGTCGGCTTGATGGACCTTGATCAGCAGGTGGACCCATGACCACCTGGAGCAGATCCATGGGTGTGTGGTGTAAGGCTTGGAATGTGGGGGCAGTCGCTCAGACTGTCCATCCGTGTTAGGCAGTGAGAGTCGCAACGGCGGCGAAGTATCTCCCAGCGGAGGGAAATTCTTATGTTCGTGACTGTCATTCACCGGATCCATGACCCCCAGGGCTTTGAGGCCGCTGAGGCTAAGGCACTCGAAGCTGGACTTCCTTCACATGTGGCATTGCCGATCCACGCATCAAACGACGATCACACCTTCGGGATTTGCATCTGGGAAGGTGAGTCGGTCGAAAGCGTCCGAGAAGTGGTTGAAGGCGCGGTCGGACCGTGGGCGAACAATGAGTACATCGAGATGCACGTGGACGGTCTAATCCCGCAGCTAGCCAACTAATACTCATCTGCCGCCCCGAGTGGGGTGTCGCAGATCGGTCAGCGGTGGTTTCGACCCTCGGGTAACGGCACACATGCATCACCTCGACACCGCTTGGGGCACCGTGACGTCGCGCCCCAAACCCGGGACCGCAGCACGGCAGTCCGATTCGGACAGATGCGGAGTTGGGCAATCCTGCGTCTCTGGCTCGGCAGGTCCGCGCTGGAAAGGTCATACTGAGTTGCACTGATGACGATTGAGGACGTCTGACATGGTCAATGCTGACGTTCTAAGCGGAACCGCAAGACTCTTCCAACGGGCGGTTGAGACCCTCGATACTTCTGCTGCCACCGCACTCATGCGGGAGGATGTTCAACTCTTCAGCCCGGTGCCGCATGCACCATTCGAAGGCCGGGTGATCGTCGCCGCCGTCTTCGACTTTCTGGCAACCGTTACCAGCGACCATCGCTTCGTTTCTATGACGTACGGCGAGAAGGAGGCGATCCTCTGTTTCGAAGGCGCTCTCGCCGGACTGGACTGCGAGTGAATCCACCGTGTGCAGATCGACGAGGTTGGCAAGATATGGCGAATCACCGACATGGTGCGACCTCCTTCGGCCGTCCTTGCGCTGCAGGCCGCCGCCGTTGGGCGTGCCTCATAGATGTTAGGACCGTAATGGCATGGTCCATGGGTAGGTGCAGCCAGGGAAATCAGATCTTGCAGAGGGAGAGGTGCCGGGCATGAGAGGGGAAGAGAACGTGAAGGTCATTCGCCAACTCGTGTCGGCGTACGCCGCGGCCGACATCGAGGCGATTGACCGGTTGCTCGCCGATGACGTGGTATTCCACGTACCCGGTCGCCATCCGCTATCGGGGACCTATGTAGGCAAGTCCCAGGTGTTTGGCTACATGGGGCAGGTAGCCGCCATCAATGACAGTGCGGAAGGAGGATTCGAGATCCATTCGGTCACAGGAGACGACGACCACGCCGTTTCTCTTGTCACCGGGACTATTGAACATGATGGTGTGCTCTTGGTTCGGCCGACGGTCCATGTGTTCCACGTCAACGGGACTCAGGTAACGGAGTTCTGGGAGGCGTCACTCAACCAGCACGCTGAAGATCAGTTCTGGATCAATGCCCTGTCTGAAGGTCCGACCGCAAGAACGCCGTAGCTACAATCTCAGTTGTCGAGTTCGTGCCGGTACGGCGCCAGGTTTGAGTGCCCCACATCCGCCGGCTATGCACCGTGCACAGTCCATCAACCCAACCTGCAACAGGGCGGCGCCGGGCGCCGGGCGCATTCAGCCCTCGCACGGAGCCAGCCCCGGGTGCACCTCCACCAACGCCGGGATGGCTGCCAGACCTGAGAGAGTCTGGACCCGTCCGGTGGCATCGCGGACATGCAGCCTCGGTGGCTCCTCACCGGCGACGATTGCGTAGTCAACGCTATTCATGCTCTTGGTAGCGGGCGAGGGACCCGGGATCCGGAGTTACACGGTCAGTCACTACATGGTGCGGGATGCGGTGGCGATCGACGCGCTGAGCCGCATCCTGGTCAGCTCGGTGGCCCTGACATGGCTCAACGGTGTGCCATTTGCCGGCGCATTCCTTGAATTGTCCCGCAGGAACGCCCCAGGCTGACACCCTGTGTTGCGGGCGGCCCTTCGAGGCCCCGGGTCGGCCCTGGTATCTAGGCCGACCAGATGACCATCCTCCGCCGTTCGGTCATTTGGCCGGCTCGGGGCCTATCGCCCCAAGGCCAGGTTGACAACAGGCATTGCGCCACCATCCGGGGTTCACTGGACCCGACGAGCTGAGGTCCAGCCGCCTGTGCCCAGAACCCGGCACTATTCGGTCGTTGGCGTGACTGTGATTGGGACAGAACGGCGTTGCTGACTTATGGTGACCTGTCTGCGTACGGGCATTCCGGCGGACCTTGGTAGTAGCACCCATTGTTCAGCGGGCTAGCTACCTTGGCGAGTGGCCCCCGAGCCGCGAGAATTACGGGAGGCAAAAGGTTGAGGAGGGGCTGTTGCGGTCCGTTGCCGTGATTTTTTGGTCGCAATTTAGACAACGCTGGCGATCCTGGCTGGCCGTGGTGATCCTCGTCAGCCTGGTTGGCGGTGTGGTGCTGGCCGCCGTGGCCGCGGGCCGACGCACGGAATCGGCGTTTCCTGGATTCGTGGCGGCTCACGGATTCGACGCCGATGTCTACAGCACTCAATTGGCTCCCGAGGTTTCACGGCTCCCCGGGGTCAGCGAAGTTACCCAGGCCGTGTTTGCCGGCAACGGCCAACCGAAATGTACATGCACTCACCCACTCAACTCCTCGAACTTCGGAGTGGTGGTTGTGCCGAAGCACGCACGATCCGTCTCCAGGTTGGTATCGGGACGGTTGCCTGACCCATCGAACCCCCATGAGGTCCTGGCCTCCTACGCACTCCAGAAGGACGAAGGGGTTCACTTGGGCACCGAGATTCGTGTTCCGTTCTACTCCCGATCACAACTAGCCGCGTACAACGATGCCGCCGGGCCGCCGCCCGAACCCACTGGCCCGACGGTGGCCCTTCGAGTGGTGGGATTCGAGGCGACCGAGTTCGAATTCCCTTATGGGTCTGCGCCCAGCTACCTCCTCTACGCATCCCCGGCCTTTGCTCGGAGCGTGATTCCACGAACGATCACCGACTACCTGTACTTCGTCCAGCTGCGTCATGGCCCGGACGACCTTCCTCGATTCAATGCTGCTGCCAGTGCCTTGCACCCAACGGTCTTTACTCAAAATGTTGACTCCCAGGTTGCCTCGGTCGAGGCATCGATCCATCCCCAGGCTGTCGGGTGGTGGCTGCTAGCGGTCCTCGCGGCCTTGGTTGGTCTGGTTGTCATCGGTCAGGCCCTAAATCGTCAGAGCATTGCCGAGAGTGAGGAGTTCCCCACCCTGGTCGCCCTGGGTCTGCAACGCAGACAGCTGGTATCGCTCGGTAATGCTCGGAACCTCGTCACTGCGCTGGCCGGTGCCTTCGGAGCAATGGCTCTCGCCACGCTGCTTTCTCCGATTGCTCCGCTTGGCGAGGCACGGATTGCCGAGAGCTCGACTGGGATCACCCTGGATCCGCTCGTGCTGATACTTGGTGGTGGTTCCATAGTGATAGTTGTGGTTGTCCTGGGTCTCTGGTCAGCACTTCGGGCCGCTCGCAGAGCCCGGGCCAGCGACCTGATTGTCGAGGTCACCCCGTCGAAAGTAGCCGGTCGCCTCTGGGCGATCGGTGCACCGCTGAGTGTCGTGATCGGCGTCCGTAACGCGCTCGACCGAAGGACTGGAGGGGCCAGCGTTCCTGTGGGTAGCGCACTGCTTGGCACCATACTGGCAGTCATCGCGCTCTGTGGGACGGCGGTCTTCGGCGCCAGTCTGACGCATTTGACGGCCACTCCAAATCTCTACGGCGATCCGTTTCAGCTGAATATCTCCAATCCGAATGGAGGAGGGAAGCCGGATCCTGTCCTTTTGAAGAAGGTCGAACGTGATCCAGACGTAGTCGGAGTTACGCAAGGGATAGCCCTGCCGGCCATCTCGATCAACAAGGTCGTCGTGGGCGCCCTTGCCGGAACGGCGGTTCGAGGAAGGTTCTTGTTCTCTACCGTAGATGGGCACCCTCCAGACGCCGTTGGTGAGGTTGGCCTTGGCACAACCACGATGCGCCAAACGGGTGCTCATATCGGGTCAATCGTGAGGGTCACGGTGTTGTCACCATCGGGAACGAAACGGACCGTGCCATTCCGAGTGGTCGCTCAGATGTCGCTTCCCGTGCTCGGGAACGCCGTCAGCCTGGGAAACGGAGCTTTGTTCACTCTGGCTGGTTATGCGGATGCCGCTTGCCCTGCGGGACCCATGCGAGCCACCTGCCGCGAAAAGGTGGCGGAGTCTACAAACGGAGGGATGCTGGTCGACTTTGTCCCGGGCTCAAAGGGGGCGACAGCCCTCAACCGCTACCTCGATCGGTACCAATCCATTGCTACCCTAGCCATTACACCGACGTCGCTGATCAACTTTGGCGAGGCGGTCAATTTCCCGCTGCTGTTCGGGGCTGTCTTGGCCATCTTCGGAGCGGCGACCCTGCTCCACCTGTTGATGGTGAGTGTGCATCGGCGTCGACGCGAGGTTGGGCTGCTGAAGATCGTCGGGTTCGTGAACCTGCAGGTTGGCTCGACCGTGGGCTGGCAGGCATCGACGGTTGCCCTCATAGGTATCATCGTCGGCGTTCCACTTGGCGTGGTGGTGGGTCGGGCCACGTGGCACTCGTTCGCCATCAATCTCGGAGCCGTTCCAGTGTCGGTGGTCCCTGTGCCATTGATCCTTCTCTTGTCCGTTGGAGTTCTGATCGTTGCTGTTCTCATCTCCGTAGTTCCCGCTCTTATGGCGATTCGGGCTAAGCCTCGCGATCTCCTGCAGACGTCGTAGGCACGACGGGACCGACACGGTACGCAGCGGCCTTACCTCGATGATGAGGTGGAAAGCTCCCACTGGGTATAAAGGTTCCCCCTGCCTGCCGCCCTGCCCTCCCCGTTCGGGTGGGCCGCGGCGGAAGGGAAAGCCTTTCGCCGTCAGCTGAAAGCTTGACAGATTCGCGGGTTCAGTGGGCCGCCAAACCTACGACCGGCTAATTCAACCGCGTCCCGCCCATCGACCCCCAGAACTGCGCGCCTCCGAAGGTGAATACCCCACCGTCGCTTGCATCGAGCCAGTAGCCCGATCCAGAGGGGTCGGAGGCGATACCAACAATGGGCTTATTGAGCGGCCGACCACCCATCGACCCGAAATAGGTGGCGTCGCCGAAGCTGAACACCCCGCCATCGGCGGCGGCTGGCCAGTACCCGTGACCAGTGGGCGACGCCGCGATGCCGACCATGGCCTGGTTGAGGACCGTGCCCCCCATAGACCCAAGAAACTTGGCATCACCAAAGCGAACACCCCGCCGTCTTTTGCCACGAACCAATATCCCTTGCCATCGGGGGTGCTAGCAATACCCACCACTGGCTGGTTGAGACGGATATTGCCGGTCGATCCGTAGAACTTGGCGTCGCCGAAGGCGAACACCCCGCCGTCTGATGCCATCAAGGGCCCTGTCTGACTCTGCATGGGGGCGGTGAGTCCCGTTCGATGTACAGGACCCAGCGTTCGTCGGTGTGGTGAGCAACCGCTTTAAACAGATCGTGGGGAACGCTGTCGAAGAAGGCCCGGACGTCGATGTCCAACACCCAGTCCTGCCTCCAACAGCGCTGACGAGTCACGGCCAGGGCGTCATGGACACCTCGCCCGGGACGATAGCCATAACTGTCACGGTGGAAGATCGGCTCAAGCTCCTATTCCGACAGCATCGCTGCTGCGGTCTGGGCAATGCGGTCCACTGTGTTGGGCACCCCTAACACCCTGACCCCGGCCCCATGGTCCTTCGGTATCTCCACCGCTCGCACCTGCCCGGGTTAGTAGCTCCCCGAACTCATCCGGTTCCACGGCTTGTAGAGGTTGTCCCTCTCGTTGTCTGCAATTCCTTCGATGCCGACGGAGTCCACGCCCATCGCACCGCCGTTCCCTTGGACCTTCATCCACGCCTCGTAGACGAGGCGCTTTCGAATCTCAAACGACTCACTTCCCAACGGTGATCCGTCCATCAGCTCCTCCGCCGACGGGTTGACCGATGGGTGATCTGGTCTGCCCAGCCCCTTCGCTCCAGCCTCATTGCAGGCCTTCATTACTGCTACGAGCGGGTCCGCCTCTGTGCCTCGCATCGGTACTCTCCCCCACGTGACCGTGGCCACACTGGGTTCTCCCTCCTGACGGCCAGGGGGCGGGCATCACCCATTTCGACTGGCCGTTCGTATCGAGCCGACAGATTCTCCTGTTCCATGCCAGGGCCTGCAACGAGCTCACGCCACCTTTACACCGGACACCACCAGGGCCACGAGCGGGCAGCTCCCTGGTTCCGGACACGCCGAGAGGGCGCCCTTGTCCCGAGGCAGGCGTGCTGGCCTCGGTCTCGGCCTTCTCCGCAGTCGCTTCCCACCCCGGCTCTTGACCGACATGACACGGCGGCGGTTTGGGATCTCCGCCTGCACGGCGAACCCGGAGCGCCTACCTCCATCCCTGGCACAGCACGTTTCATGCTGGCGATCTTCTACATCGTCGTCACTCCTCTTTCAGGACGCACCACGCCCGGATGTGCCGGTCAGCGACGGTTGATAGGCGCCGCCGACCCGGCGGTCGGGGGCAGTGTCCGTCCCTTTAGCTATCCCGGATCGAGTCCCACGCGTCTATCGAAGTGCAGCCGGAGGAGGAGTTGAATTGGTCACCCGACCTGCCGATACGGAGATCGCTGCTTTGATAGCTCGAATCGCCTCGTTTGCCTCCGAGTGAGACGAGCGCGTAGACCAGGCGCTGATCGGTGGCACGGCTACCGCTCCGCCATGATGCTTGATGACAACGAGCTCAAGGGGTCCGAGGCTCGGTTCACTATTGAAGAAGGCGACGGCCAGCTCTAGGAACCACCAGACGAACACGCCGTAGAACCCTCCTCCGATAAAGCCAGCCCATGAGGCTCCTGAAGCAGGGGATCCCTTCTCAACTAGATCTGCATCATCAAGGTCGGTGAGTGCAACTTTGAATCTGGAGAAGGACCATTTCCAGCTCACTGCGGTGGCGGTGAGTTCCAAACGAGCTGTCATTCGGCCCAGGCCGGAAATGAGGATCGTCAAAGCCACGACGGTCACGGCCAAGCCAATGGGCAGCCCGTTGTGCCTATCTCGCCATGCGATTAGGGAGACGCCGACAGCGAGAAGAGCCGTTCCAAGAATTACATCGACAAGTCCAGCCACACGGACTGCCCGAGTGCGGAAGACCTGAACCCCATCAGCGCCCTCCCCACGAACATCCGCCATGCGCCTCTTGATCGGCCGACTTGAGCTCGGCCTTGAATGTCGCTGGTCATTCAACCGTCAACGGGGGCTACCTTGCATCTCAGTCCCGCGCTAACGCCGCCAACCGGCGATCTGGGGCAGCCTGGCGTGGAGATCTCTCCTGTGTCAGTTTAGGTTGACATCTACCTAGTGTCAGTCCAAACTGACAGGTATGGACATCGAGAACTTCAGCCTAAATCTCTCGTCGAATGACCCGGCAATTGGGCTACGCGCTTCGTTGGCGCTACATCGCCTGGCTGAGAGGGTCGAAGCGAACCACGTCGCATTGGCCCGGGAAGTGGGCTGGTCATGGCAGCAGATCGGAGACGCTTTGGGCGTCACCCGCCAATCCGTGCACACTAAATACAACAAGGAGCCATCATGACTACCGAATCTGTTGCGCCAGGGCTGCTTCACGCCTGGGCCCTCTATCTGCGGGCCAGTGAGGAGGCTCGTCGCCGAGGTGATCGCCGAACGGGCACCGATCACCTCTTGCTTGCCTTGTTGGAGGATCCCTCGATAGAAGTCGACTTGGGCGTCAGCCTGCAGCAAGCTCGTCAGGCCCTTGAGTCGCTCGATCACGAAGCCCTGGGCGCCCTGGGCCTGGGGTCCGGCACCGACGCTCCCCCTCTGCCGATGCGCGCCGTGCCGAAGAAGCCGAGGATCAGAGACGTCGCACAAAAGGATCGCCTCCGCATGACTCCCGCGGCAAAGAAAGTGCTTGAGGAAGCGTCGAAATCCAACCGTCGGAAGCTCCAGGTCACGGCTCGGCAGGTGCTGGCCCAGATCCTCACCCTCCAATCCCCAGATCCTGCGGCGGAACTGCTGGGCGCTCTCGGCGTGAACATGTCACAGGTTCGGCGCCGATTGGATGCCGTCACGCCCGACAGCTGAGTCCCCAGCGACATTCACGACTTCGAGCGAAGGTGTCCGAATCGAGCAGTTCCAGGCCGGAGGACATTCTCGAGCACCGGGCACCCTGAAACGCCTCTCAGGTGACGAATATCAAGTCGACGGCCGCCAGATCATGACCGGGGAAGGACGTACGGCGGCAACGATCAACTCCAGCGTTCCCATCGACGTTTCCCACTTTGACGGCGCAACATGCAAGTGGGGGCATGCCTCCGAGGTGCCCGTCAGCCCGGTCCTATAACCGCCGCAGCCTTCGATTTAGCCGGAATCGCTACTCCGGAGGTGGCCGTGCGCATCAGGAACCCTCCTGTGCACTCGACATGATTGCCATTGTTAAGGGGGCTGCGTCGTAGTAGTGGCCGATTCTGGTTGCTCGGCCCTCAGCATCAAGCTCAACGAAGTAACCCACGGTCTCGTCAATCTGCAAGCCTGTCGCCTTAAAGGTGCCGAATGGAGTTTCGAGGGTCCCGGTATGTGTCTCTGCGATGTGTAGCTCAAAGGCGGCCTTGCCGTTTTCAGCCACGAGGAATGTCACATCCGCTCTCTGGTCGGGAAATGCAGTTATCAGCGCCTTGAAGCGCCTAAGGACTTGGTCACGCCCCGACAGATTCCAGGCCGGGGATCCGTTTGCTTTGTATGAGCAATCTTCTGAGAGCGCCGCTTCGACGGTATCCCAGTCACGCGCGTTCACCGCGTCGACTACCCGGCCCACCCATTCGCCTGCACTGCTCATTGCTGCCACCTCCGTGTTGCGACATTCGTCGACCTATGACCCTATGTCGCACCCGCCGGGGCCACACAAGAATGGCGATATCGGTCGGCATACAAGTTCTGAGAGTGACACTGCCGGAGCGAATCACCGGCCCGGTGTTGTGGGACAGTTTGACTTGAGCTAAGGCGAAGGAGGCTCATGTCAGGAGAGCGCAGAGGCGGAAATAGCGCCGAATGGAAACAAGAGACCGAGATCGACGGGTGGAAGTGGACTGACCCCAACTGGGAACGCCGGGTTTCGACCAAGAGTCCCATGGCGCTTGCCTTAGAGGCATTGCGGCATGGGATAGACCTACGCGACGCCTCCGCCGAGAGCAGAGAAGACTTGGGACTGACCGCCAGGTCACTGATCTTGCTGAGCATCCTCAACTCGCTATTCGAGCGCATCGTCGAGGAACGAACATTCTCGTTGGGCCTAACTATCGAGGTGCCCCATGGAACCGGAGCAGAGATTGCCCAGAAACTGATGGAACTGGGGGTTCTGACCCCTGAGGAATGGAGTGCCCCTCCACGTTGAGGACAATGTGGCATGGTGCCGTGCTGCCCCACCTTCCCGGCGACGCTCCTATCAATGTCAAGCCCCTTCGAGGGGCTCCGGGGTTTAGACAGCGGACAGAACAGTGATGAGCCACTCGTGACGTGAGGGCATGCTCTTACGAAGTCACGCGTCTTGGTGAGAATGATCCCGAGCCGTGGGTCGACGGGTCGCTGGGAAGTCAGCCCCGGGAGGCGACAGTTCAGGGGAGAGTCAGACCCCCGACTCGGGGATTCAGCCGCGAGGCAGGTGGCGATAGACCTCACGGGCGACATAGCGCTTCAGGATCCGGATGACGTCCCGCTTGGTCCGGCCTTCCTTCAGCCTGCGCTCGAAGTAGGCCCGGGTCTCCGGGTCGTGAGCGAGGCGCACCATGACGATGCGCCAGAGCGCGCTATTGGCTTGGCGGTCCCCACCTTTGTGGTGGCGGAGATGTCCGGAGCTTCGTCCGGAATCGGCAGGCACCGGGGACACACCACACATGTGGGCCCAGGCGGCTTCGGAATGGAGGCGTTCGGGATTGTCGCCTGCGGCCACGAGGAGCGTGGCCGCAGTGTCGGGTCCGACACCGAACAGGGCGAGCAGGTCGGGGGCTGTGGCAATGAGCAGCGACCCGATCTTCACCTCCAGCTCGGTGATCTCGGCGTCGAGGGACTGGACCCGGTGAGCCAGTGAGGAGAGTGACGCCTTGGTGGCGGCGGTCAACGGATCGGCGGACCGGGTGGGTCGGAGCTTCGCTGCTTCGCCCACCAATGCCGGCACGGTGAGGCCCTTCAGGCGGCAATGGAGCTGGTCAGGAGCCGTGAATCCCAGGTGGCGCATCTGGGTGATGGCCTTCACCCTGGCGTGGCGAGCCGAGCGCTTGGCGACCATCAGTACGCGGATGGCCTCAACGGGGCCCTCCTTGGTCTTGCCGGAACCCGAAGCCCGCCCGCTGATGGCCGCACGGGCCGCCTCGACCGCATCGAGGGTGTCGGACTTACCGTGGTTGCGGCGGGCCTGGCGGTTCGGCCGATTGACCTCGACAACCTCCAGGCCTCTCCGCCTAAGGAACCGGGCGAGGCCCACCCCATAGGAACCGGTTCCCTCGATACCGATCCTGCTCACCTGGCCAAACTGCTCGAGCCAGGCCAGCAGCGCCCTGAAGCCGGGGGCGTCCGCTGGGAAGGATTCGGTCCCCACCAGTCTTCCCAGTGGATCGAGTGCTGCAACGACGTGGCTGTCGAGATGCGTGTCGACACCACCCGTGATGCCGGGTTGAGCTTCTACGATGGTCATTGCCGTCCCTACTTTCCTTAACGTGGATGGGGATGGCACGGCCGTCCCCGATCAGGGCGACGGGTGGTTCGACTTGTTGGTAGCAAGCCGGACCGATCACCCTCCCTTGGGACGGGACGTGCCGTTTCTCAATTTGCTGTCTGGAAGAGCTCGGCCGACGACGCCCGAAGACGCCTGATGACTCCGAGTCAGACCAAATCTCCCAGTGCTCCCGAAGCTATTGAGGACCAGCCGGAAAGCGGTGGACCCTCCAGGACAGTGTCACTGATCAGGGGCACGGATCAGCGGGGAATGATCCGCCAAGAGGATTACCCCCACAGCGGTAGTGCTAATTGGCCAGTCCGGTCGAGCTGGGTCCTGCCACCAAGCTCTCCGGTCCGGCCCTCGACGTACCGTCGAGCGGGTTCCGCCGCCCAGGTCACACTCTGTTCCGATCGGGCGTCAATTCCTAGGCAACCGCAGTTGCTTCCGGCCCGACCTGGTCGCACATCCGGCGATAGAGGCAGTCTTGAGTGTCAATAGGTGGCGGGATCGAACGCCCATCTGGTCACTTCAGTCGGCAACTTCGACACTGTTTCCAGAGGTCCGATAGTTTTTGCCGCATGGCAACGAGTGACGAAGAGGCGATCCGTTGCGCCGAGCACCTAATCGAGGCCATGCAGAATCTGCGGAAAGTTCTCGAACGTCGCGAGGACAGTCTTCGAAGGTCTCTGGAGATGCGTGTAACCGAAGGCGAATATCGCACCGCGTTCAAGAACATCAACATCACTGAGGAGCGCGAAGACCTGACTGAGGCTCTCTTTGAGTTCGATAGATGTCGACGGGCATCACGCGTCGCGTCATTTCGCTCAGCCCTGGAACACGGCATGTCGATCAACGAGCTGGCTCGAATTTGGGGATTCTCACGGCAAATGGCGTCTCGATACGCCAAAGAGGCACGTGAGGGGATCTAAAGCAATCGTGGACGATGTTGCAACTGCTAGGTGCAACTGAAATTGCGCGCAACCCAGGTTGCATGCAATTCGAATTGCTCGTAAGCTGGCTGGCTAAGTTCGGTCGCCATGCCCGTTGAGAACGGTTCCGCCGCCCGACTCCAGGCATGGCGACTGAACCAACTTCTTGAGCAACGGCCCCCGGTTGCAGCCGGGGGTCCTTCGCGTGTGTGGGACCTCGGGCACCGTGAGGCGGTTATCCACACGCCCCTGAAGCTGCGGGTCAGGGGCACCCTCTGGTTGGACGCAAAGGCGGGAGGCTAAATGACCGAAGAGGGCTGGTATTCCGATCCCTTCCGTCGGCATGAGCACAGGTGGTTCTCTGACGGAACCCCGACGGCTCTGGTGCGGGATAGGGGTGCAACATCGCAAGACCCCCCGTCGGACGCACCCTATTTGGAGCAACCCCGGCCAATCGAGGCTGCAACCTCCCTGGCCGAGGATGATCTCCGCCGTGGCGATGACGAAGAGCCTCAGTCGGTAGATCCCGTTGATGCAGCTTGGACCTACTTCACCCGGAGTAGCGGCTTCTAGCTCGGTGCCCCACCGATCCGGTGATCAGGGGCACCCTCGGCTCGGATGACGGAGGTACCCATGGGCAAGCCGCCGCTCCGCAGATCCGTCGATGTGCGCTATTACGTAACGTGTGACGAACCCGTTTGTGCTGAGCGTGGCGAGCAACTTCGAGCAAGCTCTACGGCTGATGGAGGCGGCTATCATGGATTGTCCCGACGATCTGTGGGAGACGGACCTTTGGCCGGATGAGGCGCCCACGGGTCCGACGCCGTATGGAGGATTACACGGATCAGCCTCCTGGTTCTTGGCATACCATGCGCTGTCGACCCTCGACTACGACCTGACCGCCGAGTTCGAGCCATGGGAAGCGCCGCAACCCTTTGACGAGAACACTCACGCCTTTCCTAACCGCATGTTCACCAAGGCTGAACTCCTCGGTTACATCGACTACTGCCGTGGAAGGGTGCACCTAACGCTTGACTCGCTCACCGAGGAAACGGCGGCTCGGCCACTCCCTACAACCCATCGTTACCACGGCATGCTGTACGGAGTGATTGTCGGCAGCATGCCTCTGCACATCCTTGAGCACGCTTCCCAGATCCGCCAGTTCCTCACTGCAGCCGGAATCAAAGTACAACCCATGCCCGGCGATCGTGGTTACGTGGGGTGAGCCTGATCGTCATCCGGAGTCGGGCCTCCGCTGCGCAGGGAGCTATCCCCATGGTGCCGGTCGAGGGCAGGCGATAAGCGCCGCCTTCCCGGCGATAGGGGACACCCGCCTATGAGTCTTCGCCTGGTGGCCGTGGGAGCGAGGCCTGCAAGAGCGCAGGCAAGCACCTGCTTCCACGACGGCGCACCTCCTGCCGGACGGTCGGGAAGCCGACACACCCGTTCGGCCGTGCTCGTACTGTGGATCCGAAGAAATTCGGTGATCGATGTCGAAGAATGGCATCCCCGTTCGACTCATTGGCGAGAAGTTCACCAACCACAAACCAAAAGGAGTGATCGACATGCCCCGATTCATGGGATTCGTGAGGATGGAAGAGGGTGTCGGGACACCGCCACAGGCGTTGTTCGACGCGATGGACGAGTACATCGGTGAGCGGGCCAGCAAGGGGATCTTCCTCGACGGTGGCGGTCTCTACGGGACGGAGGACGCGGTGAACTACGTCGTCCGCCAGGGTGAGGTCACCCGTGTCGACGGGCCATACTCCGAGGCCAAGGAGGTCGTCGGGGGTTGGGCCATTATGGAATACCCGAGTCTCGAGGAGGCCGCCGAGGACCAGCGGTCCTTCGCCGAGCTCCATGCCAAGCATTGGCCCGAGGTCACGGTGATCTCCACTCTGCGCCAGATCTCGACCGGCCCGGAGGCGCCCGACGCCTGACGCCGCATTCGTCCGTGCTCAGCCTGCCAGCGGCGGCAGTGGGCGGAAGGGCGGGAGGTCTGAGCCGGTATCACTACGCTGAGGTGGTGCCGGCCCGGACCCGTCCCAACGACCCCAATGTGGCCGTCTATGCCGCCTGGCGGGCCGAGTCCGCCCGGCTCGTAGCAGCCCTCACACGGATGACTCGCGACGTGAGCCTCGCCGAGGACCTGGCCCAGGACGCCCTGGTCGCCGCGCTCGAGCAGTGGCCGGAGACGGGCGTGCCGGACAATCCCATCGCATGGCTCATGACCGTGGCGAAGCGCCGAGCCATCGACCACTTCCGGCGCACCGAGACCATGCGCCGCAAGCTCGCCGAGCTCGGACATGCCAGCGACAGCCAAGCGGCGGCGGTGCCCGACGTCGAAAGTCAGGTTGACTTCATCGAGGACGACGTCCTCCGCCTCGTATTCCTGTCCTGCAATCCGGCGTTGACGCCCGAGTCACGGGCGGCGCTGACCCTGCGGCTAGTCGGCGGCCTCACCACGGTCGAGATCGCCCGAGGTTTCCTCGTCACCGAGTCCACCATGGGGCAACGGATCTCCCGGGCGAAGAAGACGCTGTCTGAGGCCCACGCCGAGTTCGAGCTGCCGGTGGGAGCCGAACGGACCGAGCGGCTCGACGACGTGATGGCGGTCATCTACCTGATCTTCAACGAGGGGTACACGGCCACCACGGGTGAGGACTGGATGCGCCCGGACCTCGTGGACGAGGCGATCCGGCTGGCGCGAATGCTGGTCGACCTCACTCCCGACGAACCCGAAGTGCTCGCTCTGGAGGCCCTCCTCGAGATCCAGGGCTCGCGGATGGCGGCCCGCCTCGACGAGCACGGGATCCCGGTCCTGCTGGAGGAACAGGACCGTAGCCTCTGGGATCAGGTGCGCGTCCGGCGGGGCCTGGCGGCACTGGAGGGAGCGGAAGAGTTGGCCGCGGCCGGGGCCCCGGTCGGGCGTTACTTCCTGCAGGCCCTGATCGCGGCACAGCACGGGCGCGCTCGAGCGCGCAGAGGAGACGGACTGGCACCGGATCGCGGCTCTCTACGACGTCCTGTCCCGCACCGCGCCCGGGCCGGTCGTTGAGGTCAACCGGGCCGTCGCCCACGGTCGGGCGTTCGGTGCCGACGCCGGTCTTGCCGTCCTGGAAGAGGTACGCGACGACGCGCTCGGCGAGTCACCGTTGGTGCCGAGCGTGCGTGGAGACCTGCTCGAGCGGGCTGGTCGGCACGATCAGGCGATGGCCGCGTTCACCGAGGCGGCGGCACGTTCGGCGAATGCAGGTGAACGCGCCGTACTGGTGCGCCGGGCGGACCAGAACCGGCCGCCTTCCTAGTACTGCGCCTCCGCGTGGGGTGGAGGCTGGGATCGATGCCCGTGCGCGATGCCTACCCGGCGTTCAGGGATACTCTCCTCTACGAGGCCCCTTTCAGCTCCCTGCCGACGACGGCGTAGCATCTCGGCCTTGGACGATGCCGAAATGAACCACCCCTTACACGAGAACGTCGGAAAGCGAAACGGTCAGGAGCGGCCAGTGGCGAACCCACCCATTGAGTCGATATCAGGTCAGCCGGAGCGGTGGTTCTCCAAGTGCGGGGTGCAGGCCTCAGTCGTCAAGTATTTGATTCAGACGAGCTGGCATATTCGATGGGTCGGCGACTGCCTTGCGCGCGACCGGTTCAAAGCCGTAAGGCTGGACCGCGACGGGGAGCCGATCCACGACCTGGACGCAGAAAGAGATGGGCTACAGCTCTTGGTAGAGGTGATTGGTCATCCCGGCGCTGACGATAGCGGGGACGGGAGGCCGACCTTCCCGACCCAGGAGCGAGGGCATGCGATTGCTCGATACTCAGATGCGCTTCTCAGTGGGCCAGCCATGCGAAGGCGACACCCCGGAGCCAGGTTTGTCCAGGCTTTCCCCGCTCACGGGCTGTATTGCACATCTGTGCCGAGGGCTAGGGCTTACGGCGCGTTGTCTATGCGCGCAGGCGAAGCCGAGTTGTGGATGGTTAGCAAGGACGGAACGGTGACGGAACGAGCACAGAGACCTTCCTGAACGGGCTGCGCCGGTGGCCCGTATGTCCATGAACCTGGTGATATAGGTCGGCAAAAGAAGCGCTGCCTACCCGGTGTTCAGTGGCACCCCATCTCGAAGCTGGGGCACCTAGCGAGCAGGGGCCCGATCAGTTTGTCGTGAGCGTAAGCGCCGTTGGATGCTTCGGCTGGTAAAGGCCGACCGTACCCCCGCCTGGAAGTTGAATCTTCGTCACCGATCCCCATCGAGCCTCCTCGACATCCGAGCACTGAACACCCTTCGTGACGAGAGCGTCTATCTCGGATCGGAGGTCGTCGCACATGAGGTACAACTCGTGACCGCCGTCCTCGTCCGCAGGATGGATGGCCAACTCCGCCGGAGGGAGGGCGAAGATCAGCCAGTCGTGACCGGCATCTACCGAGAAGTATCCCAATACGTCACGAAAGAAGGTCCGGTCAGCCGAAGCGTCCTTGCTATAGATCACGATATGGGCTCCGAAAATCAACGTCGGCACCGCCTCTCAGGTTCACGATCAAGCCTGCCACACAGGATCTACAACAGATCCACCCGTCCCATCGACCCGGCATGATTGTCGCCTGCGGCCACGAGGAGCGTGGCCGCAGTGTCGGGTCCGACACCGAACAGGGCGAGCAGGTCGGGGGCTGTGGCAATGAGCAGCGACCCGATCTTCACCTCCAGCTCGGTGATCTCGGCGTCGAGGGACTGGACCCGGTGAGCCAGTGAGGAGAGTGACGCCTTGGTGGCGGCGGTCAACGGATCGGCGGACCGGGTGGGTCGGAGCTTCGCTGCTTCGCCCACCAATGCCGGCACGGTGAGGCCCTTCAGGCGGCAATGGAGCTGGTCAGGAGCCGTGAATCCCAGGTGGCGCATCTGGGTGATGGCCTTCACCCTGGCGTGGCGAGCCGAGCGCTTGGCGACCATCAGTACGCGGATGGCCTCAACGGGGCCCTCCTTGGTCTTGCCGGAACCCGAAGCCCGCCCGCTGATGGCCGCACGGGCCGCCTCGACCGCATCGAGGGTGTCGGACTTACCGTGGTTGCGGCGGGCCTGGCGGTTCGGCCGATTGACCTCGACAACCTCCAGGCCTCTCCGCCTAAGGAACCGGGCGAGGCCCACCCCATAGGAACCGGTTCCCTCGATACCGATCCTGCTCACCTGGCCAAACTGCTCGAGCCAGGCCAGCAGCGCCCTGAAGCCGGGGGCGTCCGCTGGGAAGGATTCGGTCCCCACCAGTCTTCCCAGTGGATCGAGTGCTGCAACGACGTGGCTGTCGAGATGCGTGTCGACACCACCCGTGATGCCGGGTTGAGCTTCTACGATGGTCATTGCCGTCCCTACTTTCCTTAACGTGGATGGGGATGGCACGGCCGTCCCCGATCAGGGCGACGGGTGGTTCGACTTGTTGGTAGCAAGCCGGACCGATCACCCTCCCTTGGGACGGGACGTGCCGTTTCTCAATTTGCTGTCTGGAAGAGCTCGGCCGACGACGCCCGAAGACGCCTGATGACTCCGAGTCAGACCAAATCTCCCAGTGCTCCCGAAGCTATTGAGGACCAGCCGGAAAGCGGTGGACCCTCCAGGACAGTGTCACTGATCAGGGGCAGGGTTGTGCAGCTACAACGGAATCCCGAGTCGAGAGCAAATCTGCGTCACCTCGTCGAAGATCGAGTCCGGGATGGTGAACGGCTTGGTTGCCGCCACCTCGGCCAGATGGACCTCGATGTCGTCCGCTGTCGGTGGTATCTCGGGGGACGCCACCCAGCCCTCACCAAGACCGACGAAGACCCGAGCGAAGCGCCCCGCACAGGCTGAGTAGTTCTGATGGGTGATCGTGCAGGATCGGCTGGCAAGGTATACGACCATGGGAACTACAAGCTCGGGCTCGATCGCACGGAGAAAAGGCACATCGTCCCCGAGTTCCTCTCGGTCGCCAACAGTCTCGGTGACCATTCGGGAGTAGCCGAAGGGCAGGACGGTGTTCGCCAGGATGCCGTGGGCCGCACCGTCGATGGCGATGACATTGGCGAGCCCGACGATGCCTGCCTTCGCTGCGGCGTAGTGCGCCGAGTTGGGTTGGCCGAAGAGGCCAGCCGAGGAGGTGATGAAGACGAACCGCCCGCCACCTTGGGACTTCATCACCCGGTAAGCGGGCTGACTCAGGTAGAAGCTGCCGTCGAGATGGACGGTGAGCATCCGACGCCAGTTGTCGGCAGACAGCTCGTCGAAGGGCAGGGTGTCAAAAATGCCCGCATTACTCACGACGGCATCGAGTCGTCCGAACTGCTCCATCGCCATGTCCACTATGGCCGCCGCACTGTCGGGGCTGTCTACCGAGTCGTGCGAGGCAACCGCAATGCCTCCCTGGTCGGAGATCTCTTTTACGACCCTGTCGGCCACTGTTGAGTCGGCCTCGTCGCCGTGCATTGTCACGCCGATGTCGTTGACGACAACCGAGGCGCCCCTCTGAGCCAGCTCCAAGGCATACAGACGGCCAAGTCCCCGACCGGAGCCGGTCACGATGACCGCTTGTCCCGTGAAGTCGATCATGGGCAACTCCTCCCTCTCGGTGGTCCAGGAACCAAACATTCGCTCCGACACATGCGCCGAACGGTACTACGCCAGTGGAGCGTCCCCGAGGTGCCGGTCGGGGACAGGGGTCGCCCGTCGCAATACGCAAAAGAACGGCTCTCCGTCCGATCTACGGTTCGGCGCCTCACCCAAGGTTGCATCCGTGAGACGGAGTTTCGTTCTGTCCCCCCACCGACACGCAAGTAGCGTTCCCGCCATGGCCGCCGTTCTCGAACTCCGTGGACTGTCCCGCCGCTACGGGGACATCGTGGCCCTCGATGACCTGTCTCTCGTCGTGCCGTCCGGCCAGGTGGTCGGCTTCCTCGGTCCGAACGGTGCCGGAAAGACGACCACCATGCGCGCCATCTTCGGTTTGACCACCCTCGATGGTGGCAGCGTGCACTGGAACGGCAAGCCGGTGAATCAGAAGACACGTCGGCGTTTCGGCTACATGCCCGAAGAACGGGGACTGTACCCCGGCATGCACGTTGGGGAGCAGATCGAATACTTCGGCCGTCTACACGGCATGAGCTCGCGCGATGCTGCGAAGTCGACCGGGCAATGGTTGGAGCGACTCGAGATCGCCAACCGCTGGAACGACAAGGTCGAAGTGCTCTCGCACGGGAACCAGCAGCGGGTGCAGTTGGCGGCCGCGCTGGTGCACCAACCGGAGCTCATCATTCTGGACGAACCGCTTTCGGGTCTGGACCCGGTCGGTATCGACGCCATCGGTAAAGTGCTGGTCGATCAGGCGCACGCCGGCTGCTGTGTGATCTTCAGCAGCCACCAACTCGATCAGGTAGAGGAGCTTTGCGAGCAGGTCACTATCGTCGACCACGGGCATTTGGTGGTGACGGGCACGGTTGACGAGTTGGCCAGCAGCGGACCTCGTCGCCTGGTGGTGCGGGTGGAAGGGGATCGGGATGGCGCCTGGGCCCGTCTGCTGCCCGGCGTCACCGTTTCCGAGACCCGGGGCAGCGAGATCCGGCTCGTCCTCGATGACGACACGGACAGCGACCTGGTGCTGACCGCGGCCATGGCGGCTGGGAAGGTGTCGGAGTTTTCCTTCGGACGCCGCCGGCTGTCCGAAGTCTTCCGGGAGTCGCTGGCGTGAGGCAAGTCATCATCGTCGGCGTCCTTGCCGTCGTCGCCCTCGTTCGGGTGTGGATGCGATTGCGCAAACAGCGCCAGCGGGCGAACCAAGCCGCCATGGGCGTGCCGGGGGGGGAGGCGAAATCGGCGGGCCAGGCGACGGTGTCTCCGGCCTCGGCCGCACCGGCTGCCACGACGACGTCCAGCCATCGAGCAGCCAACTTCGGGGCTCGCTTCGGGGACGTCGGCATCATCGCCATGCGTGAGATCACCGAGCGTGTGCGCGGGCGCATCTTCCGAGTTGGGACGGTGATCATCCTGCTGGCCGTCGGTTTGGCCATCATCATCCCCAACCTCAATCACCACAGCGGCGGCAGTGGTGTGACGACGCAAAAGGTGGGCGTCGTGGGCTCGCTGTCGCCAGAGTTCCAAAAAGTGGTGGTCGAAGCGGGGAGGGCGGTCAAAGACGACGTGCATTTTGTGACCGAATCGTCGCTGAACCAGGCCAAGCGCAAGCTGCACGACAACTCGTTGGCTTTTGTCATCGTCAATGGCGATGCCTTGCTACTCAACGAACCGGCCAGCGACTCCAGCTCGCCCGCCGATCCGACCCTGGTGCAGAACGTGGCGGAGTACCTCGGCCTCCTACGTTCCTATCAATCCGCCGGCCTAACGCCAGCGCAGACCCGTTCGGTCACCAACGCCCGGCCGATTCCGGTCCATCTGCTGAGCCAGGGCCAGAAAAAGAAGGTCAATGCGACGTCAGTCGTCGGAATGATCATGCTGTTCGTGCTGTTGACGCAGTACTGCACGTGGATCCTGATCGGCGTCATGCAGGAGAAGTCGAGCCGGGTCGTCGAAGTCTTGCTGGCCGCGGTGCGCCCGATCCAACTGTTGGGGGGCAAAGTTCTCGGCATCGGTCTGGTGGCGCTGAGCCAGGCCGTCGTTGTGGTCGGATTTGCCCTGTTGGTGGCCAAAGCCGTGGGCTCAGACATCCTGAGAGGTTCCGAGCCGATGGCACTCTTGGCGGAATTGGTCTGGTTCGTCCTCGGGTACGCCTTCTACTGTTGGGTCTATGCGGCGGCTGGTTCCATGGCCGAACGTCAGGACCAGGTGCAGACTTTGGCCTTCCCTCTGAGTATTCCGATTCTCATCGGCTACATCTTTTCGATCACCGTGGTCAGCACGGGCAACGCCAGCCTCCTTTTCAAAGTCCTGGCCTACCTTCCACCGACCGCGCCTTTCGCAATGTCGGCGCTCGTGGCCATCAATCAAGTGACCTGGTGGCAGTTCTTGGCCTCAACGCTCATCACGTTGGCCGCCACCGCCGGCGTCGCAGTGTTCGCGGCACGTATTTACAGCCGTGCCGTCCTACGCACCGGCGGTCGGGTGCGCCTCAAGCAGTTGCGTAACAGCTGATCCCCCGACGCCGAATGGAAGGGTCCGTGTGATCTTGTACGGTCACGTTGTGCCAGTGTTCGATTGCGGGTGCAGTCGTCGATGGCCGTGTATTGGTAGTACTTCTTCTTGGTCCCCGGCAGCGGCTCGATGAACTTCACGTCCACTTGGACACGGTGACCAGGGAGTTTCTTCTCATAGCGTTTCCAACGAT
Organism: uncultured Acidimicrobiaceae bacterium; assembly: GCA_963812525.1. Taxonomy (GTDB): domain Bacteria; phylum Actinomycetota; class Acidimicrobiia; order Acidimicrobiales; family RAAP-2; genus Bog-756. Next base: position 123,636 of record CAWEVL010000010.1, read on the forward strand.
CCTTGTGGCGCTTGTAGCGCTGCGAGCTCGGCAGCCTCGAGATCCCGAGGCGATGCAGAATGTTCCAGACCCCGGACGGGCTGATCGTGATGTCGTGGTATCGCTTCAGGTACATCGAGATCTTCTGGGGCCCGAAGTGGTAGTTCTCACGCAGGTAGACGATCTTGCCCACCACCTCGGTCTTCGTCGCCCTGGGGCTGTTCAGGGGCCTGGATGAGCCATCCCGCAGCCCTTCCTCGCCGAGCTCTTCATAGCGATGGAGCCACTTGTAGAAGCACGGCCGGCTGATGCCGTAGTAACGGCAGGTCATGGCCACGTTTCCGGTGACTTCCTCCGCATGCCGGATCATCGCCAGGCGATGACGGATCTTTCTCTGCTGCTCTCGTTCGTCCATCAGGATGTCCTCTCACAAGGAGATCACCGATGTAAACAACCTCTGTCAGTTTTATATTGTGCCCACGGCAGTGTGCTGGTTCAGGACATAGGAAAGGTGTCTCTCGAGACATAGGAAAGTTCAGATCCTTGATGCTCGGGCATGTCGAAAGCCCGATTGGTCATCACTGCGGTCATTGTCGAAGGTCGGAGCCAGGCTGAGGTTTCCCGCACCTACGAGGTCTCACCGGGATGGGTCTCCAAGCTGGTCGCTCGGTATCGCTCCGAGGGAGAAACGGCCTTCGAACCCCGGTCCCGACGGCCAAAGACCTCGCCCAACGCAGTGGCGGCGACGGTGGTTGGCCAGATCGTCGAAGTCCGCACGACGCTGGTGGCGGCCGGCCTTGATGCCGGACCGGACACCATCCGGTGGCATCTTGAACACCACCACGGAGTCCGGGTGTCGAGCGCCACCATCAGCCGCTATCTGGCCAAGGCCGGACTGGTTACCCCGCAGCCCCAGAAGAAGCCACGTTCGTCCTACATTCGCTTCGAGGCCGACCAACCCAACGAGTGCTGGCAGTCCGACTTCACCCACTATCGACTGGTGACGGCGTCTGGTGCCCCCGGCGCCCATGTGGAGATCCTCTCCTGGCTGGATGACCACTCTCGCAAGGCTCTGTCGGTCACGGCTCACCGGCGGATCAGTGGACGGACCGTCCTCGGCTGCTTCCGGGAAGCCGTTGCCATCCATGGGGTTCCGGCCTCGACGTTGACTGACAATGGCATGGTCTTCACTACGCGACTGGCCGGGGGGAAAGGCGGGCGCAACGCTTTCGAATCAGAGCTTCACCGTCTGGGCGTGCACCAGAAGAACTCCCGGCCCAACCATCCGACCACCTGCGGCAAGGTCGAACGATTCCAGCAGACCATGAAGAAGTGGCTGCGGGCCCAACCCCGTCAGCCCTCGTCCATCGACGGGCTCCAGGCCCTCATCGACGAGTTCGTCGACAACTACAACGAACGCCGGCCCCACCGCTCACTCGCCGAGTCCTCGACACCCACAGCCGCCTACCTGGCCCGTCCGAAGACCGGTCCAGGGGCCGGCGCATCCGATCCCCACGATCGGGTGCGTCGGGACCGAGTCGACAAGGCCGGGACGGTCACCTTGCGCGTGCACGGCAAGCTCCACCACATCGGCGTCGGGCGGATCCGCACCGGAACCCACGTCATCATGCTCATCCACGAGCTCCACGTACGGGTCGTCCAGGCCGCCACCGGCGAGCTACTCCGGGACTTCACGCTGGACCCGACCAGGGACTATCAGCCAACGGGCGCCCCGAAGGGGCCCGCTCGGCCCAAGAAACCGTGATCCGCGAGGGTTCGGAAGTTTCCTATGTCTCGCGAGATCACATTGTGCCCACGGCAGGATTTGAACCTGCGACACCTCATTTAGGAAACGAGTGCTCTATCCCCTGAGCTACGTGGGCGGGACCCTCGCACGTGACTCATGTTCGAACGTCGAGGCGTGGAGAGACAGGTAACCTTACGTCGCATGGGCTGCCCGGAGCCGCAATCGGGTCGAAGACGACTGGCGCCGCTGGCCGGCGGTGCCGGGAGGCGACAACGTTGAGCCAAGTCTCCTCCATCGAGGCTGGTCTCCCTCCCCCGGCCGCCAGTAGGTCCGTAACGGCGTTGGCGTGAGGATGCCTCCCCCCTCCGGCCCTCTCGGACTCGGCTACCGTCGCCGGAACGCCCGCTTCAGACTGACCGATGGGGGAGAGACCGACCGCCAGGGCGCTGATTCCGGTGCATGGTTGTTCGGGCCTGAGTCCGCCACTCGTAGTCTCGGATCAGGCCGCCGACCGGCCTGGAAAGCGACGTGAGGATGCCATGAGCGAGAACGACGAATGGTCACCTGACCAGCCATCCGGTTCCGACCCCTTCGAGCAGGGCGACGAGGCACTCGACGAGAAGGCCCAGCTCGACTCCGGCTTCCTCGAGGCTGTGGAACTGGACCCTTCGCTCGATCCCACCCTCCAGGCCGACCAGCGCGAGCTCGAGGAGGCCGGCGCCGAACTCGACGATCCTGAGGCCATGGCCACGTTGGACGGGGGGATCGACGACCCCGACGGAGTGGGTGGACCGACCGCATTCAGCGGCCAGCGACGATGAGGGCTGGGATCTCGATGCACCGATCACGTCCGGCGACGCTGAGACCGACCCCGAGGTCACCTGAGCGGTTGTCGCACAGACGCTGCCTAGGGCCCGATCTCGCAGTCCGGCGGGTCGGGATCAACGGTCCAGCAGCGCCGGAGCACGGGGTGGCTCGAGGAAAGTCCGATCGACTCACGGACCGGAATGGGCGCCCCTCAGCCTTGGTGGACACCAGAGCATGGATGACCGACCCGGGGTTCAGCCGTCGGTGGGGTCGGGAACCAGCACGCACCGGGTGCCCGAGTAGATGGTCGGCATGCACTTGTTGCAGTGGATGCACAGGCCGTCGTCGGCCGAACCCCGCTCCCACCGATTGACCAGGTCTGGCTCCCGCAACAGGGCGCGGGCCATGGCCACGAAGGAGAAGCCATCGGCCAGCGCCGCCTCCACGGTGTCGAGGCGGTTGATCCCGCCCAGCAGGATGAGCGGCAGGGACAGGGCGCCCAGGAACTGGCGGGCATAGGGAAGGAAATAGGCCTCCTCGAACGGGTACTCCTGGAGGAACCGTGAGCCCACCACACGGAACCCGGCCCGCAGGGGTGCGGGCAGCGTGGCCGCGAATTCCACCCGGGGGGCCTCCCCTCGGAACAGGAACATCGGGTTGGACAACGAGCTCCCGCCGGTGAGCTCGAGGGCGTCGAGGGCGCCTTCGGACTCCAGCATCCGTCCGAATTCGATGCTCTCCTCCAGCCAGAACCCGCCGTCCACACCGTCGGCCATGTTGAGCTTGGCCGTCACCGCCGCCCGGTCCCCCACCGCATCCCTGACCGCATTGACCACCTGCAGCGGGAAGCGGGCCCGGTTGACCAACGAGCCACCCCACTGATCGGTCCGCCGGTTGAGCCTGGGGCTGAGGAAGGCGCTCAGGAGGTAGTTGTGGCCGAGGTGGATCTCGACGCAGTCGAAGCCGGCCTCGACGGCGACTGCGGCGCCCCGGCGGTACTCCTCGGTGATCCGGGCGATGTCCCGGTCGGTCACGGCCCGGGTGATGCCCCCACCGGTATTGAGGCGACGGGTCGGGGCCAGGGACGGCGCCCGGTTGGACCGGGCGTTGGCCACCGGGCCCGCGTGACCGATCTGGGCCGAGGCCGCCGCGCCGGCCGCGTGCACGGTGTCGGTGAGCCCCTTGAGGTCGGCCACCTTGTCGTCGGCGAGGAGCACACAGTGCCGGTCGGTCCGGCCCTCGGGCGAGACGGCCAGATACGCCACCGTGGTCATGGCCACACCACCGGCGGCCATCCGCCGGTGGAAGGCCACCAGGTCGTCGGTGATCGCACCCTTGGGACTGGCCCCTTCGAAGGTGGCCGACTTGATGATGCGGTTCTTCAGCGTGACCGGGCCCAGACGGGCCGGTGCGAAGACATCCGGTGCCGGCCCGTCCACCTGCCGGGGTGCTGCACTCATCTCCGACTCCGTCCCCTCACGCACCGTCCCATGTCTACGCCACCCCGGAGACGCCCGCGTCGTGCAGGGCCAACATGACCGCATCCGCCAGGTCGGGATGACAGACCACCAGGTCGGGCAGCCACGGGTCCGGCTGCGAGTAGCGCAGCGGCGCGCCGTCCACCCTGGTCGCGTGAAGCCCCATGGCCAGGGCCACCGCGACCGGGGCGGCGGAGTCCCACTCGTACTGACCACCGGCGTGCACGTAGACCTCGGCCTCGCCGCGAATGACGGCGGCGATCTTGGCTCCGGCCGAGCCCATGGGCACGGTCTCGGCCCCCAACCGCTCGGCCACCGACGGCACGAACTCGGGTGGGCGGGTCCTGCTCACCACCATCCGGGGGACGGGGCGCGGCGGGGAGAGGGTCGGCGGGTGGCCGGTGCCGAGGACCAGGCCCATGGCCGGCAGGGCCACGGCGCCCACGACCGGCTCCCCGTCGACGGCCAGGGCCACGTGGACGGCCCAGTCCTCCCGACCCTCCGAGTACTCGCGGGTCCCGTCTAGTGGATCGATGATCCACACTCGTCCGGATTCGGGTCCCAGTGCCTCCGACTGGTCCGCCTCCTCCGATCGGATCCGGTCGGCGGGGAACCGGTTGGCCAGACGGTCCATGAGCAGCCGGTGTGACCGGCGGTCTCCCTCACTGCCCAGCGCCTTGCCGGTCAGTTCCCCACCGCACAGCTCGATCAGGACCGCACCGGCCTCGTCGGCCAGCGCAGCGGCGTCCCGGTGCTCGTCGCCCCACTCCTGGGTCTGGTCCACCAACACCGCTCCCTCGTGCTCGTCACCCGTCGGGCCGGGCGCCCGGCGGGTGACCAGTCTGCCCGACATCGGGGGGTTCAGGACCTCCGGCCGTCCGGCGGTCCGATGGTGGACGCCTCCGGACCGAACGCCGCCACGTAGCGTTGGTGCACCTCGGCCCACCGGTCCTCGGTGGACCGGGCCGGAGGGCGGCCGTCCAACGCTCCGGCCAGGGAGTCGAGGCAGGTATGCCAGCCGGCGGCGTCCCGCGCCGCCTTGCCCAGGTTGTCGACCACATCGGTCAGGGTGAAGGTGCAACCCTCCCCGGACGGGGCCACCTCGAACCCGATGGCATCGGTGCCCCAGGTGAACTCGAGTCCCCGCGGCGGGTCGGCCCGGAGGACCTCGCCGGCGAACGGTGGGTGGGTCCCTTCGGCGGACTCGAATCGGAGTCTTGAGCCGGGCGTCATCAGGTCGCCCACCACCCGTTGGGGGAACCAGGACACCAGCCGGCCCGGGTCGGAGACCGCCACCCAGACCCTGTCCGCGGGATGGGGGTAGGACCGGGTGAGGCGCACGGTCCGGCTGGCTCCATCGAGGGTGCCGAGTGCTCCGGAGTCTGCGTCGGGCGACGTCACCACCTCACTATGCCCTGAGCGCCGGAGAGGTGCCACCGCCCGGTGGGTACGCTCCTCCCTCATGACCGACGCCTCTGACGCGACCACCTCGCCGGCGACCCCCTCCCCGCCCTCGCCAGCGTCCCCGCCCTCGCCGGCCATGACCGCGGCCGAACTGCAGGAGATGTTGGACGCCGCCTTTCCCGGCACCGACCTTCCCTACATCGTCGAGTCCATCACCCCCACGACGGCCCGCATGCGTCAGACCATCGGCCGGCAGGACAGCAGGCCGGGAGGGACCGTCTCGGGCCCCACACTGATGGCCCTGGCCGACTGCGCCGCCTGGATGGTCATCGTGGGCCAGATCGGGCCGGTGACCCTGTCGGTGACCACCAGCTTCCACATCGACTTCCTCCGGAAGCCGGACCTGGTCGACGTGGTGGCCGACGCCACCCTGCTCAAGCTGGGCCAGCGGCTCGCCGTGGCCGAGGTGGCCCTCTACTCGGTGGGCAGCGACGCCCTGGTGGCCAAGGCCCAGGTGACCTACTCCATCCCCCCACGGTGAGTGACTCGCCGCCGAGGCCGTCATTGCGCAGCCCGGTGCGTCCGTGCCAGCATCACGGGACAGCCTTCCAAGGGGGAACCGACCATGCACGACCTCGTCATTCGAGGAGGAACGGTGATCGACGGGACCGGCGCACCCGCCCGGGTCGCCGACGTGACCGTCGACCGGGGCACGGATCACCGGGGTCGGCTCGTTCGCCGACGAACCGGCCAACCGCACCGTCGATGCCGAAGGGCTGCTGGTCACACCGGGCTGGGTCGACATCCACACCCACTACGACGGCCAGGCCACGTGGGACGAGGTCCTCGCCCCCAGTAGCTGGCACGGGGTCACCACCGTCGTGACCGGCAACTGCGGCGTGGGCTTCGCCCCGGCCCGCCCGGACCGGCACGACTGGCTGATCGGTCTGATGGAGGGGGTGGAGGACATCCCCGGCACCGCGCTGTCCGAGGGGATGCGGTGGGAGTGGGAGAGCTTCCCCGAGTACCTCGACGCCCTGGATCGGCGGAAGTGGACCATGGACGTGGGCACGCAGATCGCCCACGGTGCGGTGCGCTCCTACGTCATGGGCGACCGCGGCGCCCGGAACGAGGTGGCCACCCCCGAGGACATCGCCACCATGAAGCAATTGGTGAAGGAGGCCATCAGCGCCGGTGCGCTGGGCTTCTCGACCTCGCGGACCATCGCCCACCTCGCCATCGACGGTGAGCCGGTGCCCGGCACCTTCGCCGCCGAGGACGAGCTGTTCGGCATCGGCAGCGCCCTCGCCGAGCTGAACACCGGGGTGTTCGAGCTGGCGCCCATGGGGTCGGCCGGCGAGGACATCGTCGGGCCGAAGCAGGAGGTCGACTGGATGCGCCGGCTGTCGGCCGCCATCCACCGTCCGGTGACCTTCGCCCTGCTGCAGGTGGACGCGGCGCCGGGCCTGTGGCGCGAGCTGATGGACGAGTCGCTGCGGGCCGTCGACGAGGGGGCCGACCTCTGGCCCCAGGTGGCCGGGCGGGCCACCGGGCTGCTCTCCGGGCATTTCACCACCTACAGCCTCTTCGACCTGATCCCGGCCTACCAGGACCTGAAGGCCGAGCACCTGTCCCCCGAGGCGTTCGTCGCCGCCCTGCGGACGCCTGCGTTCCGGGAGGCCATCGTCGGATGGGAGCCCCCGGCCGACGCCGAGTCCCGGATGGAACAGGCCTACCGCACCACCTTCGCCCTGGGCAGCCCTCCGGAGTACGAACCCGGTCCGGAGCGGTCCTTGGCCGGTATCGGGGCCGCCACCGGTCGCACGCCCGCTGGCCGTGGCCTACGACGCCATGCTCGAGAACGACGGGCAGGGGCTGCTCTACGTGCCCATCCTCAACTACTCGGACGGCGACCTGGGTCCGGCCCGCGAGATGCTGCTCCACCCCCGGGCCGCCGCCGGGCTGGCCGACGGCGGGGCCCACTGCGGCGTGATCTGCGACGCCGGGCAGCCCACCTTCATGCTGACCCACTGGACCCGTGACCGCGAGCGGGGCGAGCGGCTGCCCCTCGAGTGGGTGGTCAAGAAGCAGACCCACGACACCGCCCGCCTCTACGGCCTCACCGACCGGGGCACCATCGAGGTCGGGGCCATGGCCGACATCAACCTGATCGACTACGACAACCTGCAACTGGGCGACCCCACCGTGGTCGATGATCTCCCGGCCCACGGTCGGCGCATCGTGCAGGACGCCACCGGCTACGTGGAGACCATCAAGTCGGGGGTCACCACCTTCGCCGACGGCAAGGAGACCGGCGCCCGGCCCGGCGCCCTGCTGCGCGGGTCCCGCTGACACCGGCGTCGTCCACCCGCTCGGCCCGGATCGGAGGCCGGGCGAAGAGGCTCAGCTCGGCCCGGCCGGGTGGCCCGACGTGCCGACGGTGGTCCCGTCCGTCCGGTCGGGTCCACCGGGGTCGCCCCCGGCCCCGGTGGCCAGCTCGACCTGCATCTGCTGGTAGACCCGGTGCTCGACGAAGAAGGCCAGGGTGGGGACGAACCCCGCCGCCACCACCACCACGATCCGTCCCAGCCTCCAGTGGGCCCGGCGGGCCAGGTCGGCCGCGGTGATCAGATAGACGATGTAGAGGTAGCCGTGGATGGGCGCCACGATCTCCGCCTCCCGCTTCACGCCGGCTCCCAGGACCTGGGCGATGACGATGACGGTGAGGAGGAGGAGGGCGGTGCCGACCACGAAGGCCATCACCCGGTAGCGGATCAGGGCGCCGTGCATGTCGTCCTCGCCGCCCCCGGCGGCGACCGACGGCCGGCCGGCCGCTCCGGGACGGCGGATGGCGGCGGTCACCGGTTGCCGGCGGCCGACTCGGTGTCGGACCGGCTCAGCTCGGCCAGGTACCGGTTGTAGGCGGCCAGTCGGGCCGCCTCTTCCGGGGTCTGGTCGGTGAACCGCTCGTGCCGGGCCGGTGCACCCTCGGCCCCGCCGAGCGGGCGGCGATGGCCACGTTCCTCTTCCGGCCACCGGTCAGGGCCCAACCGGGCTGGGTGTGGTCGCCCTCGGATCCCGGCTCGACGGCGGCGACCGGCAGGACCCGGCGGGTCACCGCCGTGGTCTGGTCGTGGATGAGCTGCCACCAGACGTAGACGGCGTACCCGGCAAACAGTGGCCACTCGAAGGTGTAGGCCCAGCTCAGCGTGTTGCCGGCCAGGGCCCGACTCAGCTGCCACCACGTCAGCCAGGCGAAGGCGGGGAGCAGGATGAGCAGGGTCGCGTGCATGCCGATGCACCGGGGTGTGAAGTAGCGGCCCACGGTTCCATCGTACCGTCGGACCCCCTCCGCTCCCATTCGGGCCCGGCCCACGGCGTCCGGCGCCCCCACGGCGTCGGCCGACCCGGTGCACGGCGGCCGACCCGAGCAGTCGACCGACACTCGCTAGCGTCATCCCATGCGCTCCCGGGGCTTCGCCACCAAGGTCCTCGTGACGCTGGCCGCCGTCAGCGGCGTGGTGGCGGCCGCTCCGGGGGCCGGCGCCGGCACCCCGGCTTCCGCCCCGGCGGGCACGCCACGCGCCCACCCCTTCGGCGGGACCCGGACGGTGGGCCCGCTCTTCCCTCTCGGCAGCACCACCCACACCTGTACGGCCAGTGTGGTGGCGAGCAGGGTCGGCGACCTGCTCATCACCGCCGACCACTGCATCGCCGGCACGGCGCGGGGGTACACGTTCGCCCCCGGCTACCACGACGGCGAGGACCCGTTCGGCACCTGGACCGTCGTCGGCGCCTACGCCGCCCCGCAGTCGAGCCACCGGTCGGCCCAGCTGGACTTCGCCTTCCTGGTGGTGGCCCCGCATCGGGCCCGGGGGCGCACCGTGCAGATCCAGGCCGTCACCGGGGCCGACCGCCTCGGCGCCGCCCCCGCCCGGGGCACGCCGGTCACCGTGCCCGCCTATCCCGTCGGGAGGGACGACCGGCCCCTCACCTGCACGGCCCGGGTCTACTTCCGGGGCCGCTTCCCGGCCTTCAACTGCGACCCGTACGTCGACGGGACCAGTGGCTCGCCCTGGCTCCGGCGGGGACCGCACGGCTGGGTCGTGGTGGGGGTCATCGGCGGCTTGCACCAGGGCGGCTGCGAGCCGTGGACCTCCTACAGCGCGCCGTTCGGGGCCGACAGCCTTCCGCACCTACGCCGCCGCGGCCAGGGGGAGAGGACCTCCATCTTCCCGGGACCCGGCGGCGACGGCTGCACCACCGGCCTCTGACCTGGTCGGGGGCCGTTCGACATCCCCGCCTGCGGGGACGCGGCTGCCTAGTATTTCTACCGCCCGCAGGCGCACGCCGTGCGGGCGCGGGAGTTGACGGCACGGAGACGTTCGCCAACCGCCGACCGAAAGGACCAGCCATGGACGAGCGCCTGAGAATCGGCATCGCCGAAGCCGTCGGGACCATGATCCTCATCGTCGGAGGGCCGGGTACCGCCATCCTGGCCCAAGGGGCCTTCTTCCCCAAGGGCTCCGTCGGGATCCTCGGCGTGGCCCTGGCCTTCGGGCTGAGCCTGCTGGTGGCGGCCTACGCCATCGGCTCCATCTCCGGCTGCCACATCAACCCGGCCGTCACGCTGGGCCTGTGGGTGATCGGCAAGACCAAGACCCGCGAACTGCCCTTCTACATCGTGGGCCAGGTCGTCGGGGGCCTGATCGGGGCGCTGGTCATCTTCATCATCGCCAACTCCAGCGCCGTGGCGTTCAGCGCCAAGACGTCGGGCTTCGCCTCCAACGGGTACGGCGTCCACTCCCCGGGGGGCTTCAAGCTGGGCGCGGTGATGCTGGCCGAGGTGTTCTTCACCGCGGTGTTCGTCTTCATCATCGCCTCCACCAGCCGGCTGTCCATGCCGGTCGGCCTGACCGGGGTCACCATCGGCCTGACCCTGACGGTGATCCACCTCATCTCCATCCCCATCGACAACACCTCGGTGAACCCGGCCCGGAGCCTGTCGACCGCCGTGTTCCAGGGGAGCTGGGCCCTCAGCCAGCTCTGGGTGTTCATCGTCTTCCCGATCGTCGGGGGCATCCTCGGCGGGGCGGCCTGGCGGGCCCTCCGGCCGGCATCGGACGAGGAACCCGAGGAGGTCTCCGAGGCCGAGGCCCCGGCCCCCTACGGCCGCCGCCCGGAGCCGGAGTAGCCCCATCGCCCCTTCCCGTCCCTCCGGCCAGGGCACCTTCCCGCTGACCGCTCCGCTGCGGCTAGACACGGGGGGCCGATCCGTGCCCGCGAAGCCGTCACAACCCCGTCGTACCGTGCCCGTCATGAGCAACTACACCACCCAGCCCCCCACCCTGTTCCATCCCGACGTCGACGTCCGGGTCAGCAAGCGGAGGAAGAAGACCGCCGGTGCCCACTGGGAGGGTGACCGCATCGTGGTGGTGGTGCCCACCCACCTGACCGGCGCCGCCCGCGACGAGATGGTCGAGTCCCTCGTCCGTCGCCTCATGCGCCACCGCCCCCATCTCCACGCCTCCGACGAGATGCTGGAGCAGCGGGCCCGGACCCTCGGCCGCCGGTACCTCGACGGCGTGGAGCCCGCCTCCATCCGGTGGTCCACCACCCAGAACAAGCGGTGGGGCTCGTGCACCCGCGAGACCCGGGAGATCCGCATCTCCTTCCGGCTCAAGGTGGCCCCCGACTGGGTCCTCGACGCGGTCCTCGTCCACGAGCTGGCCCACCTCATCGAGCCCAACCACTCCGCCCGCTTCCGACAGCTCGAGAACCGCTACCCGCGGCGGGCCGAGGCCGACGTGTTCCTCGAGGGGTACTCCCTCGGCATGCACATGGCCGACGGCGAGGCCGGCGGCCACGGGGCCCCGGGGGCAGAGGACGGCGACGCCGGCTCGTGAACGACCGGGGGGCGGCCGGCCGCCAATCCCCATTACATACAAAATCGACTTGATTAGTCATCTTTCACTGTCTACAGTGACGGCATGGCGTTTGCCTACCCCGATCCGGCGGCAGTCCTTCGCACCACGTCCCTCAACTGCTCCGAGGGACTGCCCGCCGGACCGGGGGTCCCCCCTCCCCCCACGGCCGGTGCCCCTGGACTGCCGACCGGACCGGGGGACCTCGATCCCGCTCCCGGCCGCCCCCGGCGCCGGGTGGACCTCCTGTCCATCGCCGAGGGGTTCGCCCTGTCGGCCCCGGCCATCACCGAGCTGCACGGGATCAGCGAGCGGCCGTGGGTCCTGCTGGCCGTTACCGACCTGTTCGAGGCGTGGGCCATCGGCTGGCCGCCGGGCGGCCGCATCGAACTCCACGACCACGGCCGGTCCCGTGGTGCGGTGGTGGTGGCGGTGGGCACGCTCACCGAGACCACCGTGCGCTCCACCCCGCATGGCGTGGCCCTCCTCGGCACCCGCCAGGTGGCGGCCGGCGAACACCGGTGCTTCGGGCCCCACTACGTCCACGACCTGATCAACGACAATGAGCGGCAGGCGGTGAGCGTGCACGTCTACGGGCCCCGCCTGACGTCGATGAGCTACTACGAGTTGAGCCCGGGTGGGTCGCTCGACCGGGTGCGCACCGACGAGGTCCCGCCCGTCGGGCCGTTCGACGCCACCAGCGACCACGACCCGTCGTGAGTCCGACCGCCGACGACCTGGTGGTCCGGGCCCGTCGCCGCATCCGGCGGACCCGACCCGACGAGCTGGCCGGGGTCGTGGCCGCCGGCGGGCTGGTGGTCGACATCCGGCCGGCGACCCAGCGGGCCGCCGAGGGCGAGCTGCCCGGGGCGCTGGTCGTCGAGCGCAACGTCCTGGAGTGGCGGCTCGACCCGAGCGGCCCGCACCGGCTCGCCGAGGTCACCGACGGCCACCGCCCGGTCGTGGTGGTCTGCTCGGAGGGGTACGCCTCGTCGTTGGCCGCCGAGTCCCTCGTCGACCTCGGCTACCACGCCGCCGGCGACCTGGCCGGCGGGTATCTCGCCTGGTCGGCCTGGCGCGACGCCGTGAACTGACGGGCGCCCGGGAGGCCTCCGGCGGTCGGGTCGTCGCCGACCGGCACCCGGATCCCGACCGGCATGGCCGTCCGGTTCTGGGCTACAACAGGGCGTGGCCTACGTCCTCGCCGCCAGTGCCGCCTTCGTCAACGCCCTGACCTCGGTCCTGCAGCGGATCGGGGTCGAGACGGCCCCCGACTCGGACACCATGCGGCTCTCGCTGATGAAGCACGCCATCACGCGGGGCATCTGGCTCATCGGCTTCGCCCTCATGCTGGTGGTCTTCGCCCTGCAGGCCACGGCCCTGCGCTTCGGCGAGCTGAGCGTGGTCCAGCCGGTGCTGACCACCGAGCTGCTCTTCCTGCTGCTCATTCTGGGCGTGTGGTTCCGCTACCGGCTGGGGTGGAAGGAGTGGCTCGGCTCGCTCATCATCGTGGCCGGGCTCGGGAGCTTCTTCCTGGCCGCCGCCCCCAAGGGCGGCAACGCCATCCCCAGCAACCGGCAGTGGCTGGTGGCCACGGTCATCCTGCTGGCCGCCATCGCCGGGTTCATCCTGGCCGCCCTCCGGGGCCCACGGTGGTGGCGGGCGGCGTCCTTCGGTGCCGCCACGGCGGTGACGGCGGCCTACACCGCCGCCCTGACCAAGGCCATCACCACCTACACCACCCAAGGCTGGGGCCACGTACTGACCCACTTCCAGCCCTACCTGCTGGCCGTCTGCGGTCTGGGCACGGTCTTCCTCCTGCAGAACGCCCTCCATGCCGGCCCGATCACCGCCTCCCGGACCACGCTGGTCACCGTCAACCCTCTGGTCAGCATCGTCCTCGGGATCACCCTGTTCCACGACACGCTGCGCACCGGGGTGGGCTGGGTCTCCCTGGAGCTGGCGGCCCTGGCCGTGCTGGTGGCCGGCGTGGTCATCCTGGCCCGGTCACCCCTGGTGGCCGGGACCCACGAGACCGGCGACCTCGACGAGATGCTGGGCGGCGCCCGGCGCCGGACGGAGACCGCCGGGGCCTCGGCCGGGGCCCCGGGGTCGGAGCCGGTACCCGCCGGCTCGATGGAGGCCCTCCGCTCGGCCGGCGGCGGCACCACCGCCTGAGCCCCCCGGTCCCGCCGAACCGGGCGTCAGCCGGCCAGGGCGGTGGCCCGGGTCCGGGCTCCGGGTGGCGCCGCGCTCCCGCTGGGCCACACCGCGCCCCGGGCGCGGACCAGAGCCTGGTCCACACCGAGGAGTCCGTCACCCAGCTGGGCCCGCACCGAGCGGAACAGGGCGGCGGTGACCCGGGCATCGCCCAGCGCACTGTGGTGGTCCTCCCAGCTCAGCCCGTAGTGGGCGCAGCAGTCCACCAGGGTGGCCCGACCGGCCAGCGCCAGGTGACCCTGGGCCACGCGCAGGGTGTCCACCGTGGGGTGGGGCCCGGGTACGAGGTCCTCGCCCCCGGCCCGGTGGCACTCGGCCCGCAGGAAGGCCAGGTCGAAACAGTCCACGTTGTGGCCCACCACCACCCGTCCGGACAGCAGCCCGGCCAGGGCGGGCCGGATCGAGGCGAAGGTCGGGGCGCCGGCCACCATCGACGCGGAGATGCCGTGGACGTGGGTGGGACCGGGGTCCCGGCCCGGGTCCACCAGGGTGCGGAAGCAGCCGACCTCCCGACCGGCGGGGTCGAGGACCACGACACCGACCTCCACGATCCGGTCGGCGTCGGGGTCGAAGCCGGTGGTCTCCACGTCGACCACGGCGAATCCGGGCCGGCGTCCGAGGGAGAGGTCCACGTCGCCCACCGTAGATCGCCGGTGTGACGGGGTGGCGAACACTCGTGGCCCGTCGTCCGGCGCCGGTCAGGGGTTCGGACAAAGTACGGCGGCGTACCCGGACCGTGGGGTCCGGGCACCGCCCCGACCGGGCTAGGCGTTGGCGCCGACCAGCTCCTTCAGCTCGCGGGCCACGTCCTCCTCGTGCTCCTCCTCGTCCTGGCGGGCCCCCTTCGGGCTCCACCGACCACGGTTGAGCCAGATGGTCGGGATGAACACCACCATGCCCCCGACGCACACCCAGAACCAGTTCTGCCACTGCTGGGGCGACTTGGCCAGGCCGTTCTGCAGATCGGTGAGCGCGGCCTGGTGCTCCGAGAGGTAGCTGAGCTCCTTCTGGTAGGGCACCACCAGCGTGGTCAGCTGGTGGTTGTACTTGAGGAGGAGGGCGGTGTTCTTCGGCCCGATCAGTACGCCCACCTTGGCCAGGTTGGCCGCGGTGGGATTGGCGGCCAGGGCGGCCACCGCCGGGGCGTTCTGGGGCTCGTTGAGCACCCCGAGGAAGGTGGCGTGGGCCTGGGCGAAGGCCACCGACTCCGGATGGGCGTTCTGGAAGGTCTGGGCGCTGTACGGGGTGCCCGGAATGTTCTGGGTGGCCACCGGCTGGTTGTCCACGATCGGGCTGACCGAGGTGATCACCAGGGGCAGGAAGATGAAGGAGATGCCCACCACCAGCCGGAGGATCCAGCCCCACAGGGCCAGGCCGGTGCCCACCAGGGCCGGGTTCTTGGCCTCGACCATCTCGGTGTACCCGGCCATCCACGGCGCGTAGCAGAGGGAGAGGAAGGCGGCCAGGACCACCTCGATGCCGACCAGCGTGTAGAAGCTGGTGTGCGGATGGGTGGTCTGGTTGAGGAAGATGATCAGGGTGACGATGGCCCCGATGGCACCCACCAGCATGAACGGCTTGCGCACCTTCAGCAGGTCGGAGAGCACGCCGAACACGATGAGGGCCACCGCGTCGGCGGCCCAGAACCATTCGTTGAGATGGTTGGCCTGGGCCACGCTGAAGTTGAGGCCGTCGGGGTTCACGAAGACGGTCGAGTAGTAGATGGTGAAGAACCCCGACGCCGCGTAGTACACCAGCAGGAAGACGGCGATGCCGAACGAGGAGCCGACCAGGTCCCACTTGAGGATCTGCTGCCACGGTCGGGTGGTGGCCAGCAGGATCTCCTCGGAGGAGATGCCGCGGGCCTTGGCCTCGACGAGGGCCTGGTCCTGGGCCGAGACCATCAGCTGGTCGCGGAGCTTGGCGGACAGGTCCTTCATCAGGAAGAGGCAGATGACGAAGACGACCAGCGAGGTCACCCCCGAGATGATGAACTGGCTCTTCCACCCGGTGATGGGGGCGTTCTTCAGAAAGTGGTCCAGGGTGTTGGCGGCCACGATGCTGGTGACCAGGCTGCCGGCCACCGGGCCGACCGTCCAGAAGCCCATGGCCGACGCCCGGCCCACCTGGGGGCTGAAGTCCCGCACCATGGCCGGCGTGGCCACCAGGATGGCCCCTTCCACCAGGCCCAGGGCGCAGATGACGATGGCGAAGCCCCACTTCCCCGAGGCCAGCGGGACGCCGACGGCCACCAGCAGGCCGATGACCACCAGGCCGTAGATGATGACGTTGGCCCGGCCCAGTTTGTCGGTCTTGCTGGCCGGCAGGGAGGCGAACGCCCCGATCAGGTTGGAGATGATCACGATCCACACGTAGAAGCTGAACGACATGTGGTAGTTCTGCAGGATGTTGGGGGTGACCCCGGTCTGCGTGTAGTACGTGTAGTAGAGGACGATGGTGGCCAGGACGGCGAGGGCCAGATAGCCGGTGCGCTTGCCGCTGGTCGGGTAGTCGTCGATCTCGTGGACGAAGAGGAAGCGGAACAGCGGCCCGTGGGCGGCGGGGCTCCCCGCTCCGGTCGATGACGGTCCAGCCACTGCGGTATCCGTACTCATGCCGTCTCCCCCTGGTCTCCGGGCCGGCCGACCTCACCGGATCGTCCATTCGACCGTAGCGCAACGGGGCGGCTTATCGTAGGAATTCTCGGCGCGCCAGGCGGCCTACCCCGTCTGGTCGTGACCGGCCCGTCAGGCGTCGAGGACGGCGGCGGCCACCAATTCCTCGAGGTAGCGGGTGTCCCACCACGAGATCTGGAGCTGCTTGGCCCGGCGGAAGTACAGCTGGATGTCGAACTCCACGGTGAAGCCGATGCCACCGAAGATCTGCTGGGCGGTGGCCGTCACGTCGCGGAAGGTCTGGCAGGCGAACAGCTTGGCCATGGGGGCCAGCTTGGCCACGCTCCGCCCCTCCGAGCGGGCCCAGGCCGCCTCGTGCACCAGCACCTCGGCCCCGTCCACCGCGGTGGTGGCGTCGGCCAGGTAGTGGGCCAGGGCCTGGAACGCCCCCAGGGGCTTGTCGAACTGCTGGCGGTCCTTGGCGTACTGGACGGTGATGTCCATGGCGTACTGGGCCCCACCCACGGCCTGGGCCGCGGCCAGGACGATCCCGTCGTGCATGACCCAGTCCCACGTGGACCAGCCGCTCCCCGGGGCCCCGAGCCGGTCGGCCGGGGTGACCCGGACCTGGTCCAGGTCGACCCGGTACTGGGTGTCCGAGGAGATGGACAGCTGCTGGGTCAGCGTGACCCCCGGCGCGGCGGGGTCCACCAGGAACAGGTCGACGGCCTCGGCGGCGTCACCGGTGCGGGCCAGCACCACGAGGGCGGTGGCCGCCTTGGCGAAGGCCACGTGGCGCTTGGTGCCGGACAAGACGAAGCCGTCGCCGTCGGCCTCCGCCCGGACCTGGATGCCCTTCGGACCGAAGCCGTTCTCGGGCTCCAGCCACGCCGGGGTCAGGATCGCCTCGCCGGTGACGATGCGGGGGAGCCACGCCTCCTTCTGCTCCTGGCTCCCGGACCGGGCCAGGGCCCCGCCGGAGAGGATGGAGGTCACGAAGTGCGGGGACGGGGCCAGCGAGCGACCGAACTCCTCGTAGACCACCACGCTCTCGAGGGTGGACATGCCCGAGCCACCGAACTCCTCGGGGATCTGGAGGCCGATGAGGTCGAGGTGGGCCAGCTGCTTCCACAGGTCGGGCGAGTAGCCGACGGGGTCGTCCTCGAGCTCGCGGACCACGCTGAGCGGGCTGGTCGAGGCGCAGACGCCCCGTACCGTCTCGCGCAACATCTCCTGTTCCGGGCTGAATTGCAGGTCCAACATGGTCAGCTCTCCTGTTCGGGTGGGTCGAGTCGGGCCGGGCGGAGCCCGGGGGTCGGGAGGACGCGGGCGGTCACGGCTGCCACCGGTCGCCCTTCCGCTCCCAGGGGTTGTCGTGGTCCGACACGGGCAGGGCCACGCGGGCCGTGCAGGTGGTCTTGGCGTCGTCGTCCACCGACACCGAGATGTCGATGGCCACCCAGCCGCACCCGGTGCCGTCCACCCCGGTGTCGGTCACCGTGCCCCGGAACACCATGGTGTCCCCCGGGAAGATGGAGCCGAGCATCCGGAAGGTCACCCGCTGGAGGCGGCCGTACGGCCCCGTCCAGTCGGTGATGAACCGCTCGAACCAGCTGGCCAGGTTGGGGGTGTTGAGGAAGATGTCGCGAGTCCCGTTGCGGTTGACGGCGAAGTCCTTGTCGTGGTGCATGGGTCGCCAGTCCCGGGCGGCCAGGGCCCCCAGCACCACCGTGGTGGCGGTCACCGGATGGGACAGCTCGGGGAGCACGTCACCCACCGAGACCGTGTCGTGCAGGCGTCGGGTGGTGGTGGCGCCGGTCATGACCGGCCCCGGTCGGACCGGCGGTAGCCGAACCCGGTGTAGCTCTCCACCGCCACCAGGTCGCCGCGTTGGTTCCGGTAGTCCACGTCGATGACCCAGAAGCGACCGGTGCCCAGCTTGGTGGTCTTCTCGTCGCTCACCGACCGCAGGATCTGACGGGTGACCAGCCGGTCGCCGGGACGCACCGGCTCGTGGAAGACGATGGTGTTGTCGCTCATCACCGCCTCGGGGAGGTCGAGGCCCTCCTTCAGGTCGAAGTGGATCTGGAGCGGCAGGCCCGGGGTGCTCCGGTCGGGGGCCCAGTGGTGGGGGCGGAACCACACCGACACCATGGTCGGCGGGGCGATCGGCCCGCCGGTGACCTCCTCGGCCACCGCCTCGTCCCAGAACAGCGGGTTACCGTTCTCCACCGACGAGCAGGTGGTCCACACGTAGCCCTGCTCGACGGGGAACTCGCCCCGCTCCTCGTACTGCTCGACCCCGATCAGCCCGGCGATGTCGTCTTCCTTGATGGCGCTCACGCCACCACCCCCTTGTCTCGCAGCTCGGTGATCCGCGCCGCCGACAGGC
This sequence comes from uncultured Acidimicrobiaceae bacterium, assembly GCA_963812525.1. Taxonomy (GTDB): domain Bacteria; phylum Actinomycetota; class Acidimicrobiia; order Acidimicrobiales; family RAAP-2; genus Bog-756. Next base: position 142,202 of record CAWEVL010000010.1, read on the forward strand.
CGGCGTCGAGCAGCAGGTGGTCGGTGTCGGTACGGCTGGGATCGCCGGCCACCACGGGGACGGCGGGCGGCGCCATGCCGGCCAGCACCGGTCCCACCTGACGGAACCGGGTCGGGGCGCTGCCGTCCGACGGCACCGTGACCGCGTCCACGATGGCGTGGCGGGCGGCGTACTGCTCGTCGTCGACCAGCTCGTCGGCGGTGAGCACCGGGGTGACGCAGGTGTCGGCCCCGGCCAATGCGTCCGTCCAGGCGTCCCGGCCCCGGGTGGCGAAGATGGCCCGGAAGTCGGACCGGATGGCGTCCTGGGCGTCGTCGTCCAGCTGGTGGGCCGTCCACTGCTCACACCCGAGTAGCCGGCACAGGTTGGCGAAGAACTTGGGCTCGATGGCCCCGACGGCCAGCCAGCCACCGTCGGCTGTCCGGTAGGTGTCGTAGCAGGCGTACCGGCCGGTGATGATGTTGTGGCCCGGGCCCACCGGTGCCCCGGTGGCCAGGTGCTCGTCGACGGCCAGGGAGGTCATCCACAGCACCCCGTCGGCGACGGAGACGTCGAGGTGGGTGCCGGGGCCGTCCGCCCCGCGTCCGATGATGGCGGCCATGACGGCCAGGGCGGCCTGGAGCCCGCCGCCGGCGGCGTCGGCGATGGTGGCCCCGGACACCGGGGGCCCGCCGTCGGCGCGGGGCTCGGTGGTGGCCAGGTAACCCCCCACGGCCAGGTAGTTGATGTCGTGGCCGGCCCAGGCGGCGTGGGGGCCGTGCTGGCCGTACCCGGTCGTGGAGCACAGGATGATCCGGGGGTTGGCCACCGTGAGGTCGGCGAACCCGATGCCCAGCCGGTCCACCACCCCGGGCCGGAAGCTCTCCACCACCACGTCGGCGGAGGTGACGAGGGCCAGGAAGGCGGCCCGCCCGTCGGGGTCCTTCAGGTCGATGGCGGTGCGCCGCAGGTACCGCGAGCCGCTGTAGGCGTAGAAGGGGGGCTGGATGGGCTCGGCGCCGCCGCCGGGCACCGCCCCCACCTTCACCACCGTGGCCCCGTAGTCGGCCAGGATCCGCGTGCAGCGGGCGGCCGGGCCCACCGTGGCCAGGTCGAGCACGGTGATGCCGGACAGCGGCCCGCCGGGGCCGGCGGGGGGGCCGGTCACCGGGGTCGATGACGGCGCGACGGCCGCGGAGGTGGGTGGATCGGTCACGGGTTCGTGTGCGGGTGCAGGATCAGAAATTCTTGGGTAGGCCCAGTTTGCGGCGGGCGATGATGTTCTTCTGGATCTCCGAGGCGCCGCCGCCGATGGTGTCGATGACCGTGTACCGGTAGGTGGACTCGGACCGGCCCTTCATCGGGGCATCCTCGTCCCGCACCCGGAGCTGGGCCCCCGGGCCGCCGATGTCCATCGAGGCGTTGGCCAGCCGCCGGGAGTACTCGGTGGTGAACAGCTTGTACTCCGAGGCCTCGGCGGTGGGCGGGGCGCCGCCCTGCGAGGAGGCGAAGACGAACTTGAGGCCCAGCATCCGGGCCACCTCGGCCTGGGTGTGCAGCTGGGCGATCTGGGACCGGGTCACGGCGTCGTCCTTCAGCGGCGCACCGTCCCGGGTCGCCCCCTGGACGTACTCGGTCAGGAGGTCGAGGCGCTGGGCGATCGGCGAGTAGGTGAACAGGGTGAAACGCTCGAGGTCGAGGGCCTCGGAGATGTACTGGAACCCCTTGTTGAGCTCACCGACCACATAGTCGTCGGGTACGAAGACGTCGTCGAGGTAGACCTCGTTGGTGCGCTCGTCCCCCATGGTCCAGATCCCCTTCACGGTGATGTCGGGGTGGTTCATGGGCACCAGGAACAGGGTGATCCCGTGGTGCTTGGGCGCCTCGGGATCGGTGCGGGCGCCCACCCAGTACCAGTCGGCGAAGTGGGCCGAGGTCGTCCAGGTCTTCTGGCCGTTCAGTCGCCACCCCCCCTCCACCCTGGTGGCCTTCAACTGCATGGAGGCGGCGTCCGACCCGGCGTTGGGCTCGGAGTAGCCCACGGCGAACTCGACCTCGTTGCGGAGGATCTTGGGCAGGAACTCCTGCTTCAGCTTCTCGCTGCCGTGGCTGATGATGGTCTTGCCGATGATGCCCACGCCTTTGCCGATCTGCGGCCCGCCCCGGGCGGCCAGGGCCTCGTTCAGCAGGTACTCGTAGATGCCCTCGCCAGCCTTGCCCCCGTACTCCTCGGGCCAGGTGATACCGAGCCACCCCTGCTCCCCCACCTTGGCCATGAACTGGCGGCGCAACGGGGTGTCGACGATCTGGGCCATGTTCTCGCGGGTCACGTCGAAGACCTCGGGGTCGTCGTTGGCATCGAGGAACTCCTCGACCTCCTTGATGAAATCGAGCTGCTCAGGGGTGAACTCGAAATCCATGGTGGGCCTCCATCGTCCGGATGCAGCGGGCGCCGCAGTGGTTTCCTGACTGACCGTCAGATACTGTGGACATCATAGGATGGGCGAGCAGCAGGGGCCAACGTCACCCCCTGCCGGGCCGGATCGCCCGGGGACCGAGCGCCGGGGGTCGGTGACCGGGCCGTCGGCGCCGCGGGACCACCCGAGCCGGCCGACCGTACCGACCCGTCACCGAGCCGAAGGGACCACCCCAGAAGATGAGAGGCATCGTGAGCATCGCCGGGTACGTCCCCTATCGGCGCCTGCAGCGGTCGGCTGTGGCCCAGCTGTTCGGCTCCGGCGGGGGCAAGGGGACCCGGTCGGTCGCCTCCCACGACGAGGACACCACCACCATGGGCGTGGAGGCGGCCCGTCTGGCCCTCCGGTCCGTCCCGACGGCCGCCGTCGATTCCCTCTGGTTCGCCACCGCCACCCCGGCCTACCTGGACAAGACCAACGCCACCACCATCCACGCCGCCCTGCGCCAGCCCCGCCACGTTCCCGCCTTCGACTTCGGCGGGGCCCTGCGGTCGGGGGCCGGGGCCCTGCGCACCGGCCTGGCCGCCGGCGGTGCGGGCACCACCCTGGTGGTGCTGTCCGACCGGCGCGACGGCCTCCCCACCTCGATCGACGAGACCTCGGGCGGCGACGGGGCCGCCGCCGTGCTCGTCGGGGACGACGGGCCCGGCAGCCCGGTCATCGCCGAGTACCTGGGCGGGACCTCGGTCAGCGACGAGTTCCTCGACCGGTGGCGGACGGTGGGCGACCGGCGGTCCAAGGTGTGGGAGGAGCGCTTCGGGGAGACCCGCTACGTGCCCCTCGGCCTCGAGGCGTGGGAGTCGGCCCTGAAGGCGGTGGCGATCACCGCCGACCAGGTCGACTTGGTGGCCGTGACCGGCATGCACGGCCGGGCCGTCAAGGCCCTGGCCCGCCAGCTCGGGGTGCGGGACGGGGCGCTGGCCGACGATCTGACCACCACCGTGGGCCAGACCGGGGCGGCCCATCCGGGGCTGGTCCTGGCCTCGATGATCGAACGGGCGGGGCCCGGGCAGGTGGTGGCCGTCCTGTCGTTGGCCGACGGGGCCGACGTCCTGGTGTTCCGCATCACCGACGCCCGCCCGGGGTGGTCGGCCGCCGAGCCGGTGGCCGACCAGATCGCCGGCGCCGCCGACCTCCCCTACGGGAAGTTCCTCAGCTGGCGGGGCATGGTCACCCCCGAGCCCCCGCGCCGCCCCGAGCCGGCCCGGGTCTCCTCCACTGCGGCGTGGCGCAACGAGGAGTGGAAGTTCGGCTTCGTGGGCTCCCAGGACCGGACGTCGGGGGCCGTCCACCTGCCGCCGTCCCGCATCTCGATGAAGGGCGGGGCCGTGGACGACATGGACCCGGTGGACCGGGCCGACACCGAGGCCACCATCGCCACCTACACCATCGACCACCTGTCCTACTCGGCCAGCCCTCCCGTCGTCTTCGCCGTGCTCGACTTCGACGGCGGGGGCCGGTTCCCCCTGGAGCTCACCGATGTGGACGCCGCCACCGTCGACATCGGTGACCGGGTGTCCATGACCTTCCGCCGGCTCTTCACCGCCGACGGTATCCACGACTACTTCTGGAAGGCCAAGCCGGTGCGGACGACCCGCGCCTCCTGAGCCGCACGCCGACGGACCGAGCAGAGGAGACAGACAATGGGTTCGCATGGGATCAAGGACCGGGTGGCCATCGTGGGCATGGGATGCACCCGGTTCGCCGAGCACTGGGACAAGAGCCTCGACGACCTGATCATCGAGGCCAGCCAGGACACCTTCGCGGCGGCCGGCGTGACCAAGGACGACGTCGACGCCTACTGGTTCGGCACCGCCCAGTCGGGGATGAGCGGCATCACCCTGGCCCGGCCGCTGCAGCTGGAGGGCAAGCCGGTCACCCGGGTGGAGAACTACTGCACCACCGGGTCCGAGGCGTTGCGGGCCGCCGCCTACGCCGTGGCCTCGGGGGCCTACGACGTGGCCATGGCCGTGGGGGCCGAGAAGGTGAAGGACTCCGGGTACCAGGGCCTCAACGCCTTCCCCATCCCCGGAGACGGCACCGCCCGCACCCTCACGGCGGCGGCCATGTTCTCCATGGTCGCCCCGGCCTACGGCAAGAAGTACGGGGTCGGCGAGGACGAGCTGACCGAGGTGCTGGCCCGGATCTCGTGGAAGAACCACCAGAACGGGGCCAGGAATCCCCGGGCCCAGTTCCGCAAGGAGGTCTCCACCGAGACCATCTGCGCCTCGCCCCGCGTGGCCGGACGCCTCGGGGTGTTCGACTGTGCCGGGGTGGCCGACGGGGCGGCGGCGGCCATCGTGGTCCGGGCCGAGGACGCCCTCCGGTACACGGACACGCCGCTCTACATCAAGGCGCTGTCGTTCTCGGCCGGGAGCGGCTCGGGCCTGATCGACCCGGAGTACGACTACACCTGGTTCCCCGAGTGCGCCCGGGCCGCCGAGGACGCCTACCACCAGGCCGGCATCACCGATCCCCGCCACCAGCTGGCCATGGCCGAGGTGCACGACTGCTTCACCCCCACCGAGCTGGTCCTGATGGAGGACCTCGGGTTCGCCGAGCGGGGCACCGCGTGGAAGGAGGTGCTGGCCGGCACCTTCGACCGCAGCGGCGAACTCCCGGTCAATCCCGACGGCGGGCTCAAGAGCTTCGGCCACCCGGTCGGGGCGTCGGGGCTCCGGATGTTCTTCGAGACCTGGCTCCAGCTCCGCGGCGAGGCCACGCCCGAGCGGCAGATCCACTCCGACCGGACGCTGGCCCTCACCCACAACCTGGGTGGCTACCCGGGCGAGATGGTCTCGTTCGTCTCGGTGGTCGGCACGGAACTGGGCTGATCCGGCCGGCCCGGCCGGGCCGGACCCCTACGCCGGGACCGGCGCCCCGGCCTGGCGCTCGTCGAGGAAGGCCCACCAGGCGTCGGCGCCGCGCCGGGCGGCCTCGGCCACCTCCTCGGGGTCGGCGCCCAGGAGCGCCAGGGCGTCGAGGGCCCAGTCGCCGTGGTCGGCCTCCATCCGGGCATGGACGTCCCAGAACTCGGTGTCGGCGGCATCCATCCCGTACCAGCGGCGCAGCCCCTCACCCTTGGTCGAGGCGATGGCCGCCGCCTGGGTCTCGTAGGCGGCCAGGCCGGCCACCGCCGCCACCGGGCCGTCGGCCACCAGGTCGGCGTACGTGGCCACCAGCAGCTGGGCGGCCGGGCCGGGACCGGTGGCGGAGGCCGGGGCCTCCAGGGCGTCGGTGAACCGGTCGAACAGGACCAGGTGGGGCTCGGGCTGACCCAGCTCGTCATCGAGGTTCCGGCCCACGGTGGAGGCCGCCTCCACCTCGCCCTCGGCGCGGAGCCGTTCCACCACCGCGGTCAGCACCACCGGTAGGGCGGCCTCGAACACCCGGTAGTTGACGGCGTACTCGGCCAACTCGCTCGGAGCCAGCTCCCCGGCCTGCCACCGCAGGTAGAAGGGGTGGCTGAGCAGGTCGCGGTCGGCCAGAGCCGAGGCCATGGCGTCGGCCAGCGGGTGGCCGGGGAGGTCGTGCCCGGACCGGTCGCCGGCCTGGGGGGTGGGGTCGGGGTGCACGCTGAAGGAGGTCATGGGCGCATCCTACCCAGTGGGGGCCTCCCCTACCCGGTGACCCCCAGCTTCCCTGGTGAGCGCCGGGTGGTGCCGGCCGGGGCCCACCCTCAGCGGGCGGCGACGGCCTGGTTGGAGGGGTGGGCGTACCGCCCACCGATCCGGACGGGCAGGTCCACGTGACCGTCCGGCGCCTCCTCGCCCACCGGTGCGGACGGCCGCAGGTAGTGCAGCTTGCGCTCGCGCTCCTCGGCCATCTGGCGCATCCGCACCAGCATCGCCACATAGGCGGCCAGGGCCGTCCCCGAGACCAGGGTGGCGATCCAGGCCGCGGCGGCACCGGGGATGCACCCGATCAACAGGGTGAGGGCGAAGACCAGGGTCAGCACACCGAGGGTGTCCCGCCGACGACGTCGGGCCGCAGCCCGGGCGGAGGCCTCGGGGGGACGGGGCGTCGACTCGGCGACGCCGGGGCGGAACGGTTCGGGCGTCGACTCGGCGACGCCGGGGCGGGACGGGTCGGGCGTCGACTCCGGACCGGCCCCGTTGGCCACGGGATCCTCGCCCAGGAAGGCCAGGGCCGGTCGGGGCAGCTGGTCCGCTCCCACCACCGAGAGCTTCGGGGCCACCGGTGCGGACCGGCCATCGGCCCCTTCGCTGACCACGCCCGATCCGTCGACGGTACGGAGGCGGAAGGCCGGAGTCACCAGCGGCTCGGGGGCGGAGTGCTCGAGGACGCGGAGCTGGCGGTGGAAGTGGGAGATGGAGTTGATGCCGCCGACCGTGCGGGAACGTCGCTTCAACAGATTGGGCCCCAGGATGACCAGCCACGCCACCAGGATGATGATCACGAGGATCATGGGTATCAGCTCCTCGACCGGACTCCCTCCAAAAATTGTAACGATGGGCAATTCGACAGTGGTGGATGGTTGCGGCTATGGGTGACCGTCGGCCGGGGCGGCGGCGGGTGACACCGACGATGGGGCCGGCAGTAGGGTCGACGGGCAATGCCGGCCTTCTGGATCCTGATGGTGGCGGCTGCGGTGGCCGCCGGCGTGGACTGGGTGGCGGTGGCGACGGACGACCGTCGGCTCGAGTACGTGGCCAAGCCGGCCGTGCTCGCCGCCCTGGTGGTGGCCGCGGCGGTGATCCCGGCCGACCGAACCGACCTGGTCGATCGACGGTGGTGGTTCGTGGCCGCGCTGGTCTTCTGCCTGGCCGGCGACGTGCTGCTGATGCTCCCGTACCAGCTGTTCGTCGCGGGACTGGCCGCCTTCCTGGTCGGCCACGTCCTGTTCATCGTGGGATTCCTGCAGCCACCGGTGCCGCCCGGAGTGCCCCCGTTCTCGTTCTCCACCACGGGGTTGGTGCTGGCCACCGTGGTCGTGGTGGCGGTGGAGGCCGCGCCGGGGACACTGCTCGTCCGCTCGTTGCTGGTGACGGGCCAACCGGCCCTCGTCCCTCCGGTGTGCGTCTACGTCGCCGCCATCGTCACCATGGTGGTGCTGGCCGTGAACGTCGGGGTCATGGCCGCCGCCGTCGGGGCCGTCCTGTTCCTGGTCTCCGACACCCTGCTGGCCTGGAACCGTTTCGTGCGGCCGGTCCCCCGGGGCGATGTCGGCGTGCATGTGACCTACCACCTGGCCCAGGGGCTGCTGGTGCTGTCGCTGGTCAGATGAGCGTCAGCGGATCGGCCGGCCCGCCCGGCGCGCCGGCCGGCCGTCGACGACCACAATGGGTGCCCGTCCATCCGAGGAGCTGCGAGCGAGCATGAGCCCCCAACGACCGACCGACGTCACCCCCATCGAGCGGTGGGACCGACTCCTCGACGGGAAGGTGGCGGTGGTGACCGGCGGCGGCGACGGCATCGGGGCCGCGGTGGCCCTGCTGTTCGCCCGTCACGGTGCACAGGTGGAGATCGCCGACATCGACGCCGACCGCGCCCACCGGTCGCGCCGTGCCGTGGAGGCGGCCGGCGGTGTGGCCCGCGCCCATGTGGTGGACGTGACCAGCGACGGTGCCGTCGAGCGGCTGGCCACCGATGTGCTGGCCGAGCACGGACACGTCGATGTGCTGGTGAACAACGTCGGCGACTACCGCCCCCTGGTGCGCTTCGAGGAGTCGACGCCGGCGTCGTGGCAGGCCATGTACGACCGCAACCTGCGCCACGTGTTCGCCGTGACCCGGGCCTTCCTCGGGTCGATGACGGCGCAGGGCCGTGGCTCCATCGTCACCATCCATTCGGTGGAGGGCATGCGGGGCTACCCGGGCGAGCCGGTCTACGCCGCCATGAAGGCGGCGGCGGCCCACTTCACCACCAGCCTGGCCGTGAGCGTCGGGCGCCACGGGGTGCGGGTCAACGGTATCGGGCCCGACCTGACCCAGACGCCTCAGGTCGACTACCTGGCCGGCGCCGAGGACCACGACCACCTGTGGCCGTCCTGGGCGCCGGTGGGACGCCTGGGCTGGCCCGAGGACCAGGCCCGGGTGGCGCTGTTCCTGGCCTCCGACCTGTCGGGCTTCGTCACCGGGCACAACATCCCGGTCGACGGCGGGACCAAGGCCGGCGGCGGCTGGTTCTACTCCCCCACGGCCCACCGGTTCGTGAATCGGCCGACCACGCTCTGAACCGGCGCGGCGACCGGTCGCCCGGTGGCACCCCTCAGGCGAGGACGGCGCGGGCCGACCACCGCCCGCCATGGTGTCCGACGGTGACGTCCACGCCGAAGGCGGCGGAGACGGCCTCACCGGTCAGCACGTCCTCGACCCTCCCGGCGCCCACCAGCCGGGCCTCCCGCAGCAGGGCGGCGTGGGTCACCCCCGGGGGGATCTCCTCGAGGTGGTGGGTCACCAGGATCAGCGGCGGCACGGTCGGGTCGGCGGCCAGCGCCGCCAGACGGGCCAGGAGCCGCTCCCGAGCCCCGAGGTCGAGCCCGGCCGCCGGCTCGTCCATCAGCAGCAGGTCCGGGCTCGACATGAGGGCCCGGGCCAGCAGGACCTGCTGTCGCTCGCCCTCGGACAGCAGCCCGAAGGGACGCTCGGCGAAGCCCGGGGCCCCGAACCCGGCCTCGGCCAGGAGGGCGGCGGCCTCGGCCCGGTCCTCGGCGGTGTACTCGTGCCACCAGGTCTCGAGGGCGGCATGGCGCCCGGTCAGCACCACGTCGAGGGCGGGAAGCTCGGGCCGCAGGGTCCGGCTGACCGAGGCACTGACCACGGCGATGCGCTGCCGCAGCTCCCGCATGTCCACCCGGCCCAGCCGCTCACCGAGGATCTCCACCGTGCCCGACGTGGGCCACAGGGCGGAGCCGACCACCTTCAACAGGGTGGTCTTTCCCGAACCGTTGGGACCGAGCAGGGCCCAGCGCTCACCGGGACCCACCTCCCAGCTGACGTCGTCGAGGAGCGGCGTCCCGTGACGGACGACGCGGACGTGCTCGAGTCGCACGGCGGGGCCGACCGGGGGATCGGCTCGGCGGAGCTCGGTCATCGCTGGCACACTACGGTGTCCGCCCCTGGCCCCCGCCAAAGGCGAGGGCCGGCGGCCGACCCGTGGACAGCCCGGCAGGGCGTCCCGGAGCGCCGGCGTCAGATGAAGGGGTGGTGGTCCTTGAGGTTGCAGTCGATGCACTCGAGGTCGCCGTCGAGACGCAGCAAGCCATCGGCCAGGGTCGGGAGCACCTTCCCGCAGCCGGCGCAACGGCCGGCCTGCCGCTCGTACTGGGCAGGGATGTGGTCCATCACCCGCTCGTAGAGCTTGCCCACGATGGCGGTCTCCCGCTCGGGGTCGAGGTAGGTCTTGGTTGCGCCTCCGGTCACCACCTGAGTTTCGGCACCTTCCGCCGCCGACTTGAGCCCGGTCGCCGCCCGGCCTCGCCCTCCGTGCCCTGTTCAGCACTGTGAGCAGCGACTCCGACGGAATCCGTCGGAGTCGACTTACGATACGGCCGGCCGGAACCGGCTGGGTAACGAGGAGTCCCGCGGATGAGTTCGACACGTCACCTGGAGCAGGACATCTGTCCGGTCTGCGGATCTCGGGCCCGGGTGGCCCTGACCCACGTCATGGTCGGCGACGATCCTGCACCCCGGGCGCGCGTCGAGTACGTCGAGTGCACCAACTGGGAGTGCCTCCACTTCCCCGTGGGTCAGTCGCCACGCTGACCGGCCGCCGGCCCCCCGACGCGCCACCCGGGGGCGCGTCGAATGTCGTCCACAGGCTCAAGCCGGGGGCCGTTCCGGCCGATAACTGAGCAATGGCCCTGCAGCGTCGCCACGCCGATCCCTACAGCGCGACCGAACAGGTAACCCCCTACCTCAACCTCATCGCCTATGAGTACGCGCTCCGGCGCCATGCCGGGCTCCAGCCCAAAGAGGCCGTGCGCTGGTCACTCCGGCGGGTGATGCCCCCACCCGACGGTCTGCACCCCGTGGTGGCGCTGATCGCCGGCTACGAAGCGGATGTGGACGCGTGGGGGGCGGAGGCGATGCAGTTCCTCGAGAGCCTGATCGTGACTCTGGACGAGATCTGGCACCGGCAGCGGAAGTCCCCGGGGTGGCGCCCCGGCACGGTGGGTATGGGCTGGTGAGGGCCTGACCGGTCGGTGACCGAGGGACCTCGACTCAGGCGAGGGCCACCGATCCGATCCAGGTCCGGTCCGGGCGGATTCGGTAGTGGGCTGCGAAATTACTTCAGCCTGCAATAGGTGCCCGATCGACTGTTTGGTAGTAGAACTCTTGTCTGGCGGATACTCGCTCCCGCAAGTATTCGCCACGCAGGTGCACGGCTGCCGCTTGTCGGAATTCCGCCTCCGGCAAGCGGGAGCTGGCCCATGCCGGGACTTCGTCGGCGGTGCGGTGTCGGAGGTCGAGACGTGAGCGAAGCAACGCATCGGTGCCCGGACTGCGGGTCGACCGAGATTCCGACCCTGGTGGTACGCGGTTCGGGAATGAGAGATCCCGGTGTCTCCCACAAGTGCCGGTCCTGCGGCTCGGAGTGGTGGCGGGACCGCAGGGCCTCCTCAGGGATCCCGCTCAGGACACGTTGAACCGGAACGTCGCAGGCGTGGATGGTCATTGGTGGTTATGGACGGGAAACGCCGCCGACCTAGACCGGAGTAGGTGGTTGAGGTTGGTAGCGATTGACCATTCGCGAAAGTCTTGTGGACTTTCTGCGGACTGAGAACGGCTCAGTCAGAACCACAGCACCTTCTTCCGCTCCCACTTGTAGTGGGCGAGAGAGGCCCCGGCGCCGTAGGGCGCGTCCTCGCGCACGAATCCCCCCGAACCATCTGGGAGGCCCCATGTGCGTAGTGTTCGGCGGCTTCGAGGAGGCCTCGGACAAGGAACTGCGGATCCTCGACGGGACCCTTGTAGATCTCCAAGGTGAATCGAGTTTCCATAGTCGGGGAAGCCTACGCACACTCTGTGATGGCCGTCACCCGCGGCCCTGCTCTGGCCCCATGGGCCAGGGCCCTTCGCCGATGCTCAACGGACCGGGAGTGCGGTCCGCGCCGAGATTCTCGGCTACCTGATCGAAACCCACACGAGCTCCCATCCACCGCTCCGCTCTGGCCGTGGCGGACGTACCAAGGCGGCAGAGTCGGGCGGTTTGACGAGCCCGTTGGCCTGTTGAGTGCCTGACCATACCGAGCGGTCCGGTCGACGACCCACGTCTTGGCTCAGCGACCAGCTGAGTCACGTGACCCTTCCTGCCCTATGCGGTCTGGCGTTCAGAGAAGCACGTGTTCGAGGTTCTCCATCGCGGATCCGATGCTGGCAGCGAGCGAGGTGAACGCCTCTTGCACCTTGGGGTCGTCAAGGTGCTCAGCTGCTTCGCGTGCCGGGTTGAGCCGACAGTGTTCGGTCCATGCCGAAAGCTCGGGTTCTGCAGAGCGCGCGACAAGACCCGCAATGCCGGCGCGCGAGATAGGCAATAGAGAAGATGCTTCGCCCGTGAAGGCGGCTGTTGGGCACAGATCGTTCTTGCGAGTGTCGTCTTGGCCCGATGCCTCAACGGCCGCGATGGTAGCCGCACTCCAGGGGGCGATGCCGATCGTTACGTACTGAGGGGTGATTCGATCGGTCTCGAATACGGGCCGCGGAGTCACTGGTGGCAACCCCTCAGCAGTGCAATCGACGTAGACCTGTTTTGCATCCGTGGAAAGAGAAGTTTTGTCGAACACCATATGTTTGGTTCCAATGCGTTGTACACGGCCGAGCCGAACGACGTTCTCGATGGTGCGAAGTGCATCTAGCTCCAGCAGGCTGAGCGTGGCGCCCCGGAACACCCCCGGCTCCACGTTCGGATCGAGCCTGATCATTACTCCGTCAGCCTCAAGCCGGTGGACGAAGTCGGTCGTGTCACCGCAAGCCGCGGCGCTCTCCATCCAGCGCGCTTGAAGCTGCATGTAGGAGGCAACCAGTTCCAGTGGCTGCATGAAGGCTCGGTTTATGAACCACCCATCGCGCGGCCGGATCCAACGGATGTGGTCTGGGTCGACACCTGCATCGAGGAGCCAGCCGCAGGTGTCCATCGCGGTTTTACCCGCGCCGATGACCGTGAACCCCGTTGCCCGCTCGTCGAGGTCGACAAGCGCGTTCGGCGGGATCACATGCACGCCCGGGTCGATCTCATACGGCGGGGTATGCCGCGAGGGTATCGATGACTCGACATAGGTGGCATCGACGAACTTGCGGCGCACGGTCACGGTCGTCTCGGCACCCGTCAGCCGGGATACGAAGTGATGGCCGCCCGCATCGCTGCCGCGATAATCAGACATCGGGAAGAAACGCACGCGTCCCGAGGCAAGGAAGTGTTCATGGAGCACACGGTTGTAGTAGTCACAGATCTCCGCGGCCGTGGACCGCTCGTAGAAGCCGGCGTTTGGACCGGACTCGTCGATGCGATCGTTGCCAAGCACCCGCGAGTTGACTCCGTAGTACGCCGACGGTTGGTGAAGGCGTACGAACGGATAGGCATCGAGCCAGTGACCACCAGGACGGTGCCGCCGGTCAACCATGACCACGTCGACGTCCGACTCGGCGACCAACGTGTCGACGAACGCCATTCCAGTGGCACCGGCGCCCACAACGAGGTAGTCGGTCTCAACCAGGCGCATCCGTCTCCTTCGTCAGGCGAAGCGTACTTAAGCTTGTCCGGTTGCTGCGTGACGCGGAATATGACCTGCCACAATCCGGTAACGGACGATCCAGGTCACACGGTGTATCGGATTGAACCGAGCGCCACGTGCCGATACCACTCAGAGTGCTGCTTGCGACTGATCCAGGCCGAGGACGGGACCGGACACGCCCAGCAGTGCTCATCGCCGTAGCAGATGGACCATTCAGGGCGTTCGTGGGGCTGTGCGCCTTTGCGAGTCTGAGGCTCGGTGAGGCGGCATGCATCCAGGTGGGTGACATCGACTTCCTCAGACGGGAGCTGGCCGTCTCTCGACAGATTCAACGTGAGAACGGCGGCTTCGAGGAACGACCCCCGAAGTGGGGATCAGAGCGCACGGTGTACTTGGCGCCTGCCCTGATGGAGATGCTGACCGAGCTCGTTCGCAAGTACCGCCCAGGTGGGGACTCAACCTCGTGGCTGTTCGTCGGCGAGGGTACCGATCCACCCACCAGAACACGATCGGCCACAGGTGGCGGGGTACGCGGGCGGCGGCAGGGCTCGGGGGGCTGCGGCTCCATGATCTCCGTCACTTCTATGCCAGCGGTCTCATCGCAGCCGGGTGCGACGTCGTCACCGTCCAGCGAGCTCTCGGCCACGCCAAGGCGACCACAACTCTCAACACCTACTCCCATCTTTGGCCCACCGCCGAAGACCGGACTCGCAACGCGGTCGAGGGCATGATGACCGAAGCGCTGTCGCCCTCGGTGAACATTCTCGCGGACTCTATGACGACTAGCGAAGGGGTCATAGGCCGCTGACCTGGAAGAACCACCCTCAGGACACGTTGAACCGGAACTCGACCACGTCCCCGTCCTGCATCACGTACTCCTTCCCCTCCACCCGGGCCTTGCCGGCGGCGCGCACCGCCGCCAGCGAGCCGGCCTCGACCAGGTCGTCGTAGCTGACGATCTCGGCCTTGATGAACCCCCGCTCGAAGTCGGTGTGGATGGTGCCGGCGGCCTGGGGGGCGGTGTCCCCGATGTGGATGGTCCAGGCCCGCGACTCCTTCTCCCCGGCGGTGAGGAAGGTCTGGAGGCCCAGCGTCCGGAAGCCGACGTGGACCAGCTGGACCAGGCCGGACTCCTCCTGGCCGTAGCCGGCCAGGAGTTCGGCGGCGTCCTCGGGGTCGAGGGCGGCCACCTCCGCCTCGATCTGGGCGCACACCACCACCGCCTCGGCCGGGGCCACGAGGGCGGCCAGCTCGTCCCGGACGGTCCGGTCCCCGAGCACCCCTTCGTCCACGTTGAACACGTAGATGAACGGCTTGGCGCTCAACAGGTGCAGCTCGGCCAACAGGGCCGGGTCGATCTCGCCCGCCCCCACTGCCGAGGCGATGGTCCGACCCGAGTCCAGGATGACCTGGGCCTGCTCGGCGGCCCGCAGGGCCGGCACCAGCTCGGGCTGCTTGCGCGACTCCTTGGCCAGTCGGGCGACCCCGTGCTCGACCGTCTGGAGGTCGGCCAGGATCAGCTCGGTGTTGACGGTCTCGATGTCGTCGCCCGGGGCGATCCGGCCGTCCACGTGGATCACGTCGGGATCGGTGAACACCCGGACGACCTGGCAGATGGCGTCGCTCTCCCGGATGGCGGCCAGGAACTTGTTGCCCAGTCCCTCCCCTTCCGAGGCCCCCTTCACGATGCCGGCGATGTCCACGAAGGTGACCACGGCCGGCACGATCTCCCGGGACGCGAACAGTTCGGCCAATCGGTCCAGTCGGGCGTCGGGGACCGCCACCACCCCCACGTTGGGCTCGATGGTGGCGAAGGGGTAGTTGGCGGCCAGCACCTCGTTGCGGGTCAGGGCGTTGAACAGGGTGGACTTCCCCACGTTGGGGAGGCCGACGATGCCGATGGACAGTCCCACGGATGGCTCCTCGAAGGGTCGTGACCGGACCCGGTCGCCGGGTGGGCCAACGCGAACAGCGTAGGTGATGGCCGCCCGAACCCGGAACGGTCCGACCCGGTCCCGGCCGGCCGCCCGGTCCCCGGCCGGCGTCAGCCCAACGACCTGATCAGGTATTCGCTCATGGTCGAGCTGCGCAGCCGGGCCATGTCCAGACAGGCGTCCACGCTGGCGAGCATCCGGGTCACGTTGGCCGCCAGCTCTTCGGGGGTGGAGGCGTTGAAGAACAGCATGGGGTCGGCCACGTGGTCGGCGGAGGGCCAGCCCTCCTCCACGATGCCACCGATCTCGGGGGCTCCCCCGGTCAGGGGGCGCACCACCTCGTTGCGCACGTACCGGGTCCGGGGCTGGAGCTCCCCCGAGACCGGGGACTGGGTGCCGTGCCAGCGGGTGATCCACTCGCGGTAGCCCAGGCCCTCCGGTCGGTGGATGAGGGCCACGGTGAGCACGCCCGGGGAACGGTCACCGTCGGGCCAGTGGCGGGGCCCGGCGTACTCGGTGGTCCCGTAGTCGTCGTAGAGGGACTCCACCACCAGGTAGGCCGCCCAGCGCAGACCCAGGGCGGCCACCGCCGCCTCCACGTCGTCCCGGTGCTCGTAGCTGTCCAGCCACACCGACACCTCGGCCACGTGGGGGTCCTCCCCGGCCGGCGCCGGAGCCGGAGAGGGCGCCGCCGCGGCGTCGGCGTCGTGGACGTTGACCGACAGGCCGGGGACGCCCGACTCCAGCAGTCGGGGCACGGTCTCCCGCAGCAGGCGGTCCCGGAGGGCGTCACCGGAGTCGGGACCGCCCTCGCCCCACAGCAGGAAGATCACCTTCTCCACGGTCGGCTCGCCGGCGTGTCAGCGCGGGGCCGGGGAGGGGACCCGACAGGCACCGTCGATGTCGAAGACCCGGTTGAACCGGCCGAGGGCCAGCCACGATCCCACGCACAGGGCCAGGTCCACCAGCTCGTCGTCGGTGTAGTGGTCGTGCAGCCGGGCCCAAAAGGCGTCGTCCATGCCCAGGTGGTCCTGCGAATAGCGCTCGGCGAACTCGGCGGCCAGCCGCTCCCGCTCACTGAGCCCGCTCCAGTCGCGTCGGACCCCGACCGACTCGTAGAACTCCTCGGGGATCTCTTCGGGGTCGGCGGCCCGGCCGGGCACATCCCGGGCCGTGCGCCAGTCGATGCAGATGGCACACTGGTTGATGCGGGCCATGGTGGTCCGGGCCGCCTCGAACTCGCGGAGGGAGAGCGAGGAGCGCTCGTACACCGCGTTGGAGTACCCGCCGGCCGCCGAGGTCAGCGGCGTGGCCAACTCGGTCCAGACGTAGACCAACGGATCCTGCTCCACCGGCACCGTCACGCGTGGCATGGGTCCCCTCTCCTCGGCTGGCTGTTCGGTCGGCCCGGTCGTCGACCCCTGGGTCGCCGGCTCGTCGCCGCCGGTCTCCCGGGGGCGGCCCGCCCGACGCTACCGCTCAGCCCACGGGGGTGGGTAGCCGACGGACGGCCCGGCCGGCCAGGCCGGTGAGGAACTGGATCCACTGGCGCTCGCCCATCAGCCACAGCCACAGCTCGCGCTGGGCGCCGACGACCACCTCGATGAAGTCCTCCCGGCTCATCCCGAGCGGCTCCAAGGTCGGCTGCCAGCACCGCCACAGCCAGAGGCCGATACAGATGTCGTCGGTGAAGCCGGTCCGCCAGTCCTGGCCGTCGAGGAGGGCGTAGCGCAGCCCGCCCTTCAGGTCCTCGGGCTCGTCGGGGAGCACCAGCCGCGGACCGCCTTCCACTTCGAACACTGTCATGGATGCACCCTACCCACCCGACCGGCGCCGAAGCGGGCGATTTCGCGGCGACCAGGGCCAACGGGAGAAATCGGAACACAACCTTCATCTGGCCGCCCCCAGAACGCCGCTCCGGGCACTGCAACCTTGCAGGCCACCCCCGGGCCGGAGGCGGACTCAGCGGTCGGGGAGCACCGGCGCCCGGTCGCTGTCCCGGTAGGTCGAGACGTGCTCGGCGTAGTCGATGAACAGCGGGGCGTCGGGGTCGAACGGCCGGCGGAGGCTGTCGAAGGCGATCCGCTTGTCGAAGGCGTCCAGCTTGACCAGCGCCTCGGGATTGTCGAGCTCGCGGAAGTCGAGGCGGCCGCGGGCGTTGTCGAGGGCCTTCCGGCCCCGCTCGGTGCGCACCAGCACGCTGCTCCATCCGTCCATCGACCCCACGCTCCCCACCGAGAGGTCCGCACCCCGCCCCAGGAAGTCGGCGCACTCGTCGCACCCCTTCAGGGCCGCCCCGTGGAAGTTCTTGATGGGCTCGTCCACGGCCAGCTCGCCGTCGCGGTACTCGACGATCATCCGCCCCCGGATGACATCGACCTTGCTGACCCGCTCGAGGTCGATCCCGCGGTCCTGCTGGAGCAGCTGGAGCATCAGGCCCTGATAGTCGAAGCTCTTGGTGCAGAGCAGGGCGATGGTCAGCACCACGGCGTCGATCCGGTGGGCCCCGGTGGGCCAGCGCCGCGACTGCATGGCCCGGATGCCCTGGATCTCGCACGGCGTGCCCACTACGGCGATCCTGGGCTTGGCCGGCAGGTCGTACTTGGACAGGTCCAGTTCGGCCAGGGCCATGGTCTGGTTGTAGTAGCTCCCGGCGGCGTCGACGATCTCCTGGGCCGTGGTGGCCAGGTGGGCCACGCCCTTCCACGGCTCGTCGGGGTCGTCGCTGGGCCGGGTGACCAGAGCGCCGTCGATGTCCCCGCCGGCCAGGGCGGCGATGAGCAGGGCCGAGACCACACCGCCGTCCTGGGCGTCGTCGGGCCGGGCCCCGGCCCGCACCGCGTAGGAGTCCATCACCGCGCCCAGGCCGTCGCCCGGGGGACCACCGGTGATCTTCCAGTAGTTGTCGGCGGCGTCGGCCCGGACCACCGTGCCGATCTGGTTGACCCCGCCGTCCTCGGGCTCGCCGGTCACCGTGGACGGTGGCCACAGGGCCTCGTAGCGGAGTCCACCCCGGGGGCAGAAGTCCCAGCACAGCGAGCAGCCGGTGCACATCTTGACCAGCTCGGGCAGGTCGGTGTCCTCGTCGATCCCGATGGAGTTGGACGGACAGGCGGCCACGCAGGTCCCGCACTGGATGCACCGGTCGGCGTCGATGACCCCGGCCTGCAGCTCCCAGAACCAGGTCTTGCCCGGCGGCTCGGCGATCCCGTTCATCTCCTCGCGGATGCGGTAGGCCTTCATGCCCGCCCCCCCTTGGCCGGCGCCGGCGGCTTGGTGCCCAGGGCGACCGGCGTACCGGTGCCCGTCTCGGCCAGCGTGCGGCGCAGGTCGTCGTTGGGCACGCGGCGGGCCCAGTTGTAGAAGGGCTCGTCCTCCCGTCGCTCGGACTGGTAGCGGCGGACCACCCGGAGCAGCGCGTCGGGTACGTCGTTGACCGGCCGGGCGTGCTCGATCCAGTCGATGAAGCCCGAGCCGGCCCCGAGCGAGCCACCCATCCCGATGTCGACCGCCTCGGCCAGGTGGTTGCCCACGTGCGCCACCTCGCCCCGGAAGCCGATGTCGGCGATCTGGGGCTGGGCGCAGCTGGCCGAGCACCCCGAGAAGTGCATCCGGATCACGCCGGCGTCCTCCCGAGGCCCGGACCGCCCACCGGGCAGCGGTGCGGCGCCCACCGGCTCACCGGCCAGCTGCTCGTCGAGGAAGCGGGCCCACTTGACCGCCCGCTCCTTGGTCTCGACGATGGCGTACCGGCAGAACTCGCTGCCGGTGCACGCCACCACCCCGCGGGTGAACGGCCCCGGGTAGGGCGAGTACTTCTGCAGCAGGTCCTCGGCCACCATGGCCTCGACCCGGTCCTCGGGCACCCCGGTGAAGGTGATGTTCTGATCGGTGCCGACCCGGACCGTGCCGTCGCCGTAGGTCTCGGCCAGGCGGGCCGCCTCCACCAGTTCCAGTCCGTTCATCCGGCCCACGGGGACCGAGCACCCGACGTAGACCAGCCCCGGTTGCTTCTGGGGGTGGACCCCGACGTGGTCGCCGCGGTACCGGGTCGTCAGGTCCTCACCGGCCGGCACCAGGTCGAAGCGGGCCCGTTTGGCCAGCTCCTCGCGGAAGCCCTCCGGCCCCAACTCCTGGACCAGGTAGCGCATACGGGCCTGCCCCCGGTTCTCGCGGTTGCCCAGCTCGCCGAAGAGCTGGGCGATGGCCCGGGTCACCTCGACGGCCTGCTCCTGACGCACGAAGACGTCGATGTCCGAGGCCATCCGCTCACCGTCGGAGAGGCCACCCCCGGCCAGCAGGTTGAACCCGAGCGTCCCGTCGGCGGCCCGGGCCGGCCACAGCCCGATGTCGTTGATCTCGGCCTGGGCGCAGTCCTCCACGCACCCGGTGACCGATATCTTGAACTTGCGGGGCAGATTGGCGTACTCGCGGTTGCCGGTGAAGAAGTCCGAGACCTTGCGGGCGATGGGCAGGGCGTCGAAGGCCTCGTGGGCGTCGACGCCGGAGACCGGGCAGCTCAGCACGTTCCGGGACGAGTCACCACACGCCTGGACCGTGGTCAGCCCCACGGCGGCCAACCGGCGCCAGACGCGGGGGATGTCCTCGATGCGGAGCCAGTGGATCTGGACCGTCTGGCGGGTGGTCAGGTCGGCGTAGCGGGACCCGAAGACCCGGGACTCGGAGCCGTCGGGCCCCTCCCCGAAGGCGTCGGCCACCACGCCGATCTCCCGGATCTGCGGGGCGGTCAGGAACCCACCGGGCACCTTGACCCGCATCATGAAGGCGTCGCCGCCCTGCTTCTGCGGGTAGATCCCGGCCCACTTGAGGCGCTCCACCTCACCGGGCACCTTGGCGATGGCCGCCGGACCCTCCTTGGAGTAGGTGTCGATGATGGCATCGGCGATCTCGAGCGGATGGCGCTCGAGCTTCCACTGTTCGATCTCGTTGAGCTCGCCCTGGGTGCGGTACGGATTGACGAAGGGCATGGGACGTTCCGTCCCGCGGATGTTGAGCCCGTAGAGCTCGTCCCGGTCCTTGGTCATCTCAGGAGCTCGGCGGCGCGGGGGCTGCCGTCATCTCAGACGTGCAGTCCGCACTCGACCTTGTCCGAATCGGACCAGCGGCCGGCACGGGGATCCTCGCCGAACTTCACCGGGCGGGTGGTCGGGGCGCACCCGATGGAGAGATAGCCCTTGGACAGCAGGGGATGCCGGGGGATGCCGTGGTCGGCGCCGTACCCGTCGACATCCTGCTCGGTCCAGGTGGCGAGGGGGTTGATCTTGACCATGCCCCAGTTGTCGTCGTAGGCCACGATGGGGGCGTCCCGACGGGTGGGGGCGTCCACCCGCTTGAGCCCGGTGATCCAGGCCTCCTTGCCGTCCATGGCCTGCTTCATGGGGCGGACCTTGCGGAACTCGCAGCACTGGGCCGTACCGCAGGGCCACTCCTCGGCCCCGGCCGCCGGCTTGGTCACGGTGAGGTTGAGGTCATAGCGCTGGCGGATGGTCTCGACGTACTCAAGCGTCTCGGGGAAGTGGGCCCCGGTGTCGAGGAAGACCACTTCGATGGTCGGGTCCACCTTGACGGCGATGTCGATGAGGACCGCATCCTGGAACGAGGAGGCCATGGTCAGTTTGGGCCCGAACCGGTCCACGGCCCAGGCCACCACCAGGCCGGCCGGGGCAGTTTCGAAGGCGGCGGACTGCTCGTCCATCTCCTCTCGCAACTGCGTCAGTTCAGATTTGCTGGCCACGATGCTCACCTTCACAACCCTCTCTGTCGTCTCTCCTGCAGAGCGGGGAGTGAACAGTGTCGCTCACCTTCCCACTTCCCGCTCCTGCCACTGCCTTGGCCATGCCGACCACCCTGCCCCCCGGATCCACACCAGCCCTTCCAAGAACCCTCAGCACCCTCGTCTCATTCCTCGATCTCGGCCTGTCGGCCGGGACCGGGCCACACCCGGACGGATCCGGTCCGATCCCGTCGTCGGAGAAGTACCTGCCAGCCGACCCTTTCGGGCCATGCTGGAGCGATACATCCGACCTCGGAGACTATACATGAGTAATCAGATCAAGTTTTACGGGAATCCAGGTCTATCTGGTAGGAAATGGGCTCGCTGCGGCGGCCGCCCGGAGCGGCGGCACGGGCCGCCCGAGTGGTCGTCCCCGTCGTGACCCCCGCCCCTGACGACGCGGCACCGGGCGGGCCCGCGGACCCGCCCGGCCGGGCCGCCGCGGATTTCCCGGTGGTGCTGGACCTGGGCGGCCGGCCGTGCCTGGTGGTGGGGGGCGGCCCGGTGGCCGCCGGCAAGGCCCGCGCCCTGGTGGCGGCCGGGGCCCGGGTGCGTGTGGTGGCCGTCGAGGTCGACCCGGCCGTCGACGCCATCGAGGACCTGGCCGCCGTGGAGCGACGCCCCTACCGGGGCGGGGAGTCGGCCGGCTTCGACCTGGTGGTGGCGGCCACCGGCGACCCGTCGGTGGACGGCACGGTCGTGGCCGACGCCCGTGCCCTCGGCGTGCTGGTCAACCGGGCCGGCGGCGACCCCCAGGGGACGGTCCGCTTCCCCGCCGTCATCCGACGGGGCCCGGTGACCGTGGCCGTCTCGACCGGCGGGGCCAGCCCGGCCCTGGCCCGGTGGCTCCGGGACCGCATCGCCGACCGCCTCCCGCCCGGGTTGGAGACGGTGGCCGGGCTGGTCGAGGAGGCCCGGGCCGAGTGGCGCGCCTCGGGTCGGCCCACCGCCTCGGTGGACTGGGCCACCCTCCTCGACGACCGGGTCCTCCCCCTGGTGGAGGCGGGCCGGATCGAGGAGGCCCGGGCCGCGCTCCGGGCCGGTGGTCGTTGAGCCGACCCGGGCGGAGCGACCCGGGCCGTCGTCCTGCCCGTCGGTAAGGTGAGGGGCATGATCCCCGACCGCGTGCTCGACCTCGACGAGATCGACCTCTCCGACCTGGCCTTCTGGGAACGACCGTGGAGCGAGCGAGAGGGGGCCTTCCGGCTCCTCCGCCAGGAGCGCCCGCTGGCCTTCTTCGAGGAGCCCGACGCCACGCTCACCTCGGCCCTGGCCCCTCCCCCGGGTCCGGGCTACCGGGCCGTGACCCGGCACGCCGACGTGACCGAGATCAGCCGTCACCCCGAGATCTACTGCTCGGGGCAGGGCGCGGTGAGCATCCTCGACCTGCCCCCCGAGATGGTGGAGTACTTCGCCGGCATGATCTCGACGGACAACCCCCGGCACGCCCGACTGCGCCGCATCGTGTCGGCGGCCTTCAACCCCCGTCGGATCGCCAGCATCGAGCAGAGCATCGAGGAGGTGGCCGACCGGGTCATCGCGCGGGCCGCCGGCCTGGGCGAGTGCGACTTCGCCACCGAGATCGCCGCACCGTTCCCCCTCGAGATCATCTGCGACATGATGGGCGTACCGCCCTCCCAGTACGCCACCGTCCTCCGCTGTTCCAACATCATCCTGAGCAACGGCGACCCCGAGTACATGCCCGAGGGCACCGACCCGGTGCTGGCCTTCGTCGAGGCCGGCCAGGAGCTCACCGACCTGATGAACGAGCTGAGCGCCCACCGGGTCGACCATCCGACCGACGACCTCACCACCGCCCTCATCACCACCAACATCGACGGCGAGGCGCTGACCTCGGGCGAGCTGGCCTCCTTCTTCGTACTCCTCCTGACCGCGGGCAACGAGACCACCCGCAATGCCATCTCCCACGCCCTGCTGGCGCTCACCGAGCACCCCGACCAGCGGGCCCTGTGGCAGGCCGACCCCCACGCCATCGCCGCCACCGGCGTGGACGAGGTCGTCCGCTGGGCCACGCCGGTCATCTGGATGCGCCGGACGGTGACCGGGGACACCGTGCTCTCGGGCCAGGAGCTGCACGAGGGGGACAAGGTGCTCCTCTTCTACAACTCGGCCAACCGGGACGAAGCGGTCTTCGAGGATCCCTACACCTTCGACGTGCGCCGCTCCCCCAACCCCCACCTCGGCTTCGGGGCCGCCGGGCCGCACTTCTGCCTCGGGGCCCACCTGGCCCGGCGGGAGATCGACGTGATGGTGCGGGAGCTGCTGGTCCGCCTGCCCGACATCGAGGCCGCCGGCGAGCCCGACCGGCTCCAGTCCAACTTCATCAACGGGATCAAGCACCTGCCCTGCCGGTTCACGCCCGCCTGACTGCACCGCCCCTCCCCCGGGGTACGGCGGCCCGGGGAGGCGGACGGAGCACCGGCCGCAGCGGGGCCCCGGGGCCCGGGGACGGCGGGGTGACGGACTAACCGGGCTTGGCCACCATGACCACGGCGGCCACCACCAGCACGGCACCCAGGGCGGCCGACAGGCCCACCACCCGGAGGCACGCCGAGCGGAGCCCGGCCCCGGCCGGCGTCCCCCCCTCGGTCCCCGCCGGGCCCGCCGCCCCGGCCTCGCCCGGGCCCGCCGCCGGATCGGCCACGGCCTCCTGCAGGCGCCGCTCGGCCGGCCACAGGGCCATCTCGGCCACGACCGCCACCCCCGCCCAGAGGGCCAGCCCGATGGTGATCCACCCGTCGCCGAGCGACCAGTCGCCACCGCTCATGGCCATCAGGGCCACCCCCAGCACCGGGACGAGGAACAGCACCCGGCCGGTCCAGTTCACCCCGGGCCGGTAGTAGCGGCGGACCGGCTCCGAGCCCGGGCCCGACCGGCGGAGGGCCCAGGCGTAGGCCCCGGCGACGACCAGCGCCCCCAGGCCGACCGCCGCCGACAGCACGTGGGCCAGCAGCACGACGTCGTAGGCGGCGTCCCGGGCGTGGGTGGAGGCCGACAGCAGTCGGTCCGGAGCGGTCATCCGGGCGATTCTGGCACTTCGGCCCCCCGGGGTGGCCGGCAGGTCCTGGCACCTACTCCGACCCCGGGATTGCTACGCTCGTAACAGGACCTTCATCTTCATCCGTCCATCCGGGTCGAGGGTGGACGGGCAAGATCAGATCGAGGTGGCAAGCACCGTGCGCAGACAGACAACCCAGACCAGCCGGGGCCACGCGCACCACTCGATGAACCAGCTCCGACTCGATCCCCTGACCGGCCGCTGGGTGGTGGTGAGCACCGACCGGGCCGTCCCGCCCCCTGGCCTTCGCCCCCCGGGCCGCCTCCATCCAGGCCGACACCTCCCGACCCTGCCCGTTCTGCCCCGGCAACGAGGAGCACGTGACCCCCACCCTGGAGACCCGGGCGGAGGACGGGAGCTGGCTCGTCCGGGTGGTCCCCAACCTCTACCCGGCCTTCGAGGGGAACGCCCCCTTCGTGGTGACCAACCGGGGCCCGGTGTTCACCCAGGCCACGGCGGGCGGCACCCACGAGGTGATCGTGCTCTCCCCCGACCACCAGAACTCGTGGTCCATGCTGAGCGACGAGCAGACCACTGCGGTGATGACCGCCATCAGCGACCGGATCGACGAGCACTCGACCGTCCCCGGCCTCCGCTACAGCCAGGCCATCGTCAATGCCGGCCGGGAGGCCGGCGCCTCCATCGAGCACCCCCACGGCCAGCTGCTCGGGATGTCCTTCGTGCCCCGCGAGCTGGTCGAGGAGCAGGCCGGGTTCGCCCGGTTCGCCGGCCGGTGCCTGCTGTGCACCGCGGTGGACGCCGAGGAGAACGTCAACCACCGGGTGGTCTACGCCGACGAGCGGGTCCTGGTCATCTGCCCGTTCTGGAGCGGGGCGCCCTACGAGATGCTGGTCATCCCGAGGGCCCACGGTCCCCACCTGCACCACAGCCCTCCCGCCGACCTGGTGGCGGTGGGCCGGGCCCTGAAGGTGGCGCTGGGCAGCCTGCGCGACGTGGTCGGGGACGTCGCCTACAACCTGGTGTTCCACTCCGCCCCCTACCGGGCCCCCGAGCCGTACCACTGGCATGTCCACGTGGTGCCCAAGATCACCACGGTGGCCGGGTTCGAGCTGGGCACCGGCGTGATGATCAACATCGTGAACCCCGAGCAGGCGGCCGAGGAGCTGCTGGTCAAGGTTCCGATGGCCCACGCCGGCTAGTTGCGGCCTCCGGCGCCCCCCGGTCGCCCGCCGGCACCCGCCCGGGGTGTCATGCCAGCTCGAAGCACTGTGAGCCGTACGGGGCCAGGGTGACCCGGTAGGGCTCGGTCCCGATGAGGGGGAAGGCCACCCGGCCCAGCAGCTCGATGGGCTGGCGCCCCACCCACCGCTCCACGTGGAGCTCGGCCGGCTGGGCCAGCTTGGAGAGGTTGTGCACGCACAGCACCGGGTTCACCGGCCCCCGCTGGGCCTCGTCGGGGGCCGACCGCACGAAGGCCAGCACCGACGGATTGGCCGACGAGATCACCTCGAGCGCTCCCGTCCCGAGCACGGGGAACTCCCGCCGCACGGCCAGGATCCGCCGCATCCAGTGCAGGAACGAGCTCGGGTTCCGCTGCTGGGCCTCGACGTTCACCGCCGAGAACCCGTAGACCGGGTCCATCAGCGGCGGCAGGTACAGCTGGGCGAAGTCGGCCCGGCTGAACCCCCCGTTCCGGTCCGGGGTCCACTGCATGGGCGTGCGGACCGAGTCCCGGTCGCCCAGATAGAGGTTGTCCCCCATCTGGATCTCGTCGCCGTAGTAGAGGACCGGGCTGCCCCGCAGGGTGAACAGCAGGTAGAAGAGCAGCTCGGAGAGGCGGCGGTCGCGGTCGAGCAGGGGGGCCAGCCGGCGCCCGATGCCCATGTGGCGCTTCATCCGCGGATCCTTGGCGTACTCGGAGAACAGGTAGTCGCGCTCCTCCTCGGTGACCATCTCGAGGGTCAGCTCGTCGTGGTTGCGCAGGAAGATGGCCCACTGGGAGGAGCCGGGGGCCTCGGGGGTCTGGGCCAGGATCTCGGTGACGGGATAGCTCTGCTCGCGCCGGACGGCCATGAACAGCCGGGGCATCAACGGGAAGTTGAAGCACAGGTGGCACTCGTCGCCGTCCCCGAAGTAGTCGGCCACGTCGGACGGCCACCCGTTGGCCTCGGCCAGCAGGATGCGGCCCGGGTAGTGCTCCTCCAGCTCGGCCCGCATCCGGCGGATGAAGGCGTGGGTCTCGGGCAGGTTCTCGCCGTCGGTCCCGTCCTTCTGGTACAGGAAGGGGACGGCATCCAGCCGGAACCCGTCCAGCCCCAGGTCCAGCCAGTACCGGACCACGTTGAGCATGGCGTCGGCCACCTCGGGGTTGTCGTAGTTGAGGTCGGGCTGGTGGGAGTAGAAGCGGTGCCAGTAGTACTGGTCCCGCTGGGCGTCGTAGGCCCAGTTGGACCGCTCCGCGTCGATGAACACCACCCGGGCCTCCGGCCAGCGTTGGTCGTCGTCGTTCCACACGTACCAGTCGGCCTTGGGGTTGTCACGGCTCGAACGGGACTCGACGAACCAGGGGTTCTGGTCGCTGGTGTGGTTGATGACCAGGTCGGCGATGACCCGGATGCCCCGGGCGTGGGCCTCCTCGAGCAAGCGCTTCAGGTCGTCGACGGTACCGGACTCGGGATGGACCGAGTAGTAGTCGCTGATGTCGTAGCCGCCGTCGCGCAGCGGCGAGGGGTAGAAGGGCAACAGCCACAGGCAGTCCACGCCGAGCCACTGGAGGTAGTCCAGCTTGGCGATGAGCCCGGGGATGTCGCCGACCCCGTCGTTGTTGCCGTCGAAGAAGCCGCGGATGAGCACTTCGTAGAAGACGGCCCGTTGGAACCAGAGGGGATCCTCCTCGGGCGGGGGCAGCGGGGTGTGGTGGGAAACCGGGTGGGTCAGCCCGCCCAGCGGTGCGAACGGGACGGACATGCGCGGCGCCCGGGGATGATTCAACAGTCACGCTGGCACGCTACCTGAGCGGTCGTGCTCCGATAGGGAGCTACGGGCGTCGATCGGGCGATTCGGGTGACCCCGGACCCGACGGCAACACCCGGTCCAGCACGCGGTCGGCGGCCACGTAGGGATCGACCTCGCCGTCCAGCACGGCCCGGCTGATGTCGTCCACCCCGCCCCCGGCCAGGACCGCGTCGACCTGCTCGCTGAGCCGGGCCAGCAGGATCTGGCGGAACTCGCGCGCCATCCGCTGCCGTCGGTGGATGGCCAGGCTGCCGTGCGCGATCTGGTGGTCCCGGTGCAGTCGCACGGTGGCCCACAGCTCCTCCACCCCTTCCCCGGTGGAGGCCACCGTCTGGACGATGGGCGGGCGCCACGGGCCGAGCTCGGTCAGGTCGAGCATCAGCTCCAGGTCCCGGCGGGTCTCACGCGCCCCGGGGCGGTCTGCCTTGTTGATCACGAACAGGTCGGCGATCTCCAGCAGGCCGGCCTTGTTGGCCTGGATGGCGTCCCCCCACCCCGGGTTGACCACCACGACGGTGGTGTCGGTGGCCGCGGCCACCTCCACCTCCTGTTGGCCCACCCCGACCGTCTCGACCAGCACCACCGGCATGCCCACCGACGAGAGGGCACGGACCGCGTCGGGCACGGCCACGGCCAGTCCCCCGAGATGGCCGCGGGTGGCCATGGAGCGGATGAAGACCCCGTCGTCCAGGGCGTGGCTGGACATGCGGACCCGGTCCCCGAGGATGGCTCCCCCCGAGTACGGCGACGACGGGTCGACGGCCAGCACGGCCACCTGGTCGCCCCCGTCCAGGCCCACCTGGCGGGCCAGGGTGACCAGTCGGTCGGTCAGGGTCGACTTGCCGGCCCCCGGGGCGCCGGTGATGCCCACGGTGTAGGCGTCGCCCGGGGTGGTGTAGGCCAGGCCGGCCACCGTCCGGGCCGGCGGCCCGCCCCGCTCGACCAACGACAGCAGGCGGGCCAGAGCCGCCTGGTCCCCGCGTCGGGCCGCCTCGAACAGCGCAGCGGGATCGGTGGGACGGGGCGCAGGCATGGAGTGCCGAGCGTATCCGGCCCCGGACCGGGCGTCAGGCTCGTCGGACGTGCGCCCCGAGCGAGGCCAGCTTGCCGTCGAGGTCCTCGTAGCCGCGGTCGACGTGGTGGGCGTCGGTGATGACCGTCTCCCCGTCGGCCACCAGGCCGGCCAGGACCAGCGCGGCGCCGGCCCGCACGTCGAAGGCCCGGACCGGCGCACCCGAGAGGGTGTCCACCCCCCTGACCACGGCGTGGTGGCCCTCGGTGCGGATGTCGGCCCCCATGCGGCGCAGCTCCTCCACGTAGCGGAACCGGCCGAAGAACAGGTTCTCGGTGACGATGCCCACCCCGTCGGCCACGGTGAGCAGGGTGACCAACAGCGGCTTGTAGTCGGTGGCGAAACCGGGATAGGGCAGGGTGGCCACGTCCACCGACTCGAGGCGGTCGGTGCGGTCCCGCACGGCCCGCAGGCCGTCGGGCTCCTGGGTGATGCGGATGCCGGTGGCCGACAGCTTGCGGATGAGCATGTCCATGTGGTCGGGGCGGCCGTCCTCCACCACCACCTCGCCGCCGGACAGGCCGGCCGCCACCAGGAAGGTGGCCACCACCAGCCGGTCGGGGATGACGGCGTGCCGGGCCGGGTGGAGGGCGTCGACGCCCTCCACCTCGATGCGGGAGGTGCCGGCCCCGGTGATCTTGGCCCCCATGGCGTTGAGGAAGTCGGCCAGGTCGCTCACCTCGGGCTCGCGGGCGGCGTTCTCGATCACGGTGGTCCCCTTGGCCAGTGCCGCGGCCATCAGCACGTTGTCCGTCCCGGTGTGGCTGGGGTACTCCAGTACCACCCGGTTGCCCACCAGCCGGGGTGAACCGGCCACCGTCGGACTCCACCCGGCCCTCGACGTAGCCGTGGGACGAGGTGAAGGCCACGCCCATGGAGGTGAGGGCGTGGAGGTGCATGTCGATGGGCCGGGGGCCGAAGTCGTCACCCCCGGGGAGCGACACCTTGGCCCAGCCGTGCCTGGCCAGGAGTGGGCCCAGCACGACCACCGAGGCCCGCATCTTCTCCACCAGCTCGTAGGGGGCCTCGGGCACCACGTCGGCCGGCGTGGTCACCACCAGTTCGTCGGGCGTGCTGCCGCGGCGCACGTCGACGCCCATGGCGGCGAGGAGCTCCCCCATGATGTCCACGTCGGTGATCTGCGGCACGTTGGTGAGCACGTGGCGTCCCTCGGCCAGCAGGCACGCCGCCATCAACTTGAGCACCGAGTTCTTGGCCCCACCGGCCCGCACGGTCCCCGACAGGGGACCGTTGGGAGTGACGACGAACCGGTCCACGGGCACCAGTATGGCCGCCGCCCGCGCCCCGATGGCTCATTTCGCCGCCCGGGAGGCGACCCCACGGCCTCGGAGCCGTTCGGGGCGTCCAACCGCTCGGCCGGGGCCCGGAGGGGATTGCCCCCGCCGCCAGCCACTATCGTCGAGTTCCGTGACAACGACACCCCAGGCACCTGATCGCAACTTGGCCATGGAGCTCGTCCGGGTCACCGAGGCCGCCGCCATGGCGGCGTCGCGGTGGATGGGGCGGGGCGACAAGGAGGGGGCGGACGGGGCCGCGGTCAACGCCATGCGGATCGTCCTGTCCAGCATCTCCATGGACGGGGTGGTGGTCATCGGCGAGGGCGAGAAGGACAACGCCCCCATGCTCTACAACGGGGAGCGCATCGGGGACGGCAACCCCCCCAAAGCCGACATCGCCGTCGACCCCATCGACGGCACCACCCCGACGGCGCTGGGCCGCGGCGGTGCCCTGGCCGTGATCGCGGTGTCCGAAGAGGGCACCATGTTCGACCCCGGACCGTGCGTATACATGGAGAAGCTGGCCGTCGGACCCCGGTCGGCCGGGAGCATCGACATCACCAGGTCCATCGAGGACAACCTGACCGCGGTGGCCAAGTCCAAGGGGACCTCGGTGCGGGACCTGGCCGTGGCCATCCTCGACCGGCCCCGCCACGCCGAACTGATCGCCTCGGTCCGGGCCACCGGGGCCCGGATCCGGCTCATCACCGACGGGGACGTGGCCGGCGCCATCGCCACGTCGTGGCCGGACACCGGGGTGGACATGCTGGTGGGCATCGGTGGGACGCCCGAGGGGGTCATCGCCGCCGCCGCCCTCAAGTCCATGGGTGGGGAGATCCAGGGCCGGCTGTGGCCGCGGGACGAGGGTGAGCGGCAGGCCGCCGTGGACGCCGGCTACGACCTCGACGCCGTGCTCACCACCGACGACCTGGTGCGCGGGGACAACTGCTTCTTCGCCGCCACCGGCATCACCGACGGCGAGTTGCTGCACGGGGTGCGGTACGACGAGTTCGGGGCCACCAGCCAATCGCTGGTCATGCGGTCCAAGTCGGGCACCGTGCGGCTCATCGAGGCCCGCCACCCGCTGCACAAGCTGGCCGAATACAGCGCCATCGAGTTCGCCTGAGGGGTCGGCTCCGACCCACCCGCGACCCGGGTCGGCGCGTCAGGGGTGGATCTGCGAGACGGGGGCCGGTCGGTTCCCGCGCCGTCGAGTTTCGTCCCGGGCCGCGCCGACCGTCCGCCCGGGCCGGTCAGCCGGCGCCGTTGACCGGCCAACCCGACGGGTCGGCCGGTGCGGGGCGGTAGGCGGGGGCTTCGTCCAGCACGTGTTCGGTCCACCCGGCGCCGTCCCAGAACCGGAGCCGGGTCCGGTTGGAGGGGTCGGGATACCAGTCAGCGGGGACGGCGGAAGGGGATGTCCTCTCTGACGCCCCGGCCGGGTCGGTGTCCGGGGACTGGACCGGGGGCCGATCGGCGGATCCGGTCGGGGACGCACTCGGGGCCGCCTGGTCCGCCGCCTGGTCCGCCGCCTGGTCCGCCGCCTGGGCCGTCGCCTGGTCCGTCGCCTGGTCCGCCGCCTGGTCCGTCACCCACTGCGATCCGTCCCAGTAGCGGACCTCGTCCGGGTCGGCGGCGTTGCGGTACCAGCCGGCCGGCCGGTCCGGCGACGCCGGCACCGCGGTCTCGCCCGTCGCCGGGGAGGCCACGGGCTGGTACGAGTTGGAGGCTGTTCCGCCGGTCGAGTGGCCCCCGGGTACGGGGGTCAACGGATCCTCGGCGATGGCCCGACCGTCGCTCACCCACTCGGTGGGACGGCCGTCCGAGTACAACCGGAACCGATGCCTCCCGGCGGGGTCCGACAGC
This sequence comes from uncultured Acidimicrobiaceae bacterium, assembly GCA_963812525.1. Lineage (GTDB taxonomy): Bacteria > Actinomycetota > Acidimicrobiia > Acidimicrobiales > RAAP-2 > Bog-756. The sequence goes on from CAWEVL010000010.1 coordinate 173,373, forward strand.
CACTCCTGCGCTTGGTCGACTGCCATCTCCGCTCCTCACCCGCCGCCCTAGGGCGAAAAGGCTAGTGGGCGATGGGCGTCTAGGGAAATGGGCCGGGGCCCGACTGCTCGACCACCACAACCCCGTTCCACTGCGGCACGGACCCGTCGGTGCGGATCCTCACCGTCGACGACACCGTCGCCGCCCCGGTGCGTCCGGCCGTGTAGTAGACGCGGCGGGTCCCGTTCGGGAGGACCGAGTCCGACACCAGGAGGAGTCGGCTCGGGGGGTTGACCGTCGGGGCCTCGGTGACGGCCCGCCGGAACGGGGAGCGGGGCACGCTCACCCCGATGCACCCCCCGGCCAGGACCCGGACCACGGGGATCGGCTGTCCATCGGTGAGGACCAGATGGACGGTCGCCGCGCCGGTGTGGCATCCGGGCGGGGCCGCCGTCGACGAGGCGCTCGAGGTCGACGACGAGGAACAGGCGGTCAGACCCGGGGCCAGGGCCAGGGCGGCACAGACCACCGGCGCCCAGCGCCGGCCGGTCACGGGAGGAGCACCGGCCGGCCCGAGCGGACGGCGGGCTCAGGCGCTGGCGGACGAGCTGGCGTCGACCGCCTCCAGACGGACCTGGGCTCGCCGCAACTCGGCCTCCGCCTCCGCCACCTCGGGGTCGGGCTCGTCGCCCTCCCCGGAGGCCGAACCGCCGGCTGCCCCGGCTCCGGCGGTGCGTCCGCCCCCGCCCAGGTCGGCCAGGCGGGCTTCGGCCGCCTCCAGCGCGGCCCGGGCCCGGTCCACGTCGATCTCCTCGGCCAGCTCGGCCACGCCGATGAGCATGCTGACCCGGGAGGTGGAGGCGGCCGACTCGCCGTCCCCGTCGACCACGCCCAGTTCGACCTGGACGAAGCCGCCGTGCACGGCCACCCGCTCCTCGTCCCCCTCGCTGCGGACCACCCGGACCACCCCGGGCTCCACCGTGCCGACCAGCGGGGTGTGCCCGGCCAGGAAGGTGGCGTCGCCCTCGCCGGTGCGGAGGAGGACCTCGGCGGCCAGCCCCGAGACCAGCACGCGCTCCGGGGTGACCAGGTTGACGGTGAACAGGTTGCTGTCGGCCACGGCGTCAGGTCCCGATCAGTCGTTCTCGAGGGAATGGGCCTTGGCCAGCACCGACTCGGCGCCGCCCACGTTGAGGAAGGCCTGCTCGGGGATCTCGTCCAGCTCGCCGTCGACCAGCGCCTCGAACGACTCCACGGTCTCCTCCACCGGCACGGTCACGCCCTTCAGGCCGGTGAACACCTCGCCCACGTTGAAGGGCTGGGACAGGAACCGCTGGATCTTCCGGGCCCGGGTCACGGTCACCCGGTCCTCCTCGGAAAGTTCGTCCAGCCCGAGGATGGCGATGATGTCCTGGAGCTCCTTGTACCGCTGGAGCACCCCCTGGACCCGGCGGGCCACGTTGTAGTGCCGCTCGCCCACCACCTCGGGGGCCAGGATGTTGGAGGTCGAGGACAGCGGGTCCACCGCCGGGTAGATGCCCAGCGAGGCGATGTCCCGGGACAGCTCGGTGGTGGCGTCGAGGTGGGTGAAGGTGGTGAACGGCGCCGGGTCGGTGTAGTCGTCGGCCGGGACGTACACGGCCTGCAGCGAGGTGATGGACCGGCCCCGGGTGGAGGTGATCCGCTCCTGCAGCTGGCCCATCTCGTCGGCCAGGGTGGGCTGGTAGCCCACGGCGGACGGCATCCGGCCCAGCAGGGTGGAGACCTCGGAACCGGCCTGCACGAAGCGGAAGATGTTGTCCACGAACAGCAGCACGTCCTGGTTCTTCACGTCCCGGAAGTACTCGGCCATGGTCAGGGCGGCCAGCGCCACGCGGAGGCGGACGCCCGGGGGCTCGTCCATCTGGCCGTAGACCAGGGCGGCCTTCTCGATGACACCCGACTCCTGCATCTCGATCCACAGGTCGGTGCCCTCGCGGGTGCGCTCCCCCACCCCGGCGAAGACCGAGACACCGCCGTGGTTGGTGGCCACCCGGTTGATCATCTCCTGGATGAGCACGGTCTTGCCCACGCCGGCCCCGCCGAACAGGCCGATCTTGCCGCCCTGCACGTACGGCTCCAACAGGTCGATGACCTTGATGCCCGTCTCGAACATCACCGCCCGGGGCTCCAGGGTGTCGAAGGCCGGGGCCGGCCGGTGGATCTCCCAGTGGTCCTCGACCTCACCGATGGAGTCGGTGTCGAGGGGCTTGCCCAGCACGTTGAACACGTGGCCCAGTACCGCGTCGCCCACCGGCACCTGGAGGCCCCGTCCCAGGTTGCGAACCTCGGCGCCCCGGGTCAGGCCGTCGGTGGCCTTGAGGCAGATGCAGCGCACCCGGCCGTCCCCGATCTGCTGGGCCACCTCGGCCACGATGAGCTCCTTCACCCCCTCCAGGGTCACGTCGACCTCGACGGCGCCGTTGATCTCGGGGAGGGCGTGGGGCGGGAACTCGACGTCGATGACCGGTCCGGCGATGGCCACCACCCGCCCCGTGGGGAGGCGGCCGGCGTCGGGAGCGGTGGGCTGCGGTGCGGTGGTGGTCATGATGGTGTGCTTTCCTTCGGTCGGTCGTCTGCACGGCGCGGTTCGCCGCGTGCGCAGAGGACGTCGGTGGTCGGGAGATCGGTGCGGTCGGTGGGGCGGGACGGGTCGGTGGCCATGGCTCAGAGGTTGGCCTCGATGACCAGGCCACCCTCGTCGTCGTCGACCCCGGCCCGGAGGGCCTCGGCCCCGCCGACGATCTCCATGATCTCGGTGGTGATGGTGTCCTGACGGGCCCGGTTCATGATCCGCGAGTACTTCTTGATGAGCTCGCCGGCGTTGTCGGTGGCCGCGGCCATGGCCCGCTGGCGGGACGTGACCTCGGAGGCCGAGGCCTCGAGCAGGGCGCCGAAGATCTCCGTCTCGGCCGCCCGCGGGGCCAGGGTCTCCAGCAGGATGGCGGCGTCGGGCTCGAACACGGTGTAGCCCTTGGGACCCTCGGGCTCGGCCGGGGTGACCGGCGCCTTGGCGTCCCCCTCGGCCGACGCACGGGGATCGATCAGCGGGAGGAGCTGGCGCACCTCGACCTTCTGGGAGCCGGCCGACAGGAAGCGGGTGGTGACGATCATCACCTGGTCCACCTCGCCGTTGACGAACGGGGTGAGCACGGCGGCGGCCACGGCCCGGGCGTCGGTGAAGGAGGGGCGCTCGCTCATGCCCACGAACGACTGCTCCACCTCCTGGCCCCGGTAGCGGAAGTAGCTCTGGGCCTTCTTGCCCACCGTGAACAGCCGCCACTCGGTGCCCTCGGCATCGAACCCCTGCAGCAGCCGCTCGGTGGCCCGGAACACGAATGTGTTGTACCCGCCGCACAGGCCGCGGTCGGCCACCACGGCGAGGACGGCGACCCGCTCGACCCGCTCGGGCGTGCCGAGGAGCCGGCCGGCGGCCAGCGGATCGCCCTGCGCCGTCTCCAGGACGATGCGGGCCATGCCCTGCTGGTAGGGCCGGGCGGCGGCGATCCGGCCCTGGGCGCGCACGATCTGGGACGCGGCGATGAGCTCCATCGCCTTGGTGATCTTCTTGGTCGACTGGATGCTCTTGATCCGTCGACGAAGGATGCGCTCCTGACCTCCGGCCACGAGTCAGTCGCCCTTGCCGGTGTCGAACGAGTCGGTGAACTTGCGCAGGGCGATCGACAGGCTGTCGCCCTCGGGCAGCTTCCCCGAGTCGCGGATGCCGTCCAGGAGGTCGGCGTGGTTGGCCCGGAAGTAGTTGCGTACCTCGGATTCGTAGCGCTGCACTTCGGCGACGGGGACCTCGTCCACGTACCCCTCGGAGCCGGCGTAGATCACCAGCACCTGCTCCTCCACCGGCACCGGGGCGTTGAGCCCCTGCTTGAGGAGCTCGGTCAACCGGTAGCCGCGGTCGAGCTGGGCCTGGGACACCTTGTCCAGCTCGGACCCGAAGGTGGCGAAGGCCTCCAGCTCGCGGAACTGGGCCAGGTCGAGCTTCAGGGTGCCCGAGACGGACTTCATGGCCTTGACCTGGGCGGCGCTCCCCACCCGGCTGACCGAAATGCCCACGTTGATGGCGGGGCGCACCCCGGCGTAGAACAGCTCGCTCTCGAGGAAGACCTGGCCGTCGGTGATGGAGATCACATTGGTGGGGATGTAGGCGGAGACGTCCCCGGCTTTGGTCTCGATGATGGGCAGGGCGGTCAGCGAGCCCCCGCCCTCGGCATCGGACAGTTTGGCCGCCCGCTCGAGGAGCCGGCTGTGCAGGTAGAAGACGTCACCGGGGTAGGCCTCCCGACCGGGCGGGCGGCGCAGGAGCAGGGACATCTGGCGGTACGCCTCGGCCTGCTTGGACAGGTCGTCGTAGACGATGAGGGCGTGCTCACCGTGCTCCATCCAATGCTGGCCCATGGCGCACCCCGCATAGGGGGCCAGATACTTGAACGGGGCCGGGTCGGAGGCTCCGGCCAGGACGACCACCGTGTACTCGAGGGCGCCGTAGCGCTCCAGGGTGGCCACCGTCTGGGCCACCGAGGACTCCTTCTGGCCGATGGCCACGTAGATGCACTTCACCCCCAGGCCTTTCTGGTTGAGGATGGTGTCCACGACCACGGTGGTCTTGCCGGTCTTGCGGTCGCCGATGATCAGCTCGCGCTGGCCCCGGCCGATGGGGGTCATGGCATCGATGGCCTTGATGCCGGTCTGCAGCGGTTCGCTCACCGGCTGGCGCCGCACGATGCCGGGGGCCTGGACCTCGAGGCGACGGGTCTCGGTGGTGGCGATGGGACCCTTGCCGTCGAGTGGCTCGCCGAGCGCATTGACCACCCGGCCCAGGAGGGCGTCGCCCACCCGCACCGAGAGGATGCGCCCGGTGGCCCTGACCAGCTGCTCCTCCTCGAGGCCGGTGTCGTCCCCCAGGATGACCGCGCCGATGGTCTCCTCGTCGAGGTTGAGGGCCAGGCCCTCGGTGCCGTTCTCGAACTCGAGGATCTCGTTGACGGCGGCGCCGGGCAGCCCGGTGACCCGGGCGATGCCGTCCCCCACTTCGACGATGCGTCCGACCTGCTCGGTCCCCACCTCGGGGGTGTAGTCGTCCACGTACCGCCGGAGGGCGGCGGTGATCTCGTCGGCGTTGATGGTCAGTTCAGCCATCGGCTGGATTCCTTCCTTCGGGGATCTGGTAGGCCGCCTCGGAAACGAGGAGGTGCTCCTTCAATTCGTCCAAACGGTGGCGGGCGCTGCCGTCGACCAGGAGGTCGCCCACCTGGACCACCACGCCCCCCAGCAGCCTCGGGTCGATGGTCACCTGCAGCTCCACCGGATTGCCGGCCAGTCGGGCCAGGGCGTCGCTGAGGCTCTGCTGCTGGGCCCCGTCGACCTGGTCGGCCGACTGGACATGGGCCACGCGCCAGCCCCGGGCCCGGGCCGCCTCCACCACCAGGGCGTCGAGGGTGGCCACGATGTCCCGGGCCCGCCCGCCCCGCACGGCGTAGGCGGCCAGACGGCGGGTGGCCGGCAGGACCTGGTCGCCCAGGAGGTCGCCGATCACCTGTTGGCGCAGCGCCACGGGCAGGTCGCGGTCGCCGAGGGCATGGCGGAGGGGCCGGCTGTTCTGGACGGTGCGGGCGAACCGGAACAGCTGGTCCTCGATCTCCTCGAGCTGGGCCACCGTCACCTCCTCGAACACCGCGGCGGCGTACCCCGACACCCGGTTGCGCGACCCGAGGCGGCCGAGGGCGGCCTCGTCGTCGACCTCGCCGGCCACGGACGGCCGGTGCTCGGCGGCGATCCGCACCTGGGCGGCCAGCCAGTGGAACGACGCCTCGAGCTCGGAGGCCGGCACCACGGTCACCGCCTGGTGGACGAGGCGCCGCACCTCGGGCCGGACCCGGCCCTCGAGCAGGTCGTCGAGGACGGCCCGACGCGCCGCCACCGGCACCGACCCGTCGTTGATGGCCAGGGCCAGCTCGTTGCTGGTGTCGATGAGCTCGGCCACCGAGTGCAGCTCGGCCGCGGCCGGTCCCAGGGCGCCGGCCTCGGCCAGCGACTCCTCCTGGGCGGCCAGGTAGCCCTGGAGGGCTGGGTTCACCGGCCGCCCCCGGCCGCCCCGGCGGCGGCTCCGGTGGTGGATTCGGCCCGCACCGCGGCGATGGCCTCGTCGATCAGGTCCTGGTGGTCGGCGGCCCGGATCTCCCGGCCGATGACCCGCTCGGCGGCGGCCAGCACGATCTCCCCGACCCGGGCGGTGACCTCTTCCACGGCGGCCTGGCGGGCCGTGGCCACCTCGGCGTCGGCGGCAGCCATGATCCGGGCCGCCGCCTCGTTGGCCCGCTCCTCGGCGCTGGCCACGGTGCGCTCGGCGGTGGTGTTGGCCTGGCCCACGATCTCGCGGGCCTGCGCCCGGGCCCGCTCCAGGGCCTCGCGCCGTTCGACATCGGCGACCTCGGCATCGGCCTTGGCCTGGTCGGCGGCCTCGAGCTCACTCCGGATCTGCTCCTGGCGCTCGGCCAGGACGGCGTTGAGCGGGGGCAGCACCTTCTTGGCGATCACCCCCACCACCACGATGAAGGCGAGGAGCACGACGATGAAGGTCCCGTTGGGGACGAGGAAGTTGCTGGTGGCTAGAGGCACGGCGTCATCCTTGCTATCCGGTTCACTGGCTGGCCCGGCACCGGCGGCGCCGAGCGCAGGGCGCCGGGGCAGGGCCGACCACGGCGCGGGTCGGGGACCCGTTCGAGTGGAGGTGGCCCGGCCGCGGCACGGTGGACTACTTGCCCAGGGAGAAGACGAAGAGGGCGGCGAACACCAGGTTGATGAAGTAGGCGGCCTCGCACAGACCCACGGTGAGGAACATGATGGTGGTCAGCCGGCCCTGGGCCTCGGGGTTGCGGGCCACACCGGCGATGGTCTGGCTACCGGCGAGTCCGTCACCGACGGACGCGCCCACGGCACCTCCGCCCAGTGCCAGACCGGCACCGACCATGGCGCCTGCGATCTTTACCGCACTCACCATCGATGCGTCTGCTGCCATTGTCTCTTCTCCTTGTTGAGGTTGTCGATGAGGTCGTTGGTGTCTGGTCGTGCATCGGCCGCCGGTCAGGCGTCGATGTAGTCCCCCGACTGCTGGTGCTCTTCGTCGGGGGCCATGGCCGTGTCGAAGTACAAGATGGTCAGCAGGGCGAAGATGAAGGCCTGGATGGCCCCGATGGCCATGTCGAACAGCTTCCACACCACGGTGAACGGCACCGAGAGGATGCCGCCGATGGGCACGGCGCCGAGCTTCCAGATGACCAGGGAGGCCAGCAGGGAGAGCATCAGGCCACCGGCGAACAGGTTCCCGAAGAGACGGAGGGTGAGGGTGACCGGCTTGACGATCTCCTCGACCACGTTCATGAACAGGTTGACGAAGAACAGCTTCTTCGGGAACGGCCGGGCGTAGTAGTGCCTGAGGTACCCGCCGACGCCCCGGTTCTTGACGGCGGCCACGTGGACCAGCACGATCACGTAGAGGGCCATGGCCAGGGGGAGGTTGATGTCGCTGGTGGGGGCGGGCAGCCAGTCGAGCTTGCTGCCGATGCTCAGCACCTCGAACAGGTTGCAGGTGAAGATGAAGACGAACAGGGTCAGGGCCAGGGGGACCACCTTGGCCCCGCGGGGGCCGATGGTGTCGTCGACCTGCTTTTGGACGGCGCCGACGGCCAACTCCCAGAGCAGCTGGAACTTGCCCGGCACCCCGGCGGTGGCCTGCTTGCGCAGGATGAGGCCGAGGGTGATGACGATGATGCCGGCGATGACGGTGGCCCAGACGATCTCGGCGTTGATGGTGAGGGGGCCGAGCTTCCAGTGGACGTGGTCGCCCACCGAGATGTCGATGCCCGTGAGGGGGGTGCTGAGCAGATTGGTCAAGGCCATGGTGCTCAGTTCCCGTCCGCGGTGTCGTCGGCCGACCCGAGGGAGGGCGGGTGCGGGGCCTGACCGATGTTGTCGTCGATCACGTTGGCGTTGACGATGTCCTCCACCGAGGTCATCGGCCCGGCCTTGGCCATCGATCGGGCCACGTTGGCGATCAGGATGATCTGGAAGACGGCCAGCCCCCCCAGTACCCCGAAGCCGAGCTGGTGGGAGAAGGTCATGAGGCCCAGGGTGACGACGGTGATGATGCCCAGGCGGCCGAACGTGTTGAGGGCCAGGGGCCGCCGCGTGTTGGCCACCCCGCTGGCTGCCACCCGGTCCACCGAGTTGCCGACCATCCGGAAGTTGAGGGTGCCGAGACCGAGCCCGATGCAGGCTCCGAGGCCCAAGAGGGGCTTGTCGAACGAGACGCTGGCCACCAGGGCGGCCACGCCCACCACCAGCACCATGGCCACGGTGCGACGGGCCACGTCAGGGACGTTGGGCAGGGTGAAGTGAGCGAACATGGCCTCTATACCCCGGGTCGGGCCACCGGTTCGACCGGCGCCGGGGCGGAGCCCGTCACAGGAGCTTGCGCACGCGTGAGACGGTGATCAGGACGGCCGCGGCGATGCCCAGCACCACGCCCACCAGGGTGAACCACGGGCTGGTGCCCAACCACCGGTCGACGACGTAGCCCAGGGCGGCCAACCCCACCAGGGCCACGGCCACGGTGAGCCCCAGGGTGAGGAACTCCACGGCCCCGGGATCCGGGCGAAGGGACGACCGTTCCGGTCCGGACTCGGGGGCAGGGGTGGGTTCGTCCATGGTCGGGCCGTGCCGCGTCAGGGTGTCTGGGAGTGGGGAGCTTCACGAGTCGTTCCTGAGATCACGCAGTGGTCCGGCTGCAGTAGCCAGTCGAGTGGCCGGCCCGCTCGATGCCCACCGACGTGGCAACCGGCCTGCAATTCACGGGAAGCATCATCGCACTTCCCGGACCGTGGCGGCAAAACGTAGGAAACACTCCGTTTACCGTTCGCCGGGGGATGGGCCGGGCCCGGCCGATCCCCGCTACCGGTCGGCCGACCGACCGGCCACCGTGGCCGGCACGCTGGTCGGCGGCGGGCCGACGCCGGCTCCCGGCCCGGGCGCAGGCGGGTCGGGGCCGTCCCCGTCCCCGCCGGCCGGGCCGGTCTCCCGGGGGACCTCGGCCATCGGGTCCCCGGACCCTGGACCGTCCCCGGGGGGCCCGGGGTCGGCGGCCTCGGTGCCCGGGTCGGCCTCCCGCCGGAGGGACGGGTGGAACAGGGTGTAGAGGATCACCCCGAGGGCCAGGGCCCCGAAGGGGATGACGGCGTTCACGCTCGAGATGTAGAGCGGGAAGAGGATGAAGCCGGACAGCAGCAGGGTCCAGGCCCACAGGATGAGCACGCTGCGGCGGTGCCCGTGGCCCAGCCGGAGCAGCCGGTGGTGGAGGTGGTTCTTGTCCGGGGTGGAGAACCCGGTCCGGTTGGCGGTGCGGCGCACGAAGGCGAAGGCCATGTCCACGATGGGGACGCCGAGGATGAAGAACGGGATGAACAGGGGGGCGAAGAAGAAGTAGGTCTGCCCGCTCCGGCCGGCCACGCCACCCACCGCGCCGACCGACCGGCCGCCGATGAGCATGGTGCAGGCGGCCATCAGCAGCCCGAGCAGCAGTGCGCCGGCGTCGCCCATGAAGACCCTGGCCGGGTGGAAGTTGTGGGGCAGGAAGCCCAGGCAGATACCGCAGGTGATCACGGCGATCAGCGGTCCGATGTTGTCGGCCTGGAGGTTACCCAGGTGCTGGAGGTGCAGTCCGTAGACGGCCAGGGCCCCCGAGGCGATGGCCACCACCCCGGCGGCCAGGCCGTCCAGGCCGTCGATGAGGTTGACGGCGTTGGTGATGGCGATCACCCACAGGGCGGTCAACAGCGGGGTCCACTCCGGCGAGAGGATGACCAGGCCCCCGAGGGGGACCTTGAACTGGAACCAGGTCACCCCCATGAAGTAGAGGATGGTGGCGGCCAGGACCTCGCCGGCCACCTTGGCCGGGGCCGACATGTCCCGGAGGTCGTCGATGGTCCCCACCACGAAGATGGCGGCCGCCCCGAGGATCAGCCCCAGCGGTTCCGACGAACCCCGGAACAGCGGGCCGAGGGCGGGGATGGACGCGGCCACGGCCCAGGCCACCAGCATGGCCAGGAACATGGCCACCCCGCCGGAGGCGGGTGTCACCTTCTGGTGGATCTTGCGCTCGTCGGGCTGGGCCACGTACCCGATCTGGACGGCGATGCGCCGGACCGGGAAGGTCAGGACCCAGGCCGAGAGGGCCGCCACCGCCAGGAGGACGCCGTACCAGTTGAGCGGTACGACAGGGCTCATCCGAGCACCGGTCGCTCAGCGGTCACGCCCCGCCCAGGGTCGGGTACGGGGGGAAGGCGGCGCACAGGTCGCGCACCTCGGCCCGGATGGCCGAGAGGGCCCGGTCGTCGTCCCGGCTGCGGAGGGTGCGGCCGATGAGGGCGCCGATGGCGGCGAACTCCCCGGTGCCCATGCCGGCGGTGGTCTGGGCCGCCGAGCCCAGCCGGAGGCCGGAGGTCACGAACGGTGGGCGGGGATCGTCGGGGATGGTGTTGCGGTTGCAGGTGATGCCGGCCCGGTCGAGGACCTCCTGGGCCACCTTGCCGGTCAGCTCGGCGTCGAAGGTGCGCAGGTCCACCAGGACCTGGTGGTTCTCGGTGCCTCCGGACACCAGGCGGACGCCCTGTTCGGCCAACGACCGGCCCAGGGCGGCAGCGTTGGCGACCACCTGGGCGGCGTAGGTCCGGAAGGCGGGCTGGGAGGCCTCGGCGAAGGCCACGGCCTTGGCCGCCACGACGTGCTCCAGGGGGCCGCCCTGCAGGCCGGGGAAGACCGCGCTGTCCACCGCCTTGGCCAGGTCGGCGGAGCAGAGGATGGCCCCGCCCCGGGGACCGCGCAGCGTCTTGTGGGTGGTGAAGGTGACCACGTCGGCCACCCCCACCGGCGAGGGGTGGACGCCCCCGGCGATGAGGCCGGCCGGGTGGGCGGCGTCGAACATGAACCGGGCCCCGACCGAGTCGGCGATCTCCCGGAACGGCAGGGGGTCGATGATCCGGGCGTAGGCGGTGGAGCCGGCCACGATGAGGGCCGGCCGCTCGCGCCGGGCCACGTCGGCCACCTGGTCGAAGTCGATGATCTCCCCGGGCTTGTCCGGGTCGTCGGAGACGGCCGAGACGCCGTAGGAGACGAACCGCCACACCTTGGAGGTGATGCTGGCCGGCGAGCCGTGGGTCAGATGCCCCCCGTGGTCGAGCCGCATGGCCAGGACGGTGTCGCCCGGCTCCAGGAGGGCCTGGTACACGGCCAGGTTGGCGTTGGCCCCGGCATGGGGCTGGACGTTGGCGTGCTCCGCCCCGAACAGGGCCGTGAGCCGGTCACGGGCCAGGTCCTCCACCTGGTCGACGACCTGGTTCCCGCCGTAGTAGCGGCGGCCCGGGTACCCCTCGGCGTACTTGTTGGTCAGGATCGACCCGGAGGCGGCCAGCACCGCCGGCGAGGCGAAGTTCTCCGAGGCGATGAGCTGCAGGGTGGTCGACTGGCGCTCGGCCTCGTCTCCCAGCAGTCGGGCGACCTCGGGGTCGCCGTCCAACCACTCGTCGAAGGGCGACGCGGCGAAGGGGGTGGTCATGGTTCGGTCAGACCCTTTCTGGGCGGTCGGGTGGTGATGCGTCGAGGGCGGTGAGCTCGTCCAGGCGGGCCTGGTGGTGGCCGCCCTCGTACTCGGCGGAGAAGAACGTGTCGACGGCGTCGAGCGCCACGGACCGGCCCAGGGTCCGCCCGCCCAGGCAGACCACGTTGGCGTCGTTGTGCCGGCGGGCCAGAGACGCCGTGGTGACGTCGTGCACCACGGCGGCCCGGACACCGGGGACCTTGTTGGCCGCCATGGAGATGCCGATGCCGGTCCCGCACACGCACACTCCCCGGTCGACCCGGCCGTCGGCCACGGCCCGGCCCACGGCTGTGCCGAAGACCGGATAGTCCACCGAGACCACCGGGCCGTCGGTGCCCAGGTCGACCACCTGGTGGCCGGCGTCGGCCAGGTGCTTGGCCACGGTGGCCTTCAGGTCGAACCCGGCATGATCCGATCCCACGGCGATCCGCATGACCCGAGTGTACCGACGGGGAATCGCCCCCGAGGGCGTCACGGTACGCTCGTGGGCCCCATGGCGCTCGACCCCTCCACCCCGGTCATCGTCGGCGTCGGCCAGGTCACCAACCGGCCCGACCCCGAGGGCGCCGGCCCCCTGGCCGACCGGCCCGAACCCATCGGCCTGATGGTGGATGCGGTACGAGCCGCCGCTGAGGACTGCGACGGCTCGGCCCCGGGCGGGGCGGCCCCGGCGGGCCGCAAGCTGCTCAGCCGGATCCAGTCACTGCGAGTGTCCGATCCTCTGAGCTGGCACTACGAGAACCCCGGGCTGCTGGTCTCCGAGGGGCTGGGTATCGAGCCGGCCCAGCTGCTGGTGACCACCACCGGGGGCAACAACCCCCAGAGCCTGGTCAACGCCACTGCGCTGGCCATCGGCCGAGGCGAGCTGGAGGTGGCCGTGCTGGTCGGGGCCGACTGCGTCTACACCCAGGCCGCCACCCGGCGGCACGCCGACCGCCCGCTCCTGCCCTGGACCGTCCAGCCGCCCGACACCCTGCGACCCACCGTGTTCGGGAACGACCGCCGGGGCACCACCGACGCCGAGGAGGCGCGGGGTCTCGACCTGCCCATCCATGTCTTCCCCCTGTTCGAGAACGCGGTGCGGGCCTACTCCGGGCGTTCCCTGACCGACCATAGGGACCGGATCGGCGACCTGTGGGCCGGGTTCTCGGAGGTGGCGGCGGTCAATCCCCACGCCTGGCTCCCCCAGGCCCGGACCGCGGCGGCCATCACCGAGGTCTCCGAATCGAACCGCATGATCGCCTACCCCTACACCAAGCTCCTCACGGCCAATATGCAGGTGGACCAAGGCGCAGCGCTCATACTCTGCTCGGTGGCGGCCGCCCGGGCCGCCGGCATCGCCCAGGACCGCTGGGTCTTCCCCCTGGCCGGGGCGGACGCCGACGACCACTGGTTCCTCTCCCACCGGCTCGACTTCCACTCCTCGCCGGCCATCCGGCTGGCCGGGTCCGCGGCCCTGACCCTGGCCGGCACCGGTGTCGACCAGCTCGGCCCCGTCGACCTCTACTCCTGCTTCCCGTCGGTGGTGCAGATCGCCGCCGACGAGTTGGGCCTGCCGGTGGACGATCCGGCCCGGCCCCTGACCGTCACCGGGGGCATGACCTTCGGCGGGGGCCCGGGCAACAACTACGGCACCCACGCCGTGGCCGCCACGGTGGAGGCCCTCCGGTCGGATCCCGGAGCCCGGGGCCTGGTCACCGGTCTGGGCTGGTACCTGACCAAGCACAGTGTGGGGGTCTACGGCACCGAGCCGTCGACCGGTCGGAGGTCGCGCCCCGACCCGTCCCTGCTCCCCGCCGGCACCGTGGTCGAGGAGGCCGGGGGCTTCGCGTGGGCCAGTACCCAGGCCGCGGTGGGCTCGCTCCCCCAGTGCGTCCCCGACGCCGACGCCGTCGGCGAGGTCACAGTCGAGACCTACTCGGTGGCCTACGGGAGGACCGGGTCGCCGGAACGGGGCGTGGTGGCCTGCCGCACGCCCGAGGGCCGGCGGGCGTGGGCCAACGTCACCGACCCCGACCAGCTGGCCATGCTGGTCACCGAGGAGGGGTGCGGCCGGCTCGGCCGGCTCCGGGCCGGCGGGCTGGTCGACCTCACCTAGCGCCCCCGGCCGCCGTTCAGGTGGGGCCCGGCCGCCGTTCAGGTGGGCGCGGCCCCGGCCGCCGTTCAGGTGGGCGCGGCCCCGGCCGCCACGGGAGGCGGCGCCTGCGAATCTCCGTAGCGGTGCTTGAAGGCCCCGTAGGCGAACGGTCCCGACATCAGCGGGAGCCAGTAGGAGGCCAGCCGGTAGGCCAGCGTGGCCAGCACCGCCTGGGCCCCGTCCAGCCCGGCGGCGATGAGCAGGCCGCTGAGGCTCGCCTCGACGATGCCGAGGCCGCCGGGCGTGATCGGCACCAATCCGATGATCCCGGCCACCGCGTAGGCGAGCAGGATGAGGGACGGCCGGGGGTGGGCGCCGACGGCGAATACCGAGAAGAGCAGGCAGAGGTAGTCGAAGCCCAGGCGCCCGGCCGACAGCAGCGTGGCCTGCCACCACTGTTCACCCAGGACCGACCGGATGAGGTCCCGCTGCTCGATGAGCCGCTCGGGCAGGCCCCGGACCGGCACCCGCTTGGCCAGCAGGCGGTTGCGCAGTGACTGGGCCCACTTGCCCGCGTAGCGCAGGGGGGCGTCGGCGGCCATGACCCAGGTGCCGAGCCCGACGAAGAGGAAGAAGCCGATGGCCCCGACGATGGCCGCGTCGGCCAGGCCGCGGCTCACCGGCGTACCGAACAGCACCACCGGCAGGACGAAGACCGGCAGGGCCAGCAGGCCCCCGATGCCCAGGAACGAGAAGGCGGTCAGGCCGCCCACCGCGTCGGTGGCGTCCATCCCGCTCACGGCCAGCATCCGGAACTGCACGGCGGCCCCGGCCGCCGCGCCGCCCGGCACGATGAGGGAGATCGAGTTGCCGGCCAGCTGGGCGGTGATCACCGGGAACCAGGCCTTGGTCCGCAGGGCGATGCGCTGGAGGGAGAAGGTGCAGGCGAAGTGGGCCACCTCGGCCAGGAGGGCGGGGATGAACCACAGCAGGTCCAGGGTGGCCAGCTTGGGCCACGAGTGGAACACGGCGAACAGCTCGGGCAGCACCAGATAGAGGGCCAGTCCGGCAATCAGCACCACGACGAGCCGCTTGACCAGGGCCTTCCAGTTGAAGGTCTGGTGCTGCTGCTCCTCGAACTGGGCCTGGAACGACCGGGTCCGGGATCCCCCCACCGGGGGTGTGTCGGCCGTCACCCGGTCCGTTCCCCGGCCCGTCGATCACGCATGGGCATCGGTCGGTTCGGTCAGCCCTCGGCCAGGGCCGCCGCCGCTTCCAGCATGATGGTCGCACCCCGGAAGTCCCCCTGCAGGCCGGTCTCCATCCGGTTCATCACGTAGCAGACGGTGAGCCTGGCCTCGAGGTCCATGACGATCAACGAACCGCCGTACCCGCCCCAGTAGCAGGCCCGGGGTCCGATGGGCATCAGCTCGTGCCTGAGCCCGTAGCCCATGCCGAATCGGTTCTCCAGCCCGAGCACCAGGTCCGTGCCGTTGGCCTGCTCGTCGAAGATGGGCTCGCACCCCTTCTCGGAAAGGAGCCTCACCCCGCGGGCCTCTCCACTCCCGGCGATGATCGACTGGACGAGCGCGACCGACATGGCGTTGCCGTGGCCGTTGGCCGCCGGGATCTCGGCACGGCGCCACCAGGCGTTCCGGGGATAGGTGGCGTCGAGGAGCGGGTTGGTCATCGCCCGGATGGCGATCCGGGAGGGCTTCAACTCGGCCATGTCCACCGGCGGAGGCGGGATGACGAAGGAGACCCGATGGTCCTCCGACTCGGGCAGGCCGATATGGAAGTCGGCGCCCAGCGGGGCGGCCACCTCGCGGGCGAACCACGAGCCGATGGTCTCCCCGGTGATCCGGCGCACCACCTCGCCGATCAGGAACCCCTGGGTCACGGCGTGGTACCCCGAGGCGGTGCCCGGCTCCCACCACGGCTCCTGGGCGGCCAGGAGCGAGGTGCAGCGGTCCCAGTCAGCCAGCTGCTCGGGCGGGAGCGGCTCGGTCCAACCGGCCAGTCCGGCGGTGTGGCCCATCAGGTGGCGGACCTGGACCTGCTCCTTGCCGGCGGCGGCGAACTCCGGCCAGTACTCGGATACCGGCGCGTAGAAGTCGAGCTCGCCCCGGTCGGCCAGCATCAGGGTGCAGAGGAAGGTCATGGTCTTGGTGGTGGACCACACGTTGGTGAGGGTGTCCTGCCGCCAGGGCGCCGAGTGTTCCTCGTCCACGAAGCCACCCCAGACGTCCACCACCGGCTGCCCGTCCAACAGCACCGCCACCGAGGCCCCCACGTCGGTGCCGGCATCGAAACTGGCCGACAGGGCGTCGACCACCGCCCCGAACTGCGGATCCCACGTTCCTTCGATGTCAGCCATCCGACGTCCTCCGGTTCTCGTCCCTGGCCCACGATCATCCCACGGGGACCGGCAATTCGGCAGCCTTCGGCGGGGACCGGGGGTGGGACGACCCCGGCGGCCCGGGGCGGCAAGACTGGGGCGGTGCCCGTCGCTCCCCTTCCCGCCGCCGAGCCCGACACCGCCCGCCGACCGGGCGACACCGGAGGGCCGGCACGACCCGACCACCACCGGGTGGTCATCGTCGGGGCCGGGTTCGGGGGCGTCGGCCTGGCCGTCCGGCTCCGGGACGAGGGCCTCGACGACGTGGTCATCCTCGAACGGGAGGACGACGTGGGGGGCACCTGGTACGTCAACACCTACCCCGGGTGCCAGTGCGACGTGCCCTCGCTGCTGTACTCCCTGTCGTCGGCCCCCAACCCCGAGTGGACCCGCACCTTCGCCCCCCAGCCGGAGATCGAGGCGTACCTGCGGGCCGTGGCCGACCGCACCGACGTCAGGCGACACATCCGGTTCGGCACCGAGGTCACCGGGGCCCGGTGGGAGGAGGCGGCCCACCGGTGGCGCGTGGAGACCTCCGGCGGCACCGTCACCGGCGACCTGCTCGTGCTGGCCTCGGGGTTCCTCAGCACCCCGTCCACGCCGGCCGTCGACGGCCTGGACCGGTTCGGTGGGACGGTGTTCCACTCGGCCCGCTGGGTCCACGACCACGACCTGGCCGGCCGGCGGGTGGCGGTGATCGGGACGGGTGCCTCGGCCATCCAGTTCGTCCCCCAGATCCAACCTGTCGTCGATCGCCTGACCGTGTTCCAGCGGACCCCGCCGTGGATCATGCCTCGCCCCGACCGGCCCTTCACGGCGGGAGAGCGGTGGCTGTTCCGGCGCTCCCGGTTGGCCATGCGGCTGGGCCGGGCCCGCAGCTACTGGTCCCGGGAGCTCATGGTGGTGATGTTGGCCAAGCGGCCCCAGTTGGCCAAGTACGCGGCGCGGGTGGCGGCCAAGCACCTCCAGGAGCAGGTGGCCGACCCCGACCTGCGCAGGCGGCTGACTCCCCACTACGCCCTCGGATGCAAGCGCGTGCTGCTGTCCAACGACTACTACCCGGCCCTGACCCGGGCCAATGTGGACCTGGTCACCGAGCCCATCGGGCAGGTGACCGCCGACGCCGTGGTCACGGCTGACGGGACCGCCCACCGGGTCGACACCATCATCCTGGGCACCGGGTTCGCCGTCTCCGAACCGCCCATCGCCCGCGGGGTCGTCGGCGCCGACGGGAGGACCCTGGCCCAGCACTGGGCGGGCAGTCCGACCGCCTACCTGGGCTCCACGGTGGCCGGCTTCCCCAACCTGTTCGTGATCGTCGGGCCCAACACCGGGCTCGGCCACTCGTCGATGATCTTCATGATGGAGAGCCAGTCCAACTACATCGTGGACGCCTGCAAGACCATGGCCGCCCGCAGCATCGCCGCCTTCTCGGTGGATCCGGCCGCCGTGGCCACGTTCAACGACGAGCTCCAGGGCCGGCTGGCCCGCACGGTGTGGAACTCGGGCTGCTCCAGCTGGTACCTCGACGCCTCGGGTCGCAACTCGGCCCTGTGGCCCGACTTCACCTGGCGGTACCGGCAGCGCACCCGGCGCTTCGACGCCGAGCGGTACTCGCTGACCCGCTCGTCCGGAGGGCGAAACCACCCCGAGTAGCCTGGTGGGCCGTGAGTGCTGCCGCTGACACCCAGCTGACCCGTAACACCTACGACCGGCTCCAGGCCGAGCTCGAGGACCTGACCACCCGGGGTCGGGTGGAGATCGCCGCGGCCATCGAGTCGGCCCGGGCCCTCGGCGACCTCTCGGAGAACGGCGACTACCACGCGGCCAAGGACGCCCAGGGCAAGATGGAGTCGCGGATCCGCCAGCTCCAGCGCCTGCTCAAGACGGCCACCGTGGTCGACGCCGACCAGGCCTCCGACGGCACGGTTTCCCCCGGCACCGTGGTCACCCTCCGCTACGAGGGGGACGACGAGGACGACACCACCGACTTCTTCGTCGGCTCCATCGAGGAGCGCCAGGGCGATCTGACCGTGGTGTCGCCGGGCTCGCCGCTGGGTCAGGCCCTCATCGGTCACCGGGTGGGGGACGCGGTGGAGTACGCCGCCCCCGGGGGTACCCTCAACGTCCAGATCGTCGACATAGGAACATGAGATGACCGACACCCCGCGGACCCTGTCCCAGAAGGTGTGGGACCGCCACGTGGTCCACACCGGCACCGATGACGAGCCCGACGTCATCTTCATCGACCTCCACCTGGTCCACGAGGTCACCTCGCCCCAGGCCTTCGACGGCCTGCGCCTGGCCGGCCGTACGGTCCACCGGCCCGATCTGACCATCGCCACCGCCGACCACAACGTGCCCACCCTCGACATCGACAAGCCGGTGGCCGACCCCGTCTCGGCCAAGCAGCTGGAGGTCCTGGCGGCCAACTGCCGCCAGTTCGGGATCACCTGCTACCCGATGGGCCACGCCAACCAGGGCATCGTCCACATCATCGGGCCCGAGCAGGGCCTGACCCAGCCGGGCATGACCATCGTCTGCGGCGACAGCCACACCTCGACCCACGGCGCCTTCGGGGCCGTGGCCTTCGGCATCGGCACCAGCGAGGTGGAGCACGTGCTGGCCACCCAGACCCTGCCCCAGCGGCGACCGGCATCGATGGCCGTCACCGTCGACGGGGACCTCCCCGCCGGGGTCACGGCCAAGGACCTGGTCCTGGCCATCATCGGGACGATCGGGACGGGCGGCGGCTCGGGCCACATCATCGAGTACCGAGGCCCGGCCGTCACCGGCCTGTCCATGGAGGGCCGGATGACGGTGTGCAACATGTCCATCGAGGCCGGCGCCCGGGCCGGCATGATCGCCCCCGACGACACCACCTTCGCCTACCTCGAGGGCCGCGACCACGCCCCCAAGGGTGCGGCGTGGGAGGCGGCCCTGGCCGAGTGGCGCTCCCTGCCCACCGACGAGGGGGCCACCTTCGACCAGGAGGTCCGTCTCGACGCCTCCACGCTGGCCCCCTACGTCTCCTGGGGCACCAACCCGGCCCAGGTGACCCGGATCGACGGCTCGGTGCCGGACCCGGCCACCATCGGGGACGACGCCGAGCAGGAGGCCGCCGACCGGGCGCTCGAGTACATGGGCCTGGTGGCCGGCACCCCGATCCACGACATCGCCGTCGACACCGTGTTCATCGGCTCGTGCACCAACGGCCGCATCGAGGACCTCCGGGCCGCCGCCGAGGTGCTGCGGGGCCGGACGGTCCGGTCCGGCCTGCGGGCCATGGTGGTGCCGGGCTCCCACCGGGTCCGGGCCCAGGCCGAGTCGGAGGGGCTCGACTCGGTGTTCACCGCCGCCGGCTTCGAGTGGCGGCAGCCGGGATGCTCCATGTGCCTGGCCATGAACCCCGACAAGCTGGCCCCCGGCGAGCGGGCGGCATCGACCTCCAACCGCAATTTCGAGGGCCGGCAGGGCCGGGGCGGCCGCACCCACCTGGTCTCCCCCGCCGTGGCCGCGGCCACCGCGGTGGCCGGGCACTTCGCCGCCCCCGAGGAGCTCGACTCGATGAAGGCCGTGCAGCTGGTCAGCGGGCGGGCCGTGCCCCTCGACCGCTCCGACGTCGACACCGATCAGATCATCCCGTCCGACTGGCTGAAGCGGGTGGAGCGCACCGGGTTCGGGGCCGGGCTGTTCTCCGAGTGGCGGGACGACCGCGACTTCGTCCTCAACCAGGAGCAGTACGCCGGGGCCACCATCCTGGTGGCCGGGCCCAACTTCGGCACCGGATCATCCCGGGAGCACGCCGTCTGGGCCCTGCAGGACTACGGGTTCGACGCCGTGGTGTCGCCGGGATTCGGCGACATCTTCCGCAACAACTGCACCAAGGCCGGGCTGGTGCCCGTCCAGGTGGACGCGCTCACCGGCCGGCTGCTGCTCGACGCGGTGATCGCCGAGCCGGCCATGGAGATCACCATCGACATCGAGCGGGGCACGCTCGAGGCCCTGTCGGCGGGGATCGAGGTCGGGTTCCCGATGGACGAGTTCACCCGCGCCCGCCTGCTCAACGGCTGGGACGACATCGGCCTGACCCTGCGGTACGAGGACGAGATCGAGGCCTACGAGGCCGCTCGTGCCCCGTGGATGCCGACCACCCGCTGAGGACGGGACGATCGGGGACGGTGGGCTCGATCCCCTGCGGGAGAGCCCGCCGGGTCCCCGGCGCCGACCACCACGAGGGGCAGGGGGGCAGCCAGCGTCGGGGGACCCGGTGGATGAGGAGTTGCGACCTTCGTTATGCCTTTCGCAACTTCGATCTGGGTGCTCCCCGGTGATACGGGGAGCTGGTCATCTGAGTCGTTCGCCGTCCCACCGCGACAAACGGTACACGAACGGGAGGTCGAACACGGGAACCTCCGCACGGCGGAGAAGAAGGATCACGCTGGGTCACCGTGCTTCCGTTGGGTTGTACCGGTACCTCAGGCCAGTGCACGTGTGGATCTCCCCGAGTGGTCCGCCGCTCTGCCACATCACCGCCCAACAACGGCACGGCTTACTGTCCTGCTGGCGTCATGGTATGCCTCACTGATCGATGGGTCAATCGTTCGGCAGGGGAATCTCGGGGGTCGGGCGGGTCCGGACGGCAATGCCACGGAGGGTGGCCAGGGTGGGGGCCGTCATCTCGCCGTCAGCTTGAGGGACCAGGCTGGAGGCCCTATGGGCACCACTGTCGGGGACCGGATGCGGGGGTCCCGGGGCCCGTCGCTCCGGCCCACCCGACCGCCGGAGCGAGGGGGCGGTGAGGGTGCTGGTGGCCGAGGACGACCCCGGCCTGCGCTCCGTGCTCGAGCGGGGCCTGCGGGAGCACGGCTACGTGGTCGACGCCGTGGCCGACGGTGTCGAAGCCCTGGCCTACCTCCGGTCCTACGCCTACGAGGTGGCGGTACTCGACTGGCGGATGCCGAAGACCAGTGGCGTCGAGGTGATCGCCGAGATGCGCCGGCGGCACGACCAGACACCGGTGCTCATGCTGACCGCCCGGGACACCACCGAGGACCGGGTGGAGGGACTGAACCAGGGGGCCGACGACTACCTGGTCAAGCCGTTCTCCTTCGCCGAGCTGGTGGCCCGGATCACCGCGCTGCAGCGACGGCCGGCCCTGACCGTCGACCCGGTGCTGACGAGCGGCGACCTGGTGTTCGACCCGGCCACCCGGGCGGTGACCCGGCGGGGCGAGCCGCTGACCCTCACCGCCATCGAGACCGGACTGATCGAGCTGCTCCTGCGGAGGTCGCCGGCAGTGGTCAGCCGCCGGACCATCGCCGTGCAGGTGTGGGACGACGAGGCCGACGCGGTGGGCTCCAACACCATCGACGTCCACATGGGCCGGCTCCGGGCCAAGCTGGGGGACGCCGCCGCCCGGCATCGAGACGGTGCGGGGCACGGGCTACCGGTTGGTGGCGGAGTGAGGCCGGACCTCCGAGGAGGCGGGGCGGTGAACCCGGTGCAACTGATCAGGCAGCGCGATCCCCAGTGGGTCCATGCCGCCAAGGTGGCCCTGGGGGCGACGGCCATCGTCGGCGCCGTGGCCGTACTGCTGGCCCTGGCGGCCAATCTGTTGATCGTGCACCACCTCGACCAGGGGGTCGACGCCCGGCTGGCCGGCCGGCTGACCACTGCGGCGCCAGGGGTCGGTCGATCCGCTGTCCACCGTGACCGGTTCGCCCCGGGGCGGTGACCTGGACGACGCCCCCACCTTCCTGTGGACGGTGCGGCCCGACGGCACCGCCCGGGCCTTGATCGCCGGAGCCCCCCGCCTCCCCGCCCACCACTGGACGGCGGGACCGGTGACGCTGGACGACCGCAGGCAGCACCTTCCGGTTCGACGCCGTCCGAACGCGGGGTCGGCTGGCTGGTGGCCGGCGAGAGCATCCTGAAGATCGGCGGGGTGCGCGGACCAGCTGCTTCATCGCCGAGGCGGCACTGGGCGCCCTGCTGCTGGTGGTGACCTTCGGGGGTTCGTTCCTGGTCGGGTTGCGGGCCTCGGCCCCCATCGAGCAGATCCGCCGGCGACAGGCGGAGTTCACCGCCGACGCCTCCCACGAGCTGCGCACCCCGCTGAGCGTCATCGAGGCCGAGGTCGACCTGGCCCTCAGCCGCGAGCGCGGACGCGGCCAGCTATCAGGAGACCTTGCACCGGGTGTACTCGGAGAGCGGGCGCCTCCGGTCCATCGTCGAGGACCTGCTGTGGCTGGCCCGCGCCGATGCCGACCCGTCCGAAGGCCAGACCGACCAGGTGGCCGACGTCGGCCGAGGTCGGGGCGTCGTGCCTGTCGCGGTTCCGGGCGGTGGCCGACGCCGGCTCGGTCACCCTGACCGGCCGGATCGACCCGGCCGCCTCGTTCCCCATCCGGGCCGATGCCGACTCCGTCGACCGGTTGATCAGCGTGCTGCTCGACAACGCCTGCCGCTACGCCGGCGCCGGGGGCACCGTGGAGCTCGGGGTCGCCGTCCACGGCGGCCGGGTGGTGCTGACGGTCGACGACTCGGGGCCGGGCATCCCCGAAGCCCACCGCGACCTGGTCTTCGACCGGTTCCACCGGGCCGACGACTCACCGGGCGGGACGGGACTGGGCCTGGCCATCGCCGACGCCGTGGTCAGGAACAGCGGGGGCACCTGGGCCGTCGGGACCTCGCCCTCGGGGGGCGCCCGGATGGAGGTGTCGTGGCGCCCGGCGCCGGTCGGGGCCACCCGGAGCCGAGCCTCTGCCCGTCACCTGACACCGTTCGGCCAGTAAGACTTCTGACCAGGGACTTTCTTCGGAAAATCTTAACGTTGCGTCATTGAAACGTCAGCAACCGGCCGTAGCCTGTCGGTATGAGCAATCCACGGGTCGGCCGGGCGCCACGCCAGTCCTCCCCATGCCGTCGGGCGGCGGCGGGACGCCGCCATCGAGCGGACCCGGTCCATCACGAAGACCATCGCCGTCACGTCGGTGGCCGCCGTGGCCGCCTTCGGGATCTACATCAGCCGCGCCCTGCCCGGACACGCGGCCTCCTCCTCCGGTCGTCCGGTTCGACGGTCAGCCCGCTCCGGTGGGAGCGTCTCCACCGGGGGCAGCTCGCCCAGCCAGTCATCGGGCAACCTCGCTCCTCCGAACTCGCCACCGCAACAGTCGCAGCAGCAGCGCACCCGTGGTCAGCGGATCGAGCTGACCGTGGGCACGGCAACGGCCGGCGGTGCCACGGAGCTGGCGCTCTACCGCACCACCCGCTGGTCCACCACGGTGGAGTTGGTCGTGACCGACCCGCGGGCCGTGGCCCGGGCCACGGCCATCCTCCAGCGGCAGCTGGACCGGGTCGAGCAGGTGGCCAGCCGGTTCCGTCCCGATTCGGAGATCGCCCGTCTGCACGATGCGGTGGCCGAGGCGCCGAGCTGGGCCCATCCCGTCTCCGACGACCTGTACGAGGCGGTGGCCATCGCCGTGCGGGCCGCGGCTCTGAGCGACGGCGCCGTCGACCCCACGGTGGGTTCGGCCCTGCGGCGCCCTGGGCTACGACCGCGACTTCTCGCTCGGTGGCCGACGGCGTGGACGGCCCGCTGCCACTGGCCGAACCGGTACCCGGTTGGCAGACGATCACCGTCGACCCCGAACGCCGGGCCGTCGGCCTCCTGCCCGGCACGGTGCTGGATCTCGGGGCCACGGCCAAGGCCTGGGCCGCCGACCGGGCCTGTGCGGCCATCGCCGACGAGCTGGGGTGCGGCACCCTGGTCTCGCTGGGCGGTGACCTGGCCGTCCGGAACGCCCCCGACCAGGGATTCACGGTGGGCATCGCCGACGTCTGCGGTGACCGGACCACCACCGTGCAGGTCAGCGTGGCCTCCGGGGGCCTGGCCACCTCGGGCATCGGCCGGCGGCACTGGAGGCTGGGCCGGCCACCCGGTCCACCATCTGATCGACCCGGAGACCGGGCTGCCGGTGGACACCTACTGGAGGACCGTGTCGGTGGCCGCCGGCTCCTGTGTCGACGCCAACACCGCGTCCACCGCGGCCATGGTCAAGGGGTCGGGGGCGGTGACCTGGCTGGAGGATCGGGCCCTGCCGTCCCGCCTGGTGCGCACCGACGGGCTGTGCACCACCACCGCCCGGTGGCCCGCCGACCACGGGGGTGGGCCGCAGCCCACCGTCGAGCGCCCGATGACGCCGCCGCCGCGCTGGTCGGCGCCGCCTCCAACGGCAAGGCCCTCTGGTACCTGACCCGCTCCACCGGCCTGGTGGCCCTGGTGCTGCTGACCGCCACGGTGGTCGCTCGGCGTGGTGGCCTCGGTGGGCTGGACCACCGAGCGGTGGCCCCGGTTCCTGTCCCAGAACGTCCACCGCAACCTGTCGCTGTTCTGCGTGGGCTTCGTGGCCATCCACGTCATCACCACGGTGAGCGACGGCTACGTACCCATCGGGTTCGCCGACGCCTTCCTCCCCTTCCGGACCCCGTACCGGCCGCTGTACGTGGGCCTCGGGGCACTGACCTTCGACCTGCTGCTGGCCGTGCTGGTGACCAGCGCCCTCCGGCACCGGATCGGCTTCGCCTCCTGGCGGTTCGTCCACTGGCTGGCCTACCTGTGCTTCCCCATCGCCCTGTTCCACTCGCTGGGCAGCGGCACCGACGCCCCGCTGCCCCTGGTCCTGATGCTCGACGCGGCGTGTGCCGGGGCGGTCGGCCTCGCCGTGTGGCTGGCGACTGGTCACGGGCCGGACCTTCACCGCCGGCCAGCGGGCCGCCGCCGCGGTGGGCACGGTGGTGGTCGGTCTGGCCGTGCTGGTGTTCGCCGCCCTCGGCCCCCTCCGGCCCGGATGGTCCCACCGGGCCGGCACGTCGACCGCGCTGCTGGCCCAGCTGGCCCAGAAGAACGCCGCCGCCGGTACGGCGGCAGGTGGCACCGCCGGCACGGTCCCGACGACATCGACCACAGGGGCGGCGGCCGGACCGGCACCCTCACCCCCCTTCACCGTGGGCGTGACCGGTACCCAGTCCACCTCCAGCGCCAACAGCCCCGGCCAGGTGCAGGTCGTCCTGTCCATGCACCTGCAGAACGCCGGCTCCACCCCGTTGACCGTCACGCTGGTCGGCGAGGCGGCCCAGGGTGGCGGCGTGGCCATGTCGTCGGGGACGGTGACGCTGGGCAGCTCCCACGGGGTGGTGACCTCGCTCGAGCGGGGGGACGGTGTCGGCCCGCCTCTCCGTCGCCGACCCCGATGGACCTCACGCTCTCCCTCCAGGTGGACCAGAACTCGGGGGCGCTGTCCGGCACGGCCACGGGCACGGCGCGCGTCCGGCGGCGGGGACTCCCACTGATGGCCCCGGAGCTGACCCGGTCCTCGGGGGCGCGCGAGCCGACGGTCGCCCCTCCTCCGGGCACCGAGCGGCTGCTGTCCGGCGTGGGGGCCGACGGGCGGACGGTCACGCTTCGGGACCACGTGACCCAGTGGGGCGCCCTGCCGGTGTGGCCGGGGTCGACGGTTCCTCGACGAGTTGGAGCGCAGCGGGCTGCGGGGCCAGGGCGGGGCGTGGTTCCCCCTGGCCACCAAGTGGCGCTCGCTGCGGCCGACCCGGCTCGAGGGGCCGGTGGTCGTGGCCAACGGCGCCGAGGGGGAGCCGGCCAGCGGGAAGGACCGGCTGCTGGTGCACCAGCTCCCCCACCTGGTGCTCGACGGGGCGGCGGTGGCGGCCCGGACCCTCGGGGCCTCGCAGGTCTTCGTCCACGTGCACGCCGGCGCCGTGGACACCATGCGACCGGGCCATCGCCGAGCGGCGGCGGCACGGACTGGACCCGGTGGACGTCGAGGTGGTGGTGGCCCCGGACCGGTACCTGGCCGGACAGGAGTCGGCGGTGGTCAACACCATCGCCGGCCAGAAGCCGGCCACGCCCTACTTCACCAAGATCCGGACGGTGCGGGACCAGGGGGTGGGCGGGCGGCCCGACGCTGGTCCAGAACGTGGAGTCCCTGGCCCACGTGGCCCTCATCGCCCGGTTCGGGGCCCAGTGGTTCCGGTCGATCGGCACGCCGGACTCGCCGGGGACCTCCCTGTTCACGGTGACCGGGCGGTGGGGCGAGCCGCGGATCGTGGAGGTGCCGCTCGGGGTGCCGATGGGACACGTTCCTCGGGCTGGGGGCCGGGGACGCCCAGGGGGTCCAGGGGGTGCTGCTCGGCGGGTACGGCGGCGGGTGGCTGCCCACGGCCCAGGCCCTGGCCATGCCCATGACCGAGGAGGAGGCCCGACGGCACGGCTCGTCGCTCGGGGCCGGGGTGCTGGCCCTGCTGCCGGCCGACGTCTGCCCCCTGGCCGAGGTCAGCCGGGTGGCCCGGTACATGGACGGGCAGAAGGCGGGGCAGTGCGGACCCTGCATCAACGGCCTCGACGGCGTGGCCCGGGGCCTGGAGCTCCTGGCCTACCAGCCCCGTTCGCTGCGGGGCGGCCTGTCGCCCATCCTCACCGTCTGCGACCTGATGGAGGGACGGGGGGCGTGCGGCCATCCCGACGGCGTGGCCCGGTTCGTGCGCACCGCCCTGTCGGTGTTCGAGGGCCACGCCCGACTCCACCTGCAGCGGGGCCCCTGCCACGGGGCCGGCCGCTCCGTTCCTGCCCGTGCCGGCCGAGCGCGCCGGTTGGCCCGATCGGCGGCCGGTCGATGACGGCGGCGCCCGGGCCTCCCGCTTCACGCTGGTCGTCGACCCCATCGCCTGCGACGGCCACGGGGTCTGCGCCGAGCTGCTCCCCGAGCGGATCCGCCTCGACCCGTGGGGCTTTCCCATCATCGAGGCCGGGCCGGTGCCCATGGACTGCTGGACCACGCCGAGCGGGCGGTCAGCAGCTGTCCCCGGCTGGCGCTGACGCTGGTGGAGCGGGGCTGACCAGCGAGATCGATGACCGGTCCGCCCGCTCCATCGCTCCCGGGTCCCAAAATCCAAAGGACGGATCTGGCCGCCCGACTGTCCCCGATGTGACGCCAGCGGAACGAGGTGGTTACCGCAAGGTGATTTCTTGGTGTCGCGCGAATTTTTCCCTTGTGACCAGGGAAAAATGATGTGAGAACTACAGAGTCATGTCAGAGACTCTTGAGCGGCCTTCGTTCGAATCCGACCGTCCACGCAGGCGCAAGAGTGATGTCACTCACGACACCGGCGCCGCGATCGGAACTCGGTCCGGATCGGCGACTCCCCGGCCCTGGTCGAGATCGCCATCCCGGTCTACAACGAAAAGTCGGCGCTCGAGCGACATCCGGCGCCTACGGTCCTATCTGGACGGTTCGTTCCCCTTCTCGGCATCGATCGTCATTGTCGACAATGCAAGTGTGGACCGGACCTGGGAGATCGCGGAGCGCCTCAGCCGACGAACTGTCCCGGGGTGTCAGCTATCCACCTTGACCTGAAGGGCCGCGGACGAGCCATCAGGACGGCGTGGACCACCATCCAATCCGAAATGGTGGTCTACATGGACGTGGATCTCCTCGACCGATCTGGATGGATTGCTCCCCCTCATAGCCCCCTGCTGTCCGGCCACAGCCAGGTCGCCATCGGATCGAGGATCGCCACGGGTTCTCGGGTGCTCCGAGGGGGCAAGCGGGAGTTCATCTCGAGGACCTACAACCTGATCCTGCGGAGCGCCCTCCGGTGTCGATTCACCGACGCTCAGTGCGGCTTCAAGGCCGTGCGGCGGGATGCCGTGGGCCCGCTACTGGACATGGTCGAGGACCAAGCATGGTTCTTCAGCACCGAACTGCTGATCCAGGCCGAACGGAACGGGTACCGGATCCATGAGGTCTGGGTCGACTGGATCGATGACCCCGATACACGGGTGCACATTGCCAACACGGCACGCGAGGACTCAGGGGCGTATGGAGGTTGGTTCGAGATCGTTCCGACTGCTCCAGGCCGACCCCGGCAGACCCCGTCGAGGTAGACGGGTCAGCATTCGAATCACTTCACCAACTGGCGAGGTACGCCAGTGTCGGAATCGTGAGTTCGATTGCCTATCTAACGATCTTTCTGCTGCTGAGCGAGTCCCTGGGGATGTTCGCCGCAAATCTGGTAGCCGCCGCCACCACCGCCACTGCCAACACGCTTGCCCACGCATGGTTCACCTTCAGGGCCAGGCGAGGTGGCGAAATCCGCCAGGCCATCGTGCTTGGCATGTTCTCCTTCGCCGTAGGTATCGGACTGACAAGCGTCGCTCTGGCAATGACGTATGCGTTCGGGCGGACAAGCACCCTTGCTGAGGCAATCGCCATTCTGGTGGGGATCATTGCCGCTGCTTGCCTGCGATTCGTTCTCCTGCGGGAATGGGCGTTCCGAAACCATCGACGGGGCGTGCTTTCATCTCGACTCGAGAATTCCGCAACAGGGGACGGGTCGATTGCTGGGGCCGCTCCTCACGCCGCCTAGCCCAATCCGACACTGGTCGGATCACCAAAACAGGCGATGCTCACGGAGGTGGGCGGGCGGCGATCGGCCTGAGAATTCGCCCCGTCCCGCTACTCGGGATTGGGATGTCGGGTAACCCTGAAGAGTCTAAATTCAGGCACGCACCACTGGAGGGGAACTTGTGACTAGCGCGGTGAATCCTCCACCGTTCTTCCAGAGGTTTGGATACTGCACGTTCGTGGTTGCGAGAGAACCGAGGCCAACGGGGTCAGGATCCAAGATGTAGTGGGCTCGGAATGTCAGTGGATCGTCGAGAGTGCGTTGGTACGAGCGGTCGTTCGGTATGACAAATATCTTCGGGTTCGAGCTCATTGCAATCATCATTGGAACGCAGACGCTGAAGTTGTCGACGATCACCTGACCGGTGCTGTGAACGTTTTGGCGGAAATAGTCGACTATGTGCTGCATGGCCGGATAGGTGTGGGGTGCTTGGGCCTCGGATGCAGACGGGTGCTTGTTGAAGATGAAGGCCAGGTTTTGGGTCTCCTCGTACCCGATCTTCGGCTTGCTCATCCCGAGGATGGTCGTCACGTTCGTGGGCACGATGACGACCAACGCAGTCAGCGCAAAACAGGCGGCAACCAGACGCTAACGGCGCGCACCGAGAGGCCTCCTCAGCGACGCTGGCTTGTTGAGCAGCGCCGGCAGAGTCACGAAGAAACTACCGACCAGCAGTGACTCAAGCGGTACGGCACAAATGAAGTATCTGAACCAAGGCTGAATTCAAATTGTTGATGTACGCCAACAGATCAAAGGCAAGTGCGCCGCCAACTACGGCAATCGGAGCCAGGATCCCGACATCGCGGCGACGTGTGGCAATGAGAACGGCAACAATCGCTACGATGAGGATCGACGGAGACAAGTACAGCACATCATGTATGTCCTGAAGTATTCGCTGCTTTAGTGCGGCACTTCCCTCCAGTTTGATCTGGGAGGTTGTTCCATAGTTCGAGGTGAACTGCTGAAACGGCTGACCGGTGATCACATAGCTTGCGATAGCCCAACCGATAAATGACATGACCACCGGAATCTCGAATATGACCAAATCCGTCATCGCCGCCCACATGCGACTCCTGCCGGATCCGACATTCCGCGCCAATCCGACTCCGAGCACCACGACACCCCCAAGGTAGCGCAGGACCGATGGCTTCGTTTCGCACGATGTAGCAGAGTCCCAAAGCAACGGCCGTGTATACCAGCGACGACAACTGATTGTCCCTGCAGCCACCGGAGCAGCAACTGGCAGGTGGCCAAGCGTGAAGAGGATACGCTCTTGCTCATCCCATTGCCGCCGTAGAGCACGATCATGCCATTCAACGCCAGCAAGATGACGAGTGTGATTCTCGGAGCCGCGTGTACTCCCCATTCGGTCAAGGTGCATCGGACCTGATAGACAGCTCCCGCCATGGCTGCGGCACTCACCAGGCTGGCCGAGAACATCTGCGATGCCAGCGGAGTCCAGTAGATGAGTAAAAGAGCAACGGCACCATGTCCGCAATGGAGGTGCCCGGATTCCACACGAATCCGATGGCAGCAATATGAGGATCTCTCGAGTGAGAGAACATAGAAGGCATTGGCCATTCTTGACGTCGCGTCGAGATCGAAAACTCGGTAGTGGAAGTCGAGCAATATTCCGATGGCGAGGTAGAGAAAGAAGCACAGAAGGAACACCATGCGGCCTTCGCTGAGAAGTCTCCGGTGCGAATGCGACCGGTGTATCGGCTGCGCGAACGTGTTAACGCCGCTCGACTGATTCCGGACAAGGTCGGCCCCGATGGGCGCAATCCGGGCGTTTGGGTGCTCGGACGTTACCGTCATGGTGACTTCCTGATCACCGGCGCCCAGGGACCCAACGCGTGGATACTTCGATCGAACTGCCCCGGCCGACTACCCACTGCCGCAGTATATCGATCAAGAGTCGGCGATCTAGTGGTTTGTCAGGAGGCAAACGCCGGCAGGTTATCTTCAGATTTCCACACTATGAACGGCGGCTTAACAACCATTCCTGGCAAAGGTGATTTTGCTATGGCGGCTGGCTCCTGACCTCCCAGTAGGAGGACCCGGCATCGGCCGCGCTCAGCCGATGGCACCGCCCCGAGCGCATGGGGACGAATCGTCGGCCGGTCGAGACGTCATAACTGCACGACGAGACAAGTGAGGGGACCGAGTTGCCACGCCCGGTGGGCGACTGCTCCCCGCCCGGATCTGGTGTCGGACCTTTCGCGTCGATAGCCTTCGCTCGCAGGCCACTAGTCATGCACCCCGACGCAATCCCAGCTCTTATCCCAACCTCGCCGCCGACAATCGGCTTACCGACAGCAAGCGACTGAGCAAGTCGAACCCTGATCCCGTTCGCATCTGTCACCGCCGAAGGTTCTGTCGGGCCGTAGTAGTCGTCGGTACGAAAGCACGTCGATGCCCGGGCTGCCGATCGAGACGCGCCGGTCGTCGGCTCCTTGACTCCCGCACTGGCCTCCGCCCAGGAGGCCACTCTCGACCAGATGGCGCGGGTCGAGGGCATGGATCTCGCCGCCAACGGTGTCGAAGAAATACCGGAGCGAAGCAGCCGCGGCTGCTTCGTCCGGACCGGGTTGGCGACCGCTGCAACTCGTCGGCTGGTATTGCTGGGAACAGTTGGATGCTTCTGCCTCAGACATGGGCTCCCACATCCCCAACGCTGGGGATGTGGCATACCGGCTGACGATGGCTTGGAGATAGTCCCAGTAGGAGAGCGGCGTCGAGACCTCGACCGTCAGTGGTGCTGGGATCATTGACTACCTGTCGGAATCCCCCGTCGTACCAGGCCGGGTCCTGCCAGTGCCCCCCATCACAGCCGCTTCCCTGGCCACCGAGGACGACGATGAGCCGCTGGCCGTGAGAGGCAGCCGCGGCAAACGCCCGATCGATGGGCCCCCAGTCCAGCTGGTGGGTGGCGAAGTTGGTGGCGATCGTCCCCTGAAATGCCGAAGCGGACCAGGGAGTTGGGCGGAAGCGAAGCGAAGAGCCTGGTTGAGCTGCGTGTCAGCAGAGGTCCGCGCCCACACCCGGCGTTGGTACCCCACTCGGTACCGGCTTCGTAGGCGTTTTGACGCCGACGAACTGATACGGGGCTCCAGTCGCGATAGAGCTGCGTGCCCGACGCCTGGATAAACGGTTGCGGGGTGGACGGAGACCGGCTTCTCGTGCTACTGGCTGGCCAGAGAGACGGAATCGAGGCAGGCGGTCCCGATCATCACGAGAGCAAGGCCCCAGAATCGCGCGCAGTAGCACTGTGCAGACGTCGCCGTGGCTGCGCTGTTGGCTCCGAGACCGTCGGCAATGGCGAGATCCTTTTCGTACGCATGAGACGAGGCGCACGCGAAGACGGACGGAATCTGAGCGATGGCCGGAGGCTTCGACCCCATCGACCCGGCTGCCAAGCGAATGGCTGATGCGTGGCTCTGTGTCGAATGGACCAGCCGACGGACGTCGAGCATCTGCATATTCTACCGCCCTCGTGCCAGCTCGGCCCATTGCCCGGCTCGACCGACAGAAATCTGTTCACAACAGGTTTACCTTGGGAACGTCGTCGTTCGCGCCTGCCCGTCACGCTGAGATCTCACATTAGGAAGATCATCCAACCACGCCGCCCGGCTGCATCATGACATCTGACGGATCAATGTCGTAACTGCAAGGAGCGCTAACGGATGGCACCCAGTTCCAAAGGAGTAGTCCGCTCGTCGCCTCCTCCGAACTGCTGCTGCTTCTTAGCCAAGATCGCAGCATTCCTCGCTGAAATTGCTGATGCAGCCCGCACTGGTTCCAGCCATCAGACCCGACTCCCCGGCGATGATCGGCTTGCCCAGTGTCGCCGATCCGTTCAACCTCTTCTGGATACCGTTCCACTGATCTCACCCATGGGAGTGCGTCCCTAGATAGTCGTGGTAGGAGAGCACGTCGGATACCCGGGCTGGCCGAGACGTATTGATAGTCGTTGAACCCGCGTCCCACACTGGCCGGCCACCCAGGAGGCCGCTCTCGACGAGATGGCTGCGGGTCGAGGGCAGTGGATCTCGCCGCCCACGGTGTCGAAGAAGTACCGCAGAGCGAAGCAGCCGCGGCTGCTTCGTCCGGACAGCGATTGGTGACCGCTGCAACTCGTTGGCTGGTATTGCTGGGAACAGGTGGATGCTTCTGCCTCAGACATGGGCTCCCACATCCCCAGACGCTGGGGATGTGGCATACCGGCTGACGATGGCTTGGAGATAGTCCCAGTAGGAGAGCGGCGTGAGACCTCGACCGTCAGTGGTGCTGGGATCGTTGAACTACCTGTCGGAATCCCCCGTCGTACCAGGCCGGGTCCTGCCAGTGGCCCCCGTCGCAGCCGCTTCCCTGGCCACCGAGGACGACGATGAGCCGCTGGCCGTGAGCGGCAGCCGCGGCAAACACCCGATCGAGTGGGCCCCCAGTCCAGCTGGTGGGTGGCGACGTTGGTGGCGATCGTCCCCTGAAATGCCCAGAAGCGGACCAGGGAGTTGGGCGGAAGCGAAGCGAAGAGCTGATCGAGCTGCGCGTCAGAGAGGTCCTGCGCCACAGCCGGCGTTGGTACCCCACTCGGTGCCGGCTTCGTAGGCGTTGACGCCGACGAACTGATACGGGGCTCCATAGAGATAGAGCTGCGTGCCCGACGCCTGGATGATTGAGCTCGACGCGGGAGCAACGGTGTTCGTGGTCGCCGGGTTGGTGATCGAGGTGCTGATGGCGGCCGAAGAACGAAAGGCAAACTGCCCATTGGGCAGTCGACGTGCTGGCAGGCGATGTTGGCGACGTGACCGTGGTTGCGCTTGTTCCGGGCGCCAGCGATCCAATTGTTGGTGAGTTGAGCTGGCTTGAATGGTTAGTTCTGGGATGGCTCAATGTTTCTGAGCTCGTTGCCTTCGTTGTCGGCCAGCCCAGACGAGGCGACGCCAACCGCGACCACCAGGGCGATGACACTGGTTCCGAACTATCAGAGCCAATGGAAAGCGGCGTCTAGGTAGTTCTGAGCGGGCATCGAGTCCCCGGTACAGGGATCGGGCCAGCCAGCGCAGACCCGATCCACGGGATCGGTCGCGGCGGAGGCATGCCTGAATTGTCGGAATTGGCGCCAGCGAACTTAAGGCAGACCCCATCACGCGGCCGCGATGTAAGAGCAGATTCGTCGGCCGTGAATCGACCGGAAGCGACTGGCCGGAACGAGGAGCGCGCTCGCACCCACCCGGGCGTTCACCTAACGTTTACCCACCGTACGCAGGGATTACACTGAATCACCCTAGTCCAAACAGCTTCCGAACCAGTACTCTGTGCGTAAGTAGGGGTTGGGGCATTGGGCCCAGACTTCCCCGTTCCATTTACCCCGGAGGGTGCTGAAATCATGGGATTCGCGTTTGACGAGGCGACCGGACTGCCGGTCATCGTGGAGGCCCGGGATGCCGAAGCGGCCGGCTCCCCCCCTTTGACGCTCCACGTTCAACCGGAACCAGCCGAGTCTCCCGAAGTCGAAATCGGCGAAATCATGCTGAAGGTACAGCAGTTCGCCGACGAGACCGCCGAGGAGGCCAAGCGGCAGGCCGGACCGTCATCGCCGATGCTCAAGTCGAAGCGGCCTCGATCGTCGCCCGGGCCGGCGGGAAGCCGAGGAGATCGCCGCCCAGGCCACACCCCCGATAGCCCCCGAAGCAGTGACCAAACTCTGCTCGGCCATCGAGGAGTTCGCCGACACGAACAGGGTGCTGGTGGAGGAGCTGGGTGCAGTTGCGCCAGGCCCTCACGGCGGCTCCTACTCCGAGACGTCCGTCTCGCCGGGCAGGAGATCTCACAGTACTTCCTCCCTCATGCAGGCTAAGAGCGCATCCGACGCCATCATCCGCTGCCACGTCGGGAACGCCATCCGGTCCGAGATTCAGACGGCCGCCGGAAGGAAGTTGGTCAAGCGTCTCGAAGAGGGCGAGCAGCAGGGCCAACCACACGGGCACCAGGATCAGCCACGCGCGCCTCTGTCCGAAGCCTTGGATAGATCCGGAAGAGCAGACCCAAAGCGACCAGGGCGGCCAGTTCGATCGCGACCAGCGGGAGCAGATTGCGTGTTCCATCCGCTGAGTCTGCGCCGGCACCGGGCGTATGCATTTCCCGTATCCTTTGGCGATCGGCGCAGGATGGGAGTCCCCCTGGCGGCAGATAGGCCGCAACCACGATGAGCCGCTGGATCGCCGAAAACTCCGGGTTACAGGTGGTCAGGGTGATCCGGTCGTCGCCGAAGTTGTTGAGGACCGTGACGTCAGTGGGCGAAACGGCGCCGGAGCTGCCGACACAACGTAGGTGAGCTTCTGCCCTGTTGGCGGCGGTCGGATGGAAGGGGTCCCCGATCGCGAGTTCGGCCAATCGGTTGAATGGCGCTCCATGTGTCGTTCGATGTCCTGCAATGGCCACATTTCCCGCTTGTCCGGGCATCGCAGTTCCGAGATAGTGGCCTGGACCCTTAGCCAGATCACCTTCGTTGGTACCGGAAACCACGAACTCGTCAAGTCCGATCTTCGGGATTTGGAGGTGGGCCATGACCGTCCCCTCCGGAGGTTCGGGTAACGGGTGCTGGCCGGGACCAGCGTGAACCCCGGCTGTCGGCTTGACCGGTCGCGTGGTGGATCGCTGGCCTCGAACTGGTTCTTCGAGCGCAGCCTGGGTACTGATGCTGGGTGATGGCTGTACCCCACAGCTGCCACGCGACGAACAGCAGAATGATGATGCCGATGTTCCGGACCCAAGATGCGGCAACGAGCAGTCGTTCCCGTCGCCGTTCGTGCCGGCACGTCGAGCCGGCGCCGCTCGGCTGCGCGCGGTCGACGAGGGGCCCTGCTGTCGTTGCTGTGCGGCTGGCGACTCGCTCCGCACCCTCCTGCTCCGTCGGGGTCGCTCGATCGGCGTCAGCACAGCAGGCACGGGCGACAAGCAGGTACCGGGTCCGCCTCCATCGGCCATGTCGTCACGTGACACCTCCGGGACGAGGCCGTTGATGCGGGTGCCGGCGGGCGCTTCACCTCGAGACTCCGGGCAGGAGCACCCACTGCGTCCGGTGTCTCGTCGCGGTCACCGACGATGCGAAGTCTGCCGGTATGGGCAATGTGCGTGGTTTCGATCGCCGCGGACTCGGGGCCGAGCCGAGTGGAGCCATTCCCCGTCATCCGACTGACACTCGGAGGCCGGAGCCGCAAGCGATATCGGCGCCGACGGCTCGGGATCGGCGGTTCGGAGATGGCGAGAGGACCGACGTTGCGCTGTGCGTAGGCCCGCAGCACCAGACTGGGCGACGGCCACCCGGTCATCGACTACTCGCTGGCTCGCCGTCTGGCACAGGGCGTCCCACTCGTCGTCCGTGAGTGTCCGCGCCGCCCTCGCCTCGTCAACAACCTCGGAGACGAACCGCCGGACCATGCACCATGTCCTGGAGCCGACCCACAACCTCGGTGTTGCCTGAGCTCGCCGGGCCGTGGCAGAGGCCTACCGGCCGGACTCTCGCTGAGACTCGTGCCAGATCGTCGTGGCCACGTGCTCAGCTAGCCTGTTCAGCGATCACGCGGCGATGTCGGCATCGACCGGTTCGGCTTGCTGGTCGTGGTCCAGCCCGTGGACCGTCTTTTCCCAGAAGGACGGAGTACCCACCAACTGCCACATCGCCTTCACCGCTGCGATGGACATCATCACCCAGTAGATAGGCACGAACATGGCGGCGAGCACGAGCCGCCCCTGGTCGTGTGACGCGCGGTGAGCACGGTCAGGTACCACAGCAGGAAGTTCCCGAAGGCCCACAGGACCAGGCCGACGTAGTACACGGGAGCTGGGAAGATCTCCTGGACGAACTGGGGGTGGGCGACGAACCACACGAGGGTCATGGGCCAGAAGAGCGGGTTGAAGATGGCCAGGACGGGGTGCCGCCAACGAAGAGCACAAGTGAAAAGCCCTTGCGGCCGATCTCCTGGTGAGCTCGCCGGGGAGAGCGGAGGTGGATGAGAAAGGTCTGGAGGTAGCCCTTGTACCAGCGGGACCGTTGCTTGACCCAGTTCACGAAATCGCTGTTTGCTTCCTCGAGCGTGGTCGATTCGAGCACCTTGATCTTGTAGTGCTCGCGGAACATCCGGATCCCGAGGTCGCAGTCCTCCGTGACGTTGTACGGGTCCCATCCCCCGAGGGCCCGCAGGGCGCCGCGTCGGAAGTGGTTCGACGTGCCGCCCAGCGGAATCGGTGCGCCCAACGACGCCAGGCCGGGCAGGAAGAACGAGAACCACATGGCATACTCGACAGTGAACCACTTGGTGATGATGTTCTGAGTCGCGTTGCGGTACGACAGCTTCCCCTGCAGGCACCCGACCTCGGGGCCAAACCGGCTCAGCGCCACCGCCGCCCGACGCAACTGGAGGAGGTCGGGCTTGTCCTCGACGTCGTAGACGGCGACGATGTCCCCCCGGGCCAGCGTCAGACCGAAGTTCAACGCCTTGGGCTTGGTGCGAGGTTCGGCTGGAGGGACCACGACCAGCTTGAACTGGTCGCCGGGTCTGCGCTCGCCAACGGCGTCGATCGTCGGCGTCGTCGTCGGCCTCGATCAGCACCTCACGTCGAGGCGGTCGCGGGTACTCCAATGGGCGAACCCGTTCGACAGATGGTTGATGACCGCCGCCTCGCGGTAGGCGGGGATCAGCACCGTGTAGGTCGGGAGTTCGTGTCGGGCACGGCCCGGGCCTCTTCGTCGCTCACGACCTCGGACGTCGGAGCCAGACGACGACCGTACGAAGAGATACGCGACCCGGTAGGCGATCGAGACCACGTACAAGATGGTGATGATGCCCACCACCGCCCTCACCGTGTCGACGACGGACACGAGGAGCCCCAGAACGAGCAGCCCGGCGAGGCCGAGGAGTACCAGGCGTTGGCCCCAGGTAAGGAGCCGTCGAACCGAGACGCTCGGGGGCGGTGACGGCCAGCCCGGAGATGCTCGCCTGGAGACGCAGGTCGGACTCCTCGACGGACATGATGGACGTTCTCACGGCAGAACGCTAACACCGGCGCCTTCGGGGTTTACAGCGAAAAGACCCGGTCAGAGGTCATGTCACCGAGTGTTCAGCCATCGAGCGCCCATCGTCAATCTGGCGTTCACCCGGCGTTCACCTTGGCGTGGTGTGATGAGGTGGTGGCAGCGCCCAGTCACCCGAAGGCCGGAGTCACCGGTGCAGCTCCAGGTGCTCCAGCGACCGACCGCGACACGCCGAGGCGGGTATGGGGCGCGTCGCTGTTGGCATCCAGGCGTGGTCCTGTCGGCAGCGAGGGTTGGCAGAAACCCTGGCCGGCCTGCGGCTTCCACACGTTCCGAGTGACGGCATTGGTCTGTCCGTGCATCTCAGATCGAACATGATCGCATCGGCGTCCGTCCGGCCGAACCCACCGGCACCGGAACGTGATGTCTCGTTCGACGATGCACCTGTCGCTCTTGAGGGCCCGTCGGCGACCTTCGAAGGCGACGAACTTCCCACCCTGCCGCCCTCTTCCCTGCTCTTCGAGTTCCCGAGCTCCGACGCAGACCGACCTGGGTACCGGTCGACGACACGGCGTCGGTGGAGGCCACCGTACACCAACGCCCAAGCGCCTCCGGCCCCTTCGACGACCTCCTGGGCGACCTTTGCCGCGCCTTGGAGGCGACCCGACCGTCCGCTCCCGCCGCCGGACCGTTTCAGGGTCCGGGTCGCCCAGGTGCCGAAGCCCCACCGGCCCACCAAGCGCGACTACAACTACTTCGTGGAACTCGACGCGTTGCTCGCCGCACGGGCAGCTCGCTCCAGGTCGGACCAGGACGAGTAAGCGACGAGCAAGTGGCTGGCTCGGCTCAACTCCGCCGTGCCACCGGGAGTGTGCCCCGGCGTACTGTCGGCCCATGCTGCCGACCTACGAACTCGATCCGGTCACCTTGACCGCCCAACGGCAGGCGGCGGTGGTCTGGACGACCACTTGCTGGCTCCCCGTGGAGGTCTGGGGAGTGATCGCGTTGCCCGTGGCGGCCGGTGGAGGTGACTGCCGGCGCCGAACCGGGGGACGCCCCGGTGTTGACGACGAAGATCTGAAATGACGGCCCGCCGGTCGGGGCCGGTGCACACTGGAAGGCCCAACCGATGTTCCAGGTCCCACCGGCGATGGTGAACGAAGGGCTGGTCCAGTTCCCGCTCATGGTGGTCTGCGGAACCAGGACGGTCGCCGGACCGACGGCGGCCGGAGCGGACGGTGGAGCTCGACCCGGCGGCAGTCGTTGAGCGTTGCAGCTGGCTGGAGCGGTCGTTGCCGTCGGCTGAACCTGCCGGGCCGCGGTGGTCGCCGTCGAGCCTGGCGGGGGGTGGCACCTTGTATCCGCTGCTACCGCTCGCTGCTTGCCGATCCCGACGACGAGCCCGGTGTTGCCGTTGAACCACATGCCGACAACGGCGGCGACAATGACCGCCACCACCAGCTGCCAGGTCTTCCAGGACCGGCGCTCCTTGAACTTGAGATCGCCCTTCTCGGGTACGACATCCGGGTCCGTGGTGACCGGTCCGGGGGGAGGAGCAACCGGCGGGACCACGCCCTGGTAGAGGCCCCTGTCGGGCGGTGGCGGAGTGCCGGGTGCGAGGGCGACCAGCCCTCGGTCACCGCCGGGATGGGAACCAATCCGGGAGCAGGTGCGACCGCTGTCCCTCCGGCCCCCTGCGGGTAGTTTGCCGGAGGTGCGTAGGGTTGCTGCGGTACAGGCGAGTACGCAGGAGGCCCCGCCGGGCTCCCGTAGGCGGGGTCGGCAACCCAGCCTTCTCGGAGCGCCGCCGATCCGGGCCCTGCCGTCACGTGCGGATGCGGGGGTGGTGGAGTGCCGTACACGGTCGGCGGGATCGGTTCTGGGTACGCCGACGTGGGATCGGGCGCCTGGGGAGCGTGCGTGCCATTGGGGTGCCCGACCGTCGCGCCCAACCCCCCGGCGGCCTGGCCAGGTGGCCACTCGGGCGGTTGTCCGTTGTCGAGGGACGGGATGTGCCCGGGCACTCCCGGCTCCAGATCCGGCACCGGCGGATAGGCGAATCCGGTGGGCATCTCCGGCACCCCGTGTAGGGACGACGGAGGGTGGGCCGGACCGTGCGCACCGGGAGCCGGGGGTGCCTGCTGTTGTCCGCTGGTATACACCGGTGCGTGCGCGTACGGGTCTGAGTAGCTCTTGGGATCCACATAGACCCAGCCCTCGGCGGCCACCGTGTCCGGAAGGGGATGATCCGCGGGGGCAGCCGTGCCGGCCGATGGCCCGGCTTGAGGAGTGACGCCTCCTACAGGCGGAGGGAGTGACTCCCACGAAGGCGGGGGTTCCTCGGGTCCCGCTACCCTCGCGGTAGCTCGCCGTCTTGGGATCCCATGAGCGGCGTCACCGTCACAGCGTCCGGCACCCACTGAAGTGGGTCAAGTGAACTTCGGGTGAACGACGGTGATCTGGGCACCGTAGGTGCCCGCTCATGTCGAGATCGCCCTTGGTCCCGGAAGCATCGCGGCTGGCCCTAGTGCCGACTCCTTGTCGATCAGCTGCTTGGCGAAGGCAACCAGGAAGGTCCGATTGTTGATCAGGGCGCGGTCCGGATTCGATCGAAGGGTTCAGCGAGCCGCCCATGTTGTGGATGGAGTCTGCCGGTGGTGAGTCCCTTGACACTGCACCCCTGACCTGAGTTCTGGACGTAGAGCACAACCCGCTCGTAGCTGGTGGTCTCCGCTGTCCATCTTCACCGGCACGATCCAGTAGACGATCGACCAGCTGCCGAATTGCTGCGAGGTGTAGGACATCGCCTGACCGGTGATGCCACCGGCGAGAGACACCTGGGTCACGTCCGCCAGCGCGTAGCCGTGGAACGTGTAGCAGTTCTCGACGCCGAAGGCGGAGAAGCTGGACAGATCGGGGGTGTTGATGACGTCGGCGACCACGGGCACGTTGGTGTGAAGGGGGCCGGCTCCGTCGGACTGCAGGTCGTACCGATTCCAGATCGAGGTGTCGCCGAACAGCGGCTTGGCCCACCCGAAGGTGGTCTCGTACTGGACGCGCCCAACCCTGCGGCGCCACCGGGCCTCTGGATGAAGGCGGTCAGCTTGGCCTGGCCGGCGACACCGGCCACCAGGTTGTAGGTGCGGAGCCCGACGTTGCTGACGCCGATGACGAGGGCGGCACCACCGCCACGACGCACGGCCAGGTAGACCTTGGGCACGGCCAGTGCCACCTTGCGCGTGCTGGTGCTCCTCGGCGTAGAGGCGACGGAACGGGACGGGACCGGCGCGGCCGTCGGCGACGGCGCTACGGCTCGCCTGGCCGATGTGCGATGTGCATGCCCAGGGGCCGGATCAGCAGGATCATGACCATCACGCCCACGACAGAAGAGGACGAGGCCGATGAAGGGGTGGAAGACGTTGATGGCGACGGTCTCGCCCCACTCCTTTCCGGCGAAGAAGATGAAGGTGATGCGACCGAGGTTGAGGACCCAGAGCAGAACCATGCCGCCGGCGAGCCAGAGCACCTTGCGCACGATGGGACCACGGACGATGGCGGCGAAGGCCGAGCCGACCAGCAGGAATCCGACCACGCCGTTGACCCCGGAGCAGGCCGACACGATGCTGAGGGCGAAGGGCGTGCCGTGGTGAGTGACCGCGAACAGCGTGTTGTCGAGGGAGCGGCGGGCTTGGCCAGGTGGGTCCACACGGCGATCTTCTGCATGGCCACAGGGTGACGTTGGTGAAGGCGTTGAGCACTCCCAGCAGTACTTCTGGTAGGGATAGGGCCACGCCAGGAAGAGGAAGGCGATCGCCAGCTTCTGACGCCACAGGACCCGGCAGCCGAAGATGATGGCCACCGCACCGGCAACGAAGATGGGAAGGGTGAGAGGTCGACCCGGTACACCCAGAACATGGCCGACATGCGCGCCGGAAGCAACTCGTTGATGGCCACGGCGGCCAGGATCAGGGGGATCCCGATGGTGTAGTCGACCTGTCGGTCGTAGATCGGCGGCTCGGGCTTGAGGGGCCGGGACCGAATGGCGGCCAGGGCCAGCGCGATGGCCGGCACCAGGCTGATGTAGGCAAGCGGCGTCTGCTGGTCGGCGGTCTGCAGCAGCGTGCTCAACGAGTAGTTGTAGGCGATCAGGACGGCGCCGAGCAGGA
Source organism: uncultured Acidimicrobiaceae bacterium (assembly GCA_963812525.1). Taxonomy (GTDB): domain Bacteria; phylum Actinomycetota; class Acidimicrobiia; order Acidimicrobiales; family RAAP-2; genus Bog-756. The sequence continues at coordinate 215,220 of CAWEVL010000010.1, forward strand.
CCCCCACCTGGATCCGTGTCCGCGTGGTCTGGGACGCGTCGGTCCAGCGCCGCCGCCACGTGTCTCTGCCAGTTCTGCCGATCGCGAGCTCGGCCCGAGCGTCGGCGACGGGACGAGCATCGCTTCGGTCATGGCCGTGCCCCTCGTCGCACTGGCGCTCGGCCTGGCGCGTCGGACCGATTCGACGGATGCTCATCCGAACCGACCGTGCACGTAGTCGGAGGTCCGCGGATCACGAGGATTGTAGAACACTCCTGCGGTCGGGCCGGCCTCGACGATGTGGCCCGGCGCTCCCTCGCTGTCGACCAGGAACAGCGCGCACTTGTCGGAGACCCGCTGCGCCTGTTGCATGTTGTGGGTCACGATGACGATGGTCAACTCGTGGCAGAGCTCCCTGATCGTCTCCTCGATCACACCGGTCGAGATGGGGTCGAGGGCCGAACACGGCTCGTCCATGAGGAGCACCTTGGGCCGGACGGCCAGAGCCCGGGCGATGCACAGACGCTGCTGTTGACCGCCGGAGAGGGCGGCACCGGCCTCGTTGAGGCGATTTCTGGTCTCCCGCCACAGCCCGGCCCGCTCCAGGCAGTCCTTGACCAGGGCATCGGGGTTGGCCACCTTGGTGCCCGAGAGCCGGAGACCGGCCAGCACGTTCTGCGCGATGGTCATGGAAGGGAACGGGTTGGGCCGCTGGAACACCATGCCGATCTTCAGCCGGGTCTCGGTCACCCGCAACGCCGGGCCCGTAGATGTCCACGCCGTCCAGCGCGACCGATCCGGAAAGGGCCGCCGTCGGGATCAGCTCGTGCATCCGGTTCAGGATCCGCAGGAACGTGGACTTCCCGCAGCCGGACGGCCCGATCAGCGCGGTGACCTTGCCGGGTTCCATGGACAGCGAGATCCGCTCGAGCACCTTGTTGGAGCCGAACCAGGCGCTGACATTGGTGGCCTCCAGTCCCGAGCTGCCCGGGGCCGCGCTGGGACCGGGGCGGGCCATAGCCACCGGCGGAGTCCGGTCACGCGGGATCGGTACCGGCCCCCGCTTGTTGCTCGGTGGTGGTCATGGCGCACCTCGGTCGCCTGATCGCCGCGCTCGCCGCGCCCGAGGACGCCGAGCCACCACCAGGCCCCCCCCGCCGCCGAGCAGCGGCACGATGTCCGCGCACCGGTGAAGGCCAGCCCGGACGCTCGGAGCTTCCGCGGTCCGACCCGGTGCCTGCCGATCCCGGATGCACCGGCGGCCGCCGGCCGCCGTGGTCGAAGTCGCCGCCGTGGCCGCGGTCGGTGGTCGTCGTCGAGGTCCCGCTCGTGGTCGACGTGGAGGCTTCGAGGCGGAGGTCGCAGCCTCGGCATCGAGCTGCGTCGCCACCTTCAGGTCGGCGGCCACCATGCTCGGGGTCGGCGGGAGCCGCCCCGAATGGCCTCGTCCGACTGGCCCACCGGCCCCAGCGACGAACCGGATGTACTGGGCCAACTTCGCGGCCTTGGCCGCCGTGAGACCCGAGGTGGGCACGACCAGGTAGCTCTCCACCATCAGGTAGTTGTTGTAGGCGGTCGGCGTTCTTGGCGTTGGCAGCGAACGTGACCAGGTTGTCGGTGGTGGGGTCCATCGTGGCAGCCAGCGTGGCGTCGCTGCGCCGCCTGCGGCCGCGTCGTCGGGGGCCACGAACTGGCCGGCTGCATTCTGGATCGCCGCGGTGGGAAGGTTCCACGGGTATCCTTACGGGGCACCCGTCCACACCGAGGAGAGCGGGGACGCGATCGGCCCCGAGCTGCCAGGTCGCCGCGGACTGGCTGGGGGCATTGGTTTGGGCTATGATGGCCAACTCTTTTCCGATGAGACCGGCGTCGCCACCGACGAATGCATGTATGGCCGTACGGCCAGGTCTCCGAGGGCGTGTCACTCGTCGTCAAGGCGCCGCTCCGGGTTGTTCAGCGCATTGTCGAACAGTTCCTTGGCGGTCGGGTCGCTGTCGAGCAGCGCCATCAGCGCGGTGTTCTCCGCCGAAGGCTCGAGGTTGGCCCATGGTCGATCGGCGAGTTGCGGTGCCCCGCCGGCTCCGCCCGGTGGGCAGGTGATACGAGCGATCGTTCTGAGTGGCGAGAGGCCTCTGGATGGTCGAAGCCGAAGAACTGGCCCACCAGATCGGTGCGTCAGCGGGATGTGCTACGCAGAAGTCGGTCGAGTGATGGTCCGCGAGCCCCGATGGGTTGCACACGCCGGCCAACGTGGCGACGGCAACCGGCGTCGCGGCAAACGGTACATAGGCGAAGGTCCGACCGTTGGCCTTGGCCGTGGCCGCCTCGGTCGAGGTCAGCGGCCGCTCGGACACGACGAAGTCGGCGCGCGAAACTGCCCGGTGCGGTACCGACGAAGTCGCCGATGGCATTGTCGAGGTTGGCGTCGTTGTACGACGGATTCAGGGGCCAAGGCCGGTGTCGGCCTTGAGCAGCTACGTCCGTCACCGGCGTGAGGAAGGAGCCACCTTCGCCGACCAAGGCCGTGGGGTCGGTGTCGGCCCCGGCCGGCGCGGGCAGGACGCGACCGCCAGTGCCGCGACGGACAGCGAGGCCCACAGCGAGCAGGCCGACCGCCGGCGCCGAGCGCATCGAGTCGTCACGACGGTCACTCGTTCGACCTCGACCTGCAACCGGCGACGGCCGATCCACGGCGGCGCACCAGCCAGGCCACGGCGATCAGCGATGACACCCAGGACCGACCAGGGGTGACGGGATTCCGGTGAACGCCAGACCGAGTCCCGCCCGAGCGGGACACCCGGCATTCGACGCCCGACCCGCAGCCGCCCGCCGCCGGACCGCCCGACCCCGAGCCGCTCGCGCCGGCAGCCCTACCGCCTTGCCGCGCCGCCGTGTTGCCGTTGACGGTGGCGAGGGCGGCCGCCCCGGGCGGCGGCGGAGGGGCGCCCGTTGTCACGCCACAGGTCGGCGTGGTCTGGCCGGCCTGGACCTCGGTCGGGTGTCAGGTCGCCGCACGCGTAGGCCGCGCTCTCGGCCGCGGTCGGGTCGACCGCACCGGGAACGTTGGCTTGATGACCGCGTCGATGCCATAGCTGCTCGAGCGAGAGGCCCAGCTGGCGTAGCCGAACTTCGGTGCGCCTGCTGGCCGAGGGTGAGCGACGTAGTTGACGAACTGGCTCATCGTGGCCCCCTTGGGTGGACCCATCCCGTCGTCTGGGTCAGCAGGTAGCTGTAGGTCGACGGGTTGTAGACATTGGGCCCGACGCCGTTGAAGTTGAGCTGGTGCGTGCCGTTGGCCTGCTGCGTGGCGTAGGCCAGGGCCGAGGCCACGTCGACCGGCGTCGGCAGGGTGAACTTGCCGCTGGCGTTCTGCACCGCGGCCACGGCCTTGGGCGGGGTCTGGCGCCGAACCCCGAGTCGGTGGCGTAGTTCACCTGGACGGCTCCGATGGCACCGGCGTTGTTGGCGACGTTGGCGGCCACCGCCGTGGTGCGTCTGCTCGTCGAGCCGCCGGGGCCCGGCCAGTTCGACTCGGGGGTGGCGTTGATCGCCACACCGTCGGTGGGGCCGCCGGACTGGTGGTTCTGCTGATTGGCGAAGGCGCCCAGACGGCCGGCTGCTCGGCGATGCACCACTCCTCGAGCACGAAGTTGGTCCCGGCCGGGTCGCTCTCGGTGACCGGGCCGACGGGCAGATTGGGCAGGGTCACGCCGGGATTGTCCTGCCGCCAGCGCCGGGTCGTTCCAGTTCTTGATCTGTCCGGTCAGCAGAGGCACAGCCGTGTAGCTGGTCAGCTGGAGCGTCTTGGTCAGGCCGGGGACGTTGTACATGAAGGCGATGCCGCCCGCGGTGATCGGGATGAAGTTGAAGGGCGAAGCTGGGTGGTGCCGTGTCGGTGTTACCCACGTATCCGATGTCGCTCACCGCGAAGTCGGTCGTCTGGTTGGTGAACTCGTACCGCCCGTGGCCCGAGTGGTGCTCGGTGTAGTTGACGCTGAGGGTGTAGGGCGCCTGCTGCACCGCCGTGGTAATGCCTCGATGGCCGGCGAGGCGAACGAGGATCCGGCCCCGTTGAGTTGGGTGGTCACCTTCGGCGTGAGAAGGATTGATCCCCCACGCGCGATCGGGGTGGATGTGGCGTGGTCGCTGACGGCGGCGGTGACGTCGTGGTGCTACCCGGCGGACATCGGTGTGGGGTCGCCGTGTCGGCGCCCGCCGGAGCGACCGACACAGACCGAGCCCGGCGAGGCCGAGCAGTCCGACCGCGGCCCATCGCCACAGAGGGCGACGCTCTCGAGGGACCGTCGGTCGGGGTGGCGATACGCATCCTGGGTTCCTTCTCGTCGGTGTCCGTCGATCTGGACAGGGTGGGAGACGGCGGTGATCTGTTCCGGTCTCCGAGCCAGGAGATTGGCCCGGCGATGACACTCATACGGGCTCCTGTTCTTGCGACGTCGACCACGGGATGAAGCCCTGCGACCGGCGCCGGCCGAGCCCAACAGACGGGCCAGGATGAACAGGGTCAACACCACGACGACCAGGACGAAGGCCACACCCCAGGCAACCTCGATCGTCACTGCCAGGCTGGAAGATCAGCTCGTAGATGCGGAGGGGCAGGTCGTCCTGCTCCCGTGAACGGGTTCCAGTTGTAGCTGGCGTTCCCGCCGGCCGTGAAGAGTACGGGGGCGGTCTCCCCGGCGATCCGGGCAATGCCGAGGATGATGGCGGTGATCAGACCGGCGCGGGCGGTCGGCAGCATGACCCGGAGCAGGACCCGCCACTGCGGAGCCCCAAGGGCAAGGCCGCCTCCCTGAGGAGCCCGGCACGATGGCGATGACCTCCTGGGCCGCTCGGGTGACGATAGGAAGCATCATGACGGAGAGGGCGAGCGCGGCGGCAAAGCCCGTCTTCCCGTACTCCATGGGGCACCACCCAGAGGAGGTAGACGAAGAGGCCGGCGATGATGGCCGGGGCGCCGGTCATGGCGTCGACGACTGCGGAGACGATCGGCAAGGGGCCGTCGTTGCTGACCAGGTAGGTGGCGGTGAGGACGCCGAGGGGCACGGTGAGGATGGTGGCGACAGCACCTGCTCGATGGTCCCGACGATGGCGGCACCGACACCGAGGTCCCGGATGTGGGCGTTCCCGCCCAGCCGCGACATGTCGGCGATGAGGAAGTGGGGGAAGCCCCCGAACACCGCCGCGAACCCTTTGATCAGCACGTAGAGGATCACGGCGGCCAGGATGAAGAAGGCGAGGCCGCACCCGCCCAGATGCCCACGGTGGCCAAGCGATCCTTGGCGATCAGGACCCCGTGCCGTATCCGGACCAGAACACCGTAAATCGTAAGGAAGGCCGACAGCCAGCAGACGGCCAAGCCGAACGGCGCGTTGATCCCGGCCAAGGTGAAGACGACCCAGACCAGGGCAAGGACGCCGCCGCACTGCCCAGGCTCTCGATCACGACCGAGCTCTCGACGCGGCGGCGCCGATGGGGACGGTCTGCTGGACCGAACGCGGCTGACCGACGGCCCGAACGGCACCTCACTCTGGGGGGAGGCGATGGTCATTTGGCACCCCGGTTGACGATGACTCGGGCGATCACGTTGACCAGCAACGTGGTGGCGAACAGCACCAGGCCGAGGAAGATCAGTGAGCTCTTGGCCAACGCCGAACCGGTCGGGAAGTCCTCGGTGATCTGCTTGGCGATCGAACCGAGCCCGTTGGGACCCATGATGGCCAGGTCAGGTGGTTGCCTTGGACAGGACCAGCACCACGATCATGGTCTCCCCCAGGCCGCGGCCGAATCCGAGCAGGAAGGCGCCTACGATCCCGTTCCTGGAGAACGGGAGGATGACGTCGGTGACCATCCCCCAACGGGTCCCGCCGAGGCCGAGCGCCGCTTCGCATGCCTCCCGCGGCGTCTGGGCCATGACCTCTCGGCTGACCGAGGTGATGATGGGAACGATGGTGGCGGCCGACATGAGCCCACAGGCGAAGATCGACTGGACGAACTCACCGGGGTTGGGGTCCGGATGAAGGGGATGAACGCGAAGTGGTCGACCATCCACCTCGCCGGTGCGGCCTGCACGTTGGACACCAGTTCCAGGCCCCAGAAGCCGTAGACGATACTGGGGACGGTGGCCAGCATGTCGACCGGGACGTCAAGAATCCTCGGAGGCGAATCGGTGCGTACTCGTTGATCATCAGCGCGGCCGCCAGGGAGATGGGACCGGCGATCAGGACGGCGACAACGGCGATGGCGATGGAACCGACCAGCAACGACATAGCTCCGTAGTGACCGCTGTCCGGCGACCATGTGCTGTCGGTGAGGAAGTGGATTCCCCCCTTGGACATGGCCTGCCAGCCGTTGGTCGTCAGGAACAGGACCACCGCCAGGAGGACGAGCAACACCGTGGCGCTGCTGCTGACCATCACGATCCGGAAGATTCGGTCGGCCCGCGACACGGAGCGATTGATGACGATCGGTACGTCGTCGACCGGCGACAGGTCCTGGCGTGGTGCCTCGAGAACTGTGGTCACCGCGCCGACCTCCTGAGCAGGGAGGCCGCTGCGACCGCCAGACCGACGAGCAGCAGTCCTAAGGCAACGAGCCCCGCTGCCCAGTCGCCAACCCGGTGAAGGCCAGCTGGGTGGGTGCGAGCGACACCGCGGCCGAGGCAGGCGCCTTGGCCGAGGCGGTGGCCGGCGCTGGTGGCGCCCCGGAAGGCCCGCTGGCGGGAGCGGCGGGCGCCGCCGCGCTCCCGTTGACCTCGAATGCAGCCGAGAACGCCTTGGCCTGGGAGAAGTCGTTCTGGTCCTCGCCGACGAAGAGGACACAGGGGTGGTTGGCGCCGCACACCGGCTGCCAGTTCGCCTGCTCGCCCAGCTCCGCGTTGGGCAGTGCGTAGATCGTGTAGGCGGTTTCGCTGAAGCTGCCGTCCGCGTGGACGACAGTGGTGTCCGGTTGGATCGTGTTCTCGTCACAGGCGCTGAAGCCGGTGGGAAGATTGGCCACCGATCCTCCGGGATCGGCGCACTCGAGGATGACCACCCGGGAGTTGGGGGTGAACGTCCGATTGGCTCCGACCGACACCCGCACGACCTGCTGATCCCGATAGCTTCCGTTGGCCGGTTCCGGACTGACCGTTACCTCGGGACCGCCGACCGCTGTGCCGTCCCCCCCTCGGACAAGACCCCCGTCGTCACGAGCACGACCAACACGACCGGCGTGCAGGCTCGGGTCCAACGGGATCTGGAGAGCCCACTCCGGAGCATCGACACGATCATGAGCTCGTCCCCCGCGATTCCACGGTGAACGAATGGGAGAACACCTTGGGCTTGGACAGGTCGGTCTGGAACTCGCTGATCAGCAGTACGCACTGGTGGGTGGCGTTACAGACCGGGATCCCGTCCTTCTGCTCGCCCAGGGCGGACGCGTTCGGAAGGGTGTAGATCGTGTACGACTTCTCCTTGAACGAGCCGTCGGCCGACACCACGACGGTGTCGGCTTGGATGGTGTTCTCGTCGCACTCCAGGAACTTGGTGGGGAGGTTGGCCGGGTTCCGCCGGGATCGGCGCACTCGACGATGTTTACGTGGCTCAGCGGGGCGAACACGTGGTTGGCGCCCATCGAGACAGCGACGGTCTGTCCGTCGTGGAGGACCCACGAGCCCGATGCGCCGCTCATGGTGACCGCGGACGGCGGATCAGACGATCCGCCTCCGCACCCGGCCAGGGTGAGGGCAGCGACTGCGAAGACAGGGCGAGCCCGACGTGGCCGCGTGCTGCGGAGGGAACGACGGTGGGAATCGGTGCATCATGCGGCCGACCCGTGGAAGCCGGCGACTCCGAAGGTGAAGATGCCGCCGTCCGAGGCCACCAGCCAGTACCCTGGCCGTCCGGGGTGGCGGCCATGCCCACGATGGGCTGGTTGAGGTGGATGTTCCCGGTCGAGCCGTGGAACCCGGCGTCGCCGAAGGCAAAGATGCCGCCGTCGGAGGCCACCAGCCAGTACCCCTGGCCGTCCGGGGTGGCGGCCATGCCCACGATGGGCTGGTTGAGGTGGATGTTCCCGGTCGAGCCGTGGAACCCGGCGTCGCCGAAAGCGAAGATGCCGCCGTCGGAGGCCACCAGCCAGTACCCCAGGCCGTCGGGGGTGGCGGCCATGCCCACGATGGGCTGGTTGAGGTGCGTTCCGCCCATGCCCCCGAGGAACGTGGCGTCGCCGAAGGTGAAGATGCCGCCGTCCGAGGCCACCAGCCAGTACCCCTGGCCGTCCGGGGTGGCGGCCATGCCCACGATGGGCTGGTTGAGGTGCGTTCCGCCCATGCCCCCGAGGAACGTGGCGTCGCCGAAGGTGAAGATGCCGCCGTCGGAGGCCACCAGCCAGTACCCTCGGCTGCCCGGGGTGGTGGCCATGCCCACGATGGGCTGGTTGAGGTGCGTCCCGCCGAGACCGCCGTGGAACACTGCGTCGCCGAAGGTGAAGATGCCGCCGTCAGCGGCGGCCAACTGGTACCCGCCGCCGTCTTGGGTCCCAGCCAGTGACACCACCGGGTGGCTCAACCGGGCGCTCGAGACCGGGGTGGCGGGTGTGTAGGTGACGGTCACGCTTCCGTTCACGGCGATCGAGTCGGTAGTGTCCGTCGCCGTATACGCAACTGACTCCGCGGTCGTGTCCGAGACCGAGAACGTTGCTGCCCCGCCCGAATTGGTGCTGGCCGACACCCCGGCCACCTGCGATGCGCCGCCGGAAGCGTGTACCGCGACGTTCCGCCCGGACAGGGGCAACCCATTGGCGTCGTACAGGAGGACGGTGACCGTGGCGGCCGTGTGGCCGTCGGCGGGAACGCTCGAGTTGTTGACGACGATGGTGCTGTCGTTGGGGTCGGGGAGGATCGGGGGCGGGGTGCCGAAGGTCAACTCCACTGCCTGAGTCACCAGCAGGTTGCCGTCGCTCTGGTCTTCGCCGGTGAGATCCACGTACTCGGGGGTGGTGTCGCTGATCTTGAAGGTTGCCGCCCCGGTGGCGTCGGTGACCGCCGACACTGCTTGGATGGTGGCATGACTCCCGGTCCCTTGGATCAGCCCGACTGTGTTACCGCTCACGGGATTCCCGAAGTGGTCGTTGAGGGTCACGGTAACGGTGGAGACCGACCCGTCGGCATTGACGGCCGTCGGTGATGCCGTCATCCCTGACTGGGTTCCGTCCACCGGGCCGGCAACGAACGCGATGGTGTGGCTGCCCGAGGGATCGATGATCAGATTGTTGTCCGAGGTGTCGGTGACGACGAACGACACGCTTTCCGCCTTGGTGTCCCGGATCTGAAAGCTGGCCTGGCCGTTCACGTCGGTTTCCCCGGGTGAGCCACTGGCCGGCGACAGCGGGGTCACCGTGACCTTGGGATCAGTGGTCGCTGGTGCCACGGCGACGGTCTTTCCGGGGAGGGGGACGTTGTCGTCGTCGCGGATGGTCACGAAGATCGACGAGACCGTTGTTCCGTCGGCCACCACCGATGCGGGCTGGATGGTCACGGAGGACTTGGTGGCCGACACCGTCGCTCCCACCTGGAACGTGACCTGGGCAGTGTGGGAGATGGTGACACTGTCGGTGCTGTCGGCCGCGGTGAAGGTCACGGTCTCGGCTGCGGTGTCCGTGACCTGGAACACCGCCCGGCCGTTGGCGTCGGTCACGGCGCCGCCGGCCGAGACCGGGGTGGCGGCCGCAGTGACGCTCGGCGAGGTCAGCGTCACCGTCTTTCCGGCCACCGGGTTGGCGCCACCGGTGGTCAGGAGGGTCACCGTGACGGTCGTGCCCTGCGTCGGTCCGACCGAGGCCGTGGACTGCCCGGCCACCACGGTCGAGTCGGTGGCCGAGGCGGTGAGGGTGCCGAACGTGACCTGGGCGGTCTGGGCCACCGTGACCCCTCCGGAGCTGGCCGTGTAGGTGACCACCTCGGGGGTGAGGTCGGACACGCTGAAGGTGGCCGTCCCCGACGGATCGGTGGTGGGCGAGACCGGGGTGATGGTCGAGTGGGTCCCGCTGTTGGCGACGAGGATCACCGTCTTGTTGGCCAGGGCAGCCGAGGTCGTAACCTGGTCCCGGAGGGTCACCGTGACGGTGGACGTGGTGCCGTCAGACGGGACGGAAGCCGGCGAGGCACTCACCTTCGACGCCGACGGCGACACCGTGGGGGTCGTGAAGGTGATCGTGGGCTGCTGGGTGACGGTCACCCCAAGTGCGCTGGCCTGGACCTTCACCGCCTCCGCCCCGGTGTCGGTGACCTTGAAGGTGGCCACCCCCCTGGCATCGGTGGTCGGCGAGAGCGGAGTGATGGTGGGAGATCCCGAGGTGGCGGCCAGTGAGACCGCGGTCCCCTGGGGGATGGGGGCGGTCACGTTGCTGCTGTTCTTGCCCAGCATGGTCACCGTGACGGTGGAGGAATCGGCGCCGTCGGCCACCGCCGTGGTGGGGCCGGCCACGACCGAGGACAGGGCGGCATCCGGGGTCCCGGCGGTCGACGGAATCGTCCCGTCCCCCGGGTGGGCGCCGGTCTCCAACGGGTCACTCGCCTGGAAGATGATCGAGAAGGCCTGAGACGAGATATGGGGTTTGCTCATGTCGGTCTGGTCGGGGCCGATGTACAGGAGGCAGGGGTCGGTGGCCTCCCCACAGACCGTGAGGTTGGAGGCCGTCTCGCCCAGGGCCGGCGAGGGCAGGGCGTAGATCTGGTAGTCGCTGAAGGAGAGCGATCCGTCGGGATTGACCGTGGGGTTGGCGAAGTACTGGGTCAGGTTGTCGCACACCGGAGCTCCCGTCGGCGGTGCTCCGCCGGGTCCGGCCTCGCACTCGACGATGTGCATGGCGGTCAGCTGGGGCAGGAGCGTGTTGGCGGGCACCGACACGGTGATGGTCTGGCCACTGGAGAAGGGGGTCCCGGCAATGAACGGCGCCTGCGGGATCGCCGCGTTGATCTGCTGGTTGGTGATGAGGTCGGCGCTGGCCACACCGGTGGCCGCGAGGGCCACCGACGCCAACAGGAGAACGGCTCCGCCCAGAGCCGCGAGTCGGCGGAACGACCTCCCTGCCCCGACCCAGCGGAGTGGTGGACTACTCACTGCTCGTGTCCCTCCGTGGTCGAACTCATCACGCTGGTAGTCAGAGGTCGCCGATGAGCGACGGGCCAATCCTGGTGGTCTTGAGTCGCCATCTCAAGGGAACGTTTCGTTACTGCGTTCATCTTTTGTTCACTTTTGCGTCTGCCCCCCTGACACCCAGTGACCCGGGGGCCTGACGATCGCTCGCCTGGCCCCCGGGTCGAGGGTGCTGCCCGTAGGTCCCGGCGCAGGCCGAGACCCCTCCGTCACTGCTAGTTGTTGGGATCGGCCACCGCGGTCACGGCCGGAATGCCGTTGCCCGCTGTCCCGCCTCCGTTCAGACCCGACGCGCAGGCCGTGTCGGGAGCGCTGATCCCGTCGGCCGGCGTCGACACCGGCGGCACCGCCGAAGTGTCGCTCAGTCGGATGAACCCGAACGAACCGATGATGGTGCCCAGTTCGGTGTCGAAGTTCACACCGGTCGAGTTGTCCTTCCCCTTCTGGAAATTGTTGTTGCTGTCGCACACCCAGTTGAGGAATCCGCCGGTCGAGGCCTTGATGGTGCTCGTCCGGTAGATGTTCCACAGGGTCCGGGCCGTGGGGAAGACGTTCCGCAAGATGTTGGTGGTCGTGGGCGGCGTGCTGTTCAGGGTCATCTTGGATGCCGTGATGGTGCTTCCACCGACGGTCACCGAGCCCGAGTAGGGAACCGTGTTGAGCACCCCGTTCGAGCCGTAGTACAGCGTCGTAGCCACCTCGACAGCCTGACTGGGGGTATCACCGGGGAAGTCAACGGCCGCGAAGTCACCCGTCTGGGAGGTGTTGTTCTCCAGTGAGACGTGCGCACTGTTCGGGGTCGGAGCGGTCGCCGGGTTGGGATCGTTGGCGGCGTTGGTGTTGGTGTCGGCGCACGTGGTCGCCGCACTTCCGTTGACGAACCCGGTGAAGGTCTTGTTGGTACCGGACGCGGGGTTCACGCCCATGATCCGGACCGGAATCCCCACCGGTGCACCGTTACCGACCGTCTTCGCCACACCACCGTTACCGACTCCGCTGGCCGACAGGTTGGTGAGCTGACCCCAGTCGGTGATCTGGGTGCCACCCTTTTGGCACCACAGCCGGTAGGCCGTCGAATTCGCGCCGCCACCGTTGTCCGCGTTGGACACCGTGGTGAAGGGCGTACCGGTGTAGGGACCACCGACCGGATCACCGGGCAGCCATCCGGCGGCCACCGGTCCGACTGAGCCACCGTTGATCGAAGCGTAGGGCCCCGTGGCGACGGTACCGAACGTTGACGGGTTCACCACCGGGAAGTCGACCGGGTCGACGCCATCCTTGGCGTAGCCCGTGCCGACGAGGCCCGAGCACGCGCTACCGGGAGGCGAGGACGAGCGGGAAAAGTCCACGGTGTAGGGGGTGGCGGCGGCGGCGCACAGCTGGTTCTGACCCGCACCGGAACCGACGGCGTCGACACCGGTCGAGACCTCGGTCCGGTCCCAGTTGTCGGCGGTGTCCGTGGTGTCGACGTTCCCACCGGACTGGCAGTAGAAGTTGGCGTTGGCTGTCGTCGACGGCAGGAAGGTGTTGTTGAAGAGCGTCGCCTCGCCGCCGGCGTTGAGCGTGCACCCGTAGAGACCGGCCGACGAGTAGAGGTCGTCGATCTTCTGCATCATAAAGAAGGTGGTGTCCGACCCGGCGTTGCGGATGGCGCTCACCTTGCCGTTGTAGAAGTGCGGAGCCACGCCGGATGCCGGATCGGCGGGAGCGGCGCCGGCTGGGCCTATCCCTAGCCCCAGGGTGGCGATCAGCATCGCCGCCCCCGTTGATCCCGCCACTGCCAGGCGGTGCCTCATACTGAGCTTTCTCATGATCGTTCAGTTCTCCTTAGATGGGTTGGTCGGTCGTGTCGAGGATCAGAGGGGCGGTCAGGCCGCAGTCCGGGAGGCCTTCCGGCGACGGAACAACACGGTCCCACCGACGATGCCTGCGGCGGCCAGTGGTAGGCCCACGGCCAGAGGCACCTCGGGAGTGCCGTCTCCTGGATTGGCCCCTGTCTCCAGCGGGTCGGAGTTCTGGAACTGGATCTGGAAGGCCTGCGACCAGACGTGGGGCTTGCTGGTGTCGGTCTGGTCCGGTCCGATGTAGAGGATGCACGGATCGCCCGCCCCGCCGCAGACCGTTGCGTTGGAGGAGGTCTCACCCAAGGCCGGCGAGGGCAGGGCGTAGATCTGGTAGTCGCTGAACGAGAGCGATCCGTCGGCCGCGACCGTGGGGTTGGCGAAGTACTGGGTGAGGGGATCGCACACGGGTGTTCCGGTCGGCGGCGCTCCGCCGGGTCCCGCCTCGCACTCCACGATGTGCATGCCGGTCAGTTGCGGCAGGAGCGTGTTGGGCGGCACCGACACCGTGATCGTCTGACCGCTGGAGAACGGGGTGCCAGGGGTGTCCGGCGCCTGTGGGATGGCCGCGTTGATCTGTTGGTTGGTGACCAGGTTCGCTCCGGCGGTGCCCGAGAGGGCGAGCACGGTGACAGCGGAGATGGCACCAAGAGCGGCTGTGGTTGCTACCGCTTTGGCGACTCGGCGGATGATCATCGATTTGGACTCCTTCAGGGGGTCGCTGCAATGTGTCTGGGCGTAGTCGACAGCGGATCGCGTAGCTGTCAGTAGCGGTTCTCCCATGGAGAGACGGGCGAGTCAATGTAAAAGCCCTGGTGACACGCAGAAATCATTTTGGGATAACCCAACCGTCACAGTGGCGACACTGCGCCGCCACAAGCGGCCACCATTTGCGATTTTCGGTGTCCCTCGCGGTTGAGTCGTGCCGTTCACACCTGCCGACGGTCGGACTGAAGAGCCATCGCAGCCGGACGCCAGAGTTACGGCGGGGAGTAGTGATATCGATACTCCATGTGATCTGGCCACTCCGACACCGGCGGCTCGTAGGTCCAGAGCAGCCCACCGGGAGCCGAAGGGCGTGCCGTCGACAGACGAGGCCAGCTGTGCATCTCATGACAAACACGGGAGGCCACGACAGGGCGCAATGAGCTCGAGATATCAAGGCTCATTTGCTCGGTATGCGGAGCGAATGACCGTCGTTTCTATTCACATCCGTTGAGCCTTCACGGAAATCGGCCCTGGCCTGGAGCCGTCTGCGATTGGCCCGACTCCCTATCAGGCGGTCGCCGCACGAACCGGCGAGAGTCAGTGTGAGAGTCCGTGGTCTCTCGCGGGTCGGGCCCCGGTTCGGTTGGCCGCCCTCGACGACGCACGCACGCCCCAAGGCTGTAGGTGGGCAGACCGAAATCGTCAAGAAGATCACCCAGCGTTCACCAGACCGTGACACAGCGATCACCTTGTTCGTCGATACTGCACGACAACATCGCCACTTCATGACGATGTCAGGAACGGATTGGGCGGGCCTCAACCCACATCTCATTCGAGCCGGGCGAGAGGAATAGAGTGCGAGACGGGTTGAGCGGAGTGGCGCGCCAACGGTGCGGAACAAGGGGCAGAGGTATGAGGGTCGTCCGAATCGGCTGTGCGCTGACCCTCTCTGCTTGCCTGTTCCTGCCCGGCGGAGCCATCGCCTCCGCCAGCTCGATCCGCCCAGCGCAGGTCACCGTCTCGCCACCCGGACCCTACGTCAGTGGCCAGATGGTTGCCGTGAACGTGCTGCTCAACTCGATCCTCAGGTCCGGACGGTCCCTTTCCATCGAGGAATGCGCTGCACCGACTCCCTTCCACCGGCACCACTTGCGGTGTGATCCCCACACCAAGCAGTCCGGCTACTTGACCGCCGAGGGCAAGGGCATTGCCGGGTATACCAGCTACCCGATAGTCGCTCTGGCCACCCGATCACCACACCGGGAACACGATGAAGACGACCGCCCCGTGTGCGATCTCACTCATCCTTGCGTGCTGATGGTGGGCTGGGACCTCGACGACGCCGGCCACCGGGTCTACTCGGCGCCGTTCCTGGTCGGCCCGCCCGGCAGCGATCCCAACCCGGGTACCGGTACCCCGGAAGTACCGGCGGCGTTGGCGCTGCCGGTCATCGCCGCCGTCATCCTGGGCGGCTGGGTGCTCGTTCGCCGCCGTCGATCCTCCGCCACCTGAGGGCCGTCCCACATCTCGCCTCAGGCGATGATCCCGGCGGAAGTAGGCTCGATTCCATGGTCCGATGGTTGGAGCGCCTCGTCGTGCTGGCTCTGGTGGCCGCGGCCATCCGCTGGCTCCTCAACTCGAGGTACCGCCACAGCCGGGCCAGGAGTGGCGTGGCCCCGACCATCGGCGGTGACACCTGGCCTCCGGTCCCGGTCAATCCCGTGGGGAAAGGCTGAACCCTCCAAACTCGGAGGGTCGTTTCAGTCAGTCTTCCTTCCGGCTCCACTGCGACACGTGGGTGCACAACCCAACCTGGATGGAGTACTCCTCGTAGAAGTCCTCCCGCCCGACCTTCTGAGCCCTCCGGTGCCGCGGGTCGTTCCGCCACACCTGGTGGGCCTCGACGGAGGCGAAGGTGACCAGGGACACCCGCTCCCCGTCGTCCGCCGTGAACGTCTTGAAATCGACGAAGCCGGGCACCGACCGGGCGGCAGCCTGCATCTCGTCCGAAAGCTTCCGGTAGGCCGTCTCGGCCTCCCCCCGTCGACGTGACCGGAACACGGTCACCACCTGGCCTTCATTGAAGGGCTTGCCCGTCCGAACGACCGCCACCCTGGTGCTCCTCCCTTTGGCCCCGTTGTGTGCCGTTCTGTCGTCGGCCTTCCTCTACGACTCGACCGTGTGGACGTCGCTGATGCCCGCCGCCCCCCGTAGCTGGGCCAGGGCCTCGTCAGGGACCTGCTGATCGGTCGAGAGCACCATCAGCGCGGTGTTGCCGGTGGCCGACGGACCGACCGCCATCGAGGAGATGGACACCTGCGCCTCGCCCAGGATGGTACCGACCACGCCGATCATCCCGGCCCGGTCGTCGTTCCGCACCACCACCATGTGTGGGGCCGGTGGCACCTCCACTGTGTGGTCGTCCACCATCACCAACCGGGGCTCCGACCGGTGCCCGGACAGCGTCCCGGCCACGGCGTGGTCGCCGCTGCGCAGGGTGATGAGGTTGACGAAGTCGTGGGCCGTGACCGTCGAGGTCTCCCGCACCTCGAGGCCCCGCTCGGCGGCCAGCTGCGGCGCGTTCACGTAGCTCACCGGCTCCTCGGTGGCCGCGGCGAACATCCCCTTCAGGACCGAGAGGGTCAGGATGCCGGTGCCGGCCCCGGCCAGGCCACCCTGGTACTCGATCTCCAGCGTGTCGGGCAGCCCGTCGTTGAGGCACGAGAGGATCTTGCCCAGCTGTTCGGCCAGGCCCATGAACGGCCGGACCGTCTCGGACACGTCGGTGGCCGCCACGTTGACGGCGAAGGGCACGAAGTCACCGTTGAGGGCCAGGATGACCTGCTCGGCGATGGTCACGCCTGCCTTGTCCTGGGCCTCGGCTGTCGAGGCCCCGAGGTGGGGGGACACCACCACCGAGGACAGCTCGAACAGGGGCGACTCCGTGGTCGGTTCCTTGGCGAACACGTCGAGGCCGGCTCCCTGGATCTGACCGGAGCGGATGGCCTCGGCCAGGGCCTCCTCGTCCACGATGCCGCCCCGGGCCGTGTTGATGATCCGGAGGCCCGGCTTGGCCCTGGCCAGCAGGTCCTTCCCGATGAGGCCCAGGGTCTCGGCGTTCTTGGGCAGGTGGACGGTGACGAAGTCGGAGTGGGCCATCAGCTCGTCCAGACCCATCAGCTCCACACCCATGTGCTTGGCCCGGTCGGCCGAGACGAACGGGTCGTAGGCCACCAGCCGCATGCCGAAGGCCAGGGCCCGCTGGGCCACCAAGGCCCCGACCCGGCCCAGACCGACCACGCCGAGGATCTTGCCGTGCAGCTCGACCCCCTCCCACTTGGAGCGCTCCCACTTCCCCGCCACCAGGGCGGCGTGGGCCTGGGGGATATTCCTCGCCTGCGCCAACAACAGGGCCATGGCCTGCTCGGCGGCCGAGAGGATGTTCGACTGGGGGGCGTTGACCACCATGACCCCGCGCTCGGTGGCCGCCGTCACGTCCACATTGTCCAGCCCGATGCCGGCCCGGCCCACCACCACCAGGTCGGTCCCGGCCGCCAGCACCTCGGCGGTCACGGTGGTGGCCGAGCGGATGATCAGGGCCTGGGCCCCGACGATGGCGGCCACCAACTCCTCGGGGGACAGCCCGAGCTGCACGTCGACCTCGTGGCCGGCCTCGGCCATGAGGTCGAGGCCGGGTTGCGCCAGCTTCTCGGTGACGAGCACCCTACCCATGGGGATCCTTTCCGTGGATGAGCATGTCCAGTCGACGTCGAAGGCCTTCGGCCCTCACGAGGCGTCGCCGAACAGCTTGGCCAGGCGGGTGACGCCTTCGACCAGATCGTCGTCGCCCAAGGCGTAGGACATCCGGAAGTAGCCCGGGGCCCCGAAGGCCTCACCGGGCACCACCGCCACCTTGGCCTCGTCGATGGCCCTTTCAGCCAGTTCGGCGCTCGAGTGGGCGGACCCGCCCCCGAACCGGCGACCGTACAGGCCCTCCACCGAGGGGAAGGCGTAGAAGGCACCCTCGGGCAGGAGGCAGGTCACCCCGTCGATCTCGTTGAGCATGCTGTGGATGGTCTGCCGGCGCCGGTCGAAGGCGGCCCGCATCATGGCCACGGCCTCGAGGTCACCGGTCACCGCGGCCAGGGCCGCCCGCTGGGACACGTTGGCCACGTTGGACGTCTCGTGCGACTGGAGGTTGGTGGCCGCCGTGACCACGTCGGTCGGACCGATCATCCACCCGACCCGCCACCCGGTCATGGCGTAGGTCTTGGCCACGCCGTTGACCACGATGCACCGGTCGGCCAGCTCGGGAACGAGCACCGGCATGGAGTGGTGCTCGGCCCCGCCGTAGACCAGGTGCTCGTAGATCTCGTCGGTCACCACCCACAGGCCGCGTTCCACCGCCCACTGGCCGATGGCCTCGATCTCCGCCTTCGGATAGACCGCCCCGGTGGGATTGGACGGGGAGACGAAGAGCAGGACCTTGGTGCGGGGCGTGTGGGCCGCCTCGAGCTGCTCGAGGGTGACCCGGAACCCGCCGGCGGTGTCGGTGGCGATCACCACCGGCACCCCGCCGGCCAGAGCGATGGCCTCGGGATAGGTGGTCCAGTAGGGGGCCAGCACCAGCACCTCGTCCCCGGGGTCGCACAGGGCGGCGAACGAGTTGGCGATGGCCTGCTTCCCCCCGTTGGTGACCAGGATCTGCGAGGCGGCGACCTCGAGACCCGAGTCCCGCCGGGTCTTGACGGCCAGGGCCTCCCGCAGCTCGGGCAGGCCGGCGGTGGGCGTGTACTTGTGGGTCTTGGGGTCCCGACAGGCCGCCTCGGCGGCCGCCACGATGTGCTCGGGGGTGGGGAAGTCGGGTTCGCCCGCCCCGAAGCCGATCACGCTCTCCCCCTGGGCTTTGAGGGCCTTGGCCTTGGCGTCCACGGCCAGGGTGGCGGACGGCGAGACGGCGGCGATCCGCTTGGAGATCCGCTGCCCGGTCATGGTGCCAACGCCTCCGGGCGGGTGCTCCGGAGGGAGCCGGTTTCTGTGTGGATGGCCATGGTGCCATGATTCCATACGTGACCGACACCCCTGACATCACCATTCCCGCCGACCTCCTCCCCAGGGACGGCCGGTTCGGATCGGGGCCCTCCAAGGTGCGCCCCGAAGCCGTCGCCGACCTGGCCGCCGCGTCGGGCGGATTCCTCGGGACCAGCCACCGCCAGCGAACCGTCAAGTCGGTGGTGGGGAGCCTGCGGGAAGGCCTGGCCCACCTGTTCTCCCTGCCTGACGGGTACGAGGTGGTGCTCGGCAACGGAGGCACCACCTGCTTCTGGGACGCCGCCACCTTCGGGCTCATCGACCGCCAGAGCCAGCACCTCAGCTTCGGCGAGTTCTCCTCCAAGTTCGCCAAGGCGGCGGCCGATGCCCCCCACCTGGACGATCCCGAGGTCATCACGTCCGAGGTCGGGACCCATCCGGTGGCCGTGGCCCGCGACGGCATCGACCTTTATGCCCTCACCCACAACGAGACCTCGACCGGCGTCATGATGCCGATCGCCCGTCCGGACGGAGTGGCCGCCCCGAGCGCCGGCGGAGGCCTGGTGGCGGTGGACGCCACGTCGGGAGCCGGCGGCCTCCGGGTCGACCCGGCCGAGTTCGACGCCTACTACTTCGCCCCCCAGAAGTGCTTCGGCTCCGATGGCGGACTGTGGGTGGCCCTCCTCTCCCCTGCCGCACAGAACCGGATCGCCGCCATCGCCGCCACCAAGCGGTGGGTACCGGCATCGATGGACCTGACCATCGCCCTGGACAACTCAAAGCTGGACCAGACCTACAACACGCCGGCCCTGGCCACCATCTTCCTCTTCGACCACCAGGTCCGGTGGTTCAACGAGAACGGGGGGATCGAGTTCTCGGCCGGACGGTGTGACCGGTCGGCCGAGACCCTCTATACCTGGGCCGACAGCTCCGACTTCGCCACACCGTTCGTCTCGCGGGAGCAGGACCGGAGCCACGTGGTGGCGACCATCGACTTCGACGACGCCATCGACGCCACCACCGTGGCCGCGTTGCTGCGGAAGAACGGCATCGTGGACACCGAGCCCTACCGCAAGCTCGGACGCAACCAGCTCCGGATCGCCATGTTCCCGGCCATCGACCCCCATGACGTCGCCTCCCTGTGCGCCTGCATCAACTACGTCGTCGGGGCCATCGCCGCCTGAGCCCAGGGGCCTGACAGGGCTGTCCTTGGTCGGCCGTGCGACTGGCGTGCAACTGGTCAGTCCGAACAGACCGTGCCGGACGGAGGGAGCGCCCCGGCCACGAGATACGACTGCACGGCGGCTCGCACGCACGGGCTGTAGAAGTAGGCCACATGGCTCTGACCCTGCCACGTCAGCAGTGAGCCCCCGGTCAGCTCCCCTGACAGGGCGACGGCCCAGGAATACGGAGTGACCGGGTCCCCGGTCGTCCCGACCACCAGGATCGGCGGGGCGCCCGGGTCGGTGACCGGTGCGGGTGTTCGGGTGGGCAGCACCGGCCAGGTGGCGCACCCGAGGAGGCCCCAGGCCAGCAACGGGCCGAACACCGGTGCCGTCCTGCCGAGGGAAGCGGCGAGGGCCGGGTAGCTCCCGGGGTCCCGGTCGACCGGATGGTCGAGACAGTCGATGGCTTGCTCGGCGAGCGCGGCGTTCGGTGCGCCGCCCGTGTCGTACCGGGTCGACATCTGGGCCACCGGCGTCCCGTTTCCCGAGGCGCTCTGGGCGAGGGCCCCGGCCAGCGTCGGCCAGGACGACTGGGACTCGAGCCCGGCGAGGAGGGCGTTGTAGATCTCCCCCGGCCCCGCCTTGCCGCCGTCGGGCGTGGCCAGCGGTTCCGTCCGGCTCTGCTGGATGAGGCCCAACAGCGAGGCCGTGGGGTCGCCGACCGGGCGCCAGGCACAGCGCGGCGTGGAAGCGCACCAGGTGAAGAACGACTGCAGCTCGGTCTCCAGGCTCGAGGCCTGCTCCGAGGCGTACTGGGTCGTGCTCAGGGCCGGGTCGATGGCCCCGTCGAGCACCATGGCCCGAACGTGGGTCGGGAACTCCTGGCTGTAGATGGCCCCCAGCAACGTGCCGTAGGAGTGGCCGATGAAGGTGAGCTGGGCGTCCCCGAGCGCCGCCCGTATCCGGTCGAGATCCCGAGCGGTATCCACCGTGCCCACGAACGGCAGGACGGTGCCACTGCCCCGTTCGCACGCCGCCGCGAACTCCCGGTCGTTGGTCAGGAGCGCCTGCTCCGCCGTCGGAGTCGTGGGAACCGGGTCGATCAGGGGGCCCGCCGTTCCGCCTCCGCCGGCCCCCGAGGCGGCACATCGCACCGGACTGCTGCGCTCGACGCCTCTGGGATCGAAGGAGACGATGTCGAAACGGTCGAGCAGCTCGGGGGTGAGCACCGAGAGCTCGTTGGGCAGGTCGTCGATGCCCGAACCTCCCGGTCCACCCGGGTTGAGGACGAGCGATCCGATCCGCTCCGAGGGGATCTCGGCGGGGTGGCGGGCCACGGCGATGGCCAGCGTGGGCCCTTGAGGGTGCTCGTAGTCGACCGGCACGGTGACCGAGCCGCACTCGAGCGCTCCACAGCGTGACCACTGGATCGGTGCGACCGGTAGCGGGGCCTGCGTCGTGGTGGGGGACGCCGGTTCCAGGTGCACGGCCGGGTTCGGTGGCAGCGGGGTGGCGGCTCGATGGTTGGTGAAACCGGAACAGCCGGCGAGGAGGAGGGCTCCGGCCGAGAGGAGGAGCACCAGCGACGTCCAGCGTGGTCCCGCCGACCGCCTACAACACGTGCGCCGGTACCCATCCCGCATGGCGGCAGTCTCCCATCCGGTGCGCGCCATCGAGGCGCGGCAAACCGCCGCCACGGCCCGGAAGGCGGTGCACCGATCGGGTCGGAGGCGGGAAGTCCGACCGGTAACCGCGTCCACCATCGTCACCCGTCACCCACCGTGAGTGCCGGCGCCGCCACAGCCCTGAGGAGGAGTCCGCCGCCGCTCGTACCTGCAGAGAGTGGAGTCGCGCAATGTTCACCTTCATGTCACTCGCAGGTCAATCCGAATCATGAGAATCAAGAGGGACGAGTGAGCGAGGAAGCCGTGCAGGGACCTACAGGATGGTGGCCGGACCCGTCGGGCGCCCACCCACTGAGATACTTCGAGGACGGCGACCCGACCGCTTGGGTGAGCGACGGCCTCGGGCCACCCCGTCGTCTGCCGCCCGAGATGCTGCCACCCCCTCGAGGCGACGGAGGGACCAGGTCGTATCGGGTGGTATCAGAGTGTCTCCGATCCTTCTCGGTTCAAGTACTGGGACGGCCAGCAATGGATCGAGACGACGAGTGACCCGACCCCGGTTGCGGCCCAGCCGGCCGGGGGGCCGCCGACGGCCAGGGTGACCCGGAGACGTCGTCCTCGCTCTGTTCTCACCATTGCCGAGGCCCTGGCCATCGCCCTCGCTCTGGTGGCCGTGATCACCTTCGCCTTCAAAGCGTCGGGACCGGTCCACACGGCAGCCCGGGCTCGGCTAACGGGCCCGGTGCCCACCACGGTCCCACCCCCCGCGACTGCTCCACCGACCACGACCGTGCTGTCGGTCGGGGATCAGGTGGCCCAGTGGTGGACGAGCACCGGCGGACCGACGAGCGCCGCGTTGACCAGCGGCCTGCAGGTGCTCCAGAGGTGACGGCTCGGATGTCGCCCGGCTTCCCGGCGACTGCACCCGGTTCAGCGACGCGGTGGTGTCGGCGACGTCGGCCGCTCCTCCCCCCGACCCGGCGATCGCCCGGGAGTGGCAACTGACCCTGTCCACCTCGCAACGGGTGTCCGCCGCATGCGCCGCCCAGCGGTACTCGCGGGTGCAGACCGACGTCCAACCCGCCCAGTACACCATCCGGGATCTCGCCCACCAGATTGGTCCGTACCTGGGTGGTCGGACTCCTTGACGGCGGGCTCGGTGGGACTGGTCCTCCCGGGAATGCCGGCCTACGACATCGAGCGACGCCGGCGGGAGAGCACCATCGCTCCGCCGACCAGCCCGCCCCCGGCCAGGGGGAGGAGCAGCACACTCGGCGTCTCCGGCGTGCTGGCCCCAGGGCTGACCGGAGCCCAGCTCGGTGCCTGGTCGGTGGCGAAGTTGGGCGTGAGATCCACCAGAGCGCCGGTCTGGGCCACCCCGCCCGAGAATGGGGCCGAGTAGGCGGTCAGCACGTCCTGAGTGGTGCCGGCGCTGTCCGGGGAGGCCAGTTGATCGAAGGCGACCTGGGTCCCGTCGGGTGAGAAGACCGGATTCTCCGCCGCCACCTTGGTGCCGGTGGCCACGGCCTGGGCGTCCTTGGAGGTGGCGCACACCTGCACCCCGTTGGGCTGGGCCGGGGACCCCGCCAACTGTTGGAACACCGGCTTGATAGCCGATCCGGCCTGGTCGCTCATCGTATAGAGCTGGGTTCCGACACATGGTCCGTTCGCTGCGTTGGGGGTCGGGCGATCCGACTGGAACACGATGACCTGTACGCCGCTGCCGTCCGGGGACGGGGCGAAGTCCGGCTTCGAGTCGTTGGCGTTCTGGTCGCCGTCGGCCGCCGACAGGTTGACCAGCACATGCGTCACGAGGTCGTAGGTGTAGATCTGGCTCTTCCCGCTGCCGGACGTGCGCACGAAGGCGATCTCGTTGGCGTTCGACGGGTCGTAGACCGGCTCGGTGTCACTGAACGCCTGGGTCTGGGTGAACACCGGGGCCACCGAGCCCGGGTTGTCCAGATCCTCGGTGTACAGCTCGGGCTGGCCACCGCCCCGGGTGCTCTGGAAGATGATCCGGTTCTGGTCACCGGGCGCCGCCGGAGCCCAGGACGGATAGTCGTCGCTGGCCCCGCTGGGCAGGTTCTGGGACACGTCGACCGGCGTGCCCAACGGCGTTGCCGTGTTCAGGGGCATGGTGAAAAGCTGGAAGTCGACCCCGTCGTTGCGGTTGCTGGCGAAGATCACCTCGCTCCCGTCGGGCGAGACGAAGGGGTGCTGGTCGGTGCTTCCCGTGCAGTCCAACTGGGACACGGTGGCCGGACCGGTCACCTGCTTGACGAAGAGCTCACTGGTGCTCCCGTACAGGCAGCCCGGAGCCGAAGCGGCGCGGGTGCTCTGGAAGACAATGGTCCCGTTGATGGCCGGGAAGGCCGCGCCGGCCATCCCGGCCGTGAGCAGCACCGCACTGCATGATGCTGCCACTGCGGTCGCCACTCGAGCTACGGACAGCCTGGTCGAGGAAGGCATCTCGACGAGTATCTCTGACTTCGCTGGGAATGAACACCGGTAACGCCTGTCGCGAAGATGAACTTTACGAAACGAAACCGCGAATGTTCACGTGGACGTCACACGCGGACACTCGCTCCAGCCCGTGGTCCACCCCTGCGCCGAGTTCCCGTTCTGGAATCGCCGACCGTCCCGGGGGGTCGTCCGCACCGTCGCCGTTCAGTGATTTGCCCGCTCTACGACCCGGCTCCTCTCACCCGTCGCCGCCTGGTTCCGGGCCACCGCCTCGGCGATCAGTCGGACCAGCTCCTCGGCGGCGTCCAGCCCGACGATGGGTCGGAGCCACAGGGTCAGGTCGATGGGAGAGAGATCGGTGCGGGGGGCGATCTCCGTTCTCCGGAGCTCGCCGTTGGCGTCGAAGACACCGACCCACCACGCCGGTACCACCATCTCGTCGGAACCGTAGAACCGGAGGTCGTACACCTCGGCACCGACCTCGACGGTCGCACCGAGCTGGGGTTCTCCGGTCGGGACGGCCACGAAGAGTGACAGTAGCGGTGGACGAATTGCCGGCGCCAGTGCCACCACACTGGGCGTTCACGCTTTCACCAGCGGGGACGATCGGGCAGGCGATCCCGTCCCCCGACGTAGATCTTCCACCAGCCCCGGTCAGGACGGGTCCTCGGACGCCTCCCCGTCGACCACCCAGCGCGACCGGAGGTCCACCAGCCATCCGGGTAGTTCGATGTCCGGGTCGGGCAGCGGCTCGGCCCCGCGGGCGGCCAGGGCCTCGACGAACAGCTCGGGCTGGTCGCCCCAGGACCGGGGGTCCCCCATCATCACCTCGAGCAGCACGGTGCCGTCCGGTCCGGCCACGAAGGGACCGAACGCTGCGCCCAGCGGCAGCTCGACATGGGTGCCGGCCGGGCAGTGCCGGTCCCCGCACCACATCTCGCCGCTGACCACGAAGAGCACGTGCGGGCTGTAGTGCCCGTGGCGCCGGACGACCATGCCCGGGTCCCACTTGGCGTAGAGCGAGAGGTACTGCGGGTCGGGCGAGAAGGCCAGCCACTTCTCCCACACCGACGCCGTCGTGCCGTCGGCCCGACGGATGGACTTGACCTGCTGCCAGCCCATCTCGGGGTCGTCGAGGTGACGGAAGGTGGGCTCCCGCCCGTCGACCTTCACCTCGGCCCGGCCGGCGTCCTCAGCCACCGGTCACCACCGCACCCCGGCCCGTCGGACGGAGCTCGCCATCCGCCGCTCAGCCCCCGGAGATGTCCTGGATCTTCTGTTTGCCGGCCGTGACGAACGGCATCATGTCGCGCAGTTCGGCCCCCACCTTCTCGATGGGGTGGTCGAACCCGGCCTGGCGGAGGGCCTGGTAGTTGGGCCGGCCGTTGGCGTTCTCCGCCACCCACTCCTTGGCGAAGGTGCCGTCCCGGATCTCGCCCAGGATGGCCTGCATCTCCTCCCGGACCGCATCGTTGATCACCCGCGGGCCCCGGGTCAGGTCGCCGTACTCGGCGGTGTCCGAGATGGAGAAGCGCATGCCGCTGATCCCCTGCTCGTACATGAGGTCGACGATCAGCTTGAGCTCGTGCAGGCACTCGAAGTAGGCCGACTCCGGCTGGTAGCCCGCGCCCACCAGCGTCTCGTACCCGGCCTGGACCAGGGCGGTCAGCCCGCCGCACAGCACCACCTGCTCGCCGAACAGGTCGGTCTCGGTCTCCTCGGCGAAGGTGGTGTCGAGCACCCCGGCCCGGGTGGCGCCGATGGCGTGGGCGTAGGACAGGGCCAGGTCGTGCGCCTTGCCCGACGGGTCGGCCGCCACCGCCACCAGCGAGGGCACCCCACCCCCCTCGGTGTACGTCCGCCGCACCAGGTGGCCGGGCCCCTTGGGGGCCACCATGGCCACGTCCACATCGGCCGGTGGGTTGATCAGACCGAAGCGGATGTTGAAGCCGTGGGCGAAGAACAGGGCGTCGCCGGCGTTGAGGTGGGGGGCGATCTCGGCCTCGTACACCGAGGCCTGCTCGGTGTCGGGCAGGAGGATCATGATCACGTCGGCCTCGGCGGCGGCCTCGGCCACCGACAGCACCCGCAACCCGGCCTCCTCGGCCTTCTGCCTCGAGCTCGATCCCTCACGCAGGGCGACGCGGACGTCGACCCCGCTCTCGGACAGGTTGAGGGCGTGGGCGTGACCCTGGGAGCCGTAGCCGATCACCGCCACCTTCCGGTTCCCGATGAGGCTCGGGTCGGCATCCTTCTCGTAGTACAGCGTGGCCATCGTGATCAACCTGCCTTCTCTGTGTCGTGTCCGATCGGGGTGTCCGCCAGATGGAGCGGCCCGTGGTCCCCGGACCGGTCCAGCTTAGGCAGCGCCACGCGGCCGGTCCGCTGCATCTCCACGATCCCGTAGGTGCGGATGAGGTCCTCGAAGTCGTCCAGCTTGTTGGGGGCGCCCTCGAGGGCCACCGTCAGCCGGTCGTGGCCCACATCGACGATCTTGCCCTCGAACACCCCGACCAGCTGGATGATCTGGCCCCGGGTGTCGGGTCCGGCCTCGAGGGTGGCCATGAGCAGCTCCCGCTCCCGGGCCAGGGCCGGGTCCAGCTCGGTGATGGAGACCACCGGGATGAGCTTGTCCAGCTGTTTCATGATCTGGTCGAGGGGGGCCGACTCCACGTCCACCACGATGGTGATCCGGCTGAACCGCTCGTTGTCCGAGGGGGCCACGGCCAGGCTGAAGATGTTGTAGCCCCGCCGGGAGAACAGCCCGGCCACCCGGGCCAGCACCCCGGCCTTGTTCTCCACCAGCACGGTCAGGGTGTGGTGGCGCTTGTCGGCGCCGTAGACCGTCATCGGCCCTCTCCCTCGGTGAGCGAGGGGTCGACCACGATGTTGTCGTTGGAGTCCCCGGCCGCCACCATCGGGAAGACCTTCTCGAAGGCGTCCGTCCGGAAGTCGATGACCACCGGCCGGTCGTCGATGTTGTTCGCCTTGTCGATGGCCGAGGACACCTCCTCGGTCGACTCGACCCGGATGCCCACGCACCCCATGGACTCGGCCCACCCCACGTAGTCGGGGAGGTCGGGCGACAGGTAGACCTCCGAGTACCGCTCCCCGTAGAACATCTCCTGCCACTGGCGCACCATGCCCAGATAGGCGTTGTTGAGAATGGCGATCTTGACCGGGATCCGTTCCGAGCTGGCCGTGACCAGCTCCTGGGCGGTCATCTGGAAGCAGCCGTCACCGTCCACCGCCCACACCATCTTGTCCGGACGGCCGACCTTGGCCCCGATGGCCGCCGGCACGGCGAAGCCCATGGTCCCCAACCCGCCCGAGTTGACCCAGGTGTAGGGGTAGTCGAACTGCCACCACTGGGAGGCGAACATCTGGTGCTGTCCCACCCCCGAGGCCACGATGGCGTCGTCGGGAGTGGCGTCCCGGAGGGCCTCCAGGACGAACTGGGGCTTGAGCGCGCCCGACCCCGGCTGCTGGTCGTAGACCAGTGGGTAGCGCCGCTGCCACTCGCTGAGCCGGGAGCGCCACGGGATGAGCCGGTCACGGGGGTGGGAGTCGGCCACCGATCCCGGGGTGGCCGGTGCCCCGGAGACGGCGTCGCTCGGGGCCCCGCCCGACCCGCCCCGCGTGGCCTCGGAGTGGGGCAGGCCCAGGTCGTCCAGAGCCACCAGGAGCTCGTCGACGACCAGCCGGCAGTCCCCGGCGATGGCCACGTCGGCCCGACGCACCTTGTTGAGCTCGGCCGGGTCGATGTCCACATGGATGATCTTGGCCTCGGGGGCGAAGGCGTCGACCTTGCCGGTGACCCGGTCGTCGAACCGGCTCCCCAGGGCGATCAGCAGGTCGGAGCGTTGCATGGCGGTGACCGCCGTGTAGTTGCCGTGCATACCGGGCATGCCCAGGCACAGGGGGTGCGAGTCGGGGAACGAGCCCCGGGCCATCAGGGTGGTGACCACCGGGATGCCGGTCCGCTCGGCCAGCTCCCGCACGGCCTCGGCGGCGCGCGCCTTCAGGATCCCGCCGCCGGCGTAGATCACCGGCCGCTCGGCGGCCAGCAGCAGCTCGGCTGCGGCGCGGATGTGGAGCGGATCGCCATGGGTCATCGGGTGGTAGCCGGGCAGGTCCAGGTCGGAGGGCTCGGGCCAGTACCACTCCATCCGGCTGTTGGCGATGTCCTTGGGCACGTCGATGAGGACGGGGCCGGGCCGTCCGGTGGTGGCCACGTGGAAGGCCTCGGCCACCACCCGGGGGATGTCGTTCACGTCGGTGATCAGCCAGTTGTGCTTGGTGATCCCCATAGTGATGCCGGTGATGTCGCTCTCCTGGAAGGCGTCGGTCCCGATGGCCGTGGTGGCCACCTGCCCGGTCACCACCACCAGGGGGATGGAGTCCATGAAGGCGTCGGCCAGGGGGGTGACGATGTTGGTGGCCCCGGGTCCGCTCGTGACCATGGCCACGCCCGGCCGGCCGGTGACCTGGGCGTACCCCTCGGCCATGTGGCCGGCGCCCTGCTCGTGGCGCACCAGGATGTGGCGGATGGACGAGTCCAGGATCGGGTCGTAGACGGGCAGGATGGCGCCACCGGGGAGGCCGAACATCACCTCCACCTGCTGCATCTCCAAGCTCTTGATCAGCGCCTGTGCTCCGGTCAGTTCCATCGGGTGCTCCTTGTGTCGGCGTCGAACCGTGGTGGTCGTCCTGCGGGATGGTCGGGTTCTGGGGTGCTGCGGGGTCGACGTGCGGTCCTTGGCCGAACGTGTCGGGACATGAAAACGACCTCCCATCTGGGAGGTCGGAAAGCGCACACGGCGAGAGAGCGTCGTGTGCGCTACGAAACGAGTACCAGGATGTTGAGATCGGACGGGCTGATACGCATAGTGGTAGTAGTTTGACACGAACGGCAGCCGAGGACAAGGGGCGCCCGGTCGGCCGGCGGCGATCCGTCCCGGTCGGCCGGGGGGTGGGTGGACGAAAGCCCGGCGACGGGAGACGGTCCGGCCACCGCGCCGTCAGCCGACGGACTGTGCCCCTCGCCTCCGACCCGGGACGGTCATGGCTCCATCGGACCGCCCCGGGATTTCAGCCGCGCTGCACACCTCCCGGACCTCTGGGTTTCGTGCGCCACCTCGGTGCGGTCGATCCTGCCCCCATCACACCTGCCTCCCCTGCCCTCGGTGGCGGGGGTGGTGGGCACATCGGTCGCCGCCCTCATGGCCCGCCGGACGCCGATGGACGGCAGTCAGAGCGCTGTCGCCACGCCCGGCGAGCCATCAGGGCTGCGGAGCCGTCCAACCGGCGGATGGCTCGCCGAGACCGGTTGCCACTCCCCGCCCAGGGCCACGTCGGCGAGGTCGGGCACCGGCTTCGGAGGTCCAAAGAGCACCCGGCGCTCGGCGCTCGACCGGGTCTCGTCTGCGGTCGTGGTCACCAGTTCGGACTCCTCCACTGTCATGCGCCAAATCCACGGGGAGCGCACACCGCCGATGGGTCTGGCGTCGGCGGCGGCACGTCCACCCGTGCCAGGCCGGCAGGGAGTGGGTGGACCGGCCTGAGGATCCAATTTGTACAGGAGCTGTTCAACAGGACCGTGACATCGCAGTGAACTCTCGGTGAACCTCCGCCGGTCACCCCGGCCCCACCCGTTCTGCCGGCCCGGGCCGTAGCGCCGCCGACCCAAGTACTGCAGCCGAGGCCCGGGGGATGGGGGAAGCACGGAGGATCCGCCCGAATCGCGTCAAGATGGACCCATGCGCCGACTGGTACTGACCGTCACCTGTCCCGACGGGACGGGCATCGTGGCCGCCGTCACCGGCTTCATCGCCGCCCACGACGGGTGGGTGGTCGAGGCGGCCCAACACGGCGACCTCAACACCGGCCGCTTCTTCCAGCGCATCGAGGTGCTGGCCGACAGCCTGCCCTTCGGCGTCGAGGAGTTCGCCCGGCGTTTCTCCGGACTGGCCGGGGAGCTCGAGCTGGACTGGAATCTGCACGACACCGACCGGCGGCGACGGGTGGTGGTGCTGGTGAGCAAGGAGGACCACTGCCTGGTCGACCTGCTCCACCGCTGGCGCAACGGTGACCTGGACTGCGACATCCCCCTGGTCGTCTCCAACCATCCCGATCTCCGCGACCTGGTGGAGTGGCACGGCATCGAATTCCGGCACGTCGCCTTCGACCCCGGCCGGAAGTCCGAGGCCTTCGCCCAGGTGGCCGAGCTCTTCGACGGGGTCCGGGGGGAGGTGATGGTCCTGGCCCGGTTCATGCAGATCATCCCCCCCGAGCTGTGCGAGCGCTACGCCGGACGCATCATCAACATCCACCACAGCTTCCTGCCCTCGTTCGCCGGGGCTCGGCCCTACCACCAGGCCTTCGAGCGGGGGGTCAAGCTGATCGGGGCCACCTGCCACTACGTCACCGCCGAGCTGGACGCCGGGCCGATCATCGAGCAGGACACGGCCCGCATCGACCACGCCGACACGGTGGAGGAGCTCCTGCGCATCGGGCGCGAGGTCGAGCGCTCGGTCCTGGCCCGGGGACTCCGGTGGCACCTGGCCGACCGGGTGCTGCTCAACGGTCACCGGACCGTCGTCTTCGGGTGAGCGACCCGACGCGGACGCCGACGTCGTCCCTGGCGCGGGTCCGGGCCATCTGCCTGGCCCTCCCCCAGGTCACCGAACGATCGAGCCACGGGACCCCCACCTTCTTCGTGCGGGACCGGACCGCCTTCGTCTACGCCTGGGTCGACGGGCATCACGACCACACGTTTCCGCACCTGTGGTGTGCCGCCGGACCGGATGTGCAGGAGGTGCTCACCCGGGCCGCACCCGAATACTTCTTCCGACCGCCCTACGTGGGCCACCGGGGCTGGGTGGGCATCCGGCTCGACGGCGGGGTGGGGTGGGACGAGGTCGGGGAGGTCTGCGAGGACGGCTTTCGGGCGGTCGCCCCCCGACGGCTGGTGGCCGAGCTGGACGGCCGGACCGGCTGACCCCCGCCATGCCTCCCGGCTCCCCCTCTCCATGGTGCTCCACCGGGGCGGGTACCCCGACGGCAGCTGACGGTCGGACTACGCCTCGGTGATGGCGCCGCGATCGGCCCCGGTGACCAGGCGGGCGAACTTGGCCAGCACGCCGGTGGTGTAGCGGGGGGCGGGGTGCTTGAGCCCGGACCGCCGCCGGTCCAGTTCCCCGTCCGCCACCACCAGGTCGATGGTGTGGTTGACCACGTCCACCACGATGCGGTCGCCGTCGGCGACCAGGGCGATGGGCCCTCCGTCCACCGCCTCGGGCGCCACGTGGCCGATGCAGAACCCGTGGGTCCCTCCGGAGAACCGGCCGTCGGTGACCAGGGCACAGTCGGTGCCACGGCCCACCCCCTTCATGGCGCCGGTGACGGCCAGCATCTCCCGCATCCCCGGGCCGCCCTTGGGTCCCTCGTAGCGGATGACCACCACGGAGTTGGGCCGGATGTCGCCGGCCAGGATGGCCTCCATGGCCTGGTCCTCGCCGTCGAAGACCCGGGCCGGGCCGTCGAAGCTCAGCTGGTCCAACCCCGCCACCTTGACCACGGCCCCCTTGGGGGCGAGCGAGCCGGTGAGCACGGCGATCCCGCCCTGGGTGTGGATGGGGTCGTCCATCATGTGGACCACGTCCCCGTCGGGAGGCGGCGGGCCGATGGCGGCCAGGTTCTCGGCCACGGTCTTGCCGGTGACGGTCAGGCAGTCGCCGTGCAGCAGTCCCGCCTCGAGCAGCTCGGCCATGACCACCGGCACCCCGCCGATCCGGTCGAGGTCGGCCATGTGGTACTTACCGTGCGGCTTGGTGTCGGCCAGATGGGGCACCCGGGCGGCCACCTTGTTGAAGTCGTCGAGCTCCAGGTCGACCCGGGCCTCGTTGGCAATGGCCAGCAGATGGAGGACGGCGTTGGTGGAGCCGCCCAGGGCCATGGTCACGGCGATGGCGTTCTCGAAGGCCTCCTTGGTCATGATCTGGCGGGGCCGGATCCCGAGCCGGAGCAGCTCGACCACGGCCTGGCCCGAGGCGAAGGCGGCATCGTCCCGACGGCGGTCGACGGCCGGCGCCGACGAGCTGCCCGGCATCGACATGCCGAGGGCCTCGGCCACCGAGGCCATCGTGTTGGCGGTGAACATCCCGGCACACGACCCCTCGGTGGGGCAGGCGTTGCGCTCGATGAGGCTCAGCTCCTCGTCGGACAGGGCGTCCACGGCGTGGGCCCCGACCGCCTCGAACACCGAGGTGATGTCGAGGGCCTGGTCACGGGCCCGCCCGGGCAGGATGGACCCGCCGTAGAGGAAGACACTGGGCAGGTTGAGCCGTGCCGCGGCCATCAGCATGCCGGGCAGCGACTTGTCGCAGCCGGCCAGGGTGACCAGGCCGTCGAACCGCTCGGCGTGCATGACCGTCTCCACCGAGTCGGCGATGACCTCGCGGCTGACCAGCGACGCCCGCATGCCCTCGTGGCCCATGGAGATGCCGTCGGACACCGCGATGGTCACGAACTCGAGGGGGAACCCCCCCGCCTTACGCACGCCCAGCTTGGCCTGCTTGGCCAACCGGTCGAGGGGCAGGTTGCACGGCGTGACCTCGTTCCACGACGAGGCCACGCCGATCTGCGGCTTGTCCCAGTCGTCGTCGGTCATGCCCACGGCCCGCAACATGGCCCGGGCCGGCGCCCGGGTGGGGCCGTCGGTGACCTGGTAGCTGCGGGGCTTCATGCCCACCAGCGGCTCTTCCGAGGGATCGGTACCTGTCACGTCGCGCATGACCTCATGGTACGACCTGGCGGTGGGCGGCCGGGCCGGCCGGTCCGGCCGGCACCTGCAATTGGGCGGTGAGTCTGCGGCCGACCAACCCGGCGCCGGTCGGCGCACCGGCCGACGGGGTGTTCCGACCCGACCAGCTCGACCGGCTGGAGGCGTACGTCGCCGAGCACGGCTTCGCCACCCTCCGCGGCGTCTTCGACCACACGGAGCTGGCCCGGGCCGAGGCCGAGCTGGCCGAAGCCCAGCGGCTGGTGGCCGACGGCACCCTCGACGTCCGCCACGGGTCGGTGGCCCTCGAGGAGCCGGACGCCACGATCGACGGGCGGCCCTTCGCCCACTACGTCTACTTCGCCACCCAGGCCTCGGCCGGGGCGGACGCCCTGGTCCACCATCCGGCGCTGGTCGAGGTGGCCCGGCGGACCCTCGGACCCCAGGCCTGGCTGCTCGACTACGAGGTGTTCGGGGTGGTCTACCAGGACGCCCGGCCCGACCCGGGCTCGGGCTACTCCCGCATCGGGTGGCACACCGACCGCCAGTCCGGCCCCCACCTCGACATGTGGCCCGGCGTGGCCTTCACCGTGCACCTCGACCCGACGTCGCCGGCCAACGGGTTCCTCCGGGTGCTCCCGGGGAGTCACCTCGGCGGAACCGGGGGGATCCCGCCGGGCTTCGAACGCGTGCCGGGCGAGATCGCCGTCTACCAGGAGCGCGGCGACGTCCTGTTCCACCACTGCGACCTCTGGCACGGGGCGGCCCGGGGCACGGCCGACGGCGGTGGGGCCGTCCGCCGGCACCTGCGGGGCAGCTGGCACGGGGGTGCCCGGCTCGACGTGGGCCACGGCACCGACGACTTCGTCAGGAACGCCCTGCGGTGAGGGACGGGCGCCGGCCCGGGGCGGAGGCCCCGGTGGCTGGTACGATCAATTGTCAGATTGCTTGCCAGTTCCTTCGGGCGGGGCCGGCTCGCCGACGCCCCGCCCGCCGAAAGACAACGAGGTGACCAGCGATGGAGGTCCTCCGGACTCCCGACCACTGCTTCGAGGGCCTGCCGCAGTATCCCTTCGAGCCCCACTATGCCGATCTCTCCGATCAGGACGGGGGGACCCTGCGGGTCCACTACCTGGACGAGGGTCCGGCCGACGGCCAGGTGGTGGTCCTGCTCCACGGCGAGCCGTCCTGGAGCTTCCTCTACCGTCACATGGTCCCGGTCCTGACCGGCGCCGGGCTGCGGGCCGTCGCCCCCGACCTGGTGGGGTTCGGCCGATCGGACAAACCCACCCCCCGGGGGGAGTACACGTTCGCCCGGCACGTCGAGTGGGTGCGTGAGCTCCTCGTCGACCGGCTCGACCTCTCCGGCATCACCCTGGTCGGCCAGGACTGGGGTGGCCTGATCGGACTCCGGCTGGTCGGCGAACACCCCGACCGCTTCGCCCGGGTGGTGGCGGCCAACACCTTCCTGCCCACCGGGGACTCCCACCCGGGGGACGCCTTCCTCGGGTGGCTCAAGTTCTCCCAGGAGGTGGAGCCCTTCCCCACCGGGGCGATCGTCAACGGGGGCTGCGCGTCCGATCTCCCGCCGGAGGTGGTGGCCGCCTACGACGCCCCCTTTCCCGACTCCACCTACTCGGAGGGGGCCCGCCAGTTCCCCACCCTCGTCCCCATCTCCCCCGACGATCCCGCGGCCGAGGCCAACCGGGCGGCGTGGACGGTCCTCGAGTCGTTCGACAAGCCGTTCCTCACCGCCTTCTCCGACGGCGATCCCATCACCGCCGGCTCCGACCGCGTCCTCCAGGGCCGGATCCCCGGGGCCGCCGGGCAGCCCCACACCACCATCACCGGGGGCGGCCACTTCCTGCAGGAGGACCGGGGCCCCGAGCTGGCCGGCGTGGTGGTGGAGTTCGTGGCCAGCACCTGACGGCCCCACCCGGAGGAGCCCGGCCCGCCGGTGGGTGCTGCCGGGAGCCTCGGGGTCGACCGGCGTCCTGGACGGAGCCGGGAGTCCTTCAGGCGTCCCGGCGCAGTCGGGGATCAGCGACGTTCGCCGCCGAGCGTTGCAGGTAGGTCCTCATGCGGGTCTCCCGCCCTTCACCCAGGACGTCGAGCAGCCGGTGGAGACCGGCCAACCCCGGCTCCCCGAGATCCTTGCCGAGCTGCCGTTCGACCTCCCGGGCCGCCGCTCGTTGCGCCTCGAGATACGACGCCCCGAGTGGAGTCAGGGTCACCGACTTCTCCCTGCCGCTCGTCGGTGAATCGGCGATCGACACCCAGCCACGATCACGGAGGCGGCTGACGACCTTGCCCGCACCCTGACGGGTGATGCCGAGGTGGCGGCCGATGCTGGCGATCGCCGTGCCCGCGGGGTCCGAGCACAGCCGGAGGACTCGACCGTCGGGAAACGTCCGACCCTCGAAGCCGGCGGCGGCCATGGCGTCGTCCAGTCGTTGCTGGTAACCGAGCCAGGCGCGGCGCAGGGCGGGCCCCAGCCTGGGGGTCGGTGGGGTCCGGGTGGGACCCTCGCCCCCGTCCGGTGCCCGGCGGCGGCCGGCGTCCTCGGGCATGCCCCTCACACTACCCTAATGGAAACTTGGTTGACAGTTGTCAGGGCGGCCTGCAGACTTCGAACCATGCGGTCATCGACCCGGTTGACGGCCACTCCCAGGCAGTACGGCGGTCGCATGCTGGCCGCCGGGGTCATGACCGTCCTGGCCATCGCCGCCGCGTCCTGCACCAGTGGATCGTCGGCCCCGGCCACCGCCAGACCCGAACGGGTGGCCGGAGGCCCGAGGGGCACCTACCTGGTCCCGGCCGGCATCCACAAGATCAAGCACGTGATCGTCATCCAGCAGGAGAACCGGTCCTTCGACTCCTACTTCGGGACGTTCCCCGGTGCCGACGGCATCCCGACCAAGCACGGTGCACCGGCGGTGTGCGTACCCGACCCGGCCGGCGGGACCTGCGTGGCACCGTACGTGGACCACGCCGACGTGAACGGCGGAGGTCCCCACTCGGCGGTCAACGCCGTCGCCGATGTCGACGGCGGCAAGATGGACGGTTTCATCGGCCAGGCCCAGTCCGGTCGGAAGGGCTGTCTCGATCCCACCGATCCGGCGTGCACCAACTCGGCACAACCCGACGTGATGGGCTACCACACGGCGAGCGACATCCCCAACTACTGGTCCTACGCCAAGGACTTCGTGCTGCAGGACCACATGTTCGAGCCCAACGCCTCGTGGAGCCTGCCGTCCCACCTCTTCCTGGTCTCGGAGTGGTCGGCCTACTGCACCCAGGAGGACAATCCGTCGAGCTGTGTCAACGCCTTGCAGACCAGACCGGCCGAGCGGCCGCAGAACGCCCCGGCCGTCTACGGGGGTCAGGCCGGTCCGAAGAACACCGGGAGGAAGGCCGGCCAACCCATCTACGCGTGGACCGATCTGACGTACCTGCTCCACAAGCACCACGTCAGCTGGGGCTACTACGTGGTCAGCGGCACCGAGCCGGACTGTGAGAACGACGCCGCCGAGACCTGTGGGCCGGTCACCCAGAATGCCAATACCCCGGGGATCTGGAACCCTCTGCCGTGGTTCAACACGGTGCAGAACGACCACCAGCTGGGGAACATCCGGGACGTGACCAAGTTCTATGCCGCCGCCAAGGCCGGCGCCCTGCCCGCCGTGTCCTGGGTGGTGCCGTCGGGAGCAGTGAGCGAACACCCTCCCGCGCCGGTGAGCTTCGGGCAGAGCTACGTCACCAGTCTCATCAACGCCGTCATGAAGAGCCCCGAGTGGGACTCGTCAGCCATCTTCTTGGCCTGGGACGACTGGGGTGGCTTCTACGATCACGTCGTGCCCCCCACCGTCGATCAGAACGGGTACGGGCTGCGGGTGCCGGGTATCGTCATCAGCCCCTACGCCAAGCAGGGGTACGTCGACCATCAGACCCTGAGCTTCGATGCCTACGACAAGTTCATCGAGGACGACTTCCTGCACGGTCAGCGCATCGACCCGGCCACCGACGGACGACCGGACCCGAGGCCGGACGTGCGGGAGGACGAGAAGGTCCTCGGGAACCTGATCGACGACTTCGACTTCGACCGAAGTCCGCGGGCACCCGTTGTCTTGCCGGTCCATCCCAGGACGACCCTCACCGGCACCCCCAAGCCGTCCCAGGTGTCGGCCGCAGCCAAGGCCCCCGACACCGACGGCTGACGGCCGGCGGGTCGGAGGCCCGCCGAGGCGACCGGGATTGACCGCCGTGGGCCCACCACCCGGGTCAGACCGTCGGCAACTCCCCCAGCTGCTCCAGGCGACGGTCGATGAAGCGGTGCTCGGCGACGTTGTTGGTCTGGGCCCGTGCCCGCCGGTAGCACTCGGCCGCCTGGCGGGGCTGTCCCGACCGGCGCAGGAGGTCGGCCCGGGTGGCCGCGTAGAGGTGGTAGCCCTCGAGCTCGCGGGCCAGCTCCGGGTCGTCCACCAGTGCCAGGCCGGAGGCCGGTGAGTCGGCCATGGCCACGGCCACGGCCCGGTTGAGCCGCACCACCGCGGTCGGCTCCCACTCCATCAGGCGGTCGTAGAGGTGGACGATGGCCCCCCAGTCGGTGAGGTCGGAGCGCGGCGCGGCGGCGTGCAGCGCGGCGATGGAGGCCTTGAGCCCGTAGGGGCCGGTCACCCCGGTGCGCTGGGCCCGATCGAGGAGGGCCATCCCGGTGGCCAACTCGGCCCCGTCCCAGCGCGAGCGGTCCTGTTCCTCCAGTGTCACCGGCACGCCGGTGGCATCCACCCGGGCCTGGCGTCGGGCGTGCTGGAACCGCATCATCGCCGCCAGGGCCAGCGGCTCGGAATCCTCGGGGAGCAGTTCGTTGACCACGTCGGACAGCCGCAGGGCCTCGGCGCACAGGTCCACGTTGCACAGCTCGGCCCCCGACGGGGGCAGGTAGCCGGCGTTGAAGATGAGGTAGAGCACCGCCAGGACCGCCCCCAACCGCTCGGGGAGCTCCTCGGGGTCGGGTACCCGGTAGCCGATGGCCGCCTGGCGGATCTTGCGCTTGGCCCGCACCACCCGCTGGGCCAGGGCGGACTCGGAGATGAGGAAGGCCTTGGCCACCTCCTCGGTGGTGAGGCCCCCGAGGGAGCGCAGGGTCAGGGCCACCTGGGCCTCGAGGCTCAGCGCCGGGTGGCAGCACGTGAAGATCAGCCGCAGCCGGTCGTCGGGGATCGGCTCGGACCCGTCCCCGAGGTCCCAGGTGATGGACAGCTCGCCCCAGGCCCGCTGGCGGCGCTCCGAGGCCGACACGCTGCGCAGCCGGTCCACCGCCTTGCGCCGGGCGGTGGTCACCAGCCAGCCGGCCGGGTTGTCGGGCACCCCGGAGGCCGGCCAGGCCACGGTGGCGGCCAGCCAGGCGTCCTGCAGCGCCTCCTCGGCCAGGTCGAAGTCGCCGAGGATCCCGATCAGGCGGGCCAGGACCCGGCCGCGGTCGGCCCGGTAGACGGACTCCAGGGTCCCGTCCACCGGGCCGGACCGACCGGTGTCGTCGCGGTGTCCCAGGGCTACATCTCCGCCACGGGTCGCACCTCGACCGAGCCGAACTTGGCCGAAGGGATCATGGCCGCGCAGGCCAGCGCCTGGTCCAGGTTGTCGAAGTCGACGATGTAGTAACCCGACATCCACTCCTTGGTCTCGGCGAAGGGGCCGTCGGTGGTCAGCGTCTCGCCGCCACGGACCCGCACGGTGGTTGCCGTGCTCGGGTCGTTGAGGGGGTCACCGACGAAGGTGTGGCCGCGGTCCACCAGCTGCTTGCTGAACTCGGCGTAGTCCGCCATCAGCTGGTCCCACTCGGGGTCGCCCGGCGCCGGGTGGAGCTCCGGGTCGTTGTGGATGATCAACATGTAGCGCATGGCACTCTCTCTCTACTCTGGTCCGTCCGCATCGACGGCACTGGCTCTGGTCCGTCTGCATCGACGGCTCCGGTTGACGTCCGTCGGCTGTCGACGGCACCACACAATTGACGGAGCCGGCCGGCCCCGATCGACAGCTCGCTCCAACAATCGCCTGCGGTCGCCGAATTCTCCCATGCCGCATCGTCCGGGGCTCAGGGGGCGGGGGCGCTCAGCCAGGCCAGCGCCAACGGGGTGGCGGCGGTCAGGTCGATGGCCGGCTCGTTGGTCGAGAACGACTGGACGTCGTCCCGGTAGACGGCTCCGTGACCTCGGAACGCCGAGTAGGGGTCACCCCGACCGGCCGGGCAGGCCACCATGCCGTCCACCCGGCCTCTCGAGGCACGGTCGGTCGGTCCCTCGACCGCCGCGCCGGCCAGGATCGGGGGACGCCCGTCGCTCGAGCCTGCCAGGTTGGCCACCTGGTGCTGGAGGCAGTGGGGGAAGGTGGTGCCGTCACCGACGATGAAGGAGACGCCCCACGGGTTGGCCCCGAGGTCGTTGTCCATCCACCCCTGGGCCTGGCGGGCGTACGTCGACGTGCCGGTCAGGGCGTCGTACTCGCTGGCCATCACCGACAGGCCGGCCCCGTGGGACACGGTGTCCGACGAGCTCCACGGGTAGCCGAAGGCGAAGGGCACCGTGGCCGCCACCGCCACCGCCCCGTCCAGCTGGGACCGGAGCTGTCCGACCAGCTCGGCGATGGTCACGGCCGGCGGGGCGACCCCGGTCGCCAACAGCAGCCGGGCCAGCTCGTAGTGGGCCAGTCCCCCCACGTCATAGAGGTTGAGGGTGTCCTGGTCGCCGGAGGCCAGGTACGCCGCCGCCCACCGGGCCGCCTGGTCCAGGTAGGCCGTGCGCTGTGGGCCGGGGCCCACCGCCCCGGCCAGCTCGGTGGCCCCCAGCTCCATGTCGTCGCGCCACTGGGTCTCGGGATAGAAGCCGAAGGGCGCGGTGGTGAGCAGCCGGCCAACGGGCGACGGGTCGGCCAGCGCGTAGATGTCCTCGCCGTCGCGGAGACAGCCGGCGGCGAACGCAGGATCGGCGGCGGCGAACAGCTGGGCGCACAGGCCGAAGTCGGCCGCCAGCCGGCCGGCCAGGTTGGGGCTGATGGCCGACCCGGGAGGACCGGCCTCGAACACCGGCCGGTGACGGATGAACCGGTCGGCCGGGTCGGTGCCCCCGTAGGTGTCGTCGGCCTGGGGCAGCCGCCAGAGGTCGTGGTCGCCCACCGTCTTGGCGTTGCCGACCCCGATCCCCACCTGGTAGTAGAGGGTCCGGGTGGCGTCGTTCCACATCCGCTCCAACCACTGGTCACCGAAGCGCACCTCGCCCAGGAAGTCCGACGTGCCGGCCGAGGCGCCCATCTGGGCGGGGAAGGACCGGGCCCCCACCTCGAGGAGGGCCTCGGCGTACGAGGTGGTCTCCACGAATTTGAGGTAGTCGCCGGCGTCCCACCAGCCCCCCGAGGCGTCCACCGTCACCCCGAGCGGGGTGAGGTCACCGGCGAAGCCGCCGTTGCCGCGCATGACCGGGGTGCGGTAGGTCATGGCCTCCTCGTCGTCGAGATGGCCCGGCGCGGTACGCAGGGCCGAGGGGAGGTACGCCGGCCCGTCGCGCTCGTTCTGGTAGAAGGTGAGGGCGTTGGTCAGGGCCGGGTGCCACAGTGCCGGTGCCGGTGCCACGGTGAACACCGGTGAAGAGGTCGGCACCGGGGCGGTCACGGTGAGGACGTAGGTCCCCGGCGCGGTCAGGGCACTGAAGTCGAGCGGCTCGACGTAGGGGTACCGGGCGTTCCACCGTCCGGTGGTGGGCCCGGCCACACCGGCCTCGACCGTGGCCCCCGAGGGGTTCTTGACCGCGAACCCGACCCCGGTGAGGTCAGACCCGGACATCAGGTAGGCCACCTTCGGGCCGTCGGAGGCGTACCCCACCTGGTCGACCCGAATGGCGGTGACCGGGGCCGTCACCGCGGCCGGCGACGCCACCGGAGGCACCACCGGTGCCCACCCCACGAGCACCGCCGTCACCGCTGCGACACGCCGGAGCATGCCCGCAGGCTATCCCCGCCGGTCCGGTGGACCCCGGCCGCCCGACCCGGCCCGTCCGGCCCACCCCGGTGTCGTCAGCCCGGTCCGGCGTGGGCGATACTGCTGGCATGGTCGATCGCAACGTGCTGGGAGCTGCGCTCGAGCCGTGCGGCACCGACCCGCTCACCGGCTTCTACCGGGACGGGTGCTGCACCACCGGGCCCGAGGACCGGGGCAGCCACACCATCTGCGCGGTGGTCACGGCCGAGTTCCTCGAGCATCAGCGCTCCATCGGCAACGACCTGGTCACCCCGATGCCCCAGTACCGGTTCCCGGGGCTGTCCCCCGGCGACCGCTGGTGTGTCACCGCCGTCAACTGGCTCCGCGCCCACCACGACGGGGCGGCGGCCTACGTGGTCCTGGCCTCGACCCATGAGGCCTGTCTGGACATCGTCCCGCTGGAGGCCCTGCGGGCCCACGCCGTCGACGTGCCTGAGGGGCCCGGTGGACTCGGCGGGTGACGGCTGCCCACGACCGGCCGAGTAGGGACCAGCCACGTCGGCGGCTGACCCCCCGGACTTCGCCGCCGACGTGCTGGCCTCCTGCCCCCATCCCCCCCACATCCAATCCAAACAAACGCTTGTTAAAAGAGTGTGGGCAGGAGGTAAGAACCGACTAAATCCTCCCTGACGGCGGGGTCGTCCTTCACCGCTTGCGGAGGGCCTTCTTCAACACGGCGTCGTAGGCGTCGAGCCCCTCACGGTAGAGGCGGGACTCCGGCCCCGCGGCGATCCCCACCCGCTCGGGGATGATCCCCCAGATGGGGACCTCGTTCTCGGTCCACCAGCGGATGGCCGCCTCGAGGTCGTTGGTGCCGAGGCGGGCCGCACAGAGCACCAGACCGTAGGTGGTCTTGGTCCCGACCATCTCGAGGGTGGCCACCACTCTCGAGTACTCGACCCCGCCGGCCCGGGTGGGGATGACCACGGCATCGGCCCGGTCCAGGGCGGCCCGCACGATCCGCTCGTCGCCGGGGGGCGTGTCCACCACGGAGAGGCCCTCGCCGCCGGACATGGCCCGGGCCACCGTCCGCTCGGACGGGGCCTCGACCAGCTCGACCCCCTCGAGGGGGCTCTCCTCCAGCCACTCGGCCGACGACGCCTGGCGGTCGGCGTCGATCAGGGTCACCGGATCCCACCCGCGGTCGACGGCCGCCGCGGCCAGGTACACCGACGTGGTGGTCTTGCCCACGCCACCCTTCACGTTGCTGACCACGATGTTCATCGATCCACTCCACTCTCCGAGGCGCCGAACCGGGTGGGGGTCGCCTCGCCGGATGCCCCGGCCTCGACGATAGCCGAGTTCTCCTCGCCGCTGACCTGGGAAAACAAGGGAAACTGGGCCCCGGCCACCCCGAGGTTGACACCCCCGGCGGCGGGCGGGGAGCATCTCCGGTCGTGGCCAATCCGTTCCTCGACACCACCGCCCTCCGGGCCCTCGGACCGGGCCGGTACGAGGGGTCCATCGACTCGGCCTGGAACCTCAACCCCCACCCCCAGGGCGGCGTGGTGACCGCCATGGCCCTCCGGGCCATGAGCCAGGAGCTGGACGATCCGGGCCAGGGGTTGCGGTCCCTCCACACCACGTTCGCCGCCCAGGTGACCGACGGCCCGGTCTCCGTCGAGGTCGAACTGCTGCGCCGGGGTCGCTCGGTGTCCCACCTGCGGGCCGAGGTGGCCAACGTGGCCAACGGCCGAGGCCACTTGACCACGGGCATCTTCGGATCCTCCCGCCGCGGCTTCGACTTCACCGACCTCGAGCCACCGGCCGACGTCCCCGCCCCCCTGGCGTGCCCGTCGTTCCGCCAGCCTCCCCCGCCCGGAGTGGAGGGCTTCCGACCCATGCCGTTCTGGGACCGACTGGTCGAGGGGCGGTCGGCCCGGGGCCATCCGCCCTGGGAGCCCTACGTCCCCGACCGCGCCGAACGGGTGGTGTGGTACCGGTTCGACGAGCCCCCGCTCCTCGGGGACGGCGCCACCGTCGACCCGCTGGCCCTGGTGGTCCTGGCCGACACCATGCCCGGTGCCGTCAGCGAGAAGGTCGGCCCGACGGAGCGGGACTGGTTCGCGCCGAGCATCGACCTCACCGTGCACCTGCTCGACCACTGCCGGTCGGCCTGGGTGCTGGCCCACAACCGGGCCCGTTTCGCCGGCGACGGCTATGCCTCGGCCGACATGGCCCTATGGGACTGTGGTGAGGACGGGACCGAGGCGCCGCGGCTGGTGGCCTACGCCACCCAGCTGTTCCTCTTCTCGTTCCCCTGATCGGTGGCGCCTCCCTGCCCTGAGCCGCCGCCGTGCCGCCGCCGCTGACCACCGGTCAGCGGGTGACGTCCACGTCCACCACCACCGGAGGCAGGTCGGCGCCGCCCGTCGCCGTGAGGTCGATGTGCAGGGCGTAGCTCCCCGCGGTGGGGGCGGTGACGACGAGCACCTGCCCGGTCGGGGCCGCGGGGGCACAGCCCGGAGCCGCAGTGGCCCCCGGTCCGCCCCTGTCGAAGTGCAGTACCCCCGAGTCGGGGGTGACCGTGAGACCGCCGCCCGACGCGCTCCACCGCACCCCCGAGACCCTCGCTCCGGTGGGCACCGCCCCGAGCCGGACGATGCCCGGGTCGCCGGCCCGAACCGTGATCCCTCCGCTCGGCGTGGAGAAGCCGACCGCGGGCAGGCCGCCGGTGCCGTACGAGGGAGGGCCGGCTGCGGGGTCGGTGCCCCACGACGGGTCGGGGACCGAGGTCAGCCCGAAGGCGAGCGTCCCACCGGTCCGGATGATCGAGCCGGGGAGCCAGGGCCGGGTCCATGACACCGGACCGGCGTGGCGGACCGGACGACCGGTGGTGGTGCACGACGGGGTCGGTGCCGACCCCACCACCCCGCTGACCACGAGCGAGTGGATGTACGGCGTGGATGCCGACGCCCCCGGCGCCTCCATGGTCAGCCGCCTGCCGTCGGGCAGGGTCAGGACCACCTCGGGGAAGAGGGGGCTGGCCAGCGCCAGGTCGGCGGTCCCCGGAGTCACCGGGTACATCCCCATGGCGGCCCACACGTACCACGAGGACAGGGCCCCGAGATCGTCGTTGCCCGGCTCGTCCACCGGTGCGTCGGCATACAGGTCGTCGGCGATCCGGCGCACCGTGGCCTGGGCCGCCTCCGGGGCACCGAAGGAGTCGTACTCCCACGGGGTCCAGAGGCTCGGTTCGTTGCCGGCCCAGTCGTAGGGGAGGTCGCGACCGGCGTTGAGCGAGGTAAAGAAGGCATCGAGTCTGTCCCGGGCGGCGCCGTCCCCGCCCATCAGCGCGGCCAGGGAGGCCAGGTCCTGGGGCACCGACCAGGTGTACTGGACGGCGTTCCCCTCCTCGAAGCCCAGCTGGCCGCCGGGCTCGAGCA
The DNA here is from genome assembly GCA_963812525.1 of uncultured Acidimicrobiaceae bacterium. GTDB lineage: Bacteria > Actinomycetota > Acidimicrobiia > Acidimicrobiales > RAAP-2 > Bog-756. The sequence continues at coordinate 259,389 of CAWEVL010000010.1, forward strand.
TGGACGGCTGGAAGGCCGGCCCCGGGGGGAAGCTGCCGTCGGAACCTCGGGCCTGCACGTACCCGGTGGCGGGATTGAACAGATACTCCCAGTTGTGGGCCCGTTGCATCATGGCGGCGTAGAGCGGGCGATCATGCAGACCCAGGGCCAGCCGGGCGATGGCGAAGTCGTCGAGGGCGTACTCGAGGGTGACCGACCCCCCGATCGAGTAGTCGATGGACGTGAGGTCGAGCGAGGCGGCGTCCACGTAGTGCTGGCCCAGGTACTGGTCCAGGTACTGGCGCTCGATCTCGAGGCCGTGACCGGACTCGGCCTCGGTCGCCCCCTTGACCATGGCCGCCAGGGCGGCCCGGACGTCGAAGTTGCGGACGCCGAAGGCGTAGGCCGCGGCGATGATCGGGTCGGCGGAGTCCCCGTTCATCTGGGACTCGTCGCCCCCGACGATGGCCCACTTGGGCAGCCATCCGTCCTGTCCGGCGTCGTCGACCAGCGACTGGACCATGTCCCCGGCCTGGTGGGGGGCGAGGAGGGCCACCAGCTCGATCTCCGACCGGTAGATGTCCCACTCCGAGAAGTTGGCGTAGTGGATCCGGTGTCGCGAGCGGTGGACCTGACCGTCGGCACCGGGATAGTCACCGTTGACGTCGCTGTCCACGCTCGGGTCGAGGAGGGAGTGGTAGAGGGCGGTGTAGAAGGTCCGTTGCTGGGCCGCCGTTCCACCCCCGATGCCGATGCGGCCCAGCACCGCGTTCCATTGGTCGGTGGCCCGGGTTCGGACCTGGTCCAGTGACCACCCGGGATGCTCGGCCCGCAGGTTGCCTGCAGCGTCGGCCGGACTGACGAACGAGATCCCCACCTGCATGGCCACCGTCCGGTCGACACGGGTGTCGAAGGTGACGTAGGCCCCGCACTGCGGTCCGGTGCAACTGGTGGTCCCCGCGGTAACCGCCGCGCCGGTCCAGCTCCCGACCGAGGCGAAGGGCCGGTCGAACCGGGCCACGAAGTACAGCGTGTAGCGGGTACCGGTGCCACAGAAGCCACCGCTGGTCACCGATCCCGAGACCTGGCGCCTCCCGCTGATCCGGACATCGGCGGCGGTGGCGGGATTGGCGCTGTTGGCCACCTTGAACAGCACGTTGGCCTGGCCGGTCGGCGGATACACGAACTGCGAGAGCCCGGTCCGGGTGCTCACCGCCAGTTCGGTGCTGATCCCGGCGGGGCCGATGACCACCCCGTACTGGCCGGGGGCGGCATGCTCCTGGCCGTGGGCGAACGAGGCCGTCGCCGTCGCCGGATCGCCGCCGACCGGGCCCACCGTGGGGAGGATGGGGACGTCACCGTAGCTGGGGCAGCCGGTGCCGCTCAGGTGGGTGAGGCTGAACCCGCCGAGGGTGGAGTCGCCGTAGGCGTAGCCACCGCCCGAGGCGGTCCCTCCCGGGGTGGTGTCGGGACTCCACTGGACCATCCCGAACGGCAGGTCGGCTCCGGGGAACTCGCCGACCGTGCCCGGATCCACCGGCCCGGTCCCGGTACCGTCGAGCGGGTCGACCAGCCCGGCCGGGTCGGCGACCACCCCGGGGGTGGACGACGGGGTGGCGGCGACCGGAGCGGGCCATCCGGCGGCGAAGGTGACGGCCCCGACCACCAGGGTCAGGGCGGCCACGGCCCCCGACAGACGGTGCGTCGTCCCCCCACGGGATCGCTCCACCTCAACGACGGTACCGGAGACTCGGGCCCGCTGCCGAGCCGAACACCGGTCAGACCAGTGATGCCACCGTGAGCACGACCAGGACGGAGATGTAGACGGTGACGGCCGTGATCGTCCACCCGGGCACGGCGGCGAAGGTGTCGGTGGCCAGCGCCCGACGGGACTGCCGCTCCCGCAGGGACCCGCCGATCACGAAGACCAAGGACAGGAGGCCCTACCCGATGGCCAGGGCCACGAACCGGCCCTTGGGCACCTCCCCCAACTTGGGCAGGACGGCCCCGACCGCGAGGGCCACGGCGGCCGCCGCCATGCCGGACCGCCACCACGCCAGCAGGGTGCGCTCCTCGGCGAAGTAGGTCCGGCGGGAGGCGTCGGGGAACCGCCGCTCCTCGGGTGGTCCGGCCGTGGTCATCCCGGCTGGGGACCGTCGGCCGACACCGCCGGTTGGCTCCCCTCGCCCGCCGGGTCGGCGTCGGGAGGGTTCCCGATGGCGAGCTTGGCGCTCATCTTGATGGCCTTGACCGAACTGGTGGCTCCGGTCTGCAGGACGACGGCCACGGCCAGCAGGACGATGGCCAGATAGAAGAAGGTGTGCGAACCCAGCATCAGGATGGCCACCCGGCCCAGGATGAACGGAGGGGCGCACACCATGGCCCCGATGGCCCCGCCGACGGCAGAGGCGGCCAGCTTGTCTCTTCTCGACCGTTCCGACTTCACCCCGATCAGCCGGGCCGGCACGGCCACGTAGGTCACCATCATGACGGCGACCACGATCCCGAGTGTCACCGAGAACCAGACCTTGCCCCAGCGGTCGACCACCATGGTGGCGAAGCCCAGGGCCAGGCCGACGACCAGGCCCCAGCCCAGGATGGTGCGCAGGTGCCGTCGGGACTCGGCGAACCCGGGGCGGATCTGGGGAGGGCCCGGCCTCGAGATGGCGAAGGCGAAGACGGCGTTGAGGTAGAAGCTGCCGGCGGTGAGCGCGGCGATCACCAGGAGCACCACGCCCAGCAGGGGACCGTGGAAGATGTGGAACTCGTGGCCGTGGAGGGCATGGGCCTTGAGGTCGAGCATGGCCGCCCAGATCCACATGGCCGGCAGGATCTGCACCAGGGTCAACCGCCAGTTGGTGAACAGGAGCTTGATCCCCTGGAAGAGCATGGAGAAGGCACCCACGATGAGGGCCAGGGGGGCCAGGAGCCGACTCCGTTGGCTGAGGACCAGGATGGCCGATTCCACCTTGGCGTCGTCCCCGTCCCGGATGGCCCGGGCCAGACGCCGGAACTGGACGGCCACCACCGCCCGTCGGGTCAGCGGTGCCCCGTCGACGTCACCGGCCGCCACTCGGGCCGGGGCCTCGTCCGTCCGGGCGGCTGCCTGGTCGTCGGTCACCTTCGGGGTCGGGGCCACCGTCGGGCTCACGCTCCCCTTCCCATTCGGGCGACTTCGGCCGTCATCCGCTCACCTCGGGGCGAGCACCAGCCGCCAGCCTACCCCGCACCATCGTCCGTACTCGTTGCCACCCCCCGCCACGGCCGGCGTCGGGGTCGCCCCCCCCGACCCCTACCCCAGGATCTTGGCCTTCTGGGCCTCGAACTCCTCCTCGGTCAGCGCACCCGAGTCCCGCAGTGCGGCCAGCTGGGTCAGCTGGGCGACGGGGTCGGGAGCGGTGGCAGCCGGAGCGGCAGCGGGAGCCGGGGCGGGCTCGGGAGCGGCCTGGGCCTGCTGCTGGGCCGCGGCGGCCTGCTTGTTGGCCATGTGGCCACCCACCACCGCGGCGGTGCCCACCACGGCGGTGGTGCGTACGGCGGCTCGGGCGATCGGTCGTCTTCTCAGCATGTCGTCTCTCCTGACGTGGAACGGTTCAGACTGCGGGGGGCAGCGCGGACAGCGCCGGCTCGATCAACTCGTGCGGGATGCGGGCCCCACCGAGCAGCACGCCTCCCGAGTCACGGACGGCGGCGGCGAAGGGGGCGGCCCACAGATCCTCCCAGATGAGCAGGGCGGCCGACGAGTTGGGCTCGAGCAGGGCAGCGGCGTACTCGACGTCCTCGGGGCTGATGAGACCTCCGACGTCGGCGTCCAAACCCGCAAAGGCCGGGAGCGTGTCGAGGTCGTCGATCTCGAAGCTGACGACCGAGCCGTCGACGTCCTTGCCGATGAAGATGAGGTCGAGGATCCGGACGGTCCCCGACTCCACCAGGGCGATGAGCTCGGGGGCGATCTCGCCGTTGAACTGATTGCCGGGGAATCCCACGATGATGAATTCGACTGGTCCTGTGGTCATGTGCTGTTGGTCCTCGCCTTCGTCTGGTTTCAGGATATGGGATGGGTTGGTCGATGTCCTCATCCGGTCCGGGTGATTGGGCCCGGCCGGTGTCGCGTCCCCTCCGCCGTCACAGTCCGCTCTCCACCTTGATGCGACCGTCGGCCGCCGCCTGCTTGAGGGCGTCGTAGTCCCGCTCGTTCTGATCGGCATAGGTCTCGGCGAACGAAGCGATGGCGTTGTCGAACGACTTGCCCGTGCCCAGGTAGGCGGCGATGGCGATTCGGTCGCCGGAGCGGGCGTGGGCCCGGGCCAGCGTCCAGCCGCATAGGCGTCCGTAGACGGTCATCCCCTGGGGCACCATCCGGTCGGTGTCGGCCGAGCCCTTCCAGTCGCGCAACTGACGGAGGTAGAAGTCCCGCTGCACGCCGTCCAGCCCCTCGACCCGCTCCCAACCCAGGAAAATGTCGCTGGACGCCTGCATGAGGTGCTGCCCGGCCACTACCCGCTCCCCCTGGTTGGCGTACCGGCTCTTCCCCACGAACTGCTCGAGCACCGAGGCCTGGGCCTCCTTGGCCTGCAGGAGGAGGGGGTCGGTGCCGTCGCTGCCCACCAGGAGCAGGACCCAGGCGCGGGTACCCACGCTGCCCACCCCGACCACCTTGCGGGCGATGGTCACGAACCGGAACTGCTTGAGCAGGTGCTGGCGGTCGCTCTGCAGGGTGGCCCGGTACCGTCGGAACAGCTCGTGGAAGATCTCGCTCATCGAGTTGCCCTCGAGCTCGGGGAACAGCTCCCCGATGGGCACCAGCAACGGCGGGTCGCTCACGAACCGGGTCTCGCCGTCGACCACCTCGGTCAGCTTCTCCAGGGCCTGCATGCTGTCGCGGGTCTTGGCCTTGGCCAGGGCCTTGTCCGCCCGGGTCTTGACCTTCGACAGCGTCTTGTCGGCGCCCTTGGGGTTGGCCAGGCCGAGCTGGTCGCCGATCTCACTCAGGACCTTCTCGATGTCCATCCGGGCATACCAGACGTCGAGGTCCCGCATGGTGGCCATCGTGGCCATCTCGGTGCGGTAGGCCGCGGCCGTCTCGAGCACGACGTCGGCCCGCTCCTTGTCCGAGAACCCCCGGTCCCGGCCGGCGATGGCCAGGCTGGCCGCCAGCCGCTTCACGTCCCACTCCCAAGGTCCGGGCAGGGTCTCGTCGAAGTCGTTGAGGTCGAAGACCAGGTGGCGCTCGGCCGAGGCGAACACCCCGAAGTTGCTCAGATGGGCGTCCCCGCAAGCCTGGACGTTGAGGCCGGACCGGGGGGTGGTGGACAGGTCGGAGGCCATGATCAGGGCCGCCCCCCGGTAGAAGGTGAAGGGGGAGACCAGCATCCGTCCGTACCGGATGGGCACCAGTTCCTGCACCCTGGTGGTGGCCTGGGATTCGAGGAGGGCCACCGGGTCGGGTCGGGTCGCCATGGGCTCCCAGGCCCCCTGGGACGACCGGGGCACCGCGCTCCGGGCCGCCTTGCCCAGCGCCGCCCGTTCCTCGGCCTCGAGGTGGTCCACCTCGGACCCGACGACCACTTCACCTGCCTGTCCCGCGGAGTCTCTGGTAGTCATACCCCCCACTCTCGCGCTCCCGAGGGTCAGGACCATCACCCGGATCGGGCGATATCACCCAGCGTGGTCGACGCCCGGGGCGGCGGCGACCCGGAAGCCCACGTTGCCCGTCGAGCTGTCCGGCCCGCTCCCGAACCGGGCCGACACCCGGTAGCGCCGGCAGTAGGAGGCGTGGCAGAGGTAGGAGCCGCCCCGCTGGACCCGGGCCGCCCCCGTCGGGGGGCCGGCGGGGGCCCGCACCGGCGCCGAGGCGTAGTACCCCACGTCGAACCAGTCGGCGCACCACTCCCAGACGTTGCCGGTCATGTTGTACAGGCCGTACCCGTTGGGCTCGAAGGCGTCGACCGGGGCGGTGCCGAGATAGCCGTCGGCACCGGTGTTGCCTCCGGGGAACTCGCCCTGGAACACGTTCATCCGGTGGGTACCCTGCGGCTCGAGCTGGTCGCCCCAGGGGAAGGGCTGGCCCTCCAGGCCGCCGCGGGCGGCCACCTCCCACTCCGCCTCGGTGGGCAGGCGGGTCCCGGACCACGCGCAGTAGGCGGTGGCGTCGTGCCACGAGACATGGACCACCGGATGGTCGGCGCGGTCGGCCCCACCGGCGATGTCGGAGTGCGGTCCCTCGGGATGCCGCCAGTCCGCCCCCATCACCTGTCGCCACCACGGTGCCCCCTCCACCCCCCGGGTGGGCGGGAACTCGTCGGGCAGCAGGCCACCGAAGACGAAGGACCACCCGAAGCGCTCGGCGTCGGTCTCCCATCGGGTGGCGTCGACGAAGGCGGCGAACTGCCGGTTGGTGACGGCCCGGGCGTCGATGCGGAACGAGGCCAGCTCGGCGGCGTGGACCGGCGCCTCACCGTCGCCCGGGTAGGACCAGGCCGACTCGTCCCCCACCCGGTAGCGGCCGCCCGGCACCGTGACCAGCGACCCCGGATGGGCGCCCTGACCCGGGACCACGGTCGAGCCGGGAACTTCCTCGCCGCCACCGCGGCTGGGCGCACAGCAGGAGGAGTCCGGCATCGGCAGTCAGGGTACCGTCCCCGGTGGACCCGGCCACTCGACGACCGCAGCTTCAGCAGGGAGTGGTCGCCCCTGAGCTCCGCCGGCCGGAGTCGGCGGTTCGGCGCCGCCGATGGCCATCACGACGTTCCCCTGTGGTGGGCCGTGGCCGACGACGTGGGGTCGACGGGAGCCGGGTTGACCGAGGCCAGCTCGATGTTGAGGTCTCGAAGGAGCTGGAGCAGGCTGTGCAGCCGGGCCTGGTCCGGCACCCAGCCCACCAGGTGGGTCAACCCGCCGTCGCACCGGCTGACCTCGAAGCCCTCGAGCGCCGCCACCAGCGTCGGGCTGAGCCGTCCCTTGACGACGATTTCGAAGGTCTCGGGACCCACGGCAACCCCTTCCCTGATGTCGCGAGACCACCGTGCCGGGCCCCGGTGATGGGACATCCGGACCGGCGGTACCGGCGCGGTGATCGGCCGCGCATCGAAACCATTCTGAGCGGGTCACCTCGGGCTGTCGTCATCCCCGGAGGATGATCGTGTGGTCGGGACCTCCCCTGCCGCGAATCGTCCGGCGGCCGGACCGCTACCGTGATGACACACAGGTGCCTCTACCGGGCGGAGCGCGGATCGAACTCATGGTGACAGCGGTTGCAACACCGATCCACGCGGTCGACCGACCGGCGCTCCGGCGCCAGCTGAACGAGGTCCTGGGCCAACCGTTGACCCTGGTGGTGGCGCCGGCCGGGTCGGGCAAGTCGGTGCTGCTGGCCCAGTGGGCGGCCACCCATCCTGAGGTGGACTTCGTGTGGTTGGACCTGACCCCGTCGGACGACGATCCGGTCCGTTTCGCCCAGCGCCTCCTACAGGGGCTGGCCGCGGTGGAGCCCGAGGCGGCCGACCTGGGCACGCTGGTCTCGCTCCACGGAGGCGGGCTGGGGACCCGGCTGCTCGAAGCGCTCGCCGGGTTCCTGTCCGGCCTGCCCGAGACGGTCCTGGTACTGGACGATCTCCACCAGCTGGCCAACGCCACCCTGCTCGCCGATCTGGGCCAGCTGGTCGAGCTGGCCCCCGCCAACGTCCATCTCGTCCTGTCGACCCGGGTGGACCCTCCCATCGCCTGGAGCCGCCACCGGCTGCGTCGGGGGCTGACCGAGATCCGCCAGGCCGAGCTGGCCTTCGACGATGCCGACTCGGCCCGGCTCCTGGAGCGCATCACCGGACGGCCGCTGGGGGCCGACCAGGTCGCCGCGCTGGTCGGCCGGACCGAGGGATGGGCCACCGGGCTGCAGCTGGCCGCCATGATGCTCCGGCTGCACGAGGACGGGGACCGGTTCATCACCGAGTTCAGTGGGAGCGACCGGCTGATCGCCGACTACCTCAGCGAGGAGGTCCTCGAGGCCCAGTCGCCGTCCCGGCGCGCCTTCCTCCTCCACAGCTCCGTGCTCGACGAGATGTGTGCCGACCTGGTGGCCCACGTCACGGGTGCGTCCGATGCCCAACTGGTCCTCGAGGCGCTGGAGCGGGAGTCGATGTTCCTCGTCCCCTTGGACGGCCACCGCCAGTGGTTCCGGTTCCATCACCTGTTCCGGGATCTGCTCCGGTTCCGGCTCCGGGCCGAGGACCCCGGGTCCGAACGCCGCCTGTTGGAGCTGGCCGCCTCGTGGCACCTGGAGCGGGGGGAGGTCGGTCCGGCCGTCGAGTACCTGCTGCGGGCCCGCAGCTGGGAGCGCGCCCTCGACCTCATCATGTCCCGGGGCAACGAGATCTTCGAGCAGGGTCAGATGGCCACGGTGATCCGCTGGATCAGCCAGATCCCCGAGACCGGCCGGGCGGGGCGGAACGACGTGAGTCTCCTCCTCGGCTGGCTCAAGGGGGCCGACGGACAGGCCGCCGGGGCCGAGGACATCGTGCGCCGGGTGGCGACCGACCCCACGGCGTCGGCCGGCGAACGGGTGTGTGCCCAGTCGTTCTTGGCCGCCATGGTCCAGTTCCGTCCCGATCCCGAGACCTCGATCGAGGTGGCCGAGGCGGCGCTCGACGGGCTCGACCGGCTCGACGGCCGCCCTCTGCCGGTGGTCATGGACCTGACCGATCCCCACTCCCTCGAGACCGTAGTCCTCATCTCCGGTGGTCGGGCCCACTTCCTCGCCGGACACCTCGAAGAGGCCAGGAGCTGGCTGGAGCGCGGGCTGGCGTCGGCCGGTGCCGCCTACTCGGTCTGGCGGGTGAGCGGCCTCGGCTCCCTGAGCCTGCTCGAGGCATGGTGCGGCCACGTCGAGCGGGCCGAGGAGCTGGCCGACCAGGCCCTGGCCATCGCCCGCGATGTGGGCAACCTGTCCCATCCCTCCTCCGCCGACGCCTATCTGGCCTCGAGCCTGGCCGCCCTGGAGCGGGGCGAGCCCCGACGGGCGGCCCTGGCCCTGGGCGAGGGCACCCTCCGGGCCGAGGTCAACCGCCGGACCCCCCTGATCTGGATCGCCCGTCTGGAGACCGCCATGCTGCAGGCGGCCGACGGGCATCCCGACCAGGCCGGGACCACCGTCCTGTCCACCCGGCACGACCTCGGGGCCCCACCGCCGGCGGTGGTGACCGACCGCCTGGTCGCCCTGAGGAGCCGGCTGCTCCGCGTCGCCGGATCACCGGACGAGGCGTGGCGAACCCTGAAGGGCGCCGAGCTGGCCACACCGGCGCTGGTCTACGAGGGCACCGCGTGCGCCCTGACCCTGGGGCAGCTGGACCAGGCCCGCAAGATCCTCGACGGCGCCCACCTGCTGGCGTCCTCCGACCCGCTGCCCATCGTGGAGCGCCAAGTGCTGCTGGCCTGGCTGGCCGCCGCCGAGGGTCGGGCCGACGAGGCCCGGGGATCGCTCACCGAGGCCGTCGACGTGGCCGAGCGCCACGGACTGATCGAGGTCTTCGTCCGGGCCGGGGTACCGGTCATCCGGATGGTCGCCGACCTCACCGACGTCCACCCCGAGTTCCGGGACCGCGTGCTGGCCCGGGCCCGCGAGGCCATCGCCCCGATCCCTGGGGGCGAGCTGGCCGACCCCCTGACCGATCGCGAGCTCGAGATCCTCTCCTATCTACCCAGCCGGCTCACCAACACCGAGCTGGCCGAGCAGTGCTACGTCTCGGTCAACACCATCAAGACCCACATGGCCCACATCTACCGCAAGCTCGATGCTGCCAACCGCAACGAGGCCATCGTCCGGGCCCGCCAGCTCGGCCTGCTGTAGCCCACCGTTAAGACCTGGGAAGCGATAGGTCCCGTGACCTGCCCCGACACCCTCTGGTCAGGGTCCCGCCGCAAGGTCATCCCGGAAGGGTGACGACCCTGACCGGCCCGGTGTGATTGGATCACGGGGCAAAGCGAATGCACCCACCAAGGAGGACCACTCGATGCTCGCCTACACCTACCCGCTGGCCGACCTGTTCGGAACCATGCTGGGACTGTTCGTCTTCTTCATCTGGTTCTGGCTCCTCATCGTCATCTTCGGGGACATCTTCCGCAGTCGGGACATGGGTGGCGGCGCCAAGGCGCTCTGGGTCATCTTCGTGATCATCCTTCCCTTCCTCGGGATCTTCGTCTACCTGATCGCACGGGGCGGCAAGATGCACGAGCGGGCCGAACAGGCCGCCCAGCAGCAGCAGCAGGCCTTCGACGACTACGTCAAGCAGACCGCGGCGGCCGGCGGCAGCTCGAGCGACGAACTGGCCAAGCTGGCCGACCTCAAGGCGAAGGGTGTGCTCACCGACGCCGAGTTCGAGGCCCAGAAGGCCAAGATCCTCTCCTGACCTGCCCCGGTGACGACGTCGGGGGCCTCACGCCCCCGACGTCCGGAGCCCGGCGCACCCGATTCCACCCGACGACCGGAGGACGACCATGTACTACCTGGGCGGCGTGATCTTCGCGGTGCTGGCCATCGTGCTGGTGGTGGCCTTCATGAAGAAGTTCCGCCAGAGCAATGACTGACGCCGGTCGGCCGGGCCGGGCGGCCGAGAGGATCCGGCGGTGATCCTCGACCTGCTGGTCATCGCCCTGGTCATCACGCTGGAGCCCATCCCGCTGACCGCCTTCCTGCTCGTCCTGATGGCCGAGGGCGGCGTCCGCAAGGGGGCCGCCTTCATCTTCGGTTGGCTGCTCTCCCTGGCCGCGGTGGTCGCCCTGACCCTGGTGTTCACCGGCAACAAGCCTCCCAAGCCCAGCACGGCGCCCTCCCTGGCCGCCATCGCCGTCAAGCTGCTCATCGGCGTGGTCCTGGTGATCATCGCCCTGCGCCGCCGGGCCAAGATGGGCCAGCCCAAGCCGCCGAAGAAGCCCCCGAAGTGGCAGACCGGCATCGACAACATGTCCCCGTGGGTCTGCATCGGGCTGGCACCCCTGACCCAGCCCTGGGGCCTGGTGGCCGCCGGGGTGGCCACCATCACGGAGGCCAAACTGACCTCGTTGGAGAGCTACATCGCCCTGTTCCTGTTCTGCGTCGTGGCTACGGCGGTCTACCTGGTCATGGAGATCTACGCCGCGTTCCGGCCGGAGCGGGCCCAGACCATCCTGCGGTCCGTTCGCTCGTGGATCGACACCCACACCGACCAGGTGATCGTCATCATCTCGCTGGTCCTGGGCTTCTGGCTGGTCGGGAAGAGCATCTACACGCTGGTCACCTGATCGGCGTTTGGTTCGATGGTGGCCGTCATCCTGCTCCTGGCCTTCTACGGCGCAGCGGCCGCGGTCATCTTCTGGGTCGTCCCCCGCTCCCTCCGCCGGTCCCGGCCGGAGATCCCCTCCACCGTGCCCCAGGAGTGGGTCGACGAGTTCCGCGACCGCCGGTGATCGCCGATCCCCTCGGAACCGGGTGACTCCCTACTGATTGGCCTCGGTCGGCAGGGTGGGTTCGTCCGGCTGACCGGCTCGGGCGGTCCCCCGGGTCACCGCCCCGAAGATCATCCGGATGACCACGGCGATCACGGTCAGGTCGGCGAGCATCTGGACCGTCACCACCATCCGGGCCACGTCCGACCTCGGGGTGATGTCCCCGAACCCCACCGTCGAGAAGACGGTGACGGTGAAGTAGAGCGCCGACGGACGGTCGAGCGGCCCGGAGCTGAAGGCCCCCGGATCGGCCCCGGACAGGGTGAGGTAGATCCACGAGAACAGGACCAGGAACAGGGGGATGACCGTGGCCATGGCCACGCCGGCCCGCAGCAACGGCCGTTCGTTGGTGGTGATCAGCCGGATCTCCGTGGCCAGGACGGCCACGAAGAGGGCCAGCGCCACCGTCAGTCGGAGCACGGGGGACTCGTGGTGGCGGTGGGCCACCGGCACCACGAAGTACACGGCCAATAGAACCGTGGCTGTCGCCACCGCCCGCACCCCGGTGGCCACCAGATGGGAACGCTGGAACGAGCTCAGGTCGGTGGCCGGGGCCGGCGTCACCGCGTCGCTCACAGGTGGCTGAAGCCGCCGGACTCCTCTTTGCTCATGGCGACCGAGACCGGGTGCTTGTCGAAGTGCGCGAGGGACTGCTTGATGTCGTCCAGCAGCAGGAAGGCCAGGTCGCGGCTCACGCCCTGGCGCACCAGGATGCGCTGGACCGAGATGTCGGCCACCGAGCCGGTCAGGGGGTAGGCCGGCACCTGCCAACCCTTGACCCGCAGGCGGTCGGCCACGTCGTAGAGGGTGTAGCCCGGGTCCTCCCCCTGGCGGATCCGCCAGGCCACCGACGGGATGCCGGTGATCGGATTGCCGTCGCACAGCAGCTCGAAGGGGCCCAGCTTCACGATCTGCTCGGCCAGGAACTTGGACGTCTCATAGCAGGCGTCGTGGACGGCCCGGTATCCCGATCGGCCCAGCCGGACGAAGTTGTAGTACTGGGCCACGATCTGGCCGGCCGGCCGCGAGAAGTTGATCTGGAAGACCGGCATGTCCCCGCCCAGGTAGCTGACGTGGAAGATCAGGTCGTCGGGCAGGTCGGCCTTGTCCCGCCACAGCACCCAGCCCACCCCCAGGGGGGCCAGTCCGAACTTGTGGCCGGAAGTGCTGATGGACTTGACCCGGGGGATCCGGAAGTCCCAGATCACGTCCGGCGCACAGAACGGGGCCAGAAAGGCGCCGCTGGCCCCGTCCACGTGGATGTCGATGTCGAGACCGGTGTCCTCCTGGAGCTTGTCCAGGGCCTGGCTCAACTCGAGGACCGGTTCGTAGGTGCCGGTGTAGGTCACCCCGAAGGTGGGCACCACCACGATGGTGTTCTCGTCCACCTGGGCCAGCATCTGCTCCACGTCCATGCAGTACTTGCCGGGCGACATGGGGATCTCCCGCATCTCGATGTCCCAGTACTTCACGAACTTGTGCCACACCACCTGGACCGGGCCGCACACCAGGTTGGGCTTGTCGGTGGGCTTGCCCTCGGCCTCCCGCCTGGCCCGCCACCGCCACTTGGCCGCCATACCGCCGAGCATGCAGGCCTCCGACGATCCGATGGCCGAGCACCCGACGGCCTCGCCCCCCTCCGGCGCGTTCCACAGGTCCCCGAGCAACTGGACGCAGCGGCGCTCGATCTCGGCCGTCTGGGGATACTCGTCCTTGTCGATCATGTTCTTGTTCATGGACAGGTCCATCAACTTGTGGACCTCGTCCTCCTCCCAGGTCTGACAGAAGGTGGCCAGATTCTGGCGGGAGTTGCCGTCCAACAGCAGTTCGTCGGAGATGCACTGGTAGGCATCCTCGGGCCGCATCTCCTCGGTCGGGAAGTGGGAGGAGGGCAGCCTGGTGAGCAGGTCCTTGCCGGCATAGACCGAATCGAGCAGCTCGTCCCGGATCGACTCGTGCTTGTGGAGGGGCATGGGGTGTTACCTCTTCTCAATCTCAGGGTGCGGACGGGCCGGCGGATGGTCGCGAACCCCTGCCCGAACCGGCGCCCGGTGGGCCCGGGAACCATCTTCGCAGCTGGACCCCCCGACCGCATCACCCACCACGGGTGATGAGCGGCCGGGCGATTCGGCACACTCGAGTCCTCCCATCGGCCCAACTAGCGCCTGATTTCCCTCGCCCGGTAGGGTGCCCCCGACAGGCGGAGCACGAGAAACGGGAAGTAGGGGACATGGCCGAGCAGATTCCGCTGGTGGACTACCTGGTGCTGGGGGATCGTCCGCACCTGACGGCCCACGAGTGCACCAACTGCGCCGCCCGGTTCTTCGATCGGCGCAACGCCTGCGCCCACTGCGGCAAGACCGAGTTCAAGCCGGTCGACGTGGCCACCGAGGGCGAGGTCAGGGCCTTCACCATCGTGAGCTTCGCCGCTCCCGGGGTGCCGGTGCCGTACGTGGCCGCCCTGGTCGACTGCGACGGCACCAGCGTGCGGGCCAACCTGATCAATGTGGAGCCCGACCCCGAGCACGTGACCATGGGCATGCGGGTGCGGTTGGCCACCGAGCCCATCGGCACCGACGAGCACGGCACCGAGGCCATCGGGTTCGGCTTCGAGCCTCTGGTCGGGTAGAGGGACGGAGCCGGGTAGATGGACAGGGCCGGTTCGATGGCCGCCTCGATTGACGGGGCAGTGAGCACGAGAGAGAGGTTGGACCATGGCAGCTGACGACCTGTGGATCCTGGGCATCCACATGACCAAGTTCGGCAAGCACCCCGAGCTGGACCTGATCGACCTGGCCTCCGAGGCGGTCATGGGTGCCCTGGCCGACGGCGGCGTCGAGATGGGGGACATGGGTGTCATCGGGGCCGGCAGCCTGATGCACGCCAACGCCGGCATGGGCCAGCAGCTCCAGAAGCAGCTGGGCCAGACCGGCATCCCGGTGTTCAACGTGGCCAACGCCTGCGCCACCGGCGCCACCGCACTGCGGGTGGCCATCATGGCCATCAAGGCCGGTGAAGCCGACATGGGCCTGGCCTTCGGGGTGGAGAAGCTCTCCGGGGCCGGCCTCCTGTCCGGCGGCAGCCGGGGTGGCGACTCCGACACGTGGACGCCCCATGGCCGCTACGGGGCCGTGGCCCCGGTCGACGGCCGCATCGGAACCGAGATCATGCCGGGCGTCTTCGCCCAGATCGGCATGGAGTACGGCCACAAGTACGGGGGCACCAGCTTCGAGCTGTTCGCCAAGATCGCCGAGAAGAACCACTCCCACTCGACCCTCAACCCCCTGGCCGCCTACACCAAGAAGATGTCCCTCGAGCAGATCATGGGTGACGTCATGATCGCCTACCCCAACACCCGGCCCATGTGCTCGGCCAACTGCGACGGGGCGGCGGCGGCCGTGGTGGTCAGCGGCAAGAAGCTCAAGACCCTCTCCCTCGAGCAGCAGAGGCGGGCGGTGAAGATATCGGCCAGCGTCCTCACCACCGACCCGTGGGAGGAGGCGTGCCAGATCCTCCCCGATGTCAACACCCTGACCCGCAATGCCGCCACCCAGGCCTACGAGCAGGCCGGCGTGGGGCCTGCCGACCTCGACCTGGTCGAGCTGCACGACTGCTTCGCCACCGCCGAGCTGGTCCACTACGACAACCTCATGCTCTGTGAGCAGGGCGGCGCGGTGGACTTCTTCAACTCCGGGGCCACCTGGCGGGACGGGACCACCCCGGTCAATGTCTCGGGAGGCCTCGAGTCCAAGGGCCATCCCATCGCCGCCACCGGGATCGCCAATGTCTGGGAGGTGGCCACCCACCTTCGGGGCGAGGCCGGCGGTCGTCAGATCGAGGGGGCCAAGGTCGGCCTGACCCACGTCATCGGCCTGGGCTCGGCCTGCGGGGTCCACATCCTCGAGAAGTCGGCGGCCTGACCGACCGGGAGGGCGGGCTCACCCCTCGGGGTCGAGGGCGGCGTACCGGACGCCGGTGAGTTCCTCGGAGACCTCCCACAGGCGCTGCGCGGCGGCGGGGTCCCGGGCCGCCTTGACGAAGGACACCGGCTTCGGACTGCCCCGCATGGCCAGGAAGCCGTCCGGCCCGAAGTACTGGCCTCCCGACACGCCCGGCGCGGTGGCGGCGTACAGGCTGGGCCGTGCGCCCCCGGCCGCCGACTGGCCGAGGATCGAGTTCCCGAGGTCGGTGAGCCGCTCCATCAGCGCCGAGCCGCTCATCTGCGGCCCGACCGACTGCAGGTTGGTGGCGGCGTACCCCGGATGGGCGGCCACGCTGACCGGCCCGGCCCCGGACCGGGTGGCCCGGCGGTCCAGCTCCAGGGTGAACAGCTGGTTGGCCAGCTTGGCCTGCGAGTAGGCCGACCACTTGCCGTACCTGCGGGTGCCCTGGAGGTCGTCGAAGCGCATGCGGCCCATCTGGGCGGCCGAGCTGCTGACCGTCACCACCCGGGAGCCGGGCCGGGCCCGGAGGGCGTCGAGCAACAGCCCGGTGAGGGCGAAGTGGCCGAGGTGGTTGGTCCCCAACTGCATCTCGAAGCCGTCGGACGTCTCCCGGCGGGGGATGGCCATGACCCCGGCGTTGTTGAGCAGGACGTCCAGACCGTCGTGCGTGTCGCAGAAGCCGGCGGCGAAGGCCCGGACCGAGGTCAGGTCGGCCAGGTCCAACGGGGCCAGGGACACCGTGGCGCCGGGGACGGACCGGGTGATGCGGTCGAGGGCATCGGCCCCTTTGGCCGGGTCCCGGCAGGCCAGGACCACGGCGGCGCCCGCCCGGGCCAGGGCCAGGGACGACTCGTAGCCGAGGCCGCTGTTGGCGCCGGTCACCACCACCGTGCGCCCGGAGAGGTCGGGAATGAGGTCGGCGGTCCACGGAGGCATGCCCGCACCCTACGCGGACGGGCGGGACGGCCGGGCGGCGGTGATCTACCGTGACGCCATGACCTACCGGGCCGCCGACGACCGCTACGAGTCCATGGAGTACCGCCGGTGCGGTCGGAGCGGGATCCAACTTCCCCTGGTCTCTCTCGGGGTGTGGCACAACTTCGGGGACGCCCGGCCGGCCGACGAGATCGAGGCCCTGCTGACCCGGGCCTTCGACCTCGGGATCACCCACTTCGACCTGGCCAACAACTACGGGCCGCCCTACGGCTCGGCCGAGACCAACGTGGGCAACGTGCTCCGCGGCGCCCTCGCCCCGTACCGCGACGAGCTGATCCTGTCCACCAAGGCCGGATGGGACATGTGGCCCGGTCCCTACGGTGACGGGGGCTCGCGCAAGTACCTGTTGGCCAGCCTGGACGCCAGCCTCAGGCGGATGGGCGTGGACTACGTGGACATCTTCTACTCCCACCGCTACGACCGCGAGACCCCGCTGGAGGAGACCATGGGGGCCCTCGACACCGCGGTGCGCCAGGGCAAGGCCCTCTACGCCGGCATCTCGTCCTACCCCCCGGACCAGACCGTCGAGGCGGCCGGCATCCTGGCCCGCCTGGGCACCCCGCTGCTCATCCACCAGCCGCCCTACTCCATGGTCAACCGGTGGATCGAGCACGGTCTGCTGGACACCTTCGGCCGACTGGAGGTGGGGTGCATCGTCTTCTCCCCGCTGGCCCAGGGGCTGCTGACCGACCGCTATCTCGACGGCATCCCCGAGGGGTCGCGGGCCAGCCGGCCGGCCAGCAGCCTCGACCCCGCCTTCGTGACCGACGAACTGAGGGAACGGGTGCGGTCGCTCGACGAGATCGCCCGGGGACGGGGCCAGTCCCTGGCCCAGATGGCCCTGGCCTGGACGGTCCGGGATCCCCGGGTGACCTCCACCCTCATCGGACCCAGCAGCCTCGGACAGTTGGAGCAGAACGTGGCCATCCTGGATGCCCCGGCCTTCTCCGTCGAGGAGCTGGCCGCCATCGAGGCCGTCCTGGCCGGCTGACCCGGCGCCCGCCCCTCGAGCGCGGCGAGCGGACGGCCCGGCGCAGCCGGTACCGCCAGATCGGGAACAGGCGGGTGCGGAGCCAGTACCGGCCGCCGCTGTAGGGCAACTGGGTGACCACCTTGCCCGACGGCGCCCGGAAGTAGTTGGTGCAGCCGGCCAGCCACACGGTCCCGGCCATGGCCCCCTGGATCCGACGGTTGTACCTGTCCATGACCCCGCGGCGCACGTCCACCGCCCC
Source organism: uncultured Acidimicrobiaceae bacterium (assembly GCA_963812525.1). GTDB lineage: Bacteria > Actinomycetota > Acidimicrobiia > Acidimicrobiales > RAAP-2 > Bog-756. Next base: position 277,015 of record CAWEVL010000010.1, read on the forward strand.
GATGCCCGAACCGGCGCATGGCCGACAGGGCGCGCATCACATAGTGGCTCTGGGCCTCGTGGAAGAAGAGGATGGAGTTCACCCCGTTGGTGTTGGGGCCGTAGAGCATGAAGAAATTGGGGAAGCCGGCCACCGAGAGGCCCAGATACGCCTCGGCCCCGTCCCGCCATCCGTCGTGCAGTCGCTTCCCGTTCTCGCCGACGACCTCCACAGTGGACAGGAACTCATTGGCCCGGAACCCGGTCCCGTAGACGATGGTGTCGACCGAGTGGTGCTCGCCGTCGGCGGTGACCACACCGGACTCGGTGATCTCGGTGACGGGCTCGGTGACCAGCCGTACGTTGTCCCGGGTCAGGGCCGGGAACCAGTGCCGGGAGATCAGCGGCCGCTTGCACCCCACCGGATAGTCGGGGGTGAGTGCCTCCCGCAGGTCGGGGTCCTCCACCTTGCGGGCCAGATACGAGCGGGCCAGCTCGGTCTGCATCGTCGTCAGCTCCGAGTCGACCCGGGCATTGGCCCGCTGGTAGGTCAGCCAGATCTGCCAGCGGTGCCGGCGGGCGGCCAGGGGCACCCGGGCGAACCGTCGCTGCTGGTCGGGTGTGAACGGCTCGTCGAACCGGGGGGTGATCCAGATCGGGCTCCGTTGGAACACGGTGAGGTGCTCGACCTCGGGGGCGATGGCCGGGACGTACTGGATGGCGCTGGCCCCGGTTCCGATGGATGCCACCCGCTCCCCGCCCACCGACTTCGAGTGGTCCCACCGGGAGGAGTGGAAGGCCCGACCGGCGAACCGCTCGGCACCGGGGATCTCGGGCACGTGGGGGACGTTGAGCATGCCGAGCCCACTGACCAGTACCGCGGCGGTGAACGTCTCCCCCGAGCGGGCGGTCAGGATCCACTGCTGGGAGGGTGCGTCCCACCGGGCCTCGTCGATCCGGGTGCCCGTCCGCACGTGGGGACGGAGGCCGTACCGGTCGGTGCACCGCTCCAGATAGGCCAGGATCTCCGGTTGGGTGGCGTAGGTGCGGCTCCACCACGGGTTGGGCTCGAACGAGAACGAGTAGAGGTGGGAAGGGACGTCGCACGCCGCCCCCGGGTAGGTGTTGTCCCGCCAGGTCCCGCCCACCCCGTCGGACTGCTCGTAGAGGGTGAACGGGTAGCCGGCCCGCTGGAGCCGGATGCCCATGGCGATTCCCCCGGCGCCGGCGCCGAGGACGGCCACGGTCGGCTTCGGCCTCATCGGGGGGCGAGCCGCCCGAGGTTGGCCGAGGCCCCGGAGTCCACCAGCTCCACCAGCGTCCCGTCGGGATCCCGCACGGTGGCCATGGCCACCCCCGACACCTCGACCTGCCTCGGTGTCCCGGCCAGACCCAGTCCGGCCAGCCGGTCCAGCGCCGCCGTCACGTCGGTGAAGACCGACAGCAGCAGGAACCCCGACCGGGGGGGCGCGGCGTCGGGGGGACCGGGCAGCGTCCCGAGGTCCACCAGCTCCACGACGCCGGCGTCGGGCGCGGCCGGATCACCCAGGAACACCGCCCGCAGCGAGTCGGTCGGCCCCTCCAGCAGCGTCGGCCAGTCGCCCCGGAACCGCTGGTCCATGAGGACGGCGAAGCCCAGGCCGTCACGCCAGAACCGGAGGCTCTTCTCCATGTCCCGCACGCAGATGGCCGAATGGTGCACCACAGTCACGGTTCCACCCCCTGGTCCGGCCGGGCCCGAGCCGACCGCTCTTGTTCGGTGAGTTTATACTCTGAGTACAACCCCGGCGCCCCGGACCGACCAGGTCCGGCGCGGCGCCGGCGACCGGGAGGAGACCCCGAGGTGCGCACACTGCCCCCCGCCATGGTCCAGAAGGTCCTGGCCGCCGCCGACCTGTTCGCCGAGCACGGCCTCGACGCCACCAAGATGGAGGACATCGCCGTCGCCACCGGCGTGCCCAAGGCCACGCTCTACTACTACTTCGAGGGCAAGGAGGAGATCCTCACCTTTCTGTTCACCGAGATCCTGGACGAGGTGGCCGCGGCCATCACCGGTGCCGTGGCCGCACCGGGGTCGGCGTCCGACCGCCTGGCCGCGGCGATCCTCGCCCACCTCCGGGTCTTCGAACGCTTCCCCATGGCCAGCCGGGCCCTCCAGTTCGACCTGGGCCGGGCCGCCCGGGTACCCCTCATCGCCCGTCGGGTCGACGCCGCCTTCGTCCAGCCGGTGCATGCCCTGCTGCTCGAAGGGGCGTCCGACGGGACCCTGCGCCCTGTCGGCCACCCCCGGTTGGCCGCACTCGGCATCCTCGGGGCGGTGACCACCATCGGCATCAACGCGCTGACCATCCGGCCCGGCCACCGGGCCGAGGAGGTGGCCACCGAGGTGGTGGCCCTGGTGCTGTCGGGGGTGGCGGCGTGAGCGGCACCGGACCCACCGGTCCCGCCGTGGTCGTCGGCGGCGGTTCGGGCATCGGGGCCGCCGTGGCCGACCGGTACCGCTCGGCCCGGGTGGACGTGGTGGTGTGGGACCGGGCGCCGGGCAGCGACATCGTCTGTGACATCTCCGATCCCGACCAGGTCGACGCCGCCGCCCGCACCACCCTCGACCGGGTCGGTGTGCCGGCCGAGGTGACCGTCACAGCCGGCATCGGGCACAGCGGCCTGCTCATGGACGTCGACCCCTCGGCGTGGGACCGGGTCGTGGGGGTCAACGCCAAGGGGGTGTGGCTGGCCATGCGGTCGCTGGCCGGTGAGATGGCCCGGGCCGGCGGCGGGTCCATGGTGGCCACCAGCAGCGTGAGCGGGCAGTTGGTCGACCGCACCATGGGGCTCTACTGCGCCTCCAAGGCCGCGCTGGACATGGTGGTCAGGGTGGCCGCCGTCGAGTGGGCTCCGGCCGTCCGCGTCAACGCCGTCGCTCCCGGGGTGACCGAGACCCCGATGCTGGGCCGGGCCCCCCGGGACGGGTCGTGGCTGACCGGGGTGGCCCACCGGACCGCCCTCGGCCGGCTGGGCCGGCCCGACGACATCGCCGAGACCGTGCTCGCCGTGCATGGGATGCACTGGGTCACCGGGGCCATCATCGAGTGCGACGGTGGACTGGCGCTGCACAGCCCCATCGACCCCACCGGAGGCCCTCACCGCTGACCATCGGACCGGGCCGCTCCCCTACGAGGCGGCCCCGGTGGTCGGTGGCACCGGGATGCCGCGGTAGCCCGCCGGCGGCTGGTCGTCCGGACAGGACCCCGGCGGATCGTTGTAGCGGGGATCGGTCGTCCAGGCCCCGAACTCCCATCCCGGCGTCAGGGGACCGAGCCCGATCAGCGGGGTGAGCTCCTGGGTCACCAGGGCCCCGAACTGGGCGGCGCCGTAGGGGCACAGGTGGGTGTTGTCGAGCTTGCGGGCCCGGACCCAGGTGTGCTCGGGGGTCCGCATCCAGGTCACGAACCTCCCGTCCGGCGCGAACAGCTGCTGGTTGGTCAGGTAGAGGGCGCGCCCGGGGAAGGCGGCGGCGGCCTGCCGGGCTGCGTCGTTCCACGCCATGGTGAGGGCGGTCCGCGTCCGCCACTCCTGCTCCCGGGCGGCGGCGTCGGTGATGGAGTCGACGGGGCCGGACTGGGGGAACTGGAGGAGGACCACCAGCCCCACGCCGTCGGGCGGGGCCAGCAGGCTGGACACGAAGTGCTCCAGCTCGGCCCGGTAGGCCGCCGGGTCGGCCTGGGCCGCCTGGTCGTCCCACGACCAGGTGCCGATGGCGATCTGCAGCCGGTTCTGGGCCAGGGTCTGGGCCACCTCGCCGGGCCAGGTCTGGTCCGTGGTCAGCCCGAACCCCGGAATGGACGAGTCGACGGCGACCGACACGTCCCCGGTGGCCTGCAGCGCGGCGGTGATCCCGAGGGAGCTGTCCACCATCACGCTGTCGCCGAAGATCCAGGCCCGGTAGGGCTGGCCCGGCGCGGCCGGGGGCAGGGTGGGGCGGGCCTGGGGCACGGTGGCCGCGGTCGGCAGGGGAACGCTGGCCACCCGGCCGGTGGTGGCCTGGGGGGGACCGACCGTCCCTACCACGATGGCCACCGCGGTCACGACGATGCCGGCGGCGGCGAACCCCACCGTCGGGACCCGGAGACGGCGGTGCAGCCCCCCCCAGTCGACCCGGCGGAGCGGTCGTTCGACGAGGTAGTAGCTGGCGCACGCCAGCGCCACCATCGACCCGAGGCGGGCGACCAGTAGCGGCCACCCGGACCAGCCGACGGTGGCCGGGGTCATGAGCACGATCACCGGCCAGTGCCAGAGGTAGAGGCTGTAGGAGATGAGCCCCACCCAACCGATCGGGCCGAGGCCCAGCCCCCGGGCCACCACGCCACGGGGCGCCCGGGAGCTGCCCACGACCACCACGGTGGCGCAGGCGGCGATGGCCACCAGTCCTCCGTCCCAGATCCACGCCGGTGGGCCGCCGGCCACGGACACCCCGACGGCCAGCCCGACCAGGGCGAGGGCGGTCAGCACCGACCAGCCGCGTCGGTGCTCGGTGCCGCCCTCCTGCCCGGGAGGCCACAGCATGGCCGCCGCCCCACCCATCAGGAGCTCCCAGGCCCGGGTGTCGGTGCCCAGGTAGGCCCGGTCGGGCCCGAACCAGTGGGCGGCCGCTCCCATCCACACCGCCGAGGCCACTCCGAGCACCACGGTGGTCCCGAGCAGGGTCCGGCCGGCCCGGCCCGGGGTCGGGCCCGGGTGGCGGCGGTGACGGCGACCAGGACCAACGGCCAGATCAGGTAGTACTGCTCCTCGATGGCCAGGGACCACATCTGCTGGAGCGGGCTGACCGCCAGGTACTGGGCGAAGTAGTTGTGGCCGGCCACGATCTGCTGCCAGTTGGCCACATAGAACAGGGTGGCCAGGGCGGGTGCCCGCAGCTGGGCCGGCACCAGGCCGGGCCCGCCGGCCCAGGCGTAGACCGACAGCGCCACCAGCAGGACCAGCACCGCCGGGAGCAGGCGCCGGGCCCGGCGGCCCCAGAAGGCCACCAGGTTGCCGGGCGGGCGGTCGTTGGCCAGCAGGAGGCTGGTGATGAGGTAGCCGGACAGGACGAAGAAGACGTCCACACCGACCCAGCCCCCCCGGAGGTAGCCGAGGTGGTAGGCGACCACCGCGGAGATGGCGAGGGCGCGGACGCCGTCGAACTGGGGTACGTAGCGACGGAGGGCCAAGGACCACACAGTCTCGCGCCACGGGGCCGCCCGACGTTGGCGGTCCCGCCTCGGCGGTCGTCGCTCAGCCCGGGTCGGGTGGGACCAGCTCGTCCAGGAGGGCCCGGACCCGTCGGTCGATCTCGTCGACGATGGGTCGGACCTCGTCCACCGGCAGCCCCGCCGGGTCGTCGAGCGACCAGTCGAGGTACCGCCGGCCCGGATGGTACGGGCAGGTGTCGCCGCAGCCCATGGTGACGATGACGTCGGCCGCCCGGGCGGCGGCGTCGGTGAGCGGCTTGGGGAACTCGAGCGACGCGTCGAGCCCGCGCTCTTCGAGGGCGGCCACCACCGACGGGTTGAGCCGGTCGCCGGGCTCCGACCCGGCCGACAGGACCTCCACGCGCCCGCGGGCGTGGTGGTCGAGCAGCACCCGGGCGGCCAGGCTCCGGCCGGCGTTGTGCACGCACAGGAAGAGGACCGTGGGACGGCCGGTCATGAGGCCTCCGGGGCCATGGTGGCCCGGGGGTCGTCGGGCGGGTGATGGGGCACCATGATGTCGGAGGCCTCCGCCGGCGTCAGACCCGGATAGAGCGCCACGATGAGCGCCAGGGCGGCCAGCCCCCCGAGCACCTGGGCGGCCACGAAGCTGGGCACGGACGACGGGGCGATGCCGGCGAAGGTGTCGGAGAACATCCGGCCCACGGTGATGGCCGGGTTGGCGAAGCTGGTCGAGCTGGTGAAGAAGTAGGCGGCCCCGATGTAGGCGGCCACCGCGGCCGGCGTGCTCCGCGACCGTCCGCTCCGGGCCAGGGAGAAGATGACCAGGATGAGCCCGAGGGTGGCCACCACCTCGGACAGGAAGTGGGCTGGCGTGGCCCGGTGGTGGGTCGAGATGCTGACCGCGGCGCGGGAGAACATGAGGTTGGCCACCATCGCTCCCCCGATGCACCCGGCCACCTGTGCCGGCAGGTAGATGCAGGCCGTCCGCCACCGCACGCCCCCGAAGGCGGCGTCGACGAAGGAGACCACCGGGTTGAGGTGGGCCCCGGACACCGGGCCGACCATGAGAAGGATGGCGTAGAGCCCGCCCGCGGTGGCGGCGGCGTTCTCCAACAATTGCAACCCGGTGTTCCCCGGGGACAGCTGCTGGGCGGCGATGCCGGAGCCGACCACCACCGCGGCCAGTAGGGCACTGCCCAACAGTTCGGCCACCACCCGGCGCCACAGCGCGGCTTCGGTCATCGCCTCGCCGCCGACCGCGGGTTCCGCCGTCCTGTTCAGCAGCACCCGGCGGCCGCGCCGCCGGAGGCGGCGCCCTCGCTGGCGGGCCCGGCAATCACTGGCTGGCCGGCGGCCGGTCCGCAGGTCTCGACCGAGCAGCCCATGTCGGTGGCGTCGGTGGCGTCGGCCAGCACGGTGTACACCTCCCAGGGGGCCCCGTCGGGATCGCTCACCCAGGCCTTGTCCTGCACGGCGTAGCAGCACGTGGTGGCCTCCTGGACCCGTGGGCCCAGGCCGGCCTGGGCCAGGCGCCGGGCGGCGACCTCGACCTCCTCGGGCGACTCGACCTCGACACCCAGGTGGTTGAGGGCGCCCGCCACGCCGCCGGATCGACCGACCCGGTCCTCGATCAGGACGAGCTTGAGCGGGGGCTGGTCGAGGGCGAAGTTGGCGTAGCCCGGACGGCGCTTGGCCGGTTCGGCCTCGAACAGTTTGGAGTAGAACGACACCGCGGCGTCGAGGTCGGTCACGTTGAGCGCCAGCTGGACACGGGACATGGGGATCCTCCGTTGACATCCACAATCATCGATACATCGACTATGATTGATGTATCGATGATTGTCAATGGGAAGAGGCTGGACCATGACCACCCGGAGCTCCACCGTCCGACGGCGCGCACCCGTCGTCTGCTGTCCCTCGGTGCTGGCCGCCCCCCTCGAGGTGTCCGAGGCCGACGAGTTGGCCCGCGGCTTCAGTGCACTGTCGGATCCGGTCCGCCTGCGGGTCCTCAGCATGCTGGCCGACTCGCCGACCGGTGAGGTGTGCGTCTGCGACTTCGTCGACCCGCTGGGCAAGAGCCAGCCCACCATCTCCCACCACTTGAAGATCCTCGGCGAGGCGGGACTGGTCCGGGGTGACCGACGGGGCAAGTGGGTCTGGTACTCGCTGGACCGCGACCGCCTGGCCGAGCTGCGGGCGGCCATCGACGGCTAGCCCGTGCGGTCCTCGGCCCCCGCCGAGTAGGAGTGGGCCCCGGCGCCGGCCAGGTGACCGCCGTCCACGATGAGGTACTCGTCGCGGATGGGCCGGCCCCCGAGGAAGCACTCGAGGATCTCCCGGGTGCCGGCGGCGTACCTGGCCTGGGCCGACAGCGACGACCCCGAGATGTGGGGGGTCATGCCCTCGTGGGGCATGGTCCGCCACGGGTGGTCGGCGGCCGGCGGCTGGGGGTACCAGACGTCCCCGGCGTAGCCGGCCAGCTGGCCGCTCTCCAGGGCCCGCACCACGGCGTCCCGGTCGCAGATCTTCCCCCGGGCGGTGTTGACCAGATAGGTGCCCCGCTTCATGCGGGCGAACATGGCGTCGTCGAAGAGGTGCTCGGTCTCCGGATGGAGCGGGGCGTTGATGGTGACCACGTCGCACCGTGGGACCATGGAGGCGGCATCGGCATGGAAGGTGAGGTGGTGCTCCTCCTCCACGTCCCGGGGCAACCGGTGCCGATCGGTGTAGTGGAGGTCCACGTCGAAGGGGGCCAGCCGCTTGAGCACGGCCAGTCCGATCCTCCCCGCCGCCACGGTGCCCACCGCCATGCCCTCGAGGTCGTAGGAACGCTGTACGCAGTCGGCGATGTTCCACCCCCCCTTGACCACCCACTCGTGGGACGGCAGGTAGTTGCGCACGAGCCCGAGGATCATCATCACCACGTGCTCGGACACGCTGATGCTGTTGGAGTAGGTCACCTCGGCCACGGTGATGCCGGCGGCGATGGCGGCGTCGAGGTCCACGTGGTCCGAGCCGATGCCGGCGGTCAGGGCCAGCTTGAGCCGGGGGGCCCGGGCGATGCGTTCGGCGGTCAGATAGGCGGGCCAGAACGGCTGGGAGATGACCACGTCGGCATCGGGCAGCTCGCGCTCGAACACCGAGTCCGGTCCCTCCTTGTCCGACGTCACCACCAGGGTGTGCCCGGCTGCTTCGAGGTAGTCCCGGAGGCCGAGGGCACCGGAGACCGACCCCAGCAGCGCCCCGGGGGTGAAGTCCAGGGCCGCCGGCGTGGGCACGGTCTGGCCACCCGGGTAGTGGTCCATGCTCGGGACGTCGTCCCGGGCGTAGGTGGTGGGGTACCCGGTCACCGGGTCCTCGTAGAGCACACACAGGATCTTGGCCATCACCGAACTCCTCGCTGTCGTCGAACCGTGTCGTTCCTGCTCACTGCCAGGCCGAGGCCACGTGCTTGATCCGCGTGTACTCCTCCAGGCCGAACAAGGAGAGGTCCTTGCCGTAGCCCGACGACCCGAAGCCCCCGTGGGGCATCTCGGCGGTCATCGGGGCGTGGGTGTTGACCGACACCGCCCCGAAGTCCAGCGACCGGCACAGGCGCTCGGCCCGGCTGTGGTCGCCGGTCCACACACTGGCCGTCAGACCCTGGTCGACGCCGTTGGCCAGGGCCACCGCCTCCTCCTCCGAACCGAACGGCTGCACGGTGATGACCGGACCGAAGATCTCCTGTTGGACCAGTTCGTCACCCTGCTCCACACCGACGACCACGGTGGCCTGGTGGAAGTAGCCCGGCCGGTCGAGCCGGCCGCCCCCGACCACCACTTTGGCCGCCGGCGGCCGGCGGTCCAACAGGCCCTGCACCTTGTCCAGATGACCCTGGCTGATGAGCGGCCCGAACACCGTGTCCGGCTCGTAGGGGTCACCGCACACCGACCGCTCGGCCTCGACGGCCAGGGCCTCGACCAGCTCGTCGTGGACCCGGGCCTCCACCACCACCCGGGTGGCCGCCGTGCAGTCCTGGCCGGCGTTGAAGAAGGCCGCGGCGGCGACGGCCTCGGCCGTCGAGCCGACGTCGGCATCGCCGAACACCACCACGGGGGCGTTGCCGCCCAGCTCCAGGTGGACCCGGCACAGCCGGTCGGCGGCGGCCACCGCCACCTGCCGACCGGCCCGGGGGCTCCCGGTGAGGGACACCATGGCCACGGCCGGGTCCCGGACCAGGGCCTGGCCGGCGGCCGCCCCCCCGCAGACCACGTTCAGGACGCCGGGCGGGAGGACCTGGCCCAGGAGCTCGGCCATCCGCACGGTGGACGCCGGGGTCAGTTCGGACGGCTTGAGCACCACGGTGTTCCCGGCGGCCAGGGCCGGTGCCCACTTCCACACCGCCATCATCAACGGGTAGTTCCACGGGGTGATCTGACCGCACACCCCGACCGGCTCCCGGCGGATGCCCGAAGTCACCCCCTCGAGGTACTCACCGGTGGCCAGCCCACCGAGCAGCCGGGCGGCGCCGGCGAAGAACCGGACCTGGTCGATGGTCGGGGGCAGCTCGTCCTCGAGCGTGGCCCGGTACGGCTTGCCGGTGTCGGTGACCTCCAGTCGGGTCAGCTCCTCCGCGTGATCCTCGAGCATCTGGGCGGCGGCCAGGAGGTGGCCGCTGCGGGCCGCCGGGGTGGTCCGCCGCCACGACGCAAAGGCCTCGGCCGCCGTCGCACAGGCCCGGCCCACCTCGTCGGCCCCGGAGTCGGTGGCGTAGGAGTACACCGCGCCGGTGGCCGGGTCGAGGACCGGACGCCGGTCACCGCTCGGAGCACGCGGCGGTGACCCCGCCGATCACGTTGCCCCAGAGGCGCTGCTCGTCCCTTGCCATCGTGGGCAGCGTTCCATAGACTGAACATTCAGTCAATACCCCGTACCGCAGGATGGAGCCCACCCCATGGTCGTCGACACATCCGCTGTGGAGGACGTCTCCTCCCGCCTCGACGGGATCATCGCCGATGAGGAACGGGCTTTCGTCGAGCGCCAGCCGCGCTCGCGGGCCATGCGGGAGCGGGCCAACCACTCACTGGCCGGCGGGGTCACCTCGAGCTGGCAGATCACCACCCCCCAGGCCGTCTGGCTCAGCCACGGCGGGGGCTCCAAGATCTACGACGTCGACGGCCACGAGTACGTCGATCTGCACGGCGGGTACGGAGCCGGCCTGGCCGGACACGGGCACCCGGCCATCGTCGACGCGGTCCGGGGGCAGGTCGGACGGGGCACCCACTTCGCCCAGCCCACCGAGGCCGCCATCGAGGTGGCCGAGGAACTGGCCGCCCGGTTCGGGCTGCCGCTGTGGCGGTTCGTCAACTCGGGCACCGAGGCCACCATGGACGCCGTGCACCTGATGCGGGCCTTCACCGGCCGGGACCTGATCATCAAGGTCGAGGGCTGCTATCACGGGCACCACGACTCGGTCCAGGTGTCGGTGGCCCCCGAGCTGGACGAGGCCGGTCCGGCCGACGGGCCGCGGAGCGTGGCCGCCAGTTCCGGTATCCCGTCGGCCATCACCGACCTGACCCTGGTGGTCGGCTACAACGACCTCGACGCCGTCCGCCGCACCCTGGAGGCCCACCCGGGCCAGGTGGCCGGCATGATCCTCGAACCCATCATGATGAACGCCGGGATCATCACCCCCGACCCCGGCTATCTGGCCGGATTGGCCGGGCTGCTCCACGCCCACTCGGCGCTCCTGACTTTCGACGAGGTGAAGACCGGGCTGACGGCCGGGCCGTCGGGGGCCACCGGGGTGGTCGGGGTGACCCCCGACCTGCTCTGCCTGGCCAAGGCCATCGGCGGCGGCGTCGCCTCGGGTGCGGTGGGAGGGTCGACGGAGGTCATGACCTTCGTGGCCGAGGGCGGGTACGAGATGGTGGGGACCTTCAACGGGAACCCGCTGGCCATGGCGGCCACCCGGGCCATGCTCACCCACGTGGCCACACCCGACGCCTACCGTCGCCTGGACCGCCTCCGGGACCGGGCCGTGGCCGGTCTGGAACGGAGCATCGCCGACCACGGGCTCGACGCCCACGTGGTGGCCGTCGGGGCCAAGGGGTGCGTGGTCTTCCAGAACGAGCCGGTCCGGGACTACCGGGGCTTCGACGGCCTGGACGACCGGTACAACCACGCCCACTGGCTCATCCAGCACAACGGCGGGGTGTTCCTGCCGCCCTGGGGGAAGATGGAGCAGTGGTTGATCTCCACCCAGCACGACGAGGCCGACATCGACCGCTTCCTGGCCAACTTCGACCGGCTGGCCGCGGCGCTGGCCCGCTGACGTCCCCGGCGAGCCGGGAGCGCCCGGAGGCGCCACCACGCGGCCGACGGGGGTGAGCGAAGATGGGGTCGACCGCCTTGCCACCGCCCGGCCACGGTGCTTGAATAACTGAACATTCAGTCAGGGGACCGGCCCGGCACCACACGGCGGGGTCGGACATCGGGCCAGGCAACGGAGGTGACCGGGTTGACGTTCCACCCACGTGAAGGATGGTCGGAGGACGGAACGCGGAGGGCCCCGGGCCTGTCCCGACGGACCTTCCTGGCCGGCGCCACCACCACCGGCCTGGCCGCCGCGCTGGCCGCCTGCGGATCGAGCAGCTCCAGCACCGCCACCACCGCCGGGTCCACCACGACCACCCAACCCCTGGCCCTCCCCCGCCCCGACAGCCCGGTCACCTGGCCCGTCTACGCCTCCAACCCGGCCATCGCCGACGGTCTGGAGCCGGAGAAGAACGCCACCCTCAAGATCTACAATTGGGTGGCCTACATCAACCAGAAGAACCTCAACGACTTCGCCAAGAAGTACAACTGCAAGGTCGAGCTCACCACCTTCAACACCATGAGCGAAGCGGTGGCCAAGCTGCGCAGCGGCCAGTTCCAGTTCGACGTCTTCGTCCCCACCGTCGACGTGCTGGGCCAACTGGTGGCGGGCAAGCTGCTCCGACCCCTCAACCACTCGTACATCCCCGACATCACCCAGGCGTGGACCCAGTACCAGAACCCCTTCTACGACCAGGCCTGGCAGTACACGGTTCCGTACACCATCTTCACCACCGGCATCGCCTGGCGGAAGGACAAGGTCAACGAGGACCCCTACACCATGGCCAACCCGTGGGCCATGCCGTGGAACGCCAAGTACAAGGGGAAGGTGGCCATCCTCGACGACTACCGCGAGAGCCTGGCCCTCGGGATGATGAAGAACGGGATCTTCGACCCCAACACCGCCGACCCGGCGCAGTTGACGGCGGCCACCAACTCCCTGCTGGAGTTGGACAGCCTGGTCAACCTGCACATCGACAACAACGACTACACCTCCATCCCCACCGGGCAGACCTGGATCCACCACGCCTGGTCGGGCGACATGGCCGCCGCCCAGAACTACATGCCCAAGGGCACCTCGGTGGACGTCGTGGGGTACTGGTTCCCCACCAGCGGGTTGGGCCCGGTGGCCAACGACACCATGACCGTCCTGTCCAGCGGCAAGAACCCGGTACTGGCCCACCTCTTCCTCAACTACATGCAGGACCTGCCCAACGTGCTGGAGAACATCAGCTTCAACGGGTACATGCAGCCCATCAACGGGGTGACCCCCCAGGTCCTCGAGCAGGAGGGCATCCTGCCCCCCAGCCTGGCCTCGACGGTGGTGCTCCAGTCGAACTTCGACACCGGCACCAAGCAGCTGGAACTGGCCCCCGCCCTCGATGCCCGGTACCAACAGGCCTGGCTGCGAGTGAGCAGCGGCGTGTGAGCACCGCCCGTTGATGACCCGGGGGGACCGGAGGAAGGCCTGGTCGGGGCGGGCCCAGAACCGGTGGGTGTGGGCCGGGTTCGCCATGCCCGGCATCGTCTGGCTGGCCCTCCTCTTCCTGGTCCCCTTCTACACCGTGCTGGCCATCGCCGGGGGCCAGCTCAACGCCATCTTCCAGTCCCCCGAGCCGGTCTGGAACCCCCTACGGTGGACCGGCGCCAACTACACCGCCGTCTTCCACGACCTGGTGGGCCAGGGCGCCTTCGTCGGTCCCATCTTCCTCCGGACCTTGGTCTACGTGGCCATCGCCTCGGTGCTCTCCCTGGTCATCGCCTACCCGGCGGCCTACTTCGTCACCCGGTTCGCCGGCCGTCGCAAGGTCCTCTTCCTGGCCCTGCTCATCGCCCCGTTCTGGATCAGCTACATGATGCGCATGCTGGCCTGGATCGGCCTCCTCCAGACCAACGGGTACGTCAACCGGATCCTGGTCGACCTGCACCTGATCAGCCAGCCGGTCAACTGGCTGGGGGGCAAGTCGGTCACCGTCATCCTGGGCCTGGTCTACGGGTACATTCCCTACCTCATCCTGGTGCTGTATGCCGGTCTCGACCGGATCGACCAACGGCTGATCGAGGCCGGCCGGGACCTCGGCCTGAACCGGGCCCGGACCTTCGTCCGGGTCACCCTCCCCCTGAGCCGTCAGGCCATCCTGACCGGCATGCTGATCACCGTCCTGCCCATGGTCGGTGACTACTTCACCAACCAGCTCCTGTCCGGGGCATCGTCCACGGCCATGATCGGGAACGTCATCGACAGCCAGCTCAACACGGCCAGCCAGCAGTCCCAGGGGGCGGCCCTCTCCGTGCTGCTGCTGGCCTTCCTGCTGGCCCCGATGCTCTACTACGTGGTCAAGACCCGCCGGGCCACGGGCGAGTCGTTCTGATGACCCTGACCGCCGACCCGGCCCCGGCGGTCGAGGACGATCCGGCCGCCGGGCGTCCCGTTGACAGCGGCTCGCCGCCGGCCTCCCCTCCCCCGTCGCCCGCCCGCCGGCGGTGGCGACCGCCGTGGCGCAATCCCTGGCGCCGTCCCTGGATCCTCGAGGGCTTCACCTGGCTCTACCTGATCTGGTCGATCGTGCCCATCGGCATCGCCGTGCTGTTCTCGTTCAACGACGGCCGGTCGCAGAGCGTGTGGCAGGGCTTCTCCACCCGGTGGTACTGGGGCGACCCCATCAACTCGGTCTGGCACAACCCGACCCTGCGGGCCGCGGTGTTCCAGACCATCCGGCTGTCCATCATCACCACGGTGATCGCCGTGCCCCTGGGGGTGGCCTTCGCCATCGGCATCAACCGCTGGCGCACGCGGACCTCCACCACCTTCAACTTCGTCATGGTGTTCTCCTACGTGATCCCCGAGCTGATCTTCGGCGTGGCCCTGTTCTTCCTCTTCACCCAACTGTTCAAGGCCGTCCACCTGGGCACGGCCGCCGAGGTGCTGGGCCTGGTCACCTGGAACTTCAGCTGGCCGGCCATCATCGTGCTGGCCCGCCTGGTCTCCATCGGAGGCTCCTACGAGGAGGCGGCGGCCGACCTCGGTGCCTCGCGCCTGGAGTCCATCCGGCGGGTGCTCATCCCACTGTTGATGCCGGCCATCTTCGCCAGCGCCGTGCTGGTGTTTGCCAGCGTGGTCGACGACTTCGTCCTGGTGGACCTGCTGTCGTCCACCGCCAATACCCAGCCCATGTCGGTGATCATCTACTCCACCAGCCATGGCGGCAACGGGGGCCCGGCCCTCAACGCGCTGGCCACCATCATGCTGGTGTTGTCCTTCGCGGTGGCCACCGTCGGGTTGCTGGCCTACCGGTGGATGACCCGGGGCGAACGGGGCAGCAGCCGGCAGGAGGCCATGACCAGCATCGCCGGGATGTGACGCCGTCGAGGGGCCGCCGGCCGCCGGCCCCGAGCCTTGACTGACTCAGTTAGTAATAATTGGGTATGCCCAGGCGCACGCCGCCGAGCCGGCTCACCGACATCGCCCGGGCCGCGACCCAGGTGTTCACGGCCAAGGGCTACCGGCGGACGCTGATGACCGACGTGGGCCGGGAGCTGGGTCTGAGCCACGCCCTCCTCTACCAGCACGTCGAGAGCAAGGAGGCGCTCTTCCAGCTGGCCCTGCTGTGGGCCATCACCCCCGAGGCGCTCCCGGCCCTACCCACTCCCCTGCCGACGCCGGCCCCGGGCGAGGCCCTCAAGCCGCTCGCCGACTGGACGGCTGGACGGTCGGCGGTCCCACCGCAGCTCAGGGCCGCGCTGGCCACGGGCGCCTGCAGTGACATTCGAAGCGAGTTCCGCCGGGTGGTCGACGAGTGCTACACACTCGTCGAGGACAACCGTGTCCTCCTGGCCTTGCTCGAACGGTCCGCCGTCGACTTCCCGGAGCTCAAGGACCTCTACTTCGGGAAGTCGAGACGCCGACAGGTCGACGGGCTCGAGCAGTATGTCGACCGGCGGTCACGCTCCGGCCACCTCCGGCCGTTCCCCGACACGGCCCTGGCCACCCAACTGATCGTCGAGACGGTGGCGTGGTTCGCCTGGCACCGGCGTGACCATCCCGACCCCCTCGACGTCAGTGACGAGGCGGCCAGGGAGAGTGTGCACTACCTCCTGGCCGCGGCCTTCATCCCCGATGACCGCACCGGGTCGGGGGAGTAGAGCCCACCGTGGTCCGCGCCACTGCTCCGGTCGTCGACCCGTCGACGGCCGGCAGGGCCACCGGTGGAGCGCCTTCCGAGTTGTCCCCGGTCGACCGGCGGATCTTCCTCATTGCCGGAACCGTGTTCGGCGTCCTCATGGCCCTGTCCGGGCGATACGGCTTCCACCGCGACGAGCTCTACTTCCTCGACTGCGCCCGACACCTCTCGGCCAGCTACGTCGACCAACCCGTCCTCACCCCGCTGCTCGCCCGTCTCTCGCTGTGGCTCTTCGGCGTCTCGCTCCCCGGACTCCGGCTGTGGCCGGCGCTGGCCGGAGGGGGGACCGTGGTCCTGGCCGGCCTCCTGGCCCGGGAACTGGGAGGCCGCAGGACCGCCCAACTGCTCGGGGCCCTGGGTGCGGCCACCATGCCGGCGCTCCTCGGGGCCGACCACCTCTTCGGCCCCACCGCCTTCGACCTGCTCTTCTGGACCGCCCTGGCCTTCGTCGTGGTTCGGATCGGCCGGACCGGGAACACCAGGCTGTGGGTCCCCGCCGGGATCGTCCTCGGCGTGGGACTGGCCAACAAGCACAACATCGGCCTGTTCGCCGTGGCCCTGCTGGTGGGGGTCGTCGTCAGCGGGGGCGGTCACCTGCTGGCCAACCGGTGGTTCGTGGCCGGGGCGTCGATCGCCGCCGCCTGCACCGTCCCGGACCTCTGGTGGCAGGCGGCCCACCACTGGCCCACCATCGCCATGACCCACCGTCTGAACCAGGAGAACGGCGGGGCCGGCAACATCGCCACCTGGATCGTCGGTCAACTGCTCATGGTGACCCCGGCCCTGACCTGGCTCTGGGTGGTGGGGATCCGGGAGCTGTGGCGATCGGACGGCCCGGTCCGGCGGGCCCTGGTGTGGTCCTACGGCCTGCTGTTCGTGCTCTTCGCCCTGTCGACCGGGGCCAAGGTCTACTACCTGGCCGCGGCCTACATCTACCTCCTGTCCGCCGGGGCCGTGCGGGTCGAGGGCTGGCTCGATGCCCGGGCCGTGAGGCTCCGCCGCCTGCTCGCCCTGACGGCGCTCGGTACCCTTCTGTCCCTCCCCCTGGTCCTCCCGATCCTGCCCGCCGACCACATCGGGTGGACCTACGGGGCCAATCAGCAGCTGGGCGAGTCGGTGGGTTGGCCGGAGTTCGTCCAGACGGTGCGCTCGGCGTGGCGCACCCTTCCCGCCGGGCAGCGCAGGCACGCGGTGATCTTCACCGTCGACTACGGCGAGGCCGGCGCCATCGACGAACTGGGCCGCGGCACCGGACTGCCGACGGCGGTGAGCGGTCAGAACAGCGCCTGGTTCTGGGGACCCGGCGATCCGGGGGCCACCACGGTGCTGGCGGTAGCACCCGGCCCGGTGGACGTCACGGGCTACGCCCGCCAGTTGCGGCGGTACTGCGGCGACGTACGAGTGATGTCGACCATCAGGAACCAGGCCGGAATCCACAACCAGGAGTGGGACGGACGGATCTACCTGTGCACGGGGCTCAGGCGTCCGTGGGGGAAGACCTGGGCCTCACTGAAGCAATTCAGCTGAAGGCGGGCGGGCGGCGACCCCTGGCCCGGGTCAGTGCTCGGGGTGGGTGGTGGCCCCGACCGGCTGGGTGGCCGGGACCTCGGTCACGGCCAGCGGCGGGTCCTCCACCTCGGGGAGGGGTACCGAACGGAGCACCCGCAGCCCGTCGGCGGGCAGGTAGGCCTGCACCGCGGTGCCCTGCTGGTAGGCCGGAGGGCCGCCCTGGTTCTGGATGAGGGCCTGCAGGCGCTCCCCGTGGGCCAGCCGCATGATGACCTGGGTGGACGATCCCAGGAAGACCAGGCGCTCGACCATGGCCGGCACCCGGTTGGGCCCGGACGATTCGTAGGGCTCGATGTGGACCCGCTCGGGTCGGATGGCCAGCTTCACCGCTCCGGTGCACTCGGTGCTGCCCCGCTCGGCGGCCAGGTCGAACTCCCCCAGCCGGACCCGGCAGGCCCCGCCGCCGTCGGCTCCGGCGGCGGCGGCGTCCATGAGGTTGGACACCCCCAGGAAGTCGGCCACGTAGGCGTCGGCCGGTTCCTCGTAGACCTCCACCGGGGTGCCGACCTGGGCCACCTTGCCGGCCTCCATCACGGCCAGGCGGTCGGACATGGTCAGGGCCTCCTCCTGGTCGTGGGTGACGTACAGGAAGGTGATCCCGACCGTCTCCTGGAGGGCCTTGAGCTCGACCTGCAGGGTCCGCCGCAGCTTGGCGTCGAGGGCACCCAGCGGCTCGTCGAGCAGGAGGACCGACGGGTTGAGGACCAGGGCCCGGGCCAGGGCCACCCGCTGCTGCTGGCCGCCGGACAGCTGGCCGGGGCGGCGCTTCTCGTACCCCACCAGCTGGACCAGCTCCAGGGCTGCCCCCACCCGTCGGGCCGACTCGGCCTTGCCCAGCTTCTGGTACCGCAGTCCGAAGGCGACGTTGTCGGCGACCGACAGGAACGGGAAGAGGGCGTAGCTCTGGAAGACGGTGTTCACGTTGCGCTTGTGCGGCGGCTTCTGGGCCACGTCCACGCCGTCGAGCAGGATGCTGCCACTCGTGGGCTCCTCGAAGCCGGCCACCAGGCGGAGGGTGGTGGTCTTGCCGCACCCGGACGGGCCCAGGATGGAGAAGAACTCGCCCGAGGGGATCTCGAGATCGATGCCGGCCACGGCCTCGACGTCGTCGAACCGCTTGGTCAGGGCCACGAGCTGCACGTCGCCTCCGGCCAGGGCGCCCTCGCTCTGCTGGCGCGGCGCCGTCACTTCTTGCCCTTCTTCCGACCTGCGCCCGTCTCCTTCTTGGGCTTCCAGGTGAACCCCAGCGCCTGGGCGGCGAACCGCATGCTGGCCGTGAAGGCGCGGCGGGGATCGACCACCGGGTCATCGAGGGCGATCTGGATGGCGAACCCGTCCAGCAGGGCCGAGAGGGTGATGGCGAACTCATGGGCGTCGAGGTTCCCGAACTCGCCGGAGGTCTGACCGTCCTGCACCACGCCGGCGATGGTCTCCCGCCAGTGGTGGTCGAACTCCTCCCGCACCCGGGCCACCTCGGGATGCCGCACCGACTGGGCCCACAGGTCCAGCCACAGGGCCCACGAGTCGGGCAGCTCGGCGTCGGCCTCGGGCAGGCAGGTCATGGCCACGATCTCCTCGAGCCGGGCGGCGGCGCTGTCGATGACCTCCATCCGCCGGGCACCCAGGTCGTACCACTGGTCCTCGGCGTAGCGCATGGCCTCGGTCAGGAGGTTGTCCTTGGTCTTGAAGTAGTAGATGACCAGTGCCGGGCTGGTACCGGCCTGCTCGGCCACGTCGGCGATGCGCGACTCGGGGAAGCCCCGCTCGGCGATGACCTCGAGGGCGGCCCGGAGCATGTCCTCCCGCCGCTGGTCGGCCGCGGCACCGGCGGCACCGGTCGATTCCGTCTCTGCTGCCATGGTCACCTTTCCGATGGGTTGCCGCTCGGCACCGGCGGTCGTCGGGCACGGCACCGGCCGTCCCGATCGCCTTGTCCCCAACGGTAGCAGCGGTTTAGACTGAACAATCAGTCAAACCCATCCGGGGCCTGGCCCCGATGACCCAACAAAGGGGATCCCATGACCTCGACGTACGACGCCATCGTGGTGGGCGGAGGGCACAACGGGCTGGTCTCCGGCGCCTACCTGGCCCGGTCCGGGGCCCGGACCGTGGTGCTGGAGGGTCGCTACAAGACCGGCGGGGCGGCCACCACCGAGGCGCCCTGGCCCGAGGCGCCCGAGCTCAACGTCACCCGCCTGTCGTACGTGATGAGCCTGCTGCCCCCGACCATCATGGCCGACCTCGAGTTGGAGCGATGGGGATACAAGGTCTTCCCCATGGGCCCCTACTACCAGGCCTTCCCCGAGGGCGGCTCGATCAAGATCTTCGCCGACGACGCCAAGCGGAACTACGAGGAGATCGCCAAGTGGTCCAAGAAGGACGCCGAGGCCATGCCCAAGTGGGATGCGTGGATCGCCGGCCTGGCCGACGTGCTCGGTCCCCTCCTGCTCACCGTCCCCCCGGCCATCGGCTCCCGCAAACCCCACGACCTCTACGAGACCCTGCGGCTGGCCTGGCGGCACAAGGGGCTCGACGTGCGGACCATCGCCGACGTGACGCGGCTGATGACCATGAGTATCGCCGACCTCCTTGACGACTGGTTCGAGTCGTGGCAGGTGAAGGCCCCCATCGCCGTGAACGGCGTCATCGGCACCTGGGCTGGCCCGTGCGAGCCGGGTACCGCCTACGTCATGGCCCACCACTCCATCGGGGACATCGGCGACGGCCATCTGGGCAACTGGGGGTTCCCCGAGGGGGGCATGGGGGCGGTGGCCGACGCCATCGAACGGTCGGCCCGGAACCTCGGGGCGGAGATCCGCACCGACGCCCGCGTGGCCCACACCATGGTGGCCAACGGCCGGGTGCGGGGCGTGGTGCTGGAGAGCGGCGAGGAGATCCTGGCCCCGGTGGTGGTCACCACCCTCCACCCCCAGACGGCGTTCCTCGATCACATCAGCGCCACCGAGCTGCCCGCCGACTTCGTCGAGGACATCGAGCGGTGGAAGACCCGCAGTGGCGTGGTCAAGATCAACCTGGCCCTCTCCGAACTGCCCAGCTTCACGGCCGACCCCGGCACCGAGCTGGCCGAGCACCACACCGGGTCGGTGGAGATGGCCCCGTCCATCGAGTACATGGAGCGGGCCTTCCAGGACGCCCGCGAGGGCCGGGGTGCGGAGCGGCCGTTCAGCGACGGGGTCATCCCCACCGCCTTCGACAAGACCCTGTGCCCCGACGGCACCCACATCATGTCCCTGTTCACGCAGTGGGTGCCCAAGGAGTGGAGCGACACGCCCCATGCCGAGGACCTCGAGGCCTATGCCGACCGCATGATCGACTGCTACGACGAGGTGGCGCCCAACTTCAAGGCGTCCATCCTCCACCGCGACGTGGTGGGTCCGTACCAGATGGAGCACGAGTACGGGCTCATCGGAGGGAACATCTTCCACGGGGAGCTCTCCTTGGAACAGCTCTTCCACATGCGGCCGGCGCCGGGCTATGCCGACTACCGGACCCCGATCAAGGGCCTGTACAACGGGGGGTCAGGCACCCATGCCGGCGGCGGGGTGTGCGGCATCCCCGGCTGGCAGGCGGCCAAGGCCGTGCTGGCCGACCAGAAGGCCGAGGGCGGCCTCACCGCACGCCTCCGCAGTCGCTCCGCCAAGGGGTGACGGGGCCGGCATCGGGCAGACTCGGCACCATGGGAACGTCCGTGCGGGCCATGCTCGAGCCGCGCCGGGTGGCGGTGGTGGGGGCCAGCCCCGCGCCCGGCAGCTTCGGCCATCGTCTGGTGACCGAGGTGGCCGGTAGCCCGAAGGCGCTCGACCTCCATCTGGTCAACCCGCGCCACGACACGGTGCTCGGTCGACCGTGCCTCGACTCGCTGGAGGAGATCGACGGGCCGGTGGACGTGGTGCTGCTGGGTGTGCCGGACCGGGCCGTGGAGGAGCAGATGGTCCTGGCCGCCCGGCGCGGCGACCGCTCGGCGGTCATCTTCGGCAGCTTGGTCGGGCCCGACGGGGGCCCGGCGCTGCGGGACCGGGTGGCCGGCGTGGCCGGAGCGGCCGGGATGGCCGTCTGTGGCGGTGGGTGCATGGGTTTCGTCAATGTGGCCGACGGGGTCCGGGCCATCGGCTACGTCGAGCGGTCCCCCCTGCCCGAGGGGCCGGTGGCCTTCATCACCCACTCCGGCTCGGTCTTCTCGGCCGTCCTCCGGACCCGGCGCCACCTGGGTTTCACCGTGGTGGTCTCGGCCGGCCAGGAGCTGGTCACCACGGCCGGCTCCTACCTCGACTACGCCCTCGACCTCCCCGGGACCCGGGTGGTCGGGCTACTGCTCGAGACCCTCCGGGAGCCCGAGGGACTGCAGGCGGCGTTGGCTCGGGCCGCCGAGCAGGAGGTCGCCGTCGTGGCCCTGACCGTGGGCTCGTCGGCGGCCGGGCGGGCCATGGTGGCGGCCCACTCGGGCGCCCTGGCCGGCGCCGACGGGGCCTGGGAGGCCCTGTTCGAGGCCCATGGGGTCGCCCGGGTGGGCGACCTCGACGAGATGGGCGACACCCTCGAGCTCCTGGCCGCCGGGCGGCGGGCGGTGGGCGGCGGGCGTCCCGGGGTCGGCATCGCCACGGTGCACGACTCGGGAGCCGAGCGGGCGCTGGTGGTCGACGTGGCCGAGTCGGTCGGCGTCCCCTTCGCCGCCATCGGGGACGACACCCGGAGCCGGCTGGCCGGGCTGCTCGATCCGGGACTGGAGGCCGCCAACCCGCTGGACGTCTGGGGGACGGGATCGGACACCGAGGGGCTGTTCGGCGACTGCCTCGCCGCCATGGCCGAGGACGGGCAGGTGGCCGCGGTGGCCCTGGCCGTCGACCTGGTCGAGGAGTACGACGGGGACGACAGCTACCCCCGTGCCGCGCTGCGCGCCGCGGCGTCCACGGCCAAGCCGGTGGTCGTCCTGTCCAACCTGGGCAGCGCCATCGACGGCGACGCCGCCACGCGCCTCCGGGCCGGTGGGGTGCCGGTGCTCGAGGGCACCCGGTCGGGCCTGTTGGCGCTCGGTCACCTGCTGGGGTTGGAGGCCGGGGCCGCCGGTCGGCTCGGCTCGACGCCGGAGCACGGGCCGGTGGACCGGTCCCGGCGGGAGCGCTGGCTGACCCGGCTGGCCGGACCGCCGCTGCGCGGCACCGAGGCGCTGGCCCTGCTGGCCGAGTACGGCATCCCGGTCGTCCCGTCCCGTGCCGCCGGCTCGCCGTCCGAGGCGGTGGCCGCCGCCGCCGAGCTGGGTTATCCGGTGGTGGTCAAGACCGACGAGCCGTCCATCGCCCACAAGTCCGACGTCGGCGGGGTCATCCTGGGCATCGACGACGCCGCCGGGGTGGCTTCGGCCTACGCCGGACTGGCCCGGAGACTCGGGCCGCGTGTGGTGGTGGCGGCCACGGCTCCCGACGGCGTGGAGCTGGCCCTGGGTCTGGTGCGCGACCCCCAGCTCGGGCCCCTGGTGGTCGTCGGGGCGGGCGGCGTCCTGGTGGAGGTGCTGGCCGACCGGGTGGTCCGGCTGCCCCCGCTCGATCCCGGACGGGCCCGGGCCTCGCTGGACCGGCTCTCGATCTCCCCGCTGCTCGACGGGGTGCGGGGAGGGCCGGCGGCCGACCGCGCCGCGGCGACCTCGGCCGTGGTCGCCTTGGGGGGGCTGGCCGTCGAGCTGGGCGACGCCCTCGACGCCCTCGACGTCAACCCGCTCCGGTGCGCACCGGGTGGATGCTGGGCCCTCGACGCACTGGTGGAGCCCCGTCGGCCCGGTGGTGCGGCCGGCGGTGTCCTCGGGTCGTCGACCCCGGGCCCGGGCGATCCCGGGGCTCCGGCCCGGCGCTAGAAGATCACGTAGACCTTGCGCAGCGTCTCGACGATGTCCCAGGTGCCGCTCCATCCCTTGGGGAAGACGGCGGTGTCGCCGGCGGCCAGGTCCAGCGGCCCCCCACCGTCCACAGTGACGGTCATGCGGCCGGCCACCACCTGGATGAACTCATGGGTCTCGAGCAGCCATCGGGAGGGCCCCGGTGTGCACTCCCAGATCCCGACCTCCTGGTCGCCCTGGCCCTTCCACAGGGTGCATCCCGACGTGCGCATGCCCGGGCCGGTGGCCTCCTCCAAGGCGCCCCAGTCCTCGAGCTCGGTCACCTGGTCGGCGGCGTGGATGAACGGGGTCAGGGGCATGGTGTCGGTCATGGGGTGGTGGTCCTTTCGGGGAAGGGTAGGGCGATGGGATCGGGGTCGAGCCGGCTGTTGCCGTACTCGTCGAAGCGGTCGAGTCCGAGGGGCCCGGCGTCCACCACGTCGGTGGTGCCGCTGACGGCCAGATCGGCGGCGGCCCGGGAGATGCCCGGCCCCCACATCATCCCGTGGCCCCCGGCCGAGGCCACCACCGTGCCGGCCACCGGGCCGTCCGGCCCGAGCACCGGCCCGAGGATGGGGAGATGGTCGGGGGTGTAGTCGATGGTGGCCGCCCACACCCGGCGCAGCCCGAGCGAGGCCGTGGCCGGGACCAGATCGGCCAGCCGCCGCCGCATCCGGGTCAGGTAGGCCCAGTCGAGCTCGGTGGCCTCCCCCGGCGGCTCGTCGGGATTGCTCATGCCGAAGAGGAGGCCCCCCTCCTCGGGACGCCAGTAGAGACCGGCGGACACGTCGAAGACCATGGGGAGCCGGTCCGGGTCGAGCTCGGGCGAGGGCTCGGTGACCGCCACCTGGTGGCGCACCCCGCCGGCCGGGATCCGGGTGCCGGCCAGCATGCCCACCGCAGCCAGTCGGGGGCCGCCGGTGAGGACGACGGTGCCGGTGGCGATGGTTCCCTGGTCGGTCGCCACACCCACCACCCGGTCGCCCGAGGTGACCAGGCCGGTGAACGGCACCCGTTCCCGCACCTCCACCCCGGCGGCAGCCAGCGCCACCGTGTAGGCCAGCACGTTGCGGGGTGGCTGGATGTAGCCGTCGTCGTCGAGGAAGGTGCCCCCCAGCGTCGAGCCGCGGGCCAGCGTGGGGTTCCGGGCCTCGGCCTCGTCGGGATCGAGCCAGCGGACGGCCTGCCCCAGCGCCTGCTGCATGGCCATCCGCTCCCGGGCGGCCCGGAGGTCGTCCTCGGTGAAGCACGGGAGGTAGTAGCCCTGCCGGACGAAGCCCGAGTCGATGCCCAACTCGTCGTGTTGTGACCGGTAGAACCGCTTGGACCACTCGGCCAGCCGGACCGCGGTCGGGGTTCCCCCCTGGCTCCGCACGATCCCGGCGGCCCGGCTGGACGCGCCCTGGCCCAGGGTGGAGGCCTCGAGCAGCACCACCCGTCCGAGGCCGCCGCGCTTGAGGAAGTAGGCGCACCAGGCCCCGACGGTGCCGCCCCCCACCACCACGGCGTCCGCCGTGGTGCCGTCCGATCGGTGAGCGCTTTCCACCGCCCCGACGCTGGCATAAACTGAACCTTCAGTCAAGGCCCGAGGAGGCTCCCCCATGTACAACCTCACGCCCGAGGACCTCGAGATTCAGGCGCGGGCCGCATCGCTGGTCGACGAGCTCATCCCCTACGAGGAGGAGGCGGAGGCCAACGAAGGGGAGCTTCCGTCCGCCATCGCCGGGAAGTTCCAGAGGCGGGCCCTCGAGCTGGGTCTGCATGCGACCAACATGCCTGAGGAGCACGGCGGCGGCGGTTGCTCCATGGTCCAGCAGGTCCTGGTGCAGGAGCAGGGGGGCCGGGCCACCAACGCCCTCGGATGGATCCTCGGCACCCCCCCGTCGTGGTTCCCGCCGGTGGCCACGCCCGAGCAGATCGAGAAGTACGTGATCCCGGGCATCCGGGCCGAGAAGGAGGAGTGCTACGCCATCACCGAGGAGGGGGCGGGCTCCGATGTCGACGCCATCGTGGCCACCGCCCGCCGGGACGGCGACGGGTACGTCCTCGACGGGGTCAAGTGGCACGTCACCTCGTACAACCACAGCGCGTACGCCTTCTTCCAGGCCAAGTTGGTGGGCGGCGAGCACGCCGGCGAGCACGCCATGTTCATCGTGGACCTGCCGGCCGAGGGGGTGCGGGTGGTGCGCACCCCGGCCTACACCCACACCATCAGCCACCACCACCCCATCGTGGCCTTCGAGGGCGTGCGGGTCCCGGCCGGCCAGATGGTCGGGCGGGAGGGCGACGGCATGGGGTTCGCCTACGAGTGGTTCCGCTTCGAGCGGATCATGGTGGCCTCCCGGTGCCTGGGCGGTGCCGCCCGGCTCGTCGACGACACCACCGAGTTCGCCCGGCAGCGGATCGTCAACGGCGCCCCGATCACCGAGTTCGGGGCGGTGCAGATCATGTTGGCCGACTGCCTGACCGAACTGTTCGCGGCACGGTCCCTGGTCTACGAGACGGCCCGGAACATCGACGCCGGTGCCGACCTCAAGGTGCAGCACGCCCAGTGTTCGATGGCCAAGCTCTACGCCTCGGAGATGGCCAACCGGGTGGCCGACCGGTGCGTGCAGATCTACGGAGGACGGGGCTACATGCGGGAGAACGTGGCCGAACGGTTCTTCCGTGAGCTCCGGGTGGAGCGCATCTGGGAGGGGACCAGCGAGGTGCAGCGGTCGATCATCGCCGACCAGATGGTCAAGCGCGGGCCCCGCACCTTCGTCTGAGCCCGGCCGGCCGCCTCAGCCGGCCGAGACGCGGGTACCGGTGTTGCGCACCGGCTGACCCAGGTAGCCCCGGGCCACCATGGTCACGAACTGGTAGACGGCGTCCTCCTCGCCGGCCATGGGGCCGGGGCGGGCATGGCGCGAGGACAGGCCCCGCTGGAC
This sequence comes from uncultured Acidimicrobiaceae bacterium, assembly GCA_963812525.1. Taxonomy (GTDB): domain Bacteria; phylum Actinomycetota; class Acidimicrobiia; order Acidimicrobiales; family RAAP-2; genus Bog-756. Next base: position 303,106 of record CAWEVL010000010.1, read on the forward strand.
CGAGGCGCAGGCGTTCCAGTCCTGCTGGTTGGTGATGTCCCAGAAGGTCATGGCATACCCCGGGTCGAAGTCGGGACGGGCCAGCGACCGGGGCGAGAAGGCCCACGTGCATTCGATGCGGGTGGAGTCGGCGGCCAGCGGGGTGAGGCGGTGGGTCATCACGTAGTCGGGATGGAGGCTGATCAGGATGTTGGGGAAGACGTTGACGTAGATGACCTCGCGGAGGGCCTTCCCGGTCAGCCCGGGGAGGGTCTCGCCGTGGCTGACCCCGTCGAGGGACATGGTGTCCATCCCCTCCCGCAGGTCCATGGTCCCCCCCACCCACCCGCCGGGCAGGTGGTAGTTGTCACCGCTCTTGGGCGGGCTCACCTCGCACAGTTCGGGGTGGATCATCGGGCAGTGGTAGCACTCGTGGTAGTTCTCGGTGAGGATCTTCCAGTTGGCGGCCACGGTGTACTCGTGGGTCCCGGCCACCCGCAGCCGGGCCATGGCGTAGGGGGCGACCACATCGTCGAGGGTGCCGAGCGACTCGCCCAGGGGGGCCGCCTCGCCCGACCCGTCCACGAAGACCAGGCCGTGCCACTCGGCACACGGCAGCTGGGTCAGCCCGTGCTCGGTGGGATCGAACCCGTCGAGATCCTTGAAGCCGGGTGCGGTCCACACCTCACCCTCCAGGGTGTACGACCACGAGTGGTATGGACAGATGACCCGGCCGTGGCTGGCCGACGCCCCACAGGGCAGGAGCTCGTGCCCGCGGTGACTGCAGACGTTGGCGAAGGCCCGCAGCGTGCCGTCCTGCCCGCGGGTGAGCAGCACGCCGGCGGTGCCCAGGGACTCGGCCCGCTGGTCGCCCGGCGAGGCGACCGACTCGCTTCGGCCCACGCACATCCACCCGCCGTCGAAGAAGTGGCGCTGCTCCCAGGCGAAGACCTCGGGATCCACATAGGCGCTACGGGGCAGCATCCGGCTGTGGCCGAAGGGCCGGAGCGAGGCGTCCAGCTCGGCCCGGTCGATCGGAGCGAGCTCGGCACGGGTTTGAATGACCATACAGTCAATCCTATGATTCGGACCGGGCCACGTCCAGCTACCCGGCCGGATGGCCCCCGACGCACGGCACCCTGCATGACACACTGGGGCCGATCCGACGAGCCGACAGGACAGGAAGTGCGACATGGCAGCTGAGGTACGTGGCGTCGTAGCGTTGGCCAAGGGCGAGCCGGTCTCGATGGTCACCATCGTGGTGCCCGATCCCGGACCGGGCGAGGCGGTGGTGCGCATCCAGGCCTGCGGGGTCTGCCACACCGACCTCCACTACCGCCAGGGCGGGATCAACGACGAGTTCCCGTTCCTCCTCGGCCACGAGGCGGCCGGGGTGGTCGAGGCGGTGGGACCGGACGTGACCTCGGTGGCACCAGGTGACTTCGTGGTCCTCAACTGGCGGGCGGTGTGCGGCCAGTGCCGGTCGTGCCGACGGGGACGGCCCTGGTACTGCTTCGACACCTTCAACGCCAGTCAGAAGATGACGCTGGAGGACGGGACACCGCTGTCCCCGGCCCTCGGCATCGGCGCCTTCGCCGACAAGACACTGGTGGCCGCGGGCCAGTGCACGAAGGTCGACCCGGCCGCCCGGCCCGAGGCCGTGGGCCTGTTGGGCTGCGGGGTGATGGCCGGACTGGGCTCGGCCATGCTCACCGGCGAGGTGGGCCTGGGTGACTCGGTGGCGGTGTTCGGCTGCGGCGGGGTGGGCTGCGCCGCCGTCGCCGGGGCCCGGTTGGCCGGCGCGGCCACCGTCATCGCCGTCGATCTCGACCCGGGCAAGCTGGAGCTGGCCCGGGAGTTCGGGGCCACCGACGTGGTCAACGCCTCGGACGAGGACCCGGTGGAAGCCGTGCGGGCCCTGACCGGGGGCAACGGGGCCGACGTGTGCATCGAGGCGGTGGGCCATCCCAAGGTCATGGAGCAGGCCTTCTACGCCCGCGACCTGGCCGGCACCCTGGTCCAGGTGGGCGTGCCCACCCCGGACATGCGCATCGACCTGCCCATGATCGAGTTCTTCGGCCGGGGTGGGCGTCTCAAGCCGAGCTGGTACGGGGACTGCCTGCCCTCCCGGGACTTCCCCCTGCTGGTCGACCTGTACCTACAAGGGCGGCTCGACCTCGATCGCTTCGTGTCCGAGACCATCGGCCTGGGCGACGTGGAGGAGGCCTTCCACCGGATGGAGCGGGGCGAGGTGCTGCGCTCGGTCGTCGTCCTCTGATGATCGAGCGGGTGGTGACGTCGGGGGTCTTCTCGCTGGACGGCGGGGAGTTCGAGGTCGACAACAACATCTGGATCGTCGGCGACGACACCGAGGTCCTGGTGATCGACGCCGCCCACGATCATCGGCCCATCGCCGAGTGCGTCGGTGGTCGCCGCACGGTGGCCATCCTGGCCACCCACGGGCACAACGACCACATCAACGCCGCCGTCGCCCTGGCCGAGGCGTTGGACGCGCCGATCTGGCTCCATCCCGACGACCGCATGCTGTGGGACACGGTGTACCCCGACCGGGCCCCGGACGCCGACCTGGCCGAGGGGATGACCGTGCGGGCCGGGGGCACCGCCGTGTCCGTGCTGCACACACCGGGCCACTCCCCCGGCGGATGCTGCCTGTACGACGAGGCCGGGGCCGTGCTCTTCTCCGGCGACACCCTGTTCCACGGGGGGCCCGGAGCCACCGGGCGGAGCTTCTCCGACTTCCCCACCATCATCGACTCCATCCGCCACCGCCTGCTGGTCCTGCCCGGGACCACCCGGGTGCTGACCGGCCACGGCGACGAGACCACCATCGGCGCGGAGGCCCCCCATCTCCCCGAGTGGATCCGCGACCATCCGTGAGCGCAGCCGGGGCGGCCCTGCCCGGGGCTTCCTCCCCCGCACCCGTGCCCTCTCGGGACCTCCCGGCCCGGGCCCGCGTGGTCATCGTCGGCGGTGGGGTCATCGGTACCAGCGTCGCCTACCACCTCACCACGCTCGGCTGGCGGGACGTCGTCCTGTTGGAGCGGGACCAGCTGACCTCGGGCACCACCTGGCACGCCGCCGGACTGATCACTTCGGCGGGCATGGTGGACGAGACCGCCCTGTTCATGAGCCGCTACTCCCGGGACCTCTACGAGCGCCTCGAGGAGGAGACCGGGCTGTCCACCGGCTTCCGGGCGGTGGGCCACATCTCCGTCGCCACCAACGACGACCGGATGGAGGCACTCCGCCGCGAGGCCCTGTTCGTCAACGGCTTCGGGGTCGAGGACCACGAGCTCTCCCCCGCCGAGATCGCCCGACAGTGGCCCCTGCTCGAGACGGCCGACCTGGTCGGCGGGCTGTACGTAGCCGACGAGGGCCGGGCCGACCCGGTGGGCGTGGCCATGTCCCTGGCCCGGGGGGCCCGGAAGGGCGGGGCCACCATCGTGGAGGGGGTGCCGGTCACCGGCGTGGTCGCCGAGCGGGGCCGGGTGACCGGGGTGACCACCGACCAGGGGACCATCGAGTGCGAGTACCTGGTGAACTGCGGCGGGATGTGGGCCCGCCAGTTCGGGGCCCTGGCCGGTGTGGACGTGCCCCTGCAGGCGGCCGAGCACTACTACCTGATCACCGAGCCCATGGACGGTGTCCACCGCGACCTGCCGGTCATCGAGGACCCCGACCGCTACGGCTACTTCCGGCCCGAGGGTGACGGCTTGCTGGTGGGTCTGTTCGAACCGGAGGCGGCCGCCTGGTCCCTCGACGGCGTGCCCCCCGACTCGTCGTTCGTCGAGCTGCCCCCGGACTACGACCGGCTGGCCCCGTTCCTGGAGGTGGCCATGGCGCGGATCCCCTCCCTGGCCGACACCGGCATCCGCAAGTTCTTTTGCGGTCCCGAGTCCTTCACCTCCGACGTCCACCCCCTGCTCGGCCCGGCTCCCGAGCTGGACGGCTACTTCGTGGCCGCCGGACTGAACTCGCTGGGCATCCTCCTGGGGGGCGGGGTGGGGACGGTCATGGCCCACTGGCTGGTCGACGGGGAGCCTCCGGTCGACGTGACCGGGTACGCCATCGACCGGACCGCACCCCACGAGTCCACGCGGGCCTTCCGCGGCGAGCGCACCACCGAACAGCTCGGCGTCCTGTTCGGCGACGCCGCCTATCCGTCGTGGCGGCCCAGGACCGCCCGCAACATGCGGCGGACCCCCCTGCACGACCGCTTCGTGGCCGAGGGCGCCCACTTCAACTCCTCGGCGGGCTGGGAGTACCCCGAGTGGTTCGAAGGTAACGCCTTCCCCCTGCCGACCCTCCCCGGCTTCGTCCCCCAGCCGTCCCGGGGCCTCGTGGCCGAGGAACACCGGACGGTCCGCGAGGGCGTGGGCATCATGGACATGACCCTGATGGCCAAGTTCATGGTCCAGGGGACCGATGCCGCCACCGTCCTGTCCCGTCTCTCGGCCAACCACGTGGCCCGCCGGCCCGGCCGGGTGGTCTACACCCAGTGGCTGACCGAGGCGGGGGGCATCGCCGCCGACCTCACCGTGACCCGCCTGTCCGAGGACCGGTTCTTGGTGGTGGCCTCCGACGTCATCCAGCGCCGGGTGGAGCCGATGGTCCGCAGGGCCACCGGCCCCGGCGAGCACTGCACCGTGACCGACGTGACCTCGGGCACCGTGCTCCTCTCGGTGCAGGGACCCCGGTCGCGGGAGCTGATCGGGCGGCTGTCGTCCGCCGACCTCTCCAACCGGACCTTTCCCTACCTGACCGCCCGGACCATCGACCTGGGCTCCGCCCCGGCCCTGGCCCTCCGGATCACCTACCTCGGGGAGCTGGGCTACGAGCTCCACCTCCCGACCGAGTACGGACTGGGGGCCTACGACGCCCTCATGGCGGCCGGCGCCGACCTCGGCGTGCGGCCGGTGGGCCTGGCCGCCATGTCCAGCCTGCGGCTCGAGAAGGGCTACCGCGACCTCGGGGTGGACATCGACAACACCGACAACCCGCTGGAAGCCGGCCTGGGCTTCGCCGTGGCCTTCGACAAGCCCGGAGGGTTCATCGGCCGCGACGCCCTCCTGTCACTCCGGGCGCACGCTCCGTACCGGTCGCTCCTGGTGAGCCTCCGGGTCGACGACCCCGAGGTGCTGCTGTTCGGCAACGAGCCGGTGCTCCACGACGGGCGCTGGGTGGGCTACGTGCGGTCGGCGGCCTTCGGCCCCACCGTCGGTGCCTCGGTCGGGCTGACCATGGTGGAGTGCGCCGACGGGGTGACCGACCAGTGGCTGGGATCGGGACGGTTCGAGGTGGCCACGCCTCACGGCTCCCACCCGGTCACCCTCTCGTCGGCTCCGTTCTACGACCCGAAACGCCTGCGCATCCTGGCCCGGGACGACGCCGGGGCCTGAGGCCGGCCCCGGTCCCCCGCGGTCACGCGGTGGGATTGGGTGGGTTGGGCACCGGCAGCTTGGCGGCGGCCGCCACGATCTGGGGGTTCGGAGCATCCACGGCCAAGGGTCCACCCCCGATCGGGGCCAGCCACACGTGGAGCATGGGTTGCGTGACCCGGTTGAACGAACCGGGCGGACAGGCGTCGCCCTGCTCGGCCCCCACCACGGTGCCGGTGACGTTCGAGAAGCACAGGTTGGTGTGGACGTGCCACTCGGTGAGGCAGCCCCCGGGCATGGGCGGTGCGGCCCCGATCTGGTCGTTGCCCATGGCGTACATGGCCGCCACCAGCACGGCGCCGCGGGCGGTGTTGGCGTAGACCAGCGACTCGATGGCCCCGGGCTGGAGGGTCTGCGGCGTCCGGAGATAGGCGGGGTCGGCATAGTGGACCACGGGCAGCCCCGACGGGGTGATCGGGACGTAGCCGGCGGTCTTGGCCGCGTCGAGGCTCTGGAACTTGGCGACGTCGGTCACCGTCTGGTCGACCAGCGACACCGCGGCCTGCTGCTCGGCGGCGGTGGGCTCCGCCGTGCAGTCGGGGGTCACCATCTGCATGCCCGGGCCCATCGTGCCCATGGGCAGGGGCCAGGTGATGTTGCCCGCCGGCGAGGTCGTGGCCAGTGAGAGGGCGGGGGACGACGGCGAGGGGCCGTCACCCATGCCACGCATGCCGGAGCTTCCGCTCCCGGCCGGGGCGGCCCCCCCGGCCGGTTCCGTGCCGCCCATGGCCGGCATGGCCGACGGCGCGGTGGTCGAGGGGCTGTCGCCGCTCCCCGGGCCGGTGGATCCCATGGCCGCCATCCCCGGTTGCGTGGGCGTCGTGGTCCCGGACGCCCCGGCGGACCCACCGCCCATGCCGGGCATGGTGGTCGGGGTGGGGGATCCCGAATCCGAGCCCCCCGGGGTCATGGACCCCATGGCCGAGGACGAACCCGGTGCCGGTGCCGACGCCGCGGAGGCCGAGGCACCGGACGCCGAGCCGGTGGCCACCACCGTGCCCACCAGGATGGCCAGCGCACCACCCACCGAGGCGGCCACCATGCGCCGTCGGCGCTCGGGGTCGGCAAAGGACGAGTGGCCGGCCAGCACCACCACGAAGAAGCCGGCCAGCTCGACGGTGGAGGTGAGCAACCCGACCGGGTCGGGCGTCTCCCACCCCCTGACGAGGTAGAAGGCGTACCCGGCCACGGTGCCCCCGAGCATGGCGGCCGCCGCCGACGGCCAGTGGCGGCGGCCGGTGACGGTCCACCAGGCGGCGACGAGGAACCCCAGGGCATCCACCACGAAGAGGATGGCCAGGACCTGGTCGTCGCCCCAGTGGGTGGGGACGATGGCGGCATGCACGGTGGCTCCGATGACCATGGCCACCGCGACCACCTTGCCGGCGAAGGGCAGGTCCCTGAGCCGCCGGTCGAGGTGCTGGGCCCACGGCCGGCCCCGGCCGGATGCCCTACCGACCAGCGCCACCAGGGCCCAGAGGACCAGGGGGGTGGCCACCAGGGCGATGAGCCCCGGCACGTGCTCGGACGGGACCGAGAGGATTCCGTTGCTGCCGGTCATGGACATGTGCATCGATCTCGCTCCTGTTCGCCGTTACCGGCACTATCGGAGCTCGGTGTCAGTGATCGATCAGGAGACCGTGAGGAGTGTGTGAGGAACGGGCCGCCGTCCCCGCCTCAGGAGGTCACGGTCAGGGACACGGTCGCCGTGGCCTGGTTGGTCGCCGTGGCCGGGGCGATCTTGAGCCTGGTGTCGACGACCCGGACGGTGAACGTGAACCAGGTTGCCTCCCGGTGACACCCGGGTGAACCTTGCGTGACCGGTCCCGCAGGAGCGCCTACCCCGGCGCGGTCAGGTCGTAGACGGTCTGTCCTCCGATGGTCCTGGCCGTGAAGTGGGCCTCCACCCAACTGGTGATGGCGGCGTCGCGGTTGTTCCCGCGGCCACCGCCCGGGCCACCGGCCCCGCCGGACCCGGAGGCGAGGAAGTAGTGGATCTCGCCGTTGGCCACGTACGACTCGAAGGTGGCCAGGCTGATATGGCCTCCCTGGCCGTTGAAACCACCGATGGCCATCACCGGCTGGTGGGCGGCCAGCTCCAACGTGGCCGCCGACTGCGACCCGAACGTGGCCGCCACCCAGCGGTAGGCGCCCGCGTCGGACCGGAGGGCCAGCGTCAGGGCGCGGTTGGTCGTCGCTCCCCCGCCCCCACCGGGCATGCCTCCGGCCCCGCCGGACGACGGACGGGTACCTCCGAAGGCGCCGGACGGGGCGCCGGTCGGCGGGGCGCCTGCCGAGCCCGGCGGGCGGGTCCCGCCGGACCCGGGGAAGGTCGGGCGCTGCCCGGTCGGGCCGGTGACCGTCGCACCTCGGGGGCCGCCGCCTCCGGTCGGCCCGGCGCCACCGAGGCCGAGACCGCCGGCGGCCGGGCCGGCCGAGGGGATGCTCCCGGTGTGGGCGGTGGTCAGGGTGGCGGCCGTGTAGGCCATCGGCCCGGCGAGCCCGGCCACCAACGCCAGGCCGAGGGCGACCCCCGTCAGCGCCCGGGTCAGTCGCGGTGCCAGGGGTGCGGCCACCAGTGCCACGCCGCCGAGCGCGCCGGTGGCCAGCACCACCGGACGGAGCCACGGTGCAAAGCCGGGGGTCCGCTCCAGGAGGGTGTACGCCCACCCGGCGGTGGCCATGATGGTCGCGGACCCGAGGATCCGAGCCACCATCCGGTCCCGGTGCTGCCACAGCAGCGCCCCACCCATACCGACCAGGGCGGCGACGGCTGGGGCCAGGGCCACCGTGTAGTAGGTGTGGATCACGCCGCTGGAGAGGCTGAACACCGCCCCGGTGACCAGCAGCCACCCGCCCCACAGGATCAGGGCGGCCCGCTTCCGGTCGGTCCGGGGCGCACGGCCCCGCACCACCAGACCGGCGACCAGGGCCACCAGCGCTGCCGGTAACAGCCAGGAGGCCTGGCCCCCCATCAGGTCGTCGAACAGGCGGAGCACACCGGCCGGTCCGCTGAATCCGGATCCGTTGCCCCCGGTCCCACCGGACAGCCGGCTGAGCCCGTTGTACCCGAAGATCAGGTTGAGGATGCTGTTGTCCGGCGAGCCGTCGATCATCGGGCGGGAGGCCGCCGGCCACAGGGCGACGGCCGCCACCCACCATCCGGCCGAGGCCACGATGGCGACACCCCACAGGGCGAGCTGCCCGATCCGGTGCCGCAGGCGGGTGGGGGCGGCCAGCAGGTACACGCCGGCAAAGGCGGGGACGACGGTGAAGGCCTGCAGCATCTTGGCCAGGAAGGCGAATCCGATGAGGGCACCGGTGGCCACGAGCCACCTGGTTCCGGCCTTCTCCAGGGCCCGGACCATGGTGTAGGCGGCCGCCACCAACAGGAGCACCATCAGGGCGTCGGGGTTGTTGAACCGGAACATGAGGGCGGCCACCGGGGTGCAGGCCAGCACCGCGCCGGCCAGGAGGCCCGCCGCCGGGCCGAACCACCGCTTGACGCCGGCGTAGACCAGGGCCACGGCGGCCACCCCTTCGAGGGCCTGGGGAGCGAGCATGCTCCAGCTGCCGAATCCGAACAGCCGGCCCGAGACCTCCATGATCCACAGGGATCCCGGAGACTTGTCGACGGTGATGAAGTTGGACGAGTCGATCGACCCGAAGAAGAACGCCTTCCAGCTCTTGGTGCCAGCCTGGACGGCGGCGGCATAGAAGCTGTTGGCGTAGCCCGACGCGCTCGAGGTCCCACAGGTAGGCCACCGCGGTGGCCGTGAGCAGGGCGATGAGGGCAGGCCGGACCCAGCGGGGTGCCGGAGGCGAGCGTCGGTCCCTGCGGTCGCGGGGAACCGCCGGCTGGACGCGCCGGGAGGGCTCCGAGGGGACGGGTTCGGCGGCAGGCGGCTCGGACACGATGACGGACATGCCGGCATCCTGAGCCCGCCCGCTGTGGGCGCGCTGGGGAAGCCCTGAGGTGCTGCTGGGATCGTGGCGCAGGGTCGCCACCCGCCGCCCTTCGGTCACCGGCGACGATGGACCGGCACCGGCGTGCGGGACGGCCGTGCAACTGCCAAGCTTCCGTCTGTCGTGCCGCCCCCGGTTGCCCCCGGCCGAGCGGTGCCGCGGAGTTCGGGCCGCACGGGTCCAGCAGAGGGAGAGGGTGGAGGACAGATGACGACCCATGACGGCGAGCACGGCGCGGTCGGACGCGAGGTGACGAGGTTCATCCCCGTCCCGGCCTCGGTCAGCGAGCAGGCCCAGCAGTTCCTGGCCATGGACCTGTTCGGGGGCGAGGCCGGTGGGCTCGACGTGGGCGACATCGAGGGATGGCGCGCCATGATCAGTACGTCCAATGAACTCCTGGTGGCGGCCATCAGTCCGCGGTTCGAGCATCTCCATCCGACGATCGAGCCGACGACGGTCGGCGGCGTGCCCGTGTTCGTCGTGACCCCGGAAGGCGTGGCCGGCGGCGACGATCGACCGGTCTACCTCGACATCCACGGTGGGGCGCTGATCATCGGGGGAGGCGAGGCGTGCCGGGTCATGGCCCAGGCCAGCGCGGCACAGGTGCAGCTGACCACCTGGTCGGTCGACTACCGCATGCCACCCGACCACCCCTACCCGGCGGCCCTGGACGATTGCCTCGCCGTCTACCGTGGCCTGCTCGAGGTCCGGGCACCGGAGCGCATCGTGGTGGGCGGTGGGTCGGCAGGCGGAAACCTGGCCGCGGCACTGATGCTGCGGGCTCGCGACGAGGGGCTGCCCCTTCCGGCGGCGCTCATCCTCCTGACACCGGAGGCCGACCTCACCGAGTCCGGCGACACCTTCCAGACGAATCTCGGCATCGACTCCGTGCTCACCTCCAGCCTGGCCGACTCCATCGCCCTGTACGCCGCCGGCCACGATCTCCGGGACCCGTACCTCTCGCCGCTGTTCGGCGACCTCACCCCACCCTTCCCGCCGACGTTCCTGCAGGCCGGCACCCGCGATCTGTTCCTGTCCAACACCGTCCGGATGCACCGGAAACTCCGGGCCGGGGGCATCGACGCCGAGCTCCACGTCTTCGAGGCCATGCCCCACGGTGGGTTCTTCGGTGCCCCCGAGGACGACGAGCTGACCGACGAAGTACGTCGTTTCCTCGCCGCCCGCCTCGGAACCTGACAGGCGGGGCGCCACCCGCCTGTCCGACGGCCCGCCTTGACCGCCCACCCCTCCTGTGAAAACATCATTTTCACAGGGCCGGTCGAACCGGTCCGGAACGGGGAAGACCTGATGCTCGCGTCACGACCGCCATGCCGGCCGACGGCCGCCCGACCCTCGTGAGTTCGTTCCAGAACCCGGCGTGGCTCCCGTTCTCGGTGAGCGAGGCCGCGTCCGCCGGCGACGCCACCGGCCAGGACCTCGCATCCGGTGAGGCGTGGAACCACCTGCTGGACACCCTCAGGCGGGCCGGTGATGTCGTCCTGTCCGACTCCGTCCCCCACGACCCGGTGGACATGGCCTCCGGCTTCCGCCACCTCCTCGTCCTGTTGGGTGTGGGAATCGACGAGCTCCTGCGACGGGGGCTGGACCGGGTACCGGCGGTGAAGCCCTCGGGTATGGATGCCGCCTACAAGTGGGGCATGGAGTGCCCGGACTGCATCTACGTGGGATCGGCGCTCAAGGGCGGTCTGACCTACCGGCTGTGGGGCAATCGGGGCTCGGCGCGGTACGTGGGGCTCCAGGTCATGTCCGGGATGGGATCCACCGCCAACGCCCTCATCGACGAGTTCGAGCTGGGCCCGGACGGCGAGTTCGAGATCATCCTCTCGGCCGAGCCCCACGAGGGCAACTGGCTCGCCCTCGACGAGGGGGCCACCATGCTGGTGGTCAGGCACTTCTTCTACGACTGGGAGCACGAGGTGCCCGTGACCATGTCCATCGAGCCGCTCTCGGGCCCCGCGGTCGTCGCGGACCGAGCGCCTGGCGACCCCACGGCCGCCATGGCCCGTCAGGTGATCGCCCTCGGCGACTTCCTCGAGGAGAACTTGGCCTTCTTCCTCAACTTCTCCAATCCCGAGGCGCCCAATTCCTTCCTGCCTCCACTGGACGGCACCGCCATGGGGGCGGCCGCCGAGAACCGACCGGTCATCGGCTCGTGGAAGCTGGCCGCCGACGAGGCACTGATCATCGAGGTCACGCCGCCGGAGGGTGTGTACTGGAGCTACTCGCTGGGGAACGCCTGGTGGGAGACGATCGACTACGGCAATCACCAGTCCAGCCTCAACGGCCACCAGGCCGTGGTGGACGAAGACGGGAAGGTACGGGTGGTGGTGGCCCACCACGACCCCGGGGTGGCCAACTGGCTGGACACCGCCGGACACAGCGAGGGGCCGATCATCCTGCGATGCGTGCGGACGGACACCGCACCGGTGCCGACCACCAGGGTGGTGCCGTTCGATCGGCTGGCCGAGGAGCTGCCGTCGGGTACCCGACGGGTCTCGGCGAGCGAGCGGGCCGCGGCCATCGACGTCCGCCGGAAGGCCGTGAGCCGGCGGTTCGCCCGATGAGCCTCGACGTCGAGCGGATCGAGGAGCGAGGCCCGGGCCCAGTCGGGCCTCGACGACACCGGCGGTGATCACTACCGCGAGGGCCTCGAGCGCCTGGTGGAGTCGATGAACGACGAAGGCGGCCTCACCGACATGGGCGAGGTCATGCAGCACGCCCGGCTGGTCGCCCTGCTGGCGGCCCGACTGGGGGTGGAGGAGGCCTACCGACTCCATCCGGAGATCGACGAAGAGGAGATCGACGGCCCGGTCTTCGTCATCGGACTGCCACGCACGGGCACCACCGCACTCAGTCAATTGGTCGCCGCCGACCCGCAGTTCCGTTCGCTCCGGATGTGGGAGTCGGGCTCACCTGTCCCGCCGCCGGAGAAGGCCACCGAGCACACCGATCCCCGCATCGCCGTCGCCGAGGGGAATCTGGCCCTCATGAATGAGGCCTTTCCGCTCATGCAGACCATGCACCACACCGAAGCGACCACGGCCACGGAGTGCCAGGACCTCATGGGCATGAGCTATCGGACGGTCCACTTCGACGGCTTCGCCCGGGTGCCGTCCTACTTGGACTGGGTCATCGACACCGACATGCGGGAGACCTACCGCTATCACCGGCGGGTGCTCCGTCTGCTCCAGTGGCACTGCCCGCCCACCCTGTGGCACCTGAAGACGCCGGTACACATGTTCGCCCTCGACGCCCTGGTCGAGGCGTACCCGAACGCCCGCTTCCTGTGGAGCCACCGGGATCCGACCAAGGTCCTGGGCTCGGTCTGCAGCCTCATCCACTACACGCGCAGCTGGAGCAGCGACCGTGACGACCCCATCGAGCTGGGGGCGGAGGAGCTGGACCGGTGGTGGGTGGCCGTCCGGAGGGCGATGGAGTTCCGGGGCCGGGTGGGTGACGGGCGATTCGCCGATGTCTCGTTCGCCGACCTGCAGTCCGATCCACTGACCGCACTGGCCGATGGCCTGGCCCAGATCGACCTTCCCTTCGACGAGCGGTCCCGGGCCGCGGTGGCGCAGTGGGCCACGACCCACGAGCCCGGCTCGCACGGTACGCACTCCTACGAGTTGTCCGACTTCGGTCTCGAGCCCGACCAGATCAGGGAGCGGTTTGCGCCGTACTATGACGCCTTCGACATCCAAGCCTGACCGGCCCTTGCCGGCCCGTGCCCCGGGGCACGGCGGCAGGTCGGAGCCCGAGGCGCTGATCGAGTCCGCCCGTGCGGTGCTGGACCGGAGGGGCGGCGAGGGCTTCACCGTCCACGAGGTGCTCAGCGGGGCCGGGCTGGGCACGCGGGCGTTCTACCGCCACTTCGCCTCCAAAGAGGCGCTGGTGATGGCGGTGTTCGCCTGGGAGGCCGAGCGGGAGGCGGACCGGCTGAGGGACCGGATGAGCGGCACCGACACCGCCCTCGGGGCGGTGACCGCCTGGGTCGAGGCCCGCCTCGAGCTGGCCTTCGACGAGCAGGTTGCCTCGACGATGCGCGCCCTTTCCCTGGAGGCCCAGGCGGCCAGCCGGCAGATGCCGGACGAGCTGGAGTCGGCGTTCGACTGCATGCTGGCGCCGCTGGTCGACCAGCTTCGACGGGGCCAGCTCGACGGCTCGCTGGCCCTGGCCGAGCCCAGCCGAGACGCTCGGGCCATCCACGATGTGGTGTGGGGCGAGACCTTGCGCCAGTGGTCGGGGTTCGGTCCCCGTACGGACCCGACCGCAGCAAGACAACACGTGCTCGCATTCTGTCTCCGGGCCATCGGCACGCCGTCCGATCCGAACGGGTAGCACCGGCGCCCCCACCGACGACCCGACCAACGAACAACGACCAACGAACACCAAGCTGGCTGGTTCGCCCGACGCACGAGAAGGAGTGACCATGGATCTAGGACTGGCTGATGCCGCCGTCGTCGTGGCCGGAGGCACGTCGGGCATGGGCCGGGCGGCCGCCGACTGCTTCGCCACCGACGGCGCCAGGGTGGCCGTGTTGGCCCGGCGCCGGCGGGAATTGGATGAGACCGTCGAAGCCCTGACCGCGCTGGGGTCGCCGGATGCCGTGGGCCTGGAGGTGGACCTGCTCGACCAGGCGTCGGTGAAAACGGCCATGGCCCACCTGGGCGAGCGCTGGGGGCACCTCAACGCCCTGGTCAATGCGGCCGGTCCCTTCTCCGGAGGCGTGAAGGGGTTCGAGGAGTACACCGACGACGAGTGGCTGGACGTGCTCAACGGCCTGACCCTCAGCTCGGTGCGCACCGTGCGTGCGGCCCTGCCCCTGCTCCGCCGGGGGGAATGGGCCCGGATCGTCAACGTCTCGGCCATGTCGACCAAGCGACAGTCGGCCTCGTTGGTGGCCTACACCGCGGCCAAGTCGGCGCTCACCAGTCTGGGCAAGAACCTGTCGATGTCGCTGGCCGCCGACGGCATCCTGGTCAACACCGTGAGCCCGGGGACCTACGTCTCCGAGTCGTTCAAGAGTGCGCTGCGGGCACTCCCCGACGTCGACGAGAACGACCTGTACGACGTCATGAGGTACATCACCCGGGACTTCGGCCACCCCGTCCATCTGAATCGGGCCGGTGACCCGAAGGAGATCGGTCCGGTCATCGCCTTCGTCGCCTCGGCCCGCAACACCTACATGACCGGGGCCAACATCAACGTCGACGGCGGGTCCGACTTCACCTGATTCCCCGACGCCTCGACCGCCGGATCGGACCGGCCATCACCGGGTCGGGGCGGGGCGCCCGGATCCAGAGGCCGGTGGGCCGGTTCCGGCCCGGCCGTGGCGATCGTGGTGGCCAGGATCTCACCCCGATGACCCCACGCACCTGCCTGGCGGAGGCATGATGAGCAGCGGGGTGTTGCGCCGGTGTCAGCAGCGTGATCCGCTGGCAGCGGGTGAGTAGGGGAGGCGAACCGTGCGAGCACACAGAGATGGTCACCACTCCGAGAGGGAGCCGGGTGCTCGGGCACTGGCCGCCATGGCCGAGGCGGCAGAGCGCTCGCGCCAGTCGACGGCGGGAAGCGAATCCGGGGGGACGGTCGTCGAGGGCCCTTCCTCACCACGACCGGCAGACGTCCCAGTCGGCGCACCGGCTCTGTCCGGTGGAGATGGGCCGACGGCGAGCGCTCCCCGGGCGCGCCGGTTGAGTCGACCCCTCCTGGTCATGTCGGTGGGCCTGGTCGCCGCGGTGACGGCGTTGGTGGTCTCCTCGTCGACCACCGGTCACGGAACGTCCACCTCACACTCCACCTCGGCGTCCGTACCCCAGAGCAGCCCAGCCACCAGTCCCAACGTTCCAGCCATCAGCCCGCCGGCCACCTCCTCGACGACCATACCTCCGCCGGCCAGCGCCCCGGCCGTGGTGCCGGCACCGACGACCACGGCCACTCCCCCTTCCAACGGCGGGGGGCCGGTCCTCTCCGCACTCGAACCGGCGACCGGAATGCCCGGGCAGGTACTGGTGGTCACCGGCACCAACTTCCTCAGCCCGTCCGGTCAGATCAGTGCTCACTTCGGGGCACAGGTGGCGGTCATCGCCTGTCCCCAATCGACCAGCTGCCTCGTCGAGGTGCCAGCGACAGACGGGACGACCGCTCCGGTTCCGGTGACCGTCACCACCGACGGCGGGACCACGAACCCGTTGGCCTTCACCTACGGGTAACGCCGCCCCGAGAACCGGGGTACCCGGTGCGTCGAGCAGGGGCAGTCACGCTTCGTTAGCCTCAAGGTGGTGTCTGCGCTACCTGAGACCCGCTATGCGACCACCACCGACGGTCTGCACATTGCGTACGAGGTCGAGGGATCGGGTGCTCCCGATCTCCTCGAGCTGACCAACGGCACGTTCTTCTCGGTCGACTCGACCGCCGAACAGCCCCGCTGGCAGACCTACGTGGACCGCCTGGCTTCCTTTTCACGGCTGGTTCGATTCGATCTGCGGGGCATCGGGCTTTCGGACCCGCTGGGCTCGTCTGATCCCCCGACCGTCGAGCAGTGGACCGGGGATGCGCTTGCCGTCCTGGATGCCGAGGCAATGCAACACCCGGCAGTTCTGGGGGTCAGCTTCGGCGGGCTCGCCGGCATCATGCTGGCGGCGACGCACCCGGAACGGGTTCGCGCCCTGGTGCTGGTGAACGCCTTCGCACGTATCACCCGATGCGACGACTATCCGTTCGGAGTGCCTGCTCCGATCCTGGAGCGGTTCATCGAGTCCGACATCGAACCGGGGGCTGACGCCGGCATCGACCTTCCCCTCATGGCTCCGAGCATGGTCTCCGATGCGGGGTTCGCCGCCTGGTGGCGTCGAGCCGGTCATCGCGGGGCGAGCCCGGCGACGGCGAAGGCCGTATGGCGGGCGTCACTGACTGATGTCCGATCCGTCCTCGCCACACTGCAGGTGCCCACCGTGGTGGTTCATGCCCGTGACAACCAGTTCTGCCGGGTCGACCACGGCCGCTATCTCGCCGCACACATCCCCGACGCCCGGTACGTGGAGATCGACACCGCCGATCACGTCCCGTGGGCGAGCGATGCAGACTTTGCCGGGGAGATCGAGGAGTTCCTGACCGGCACACGCCATACGGCACCCAGCAACCGCCTCCTGGCCACGGTGCTCTTCTCCGACATCGTCAACTCGACGGAGCAGGCGTCGTCCCTCGGAGACCGCGCCTGGGGCGAGCGTCTCGAACAGCACGATCGGGCGATCGACCGACAGCTTGCTCGATTCAGCGGACAGCTCGTGAAGCGGACCGGCGACGGAGTACTGGCCATCTTCGACGGCCCCGCTCGGGCCGTACAATGTGCAGCGGCGATCCGGGGCGCGGTCCGCCAGCTCGGACTGGGCGTCCGGATCGGGCTCCACACCGGTGAAATCGAACGGCGCGGGGCCGACGTAGCGGGAATCGCCGTGCATCTCGCTCAGCGGGTGCAGGGTATGGCTCAACCAGGAGAGATCCTCGCCACCCGGACCGTGGTCGACCTGGTGGTCGGGTCAGACCTCGAGTTTGCCGATCGTGGCGAGCACGAGGCCCGAGGTGTGCCGGGCCCATGGCGTCTCTTCTCGGTCGAAGGCTGACCGGGACCCGGGACCCGGGGAGCGGCGGGAGGCCGACGGGTCCTCCGAACTCGCCGGGCAGGGTGGAGTGACCCCCAGCGGGGCCGATCCCGCAAACGACATTCGGAGCCCCGCCTTACCGAACCTCCGTCTCGCCACTCGCCGCACGTGGCCGGAACCTCCGCCCTACGGATGCGACGGAGTGGCCGGATCGACGCCCAGAATCCCGCAGTCCTTCCGGTATTTCCGCAGGAGGATGGGTCGAATCCATTGGATCGGCTTCGGGAACGTGGCCAGGAACTCGGCGGATTGTTCCCTGGTCATTCCGTACTCCACTCCGCCCATGAGCCAAGGGAGACCCTTGCGCGGTGACTTCTTGGCCAGCTCGGCGGACAGCCGCTCAGACTGGTCGTCCGGCATGTATTGGGCGAGCAGCGGAAAGAACACCGGCTCTTCATGGTCCAGGTGCGTGAGCATGTCGTCCTTGAAGCGTCCGGCCAGATCCTTCAGCGACGCAATCGACTCCGCATCCGTAGACCCATTGTTCAGAGCGGCAAAGGCCCGCTCGGACTCGTCCAGCAGTGGGTCGATCATGTGGTGCTCGGCGACCAAGGGTTCCAGCAGAGAGGCGTCCGCGCCGTTTCTCTCGACCGCGGGCCAGTAGTAGTCATCTTCTGCAGTGTGGTGAAAGTGGGTGCCGGCCACGGCGAACAGCCCGAGGTCGGACAACACCTTCATCTGCTTGGCATCGCCGGGTGTGGCCTTCGACAGCGCTGACTCCAAGAGCCGGAGCAGCCCCCGAATCATGTTGTGGATACCCGTGAATTCTCTGACCGACGCATTGTCCATGGCGAGACGGTAACGCGCCGGCCCCGTGCTCGCCGAAAACGCCCCGAGCAACGGCGCCACCTACGATCCCCTGTCACCTCGAAGTCTCTCGGGGGCGGACTCGGTACGCAGGAGCACCACCCGGGCTCGGATCCCAACCGGTAGGCGCCGGCGATTACTCGCTGGCCGTTGGGAATGGCCGGGACGGGGCTGCCTCGGCCATCACGATGACGGCCCCGATGAAGGCGGCGAACTCCTCAGGGTGCGTCCGGGGGGCGAAGTGACCCGCCCCGGGGGTCGCCCGCAGCCGGGCGTTCGGGAGGCGTTCGACTAGCCAGGGTGCGCCTCGGGAGTGCTCAGCGACCGTGGCCGTTCCATAGCCGACGAGGGCCGGTACCAGTACGTCTTGGAAGTCGAACGGGGCGTCTAGCTCGGAGGCCATGTCGACCTGGAAGGCCTTTCCTTCGGCCCGGATCTCAGCCTGCGCTTCGGGCCGGAGCCCCTCCCACCCCTCGTCGCCAAGCAACATGCGGTACATGCGCTCGATTTCCTTGGCCGGCAGGGTCGATGCGGCCACCTTCCTGTTGTATCTCTTGGTACCGTCCGGCCACCACTCGACCCACGGGAGGGGTGGCTCCCACAGCCCTATGGCCGCAAAGGCACTGGGTCGAACGGTGGCGGCGAGCATCGTGAGGTTTGACCCGAAGCTGTGGGCAACGACGATGGGAGGGACCGGGTACTGCTCGAGGATCGACAACAGGTCCTGGGCATGATCGATCATCGCCGTGGCCGGCGGAGCATGCAGTGATCGGCCGTAGCCCCGACGGTCGTACAGAACGACCTGGCGATCGGAATGATAGGGAAGCACATCTCGAAAGCTGGTCGAACGGTCCGGCGCTCCGTGGACGAGCACCAGTGCCGGATCCGTCATCGGCCCGTGGTCCTCGACGTAGAGACCAGGTCGCTCCATTCCGTCATCGTAGCGACGCCTGCGCCGGACCTCCCGACTCGGGCCACTCGATGCTGGGCGTGTCACCATCACCCCCCCAGTCGCGGACCCACAGGCGGCGCCGACGCGGTGGTCTCCGGACTCGTCGTCCACGTGGCGGGCACGACAGGACCACGGGGACGCCCGGACCCGCGACTCGCAGGGGGAACGCCCCGTCAGCTGAGCTTCTGCATGCGGTGGCTCAAGAAGTCCTCCACGGCGGCCACGTCCAGCGGCCGGGCATAGAGATAGCCCTGACCACTGTCACAGTGCTCCCGCTCCAACCGGGAGTACTGCTCGGGCTCCTCGATCCCTTCGGCCAGCGTTTCGAGTCCCAGGGTCTTACCCAGTTGCACCAGGGTACGGATCATGGCCCCAGACTCGGGTGAATCGGCCATGGAGGTGATGAACGAGCGATCGATCTTCAGCGTGTCCACCGGGAACTGTTGGAGATAGGCCAACGACGAGTAGCCGGTCCCGAAGTCATCGATGGCGATGCGCACTCCCGTTGCCTTGAGTGCCATCAGGCGGGGCACGACGGCGTCCACGTCACGCATGATGGCCGTCTCGGTGATCTCGACGATGAGCCCGGACGCCTCGAAGCCCGAGGTCCGGAGCGCACGTCGTACGTCATCGACCAGAGTGTCGGCCTCGAGCTGGCGAGCGGAGACGTTCACGGACACATCCAGTTCATAGCCGAGAGATCGCCAACGAGCCCCCTGACGACAAGCCTCCTGGAGGACCCACCGGCCGACCTCGGTGATCATCCCCGAGTCCTCCAAGATGGGAATGAACACGTCGGGCTGCACTACGCCCCGCTGCGGATGGTTCCAACGGAGTAGCGCCTCGACCCCGGTGGTCTGGCCTCCGGTCAGGTTGAAGATGGGCTGGTACATGAGGAAGTACTGCCGGCCACGCAGGGCTTCGCGGAGGTCCATGGCCAGCAGGTGATGGTCCTGGACGGCGGTATGCATCTCCGGTTCGAAGGCCACATAGCAGTTCTTCCCGGCCGCCTTGGCCTCGTAGAGGGCGATGTCGGCGTCCCGGAGGAGCTCGGCGGCTGAGGGCCGGGTGCCGATGGCGATGCCGATGCTGGCGCTGAGGCTCAGTGATCCTCCGGGTGCACCCTCCAACTCGAATGGGGACCGAAGCACCTCGAGCAGCCGGGCGGCCACCAGTTCGGGACCTGCGTCCATCGTGGTGCCGTCGACCAGCACGACGAACTCATCGCCGCCCAGACGGCCGATGCTGTCCGACTCCCGCATGCTGACGGTCAGCCGCTGGGACACCGCCTGCAGGAGCTGGTCACCGACCCCGTGGCCGAGGGTGTCGTTCACGTCCTTGAACCCGTCGAGGTCGATGAACAGGGCGGCCGCGGACACCGAGGTGCGACGGGCTCGGGCCAACATCTGCTCGGTGCGGTCGAGGATCAGTGCCCGATTGGGCAGTCCGGTCAACGTGTCGTGCACCGCCTGGAAACGGATGTGGTCGACCAACCGGGCGTTGGAGATGGCGATGGAAGCCTGGGCCGCCAGGCCGCTCAGCTGCTCGGTCAGACTCGCGGTGACGGCGAGGCGCTCCGGATCGTCGATGACACTGGCCGTGATGAAGCCGATCATTTCGCCGGTCACCACGATCGGAGCGGCCACCGTCGCCGCGTTCCCGAGCTCCACCAGCTTGTCGAACGCGCCCCCGCCGGCCAGGAGGGGCGAAGGAGACGAGGGTCTGGGAAGGGGACCCGAACCCAGCTGCGCCAGCGCCTCATCGCTGTAGCCGCACGAACCGACCAGCCAGAAGGCGTCGTCGAACGCTCGGGGGAGGCCGCCCTCGTCCAGGAAGATCGCAGCACGATCACACCCGATGACGTCGGACACGGTGCGGGCCACCCTGGCCGCCATCTCCTGGGTACTCACGATCTCGGTGAGGGACGTGGACAGCTCCAACAGGGCCCGGGAGGTGTCTGCCTGGTGCCGGGCATCCTCGAGTGCCTCCACCGTGTCGAGGGCCGCCGCAGCCAGCCGGGCATTGGTCTCGAGGGTGGCTCGTGAATGGGAGGAGAAGACCCCTCCCCCCTCGTCGAGCGCCAACACGCCGTAGCGACGTCGGGCTGACGCCACTTCGACCGAAATCATCCTGGAGGGCTCGATTGCCCCGTTGAGCAGGTCGCGGGCGAGCACGTCTGCCTCTGCTGGCGAGTAGCCCTCCGAGTACACCTTCCGGCCGACCCCCATCCGCGGGGCAAGCGCCAGTACGGCACCACCGGCCCCGACCGCCGTCCGCAGTGACGACCCCACGAAGCCCTGCAGGACGTCTTCGTAGCAATCGTTGGAGGCAAGATCGGTGATCATGTCCTGAATCTGCTCGAGCCGGGCCTCGAGCATCTGGCTGCGGGATCTGAAGAAGTCCGCTTTCGATGCGTCTCCGTCGAGCTGTTCCCACCGAAATCGGAACAGACAGGCTGCATCCCCCCGGAACTGGCACTCCTCTTCGACGACCTCACCAGGCGGAAGCTCGAAGAGAATGGGAATCAGGGCGTACTGCAGCGCAGCGAAGTCGCAGAATTCCGGATAGGGCGCATAGCCGTCGATGAACCACTCCTTGATCGTCCACTCGTTCGGCGACACTTCGGTCTTCTCGTAGCGGCGGATGGGGACCAGGGGATTGCTGTCCGATCCGCTGGCCAGCAGCGTGCCGGGGGACTCGTGTCCGTGGGCGGCCTCGGCCATCTCCCACCGCTTCAGCCAGGACGACAGCAGTCCGGTCTTCTCGTAGAGGTCGACGGTGTCCAATCTCGCCCGTTCCTCCAGCAGTCGTCTGAACTGGTCGTACGAGCTCCACGACGAGGCGCTACCCAGCTCGTCGAGGCTGCGGGTCTCGCCGGCTCTCCGGAGCAGTTCCTCAATGCGGTCTCCCGGCATGGACTCCGCCAGGAATTCCATCAGCACTTTCGTATAGATACCCGACACATGATGCTCCGCCGAAATGACCTCCATGGCATGGAAATCGGCAGATTCGACGAGTCCCTTTAACGGTCATCGTCGCTCTCGGGCCGGATCCGTCCGCAGCCCTGGCTGGGCAGGTCCAAGAAGTGTCTGCCCCCGCACCTTCGCCATTCGGAAGGTGACGCTCGGCAGACACCGATGCAGGGACGGTCATTGTGTGAAAACCTCGTCAGGCAGCAAGCAGGCGAAGTCGATCGCCCCAACCGAAGGAGGGACGTTGTGATTGGTGTCAGTGTGGTATTCGACTACGAGACCGGGCTGGACCGACCTCGGATCATCGAGGTGGCCCGGCAAGCGCGGACGATGTTCGAGGGCTTGCCCGGCCTAGCCTTCAAATTCTTCACACTGGACGAGAAGGGACAGCAGGCGATGAACTTCTACGTCTGGGAGTCGACCGAGGCGGCGGAGGCGTTCTTCACGGAGGAGCTCCGGGAGAGGGTCACTGCTTTGTACGGCGCTTCGCCGCTGATCAACTTCTTGGAGATCGCCGAGATGGTCGACAACGTGCATCCGTAGCACTTCTGATCCCACCGCCTTGGCCGTGGGATGCCGGTGATACCGACGGAACCCGGGAGCGAGCCCTGGCTACCTCCCGGCCAGGGCCCAGAGGTGGTGCGACGAGGGATCTGTCGACCTAGGCAACGCGGGTCACGATCAACCCGCCGGTACGGCTTCCCCCGATGGCCCCCACTGGATTGGGCACATAGAACTCGGCTCCGACGACCAGTGGATGCCGAAACGCGAGCTCCCGCTTCGGGTCGGGAGTGCCGCGCCAGGCCTCGGGCCATTCCGCCTCGACCGTGAGGTCGTCCAGCAGCAACTGGCCGCCCGCGGACACCAGGTCGACGACCATGTCGGTGATTCGAGGGTCTTCGGCGAGGTGCTCGACGTAGCCACCGTCAACGAACACCAGATCGAACGGTGCCAGCCCAGGGAGGCAGCTCTGCCAACGGTCGGTGATCACGGTGACCCGATGGTCGGCGCCGAGCACATCATGCGCCGCCTTGGCCCGTTCGGCGTCCACCTCCACGGTGACCAGGCTCGCCGAAGGGTCCATTCCGGCCAGCAGCCACGCCGCACCTACACCGAAGCCGGTGCCGATCTCGGCGATCCGACCTCCGACGCGACTGGCCGCCATGGCCGCCAGAACCGCACCCATTCCTGGCAGGCAGGATGACACGCCTCCATCGGCACCGAAGCCCTCCCCGTCGGCGACTCGGCAGGCCTCAGCCACCAGGGTCGGTGGATCGATGGGGTACTGCAGCTTCTCGTCGGTCACTGGAGCGTCCTCCCGCTCGTTTCTCCTGGTCGGGGGCGAACCTACGGCCCCCAGACCGCTACACCCAGGGCGCCCGCACCGACCGGGGACCGGACAGGGATCCCGTTCGTCCCCACGATATCCACGATCGACGAGTGAGCGGTTGGCCCGGCGGGGCGGCCTCGACCCCGGTGCGTGACCGAACGGTCGGCCGGTCGAGTACCGTCGTCGGCATGACACCGGAGGAGATCGCCGACCTCGAGCACCTGCGCCGGGCGCGCGACCTCATCGACCGTAATTACGCGCAACCCCTCGATGTCCCGGCCATGGCACGCACCGCACTCATGTCGCCTGCGCACTTCTCCCGCAAGTTCCGGGCTGCGTATGGCGAGACTCCCTACTCCTATCTCATGACGCGACGCATCGAGCGAGCGAAAGCGCTGTTGCGTCGGGGGAAGTCGGTCACCGATACCTGCGTCGCCGTCGGCTGCACGTCGCTCGGCTCATTCAGTTCTCGCTTCACCGAGATCGTCGGTGTGACACCGTCCCAGTACCGAAGGCGCGACCACCGCGACCTCGAGGTCCTTCCGTCGTGCCTGAGCATGTTCGCGACCCGACCGCGGCGCACCGCGGTCACCGTCTGAGCGCTTCCCGACCGAGCCGGCCGGGTCAGCTCCGAGAGCGAGCGTTTCGGCGCAGGGGATGCCCGATTTGCCCTCGCACCGAGCAGGATCGGAGAAGCACCGACCCGTTCGGTCCTGTTACGGTTTCGCATGGCAGTCACCATCTCCGCAATGTTCATCCCCGTCCAAGACCCCGATGCTGCGCTGGTCTTCTACCGCGACGCGCTCGGCCTCGAGGTCCACTCCGACGTCGCATCGGACGGCTTCCGCTGGGTCACCGTTGGGGCTCCGGGGCAGAGCGTCGACATCGTTCTGTTCCAGCCGCACGGCGGTCGTTCGGAAGCCGAGGGCGACGCCCTGCTGGCGCTGGTGACACAGGGGTCGTTGCAGGCTGCGATCTTCCGCTCCGACGACCTCGACACCACCTTCGAGAAGGTCCGGGCGTCGGGCGCCGAAGTCCTCCAGGAGCCGGCCACCCAGCCCTGGGGAGCGCGCGACTGCGCGTTCCGCGACCCCTCGGGCAACCTCGTCCGCATCGCGCAGGCCTGACCGTCGCGGATACGGTGGAGTGAGTCGGGTTGGGGACGGGTGAGGGTGAACCGGCCGTCCACGTACGGCGTCGGTTGACCTGCACCCGGCTCTTCCCCAGTCCGCCCACCGAATTCACGAGGGCATCCGTGTCGCCTGCGGGTTGGTGGGTTCGATGACGCCGACATCGCCAGGTTGCCGGCATCAGGAACGGTCGGACGCTTCGGGCCATCTCCCCGTGCCGCGCCGTGCGCTCCGGCTCTGCACCATCGGCGCCCACCCCGCGTGCTACGAAGGAGTGAGCGACCGTTGTGTTCATCCGATGGAGGCCACGCCCTGCCGGTTGACGGGCTGGCAGGTCGGGCAGCCTCACCGAGCGTCGAGCCACAGCCGAGCAACACTGACCTACAGATGGAGGCACGATGAGCAAGGCCACGAGGGCGGACACGCAGGCGCCCGCGCTCCACGCGGCCGACAGTCACGACCTCATCCGAGTGCACGGGGCGCGCCAGAACAACCTCAAGGACTTCAGTCTCGACATCCCGAAACGCCGGCTCACGGTGTTCACCGGCGTTTCCGGCTCGGGCAAGAGCTCGCTGGTGTTCGGTACCATTGCCGCGGAGTCCCAGCGGCTGATCAATGAGACATACAGCGCCTTCGTGCAGGGATTCATGCCGTCGCTGGCGCGGCCCGAGATCGATGTCCTCGAAGGACTGACGACCGCCATCGTCGTCGACCAGCAGCGGATGGGTGGCGACGCCCGCTCCACGGTCGGCACCGCCACCGATGCCAACGCCATGCTGCGCATCCTCTTCAGCCGACTGGGGCGGCCGCACATCGGCTCGCCCAACGCCTTCTCCTTCAACGTGGCCTCGGTCCGGGCCAGCGGAGCGATCACCATCGAACGCGGTGCCGGTAAGACCGTCCGGAAGAGCTTCACCCGTACTGGCGGCATGTGCCCACGCTGCGAGGGCCTGGGCACGGTCTCCGACATGGACCTCACCCAACTGTTCGACGACTCCAAATCGCTCGCCGAGGGCGCCATCACCATCCCCGGCTACACGGTGGACGGCTTCTGGACGGTGCGGCCCTTTACCGAGTCTGGCTTCCTCGACCCGGACAAGCCGATCCGCAGATACACCAAGAAGGAGCGGCACGACTTCCTCCACCGCGAGCCGACCAAGATCAAGGTCAACGGCGTCAACGTCACCTACGAGGGACTGATCCCCAAGATCCAGAAGTCGTTCCTCTCCAAGGATCGGGAGGCGCTCCAGTCCCATGTCCGGGCGTTCGTGGACCGGGCAGTCACCTTCACCGCCTGCCCCGAGTGCGGCGGCACCCGACTGAGCGAGGCGGCCCGATCGTCGCGGATCGGCGGGATCAGCATTGCCGACGCGTGCGCGAGGCAGATCAGCGACCTGGCCGACTGGGTCCGAGGCGTCTATGAGCCGTCGGTGGCGCCGCTGCTGGCGAGGCTGCAGCAGACGCTCGACTCGTTCGTGGAGGTTGGGCTGGGCTACCTCTCCCTCGACCGGCCGTCGGGCACACTGTCGGGCGGCGAGGCGCAGCGCGTCAAGATCCTCCACCTCGGCTCCTCACTCACCGACGTCACCTACGCCTTCGACGAACCCACCACGGGGCTCCACCCCCATGACATCCAGCGGATGAACGACCTGCTGCTGCGGCTGCGGGACAAGGGCAACACGGTGCTCGTCGTGGAGCACGAGCCGGAGACGATCGCCATCGCCGACCACGTCGTCGACCTTGGGCCCGGTGCCGGTGCCGGCGGCGGCGAGGTGGTGTTCGAGGGCACCGTCGACGGGCTGCGGGCCAGCGGCACGCTGACCGGGCAGCACCTGGACGACCGGGCCTCGTTGAAGTCCTCGGTGCGGCCACCGTCGGGAGTGCTGGAGGTGCGGGGCGCCAGCGCCCACAACCTGCAGGACATCGATGTCGACATTCCGCTCGGCGGGCTGGTGGTGGTGACCGGCGTGGCCGGGTCGGGAAAGAGCTCCCTGATCCACGGGTCGGTGTCGGGGCGGGACGGAGTGGTGTCCATCGACCAGGGCGTGATCCGCGGCTCGCGGCGGAGCAACCCGGCGACGTACACCGGCTTGCTGGAGCCGATCCGCAAGGCGTTCGCCAAGGCCAACGGCGTGAAGCCGGCCCTGTTCAGCGCCAACTCCGAAGGCGCCTGCCCGACGTGCAACGGCGTCGGAGTGACCTACACCGACCTGGCGATGATGGCGGGCGTCACCTCGATCTGCGAAGAATGCGAGGGGCGACGGTTCCAGACGGCGGTGCTGGACTACCGGCTCGGCGGGCTCGACATCGCCGAGGTGCTCGACCTGCCCGTCGACGACGCGGTCGCCTTCTTTGGCGCCGGAAAAGCGCGCACGCCGGCCGCGCTGGCCATCCTCGACCGGCTCGCCGACGTCGGCCTCGGCTACCTCAGCCTCGGCCAGCCGCTCACCACGCTGTCCGGCGGCGAGCGGCAGCGGCTCAAGTTGGCCACCCACCTGACCGAGAAAGGCGGCGTCTACGTCCTCGACGAGCCGACCACCGGCCTCCACCTCGCCGACGTCGAGCACCTGCTCGGCCTGCTCGACCGGCTCGTCGACTCCGGCAAGTCGGTCATCGTCATCGAGCACCACCAGGCGGTCATGGCGCACGCCGACTGGATCATCGACCTGGGCCCCGGCGCCGGCCATGACGGTGGCCGGATCGTCTTCGAGGGCACGCCCGCCGATCTCGTCGCCGACCGCTCCACCCTCACCGGCGAGCACCTGGCGGTCTACGTCGGCGCCTGACCGGGACCCCTTGTCGACAGAGGCATGGCCCCGTACGAGACGGCGCCGAGGGCACGAGGCTGACCGGCGAGGCAACGTCAGCGTGGTCGGCGGGTCTGGTACAGATGCGTCGCCCACAGGTAGGAGGCAATGGCAATACCCACGCTCCACACGACCGCGGCGACGGCGTTTCCACCGATGGGTGTGCCGGTAAGCAGTCCGCGAACCGTCTCGGTGACCGGGGTGAACGGCTGCCAGCTGGCGAACGGACGTAGCTCATCGGGCATCGTCGATGCTGGGACGAAGCCACTTCCGAGGAAGACCAAGAGCACAATGAAGATCGGGGTGTTGCTGGCCGTCTCAACGCTCTTGGCCGCGAGTCCGAGAGCCGTGGCAAGCCAAATCAATCCGAACGCGAACAATACGATCAGTCCGATTGCCGCCAGCCACTCGACTGGGCCGGCGGTGGGTCGGAATCCGATGGCGACGGAGACACCGAGGACGACGACGATGCTGGTCACGACCTGCGTGAGGCTGGCCAGTACGTGGCTCGTCAAGAAGGCAGCGCGGGCGATGGCCATTGTCCGGAACCGATCGATGATGCCTCCAGTCATGTCCATGGCGACGACGATGGCGGTACCTTGGACGGCGGCGGCGACCGTCAACAGGAGGACGCCGGGCGCTAGGTAGTTGAGGTAGCCGGCACGGGAGGCGTGACCCCCCGTGAGCGGGATGGTGAGGCCATGACTGAGTTGATTGCCGAACACGTAGACGAACAACAGGAGGAGCAGCACCGGCAGTACGACCAGCTGGACGGTCATCGAAGGGTACCGAAGTAGCCGACGCAGATTCCTGCGCAGCAGCGTTGCCGAATCCCTGACCGTCAGAGCCAACATCGTCACGCGGATGCCCCTTCCTGGCGAGCCGAGTGACCCGTGACGGCGAAGAAGACATCGTCCAGGTCGGGGGTGTGAATGGCAACCTGACTCGCCACGATTCGGGCGTCGTCGATCTGGTCCAGGAGACGACGAAGCGAACCGACATCACCGCCGGTCGGTAGTTGGAGCATCAATCCGTCGCTGTCGTGTGGCCCGTTACCGAGGACGGCGGCGGCACGATCGAGGGTCTCGGGGTTGGCAAAGTACAGGCTGACGTGGCCGCCGGGGATGCGCCGTTTCAGCTCGTCCGGGGTGCCCTCGGCGACCAGGCGGCCTTGGTCGAGCACCGCAATGCGGTCGGAAAGCTGGTCGGCTTCGTCGAGGTCCTGGGTGGTGAGAAACACGGTGGTCCCCGAGCCGACCAGTTCGCGGATGATCTGCCACATGGTCCGGCGGCTTCGGGGGTCGAGCCCGGCGGTCGGCTCGTCGAGAAAGATCAGCCGGGGGTCACCGATGAGGGTCATGGCCAGATCCAGCCGGCGACGCATGCCTCCCGAGTAGCTGGCCGCCGTCTTCCCGGCGGCGTCGGTCAAGTCGAAGCGGCCGAGCAGCGCGTCGACCCTGCGGCGGGCGATCCGACGCTCCACATGCGCCAGGTCGGCCATCAGCATGAGGTTCTCGGTGCCGGTCAGCAGGTCGTCGACCGCGGAGAACTGACCGGTGACCCCGATGAACGATCGCACCTGGCCGGGCTGGCGGACCAGGTCAAACCCGCCGATACGGACCTGGCCCCCGTCGGGAGACAGCAAGGTCGAGAAGATCCGCACAGCAGTGGTCTTTCCGGCACCGTTGGGGCCCAGTAGCGAAAACACGCTACCCACGCCGATGTCAAGGTCGATGCCGTCGAGGACGACGTGGTCACCGAACGACTTGCGCAGGCCGGTGGCGGTCAGGGCCGAGCTGACAGACGCGGGCGTCATGCCGCGCCCTGCCCGCTCCCGATGTCGGCACGGCGAACGGTGACATCCCCGCACGCGCTGCGAGCCCGCACCTCGACGGTCGGCTCCGAGGGCCCGGGGCGCTCGCTGGCCTCCAGCAGGTTGTGGACGTGGCCGAAACCGGTGTGAAGATCCAGCCAGGCGGCCACCGCGGAGCGCACCGCGATGTCCACCGTTCCGCACGCCGTCTCGGCGACGATGGCACCACTGGCCACTTCGTCGAGATGGATATCGCCGTTGGCGGTCCTGGCCGTCACCGCGGCGTGGGCGTGGGCGACCGCGATCTTGCCGTTGGCCGCTTTCACCTGAAGATCGCCGATGACCTCACCGATCCAGGCGTCCCCATTGCTGTTCTTGACCGCGGCTGAGCCACCGATCCGGTCGACCGCGACCGCGCCCGAGCCCGTGGCGAGCTCGGTGCCCCCGGAGATCTGCTCGATGGTGATATCGCCGGCTCCAGTCTTGTACCGGCATTCTCCGAGCGCCCCGGAGCAGCGCAGGTCAGCCAGTCCGGCTTCAGCGCGCAGATGCGAGCCGGTGGGCAGTTGGATCCGCGCGTCGATCGACTCGGTGCCGCCGCGCCAGCTGAAGCGCCTCCATCCCTTGGGCGCCTTGATCCGGAGTTCGCCGTTGGCGTACTCCACCGTGGTCTTTGCCGCCGCAGCCACGTCTGCGGGTCTGGCCGGGTCGCTCGGTTCCACCTCGACAACAGTGTCGGCTCTGTCACTCGCGGTTATCTGGAGGTCACCGACGCCGAGTTCCACAGTGACCGAGATCGGTTCGGGGCTGTCGAAAGTAGGCATGGAGGTCCTTTCTTGGAGGGTCGATAGATGTCAGATGTCCGGCGCTGCTGGGAACGTCGGCGGCCGGTCAGCGAGCCCAGCCGGTGAATCGCTGTGAGCCTTGCGGGACGCGTCGGCCGGGCCAACCAGGGGTGTCCGTGCGTTCTAGGGCGGCGGCGGCCGCTCGAACCAGCCAGGCATTGACCGAGAGTCCCTGGCCCGCGGCAGCACGATCGATCCGGGACTTGAGCTGATCGGGCATCCGCAGGTTGATCCGTGCCATGGCGCCCTCGTCGCCGACGGAGGTGCCTGCCGCGGCGGACACGTCGATCGCCGTTGTCGCGGCCCCATCCGCCAGGTCATCGTCGGCCGGCTCGGTGGCCGTCGTCACCACGAACTCGGGGTCGCGGCCCCGCAGGCGTACCTCCACCGAACCTGGTGCCAGCTCGCACGTGATCTCCTGGGCTGCCGCGGCCAGCGCCTCCAATAGTGACAGACGGACCGCGGCGTCGAGCGGTGCGACGAGCCGCTCGGCCAGCGCCCGTGCGGCCTCGCCGCCGGCCTCGGCAGCCATTTCGAGCTGGTCGTGGATCTCGTCTATGTATGGCCTCAGGTCCATGTGTGCCACTATGGCACCTTTCTGGCACCACAGCAAGCCAGAGATTGTGCCACTTCTGGCCGGCAGCGTGATTGCCGGGATCCGGGCCAGGCCTGGCGTTCATGGGTCTTTTGGCCGGGGTCAGTGATGCTGCTCCTGACGACCGACGTGGCGACCTCGTGAGCGCCTGGTCCGTTGCCACGTGGTTGGGCGCCGCGCTCGGTGCTTCAGTTACGCCACTTCAAAGGACGTGATCTCATCCAGTGCCGCGGTCGGTTTGAAGCCGGCCACCTCAGATGCCGCGCCGACATCGCCGAAGGAGCCGAAGTTGACGGTCGTGCGATGCTCGGGTCAGGTGTACATGGCGAGATATTCGTGGACGGCACGAACTGCGCTTGACCCTTCTCCAACCGCCGCGGCAACCCGCTTCATGGATCCCAGCCGTACATCGCCCACCGCGAATACTCCGGGTGCCGAGGTCTCGAACGGCAGAGGCTCCCGGCCAGAAAAGAGAGGATCGACAAGAGCATCAGCCGGGAGCAATCGATCAGTGAGGATGAATCCCTTCTCGTCCAGCGTGATGGTGCCATCGAGCCATGACGTGGCAGGTTCTGCGCCTATGAAGCAAAAAAGAGCAACGCATTCTTTGGTTTGGCGAGATCCCGACGGCGTGTGTTCGAGGACCACACGTTCAAGGTGGGTATCGCCGTCGAGGCCTCGGACCTGGGTGTCAGTCAGGACATCGATTGCCGGATCGACGGCGATGCGGTCAATAAGATATTTCGACATGCTGCTCGATAGGTCCGATCGTCGAATGACGATCGAAACCCCGCAGCCTTCCTGGCTTAGGTAAAGGGCGGCCTGCCCGGCCGAGTTTCCACCACCGACGACCACAACATCCGAACCACTGCACGATCGAGTCTCGAGATCCGTGGCCGCGTAATAGACCCCATTGCCCTCGAACTGCTCAAGATTGGAGATGGCCAACCGCTGATACTGGGCGCCTGTGGCCACGATGACCGCTCGGGCGGGTACCTCACTCTGATCGAGGAGCGACACGACGTGGAATCCATTCTCGACACGCAGGCCAGAAACCTCACAAGGGCTGACCAGCCATGCTCCGAGTCGCTGGGCCTGCACGGCCGTTCTGGCCGCAAGGTCACCACCCGAGATGCCATTTGGGAATCCCGCATAGTTTTCGATGCGCGAGCTGGAACCGGCTTGGCCACCCGGACCCACGGCGTCAAGCGCCACGGTGTCAAGACCCTCTGAGGCCCCGTACACGGCGGCGGCAAGGCCCGCTGGCCCCACGCCGACCACGACCAGATCAAAGGTTCGGCCCGGGATGGGATGGTAGGTAAGTCCCACCTGCTCGGCGAACTGGCCCGGCGTCGGATGGCGAAGGACCCCGGTCGGAGTGATGACAACCGGGGTGTCACTGGGGCGGAGACCCTTACTCGCCAACAGCACCCCGACATCGTCTTCCTCCTCGAGGTCGATCCAGGCATAGGCCAATCGGTTGCGGGCAGCAAACGTGCGTAGAGCCAGGGCCTCCGATGAGAACCGCGAAGCCAGGATCTGTACCGCGGCGCCGCCTGATGTGGTTCGCAGGGTCTCCCTCCGGCCGATGAGAGCGCTGAAGATGGTGTCCGAAATGTTCGGTTTCGTCGCCATCAGTCGGCGGAATTCGTCGTGGGGAATGGCCAGAACCGAGCCGTTCCGGGTGGCCCGTGCTGTCAAGTAGGTGCGCTGCCCGGTGAGCAGCCCCAACTCCCCGACGAACTGTCCCGGCCCGTAGACGACCACCAGCTGCTGGGACTCATCGTCTCGAACGACCTCGACCTCCCCTTCGAGAAGCACGTAGAAATCCCACCGCGCCTCGCCGGCCCGGTAGAGGGCATCTCCGGCTGCCAGCTCCCGGAGCTCCCCGAACTCAGCCAGCTCTTCGAGGACGTCCGGGGAGAACGCCGGAAACCGCTGGTCCGACGGGTCGGCGATGACCAAAGGAGACCGGGCACCCCGATCGCGGTCGGTCATCTAGGTCTTATCCCGAATCATCGACCGTCACGGTGGGTTGATTGTCGATGTGATTTGGTCATGGGGCCAAGGAGGCTTCGAGTGTGATCTCGGGCACGCCAGCCAGGGCCCTGCTCACCGGACACCCGGCTTTGGCCGTCTTGGCGCTCTCGACGAACGCGGCCTCGTCAAGTCCAGGCACTTTTCCGACGGTGACAAGGTCGACTTTCACAATGGTCGGTACGCCGTCCACTGGTCGCAGGGTAACCGTCGCATCGGTGTGCACTGACTCGGGAGGACTTCCGGCCTGGGCCAGGATGTTTGACAGGGCCATTGAGAAGCACGCTGCGTGCGCAGCTGCGATCAGCTGCTCTGGATTCGAACCTGGACCGTCCTCGAAGCGGGACTTGTAGGTGAATCCCCCGCTGATGGTGTCTCCCGCGGTGAATGTGCCGGTCCCGGTCCGAACGTCACCCTTCCACTCCGCACTTCCTTTTGCCGGCACCGCTGCCTCCTTTGCCTTCTTGCCCCTAAGAGTTGGCCCCACAACAACCCGAACCAGTCTATGGACCAGTTCGACCGAATCGATCTGGGATGGTCATCTAGGTTCGGTGATCAGCCCCCGGCTTGGAGACTCCCACCTAACTCCGCGACGGGCAAGATTGGAGAAGCCATGACGAACAGTGAAAGCGCTATGCACCGATCGTGGGAAGGGACCGCCGTGCTGGTGATCGCCCTCGCCCTCGCCGCCTGTGGGTCGACGTCGTCGTCTACGGGAACCACGGCGCCCAAGAAGTCGGCATCAACAACAACGGCGAAACCGACATCGAGCACGACGACCTCCATGTTCAAACGTAAGATGGCGAGAGTGGGACTCGGACGACCCAGCCGCACGAAGCCCAATGGTGGTGTTCAAACCCTGTTCAGCGGCTGGCGAGGTGGAGGCGACACCGGTTTCAACCGATCGCCTCATACGATGGTCCTGTGGCAGAGTCCCCGATCCTCCCATCAGATCGTCCGAAGCGGGTAGGGCGGCGGGTATTTGTCGGCATGGTCGCCGCTGGCGCGGCCGGCATCGTGTTCGGGGCTCGCATCCAGAGCGTGGTCGGGGACGCGCTCGGTTCGGGCCTCGGTGGCTTGCTGCCTGGAGGTAACCGCTTTCGGATCTACACCGTGACCGGTTCGTTCCCGGACATCCCCGACTCCCACTATCGCCTGCAGGTTGATGGGCTGGTTGATCACCCTTTGACCCTCACGCTGGGAGATCTCAAGTCGATGCCGAGCACCAAGCTGGTCAAGGACTTCCAGTGTGTAACCGGTTGGAGGGTCCCGGATGTCCACTGGGAGGGGGTCAAGCTGTCCGACGTCCTGGACATGGCCGGTGTCCAATCCGAAACGAAAGCCCTCGCCTTCGACTCCTATGACGGTCTGGACACCGAAAGTCTCACCCTCGACCAGGCCCGTCGTCCCGACGTCATCATCGCCTATCGCATGCTCGGGGCCCCAATCACCAGCGAGCACGGGGGGCCTGTTCGCCTCTACGTGGCGCCGATGTACGGATACAAGTCGCTCAAATGGCTGTCGGCCATACGGGTGGTTGACCGTGTCGAGCCGGGCTACTGGGAGCAGAACGGCTATGCCGTCGACGGCTGGATCGGCAGGTCCAATGGCGGTACCGAGCAGCCCGTTGACTGATCGGGCCAGCGGCTCTCCGTTTCTGGCTCAGGTAGGCCGGCCGCTCATCGGTTCGCGTCGGATCCTCCGGTTCGATCGGGTGGAGCGGGCCGCCCACTGGGCCATTGCCGTGCTCTTCGGCATCCTCATGGCCACCGCCCTCCCGCTGTACTTCGTGCAGGTGGACCGGTTCGTCGGGCGCAGGGTCCTCGTAGAGAACATCCACACGTGGTCGGGAGTGGCACTGCCCATCCCGCTAATCCTCTCGTTGGCAGGTCCGTGGGGAGAACGTCTGCGCCATGACATACGACGGGTCAACCTCTGGACCGCAAGTGAGATTCGTTGGCTCTGGTCGCTCGGGCGCCGACGGATACCCGAACCGGACAAGTTCAACCCAGGCCAGAAGCTCAACGCCCTCTTCATCGGAGGTGCCATCGTGGTGATGCTCGGTACGGGTTCTGTCCTCAAGTGGTATCGATTCTTTCCCCTCGACTGGCGCACCGGTGCGACCTTCGTGCACGACGTGCTGGCTCTGGCCATCTTCATTGTGGTGTGTGGCCACATCACGTTCGCTCTCACCCACCGCGACGCGTTGCGATCGATCTTCAAGGGCTGGGTTACCGAGTCATGGGCGAGACAGCACGCTTCCGGATGGCTGAAGCAGGAACACGAAGCCTCGAGCGAGCAGAAGTCGTCTTCGCCCCCGTAGTGGCGTAGACCGTCGCCGGACTACGGGTCCGACTGATCTCCGAGTCGCCTGCGGCGGAACCACGCCGCCCAGACGAGAAAGGCCAGACCGACCAGCAGCACGACGATGCCGAGAAGGGTGTACTGGCCATGTCCGCTCATCAGCTTGGATCCACTGAGGGCGTTGGTGCCCTGTCCGATCCATACCAGCCCGACGAGACAGAGCACGACGCCGATGATGCCTCGAGTCCACATGAGCTGCTCCCGTCTTGACGGATCGTGCCGTCCTCCCCACTTCCAGCACCGTAGCCCGCTCGCCCCGATGGTTCCGGCCGCGCCAAGGAGGCCTCCCCCTTGACCACTGGAGGATTGGCCGCCGGGCTTTCGGGCCGGTCACGGCGTGCGCCTAACGGAGCCGCCCTCACCGGTTCAGCTCGTGGAGCAGGTGGTGCGGTGGGAAGGTGTCCCGGCCGCCACCTCCATGGTGAGCGATTGACTGGCCGAGTCGGCCGGAGCGTAGGCGTCGCTTACATGGACGGTAAATGTGAACGTCCCCGACACCGAGGAGCTACCCGTGAACGAGCCGTCGCTGTTCAGCGTCAGACCGGTCGGCAGTGCCCCGCCGGTAAACGTCCAGGTGTACGGGACGTCGCCCCCGCTGGCCGACAGGTCATGGCAGTACGGATGACTCTGGACGGCATGCAGGTCAGTCGTCTTGATGGTGATGGGCTTCGGCACGATGGTGATCGACACCGACTGTGATGCCAATTCCGGCGTGGGCCTCGTCGAGTCCACTGCATCGATGGTGAACATGAAGGTGCCAAACGCCTTCGGCTTTCCGGAGACGAGCCCTGTCTTCGCATTGAGCTTGAGCCCGTCGGGCAGCGATTGCCCGGTCGGCAACGAGAGGGTGTAGTGGGGTGTTCCCCCGATGGGGATCACGAAGTTTGAATACTTGGTGCCTTGGGTGGCAGCGGCGAGTGAGTTGGTAAAGACGCTCAGTGGGTAGTTGACCTGGGGCATCATCGCGGTACACATCACTCCGCTGGAGCTGTCGGCCCACGAGTCGCATGTCGGCCCCGTTTGGTAGATGCGATCGGGGGCGATGGAGTGCATGATCTCCAGCTGGGTCACGAGATCCTGATACGGCTGGTTATCCACGTTGACAACGCCGAAGTTGTTGTTCTCCCCGTCAAACCGACCCCCCGCCGGCTCGTCGACCAGCTCAAACCACTCGTCGCCAACCACCCATGGCGCGTCCTCATAGAGTGGGCCGATGAAATTCGCATAAGCGGCGGCCCGCGCCTGCTGGGTGGGCGCGGTGGCCAGGGTCCCCGGCACGGTGTTCGGGGTCTCGGGTGTCGAGGCGATGAAGGAGTACTCGGCAACCATGATGGGCGTGCCATTGAGGTACTTCTCGAAGTTGGAGTAGGTGGGGACGACGGGCAGGTAATCGGGCCAGAGCTCGTCGATGATCTGGGCGAAGCCGGGCTTCAGGGCGTAGTCGTCGATGCTGAACACGTTGATGTAGTGGCTGGCCGCTTCCAGCAGCTCCGGTTGGATGTACTGGCCCTCCGCCTTGACCCCGAGAATGAGGTGGTTGGGGTCATACATGCGGATGGCTGCCGTCGTCACCTGAAAGTACTGGGTGGCGAGGGCGGTGAGGAATCCGGCGGGATTTCCGATGTACTGCTCGGCCACGGCCAGGCCAGGTGAACCTGCCGGAAGGTCGAGGTAGTCCTGCAGCTCCGTGTTGGAATTGTCAATGTCCGGTCCCCAGGTCAGCTCGCTGTCGGTGTACCAGCCGATGAGATTCGGATCGTTGGCCAGCGGCGCCACTTCTGTGGCAGCCACATTGCCGGCGTTGATGGTGAACGTGGGGGCGAACCAGTCATCGCCACTGGCCATTGAGAGTTGGACGCTGTAGGGCATCTGGGATGCGAAGGTCGCGTTGTCAGTAAATGCCCCGAGGCTGTTGAACCCCCACGACCGCAACTCGGAGACGGTCGCTGTGGCCCAGGCGGTCGTACTCGACCAATCGGCGGCGACGGTCTCGCACCACGGGCACTGGCCGGTGGTCTTGTCGGTGTTGGAGCCGGGATCGATGGCCACATGGTCGATGCCGGTGGAGTAAAAGGGTTCGCCCGTCGGGGTGACAAAGAACGAGTGGCCGTTCTTGTGGCCCATCGAGAAATAACCGGTTGCCTTGAACGGCGTGCGGACTCCAGTGTCTTGGCGCGCCGCCTCCGTGCGGTGGATTGATAGTCCGGCCGCAGTAGCTGTCGCCTGCGGGGCCAGGGGGGCCAATGCGACTATCGGAAGCAACGGAGCGAGCACCCTCAATCCGATTCTGAGCATCTTCAGATTGGGTGTTCGATTGGTCAAATTGTTCCCCCGCCCCCCTACGGTATTCCCTGCTGCCTTCTGGTCCCTCCCTGAACCTTAACCTCCGTCGCACGTATGCCACGTAGTTGCCTTCCCCTGAAACGTCGGCGTGACTCCGGACCAAGACCCGGTCGGTCGCAGATCACACCTCCGGCAACGTCTCCTCCGCAGGCATAGCAGTTGGCGTGATTTGCGTGACCCTTGTCGTCGCGCACATTTTGCATGTCCGACATTCAATTTCGACCATCGGCCAAGGATTCCGGTTGGCCCAAGATGCGGCCGCTGAGGCATCTGAAATCGCCCCGGGTTCCATGATTGCTGCGGCTATTGGGTAACCGCCTCGAGGGTCGACAACGTACGGTATCTATCAACGAATTCGACTAGCTCAAGTGGACGAAACAGAGGGGAAGGCTGCGGCAACGTCGAACTAGTCGCTGAGCTGCTGGTCGCGAAGGTATCGGCCCACCCGGTCCAAAACTTGCTGGACCGCCGCAACGACCTCGGGGGGGTATTGAAACCTCGCGTCAAAGACAAGGAGCTCTGGATCAACCACGGTCATTCCCTTCTCGAGGAGTCGATAGGCCGTTTCTCGAGTGCTGAAGGTTGGGTCATCTAGATCCTCGATCGGCCCGAGCGCCATGAGAGCATCCACAATCGGCTCTGCAGACCCCCGTGTGGGGCTTTGCAACCCGCTCTCCTGAAGCTGGTCCTGGAAGCTCCCAATGAGGGCTTCCCTGGCGTCGTTGTTGGTGACACGGTCCGATATCCCGAACGCTCGCCGCACGACAAGTTCCCACTGCTGCTGACGATCCGAAGCCGACTCGGCGGTCACGGATAGATCACCCCCTACCAATGCGCTTCGGTTGACAAGATCCACCGCCCCGGCCGGCGTCTCATTTCGCACAGCGTTCTGGGCGACCGCCCGGGATTGCCAGATGCCGATCGGCGTCGACACGCCAAGGTTAGTTGGAATTCGCTAGAGGCAACGGAAGCGACAGGAACGTCGATCCAGTTCGCAAGTAGGCATGACGCGCAGACATTTCAACGGGGCCAGTGGAGGTGAACGGACTCGAACCGTCGGCCTCTGCCAACCTAGATCTCCCCCGCTTCTGACCTGCGACAATGCGAATAGTGCCAGCCCACATGACCACGTCGGGATGGCCACTGGCGACCGCAATCGACCCCCTTCACCGCTCGATCGCGCCCGGATCGCGCACGAACCCGACAGGAACGGGAGAAAGCGGGAACATTTCTCGGCTCAGGGCTCGGTCGAGAGCCTGGCCGATTGGTCCTGACCTTGGCCGTAGTGTGGGCTCGTGCGAGACGAAGCACTTCACGACGTGGTCGTGATCGGAGCCGGTGCCGCGGGCGTGAGCGCCGCGATCGAGTGCTTCGACATCCAGCTCGACGTCGTAGTGCTCGAGACGGCGAGCAAGGTCGGCGGCCAGATCGACCAGATTCCCCACACTGTGCGCAACGTGGCGCCGGCCGTGGACGGAAATGACGCATTGGTCGACGCACTGGTGCGCCATGCTTCAACACTCGGTGACCGCCTGCAGCTCGATCAGACGGTGACCCGGCTGGATCTTGCGGCCGGGCTCGTCGACGTCGACACCCATCGATACCGAGCCCGGAGTGTGCTGGTGGCCACTGGATCGCGTCGACGCGAGCTCAGGAATGCGCCCGATGGATCATACGCAGGAGACGTGACCTACCTGGTCGAGCCGCATCTGTCCCGGTTCGCCGGTCTGCCCATGGCGGTGATCGGCGGTGGGGACAGCGCCGTGCTCGACGCGCTGGAACTAGCCACGGCTGGGTCGCCGGTGACCCTCCTTCACCGCTCGCCCGACCTCACCGCGAGACGGAACCTCGTCGAACGCGTCCGGGCGGAGGCTCGCATCACCGAGATGGCGGGGTGGACCCTCGACACGCTGGTAGGTTCGGACCGCCTCCACGGGGTCGATGTGGCGAACCGCAGCACTGGCGAGCATCGCCGGCTCGACGTCGGTGGCCTCGTTCTCAAGCTCGGACGGGAGCAGTGTGTGAACCTCGTGCGGGACCAATTGGACCTCGGCACCCAGGGTGGGATCGTGGTCGATGCCGACCTCCGCACGTCTGATCCGCGGACATTTGCTGCTGGGGATGTGGTCGAGGGCGCGTATGAGCGCATCGCAACGGCAATCGGCCAGGGCTCACTTGCTGCCCGCTCCATCCTGGCTTACCTCGAGTCATCCGCATGAGGCACTCTCGTCTCCCAACGGCTGCGACGATCCTCGATCTACTGCTGAACGGACCGACGCCAGACGGCCGGCAGCCATCCGACCGGGAACTGGTCACGGTCATGGATCCGATCCTCGCCCTCCACCACAACAACATCTTGCAGTGGGATCGCGAAGACGACGTACGCGAGGACCACGCGGATGATGCCATGGTTGCCGCCGCCAAGAGAGATATTGACCAGCTGAACCGCGCCCGTCACGGTTTCATCGAAGCCATCGACCGCGCAATTCTGCGCGCCATCAACCCACGGGAAGATGCACCGCTGGTGACCGAGAGCCCGGGCATGGCGATCGACCGTCTGTCGGTGCTCGTGATCCGACTTGCCTCGACCGGAGCCCGGACGGCTTCGGGAACATCCGATGCCCGGCTCTGCGCAGAGCGGATTCCACGATTGCGCACCCAACTCTCGGCGCTCGAAGAGGCGATCGCCACCTTGCTCGACGACTTGGCTAAGGGCACTCGGCGATTCGTGGCGCACGAGAGCCTGAAGCTCTATGGGCCGGAGAGTTCTCGACCAGGTTGCTGATGGTGCGCAGCGACAACTTGTGGAGCTGGTAACCACCGCGATTGAAACCTATGACGAGTTGGCCCCCGACAACCGCCGCATGTGCGATGCCGAATGGGTGACCACCGGCCTTACTGGTGAGCTGGGTGGTCACGGGCGCCCCTGGAGGCAGCGCGTGCAATTCCCCGCGACGTCCCACACCGCAGGGCACGCCGTTCGCCACGACCAGCGCCACTCCCCCGCTTCCCCAGGCCAGGTCGTCGCCGAACCGGGCCGATGCCAACACCGCTCCAGTGGCCAAGTCGAGCTGGGCAAGCCCCCCACCCACCAGTTGCTCCCAGTCGTGGTCGTCGAGGCCGGCGCCGCCCAGGGCGCTGCCCGCCGCCCAGAGGGAGGACCCGCTGGCCACGAGCACGGCGGAGAACAAGTCGACTGCAGCCTCCCACCGGGTGGCACCGAGACGACCGTGGTCCACTTCGACCAGCCGGACCCGCCCCTCACCGCCCAGGGCCACCCAGCCAGAGCCTTCCGATGTCGAACTCGCGGCAAGCGCGGTGACGAAGCCGAAGGACTCGTGTGCTGGGTCCGCGTCGAGACACTCGCGTGAGGAGGCGATGGGCTGTGTCACCAGCACACCGCCGAGGCGCTCGCCGCGGGGCCGAGAAGTCACCAGGTGGTCTCCCAGCCCGACGATCCTCTCGACGTCATCGATGAACTCGAGCCGCGTGGTCTCGTCGACGTAGGGCGTCGTGACGAGCCCCGGTTTGTAGAAGCGCGGCGGGGCGAACATCCTCACGGAGCCGAGATGGTTGACAACGGCAATCTGCCCCGTGTCCGCAAGTTCGAGGATGGCGTGGATGTCCAGATCGAACTGGGACTTCTCGTCGTCCTCGGGAAACAGGGTGTCCCCGAATACGGCCAATGGGCGCAGCGAGGCATCGGCAAAGACGACGTTACGGCCCAGGTTGTTCCAGGCGCACCGACTGCCGAGCGAGGCGATTCGACCGATGCCGGCCGGCTGGGAATTCACCGTCCGGCTCATGGGGAGCGAATCCATCAACAGATCTCACTGAGCGTCTTCAACACCGAAGTGGGCTCAATCGCCTCCAGGCAGGCGGACTCCGCCGGACACACACGTGGTGTCGGGTGCATCGTCGTCAGGGCCACGCGCTGGTTGTAGGCGTACTCCTTCTCCGCCAGCTGGCACCGCGGGTCACAGGCAGATCCGGAAACCAGGCGGGTGTGGTCCCAGGCCCGGAAGTAGACCGCCGGGAGCCGGCAGAGCGTGACTGTGGGTGTTCCCTGTTGGGCGGCGATGTGCGTCAGACCCGTGTCGACGCCGACAACCGCGCGACAGGCACTCAGCGCGTCGACCGCGTCCCCGGGGGTGGGGGCCACGAATCTGGCTAGTCCGTGATCCACCAGGGAGTTGCCCCCTTCGTCACGGGTGACGACGGCGGCGTCGAGGCCTAGGTGTCCGAGCGCGGCAGCAAGCTCGACCCAGCGCTCGGGGGCCCATCGTTTCGTCGTCCCATCGGCGTCGGCGACGAACAGGACCAGATCCTCGGCATCAGGTCGGTCCCGGAACTCGAGGGGGACCGGTGCCGAGAAGTCGCCGACCACCCCGAGATCGGCCCCGATACGGGCGATGATCTCATTGATCGACAGGGCGCCGTAGACGGCCGCAAATTCCGGTGACCCCCACCAGTAGTCACGCTGCAGAGGGTGGTCGCGCAGGTCCACGAGCGCCTCGGGCGGCCAGATGGCGAGGTCATCCTCGGCGACGGTTCCGGCGAGACCGCTCACGCGTGCGGCGAGAGCCGCTTGGCCGGGCGACCGGGCCACCAACCAGGTCTCGGTGCCCGAGCACTCGCCGGCACTCACCGCCGCCTGCACCACCGGGAGGGAGACGACGAGATCCCCCAGGCCGAACGACACCGGAGCGATGAAACGTCGACGTACGCCAGTCACGACGTGGCGTACACGGTGGGGTCGGCAATGCCCAAGTCGCGGAAGGCGAGTTGACGCTCGGCGCACTTGTTACAGCGCCCGCAATGGCGTTCTGAACGCGGTGCGATGCAGGAAAAGGTGAGGTCAAGTGCGAGCTGTCGACCGACCTCGAGGACTTCCCGCTTGGAGCGACCGGCGAACGGGGTGGCCACCGCCAACGGGCGGTCAAGCGCTCGTCCGGCCAACGTCGCAAAACCGGTAAAGAACTCGCGGTCTGCGTCGGGAAAGGGATTTGCCGCCAGAGTTCCGAGCGCGATGGTTGGAACTCCGTTGAGGGCGCACCACACACTCGACTTCGCTAGCAACAGAAGATTGCGTCCGGGAAGGTATACGGCTTCGTCGGGTGAGTCATCGTCGGGAACATCTTGTCCCGTCATGCTCCAGTGTGGCCCATAGATGTCAGCGACCGGGAGGTCGAGCACGATCAGGGAGTTGATGTTCGATGGTGGCAACGATGCGAGGAACCGCTTGAGATGACGGCTCTCCACGTCTTCCCACGCCAGTCCGAAACGCACGTAGATGGGCGTCACCTCGCTCCCCTCGCCCGCCAGATGAGCGACCAGTATCGCGCTGTCGAGGCCGCCGCTCGCCAGGACGGCGACGGCATCGGCTACGACCACAGCACCTACAGCTCGCCCCGGTAGATGCAGCCAGAGTTGCAGGTTTCCCGGACAACCACCTGCGAGAGCTCAGACAGCGGATCGCTCAATCGCTCCCAGATCCAGCGAGCGAGCACCTCGCTCGTCGGATTTTCAAGACCTTCGATCTCGTTCAGGTAGTAGTGATCGAGGGCCCCGAGCAGGGGCGCCATCGCACAGCTGATGTCCTGGAAATCCCGAACCCAGCCATCTTCCGGGTCAACCGGTCCCGTGAGGTGCACCGAGACCTGAAACGAGTGCCCGTGCAGGCGGGCGCATTTATGGTCGGGTGCGACGTTGGGCAGCCGATGGGCCGCTTCGAACGTGAACTCCTTGAAGATCTCCACGGTCAAACCCTAACCCTCGGCCCCGACGGGGTCGACCGACCAAGGCGGACGGCGCGGTACTTCCGTGAAGGCGGACCTCGGTGCGATGTGTCGGCTCCCCGGGGTGACGGAGGATCGGATCTTGCTCCATGCCGGCATCGGTGACGATGAGCCCTGCACTCCAGAAGCCTTGAGCGTGGACCGGGAGCATTCACACGGGAGCCTTCAGGCGGCCCGTTCCATCGGGGGCGCCCGAAAAGCCTTCGAGCGCGAGCCAACCGGGGTGTGCACCTCGGTTGACCTCACTTTCGGGGTGGAGGTGAAGGGACTCGAACCCTCGGCCTCTACATTGCGAACGTAGCGCTCTACCAGCTGAGCTACACCCCCGGGTCGGCAAGAGATTAGCCGCCCCACGGATGGTGCCGGCCCGTCTCCCGTCCGATCAGCGTGGTCAGGGGCCGACGGTCGTGGTGGTGGTGGTGGTCGTGGTGGTCGGCGGCACCGTGGTGGTGGTGGTCGGCGGCACCGTGGTGGTGGTGGTGGTGGTCGGCGGCACCGTGGTGATCGTCGTGGTGGTCGGCGTCGGCGGTGGGGGCACGAAGGTGAACATGCCCTGGGCGCAGTCGGCCGGCTCCTGGGCCACGACCACATAGACCCCGGGCATGTTGGGGTAGGTCCACACGTTGAGCGGTGGCCCGCCCTGCAGACAGGCCAGTGCCGGCGAGGTGGTGGCCACCGTGGTCACCGTACCCACGAACTGCGGAGTACCGGGCGTGGCCGGGGGCGTGACCGGTGTCAGCGGCACGGTGGCGGAGTTCCAAACCGCGGTGGTGGCGAAACCGGAGCCCGGCGGAAGGGTCACCGTCGGGCCGGCTTGGTAGTCCTTGGCCGGCGGTGCGCTGCCCAGCAACGCGGCCAGGTCGGCCGGGTTGTTTCCGTCCATCCCCAGCGCCCAGATGCCCAGCCCGGCAATGTGGAACGAATTGGCCAACTGGGCCTTCAGGGCCAGCGACGTCGGATTGTCGAAGAACGTCTCGTGCCACTGGGTGCCCACCTGATAGGCCGTCCACGGGGTCTGGGTGGTCGGATCCCAGTAGGTCGGATGGCCCGAGGAGGCAATGACGCCGTCGCTGAGGGGCGATTCGCCTCCCATGGCCTGGGCCGCCCTCGTTCCGTCCGTCGTCGGCCAGTCGTAGCCGTAGTACGGGACCCCGAGGATGACCTTGCTCGGCGGCACCACCGCAGTGAACTCCTGGAGTGCCTCGGTGTCGTTGTACCCCCCGCCCAGCAGCGGCGCCGTGGCGCTGGGGACCGACTGGCTGTTCATGTCGTAGGCCATGACGAAGAACCCGTCCAGCGCCGGGGCCAGGGCGGCCACGTCGTAGAAGCCGGCGCTGTCCGCCGCCGCACTGGCGTAGGTGGCCATGGTGACCTGCCAGTGCGGGTTGGCGGCGTGCAAGGAGGCCGACACCTGGGTGATCAGGGAGGTCAGCCCGTCGCGGTCGCCGCTCCCCTGCCCCTCGAAGTCGAAGTTGACGCCGTCGAGGTTCTTGGCCGATACCGCGGCGATCAACGCGGCCGACAGACGGGCCGGCGCGCTGGGATCCGAGGTGATGGCATTCAGCGACTTCTGGCTGAAGCAGGTCACGGTGAGGACGACTCGGTCCCCGGCTGCGTGTGACCGGTTGACCAGATTCACCAGGTCCTGGCTCTCATACCCGTTCCACCCCGAGCCGCTCTGGTTGAGGCTGCCGTCGGCGTTGGCGTCCACACTGAAGTAGGCCAGGGTGGTGAGGTCCTGCACGTCGAACCCGGATGACTGCGGCAGGGTCCAGTAGGGGGCGTACCCGAAGATCTCGTGAGACTGCAGCGGCGCGGCGCCGGCCAGCGATGGAGGGGCCGGTACCGGCGTGGATGTGGCCGGGGGCAGGTTGGCGGCGGCGTGCACCCGCGAGGC
This sequence comes from uncultured Acidimicrobiaceae bacterium, assembly GCA_963812525.1. Taxonomy (GTDB): domain Bacteria; phylum Actinomycetota; class Acidimicrobiia; order Acidimicrobiales; family RAAP-2; genus Bog-756. Next base: position 347,882 of record CAWEVL010000010.1, read on the forward strand.
CTGGACCCCGTTGCCCACACTCAGGGCGTGGATCGTCGTCGACCGGTAGGGCACCCCACCGGCCGAGGACTCGAAGGCCCGCCCACTCCCGGCCAGCAGCACCAGGGCCAGCAGGCCCACGGCGATCGGCCCCACTCGACGCCGGCCCGGACCGCGGTACGGCTCTCCATCCGAACGAGCTCGCGAGGGAACCCACCCGGTGGTGGCGGCCCATGCCCCGGCGGCCAAGGAGACCAGTGCGGCAACCCGCCGACCCGAGATCCCCGTCCGCTCGGCTCCCGATGCGGCACGGGCCGCGGCGATGCCGACCGAGACGGCAGCGACGAACGGCTCGACATCGGGGACGGGTACCACGTACCGGGCCCGGTCGGCGCCCCCCAGCCCCTCCACCCCCGCCGACAGTTCGACTTCGACCACCCGGCCCACGGTGCCGTCGGGCAGCAGGGCCGGATGGGTGACCCTGGCCCCGACGACGTCGGACCACGGGATCAGCGAGGGCACCCCCCGCGGCGAGTCGCCCGACGATCCAGGTGCGGTCCCCACCACCACCCCGCACTGGGCGGCCACCAGATCCACGGGCACCGCCGTCATCAGGGGAAGGACGTCAGCAGTCGGCGGCGGGCCGGGCTCACCCGGGAAGAGGGCCGGCTCCTCGGCGGCCAGGGGCATGGCTCCGTGCACCACCGGGCGGACCACCGGGCCGTCCTCGGGACGAACGGGGTTGGCAGGACGGCGGGATGGTCTCATGTGGGTTCGGGAGGGAGAAGGCGGCCGACGCCGAGAGGCCTCAGGCGGTATGTCGAATCAACACTGTCAGTGAGTATACTAACACTCTTCGCAGTATTATGCCAGGCACAAGGGTGTTCTTACCGCCGTCCACCCAATCTAGATGAGCCCTCGGTGCCGAGAAAAGGGGTGTAACTAAAGGTTTACCTTGCCCTTCCGACAATTACTGTGCAGACCGTCGTTTCCGTGGCGAAACCAGACTGGGCCCCATGAAGTCGCTCTCCCTACACCGCAGCCGGCCGGGCCGGTAGCCCGATGATCTTCGTCGAAGGCTTCCGCCTCCTCTTCGTCCTGGCCGGGTCGGCCGCCGGTTTCGAGATCGGTCGCCACACCTCCTCCAATCCCCATGGGCCGGTCATCGGCTTGCTGCTCGGAGCCGCCGTCACCTATGTGCTCGGCGGCGTGGCCGGGCGCCTGGCCGACCGTGGCCTCCAGCACGCAGTCTTCCTGTTCCGCAACACCCCTCCCGGGGAGATCTTCGCCGCCTCGATCATCTCCACCACCGGCATGCTGCTCGGCCTGGTGGTCGGACTGCCCATCCTCCTCCTGGCCCGATCGGGCTTCGCCCTGCTCCTGATGGCCGTGGTCTCGTGGCTCCTGGCCACCCTGGGTTGGCGCCTCGGATCCGTCAAGGGCCGTCAGATCATCGCCGCCGCCGGGCTGACCCGCATCCTGGCGCCGCCGTCGACGCCGCCCCAGGGCTACGCCCTGCTGGTGGACGGTTCGGCCGTCATGGACCGCTACCTCATGGTCCTGGGTCGGAACGGCCTGCTGCCCGGCGGCCTGGTCATCCCCCAGTTCGTCATCGATCACCTGCGGTCGGTGGCCGAGGCGCCCGATCCGGTCAGCTCCCGTCGTGCCCGTCGTGGCCTGGAATCGATGGAGGCCCTACGGGAGCTGTCCGTTCCGGTCCACGTGGCGAGGGACGAGGTCCCCGAGGTGGACGACCTCGTCATCAAGCTGCTGACGGTGGCCCGGCGGGTGGGGCTCCGCATCGGGACCTGCTCGAGCGCGGTGGTCGACGAAGCGGTGCGGTGGGATGTGGCCGTCGTCGACCTGCGCGAGGTGGCCCACGGGCTCAGCCCCGAGCACCTGCCCGGGGAGCGGCTCGACGTCGAGCTCATCCGGGAGGGTCGTCAGCCCCGACAGGCCATCGGCTACCTCCCCGACGGCGACATGGTGGTGGTCAACGATGCCCTGCACATGGTGAACGACGGCAGCGTCGAGGTCACGGTGCTCTCGACCCGACCCACCAGTCAGGGCGTCATGGTCTTCGCCAAGCTGGCCACCGAGCCGGTCGCCTCACCCGAGCTCAGCCACCTCGACTGAGGGTGGCGAGGGACCGTCTGGAAGGGACGGCCGTCCCGCGCCGGGTCCGGCCGCCGCCTCCCTACCGACCTACTGGCCCATGGCCACGATCGGCGCGTTCAGGTGATGGCCGCCCTCCGAGCCGTTGAAGGTGGCGTCTCCGAAGGTGAAGATGCCGCCGTCGGTCGCCACCAGCCGGTAGCCGTTGCCCGACAGGGACGGGGCCATCCCCACGATGGGCATGTTCAGGTGCTTGCCGCCCATGGAGCCCTTGAAAGCGGCGTCTCCGAAGGTGAAGATGCCGCCGTCGGTCGCCACCATCCAGTAGCCGTTGTTGCTGGTTGTGTCGGCGAGGGCCACGATGGGGGCGTTCAGGTGCTTGCCGCCCATGGAGCCCTTGAAGGAGGCGTTCCCGAAAGCGAACACGCCGCCGTCGGAGGCCACCATCCGGTAGCCCCCGTTGTTGGAGGTCGCGGCGATGCCCACGATGGGGGCGTTCAGGTGCTTGTTGCCCATCGAGCCTTTGAAGGTGGCGTCCCCGAAGGCGAACACGCCGCCGTCCGAGGCCACCAGCCAGTAGCCCTTGGCGTCGGAGGTGGCCGCCATGCCCACGATGGGCTTGTTCAGGTGATTGCCGCCCATGGAGCCCTTGAAGGCGGCGTCCCCGAAGGCGAACACGCCGCCGTCGGAGGCCACCAGCCAGTAGCCCTTGCCGCTCGGGCTCTCGGCCATGCCCACGATGGGGGCGTTCAGGTGCTTGTTGCCCATGGAGCCTTCGAAGGCCGCGCCCCCGAAGGTGAAGATGCCGCCGTCGGAGGCGCCCATGACGTAGGCGTCGTTGGCGGTGAACGGCAGGCCGCCGCCCTTGCCGCCACCGCCACCGCCGCCGCCACCGCCGCCACCGCCACCGCCACCGCTGCTTCCGGTGTAGGTGAACTTGGCCTTCTTGGCCGTGGAGCTACTGGTCCCGGCGCTGGTGGTCACCGTGATGGCGACCACCCCGGCCGTGCCACCTGGCGAGACCACGTCGATGGTGTTGACCTTGACGAAGGTGAAGGCGGCCGACGCCGATCCGAAATGCACGGCGGAGACGCTGCCGAACCGGAAGCCGCTGAGGACCACATTGGTGCCGCCCGTCGCCGGTCCCGTGGCCGGAGTGACGGCCGAGATGAGGGGAGGACGCTTCGGATGCCGGGCGGCCGATGCCGGAGCCGCCGTGACGACCGTGACCGCCACCGAGGCGACCAGCATGGCGACCGTCAGGCCCGCCAGCCGCGGCAAGCGGTCGCAATGCGAACGCAACGTGCCCATGGTGACTACCCCCCGGGGATTGCTCCCCCCGACACGGTCTCCGGACCCCTGACTGCATGCCCCTGCAACCGGACCACGTTCTGTGGACAGCCGGAACCTACGGGACGCGCCGGACGAATGCAACGGGATTGCACGCAGAGTGTTGGCCCTGTCACCGGGTGAGAACTGCCCCAGCGTGGGGCGCCCGGGGTCGTCGGCGCGCTACGCGTTCTTGACCGCGGCCACCAGTTTGGTCAGCGTGTCCTTGGCGTCGCCGAAGAGCAGCGTGGTCTTGTCATCGAAGAGCAGATCGTTGTCGATGCCGGCGAAGCCGGGCCGCATCGACCGCTTGAGGAACACGATGTTCTCCGCCTCGTCGGCGTTGATGATCGGCATGCCGTAGATGGGACTCCCGGCGGTGTTCTTGGCCGCCGGGTTCACCGTGTCGTTGGCCCCCACCACCAGGGCCACGTCGGCCGTGGCCATCTCGGGGTTGGCTTCGTCCATCTCCTTCAGCTCGTCGTAGGGCACATTGGCTTCGGCCAGCAGCACGTTCATGTGCCCCGGCATGCGACCCGCCACCGGATGGATGGCGTAGAAGACCTCCACGCCCCGCTCCATCAGCAGGTCGGCGAGTTCGCGGGCGGTGTGCTGGGCCTGGGCCACGGCCAGGCCGTACCCGGGGATGATGACCACCTTGCGGGCGTAGGCCAGCAGCACCCCGATGTCCTCGGGGGTCCCCGACCGCACCGTACGGGTCTCGCCGGTGCCGTCGGCGCCACCGGCCGCCGTCACCACCGAGCCGAACGCGCTGAACAGCACGTTGGCCAGCGACCGCCCCATGGCTTTGGACATCATCCGGGTCAACAGGATGCCCGAGGCACCCACCAGCGTGCCGGCGATGATCAGCAGGTTGTTGTTGAGGGTGAACCCCGAGGCGGCCACGGCCAGACCGGTGAAGGAGTTCAGCAACGAGATCAGCACCGGCACGTCGGCGCCGCCGATGGGCAGCACGAAGATCACGCCCAGCACCAGGGAGAGCAGTGCGGTGGCCACCAACAGGGGCACGCTGGCCGTCACCACGGTGGCCACGGCCAGGCCGACGATGGCCAGGCCCACGATGGCGTTGATCACCTGTTGTGCCGGATAGGTCACCGGGCGTCCGGTCATCAGCTCTTGGAGCTTGGCGAAGGCGATGGCACTGCCGGCGAAGGAGACGCACCCCACCAGCACGCCGAACAGGACCTCGACGATGCGGTACACGGCCGGCTTGTAGGGCGCCTCGATCAAGAACACCACCAGGGAGATGAGGGCTGCGGCCCCACCGCCCACGCCGTTGAAGATGGCCACCATCTGGGGCATCGCCGTCATCTTGACCTTGCGCGCCGCCGGCACGGCGATGACCGCACCGAGGGCCATGGCCACCAGCGTGAGGGTCAGGTTCAGCGAGTGGGCCCGGACCTCCGGATAGGCGAAGGTCATGCCCACGGCCACGGCCGCCGCCACCGCGGCCAGGAGGTTGCCGTTGCGGGCGTGCTTCGGTGAGCTGAGACCCTTCAGGGCCAGGATGAAGCCGACGGCCGCCAGTAGGTAGACCAGGTCGATCCAGGTGTTGAGAGTCACTGGGCACCACCGTCGGCACCACCGTCGGCGCCGTCACGGTGCTTCGGAGCCCGTTCCGACGGCTTGGCCTTGAACATCTCCAGCATCCGGTCGGTGACCACGAATCCACCCACGATGTTGAGGGTGGCCAGCAGCACGGCGAAGAAGGCCAGGGTCATCTGGACGGCACCGTGGGCCTCCCCCATGATCAGGATGGTCCCGACCAGCACGATGCCGTGGATGGCGTTGCTCCCCGACATCAGTGGGGTGTGCAAGATGCTCGGGACGGCGTTGATGACCTCGATGCCCACGAAGGCGGCGAGGATGAAGACGGTCAGAAACTCGAGTATTCCGGTGCTCATGGTTCCGTCTCCTGATCTGAGGCCGGCGGCGCGGCCGCCGCCGGTTCTTCGGTCGGCGGATCGGCGGCCGCGGGCGTCAGGCCCAGGGCTTCGGCGGTCGGGCCGTGCACCACCGTGCCCGCCCGCACCACGCACGTCCCGGCCACGATCTCGTCCTCGAAGTCCGGGGCCAGCTCGCCGTCCTTGACCAGCAGGGCCAAGAAGTTGGCGACGTTGCGGGCATAGAGGAAGCTGGCGTGGGTGGGCATAGAGGACGGCGGATTGGCCAGACCCACCACCGTGACCCCGTGGAACAGGACGTCCTCGCCGGCCACCGACAGCTCGCAGTTCCCGCCGGAGTCTGCGGCCATGTCCACGATGACCGAGCCCTCGCCCATCCCCTCCACCATGGCCGTGGTCACCAGCACCGGGGCCGCTCGCCCGGGGATCTGAGCCGTGGTGATGACCACGTCGGAGGCCGCCACCTCGGCGGCCAGCAGCTGCTGCTGCTTGGCCAGGTACTCGGCCGACTGCTCCTTGGCATAGCCGCCGGCACCGTCCTGGGTCTCGAGGTCGAGCTCGACGAACTTGGCCCCCAGGCTCTGGACCTCCTCTTTGGCCGCGGCCCGCACGTCGTAGGCCCGGACCACCGCACCCAGCCGGCGGGCCGTGGCGATGGCTTGGAGACCGGCCACTCCGGCGCCCATCACCAGCACCTTGGCCGGCGGGACGGTACCGGCCGCCGTCATGAACATCGGGAAGAACTTGGCCAGGTGCTCGGCCGCCGACAGACCGGCCCGATAGCCGGACACCGTGGCCTGGGACGAGAGCGCATCCATGGACTGGGCCCGGCTGATGCGGGGCAGGAGGTCGAGGCTGTAGACCGTGGCCCCTCGGTCGGCCAGGGCCTGCACGGTCGCGGCGGCGGCCACCGGCTGGAGGAAGCTGATCACGGACACCCCGTCGGGAAGGGCGCCCACCTCGGCCTCGGTGGGCGGCTGGACCCGGGCGACGATCGTCGCACCCGTGAGCGCCGCCGCGGCGCTGTCGACCACCGAAGCCCCGGCCGCCCGGTAGGCGTCGTCGGCGAAGCGGGCGGCCACGCCGGCACCAGACTCCACCACCACCTCGACCCCGGTCTTGGCCAGCTTGGACGCCACCTCGGGGACGATCGCCACACGATCCTCACCCGGTCGCGACTCTTTGACGACAGCGAGTTTCACGGCCAGAGGTATACAACAAATTGGGGGACGCGCCTACCGGAAGCCCCGAACTGCGGGCTCGAAGGCCGGATCGGTGGATCAGGTGGGACGCTCAGGGCTGCCGGGCCACTGGGGCCCGGACCGTGCCCCGGCCACGACCACGCTCAGTCCGGATCGTCCGAGTCGGACGGATCAAGCGGTTCGGGGCCGGCCTCGGCCGGGCCGTCCGCCCGGTCGTCGACGGCATCCGCCCTGGCGCCCGGGTCGGCATCGAGCCCGGACTCGGGGGCGGCCGGGTCGTCCGACGGATCGTCCGCCGGGTCGCTGGGCCGGAGCAGCGTCCGGATCTCGGTCCGGGAGAACTGGGGCACTTCGGGCCCGCCGGCCAGCGAGGCGGCGTGCTCACCGGACATGGGGCGGGCGAAGAAGAACCCCTGCGCGGCGTCGGCGTTGAACGAGCGCACGATCTCCACCTGCGCGGCGGTCTCCACCGCCTCCACGATGGCCGACATGCCGAGGGAGTGGGCCATGTGGATGACCGTCTCCACCACCAGCCGGTTGACGCCCTGGCTGGGCTCGAGTCCGGCGATGAACGAGCCGTCGATCTTCACCGTGCTGATGGAGTGACGCTTGAACGGCTCGAAGGACGACCAGTTGGTGCCGGCGTCGTCCACCGACAACTGCACGCCCATCTGGGAGAGGGACTTGAGGTCGGCCGTGGCGGACGGGTCCACGATGGCGTCCTCGGTGACCTCGAGGGTCAGTTGGCCGCTCCGGAACCCGGTCTGCTCGAGGGCGGCGGCCACGGCATTGGAGACCTCGCCCCGCCGGAGCTGGTGGATGGTGCAGTTGACCCCCAGCTGAATGCTCGGGGACCAGCTGCAGGCCTGCTCGCACGCCTCCAACACGATCCATCGGGTCAGCGGCCCGATGTCCCCGCTCTCCTCGGCGTACGGGATCAGCTGATTGGGCGAGATGAGACCCCGGGTCGGGTGCTGCCAGCGGACCAGGGCCTCCATCCCGAGCAGTCGCCCGGTCGAGAGGTCGACCACCGGCAGGTACTCGAGGAACGGCGACCCGGCCAGGGCGAAGGTCGGGGCGGTCTGGGTCAGCACGGGACGGACGTCCCGGCGCCCGGCCCGCCACTCCCGCCGCTGCCCATGCCCACCCGGGCCGGAAATTGTCCTTGCACCTAGGGTCCATCGACAATCCGGGGGTCCTACTTGAGGAGTTTCGGCCGGTCGATCGGCACGATCTGCCCTGGTCGCAAGCTCGATTCGACCCCCGGGGAGGGCCCGGGTCGGGGGGCCTACCGGGGCGGACCGGCCGCCGCGGCCAGGAAGGCCGGCCACTCGCCTCCACCGTGGGCCACCAGATTGGCTCCGGTGACGTAGGCGGCCAGCGGGGACGCCAGGAACAGGCACGGCCCGGCCACGTCCTCCGGGGTGCCGAACCGGCCCAGGGGGACGGTGGCGGCCACTCGGGCCATGCCCTCGGGGCCCCCGTAGTACTCGTCGGCCGCGTCGGTGGCCACCAGGCCGGCGCTGACCGCGTTGACCCGGACCTTGGGGGCCCACTCCACGGCCAGGCTCTGGGTCAGGTTGATCAGGCCGGCCTTGGCCGCCCCGTAGGCCGACGAGCCCGGCGAGGGACGGATGCCGCTGACCGAGGTGATGTTGACGATCGAGCCTCCGTCCTCCTGCCCCTGCATGAACGAGTTGGCCGCCTGGGCGCAGTACAGCGGGGCCAGCAGGTTGAGCGTCACGATGGAGGCGGAGAACCGGGGCGGGGCGGTCGCTGCGTCGGCCGACGGCGAGCCCCCGGCGTTGTTGACCAGGGTGTCGATCCGTCCGAAGCGGGTCACGGCCGCCTCGACCACCGCGGCGGCCTGGTCGGCCTCCCGCACGTCCCCGGTCACGAACACCGCCGTCCGGAACTCGCCGGAGGCGTCGGTGGCCGTGGGCAGCTGGTCTGCGGCCGGCTCGTGCCGGCCGCAGACGACCACGTCGGCCCCCGCGCCCAGGAAGGCCTCGCTGATGCCCCGGCCGATGCCCCGGGCCCCCCCGGTGACCACCACCACCCGACCGCTGAAATCGAGCCCCCTCGAGGTGCGAGCAGAATCGAATGTGGCCACAGCTGCCTCCCGTTCTCGACTGGTACTGTCCTGACGCTGTATCAGATCACGCCGTGTGGGTCCCCGCTCCCGGCCCGCCCCCCGGGGCCGGGTCCGGTGCCCGGACCGCGCTGATCCACCGACGACCGACTGCCACGAGACCGCCCGGAGCACCCCATGCCCATCACCGTCCACCAGAACGTTCCCGGGATCGCCGAGGTGGTCATCGACCACCCGCCGGTCAACGCCCTCGACGTGGCCGGGTGGTTCGACCTGGCCGACGCCGTCCTGGCCGCCGGGCGGGTGGCCGACAACCGGGTGGTGATCGTCCGGGCCGAGGGCCGGGGCTTCTGCGCCGGGGTGGACATCAAGGAGGTCCAGGCCCGGGGCGACGACGCCCTGATCGGTGCCAACCGGGGCTGCTTCGCCGCCTTCGCCGCCGTCTACGACTGCGAGGTCCCGGTTATCGCCGCCGTGCACGGGTTCTGCCTGGGTGGCGGGGTGGGCCTCGCCGGCAACGCCGACATCGTGGTGGCCGCCGATGACGCCACCTTCGGATTGCCGGAGGTGGACCGAGGGGCCCTCGGCGCGGCCACCCATCTCTCCCGCCTGGTCCCGCAGCACCGGATGCGTTCGATGGTGTACACCGCGGAGCCGGCCACCGCGGCCGAGCTGCACCATTACGGCTCGGTACTGCGGGTGGTGCCCCGCCAGGAACTGGTCGGTGCGGCCTACGAGGTGGCCTCGGCCATCGCCGCCAAGTCGCCCACCATTCTCCGCCGGGCCAAGGAGTCGCTCAACGGGATCGACCCGGTCGACGTCAAGGGCAGCTACCGGCTCGAGCAGGGGTTCACCTACGAGCTCCACGTCGCCGGCGTGGCCGACGAGCAGCGCGCCGCTTTCGTCGAGAAGCGCGACGCCGACACCACCAGATAGGGGGCAGCGTGGCTGACAAACGACTCACGCTCGACGAGCTCATCGGCGAGCTCCGCAGCGGGATGACCATCGGGATCGGTGGGTGGGGATCCCGGCGCAAGCCCATGGCCGCGGTGCGCGCCATCCTGCGCAGCGACCTCACCGACCTCACCGTGGTGTCGTACGGAGGCCCCGACGTCGGCCTCCTGTGCGCGGCGGGCAAGGTGACCAGGGCGGTGTACGGGTTCGTGACCCTCGACTCCATCCCCACCGACCCGCACTTCAAGGTGGCCCGGCAGGAGGGCGCCATCCAGTGCACGGAGCTCGACGAGGGCATGTTCTACCTCGGGTTGCTGGCGGCCTCCCAACGGGTGCCGTTCCTGCCCACCCGGGCCGGCCTGGGATCCGACGTGATGGTGGTCAACCCCTCGCTGCGCACGGTCGTCTCCCCTTACGACGACGGCGAGGAGCTGGTGGCGGTGCCGGCCCTCCGCTTGGACGCCGCCATCGTCCACGTGAACCGGGCCGATGCCCGGGGTTCGGGCCAGATCCTCGGACCCGACCCCTTCTTCGACGAACTGTTCCTGGGCGCCGCCGACCGCCGCTTCGTGACCACCGAGCGTCTCGTCGAAACGGAGCAGTTCGCCTCGGAGGGGTCGCTCCAGACGCTGTGCATCAACCGCATGCTGACCGATGGCGTCACCGAGGCCGAGGGCGGGGCTCACTTCACCGCGTGCGTGCCCGACTACCCGCGCGACGAGGCCTTCCAGAAGGAGTACGTGGCCGCGGCCGGGGACCCGGAGGCCTGGGCTGCGTTCACCGAGCGCTTCCTGGCCGTGGACGAGCCCGGGTACCAGGTCGCCGTGGCTCAGGCCGCCGAGGACCGGAAGGCCAGGATCGCCGCCGAGCAGGCGGCGGCCGGCACGAAGGGGGTCCGATGAGCTCACCGCCACCCGACGTCGAGGGCTCGGGAGGGTCCGGGGTCACCCGCGCCGAGTACTGCGCCATCGCCTGCGCCGAGGTCTTCCGCGGCGACGGCGAGGTGATGGCCAGCGCCTTCGGCACCGCCCCGGCCCTGGGAGCCCGGCTGGCCCGCCTGACCTTCGCCCCCGATCTGGTCCTGACCGACGGTGATGCCGCCCTGGTGGCCGGGGTGCCGGCCCTGGGGGCCGATCCCTCCAGCCTCCTCCTCGAGTCGCACATGCCCTACCGGAAGGTGTTCGACACCGTGTGGTCGGGTCGGCGGAACCTGATCATGATGGCCTCCCAGATCGACCGCACCGGCAACCAGAACATCAGCGCCATCGGCCCGTGGGCCCGACCCAAGGTCCAGTTGATCGGCGTACGGGGCGCCCCGGGCAACACCGTCAACCACCCGACCAGCTACTGGGTGCCCAACCACTCCACCCGCTCCTTCGTCGAGCAGGTCGACGTGGTCTCCGGGGTCGGCTATGCCCGGGCCGAGTCGGCCGGTCCCGCCGCCACCCGCTTCCACGAGATCCGACGGGTGATCTCCAATCTCGGCGTCTTCGACTTCGAGACCGCCGAGCGCGTGATGCGGCTGCGTTCGGTCCACCCCGGCGTGACCGTGGCCGACGTCGTCCAGGCCACCGGGTTCGAGTTGGCCGTTCCGGCCGACGTGCCGGAGACGCGCCAGCCCACCCCCGAGGAGCTCGAGCTGCTCCGCACCGTGCTCGACCCCCGCGGCCTCCGCGAGCGCGAGATCCGGACGTGACGCCCCCCGCGGACGGGACCGGCTCGGGGGGAGCCCACCCGGACGGGGCCGTCGCCCGCGTGCACCCCGCCCTGCACACGCCGTTCTGCGAGTTGGTGGGCGTTCGTTACCCCATCGTCCAGACCGGCATGGGCTGGGTGGCCGGACCCCGGCTGGTGGCCGCCACGGCCGAGGCCGGCGGCCTGGGCATCCTGGCCTCGGCCACCATGACCTTCCCCGAGCTGGTCTCGGCCATCGGTGAGGTTCGGGAGCGCACCGACCGACCGTTCGGGGTCAACATGCGGACCGACGTGGCCGACGTGGGCGAGCGGGTCGCCCTCATGATCGAGCACGGGGTCAAGGTGGCCAGCTTCGCCCAGGCCCCCAAACCGGAGTTGGTGACCCGTTGCCGTGACGCCGGCCTCGTGGTCATGCCGACCATCGGTGCCCGGCGCCACGCCGAGAAGGTGGCCGGATGGGGCGTCGACGCCGTGATCGCCCAGGGGGGCGAAGGTGGCGGCCACACCGGCACCGTCCCCACCTCCCTGCTCACCCCGGCCGTGGTGGATGCGGTCGGGGGCCGGGTGGAGGTCGTCGCCGCCGGCGGCTTCTTCGACGGCCGGGGCCTGGTGGCGGCGCTGGCCTACGGCGCCTCGGGCATCGCCATGGGCACCCGGTTCCTGCTGACCCAGGAGAGCCGGGTGCCCGACGAGGTCAAGCAGGTGTACCTCGGGACACCGGTGACCGGCACCGTGGTCTCCACCGCCGTGGACGGTGCGCCGCAGCGGGTCATCCGCACCGGGCTGGTCGACCGCCTCGAGCGGTCCAGCTGGCTGCAGAACCTGCCCCGCGCCCTGGCCAATGCCCACGCCTTCCGTCGGGAGACCGACACCTCCCTTCCGGCCCTGGTCAAGGAGGGACGGGCCCTCAAGCACGGGAACGAGCTGTCGTGGGCCCAGGTGGTCATGGCGGCCAACGCCCCCATGATGACCAAGGCGGCGCTGGTCGACGGTAGGACCGATGTCGGCATCCTGCCCACCGGGCAGGTGGTGGGCGAGATCTCCGAGCTGCCCACCGTGGCTGCACTGATCGGCCGCATCGTGGCCGAGGCCACCGCGGTGCTGGACCGGCTGGGCCGGTCGGCATGACCCGGCCGCGCTGACCGTCGGTCGGGGCGGCAGATTCGGTCGGTTGGTCGATCAGTCTCGCGACTGCAATCCTGGGTTGCTACTATCGCCAACCAGTGCATCCCTCGGCGGCAGCTTCGACCCAATTCCATACGGATTTCGACCTGCTCGATCCGGAGTGGAACGTCGATCCCTTCCCTCATTACGCCAGACTCCGGGAACTCGCTCCGATCCATCGCAGCCAGGTCGATGATTTGAGCTTTTGGGTCGTTGCCCGTCATGCCGACTGCCTGGCCATGCTCCGCGATCGGCGGGTCAGCTCCGACACCCTGAACGTCCCGGAGGGATTTCGACGTCCCGTCAACGACGATCCCATGGCCGCCGCCCGGATCGAGCTGCGTCCGTTCCTCTTCCGCGATCCACCGGACCACACCCGCTTGCGCGGCTTGCTGATCAAGGTGTTCACCCCAAAGGTCGTCGAATCTCTGCGCGAGGGCGCCCAACAGATGGTCGACGAGCTACTGGACGACGTGCTGGACAAGAACGAGGTGGACCTTCTCGAGGAGTTCGCCTCACCGCTCCCGGTTCGGATCATCTGCAACCTCCTGGGCGTTCCAGCAGAAGACTGGGGCCGGTTCCGAGTGTGGTCCGACGCCATGGCCCGGGGGCTCGATCCCGACTTCCTGCTGTCCGACGAGATCGTCGCCGATCGGGACGCGGCCGTGGTGCAGTTCGCAGACTACTTCTACGAACTGTTGGCCTACCGCAGGAAGCACCTCGGGGACGACCTGCTCAGCCGGCTGGTCGAGGTGGAGGAGGGTGGCTCCATGCTCACCGAGGCCGAGATGCTGTCGACGTGCATCCTGCTCTTGGTGGCAGGACACGAGACCGCGGTTATCCTCCTGTCCGGCGGCGCCCTGGCCCTCCTGAGCCATCCCGACCAGATGAACCGGTTCCGGACCGATCCGGGATTGCACCGAACGGCCATCGAGGAGATGCTCCGGTACGTGACACCCGTCCAGATGACGGCGCGGGCCATGACCGAGGATTGCGAGTTCGGTGGAACGAGATTCGTCGCCGGCGACTACGCCATCCTCCTCCTGGCCTCCGGCAATCGCGATCCCCGGCAGTTCGAGGATCCGGAGCGGTTCGACATTACTCGAAGCCCAAACAATCACCTCGGGCTTGGCTTCGGTATCCACCACTGTCTGGGGGCTCCGTTGGCCCGAATGGAGACCCAGGTCGCTTTGGCCACCTTGGTGCGTCGGGCGCCCCGAATGGCGCTGACGGTGGACCGCATCAGCTACAAGTCGAACATCGTCATGAGATGCATGGAGTCCTTACCAGTTGTCGTGGGAGGCTGAGTGCGCCATCCGTGCCTGGAGGAACCGGCCAGGCCCAGGTCGGGGCCGGCCTCCGTTTTGTACGGTCCCGCTCAAAACATTGAACCATTCCCGGGGCAACCCATTTTCGTCACGAACGGGGATCCTTTATCACTCTTCAGGACGGCATTTGTGTCACCCCCACTGCGACAAGACACCTTTGCCCATTGTGCCGCCACGCCGGGTGAACGATAATCTGGATCGATGCACCTGCCCCGGGAGACGATCGAAGACCAGCCCGTGTCCTCGCCACTCCTATCTTGGATCGTCGACCCAAAGCATCACCCAGAGGAGTTCTAATGTCGGAAGACCTTCCGCAGTCTTGGCCCCCGCCGGCCCCCCTCCGTCGGGAACGGAGCGCGGGGATCAACATCACCGGGGTCGGAGCAGTCACCGGATACGGATGGGGACGGAAGCATGTGTGGGACGGATTCCTCCTCGGCGAGAGCGCAGTGAAGCTGGTCACCGGCCTGGGTGAATTCGTGGCCGGAGGTGAGGCCTACCTTTCGCTGATCAACGACGGTGGGGACCGTCGCGACGGTCCGAGTCGCTTCATGCAGGCGTTCCGGTTCGCGGCACGCGAGGCCATCATCGACGCCACCGAGCGGGGCTGGGTGCCCGGGCCGGTGGTCGGGGTCGTCCACAGCCTGGAAAAGGGCGACGTGGACATGTGGAGCGATTACTACCAGCACCCCGACGTCAGGGTGAGGGCCAAGACGTGGGCCAACATGATGCCGTCCACGGTCATCACCAACATGATGAAGGAGCACGGGTTCCATGGCCCGGCCATGTCGGTATCGGCCATGTGCGCCAGCGCCAACGCCGGCATGATCACGGCCAAGTCGTGGCTCGACTCGGGGATCGCCACCGACGTCATCCTGATGGCCACCGATCTGTCCGGCCTGCCGCAGAACCTGCGACCGTTCAAGGATCTCGGTGTGGCCGTGTTCGACGCCCCCCCGTTCGAGGCCTGCCGGCCCTTCCAGGAAGGGAGTCGCGGCTTTGTGGGCGGGGAGGCCGCCGTGGCCATGGTGCTGTCCAAGCGGCCGACCGGTTCCTACGCCTCGGTGATCGGTGGGGCGATGACCATGGACGCCTACAACCTGGTGGGGGTGGCACCGGACCTGGTGGAGATGACCCGCTGCTTCCGTCTGGCACTGGACAACGCCGGGATCACCCCGGACGAGGTGACGTACGTCAACGCCCACGGCCCGGGCACTGCCGCCTGCGATGCGGCCGAGGCCACCATCATGGACGAGCACTTCCCCGACGCCCGGGGTATCTACTCGGTTAAGCCGCTGGTGGGCCACTGCCAGTCCGCCGCCGCCGGGGTCGAGACCCTGGCCACGCTGTACGCCCACCAGACCGGCTTTATCCCGGCCCCTCCCCAGGTCGCCCCTGGGCACCCCAAATTGATCAACGGAAGAACCCCCACCGTACCGGGGTTGACGCTCAAATCCTCGATCGGAATGGGTGGTTTCAACACCGTCGTGGTGATCGCCGAGCCCGATCCCGCCTGACCGGCGATGACCGAAGCGCAGGTCAGACCCGGCACCGTGGGCGGCACCGCGGCCGATCGGCCCCATTGAGATCCTTGGCGCACGCCTAAAGCCAAGCCAGAACGTGCCGATACAAGGGTCTATGGCCAGGACGAGCAGGTTCGGTGAACGGCGCTCAAAACTCTCGTTCGACCGTGTGGAGCAGAGCGATTGGGAGTTCTCCGACCGGACCCTCGAGATTCCTGCCGAGATCGACCTCGCCGCCAAGGAATTCAGGTCCGTGACGTGGGCCTACGACATGGCCAGGGACACCGTGATCTGGTCCCACCCGATCGAGGAGCTCTTCGGGTTCTCCGAGGGGATCTCGGGGTTCACCATCCTCCACGACCAGCCGTCGTTCGACGAGGGGCGGGACCCTCTCGGGGAAACCCCGACCACGGGGGCTTGGTCAACCGATCCCATCCGCTTCGCCACCAGCCAAGATCTGGCTGCCGCCCTTCTCGCCCCGGTACTGGCCCCGATCCGTGCCGGCGCACCCCTCGCCGATTTCGACTTGCGAATGACCGTGGCCTGTCCCGACGAGTCCGAGCACCATCTCATCGTGCGGGCGTCCCACATGAGCCGTCGCGATCCTTCCGCCGACCTCAACGTCACCTTCTACGCCGGCGTGGTGGTCGACATCACGGCCCAGCGTCGGTTCGAGAAGGAGCTCAGCGAGATGGTCGATCGCTACCGTCTCCTCACCGAGGTCTCCCCAGACGTGGTGTTCGTGCACCAGAACGGACTGCTGGTCTACGGCAACCGAGCGGCAGCCCGCCTCATGGGCTCCGGCTCCACCGAGGAGGAGTACCGGCAGACGGTGGCCGAGCACTACGGCCGGCCGGTGACCGACTTCATGCATCCGGCCGACGTACCCGACCTGGTGGAGCGCCTGGGCCAGTTGACCGAGCATGGACAGTTCTTCGAGCACGGCGAGGTCCGCTCGGTTACCCCCAACGGTGACGTGGTCTTCATGGAGACCACCTCGATCCGAACCACGTGGGGGGGCGAGCCGGCGTACCAGGTAATCGCCAGGGACATCTCCGAACGGCGCGCTGCGGAGGCCGCCGACCGGTACCGGGCCAGCCTGGTGGCCCACGTCTCCGACGCCATCATCGGCATCGACGCCGAAGGTCGGATCGAGAGCTGGAACGAGGCCGCCCGCACCCTCTACGGCTGGACCGAAGAGGAGGTCTCGGGCCTGTCCATCGCCGCCGTGGTGACGGCCAACCGCACCGACAGCGCCGCCGTGCTCGAGCGCGGCCAGCGCTCCCACCGTCGCAAGGACGGCTCCGAGGTCGACGTCCTGGTGTCGATCGACCCCCTCATCGACGACGAGATCCAGCCCTCCGGCTGGGTGGTGGTGTGCACCGAGCTAACCGATGCCCGCCAGGCCGAGGCCGGACGCCGGGCCGCCGAGGAGCGCTACGAGGCCGTGGTGGCCTCCCTCAGCGAGGGGATCGTGCTGTTCGACGAACAGGGAAAGGTCTCGGCTCACAACGAGGCCGCCTCCCGCATCCTCGGGGACCGACTGAGCTCGGGGTCGAGCCACCAGATCTTCACCGGGTCGTCCATTGCCATCGAGGCCAACGGCCACCCCATGTCGGCCGATTCTTTCCCCCACGCCATCACCCTGGCCACCGGCGATTCCCAGGACGACTTGATCATCGGCGTGACCGACGGGAGCGGGCGTCGCCAGTGGCTGTCCCTCAGCTCGCGGCTCCTGTCCGGCGCCGGACAGAACGAGTCCCCCATGGTGGTGTGCTCGTTCACCGACGTCACCGACCGGAAGGCCGCCGAGGCCCAGCTGCACTGGTTGGCCTACCACGACTCGCTGACCGGGCTGGGCAACCGCTCCCTGTTCAACGACGAGCTCGAGCGGGAGCTCCTGGTGTCCATGCAACGGGGCACCAACCTGGCCGTCCTGTTCATCGACCTCGACCGGTTCAAGTTGGTCAACGACTCGTTCGGCCACGCCAGCGGGGACGAGGTCCTCCTGGCCCTGGCCCAGCGGTTCAAGTCGGCGGTCCGGGGCGGCGACGTCGTGAGCCGCTTCTCCGGCGACGAGTTCGTCGTCCTGTGTCGCAACGTCCACGACGTCGACGTGGCCATCAGCCTGGCCACCGAGTACTCACGCCTGCTGTCCGACCCCGTCCAGCTGTCCACCGGTCGCAACGTGGTGGTCACCTGCAGCGTGGGCATCGCCTTCGTCATGCGGGGGCGCAGTGTCGGCCCAGGACATCCTGCAGCAGGCCGACGTGGCCATGTTCCAGGCCAAGAACAAGGGCCGGTCACGGGTGGAGGTGTTCGACGAGTCGCTCCGGGCCAAGTCGGTGGCCCGCCTGGAGATCTACGACGATCTGCGCCACTCCATCGACCACGACGAGCTGGCCGTGCACTACCAGCCGATCGCCTCGGTCAAGGACGACCGCATCGTGGCCATGGAGGCGCTGGTCCGCTGGCACCACCCGTCCCGGGGACTGCTCGGACCGATGGAGTTCATCCCCTTCGCCGAGGAGACCGACCTCATCTTCTCGCTGGGGCGGTGGGTGCTTCGTGAGGCGTGCCAGAAGATGGCCCGGTGGCGCCGCGAGCTCCCCGGTGCCGAGGACGCCTACATCACCGTGAACCTCTCCGCCCACCAGCTGAGCGACACCGAGCTGCTGGACACCATCAAGTCGGCCCTGGACGACTCGGGCCTGCCCCCTGAGGCCCTGGTCATGGAGGTCACCGAGAGCATGCTGATGAGCGACACATCGGCGTCCATCGCCATGCTCGGTGGCATCCACGAGATGGGCGTGGGCCTGGCCATCGACGACTTCGGCACCGGGTACTCCTCTCTCGCCCAGCTCAAGCGGTTCCCGGTCAAGATCCTCAAGATCGACAAGTCGTTCGTCGACGGTCTGGGGGCCTTCGAGAACGACGAGGCCATCGTGGCCGCCATCGTCCAGCTGTCCAAGGCCCTCGGCCTGGTGGTGCTGGCCGAGGGCGTGGAGCGTCCGGTGCAGCTGCAGCGCGTGGCCGAACTCGGCTGCGACCTCTACCAGGGCTACCTGATGTCGCG
This sequence comes from uncultured Acidimicrobiaceae bacterium, assembly GCA_963812525.1. GTDB lineage: Bacteria > Actinomycetota > Acidimicrobiia > Acidimicrobiales > RAAP-2 > Bog-756. The sequence continues at coordinate 366,264 of CAWEVL010000010.1, forward strand.
CCCGACCCGGGCCGACAGCGTCGACTTCAGCAAGCATGTGCATCGGACAGAGACCGACAAGACTGGCGAGGTCGACGAGGTCGACGAGGTCGACGAGGTCGACGAGGTCGACGAGGTCGACGAGGTCGACGAGGTCTGCGAGGCCGACGAGGTCAGCGAGGCCGAAGAGGTCGACGAGGCCGGGGTGTCCGACGGGGACGCCGCCGACTCCGCGGCTGCCGAGTCGGCCCAGGCCTAGGTGGCCGCCGCGGCCTAGCTAGCCCAACCGCTCGATGATGGTGGCGTTGGCCTGGCCACCGCCCTCGCACATGGTCTGGAGCCCGTACCGGGCGCCGGTGCGCTCCATCTCGTTGAGCAGCGTGGCCAGCAGCCGGGCCCCCGACCCACCCGTGGGGTGGCCGATGGCGATTGCCCCGCCGTTGACGTTGACCTTCTCCATGTCCGGATGGTGCTCCTGCTCCCAGGCCAGCACCACCGACGCGAAGGCCTCGTTGATCTCGACGAGGTCGATGTCGTCGAGTGCCAGCTTGGACTTCTCCAGGACCAGCGTGGTGGCGGGAATGGGCGCGGTCAGCATGATCACCGGATCGTTGGCCGCCACCGCGAAGGTGTGGAACCGGGCCCGGGGCACCAGGCCCAGCTGCACGGCCCTCTCCTCGGACATGACGAGCACGGCCGCGGCTCCGTCGGAGATCTGCGACGAACTGGCCGCCGTGATCAGCCCGTGCTCGACGAAGGCCGGGGGCAGGCTGGCCAGCTTCTCGTAGGTGGAGCCCGCCCGTACCCCTTCGTCGAAGGTGAGGGGCCCCTCCCCGGCCGGGTCACCCTCGTCGGTACCGGCCACCGCCACCTTCTCCTCGATGCGGGCCCGGCGGGTGGCCAGGGGGATGATCTCGTTCTCGAACCGACCCTCGGCGATGGCCCGGGCCGCCCGGTCGTGGGAGCGGAGGGCGTAGCGGTCCATGGCTTCCCGGCTGATCCCCCACCGGCGGGCGATCTCCTCGGCGCTGAGTCCCTGGTGGATGAAGTCGAAGCGCTCGTGCACGGTGGGGCCGTAGGCGTCGCCGGGACCGTGCTCGGTGGTCGACCCGATGGGCACCCGGCTCATCGCCTCCACGCCGCCGCCGATGGCGATGTCCATGGCCCCCGACATCACCGCCTGGGCGGCGAAGTGGACGGCCTGCTGGGCCGAGCCGCACTGGCGGTCCACGGTGGTCCCGGGCACGGTGTCGGGGAAGCCGGCGGCCAGGGCGGCGTTGCGGCCGATGTTCATGGCCTGCTCGCCCACCGTCATGGTGCAGCCGAAGATCACGTCCTCCACCAGGGCCGGGTCGAGGTCGTTGCGTTCCACCAGGGCCCGGAGGGGTTGGGCGGCCAGGTCCACGGCGTGCCACCCGGACAGACGGCCGTTCCTCCTCCCCACCGGGGTGCGGACGGCGTCGACGATCACAGCGTTGGCCATGGGTCCATTGTGACCGATCGGCCGTGGTTGCCGGAAATCTGGCGGTGTGTCAGATTTCCCCTACCCGCCCCTGCCCGCCCCCGAGCGATGGACCCGACCATGGACGCACCGATGGACCTGCGCTTCACCGCCGCCCACGAGGCCTTTCGGGCCGAGGCGCGCGCCTGGCTGGCCCGGCACGCCCCTCCCCCCCGGTCCCTCCCCTCCCTGGACACCGCGGCGGGGTTCGAGGCCCACCGCGCCTGGGAGCAGACCATGTTCGACGACCGGTGGTCGGTGGTCTCGTGGCCCGAGGCGTTCGGCGGCCGGGGGGTGGGCATCCTCGAGTGGCTGGTCTTCGAGGAGGAGTACTGGCGGGCGGAGGCCCCCCTCCGGGTCAGCCAGAACGGCGTGTTCCTGCTGGCCCCCACCATGTTCGAGTTCGGCACCCCGGCCCAGCAAGAACGGTACCTCCCGGCCATGGCCTCGGGCCGGGAGATCTGGTGCCAGGGATGGTCCGAGCCCGACGCCGGGTCGGACCTGGCCGGCATCCGCAGCCGGGCCACCCGGGCCCCGGCCGACGACGGGTGGCTGCTGACCGGCCAGAAGACCTGGGCCTCGCGGGGGGCGTTCGCCGAGTGGTGCTTCGGCCTGTTCCGCACCGACCCCGAAGCCGAGCGCCACCGGGGCCTCACCTACTTCCTGATCGACATGTCCACCCCGGGGGTCACCGTGCGGCCCATCCCCCAGATCGACGGGGAGACCGGGTTCGCCGAGCTGTTCTTCGAGGACGTCTTCGTCCCCGACGGCCAGGTGCTGGGCGGCGTGGGCCAGGGGTGGAGCGTGGCCATGGCCACCGCCGGCTCCGAGCGGGGGCTCAGCCTGCGCAGCCCGGCCCGGTACAGCGAGGCCGCCGGACGCCTGGTGTCGCTCTACGCCCGGACGCTGGCCGACGACCCGGCCCGGGCCCGCCGCGGGGCCGATGCCGTGGCCCAGGCCTGGATGGACGCCGAGGCCTACCGCCTCAACACGCTGTGGACGGCCACCCGGGTGCTGGGCGGCGGCTCGGTCGGGCCCGAGGCCAGTGCCAACAAGATCCACTGGTCCGAGACCGACCTGGCCATCCACCGCGCCGCCCTGGCCCTGCTCGGCCCCGGGGCCGAGCTGCACGGCGACGGCGTCGACGCACCGTGGCTCGACGGCTACCTCTTCGCCCTGGCCGGCCCCATCTATGCCGGCACGAACGAGATCCAGCGCAACGTGGTGGCCGAGCGCATGCTCGGGCTGCCCCGCGGCTGAGCCGGACGGGACCGGTCACGGTGCACTTCGCCTTCTCCGATCAGCAGGCCGAGTTCCGCGACGCCGTGCGCCAGGTGCTGGCCAAGGAGTGCACGACCGACCACCTCCGGGCCGCCTTCGAACATCCCGAGGCCCGGGGTTCCCGGTGGGCCACCCTCACCGAGCTGGGCGTGGTCGGGCTCACCGCTCCCGAGTCCCGTGGGGGCCTGGGTCTGGGCCTGGTCGACCTGGTCCTGCTGCTCGAGGAGGCCGGTCGGGTGGCGCTGCCCGAGCCGCTGCTCGAGACCACGGCCCTGGCCGTACCGCTCCTGGCCGAGCTGGACGGCACCGGCGCGGCGGACGCCGCCGGGAGGCTCGAGGCCGTGGCCGCCGGGACGTGCACGGCGGCGGTGGGGACGGACCCACGACGGGCGGCCCGTCCCCCGGGGCCGATCGCCGGGGCCGACGGGGCCGACCTGCTCGTGCTGGCCACGTGGCCGGACGGCGGTGGGGGGGACGTCGAGGTGCACGTGGTGGACGGAGCCGCGGTGACCGTCGAGCCGGTCCCCTCCCTCGACCCCACCCGCCGGCTGGGTGTCCCCCGCTGGTCGCCCACCGCCGGGACCCGGGTCCTGTCCGGCGCCCAGGCCGCCGCCGCCATCGGCCGCACCGCCGAGCGGGCCGCCGTCGCCACCGCCGCCGAGCTCCTCGGGCTCAGCGAGCGCATGATCACCGTGGCCGCCGGGTACGCCCGGGAGCGCCAGCAGTTCGGCAGGCCCATCGGCAGTTTCCAGGCGGTCAAGCACCTGCTGGCCGGGGCCCAGGTCCGGTTGGAGTTCGCCCGACCCGTCGTCTACGGCGCCGCCTGGGCCGTCGACCACCGCACCCCGGACGCCTCCCGGGCCGCCTCGGTGGCCAAGGCCTACGCGTCCGATGCCGCCACCGAGGCCGCCCGGGTGTCGCTCCAGGTGCACGGGGCCATCGGGTACACCTGGGAGTGTGACCTGCACCTCTTCCTCAAGCGGGCCTGGGCCCTGGCCGAGGCGTGGGGTTCGGCGGCCGACCACCGGGCCCTGGTGCTGGAGCACCTGGTCGGCGGGAGCTGAGCCCGGGCGGGAACCGGGCGGGCGGCCCGGAGCCGGCCCGCCACCCGGTGGCTACGGCCGGGCGAAGGCGTAGACGGGCATCCCGTTGTACGACACCGACTGCGACGGCAGGTAGGGGCCGTTGACGACCACGGCCAGCGACCCGGTCGGCGCCGGACCCGCATCGCCCTCGACGGTGACCACGGCCCCGTCCGGCCAGACCTGGACCACCAGCCCCACGTGGACCGACGTCGCCGTGGAGTACGGCCCGGTGCCGTACAGGACGGCGTCCCCGGGCAACGGGGCGGCGGTGGGCGGCAGCACGGCGGTGTGGGCCGCCGCCCAGCTGTAGATGCTCCCGGTGAAGGGGTACGAGGGGATGGGCACGCCGGCGCGCTCCCACACCCACGTGGCGAACAGGGCGCACCACGCCTCGCACGGGCCGTACGGGTTGCAGAAGCTGCCCCGGTCGGGGTCGCTGTTGACCTGGCTGTTGGCGATCGAGACGATGGCCGAGGTGGTGGCGGTGGGGGCCGGGTCGGGTGGGTTGGTGAAGCCGTACGACCAGCCGTCCGGTTCGAGCAGCCAGTAGCCCTGCCCGTCGGGGGTGAGAGCCAAGCCGGCGATGGGGGGTACGTCGGTCGGATCCCCTCCGAACCCTCCGGCCAGGGACCCGTGGAAACCGGCCGACCCGAACGGGAAGACCTCGCCGTCGGTGGCCACCATCAGATAGCCGGTGTCGTGGGGGGCGGCCACCATGCCCACCACCGGGTCGCCGAGGGCGGCCGCGCCCATCGAGCCGTAGAAGGTGGCGTCGCCGAGGGTGAAGATCCCACCGTCGGCCGCCACCATCCAGTAGCCGTGGCCGGTGGAGGTGGCGGCCATGCCGGTGATCGGGGCGTTGAGCCGCACCCCGCCCATCGACCCGTAGAAGGTGGCGTCGCCGAAGGTGAAGATCCCGCCGTCCTGGGCCACCAGCCAGTAGCCCCGGCCGTCGGGGGTGGTGGCCATGCCCACCACCGGCTTGTTGAGGTGGCTCCCGCCCATCGAACCGTAGAACCCGGCGTCCCCGAAGGTGAACACCCCGCCGTCCAGGGCCACCAGCCAGTACCCCTTGCCCTTGGGGGTGGCGGCCATGCCCACCACCGGCCCGTTGAGGTGGAGGGCGCCCAGCGAGCCGTAGAACGGGGCGACCCCCTGGGCGAACACGCCCCCGTCGGCCGCGGCCAACCAGTAGCCCTGCTGGCCGGCGGAGGCGGCCGGGTCGGGCGCCATGGCCACCATGACCGAGCTCAGCGACGGGCCCACCGGAGCGTTGATGGATTGGGCGTCACCGAACCCGATCACCCCACCACCCTGGTACACGTGGGGGGCGATCCGGGGGGCGACCGACAGGGCCGCCGCCGCCCCCACGGGAGCACCTGGAGCCACCGCCGCTACTGCTGCCACCGCCACGGTCACGGCGCTCAGGAGGACGCCGGCGAGCACGGCCGCCCCGGCGGCCCGCAGGCCCCCGGGGCCCCGGCTCCTCGGGGCCTTCAGGAGTCCTGCCCCAGGTCACGGAGCGAATGGCCACGCAGCGTCGCCGTCGGGGACATCGGGCCCGGTCCTTCCCTGCGCACCGGGCCATGCTACGCAACCGACGTCGGGAGGGAAAGGACCTCCGGGGGGCCGGCGGCCACCGGACACTCTCATTTTTCCTGGTAGAGGGCGTATAATTGCCTGACGAAATTCTTCGCCACGAGGCCGGGGGGCCGGCGGATCCGGCCCGGCGACGGGGCCGTTGTGGGCCCCTCACGGCAACGGATCTGCAACAATTCTCCCGGCCTTCCTGGTGCGATAAAACCGTGCTGGGTGGTAATGTGGTCAAGCCACCACTTTCGGTGGCAATCGTATGCTGAAGGGGCCAAGTGATGGAAGCAAACGACCGGTGACGCCGCGACCCGCGCAGCCCGAGCCCTTCGTCCGAGGGGCCCCGTACCCGGCCGCCGGGGACGTGCCCTATCCCCGGGCCAACCCCACCGACACGGCCCGCCTGCCCTCCGACGTCTGGCACGCCGCCGTGGTGCCGGCCGGCGTCCGCCTCGAGCTGGTGGGCGACGCCGAGGCCATCGACATCGCCTACTGCACCACCTCGGGCAACCTGGGCTACCGGGGCGACGGGGCCGGCATCACCTTCTCGGTGTGGAGGGCGGGCCGCAAGGTGTGCGAGGAGGAGGCGGTCCTGGGCGACGGCCTCATCCGGCTCTCACTGGGCTCGGCCGCCCCCGACAAGCCGGCCACCATCTACCTGCCCGAGGGCATGCAGCCGGTCATCCAGTCCCTCACCGCGGTGAAGGGCGGGATCAGCCCGGCCCCCGACCTGCCCCGCTGGATCGCCTACGGCGACTCCATCACCCAGGGCTGGATCGCCTCGGGCCCGGCCCAGGGCTGGGCGGCCATCGCCGCCCGCAAGGCCCGGCTCGACCTGGCCAACCTGGGCTACGCCGCCGCCGGCCGCGGGGAGATCGTCTCGGCCGAGCACATCGCCGCCCTGCCCGCCGACATCATCTCGCTCGCCTACGGGGCGAGCTGTTGGACCCGCGTCCCCCACAGCGTCGGCATGGTGGCCACCGGCTTCACCGCCTTCCTCGACGTCGTGCGTGACGGGCATCCGGACGTGCCCATCGTGGTGGTCAGCCCGGTCCTCCGTCCCGACGCCGAGGACGAGCCCAACCGGCTCGGCGCCACCCTGGCCGACATCCGCCAGGCCATCGAGTCGGTGACCCGCGAGCGGATCATCGACGGGGACAGCACCCTGGCCCTGGTGGCCGGGGAGGCCATCATCAGCGCCGACCACCTCGGCGACGGGATCCATCCCGACGACGAAGGCCACAAGCGGATCGCCGCCACCGTGTCCAAGGCCCTGACCCTGGCCTTGAAGACGGCCAAGGAGTCGGCGGACCACGACACCCGAAAGGTCCAGGCCAAGGCGGTCGGGACCGGGGCCAATGGGGCCGGGGCCAAGGACGACGGGGACGCCGGGGACGACGGGGACGCCGAGGACGACGTCAGAGCCCGGGGCCGCGGGGAGGCCGACGGCGACGGCGACGGCGGGGAGGCCGACGACGACGTCCGGGACCGCGGGGTCGCCGCCGCCTCGGCCACCCGCTGACCGGGGTCCGGCGGGCCCGTCCCCCGGTCACCGTTCGACTGTTCCCCCTCTTGTCCACGCCGTAGGGTCTCGGGCGGTGGGTGCCGCGCCCACCGGGACGGGCTCCCGTCCGCGAGCCGCGAAGAGGTCCGTACACGCCATGGACGCCACCACCCTGATCCAATCGTTCCGCGCCGACGGGAAGGTCGCCGTGGTCACCGGGGCCGGGAGCGGGATCGCCAGGGCCAGCGCCCTGGCCCTGGCCGGGGCCGGCGCCACCGTCGTCTGCGCCGACATCCACGAGGACACCGCCCGGGCCACCGCGGACGAGATCGTGGCCGGCGGTGGCACCGCCGAGGGCACCGCCCTGGACGTGTCCAAGCGGGTCGAGGTCGACGCCCTGGCCCGGCGGGTGGCCGAGGAGCGCGGCGGCATCCACGTCTGGTGCAACATCGCCGGCATCATGCTGGGCGGCCCCTTCCTCGACGAGTCGGAGGAGGACCTCGACACCATCATGGCCGTGAACCTGAAGGGGGTCTTCTTCGGGTGCCAGGCGGCCGGCCGGGTCATGGTCGAGCAACCCGAGGGGGGCAGCATCATCAACTGCTCGTCGGCGGCCGCCGACACGCCGAGCCCCAACATCGTGAGCTACGCCGTCTGCAAGGCCGCCGTCAACCAGATGACCAAGAGCCTCGCCGTCGAGGTGGGCAAGCGACACGTCCGGGTCAACGCCGTCGCCCCCGGGTTCGTCATTACCGGGATGACCACCGGCCACTTCAACCTCCCCGACGGGAGCCCGGACGAGACCATGGAGAACGCCCTGGTCAGTGCCATGCGCAAGGGCGCCCCGCTGCGTTCGGTCGGTGAACCCGAGGACATCGCCGCCGCCGTGCTCTACCTGGCCTCGGATGCTTCCCGGTTCATGACCGGCCAGGTGATCCGGCCCAACGGTGGGGTGGCCATGATCTGAACGGTGCCGGGCCGCCGGGCGGGAGGGGGTCCGGAACGGGGATGTTCGGCCGGTGAGCCACCGATCCACCCCGGAGGACCCGCCGCCCCGCCTGGGCCCGGCCCCTTCCCTCCCCTCTGTGTCCACCCGTCACACCCTCCTGGGACACTGTCCTCGTGGCCGTGACCGCCCCCGACACCGATACCGACACCGACACCCCGCCGGCCGTGGCCGACGCCGAGGCGGCCGGCCAGGTCCTGGCCCGCTTCGTGGCCGCCATGGAGTCCGAGCGCTACACGGGGGACGACTCGATCGCCCTGGTCCGCCTGTTCACCACCGTGGAGCGGACCGCCTCGGCCGGCAAGACCCTGGCCGCCCGGCGGGTGGAGGAGGCCAACGTCCATCGGCTGACCGGCCACCGCTCGGCCGCCGAGTTGCTGGCCGCCCGGACCGGGGACTCGGTGGGTGACACGAAGGGCCTGCTCCGGCTGGGCCAGCAGCTGGCCCGCCGGCCCGAACTGGACGAGGCGTTCCGGGCCGGCCGGCTCTCCCGCCGACGGGCCACCCAGGTGGCCGAGGCGGCCCAGGTCAATCCGACCCAGGAGCACGACCTGGTCGACGCCGCCCAGGTGGACACCGACGCCACCTTCAAGGAGCGGTGCCTCCGGGCCCAGGCCGAGGGACGGTCGAGGGAGGACGAGGCCCGGCACCACCGGCGCCTCCACGACCAGCGCTCGGCCCGCACCTGGACCGACGGGGACGGGGCGCTCTGCCTGCACGCCCGCCTGGCCCCCGGGGCCGGGGCCGAGCTGCAGGCGGCCCTGGAGGCCCAGACCGACCGCCAGTTCGGGCGGGCCCGACGAGACGGGCGCTTCGAGACCCCCGACGCCTACCGGGCCGACGCCCTGGTGGCCCTGGTCAGCGGCCGGGGGATCCTCGGCCCGGGGCGGGGGACGAACGCGGCACCGGGGCCGGCCCCTCGCACCCCCCGACCGGGCGCCCCCCCGACCCCCGGGCCTCGGTCTCGGTGGTGGTCGACCTCTCGTCCCTGCGTCGGGGGCACGTGACGGGCGGGGGGCGCTGTGAGATCCCCGGGGTGGGCCCGGTCCCCGTCGACCACGCCCGGCACCTGCTGGGTGAGGCCCTGGTCGAGCTGCTGGTCGCCCAGGGCACCGACGTCACCACGGTCTACTCGGCCGGGCGCCACATCCCCCGCCGGGTGCGCTCGGCCCTGTTGCTGCGGGACCCGAGGTGCGTGGTCCCGGGCTGTGACGCCCGGCTGGGCCTGGAGAACGACCACTGGGTCACCGACTTCGCCCGCGGCGGGTTGACCGCCCTCGACAATCTGGCCCGCCTCTGCCACCGCCACCACCAGGACCGGACCCACCGTGGCTTCACCCTCCGACGGCAGGGGGACACCTGGGAGTGGGTCGCCCCCGAGCACCCCGTGGTCCCCAAGCGGCCCAAGCGGCCCAAGCAGGCCGAGCGGGCCAAACCGACCAAGCGGCCGGGACGGTCCACACGGCCCCGACCGGGGGGCAACGGCCAGCACCCGCCCCCGGCCACCGGCCCGCCCCGGTTCCCATCCATGGAGTGAGGCGCGGGCAGGAGTGGGGCGCAGGCAGCGGCGCGGGCGTGACGCGGCACGGACCGCGCCCGCTCGCTGGTCCCCAACATCGGCCACCGTCACCTGACGGACCGTCAGACCAGGCGGTACACTCGCCTCATGGCCGACATGCCCTGGATCATCTCCGTCGACGACCACGTGGTGGAACCACCCAATGTGTGGATGGACCGCCTCCCGAAGAAATATCACGACGTGGGGCCACGGATCGTGCGCGCCCCCATGGGGGAGATCACCTTCGTCGGAGGAAAGCTCACCGTGGTGCCCGGCTCGGAGGGATTCCCCACCGACTGGTGGTACTACGAGGACCTGAAGCGCCCACTGCTGCGGGTCGACTCCGCCGTCGGCGTGCCCCGCGACGAGGTGACCATGCGCGGCGTGACCTACGGGGACATGCGCCCGGGCTCCTACGAAGTGAAGTCCCGGCTCGAGGACATGGACGTGAACCACCTCGAAGCCTCGCTGTGCTTCCCCACCTTCCCCCGCTTCTGCGGGCAGACCTTCACCGAGGCACAGGACAAGGAGCTCGGCCTCCTGTGCGTGCAGGCCTACAACGACTGGATGGTCGACGAGTGGTGCGGGCCCGAGGCCAAGGGCCGGCTCATCCCGCTGACCCTGGTACCGCTGTGGGACGCCGACCTGGCCGCCGCCGAGGTGCGGCGGAACGCCGAGCGCGGCGTGCGGGCCGTGTGCTTCAGCGAGATCCCTCCGTTCCTCGGGCTCCCCTCGGTGCACGATCCCGACCACTACTGGGATCCGTTCTTCCGGGCCTGCGAGGAGACCAGGACCGTGATCAACATGCACATCGGCTCGTCGTCCAAGATGCCGTCCACCTCGGCCGACGCCCCGCCGGCGGTGGGCTCGACCCTCACCCACTCCAACGCCACCTATTCGATGGTCGACTTCATGTTCTCCGGTGTGTTGGTGCGGTTCCCCGAGCTCAAGCTGGCCTACGCCGAGGGCCAGATCGGATGGATCCCCTACATCCTCGAGCGGGCCGACACGGTCTGGGAGGAGAACCGGGGCTGGGGTGGCGTGGCCGACCTCGTCCCCGAGCCTCCCTCCACCTATTTCTACCGGCAGATCTACGGCTGCTTCTTCAGCGACGCCTTCGGCCTCAAGAACATCGACGCCATCGGCGTCGACAACATCACCTACGAGTCCGACTACCCCCACTCCGACTCCACCTGGCCCGAGACCCGTCAGATCGCCGAGAAGCAGATGAAGGACCTCACGGACGAGCAGATCTACAAGATCGTCCGGGGCAACGCCATCAAGCTCTACGACCTCGACTTCAAGTGAGCCGGGCCATCCAGGAACCCCGGCGCGCCCGGCGCACCGTGGACCCCCGGGCCTAGGGCCCGTCCCCGACCCATGGACCTCCGCTACACCGACGCCGAGCAGGCGTTCCGTGGGGAGTTGCGCCAGTGGCTGGCCGAGACCCTTCCCGGCCTGCCGCCCAAGCCCGCACCGGACGACTGGCCCGGCCGGCGCGCCTACGACACCCACTGGCAGCGGCTGCTGTTCGACGCCGGATACGCCGGGGTGGACTGGCCGGTGGAAGGTGGGGGTCGGGGCTCGTCCCCCGTCGAGGAGCTGGTGTTCAAGGAGGAGCTGGAGCGGGCCCACGCCCCCTACGTCGGCGTCAACTTCGTCGGTCTCCTCCACGCCGGCCCGACCATCATCGCCGAAGGGACCCCCGAACAGCGCCAGCGGTACCTGCCCGCCATCCTCAAGGGTGACGAGGTCTGGTGCCAGGGCTTCTCCGAACCCGACGCCGGGTCCGACCTGGCCTCCATGCGCACCCGGGCCGTCCGTGACGGCGACCACTACGTCGTCACCGGCTCCAAGATCTGGACCTCGCACGCCGAGGTGGCCGACCACTGCGAGCTGCTGGTCAGGACCGGGGAGGAGGACAGCCGCCACCGGGGCATCTCGTGGCTGATCCTGCCCATGGACGCGCCCGGTGTGGAGATCCGCCCGCTGACCACCATCGCCGGCTCCACCGAGTTCGCCGAGCTCTTCCTCGATGAGGTCCGGGTGCCCGTGGCCAACCGGGTCGGTGACGAGAACGACGGATGGCGGGTCACCATGGTCACCCTCAGCTTCGAGCGCGGCACGGCGTTCGTGGGCGACCTGCTGGCGGCCTTCGAGCTCCTGTCCGCCACGGTGGCTGTGGCCCGACGCACCGGGGTGTGGGCCGACCCCGGCGTGCGTCGCCAGGCCGGCCACCTGCAGGCCGAGCTGGATGCCCTGTGGGCCCTGACCAAGCGCAACGTCTCCCAGGCCGCCCGCACCGGCATCCCCGGCGTCGGGGGCACCCTCTTCAAACTGGCCTACACCGAGACGCGTTCCAAGCTGGGCGAGTACTCCCTCTCGCTCCTCGGTCGGGCCGGCCTGGCCGCCGACGACGTCGAGGGCACCGACGGTCTCGGCCCGTTCCCGTCGGCCGCCATGGTGGACGACTGGCTGCGGGGCATCTCCCTGACCATCGCCGCCGGCACCTCGCAGATCCAACGCAACATTGTCGGCGAGCGCATCCTCGGCCTGCCCAAGGAGCCGCCCGGACCACCCCAGCCCGCCGGCGTGCGGGCCGGCACGTGACCGGGCGGGCGACCGAGAGGGAGAGGGACCGTCGGTGGACTTCGAACTGACCGAGCTCCAGACCGAACTGGCCGAGGGCATGCGCCGCCTCTGCCGAGGCCAGTTCGACCTCGACCACCTGCGCTCCTTCGAACTGGCCGACAAGGTGGTCGACCGCAAGGGGTGGGAGCAGCTCGGCGAGGCCGGGGTGTTCAACCTGCGCCGACCCGGATCCGCCGGCGGGGTGGGCCTCGGCCTGGCTGAGGCGGCGCTGGTCTTCGAGGAGCTGGGCCGGGCCCTGGTCCCCGGGCCGCTGGTGGCCACCCACCTGGCCGCCGGCCTGGTCGACGGGGCCGGCGACGGCTCGGTGGTGGTGGGCGTGATCGAGGCCCGGTCCGAGGGCGACCCCACGGTCCTGCCCCCGGTCGTCGAGCACCTCCACGACCTCGACGTGCTGTTGGTGCTGTCCGACGACGGCGTGTCGTCCATCGAGCCCACCGCGCTCGACGCCACCCGCCTCCAGCGCCCGATGGATCCCCTGACCCCGGTGTGGACGGTCACCCACCTGCCTCCGGGAACGCCGGTAGCCGGTCCCGACGTGGCCGCCCGATGGTGGCGGGACGGAGCCGTCCTCACCGCCGCCCTGCAGGTCGGCGCGGCCGGCTGGGTCACCGACCTGGCCGTGGAGTACGCCAAGCAGCGCCGGCAGTTCGGCCGGCCCATCGGCGGGTTCCAGGCGGTCAAGCACCTCTGCGCCGACATGGCCGTGCGGGCCGAGGTGGCCCGATGCGCGGTGCAGGCCGCCGCGGTGACCGCCGACCAGCCCGACGTCGGCGACCCGGCCGACGCCGCGGCCGGGGCCAAGCTGTTGGCCGACGAGGCGGCCCTGGCCAACGGGAGGTCGTGCATCCAGGTCCACGGGGGCATGGGGTTCACCTGGGAGGTCCCGGCCCATCTGGCCTTCAAGCGGTCGCGCGTGCTGGCCACCCAGTTCGGCACCGACGACCAGTTGGCCGAGCAGCTGGCCCGCTCCATCCCCGCCCCGACCGGCGACCTACGCTGATCCGGTGAGCGACTCCCGCAGCCCCGTCCCCCCGCCCGCCGACGTGGTCAACGTCCTGCCCGCCGGGCGGCTGGTCTTCGGGATGCAGCTCCCGATCCAGTCGCAGTCCACCATCTACACCCAGCCCTGGGAGACCTCGGCGGGACCGTACGAGCTGGCCAGCGTGGCCCTGGCCTGCGAGGCCGCCGGCTTCTTCTACGTGGGCGTCTGCGACCACACCTTCATCCCCGAGCGGTTGGCCGGTGCGATGAGCACCACGTGGTACGACACCGTGGCCACGCTCGGCTGGCTGGCCGGGATCACCTCCACGGTCCGCCTCCTCTCGCACATCTACGTGGTGGCCCTGCGCCATCCCCTGCGGGCGGCCAAGGAGTTCGCCACACTTGACGCCCTGTCCGGGGGACGGATGGTCTGCGGCGTGGGCGCCGGCCACGTCAACGAGGAGTTCGACCAGATGGGACCGCCGTTCGACCACCGGGGTCCGGCCACCGACGAAGCCATCGTCGGGCTGGCTGCCGGGCTGGCCGACGAGTTCCCGGTCCTCGACGGTCCGACCTGGAAGGTCTCGGGACTCGGACTCAAGCCCCGGCCGGTGCAGACCCCGCGGCCCCCCATCTGGACCGGGGGTTCGTCACCGGCCGCCCTCCGTCGTACGGCCCGGTACGCCGACGGCTGGCTTCCCCAGTCCCTCGGCCCCAACGTCGACCTGCTGGCCGACCTGTTCCGGATGCGCGAGGAGTACCGGCCGGGGGCCCCGCTCGACATCGGCGCCATCGCCGCCCCCTTCCACATCGGCGCGCCGGCCGGCGGGTTCGACCTCCCACCGGGCACGGTCTCGGGGACGGCCGAGCAGATCGCCGAGTACCTCCAGCCCTACCGCGACGCCGGCGTGGGCCAGGTGCAGGTCCGCTTCCCCACCCGCTCGGTCGACGAGCAGTGCGATCAGATCGCCGCCTTCGGCGAGACGGTGGTCCCCCTGGTCGACACCTGAGCCACCTCCCGCTCCGGCCGTGTGTGCTCAGCGGGCGGCCGAGGTGGTAGTGGAGGTAGCACCGAACTGACTACCGGCTGCCGCCGTGGTGGTCGTCGTGCCCGAGCCACCGGAGCTGCCGGAGCTGCCGGAGCCACCGGCCGTCGTGGTGGTCGTCGTGGCGGTTGTGCCGGTGAATCCTCCGCCCGACGTGGAGGTCGTGCTCGTCGAGCCCGTGGCCCGGGTGGTCGTGGTGGTGGACGCAGGCGCCGTGGTGGTCGTGGTGGTGCTGACGGGCGTGGCCCCCGGCACGAAGTAGCCGCCGATCGTGGCTCCCTTGGAGGTGGATCCCGACGGGGAGTCGGCCGCCGGTGGATTGAAGTAGAGCAAGGTCGCCAGTCCGGCGAAGGCCACCACCATCAGCACCGTCGAGCGGCGGACGGGGAACCGCCGGCTCACCGGGACCGACATGAACCCCACCAGCGCGCTGTGCCTCACCTCGTTGTCCCGGGCCGGGTCCTTGCGGTCCCAGGGTGCCCGCGCCCTGGGCGTCGCCGAGGTGCGGCCGGCGGCATCGGTCCCGTCCGTCCCGTTCTTCCCGTCAGTCCGGGTCCCGTCCCTCTCGTCCGTCTCGTCCGTCCCCCCGGCCCGGTCGGCCCGGTCGGCGTCGCCCTCCCCGGGGCCAGGCCGATCGCCCGTCACGAGGGACCGTCGCCGATCGAAGGCGAGCTCACGCCGGCGGCGCGCAGGGTGGTACTGGCCCGCAGTCTGATCTCGCGGGCCACCTCGAACTGCCGGCCCGGCAGCGTCCGGGCGATGAGCCGCAGCTGCACGTAGCCGACGTCGATGGTCTCCACCCCGGCCACCACCGGCTCGCCAAGGAGCAGGCCGTGCCATTCGGGGTCGGCGACCATGTCGGCGAACATGTCCTTCAACAGGCCGGTGACCCGCGCCAGGTCTTCCCTCACCGAGACGGGGAGGTCGACCACGGCCCGGGACCAGTCCTTCGACAGGTTGGTGACCTGCCGCAGCGCGCTGTTGGGCACCACCACCAGTTCGCCCTGGGCCGTCCGCACCTTGGTGACCCGCAACGTCAGCTCCTCGACCGTACCGCTGATGCCCGTGGACTGCCCGGGCACCGAGAGCCGGATGACGTCGCCGAAGGCGAATTGGTGCTCGGCGAAGAGGAAGAAGCCGGCGAGCAGGTCCCCCACCATCTGCTGGGCGCCGAAGCCCAGCCCGATGCCGATCACGGTGGCCGGCGCCACCAGCGTGGTGAGCGGGACCCCCAACCGGTCCAGGGCCAAAATGGCCGTGATGAAGCCCACCAGGGCCACCACCACCCACTCCACCGCCTCACTGACCGCCCGTGACCGTTTGAGGTTCTCCGAGGCCACCTGCCCCGATTCGATCTGGGCGCGGATCTGGCCGTCGATCCAATTGCGACGGCGCCCCCCCACCCAGTGGGCGAACCTGATGAAGAGTCCGGCTCCGAGCACGAGCACGACCGCAGGAAGCAGATGGTTCTGGAACCAGGCGTGATGGATCACCGGAAAATACCATCCACCAGGCCCTCGGTTGCCCAGCGTTCCCCGCGCCCTGGCGGCGACCCCACCGCCCACCCGAGCGGGATCGGCAGGGGTACCGTAAACTGACGGTCTGTCAGCTCCGGACCGGGCCCGGCGCCGCCACCCCGACCGCCCGACCAAGCCCGACCAAGCCCGACCAAGCCCGACCAAGCCCGACCAAGCCCGACCAAGCCCGACCAGCCCGACCAAGCCAGCACCAGCACCCACGAAGGGAACGCCACCATGCTCGACTACGTGATCCGCAACGGCCTGGTCGTCGACGGGACCGGGGGGCCCGGCCGCCGGGCCGATGTCGGCATCCGTGACGGCCGGATCGTTTCCGTGGGCCCGGTCGACGAGCAGGGCGCCGTCGAGCTCGACGCCGAGGGCCTCGTGGTGGCGCCGGGCATCATCGACCCCCACACCCACTACGACGCCCAGCTGTTCTGGGACCCCACGGCGTCGCCGTCCAACCTTCACGGGGTGACCACGGTGATCGGCGGCAACTGCGGTTTCACGCTGGCCCCCATCAAGGCCGAGGACCACGACTACATCCGGCGGATGATGGCCAAGGTGGAGGGCATGCCCCTCCCCGCCCTGGAGGACGGCCTCCCCTGGGACTGGACCAGCTTCGGCGACTACCTGGGCAAGCTCGAGGGCAACCTCGGGGTCAACGCCGGGTTCCTCGTGGGGCACTGCGCACTGCGCCGCTGGGTGATGGGCGACCAGCGGGGCACCGAGGTGGCCACCGACGAGGAGGTGGCCGAGATGGCCCGCCTGCTGGCCGAGTCACTCGACGCCGGGGGGCTGGGGTTCTCGTCCTCGCAGTCCCGCACCCACTCCGACGGGGACGGGCGGCCCATCTCCTCCCGCCACGCCGACCGCCGCGAGATGCTGGCCTTCTGCGAGGTGGTGCGGGACCACCCGGGCACCACCCTCGAGTACATCACCAACGGCTGCCTCGACACCTTCACCGACGAGGAGATCGACCTGATGGTGGCCATGACCACCACGGCGCGCCGGCCGCTCAACTGGAACCTGCTCACCATCGACTCCCGCACCCCGGACAAGACCTCCCGGCAACTGGAGGCCTCGGCCCGGGCCGCCGAGGCCGGGGGCCGCATCGTGGCGCTGACCATGCCCACCCTGGTGCCCATGAACATGAGCTTCCGCACCCACTGTGCCCTCTTCCTCATTCCTGGCTGGGGCGACGTGATGGGGCTGCCCGTCGAGCAGCGCATCGAGCAGCTGTCCGACCCGGCGGTACGCCTCCAGCTCGACGAGCTGGCCCACTCCGAGGCCGCCGGGGTGTTCCGACGCCTGTCCCACTGGGCCAACTACATCATCGGCGACACCTTCGCCCCGGAGAACGAGGGCCTGAGCTGGCGTGATGTCGGGTCCATCGCCGAGGAGCAGGGCAAGCCCCCCTTCGATGCCCTGCTCGACCTGGTCATCGCCGACGAGCTCCGCACCGTGCTGTGGCCCAAGGCCTCGGACGGGGACGACGCCTCCTGGCAGGCCCGGGTGGAGGTCTGGGGCAACCCGGGGGCCATGGTGGGCGGCTCGGATGCCGGAGCCCACCTGGACCGGATGTGCGGCTCCAACTACCCCACCTCGTTCCTCGGCGACTGCCTCCGCAAGCGGAAGCTGGTGCCCCTGGAGCGGGCCGTCGAGCTGATGACCCGAGCACCGGCCGAGCTGTTCGGCCTGCACGACCGGGGCCGGATCGCCGTGGGTCTGCGCGCCGACCTGTTCGTCTTCGACCCCGAGACGGTGGGATCCGAGCCGGCCACGCTGGTCCACGACCTCCCCGGCGGCAGCCCCCGCCTCATCGCCGACGCCAACGGCGTGGTGCGGGTCCTGGTCAACGGGATCGAGACCATCGTCGACGGGAAGCCCACCGGCAGCCTCCCCGGCACCCTGTTGAAGTCCGGTCGCGACACCGTGACCGTCGACCCGTCCCTCGCCGCCGTCTGACCGACCGGCGCGCCGACCCCCGGGGGCTCCCGCCGCCGGCTGCCGCGCCGCCTCGATCTGCCCTTCCGACACCGACGCCCTACACTGCTGACGAGGCGTCAGATTCACCGCGCCGACCACCACACGCACACCGCGGCCGACCACGGCCGCCCCGGGGATCCAGGGCGATCCGCCGGCAAGAGAAGGGGACCCACCATGGGAGCTCAGGTCACCAGGGACGAGACGAAGGTGCTCATCGGCGGCACGTGGGCGGAGGCCGGCGACGGCACCTACGACATCGTCAACCCGGCCACCGAGCAGGTGGTGGGCCAGGCCCCCAATGCCTCGGTCGACGACGCCAACGCCGCCGCCGCCGCGGCCAAGGAGGCCTTCCCGGCCTGGGCGGCCACCCCGGTGGAGGAGCGCCTGGCCCTGCTGAAGCAGGCTGCCGCGGCCATCCGGGCCAAGGGCGACGAGCTGGTGCCGCTGGTCATCGCCGAGACCGGGGCCACCGCCTCGGTGGGCTCCCGCATGCAGGTACCGGTCAGCGCCGCCCGGTTCGACCGCTACTCGAGGGACATCAGCCACGTGCAGGAGCACATGCTGCCCCCGGTGGTCGCCGACGCCACGCCCCTCGCCCCGGGGGGGCTGATCAGCGCCCTGGCCTACCGTCAGCCCGTCGGGGTGGTGACGGCCATCGCCAGCTACAACTTCCCCATGACCAACATGGCCGGCAAGGTGGCCCCGGCCCTGGCCATGGGCAACACCGTCATCATGAAGCCGGCCCCCCAGGATCCCCTGGCCGTCATCGAGCTGGCCCGGGTGCTCGACGAGGTCGGGTTCCCCCCCGGGGTGATCAACATCATCAACTCGCAGGGGCCCGAGCCGGCCTCCGCCCTCACGACGTCGCCCGACGTGGACATGGTCTCGTTCACCGGGTCCACCGCCGTGGGCCAGCGCATCGCCTCGGCCGGGGCCCCGACCATGAAGCGCATGCTCATGGAGTTGGGCGGCAAAGGGGCGGCCGTCGTCTTCGAGGACGCAGACATCAAGGGTGTGGTCACCGCCATCGGCTCGGTGTGGGCCTTCCACTCCGGGCAGATCTGCACGGCCCCCACTCGGGCCATCGTGCACCGGAGCATCTTCGACCAGGTGGTCGCCGGCCTCACCCAGTTCGCCGGCGTGCTCAAGGTGGGCGACCCCACCGAACCCTCCACCGTGGTCGGCCCCCTGATCTCCGGAGCCCAGCAGCAGCGGGTCCTCGACTACATCGCCACCGGGCACAAGGAGGGCGAGGTGGTGGCCGGGGGCGGCCGTCCCGAGCACCTGCCGACCGGCTACTACGTGGAACCCACCCTGGTGGTGGGGACCAACGACATCACCGTGGCCCGGGAGGAGATCTTCGGCCCGGTCGTGGTGGCCATCCCCTTCGACGACGAGGAGGAGGGCATCGCCATGGCCAACGACTCGGAGTTCGGCCTCTACGACTACGTCTTCTCGGGGGACACCCCCCGGGCCTTCCGGGTGGCCAAGCAGTTGCGCGCCGGCCACGTCGGCATCAACACCGCCCAGCGCAACATGGACGCCCCCTTCGGCGGGTTCAAGATGAGTGGCATCGGGCGGGACGGTGGCGACACCGGCCTCGAGGCCTACTCCGAGATGCAGTCCATCATCTGGTCCAGCTGAGCCACCGGCCGCTCCGCCGGCTCCCGGTCAGCCGGCCCCGAAGAACGGCGCCCCGTAGGAGAACACCCCGCCGTCCGCGCCCACCAGCCAGTAGCCGCCGGTGGCGGGGTCGGCGGCCATGCCCACCATCGGGGCGTTGAGCGGCCCGGCGCCGGCGCTGCCGCGGAAGGCCGCGTCGCCGAAGGCGAAGACGCCGCCGTCGGAGGCCACGAACCAGTAGCCGCGTCCGTCGGCCGTGGCGGCCATGCCGTTGACCGGGCGGTTGAGGTGCAGGTACCCCGTCGACCCCTCGAACGGCGCTCCGAAGGCGAACACGCCGCCGTCGGAGGCCACCAGCCAGTACCCGCCGGTGGTCCGGTCGGGAGCCATCCCGACCACCGGCGCGTTCAGGTGCTGGCCCCCCATGGATCCGTGGAAGAGGGCGTCCCCGAAGGCGAAGACGCCGCCGTCGGAGGCCACCAGCCAGTAGCCGCGGCCGGTGGCGGTCGGGGCCATGCCGACCACCGGGGCGTTCAGGTGCCGCCCGCCCATCGATCCGTAGAAGCCGGCGTCGCCGAAGGAGAAGATGCCGCCGTCGGCGGCCACCAACCAGTAGCCGCGGCCGTCGGTGGTGGCCACGATGTGGGAGACGGGGGCGTTGAGCGGGGTGCCGGCCATCGACCCGTAGTCGACGGCGTCGCCGTGGGCGGACACCGAGCCGTCGGCGTGGGCCAGCCAGTACCCGTTGGCGTCAGCCGTGGCCGCCATGCCCACCGACGGGGCCGGCAGGTTCGGCTCGCCGGCGATGGCCGCCACCCGGAAGGGGTACGGGTACTGGCCGCCGGTCGGCGTCACCGTGCCGTCGGCGGCGATGGTCTGCCCCGGGCAGTAGACGGGTTCCCCACTGGGCGACCCGGCCGTCACCGGGGTGGCCGGCACCGGCAGACCCTGCACGGCGTCCTGGGCGTTCTGGCGGGCCATGGCCGACGGGATGGTGGCGGAGGTGTAGCCGAACACCTCGACGGTCCAGGCCCGGCCGCCGCTGCAGGTCACTCCGACGCCGACGTCGGTGTAGGCGGCGCCCAGCATGTTCTGGCGGTGGGGGGCCGAGGCCATGTACAGCCCGTCCATGCCGTCCGAGCCGTCCCCCGGCCAGTACCCGTTGCCGCTGCTGCCGGAGTTGGCGGCCATGATGCACAGCGGGGTGGACGGACCCGAACACGACGGCGACAGGGGCGGGTCGGCCACCGCGCCGGTGGCCGCCAGGTGCTCCGACCAGCCCTGTGCGTAGGCGGCCAACGACGGGTCCACCTGCAACGGGAGGATGCCCAGGCCGAAGGCGGCCCGGGCCGAGCGCTCGGCGTTCATCCGGGACACCAGGTCCTGGGCGTAGACGGCCTGGACGGTCGACACGTCGGAGGCGGTGGCCGCCGCGGCCCGGGGCGTGGCGTCCACCCCCTCGATCACCGAGAACACGGTCACCGCCACCACCACGGCGGCGACGACGGCGGCCCCGAAGGCGGCCCAGGAATGACGGGGGCTGTGCCTCCCGTGCTCACGTGGGGCCCATCGGTACTGGCGGGCCTGGTGCACTGCGGTCATGGCGCTGATCCCTCACACGTCGGTCGGCGCCCCTCAGAGGGTCCTATCGGCGCGATCGGGCGAAAACTGTTGCCCCATGGGGTACAACTGGGCCATGCCGGAGCCCGCGCCCCCCTCAATTCCCTCGTCGTTCACCGAATTGGCGGCGCGGGTGTCCAACTGGGGCCGGTGGGGTCCCGATGACCAGCTGGGCACCCTCAACCTCATCGATCGGGCGGCCCGGCTGCGGGGCGTGGCGTCGGTGCGGGACGGCGACGCCTACTCCCTGGCCCTGCCCCTCTCGGCGGAGGAGGGCATCCAGATGGGGTTCATCCCCGGCCGGGTCAACCCCACCCGGACCATGATCTCGGTCAACGAGCCCATGGGGCCGGGGCCGGGATGGATCGCCTTCTCCGAGGACGTCGTGACCATGGCCATGCAGTGCGCCACCCACTGGGACGGGTTGGCCCACGCCTCCTACGGCCGCGGCCCCGAGGGCGGGCGGCTCTACAACGGCTTCGCCGCCGCGTCCACCACCGAGGCCGGTGCCGGTCGGCTGGGCATCCACCTGGTCGGCTCCCTGGTGTCGCGGGGGTTGCTGCTCGACGTGGCCCGGGCCAAGGAGGTCGAGCTCCTCGAGCCGGGCTACCCCATCACCCCCGACGACCTCGACGCCGCCTGCACCCTCGGCGCCCTGTCCGTCGAGCCGGGCGACGTGGTGCTGGTCCGCACGGGCCAGATGGCCCACCTGGCCCTGGCCGACCGGCCCGGGGTGGGCGGGGCGGAGCCGGTGCGGGACCTCCTGGCCTACACGTGGCCCACGCCGGGCCTCACCGCGGCCACCGCCGAGTGGTTCCACACCCGGGACGTGGCCGCGGTGGCCATCGACACGCTGGTGCTGGAGGTGTACCCGTCCGAGGATCCCGACCTCCCGCTGCCCGTGCACGCGCTCCATCTGGTGGAGATGGGGATGACCCAAGGGCAGAACTGGTTCCTCGACGAGCTGGCCGAGGCCTGCGCCGCCGACGGCCGGTACGACTTCCTCCTCGACGCCACGCCCCTGCCCTTCACCAACGCCCTCGGGTCACCGGTGGCCCCGGTGGCCGTCCGCTGACCGGTCAGGAGCCGGGCGACCGCTTGGCGGCGGCCTGGGCCGAGGCCGCCTTGACCTGGGCGGTGCGGGACGAGGCCGCTCCCCCACCCACCACCGGGCCGGTGCGGGGCAGGGGAACCTCCGACCCGGCCACCTTCGCCCCGGCCGGGGCGGGCCGACCGGTGACCGACCAGTGGAGCAGGCGGGCCTGGCTGTCCACCAGCGAGGCGGTGCGGATGCCCCAGAACTCGAACCCGTAGCGGTGGCCGGCCACCTGGGCCAGCATGGCGATGAGGGTGCCGGCCGCGGCCATGGGGTCGGCACCGGCCGGGGACCCCGAGGCCTCGGCGTGGGTGGCGATGACCCGGGCCAGGGTGACGGTGACGGCGTTGAGCGCCCGCAC
This sequence comes from uncultured Acidimicrobiaceae bacterium, assembly GCA_963812525.1. Lineage (GTDB taxonomy): Bacteria > Actinomycetota > Acidimicrobiia > Acidimicrobiales > RAAP-2 > Bog-756. The sequence goes on from CAWEVL010000010.1 coordinate 388,656, forward strand.
CCGGAGCCCCTGGAACCGCAGGTCCCCCTCCACCGTGGTCAACTCCACCACCCGGAACACCGCCCGGTTGCGCTCCCAGTACTCCATGAACCCCTCGACCACCGCCACCGCGGTGGTCCAGCTGGCCTCCTCCGACCAGTCGCTGTCGACCACGCCGGCCAGGACGCCCACCCCTTCGACCAGCTCTTCGGCCAGCACGGTGATGGCGGCCTCGACGTTCTCGAAGTACTGGTAGAAGGTGGCCGGCGAGGTACCGGCCTGCCGGGCGATGTCGATGACCTTGATGGAACGCCAGGGCGTGGCCACCAACAGCTCGGCCGTGCACTCCAGCAGCCGCTGGCGGGTGGCCAGGCCGCGTCGTCCGGGAACCCGCCCGTCGGTGGTGGCGATCAGCTCCGGGTCCTCGGCGTGCGACATGGCGGCCCATGGTACCGAGGGCCGGGGAGCCGTGACGGCCCGGGGAGCCTCCCGTCCGTGGTGGGCGGGACCGCTCCGGGTGGCAATTCCGAGTGAGAAATCCCTGGCGAGTAGGGTAAACACCCATGGCGAACCGTCCGGTGCCGCGCACCTTGACGCGAGCCCAGCAAGCCCGACGCCAACGTGTCGTCGACGCGGCAATGGCGCTGGGGCTCGACGGGGGCTACGAGGCCGTGCAGATGCGCGACGTGGCGGCCCGGGCCGATGTGGCCATGGGCACCGTCTACCGGTACTTCACCAGTAAGGACCACCTGCTGGCTGCGGCCCTCGTCCACTGGGTCGAGCAGCTCGACAACCGGCTGGCCCAGCAGCCGGCCCAGGGAGACACCGCCGGCGAACGGGTCATCGAGGCCCTCGACCGGGCGCTCCGGGCCATGGGCCGCCAACCCCAGCTGGTGGGGGCGGTGTTCACCGCGCTGGCCTCGCCCGATCCGGCGGCCGTCGAGTGCCAGCAGCAGGTCTCGGTGCTGATGGAGCGGATCATCACCCGGGCCATCGGCGAGCCCCATCCGCCCAACCTCGGCGACCGGGCCCGGATCCTCGGCCATGTCTGGTACTCGGCCCTGGTCGGCTGGGTCAACGGCTGGAGCAACATGGGACGCGTCCACGACGAGCTGGTCGTGGCCATCGGGCTCCTGCTCCCCTCGAACATCTACGCCGAGGTCTGACCGGAGCCGACGGCCCCGGGCCGGGGCCCGGGACGGTGACCCGGCGTCGGGCGGCGGCCGGGGTACCGTCTGACATGCCGTCGGCCATCGAAGTGCACGGGCTGTCCAAGCAGTTCGGACCGCTGCGGGCCGTGGACCAGCTCACCTTCGAGGTGGCCGCCGGCCGTGTCACCGGCTTCCTCGGCCCCAACGGCTCGGGCAAGACCACCACCCTGCGGATGCTGTTGGGCCTGGTCTCCATCACCGAGGGAACGGCTACCTTCGGGGGCCGCCGCTACGTGGATCTCGACCAGCCCGTCCGACACGTGGGGGCGGTGCTCGAGGCCACCAGCTTCCACCCCTCCCGACGGGCGGAGGACCACCTGAAGATGGTGGCCGTCGGGGCCGGGATCCCGATGTCCCGGGTGGACGAGACCCTCGAGTTGGTCGGTCTGTCCGACGAGGGCCGTCGCCGGGTGGGCAAGTTCTCGCTGGGCATGCGCCAGCGGCTGCAGCTGGCCACCGCCCTCCTCGGGGACCCGGAGATCCTGATCCTGGACGAGCCGTCCAACGGACTGGACCCGCAGGGCATCCAGTGGCTCCGTACCTTCATCCGACACCAGGCCTCCATCGGCCACGCCGTGCTGGTCTCCTCCCATCTGCTCTCCGAGATGGAGGAGACCGTCGACGACGTGGTCATCGTGTCCCACGGGCGTCTGGTCCTCCAGACCACCCTGGCCGAGCTGGCCCAGCAGGCCGGCACCAGCACCGGCCTGCGCGTCCGCACCCCCGAGGTGGCCCGGCTCCGGGCCGTCCTCGACGCCGTCCCGGTGTACTACCGCCAGACCGCGGACGACAGCCTGACCATCGACGGCGCCACCCCGGAGTGGTTCGGCCCGCTGGCCGCCCAGCACCAGATCGTCCTCTACGAACTCGTCCACGACCGGGGCAGTCTCGAGGAGGTCTTCCTCAGCCTGACCCACGGCTTCGACACCGTCGACCCCGGCCTCATGGGGGCCCGGGCCGGACTCCAGGACGCACCGGGCGGACCGGGCGGACCGGGAACACCGGGTGGACCGGGCGGACCGGGCGCCCTGCCCGCCGGGCCGGCATGATCGCCGTCGTCCGCTCGGAGTGGCTGAAACTGCGCACCACCGCGGTGCCGTGGGTGCTGGCCGCCATCGCCGCCGTCATCACCGGGCTGTCCATCCTCCTGATCTTCGTCAACGGGGGCGACGGGGGCGGGGGCCGGCAGGTCCTCTCCACGGGCACCTCCATCCCCCACACCACCCAGCAGCTCCGCAACCTGGTGGGTGCCGGGCTCGGCAGCTACGTCTTCGCCCTCCTGCTCGGCACCCTGATGGTCACCAGCGAGTTCCGGCACAAGACGGTCACCACGTCGTTCCTGGTCACCCCCCACCGGAGCCGCTTCGTGGCCGGCAAGCTGATCACGGCGGCCGTCCTCGGCGCCGTGCTGGCCGTGGTCCTCCTGTTCCTCACCGCCGTCGGGGGCGGCATCGCCCTGTCGGCCCAGGGAGGTTCGTTCTCCGACATGGTCCGCCAGATCCCGGCGGTGGCCCCCGGGATGATCCTGGTCTTCGCCCTCTTCGCCATCCTCGGCGTGGGGGTCGGCTCGGTCCTGACCAACCAGGTGGCCGCCATCATCGTGTGCCTGGGTTGGTTCCTGATCGTCGAGCAGATCATCGTCCAGCTGTGGCACGGCACCAACCGGTGGGTCCCCACCGGCGCGGCCACCGCCGCCGCCAACATCACGCGGGAACGGGGCGACGCCGACTTCGGGCTCTTCAATTGGTGGCAGGGGGCCCTGCTGATGCTGGCCTACGGTCTCGTCTTCGCCCTGCTCGGCTCCCTGATCCTGGCCCGCCGCGACATCACCTGAGCCGACCCGCACCAGGCACCCGACCAGCCGGCCCGTGGCCGCCGGCGGGGACGTCACCGTCTGACCGGCGGGAAGGGCACTGCCGACGCCGGCGAACCCGCTTCGACCGGGGGGTTCCACCTATTGCCCGGCTGCACCCCATGGTCTAGACATGCCCGTGACCAGGATCGACCCGGTAGACCGGCGCACCCGGGGAGAGGACGGGCGACACGGACCGATCGGAAGGGGGCGTTGATGGACCGTAAGTGGTGGACACTGGTCGCCGTCTGCACCGGCACGTTCATGCTCCTCCTGGACATCTCGGTGGTCAACGTGGCCCTGCCGGACATCCAGAAGTCCCTGCATACCTCGTTCGCCGACCTGCAGTGGGTGGTCGATGCCTACGCGCTCACGCTGGCCGCGTTCCTCCTCACCGCCGGGGTGGTCGGTGACATGTTCGGCCGGCGACGGGTCTACGCCACCGGCGTCGTCGTCTTCACAGTGTCGTCCCTGGTCTGTGGTCTGTCCACCACTCCGCTGATGCTCAACGTGTCGCGCGGCGTCCAAGGGGTAGGGGCCGCCATCATGTTCGCCACGTCGCTGGCCCTGATCGCCCAGGCCTTCGCCGGACGGGAACGGGGGACGGCCTTCGGCATCTACGGGGCGGTGCTCGGGGGTGCGGTAGCCGTCGGACCGCTCGTGGGTGGGGCCATTACCAGCGGCATCGGATGGCGGTGGATCTTCTTCCTCAACCTACCCCTCGGCATGTTCTCCATCGCTGTCTGCCTGGCCAAGGTCCAGGATTCCCGGGACCCCAGAGTCCGCCGCATCGACTGGCTCGGGTTCATCACCTTCTCGGCATCGCTGTTCATGCTGACCTACGCCCTGGTACAGGGGAACGCCAAGGGATGGCACAGCCGGACCATCGTGGGACTTCTCCTGGGGGCCGCCGTGCTGATGGGGCTGTTCCTCCTGGCCGAGTTCATCCAGAGGGACCCCATGCTCGACCTGGCCCTGTTCAGGCGACCGGCCATGGTGGGCGTCTCGCTGGCCTCGTTCTGCCTGGCCGCGTCGATCTTCGCCATGTTCCTCTATCTCTCCCTCTACTTCCAGGAGGTGCTGGGCTACAGCCCCCTCGCCACCGGCATCCGCTTCCTGCCCGTGACCATGCTGGCGTTCCTGGTGGCCCCGGTGGCCGGCAAGCTGAGTGTGCGGGTCCAGTCGAGGTACTTGCTCGGCCTGGGTCTCTTCCTGGTGGCCCTGGGCTGCCAGCTGATGACCCATATCAGGGCCGACTCCTCCTGGACCGTGCTCCTGCCCGGCTTCGTGGCCGCCGGCATCGGGGTGGGCATCGTCAACCCCGTGCTGGCATCGGCCTCCGTGTCGGTGGTGCCCACCGAGCGCAGCGGGATGGCCACCGGGTCCTCGACCACCTTCCGCCAGGTCGGCTTCGCCACCGGCATCGCCGGGCTGGGGGCGGTGTTCCTGAACGAGATCCGCCCCAACACCGTGTCCGCCCTCATGTCCACGTCAGACGGCCAGGCGTTCCTCCTCCACGGGAGCGCCCGGCTCGACACCGCCATCGACGGCGGCGGGATCCGCCAGGCCGCGGCCGCCATCCCCACCGCCCCGGTCCGGGACGCCCTGGTCGAGGCCTACAAGGTCGGATTCACCGCCACCTTCGACCACCTGATGGCCATCGCCACGGCGGTGGCCTTCGTCGGCGCGGTGGGCTCGCTGGTCTTCGTGCGGCAGCGGGACTTCGTCCCCAGCGTGTCGCCGGACGACCTTCCACCGGTGGCTGTGGCGCCGGCCCCGGCGGCGGTGCGCCGGCCGAGGCACGCCCACTCAAAGCGCCGCCGCCGACGTCGGGCGCGGGGAGTCGAGACCCGAGGAGCGTTGCGGTCGCCCTCGGGTCGGTCGGGGCCTCCGACCGGGGCATCAGCCGACGCGGCCTGAGGCGGGCCGGTGCCCGTCGAACGCGCCCCCGAGCCCCCTGCCGGTCGACCGCTGACCGAGCCGCACCCGTCACGGCTGGCCCCCGGCCATCCCGACCGGGACCTCATCCTGGCCGCCCACGACGCGGCCATGGCCCGGGGCGAGCCCGGCTACCTCGACCCTCGCTCCGGGCTGTTCGTCCTCACCGCGTCGTACCTGCTGGAGCGGTCGACGTGCTGTCAGACCGGGTGCCGACACTGTCCCTACCTGGAGTGAGCGACCGGGCGCACCGGCCGTCGCCCGGCGCCTAGGGTTCCCCCGGGGCACCGGCACCGCCGTCCGCCGGCACCCGCCGCCCGCCACCGGAGGAGACGGACATGCAGACCAGGCTCACCGAGATCCTCGGCATCGAACACCCGGTCATGTTGGCCGGCATGGGGGGCGTCTCCTACGCCCCCCTGGTCACCGCGGTCTCCGAGGCCGGGGGGTTCGGGTGCCTCGGCGCCTCGACCATGAGCAACCAGCAGATGGTGGACCAGATCGCCCGGGTGCGCGCCGCCACCGACCAGCCGTTTGGCGTCGACCTGCTCACCGCCATGCCGGGAGACCTGGTGGGCCAGGTCGAGCAGATCATCGCCGGGGGCGCCTCGGCGTTCGTGGCCGGGCTCGGGGTTCCCGCCGAGGTGGTGGACCTGTGTCATCGGAGCGACGTCCTGGTGGTCAACATGTGCGGCAAGGTGGACCACGCCCGGCGGGCCCGGGACGCCGGGTGCGACATCGTGGTGGCCCAGGGCACGGAGGCCGGCGGCCATACCGGCCAGGTCGCCACCCTGCCCCTCGTGCCCCAGATCGTCGATGCCGTCGGGGCGGACATCCCGGTGGTGGCGGCGGGTGGGATCTTCGACGGGCGAGGATTGGCCGCGGCACTGGCCCTGGGCGCAGACGGCGTCTGGGTCGGCACCCGGTTCATCGCCACGCCCGAGGCCCGGGCGGTGGCCGGCTACAAGGACGCCCTCATCCGGACCAAGGAGGACGGCACCACCATCAGTCGGGCCTTCTCGGGGAAGACCATGCGGGTGGTGCGCAACGAGTTCACCCGGTTCTACGACGAGCACCCGGCCGAGCTCAGCCCGTTCCCCGCCCAGCTGGGCACGTCCATCGAGGAGGGCGCCTTCCATCTGGGAGGCGACGAGGACACCCCGGGCATCGACCCCGAGCGGGAGTGCTACCCCACCGGGCAGGGGGTGGGGGCCATCCAGACGCTGATGCCGGCGGCCAGCATCGTCGCCCAGATGGTGCAGCAGGCCGAGCACGTGCTGCGCCAACTGGGCGAGCCCGGAGGCGGCTGACCGGAGCGGACGGGCCGCGCCGGTTCAGCCGCTCGACAGGACGCGGCGATCGCCGGCCCGCAGGCCGGCGATGAGGCGGCGGTAGGCCCCGGCCGAGTCGTCCCCCAGCGCGTCGGTGTCCAGCCAGCGCGTCCCGTGCTCGCCCCGGCGGCGGTCGATCCCGTAGAGGCCGAAGCGGGGCTGGTAGGACCCCCACTCGTAGTTGTCGACCAACGACCAGTGCCAGTAGCCGGTCACCGGGACCCCGCGGTCGACCGCGGCCATGACCGCCGACAGGTGCTCCCGGAGGTAGCGCGGTCGGTCCCACCCGTCGAGCCGGTCCAGCGGCCGGCCCTCGAGCACCCGGTTGCACAGCCCGTTCTCGACCACCCACAGCGGGAGGCCCGGGGCCAGGTCGCGCTGGGCCTCCAGCCACCCGGTCAGGGCGGCGGGATCGGGGACGTCGTCCCACAGCTCCCGGGTGGGCAGGGGATTGCGCCCGCCGGCGGTCCGGTGGCCGGGCACACGGAAGTGCCGGGACACCGTGGGGTCGTACCAGTCGAGACCCAGGACGTCGAGGGTGCGCTCGTGAGGGCTGTCATAGACCGCATCGACGGCCCGGCGCGGCACCGGCAGGCGACGGTGCACCCGGCCGATCCGCTCGGCCGCCCCCACGCCACGAGCGGGGCGGGGACGCCCGTAGGGCGCAGTGGCAGCACCCAGCCGCCGGACCACCCGCTCGAGCATTCCCGAGGGAGGGACCAGGGCGTCGTGCTCCCGGGCCCGATCGGCCAGCCAGACGTCCACCTGGCCCCGGTCGACCCCGGCGCTCCGGGCCAGGAGCACGTCGGTGAGCAGGCGATCGTAGGCGTAGGCGCTCATGCAGCTGTTGTTGGTGGTCACCACGGCGTCGGGGCGCGCCCGGTGGATGGCCTCGTAGCCCCGCACGTGGGCGGTCAGCAGATGGTCGGTGGCGATGGCCGCGTCCTCGAAGGCCAGGGACCGCCCCGGCGGAAACATGCCGAGGAGCCACGAGCCGATGGCCAAGACGTTGATCTCATTGACGGTGACCCACCAACGGACCCAGGGCGCCAGTGCCTCGACGGCCACCTCGACCCAGCCCCGGTACCGTTCGGGGGCGTCGGGCCGCAGCCAGAGGTCCTCGCCCAGCCAGGCCGGGTGGGTGAAGTGGTGGAGCGTCACCAGCGGCTCCAACCCGCGGTCGAGGCATCCCCTCACGACGGCCACGTACGAGGCCAGGGCGGCGGCGTCGACCCTGCCGTCGTCAGGACAGACCCGGGCCCACTCGACGCCCAGGCGGAAGCTGCTGCACCCGAGGGCGGCGGCCCGGTCGAGCGACTCCTCGGGACGCTCCCAGAAGCCCACGGCGTCGCCCGAGGGCTCCACCCTGCCGACCTGCTCCCAGGCCAGCCAGTTGTTGGCCGGCTGGCCGGGCCCGTTGAAGCCCCCCTCGACCTGGTACCCGGCGGTGGCCACCCCGAAGACGAAGCCGTCGGGCAGGCCCGATCCGGCCGCCTCCCCGCTCGAGTCCCCGGTCGCCTCTGGCTGTACGTTGGAGGACAACGTCCCCACCTCTCCCCTCCGCTGGTGCCGTCGGTCGGTCGCCGGTCGCCGGTCTGGGCCCTGGCGGCCGGGTGGTCGCCGTCGACTCGGACCGGTTTACCGGTTTACCGGTTTACCGGTCACCGGTGTCGGATGGCGATGGTAGCTTGCGGCCCGAGTCGCCCCGTGTCCCTGACCACCCTCCGATGAACGGTCCTCCTCCCATGGCCAGCCGACCCCACGGCCAGTCGACCCCACGGCCAGCCCGACCCGGTGACCGGCCCGACCCCTTGGCCGGCCGCATCCGATGAGCGTCACCGGTCCCGACCCCGAACGGGTTCCGGTGGTGGTGGCCTCGGGCCAGTCCCTCGAGCGGGACGGCCTGGTCACCCCGGTCGACCTCATGGAGCGGGCCTGTCAGCAGGCGCTGGCCCTCGTGCCCCGACTCCGGGGAGCTGTCGGCCGGCTCTCGGTGGTCGACGTGATGACCCGCACCGGACCGGCCCCGGCCACCGAGCTGGCCCGACAGATTGGAGTGGAGGCCGTCACCTGCGAGGTGTCGAGCATCGGAGGCAACACCCCCCAGTGGTTGGTCAACCGGGCCGCGTCCGACATCGCCGGGGGCCGACTGTCGGTGACCATCATCGCCGGGGCCGAGGCCATCCGTTCCTCGCGCGCCAGGCGGGCGGCCGGGCTGCCCCGTCATGACGGCGACCGCGGGCGGCCGCCCGACCCGGTGGTGGGTGACGACCAACCGGGGGTGGGGCCGGCCGAGACCGCCATTTCGTTGCTGATCCCTGTCCACGTCTACCCGTTGATCGAGAGTGTGGTGGCCTCGCGGGCCGGACACGATGCGGTCCGCCACCGTCAGGCCATGGGTCGGCTGTTCGCCCCCTTCACCGAGGTGGCGGCGGGCCACCCCTACGCATGGTTCCCCACCGCCCGCACCGCCGACCAGATCGCCACGCCCTCATCCGACAACCGCATTGTCGCCGAGCCGTACACCAAACTCATGACGGCGTTCCTGGGATCGGACCAGGGAGCCGCGCTGGTGGTGTGCTCGCTGGCCGCTGCCCGGCGGGCCGGCGTGGCCGACCGGGCCGTCTTCGTGTGGTCAGGCGCCGAGGCCACCGACGTCCGGTTCCCCACGGCACGGCCCGACCTCGGACGGTCTCCGGCCATCGCCGCCGCCGGGAAGGCGCTGTTCGAGGCGGCGTCCGACGCCGCCGGTGGCCGTGCCGGCATCGGGGTCGACGACGTCGAGCGGCTCGACCTCTACTCCTGTTTCCCCTCGGCGGTGGAGCTGGCGGCCGAGGCCCTCGGGTTGGCCACCAACGACCGGCGCGGACTGACCGTCACCGGCGGCCTCCCCTACTTCGGGGGGCCGGGCAACAACTACACCACGCACGGCATCGCCACGTTGACCGATCTCCTCCGGGGCCAGGACACCAGACGCCTCGGCCTGGCCACCGGGCTGGGCTGGTTCATCACCAAACACGCCCTCGGCCTGTACGGCTCCACACCGCCGCCCAATGGGTTCCGGCGGGCGGACACCGGGCCGGCCCAGGCCCGGATCGACGCCTCGGCGGTCGAGACCGCCCTCGACGTGGACCACGACACCCGAGCCACCGTCCTCGGCGCCACCGTGATCCGGGACGCACAGGGCGCGGCCACCGGAGCACCGGTCATCGCCCGGCTGCCCGACGGGCGCCAGATGGCCCTGGCGCCGGCGGACGACGAGGTCATCGAGACCATGAGCACCCAGGACGGGCCGGGACTGGTCGGAGGCTCCGTCGTCGTCCAGGCCGGTCCGGCGCGCTACCGTCTGGCGGCAGGCTGACCGCTCACGGGGAGACCGCCATGTCCGAACTGCTTCGCCAACGCCAGGGTCATATCGAGATCCTCACCATCAACCGGCCCGAGGCCCGCAACGCCATCAACGGTGCCGTGTCCCGGGCCTTCACGGCGGCCTTCGACGAGCTGGAGGTCGACGACGACTGCTGGGTGGTCATCATCACGGGCAGTGGGGACAAGGCCTTCAGCGCCGGGATGGATCTCAAGGCCTTCACCGCCGGCGAGGCCGGCGAGATCATGGGCGCCAAGGGCGGATTCGGGGGCATCGCCCAGCGGGACTTCGCCAAACCCCTGATCGCCGCGGTCAACGGATCGGCCCTGGCCGGCGGGTGCGAGATCATGCTCTCCTGCGACCTGGTGGTGGCGGTCGAGGAGGCCACCTTCGGGATACCCGAGGTCAAGCGGGGCCTGATGGCCGGGGCCGGCGGCCTGATCCGGCTGCCCAAGCGAATCCCCCCGGCCATCGCCCTCGAGCTCGCCCTCACCGGCGATCCCATCGATGCCCAGCGGGCGCTGGCCCTCGGGCTGATCAACCGGGTGGTCCCGGCGGACAAGCTGCTGGAGGCGGCCCTCGCCCTGGCCGGAACCGTCGCCGAGAACGCCCCCCTGGCCGTCCGGGCCTCCAAGCGGGTCATGAAGCAGGCCGGCGAGCTTCCCGACGCCGAAGGATGGGCCATCAACAACGCGGCCATGCCCGAGGTGTTCGGCTCGGCCGATGCCATGGAGGGACCCATCGCCTTCGCCGAGAAGCGGAAGCCCAACTGGAGCGGGACGTGACCGCACGCACCGTGGCCACCGTGGCCACCGGGGCCCAGGTGCCTCAGGGGCGCCACTGCGGGGCCGTCCGGCGGAGCCTCCCGACGCCACCGCTCGGTCGCCGGCCGGCGTGAGCCTCGTCATACTGGCCGGGCACACCCGGCTGTTCGGAGCCGACGTTCCCTCACTGTCCGACGGGCTCGGCGGGTTCCGCCTGATCCTCCACGTCCTCGCCGCCTCCGTCTGGGTGGGAGGGCAGTTCACCGTGCTCGGCCTGCTGCCCACCGTCCGCACGTTCGGGGACGAGGCTCCCAAGGCGGTCGGCCGGGCGCTGGCCCGGCTGCTGTGGCCGGCCTACGCCGTCTTGGTGGTCACCGGCTTCTGGAACATCAGCGCCCTGACCGTCAAGGACGCCTCGTCGGCCTGGAAGGCCGTCCTCATGGCCAAGATCGCCGTCGTGGTGGTGGCCGGCGTGGCCGTCTTCCTCCACCAGCGGTCCTCGAGCAGGCGGGCCACGGCCCTCTGGGGGGCCGTCGGGGCGGTGGCCTCGGTCGTCGCCCTGTGCCTGGGCGTGTTCCTGGCGGGCTGACCAGCACATCCGACGAGTCGGTCGGCACCGAATACCGGGCGACGCCACGCGTGGCGCCGCTGCGCAGCGAGCCAGGACCCACAGGTCTAACCTGGAACCAGCAGCCCACAGGCAGCCCGTAGAAGGAGACACGATCGTGCACTTCGGCCCACCCTCAGAGATCTTTGGCGTAGACGGCATCATCATCCTGGTCGTGGTGGTGCTCGTCCTGTTCGGTTCCACCCAGATCCCCAAGCTGGCCCGCTCCCTGGGCTCGGCGCAAAAGGAGTTCAAGAAGGGGCTCGACGAGGGATCCTCCGACGAGGCCGCCGGCAGCGCGGCGGTGGCTCAGGCCACCCCACCCGCCGCCGTCAGTCCGCCACCGGCGCCACCGGCCGTCCCACTGAACGCCGACGGCCAGCAGGGTCCGGCGTCCTGACCCCTCGACCCTCGACTCCTTAGGCCACCATGAGCGAGGGGACCGCACCGGGGACGGTGCCACCGACGAGACCCGCGACCCCGACGACCCCGACGACCCCGACGACCGGCACCCCGACCACCGTCGGCCCGTCGGTCCCAGCCACCACCAGCGGTCGCCGTCGCTGGATCCCCCTCTGGGTACTCCAGCTGGCCGAGCTGGTGGTGGCGTTCGTCTTCGTGGACATCTCCGTCCACGTGGCCAACAGCGGCCTGATGGTGGCGGCCGCCGTGGCCTTCGTCGCCCTGGCCGTCACCGCCCACGGTCCACTGGGCATCCTCCGGATCTGCCCGCCCTGGCTCCACCTGACCCTGGTCATCTCGGTCGCCGCGGTGGTGGCCGTCGCCCCGGTGGTCCCGGCTCTGCGTCCGGACATCGAGGGGATCATCGTCATCGAGTTCGGCGCCATCGGGCTCATCCGATTGGCTACCCTCACCGACATGCACGCGTCCTCCCGTTCCCGGCGCCCGCTGGCGACCCGCCGCCACGACCCCTCGGTCATCGACGCCACCGCCACGGTCACCAGCGATGCCACCGTCCCCTCCCCGACCGCGGATCCCCGGCCCACTGCACCGTCCCCGACCGGTGCCGCGGCACGGTGGGCCGGCCGGGCCGCCGGCACGGCATCGGCCTCGGGCCGACGGGCCGCGGCCAAGCACCGGCCCGAGGCCGAGAGGCAGGTGAAGCGGGCCATCCGGGAGGCAGGCCGGCTGGCGGCGCGGATCACCTCCCACTCCGAACCGGGCCCGCCCGGCGATCCGTCCGACGGCTGAGCGGTGCCCGACGCCGAGTCGCCCGACGTCCTGGACGTCGCCGAGCGACTGTGGAACGGTCAGGTCAGCACCACCGAGCTCCACCCGCTGAGCCCCTCGGCGGGCATGGCCGAAGTGGCCGACGGAGTGGGCTTCGTCCCCTCGTTCGCCAACGTCTCGGCGGTGAGCACCGAGGATGGACTCGTCCTGGTCGACACGGGAAGCGCCTTCATGGCCGCCGACATCCACCGCCGGCTCCGCGCCTGGGACCCCGGACGCCTGCACACCGCCATCTACTCCCACGGTCATATCGACCACGTCTTCGGCGTGCCGGTGTGGGCCGCGGAGTCGGCCGCGTCCGGATGGCCCGAGCCGGTGGTCGTAGCCCACGAGGCCCTCCCGCTCCGGTTCGACCGCTATATCAAGACCGCCGGCTACAACGGCATCATCAACCGGCGGCAGTTCGACATCGACTCGCTCCAGTGGCCGACCGAGTACCGCTACCCGGACCGCACCTACCGGGACCACCTCGACCTCGACATCGGCGGGATCCGGGCGGAGCTCCACCACGCCAAGGGGGAGACCGACGACCACACCTGGACGTGGTTCCCCGACTCGAAGGTGCTGTGCTGCGGCGACCTGTTCATCTGGGCCTCGCCCAACGCCGGCAATCCCCAGAAGGTCCAGCGCTACCCGCTGGAGTGGGCCGACGCCCTCCGCTCGATGCTGGCCCTCCATGACCGCCCCTCCGGGGGGCCCGAGGTCCTCCTCCCCGGCCACGGCTTTCCCGTGGTGGGACGGGACCGGGTGGTCCAGGCGCTCACCGACACCGCCGACCTGCTCGAGTCCCTGGTCAATCAGACCCTGGCCCTGATGAACAACGGGGCCCGGCTGGACGAGGTGATCCACACGGTGACCCCCCCGGCCCGACTGATGGAGCGCCCGTACCTCCGTCCCGTCTACGACGAGCCCGAGTTCGTCGTCCGAAGCGTCTGGAGGCTCTACGGTGGGTGGTGGGACGGCAACCCGGCGACGCTCAAGCCGGCACCGGAACGAGCGCTGGCCCTCGAGCTCGCCGAGCTGGCCGGAGGGGCCCGCACGCTGGCCGACCGGGCCCTGGCCCTCCTGCCCGCCGACGGCCCCGGGAGTGCGCCGGCGACGACCTCCGGAACGGCGCCGGGCCCCGGGGACGGGTCGCCGCAGGACCCCGCCGAACAGGCGCTCCGCCTGGCCGGACACCTGGCCGAGCTGGCCTGGCTGGCCGCCCCCGACGATCCCGGGGTGCAGGAGGTGCGGCGCATCGTGTTCACCCGGCGGGCCGATGCGGCGTCATCGACCATGGCCCACGGTGTGTTCTCGTGGGCCGCGCGTGAGTCCTCGGACGGGCGCTCCGGGGCCACCGGCAAAGGCCCCCGGTGACGTGGTCGTGGACACCCCTCTGAACTGGGAGTTCGTGAGGCCCGAACCCAGTCGGATCTGAACTTCTACTTCTGGTCCCGTGCCCACTAGTGTCATCGCCGTGAACGCATTCACAACCCGTTCCTCACGCTCCGCACCGGGGAGCATCCCGCCGACGTCCGGTGCCGGAACCGACGATGCAACCGCCGCCCCGGTGTCCCCGACGCCCCCCCGGCGGCACTGGGGACGTTGGGCCGCCGGCCTGGCCGTCGGGGCACCACTGGTCCTCGGCGGGTGCGACTTCTACCCGACCTACGGAGCGAGCCGGGGCGTCACCAAGCAGGGTCAGGACACCTTCAAGCTGTACTCGGGGATGATGACCACCGGCATCATCATCGGCGGCCTGGTGTTCCTCCTGATCCTCTGGACCATCCTTCGGTACCGGAAGCGCTCCGAGGACATGCCCCGCCAGTTCCACGAGAGCATCCCCATCGAGGTGCTGTACACGGTGATCCCGATCCTCATCGTGGCCGTCCTGTTCCTCTTCACCGTGCTCACCGAGAACAACGTCGACGCCACGGTGACACCGGGCGCCAGGTTCACCGCCACCGGTGCCCCGGTGGTGCAGATCCGGGTCACGGCCTTCCAGTGGGGCTGGCGGTTCGACTACCCGGGCCTCAACGTCGGCGTGGCCGGGGAGACCACCAACGGGCCCAACAACCACGGCCCCCAGATGGTGGTACCGGTGGGCCAGACCGTGCAGATCACCCTGGTGTCCGACGACGTCATCCACGGCTTCTACCTGCGGGACTTCAACTTCAGCCGCTACGCCCTGCCCGGGGTGACCAACTTCTTCGACTTCAACGTCCTCCACGCCGGCACCTACAACGGGCAGTGCACCCAGATCTGCGGGCTCTACCACTCGGAGATGCTGTTCAGCGTGCGGGCGGTCAGCCCCGTGGCCTTCCACCTGTGGGCCAGCGCCGAGGTGCGGGCCGGGCACACCCTGCAGCGCGGCGGCTCGTCGGCCTCCAACATCCCGCCCCGTGACACCACCATCTATCCCTCCGATGCACTTCCCTCGCCCTCCTCGGCCAAAGGATCCGCATGACCACCACCATCGAGCCACCTGACCTGGTCGGTCCCGAGGAGCCGGGAGGCACCGACGGACACACCCCCGGCCTCCAGCACGGGCACGGCGACCACGCCCATCACGAAGGCCCCACCGGCCTGCTCAACTGGCTGACCTCCACCGACCACAAGGTGATCGGCAAGAGCTACATGATCACCTCGCTGGTGCTGTTCTTCATCGCCGGCATCATGGCGCTGGTCATCCGGACCCAGCTGGCCGACCCCACCTCGTCGCTGGTCTCGTTCCAGACCTACAACGAGCTGTTCACCATGCACGGCAGCCTCATGCTCTACCTGTTCGCCGGCCCGTTCGCCTTCGGAGGACTGGCCAACTACATCGTGCCGCTCCAGGTGGGTGCGCCCGACATGGCCTTCCCCCGGCTCAACGCCCTGTCGTACTGGCTGTACCTGAGCGGGTCCATCGTCATGATGTCCGGCTTCCTGGTGGCCGGCGGGGCGGCCAGCTACGGGTGGGTGGCCTACGCCCCGCTGTCCAACGCCATCAACTCCCCGGGGGCCGGCGCCGACCTGTGGCTCATGGCCCTGGCCCTCACCGGGTTCTCGGCCATCTTCACCGGGGTCAACCTGGCCGCCACCATCTTCTACCTGCGGGCCCCGGGCATGACGATGTTCCGGATACCGATCTTCTCGTGGAACATGCTGGTCACCGGAATCCTCATCCTCATCGCCTTCCCCGTGCTGTTCGGGGCAGTGGTGATGCTGTTCTGCGACCGCCACTTCGGCACCCACATCTTCACCGTGGAGGGCGGCGGGGTACCGGTGCTGTGGCAGCACCTGTTCTGGTTCTTCGGGCACCCGGAGGTGTACATCCTGGCCTTGCCCTACTTCGGCATGGTCACCGACATCATCCCGGTCTTCTCGCGCAAGCCCCTGTTCGGCTACAAGGGCATGGTCTTCGCCACCATGTCCATCGCCGCCCTGTCCACGGGGGTGTGGGCCCACCACATGTTCACCACCGGCGTGGTGCTCCTGCCCTTCTTCTCCCTCCTCTCCTACCTCATCGCCGTGCCCACGGGCATCAAGTTCTTCAACTGGATCGGCACCATGTGGGGTGGCCAACTGAGCTTCCAGACCCCGATGCTGTTCTCCATCGGCTTCCTCTTCGCCTTCCTGATGGGCGGCGTGACCGGCGTGCTGCTGGCCTCGCCGCCGGTGGACTTCATGACCCACGACACCTACTTCGTGGTGGCCCACTTCCACCAGGTCCTCATCGGCACCACGGTGTTCGCCGGATTTGCCGGGTTCTACTTCTGGTACCCGAAGATGTTCGGCCGGATGCTGAGCGACCGACTGGGCAAACTCCACTTCTGGGTCCTGTTCATCGGCTTCTGGGTCACCTTCATGCCCCAGTACCTGGTCGGCCTGTACGGCATGCCCCGCCGCGTGGCCGACTACCTACCCTCCAACGGGTGGACCACCCTGAACGTGATCTCGACGGTGGGAGCGTTCATCATCGGGGTCTCGTTCCTGTTCTTCCTGGCCAACCTGTGGGTGTCGTGGCGCAAGCCGGTCCCGGCCGGTGACAACCCCTGGGACGGCCACGCCCTCGAATGGTTCACCTCCTCACCGCCGCCGCACCACAACTACACCCACCTTCCCCCGATCCGCTCCGAGCGGCCCACCTGGGACGCCAACCATCCCGAGCACCGCACCATCCACCGACCGCAGAAGGCCCGACCGGCCGCCCCGGTGGACGAGCCCGAGACGGTGGGGGCCAAGTCGTGAGGGTCGACGGTTGGTTCCTGGGCGGGGTCGGTGTGTTCTTCGGCATCATCGGGGTCATCTACTGGTTCACCAGTTACGAGGACGCCGGCTTCCTGATGCTCATGGGTTCCATGCTGTTGGGCCTGTTGCCCGGCTCGTACTACCTGTGGTGGTCGTACAAGATGAAGCCGCAGCCCGACGACGACCCCAACGCCGACATGGCCGAGGGGGCCGGCACCGTCGAGTCGTTCCCGGGCTCGAGCATCTGGCCGTTCGTGCTGGGCATGGGGGCGATGTTCACCGTGCTCACCTTCGTGTTCGGTCTGTGGCTGGCCCCGATCGGAGGCGCACTGATCCTCTCGGCGGCCATCGGCGGCACCATGGAGAGCCGCCGCGGCGGCGCCCACTGAACGGTGCATCGTCCGGCCCGACCTCTTCGGCCCGACCTCTTCGGCCTGACGTCTCGGGCCTGACCCCACGGGCCTGACCTTCCCGAGGCGCACCCGGGGCCGAGGGTCAGCCGGCGTCGACCCAGCTGACCCCGATGACCCCCGCTCCCCCGTGGGAGCCGATGACCGCGCCCAGCTCCCCGACCCGGATGGCCGCCCGCGGGAAGCGGGGGGCGATGAGGTCGAGGAACACCTCGAGGTCGGACGCTTCGCCGTGCATCACCGCCACGTCGGCGATGTCGCCGGCGGCCAGCAGGCGCTCGGCCAGCAGCTGGAGGACCTTGGTCCGGGTACGGGCCCGACCGGCCTCCTGGACCACCCCGCCGCTCACGTCGATGAGGGGCTTGATGGACAGGGCGGAGGCCAGCAGGGCCTTGGCCCCGCCGATGCGGCCACCCTTCTTGAGGTTCTCCAGGGTGTTGAGCGCGGCCAGGACGTGCGTGCGGGCCACCAGCCGTTGGGCGAGCTCCCGCACGGCACCCACCCCGGCACCGCTCCGGGCCAGCCGGGCCGCCCCGAGCACGACGGTGCCCAGACCGCTCGAGACCGACTTGCTGTCGACCACGTGGACTGGTACCCGTCCCTCGAAACCGGCCGCCGCGGTGACCGCCGACTGGGTCGTGTTGGAGAGCTCGCCGGAGATGGTCAGGCAGAGCACCGCATCGGCCCCGGCCTCCTCGGCCCGACGGAAGGCGTCCTCGAACGAACCGGGCGAGGGGCAGGCCGTCTGGGGCAGGGCGTCCGAGGCGGCCATCCTGGTGTAGAACTGTCCGACGCTCAGGTCCCGGCGGTCGATGAACTCCTCGGTGCCGAACCGGATGCTCAAGGGCACGATCTCGATGTCGAAGGGCTCGATCTCGTCCTCCACCAGGTCACTCGAGCTGTCGGTCACTACGTAGACGCCGGGCATGCGAGCCTGCTCCTCCTGTCGGTTCCCTTCGGGGCCAGGCCCGTCGGATCGGACCCCAAGAATCTGACACCGCCAGGTCATCGGCGCCAATTGCACCACCGAGGGACGATTGACCCTGGCTCGGGCATTCCCCTACAGTCTGCGCTGATGGAGAGCCACGTGGCGAGCGGGATGCTCCTGCGGGTCATCGGCGCCTGAGCCGGTGTCCATCGTCGACACGGCCCCGGTGGTCGCCCCCGAGTCGGGTGGACGCCGCCCGCCGGCCCGCCGGGCCGAGCGCAATTGGGGCACGGTGGGCGTGGCGGTGGCCATCACGTTGGTGGCCCTCCTGCCGATCATCACCGTCCTGATCCAGCGATGGGGCCGGGTCTACGTTCCCGTCGGAGACCAGGCCACCTTGGACCTCCGGATCCGGGACGTCTGGTCGTTCTCCGCGGACACCCCGCTGACCGGTCCGTACAGCCGGTTCGGGTGGAACCACCCCGGGCCCATGATGTACTACCTGGTGGCCCTGTTCTCGGGGATGACCCGTCAACCGGCGTGGGCGTCCCTGGTGGGCGACGTACTCCTGCAGGGCCTGGCGGTGGTCTGGACGGCACGGCTGTCCTGGAAGGCGGGGGGGCTCCGGTGGATGATCCCGTGGTTGGCCGTGGTGACCCTGTCCTACTGGGCCACGGGACCCTGGATCTTCCAGCAGCTGTGGAACCCCTACCTCCCCTTCCCGTTCTTCACGTTGCTGCTGCTGCAGGCCTGGCTGGTGGGGTCGGGCGAGCCACGGCGCCTGCTGGGCATGGCCTTCGTGGGGTCGTTCCTCATCCAGACCCACGTGAGCTACGCCTTGCCCGTGCTGGCCGTGTCCCTCTGGGCGGTGGTACGGCTGCTGGCGGCCGAGCACCGGGCCGGGAGGAGCATGCGCCGCTGGTCGCTCTGGTGGCCACCCCTCGTGGTCCTGGCCGCCATGTGGTTCGTCCCCTTGGTGGTCGACACCGCCCTGCACTTCCCGGGCAACACCGTCCGCCTGGTCCAGTTCTACCTCGGCCTCGACGGGTCCCAGCACCTCCCCCGGCTCGGGATCCAGCGGGCGGTCGGCTACCTGGCCGCCGAGTTCCGGTGGCGACCGCCGTGGTTGGGCGGGCCCGACCCACCCAACCACTTCACCTCCCTGACGGCACCCGCTCCGACCGCGTACCTCGTGCTCCCCGTCGTCCTGATCGGTGCCTCGTGGGTGCTGGCCCGGTGGCGCCGGCGAACCGACCTGGTGGCCCTGGCGGAACTGCTCGCCGTCGTGGTGGCGGCGGCGGTGGTGGCCCTGGCCGTCCTGAACGGTCCGCCCTACCCGTACCTGTTCTTCTGGCGCATCCCCATCGGAGCGGCCACCGTGATCATGGGTCTGATGGTGGTGGTCGACACCCTCCCGGAGCCGCCCCGCCGCCTGGGCCGGGCGGTGCTGTGCTGCCTGTTGGCCGCCGGCGTGGCCGTCGCGTCCGTCAGCTTCGCCCGCACGGTGGCGGCCGCCGACGGGCCGGTGGCCTCCATGGAGCCGGTGGCGGCATCGATCATCGGCCAGCTCCGGGCCGAGGGTCAGCCCCACGGGAAGGTGCTGCTGCGCGGCTACGGCATTCCCCTCGGAGGTCTCCATGCCGCGTTGGTGGACCAACTGGCCAGGGAGGGCGCACCGGTCTCCGTGGACAGGGGACTCGGCTACCAGTTCGGCGACACCCGCACCGCGGCGCCCGCCGATGTCCGGTCGGTGTGGTACGTGATCGAGGAGAGCGAGCTGTACAGCCTGGTCACGCGGATTCCCGGCGCCCGCGTCCTGGCCCGGTCCCATCCCCTCCCGCCCCCCGAGCAGGCTGAGCTGGTGGCCCTGCAGCGCAAGCTGGCCGACCAGCTCACCGCGGACGGGCGGCCCGGCGACGTGGGCAAGCTGGGCAGCCCGTACGGGCCGGACGAATTGGTCGGGGCGGCCGGCATCGCGCCCGCCGACCTGGCCCGGCTCAAGGTGCTCAACTGGAAGGTGAACGACCACGTCTGCCTGTGCTCGGTCATCGCCTTCCGGCCCGACCGGATCCCGCCCCTGCTCAGGGGGACCTGACCGTCACGTGGGGGGTCTGGCCGGTCAGGTCGCCTCGACGGTGGCTGCCGGACCGCCCCCGGCGTGGCGATGCCCCCGGCGTGGCGCCGGTGGTGCCGGGGGCGGCCGTCACCCGTCACCCGCCGCCCCAACCACCCGAACAACAGGACCAGGGCCGGTGCGGCCAGCACCACCAGGCACACCTCGAAGGGGGCACGAAACCGGACCGAACCGTAGTAGAGGGCGCTCACCAGGGTCAGTACTCCGGCCGGGACCAAGAGGAACCACTGCCGGAGCCGGCGCCGACGCAGGACCACGATCCCGGCGACGGCCGCCGGGAGCAGGGCGTAGTAGACGATCAGTCCGGCCCGGGCCGCCGGCACCGGACGGCCCTCGTTGACGTCGGTGTTGACCATCTGTATGGGCTGGTAGAAGTCCCAGAGGCGACCGACCCGGGCCAGCATCACGACCGGGAGCCGGGCGGCATGGTGCTCCATGTACCGGAAGGCGGCCCGGCGGTCCAGCGACGACTTCACCGATTCGTCGTCCGAACTGATGGCGCTCACACAGCCGAGGTGCCAGGTGCCGAGCCCCTGGCCGCCGTAGGCCTGGGCGCAGTTGGCGCCGAGGAGGGCCAGACCGTCGCCGGTCGAGAGGTAGGTCGGGTCCTCGAAGGTGGCCAGGTTCCGCCCCACCCACGGAGCCAGCACGACCAGCACGGCCAGCACACCCACCCCGGCCAGGGCGAAACGGCGCAGCACGCTGACCTGGCGGGCCGCCAGCGCGGCCGGAACCAGGAGCGCGGGCACGAACAGGATGAACTCGGCCCTGACCAGGGCCTCGGCTCCGCAGGCCACCCCGACCAGGGCGGCGTTGACCCAGGTGGGCGAGCGCAGGAGTCGAACCACGGCCAGGAGGATCAGCGCCATGAGGAGCATGGCCGGCGTCTCGGACATCACGATGCCGTTGGGGATCCAGAAGTTCGGGGCCAGGGCGGCCAGGCCGGCCGCCACCAGCCCGACCCACGGTCCGGCCACCGCCCGGCCCAGCAGACCCACGCACAGCACCGTCCCGGCTCCCAGTGCCGCCATGGTCATCCGCTGCAACCCGGTCCCGTGGTGGACGCCGAACGGGAGGGTCACCGCTCCGAGGATCAGCGACGTGAGCGGCGGGTGGGCGGCTGTCGGGGCGGTGCCGAACGGGGTGCGGAAGAACTGTCCCTGCGCCAGTCCGTTGGCGGTGACGCCGTACCAGAAGGAGTCATAGATCTTGCTGTTCTCGTTGCGGGTGACCAGCAGCACGTAGCCCACCCGGAACCCCAGGCCGAACAGCGTGATGCCGCCCAGGGCGACGGCGAACCGGCGCGCCCGCATGGGTCCGCCGATGTCCGGTGTGGTCGGCGTGGTCGGGCGCTCGTCCCCAGCGCGGTCCGCCGGCGCGGCGGGGACGACGGCCATGGGCCCGCTCAGGGCCATCGGTCCCGAAGCGTCATCGCCCTCCCGGGCCTGCGCCGGGCGGCCGCCGGGCGTGGGGTCCGAGCCGCATGACCGCAGCGTACGCCGGACCGAGCCCGACCATCACGGTCGGGACACGACCGTCGGTCGGCTCAGCGCATGACCCGGCGGACACCCTCGCCGGTGGCCAGGGCCGGGTCGACCAGGTCGATGTAGGTCGGCACCGGGATGGCGTCCAGCTCCTCGGTGCCGTCACCGGGACGGGGCTGGGACTGGGTCGTGGTGTACTCGCCGGAGGTCGACCGCGAGACGACCAGGGCCCGCTTGCGCTTGCCGATACCTTCGGCCGCCCGCATCTCGTTGCAGATCTTGTAGGCCAGGAAGTAGGCGATGATCGGTGCGATGACCACGGCGAACCGGAAGAACCACAGCACCCAGAGGAGCGGGATCTGGAAGAAGTTGGCCATCACGTCGGTCGACGAGGCGAGGAAGGTCATCCCCAGCAGCGTGAGCATGGCCGCCCCGGCCCCGGTGCGCTTGGGGCGGTCCCGGGGTCGGTCCAGCAGGTTGTGGTAGGCCAAGTCCTTGGTGTGCCTCGACTCGATGAAGGGCCAGATGAGCAGGATGTTGAAGATCAGTCCGGGGAAGATGACGGCGGGCAGGAAGACCTCGAGGGGGATGGTGTGGCCCCAGCCCACCCACTCCCAGCTGGGCATGATGCGGAGCGCGCCGTCGAGCCACCCCATGTACCAGTCGGGCTGCACGGCGTAGGAGATCTGGTACGGCTCGTACTGGCCGAACTGCCAGATCGGGTTGATCTGGGCGAAGCCCCCCAGGAGGAAGGTCACGGCCGTGGTCATGAACAGGAAGCCGGTCGTCTTGGCCATGAAGGTGGGGAACATCGGGGAGCCGACCACGTTGTGCTCGGTCTTCCCCTTGCCGGCGAACTGGGTGTGCTTCTGTTTGACCAGCAGGCCCAGGTGGGCGGCGAGCAACCCGATGAGGATCAACGGCACGATCAGCACGTGGAGGATGAAGAACCGGGGGATGATCACCCCGTTCCCCGGGTAGTTGCCCCCGAACACGAAGAAGGCCAGATAGCTCCCGACCAGGGGGATGGACTCGATGATGGAGTAGGCGATGCGGATACCGGTCCCCGACACCAGGTCGTCGGGGAGCGAATAGCCGAGGAATCCGTTGACGATGCCCAGGATCAGCATGGACACGCCCACGATCCAGTTGAACTCGCGGGGCTTGCGGAAGGCCCCGGTGAAGAAGACGCGGGCCATGTGCACGGCGATGGAGCCGAGGAAGATGTCGGCGGCCCAGTGGTGGGCCTGGCGCATCAGCAGGCCGGAGCGCACGTCGAAGGACAGCCCCACCGACGAGGAGTAGGCCTCGGACACCCGCTGGCCCCGGAGGGGGACGTAGGAGCCGTGGTAGACGATCTCGTGGGCCGAGGGCACGTAGTACAGCGAGAGGAACACCCCGGTGGCCAACAGGACCACGAAGGAGTACAGGGCTATCTCGCCGAGCATGAACGACCAGTGGTCGGGGAAGATCTTGTCGAGGAAGGTGCGGCCGCCCTTGGCCACGCCCAGGCGGTCGTCGAGCCACCGCAGCGACTTGTCGATGGTCTTGTCGATCACGTCCGCTCCCAGAATCCGGGCCCGGGCGCCTGGTCGAGGCCGCCGTTGGCCACCAGCAGACCGGCCGAGTCCACGGTGATGGGCAGCTGGGGCAGCGGGCGGGGGGCGGGACCGAACTCGGGCACGGCACCGGCCAGGACATTGAAGATCGACTGGTGGCAGGGGCAGACCAGCTGCTGGGTCTGCTGCTGGTAGAGCCCGACCGGGCAGCCCAGGTGGGTGCACAGCTTGGAGTACGCCACATAGCCGGCCACGCCCCAGTCGGTGCGGCCCGGGGGGCTCAGGGGTTGCAGGTCTTCGGCCAGGCGGATCAGGATGACCTGGTCGGCCGAGGTGCCGGCGAAGCCCCGGGGGAAGACGGTGAGCACGCCGCCCACGTCGAGGTCGTCGACGGTGACCTTCCGGCCGTCGACGGTCACCAGCTCGCTGCCCTGCCGCCAGTTGGTGGTGAACAGCGAGGTGGCCGTCGGCCCCGTGGTCCCCTCGCTCTTGGCCGGCTTGGGCCCGAGTGAACGCAGCAGGGGGAAGAGGAGGACGATGCCCATGGCCGTGGAGCCCAGGGCGAACAGGCCGCCGAGCAGCTTGCGTCGGCGGACCACCATGCCGCCGCGCTGGGTGACGGCCGCCGTCATGGCCTCGCGCTCGTCCTCGGTCGACTGGAAGGCGTGGCGCTCCTCTTCGAACGGGCCCTGGGGCATCAGGTACTTGCCCCACGCCGTCACCCCGAAGCCCAGGGCCAGCAGACCGACGCCGAAGGTGACGGCCTGCCACTGGGTGCTGGCATCCTCCCAGTAGGCCACCCCGAAGCCGATGAAGGCCAGGAAGCCGACGAGCATGGCCACGGCCGCCACCGCCTGGGCCGCCTCGGGCCGCTTGGCGTAGGGCTGGAGGTGGGGGTCGTCGAGGGCGGCCGGCGGGAGCGGTCCCTCGAGTCGCGGCGAGTCGTCGCTCACGTCCGGTCTCCGATCCAGAAGCAGACGAGCATCAGCACCCCCACACCGACCAGCAGGCCGACGAAGCCCTCACCCACCGGGCCGATCCCACCCAGTCCCACGCCGCCGGGGTTGGAGGGGTGCTGGATCACCCCGTGCACGTACGACGCGATGTCCCGGGCCTCGGTGTTGGTGATGTTGCCTACGCTGAAGTGGGGCATGTTGCCGGGACCGGACCGGATGGCCTCGACGATCTGGGTCGGCGTGGCCAGGTGCAGGCTGGGGGCGTAGGCCCCGTAGGCCAGGGCGTCACCGGCCCCGGTGATGGTGTGGCAGGCGGCGCAGTTGAGGGTGAACAGGGTGTTGCCCGCTTCGAGGTCGGCGTGATCGGTCCTCACCACCGGGACCTGGACGCCCTCGCCGGGAGTCAGGGACTGCACCCAGGCGGCGATCTCCAGGGTCTGCAGCCGGTTGAACCGGGGCGGTTTGCGGGTGGCCTGGACGCTGGAGTTGGCCAACGGCATGCGGCCGGTGGACACCCAGAAGTCGACCGTGCCCGCCCCCAGACCCTGGAGGTTGGGGGCCCGGGTGGTCCCGAGGGCCTCGGGACCGTGGCAGCTGGAGCAGTTGGCCGAGAAGAGCGCCTCGCCGGGGGCCTCGAAGGCCTTGGGCAACGACACGTAGAACAGGCCGGTCTGGTTGGAGGGAGCGGCGTACTTGAGGGCACCCGAGGCCGTCACCGGCGAGTTGTTGACCGGCGCGGCGGTGGTGGCGGTGGTGGACAAGGCCGGCAGGGTCGTGGTCGGGGTGGCGCTGATGGGGGCGACGGCCAGCGTGGTCGGGGTGGAGCCGGCCGGGGCCGCCGCCGGGGTGAAGGCCAGCAAGCCGACGATGGCCACCACACCGACCAGGGCGGCCGGGGCCACGACCCGGGCACGGAGGACGTTGCTGATCCGGGGTCCCATCTATTTGAGCAGGAACAGGCAGGCGTAGAGGCCGACCCAGACCACGTCGACGAAGTGCCAGTAGTAGCTGACGCCCTGGAAGACCGGCGTCTCCCCCGGGTCGCCCTTGGGGCCCTTCAGCCGGGCCAGCAGGAAGATCATGGCCACCAGGCCCAGGGTCACGTGGAGGCCGTGGAGGCCCGACATGATGTAGAAGAGCGAGCCGTAGGACGTCTGGGTGGGGTTGGTGGCCGGGTTGTGGGACAGGTCGACCCACTCGAAGAACTGGTTGGCCACGAACAGCGCGCCGAGGACCAGCGTGGCCACCACCCAGATCTTGGCGCTGCGGCGATCGCCCTTCTCCTGGTCCCAGACCGCCTTCTGCATGGTGAAGCTGGAGGACACCAGGACGAGGGTGAAGATCCCGGCCCGGAGGGTGTCGAGGTGGGCACCGGGCGGCGGCCACACCGAGGCATGGGCCCGGATGGTGAAGAAGGCGGCGAACAGAGAGGAGAAGAACATCACTTCGGAGCCCAGCCAGATGATGACCCCGACCGCCAGCATGGACGGCTTATCGGGGCGGTGGCGCTGGCGGATGGTGACCGCCGGTTCGGCGGCGAGAGCCTGAGTCACGCCGTAGTTTTAGTCGATCTTCGACCGATGGGGCCAACTCGGGGCGGGGACCCGGGACGGCCCTCGCCGGGGCCGCCGAAAGGCACCATTCCCGTGGTCGGTCGGTCTACCATGGGCACCCCGAATTGCCCGATCGGGTGGGCTCCGACGGGCACCGGACCCCACCCCACCAGCACCGGGAGCCGCCGGATGGGCGGTCCCGGCCGACCCTCAGGGCGTGCCGTCGAGGGCCGCGGGCAGCGGGGCCAGGTGGACCACACTCAGGCGCTGGGTGGGGCGGGTCAGGGCCACGTAGAGGGTGCGCAGCCCGCGGGCGGTCTCCCCGGCGATGACCCCGGGCTCCACCACCACCACCGAGTCGAATTCGAGCCCGTTGGTGCTGTCGGCGGCCAGCAGTACCAGCGGCTCGGACAGCCCGCCCTTGCGCATGTCCCGAGCGTCGACCACGGGCAGTTCGGCGGCGGCCAGGGCGTCGGCCAGTACGGGCAACAGGGTCTCGGGAGCCAGGATGGCCACTCGGCCCGGCGTGACCGCGGTCACCTCCTCCCCGGCCACCTCGGCCACCCGGCGGGCCAGGTCGCCGACCGTGGCCCCCGGGGACGGGCCACCGGTCCCCAGCACCGGGACCATCCGCGGCTCCACCTCCGTCCGACGGACCGGCGTCGGGGGCTTGAGCTCGGGGGCGGCCACGGCCAGGACCCGGGTGGCCACGGCCAGGACCTCGGCCGGCGTGCGGTAGCTGACCGTGAGCTCCACCGAGCGGACCGGGCGCCGACGGGGCAGGTGGTCGGTGATGTCCGTCCACGACGACGGCGCCCACGGCGCGGTGGCCTGGGCGATGTCCCCGACCACGGTCATCGAGCCCGACAGCGAACGGCGGGTCAGCATCCGCAGCTGCATGGGCGAGAGGTCCTGGACCTCGTCCACCACGATGTGGCCGTACTTGCGCAGCCCGTCCTCGGCGCTGCCCGACCGGGACCCGAGCAGGGCCCGGGCCTCGTCGACCAGCGCGGCATCGGCCGGGGACCAGGCCACCTCCTCGAACGACGCCGACCGGGGCCGGTGCAGCAGGACCTGCTCCTCATCCGACAGGACGCCCCGCGAGGCGGCGGCGATGAGCGGCACGGCACCGAACAGGTCGTGGAGGAGCTCGTGGGGGGAGAGCCTCGGCCACATGCGGTCGAGGGCTTCGGCCATCTCCGGCACCCGCTTCACCTTGCGGGTGAAGTCCTCGAGGTCGAACTCGTCGTCGGCCAGCTCGGACGGGTCCTCGTAGCCGGGGAAGGCGGTGACCGGGGCCGGGGAACCGACGCCCAGGGTCTGCTGGGTCTGACGGGCCCGGTCGGCCAGCAGCTGGGCCACCGACTGCTCGACCATCCGCCGACGGGCGTTGTGGGTCCCGGGGCGGCGCCGGACCGTCTCCACGATCCGCCGGCTGTCCTCGCGGGTCAGGCGCAGCAGGAGGGCGCCGTAGGGGACGGCCACGTCGTCGGCCAACGCCCGCTGTCGGGTCCGCACCGCCTTGGCCACCACCTTGGCCATGCGGGCGTCCCCCTTCAGGCGGGCCACGTCGACCGGGCCGTTCTCCTGGATCCGGATCTCGGGCACCAGGCCCGACACGGTGGACAGGGTCACGCCCGTCTCCCCCAACGAGGGCAGCACCTGCTCGATGTAGCGGAGGAACAGCGGGTTGGGCCCCACCACCAGGACCCCCTGGCGCTCGAGGGGGAACCGGTGGGTGTAGAGGAGGTAGGCGGCACGGTGGAGGGCCACCGCCGTCTTGCCGGTGCCCGGGCCGCCCTGGACCACCAGCACCCCGGGGAGCGGGGCCCGGATGATCTCGTCCTGCTCGCGCTGGATGGTCGAGACGATGTCGGTCATCCGACCGGAACGGGCCCGGTCCAGCGCGGCCAGCAGGGCGGCCGGACCCCCGATGGGCAGGTCGCCGACGATCAGCTCGCCGCCCCCGTCCCCCCCGTCGTCGAACCCCTCGGCGCTCTCGGCCGGGAGGCCGGGGGACGCCGGATGCCCCACCGAACCGGGGGCGGCGAACCGCTCGTCCTCCAGGCCCACCACCCGGCGGCCCTCGAGGGCCAGGTGGCGGCGCAGCACCAGGCCCTGCGGGTCTCGCCCGGTGGCCCGGTAGAACGGCTCGGCAATGGGGGCCCGCCAGTCGACGACCAGGGGGTCGTGATCGGCACTGTGGATGGCCAGCCGGCCGATGTGGAAGGTCTCGGTACCCGGCTCGGACCCCGCCGCCTCCGCCCGGTCCCCGTTGACCCCGTCCAGCACCCGGTCGATCCGGCCGAAGGTGAGGGCCTGGTCCCCGATGTCCAGCTGCTCCAGGCGCGCCAGGCTGGTGCGGACGATCACGTCCCGCTCGGTACGCGACTGGAAGGTGCCCCCCTTGCCCACGTCGAGCACCCCCTCGAGCATGGCGTTGGCATCGCTCCGCATGGCATCGAGGCGGGCGTAGGCCATGTCCACGAATTCCTGCTCGGCCCGTTGCTCCGCTTCCACCCCCACCTCCGATCTCCCCGCCCCGTACGGCTCAGGGGAACCCTCGATTGTATGCCCGACAGGCTCGGCCCGTGACGGGGCCACGGGCGCCGGGGCCACCGGCGCGCCCCGATGGGAGGATCGACCACCTCCTAGACTCGGGAGATGGCCGACACCGCGGGAGCACCACGGCTTCGCCCGGCGGCGGTCACCCGGAACCGACCGGCGGCGGGTCCGACCCGCCCGACCTCCCGCTGAGGGCGTCGGGGCGTTGGACGTGAGCAGCTCGGGGTCGCCCCCGTTCGACGACTCGCCGTTCATGCGCGCCTGTCGCCGCCTCCCGGTGGACCGTGTCCCGGTGTGGTTCATGCGACAGGCCGGCCGGTCACTCCCCGAGTACCGGGCGGCCCGGGGATCCGGCAGCATCCTCGAGGCCATCGCCCGGCCCGAACTGGTGGCCCGCCTGACCCGCCAGCCGGTGGACCGCTACGGGACCGACGCCGCCATCTTCTTCTCCGACATCGTGGTCCCGGTGGCGGCCATCGGCTTCGGCGTGGACGTGGCCCCGGGCACCGGACCGGTCGTGGCCGAACCCTTCGGGGACCGCCGGGACCTGCAGCGCCTGCGACCGCTCGAGCCCGAGATCGACACGCCCTACGTGATCGACGCCGTGCGGCAGCTGACCGCCGAGCTGGGGGTCCCCCTGATCGGGTTCGCCGGCGGGCCGTTCACCGTGGCCAGCTACCTCGTGGAGGGGGGCCCGTCCAAGAACTTCACCAAGGTCAAGGCCCTCATGCACGGCGACCCCGGGTTGTGGCACGAGCTGATGGAGCGGCTCGGCGACCTGGCCCTGGCCTCGCTGCGCTCCCAGCTGGATGCCGGGGCCGCCGCCGTCCAGCTGTTCGACAGCTGGGCCGGCATCCTGGCGCCCGCCCACTACCGCGAGCTGGTCCTACCGGCCACCCGGCGCATCTTCGCCGAGCTGGCCACCAGCCACCCGGGCGTCCCCACCATCCTGTTCGGGGTGGGGACCGGCGAGCTGCTGCGCTCCATGGCCGGGAGCGGGAGCTCGGTGATCGGCATCGACTGGAGGGTGCCCCTGGACGAGGCCCGGCACCGGGTCGGTCCCCGCCTGGCCGTCCAGGGCAACCTCGACCCAGCCCTGTGCCTGGGGTCATGGGCGGTGGCGGCGGCGGGGACCCGGGAGGTGCTCCGGGCCGCCGGCAGCCAGCCCGGCCACATCTTCAATCTGGGGCACGGCGTCCTACCCGAGACCGATCCGGGCGTCCTCGAGCAGGTGGTCGCCCTGGTCCACGCCGAGGGCCGGGCCGGGGTGGAGGCGGGACGGTGACGGTGGGCCGGCCTCGAGGCCGGGCCGTGTCCCGGGACCGACGGTGACCACCCCGGCCGCCGAGCGGGTCGGGGTGCTGGTCATGGCCCACGGGACCCCGTCCACCCCTGAGGGGATCGAGCCCTTCTACACCGCCATCCGGCGCGGCCGGCCGCCGACCCCCGAGCTCCTCGACGAGCTGGTGGGCCGGTACCGGGCCATCGGCGGCACCTCACCGCTCACCCAGCGGACCCGCTCCCAGGTGGAGGGGTTGGCCGCCGCCCTCGAGGCGGTGGCGCCGGCGCGGTTCGTGGTTCGCTACGGGGCCAAGTACGTGTCGCCCACCATCGAGGAGGGGGTGGCCGCCCTGGCCGACGCGGGTGTCGGGCGGATGGTCGGCATCGTCCTCACCCCCCACCAGTCCTCGCTGGGGTCCGGTGAGTACTTCCGGCGGGCCGGGGAGGCGGCGGCGTCGCTGGATCCGCCGATCGGACTCAGGCCCGTCCCCTCGTGGCATCGGGCCGAAGGGTTCGCCCGGCTGCTGGCCGACCGGACGGCGGGCGCCCTGGCCTCGTTGTCCGGCGCCGACCGGGAGCGGGTGGCGGTGTTCTTCACCGCCCACAGCCTGCCCCGGCGTGCGGTCGCCGAGGGCGATCCGTACCCCCGCCAGGTGGCCGAGTCGGCCGCCGACATCGCCGCCCTGTTGGACCTGGGCGCCGACGGCGCGTTGACCTGGGGCGTGGCGTGGCAGAGCGCGGGGCGGACGGCCGACCCGTGGATCGGACCCGATCTGCTGGAGGAGATCCGCCGGGTGGCCCAAGTGGGGGCCACGGCGGTGGTGGTGTGCCCGGTCGGCTTCGTCTCCGACCACCTCGAGATCCTCTACGACCTCGACGTGGAGGCCGACCAGGTGGCCCGATCGGCAGGTGTCCGGTTCACCCGCACCCGGTCGCTCGACGACGACCCCGCCTTCCTCGGGGTGCTGGCCGGGGTGGTCCGCCGGGCCGCGGCGGAGTGAGCACGCCGAGCGGTCCGGTGCCCGGGTCGGTGCCACCGTCCCGACCCACCGTCGCCGTCGTCGGCGGGGGCATCGCCGGCCTGGCCGCGGCCTGGGAGCTGGTGGCCGGCCCGACCGCCGGGGGCCCGGACGACCCGGTGCCCGACGTGGTGGTGCTCGAGGCCGGCGACCGGCTGGGCGGGAAGCTGCGGTCCGAGCCCTTCGCCGGCCGGCGGGTCGATCTGGCGGCCGACGCCTTCCTGGGCCGCCGACCGGAGGCCACCGAGCTGTGCCGGGAGCTCGGCCTGGCCGACGAGTTGGTCCCGATGGGGACGTCGGGTGCCGCCATCTGGGCCCGGGGCCGGTTG
The DNA here is from genome assembly GCA_963812525.1 of uncultured Acidimicrobiaceae bacterium. GTDB lineage: Bacteria > Actinomycetota > Acidimicrobiia > Acidimicrobiales > RAAP-2 > Bog-756. Next base: position 419,389 of record CAWEVL010000010.1, read on the forward strand.
CGACCCATGCCCGACGGCCTCAACCTCGGTGTGCCCACCCGGTGGTGGCCCCTCCTTCGATCCGGGATCCTGAGCCCGGGCGAGTGCCTCCGGATGTCACACGATCTGGTCCTCCCCCGCCTGGGCCGCGGCGGCCGGCCCTTCGGGGACCGGTCGGTGGGCGAGATCGTCGGCGAGCGTCTGGGGCGCCCGGTGGTGGACCGGCTGGCCGACCCGCTCATCGGAGGGATCCACGCCGGCAACGCCGACCAGCTCAGCGCCGCCGCCACCTTTCCGGTGCTCATCGCCGCCTCCCACCAGTCGGGCAGCCTGATGCGTCGCCTGGGTGCGGCCCGGGACGGGGCCGCACCCTCACCGGCCGACGGCCGGCCGTCGCCGGTGTTCTGGTCGCTGGCCGGCACCACGGCCAGCCTGGTCGACGCCCTGGCCCGGGCTCTGGTGGCCCGCGGCGTCTCCCTCCGCACGGGCACGGCGTGCCAGGCCGTGGAAAGGCTCGCCGGACGGGCCGGCGGGCGGGGTGCCGGACGGGCCCGGTGGGAACTGACCCTGGGGTCGGCGGAGTCGGCACCCGGCGGCCGGGGGTGCCTCGAGGTCGACGGAGTCATCCTGGCCGCACCGGCCCCGGAGACTGCGGTGCTGCTCGCCGCCCACGCCCCGGTGTCGGCCGGGATGCTGAGCACCATCCGCTACGCCTCGGTGGCGGTCGTCACCCTGGCCCTTCCGGAGGGATCGGTCGCCGGCCCGCTGTCGGGCACGGGCTTCCTGGTGCCCCGCACCTCCCCCGTGGACGGGAAGGCGGCGCTGGTCACCGGGTGCACCTACCTGGGTCGCAAGTGGCCGCACCTGGCCCGGCCCGGGGACGAGCTGATCCGGGCCTCGGTCGGGCGCTTCGGCGACGACCGGCCCGCCGCCCTGGACGACGAGGAGCTGACCGCGGCCGTCCTCGCCGAACTGGGCACCGTGCTCGGCCTCGGGGACCCGCCGCTCGAGACCATGGTGACCCGTTGGGACCGGGCCTTCCCCCAGTACGAGGTGGGTCACCTGATCCGGGTGGCCCGCATCGAGGAGGACCTGGCGTCCCTGCCCGGACTGGCCGTGGCCGGTGCCGCGCTGCGGGGGGTGGGCATCCCGGCCTGCGTCGGGAGCGGGCGCACCGCGGCCCGGCGGGTGCTGGCGTCGTTGGGCGGTCCGGCCGGCGGCCCCGGCGACGGGGCCCCCGTGGCCCCGCCGGGGACCATGACCGCCCCGGTCCCGCCGGTACCCACGACACCACCGGCGGACGACCGCCCGGACACCCCGCGGTGGCGACCGTCGAGGATCACCATGACCGAGCACCGGACCGCCTCGGTGACACCCCGTCGAGGCGCGGTGGTCGTCCCCGCCCTGGTCTCGGGAGTGGGCCTCGCCCTCTCCCTCCCCCCCTGGGGCTGGTGGGTGCTGGCCTTTCCCTCGGCCGGCCTGCTCTGGTGGCGCCTGGGCGGACTGCGCCCACGCACCCGCCTGTGGGCCGGGTGGCTGGCCGGGCTGGGCCTCTACGTACCGGGCCTGCTGTGGGCCCGCTCCTTCACCCTCCTCGGGGCGGTGGTCCTGATGGTGACGGAGGCGGCGTTCATGGCGGTGGCCTGTCTGGCCGTGCCGGCCGGGCCGGTGGTCGCCCGGGTGCTGGCCTTTCCCGCCGCCCTCACCCTGGCCGAGGCGGCCCGCATGCGGTGGCCGTTCGGCGGCCTCCCCATCGGCGGGGTGTTCCTGGGTCAGGCCGGAGGGCCGGTCCTCGGGGTGGCCCGGCTGGCCGGGCCGCTCGGCCTCACCCTCGCCGTCTACCTGGGCGGCGCCGGGTTGGCCGCGCTGGCCGAGGCGGTGGTGGTGGCCGAGCGGGACGGCCGGCGGGCCCGGGCCTTCGCCCGGGTGGACACCGCAGGTGGCGTGGAGCGGGTGGGTCCGCTCTCGGCGGCCGTGGCCGGGATCGGTCCCCTGGTCCGTTCCGGCTCGGTGGCGGTGGCGGTCCTGGTGGCGGTGGGGGTGCTGGCGGACCATGCGCCCGACGGGGGCGGGTCGGTGGGCACGGTGTCCACCGCCGCGGTCCAGGGGGGCGGGGCCCGGGGGTTCCGCAAGTCACAGATCGACCCGGCCGTGGTGCTGGCCGCCCAGGAGTCCGAGACCCGGGTGCTCCGACAGCAGGACCACGGGGCGGTCCCGAGCCTGGTGCTGTGGCCCGAGGACGTGGTGTCACTCGGCACCCCGTTGGCCGGCACTCCCGAGGAGGCCGCCCTGGCCGGCTTGGCCCGCACGCTCCACACCACACTGGTGGTCGGCGTGACCGAGACCCTCTCCACCACCACCTTCCGCAACGAGATCGTGGCCTGGGGCCCGGACGGAACCCTGGTGGCCCGGTTCGAAAAGGTCCACCGGGTCCCCTTCGGCGAGTACGTGCCCGACCGGCACTTCTTCGCCCACCTCGCCGACCTCTCGGCGGTTCCGCTCGACGCCGTCGCCGGGCACGGGACCGGGCTGCTGGTCACCCCGGCCGCCCCGCTCGGGGCCATGGTCTCCTACGAGGTGTTCTATGCCGATCGGGGTCGGTCGTCGGTGCGGAGCGGGGCCCAGCTCCTCATCGTCCCCACCAACACCTCGTCCTACGCCACGGACCAGGTGCCCGCCCAGGAGATCGCCGCCTCCACCGTCCAGGCCGTGCAGCAGGGTCGGGACCTCCTCCAGGCGGCCCCGACCGGCTACAGCGCCGCCATCACCAATCGGGGCACCCTGCTCCAGCGGTCGACCCTCGGGGCGCCCCAGATCATTGCGGCCACGCTGTCACGACGGGTCGGATGGACGGTCTATGTCCACGTCGGCGACGCCCCGCCCCTGGCGCTGGCCGTGCTGGGCCTCCTCGGCGGGTGGGTGGTGGCGGCGCGGAAGCGCCGGCTCACCGGGTGACGGCGGAGCGGGACCGACCTACTCGTAGTAGCCCGAGTGGATGTACACGCAGGGGATCCCCTCGGCATGGAACATGGCGAAGTTGTTGGGGTCGTCCTCGAAGGCCAGCCGGAGGTCGAAGCCGTAGGAGCGGAGCTCGTCCACCGTGTCCCGCTTGAACCAGGTCACCTGCGAGTAGTCCCCCCGCGACCGCATGACCAGGAGGTCCCACCGGAGCCCGTAGCGGTCCAGCCAGGCCAGGGTCTGGGGCTGCACCCGCATGGGCCGGCCGGTCAGGAGGACGACCTGGAGGCGGGGGTCGAGCAGCTCGAGGACCCGGACCACCTCACCGATGATCGGGTCGTCCCCGCAGGCCTCGAAGAAGGCGTCCCAGTCACGGCGGCCCCGCTCGATGAAGTGCTGACGGCCCACGGCGTCCGACAGCACCCCGTCCACGTCGAACACCACGGCCTCGCCCGGCGTCTCGATCGGTCCGTTCCGCCAGGCCCAGTTGGCCGGACCGGTGACCGGGCTCACTCGTCAGTCGGCGACGTCGCCGCCAGACGCCGGATCTCGTCCACGACGGCCGGGTCGGCCAGGGTCGTGGTATCGCCGAGCACCCGGCCCTCGGCCACGTCGCGCAGAAGGCGCCGCATGATCTTGCCGCTGCGGGTCTTGGGGAGCTCGTCGGTGAAGATGACGGTCTTCGGCCGGGCGATCGGCCCGATCTTCTCGGCCACGTGACGGCGGAGGTCCTGGCCCTTCTCGTCGTCCGCGGTCCCGCCGTCGGCCTTCAGGGTGACGAAGGCCACGATGGCCTGCCCCGAGATCGCATCGGTGACCCCGACCACGGCCGACTCGGCCACACTCGGGTGGTCCACCAGGGCCGACTCCACCTCGGTGGTCGAGATCCGGTGGCCCGAGATGTTCATGACGTCGTCCACCCGCCCGAGGAGCCACAGGTAGCCGTCGTCGTCGATCTTGGCCCCGTCGCCGGCGAAGTAACGGTCCGGGAACCGGCTCCAGTAGGTGTCCCGATAGCGCTCCGGATCGCCGTAGATGCCGCGCAGCATCGACGGCCACGGCCGGGTCAGGGTGAGGTAGCCGCCGCCCCGCTCCACCCGGTTCCCGGCCTCGTCCACCACCTCGACGCCGATGCCGGGCAGGGGGAAGGTGGCCGACCCCGGCTTGGTGGTGGTGAGGCCCGGAAGGGGTGCGATCATCATGGCCCCGGTCTCGGTCTGCCACCACGTGTCCACCACCGGGCACCGACCCCCGCCGATGTGGGTGGCGTACCACATCCAGGCCTCCGGGTTGATGGGCTCGCCCACGGAGCCGAGCACCCGGAGCGAGGACAGGTCGTGGCGCTCCGGGTACTCGACGCCCCACTTCATGAACGTGCGGATGGCCGTGGGGGCGCAGTAGAGGATGGTCACGCCGTAGCGCTCGATGATCGACCACCAGCGGTCGCGGTCCGGGAAGTCCGGCGTACCCTCGTACATCACCGAGGTGGCCCCGTTGGCCAGCGGCCCGTAGACGATGTAGCTGTGCCCGGTGACCCAGCCGATGTCGGCGGCGCACCAGTAGACGTCGCGCTCGGGATGGAGGTCGAAGACGGACCGGTGGGTGAACGCCACCTGGGTGAGATAGCCACCGGTGGTGTGCATGATGCCCTTGGGGGCGGCCGTGGTGCCCGAGGTGTACAGGATGAACAGCAGGTCTTCGGCGTCCATGTGCTCGGGGGCGCAGTCGTCGGCGGGCGCCCCTCCGGCGGCCGGGTCCTCGCCGCCCAGCAGCTCGTGCCACCAGTGGTCGCGGCCGTCGGTCATGGCCGGGCGTGGCGCTCTGGTCGACGGCGCTGGTCCGGCGGGCCACCACCACGTGGTCGACGCACGGCGACTCCGACACGGCCACATCGACGTTGGCCCTTGAGGGCTGCGGCCGCCCCGCGTCGGAATCCCCCGTCGGCGGTGACCACCACCCGGGCCTGGGCGTCGAGGATCCGGTCCCTCAGTGCGTCGGACGAGAAGCCGCCGAACACCACCGAGTGGACCGCGCCGATGCGGGCGCAGGCCAGCATGGCCACCACCAGCTCGGGGATCATCGGCATGTACACGGCCACCCGGTCGCCCCGGCCCACACCGAGGCCGCGCAGCACATTGGCGAAGCGGCAGACGTCGGTGAGCAGCCGGCCGTAGGTGATGGTCCGGGTGTCCCCCGGCTCGCCCTCCCAGTGGATGGCCACCGTGTCCCCCCGGCCGGCGGCCACATGGCGGTCGAGGCAGTTGTACGAGACGTTCAGGGTGCCCCCGCCGAACCACCGGGCGAAGGGCAGCTCCCACTCCAGCACGGTGTCCCAGGTACGGAACCAGTCGAGGGAGCCGGCCTGCTCGGCCCAGAACCCGGTCCAGTCCGCTTCGGCCCGCTCGTAGAGGCCCGGGTCCCGCAGCACCGCCCCCCGGCAGAACTCCTCGGCGGGAGGGAAGACGCGGTCCTCGGAGAAGTAGTCCTCGATGGTGGCCGCGACGCTCGGGGTGTCTCCCCGGTGGCCTTCTGCGCCGTCGTCTGCCATCTCTCCCCCGCTTCCGTTTCGCCTGGATGGCGCCGACCAGGTGGTCCCCCCGGTCACGACCTTCGGACCAGGGAGGACGTCCCCGGCGACGCGCCTCAGCCTACCGGTGGTGGGCCTCTACGATGGAGGGGCCGTGACTACGACCAGCCCACCTCCCGACGGGACCAGCCCGAACGTGGTGGCCATCCCCGCCAAGCGGCTCCGTTCTCGCCGGAGCCGGGGGCGACGCGGGTCGATGTCCCCCTCGGACGGCGGGTGATGGTCGTCAGTGACCTGCTCCTCACCCCCGAGGCCACGCCGTCCACCACCGCGGCCACCGCCGAGTTGGCCCGTGCCCTGGACACCTGGGACGGCCCCGGGGTACTGGTCATCGCCGGCAACCTCTTCGACTTCACCGCCTGCAGCTCACCGCTCGATCAGGCCAACCGCTCCATGGCGGCCCATCCCGCCCTGCGCGACGCCTTCGACCGGTTCCTGTCCGAGGACGAACGGCGGGTCATCCGCCAGACCGGGACCCACGAGCCCGGGTACGACACCGATCCCGAGTTGATCGCCGTCATCGCCGCCCGGGGGATCGAACAGCTCGGACCGGTCGACCTCCACCTCCAGACCACCAACGGGGTGCGGGTGGTGCGGGTCGAGCCCGGGGAGCACGCCTACGCTCCCGGCTGCAGCGGACCCGAGACGAGGTTCGACCCGGCCGCCGACGCCAAACCCGGCGCCGTCGGCCACTCGGCCGCCGGACGCGGGTGGCGCTCGCTCGACGCCCAGTCGACCGACGACGCCCCGTGGCTGGCCGGGCTCAACCGCCTGAGCGACCCGTCCAGCCTGTCCCGGTTCGTGGTCTCCCGCACGCTGTACCGGCGGGTGGGGCGCTACGCGTGGTGGCTGCTGGTCCCCTTCGGCGTGGCCGCCCTCCTGCGGGTCGCGGTGACCCCCTGGGTCCTCGGCCACCTGGGCTCGGGTCTCCCGGCCCGGGCCATCCGCCACGCCCACCAGGCCGACCCGGTGGATCAGGTCCTGGTGGCCGCCCTGGTGGCCCTGGTCGTCCTGGCCGTGCTGGCCGTCGTCCTCGGACTGCTCAGCCGCCGCATGTGGTCGATCCTCGGGGGCGGGTCCCTCGACGCGGTGCGGTCGGAGGCGGGCGCCAACGACGCCGCCCGGGATGCCGGACGCCGCCTGGTGGGTCGGGGGTACGCCGGTCTGATCACCGCGGCCACCTTCCAGTCGGAGCTCACCCACCTGGGCGTCGGCTTCTACGCCAACGTCGGCGCCACCGGCGAGGTGGTCGAGGAGCGGCGGGCCCACCTCGGGCTGCCGCCGGTCTTTCTCCAGAAGCAGTGGGTCAGCTGGGTGGAGCTCGAGACGGGTGCCGAGCTCCACGTGCGTCTCCTCCTGGCCAGCAACGAGCCCCGTTCACCCAGCCGGCTCGAGCGGCTGGTCACCCGCGGCGGTCACCCCGGCGGCCTCCACCCCACCCTGGTGGCGTCCTACCCGATCGGGGCGTCCTGGCCGGCCGCCCCCGACCTGAGCAAGGCCCACCGCCGCACCCGACGCGTCCGACGATGGGCCTCGGCGGCCATCCTCTTCGCCGGCGTCGTCGACCTGCTCGACGCCATCACGCCACCCCTCCGCGGCCGGTTGCACGTGGTGCTGCAGTTCCTGCCCCTCCGGGCCAGCGTCGCCGCCGGGGCCCTCATCGCCATGGCCGGACTGGCCCTCATCGCTCTGGGTCGGGGCATCCTGCGGGGCCAGCGGCGGGCCTGGCGGGTGGCCGTGGTCCTCCTGTCGGGGACGATCGTCCTGCACCTGGTGGCCGCGGCGGACATCGAGGAGTCACTCTTCGCCATCGCCGTCCTCGTCCTCCTCCTGGTCAATCGGAGGGACTTCCAGGCCTCCTCGGACTGGTCATCGCTTCGCTCGGCGCTCATCGCCCTCGGGATCGGGGCCGTCGGCATCGTCGTGCTGACCACCGCGTCCATCGAGCTCTTCACCAGCATCGACCATCACCACCGGCACACCCACCTCCCGTGGGGGACGGCACTGTGGGCGGTCGCCGAGCGGATGGTGGGCATCCAGACCATCTCCCTGCCCCAACGGGCCGACCGGTTCCTGGCCCCGACCCTGCTGGTCATCGGCCTCTCGCTGGTCGCCATCACCCTGTTCCTGTTCACCCGCCCGGTGGTGGACCGCCGGCTGACGTCTGGCCGCGCCGCCGAGTTCCGGGCCCGGGACATCGTGCGCCGCCACGGCATCTCCACCCTCGACTACTTCGCGCTGCGCTCCGACAAGCAGTGGTTCTTCCACCGGGACAGCCTGGTGGCCTACGCCGTCTACGGTGGCGTCTGCCTGATCTCGCCCGACCCCATCGGACCCCGCAACGAACGCGAGCAGGTCTGGGGGGCGTTCCGCCGGTTCGCCGACGACCACGGGTGGGTGACGTCGGTGATGGGTGCGGGTGAGGACTGGCTGTCGGTCTACCGGGACGCGGGGATGCACAACATCTACCTCGGTGACGAGGCGGTGGTGCGCGTCCAGTCCTTCTCACTGTCCGGCCGCAGCATGAAGGGGCTCCGCCAGGCCCACAACCGGATCAAGAAGTACGGCTACACGGCGACCTTCCACGATCCGTCCCGGTTGGACACCGCCCTGCGGGACGAGCTCACCGCCCTGATGAGTCTCAGCCGCCAGGGCGAGCACGAACGGGGCTTCTCCATGATGCTCGGTCGGGTGTTCGACCCCCGCGACACCGGACTGCTGCTGACCGTGGTGCGCGGCCCTGACGGCGCGGCGGCAGCCATGTGCCAGTTCGTGCCGGCCCCGGGCATCGACGGCTACTCGCTGGACCTGATGCGGCGCGACCCGGGCGACCATCCCAACGGGCTCTTGGACTTCGCCCTGGTCTCCACCATCGAGCACCTGCGGGCCGGCGGGTACCGGGGACTCAGCCTCAACTTCGCCACCCTGCGCTCGACCCTGTCCGGCGACAAGGGCGACGGCACCGTACAACGGGCCGAGCGGTGGTTCCTGAAGAAGCTCTCGAGCTTCGCCCAGATCGAGTCCCTGTGGCGGTTCAACGCCAAATACGAGCCCGAATGGCTCGCCCGCTACGTGGTGTTCGACACGGCGGAGCATCTGGCTCCGGTGGTCATGGCCATCATCCGGGCCGAGTCGCTCTGGGAGATCCCCGTGCTCGGCCGGTTGCTGGCCGCCGGGGCGGAGAAGCGCATGCTCGCCGCCCAGCAGGAGACCGAGGCATTCATCGCCTCCTCGTTCGGGACCTGGGACGGCGCCGACACGGCCGGAGCACCGGGCGGGGCCGGGGCCGGCGGCGGCGGACCAGAGGGGACCACACCCTCGGCCGAGCAGACGGACCACCCGGTGCCGGCCAACACCGGCCCGACCAACCCGGCGGCCTGACCTCAGTCCGGTGTCGGGGCCGGCAGGCCCATCGGGTTGGGGAACGGGATGACCCCGGCGGCGGCCACCGTCCCGGACACCGCGGCGAGCTGCTCGTGGGCACCCACCGCCTCCTCCTCGCCCAGCTCGGCGAACGGTAGGGCGGCCAGGCGGTCGGTCGTCTCCTCGATGTCCGCCCGGAGCGCCCGGCCGGCCGGCGTGATCCGGTCGCCGTCCACCAGGTGGCGGCGGTCGAGGCGGTCCCGGGCGGCGTCCCACTCGGCGGCGGACCAGCCCCGACTGTGAAGGAACAGGGCCGACGGGAGGTCCTCGGACAGGGCGAAGAGCACCAGGGCCTCGCAGCCGTCCAGACCGGACGACGTCAACGCGGCCACGTGGCCGTCCCCCCGGTGCTCCCGCAGGGACGTGCAGGCCTGCCACAGGGCGTCGACCGGCCGGTCCGCGGCCTCGAGGGCGCGGTTGGCGTTGAACAGGACCCGGCCCGACCCGTCGGCTGCCTCCACCACCCGGGCCAACAGGGGGGCGAGGTGCGGGGCGCGGTCGGCCACCGAGGGGTCGAGTCGTCGGAGGGCCTCAGCGGCACCGCGGCGCCGGGCGGCCAGCACGGAGGCCGGATCGGCGAACGACCAGGCATCGGGGATGGACCGCCCGATCATCGACGGGTGGAAGTTGAAGAAGGCGGCCGCCACGGTGGACGGCCCTACCGCGCCGACCGGGGCCACCCGGGCGGCGAAGTACCCCATCCAGAAGCCCCGGAGCCCGGTGGCGGCGAGCGCCCGACGGGACTCGGGGGCGAAGTAGGTCACGGCGTGGACCGGCTCGATCGCCCGCCACCAGTCCCGGGGCCCGGGACGGGCCCCGGTCCCCACCGGTGCCCTCACCCTTCGGGGCTGCCCCCGTGCCCGATCTCGGGGCCGGACCCGGGTGGGCCGGACCCTTGTGGGCCGGTCGTGGCCGGCCGTGGGCCCCGGCCGGCGAACAGCCCCACCAGCCCCACGACGACCAGGGTGATCACCACCACCACGATGGCCACCAGGGTGGTGGGGTTGCTCCAGATGACCAGGATCACCAGGCCCAGGGCCAGCACCGCCCACTGCAGGGCCTTGCGGTGCCGGGCCACGAAGTCGTGGACGGGCCCGCCGGTGGCCCAGCCCGGCTTCCCCAGGTCACCGACCTTGGTCCGGACCCAGGAGTTGCCGGCCACCAGGGCCACGATGGCCACCACGGCGGCCAGGATGAGGATGAGCCGGACGGCGTCGCGCAGGTTGGTCGTCACCGTGTCGATGACAGCGGCGGCCGCCTGGGGCGACTGCGGTGGCTTGAGCCCGGCCAGGTACTGGTTGCGACCCACGGCGATGAGCACCAGGATCAGCCCCATGGACAGGGCCAGGCCGACGCCGGCCCGCACCAGTCCGCGCCGACGGTTCCTGGTCAGCACCACGGCGCCGGCGAAGCACAGCAGGGTGATGATGGGGAGCACCACGGCCAGCTTGTCGAGGAACTTGACCAGCTTCTGGATACGGACCAGGTCGTTGGACTGGAACAGCACGTAGTTGAGTCCCTTGACCGCCGGCACCTTGTCGAAGACGGTGATGCCCTTGGCCGCCAGGTCCTTCTTGACGGTGACCTCCACCTTGCCCAGGTCGATGGTGATCTTGCCGTCCTTGGTGCTGACCGCGCCGGTCTGGGTGCCGGTCAGCACGGCCACCAGCTGCTTGTGGGAGGCCCGGTTGGCCGCCACCCACAGCTGCTCGAACTTGGGCGACTGCACCAGTTTCAGGGTGATGGAGTAGGTGGCCTTCTGCACTTCGTCGGTGATGGGCGTGACCAGGAATCCGGCCTTGGCCGGCAGGGCGTTCTTGACGCGCGCCTGCAGGTCGGTCCGGGCGATGAGCTCCTCGCTCACCCGGGTGGCCACGTGGGTCTGGATGGCCGGGTTGGTGGCCAGCGGCGCCATGGTGCTCACGTAGGCGTCGGTGTTCAGCAGCTGGTTTCGGGCGAACACCACGAAGACCGAGACCACGGCCAGCAGGCAGGCCAGCACCACGAGCACCCACGACGTGATCCGCCGCCACCGTGGGCCCTTGTCCGGCTTCCGTCCGGACTCGGCCTCCCGGAGCCGCTCGTTCTCCGCCGGCGGCTCCCCGACGTTCTGCTGCAGCGCCTCGACGTCAGGGGCCGGTTCCCCGACGTCAGGGGTGGGTTGGTCGTCGTCAGGAGCCACCGGGCCACTGTACCGGCGGCATCCGCACCAGGTCGGGACCTCGCCGATACCCGTGGTCAGGTGGTCCAGCCCCCGGACGGCACGACGGCCGCCCCTGGTGCACCGGGCACCGGGAGCGGCCGTCGAGGGGAGCGGGCGGGCGGCCCGCTCCGGATGACCGGTGGTCAGCTCAGCTGAGGATCTTGGCCTTCTGGGCCTCGAACTCGGCATCGGTGAGGACACCCTTGGCCTTCAGATCGGCCAGCTTGGCCAACTCGTCGGCGCTGTTACTACTGCCCGCCGTCTTCTTGACGTACTCGTCGAACTGCTGCTGCTGCTGCTGGGCCTGCTTCTCGGCCCGCTCGTGCATGCTGCCGCCCCGGGCGATCAGGTACACGAAGACACCGAGGAACGGGAGGATGATCACGAACACGACCCACAGGGCCTTGGCCAACCCGCCCATGTCGTGGCTCCGGAAGATGTCGATGAAGATGTAGATGAGCAGCCAGATCCACAGGACGAAGAAGAAGAACTCCAACATCGTCCAGAAGATGCTGAGCAGTGGATACGTGTAGGCAAGCATGATCGCTGGTGCTCCTTGGTTGGGGACGACCAGCCACCATAGTGTCCACCCAGGCAAATTTGCACTGATCCTCTCCCCGGCCCCTGGTCACAGGGGTGGCGCTGACCGACCATGGCACCCCCTGTTGCCATCCCCGGGGGTCCGGTCGACCGCGGTGTCGACGCCACCACGCGTCGGGGCGGACAAGACGCTTCCACCGGGGCGAACCATCGGGCCGGTAGTGTCCTCGGCACGGACCGCGGCCGACGGGAGGAGATCCGTGCACAACCTGGGCTCGACCCTCCCCGTGATCGTCACGTGGCCGAGGGGTGGCGGACGCCGAGCGCGGGCCCTGAGCAGGGCCGGCACGTGACCACCCCACCCCCGGACGACCCGGCCGCGGCACCGCCGGCTGACCCCGCGGCGGGCGCGGCCGCCGACCCCATGGCCCTGCTGCGGTCGCGCAGCTACCTCCAGATCCTGGTCCTGGCCGCCCTCATCGGGATTCCGGTCTCGGCCGTCGCCTACTTCTTCCTCAAACTGGTCGCCCTCCTCCAGCACTGGTTCTTCACCACCCTGCCCAAGGAGATCGGCTTCAGCGGGACCCCGGTGTGGTGGCCGCTCCCCCTCCTGGCCATCGCCGGGGTGCTGGTGGGTGCGACCATCCAGTACCTGCCCGGCACCTCGGGCCACAAGCCGGCCGAGGGGTTCAAGGCCGGCGGAGGGGCCCCGACGGGAGCCGAGCTCCCGGGCGTGATCCTGGCCTCGCTGGCCACCCTCAGCCTCGGGGTCGTGCTCGGTCCCGAGGCTCCGTTGATCGCCATCGGCGGTGGTCTGGGGGCCCTGGCCGTGCACCTGGTCAAGCGGGACGCCCCGCCCATGGCGGCGGTGGTCATCGCCTCGGCCGGCAGTTTCGCCGCCATCAGCGCCCTGCTCGGCTCACCCATCGTCGGAGCCTTCCTGCTGATGGAGGCGGCCGGTCTGGGCGGACCCCTCCTGGGCCTGGTGCTGGTGCCCGGCCTGCTGGCCGCCGGCATCGGCACCCTCATCTTCATCGGTCTGGACTCGTTGACCGGGTTCGGCACCTTCTCCCTGGGCATCCCCGGACTGCCCCCGTTCAGCCACCCCACCGGGGTGATGTTCCTGTGGGCCATCGCCTTCGGCCTGGTGGCCGCGGTGCTGGGCACGGCCATCCGGCTGCTGGCCCTGTCCCTGCAGCCGGTCGTCGAACGTCGAAAGCTGCTGCTCATGCCCGTGGTCGGCCTGGGGGTGGGTGCCCTGGCCATCCTCTTCGTCGAGGTGGCCGGCCACAGCCTCTCCGACGTGCTCTTCTCCGGTCAGTCGGCGCTGCCCGACGTCGTCCTCAACGCCTCGAACTGGACGGTGGGTGCCCTGGTGCTGCTGGCCGCCTGCAAGTCGGTGGCCTACGGACTGTCGCTCTCGAGCTTCCGGGGTGGGCCCATCTTCCCCGCCATGTTCATCGGCGGGGTCATCGGGGTCGCCGCCTCCCACCTCCCCGGCCTCTCGTTGGTGCCGGCGGTGGCCATGGGCATCGGGGCCATGGCCACGGTGATGCTGAAGCTGCCCATGACCTCCACCCTCCTGGCCACGCTGCTGGTGTCCAGTGACGGGCTGAGCGTGGCTCCGCTGGTCATCGTGGCGGTGGTGGTGACCTACGTGGCCGGCGCCTGGCTGCCCGGGACGCCGGCCGACCTCAAGAAGAGCGCTGCCGAGCCGACCGGCTCTCCGGTGGCGGCCTCCGGGACGGCGCCCTCGCCGTGATCACCCTGCCCCGACACCTCCCGTCCCCCCCACCCGCCCATGATCGTGGCCCGCATCGTCGCCGCCCTGTTCGGAGCGGTCCTCGTCTTCGCCGTACTCATCTCGGCCCTCGAGACGGTGGTGCTCCCCCGCAACGGGTACACCCGCATCGCCCGGTTCGTGTTCGCCGTGGCCGACCGGATACTCGTCCGACGGTGGAGGAACCGGGACCGCCGGGCCAACCTTCGGGCCCTCTACGCCCCGGTGGCCCTGGTCAGCCTGCCGCTGGTCTGGATGCTCTCGGTGACCTTCGGCTTCTCGTTCGTCTTCTGGTCCATCAGTCATGACTCCGCCCAACGCGCCTTCGAGATCAGCGGGTCGTCGCTGTTCACGCTGGGGTTCGCCGAGCCCGAGGGGACGGCCCGCATCTGGCTCACCTTCGTGGAGGCCACCATCGGGCTGGGCCTGGTGGCCCTCCTGATCAGCTACCTGCCCACCATCTACGCCGCCCACCATGAGCGGGAGAAGGGGATCAGCGTGCTGAAGCCCTTCGCCGGCACCCCTCCCTCCCCGGTCAACCTGCTCTCCAACCTCCAACTCCTGGGCGCGCTCGACAATCCCGAGCTGTGGAGGACCTCGGCCAGCTGGCTGCTCGACCTCGACCAGACCCACACCGCCTTCCCCGCCCTGTGCTACTTCCCCGAGGCCTCGCCCGAGGAGGCATGGGTGGCCTCGGTGGGCTCGCTGCTCGACGGCGCCGCCCTCCTCCTGTCGGCGTCGGACTTCAGTACCGAAGAGCGCGCCGCCGAGGAGATCAAGGGTCCGATGATGGCCCTGGCCTACGGCCTCCCCACCCTGGTGACCATCGGGAGGTCGGCCGGCCTGCCCATCGGTCCCCCTGAGCGGGTCATGGCCCTGGTGGCCCGGTATGCCGAACCGGCCCCGGACATCTCGGTGGGCCGGGACGAGTACCTCGCCGCCCTGGACCGGCTCCACCCCCTGCTCCCCGTCCCCGCCGACGAACGGGAGCGGTGCTGGCGGCGGTTCGCCTGGATCCGCTCCGGCTACGACGAGGCCCTGCGCGGGCTGGCCGGCCTCACCCTGGCCTCGCCGGCGGAGTGGACCACCGACCGGCCGGCGCAGGTCGGCCGTCCCCGCATGTTCACCCACCGCGCCATCGACATCGACTGGACGGTGGCGGTCCGGCCCCCGCCGGGCTGAGCCTCACCCCGGCCGCCGGTTCTCACCCGGTGGCCCTCGCCCTCAGACGCCGGGGGAGGCGGCCACGGCGCCGCTGGCGACGGCGGCCGTGAGGGCCTCGAAGTCCCGCTGGTTCTGGTCGGCGTAGGACGAAGCGAAGTCCACCATGGCCCGGTCGAAGCGGTCCCCGCCGCCCAGGTAGGCGCCCATGGCGATGGGATCTCCCGAGCGGGCGTGGGCCCGGGCCAGGGTCCACCCGCACATCTCGGCGTAGATGGCCAGGGCGTCGGGGCTCATGGTGTCCACGTCGGCCGAGAACTTCCAGTCCCACATCTGGCGCAGGTAGAAGTCCCGGGTGATGCCGTCGTCGCCGCGGAAGCTGTCCCACCCGAGGAAGATGTCGCTGGCCCCCTGCATGAGCCGTTGGCCCTCGACCACCCGCTGCCCGTGGTGCGGGTACCCGCTGGGTCCGAGGAAGGGCTCCCCCACCGCCGTCTCGGCCTCTTTGATCTGGAGGAACAGCGGGTCGCCGTGGTCGCGGCCCACGAACAAGGCCACCCAGCACCGGGTGCCCACGCTCCCCACCCCGACCACCTTGCGGGCCAGGTCGGTGAACTCGTACTTCTCCAGCAGGCGCTGCCGGTCGCCGGAGAGGGTGCCGCGGTACTGGGCCAGGGCGTCGTAGAGGTTGCCCACGGTCTGGCTCGAGTAGACATCGGTGAAGAGGGACTCGGCCGGCACCACCAGCGGGGGGTTGGCCACGAAGCGCAGATTGCCCTCGACCTCGTGCGTCAGCTTGGCCAGCGCGGCCAGGTGGTCCTTGGACTGGGCCTTGGCCATGCGCCGTTGGAAGGTCTCGGCCAGCTTGCGGCTGGCCTGGTCGCCCCAGCGCTGGCCGATCATCCGGGCGTCGAGGTGGGTGTACCAGATGTCCAGGTCCCGCATCCCGGCGAACTCGCGCATGGCCCGGCGATAGGAGCAGGCGCTCCCGGCCACCACCGACCGGCGGGTGGCGTCGTCCAGCGCACGGCTGCGGCCGGCAATCTCGAGGCTGGCCGCCAGGCGCTTGAGGTCCCACTCGAACGGGCCGGGGAGCGTCTCGTCGAAGTCGTTGACATCGAAGATGAACTCGCGCTCGGGGGAGGCGAATCCCCCGAAATTGGACAGGTGGGCGTCGCCGCACAGCTGGACCTCGAGGCCGGTGGCCTCGGCCGCGGCCAAGTCGGCGGCCATCACCGCCGCCGCCCCCCGGAAGAAGGCGAAGGCCGAGGCGGCCATCCTCCCGTACCGGATGGGGACCAGGTCGGGAAGCCGGGTGGTGGCCTGGAGGGCCAGGATCTCGAGCGGGTCGGTCCGGCCGGCCACCGGGGTCCACGTCCCGTGGCTCGCCCGGGGCACCTTGGCCCGGGCCTGCCGTCCGAACTCCGCTCGCTCGGTCGGGGTGGCCTGCCTCATGGGGACATCTTCCCACCCGTCCTCCGGTAGCGCCCGACGGATCCGCACGCCGGATCTGGGCCGTCTGGACATGTCGCTTCCCTCGGAGTACTCTATTCAGAGTACTCCGAAAGGATCACCATGACTCCCCGCAACCGAACCAACCCCCTGGCCCTGGCCGTGCTCATCTGCCTCTACGAGCGGCCCATGCACCCCTACGAGGTGGCCACCACGCTCCGGCAGCGCAACAAGCACGAGAGCGTGCGGCTGAACTACGGGTCGCTCTACGCCGTGGTGGCCTCGCTGGAGAAGCGGGGCCTGATCACGCCGCAGGAGACCAGGCGGGCCGGCCGTCTCCCCGAGCGCACCGTGTACGACCTCACCGACGCCGGCCGCATCGAGACGCACGACTGGCTCACCGACCTCCTCTCCACCCCGGTCAAGGACTACCCGGCCTTCGAGGCCGCCCTGTCCTTCCTACCCGCCCTGCCCCCCGACGACGTGGTCGAGCTGCTGGACGAGCGGGCCCAGCGCCTCGAGTTCGAGCTGGCCCAGTCGGCGGCGTCCCGTGAGCTGATCGAGAAACAGGGCCTGCCCCGCCTCTTCTGGGTGGAGGACGAATTCCGCACCGTCCTCCGGGAGGCGGAGCTCGGGTACGTGCGCCGTCTCACCGCAGCCATCCGGTCGGGGACGCTGGACGGGCTCGAGTGGTGGCGGGCCGTCCACGCCGGCGGCGACTGGAGTGCGCTCCATGCCGGAGACGGCGAGCCGGCGTGGCTCCCCCATCCGGCGCCCATCGGCGACGGGACCGGGGGGGCGCCGTCATGAGCGCGGCAGCGCACACCCCCATGGCCGGCGGCCCGGTGATCGTCACCGACGGGCTGAAGAAGGCCTTCCCGGTACCCCGGGGCACCGGCCATGGCGGCCACGGGTCCGCCACCGGCCCCACCGGCCGCGCCGTCGAGGCCGTCCGCGGGGTGAGCATCGAGGTGGGCCGCGGCGAGATCTTCGGCTTCCTCGGACCCAACGGTGCCGGCAAGACCACCACCCTGCGCATGCTCACCACCCTCTTGTCCATCGATGCCGGTACGGCCACGGTGGCCGGATTCGACGTGGCCGGCCAGCCGCAGGAGGTACGCACTCGCATCGGGTACGTGAGCCAGCTGGGCGGAGCCGACGACCTGGCCACCGGTCGCGAGAACCTCGTCCTCCAGGGCCGCCTGTACGGCGGGGACCTGGCCTCGGTGACGGCCCGGACCGACCAGCTCATGGACCTGCTCGACCTGATCGAGTTCGCCGATCGGCGGGTCAAGACGTACTCGGGCGGCCAGCGACGCCGGTTGGACGTCGCCCTCGGGATCGTCCATCGGCCGGAGGTGCTCTTCCTCGACGAGCCCAGCACCGGGCTCGACCCCCAGAACCGGGCCAACCTGTGGGAGCACGTGCGGGAGCTGCGCGACCAGGGCACCACGGTGTTCCTCACCACCCACTACCTCGAGGAGGCCGACGCCCTCTGCGACCGGCTGGTGATCATGGACCACGGCGAGATCGTGACCGAGGGGACCCCGGTCGACCTCAAGCGCCAGGTGGCCGGCGAGTCCGTGGTGCTGAGCCTCCGTCCGGGATCGGACGACGGCGGCCGGGTCACCCGCCTGCTCGAGGCCGAGCCCTTCGTGAGGGAGCTCACCAGCCGCGACGACCAGGTCCACCTGTACGTGGAGGACGGGAGTGCGTCCCTGCCCCGGATCCTCCGGCTCCTCGACGGCGCCGGCGTCGGGGTCCGGTCCATGAGCCTGTCCGAGCCCACCCTCGACGACGTGTTCCTGCACCAGACCGGTCGCTCCCTACGCGACGCCGGCCCCCAGCCCGACAAGGAGCGTGCGGCATGAAGACCCTCACCGACACCCGACTGCTCTTCCACCGCTACACCGTGCAGATGTTGCGCAACCCGGTGTGGTTGTTCGTCGGCTTCTCCACCCCCATCCTCTACCTGGTGCTCTTCACCCCGTTGCTCCACAGCCTTCCGGGGGTGCGGGGCGTCGCCACCGGCACCGTGCTCCAGCTGTTCCTTCCGGGCATCCTGGCCCTGCTGGCCTTCGCCAGTGGGTCGAGCGCCGGGTTCGGCACCATCTTCGAGCTCCAGTCGGGTCTGATCGAGCGCTTCCGGGTCACGCCGGCCAGCCGCTTCGCCATCCTCATCGGGCCCATCCTCTCCGGACTGGTCATGATGACGGTGTTCGACATCGTGGTGGTGGCGGTGGGCTACGGGTTCGGCTTCGGGGTGCACTGGCTCGGCCTGGCCGTGCTGGCCGTGCTGCTGTGGCTGCTGGCCGCCATGATGGCGGCGTTCTCGACGGCCACCGCCCTGGTGACCAAGGACATCAGCAGCTTCGCCGCCGTCATCAACGGCATCAACCTGCCCATCCTCCTGCTGGCCGGGGTGCTCCTGCCCATCTCCCTCGGGCCCCTGTGGTTGAAGGTCCTGGCCCACCTGAACCCGCTCTACTACCTGGTGGCGGCCGCCCGGGCCCTGGCCATCGGCCACCTGGGCAGCCCCGCGGTGTGGCAGGCCTTCGCCGTCCTGGTCCCGCTGTGTGGCCTGGTCCTGGTCTGGGCCACCCGGGTGTTCCGCCAGGCCGTCTCCTGAGCCGATGGATCATGGCCGGCCGCCCCTGGCGGAATCACACCTGACCAGGAAGTTTCTCGCCCCTTAAGTCAACACGTGTTGCTACCGATATTGCTCTGGAGGAAGTAGTTCGGAACCGGAGCGGCGATGTCGACGATGCCTGTCCCCCCAGAGGGTCACCCACGAGCGGACGGCATCCCTCCCGCCCGTCCGCCGGCGGGGGCCGGGGCCGGGGCGGCCACCGGAACGGCCAACGAGCCGGGGGGCCGATCCTCCATCGACCCCCGGAAGCTGGCCTATCTCATGGGCCCGGCCGCCCTCGGCGCGCTGCTGGTGCTCATGCGCTTCGGCGAGGTGGCCAGGGAGTCGGCCTGGCTGTGGGTGGCCATCTTCATCGCCATCCCCCTGACCAGCGTCATCGCCGACCACCTGTACGACACCCGGCCCACCCCGGCCCGTCTGCACCTGCGGGTGGCCGTCCAGGCCGCCGCGGTCACCACGGTCATCTACCTGAGCGGGTGGGGACCCGTCCTGTGCGGGGCGTACGCCTTCCTGGCCCTCGAGAACGTGGCCCGGTGCGGCTCCCGGGTCTGGCGGGTCACCGCCCTGTGGTGCCTGCTGGGGATCGCCATCGGACAGATCGGCATCTGGCAGCAGGTGTTCCCATCCTTCCTCTCCCTGGCCCAGACCAACGCCCTGGCCCTGATGGGGGCGTTCGTCCTCTTCTTCGTGATCCGCATGGCCGGGGCCACCATGGAGCAGAAGGAGCGGGCCGAGGCCACCACCCGCCTGTCCGAGGACCGGTTCCGCTCGCTCATCCAGAACTCCTCGGACGTCACCCTGGTCATGGACGAGCACGGGAACTGCACCTACGTGAGCCCGGCCATCACCGCTCTCCTCGGCCGGCGCCCGGCGGAGTTGGTGGGGACGCGGACCACCGACCTGATCCACCCCGACGACCAGGACCGGGTCCGGAGCCGGCTCGGGTCCGAGCTGGCCGACTCTCCCGACAACGTGCTCATCCAGTTCCGGATGGCCCGGACCGACGGCACCTGGTGCGAGCTCGAGGCCGTGGTCAGCAACCAACTGCACCGGCCCTCGGTGGCGGGGTACGTCGCCAACATCCGGGACATCACCGAGCGCAAGGAGTTCGAGGCCCTGCTGGCCCACCGGGCCCTCCACGACCCGCTGACCGGGCTGCCCAACCGTCAGCTGATCCTCGACCGGGCCGAGCAGATGCTGGCCCGGTCACGGCGCTCCGGCCATCCGGTGGCGGCGTTCTTCATCGACCTCGACAACTTCAAGGACGCCAACGACTCCCTGGGCCACGAGGCCGGCGACCATCTGCTCCAGGCCGTGGCCGACCGGTTCGTGGCCATGCTGCGGGCCGACGACACGGTGGGCCGGCTCGGCGGGGACGAGTTCGTCGTGCTGGCCGAGGGCCTGTCCCTCGAGCTCGGACCCGAGCCCATCGCCGAGCGGATCCGGGAGGCCCTGCGCCAGCCCTTCGTGCTCCACGGCTACGAGGACCTGCCCCTCATGGTCACGGCCAGCGTCGGCATCGCCACCGGGCTGCGGACGTCGGCCCACGAGCTGCTGCGCGACGCCGACGTGGCCCTCTACCAGGCCAAGGCCCGGGGCCGGAACTGTTCGATCCTGTTCGAATCGGCCATGCAGACCGCCGCCGTGGACCGGCTGGCCCTCAAGTCGGACCTCGATGCCGCCTCCGCCTCCGGTCAGTTCTTCCTGCTCTACCAGCCCATCGTCGATCTCCAGGACGGCGGGATCCGCACCGCCGAGGCACTCATCCGGTGGCAGCACCCGACCCAGGGGGTCATCTCCCCGAGGGACTTCATCCCCGTGCTCGAGGAGTCGGGCATGATCGTCGACGTCGGCCGTTGGGTGCTGCACCAGGCCTGCGCCCAGGCCGCCCAGTGGCACGCCCAGGGCCAGCCGGTGGGCATCTCGGTGAACCTGTCCATGCGGCAGCTCGAGTCCACGGCCCTGGTGGACCACGTCACCGAGGCCCTGGGCGCCGCCGGCCTGGACCCCGACCAGCTGACCCTCGAGGTCACCGAGTCGTCGCTCATGCGGGACGCCGAGGCCACGGTGGCCCGGCTGCGGCGGCTGAAGGACCTGGGGGTCATGATCGCCATCGACGACTTCGGGACGGGGTACTCCTCCCTGGCCTACCTGCGGCAGTTCCCGGTCGACGTACTCAAGATCGACGGGTCGTTCGTGGCCGAGCTGGACGGGTCCCCGGACCACGCCGCCCTGGTCCACACCCTGGTGGAGCTGGGTCGGATCCTGGGTCTGGTCACCCTGGCCGAGGGCATCGAGGAGCCGGTCCAGCTGCAGGACCTCCGGGCTGAGCTCTGCGACCGCGGTCAGGGCTTCCTGGTGTCGCCGCCGGTGCCGCCGGGCGAGTTCGGCCGACTGCTGCGCCGCCACCCGGCCCCGTGGGCCACCGGGTCGCCGAAGCCGTCCATCCGTCGCTGACCGGTTCGGGGCTCACGGCCCGGGCTTGCCGGCCGCCTTCTTCCTCCGCTGGCTCAGCAGGATGATCAGCCGGTCGACCAGCGCCCCCAGCACCGCGGCGATCAGGAGCACCCAGATCAGGCTGAGATGCGTGCTGAAGAAGACGAACCCCACCGTGACCGTGTGGCTGTTGTCGAGGACGAAGGCGATGAGCAGGATCAGGGCCACCACCGCCACGCTGATGCGGACGATCTCCCGCGTGTCCCGCTTCCGGCCCCGGGACCGACCGGTCGGGCCCTGACTGGGAACTCCTGGGGAATTGGCCATGCTGGACTCCTTCGGGTCGGCGGCCGGGGCACCCCGCCCGATCGACAGTACCCGGGACCTACCCCTGGGGCGAGGACCGACGGGGCGGGGCGGGGGCCGGACGGCGCGGCGTCGCCGGGGCCGCCGGGCGGCCGGTCCGATCAGGTGAAGAGCAGCGTGGCCTGGTGGGCGAAGTTGAGAATGGGCTCGGGGACGATCCCGAAGACCACGGTGAAGCCCACGCACAGGCCGATGGCCACCCACGTGAGCACCGGCACCGGTACGGCGCCGCGCTCGGTGACCTCGTCGGTCGGCGGGGCGTCGGTCAGCACGGCCAGGCTGGTCACGGCATCGGACGACTCGGACCGGCCGGTCGCCGCCTCCGACGTCGGTTCCGACGCTTCCGGTGCCGGGTGGGGGCGGCCGGCGGGGGGGCCGGTGCCGGCCTCCGACGGGACGTCGCCCTCGACCGGATCGGCGACGGCCCCCACCGGCGAGTACATGGCCACGGCCACCCGCAGGTAGAAGAAGACGGCAATGGCCGCGGTCACCATGGCGATGGCGGCCAGCACGTAGGCGTGGGTGGCCACCGTGGCCCCGACCACGCCGAACTTGGCCAGGAATCCGGTGGTGAACGGTACGCCGGCCTGACCCAGCAGCAGGACGGCGAACGACAGGGCCAGGACCGGTTGCCGACGGGCCAGGCCGCGGTAGTCGGTGAGCTGGTGCCCGGTGTCGCCGGCTCGCGACATCACGGTGATCACGGCGAACGAGCCGATGGTCAGGAACATGTAGGCGAAGAGGTAGTAGAGGGAGGCCGACACCCCCTGGGGGGTGGCCGCCTCCACGCCGAGCAGGATGAAGCCGGCGTGGTTGATGGACGAGTAGGCCATCATCCGTTTGACGTCCTTCTGCAGGAGGGCCACCACCGCGCCGACCACCAGCGAGAGGATGGCCAGACCCCAGATGATCGGCTGCCAGTCGGTCCGCACCGTGCCGAACGACGAGACGAACACACGGAGCAGGGCGGCGAAGGCCCCGGCCTTGGCCACCGCGGCCATGAACCCGGTGACCGGTGACGGGGAGCCCTGGTAGACGTCGGGCGACCACATGTGGAACGGCACCGCGGCGATCTTGAAGCCGAACCCCACCAGCAGGAGGGCCAGGCCCCCGAGCAGCACACCGTTGCTGGCGATGACGTTCTTGGACAGGTAGTCGGCGATCTGGGGCAGGTTGGTCGACCCGGTGGCCCCGTAGGTCAGGGCGATCCCGTAGACGAAGACCGCCGACGAGAACGCCCCCAGCACGAAGTACTTGAGGGCCGCCTCGCCCGACTCGGCCCGCTTGTGGTTGAAGGCGGCCAGCACGTAGAGGGCGATGGACATGATCTCGAGGCCCAGGAAGACCACGATGAGGTCGTTGGCCGCCCCCATCATCATGGCCCCCGAGGCCGACATCATGGCCAGCACGTGGTACTCGGGGCCCTCCACCCCCTCCCGCCGCAGGTAGCCGTCCCCGATGAGGGCGGTCAGCAGCATGGCGATGGACACCGTGATCTGGATGAACACGTCGAACCCGTCGAAGGCGATGGCCCCGGCGATGGTCACCTTGGGCCCGTGGGTGGCCACCTGGTCCCACTGGACGAGGGCCGCCACCAGGGCGGCGACGGAGGTCGCCGAGGCCACCATCGTCCCCGCTCGCACGCCCAGGATCCTCCGGAACAGCGAGGAGACCACCATCAACAGGACGGCCCCACCCATCATGATCAGCATGGGGAGGATGCTCAGGTAGTCGACATGGGGGGTGTGGATGACCGGCGCCGTCGACGTCGCCGCCACCAGCAGGGAGGGCATCACGGGGCTCCTTCCGCGGCGGCCGGCCCGGCCGGGGCCGGGCCGGAGGTGAGGTCGGCCGGGATCGGGGTGTGGGTCACCCGATCCACGTGGACCACCAGCTGGTTGACCGACGGGGTGATCCGGTCCAGCACCGGCTTGGGGTAGACCCCGAGGAACACGATGAGGATGACCAGCGGGGCGATGATCAGGCGCTCGCTCCACCCGAGGTCGGCGGTCCTGGCTGCGTCCGCTTCGGTGGGCTCGCCGTGGAACACCTGCTGGTAGGCCCAGAGCAGGTAGACGGCGGCGGCGATCACGCCCATGATGGCCACCACCGCCCACCACCGGTGGGCCAGGAAGGTGCCGATCAGCACCAGGAACTCACCGACGAACCCGTTGAGCCCGGGCACCCCGATGGAGGCCAGCATGGCCACGGTGAACACCCCGGCCATCACCGGGGCCGGCGACTGGAGGCCCTTCAGGGCGGTGACCTGCCAGGTCTTGCGCCGCTCGTAGATCCACCCCACCAGGATGAACAGGGTGGCGATGATCAGGCCGTGGTTGACCATCTGGAGCACCCCGCCGGTCAACCCCTGGCTGTTGAGGGCGAAGGTCCCGAGCACGATGAAGCCGATCTGGGCCAGCGAGGAGTAGGCCAACAGGCGCTTCAGGTCGCGCTGGGCGCAGGCCACGATGGCCCCGTACAGGATGCCCATCACGGCCAGGGTCAACAGCCACGGGGCCAGGGTCCGGGTGGCCTGGGGGAACAGGTTGAGGTCGAAGCGGATGATCCCGTAGGTGCCCAGCTTGGCCATGACCGCGGCCAGGAGCACGGCACCGGCGGTGGGGGCCTCGGCGTAGGCATCGGGCGACCAGGTGTGGAACGGGAAGACCGGGGCCTTGACGGCGAACGCCGCGGTGAAGGCACAGAAGAGCAGGACCCCCTCGGTCCCCGACAGGTGGGTGTGCATGAGGGCGGGCAGCTCGAAGGTCAGCACCCCGGTCTGGGACTGGTGGAGGAAGGCCACCGCCAGGATCCCCACCAACAGGAAGGCCGAGCCGGCGAAGGTGTACACGAAGAACTTGATGGCCGCGTAGTCCCCGGCGGGCATAGCCCCACCCCCCGATGATGAAGTACGCCGGCACCAGGGTCAGCTCGAAGAACAGGAAGAACAGGACCAGGTCGAGGGAGACGAAGCTGCCCAGGCAGGCCGCCTCCATCAGCAGGATCCAGGCCACGAAGGCCCTCGGGTCGCGCCGGCCCCGGGCCCCGAGGATGGTCAGGGGGAACAGCAGGGCGGTCATCACCACCAGGAAGAGGGAGATCCCGTCGACCCCGACCGACCAGTGGATGCCCAGCTGCTTGGCCCAGGTGTGATCGGAGACCAGCTGGTAGCCGCCCACCCCCACCTTGCACTGGCCCACGATGACCAGCGACAGGATCAGGGTGAACAGCCCGACCAGGGCCCCGATGGCCTCGTGGAAGCGCTTGGCCACGGCCTTGGGCGGGATCAGGGCCACCACGGCGGCCCCGACGGCCGGGGTCAGCACCAGCACGGTGAGGAACGGGAAGTGGGAGGTGGCCATCAGCCCCACCACATCCGGCTGAGCACGAAGGCCAGGACCAGCACGGTGCCCAGCACGATGCCCAGCACGTAGTTGCGCAGGTACCCGGTCTGGGTTCGCCGGATCAGCGCCCCCGACCGGCGGACCAGGCCGGCCACGCCGTTGACCCCGCCGTCGATGACCTTGGGATCGACGACGTCGGCGCTGAAGGCGGCCAAGTGGGCGAGGGGGCGGCCGAACACGGTGTCGTAGAGATCGTCGATGTACCACGCGTTGCGCAGGAAGGGGACCTCCAGTTGGGGACGGTTGGTCACCGACATCCACAGGGCGAGCCCGACACCCACCCCGATCACGGCAATGAGGGCATCGGTGATGCCCAGCGTCCAGACGGCCGCCGTGCTCAGGTGGTCGTCGTACAGATTGGCGCCGAAGACCGGGTCGATCCACTTGGCCAGCGAGACGTGGTTGTTGGACGCGGCCAGGATGCCGGCGATGGCGGCGAAGAAGGCCAGGACCCACAGTGGGATGAGCATGATGCGGGGCGACTCGTGGGGTTGGCTGAGGTGTCCTTCGGCATGGTGGGCGTCCGGCATGTCGGTGGTGGCGTCCACCGGCACCTCGTTCGACCAGTTGTCCCGACCGAAGAAGGCCAGGCCGGTGAGGCGGCTCATGTAGTAGGCGGTGAGCAGGGCGGTGACCAGGCCCAGCCCCCACAGGGCCGGGTGGGCGGCCCAGGTGTTCTCCAGCACGTCGCCCTTGGCCCAGAAGCCCGACAGCGGGGGCACCGCGGCGATGCACAGCCAACCGATGCCGAAGGTGATCCAGGTCAGCGGCATGTACCGGCGCAGGTTGCCCATCCGCTTCAGGTCCTGCTCGTCGTGGAGGCCGTGGATGACCGAGCCGGCCCCGAGGAAGAGCAGGCCCTTGAAGAAGGCGTGGGCCACCATCAAGAAGATGGCCGCCTCGTAGGCCCCGCACCCGATGGCCAGGAACATGTAGCCCAACTGGGACACCGTCGAGTAGGCCAGCACCTTCTTGATGTCCTGCTGGGCACAGGCGATGGTGGCGGCCACGAAGGCGGTCACCCCGCCCACGATGGCCACCGTCAGCGCCGCGGCGCTGGAGGCGTGGAGGAGCGGGTTGATCCGGCACAGCAGGTAGACGCCGGCGGTGACCATGGTGGCCGCGTGGATCAGGGCGGACACCGGGGTGGGACCCTCCATGGCGTCGGCCAGCCAGGGGAACAGGGGGATCTGGGCCGACTTCCCCATCACCCCGACCAGCAGCAGGATGCAGATGGCGGTGATGTATCCCGACCCGATGCGGTCCAGGTGGGCGAAGATGGTCGTGTACTCCAGCGAGTGGACCCGCTCGAAGACCAGGAAGACGGCCAGGAGGAACCCGACGTCGCCGATCCGGTTGTAGACGAAGGCCTTCTTCCCGGCGCTGGCCGCCGACTCGCGGGTGAACCAGAACGACACCAGCCAGTAGGAGCAGGTGCCCACCCCCTCCCAGCCGACGAAGGTCACGAGGAGGTTGGACCCCAGCACCAGGATGAGCATGGAGGCCACGAACAGGTTCATGTAGAGGAAGAACTTGGAGTAGTCCTTGTCCCCCTTCATGTACCCGATGGAGTACAGGTGGATCATGGTCGAGACACCGGTGACGAACAGCACCATGGTCATGGACAGCGGGTCCACGAACAGCCGGGCGTGGATCTGCAGGCTGTCGACGGGGATCCACGACCACAGGTTCTGGGTGTACGTCCGCACCGGGGCGTTGACCGTGAGCAGGTCGAGGTAGACGCCGATGGAGACCAGGAAGCTGGCCCCGACGAAGGCGGTGGCCACCCCGCCGGCGGCCGGGTCTCCGAGGCGGCGGCCGGCCACCAACTGGACGGCGAACCCGATCAGGGGCAGCAAGATGATCAGGTAGGTGACTCCGAGCATCGTCCGGTCAGCCCTTCATCAGGTGGAGATCGTCGGCGGTGGCATTGGCCCGGCGTCGGAAGATGGCGACGACCAGTCCCAGCCCGACCACCACTTCGGCGGCCGCCACCACGAGCACGAAGAACACCAGGACCTGACCGCCGATGTCGTGCAGCATGCGGGCGAAGGTGACGAAGGTCAGATTGGCGGCGTTGAGCATGAGCTCGATGCACATGAACATGACCAGCACGTTGCGGCGGATGAGCACGCCCAGGGCCCCGATGGAGAACAGGACCACGCTGAGGCCGAGGTACCAGCCGGCACTGATGGTCATGACCTGGCCTCCTCGGGCTCGCCCGCCGCGTCGGCGGCCCGGTCGGCGCCTCCGTCGCTGACCGGGCCGGTGGTCCCGGTGGTGGCGGCATCGGGGCCGGCCTCACCGGCCGGGACCGGCTCGGCTCCGGGGCCGGCGTCCTCGGCCGGTGGGTTGGACGAGCCGGGCGGGCGGCGGGCCAGCACCACCGCGCCGACCACGGCGATGACCAGCAGGGCGGCGGTGGCCTCGAAGGGGAACAGGTAGGTGGTGTAGACGGCCTTGCCCAGGAGGTAGACGTTGGACTGCCGACCGCCGTCGATCCCGGCCACGTGCGGGGCCCCGGTGGTCCAGCGCGACACCTCGCCCAGCAGCAGCAGGCCGGTGGTGGCCAGCACGATCAGTCCGATGGCCAGCGGCCGTTGCCGCCGCAGGGGCTCCAGGCCGATGTCCTCCTGGCGGTCGACCCCGAGGAACATGATGACGAACAGGAAGAGGACCACGATGGCGCCGGCGTACACGATGACCTGCACGGCGGCCAGGAACGGGTCGCGCTGCAGCACGAACAGCACGGCCACGCCGAAGAGGGTCATGACCAGCATGAGCGCCGAGTGGACGGGATTGCGGGCCACCACCACACCCACCGCCCCGGACAGGATGATGGCCGCGGCCACCGCGAAGGTGCCCACGTCGACCCAGGAGGCGTGGCCGGAGCCGACCGCCGCGGTGAGCACGGCTCCGAGCGCGGCCGTCATCCGGCCTCGTCCGGTTCGGGGACGGCGACCGCCGGTGCCGAGGCCCCGCTCCCCGGTTCGTCCCGCTCGCTGTTGCCGGCCCGCACGGCGGCGGCGTACTCGGCGTCGGCCCGGTCACGGTGCTTCTTGCCGGCCCCGGGGGCGAACCGCTCGGCCTTCTCCAGCATCCGGCCGATGGCCCCCCTCGGCCCGCGCTTCTCGGCCGGCAGGTCGACCGGGACGAGGTGGCGCTCCAGGGTGTGGCGGAGCTGCTGGCTGCCCGTACTGGCGTCGTCGCGGTGGACCGACTGGCCCCCTTCGGGCGAGCGCACCCCGAAGCCCAGCTCACCCGACCACTGCACCCGGCCCTCGAACTCGGCGGCCCCGGCCGGCGAGGTGGCCCGCATCCAGCCCGAGGTGTGCAGGTCGTCGCCCTCCCGCCAGTCCTCCCAGGGCAGGTGCCTGGGCTTGCCGTCGTCGTCGACCAGCAGCTCCTCTTTGGTGTAGATGGCGTCGTTCCGATTGGTGAAGGAGAACTCCATGAGCTTGGACTCGGTGATGGCCTCGGTGGGACAGGCCTCGACGCACAGGTCGCAGTGGATGCAGCGCAGGAAGTTGATCTCGTAGACGTAGCCGTAGCGCTCCCCGGGGGACACCGGGTGGTCCGGGGGGTTGTCCAGACCGCGCACGTAGATGCAGTCGGCCGGGCACACCCCGGCGCAGAGCTCGCAGCCGATGCACTTCTCCATGCCGTCCTCGTACCGGTTGAGGACGTGGCGGCCGTGCTGGCGGGGCTGCTTGGGCCGCTTCTCCTCCGGGTACTGCCGGGTGACCGGCGGGCGACCCAGGTGCTCGAGGGTCAGCTTGAAGCCACCGAGGAAGTTCTGCCGCTGCCGGGGCACTTCGGGTTCGGCCATCAGGCGCCCCCTCCTTCACTGGACGGGGAGACGGTCGCTTCACCGGACGCGGGGACGGTCGTCGCCGGGGACGGCGCCGGGTCGGGGTCGGGCTCGGGCGGGCGGGTCCACAGCCGGACACCCACCTGGGGGACGATGGCCCGGGTCTCCTCCCGCTCGGAGCCGATGGCGAAGGCCCGGGTGATGACGATGGCCGCCACCACCACGGCCGCGGCCATGCCCAGGCCCCACCAGCCGTCGATCACGAAGCCGGCCACGATGAGCAGCCAGCCGAGGGAGAGAGGGATCAGCTTCTTCCACCCCAGGTCCATGAGCTGGTCGTAGCGGAGCCGGGGCAGGGCGGCCCGCAGCCATACGAAGACGAACAGGAAGACGATGGTCTTGCCCAGGAACCACAGGATCGGCCACAGCCAGTACAGGTGGGCGATGTGCGGGATGGGGCCGTCGGGGCCCCCGAAGAACAGGGTCACGGTGATGGCCGACATGGTGATGGTGTTCATGAACTCGGCCAGGAAGAACAGGGCGAAGCGGATGGACGAGTACTCGGTGACGAACCCGCCGACCAGCTCGGAGTCGGCCTCGACCAGGTCGAAGGGCGGGCGGTTGGTCTCGGCGATGATGGCGATGAAGAAGATCACAAAGGGCACCACGCCCAGCCGGATGGCGTTCCACTGCCACAGGTGGCCCGCCTGGGCGTCGACGATGGTGCGGGTCGACAGGGACCCGGTGATCAGCACCACGGCGACCACGGTCATGCCCAGCGCCGCCTCGTAGGAGATCATCTGGGCCGAGGCCCGCACCGAGCCCAGCAGCGGGTACTTGGAGCCCGACGACCAGCCGGCCAGCATGATGCCGTAGACGCCGATGGACGACATGGCCAGCAGGAAGAGGATCCCCATGGGTGGATCAGCCAGCTGCAGCTCGAAGGTGTGGCCGGCGATGGTGACCTCGCCGCCGATGGGCACGATGGCGAAGATGAGGAAGGCCGGGATGATGGTCAGGTAGGGGGCCAGCTTGAAGACGAGCCGGTCGGCCTGGTCGGGGATCAGGTCCTCCTTGAAGAACAGCTTGATACCGTCGGCCAGGGTCTGGGCGATGCCGAAGGGCCCGGCCCGGTTGGGCCCGATGCGGCTCTGCATGTCCGAGATGACCTTGCGCTCGAACCAGATCATCAACATGACCGAGACCATGAGGGCGCCGAACACCACCAGCACCTTGATCAGGACGATGAGGAACACCACCCAGCCCACGCCGTTGCCGTAGAGCGGGTCGCCCTCGGCCAGGAGGGGGTGCACGATGGAGAGCAGGCCGTTCACAGGGTCTCCATCCGGAGCTCGACCACCGCGACCGAGGCGTCGATCAGGTCGGCGATGGTCCCCTCGTCGAGGGGGACGTTGAAGTCGGCCGCCACCACCTTGCGGGGCAGGGAGTCGTCGGCCACCACGGTCTGGACCGTGGAGGTCGTCGCCGTCCGGACCCGGACGGAGCCCCCCGGGGCCACCCCCAGCTCGTCGAGGTCGAGGGGGTTGGCCCGCAGCGGCGCGGTCGCCACCAGCCCGGCCAGCGCCGGCACGGAGCGCACCGCGGCACCCCGGTCGTAGAGGACCCGGGAGGCCACCAGCCGGAGCGAGTAGCCGTCGTGGGGCACCACCCGGGGCACGTCGAGGTCGACCGGGCCGGACAGGGTGGCCGGCCGGGTCGGGGCACCGTCGTCGGACGCCGTGGCCGGCCGGGTCGGGGCACCGTCGTCGGACGCCGCCGCCGGGCGACCGGCACCGATCCCGGCCGTCGGGGACTCGGCCAGGCCGGCTCGGGGCGGGGCCCCTTGGCGCTCCACCGACTCCACCCCGGGGACGGCGATGGGGTCGAGGGGGGCCGAGGCGGCCCGGCGGCCGAGGGTGACGGCGCTGGCCACCAGGGGGGCCACCACCCCGTCACCGGCCCCGGCGCCGTCCAGGACGGCCCGGGTGATGCCCCGGTAGGCCGGGGCCTGCAGCTCGATCTCGTCCCACACGTCACCCACCGAATCGAGGCCGAGGTCGGCTCCCAGATGCACGGCCAGCTCGGAGGCGATCATCCAGTCCGGCCAGGCCTGCCCGGGCGGCACCAGCTTCTGGCCCAGGCGGCTGACCCGGCCCTCCAGGTTGGTGGTGGTGCCGGCCCGCTCGTGGGCCTCGGCGGCGGGCAGGACCACGTCGGCCCGTTCGGTGACCGCCCCCGGCGCCGAGGCCACCGCCACCACGAACTCGGCCCCGTCGAGGGCCCGACGGGCCAGCCCGGCGTCGGGAAAGTCATCCAGGGGGTCGGCGCCCAGCAGGACCAGGGACCGGACGCGGGTCCCGTCGGCGGGCTCCTCGGCCGCCGCGGCCAGGATGCCGGCGGTGTCCCGGCCCCGTTGCCCCGGCACCGAGCCCCAGGCCCCGGTGAACCAGGCCCGCCCGTCCTCGAGGGAGACCCGGCCGGGCAGCACGCCGGGGGCCAGCCCCATGTCCAGGGCGCCGTGCACGTTGCCCCGGCGGAGGGCCGGGAGGAAGCGGGCACCGGGGAGCGCGGCGGCCAGGACCTGGGCCGCCTCGGCCACCAGGGCGGCGTCCTCGGCCAGGGACGGCCGGCCCACCACGACGACCACGTTCCCCGCCCCGGTGAGCTCCCGGGCCCGGGCCAGGTCCTCGTCGGCGGAGGCACCCCCGGAGGGAGCCACCAGGTCCCGGACCAGCTCGGTGGCCTGGGCCGGGGCGTAGCGCAGGGAGACCGCCGCGTACCGGGTCAGGGCGGTGGACGAGGGCGAGAGCTCGACCAGGTCCAGGTGGCCGTCGACGATGCCCGACCGCAGCCGGAGGAAGAGGACCGGGAGCTCCTCCCGGAGGTCGCCGGTCAGGGTGATCACGGTGTCCGCGGTCGCCGCCTGGTCGATGGTGGCCCGCGGCAGGCCCAGCACCACCTCGGCGGGCAGGCCGTCACCCAGCTGGGCGTCGACCGAGTCGGTGCCCAGCACCCCCTTGGCCAGCTTGGCCCACGCGTAGGCGCCCTCGTTGGTCAGCCGGGCGCCGCCGACCACCCCGACCGCCTCGGCCCCGCCGGACGCCACCGACCGCTCGACCCCCTCGGCCACGGCCTGCAGCGCCTCGTGCCAGGACACCGCCACCAGCGTCCCGTCCTTGCGGACCAGGGGCTCGGTGAGGCGGTCCTCGCTGTTCACGGCGTCGAAGGCGAACCGGCCCTTGTCGCACAGCCAGCCGTGGTTGACCGGGTCCACGTCGATACCCAGCAGCCGGGTCACCCGGTTGGACGACGACTGGACGGCCACCCGGCACCCGACCGAACAGGTGGTACAGGTGGACTCGACCTGGTCGAGGTCCCAGGGTCGGGCGGCGAACCGGTACGGCGCGGCGGTCAGGGCCCCCACCGGGCAGATCTGGACGGTGTTGCCGGAGAAGTACGAGGCGAAGGGGAGGTCGGGGAACGTGTTGACCTCCATCAGCTCGCCACGGCCGATGAAGTCGATCTGGGCCTCGCCGGCCACCTCGTCGGCGAATCGGGTGCACCGGCTGCACTGGATGCACCGCTCCCGGTCCAGCAGTACCAGCTCGGAGATGGGGATGGGCTTCTCGAAGTGACGCTTCTCCTCCACGAACCGGGTCTCCCCCGGCCCGTAGGCCAGGGTCTGGTCCTGCAGGGGGCACTCGCCGCCCTTGTCGCACACCGGGCAGTCGAGGGGATGGTTGATGAGGAGGAACTCGAGCACCCCGTCCTGGGCCTTCTTGACCTTGTCGGAGTCGGTGACCACCTCCGAGCCCGGCTGCACCTCGATGAAGCAGCTGGGCTGCAGCGACGCACCGCGGGGTCCGCTCACCTCGACCAGGCACATCCGGCACACCCCGACCGACTGCATGCGCGGGTGGTAGCAGAACCGGGGGATGAACGTCCCGGCCTTCTCCGCCGCGGCGATCAGCAGCTCGCCCTTCGCCGCGGTGACCTCGCGGCCGTCGAGGGTGAAGGTCACCTGCTCGGCGGGAGGGGCGGCCACGGGGGCGCCGGCGTCCGGGGCGGTCCGCTCACTCATAGGGGCAGCCCCCTTCCTTGATGTGGACCAGGAACTCGTCTCGGAACATCCGGATGGCCGAGCCGATGGAGGAGGGGATGGACGGCCCGAGCACGCAGATGGTGGTCTGCTGCGGGGGCCAGGACAGGCCGGGGGCGATGTTGTCGCAGGCGTCGAGGAGCAGGTCGAGGTCCTCCTCCCGGCCGTGGCCGGTCTCGATGCGCTCCATGATCTTCTCCAGCCAGCCCGAGCCCTCCCGGCACGGGGTGCACTGCCCGCAGGACTCCCGCGAGAAGAACCGGGTGATCCGCCACGACGCCCGTACCACGCAGGTGTGGTCGTCCATCACCACGATGGAGCCCGACCCGAGCATGGAGCCGGCCGCCGCCACCTCGTCCTGGCCGAGGGGGAGGTCGATCTGGTCGGGGCCGAACCACGGGGCCGACACGCCGCCGGGGATGAAGGCTTTGAGCGCCCGCCCGTGGGGGATGCCCCCGCCGAGCACCGGGGCGTTGATCAGGTCGTTGAACGTGGTCTTGACCATCTCCAGCTCGAACACGCCCGGGTTGTTCACGTGGCCGGCCAGGGCGAACAGCCGGGTCCCTGTGGACCGCCCCTCGCCCAGGGCGGCGAAGGCCGCACCGCCGTGACGAACGATCCAGGGCAGGTTGGACATGGTCTCCACGTTGTTGACCACGGTGGGCTCGCCGTAGAGGCCGATGGCGGCCGGGAAGTACGGCGGCTTGATCCTGGGGAAGCCCCGCTTGCCCTCGAGCGACTCCAGGAGGGCCGTCTCCTCACCGCAGATGTAGGCCCCGGCGCCGGGGTGGACGACCACGTCGACGGAGAATCCGGACCCGAAGATGTCGGCGCCCACCGCTCCGTGGGAGTAGGCGTCGTTGAGGGCGGCCTGCACCCGCTCGAGGCCCAGGGCGAACTCGCCCCGGATGAAGATGAACGCCCGGCTGACCTGCAGGGCGTAGGCGGCGATGACCACCCCCTCGATGAGCTGGTGGGGGTCCCGCTCCACCAGCAGGTGGTCCTTGAAGGTGGCCGGCTCGCTCTCGTCCCCGTTGACCACCAGATAGGTGATCGGGTTGTTGCGCAACATGGCCCACTTGCGGCCGGCCGGGAAGCCGGCCCCGCCCCGTCCGAGCAGGCTGGCCGCGTCGACCTCGGCCGCCACCGCCTCGGGGGTCATGGCCAGGGCCCGGCGGAGTCCGTCGTACCCGCCGGTGGCCAGGTACCGCTCCAGGGTGTGCGAGTCGGGGAACTCCAGCCGTCCGGTGACGATCTTGGGTGGATCGGTGATGGCCACTAGCCGGCCCCTCCCCCGCTGACCCCGGACGCCGTCTTGGTCGCCTCGGCCTCGGCCGCCCGCCGGGCCCGGGCCTCGGCCGTGGCCGCCCGCTCGGCGGCCACCCGCTCGGGGTCGGCCTCGAGGCCGGGCGACCGCGCCACCCGGTTCAGCGTGCCGTGCGGGGGGATGTCGTCGGACCGGGCCCCTGACCGGAGGTCGGCCATCAGGGCGTCGAAGGACTCGGGGGTCTGGGCCCCGACGAAGCGGTGGTTGACCTGGACGCACGGGGCCCGGTCGCAGTCGGCCAGGCACTCGGCCTCCTCCAGGGTGACCACCCCGTCGGCGGTGGTGCCCCCGGTGTTGACGCCGAGCGACGACTCGGCGTGGGCCAGCAGGTCGGCGGCCCCGCCCAGCAGGCAGGCGATGTTGGTGCACACGGCCACCACGTGGCGGCCCACCGGCTCGGTGTGCAGCATGTCGTAGAAGGAGGCGGTGCCCAGCACCTCGGTCGGGGTCACCCCGACCAACGAGGCGATGTCGGCCATGGCCGCTCGGGTCAGCCAGCCGTCCTGCTCCTGGGCCAGGTGGCAGAGCGGGACCAGCGCGGAGCGGGGCTCGGGGTAGAGGGCGATGAGCCGTCGGGCGGCGGCCAGCCGGTCGGGCGTGAGGTGGCTGGGCTCGGCGACCCCGTGCCGGCCGGCCCGGCGGGGCGCCCCGACCGGGACCGGCGTGGCCTGGTCGGTCATCGGTCCACCTCCCCCATCACCGGGTCCACCGTGGAACAGACGGCGACGGCGTCGGCCAGCAGGCCGCCCCGCATCATGAGGGGGAGCCCCTGCAGGTTGACGAAGCTGGGTCCCCGGATGTGCATCCGGTAGGCCTTGGGCGAACCGTCGGCCACCAGGTAGCACCCCAGCTCGCCGCGCGGGGATTCGACGGCCACGTACACCTCACCCTCGGGGACCTTGAAGCCCTCGGTGAACACCTTGAAGTGGTGGATGAGGGCTTCCATCGACTCGTCGATGCGGCCGCGGGGCGGCGGCGTCACCTTCTTGTCCTGCACCCGGTAGTCGCCGGCCGGCATCCGCTCCACGATCTGGCGGATGATCCGCACCGACTCACGGATCTCGTTCAGGCGGATGGAGTACCGGTCGAAGTTGTCCCCGTAGGTCCCGACGATCACGTCGAACTCGACCTCGTCGTAGCGGAGGTAGGGCATGGACCGACGCAGGTCCCAGGGCACCCCGGTGGACCGGAGGATGGGCCCGGTCAGGGACAGGGCCAGGGCCTCCTCGGCCGAGATGCGTCCGATCCCCTCCGAGCGCTGGCGGAACACCGGCTGGCCGGTCAACAGCTCGTCGTACTCGTCGGTGCGGGGCAGGACCGTGTCGCAGATGATGGAGACGTCGTCCTCCCACCCGTCGGGCAGGTCGGCGGCGGTGCCACCGGGACGGATGAAGTTGTGGTTCATCCGCAGGCCGGTGGTCTTCTCGAAGAACGCCAGGATCATCTCCCGCTCGCGGAAGCCGTAGATCATCATGGAGGTGGACCCGATGTCCATCCCGTTGGTGGCCATCCACATGAGGTGGGACGACACCCGGTTGAGCTCCACCAGGAGCATGCGGATCCAGTCCGAGCGGGGCGGCAGCTCCACGCCCAGCAGCGCCTCGGTGGCCATCGAGAACACCAGCTCGTTGTGGAGCGGGGCCAGGTAGTCCATGCGGGTGACGTTGGTCGATCCCTGGACGTAGGTCAGCTCCTCAGCCGTCTTCTCCATTCCGGTGTGGAGGTAGCCGATGACCGGCTTGGTCCGGAGGACCGTCTCCCCGTCCAGCTCCAGCATGAGGCGCAGCACGCCGTGGGTCGAGGGGTGCTGCGGCCCCATGTTGATGATCATGGTCTCGTCGTCGGACTGCTCGATGTCGATGTCGGACGGGTCGATGGCCACGCCTTCGGGCAGGCGCAGGACCGCGCCCACCTCCCGGCGCAGCTCGCCGGGATCGGTCTCGGACCGCCGGGCCAGCTCCTGGGGGCCCTCGGAGGTCTCGGCCACCAGGCCCTCGGCCTCGCCCCCCGGGCCGGGGGCCAGGAACGAGTCCCCCGAGCGCGGGGGGTCGAGCACGGTGTCGGGACGGGGCTCGGCGGCCCCGGCGCCCTCGGTGGGGGATGCCGTCACGTCGCTCATCTCGGGCCCGGCGCATCCTTGAACTGGACCGGCACGCGGCCCACCCCGTAGTCCTTGCGCAGCGGGTGGCCCTCCCAGTCCTCGGGGAGGAGGATGCGGGTCATGTCGGGATGGCCGGTGAACACGATGCCGAACAGGTCGTACGCCTCCCGCTCCATGGCCTCCACCCCGGGATAGCACTCGAAGAGGGTCGGGAGCTCGGCATCGGACTCGGGCACCTGCACCCGCACCCTGACCCGGCGGGCCTGGCTCAGCGAGAGCAGGTTCACCACCACCTCGAACCGCTCGGGCCGGACGCCGTCGGGGAGGTGGCGGCCCGGGTGGACCAGGTAGTCGACGGCGCACAGGTCGGCGCACATCTCGAAGCCGCCGGCCTGGTACTCCCCGACCACGGCCACGTACTGGTCCCGGGTGGGGAAGACCACCTCCTGGTCGGGACGGCCCGGGGCGCGGGACGACCCGCCGCCCGAACCGCTCACCGCCACCGGCTGGTCGGCCACGCCCGAGGAGGTGTCCGGGCTCACAGGGGCTCGCCCACGCTGCGGGCGATCACCGGGTTGCGCTTGGGCGTCCCGAGGTGGACGGCGTCGGGCCGGTCCGGGGTCCAACCCGTCGTGGTCTCGTCGCCGTGGGTACGGGCGTCATCGGTGTCGACGCCGTCGTCGTGGGCCAAGGTCTCCTCCTCGGGGCCGTCGGCCGGGCCCGGCAGCGCCGCCGGCGGGCGGTGGGTGATGTCGTTGGTCCGGACCTTCTCGTGCAAGGTGAGGATGGCGTGCATGAGCGTCTCCGGCGTCGGGGGGCAGCCGGGGGCGTAGACGTCGACGGGGACGATCTGGTCCACGCCCTGGACGATGGCGTAGTTGTTGAACATGCCGCCGGTGCTGGCGCACACGCCCATGGACAGCACCCACTTGGGCTCCATCATCTGGTCGTAGACCTGGCGGAGCACCGGGGCCATCTTCTGGGACACCCGCCCGGCCACGATCATCAGGTCGGCCTGGCGGGGAGAGGCCCGGAAGACCTCCATGCCGAAGCGGGCCAGGTCGAAGTCGGCGGCGCCCACCGACATCATCTCGATGGCGCAGCAGGCCAGCCCGAAGGTGGCCGGCCACATCGAGTAGGTCCGCGCCCACTTGACCAGGTCCTCCAGCCGACCGGTGAGGAAGTTGTGCTGCAGGTCCTCGAGACCCATGAGGAGCCGCCTCTCTCGCTCTACGCGGCGCGACCGGGGCCGCTCGGCGCGGGGGCCGGCGATCCGGTCGTCGGGGCGTCTGGATCGGTGCTGACGGGTGCCGGGGCACCTCCGGGGGGGGCGATCCCCACCCGCCGCGCCGTACCGCCGGGACCCCCCGGTCCGGCGCTGATGCGGGCGATGGTCGACTCCGAGGTGCGCGACGGCATGGCCCCGACCAGATGCTTGGCCGGGCCCCAGCTCAGGGCCCCGTTGCTCACCAGGAAGAGGAAGGAGATGAAGACCACCACGGCGAAGACCACCACCTCGACCAGGCCGAAGCTGCCCAGCTG
Source organism: uncultured Acidimicrobiaceae bacterium (assembly GCA_963812525.1). Classification (GTDB taxonomy): domain Bacteria; phylum Actinomycetota; class Acidimicrobiia; order Acidimicrobiales; family RAAP-2; genus Bog-756. Next base: position 457,208 of record CAWEVL010000010.1, read on the forward strand.
CCGGAAGATGACCGCCCACGGATAGAGGAAGACGATCTCGATGTCGAAGATGATGAAGATCATGGCCACCAGGTAGAAGCGCACCGGGAAGCGCGTCGGCGGCTCGATGCCCGGGACGATGCCGCACTCGTAGGGAGCGATCTTGGCCGCGGTGGGACGCTTCCTCGGGGCCATCAGCGCCGAGGCCACGAAGGAGAGGGCGGCGAACAGGAAGCCCAGGATGAGGAGGATCAGAATTGGCAGGTAATCGTCCACAGGAACTTGTTTTTACCACGCACCCCTTCGTGCAAGCACATCCGCCGGAAGCGGCCCGTCGACCGGGATTCCGGTCCCGACCGGGTGTGCCGTCCGGGTCCCTCCGCCCCTACCATTGGGGGTCGTGAGCCCCACCTCTCCCCCCGTCCCCGCCGGACCCGTGGCCCCGGGAGGCCCGGGGAGGGTGCACGACGTCCTGGTGGTGGGCGGCGGCCCGGCCGGGTCCTCGTGCGCCTACTGGCTGGCCGAGGCGGGCTGGGATGTGGCCGTGGTGGAGAAGAAGGTCTTTCCCCGCGAGAAGACCTGCGGCGACGGGCTGACACCCCGTTCGGTGCGCCAGATCGCCGACATGGGGATCGAGGGGGCCCTGACCGGGGCCCACCGGTACACCGGGCTGCGGGCCCACGCCTTCGGCCGGGTCCTGGACCTGCCCTGGCCCGAGCACCCGAGCTTCCCCCCGTACGGGTACGTGATCACCCGGCACGACCTCGACGCCATCGTCAACGAACGGGCCGTCAAGGCCGGGGCCACGGTGTGGCAGGGCACCGAGGCCGTGGCGCCCCTCCTCGACGACGGGGCGGCGCCCGTCGCCTCGGGGGCCTCGCTGCCCGACTGCGTGGGCGCCCTGGTCACGGACAAGGCCAGCGGGGCCACCCGCCCCATCCGGGCCCGCTACGTGGTGGTGGCGGACGGGGCCAACTCGAGGTTCGGCCGGGCCCTCGGCACCGCACGCGACCGCAACCAGCCCATGGGCATGGCCCTGCGCGGCTACTACACCTCCCCGGGTCACGACCGGACCTTCATCGAGTCCCACCTCGACATCCGCGACGGCGACGGAGGAGTGGTCCCCGGCTACGGCTGGATCTTCCCCCTGGGCGACGGACGGGTCAACGTGGGGGTGGGGCTGCTCTCCACCGACAAGCGGTGGAAGGGGGTCAACACGTCGACCCTGATGGACCACTTCGTCCAGTACGCGCCGGGGGAGTGGGAGCTGTCCCCGGCCACGTCGCTCGGCCCCCCCACCGGCGGCAAGCTCCCCATGGGCCTGGCCGTCGGGCCCAGGGTGGGGGCCACCACCCTGGTGGTGGGCGATGCCGGGGGCTCCATCAACCCGTTCAACGGCGAGGGGATCGCCTACGGCTACGAGACCGGACGCCTGGCCGCGGCCTCCCTGGGCGAGGCGCTGAGCGGGGACGGGGTCGAGGCCCTGCTCCGGTACGAGACCCGGCTCGGGGACGCCTACGGGCTGTACTACCGGGTGGCCCGGGCCTTCATCCGGGTGATCAGCCGTCCCGAGCTGATGCAGCTGTGCGTGGGCACCGGCATCCGCTCCGAGCCCTTGATGAGCTGGATCCTCCGCATCATGGCCAACCTGCTCCGGCCGGACGAGACCGGTCCGGCGGAGGCCGCCTACCGGGCGCTGGCCGTCATCGCCCGGATGTCCCCCGAGACCGCCTGACCCCGACCCTCATCTCACGGCAGGCGTCACCGGGCGCCGGGGCCCGGGTCGTCGTCCGGGGTCGCCGGCCTACTTGTTGACGGCCAGTGCCACCCGGCCGGACACCGCGTTGTACGCCGGAGTGAAGGCGTCGGTCGGTACCGGCGCGCCCCCGGTGGTGGTCTCCAGGACGGAGTAGATCCGGCCACCGATCATGAAGGCCTGGCCGATGACCTCGGTCCCCTGGTTGGGGATGGTGAGCGTGGTGAGGAACCCGGCCACCTGGACGCCGGCGGGGGCGGGCAACGGCACCGACGCCACCGTGGCCGAGGCCCCGGGCACCGCCGCCGACACCACCGACGACTGGTAGGCGGTGTAGCAGGCCAGGAAGCCGGCGTTGGTGAACGGGACGGTCAGGGCCTTGGCCTGGTCGGCGGTGGTCATGACCCGCGTCGTCGAGAACATCCGGGTGGTGGGATCGGCCGGACTCTGGAAGACCGGGGACGTTGCCGAGCCCGACTGGCCGGGCAACACCGATCCGGCGTAGAGGCCGGACACGGTGGCCGGGGTGGCACCCAGGCACTGGCCCAGCGCCCGGACGGCCTGGGCCTGGGCGGCGGCCGGCGCCACCGGGGGCCGGGTCGGCTGGCCGGTGGCCGTGCTCGGGGCCCAGCCCGCCGGCAGGTCGTTCTGGTGCAGGTTGATGGTGGCGGCCAGCGCGGCGTCGGCCGCGGCGGCCGACAGACCCGGCGCGCTGGCGGCCGTGGTGGTGGTGGTGTTGTCGTTGTGCTTCTTGACCACGAAGTAGGCGATGCCGCCGATCACCGCCAGCAGGGCCACGAACAGGAGGACCAACAGGCGGGTGTTGCGCGCCCGGGGCTTGCCCGGGGACGCATCGGCCCGCGGGTCCCCGCCGGGGTCACCGGGGGGCGGACTGCCGTCCCACGAGTCGAACTGGGCGGTGGTCGGGTTGGCATCGGTCGGGTTGGCGGTGGTCGGTGTCGCCCCGAAGCCGGCGGCGGGGGGCGGGGCCAGGGTGGTGGCCTCGGCCCCGGACAGGGCGGCCGCGCCCCCCACGGCGGCGGCCCCCACGGCGGCGGCCTTAGCCGCCTTCTCCGCCTTGCGCTTCCCCCTCCCCCGGGTCGGCGGGGCCAGTTCGGGTGTCGTGGCCTCGGCGGTGTGCTGTCCGTCCCACAGGGCCTGGCCCGTCACCGGGTCCACCGGAGGCCTCCACACCGCCGGGCCGCCGGCGACCGGGGATCCCGGCGTGTCGGGAGGCGGCGGGAGGGTGGCCTCGGTCAGGCGCACCGGATCACTCGGTGGATCGTAGGGCGGCCGCGACGGGTCCACCGGGGACACCACCGGGGACACCGCCGTCTCCTTGGACTTCCGCCAACGACCGGACTTCTTGGCCGGGGGGGCGATGGTGGCCTCGGTCGCGGGGCCGGCCCAGGCCGAGCCCTCGCCGGCCAGCGCATCGGGTGCCGCCATCCAGCCGGTGCCGTCCCCCATCCCGGGGGGCGGTGGGGGGGGCGGTGTCCCGGCCGGGGTGGGCGCGGCCCCGCCGAAGGTGGGTGGTGGTGGCGGCGGGGCGGTGGGGGCCCCGACCGCTCCCGTCGGCGGGGTGGGTGGGGTGGGTGAGGCCATCGGCGGCGGAGGGGGCGGCGGCTGATTGGCGAGTCCGGCGGCCGCCCCTCCGGCGGCCATGCCGGCCGCCGCCCCGGCCGCCGCGGCGGTGGCCGGGGCCAGGTGTGACTGCTGGTCGTCGGCCGGTGGGGGCGTCGCCTGGGTCGAACCGTTGTCGGCGGCCCCGGGCGCCGTGCCGGAGCCGTTGGTGGCGGCCGGGGTGGCCGGGGCCGGCGGGGCGCCCTTGTACCGCGCCAGCCAGTGAGGGAGGGCCTGGTCGAGGTAGGCGGCCTGCCCGGGGGTCACGGTCTCGGTGGGGAAGAGGAACCGGATGGACTGCCCACCCGAGGTCAGTTCCATGACCGCCGCGTTGCGGCCGTCGGGAAGCACGATCTTCTCGCGGCAGCTGGCCGAATCGAGACCCGACCACACCAGCAGCCGCTCGATCTGAGGCTGGGGACCCTGCACGGTGATGCCGGCCGACGTGAACAGCAGGCTGAGACCTTCGGTGGTCTTCGTCCCCCGCTCGGTGTCACCGGCCAGGGCCACGCCACCCAGTTGCATCCCCTCAGGCGGGAGTTCGGTAATTCCGACGGTCATGGACTTCTCCTCATTATTGCCGAGGGCTCTCCCCGTCTCCGTGCATCGGTCCTGCCATCCTGCCGTCGCCGACCGCAGGTAGCAAGGATTTCCGGCACGTGACCCGGCCGTTCCGCCGCGGCAGCCCACCGACAGGCGTGGTGGTCGCCCCATTGTGGCCCACGTCCCGACCCCGGGAAGCCACCCGACGGGAGCCCCGGGCCGACCCGGGCCGCATCTCACCGGTCGGGGGCGGTCCGAAGGTGGTCAGACGACCGAGCTCTTGCCGCCGGACGCCACCCGCTGCTCGAAGGTCGACACCGAGGCGGCCAGGGTGTCACTCGGGATCGCACCGCCGATGGCGAAGACCTGCAGGCTGGCCTCGACCCGGTGGGACCCCAGCGAGATGGCCTCCACCTGGACCGGGACGTCGGCCTCCCCGGCCTTGACGGTGAAGGACATGAGCAGACCGGTCAGCTGCACCCCGTCCGGACTGGGCAGGGTGACCGGCGACACCGTCGCCGGTCCGGGCTGGTCGACGGTCCCCGACGTCTGGTCGACACCCAGCTGCAGCTCGGCCGCCGACGCGGTGGCCGCGCAGCCGGGGTACTTCGGGTTGGCCAAGAGCGCGAAGTCGGCCTGTTCGTCGACATGGCTGCGGACCACGGTGGCCGCCGTCTGGAGCTCCAGGGCCGAACCGGCGGACGCCGACGCGGTGGGCGCCATGAAGATCGGGGACGAGGTCTGGGCCGTCTGGTCGGCGGCCCGGCCGCCGAGGACCAGGGCCGCCTGGGCTTCGGTGATCCCCATGCACCCGGCCAGCGACTGGGTGATGACGGACTCGCCCCGCTGGACGGTGGGCGAGGTCCCGGTGACGCCGCCGCCCTTGGCCACCCGCCATCCGGCGGGGAGGTCGGCCTTGGTCAGCATCAGGTCCTCGGCCAGTCGCTGGTCGGCCGCCGGCGCCAAGGCCGTGGGGGTGGTGGGTCCGTTGCCGGCCCGGCCCGTGAGGGACAGTCCGACGGCCAGGCCGATACCGCTGACCAGGAGGCAGAGGGCCAGGACCAGGGTGACCGTCCGGCGGGTCCGCCGGGGTGCCGGGGCCGATTCCGGCACGGCCGGGGGTGCGTGGGGGACGGGGGCCGGCGGCGGGGCGAAGGCCGGCACGAAGCCGGCCTGGGCGGCCGGGGGCGGTGGCAGGGGTGCGGCCCCAGCCGACCCGGCAGGGGCCGGCTCGGCGTCGGCCCTGCCGGCTGCAGCCCCCGACGACCAACGGTGGACCCGCTCCTCCAGCGCCGACATCGCCACCGACGGGGGTCGGTCCGACCGCACCAGGTACCGGACCAGGCCGGCGGTCGACTCCACCTCGACGGGGGTCTCGGTCCGCCCGTCCGGGCCGAGGACCCCGGCTCCGAACGAGACCCAGGTGACCGCGGACCACGGGAGCACGGCGCGTCGGTGGGGCTCGGGCCCGGCGATCTCGATACCCCGCCCGTCGAAGACCAGCGCCATCCCCCGCCGCACGGGGGGTCCGTGGGCCCGCCCGCCGGCCTGGTCGACCTCGTCGAACCGGAAGACGTCGGCTTCGGGCACCGGGCGCGGGCCGGGCGCTCCGGACGGCGTCCCCGACCGGTCGCCGGTGTCGGTCCCGATGGTCGACGCTCCCACCTCTCCGCTGATCTGGTCCATGGTGGGTGGCGGCCGATCCGGGCGTCCGGCGCTCAACCGGCGGCGACGTCGGCCAGGGCCGCCGACGCCACATCGAGGGTGTGCTCGAGCTCGAGCTCACCGTGGGCCATGGACGGGAACCCCACCTCGTAGGGCCCGGGGGCCAGGGCCACACCCCGGTCGAGCATGGACCGGAACAGGCGGGCGTACAGCCCGGTCGCCGCCGAGGCCGACGCACCGTCGTAGTCGCCCACCGGATCCCGACCGACGGGGACGAAGAACAGGCCGAACAGCGGGCCGACCACCGGCACCTGGACCTCGAGGGCCCTCCCCTCGCCGTCCACCGTCCCGGCCTTGGCCAGCACGGCCGAGAGGTTCTCGGCCAGCACCGCGCCGAACCGGCCCACCCGCTCGGACAGCGCGGCGTAGGCCGGGGCGTCCAGGGACGACAGCACGGCCAGTCCGGCCGCGGTGGCCAGCGGGTTCCCCGACAGCGTGCCGGCCTGGTAGACGGGGCCGTCGGGGGCGAGCGACTCCAGCACGTCGGCCCGGCCGCCGAACGCCCCGACGGGCAGGCCGCCGCCGATGACCTTGCCGAAGCACCACAGATCGGGTCGGACCCCGGACCACCCGGACGCCCCGTCCTCCCCCAGCCGGAAGCCGGTGATGACCTCGTCGAAGACGAGCAGGGCCCCGGCGGCGTCACAGGCCGTCCGCAGGCCGGCCAGGAAGCCGTCCGACGGCGCCACGAGGCCCATGTTGGCCGCCACCGCCTCGACCACCACACAGGCCACCCGGTCGTCGAGCTCGGGGACCCGGTTGTAGGGGGCGACCACGGTCTCGGCCACCGCTCCGGCCGGCACCCCGGCCGAGTCGGGCAGGCCCAGCGTGGCCACCCCGCTGCCCCCGCCGGCCAGCAGACCGTCGGAGTGCCCGTGATAGCAGCCGGCGAACTTGACGATGCGCGAGCGACCGGTGAACCCCCGGGCCACGCGGACGGCGCTCATGGCCGCCTCGGTTCCCGAGGACACCAGGCGGACCTGCTCGCACCCGGGCACCCGGGAGGTGATGGCCTCGGCCAACAGCACCTCACCCTCGGTCGGGGCGCCGAAGGTGGTGCCCCGGGAGGCGGCGTCGGCCACCGCCCGCACCACCCGGGGATCGGCGTGACCGAGGATGGAGGCGCCATAGGACTGGACGAAGTCGAGGAGCCGGTTCCCGTCGGCGTCCCAGACGTAGGCGCCCTCGCCCCGGGCCACGAAGTAGGGGTGGCCGCCCACCGAGCGGAACGAACGCACCGGCGAGTTGACACCTCCGGGGATGACGCGGACCGCCCGGTCGAACAGCGCCGCCGACGCCGGCCGCTCAGCCACCGATGACCTCGGCCAGCTCGCCGGCGAAGTAGGTGAGGACGAAGTCGGCGCCGGCCCGCTTGACGGCGGTGATCTGTTCGAGGGCCACGGCCGGGCCGTCGAGCCACCCGCGCTCGGCGGCCGCCTTGACCATGGCGTACTCCCCGCTCACGTGGTACGCCGCCAGGGGTAGGTCGACGGCGGCCCGCACGTCGGCGATGACGTCGAGGGAGGTCAGCGCCGGCTTCACCATGACCATGTCCGCCCCCTCGGCCACGTCGAGGGCCACCTCGACCAACGCCTCCCGGCGGTTGCCCGGGTCCTGTTGATAGCCCCTCCGGTCGCCCCCCTCGGCGATGGCGACCGCGGCGGCGTCGCGGAACGGTCCGTACAGCGCCGAGGCGTACTTGGCCGCATAGGCCAGGATGGCCACGTGGGAGGATCCGGCGGCGTCCAACCCGGCCCGGACGGCCGCCACCTGACCGTCCATCATGCCGCTCGGGGCGATCACGTCGGCTCCCGCCGCGGCCTGGACCGCGGCCACCTCGGCGTAGAGGGGCAGGGTGGCGTCGTTGTCGACGGTGCCGGTGGCCGGGTCGAGCACACCGCAGTGTCCATGATCGGTGAACTCGTCCAGGCAGCAGTCGGCCATCAGCACCACCGAGTCTCCTACCGCGTCGCGGACCGCGGTCAGGGCCCGCTGGGTGATGCCGTCGGGACGGCGGGCATGGGAACCCGAGGCGTCCTTGTCCTCCGCCCGGGGCACCCCGAACAGGATGACACCGGGGAGGCCCAGGCCGGCGAGCCGCTTGACCTCGGTGGCCAGTGACTCCACCGTGTGCTGCACGACGCCGGGCAGCGAGGCCACCGGACGTGGCTCCACCAGGCCGTCGGCCACGAAGAGCGGGGCCACCAGGTCGTCGTGGGACAGCCGGGCCTCGGACACGAGTCGGCGCATGGCCGCGCTGGAGCGCAGGCGGCGGGGGCGGGTGACCGGGAACCCGGGGGAGGCGATCCTCGATCCGGGGGCGCGGGGAAGGTCGGTGGGCACTGGGCTCCAGCCTACGGCAGGGTCGCCGGCCGGGGGCCCCGGGAGGCCGGTCCGGCGGCTACTGCTGCTGTTGTTGCTGCTGTTGCCGGTGCTCCTGGTCTGGCCGGCGCCGACCGGCCCGTGGGCGGGTGGAGGACCCCGCCCGGTCGCCGAGCGCGCCCAGGAGCGCGTCCACCAGCCCGTCGACGGTCGAAGGATCGGCCTCGGCGGCCACGGTCAACCCGGCCGAGCGGGCCGACGCCGACGTCGACGGTCCGATGGTCACGGCCACCGGCGGGATGCCCGCCGGACCCAGCAGGTCCAGGGTCCGCCGGACGGTCGACGACGAAGTGAAGGCCACCGCGTCGGCTCGGCCGGCGGCGCGTACCGCGGCGGGTGAGGGGTCCCCGGCCACCGTCCGGTAGGCCACCACCTCGTCCACCAGCCACCCCTTGGCCACCAGACCGGCGGCCAGGTCCCCGCGCACCGTCTCGGCCCGGGGGAACAGCACGGTCGCCGGCCCTCCGGTTCGGGCCGGGTCGTCCTCCGGAGGGCCGAGGGGGTTCGCAGGGAACGCCGCCACCAGTGCCTCGGCCAGCGACCGCTCGGGCACCAGGTCCACCGGCCGGCCGGCCGCCTCGAGGGCCCGGGCCGTCCCCGGACCCACCGCCGCCCAGCGGACCGACCGGGGCACGGGACGGTCACCCAGCTCGGCCACGAGTCGGTCCACCGCGTTGGACGAGGTGAAGGCCACCCACCCGTAGCCACCCGACACCAGGCGTTCGACCGCGCCGGCCAGGGCCACGCCCCCGTCGCTCGGACCCTCCACGGCGATGACGGGGAGCTCGACGACCTCGGCGCCCAGCCCGGTCAGCCGGTCCACCAACCCGGAGGCCTGGGCCCGCGTCCGGGTGACGACCACGCTCCGCCCGGCCAGGGGCAGCGTGCTCAACCGGCCGCGTCCTCGCCGGGCCCGGCCCGGCCGCCCGAGGACACGGCCCCGAGGTCCAGTCCGGCCACCGGCCCGATCACGATGACCGACGGGGCCGGGAGCTCGACCGAGTCCAACCCGCCCAAGTCGGTGCGGACCACCTGCTGACGGTCGGTGGTGGCCCAGTGCACCACGGCCACCGGCGTGGCCGTGTCCCGACCGCTGCCCACCAGCGCCTCGGCGATCCGGGTCCGCTCGGACATGCCCATGAGGACGACCAGCGTCCCGCCGGCCCGGCCCAGCGACGCCCAGTCGACGCCACCGGGAGCCGAGGGGTCGCCGACATGACCGGTCACCACGGTGACCGAGCTGGCCAGCCCCCGGTGGGTCACCGGGATCCCGGCCACGGCCGGAGCGGCGAAGGCCGAACTGACCCCGGGCACCACTTCGAACTCGATCCCCGCCGTGCGGAGGGCCTCGGCCTCCTCGCCGCCCCGGCCGAAGACGAACGGGTCCCCCCCCTTGAGCCGCACGACCGACCGGCCGGTGCGGCCCAGCTCGACGAGCTGGGCGTTGATCTCGGACTGGGGCGTCGATGCCCCCGGGGACTTCCCCACGTCGATCCGCTGGGCACCGGGTGGGGCCAGCTCCAGCAGCTCGGCGGCGACGAGCCGGTCGTGGACCACCACGTCGGCGCCTCCCAGGAGGTCGGCCCCACGGCGGGTGAGCAGACCCGGGTCGCCCGGTCCGGCACCGACCAGGAAGACCGTCATCGGGGAACCACCGGGGGGACCGCCCCACCGCCCTCGACCGAGGGCGGCCACTCCCCCAGCTCCCGACCGCCGGCCTCGTCCAGGAGGTACCGGGCCACCTCCCGCCCCAGCGCCCCGGGGTCGCGCCCGACCTCGACGTGGCGCACCACCACCACCCCGTCGCCCGACGCCATCATCCCGGCCAACCGGAGCTCGGGGGAGCCGGGACCGGACCACCGGGCGTGGGCCCCGACCGGCAGCGTGCAGCCCCCGCCCAGTTCGGCCAGGAAGGCCCGCTCGGCGGCCACCAGCGGACGCACCCGGTCGTCGTCCACGGCGGCCAGCGCCGCCCGGACCGCGGGGTCGTCGACCCGGCACTCCACGGCCAGGGCCCCTTGGCCCACCTGGGGCAGCATGACCTCGGGGTCGAGGACCTCCACGGCCATGCCGTCGGGGGCCGACCAGCCCAGCCGATCGATGGCCGCCTTGGCCACCACCACCGCGGACACCTCGCCGACCCCCGCCCTCGCCAGTCGGGTGGCCAGGTTGCCCCGCAGGCCGGTGAAGGTGAGATCGGGCCGGAGGTTGGTCAGCTGCACCCGCCGTCGGGCCGATCCGGTGGCCACCAGCGCTCCGGTGGGCAGGGAGTCGAGCCCCCCGCCGACCAGCACGTCCCGCGCATCGGCCCGCTCGGGCACAGCCGCCAGCACCAGCTCGGGCACGGACAGCGCCGCGGCGGAGGGCAGGTCCTTGGCCGAGTGGACGGCGGCGTCGGCATCGCCGCCGACCACGGCCGCCTGCACCTCCTTCACGAAGATGCCCTGACCCCCGAGCTGGTCGATCGGGACATCGGTGCGGCGGTCCCCGGCCGTGTCCACCACCACCAGGGTGGAGGCGGTGCCCGAGGCCTCCAACAGCCCGGCCACCCGGTTGGCCTGCCACAGCGCCAGGGGCGAGCCCCGGGTTGCCAGTCGGAGGGGTGTCCGGTCGATCACGGCGCGGTCGGCCCGGCCACGGCTAGAGGTCGAAGAGGGTTCGGAGTGCCTCGACCAGGCGTTCGCCGCGGGGGGTGCCGGCGGCGTCCTTGAGCGCCACCGTCGGCTGGTGGAGCAGCTTGGCCACCATGGACCGGGTGACGGCGTCGACCTGCTCCCACTGGGCCTCGGTGAGCTCGGAACGGCGGGCCTGCTGCCGTTCGAAGGCCGACCGGCGGGCCTCCTCGGCCCGGGAACGCAGCGCCGACACGATGGGGGCGGCGTCCCGGGCCCGGGAGGCCACCCGGTACCGCTCCACCTCGTCGGTCACGATCCGGTCGGCGCCCGCCACCTCGTCCTGGCGGCCGGCGAGGGCGTCCTCCACCGCGGCGGCCAGGACATCCATGTCCAGGAGGACCAGGCCGGCGAGGTCGACGGCGGCCGGCTCCACGTTGCGGGGCACGCCCAGGTCGACGACCAGCAGCGGCTCGTCGGCCGGACGGTCCGCCACCGCCTCCTCCAGCAGCCCACGGTCGATGATGGGCAGGGTGGTCCCCACCGAGGTGAAGATCACGTCGGCCCGGGCCAGCAGCGGGCCGAGATCGTCGAGCGGCTCGGAGCGGACCCGGTCGGCGAGGGCGGCCGGCAGCCCGGCCACCACGGACTCCGTGCGCTCGGCCGTACGGTTGGCGATGACCACCGAGGCGGCACCGCGCCCGTCCAGGGCCTGGACCACCCCCTCGCCCATCTCCCCGGCCCCGATCACCAGCACCCGGGCTCCGTCGAGTCCGGCCGTCCGGCGGCCGGAGGCCAGGGCCACGGCTCCGTGGGACAGTGAGGTGATGCCGCGGGCGATGGCCGTCTCCGACCGCACCCGCTTGCCCGTTTCTACCGCGTGACGGAACAGGGCTCCGAGGACGGGCCCGGACACGTGCTCGAGCTGGGCCTTCTCCCAGGCCCGGCGGACCTGGCCCAGGACCTCGGACTCCCCGAGCACCGCCGAGTCCAGGCCGGCGGCCACGGTGAAGAGGTGATGGGCCACGTCGTCGTCGAACCGGACGGTCAGATGGTCGGCCAGTGCGTCCACCGGGCTTCCGCTGACCGTGGCCAGGAACTCCTGCAACTCGGCCACCCCGTCGTGGAAGCGCTCCACCACCGCGTAGACCTCGGTCCGGAGACAGGTGGACAGGATGACCGCCTCGGACAGGTTGGACTGGTCCCGCAACCGGCCCAGGGCCTTGGGCAGCGCACTCTCGGGGACGGCCACCCGCTCGAGCAGCTCCAGCGGCGACTGCCGCTGCTCGAGCCCGACCACGATCACCGACATCCGACCACCACTCCCTCGTCCTCCTGGCGAATGTGGTGCGTCACTGGGTCACACAGCCTCGGTCGGGTACGACGTTGCCGGCACGGGTCCACCCGTCAAGCGTAGGCGGGATCGCACCGGTTTCCGGCGGCCATCCGCTGGAGTCACCAGCATGGCGGCCGCGGCACCGCACCGCCAGTCGGCCCTGCTCGGCCGGCCCGCGGGTCCCGGGGGCCCCTCGGCCGGGCCGCTCAGTCGCCGGCGCTCGTGGTGAGCCCGATGGACCGGATCCCGGGCATCCCCGCGACGTCGCTCGAGGCGTCCTCCATGCGGGCCTGGTAGAAGCTCATCACCTGGAGCTCGATGCTCAGGTCCACGTAGCGCAGGAGCACGTCAGGCGGGACCTCGAGCACCTGGGGGGCGAAGTTGAGGATCGACCGCACGCCGGCGCTGACCATGGTGTCGGCCGCCCGTTGGGCCACCGAGGCCGGGGTGGTGATGACCCCGATGGCCAGCGGCAGCTCGGCGGCGATGGCCGGCAGGTCGTCGGGATGGCGCACCTCGACCCCGTCGACCCGCTCGCCGATGATGGCCGGGTCGGTGTCCAGCAGGGCGGCCACGTTGAAGTTGCGGGCGGCGAACCCCTGCGAGCGGGCCAGCGCCCGGCCCAGGTTCCCGATGCCGGCGATCACCACCCGCCACACCCGGTCCAGCCCGAGCTGGCGGTCGATCTGCTCGATGAGGAACGCCGCGTCGTACCCCGCCCCCCGGGTGCCGAACGACCCCAGGAGGGAGAGGTCCTTGCGCACCTTTGCCGCGTTGACCCGGGCCGAGGAGGCCAGGAGCTCGGACGACACCGTGGTGTTGCCCGAGCGGAGCAGTTCCTCGAGGATGCGCTGGTAGACGGGGAGCCGGGCCACGGTGGCCTCGGGAATGCGCCGGGAGCCGGGGCCCGAGGGCGGCGGTTTGGGACCGGATGACGGTGGGATGGGTCGGCGTGGCACTGCTGGGATCGTAGGACCGCGGGCCCGGGGGCGGAAAACCCGGGCTCATGGCCGGCCCGGTCCCTCCCCCGCCGTGGCCCCCCGGGGCACGGTGATCCGGACGACCACCCCCGGCCCGGCCAGCCGGAGGGACAGGGCGGCCGACGCCCGGTCGAGCACCAGGGCCACCCGCCCGGAGGCGTCCACCAGAAGCCCCAGCTCACCGGGGCCGAGCTGCCCGAAGCCCCGCACCCACCGGCCGGTCACGACCGGCGGGCCGGGACTCCCCTGCCCGGGAACGACGTCGGGCGCCACCGGGCCGGGCTCGACGGTGACCCGGGCCGTCCCGTCCGGGGCCAGCCCGATCCCCACCAGGGTCTCGGGGTCCAGGTCCAACTGGGCGTTGCCGAAGCGGTCGATCCAGGCCACCGTGGCCACGGCCTCGGCGGCCGAGGCGAGGTGCCGGACGGTGGGGCCGCCCGCGCCCCGTGCCGGGGGACCGATCAGACTGCCGGCGTCGGCCGGGGTGCCGATCAGACCGGGGTCGCCCCCGACGACCAGATGGGCGGCGGCCGGGGCGAAGACGTCGCGGCCGTCGAAGGTGCCGGCCGGCCGGCCGGTGCCCAGGCGGGTCGGGTCCAGCACTATGGTCGTCCGCACCCCGCCCAACGACGTGGCCAGCGCGCCGAGCAGCCCGTTGTCCGGACCCACCAGCCAGGTCGGTCCGCCCGCCGGCACCTCGAGGGCCACGGCCCGGCGATCGGTCCCCACTCCCGGGTCGACCACGGCCATGACCACCCCGGGGCCGAGGTAGGGCCCGGCCCGCACCAGCATGGCGGAGCCGGCCGCCACGTCGAAGGCGGGGACGTGGTGGGACAGGTCGATGACCGGGACGGCCGGCGCCAGCGTATGGAGGACGGCGTGGACCACGCCGACGAACTCGTCGGACGTTCCGTAGTCGGAGAGGAGGTACACCGCCGGCTGGGGCCCGCCGGACGGCGGGGACGGACCGGGATCCACCGGCTCAACCACCCCCGGCCGGTCGCCGCGCCCCATCGGCTCAGAGCCGGTCCAGCGCCTTGGCCGCCGTCGAGGCGAAGAGGGCCGGGGAGGCCGTCGGCGACCGCCACACCAGGACGGTGGCGAGGTCATCCTTGACGCCGACGAACACGTCGAGGAAGACGTGCTGGGACCCGATGGTCAGCTCCATCTCGGCGGCGAACCCGGCGTCCCCGGTCGGGAGGTCGTTGATCAGATGGGTGGCGATGTGGGCCGTCTGCTCGCCCTGGGTGAAGGTGGTCCCGTCGCACGCCAAGAAGTCGCTCTTGAGGGCGGACACCGACCCGCTCACCTGCCCGGGCGGGAAGGCGGCCACGGTCTGAAGGGCGGCCTGGGCCCCGCGGCTGGGCCCGATGAACACGGCATGCACCCGGGTCGTCGAGCCGTGGGCGTCGACCACGGCGGCCAGACAGGCGGGAATGCCGGCGGTGCTGGCGGCGTCCGGGGCGGTATCCGCGCTCCAGCCCTTCGGGAAGTCGGCCAGGGTCAGCAGCTTGGGCTGGAGGGCGGCCTGGGCGGCCGAGGTCGTGGTGGTGGTCGGCCGGGAGGTGGTGGACGACGAGGTGGCGGAGCTCCCACAACCGGCCACCAGTGCGCAGCCCAGCACGGCCACGGGCCACCGCGGCGGCGAGGAGGCTCCGGGCCCGTCCGCCTGTCGTGGCCCTCCGTCCCCCCCTCACCGGCCGAGCTGCCGCGAACGCTCGGTGGCCGCGGCCACCGCCTCGATGAAGGCCGAGCGCACCGCCTTGAACTCCAGGGTGCGCACCGCCGCCGCCGTCGTCCCCCCCGGCGAGGTGACCGCGGCCCGCAGCGCGCCGGGGTCGTCGCCGGTCTCGGCCATCATGCGGGCCGACCCGAGCACCGTGCCCACCACCAGCTCCCGACTGTCCTGCCGCGAGAGCCCGGCCGTGACACCGGCGTCGATGAGGGCCTCGGCCACCAGGAAGACGTAGGCCGGCCCGGAACCCGAGAGGCCGGTCACCGCGTCGAGCTGGCGCTCGGGCAGTCGGACGACCGAGCCCACCGCGCCCAGGACCTCCTCGGCCCAGTCGAGGTCGGCCGACGTGGCCGCGTTGCCCCCGGACATGCCGGCCATGCCCGCGCCGACCAGGGCGGGGGTGTTGGGCATGGCCCGGATCACCACCGCCCCCGTCGGAAGTACGTCCTCCAGCCGGGCCGTGGACACGCCGGCCACGATCGAGAGCACCCGGGTGACCCCCACGGCGGCGAGGGTGCGGGCCACGGCCTCGGCCACGTCGGGCTTGACGGCCAGCACGGCGGACTCGGCGGCCACCGGTCCCTCGCTGACCAGGAGCCCGGGGTGGGCGTCGGCCAGGCGACGGCGCTGGGTCCCGTCGGGCTCGCTCACCGCCAGGTCGCCCACCGGGGCCCAGCCGCCGCCGATGAGCCCGGCCAGCAGGGCGGATCCCATCTTGCCGCCCCCCACGACCACCAGTTTGGGTGCCATGCGGGGAGACGCTACCAGCGGCCCTCTTCGGCACCCGGGGGGCCGCCGGTCGGGCGGATCAGGCGGTGGCGGCGCGCGCCGAGGGGGGACGACGCCGGTAACGACCCTCGTAGCCGATGGCCATGGCCGTCGGGAAGCACTCGTCGGTGTACGCCAGGGACGCCCCCATGATGCGGTCGAGCTCCTCGTCGTCCACCCGCTCGACCGGGACCCGGCCGACCAGGTAGATGGCGTCCTCGGGGCCCAGGGCGAAGGACATGCCCAACAGGTCGGCGTTGCGCTTGAGCAGGTACTCCCAGGTGGCCTGGACGTTGGTCTCCGGCGCCGGCATGAACTGGGTCTCGTGGTGGAGCGTGCGCTGTCGCAGGGTCAGCCAGACGGTCACGAACTCCTTCTCGTCCCCCCGCAGGCGGAGGTACCAGCGGGGTGCCCCGGTGACCGGATCGCCGCCGGCCTGGCGGTCGACGGCCACCAGTGCGCCATCGTCGGCCAGCTCCCGCGCCCCCCACCGGTCGATGACGGTGCACACCGCTTCCCGCTCGTCGGGACCGAGCAGGCCACCCCAGCGATCGGTCACGAGCACTCGACGAGGCGGCCCGCGGTGAGGTCGGCGTAGATCTCGGTCAGGAGGTGCGCGGCGCGGGCCCAGGTGTACCGGCGGGCCCGCAGGACCGCCCCGGTGCTCAGGCGCTCGGCCAGGAGCGGCTCGGCCAGGATCTGGCGCACCCAGGCGGCGAAGGCCTCTGGGCTCGACTCCTCCACCAGGTAGCCGGTGCGCCCGTGGTCGATGAGGCTGCGCAGCCCGCCGACGTCGGAGGCCACCACCGGGGTGCCGCACGCCGCGGCCTCGAGGGCCACCAGACCGAACGACTCCGAGCGGCTCGGCACCAGGCAGACGTCGCTGGCCCGGTAGTACGTGGAGAGCAGCTCGTGGGGCTGGGGAGGGACGAACACCACCCGGTCACCGAGACCCAACTCGTCGACCAGGGCCTCGACCCGGGCCACCTCGATATCGCCATGGGGGCCGCTCGGACCACCGACGATCACCAGCCGGGCGTCGGGATGATCGGCGGTGAGGCCGGCCAGGGCCCGCACGGCCACCCCCACGCCCTTCAACGGCTGGATCCGTCCGACGAAGAGGAGCAGCGGGCCCGGCCCGCTGAGCCCGAGGGCCCGCCGGGCCTGGCGGCGGTCCCCGGGTCCGAAGAAGGCCTGGTCCACCCCGGGGGCCACGATCCGGATGCGGGACGGGTCGGCGCCGTACAGCTCGGAGATCTGGGCCGCCTCCACCGAGCAGGAGGCGAGCACGGTGTCCGAGCACCGGATGATGGTGGCCTCGGCCTCGGCCCGCCGATGGGGGGCGTCGGCCTCGACCTCCTCCGGGCTGGCCTCGGCCTTGACCCGGTCGAGGGTGTGGAAGGTGGACACCAGGGGGAGGTTGAGCCGGTGCTTGATGAGGTGGCCGGCGATCCCGCTCAGCCAGTAGTTGGCGTGGACGGCGTCGAAGGGCACGTCCCACTCGGTGCCGAGACCCTCGGAGCCCTGCATGGACTTCAGCACACCGTCGGCGAACTCCTCGACCACCGAAGGCAGGGCCTCCTTGGCCATGGGGCTGGGGGGGCCGGCCGAGACGAAGTGGACCCGGAACCCGGGCTCGATGTCGATGACCGACGGCAGGTCTTCGGACCAGGCCCGGGTGAAGACGTCGCACGCCACGCCGGCCCGGGCCAGGGCGGCGGACAGTTCGCGGACGTAGACGTTCATGCCGCCCCCGTCCCCGGTGCCCGGTTGGGACAGGGGTGAGGTGTGCAGGGAGAGAACAGCCAGACGCCTCATGCCCCCGGGAGCCTACCGGTAGGGCTGGGTCAGCCGGCTACCGGGGTCGGGCCCCGCCCGTTCGGGACCGGGGCCGGCCCGGGTTCCGCGTCCGGGTCCCCGCCGACCGGTCCCTCGGGGTCGGCCATGGTGGCCAGGTCCGATTCGGCCTGGTCCTCGTTCTCGTGCCGGAACGAGAGGTAGATCCGCAGCATGGCCTGGCGCTGCTCCTCGGTCAGGTGGTGATCGTTGAAGATGTGCCGCGACAGGTCGGTGTCCCCGTCCGGGCGCTCGAGGATGCCGGCCTGGACATAGAGGGTCTCCGCCGAGATGCGCAGGGCCTTGGCGATCTGCTGGAGGATCTCCGCCGACGGGCGGCGCAGGCCCCGTTCGATCTGGCTGAGGTAGGGGTTGGAGATCCCGGCCAGCTCGGACAGCCGACGCAGGGACAGGCGGGCCGAGCTGCGCTGCTCCCGGATGAAGGAGCCCAGCTCGTTGACCAGCTGCGCCCCTTCGGAGTGGGCGGGCTCCCTCACCATCGGTGCCCGGTCACTTCAGGAGGCCGTCCACCGTGGCTCGTCCGGTCTTGTGCCGGTCGACCAGCTCCGCCTGGAGGGCGTCGATCCGCTCGTGCAGGGCCCGGCGATCGGCCGAGACCCGCGACTCGATGGCCTCGAGCTGCCCGGCGATGCTGTTCAGTTGATCGATGTCCAGATCGGCCAGGCTGCCGATCTCGTCGGCCCCGAGCACGGCGTCGAGCTCGGCGGTGAGGTCGGCCTCCTCGGTGTCGGGGGACAGGAGCTGGGGCAGGTGACCGGGCCCCGGAGGGCGGCCCGGGCCCGACGAGAGGATCCCGGGGAGGTCGTTGACCAGGGTCCCAAGGTCGCGCAGGGCGTCCGAGCCCGGATGCTCGAGGTAGGTGTGGACGATGTCGAGGCGACCCTGGATCAGGCGCCGGAGGTAGGACAGGGCCACCTCGGCCTCCTGGCACTCCGTGCGCATGGCCCGGATGTCAGCCAGGCTGCGGTCGGCCATGCCGTCGAGGTAGTTGCTGGTCAGGATGCGGACGAGATCGTCCTGGTGGCTGGTCATCACGCCCGATGGTACTCCCCTGACCCGGGCAGAGGGCCGTTCCTGCCCGCCGGGGCATACCGGTAGACGGCTCGGCCGATGAGGGCGGACCGGGAGACCGGTCCGAAAGAACGGCTGTCGGTGCTGAACTCGCGGGAGTCGCCCTCGACCTCGAGGGTGCCCAGTCGGAGGTCGACGGACCGGACCCGCTTGATCAGGATACGGTCGGCCCGCCGGGGATCACGGAGGGCCACCACCTGCCCAGGAGCCGGGCGCAGCGGTGAACGCCAGGGGGCCCGCAGCACCACCAGGCGGTCGCCGGGACGCAGGGCCGGGACCATGGAGGACCCGACCACCTCCACCCGACGGACGGGACGGTAGCGGAGGAGGGCCAGCGCCCCGGCCGCCGTCACGGCCAGCCACAGGACCTGGCCCCAGCGCCCGGCGGCCGGGTCGAACGCGGCCATCAGGGTCGGGGTCCGACCGGCCCGGGGCCCCACGTTCGGGAGGTGGTGAACCTGGGTAAGGTGAGCGGATTGGGCACCATCTCCCAGTCTGCACCAGACAGAAGCAGCCAGACAGAAGCAGCCAGACAGAAGCAGCCAGACAGACCGAACCAGACAGACCGAAGCAGACAGACCGAAGTCCCGCCCCAAACCGGCATCCAAGAAGGAGTCATGCGCATGCGTCTCGTTGACCAGTTGCTCGCCACCATCGACCGAGTGTCCGCCCCGCGGGTGGTCCACGCCCACTGCGACCTGCCCTGTGGCGTCTACGACCCGGCCCAGGCCCGTATCGAGGCCGAGTCGGTCAAGGCCACCATGGCCAAGTACAACGACTCCGACGACGAGGCGTTCAAGACCCGGGCCATCCTGATCAAGGAGGAGCGGGCCGACCTGGTCAAGCACCACCTCTGGGTGCTGTGGACCGACTACTTCAAGCCCGAGCACCTCGAGAAGCACCCCCAGCTGCACGACCTGTTCTGGAAGGCCACCAAGAAGGCCGGCGAGGCCAAGAAGACCAACGACGTGGCGGTGGGCGACGACCTGCTGGCGCAGATCGCCGAGATCGACAAGATCTTCTGGGAAACCAAGAAGGCATAGAGGCTCCTACCCCGCCGAGGGTCGGGCAGCCGGGCGCGCTCCCGGCCGGAGTGGGCGCGTCGGGCTGGGCAGTGCCGCGGTGCCGGGATCGGTGCGACCGGTGCCTACCGCCGAGACGGCGGGTCACACCTCTCCGGCCGCCCGGGCCAGAAGCATCTCCCGCTCGCGGACATTGCGGGTCAGGTCGGCGGCCCGCTCGAACTCGGCCCGGGCCTCGTCCGCCCGCCCCAGCCGCTCGAGAAGATCCCCCCGAACGCTCGGCAGCCAGGGGTAGCCGGCGAGGGCCGGCTCGTCGACCAGGGCGTCGACCAGGACCAGGCCGGCCCCGGGGCCCTCGGCCATCGAGACGGCGACCGCCCGGTTGAGCTCCACCACCGGCGACGGGGTCAGGACCAGGAGCCGGCCGTACAACATGGCGATCACCGCCCAGTCGGTGTCCTCGTAGCGGACGGCCCGCGCGTGGCAGGCGGCGATGGCCGCCTGCACGGAGTAGGGGCCGTCCCCGGCCAGCAGCAGCGCCTCCAGGCCGCGCCGGATGAGCATCCGGTTCCACCGGGCGCGGTGCTGGTCGGCCAGCAGCACGGGCTCGCCGTCGGGGCCGGTCCGGGTGGTCATTCGGGAGGCCTGCAGTTCGAGCAGGGCGGCCAGGCCGTGCACCTCGCCCTCCTGCGGCATCAGCGCCTCGAGGACCCGGGCCAGTCGTAAGGCGTCCTCGCACAGGGCCGGACGGACCAGGTCCTCGCCCGCGGTGGCCGAGTAGCCCTCGTTGAAGATGAGGTAGATCACCTCCAGCACCGACGAGAGCCGAGCCGAGCGTTCGGCGCCGGACGGGACCTCGAAGGGCACCCCGGCCCGGGCCAGGGTCCGTTTGGCCCGCACGATGCGCTGGGCCACGGTCGACTCGGGGACCAGGAAGGCCCGGGCGATCTCCTCGGTGGTCAGCCCACCCAGCAGTCGCAGCGTGAGGGCGATGCGGGCCTCCGACGAGAGCAGTGGATGACAGGCGGTGAAGATGAGCCGGAGGAGATCGTCGTCGATGTCGTCGACCTCGGGCGGCTCGGGCGGCGGCACGTCGTCCAGGGACCGCCCCACCTCGGCCAGCTTCCGGGCGTAGGTCTCCCGGCGGCGGACCAGATCGATGGCCCGGTGCTTGGCCGTGGCCATGAGCCAGGCGCCCGGACTGTCCGGGACGCCCGACTCGGGCCAGACCTCCAGGGCCACCACCACCGCGTCCTGGGCCAACTCCTCGGCGATGCCGAGGTCGCGCACGATGCGGGCCACGGTGGCCACGATGCGGGGGTACTCGATCCTGACGAGCGCGTCGACCGCGGCGGTCTCCTTCGATCCCCTCACCGGCATCCATCAGACCAGCCGGACGGATGCGTGGCAACCGGCGATCAGGGCTCGGCGATCTCCCGGAGCTCGGCGGTCACCGTCCAGAAGTCCTCGTGGCATTCGAGGAACCGCTTGGTCCATTCGAGTGCCTCGGCCTTGTCCTTGGCCTGGAGGATGGCGTAGCCGCCGACGACCTCCTTGGTCTCGGTGAAGGGCCCGTCGGTATAGCTGAGCGCGCCACCCGACCAGGTGACCCGGGTGCCCTCGGAGGTCGGCGTGAGGCCGGCGGTGTCCAGCATCACCCCGGCCTTGGTGATCTCCTCGAACAGGGCGCCCATGCGGGCCTCGAGCTCGGGGCTCGGGCCCTCGCCCGGTCCGTTCTGTTCGTCGATGCGGATCATGCTGAGGTAACGCGGCATGGCTGACTCCTCGGTTCGGAGGACAGGGACGGTCCCTGCCTCGTACTGGTATGTCGAACAAGCCCTCGCCGGATCGACAGCTCCCGCAAATTTCTCGGGCAGCCCTGCTCGATGGCCCGGTGGTCCGTCCGGCGCTGGCCTAGCGGAGGGCCGGCGTCCGGGTGTCGGCGCCCGAGCGAAGGACCCGTCCGGGCAAGGCCCCGGTGAGACGGTCGCCGGTGACCACCTCGGTGCCGTTGACCAGGACGTGCTCGATGCCGGTGGCCTCGGCGTACAGGCGACTGGCGCCTCCGGGCAGATCGTGACGGGTGCGCATCGGGCCCGGGCCGATCCGCTCGGGATCGAAGACCACCAGGTCGGCCCACCACCCCTCGGCGACTCGGCCCCGGTCGGTGAGCCCGTACAGGCGGGCGGGCACGTCGGTGAGCAGGCGGACCGCCTCCTCGATGGGGAGCAGCCGGCGCTTGCGCACCCCGTCGCCGAGGAGTGAGGTGGAGTAGACGGCCCCGCACATGGTGTCGAGGTGGGCTCCGGCGTCGGAGCCGCCCACCACGGCCCGGGGGTCACGCCACACCTCGGCCCGGGCCTTCCAGTCCTCGTCGGACTCGGGGATGGGCACGGCGAATCCGGTGCGCAGGCCGTCGGCCACCAGGATCCGGCACATGGCGTCC
Source organism: uncultured Acidimicrobiaceae bacterium (assembly GCA_963812525.1). GTDB lineage: Bacteria > Actinomycetota > Acidimicrobiia > Acidimicrobiales > RAAP-2 > Bog-756. Next base: position 479,043 of record CAWEVL010000010.1, read on the forward strand.
CACGGGTCCATCCCCCACTCGGCGGCCACCTCGCCCACCGTCCGACCCTCCAGCGTCTGCTGCTCGGGGGCCACGGTCTCGGCGATGACCAGGCGGGCCCAGCCGGCCAGATAGCGCAGCACACCGGCCTCGTCGGACTGGGCCCGCTCGTCCATGGCCCGCCTCACCTCGGGGTCGGACAGGGCTCGGATGCGCTCGTCGATCGGCGTGGCGAAGAACTCCCGCCAACCGGGCAGCCCGTCGAGGATGGCCCCGTGCTCGAAGGAGAGGCGCAGGGACATGGTGTGGGGCAGCGTGAGGGCCACGACCCGGGCCCCGGCCTTCGACGCCGCGGAGGACGCCTCCAGCTGGTGGGCGGTGTTGTCGGTGTTGCCGGCCGTGACGGCCAGCACGTTCCAGTTCACCGGACGCCCGGACAGGAGCGAGATACGGGTCAGCAGCCCCACTTCGTCGTCGGTGAAACCGTTGAGGCAGCCGGGCACGATCATCTCGATGGTGGTCCCCGGATGGTCGGCCACCACCGCGGCCAACCGCTCGAGCTCACCGATGGCGGCCGAGCGGGAGGGGACGGGCTGGCCCTCGCCGTCGTTGTGGGTCGGGGCCCTCGAGGTGGAGAAGCCCATGGCCCCCTCGGCCAGGGCCCGGTGGAGCGCCTCCTCCATGCCGGCCACCTGCTCCTCGGTGGCCTCGTGGCCCACGGCGTCCTCGCCCATCACCGATCGCCGAAGGGTGGAGTGCCCGACCAGGAAGCCGGCGTTGACCCCCACGTTGCCGTCCAGCCGGGCCAGCCACTCCCCGAACGAGCCCCACTGCCAGTCGAGGCCGGCCTCGAGGGCGGCCAGGGGCATACCCTCGACCCGGGCCAGCATGCGGGACAGGTAGGCGGCGTGGTCCGGTCCGGCCGGCGCCAGCGAGAACCCGCAATTCCCGCCGAAGATCGTGGTGACCCCGTGCAGCGGCGAGGGACTGGCGGTCGGGTCCCAGAACAGCTGGGCGTCGTAGTGGGTGTGGATGTCCACGAAGCCCGGGGCGACCACGCAGCCCTCGGCGTCGATGACCCGGGCGGCGTCCTCGGTGACGGTGCCGACCGCGGCCACCCGGCCGTCGCGGATGCCGACATCGGCCTGCCGACCGGCCGTGCCGGTGCCGTCCACCACGGTCCCGCCCCGGACGATCAGATCCATCATCGTGCCCCTGATCGCCGGACCCTGGGCCGGGTCAGGGCGGCCATCCCCTCCACCCCGAGCTCGAGGCCCATGCCGGACTGGCCCCAGCCGCCCATGGGGGCCAGGTGGTCCATGGCCCCCATCCCGTGGGCGTTCACCCACACGGTCCCGGCTTCGAGCTGCTCCGCCACCCGGTCGGCCAGCTCCAGATCCTCGCTCCACACCGAGGCGCACAGCCCGAACGACGTGTCGTTGGCCGCGGCGACCGCGGCGTCGAGGTCGTCGTAGGCCAGGATCGGGAGGGCCGGGGCGAACTGCTCGTCACGGACCAGCGGGGTGTCGGGGTCGGGGTCGACCACCAGCGCCGGCGAGACCCGCCAGCCGTGGCCGGGATCGACGACGGTGGCCGGCCGCACCACCTCGGCGGCGCCGATGGCGGCGAGGGCAACCATGTCCTCGACCCGGTCCCGGGCCGCCTCGGTGTGCACCGGCCCCATGGTGACCCGGTCGTCGAGACCGTCCCCGACCACGGTCCGGGCCAGCCCGGCCACCAGGGCGTCCCGCCACTCGGAACGCCGGCCGGCGGGGACGTAGAGCCGCTTGACCGCCATGCACACCTGGCCCGAGGTGGCGAAGGCCGCCTCCAGCAGCCGGTCGGCGAGCTCCTCGGTCGGCTCCAGGTCGGGCGTCACGACCGCCGGATCGTTGCCTCCCAGCTCGAGCACCGCCGGGCGCAGGTGGGGGGCGCAGGCCGCCAGGACGGCCCGGCCGGCCGTGACCCCGCCGGTGAAGGAGACCATGTCCACGCCGGGGTGGCCGACCAGGGCTGCGCCCAGGGCCGCCGACGGGCCGTTCAGCGTGTTGAGCACGCCGGGAGGCAGGAACGAGGCGATGGCTCCGGCCAGGGCCAACACCGCGCCCGGACAGGTGGGCGGGGCCTTGACCACGACCGTGTTGCCGGTCAGCAGGGCGGGGATGATCTTGTTGCCCATCACCGCAGCCGGCCAGTTGAAGGGCAGGATGGCGGCCACCACCCCGTGGGGGACCCGTTCGACCACGGAGTTGCCGAGCCGCCGGGGCTGGAGGGACTCGGCCACCAACGGGGCCAGCGCCCCCACCATGCCGGCCGTGGTGGCCAGGTCGAAGAGCGACTCCACACGGATCTTTCCGTGCTCCCGGGTCAAGAGGATCGAGGTGGCCTCGAGGTCGATCGACTGCTGGGCCTGATCGCACGCCGCCTGGAGAGCGGCCAGTCGGGCGTCGAACCCGAGGCCGGCCCACGATGGCTGGGCCGAGCGGGCGGCGGCCACCGCGGCGTCCAGCTGGCCCGAGGAGGCGGCCGGTGCGACCAGGACCACCTCGTCGGGATGGGCCGGGTTGACCACCGGGTAGGTACCGTCCTCCCCGGCCACCATGGACGGGCCGATGGCCAGCGGCACCGTCCGGTCTTCCGTCAGTATCGCCATCACGGACCTCCCCCAGGTCGAGCCCCGGCATCGGGATGCACCCGACGCTAGCCTCGGCGGCCGTGGCGAGCACTCTGCTGCCGGACCCGGAGCCACGACCGATGGTGGCTCCGGTCATCTCCGTGGACGACCACCTGATCGAGCCGCCCGACTGCTTCGAGGGTCGGATGCCCCGACGGCTGGCCGACCGCGCCCCCGCCGTCCACGAGGAGCCGGACGGGGCCCAGTCGTGGCGGTTCGAGGGGCGCTCGTATCCCAACGTGGGACTCAACGCCGTGGTCGGACGACCCCGCGCCGAGTGGAGCATGGAGCCGGCCCGGTTCGACGAGATGCGGTCCGGGTGCTTCGACATCGAGGCCCGGGTGGCCGACATGGACATCGCCGGGATCTGGGCCTCGCTGTGCTTCCCCTCGTTGGTGGCCGGGTTCTGCGGGGCCGTCTTCTCGCGGGCGGACGACCCCGAGCTGGGGCTGGCCTGCACCCGGGCCTGGAACCGGTGGCACCTCGAGGTCTGGGCCGGCACGTACCCGGAGCGCATCATCCCGCTCCAGCTCCCCTGGCTGGCCGATCCCGAGCTGGCCGCCGCCGAGGTGCGCCGCAACGCCGAGTTGGGATTCAAGGCGGTCAGCTTCCCCGAGTTCCCGGCCCAGCTCGGCTACCCGTCGATCTTCACCGCCCACTGGGACCGGTTCTTCGAGGCCTGCCAGGACACCGGTACCGTCGTCTGCCTGCACACCGGAGCCTCGTCGTGGGCGCCGCTCCCCTCCCCCGATCCGCCGTTCGAGCTGCTGCCCACCGTGTTCCCGGTCAACGCCCTCCTCGCCGCGGCCGAGTGGGTGTGGTCCGGGGTCGCCGTGCGCTTCCCCGGGCTGGCCGTGGCCCTCTCGGAGGGCGGGATCGGGTGGGTGCCCATGCTCATGGACCGGGTCGACTACGTCCTCGACCACTCGGCGTCGGGCACGGAGAGCTCGACGTGGACCTCGGACCTCCGGCCCAGCGAGGTGCTGGGCCGGAACTTCTGGTTCTGCACCATCGACGACCCCTCGATCACCCCGGTGCTCGACCGCATCGGGTGGGACCACGTGATGGTGGAGAGCGACTACCCCCACGCCGACTCGACCTGGCCGGACACCCAGGCCGTGCTGCAGGCCACCTTCGGCCACCTCCCCGAGGCGCAGTTGCGCCAGCTGGCCTCGGGGAATGCGGCCGCGCCTGTTCCGCCACCCCCGGCCGCCGGCCGAGGACTGGCGGGCGTGACACCCGCCGGGCCCTGAGGCCGTTCAGACCTCGGGGAAGGCCCTGACCGCCCAGGGCGACGGCGCCGGCTGGACCTCGAGATCGGCTGCGCCCCGGTCGTCCCCGGGGTCGGCGACCTCCACGCCTTCCCAGGTCTGCCCGCCGTCCCCGGGGTCGGTAACGGATCCGCCGGACTCGCAGGTGGCGCAGGCCCGGGCCGTGGGCCGGTCGGCGAGCAGGGCGTCGTCAATGGGCCGACCGCACTGGTGGCATGCTCCGTAGGTGCCCTCGTCCAGGCGGGTGAGGGCGGCCTCCACCCCGTCGAGGAGCCGGTCCACCTCGTCGATGGTGGCCTCGGGGGTTCCTGGCTCCGGTCCGGATTGCTCGACCACGTCGGTGTCCATGGGGAAGGAGCGTACCTGTCGCCGCCGCGCCCGCCCGTAAGGTGAGGCGGTGGCCCCATCCCCCCCGACCGGCCCTCCCCCGGGGCACGACGCGTCGGACCCGCTGGCCGCTCTGGTGGGCACCGGCCTGCTGGTCCCGTGCCTCGACGGCACCGACCGTCGGGCGGTGGAGCTCGACCAGGCCGCATCGACCCAGGCCCATCCGGCCGCGGTGGCCCGGGTGGACGAGTTCCTCCCCTGGTACTCCAGCGTGCACCGGGGGGCGGGCTTCCGCTCGCGCCGGGCCACGGCGGCGTACGAGGCGGCCCGCCGCGCCGTGCTGGGCTTCGCCGGCCGTGACCCGGACGGCACCGATGTGGCCATCTTCTGCCGGAACACCACCGAGGCCCTCAACCACCTGGCCTACCGGCTGCGCCTCTCCCCCGACGACGTGGTCGTGACCACGGTGGTCGAGCACCACGCCAACCTGCTCCCGTGGGGGCGGGTGGCCGCTCGTCGCTACGTGGAGTGCACCGAGACGGGCACCTTCACCGTGGAGGCGGTGACCGACGCCCTGGACGCCGGCCCGACCCCGCCGGCCCTGCTGGCGGTGACCGGGGCGTCCAACGTCACCGGGTGGGTCTCCCCCGTCGACGACATCATCGACGCCGCCCACGCCCGGGGGGTCCGGGTGGTGGTGGACGCGGCCCAGCTGGCCCCGCACCGGCCGCTGCCGGCCACGGCCGACTTCGTGGCCTTCAGCGGGCACAAGCTCTACGCCCCGTTCGGGTCCGGGGCGTTGGTCGGACCCCGTTCGCTGTTCGAGACCGGCGACCCCTTTCTGGCCGGAGGCGGCGCCGTCGACCTGGTGGGCCTGGACGAGGTGGTGTGGACCGCACCCCCCGACCGGGAGGAGGCCGGCTCGCCCAACGTCATCGGGGCGGTGGCCCTCCACGCCGCCATCGAGGCGCTGGGCGCCGTCGGCTGGGACGCCATCACCGACCACGAGCGCGAACTGGCCCGGAGATTGACCGAGGGCCTGCGGGCCATCGAGGGTGTGCGACTGCTCGGCCCGCTGGGCTCGACCGCTCAGGCCGCCCCGGGACCGGTCGAGACGCTGCCGGTGGCGGCGTTCACCGTCGACGGGATGCACCATGCCCTGGTGGCGGCCCGCCTGAGCGCGGAATACGGGGTGGCCGTCCGCCACGGGTGCTTCTGCGCCCACCCCTACGTGGTCCGGCTGCTGGGGTTGTCCGAGCAGGTGGTGCACGACTACCGGGACGAGGTGCTCCGCGGCGACCACCGCAACGTGCCCGGGGCCGTGCGGGCCAGTGCGGGTCTGGGCACGTCGGGGCAGGACATCGAGACACTGGTGGCGGCGGTGGAGGACCTGGCCGGGGGGACGCCTCCCCCGGTCCCCTACGAACAGGACCCGGCCACCGGTGACTACTTCCCGCGTACCGACCTGGCCGGCTGGCGGAATGCCGCCACCGAGCCGGGCGCGGCGTGCTCACGGGGCTGAGCCGGTCACTCACCGGACCCGGCCGGTGGCGTCTCGAGCACCGAGAACCGCACCGTGCGCAGGACGGCGAAGCCCAGGGCCTCGTAGAGACGGATGGCCGAGGTGTTGGCCGACGCGGCGTGGAGGAAGGGGACCTCGTCTCGGGCGGCGATACCGCCGGCGACGGCACCGATGAGCAGGTCGGCCAGACCCTGGCGGCGGTGGCCGGGGTCGGTGGCCACCGCGCTGATCTCGGCATAGCCCGGCGGGCGCAGCCGCTCTCCGGCCATGGCCACCAAGCGACCGGCCCGGCGCACGCCGATGTAGCCGCCGAACTCGATCGTGCGCGACGAAAAGGGCCCCGGCTGGGCTTCGGCCACCAGGGCCAGCATGTCCGGGACGTCGTCCGGCCCGAGCCTGACCACCGCGTCGGCAGGGCGGCCGTTCGACGAGAGGCGGCCCACCCCGGCGGACGAGGCCACCATCTGGACCCCGGGGCTCGTCCAGGACACCGCCCAGGTGCCCGGCGGCGACGGGTGGCTCCCGTCCGCGTTGATGAGGGCCACCGACCCGCCGGGACCGGTCAAGGCGGCCATCTCGTCCCAGTCATCGGCGGTGGGCGGCGACGCGAACGCCCCGAAGGGCGAGACGTCGTCGGCGAAGCGGGCCGCACGGGAGGCGACGGCGCCGAGCGATCGCTGGGAGCCCTGGAGGGCCCACCAGACCGGATTGTCCAGCTCCATCGAATTCGGCCTCCTCGGGTCCGTGTCGGTCTTCCTGTCCGTCCTGGTCTGCACCGGGTGGTCGGCCCGGGGCGTCCCGGGGATCGGGGTGCGGCGCGCTCGTGGTCCGGTACGACCGGGTGGCACTGCCTCACCGGTCGGCCGCCGCCCCTGAGACCGTACCGGTCGGCGGGCCACCGGGGGCCGACCCGATACGCTCCTCGGCGGGCCGTTAGCTCATCGGGTAGAGCAGGGGACTTTTAATCCCAAGGTGGCGAGATCGAGACTCGCACGGCCCACCGGGTCAGTATGAAACTGAAGGAGATGAGCAACGGAAGAGCGAGCCGCCTCAGGTGTTGACGCGAACTCGCCAGGGCATCCGGGGGTTCGGACAGGTCTCAGCTTGGCAGATCACCTGCGCATTAGTCCACGACGACACGCATGGACGACGCCCGACAACGACCAGACGACACGGTCCGCAACGCGCGCCGTGCGGTCCGGTTGCGATTCGCCACCCGCACGTCGATCGTGGGGGTCATGACCCCGCGACCTTCCGAATCACGGACGTTCGCCTCAATCGTGTAGCTGCCGTTTGGAACATTTGACGTGTTCCAGACCGTGTACCAGCCGAGATTGGACATCACACCGGTGGCGACCAATGTCTTCGCAAGCCCTGAACCGCTCAGGAAATAGTCGACCCTCGTCACGTCGTACGAGCCCGAGCCGAGTACGTCCAGGATCTGTCTGCCGTGCACCGTCGATCCGTTGCGGGGAAGGACCACGGCCACACGTAGCGGCACGATTCGAAACGCAATCGGCTTTTCGCTCAGGTATCTCGCCGCGTCACCGGTACCGAAAAGGCTCAGGCGATCGCGCCTGGCAACTGTGATTTGACGCCGAATCTGCTGAGGCAGCTCGAAGATGGCGAGGCTCTGGACGACTGAGTCCGGGTACTGGTTGGCCCTGACAGTCACCTGACCCAAGCGGATCCCGCCCTGCAGTCCCTCTCGCGCCTCGGAAATGCCGTTGGCCGATCCCAATATGACGGTGACGACGATCCCTATGCCGACCACGACCCTCGCGAAGACGAACACAAGATCGGAGGGGGTCTGCCGCTGTCCAACCGTCCCTCGGGTCGGAGATGGAAGTTCGGACGATCGCAGCTCGGAGACGACCGGTGGATCCAAGACGGCAAGGTACAGTCCGACGAGGACGAAAATGACGAAAACGGTATAGCGGGGTCCCGAGTTGGATAAGAAGCCGCTGTAGCCAGCTCGACCGTCGGTGACCACCGCGGAGAAGAGGAGCCCGAAGAGAATCAGCGAGAGAGCGAAAGGCCGACCGCCTGTGTCGGTCCGCCTGGCAAGGGTGAACCGCAGCAGCGTCCAGATGGCCGCCACGGCGAGCACCGATCCGAAGAGTGTCACCCAGGCGTCCGGCCGAGCCACTCCGACGACGTCACCCACGAGCTGGACGAAGTACGTGAGCAAGGCGGCCGGACCCGTTCCGGGTGACCGCGTGGTGTTGAAGTTGAATCCGACGGAGTAGATCGCTGCGGTCACGACCGCGGCGCCGACCCAGGGGACGGCGAGGCGCCCCGACCGGCGCCTCAGGTAGATGAGCAGGAGTCCGGCCGGCCACACGAGCAAGCCCTGCAGTGACGAGAAGCTCGCGATGACGGCCGCTGCGATGGCCCCTCCGAGGAGAGGCCATCGCAGCGGCTCCTGGTCGAGCAGGAAAAGAGCCAGGGCAGTTGTGAAGAGCACCAGATACCAAGCCATCTGGAAGCCCCACAGGGCGTTTCCGGCCTGGGCGAGGGACAGCAACAGGAACGCCACCGGGCAGTACCAGATCCAACGCCTTTCGGGCGAGCGACGTTTGTGCGCACAGATGACGAGTGCCGTCGCGCCGAACGACATCAAGGCGCTCAGGTACTCCTCGGTGATCACGTTGAAGTGAGTCGTGTAGGCGAGGGCCAACACGATCAGGTTGGGGAAAAAGATACGGTTTTCATTGTGCTGTGCCCACAGCGTCGAGAACTGCAGCGTGCCCGAGTACGCATGATCGATCAGTGCCACGTCGCTCCACTGATCGTTCGAGATGACGTTCACGCCGTAGGCGTGGATCATCCAGAGGTACATCAACGCCGGGATGGCGAAGCCGAGGAGAGTGGCGCCGGAAATCAGCCGTGACCACCAGTTCGAGGCCGATGACTCCGTCGGAAGTGGTATCTGCACCGGTGCGTCGATGCTCATGTCGGCCACAGCAGAGTTGCCGAGCTCATCCTCCCTACCCAAAGTCGTGGAGCAGCCAACGGGCGCTTGTCACTGCATCCATGGTCGCAGCAAATCCCATGCGGGCGCATGTCAACCATCGGAGGGACCATTCCCTGTCTGAGAGTTATTTGGCATCGATTGGGGGATTTCATGTGTCGCTCCAAGTCGGCCCCGGATTGTGCGGGTGTTCTCGAACTAAATCAGACCGTGTGCTTTGCAGCAGCAAGCTCGAAGATTCGCCACTTGACGTGCGGCGATCTGCGGTATCAGTCCGGACGAGCATCAGCAAAAACCGCCTCGGTCTGCTTCACTGACAGGCATCTCCGAACACTAATGCTGGCTGGGAGGAGTAGCTCCACCTAGCCAACGCAACGGAGGCAGAACCCGAGGTGCTGAGTCACAGGTTCTCGGTGCAACTTTTCGGGCAACTACTCCCGATGAATAGCGGACCGAGATGATCAACGGTGGGAACGCCGGTGCTGGTAAGAGGTACGGTCGGTCACCACTGACAAGCGGTGATAACGCTTAGCTCCGACTTTTAATCCCAAGGTGGCGAGATCGAGACTCGCACGGCCCACCAGGTCATGCCGTCGTCAACCGGCACTACATCACCGAGTGGGACCCGACAGTTGAGATCGCCGATTCCTGAGGGCTCTCACCCAATCCGATGTGGTATTCGGGTCGAATGGCAAGGCTCCATCCTGTAGCTCGCCAATGAGACGATCGGTGGCGTCCAGCATCTGGTCGATGATCTTCTCGGCGGCCTTCCGCGGTACGCCGATGGCGTCTGCGAACTCACACATCACCCTTCGGCTCAAGCCCTGCTTCTTGCCTTGGATCGGGACTGCCAGATCAAAGTCCCGATAGGGCAGAGTGGATGGGAGATCGTAAGCCGGGGCCACACGGAGCTCGCCCCGGCCGTCATCGAGGACGGACAGGTTCTTTGCATGCACATCGCCGTTCCCGGTCAGCCAGGCAAACGTGAACTGCTTGAACACGTCTCGAGCGGCAATGGTGCCAGCCGGACATACCCTAGAGATCGCGTCAGTGACTTGCTCAGAAGTGACGTTGTACTTGTCCGCCGGCCAGAGACCCAGAAGTTGGCACGCGTCCTCGCAAGCAAGCGATCGGCTAGCACCGTCCACGGTTACCCTGTCAAACCTTTGGACCAGGAGGCCTTTCCGACCGTCTGCGTCAGTGACCAGGTCGGCCTCGACGCAATTGATTCCGGCGGCTCGAGCCAGATTGATGAAGTAGTACTCGTTTTCGACGACGTACCGATAGTCCGGCGGATCGACCTTTAGGATGTATCTGTCCCCGGCCCTTGAAGCGGGCACGGAGATCATCGCGGCGGACGCCTTGTCCTGTACACCAGGGATCCCCGATCGATCGATCAGGCCGGCTTCGCCCAGCACCTTGTCGAAGCTGATTTCGGAGAACGACTCATTGACGGAGATGAGCGCGTCGGGCTGGGTTGGTGTCTCACCTTCAGGCACCACTTGGACGTCACCGATTACATCCGCTCCAACAGCCAGGAGAAGCGACAGTTCGTCATCGGCCGAGGTCTTCACCTCCCGACGAAGGGCGACCAGCCGACGACCTTCAGGAAGCATCCCCGCGAAGAAGGGGGGTACGGCTCCTGCTCGATAGAAACTTGGTTCAGTTGACAAGGGAAGAGTCGTTGCCACCGGCACGCCGTCTTCTAGGTAGCTCTCCAGGTAGGAGAATTCGATCCCGTTTTCCGTCCGCTGGAGCCGAGCCGCTCTACGGCCGGCCTTCAAGACATCGGCGACCTGTACCGTGCGACCGTCAGGAAGCGGAGCGGCTGGCGTCACGTTGACCTGACCTTCAACGTCATTTCAAGGCCAAGGACGTTGAGCACATCTTGGACTTTGTCGAGGCGAACAGTGGCTTTGTCATGCTCCAGGAAGCGGACAAAGCTTGGTGATACTCCGGCGAGGTCGGCGAGTTCCTCCTGTCTCAGGCCCAGCTGGCGACGTCGCTCCCTGACTTGTTCACCCAAACCATTCATCATGCGGACCTACCAATCCGTACGGTCGTAGCGATTGCACTCAACATATGGGCTGTCCATGGGAACTGGGTGCATATATCACTACGATCATAGCGTTATTTATTGATTGTGTCGCGAATCCAAGAAAATGGACATTATTCACTACGACTGTAATGTTTTACGTAATTTTCTTGACTCAGGGCGAGGAACCAACCCTAATGTCACTACAATCGTAGCGTTCATGGCTATTTCGGTCATTGCCGATGAGCCCTGCACACGAACAGCTCTCACGTTCAATCCCAAGGTGGCGAGATCGAGACACGCACGGCCCACCACCACGCCCACCAGTGCAAACGACGTCGCTCCGGCGACCGTGCTTGACTCGCACCCGTATTTCGATACGTTGTACATCGCAATGCCACCCGCGCCCACGATCCAGCAGTCGAATGCAGGTCGACCGCGGGACCCACGCCTCGACGGGGCGATTCTCGACGCCACCATCGAGTTGATCGAAGAGCAGGGTTTCAGGGAGCTCACCATGGTGGCCGTCGCCGAGCGAGCCGGTACCACGACCGCAGCAATCTATCGGCGCTGGCCGTCGAAGGCCGATCTGGTTGTCCGTGCCGTGTTTCGCACCGAGGGCCCCGACGTGATTGCCGACACCGGCGACCTTGAAGAGGATCTGCGCACCATGATCAGGGCGACGCTCGAGAAGTTCGGTCGGCCGATCGGAAGGGCGGCCTTGGCTGGTCTGCTCAGTGAGCCGCTCGGTGGAGCTGAGCGGCTCGCTCAGCTCCATACCGTGTGGGGACTGATGGGTGAGCGTCTGGCGAGGGCCGCCGACGCAGGCGAGATCCGGCCCGACGTCGACACCGAATCCCTGATCAGCGTCACCGCCGGGGCCGGCATGCTGGTGGCAATCCTCCATGGAGACCGTGCGGTCGACGAGGTACGGATCGACTCGATCGTCTCCTTGGTAATGGACGGTGTTCGGCCATCCAGCGGCAACGGTGCCCGACGACCGAGAGGAGCGGGGCGGTGAGAGAGGTTCGCATCGACGACCTCCGCGAACCTCGACGCGATGGAGACGAACTGTCGTTGTATGACCACGCCGTCAGTATGACGGCCGACCTCGACGTGGACGGTCTGGTCGCCGAGGCTCGCAGGGACACTGGACTGTGGGAATTCGGCGATGGTGCGCTTCTTGAGCGACTCGCGGTCCAGGTGAACGCGGTGGAACATGACGCTGGTCTCTCCGGGCTGGGGCGCTTCATCGTGCGGGAGCGACTTGTCGGACTACTCAAGGCTCGACTGCGGATGGAGGACTTCGTGGCCCGCCACCCTGAGGCCCACGAGGTGGAACTGGAGCCGCCTGTCATTGTGGTCGGGCTACCGAGGTCGGGCACCACTCACTTGGTCAACCTTCTGGCTGCCGACTCTCGGTTCCGATCGATGCCCTGGTGGGAGGTAGCCGAACCGACCGCAGTCCTCGGCGATGGACCGGGCCGCGACGGAATGGATCCTCGCTACCTCAGGTGCCTGGCGGCTCACGAGATGACTCGCGAGTTTGCTCCGTTGGCATCGCTGATGCATGACCGACCGCCTTGGAGTATCGAGGAGGAGTGCGAGCTCCTCGATCTCGACCTGTGCACCTATACCCTCGAGTGGCACGCTCGAGTCCCGAGCTGGCGGGACTACTACTTGGGACTTGATCAGGGTGCTCACTACGCCTTCCTCCGGCGGGAACTGCAAGTGCTGTCCTACCAGCGAGGACCGAACCGGTGGGTTCTGAAGACTCCCCAGCATCTAGAGCAACTCGGTCCGCTGCTCGAGACGTTCCCCGATGCGACCATTGCCTTCACCCTGCGGGACCCCGTTGCGGTGCTGCAGTCGGCCATCACCATGCTCGCCTACGGTGATCGCCTACGGCGCGTAGCTATTGAACCGGACCAACTGGCCGCGTACTGGATCGACCGGATCGAACGGTTGCTGCGCGCTGCCGTTCGTGACGCGCACCTGATCCCGGAAGGCCAGCGGATCGACGTCGAGTTCGGCGCCTTCATGGCCGACGACCTGGCCATGGCTACAACGATCCTCACTGCGGCCGGCCTCGAGATCACTCCTCACTGCCAGTCCGAACTCACGGCGTATTTGGCGGGCAACCCCAGAGGCAAGGAGGGTCGCGTCGTCTACGACCTGCGGGGCGATTTCAATATCGATCCCGGCGCCCTCTACGAGCGGTTCGCCTTCTACTTCGAGGCATTTCCGCAGATCAGCAGGGAGGTCATCTGAACATGACCGGCATTCACCGACGGCGGCCGAGCGCAGATGCGATCGCCCCGTCCACCGGGGAGCCCGCAGTTGACGTCGGCGACGGCATTTGGCTGTCTCCAGGGCTTTCGAACAGCTACCTTCTCCAGACCGATGAGGGCCGAATCGTGGTCAACACCGGCATGGGGTTCGAAGGCCCCCAGCACCGGCGGGCCTACGACGCCGTCGATTCTGCTCCCACCCGAGCAATCGTGTTCACCCAGGGCCACTACGACCACGTGGGTGGCACGGACAGCCTCCGCGACGAGAACACCGAGTTGATCGCCCAGGAGAACTTCTCCGCGTGGCGGGCCGACAACGAACGCCTGGAGGCGTTCCGGGCACGAAACGCCACGTTCGCGTGGATGCGGGCCATCCTTGCCGCTATGGAGCACACCGAATCGTCAGGAGTGGGGAGTGCTGCCCAGGCACGGCCTGAACCCACGTCGACGTTCGATGACCGGTTGGAGCTGAGGATCGGCGGACGCGAGCTCGTGCTCCTCTCGACGCCAGGGGGCGAGACGACCGACTCATTGGTCGTCTGGCTCCCTGAGAGCCGGACGGCGCTCACGGGCAACCTGTTCGGGCCGCTGTTCGGACATGTCCCCAACCTGGTCACGATCCGCGGCGACCGCTACCGCGACGCCCTGAGCTACGTCAACTCACTAGGACTGATCCTCGACCTTGGACCAGATCGGCTTCTCACCGGCCACTTCGACCCCATCGAGGGTGCCGCTCTCATCAGAACCGAGGTCACCGCCATCCGCGATGCCACGCAGTGGGTCCACGACCGGACCGTCGACGGAATGAATGCCGGGACCGACGTCCACACACTCATGCGCCAGGTCTGCACGCCCGATCACCTGGATGTCGGCGAAGGCTACGGCAAGACATCCTGGAACGTGCGGGCCATCTGGGAGACCTATGCGGGCTGGTTCCACCACCGCTCCACCACCGAGCTCTACGACGTCCCGTCGGCGGCGGTTGCGTCCGACCTGGTGGCCGCGGCCGGTGCCGACTCCTTGGTGTCAGCGGCCAGGACCCGGCTCAAGGTGGCCGAACCGGCGGCGGCACTCCATCTGACCGACATTGTCCTGGCCGTTGAGCCAAACCACGCCGGTGCCCGGGCGGTGGCTGCCGACGCCTCCCGTTTGCTGCTCGACTCCAGCTCGAATTTCTGGGAGCGAGCCTGGCTGAGCCGGTCCCTCGAACACCTGGAGGATCACCCATGAACCAAGTCACCTTCGATTTCTCTGGTGCGGCAGTCCTGGTCACGGGCGGTACCAGCGGGATCGGCCATGCGATCGCCACCGCATTCGCCACCGCCGGAGCTGACGTGACCATCACCGGGACCCGCCGCGGTCCCGAGCTCTACGACACTGACCTCAGCCAGTGCTCGTACCGGCAGGTCGAGATGACCGATTCGGACTCCATCGACGCGCTGGTCGACACTCTGGATGGCGTGGACGTCCTCGTGAACAATGCCGGTGCGAACTTTCCGGGCGGTCGGGACGAGTGGGAGCCGGAGACGTTCGCCACCTCGCTTTCCCTGAACCTCATCGGTCCGATGCGCCTCACGGTCGGGTGTCGTGAGCGGTTGGCCGCCAGCACCCTGGTCGGCGGAGCCAGTGTGGTCAACATGGTGTCCCTCGCCGCCTTTCGGTCCGTCCCCATCGTCCCCGGCTACGGGTCGGCCAAGGCGGGGCTCGTCACCCTCACCCACAATCTGGCCCGTCACTGGGTTGCGGATGGCATCCGGGTAAATGCCGTAGCCCCCGGTGTCATCAACACACCGATGACGGCACCCTTGGTCCAGTTCTCCCAGCTGCTCGAGAGCGAACTGGCACACACGCCCATGGGCCGGCTGGGTACCCCGGACGAGATCGCCGGAGCGGTGCAGTTCCTGTCCAGCTCCGCAGCCACCTACATCACGGGCCACGTACTCGTGGCCGACGGCGGCTACCTGCTCCCATGAGCGCTCGGTCGTTGTCGCCGCACTACCACGTGGGCATCGTCGTGGCCGATCTGGCTGCGGCCCAGGTAGAGCTGAGTCAGCAGCTCGGAATCACCTGGGGGCCGGTCTTCCACCTCGACGAGGTCGAATACCGCGACAGCTCGGGGCTCGATCTCACCCTCCCCACCACCATCTGCTACTCAGTCGACGCGCCCCACATCGAGCTGATCCAGGAGATGCCGGGCTCGGTGTGGGTCTGCAACCGGTACTCGAATCTCCATCACATCGGGTTCTGGAGCGACGACCTGGGCGCTGACGGTGCCGGTCTGACGACCTCCGGATGCCCGTTGCAGCTCTGTGGTCGCGCCGGTGATGAGGCACCCGTCTCGTTCGCCTACCACCGCAACGACCTCGGCGTCCGGGTGGAGATCGTCGACCGCTCTATGCGCGAGGTCATGGGGTTCCTCTTCCAGCCAGGCACGGGCTGAGCGTAGCGATGCTGCAAGTACGGGTGCATGGTCCGGGTGATGTGCGGGTCGATGAAGTTGCCGAGCCGCGTCCGGAATCCCGAGATGTTGTGGTTCGGGTCGCCGCCTGCGGCATCTGCGGCAGCGACCTGTCCTATATCAAGATGGGCGGAGTCGCCGGTCCCACCGGGACTCCCATGTGCCTCGGCCACGAGATGACGGGCGTGGTCGACTGGGTCGGATCCGATGTGACCAGCGTTCAGCCCGGCCATCGGGTGGTGGTCCAACCGGGGAGCGACGCACTCGGTCGAATCGGCAACGGTGCCCCCGAAGGTGGGCTTACGCCACTCCTACTGGTGACCGAGGCTGACCAGGGCCGCCTCCATCAAGTTCCCGATGAGCTACCGCTCGATGTAGCCGCGTTTGCCGAGCCGCTGGCGGTGGGGATGCACGCCGCCGACCAGGCCGAGGTTCGGCCCGGCGACGGTGTGGCTGTGTTCGGGTGCGGTCCTATCGGATTGGCCACCATCGCCACCCTGGTCGACCGGGGCCACCACACGGTGGTCGCCGTCGACCTCAGTCCCACACGCCTCGATCTGGCCTTGGGGCTCGGGGCGCAGGCGGCGCTGAACCCGACGGCCACGGATGTTTGGGAGGAGTTGGGGCGTCTCCACGGGACCGCACCCTTCATGTTCGGGCCGACACCTGCGACGGCTGCCTTTATCGAAGCATCGGGATCCTCCAGTGTCATCACTGATGTCCTCGAC
Source organism: uncultured Acidimicrobiaceae bacterium (assembly GCA_963812525.1). GTDB lineage: Bacteria > Actinomycetota > Acidimicrobiia > Acidimicrobiales > RAAP-2 > Bog-756. The sequence goes on from CAWEVL010000010.1 coordinate 495,302, forward strand.
CACGCCCGGGTGGGCGGCCGTCTGGCGGTGGTCGCCCTCCACTACGACCCGATTCCGACGAGTTACACGATGCTCCTGATGAAGCAGTTCACCATCCGGGGGTCGATGGAGTACCCAGCCCGGTTCGCCGACGCCCTTGACCTCCTCGTCCGTACCGATGTGTCGGCACTCATCACCCACCGGTTCCCGCTCGAGCAGTTCGGTGATGCTCTCGGCATGCTGGAGCGATCAAAGGATTGCGGCAAGGTCCTCATCAGTATTGATCCAGATCAACACTGAGCCATCGACTGGTGGAGCCCGAGCATCAGGATGACCCGCCAGACGGTCTACCGGTACTGTTCGACTACGTTCAATCCCTGGTACTCGACGCCGGCCAGCATCCGCGCCACGAAGACGACCTGCGTCGCTACTTGAGACGCTGGGTGGGCCTTCCAGCCCTGGTCCTTGGTTAGCGACTCCGGCGGTCAGAAGTACCGCGCTCTAAGGTCTCCTGCTATGCACGCAGCAGTTACTCTCCACATCGATGCACCGCCGGACAAGGTATGGGGGCTCATTAGCGACATAACCAGGATGGGTGAGTACAGCCCTGAAGTGATCGAGGCCAAATGGAGCGACGGCGCTACCGGTCCGGCCGTGGGTGCGACGTATCGGGGCCATGTGCGGCGGAATGAGCGCTGGCCCGTGTACTGGACCACGTGCAAGATCACCGAGTGCGTGCCTGGTCAGGTTTTCGAATTCGCCGTCGTGTTTGGCGACCGAACGGTGAACACCTGGCGCTACGAGTTTCGTGCCGCCGACCACGGTGGCAGCGATGTCACCGAGTCATTCGACCTCGGCGACGGCCTCCTGTTCAAGATTTGGCGCCCACTCGGCGGGTTTCTGCGTGAGCGTCGCAATCAGCGTGACATGCTCCGAACCCTCGAACGGGTCAGAGCCGTCGCCGAACGTACGTAGTCGGCCCCCTTGATTCCCCGTTGGACTGAGTGCACGTAATTCACGCCATGGATGAGCAGTACGTTCGGGCAGTGTTCGACGAGGCGTCCGACAGGTTGGCGGGCGTCCCGGGTTCCCGCGGGGTTCCGCCTTCGGGCGGCCCGGCGTTGGATCGGCCATCACCGCCTGGTCCGGCGATCGGGCGGCTCACAGACCCTGGGCCGCCGTGACCATCGAGCTCGCGCTGACCCCGGATTCGCGCTGGGGTCTCGACGGCCCGGCGCTGGCGACCATCGCCGGCGACGCCGGATTCGGTGCTGTGGGCCTGCCCCTGGCGAAGGCAGACGACGCGACGGCCGCCACGCTCGCCGCCAAGGGGCTCCGGTGCCACGAGCTCCTCGCCCTCGTCCTGAGTCGAAACGAGCAAGCCACTCTCCGCCGCGCCGAGGCGTTGGCGGAGGCAGCCGACGCGGTCCGCGCCGAGTGGGTGTTGACGACCTTCGGCGCGCCCCTCACCGGCGGCTCCAGCCGGACCATAGCGCGGTGCGCGGCAATGTTCGCCGAGGTCGGCGCCAAGATGGCCGTGGAGTTCAGCCCGCTCGGGACGGTCCCCACGATTCCCGCCGCGCTCGGGGTGGTCGGGATGGTCGGAGCCGACCGCGCCGGGATACTGATCGACACCTGGCACTTCTTCCGGGGCGACAGCACGTGGGGGGATCTCGAAGGGGTGCCCCTCGAGCTCATCGCCTACGTGCAATTCGACGACGCTCCGGAGGCCGTGTCTGACGACCCACTCCAGGAGACCATGAACCGGCGCCTCCTGCCCGGCCGTGGCACCTTCGACCTGGACCGGTTCGTGACGACGCTGCTCGAACGGGGATGGCAGGGCCTGGTCAGCGTCGAAGTCCTCAACCAGGCGCTGCCGGGTGGGTCGGTCCCGGAGTTCGCCCGAGCGGCCTACGAGACCACCGACCGGTACTGGCGGTGACCCGCTTCGGTGGGCCGCACCGGACCCGCACCGCGGCCTCGAGTGCGGCGTGCTGCCGAGCTCCCCGGCCCGGTCATGGGGTCGGCGCCCGGCATGGATCCACTCGTGGGGCTCGCTCAGGAGGCCAGCAGAGCGGTCCTGCCGCCCGGATCGCCGATCCTGTGCTCGCCGCAACCGCCCGGTTCCGGGCAGGGGGGTGACCAGAGCCGTAGAGTGGCGCTCGATGGGTCGACGCCGGACGAACGCCAGGGCGGGAGGAACGACCGTCCCACCCGGCCGATCGGCTCGGCCCGGGTGAGGCGGCGCCGGTCCGGGGCGTGTCGAGGGCCGTTGGCGGAGCTGCGCCGTGGCGCCTGACCCGCCGGTGCTCCTGGAGGTCGAGGCCCGGATTGCCACCGTGACGCTGCACCGACCCGAAGCGCGGAATGCGCTCAATCGGGAGCTGATGTACGCAGTCTGGGACGCGGTGGCGGCGGCCGGCGGAGACCCGGACGTCGATGCGGTGATCCTGACGGGCACGGACCCGGCCTTCTGCGCGGGGGTCGACCTCAAGGAGGTGGCCGGCGAGACCCAGTCGAGGGTGGAGCCCCGCGTCACGGGACAGGGGCCCGGGCGCGACACCAACGGGTTGTTCCGGTTCCTCCCGGTCATCGACAAACCGGTGATCGGCGCCGTCAACGGCGTCGCCGTGACCGGCGGCATGGAGATGGCGCTCCAGTGCACCTTCCTCGTGGCCTCGGATCGGGGAAGATTCGCCGACACGCATGCGCGGCTGGGGATCATGCCCGGCGGTGGGATCACCGTCCTCATGGCCCAGTCCATGGGGGTGCGTCGGGCCGTCGAGCTGTCCCTGACCGGGAACTTCCTCACCGCCGACGAAGCCCTCCGGTACGGCCTGGTCAACCATGTCGTACCCCACGACGAGCTGCTGCCCTTCACTCGGCGGTTGGCGGCCGACATCGTCAGCAACGACCAACGGAGTACCCGCCGCCTGCTCCAGCACTACCGGCAGATGGTCAATGCCGCCACCATGGACGACGCCCACCTCATCGAGGGGTACATGGCCGAGACGTGGCAACTGGGCGTGAGCCAGGCCGGGAGCCGACGCGCCGACGTGACGGCACGCGGCCGCTCCCAGACCTCCTGATGCTGATCGACACCACCCTGGGTGGTCTGGAGTCCGCCGGCGAGGCGGCTTCGGCCGCCGAAGCCGCCGGCTACGACGGGGCCTTCACGGGCGAGCTGGGCAACGACCCGTTTCTCCCGTTGGCGTCGGCCGCGGCCTCCACCGAGCGGATCGACATCGGAACGGCCATTGCCACCGCGTTCTCGAGGTCACCGGTCTCGCTCGCCTACACCGCCCACGACCTCCAGCGATTCTCCCGGGGTCGCCTGGTGCTGGGACTCGGGTCGCAGGTGAAGGCCCACATCACCCGCCGCTTCTCGATGCCGTGGGGTCGCCCCGCCGCCCAGATGAAGGAGTTCGTGCTGGCCATGCGGGCCGCCTGGCAGTGCTGGTCGGAGGGCGGCCCGCTCGAGTTCGAGGGGGAGTTCTACCGGCACACCCTGATGCCACCGGCCTTCGTACCGGTGGCCCACGACTACGGAGCGCCGCCGGTGTATGTGGCCGGGGTGGGCGACATCATGACCCGGGTGGCCGGCGAGGTTGGTGACGGATTCCTCTGCCACGGCTTCACCTCGGAGCGATGGATTCGGGAGCACAGCCTCCCGGCCCTCGCCGAGGGGCGTCGCCGGGCCGGCAAGTCGATGGACGGGTTCGTGGTCAAGGCGGCGGTCTTCGTGGCCACCGGGACCGAAACCGAGATCGAAGCCGGGACCGGGGTCATACGCTCGCACCTCGCCTTCTACGGATCGACACCGGCCTACCAGCCGGTACTCGAGCTCCACGGCTGGGGCGATCTGGGTGGCGAGCTCACGCGACTCTCCAAAGAGGACCGCTGGACGGAGATGGGTGCGCTGATCGACGACGAGGTGCTCACCACCTTCGCCATCGTGGCGCCACCCGGGGAGGTCGGACGGGTCCTCGCCGAGCGGTATGCGGGCATCGTCGACCGGGTCTCTCTGATCACGTCGGTCACCCATCCCACCGTCATGGAGATGCTGCGATGAAGGCGGTCCGTGATCGACAACCGCCCGGTGGCGGCCCGCGTCGTGGTCCCAACGGGAGGGGACGGGACCCGGGGGCTGGTGACCGGCAGGTCTAGGCTCACGCCATGCTCTTCGGACTTCGCTTCGACTTTCGCAACCCGGCGGTCGCTGACACGGCCATGGCGGATCGCTACGCGGCCGCCCTCGACATGGCCGAGTGGGCCGACGGACTGGGCTGCGTGAGCATTGCCGTCTCCGAGCACCACGGGTCGGACGACGGCTATCTTCCGAGCCCGATCCCCATGCTCGCCGCCATGGTCGTTCGCACGGAACACGTCCGGTTCAACATCGCCGCGCTGATCGCCCCGTTCCACGATCCGCTGCGGGTAGCCGAGGACCTGATCGTGCTCGACCTCCTGAGCCGGGGGCGCGTGGACCTCATCGTGGCCGGTGGCTACGTGCACGAGGAGTTCGCCCTGTTCGACGTGCCCATGAACGAACGGGGCAAGCGGGTGACCGAGACGGTGGCCGTGCTGAGAGCGGCCTTCTCCGGCCAGCCGTTCGAGTACCGCGGCCGCACGGTGCACCTCACGCCGGCACCGTTCCGGCCCGGTGGCCCGTCCATCTCGCTCGGGGGGAGCAGCAAGCCTGCGGCCGAGCGGGCCGCCCGCATCGCCGACGGGTTCATCCCGACCACGCCGGAGGTGTGGACGTTCTACCGGGACGAGGTCCAGAAGCTGGGCCGGCCGGATCCCGGCCCCTGCCCGATCGGCCCCAACGTGGTGGTGGCGTTGGCCACCGACCCCGAGGAGGGATGGGAGCGGATGGCACCGTTCTTCCTCCACGAGACCAATGCCTACGGCGTGTGGCAGGCCCAAGACGACGTGGCCAGCCCCTTCCACCGCGTCGCCGACGTCGATGTGCTCCGCACTACCGGCCAGTACCGGGTGGTCACGCCGGAACAGTTCGTGGAGGAGATGAGAGCCGCGCCCTTCCCCTTCGCCTTCTTCCACCCGATGTGCGGAGGCATGCCGGTCGAACTGGCCTGGTCGAGCCTCCGCCTCTTCGAGCACGAGGTGCTCCCGGCGTTCAACTAGGGCCGGGTTGCCGACGATCCCCTGGACCCGGTGGGGCGCCGGTCCAGTGGTGGGCCTGGGCAGGACCGGTCAGGTGCTCCCGGCGGCCAGTACTGCACCAGCGAGGTCTGCAGGTGGGGGGTGGTCATCGAAAAGGCGAACTGGAGGTCGACGACCACGTCGCCCGAGGCCAGCGAGACCGGCGTGGACCCGGCGATCGGCGCACACCACTCGTAGCCGAACCACTCGGTGAGCTCGGCCTACGTCGCTTCGAGTTCGTCGACCACGACGCCGACGTGGAACTGGTCGGCGGCTCTCACGACGGCTCGATCACCACCCGGATGGCCCCGCTCGACTTGTCCGAGGCCACCCGGAACGCCTCCGCGGCGTCGTCGATGGGGAAGCGGTGCGTGATCAAGGTCCGGGCGATCTCGGGATCGTCGGCCAGCATGGCCGCCGCATCCTCCATCTCCCGACCCCCCTCGTAGGCGCAGTACCCGAGGGAGGGGATGAGCCGGGCCTCGCGATGGAACAGCGGCATCCAGTCGAGCTGCACCGGGCCGAAGTGCACGCCGAGGACCACGATGGTCCCTCCGGGCGCCACCAGCTCGCCGCACCGGGCCAAGCTGGCCTGGGTCCCCGCCGCCTCGACCACCACGTCGTAGAGGCCGTCGGGACCGATCCGGGCCCCCAGGCGCTCACCGGCCTCCTGCTGGTGGGGGTGTCGCGCCTCGAGCGCGACCTCCTCCCCACCCAGCCGTCGGGCCCCGGCCACGGCCAGCAGTCCGAGGGCCCCGGCGCCGACCACGGCCACCCGGCGACCGGGTCCGGTGTCGGCCAGGCGGAGGGCGTGCCAGGACACCGAGGCCGGCTCCACGATCGAGGCGTCACGCACGTCCAGGCCGGAGGGTACCGGTACCGTCCGGGCGGCCGGTGCCCGGAACCGTTCGGCCATCCCTCCGTCGGCGCTGATGCCGAGGGCCCGCTGGCCGTGGGTGGGGCACAGGTTGTAGGCGCCCCGGGCGCACTGCTCGCACTCCAGGCAGCCGTAGATGGCCTCGACGACCACGGCGGTGCCGTCCTGGCGGACCCCGGCGAGCTCGTGACCGAGGATGGCCCGGCTGCCGAAGCGGATGTAGCTCAGATCCGAACCGCAGACGCTGGTCGCCCGCATCTCCAGCACCTCGCCGGTGCCCGGTGGCTCGTCGACGTCGACGACGGCCACGCCCCCCTCGGTGCTGCGCACGGCCTTCACGTTCGCTCCGTTCCCGGGGACCGGCCGTCAGGGAGTCGGACCGGCTCCGATGCCGTAGAAGATCAGGTCCCAGAGGTCCTCGGCCGAGCCCTCGCCTTGGGTCCGGACCGACAGGCCACCGATCGTCGAGGAGAACGAGTTGAACATGATGGCCTCCAGCACGACCCCGACGATCGGGCCGTGGCTCGGGCCCGTCCGGACGACTCCGGCGGACTCCGCCCCTTCCAGGACCTCCTCGAACACGGTGACCAGCGGCGCGAACACGCGGGCCGCCTCCTTGGGATGCTCGGTGAGCAGCTGCTGGGCGAACTCGGCCATGAACGGGGCCCGCCCGTTGACGGTGGCCTCACCCTCTTCGGTCGGCCGGCACAGCCGGTAGTACTCCACGACGAAGCAGTGGAGCCGCTCGAGGGGATCGTCCTCGTCGGCGATCTTCTCCCGCAGGTACTCGGTGGTGGAGCGGACCGACTCCTCGAACAGGGCCAGGAGCAGCTCGTGCTTCCCACCGAAGTACTGGTAGAAGCTGCGCAACGACTGGCCCGAACGATCCACCACCTCCTGGACGGTGAAATCCTTCCCGGAGCCCGAGTTGAACAGCTCGATGGCCGCATCGAGGAAGCGCTGCACCCGGGTCTCGGCCCGGACCCGGGCGGAGTCCAGCGAGCGCGCCACCGCCTGCTCCCGCCAGCTGAGGCTGTCGGGCTCCAGCGGATCGGCTGCGATCTCGTGCTCCGTCACCAGGGAAATCGTACCCGATAACTGGGTACACGGAGAGTCTCCCGCCAGGGTGACCCACGGTGCAGCTGGGGAGAACGGGGTTCTCCCCAGCTGGCGGGGGACGCCTGGGCGCCTGGGGAGGCACCCCGTCGCCGGCCGGCCGGGCCCGTCGTGGTCGCTACTCGGACCCCTTGGCCAGGACCCGGTCCAGGTTGGCGCGCAGCTCGGGCGAGGTGAACGACCGGTCTTCCGCGCTCAAGGCGAAGTCCAGGGTGGCGACGACCGCCCGCTCGAGGTGCAGATTGAGGATGCGCTTGGTGTCCTCCACGGCCCGTTGGGGCAGCGTGGCGATCCGCTGGGCACAGGCCATCGCCCGCTCCATCACCTCGGCGTCGGGGCAGACGTGGTTGACGAGGCCGATCTCGGCGGCTCGCCGGGCCGGGATGCGGTCGCCGGTCAGCGCGTACTCCTTGGCCAGCTGCAGGCTGATCATGAGGGGCCACGTCACCGGGCCGCCGTCGGCGGCCACCAGTCCCATCAGCACGTGCGGGTCGGCCAGGTGGGTGCTCTCGGCCATGAAGACGATGTCGGACAGGGCGACCAGACTGCAGCCGAGCCCGACGGCCGGACCGTTCACGGCAGCCACGATCGGCACCCGGCAGCCGACCATGCCGGTCACGATCTGCCGACCGTGGACGAGGGTCTCCTTGCGGAGATCCGAGTCACGGGCCAGTTCGTCGATGTAGCCGAAGTCGCCCCCGGCGGAGAAGGCCTTCCCGTTCCCGGTCAGCACGACGGCCCGCGCCTCGTCATCGGCGTCGATCTGCGGGAACAGCCCGGCCAGGCCGCGGTGGAGCGCATGGTTCGTGGCATTGAGGTGCTCGGGCCGGTTGAGCGTGACCACCCGAATCGGTCCTTGGGCCACGACGTCGAGCTCGTCAGGGACGTCGTAGAGGGTCATCGGACCGGAGCTCCGACCGCCCGATGAGCCTCGGGTGGCCCGCCTCGCCCCCCGTCCCGTCCCGCCGGGACCACCTCGTCCAGTTCAGAGACACGCGCCATGGGCTTCCTCCCGGGTTGCCGGCCAACGGCCGGACGATAGCATTGATCTTCGAACGACAGAATGGTATTTCCGTCCGGCCACCGGCGGTCCGACGGCCACGGCGGCGAGCCGGCCACGGGGCCTACGAGCCGGGCAGCCCCAGGATGCGGCGGGCCACCAGATTCCGCTGGACCTGCGACGTCCCCCCCATGACGCTCTGGGCCCGGCTGTACAGGTAGGTGTTCAACGGCGTGTCGTCCCCACCTCCGTGGGCGATGCCGCCGATGGCCAGGGCGGCGTGCCCGACGGCCTGCTCCGTCCAGGTCATGAGCAGCTTGTCCACTGAGCCCTGGGGGCCGTGCGAGATCCCGTCGAGCCGGTCGGAGAGGCGCCTCCGCACGTGCAGGCGCAGCATCTCGACCTCCACCATGGCCCACCCGAGCTCCCGAACCTGCTCCGGTCCGAAGTCCTCGGGATGGCTCCGCACCCGGCGGGTGAGGTCGTTGACCTCCTTGGTGTACCGGGCCACGTACCCGAGTTCGCCCGGCTCGCGCTCGTGGCTCACCACGGTCATGGCCAGGGGCCAGCCCTCACCCGGTGTTCCGATCATGTTGCCGGCGGGGACCCGGGCGCCGTCGAACAGCACCTCGCCGAACTCCTTGGTGACGCCGTTGATCATCCGGAGGGGTCGCTGCTCGATCCCGGGCTGGCCCATGGGCACCGCGAAGGCCGAGATGCCGCGGTGCTTGGCCACGTCGTGGTCGGTCCGGGCCAACAACAGGCACCATTCGGCCTCGTCCGAGTAGCTCGTCCAGACCTTGTGACCGACGATGACATAGTCGTCACCCTCCCGGTCGGCCCGGGTGCGCAACGAGGCGAGGTCGGATCCGGCGTCGGGCTCGCTGAATCCCTGACACCAGCGGTCGCGACCGTTGACAATGCCCGGGAGGAATCGTTGTTTGATCTCGTCGCTGCCGTGCTCGAGGAGGCCCTGGACCAGGTAGCCGAGGCTCGGCCGGGGCGGCGCACCGGCGGCGGCCAGCTCCTCGTCGACGATCACCTCGTAGACGGTGGGCAGCTCCTGGCCGCCGACGGCCTTGGGCCACGACATGCCGAAGAAGCCGGCGTCGTACAGCGACCGGTGCCACGCCGCCATGCCCGCCCAGTAGTCGTCGTCGGTCGACGACGTGGGCAGGCCCGGATTGTTGGCCGGCAGCCACTCCCGCAGCCGGAGCCTGAAGGCCGACTCCTCGGCCGAGTCACGAAAGTCCACGACGACCCCCGATCCCCTGGTGCTGGAGCACCCGGGCCAGGCTGACTCCGACATCGCCGAAGAGGTCGCCCGACACCAGGGTCCGCCGGAGGTAGAGGTGGGCCAGGCACTCCCAGGTGTTGCCGATCCCGCCGTGCACCTGGATGGCCGTCTCGCAGACGGTGCGGGCGGCCCGGGTGCAGTACGCCTTGGCCACGGCCCCCGCGGCCAGCGCGTCATCGGCCGCCAGCGCGTCCACGGCCCAGGCCGCGTGCAGGGTGGCGCTGCGGGCCCCCTCGGCCAGTACGAAGGCGTCGGCCAACAGATGCTGGACGGCCTGGAAGGAGCCGATGGCCGCGCCGTACTGGTGGCGCTGGGTGGCGTAGGTGCTCGCCAGTTTGACGGCGCCGCCCATGACTCCGACCAGGTCGGCACAGGCCAGCGAGAGGCCGAGGGCCGTCCACCGCGTCAGGTGCTCCATGGTGAGCGCCCCGTCCCCGCCGGTCACCGGCGTCACCGTGGTCGCCGGGTCCACCCTGGTCGACGGGCGGGTCAGATCCGCACCGGTCCCGCCCGAGGGCAGGGCCACCTGGGCCAGCCGGTGACCGTCGGGCCCGGGGACCAGCAGGAGGGCCCGCATCGACCCCTGCACATCGATGGCCACGCCTGGTGGGACCTCACCGTCGACGGCGGTGGCCACCGACAGGAGATCGGGGGTGAGGACGACGGTCTCGACCTCCGCACTGGACGGCGCGCCGGCCAGTCTGCGGAGCTCGCAGGCCATGGTCGGCCCGACGAACGACACGTCGGCCAGACCCCGGCCGAGCTCCTCGGCCACGATCCCCGTCTCCACCCCGGACGCCAGCGGTGCCGCTCCGTCGACGGCCGTCCGGAGCTCCCGCCATCCGGCACCGGACACGGCAGCATCCAGCGTCGCCGCCCGCTCCGGGTCGCCGAGCTCACCGACGGCGTGCGGGCCGAGCCGATCGACCAGCCGGGCGGCGGCGTCCCGCAGGGCCTGCTGTTCGGGCGAGAGGCGGACGTCCATCAGCCCTCCGTCTGCGCCGCCAGCCGCGGGGCCGACCACTCGTCCCGCAGCCTGCGTCGCAGTACCTTCCCTGACGGGAGACGGGGGATCTCGTCCACCACGACCAGGTAGTGCAGGCGTTTGTAGGTGGCCAGCGAGTCGGCGACCAGCTCCTGGAGCTCGCCATCGGCCACCGGTCGGGCCGGGTCGAGGGCCACGGCAGCCGCCGGCACCTCCCCGGCCCGCTCGTCGGCCACGCCGAACACCGCGCAGTCGAGCACCGCCGGGTGCCGGAGCAGCACGGCCTCCAGCTCGGCCGGGGCCACCTGGAAGCCGTTCACCTTGATCATCTCCTTCGACCGGTCGGTGAGGTGGACCCAGCCCTCCGGCTCGAGCCACCCGACGTCGCCGGTCCGGTACCAGCCATCCACGAAGGCGTCGTCGGTGGCGGCCTCCGGGAGATAGCCGGTCATCACCGATCGGCTCAGGACCTGGATCTCGCCGATCCCCCCCGGCGGCAGGATCTGCCCGCTGTCCAGGTCGGCGATCCGGAGCTCGACGCCGTCCGGCGGCAGTCCGGCGGAGTCCAATCGCCACGCCTCGGGGCGATCGACCGGGTTGGCGGCGATCACCGGCAGCTCGCTGGCCCCGTAGGCCGGGAGCCAGCGCACGCCGGTGCGCTGGGTCACGGTCTCGGCCACGCTCTCGGTCACCGGCGTGGCCCCCCACATGATGTAGCGGAGCGAGGAGAGGTCGTGATCCTCCAGGTGGGGGTGGTTGGCCAGGGCCAAGGCGATCGGTGCCACCGCCATCTCCAGGGTCATCCGCTCACTGGCGATCCGAGCCAGGACCTCGTCGAGGTCGAAACGCCGGTGCAGGCGCACCGTCGCGCCCGACGACACCGCGGCGAGCAGGTTCAGCAGCCCGAGGATGTGCGACGGAGGGGTCGCCACCTGGAACCGGTCGTCCGGGCTGAGACCGAGGACGGTGCACCAGTGCGCGGTGGCCAGGCCCATCGAGGCATGCGTGTGGCGGACCGCCTTGGGCAGTCCGGTGGTGCCCGAGCTGAAGACCAGGACCACCTCGTCGGACCCCTGCCCGCCACCGGCCGCCGTCCGGGCCCGACTGTGGGCGAACGGGTCGGTCGACGGGTCGTCCAGATCGGTCACCGCCCCGGGGCCGAGGCAGTCGACCAGCAGGGCCGTGGCATCACCGTCGGCCACCGCATGTACCGGCCCGGTCAGCTCCAGGGCGTGCCCCACCTCGACCGCCTTCCAGGCCGGGCTCAGGAGCACCGCTGCCGCACCCAGCTTGCTCGTGGCGAAGACGGCCACGATGAACTCCACGCGGTTGGCCATCATGAGGGCCACGCGGTCACCGGGCTTGACCCCCCGCGCCGCCAGGTGGCGGGCCAGCGCGTTGCTCAGGCCCTCGAGTTGGTGGAACGACCAGTGCTCGCCGTCGCACCGGATGGCGTCTCGATCTCCGAATCGGTGCGCGGCCCGCTCGAGGGCTTCATGCATCAGCACCGTTTCCATTGGAAACATTCTTCTCCAATTTGAGATCGACCGTCAATATTTATCAGAGGTACACTTCTCAATTATGCAGACTCAGGACGCGAACCCCATCACCAGCGACGACGTTCGACAGGAGATCATCGAGACGGTCCGTCGGTTCGTCGCCCGTGAGGTCACGCCGGTGGCGTCCGAGCTGGAGCACGATGACCGCTTCCCGGCGGAGATCATCGAGCAGATGCGGACACTCGGACTGTTCGGCGTCACCATCCCCGAGCCCTACGGTGGGCTCGGGCTCGACCTCCTGACCTACATCGGTGTGATCGAAGAGCTGGCCTACGGTTGGATGAGCCTGACCGGTGCCGTCAACACCCACACCATGGCGGCGACACTGCTCATGGTTCACGGCAGCCAGGAGCAGAAACTGCGGTGGTTGCCGGTCATGGCCACCGGCGAGCGGCGAGGTGCGCTGTCCCTCTCGGAGCCGGACGCCGGCAGCGACACCCGCAACATCGCCTGCCGGGCCGAGCGTGACGGCGACGAGTACGTGGTCAACGGGACCAAGGCCTGGGTCACCAACGGTGAGCGGGCCGGACTGGTGGCCCTGGCCGCCCGCACCGAGGAGGGCATCTCCGCCTTCATCGTCGAGAAGGAGCCGGGCCCCCGTTTCGAGGGGATCTCGGTCAGCAGGCACGTGGGCAAGCTCGGGTACCGCGGCGTCGAGACCGTCGAGATGGCCTACACCGACCACCGCGTGCCGGCCGGCAATCTGATCGGCGAACCGGGTCGGGGCCTGGCCCAGATCCTGGGGGTGCTCGAGGTGGGGCGCATCAACATCGCCTCGCGTGCGGTCGGCGTGGCCCGGGCCGCCTTCGACGCCTCCCTGACCTACGCCCAGCAACGGACCACCTTCGGCAAGCCGATCGCCGAGCACCAGGCCATCCAGCTCAAGCTGGCCGACATGGCGACCCGGCTGGAAGCGGCCCGTCTCCTGACCCGGAACGCGGCCGAGCGCAAGATGGCCGGCCTGCGCTGTGACGTGGAAGCCGGCATGGCCAAGCTGTTCGCCAGCGAGACCGCACTGGAGCTGGCCACCGAGGCCATGCGCATCCACGGCGGCGTCGGCTACACCACGGACCTCCCGATCGAGCGGTACTACCGGGATGCCCCGCTCATGGTCATCGGCGAGGGGACCAATGAGATCCAGCGGCTGGTGATCGCTCGGGGCCTGCTGGCCCGGGCCCGGCACTAGGGGCCGCTGGCCGGAGGACCCCCGGGGTGGGCCAGCTCGCCGAGCACCTCGGCGGTGTGCTGACCGAGCCTCGGGACCGGGGCATACCGGCGGCCGGGAACATCGGAGAAGCTGACCGGCCCGTTCACCGAGCGCTGGGTGCCGACCCCGCCGCCCCCGTCGATCTCGGCGATCCCGTCGTTGGCGAGCAGCTGGGCGTCCTCGACCACCTCGGCCGGGGTCTGGGCCGGGGCCCACCACACCCCTTCCTCGTCGAACCGCGCCGCCCAGACGTCCAGGGGGTGCTGGGCGACGATCTGGTCCAGGATGGCGATGACCTCGGCCCGGTTGCGACGAATGGCGGAGGCGTCGGCGAAGCGCGGGTCGTCGAGCAGCTCGGGGTGGCCCAGGGCACGACACACCGCGGGGATGTGGCGGGCCGCCTCCAGGCCGGTGAAGAAGAACCACCGGCCGTCGCCGGCCCGGTACGGGTTCATGAGCGGCGCCTGGTTCTGGTCCCGGGACTCGGCCCGGGCGACCTTGCCGAGGGTCATCTGCAGACCCAGGTCCCATCCCAGCACGTAGGTGCCGGTCCGCAGGAGCGAGACCTCGACGACCCGTCCGCGTCCGGTCGCCCGCTGTTCCAGCACGGCGGCCAGGAGGCCGGCCAGTGCGGCCAGACCGGTGATGTGGTCGCCGATGCCGCCCCGGGCGTTGAGCGGATTGCCCTCGGCGTCGGCCATCTGCACCGACAGCCCGGACCGGGCCCAGAAGGCCCCGATGTCGTAGGTGGGGCGGTCCCGCTCGTCGCCCCGGAGGCCGTAGCCGCTGATGCTGCAGTACACCAGGCGGGGGTGGCGGGCCACGGTGGCCGCCGGCTCGAGACCGAGGCCGTCGAGCGAGTCGGGCCGGAGGTTGCTGATGAAGACGTCGGCCGTGTCCAGCAGGTCGTCGAGGTGCTGGCGGCCCTCCGGCTGGCGCAGGTCGAGCGAGACGCTGCGCTTGCCCCGGTTGTCGAGGGCGAAGGCCGGGTTCGGCATGTCGCTCTCGATGCCGAGGGACCCGAACACCTGGCGCATGGGGTCGCCGGCCGGCGACTCGACCTTGATCACGTCGGCGCCCCAGTCGGCCAGCAGCGCCGCCGCCGAGGGTGCCGCCACCCACACGCCCAGCTCGACCACCCGGAGACCGGCCAGGGCGGTGAGTCCCGGCGCGGCCGTCGGCGCTCACCCGGCCGCCTCGGCCCGGTGGGCGCCGGCCCGCTGGCGCAGGACGTCCTTCATCACCTTGCCGGTGGCGTTGACCGGGAGCTCGTCGACGATGGCCACCACCCTCGGGACCTTGTAGTTGGCCATCTGGTGGCGCGACCATTCGATGATCTCGGCCGGGGAGCCGGTCCCCGTCCTGGTGACCACGAAGGCCATGCCCACCTCGCCCAGCCGTTCGTCGGGGATGCCGATCACCGCGGCCTGCCGGATGTCGGGATGGCGGCACAGGAAGTTCTCGATCTCGGCGGGATAGGCGTTGAACCCCCCCACGATGAACATGTCCTTGACCCGCCCCACGATCCGCAGGCAGCCGGCCTCGTCGATCACACCCAGGTCACCGGTGCGCAGCCACCCCTCCGGGGAAAGGGCGAGCGCGGTGGCCTCGGGGTCGTCGAGGTAGCCGGCCATCACGCTGCCGCCCCGCAGCACCACCTCGCCGGCCTCGCCCGCCGCCGCATCGCCGTCGGCGCCGACGATGCGGAGCTCGAAGCCGGGCCGGGGCCGGCCGACGGTGGTGGCGATGGTCTCCACGTCGTCCCCCGGCGAGGTGGCCGCCGCGGTGCCCGCCTCGGTGAGCCCGTAGCCGGTGACGACGGTCGAGAACGGCAGCTCCTCGTGGATGCGGCGCACCAGCTCGACGGGTATGTCGGCGGCCCCGGTCACCGCCACCCGCAGCGTCTCCAACCGGTGGTCGGCGCGTCGGGGATGGTCCAGGATGGCCTGGTAGAGGGTCGGTGGTCCGGGCAGGACGGTGACCTGGTCCCGATCGACGCGCTCCAGGATCCGGTCCACGTCGAACACGGCCTCGGGCAGCATGGTGGCCCCGCTGGCCACGCAGGCCAGGATCCCCGCCTTCAGTCCGAACATGTGGAAGTACGGATTGACCATGAGGTAGCGGTCATCGGGACCGAGGCCGGTCATGGCCACCCAGTCGGTGGCCACGCACAGGGTCCGTCCGTGGGTCATGACCACACCTTTGGGTACCCCGGTGGTCCCCGAGGTGAACAGGATGTCCGACGGATCACCCGGGCCCAGCTCGGAGCACCGGCGATCCACGGTCCGCCGGGTGGTGTCTCCGGCCCGGTCCAGGAACCCCGCCCACGACTGGGCGCCGGTGGGCACCGGACCGGCGGCCACGATGACGGTGGACAGGTCGGGAAGGTCGGTCCCGGTGGCGCCGAGCATGGCGACGTAGTCGGTCCCGAGGAAGTCGGTGACGGTGACCAGGGCCCGGGCCCGGCTCCGGGCCAGGAGATCGGCGGCCTCGCCGCCCTTGAAGCGGGTGTTGACCGGGACCAGCACCGCGCCGGCCTGCGAGATGCCCAGGAAGGCCACCACCCACTCGACGCGGTTGGGGGCCCAGACGGCGACGCGGTCACCCGGGTCGATCCCCGACTCGACCAGGGCGGCGCCGAACGAACGGGCGGCCTCGAAGAGCTGGGCGTAGGTCAGCGAGGTGTCGCCGTCCTCGATGGCCGGTCGGTCACCGAACCGGTGGGCGGCGGCGGCGGTGATCGCCGGGATGGTCGGTGCCGGGCCTCCGACCACGGTGTTCATCGAGCGACGGCATCGACGACGTTCATCAACGTCGCCAGATTCCCACCCATGATCTTGCGGACGGACTCCTCGTCGAGGCCCTCCAGCTCGTCGAGATAGCTCACCGGGTCGGCCAGGCCTTCGGGATGCGGGTAGTCGGACCCGAACAACACGTGCTCCACGCCGATCAGCTCGGCCAACGCACCGAGATCCTCCTCCCAGAACGGGCTGATGTAGATGTTGCGCTTGATGACGGCCACCGGATCCTCCGGGAAGTCCTGGGGCATCTTCTTGTACAGGTCGGCCATGTTCTTGAGCAACGGCTCCACCCAGCTGCTGCCGTTCTCGATCACCGCCACCTTGAGGGCGGGGAACCGGGACAGGGCTCCATGGCAGACGAGCGCCGACACGGCGTCCTCCACCGGCCGCCAGGCGGACAGCATGCGGAACGCCTGGGGCTGGAAGGGGAGCATCTCGCTGTCACTGCCCATCCAGTCGTTGGCATACCGCTCGTAGCCGCTGTCCGAGGAGTGCATGGCCACCAGGACGTCGTTGTCCACCACCTTCTGCCAGAACGGGTCGAACTCCTCCAGTCCGAACGAGCGGGGCCCGCGGAAGCCGGACACCGGTGCGGGACGGATGAGCACCACCCGCGCCCCGCGCTCGAGCACCCAGTCGAGCTCCTCGATGGCCCGGTCCACGATGGGCAGCGTGATGACCGGCGTGGTGAAGATCCGCCCTTCGTAGTCGAAGGACCACGTCTCGTGCAGCCACTGGTTGAGGGCGTGGATGGCGGCGTGGGTGAGCTCGGGGTCGTCACGCATCCGCTCCTCGACCAGACTGGCCAGGGTGGGGAACATGAGGGCCCGGTCGATGCCCTGCTCGTCCATCAGCTGGACCCGGGCCGCCGGCTCCCGGAAGGCCGGGATGGCCTTCATGGGCTCCCCGAAGATCTCCCGCCGGCTCTTGCCGTCCGGGTTGCCGAACCGGAAGTAGTCCTCCTGCGCCCCGGGTCGGGCCACGACGTCGAAGGTGGGGTTCGGGATGTACTCGCTGATCCGACCCCGGATCACGATCTTGGTCCGGCCGTGCACATCGACGTAGTCGATGGCGCCCCGGTAGCGGTCGGGGAGGTACTTGGTCAACGCCTCACGGGTCTCGTACAGATGGTTGTCCGCATCGAACAGGGGGATGCTCAGCGCTCGCTTCGACATGGCTCCACTTCCTTGGTCTCGCCCAGATGAGAATGACCCTACGTGCTTATGAGAGTACCGTTTTTACGGGACCGGCGCCACCGCCCCCTTCCGGCCGCGGTGACCCGGTGACGCCCGGAGCGGGACCGGTTCTACCAGGTCAGCCCCCGATACGGGCTCGGTTCGGACGCCCACCCGCACCGACGTCGGCCCGGCTGGGGTGTCCGAACGGCCCGGTCCCCGCCTGGGGGCGGCCGCGGCCCTCGGTGGGTCCCGGCCGACCGGGGCGGGGGCCACACCCGACCGTCGTCCGCCAGGCCGTCCGGGACGACGCGGCGGGGGCAGACCGGGTCGGATCCGCCGGACTGGTGAGAACGTTCTTCTTTTTTCTGTGCCATGCTGGTTCCTGCCGCTGAGTCGCAGCCACGCGGACGAGGCGCAGTGAGGTGGGCGCGGCGGTTCCGAACCGCCGCTCCACCTCGATCACCCACGACGGCCAGGGATGGGGACCGAGATGACCACGATGGAATCCGACATCTACTACGACCCGTACGACTTCGAGATCGACTCGGACCCGTACCCGATCTGGAGACGGCTCCGGGACGAGCGGCCCCTCTACTACAACGAGCGCTACGACTTCTTCGCCGTGAGCCGGTTCGAGGACGTCGATCAGTGCTCGAGGGACTGGGAGACCTACATCTCCGGCAAGGGCACCGTCCTCGAGCTCATCAAGAGCGACATCGAGCTGCCCCCCGGATCGATCATCTTCGAGGACCCCCCCACCCACCACATCCACCGCCGGCTGCTGTCGCGCGTGTTCACCCCGCGCAACATCAACGACCTCGAGCCCAAGATCCGCGGCTTCTGCGCCCGCAGCCTCGACCCGCTGGTCGAGCAGGGGCGGTTCGACTTCATCGCCGACCTCGGAGCCCAGATGCCCATGCGCACCATCGGCATGCTGTTGGGCATCCCCGAGGCCGACCAGGAGGCCTTCCGCGATCAGATCGACGAGGGCCTCCGCCTCACCGACGGGGCCATGCCCGACCTCGACACCGCCTTCGGCGAGGGCATCAGTGCCGACAACGCCTTCGTCGAGTACATCGAGTGGCGGGCCACCCACCCGTCGGACGACCTGATGACCGATCTGCTCAACGCCGAATTCGAGGACGAGACGGGCACAGTGCGCCGGCTCACCCGGGAGGAGGTCCTGAATTACGTCAACCTCATTGCCGCGGCGGGAAACGAGACCACCACGCGCCTCATCGGATGGACGGGCAAAGTGCTCGCCGACCACCCCGATCAGCTCCGGCAGCTGGCCGAGGACCGCAGCCTCGTGCCCGGTGCCATCGAGGAGCTGCTGCGCTACGAGTCCCCCTCCCCCGTCCAGGCCCGGTACGTCACCCGGGACGTCGAGCACCACGGGCAGGCCGTCCCGGCCGGGAGCGCAATCCTGTTGCTGACCGCCTCGGGCAACCGCGACGAACGCCACTTCCCCGATGCCGACCGGTTCGACATCCACCGCACCATCGACCACCACCTGGCCTTCGGCTACGGCATCCACTTCTGCCTCGGATCGGCGCTGGCCAGGTTGGAGGGCCGCATCGCCCTGGACGAGGTCCTGCAGCGGTTCTCCTCCTGGGAGGTGGACTGGGACCATGCCGTCCAGGCCCGGACCTCGACGGTCCGGGGTTGGGAGCGGCTGCCCGTCGTCACCGGCTGACCTGACCGCCCCCGAGGGCAAGAGAGGACGTCCCACCCATGAGAACTGTCGTCGTCGGTGCTTCGAGCGGCCTCGGTCGCTCCATCGCCACCGGACTCGGTCAGCGGGGCGCCACCGTGGCCCTGCTGGCCCGTCGGAAGGACCGCCTGATCGACGCGGCCCGGGAGGCGGGCCCGGGAGCCCTGGCCATCCCCTGTGACGTCACCGACGAGTCATCGTGCCGGACGGCCGTCGAGGAGGCGGCGGCGGAACTGGGCGGGATCGACGCCCTGGTCTACGCCCCCGGTGTCGGCCCCCTGGCCCGGCTGGTCGATATCAGCGCCGAGACCTGGCGGCAGACGTTCGACACCAATGTGATCGGGGCCTCCGTGGTCACCGCGGCCGCCGTCCCCTACCTCACCGAGTCCCGGGGGGTGGCCGCCTACCTCTCCTCGGTCAGCGCCTCCTTCACCCCGCCCTGGACCGGCCTCGGGGCCTACGCCACCTCCAAGGCGGCACTGGAGACCCTGGTGGAGGCGTGGCGCAACGAGCACCCGGCGGTGGGCTTCACCCGGGTGGTGGTGGGCGACTGTGCCGGCGGTGAGGGGGCGTCGGCCACCGAGTTCGCCAACGGGTGGGACTGGGACCTGGCCGCCGAGTTCCATCCCATCTGGCAGGCCCGCAACCTGCTGAGCGGCAGCCTCATCGAGGTGGACGAGCTGGTCCGGGTGGTGGACACGGTCCTGCGCTGTGGGGCCAGCGCCTACGTGCCCTTCGTCGCCGTCACCCCGCGACCGCCCGTCTGATCCGGGCCCGGTCCCGCCCGGGGGCTCCCGCCGTCGGACCACTACCGCATGAGCAGCATGTTGGCGATGGCCGTGGCCGCCGGGAAGGACCCGGTGATGCCCGAGCTCATGTAGCCCGAGTCGGTGATCATGATGATCCCGTTGACGGCGGAGGCGGCGTCGCTGCACAGGAAGACCAGCGGGTAGGCCTGCTCCAACGGAGTGGCCGGCTCGGTGCCGACCTCGCCCCGGTAGTCGGCCCCGAACCCCAGCCACATGTCCTTGTTGGCCTGGGCCAGCGGGGTGTCGGTGGGGCCGGGGCAGATGGCGTTGATCCGGATGCCCTGCTTGAGGAGGGGGAAGGCCTGGCCGGCCACGTAGGCGCAGATGATCTGCTTGGTGGAGAAGTAGTCCGCCTTCCCGTGGGCCTCGATCCAGGCCACGGAGTCGTCCCAGTCGCTGATGGCCAGGAACTCCTGGATCTCGGCCAGGTTGGCCTCCCAGCCGAGCCCGGCCGCCGAGGAGATGAAGCCGATGGCCGCCCCCCGGCCCAGCATGCCGCCGGCGATGAGCTGGTCGATCATGTACCGGTGGCCGATGAAATTGATCCGTTCGATGCCCGGCGTGCCGTCGGCCACCCCGGCGCAGGACAACAGGACGTCCACCGGTCCCCCGCACTCGGCGATGGCGGTGTCGATCGACGACCGGTCGGCCAGGTTGACGTGGATGGCCTTGGCCCCGGCCAGGGTGATCTCGGCGAAGTCCATCACCACCACGTCGGCGCCGGCGTCGAGCACCAGCTCGGCGGCGGCCGCCCCCATGCCGGTGGCCCCCCCGACCACGAGGACCCGCTTCCCGTCGTAGCGGAATGCGTCAAAGAGCGTCATGTCATGTTCTCCTGTCTAGGTCTCGGATGGTGATCAGGCGACGACGCCGCGGATCTTGAGGTCGATGATGGCATCCTCGTCGAACCCGATGTCGGCCAGGATACGGTCACCGTGCTCGTTGAACTCCGGGGCGCGTGCCGGTGCGGCAGGTTCCTCGTCGAACTGGACGGGCGCCGCCACCAGTCGGAACGGCGTCCCGGTGGCAGTCTCGCACTCCTGGATGTAGCCGTTGGCCACCGTCTGGGGGTCGGCCGCGGCCTCGAGGGTGTCCTGGACCACGGCCCACTGGCCGATGAACCGGTCGAGCCGCTCGCGCCACTCGGCCAGGGTGGCCGACGCGAACACCTCGTCCAGGATGGCCACGGCGGCGTCGCTGTTGGCCATGAGGGACTGGTAGTCGGCGAACTGTGGGTCGGTGACCAGCTCGGGGCGACCGACGGCCTCGCACAGGGGCGGCCAGTACTTGGCCGGCTGGAGGCAGGTGAAGGCCAGGACCCGTCCGTCCTTCGTCTCGTAGTTGCGGGAGAGCGGATTGGACCCGATCCGGTCCGCCGGCGGCGGGGTCCAGGGTATGCCCAGCACCAGGGAGAGGGCCACGGCCTGCCCCATGGCCCACATCCCCACCCCGAGCAGCGACACGTCGACGACGGTGGCCTCGCCGGTCCGTTCGCGGTGGAAGAGGGCGCCCATGATCCCCCCGGCGATGGTCATGGCCCCGATCGAGTCCCCGAAGCCCGGCGCCGGCGGCACCGGCACCAGGTCGTACTCGGGCCGCTTGGCCCCCACGGCCACGCCGGACCGGGCCCAGAAGGCCAGGGCGTCGTAGGAGCCCTTGTCGGCATCCGGGCCGCGCTCGCCCTGACCGGTGCCCCGCACGTAGACGATGTCGGGATTGTGGGCGCGGATCTGGTCCACACCGATCTTCAACTTCTCCCGCACACTCGGGAGCTTGTTGGTCAGGAAGACGTCGGAGGTGGCGGCCAGCTGGTAGAGGATCTCGAGTCCGTCGGGCGAGGCCAGGTCGAGGCCCAGGCTCTGCTTCCCCCGGTTGGAGTGCTCCAGCAGGGCGTGGACGTCGCTCGGGACGATGGCCAGGCCCGACGAGGCCAGCCCCCGCATGGCGTCCCCCCGCTCCACGTGCTCGATCTTGATGACCTCGGCGCCCCAGTCGGACAACAGGGCCGAGGCGGCGGGAACGAAGGTGTGCTCGGCGACCTCGAGGATCCGGACACCCTGCAGGACAGCGGTCACTCTCTACCTCCGACGATCTCCGTGCGGCAGGGCACCGCGGTTCCGCGCTCCCCCGAACTGGCGCCAAATCCCCGGGTCCGGCGGACAGAGCCGGACACCCCAGAAGCGGCAACGGCGACTCTAGCTTGAAGAGACTGGGGTTCTCAAACCGCCGACCGACGCGTCGCCCGGCCGTCCTCGGGGTGCCGCCCCACCCAGGAAGTCCCCGGGAACGCCCCCCTACCTGGGCGCATCCGGGGGCACCCAGCTCGGCGGCCGCTTCTCCATGAACGCCCGCATGCCCTCACGCGGCTCGTCCGAGTGCTCGAGGGCCCAGAACATGGTCTGGTAGTCGATGTCGCCGTAGCGTTGGTTGAGCATGCGCTTGACGTGGGCGCGGGCGGAGGGTGCGGTCTGGAGCACCTGGTGGGCCGCCTCCAACGCCGCCGTGCGCAGCTGTTCGTGCGGCACCACCCGGGAGATGAGCCCGAGGCGCTGGGCCTCGGCCGCATCGAACCGCCGGGCCGACAGCAGGAGGTCCCGGGCGACGGCGATGCCCACATGGGCCGGGAGCGCCGCCGCGTAGGTGGCGTCGGGGATGCCCCGCAGGAGCTCGGGCACCCGGAACGTGGCCCGGTCGCTGACCACGGCGATGTCCGCCATCATGGCGATCAGGAGGCCCCCCGCCTGACAGATCCCGTTGACGGCGGCGATCACCGGGGCCCGGCTGTCCCGGATGGCCAGGAACGGGAGGACGTCCTGGCCGACATGGTCGGGCACCGACTCCCCCGGCTCGGACCGGCCTCCCAGATCGCCGCCGGGAGCGAAGACGTCACCCGTCCCGGTGATGATGAGGGCGGCGAGATCGGGGTCAGTGTTCACGAGGTGCACGGCGCGCTTCACGCCGTAGTACATGGCCGGCGTCAGGGCGTTCCTGGCCGCCGGCCGGTCGATCACGCACCAGGCGATGGGCCCCGATCGCTCGAGACGCAGCATGGCCGTGCCCAGTTCGTCTACCATCCGACCTCCCCCGGCCCGGCGTCGAGCCTCGTCGCCTTGCTACGATATTCGGACTCTTGCAATTCAGCAATCATGTACTGGTTTTCTGACAACCCGACTTCCGTACCAGTCCAAGGAGCGCCCCATGGCCCGTCCCCGAACCCCGGCCCACCTCCATCTGCGCAGCGCCCGCATGCTCGACGTCGTCCGGGGCGAGCTGGTGACCCCCGGCGACCTGCTCATCGGGGGCGAGCGCATCCTGGAGGTGGCACCGACCTCGGTGCCCGACGACGCGGTCGACGATCGACCTGGGCGACCTCACGCTGATCCCCGGGCTGATGGACATGGAGGTCAACCTCCTCCTCGGCGGACCCGATCATCGCAGCCCGCTCAACGCCGTGCAGGACGACCCGGCCCTGCGCACGTTGCGCGCCGTGGCCAACGCCCGGCGGACCCTTCGGGCCGGGTTCACCACCGTGCGCAACCTCGGACTGTTCATCCAGACCGGCGGGCTGCTGCTGGACGTCGCCCTCATGAAGGCCATCGACTTCGGTTGGTTCGAAGGGCCCCGCGTCGTCCCCGCCGGACACGCCATCACGCCGACCGGCGGGCACCTCGACCCCACCATGTTCCAGGCCCTCGGCCCGCACATCATGCCCCTCACCGTCGAGGAGGGCATCGCCAACGGGGTGAGCGAGGTCCGCAAGGCCGTCCGCTACCAGATCAAGTACGGCGCCCAGCTCATCAAGGTCTGTGCGTCGGGCGGGGTGATGTCCCACACCGGTCCGGCCGGGGCCCAGCAGTACTCCGACGAGGAGCTGCGGGCCATCGTCGACGAGGCCCACCGGGCCGGCCTGCGGGTGGCCGCCCATGCCCACGGCGACGACGGGATCCGCGCCGCCCTCGAGGCGGGGATCGACTGCATCGAGCACGGTTCGCTGATGACCGACGAGACCCTCGACCGCTTCATCGAGCTCGGCCGGTTCCTGGTGCCCACCACCTACCTGGCCGACGGCATGGACGTGTCGCACGCGCCGCCCGAGCTCCAGGCCAAGGCGGCCGAGGTGTTCCCCCGGGCCAAGGAGACGGTCCGGAAGGCCATCGCCCGTGGTGCCCGCATCGCCTGCGGCACCGACGCGCCGGCCATCCCGCACGGCAAGAACGCCAAGGAGCTGGTGGCCCTGGTCGACCGGGGCATGACTCCCCTCCAGGCCATCCGGGCCGCCACCACCGTCGCCGCCGAGCTCATCGACGTCGACGATCGCGGGCGGCTGGAGGCCGGCCTCCTGGCCGACGTGATCGCCGTGCCCGGCGACCCCCTGGCCGACATCGGCGTGACCGAGGACGTCCGCTTCGTGATGAAGGGCGGTCAGGTGTACCGCAACGACACCGAGGCCGCCTAGGCGGCGGGCCGCCGGCTCCCGGGCCGGGCTCAGCTGACGGGCGCCGAGCCCGATGCCGTGGAGGATGAGGTTCCACAGGTCCTCGGCCGAATCGCCCTCGTCGGTGCGCAACGGACAGGCCGCCGATCGTCGACGAGAAGGTGTTGAACATGATCACCTCGAGCACGATGCCGACGATCGGACCGTGCCGGAGACCGGCGCGGACGGCACCGGCGGCGGCGGCGTCCTGCGAGGACCTCCTCGAACAGCGACACCAGCGGCGAGAAGACCCGGGCCGCCTCCTTGGGGTGCTCGGTGAGCAGCTGCTGGGCGAACTCGGCCATGCCCAGGGGTGCCCGTGCGCTTGGCGCCGGTGTCGCCGTCCTCTGTCGGCCGGCACATCCGGTAGTACTCGACCACGAAGCGGTGGAGGCGCTCGAGCGGATCGTCCTCCTGGGCGATCACCTCACCGAGGTGCTCGGTCGTCGAGCGGACCTGACTCCTCGAACAGGGCCAGGAGCAGCTCGTGCTTCCCGCCGAAGTACTGGTAGAAGCTGTGCAGCGACTGACCCGAGCGCTCGACCACCTCCTGGACGGTGAAGTCCCTGCCCGGGCCTGGAGTTGAACAGCTCCATGGCGGCGTCGAGGAAGCGCTGCACCCGGCTCTCGGCCCGCAGGCGGGCGGAGTCCAGCGACCGCGCCACCGCCTGGTCACGCCGGCTGAGCCCCTCCGGCTCGACCGTGTCGCTGGCCAGTTCGTCCTTCGTCACGCGGGAGAGCGTACCCGAGGAAGCCATCTCATCCCGACGACCGCCGGCTCCCGGCGGGCCGGGCTCGGGGCCTCCGGCGTGGTCCCGTTCCCCGCCGGAACGCGGCCGCCGGGCCCGGCTAGACCGCCGGCTCGACCAGCATGTCCATGCTGGCCGCACCACTGTCGGGCACCCTCGGCTGGCGCCACACCTCCACCGGGAAGGAGGCGTTCACCAGGGAGTAGCACAGCCAGAGCAGATGCCGTGGCGTCCTCGGGGAGGGCGTCGAGGTCGAACTGGTCGAGGTAGTCGATGGCCGTCTTCGAGGCGGGGGAAGGCGGCGTCGTAGAACGCCTGGAGCTCGTCCATGGTGCTGGACAGCCGCTTGGCGTAGCGCTCGCGCTTCGGTCTCGAGCGCCCAGCCGGCGAAGGGCTCGAGGTCGGCGAAGTCGGTGGGCAGCGTGGTCATCGTCGGTCCTTGTCTAGGAGGCGTTGGTCTAGGACTTGGTCTAGGAGGCGTTGGAGATCCGGACCGGAGTGGCGAACTTCTGCTGGTACTCGGCCACGTGGTCCCGGGCGGTCTTGTGCAGCTGGCGGAGCAGGATCTCCTGGTCGTTGAGCGGGAACTCGGTCACCGACCGGGACTCGAGCATGGTCTGGGTGGCTTCCAGCGTGTTGCCGTCCTGGAGCGCGTACTCCTTGAAGGTGACGGCGGCCAGCTCCTGCTCGAGGCGCTCGACGGGCGGTCTTCGGCGGGACGAAGTACAGCGTCCCCTCGAAGATGTGCGTGTTGTAGGAGGTCGGCCAGTAGTGGTAGGTGAGGTACCAGCCCGGCTCCCAGATGAGCAGCATGAAGTTGGGGAAGAACACGAACGAGTCGACACCCCAGGCCTGGTGGCGGGCCGGGTTGAGCGCCGGAGGCAGCTCGGTCGAGGCCCTCGATGTCGGGCTTGGCCCAGGGGCCGAACAGGCCGCTGCTGCAGCACCCGCTCCATCGGCTTGACCATGTCGAGGTCCTTGGGCGGCGACATGCCGCCCCACGACGACACCATGCCGTGGGGCCCGTCGAGCTGGTAGGCCAGCGCCTCGAAGCCGATAGCCGGAGAGCTTGCGCGACTCCTCGGCGGTGGCCTGCTTGGCGTGGAGGATGGGTGCGTGGTAGAACTCGGCGAAGGCGTCGATGAACAGCTTCCAGTTGGCTGCCGACGTCGGCCCGGTACTTGTAGACCTGGGTCATCTCGTCGAACGGATAGCCGGCGAGGCCGTCCCCGAACTCCCCCAGGTACTCCCGCAGCGACGTGGTGTTGTCGGGATCGAGGTTGACGAAGATGAACCCCTCCCACGTCTCCACCTGCACGCCGGCCAGCCCGTAGTCGTCCCGGTCGAGGTCGAAGAACTCCGACTCCTGCTGGACGAAGGTCAGCTGGCCCTCGGTGGCGTACCGCCAACCGTGGTACTTGCAGGTGAACTGGCGGCAGGTCCCGCTGGTCTCCTCACCGGGGTAGTCGGTCCACACCAGCTTGTTCCCACGGTGCCGGCAGATGTTGTGGAAGACGTGGATCTCACCGTCCGTGCCCCGGACGACGACCAGCGACGTGCCGGCGGCGTCGAGCTCCTTGGTGAAGTAGCTCCCGTTGCGGGGGAGCTGCTCCACCCGGCCCACGTTCAGCCAGGTGCGGGCGAAGATGGCCTTGCGCTCGAGCTCGTAGTGGTCCGGCGAGATCGAGTCCTCGTAGGAGACCGGTCCCGTGCCGAGCTCGGGGTAGTGCTCGGTCCAGCTGCCCTCAGCGGGCTTTGGGAAATGCGCCATGTCGTTCCTCCAGGTCCAGTCGGGACAAGTGCATGATAGCATCAATCTTTAAAATACAGAAGGTCATTTCCGTTTGAGGTCGTCGTCGAGCTCGACGTCGAAGGAACGGAGGGCCAGGGCCAGCACCTCGTAGGCGCCGACGGTGAAGACCAGGTCCATGAGCTGCTGCTCGTCGAGCTCGCCGGCCAGCGCCGTCCACGTGGCGTCGGCGATCGCCCCCTCCCCGACGAGCTCGTCCACGGCCCGCACCATGGCCGCGTCGAGTGGCGGACCACCCGGGTGCGTCGGGGCCCTCGGCGATGCGTGCCACCTCGTCGTCCTCGAGCCCGGCGTCCCGGGCCAGCACGGCGTGCTGCTCCCACTCGTAGGCCGATCCCCGCACGGCGGCCACCCGCAGGACGAGGAGCTCCCGCTGGCGGGGCGAGAGGGTCGACGCGAAGAGGATGTAGCCGTTGAAGGTGTGGAACGCCTTGGCCAGCTCCGGGTGCCGGGCCAGGGTGCCCAGCACGTTGAGTCCCTTCGGCCGGCCCTCCCGGCGGGAGGGGAAGGGGTGTCGGGGATTGGCCGGGCGTAGCGCGGCGAGGGCGTCCTTCATCTCCGGCGGCCACTCCCCGGGGGGCAGCGGCGGGATGCGGGGCATCAGGTGTTCCGTCCGCCGTTGACCCCGATGACCTGGCCGGTGATGTAGCTGGCCTCGTCGCTCACCAGGAACGAGCAGGCGGCGGCGATGTCCTCGGCGGTGCCCACCCGGCGGACCGGGGTGTTGGCCGCGTGGTGCTCGACGCCTTCCCCGAGCAGTCCCCGGGCCTCGGACTTGCGCAGCATGGGGGTGTCGATGAAGCCGGGCGGGATCGTGTTGACGGTGATCCCTTTGGGGCCCAGCTCGAGGGCCAGGGCCTTGGTGAAGCCCGATCACCCCGGCCTTGGACGCCACGTAGTGGGTCATCATCGGCTGGCCGCCGTGGGCGCTCGAGGACGAGATGTTCACGATGCGGCCCCACCGCTCCTCGATCATCCCGGGTACGACGGCCTGGCAGCAGTCGAAGGTCCCGGTCAGGTTGACGGCCAGGATGCGGTTCCACTTCTCGGCGGTGATCTTGAGGAACGGGTCGAAGCCGTCCAATCCGGCGCTGTTGACCAGCACGGTGGGCCGGCCGAGCCGTTGGCCGGACGTCGACGACGCCCTGGTCGATCTGGGCCCGGTCGGTCACGTCCACCGTCAGGCCGACGGCCGAGCCACCGGCGGCCACGATCTCGGCGGCGGCGGCCTCGCGCCGACTCCTGGTCGCGGTCGAAGATGGCGACGGCGTTCCCGTCGGAGGACAGGCGCTCGGCTGATGGCCAGCCCGATCCCCGAGCCGCCACCGGTGACGACGGCCACGCGGGTAGGGGTCACTGGATCACCTCGTCGCCGCTCAGCGTCGTGCGGTGCATGTCGCGGGGCGACGTGGGGTCGTACCGGCAGGCGCGGTGCAGGACGCCCCGGTTGTCCCAGATGACCATGTCCCCGACGGACCACTCGTGCCGGTAGACACGCTCGGGGGTGGTCGAGCGGGCCAGCAGATCGTCCAGGAGCGCCCGGCCCTCGGCGCGGTCCATGCCGACCACGTGGGAGGTGGTGGCCCCGAGGACCAGCGAGCGGCGGCCCGACTGGTGGGTCCACACCAGCGGGTGCTCCTTCGACGGCCGGGATCGCCACACGGCCAGCTCCTCGGGCGAGGGGTCGTTGTTCACCAGGCGCTGGGACGCCTCGATGGTGTGGACGACCCGGAGCGAGCCGAGGTGGACCTGCTCGTCGTCGGTCAGATCGTCGTAGGCCGCGTACGTGCTGGCGAACTCGGTCTCCCCCCCGGACTCGGCGACCGCGTGGGCGCTCAGCAGCGTGGCCTTGATGGGGACGTCGTCGGTGCAGCCGTCGATGTGCCAGTCGAACGTCCCCCGCAGGTAGGCGGCCACCCGGTTCTTCGTCGGGTCGAGCGTCACCCGGAAGATCTCGGGGTGCGGGCCGGAGCCGAACGTCTCCACCCGGCCCAGCCTCTTGGAGAAGCCGACCTGCGTGGCGTCGTCGACCTGCAGCCCGCGGAAGATGAGGGCGCCGTTGGCCTCGAGGGCGTCGAGCGTCCAGGCCGGCAGTGCCTCGTCGCCCAGCAGCCGCTCGCAGTCGACGCCGACGACCTCCGCACCCACGGTTTCGCTGAGCTGCTCAGCGGTGACCACGGTCATGGGGCTCTCCTTCACGTTGCGTCGAGGATAAGAGGACGACTATTACCCTGCCAGAATCCTGTTTTCACTTTCTAGCAGGCCCCGGCTCTGCCGCGCCGAGGAGCTGCCGGAGCCGGAACTTCTGGACCTTGCCCGAGGCCGTCCGCGGGAACTCGTCGACCTCGTGGATCGACTCGGGCCACTTCTGACGGGCCAGTCCGGCCGCGGCCAGGTGCTCCCGCACCTGATCCAGCGTGGGCACGGCCCTACCTTGGCGGACACTGACCACCGCGGCGGCGTGCTCCCCGAGGCGGGCGTCGGGCTCGGCCACCACGGCCACCTCGGCCACCGCGTCCATGCCGGCCACCAGCTCCTCGATCTCCTGGGCGCTGATGTTCTCGCCGCCCCGGATGATGATGTCCGAGATCCGGTCGGTGATGGTCAGGTAGCCCTCGGCATCGAGCACGCCGACGTCGCCGGTCCGGTACCACCCCTCGGCGTCGAAGGCGGCGGCGGTCAGGTCGGGGTCGGTGTACCCGAGGCAGCAGTCCGGGCCCCGGCTGATGATCTCGCCGTCGACGTCGAGCCGGAGCTCCACGCCCGGGAGCAGGTGGCCGTCGGTGGTCAGGCGCTTCTCCTCGGGGTCGTCGAGGAGGCAGCCGGTGATCGAGGGGTGCTCGGTGCTGCCGTAGGAGCGGAACACCCTGATCCCGAGCCGGGTGGCCCGTTCGGTGACGGCCACCGGGACGGCCGAGCCGCCCAACCCGGCGAAGGGCATCATGGCCACGTGCTCGGGGGTGAAGTCCGGGTGGTCGAGCAGGCTGGTCAGGAAGTAGGTGGCGCCGCCGGTGACCCCGAGCCCCTCCTCGTCCATGAGGCGCAGCACCTCGCCCGGATCCCACACGTCGAGCAGGTGGACGGGCCGCTCCCGCAGGAGGGGCACCAGGAAGGCGTTGAGCATGCCGATGAAGTGGCCCACCGGGGACGCCGGTGATCTGGGGTGGACCGCCCTTGGGGAAGAGGTAGTCGAGCTGGCGGGTCTCGCACCCGATGGTGCGGTGGGAGTGGACGACCCCCTTGGGGTCACGGGTGGTGCCGGAGGTGAACCCGATGACGGCGGGGGCGTCGGGATCCACCTCGGCCGGGGCGGCGACGGGGTCGGCGTCCAGCAGGGAGGCGAAGGGGTGGGCGGCGGCGGGCAGGTCCGCCGCGGCGGTCTCCCCCACCACCAGCCAGAGGGGGACCGGGTCGTCGGCCCAGCAGGTCGGTGTAGTCGGCCAGGTAGTCGTTGTGCCCGAACCGGTCGGCCGTCACCACGACGTCGGGCGCGGTGACCCGCACGATGTACTCGACCTCCTTGGCCCCGTAGAAGTGCACGACGGGGACGACCACCGCCCCGAGGTAGGCGGCCGCCCAGAAGGTGACGCCGGCTTCCAGCCAGTTGGGCAGTTGGATGACCACGACCGACCCCGGGCCCACGCCCCGGGCCCGGAGGGACGCGGCCAGCGAGCGCGCCGCCCGGTCGACGTCGGCGAAGGTGCCCTTCCACGGCCGGCTCCGGGAGTGGACCTCGAACGCCTCGCGCCCCATGCCGGCCAGGCCGTCGGCCACCATGCCGCCGAGTGTGGCGTCGGTCCAGCAGCCCTCGGCCGCGTAGCGCCGGGCCAGGGCCCCGGGCACCGACCGGAGGCCCCACCCTCCGACCGGCGGTGCTGCTGGTCTCCCCCACTCGATCTCCTTCTGTTCGGACCCCTCCGGCCTCCGGCTCGGCCGTGGCCCGCCCCCGCCTAGCTGCGTTGCCAGTCTAGGAGAACTTCGTTATCATTTGTCAACATGGCACTCTCGGAATCGACGGCGGACGCCCGGGGCCGGCCGGCCGACCACGGGTACCACCCGCTCCGGGTGGCCGCCGGTGGTCGCCGAGACCGCCGAGGCCAGCTCCTTCGTCCTCGAGGTGCCCGCCGAGCTCGTCCGAGGCCTTCGCCTACCAGTCCGGGCAGTTCTGCACGTTCCGGGTGTGGGTGGACGGCGAGCCCCACATCCGCTGCTACTCGATGTCGTCCTCGCCGGCCGTCGACACCGAGCTGCGGGTCACGGTGAAGCGCACCCCGGACGGGGTGGTGTCCAACTGGATGAACGACCACCTGGCCGCCGGGGACGTCCTCGAGGTCGCCCGGCCGGCCGGCTTCTTCCGCCTCGGTGCGGGCGAGGGCGACGTGGTGGCCTTCAGCGCCGGGAGCGGCATCACCCCGGTGCTCTCGCTGCTCAAGACGGCGCTGGCCACCACGTCACGCCGGGTGGGCCTCCTCTACGCCAACCGCGACGAGGACGCCATCATCTTCCGCGCCGAGCTCGACGCCCTCCGGGACGGCGCACGCCGACCGCTTCACCCTCCATCACCACCTCGACGTCGACCGCGGGTTCATCGGGCCCGACGACGTCCGCCGGTTCACCGAGACGGCCCGGGACGCCGAGTTCTACGTCTGCGGTCCCGGGCCCTTCATGGACGTGGTGGAGCGGACCCTGCTGGACGCCGGCGTCGGCGCCGGTCGCATCCACATCGAGCGGTTCACCCCCGACGAGTGGGTGCCGGAGGTCGAGGCGGGCGACGAGGCCGCCGGGACCTCACAGGTCACCATCGAGCTCGACGGCCGGACCGAGTCCACCGAGTACCGTCCGGGGACGACCATCCTGCAGACGGCGCGCCAGATGGGCCTGTCCCCTCCCTTCTCGTGCGAGTCGGGGAGCTGCGCCACCTGCATGGCCCGGCTGGTGGAGGGGACGGCCACCATGCACGTCAACAACGCCCTCACCGACGACGAGGTCGCCGACGGCTGGGTGCTCACCTGCCAGGCGCTGCCCACCAGCCCCCTGGTCAAGGTGGTCTACGGCTACGAGGAGGGTTGATGGAGGAACTGCCCATCGCCGACGTCATCGAGCTCCAGCAGCTGCTGGCCCGCTATGCCGTGGGCATGACCAGGGACGACGTCGAGTCGGTGATGGAGGTCTTCACCCCCGACGGCACCTACAGCGCCTTCGGGGACACCTACCCGCTGGCCGACTTCCCGACCCTGGTGGCGGCCGCCCCCAAGGGGCTGTTCATGGTCGGTCCGCCGGCGTTGGACCTGCGACGGTGACGAGGGCACCGGCCAGCAGCCCCTGTGCTTCGTCGACCAGACGGACCCACGACATGCGCATCGGCTACTACACCGACACCTACCGACGCACCGAGCGGGGCTGGCGACTGCAGACCCGGTCCATGACCTTCCTGCGCAAGAGCGGGGCCCAGGACTCCGGGCGGGCCCACGACCCGACCCGGCCCGCCCCCACCGATCGGCTGATGGAGCTGGCCGCGTTCCGGTCGGCGCTGGACGCCTGGCTCGACGAGCACGAGGCCGAGCTCACGCCGACGCCGGGGACGGCGGAGTCCCTGGACGGCCAGATGGACCACCTGGCCATGGTCAAGCGCCTCACCTACGAGGCCGGCTGGATGCGCTGGGGCTGGCCCGAGCGGGTCGGCGGCCTCGGGGGGTCCACGCTGCTGCGGGCCTACCTGGGCGAGGCCCTCACCTCGCGGGACCTGGTGGAGCCGGGCATCTACTCGATGACCGAGGTGCTGGCGCCCACCATGATCGACTACGCCGCACCCGAGCTGGCCGCCGACCATGGTGCCGCGGCTGCTGCGCGGCGACGAGACCTGGTGCCAGGGCTTCTCCGAGCCCGGCACGGGCAGCAACCTGGCCGCCCTGACCTGCCGAGCCAGCCGCGACGGCGACGTCTGGCGGGTCACCGGCCAGAAGGTCTGGACCAGCCTGGCCCAGTACGCCCAGCGCTGCGTCCTGCTGACCCGGACGGGCACGGCCGAGTCGGCCCACCAGGGGATCACCGCCCTCTTCGTGGACATGGACAGCCCGGGCATCGAGGTGCGACCCATCGAGACCATGCACGGCGCCCCCGAGTTCTCCGAGGTCTTCTTCGACGGCGTGGCCGTGCCCGTCGACCGCACCCTCGGCCACGAGGGCCAGGGCTGGTCGGTGGCCATGGACCTCCTCCCCTACGAGCGGAGCACCGCCCTGTGGCACCGCGCCGCCTACCTCCACCGTCGGCTCCAGGGCCTGCTCGAGGCCGTGCCGGCCGGTGCCCTCGACCCCACCGCGGTCGGCGAGGTGGCCCAGCTGCTCGCCGCCCTGCGGGCCCGGTCGCGGGCCACCCAGCACCGGCTGGCCCGGGGTGAGCGCCTCGGGCCGGAGACCTCCGTCGACAAGGTGCTGGTGGCCACGGCCGAGCAGGCGGTGTTCGATCTGGTGGCCGACGGCCTGGGCCCCGAGGTGACCGTCGGCGACGACCACCGGAGCGACCGCTGGCGGCGGGAGTTCCTCTACTCGCGGGCGGCCACCATCTACGGGGGGACGGCGGAGATCCAACGGAACATCATCGCCCGCCGTCTGCTCGACCTCGGAGCCGGCCGGTGATGGACGACGAGGAGCAGGCCCTGTTCGAGGGGACCCTGCGTGGCGCCTGCGAGTCGGCCAGCGGCGCGGCGCTCGACCGGGCCCTCGACCGGCTCGGCTGGGCCGAGGCCCTGGCCGCCGACCGGCGGACGGCGATCGCCACCCTGTTCGAACAGGTGGGCACGGCCAACACGGTGACCTCGGCCCTCGACACCGTGATCGGCTCCGCCCTGGGGGTGACCATCGGCCCGGCCACCGGTGCCGTCCTGCCCCTCCTCGGCCGCACCGACCCTCCGGGTCGGATGGTCGGGGACGAGCTGCTGGTCGGAGGCATGGCCTGGTCGACCCTGGCCCACACCACCTCGGCCTGGGTGCCGTCCGACTCCGAGGACGGACCGCGGGTCGTCGAGGTGGCCACCGCCGACCTGACCCTCCGGGCGGTCCAGGGGATCGACCCGCGCTCGGGTCTGGTCGAGGTGTCCGGTGACGGCGTCGCCCCCAGGGCACCGGTCCGACCGGACGCCGGCGACTGGCCCCAGGCCGTGGCCCTGGCCCAGCTGGCCACCGCCCACGAACTGGTCGGGGCCTCGCGGGCCATGCTCGAGCTGGCCCGAGCCCACGCCCTGGGGCGGATCCAGTTCGGTCAACCCATCGCCGACTTCCAGGCCGTCCGCCACCGGTTGGCCGACACGCTGGTGGCCATCGAGGCCACCGACGCCCTCCTCGCCTCCGCCTGGGACGAGGGCACCCTGACCGCCGCGGCCTCGGCCAAGGCGCTGGCCGGCCGCAGTGCCAGGACGGCCACCCGGCACTGCCAGCAGGTGCTGGCCGGCATCGGCTTCACCACCGAGCACGACTTCCACCGTTACGTGCGCCGCGTCCTGGTCCTCGACCAGCGGTTCGGGGCGTCTCGTGCCCTGACCCGGGAGCTCGGTGTCCGGCTGCTGGCCACCCGGGAGCTCCCGCCGTTGCCGCCCCTCTGAGCGGCCCGGCTCAGCCCGCGGTCGACCGACCGCCTCCCCCGTCGAGCGACTCGGCCAGGGAGCTCAGCAGGCCCCGGGTCCGCTGGGACGAGCTGATCAGCTCGTCCCGGCCGTCGCCGATGGGCACGACCCGGACGGACAGGTCCGTCACCCCGGCGTCGGCGAAACCCTGCAGGCGCTTGCGGATGGTCGACTCGGTGCCGGCGGCCAGGATGTCCCCGACGCTCTGGGCGTCGCCCTGGTCCAGGAGCCTCTGGTAGTTGGGCGACACCTCGGCCTCGGACAGCAGGCGGTTGGCTCGGGTCACGGCGGCGTCGATCTCGTGGTCGCCACACAGGCACACCGGTATCCCGGCCACCACCCGGGGGGCCGGCCGGCCGGCCGCCTCGGCGGCGCGGGTGAGGGTGGGCACGATGTAGGTGCCGATGGCCCGCTCGTCGGCCAACCACAGGATGGTCCCGTCGGTCCGCTCACCGCACAGCTGCAGCATGCGCGGGCCGAGGGCGGCCAGCAGCACCGGCGTGGGCGTGACATCGGTGATGTCGAGGGGGTTGTGGACCCGGAAGCGTTCGTTCTCGACGTCGACCGGACCCGGCCCCGACAGGGCCTGGTCGAGCACGTCGAGGTAGTCCCGCATGGTGGCCATCGGATGCTCGTAGGGCAGGCCCAGCATCTCGTCGATGATCCAGTGGTGGGAGACGCCCAGGCCGACGGACAGGCGCCCGGCACAGACGGCCTGGACCGAGAGGATGTGCTGGGCCAGGGCGATGGGGTGCCGGGGCTGGACGGGCACCACGGCGGTGCCGATCTCGATGCGGGAGGTCGCCGCGCCGACCACGGTGGCGGCGGTGAGGGCGTCGAACTCGTCGGGGATCTGCGGGATCCACACGGTGGCCAACCCGGCTTCCTCGGCCCAGCGGGCGTCGGCCTGGAGCCTCGCCACCTTCGTCCCGTACCGGCCACGCTCGGGGCCGACCATCAAGCCGATGCGCATGCCCTCGGTTCCTTCCTAGGCGGGAGCTGGCGAAAAGAGAACCTACTTCTTTTTTTCGTGCAATGCTAGTTTCACCTGTGATCATGGCAGGTGGGCGGACGAAGGAGGACGCGTGTCACCATCGGGACAGCTGTACGTGGCCGGAGCCTGGTCGGCCCCGTCCACCGGGGAGACCATCGACGTGATCTCCCCCCACACCGAAGCGGTCCTGGCCACCGTGCCGGTAGCCGGCCCCGAGGAGGTCGACCGGGCCGTGGCCGCCGCCCGGCTGGCCTTCGACGAGGGGCCCTGGCCCCGGCTCGACCCGTCCGAGCGGGTCGACGCGGTGCGCCGGCTGTCGGCCCTCTACGCCGAACGGCGCGGCGAGATGGCCGAGCTCATCACGGCCGAGATGGGCGCCCCCGCCTCGTTCTCCCGGTTCGCCCAGGCCACCCTGCCCATGATGCTCCTCAACACCTTCGCCGACATCGCCTCGGGCTACGAGTGGGAGGGCACCCGTCCCGGGGCCTACGGCGAGGACCTCATCCTCCGCAAGGAGGCGACCGGGGTGGTGGTGGCGATCGTCCCCTGGAACATGCCCCAGTTCCTCATCGCCGGGAAGCTGGCCCCCGCCCTGCTGGCCGGCTGCCCGATCATCATCAAGCCCGCGCCCGAGACGCCGCTCGACGCCCTCCTGCTGGCCGAGCTGGTCGACGAGCTCGGGTTGCCCGACGGACTGGTCAGCGTCCTCCCCGGTGGCCGTGAGGTCGGGGAGCTGTTGGTCGGCCACCCCGGGGTGGACAAGGTGGCCTTCACCGGCTCGACGGCGGCCGGCCGCCAGGTGGCCGCGGCCTGTGGCGCCTCCCTCACCCGGGTCAGCCTGGAGCTGGGCGGAAAGTCGGCCGCCATCGTGCTGGACGACGCCGACCCGGCCGAGGTGGCCCAGGGGGTGCGGGTGGCCGGCCTGATGAACAGCGGGCAGGCCTGCGTGGCCCAGACCCGGGTGCTCGTGCCCACCTCGCGCTACGCCGAGTACCTCGACGCCCTGGCCACCATGGTCGGTGAGCTACCCATGGGCGATCCGTCCGACCGGGCCGTGGAGATCGGCCCCCTGGTCACGCGGCGCCAGCAGGAGCGGGTGCGCGGCTTCATCGAGGAGGGCGAGCGGGAGGGGGCCCGCCTGGTCGTCGGGGGCGCCGGCCAGCCCCAGGGCCTGGACACCGGGTGGTACGTGCAGCCGACCCTCTTCGCCGACGTCGACAACGGCATGCGCATCGCCCGAGAGGAGATCTTCGGCCCGGTCCTCTCGGTCATCCCCTACGGGGACGGCGACGAGGCCGTGCGCATCGCCAACGACTCCGACTACGGCCTGTCCGGGTCGGTGTGGACCGCCGACGCCGGCCGGGGACTGGAGGTGGCCCGCCGGGTGCGCACCGGGTCGTTCGGGGTCAACCAGCCCTACAGCATGGATCCGGCCGCCCCGTTCGGCGGCATGAAGGCCAGCGGGATCGGGCGCGAGCTCGGGCGCGAGGGTCTGGAGGGCTACCTCGAGGTCAAGGCCATCTCCGTCGCCCCGGCCCGCTCGGCCGCCGGGTAGGCCGGCCGGCTAGGTCGCCGGCACCTCGAGCACCACGGCGGTGGACATGCCGCCACCGGCGCACATGGCCGCCACCCCGGTGCCGCCACCGCGGCGCCGGAGCTCGTGGGCCAGGGAGATGACCATGCGGGCGCCGGTCATGGCGATGGGGTGGCCGAGGCTGCACCCGCTGCCGAGGACGTTGACGACGGACTCGTCGATCCCCAGGATGCGGGTGGTGGCCACGCACATGGAGGCGAAGGCCTCGTTGATCTCCCACAAGGCCACGTCGTCCACGGTGAGGCCGGCGCGCTGGAGGGCCTTGGGGATGGCGACGGTGGGGGCCAGGCCGGTGTCCCGTGGGGGGACGCCGGCCGAGGCCCAGGCCCTCACGGTGGCCATCGGCGCGAGGCCGAGCTCCTCGGCCAGGCCCCCGTCGACCATGACCATGGCGGCGGCCCCGTCGTTGACGCCGCCGGCGTTGCCGGCGGTGATGCTGAAGCCCTCGATCTCCGGGTGCAGCGGCTTGAGCGAGGCCAGCTTCTCCATGCTGGTCTCCCGCCGCGGGTGCTCGTCCACCGCGAAGGTGACCGTCGATCCGTCCCGGAGGGTGACGTCGAGGGGGGCGATCTCGTCCACGAAGCATCCCGCGTCGATGGCGGCCACGGCCCGCTGATGCGACCGCAGGGCCCAGGCGTCCATCTCCTTGCGGGTCACGCCGGCGCTCGACGGCCGCGTTCCAGCCGACGGTGATGGACATGTCCATGTTGGGCGCGTCGGGGGTGTCGCGGTGGCTGGGCGACATCCAGTCGGACCAGTCGTCGGTGCCCGGGACCCGCCGGGTCGACCGTGGCGCGGTCGACTGGGAGTAGACACCGCCGGCCACCACGGCGCGGTCCATGCCGGCCCGGATGGACGCCGCCCCGCTCTGGACGGCGGCCAGGGAGGAGGCGCAGTGCCGGTTGTGGGCCACGCCGGGCGCGTGGACCAGGCCCGCCTCGATGGCCGAGTACCGAGCGATGTCGCCGCCGCCGTAGAGGCTCTCCCCCAGCACGACGTCATCGATCAGCTGCGGGTCGATGCCGGCCCGTCGAACGGACTCGGCCACGACGTGCGTGCCCATCTCGAAGGGGTCGACGTCGAGGAGCGTGCCCCGGAACGCGGTACCGATGGGAGTGCGCGCCGTCGAGACGATGACCGCTTCATGCATGGTGGAACTCTCCTCTGATCGTTTGCTGCACTCGTACTGGCGACCCGTCCGGCACCATGGCGGGGACGCCCCAGCTTGGCCGGGTCGGTGGCTCCGGTCTAGTCGTGGCCCACCCGGTCACGGCCGGGAAGCGCCGACGAACGATAACCATCGTCTGGTCAATCTACAATCCGACTTTCCCCAATCCTACCGGGAGCAGTGCCGCGTGCGGAACGCTATTATCGGCAGGAGGACCGGGCCGCCACCGGGGGAGCCGGCGATCACCCCCTCGAACCGCGCCCGTGTCGTCCGACGCCGAGGAGAGAGGTCTGTGCCCATGACGACCAAGGTGAATCCCGAGCCGAGGATGCTGATCGACGGGAAGCTCGTCGAGGCCAGCGGGGGCAAGACATTCGTCAACACCAACCCCGCCACCGAGGAAGAGCTCGGCCAGGTGGCCGACGCCTCCGGCGGGGACATGGACCGGGCCATCTTCGCGGCCCGTCGGGCCTTCGACGAGACGGACTGGTCCACCAACCGCTCCAGGCGCCGGCACTGCCTCGAGCAGCTCCACCAGGCGCTGGTGGCCGAGCGCGAGGAGATGCGGGAGCAGCTGATCCTCGAGGTGGGCTGCCCCCGCATGCTCACCTTCGGACCGCAGCTCGACGCCCCGCTCGACGGGGCCATCACCTACCCGGCCCGGCTGATCGACGAGTTCGTGTGGGAGGACGACCTGGCCGACGCCACCGACTTCCGGGGCAATCGCAACTCGCGCCGCATCGTGAAGGAGCCGATCGGCGTGGTCGGGGCCATCGTCCCGTGGAACTTCCCCTTCGAGGTCTCGATCACCAAGGTGGCCCAGGCCCTGGCCACCGGCAACACCGTCATCCTCAAGCCGGCCCCGGACACGCCGTGGAACGCCACCCTCCTCGGACGCATCGCGGCCGAGCACACCGACATCCCGGCGGGGGTGCTCAACGTGGTGACGTCCTCCGACCATCTGGTCGGCGAACAGCTGACCCTCTCCCCACAGGTGGACCTCATCTCCTTCACCGGCTCGACGGCGGTGGGGAGGCGGATCATGGAGAAGGGGGCGGCCACCCTCAAGCGGCTGTTCCTCGAGCTCGGCGGCAAGTCGGCCACCATCGTCCTCGACGACGCCGATTTCGCCACGGCCATGATGTCCGGCCTCGCCGTCTGTGCCCATGCCGGCCAGGGCTGTGCCATCCCCACCCGCATGCTCCTCCCCCGCGCCCGCCACGACGAGGGCGTCGAGCTGCTGAAGACCATGCTGGGCGGGGTGCCGGTCGGCGACCCACAGCGCCCCGACATGCTCATGGGTCCGCTCATCTCCGAGAAGCAGCGCAGCCGGGTCCTGGGCTATATCGAGACGGGGGTCGCCGAGGGCGCCACCCTGGCCCTCGGCGGCGGCCGGCCGGCGGACCAGCCCCGGGGCTGGTTCGTCGAGCCCACCCTGTTCACCGGGGTGAACAACTCCATGACCATCGCCCGGGAGGAGATCTTCGGGCCGGTCCTGGTCGTCATCCCCTACGAGGACGACGACGACGCCGTGCGCATCGCCAACGACAGCAACTACGGGTTGGGCGGCGCCGTCGTCTCCAGTTCGCTGGACCGGGCCCTGGCCGTGGCCAACCGGGTGCGCACGGGCACGGTGAGCGTCAACGGCGGGATGATCTACGGGCCGGACCTCCCCTTCGGCGGCTATAAGGACAGCGGGATCGGGCGCCAGAACGGGGTCGCCGGCTTCGACCAGTACCTCGAGGTGAAGTCACTGGCCTGGCCGGCCGGCTGAGTCCCCGCTCACAGCTCGAAGTCGAGCACCGCTCACAGCTCGAAGTCGAGCGCCGCTCACAGCTCGAAGTCGAGCGCCGCTCACAGCTCGAAGTCGAGCGCCGCTCACAGCTCGAAGTCGAGCGCCGAGAGGCGCAGGTGCCGGACGGTGTCCACCAGGTCGTGCATCTGGTGGGGCGTCAGGGCCTCCACCCCGAACCTGATGTCGTTCACCGCCTCGGTGGCCTGCTGGGCCAGGGCCCGGCCGGCCGGGGTGATCTGGGCCAGGGTGGCGCGGCGGTCCGAAGGGTGCGGGACCCGCTCGACCAGTCGGTCCTCGGCCAACCGGTCGACCACGTTGGTCACGCTGGTCGGGTGGATCATCAGTCGTTGGCCCATCTTGCCCAACGGCAGCCCGCCCGATCTGGTGAAGGACAGCAGCACGAGGGCCTCGTACCGGGCGAAGGTGAGCCCGAAGGGCTTGAGGACCTCGTCCACCGCGCTCAGGATCATCTGCTGGGCCCGCATGATCGACGTCGCCGTGGCCATGGAGTCGGCGGCCTCCGGCCACCTCGTCGACCACTGCCGATGCGCCTCCTCGATGACGTCGAAGCCCAGCTTCCGGGTCACCGCCTGATCGTAGCGTCACGGCCCAGGCCAATCATTCGGATATCCGATACTCCGATCCCCTTTAATTTGCCGCGGCCCCGGGGGGAACGACCGGCGGCCCCCTGGGCGGGAGAGTGGCCGGGGCAGCTACCCCGACAGTCACTGACGGGGCCCTCCTCCGTCACCGGCGGGCGAGGGGTGCGCCAGCCGGGGCGCGGAACCGGGGGGTTGGATCCGGCTCCGGCTGGCGCACGCCGGGCCCCATGGGGGTCAGGGCCCGGCGGCCTCGGTGATGGTCACCGCGTGGCCATCACCATCGCCATCGGACCAGACGATAGTCGGAATACCTACTACCTGCTCGGACGGAGACGGCCCACCGGGCGACCGGACGGGCCGGGACGTCGGTCACCCGGACCGCCGACCGATCTCGACGAACGGCTCCAGGGCACTCGGGTCGGCGACCGCCCCCACGCTGACCACCGTGGCCAGCGGCGCACCACCGAGGATGCGCTTCACGGGCACCTCCAGCTTCTTGCCCGAATGCGTGCGCGGGATGGCGGGCACCGCGTACACGTCGTCGGGCACATGCCGGGGCGACAGGTTCGACCGCAGGTCGGCCGCGATCCGGGCCATCAGACGGTCGTCCAGGGGCACGGGCCCCTCCAGCTGCACGAAGAGCACCAGCCGTCCCGCGCCCCCCGCGGCGTCCTCCAGGTGCACCACCAGGCTGTCGGCGATGCCGGGGATGGCCTCCACGACGGCGTAGAACTCGCTGGTGCCCAGGCGCACGCCACCACGGTTGAGCGTGGCGTCCGAACGGCCGGTGATCACACACGAACCCCGTTCGGTGATGGTGATCCAGTCGCCGTGACACCACACGCCGGGGAACCGGCTGAAGTAGGCGTCCCGGAGCCGGCGGCCGTCGTCGTCGCCCCACAAGCGCGTCGGCATGGACGGCATCGGGCCGGTGACGACCAGCTCGCCCTGCTCCCCCACGACGGAACGGCCCTCGTCGTCGAACGCCTCGACCCGGGCGCCCAGGTAGCGACAGCTGATCTCGCCGGCGATCACCGGAAGGAGCGGACTACCCCCCACGAAGGCCGTGCAGACGTCGGTGCCCCCGCTCACCGACGTCAGCCAGACGTGCGGCAGCTGTTCGTGCACCCACTCGAACCCCACGGCGGGCAAGGGGGCGCCGGTCGACCCGACCGACCGGATACCGGACAGGTCACCGTAGGACGCCAGCTCGAGGCGGTCGCTCCGGCAGGCCAGGAGGAACGGGGCGCTCACCCCGAACACGGTGACGCCGGTCTCGGCGGCCAGGCGCCACAGGGCGCCGCGGTCGGGCCAGCCCGGGTCGCCGTCGAACAGCACGATGGTGGACCCCACGCAGAGGCCCGAGACCAGGAGGTTCCACATCATCCACCCGGTCGTCGAGAACCAGAAGAACCGGTCGCCGGGGCCCAGGTCGTGGTGGAGGGCGAGTGCCTTGAGGTGCTCGAGCAGGATCCCGCCGTGGCCGTGGACGATGGCCTTCGGCAGCCCGGTGGTCCCCGAGGAGAAGAGCACGTACAGCGGGTGGTCGAACGGCACGGGGTCGAAGGCGAGCTCGGCCGGGTCGCCCACCAGGTCCTCCCACTGGCGGTCGACGTCCACCACCGCCTGCAGCGTGGGCAGGGCGTCGATGATGGCGTCGACCTCGGCGGACCGGTCGATGGACTTGGACCCGTAGCGGTAGCCGCGGACCATGAGGAGCACGACCGGATCGAGCTGCCCGAACCGGTCGGTGACGCTGCGCACGCCGAACTCCGGTGGGCACGAGGCCCACACGGCGCCGAGGCTGGCCGTGGCCAGGAAGGCCACCAGGGCCTCCGGGCCGTTGGGCAGGTAGGCGACGACCCGGTCGCCCCGGCGGACGCCCAGTCGGCGGAGGCCGGCCCGGCACCGACCGACCTGGTCCCGGAGCTGGTCCCAGGTGAGCTGGCGCTCGGTCCCGGACTGGGCGCGGGCGATGACCGCCGGACCCTCCCCGCCGGTGGCCAGGGCGTGCTCGGCGTAGTTGAGCCGGGAGCCGGGGAACCACTGGGTCCCGGGCATGGCCGGGTGTCGCACCACGGCCTCGTAGCCCGCCGAGGACCGAACCCCGAAGAACGACCAGATGGACGACCAGAACCCGGGGAGATCGTCGACCGACCACTGCCACAGGGCCGCGTAGGTCGGGAACGCCAGGGCCCGCTCCCTCTGCAACCAGTCGAGGTAGCGGCCCACCACCGTCGACCGGCGGACGTCGGCCGGGGGCTGCCAGATGATCTCGGCACCGGCTCCGGCGGTCACGAAGGTCCGCCGGCCGTGTCGAGGATGGCCCGGGCCCGGGCGGCGACGACCTCGTCCACCATGAGGCCCTCGAACCCGATGGTCCTCCCTCCGGCACCGTCGAAGGCGGCCAGGAGGCGACGGGCCCAGTCCACCTCGTCGGCCGAGGGACGGAAGGCGTCATTGGCCAGGGCCACCTGGGCGGGATGAATGCAGAGCTTGCCGGTGTAGCCGAGGGCCCTCGCCTCGGATGCCTCCCGGACGAAGCGCTCGTCGTCGCCGAAGTGCAGGGTGACCATGTCGAGGGCGGCCACACCGGCCAGCCGCGCGGCGATGGCCACCCACGCCCGCGCCGTGGCCACCTCGTCGTTGGCGCCGGTGCGCACGCCGCCCAGGTCGGCCACGTAGTCCTCGGCCCCGAAGTAGCAGGCGGTGACCGGGGCCCCGAGGACCTCCCGGGCGTCGACCACGCCGCGCACCGTCTCGAGGCCGGCCACCACCGGGCGCCCGGCGACGGCGGCGGCGACCTCGTCCCGCGCGCCCACCGAGTCGAGCTTGGGCACCACCACGGCGGCCAGCCCCGGGGGCAGGGCGGCCACATCCCCGGCGAACCACGAGGTGCCCGGGGGATTCACCCGGACGGCGACGGGGACCGTCCCGTCGAGGGCGCCGGCCGCCTGGTGGACCCGCGACCGGGCGTCGTCCTTGGCCGCCGGGGGCACGGCGTCCTCCAGGTCGAGCACCACCAGGTCGGGGGCGGACCGGGGGGCCTTGGCGGCCAGGTCGGGGCGGTTGCCGGGGACGAAGAGCACGCTCCGCCAGCGGGCGCTCATACCGGTCGGCGGGACATGAGCGCCGATCGACGGCACCGGGCCACCAGCTCGTCCCGCTGGTTGAAGGCCCGGTGTTCGAAGACCACGATCCCCTGGCCCGGGCGGGAGGCCGAGGCGCGGGACGAGACCACCTCGGACTGCGCCCGGATGGTGTCGCCGGGGAACACCGGCGCCGGGAAGGCGATCTCCTCGAACCCGAGGTTGGCCACCGTCGTGCCCAGCGTCGTCTCGAACACCGAGAGCCCGATGAGCAGGGACAGCGTGAACAAGCTGTTGACCAGCCGGGTCCCGAACTCGGTGGTGGCGGC
Organism: uncultured Acidimicrobiaceae bacterium; assembly: GCA_963812525.1. Taxonomy (GTDB): domain Bacteria; phylum Actinomycetota; class Acidimicrobiia; order Acidimicrobiales; family RAAP-2; genus Bog-756. Next base: position 539,212 of record CAWEVL010000010.1, read on the forward strand.
GAACGCCTCGTCGAGGTGCAGGGGCTGGGCGTTCATGGTCAGCACCGAGAACAAGGTGTTGTCGGACTCGGTGACCGTTCGGGTCACGGCATGGTCGATGACCTGGCCGGGTTGGAGCTCCTCGAACCAGCGGCCCATGGTCGGCCTCGGTGCGGACATGGCACCCTCCAGTGGGTAGTGGGCGGATGAGACCTCAGCCGACGGTCACCGTTCCGACCTCGGGCCGACGGTCAAGCACGGGACGAGGCGCCGCGGGGCACGTCGCGGAAGGCCACGTCGCGGTCCAGGGCGCGCTCCCGGGGCATGCCGAGCACCCGCTCGCTGATGACGTTGCGGGCCATCTCGGTGGTGCCGCCCCCGATGGCCGACACCTGCCGCATCAGGAAGTCCGGACCGCAGAAGGCCAGCTCGCCGTCGTCGTCGGTCCACGCCGCACCGGCCGCACCGGCGATCTCGAAGGCGATGGTCCGCATCCGGGCCGTGGTGACCCCCGAGAACAGGCGCCCGATGGCCGCCGACTGGTCGGGCATCGCCCCGGTGGCGATCCCTTCGCCGATCCGCCGCCGAAGCTCGCGGTCGACGATCTCGAGCATGCGGGCCTCGCCGACCAGGTCGCGGACGTAGGGGTCGCCGAGGCGACCGGCGTCGCGGGCCACGGCGTCCATGGGCGTGGCCGTGCCGCCGTGGGTCTGGCCCGCCGGGACGGTCACCAACGGGGAGTTGGTCAGCATGCGCTCGTGGAACATCCACCGGGTGCCCACCGTCCAGCCGTCGTCGATCTCGCCGACGCGGTCGGAGTCGGGGACCCGGACATCGGTCAGGAACTCCTGGCAGAACTCCTTCGAGCCGTTGAGCATCTCGATGCGGTGGACGTCGAGGCCCGGTTGGCGGATGGGGAGGATGAACACGGTCAGGCCCCGGTGCTTGGGGACGTCCCAGTTGGTCCGGGCCAGGCACAGCCCCCAGTCGGACCACCATGCCCCGGTGGTCCAGATCTTCGACCCGTTGAGCACCCACTCCTCGCCGTCCCGCACCGCGCTGGTCAGGGCGCCGGCCACATCCGACCCGCCGCTGGGTTCGGACAGGAACTGCATCCAGATCTCCTCGCCCTTCAGGATGGCCGGAAGGTGCCGGAGCTTCTGCTCCTCGGTCCCGAAGTCCAAGAGGACGGCGGCGCAGGGCGAGAGGGTGGGGGCCTGGATCCGGGACGGGTACTCGTACCCGGCCAACTCCTCGTTGAGGGTGCGCTGGTGCGCGGGGGTCAGCCCCTGGCCCCCGTACTCCGGCGGAAAGCAGATGCCGGCCAGGCCGGCATCGAACAGCATCCGCTGCACTTCCCGGTCGCGGGCCACCGCGGCCAGCTCCTCGTCGTCGGTCCGCTCGTTGCGCAGGGCGCCGACCATCTGGGTGGTGTCGGCCGGCCGGAGGTTGCCGCGGACGAAGGCCCGGGCCCGGGCCCGGAAGGATTCGAGGTCCTCCACGTCCGAAGTGGTCACGCCGCCGCCGCCTGGCGCTCGGCGATGGCACAGAGCCGCTGCCGGTGGTCGGCCGGGGTGCCGTAGAGGGCCCGATTGACCGTGTGGCGGCGGAGGTAGAGGTGGAGGTCGTGCTCGAAGGTCACCCCGATCCCGCCATGGATCTGGACGCAGTCCTGGAGCAGCTCACTGCCGTAGTCGCCGATGAACGACTTGGCCGCGCTCGAGAGCTCCCGGGCGGCGGGGGACCCGTCGGCCACGGCACGCGGTGGCGGTGTCACTCACCGCATGGCTGGCCTCCAGCCAGGTCTTCATGTCGGCGAACCGGTGCTTGAGCTCTTGGTAGGAGGCCAGGGGCCGGCCGAACGAGTACCGGTCGAACGCCCATTCGACGGTCATGTCGAAGGCGGCCTGCATGGCCCCGACCGACTCGGCGCAGGCCAGGGCCACGGCCCGCCCGAGCTGGCGCTCGACCTGTTCGTCGGCCGACCCGACGGCACCGATGACGGCAGTGACGGGCAGTCGGACCTCGTCGAAGGTGACGACCGAGAACCGACGGGTCATGTCCACCGAGTGCATGGGGGCCAGGGACACGCCGGCCGTGCCGGCGGGCACGAGCACCTGGGTGAGCCCGGCGCCGGTGCGACCGGTGACCAGCAGATGGTCGGCGCCGGCGGCCGACTCGACCGGGCGCTTGATGCCGGAGAGGACGACGTCGGCGCCCTCCACGCGCACCTCGAGGGCGACGTTCCCGAGCCGGTCGTTCGGCGGCGGCTCGCCGAGGCACCAGGTGGCCATCGAGGCCCCCGACAGCAGGCCGGGGACCAGCTGGTCGCCGTCGTGGCCGGTCTCGCTGAGGGTGGCGGCCACGACGTTGTTCACGACCAGCGGCCCCGGTGCTGCGTGGCGGCCGAACTCGTAGGCCACGAGGGCCAGGTCGACGAGCCCCTGGTCACCGATGGAGCCTCCGCCGTGGTCCTCGCCGACCAGGAGCGAGGTCCACCCGAGCTCGACCCCCCGCCGCCAGTACTCCCGGTCGAAGCCGACCGGGTCCTCCCGCAGGCGACGGAGCTCGGCCACGGGCACGAGCTCGTCGAGCAGCTTCGCCGTGGTCTCCGAGAAGAGCTCCTGGTCGGAGCTCAGCGCCAGCAACATGGTTCGACCTGCTCCCCGGTCATCGGTGGCCTCTGTCCTCTGTGGCGTCGCCGGCTGCGCGCCGACCGAGAAAGTTACCTTGAAAACGCTGTTTTGTCCATGTGGATGCACCACTTCCGAAAAAAGAGAGGATCCCTACAGACGATTCGCCCCCAGCGGAGCCCGGGCACCCGGGAACCGGGGCGCCGATCCGGAGGCGGCCGTCGGACCCCGAGGTCCAGAACCCGCGATGGGAGGCGTGAGCTCCGGGAGGGGCCTCACGGGGCCGGGTCCCGCAGTCTCCCGATGACCTGCGGCAGGTCCACCGTCGTGCGGATGCCCGGCGCCGCCCGGCAGACCACCGCCACGGCGTTGACGGCCCGGTTGGCCGTATACCCGGGCGAGTAGGCACCCATGTCCTCGAGCGGGACGGCGAACCGCATCTCGATGTCCAGGGGCGCGTCGCCTCGGATCGAGAGCCGCCAGCCGGTGGGCCGGAGATCCCACGCCGGCTCGAGGTCGGAGGTGCAGTACCAGTTGGCCTCGAAGGCCAGGAGGGCACGGCCCCTCCGCAGGCCGGCGACCCGCATGCGCTGGGCGGCCACGGTACCGGCCTCCAGCCGGCCGGCGGCCAGCTCCGTCGTCCGTCGGGCCACGGCGACCTCACCGGTGGCCTCCACCGATCTCGAGGGGGAGGGAGAGGGCCTCGGCCACCAGCCGGAGGGAGGGACCGAAGCTCTGGGCCCCGTGCGACCAGCGTCCGGGGTCGAAGGCGCCGGGGTCGGTCCCGAAGCCCATCAGGTCGAACAGCAGCTCCGGCGAGTTGCGCCGGGACAGGTCGGCGAACTCCTCGATGAGCAGCCCCTCGAGCTCACGCTGGATCGAGGACAGGACCAGGGGCACCGCCTCGGAGATGAACCCGGGGCTGCTGCCGGTGCTGTGGATCGAGGTGCCGCCGGCCCGACAGGCCGCCTCGATCCGGTCCCGGGTCCCGGGGTCCATGCTCCCCGGATGGTGGAACTCGCCCCGGGTGGTCACGATGTTCGCTCCCGAGGCCAGCAGCCGGCACACCTCCCCGACGTCGCACGCCCGCGGCATGTACAGCACGCAGTCGGCGCCGAGGGCCAGGATCTCGTCGAGGTCGACGGTGGCGAGCACCCCGGTGGCACCGAGACCGCAGAGCTCGCCGGCGTCGCGGCCCGCCTTGTCCGGCGAGTACACGTAGAGCCCGGCCAGCGACAGGTCGGGATGCTCGATCACGCCCCGGAGGGAGCGGGCACCGATGTTGCCGGTGGCCCACTGGACCACCCGGTAGGTCCGGCGGTCACCGTCACCCATGCCGGTCGGCTCCCCGGCACCGCTCACGAGGTCGACCCGCTGCCGTCGGCCAGCGCCTGCCTTGTACAGCACGTTCTCGGCCAGGCGCATGTGGGCGGCGTCGACCAGCTTGCCGTCGCGGCCGATGGCCCCCACGCCGTCCGCCTCGGCGCGCGCGGTAGGTCTCGATGGACTGGCGGGCCTCGTCGATCTCGGCCGCCGTCGGGGCGAAGACCTCGTTGGCGATGGCGATCTGGTCGGGGTGGATGGCCCACTTGCCGTCGAAGCCCAGCAGGCTGGCGTGCACGGCGGAGCGCCGGTACCCCTCGGGGTCCTGGTACGCCGGATAGGGCGCGTCGATGGCGTCGATGCCCGCGCCCCGGGCCGCCGCCAGCACCTGCACGCGGGCGAAGTGCCAGAAGTCGCCGGGGTACTCGCTGATCGGGTCGAAGTTGCCGTCGACCCGGGCCCGCAGCGAGGCCGACAGGTCGCCGGCTCCGAAGATGATGGCCTCCAGCCGGTCGCTGGCCCGGGCGATCGCCGGGGCGTTGGCCAGCCCCTCGGCCTCCTCGATCAGCACCTCGAGCCCGATGCGCTTGGTCAGGCCCAGCTTGGTCTCGAGCTGGGTGAGGAGGACGTCGACCCACCAGACGTCCCGGGCCGACCGGGCCTTGGGCACGATGAGCACGTCCAGCGACTCCCGGGCTCCGGTGACCACCTCGATGATGTCGCCGTGGCACCACGGCGTCTCGAGCCCGTTGACCCGGACGGCCCGGACCGTGCGGCCCCAGTCGAAGCTCGGTCAGCGCGGCCACCGCGGTGCCCCGGGCCGCCTCCTTGGCCACCGGGGCGCAGGCATCCTCGAGGTCCAAGAAGACCAGATCGGCGCCGGAGCCGGCCGCCTTCTCGCACATCCGCTCGCTGCTGGCCGGGGTGGCCAGCTCGGATCGTCGGGCACGGGGTTCTCGCACGGCTACCTCCCTGATGGTCGGCGGTCAGATGACGCCCGCCGCCCGGAGGGCGGCCAGGCGGTCGGGGTCGAGGCCGAGCAGTTCGCCGAAGACGGCGTCGCTGTCGGCGCCCAGGCGGTCGGCCGAGATGGTCGATCCGCCCGGGCGTCTCGGTCAGGACGGCCACCGGGGCCTGCACGGTCATGGCGCCGAGGTCGGGGTCGTCGATCCGCACGAAGGTCCCCCGGGCCCGCAGGTGCGGGTCGGCCAGCAGCTGCTCGGCGTCGTAGATGGGTGCGGCGGCCACCGAGGCGTCCTCGAAGGTGGCCATGGCCTCGGCCAGGGTGCGGCGGCCGACCCACTCGGCCACCAGCTGGTCGACCTCGCCGGCCCGCTGCTGGCGGGGGACGGGGTCGACGTAGTCCGGGTCGTCGGCCAGGTCGGGGCGGTCGATGGCCCGGTAGACCCGTGCGGCGATGTTCGGTGATGCGCTGGAGATGGCCAGCCATTTGTCGTCGGAGGTCCGATAGGCGTTGCGCGGTGCGCTGGCGTCGAAGCGGTTGCCGACGCGGCCGGTGACGATCCCCAGCTGGTCGTAGGCCAGGGTGGACGGACTCGATGAGGCGGGCCAGCGGCTCGATGAGATTGACGTCGACGAGCTGGCCGCCGCCGCCGTGCACGTCCCGGTGGTAGAGGGCCATCATCACCGCGTACGTCGCCGCCAGGGCGGCCACCCCGTCGGCCAGCATGAACGGCGGCAGGGTGGGCGGCCCGTCGGGCTGGCCGGTCAGGTGGGCGAACCCGCTCATGGCCTCGGCCAGGGTGCCGAAGCCGGGGCGGTCGCTCTTGCGGCCCGCCCCGGCCGTACCCGCTCACGTGGAGCATGACCAGCTGCGGGTGGCGGTCGTGGACCGACTCGTAGTCGATCCCCCAGCGGGCCATGGCGCTGGGCCGGTTGTTCATGACCAGCACGTCGCTCACGTCGAGGAGTCGGTGGAAGAGCTCCTGGCCGTCGGCCTGGCGGAGGTCGAGGGTGACGCAGCGCTTGTTCCGGCTCATGCTCTTCCACACCAGCCCGACCTCGTCCTTCCGATCGCCCCAGGTCCGCAGGGGATCGCCCGCCCCCGGCTGCTCGACCTTGATGACCTCGGCGCCGAACTCGCCCATGGCCGTGGCCACCAGCGGCCCGGCGGCCAGCGTGGCCGCGTCGACGACCCGCACACCGTGGAGCGGCCCGTGCGCCTCAGCCATGCGCCACCGTCTCCGGGCGGGCCAGCCCGAGGGTGTCTCGCAGGGTCTCGCCGGTGTAGCGGTGGCGGAACACGCCGCGGCGCTGGAGCTCGGGCACGACCAGCCGCACGACATCCTCGTAGGCGCCGGGCGAGTGGGTGGCCGCCACGGTGAAGCCGTCGCACGCCTCGGCCTCGATCCACTCCTCCATCTGGTCGGCCACCTCGGTCCCGGTGCCGACGAAGCGGGGTCCCTGGAGCAGGGTGGCCCGGTGGCCGGCCAGGTCGGCGAGGGTCACCGTGTCCCCGCCGATGTGCTTCCTCAGGTTCTGCACCAGGCCGCGGATGCCCGACACCGACCCGATCAGCTCGTCGGTGATCGGGGCGTCGAGGGCCAGCCCGGAGAAGTCGTAGTTCATGAGCTCCGAGAGCAGGCAGAGCGAGGCCTGGGGATCGACCAGGGAGTGGAGGAAGAGGTCCTCGCGCTCCTCGGCGTGGGCATGGGACTCACCCACGACGGTGTACACCATGGGCAGCATCTTCACCGACTGCGGGTCCCGCCCGGCCTCGGCGATGGCGCTCCTTTTGGTCCTGGTAGTGCGAACGGGCGACCTCCAGGCCCGGGTCACCGGTGAAGATCAGCTCGGCCCAGCGGGCGGCGAAGTCACGGCCGCGACCCGACGAGCCGGCCTGGAGCAGCACCGGCCGGCCCTGGGGGGACCGGGGCACGGTGAGCGGCCCGCGGGCGCTGAACCACTCGCCTTCGTGGTCGAGCTCGTGGACCTTGTCGGGGTCGGCGAAGGTGCCGCCGGCCCGGTCGAGGACCAGGGCGTCGTCCTCCCAGGTGTCCCACAGCCCGGTGGCCACCTCGAGGAACTCGTCGGCCCGGTCGTAGCGGGCGTCGTGCTCGAGGTGCTCCCGCACGCCGTAGTTCTGGGCCTCGCTGTCGTTGACCGAGGTGACGATGTTCCAGGCCGCCCGGCCACCGGACAGGTGGTCGAGGGTGGCGAAGGTGCGGGCCACGTGGAAGGGCGAGTAGTAGGTGGTCGAGTAGGTGGCGCCGAGGCCGATCCGCTCGGTGGCCGCGGCCACGACGCCGAGCACGATGCTGAGGTCCAGCTTGACCGGCCGGGCCCCGAGGCGGACGGCGTCGGCCACCGAGCCGCCGTAGATCCCGGGCATGGCCAGGCGGTCGTCGAAGAACATCATGTCGAAGCAGCCCTCTTCGAGGGTCCGGCCCAGCTTCTGGTAGTAGCTGGCGTCGAGGAATCCGTGTTCGGTGGCAGGATGGCGCCAGGACCCGGCGTACACGGTCGTGCTCCCTGCCTGCATGAACCCCACCAAGGACATCTGCCGCTTTGCCATGGACACCACCACTCTCCTCGTCACGGCCGGGTCGCCGCAGCGCTGGCGCCGCCGGTCATTTGAAATGTAGTATGTGATATGTCAGATTTCAAATCGATCGGCGGGACGGTCCGGGCCCGCGCCGCCGGCGAGCTGCGCGATCGCATCCTCACCGGCCGGCTGCAGCCCGGCTCGCGGCTCGACCTCGACGAGATCACCCGGGAGTTCGGGACCAGTCGCACGCCGGTGCGCGAGGCGCTCCTCGAACTGTCCTACGAGGGCCTGGTCTCGGTCACCCCCCGCAGCGGGATCACCGTCCTCGGCATCACGCCCGAGGACGCCGTGGACAACTTCGCCGTCCTGGCCACGCTGGCCGGCAAGGCCGCCGAGTGGGCCACCGAGCGGATCACCCGGCCCGAGCTGGACAACCTCCACCAGCTGGCCTTGGCCGTCGTGCACGCCGACGACGTGGTGGCCGCCAACTGGAGCTTCCACCGGGCCCTCAACCTGGCCGCCGGGTCGCCCCGACTCATGACCTACCTGCGCCAGGCCGTCCGGGTGGTTCCGGCCAGCTACTTCGAGCTCTTCCCCGAACAGGTCCGTCGGAGCCGGGCCGACCATGCCCTCCTGCTCGAGGCCATCGATCGTGGCGATGCCTCGACGGCGCGCACCCTCACCGAGTCCCACGTCCTCGACGCCGGCGCCGCCCTGGGTGACTGGCTGCGGGCCAGGACGGGGGAGATGGAGATGGAGCACGGATCGCCCGTGGTCTGAACCGGCGACCGTCCGGACGGCTCAGGAGGCGGCCGCGCCACCGCCGCCCGGGCCCGGGTGCGGAAGCCCTCCAACTTCTCGTCCGCGGTCCGGACCCGGGTGCTCCGGGACATGGTCGACACGTCGTGGCCGGCCGCCCGGCGTCGCAGCGCACCCACGGTGGCCTCCGGCTTGGCGATGCGGGAGAAGGGGTCGAAGGAGTACCACCGCATGGCGTTCTCGTGGGTCATCTTGCGCGACCTGGTCGTCGGGGACGGCGTGCCTGGTGAACTCCGACTCGAGCTCCTCGGGGGCGCCGGGCCACAGGGAGTCGCTGTGGGGGTAGTCGGCCTCCCAGGCGATGTTGTCGATGCCGATGGCCTCGCGCAGCTGGATGCCCACCGGGTCGCTGATGAAACAGGTGAGGAAGTGCTCGCGGAAGACCTCGCTCGGGAGCCGGCCGCCGAAGTCCTGCAGCGTCCAGGCGTGGTGCATCTCGAAGGTGCGGTCGACCCGGGACAGGAAGTACGGGACCCACCCGGTCCCGCCCTCGGAGAGGGCCACCCGCAGGTCGGGGAAGTTCTTCAGCACCCGGGACCACAGCAGGTCGGCCGCCGCCGACTGGATGTTCATGGGCTGGAGGGTGATCATCACGTCCGGCGGGGAGTCGACGGCCGGGATGGACAGCCGGCCGGACGACCCGAGGTGGATGGAGAGCACGGTGCCGGTGTCGCAGCACGCCCGCCAGACCGGGTCCCAGTACTCGCTCGTGGAAGCTCGGGTAGCCGAGGGCGGCGGGGTTCTCCGTGAAGCTGAGTGAGTGGCAGCCCTTGGCCGCCACCCGACGGATCTCGGCCGCGGTCAGTTCGGCGTCCCAGATCACCGGGACGGCCATGGGGATGAAGCGCTCGGGGTATGCCCCGCACCACTCGTCGATGTGCCAGTCGTTGTAGGCGCGCACCAGGGCCAGGGAGAGGTCGGCGTCGTCGCTGGCGAAGACCCGGGCGGTGAAGGTCGGGAAGGAGGGGAAGTTCATCGAGGCCAGGACGCCCCCGGCGTCCATGTCCTTCACCCGCTCGTGGACGTCGTAGCAGCCCGGTCGGACCTCGTCGAGGCTCTGGGGCTCGAGGCCGTACTCCTCCTTGGGCCGACCGGCCACCGCATTGAGGGCGGCCGTCTCCATGACCACCTTCCCGAAGGTCCACACGTCGTTGCCCTCGGCGTTGCGGGTCAGCTTGGGGGCCCGATCCCGGTACTTGGCGTCGAGGTGCCCGACGAAGAGGTCGGGCGGCTCGATCACGTGGTCGTCGACGCTGATCAGGATGAGGTCATCAACCTCGCGCATGGCTTCCCTCCCGAGAATGCTGTTCTTTGAACTGCGTAACGATCCTATCCCCGCCCCGGGCGCTCGGCGACCGGCCGGTCGTCACCGCAGGGGCGCAGCGCCCCCCGGGGCGTCGGGCCCGGCCTCGACCGCCCCGACCGACGCCGGCTGGCTGCCGCCCAGGTAGACGGCGGAGAGCTGGTCCACGTCGAGCGAGCTGGCCGGCCCGGCCCACGTGATGGTGCCGAGCTCCATGAAGATCAACCGGTCGGCCACCGCCACCGCGTTCTCGGCGTTCTCCTCGACGAGGAGGACCGCGGTGCCCTTGTCGCGCAGCTCGATGATGGCCCGGATGACCTCCTCGGCGGCCAAGGGAGCCAGACCCAGGGTGGGCTCGTCGGCCACGAAGACCTTCGGCGGCCGGGCCAGGGCCGGGGCCAGTCCCAGCATCTGCTGCTCCCCACCCGAGAGCAGGCCGGCCACCTGGTCCCGGCGCTCCGAGAGCACCGGGAAGCGGGCATAGGCTTTCTGACGGTCCTCCTCCTCGGGGAGGGCGAGGGTCAGGTTCTCCTCGACCGTCAGCCCGGGGAAGATGCCGCGGGCCTCGGGTACCAGGTCGAGGCCGGCCCGGGCCCGACGGTAGGCGGGCAGGTTGGTGAGGTCCACGCCACCGAGGTAGACCACACCCGCCGTGGGCTGGAGCAGGCCGGCGATGACCGCGCAGAGCGAGGACTTGCCGGCCCCGTTGGCGCCGAGCAGGCCCACGATCTCCCCGGCGTGCAGCTCGAGCCCGATCCCGTGGAGCACCTCGGCGTCGTCGTAGCCGGCCACCACCCCCTGGACGGCCAGGGCGGCGTCCAGCGAGACGGGGAGGGTGATCGGGGGGGCTTCGGGTTCGAAGGTTCCCACCCCGTCGAGCGCGGGGGCCCCGGCCTCGGCCGGCACGGCCGGCACCCCCGCCTCGGTGGCCGGCACCGCCTGCTCCGCCTTGGTCCGGGCCCGGGCCCGGCGCTTGGCCAGCTGCTTGCCGCCCCGCAGGGCCAGGATGCCGTCGGGCTCCTGGGCCAGCGAGATGGCGCCCATGCCGAAGAGGATGGGGAGGAAGTACGGGGAGGAGATCAGGGTGTTGATGGTCTGACCCGGCAGCCAGTTGGTGAGCTGATTGAGCAGCGGGCTGCCGGCGGCCACGGCCAGTCCGGCGAGGAGGGCGCCGCCCGGTCGGCGCACCCCGAAGACCACGACGAAGGCCAGCCAGGTGAGCCCCTCCAGCGGTGGGGCCGTGGAGTTGGAGGCGGCGAAGGAGAACAGGCTGAGCATGACCCCCCCGATCCCGGCGATCCCCGCGGCCAGGGCGAAGACCAGGATCCGGTTCCGGTTGGCCCGGATCCCCGCGGCCATGGCCGCCGTCGGCGAGCTGCGCACGGCCAGGGTGGCCCGCCCGGTGGCCGAGTGGGTGAACAGCCAGATGATCCCGGTGATCAGCCCGAACACCCCGATGAACAGGACGATCTGATCGTTCAGGTTGGCGAAGTTGAGCTGCCACCCGAAGAGGTCGACGGCCGGGCTCCGGATGTTCCAGCCGGACTGGCCGTTGCCGATGGCCTGGGTGTCGAAGGGCACCAGGCTGAAGAACAGGCAGGCGGCCAGCGACCAGATGGCCAGATAGACGGCGCCCAGGCGGGTCGCCGGCCAGGCGATGAGGGCCCCGATGACGCCGGCCACGATGCCCCCGATGACCACCGCCCACAGGAAGTTGAGCTGACCGTGCGAGGCGATGAAGGGGATATTGATGCCCCAATTGCGGTTGAGGGCCCATCCGGCGGCGAAGCCACCGGCCGTGACGAAGGTGGCCTGGGCCAGGCTGACCATCCCGCCCATCCCGGTCACCACGATGAAGGACAGCAGGATGATCGAGATGGCCAGTCCCTGGGCGATGGCCGTCTGGGCGGTGGCGGTGGCCTGGAACCACGAGGGGAACCAGTGCAGCGAGAAGCCGACCAGGATGAACAGGAACGTCAGCCACGGCCACCACCGACGGAGAGGGGACATCCCGGCCCGGTGGTCGCTCGGCGGTCGGTCCTCGGCCACCGAACCGGCCTGCCGGGAGCGGTCGCGGCCCACGATGAGCCCCAACAGGATGACCAGCACGTAGGGCACGGCGCTGGACAGGCCGTTCAGGTTGGCGATGAACCCGGGGTACGCCGTCGAGTAGCCGGCCACCAGGTTCTGGACCACGCCGAGCAGCACGCCGCCGATGAAGGCGATGGGGATCGAGCGCAGCCCACCGAGGACCACGGCGGCCAGGGAGCCCAGCACCACCAGCGTGAAGATGATCGGGTCCAGGCTGAACAGCGGGGAGATCAGGATCCCGCCCAGCCCGGCCAGCATGGTGGTCAGCACCCAGGCCACCGCCGAGGTCTTGGCCGCGCTGACCCCCTTCAGACCGGCCAGATGACGTCGGTCGACCACGGCCCGCATCTCGAGCCCGATCCGGGTGTGGCGGAGGACGATCCACAAGAGGACGGCCGAGATCAGCGCGGCGGCGAACACGGCCAGTTGGTCCGAGGTGAGGGCCACGCCCTGCATGACGTGGAAGACCTTGGCCGGGGTCGGCCCCAGGCCGGGGGTGGACAGTCCCTGGTTGTCGGCCTTGTTGGCCACCCACCCCATGTGGAACACGCTGTTGCCGACGGTGACGACGATCCACTGCATGAAGTTCGGGATGGCCACCAGCAGGCCGATCGTGCCCACCACCTTGGCGTAGACCGGGGCCTCGCCGAGCCGCCGCAGGAGCAGCCGGTCCAGGGCGAAGCCCATGAGCGGGCGCGAAGATGAGGATGGAGAGGATGGCCGCCGGCACGATGGGCATCCCGCCCGAGTTGAGCTGGTAGTAGAAGTACGCGACGGCGAAGGCGATGGCGCCCTGGGCGAAGTTGAAGATCCCCGACGTGGTGTAGGTGAGGACCAGACCGGAGGCCATGATCGAGTAGATGCCGCCGGTGACGGTGCCCGAGATGACCAGGCTCAGGAACTTGTCCATGGGTCGGTGGCCTGCCCCTCGCTCAGACCACGTGGCCCAGGTACGCGCTGCGCACGGCCGGGTCGTTCTGCACCTCGGCCGGCGTGCCGTCAGCCAGTGTGGAGCCCAGGTTGAGGACGACCACGCGGTCGCAGTGGGTCATGACGAAGCCGGCGTTGTGCTCGACGAGCAGCACGCTGCAGCCGGTGGAGGTCCGGACGTCCTGGATGAGCTGCCCCAGGCGCTCGATGTCATCGGCGTGCAGCCCGGAGGCGGGCTCGTCGAGCAACAGCAGCGTCGGTGGCTCCACCGTGGCCCGGGCGAACTCGACCATCCGGGCGGTGCCGATGGGCAGCGACCCGGCGAACTCGGTGCGGACCGACTCCAGCCCGCAACGCTCGAGCGCGGCGTCGACCAGCATCCGCCGTTGGCGCTCTCGGCGGCGCCGGCCGTGCCAGCCCACCAGGTCCCCGACCACGCCGCCGCCCCCGCCGTGCCACTCGGTGGCGGCCAGGACGTTGTCCTCGACGGTGAGCCAGCCGTAGGTCTGCACCCGCTGGAAGGTACGGCGCACCCCCAGGCGGCTCCGCTTCACCGGATCGGTGCCGCTGACGTCGCGTCCCTCCAGGAGCACCCGGCCGGACTGGGGACGGCGCACCCCGGAGACCACGTCGAAGAGCGTGGTCTTCCCGGCGCCGTTGGGCCCGATGAGACCGCAGACCTGCCCGGCCGGCACCTGCAGGCAGACGCTCGAGACCGCCATGATCCCGCCGAAGCGCACGCAGACGTCGGTCAGATCGAGGGTCGGCGTGTCGGCCGGGGACGGGGGCGTTGCCGACGTCGGGCGCACATCCACATCACTCATAGGCGAGGCCTCACTCGCTCCTGACCGTACCGCACCCTGCTGTCAGCGGGCGAGCGACACGACGGGCCGTCGAACCACCGGGACCCGTCGTGTGTCTGTACCCCCGTCACCGTCCGACCGGGCGGGGCGGCGGCCCGGTCGGGCCCGCCTCCCACGACCGACCGGTCAACTGGCCTTCTCGGCCGCCGGGGTCACCTTGAAGACCTTGGTGCTGCAGGAGTACGGGTAGACCTTCTGGGTGGCGCCACCGGTGTAGGCCAGGAACTCGGCACAGTACGGCGTCCCCGCCACCGTCGAGGCCGGATAGGTGATCGGCCCCACCAGGTTCGGGATGCCCCACTTGATGGTGGACAGCACCTTCCGGACGTTCTCGGGGGTGATGGCCAGCTTCTTCGCCTGCACGGTGTGCACCGCGGTGGCGAACATCGCCGTGTCGATATACGACGGCACGTTGGAGTACGAGGTGAGCTGGGTCCCCGGCACCACGGCGTTCATGGCGTTCTGCATGGCCGTGAGCCCCGGGCTGGGCTCGTTGTTGAAGGTGGCGATGGTGACCGTCCCCTGCATCGACGAGTTGAGGGAGGCGATGGCCCCGAGGGGCGTCCAGTAGGAGCCGGTGTACCCGGCATTCTTGAGCGCCGTCCACATGGGGATGCACTGGGCCGTCAGCTGGCAGGCGATGGCCTGGGGCTGCTTCCCCTTGTTGGAGGTGAGCAGCTGCTGGACGTAGGGGGTGTAGTCGCTCGCCGCGGTGGGGATGTTCGCCTTGTTGTAGACCACGTTGAACCCGGTGCCCTTGGCCGACACCGTGGAGAGCTTGGCCGAGTTGGACCCCGAGGCGTTGTCGTTGGAGAAGATGGCCATGGTGGGGTGCGCGCTCCCCGTCTTCCCATTCACGTAGGAGTAGTACTGGCCGTAGGTGTTGGGCATGACCGGGGGGTTCTGGGGCACGAGGCAGCCGCCGGCCGAGTACCCCCACAGGCTGGTGGTCACCTTGTTCGAGCAGTAGCTGAAGTCGAAGCCGCCGCCCACGTACAGGATCTTCTGGGACGTCAGGTAGGTGCCCGGGTTCTCCGCCGACAGGTCGGGGACGATGGCGAACACCTTGTACTGGTTGACCAGCTGCCGCGCCCCGGAGAGGGCGGTGGCCGGGTCGTTGCCGTCGTTGACGTAGCCGGCGAACTTGAGCTTGATCCCGTGCAGGTAGTTGGTCTTGTTGATCTGCTTGACGTACCCCTGGGCGCCGACCTCGGCACCGGAGAAGTTGGCCGTCGACCACATCCCGCCGATGGTGAGCGTCTTGCCGTTGAGGCCACGGGTCGCCGCACCGGCCTGTCCGGTGGTCACGCCGACCGCCGTGGCCGAGAGAAGCACCGCCAGGAGGACGCCCGCCCCGACTCGAACCTTGCGCCTCATCTGTTCCCCCTTCATTGATTCCCCCTTCTCAGGAGCGCACCACGATAGGTGTTCTCTTTTTGTCAGCATCGGCCTTCCGCGTAAAGGCCGTCCACGTTGCGTTGAGCGTATACGAGATTCTGGATTATGTCTACGAAACTCCGGCGCCGGCCGCGACCCCGTGGAACGCGCCGGCGGTGCGGTGATCCCGGCGTCCGAGACGGCCGGGAACCCGACTCCACGACCGCATTCCCCCGACCCCCAACCGATTCCATGAACTCCCCGATCCGGCCCAACGGTTTCCCGTCTGTCGGGTGACAGTAGCAACCGGAACCGGGCCCGGGTACGCGCCCTGAAACGAACATTCTCCCATCGGGAGAATGAATGACCGGAGCCGTCGTGGTGCGCTCCGGGCTGCCCGTGCGCCGGCCCTGACGGCCCCGGGGATGGGGGTCGGCTCAGCCCACCCGATCCTCCGGCGTCGGGTTCACCGGCGGTCCCGGGCCGCCAGATCCTCGGCCAGTCCCCGACGGATACGACGCTTGGTGGTGGCGAACGCCTCCTGCGGCAGCTGGGCCAGCGACGCCGCCGACGAGCAGGCGACGGACAGCGGATCGTCGGCCAGCTCGTCGAGGAACCCCATGGCCTGGGCCCGCTCGGGCGACCCGATCTCGGCGAACATGGTCGCCACGGTCAGGAAGCGTGGTTCCAGCCGGTGGGTGGCCATGGCCGCGGCCATGGGAGGCAACGCCATGCCGATGGCCACCTCGTTGAGGCCGATGCGATAGGGCCCGGCCCGCCCGACGCGGTAGTCGGCCGCCAGCAGGAGCAGCGCCCCTCCGGCCAGCGCGTGACCCGTGCACGCGGCCACGATGGGCACCGACGCCTCGACCATGTCGCGGTAGAGACGGGCGCCCTCCGTGAAGAGCGCAACCACCAGGTCCGGCTGCCCGCTGCGCATCACGGCCAGGTCGAAACCACCCGAGAAGCAGCCCTCCCGGCCGGTGATCACCAGCGGCTGACCGCGCCCCGAGGCGTCGGCGACGGCCGACCGGAGCCCGTCGATGACCGTAGCGGTGAGGGCGTTGGCCTTGCCGTCATCCATGGTGGCCACCAGGACTCCGTCGGCATCGTTCGTCTCGACGCTCACGTGACGCGGCAGCGGGACGGCACCGTCGGACTGCTCGTTCTACTCACCGGCCCAGCGTACCCATGCCGCCGTGCAAGGACGGAGGATCAGGCGCCGTCGTCGACCACCCGGTTGACGGATCCCGTGAGGCGGAGCCGGCCGTAGGGGTTGCCGACCCGATGGTCACGATCCCTGGACGAACGGGAAGATGCGGGTGAAGTCGACGTCGGGCTGGCTGGCCGCGAAGCGCTGCCACACCGACGCGGTGACCTGACCGATGGCCGAGGGCCCGCCCAGTGCCTCGACGGCCCCGAGATACAGATCGAGGTCCTTGCTCATCAGCGAGTTGGCGAAGCCGGAGCCGTAGCGCCCGGTGAGCACGTGGTTGGGGAACTTGTCCGTGCTGGCGGCGCTCTGCCCGCTCGAGGCGTTGAGCACCTCGAGCATGGTGCCCATGTCGAGGCCGACCGACTGGCCGAAGGCGATGGCCTCGCTCGTCGCCGCCAGCGCCGTCGCCGACAGGAAGTTGTTGGCCAGCTTGAGGGCCTGGGCCATCCCCGGTCGGTCGCCGACGCAGCGCCGCCGGTCGCTCAGGCCGGCCAGGACCGGCTCGACGGCCCGGCACGCCGCATCCGACCCGGCATACATGACGGTCAGCGTGCGGGCCCGGGCCCCGGCCACGCCGCCGGACACCGGGGCGTCGACACAGCCCACGCCGGCGTCCGCCAGCAGGGCGGCGATCGACTGGGCGCTCGACACCCCGACGGTGGAGGTGTCGACCACGTGGGCGGTGCAGCGGTCGGTGGCGTCGACCACCTCGCCGGCCACCTGCGCGGAGACGATTCCGTCCGGCAGGCTGAAGACGACGACACCGGCCTCCCGCGCCACCGCGGACACGTCCGACGCGAACCTGGCCCCCTCCGGGCTGCGCCCGGGACCACTGACGTCGTAGGCCAACACGTCGTGGCCCGCAGCGACCAGGTTTCCGGCCAGGGCGCTCCCCATGTTGCCCAGACCGACGACTCCGACCGTCTCCGCCATCAGGTGGTCTCCCGTTCGGCCCGGACGGCCTGCAGGGCCCGCTTGGCCGAGATACCGGCCGGCGCCCCGCAGTAGGCGGCCACCTGGAAGAGCAGTTCGTCGAGCTCCTGGTCGCTCACCCCGGTCTGGGGCGCGGCGCCGGCGTGGAGACGGAACTCGTCCATCCGCCCGAGGGCGGCGGTCATGGCCAGGACCAGGAGGCTCCGGTCGCGTGGGCTCAGCGCCCCTCCCCGCGTCCACACGCCCCAGGCCATGGTGGTGATGTAGTCCTGGAACTCCCCCATCGTCGGATCCGGGTCGGCCGCCTGTGCGTCGACATAGTCGTCACCGAGCATGGCTCGGCGCATGGCCCGCGCCACCCGCAGGTCATCGGTCTCTTCCATGGGTGCTCCGTTCGGTCAGGGGACGGGGAGGCAGACGGACTCGGTCCGGGCGTCGTGGTGCCGGACGTCGAGGCATCCCCGGTGGTCTCCTCGATGCCGCCCGACGGGACCTGCCCTCCCTGGTTCCTGCTTGCTAGTCTTCCAAGAATATAGCTTGCTTAATTCCAGAATATCACTTACAAAATGGAGGTGACCCGCTCTGATCGGGGTTCGGGCGGGCACGTCGCCGGCCGGGTCGGACGGGACAGGTCGCATGCCGGGGAGGAGTGACGCACATGGCGCAGTACCCGAGACCGGCCGAGGGGACGTGGACCGGGCCCGGCACCCGCCCACCGTCATCAGCTCAGCCGATGCCCGGCTGGACCGGGTGGGGGAACCGCTCCCGTGAGCCAGGTCCGTCGGGAGCTCCACCAACGGTCGGAGGCGTGGGCCACCGGCCGCCCAGACGACACGGGACCCAGGAGATCGGTGACCAACGGTGAGTGATTTCGACGCAATGGACTTCTTCCGGGACGACGACGAGCTGCTCGTCAACCCCTACCCCTACTTCGAATGGCTGCGGTCGCGCGGCCCGGTGACCCGAGAGCCCCATCACGACGTGGTGATGATCACCGGGTACGAGGAGGTGATGGCCGTCTACAACGACGCCGACACCTTCTCGTCGTGCACGTCGGTGACCGGGCCGTTCCCGGGGCTCCCGGTGCCACTGGAGGGTGATGACATCAGCGCCCTGATCGAGGAGCACCGGGACGGGCTCCCGATGAGCGACCAGCTCCCCACGCTGGACCCACCCACGCACACCGATCACCGCGCCCTCCTGATGCGGCTGATCACGCCGAAGCGGCTCCGCGGGAACGAGGAGTTCATGTGGCGACTGGCCGACCGCCAGATGGACGGGTTCCTCTCCCGGGCAGAGTGCGAGTTCATCGGCGAGTTCGCCAGTCCCTTCGCCATGCTGGTGATCGCCGACCTGCTCGGGGTGCCCGAGGACGACCACCCGAGGTTCGTGGCCGCGCTCCTCCACGGTCAAGCGGGACACGGGACCCTCGGGAGCACCGGCGAGGACACCCTGGCCCTGTCCCCCCTCGAGTACCTGTCCCAGCAGTTCACGGCCTACGTCGAGGACCGACGCCTCGCGCCACGGGACGACGTCCTGACCGGTCTGGCCACGGCCACCTTCCCCGACGGCTCGACCCCCGAGGTCATCGACGTCGTCCGGGTGGCCGCCAACCTGTTCGCCGCCGGGCAGGAGACCACGGTCCGACTGCTCGGCTCCGCCCTCCAGCTGATCGCCGAGGATCCCGAGCTCCAGCAGCAACTCCGGGAGGAGCGGGACCGGATCCCCAACTTCATCGAGGAGACCCTCCGGATGGAGAGCCCGATCAAGGGCGACTTCCGCCTGTCCCGGGTACCCACCACCGTCGGCGGCGTCGACCTCCCCGCGGGGACCACCGTCATGCTGGTGAACGCCGCGGCCAACCGGGACCCGCGCCGGTTCGACGACCCGGCCACCTTCGACCCCTCCCGGGAGAACGCCCGCCACCACCTGGCCTTCGGCAGGGGCATCCACACCTGCCCGGGCGCTCCCCTGGCCCGCACCGAGGCCCGGGTGAGCCTCGAGCGCCTCCTCGATCGGACGACGGACATCCGCCTCTCGGAGGCGAAGCACGGCCCGGCCGGTGCCCGCCGCTTCCACTACGTCCCCACCTTCATCCTCCGGGGGTTGACCCGGCTGTTCCTGGAGCTCGCGCCCGCGTAGCACCGCGGTCACCGTGGAAAGTCGAGTCCCGGAATCCGTGGCGGTCACAACGTGAAAGGCAGGCGATGGCGAGATCGTGTGGAACGGGCGAGCGAGCCAGCCGGGTGGTCCACGGGTCGGGACATGGCCATGGGTGAGGTCGAGCTGGCGTGCGGGCTCCCCCCGGGTCCGGACTTCGCCGACCTGGCCGTCCTGGCCGAGAGGCTCGGCTACGCCCGGGTGTGGATCTACGACTCGGCGCCGCTGTGGGAGGACCCCTTCGTCCATCTGGCGTTGGCGGCTGAGCGGACCGAGCGCATCGGCCTGGCCACCGCCGTGCTGGTTCCAGCCGAGCGCTCCGTGATGGCCATGGCCTCGGCCATCGCCACGGTCACCCGGATCTCGGGGGGCCGCTTCCGGGCGTGCTTCGGCACCGGCTTCACCGCCCGCCTGGCCGTGGGCCAGCCGGCTATGACGCTCCGCGAACTGTCCGACTACGTGACCGCCCTCCGGGAACTGCTGGCCGGGAAGACCGTACGGCTGGACGGGTCGGCCACCCGGATGATCCATGCTCCCGGGCGCGCGGAACCGCGGCCGCTGGACGTCCCGCTCTGGCTCAGCGTCTTCGGACCCCGGGGTGCCGCGCTGGCCGGTGAGGTGGCCGACGGCATCATCGGTCCACCGCACCCGAAGCTGCCCACCGCCATGATCGCGTCCGGCACGGTGCTCGATCCGGGCGAGGATCCGGGTTCCGACCGCGTGAGGGAGGCCATCGGACCGTGGCGCGTGGTCGACTGGCACAACGCCTACGCCGGCGGCGGGGCCGGGGCGGTCGACGCCCTGCCCGGGGGACAGGCCTGGCGTGAGGCGGTCGAAGCCCTGGCTTCGCCGGGCGAGGCGCACCTGTGGACGTTCGAGGGCCACGTCACCCACCTGCCCGACCGGGATCGCCATCTGCTGCCCCACATCGACGTCCGCACGATGGTCGGGGAGCCGGACCACATCGCCAGCCACCTCGGGCGTCTCGGTGATGCCGGCTTCGCCGAGATTGTCTACACCCCGACCGGGCCCGACGTCGCCCGCGAGCTGCGAGCGATGGCCTCGGTTCCCCGGTGACCGGAGCCGGCGGGCTAGCCACGCGCCGGCGGCGGACCCGGCTCGAGGCCGTTCGAATTCCCCGCGCTATCGTGCTCTGGTCCTGCTGGATCGGCCGGCTGACACCAGGGGGTTCAGATGACTCGCTTCATCGAAAGCACGATTACCTTCCCCTACAAGCGGTCACTGGGGCCGGTGGTCGGAGCGTTCATGACCGCCCTCACCGAGCAGCGGATCCTGGGCATCCGCTGCGGGGACGGCGTGCTGGTGCCCCCCATGGAGTGGGACCCGGCAACCGGCGCCGAGCTGGCCCACGAGTTCGTGGAGGTCGGGCCGGCGGGCACCGTCGAGTCGTGGACGTGGGTGCCGAGGCCGTCTGAGCAGCACCCCCTCGACCGTCCCTTCGCCTTCGCCCTGATCCGGCTGGACGGCGCCACCACCCCGCTGCTGCATGCGGTGGACACCGGTGGGCCCGAGCCCATGGTCGACGGGATGCGGGTGGCTCCCCGCTGGAGGGGCGCCCGGGAAGGGCGCATCGACGACATCATCTGCTTCGTTCCCGGCGAGGACCCCACGACCGAGGGCCACGACGCCGGCGGGGCGGCGGAGCCGGTGACCCGTATGGACTACCTGGCCTCGATCACCTACCGGAACCCGGTCCCCGAGGCCGCCGACCGCGCCACCGAGGCGTCCCGGGAGCATCGGCTGCTCGGGTTGCGCTGCCCCATCTGCGAGCGGGTGTACGCCGGCGGGCGGGGCTACTGCCCGGTCGACGCCATCGCCCTCGGGCCGGACTGCGAGGTGGACCTCCCCCACACCGGCACCATCACCAACTTCGCCATCGTGACGCCCGTGCCGTACCCGGGCCAGACCGAGACGGAGCCGTTCGTCCGGGCCTTCGTCCTCCTGGACGGGACCGACGTGATCATTCCCTACACGGCGGTCATCGAGCTCCCGGCCGACCAGGTCCGGGTCGGCCAGCGGGTCGATGCGGTCTGGGCGTCGCCCGCCGAGGAGACCGAGGAGGGCGGCGGCATGGGCGGGAGTTGGGGATCACTCCTCGGTTGGATACCCAACGGCGAACCGGACCTCGACGATCCCGACCTCGTGAACCGGATCTTCTGAGATGCCCACCGCGTCCACCGACATCGCCGTCATCGGGTGGGCCCACACCCCGATGGTCAGGCACACCGACAAGTCGGAGACCCAGCTGCTGATGGAGGCCATCACCGACGCCCTCACGCCGCTCGGGCTCAGCCGGGCCGACGTCGACTTCACCTGCCTGGGCAGCTGCG
This sequence comes from uncultured Acidimicrobiaceae bacterium, assembly GCA_963812525.1. Taxonomy (GTDB): domain Bacteria; phylum Actinomycetota; class Acidimicrobiia; order Acidimicrobiales; family RAAP-2; genus Bog-756. Next base: position 560,698 of record CAWEVL010000010.1, read on the forward strand.
ACTACATCACCGGCCAGGCCTTCTCGTTCGTCTCCAACCTGGATGCCATCGGGGCCTGGCCGCCCAAGCGCGACTCCCACGTCGAGATGGACGGCGCCTGGGCCCTCTACGAGGCCTGGCTCCGGCTGCAGGAGGGTGACATCGGGATCGCCGTGGTCACCGGCTCCGGGCGCTCCTCCACCGGCGATCCGGCACTGATCTATCCGATGGAGATGGACCCGTACTTCCTGGCCCCGCTCGGCGCCGACCCCCTGACCTTCGCCGCCCTGCAGGCCCGGGCGGTGATCGCCGCCGGGATCGCCGACGAGCGCACGATGGCCGAGGTCGCCGTGCGGGCCCGGGGCCGGGGGGACGTGGAGGCGCTGCTGGCCGAGGAGTACCTGCGCCCGCCACTCCGCCGGCACGACGTGCCGCCGATCACCGACGGGGCGGCGGCCATGGTGCTGGCCACGGGCGACCGGGCCCGTCAGCTGGTCGAGCGCCCCGCGTACATCACCGGGTTCGACCACCGGACGGAGTGCCACAATCCGTCGTTCCGGGCCCTGGACGACTCCCCGTCGACACGGATCGCCGCCGAGGCGGCGGGTCTCGGGGACGCACCCGGTGGAAGTGGCCGAGCTGCAGACCGCCTTCACCCACGAGGAGCTGCTGCTGCGCAAGGTCCTCGACCTGGGGGACGACGTGGCCGTGACCCCGTCCGGTGGGGCCCTGCTCGCCAATCCCATCATGGCCACCGGCCTGTGCCGGATCGGACACGCGGCCGAGCACGTCTTCGGGGGCGGCCGCCGGGCCCTGGCCCATTCGACGTCTGGACCGTGCCTGCAACAGAATCTCGTCTGCATCCTGGAGGGCCGATCATGACCACGCCTCCCTGCGCCGTCGTGGGGGTGGGCCAGACCCACCACCGGTCCCGACGGCTCGACGTGTCCTTCGGTGGCCTGGTGCGCGAGGCGGTGTTCCGTGCCCTGGACGACGCCTGCCTGACCCTGGCCGACATCGACGCCGTGGTCCTGGGCAAGGCGCCTGACCTCTTCGAGGGCGTCATGAAGCCCGAGCTCTACCTCTCCGACGCCCTCGGTGCCGTGGGCAAGCCCATGTTCCGGGTGCACACCGCTGGCTCCGTGGGCGGCACGACGGCCATCGTGGCCGCCTCCCATGTCCAGGCGGGCAAGCACCGCACGGTGCTGGCGGTGGCGTTCGAGAAGCAGTCGGAGGGCAACGCCCAGTTCGCCCTGGGCAGCGGGAAGGGTGCGTCCCTCGGTGCCGGGGGCGCCTTCGCGCCGTTCATCCGGGCCTACATCCAACGCAGCGGGGCCCCCGAGCACATCGGCTGGAAGGTTGCCGTGAAGGACCGGCTGAACGCCCTCAAGAACCCCTATGCCCACCTGAGGATCGAGGACATCTCCATCGACAAGGTCAAGGCGTCGCCCATGATGTGGGAGCCCATCAGGTTCCTCGAGTCCTGCCCGTCGTCCGACGGCGCCTGTGCCGTGGTCATCACCGACGAGGCGGGTGGGAACGCGGCGGCCAGCGACGGGCGGCCGCCGGCGTGGATCCTCGGGTCCTCGTCCCGCTCCGAGCCGCCCAGCTTTCCGGGTCGCGATCCGGTCCGGCCGGCCGCCGCGCTCCAGTGTGCCGCCGACGTCTACGCCGAGGCCGGGATCACCGACCCCCGCCGTCAGATCGACATGGCCGAGCTGTACGTCCCCTTCTCCTGGCTGGAGCCCATCTGGCTCGAGGCCTTCGGTCTGGCCGACGAGGGGGAGGGCTGGAAGCTGGTCGACGACGGTACGACCGAGCTGGGGGGCTCCCTGCCCGTCAACGCCTCCGGTGGCGTCCTCTCCAGCAACCCGATCGGGGCCTCGGGCCTGCTGCGGTTCGCCGAGGCGGCCAACCAGGTGCGGGGGGCCGCCGGCGAGCACCAGGTGGACGGAGCCAGGGTGGCGATCGGCATGGCCTACGGGGCCAACAACCAGTACTTCAGCACCTGGGCCGTCGGGAGCTCGCTGCACCCGTTCGAGTAGGTCCGACCCGGCCGGCACGGGATACGGTCGGGGCTCCCCCCGAAGGAGGGCGATGTGCTTGCCATGACACGAGCGGGAGGCGGCCTCCGCCGCCCCCGTTCCCCTGGGGCCGGGCCGGCTCGATGACCCGTCCCCTGCCCAAGCTCACCCCCGAGAGCGAGTTCTTCTGGACCTCCGGGTCCGAGGGTGTGCTCCGGTTCCGCCGGTGTGCGGTGTGCCAGTCCCTGCAGCATCCCCCGGGTCCCGTCTGCCGGACCTGCGGCTCGGACGACCTGGCTCCATCGGAGGTGGCCGGGACCGGCGTGGTGGTGGGGTTCACGGTCAACCACCACCCCTGGCATCCCGACTTCGCCCTCCCCTACGTCATCGCCATCGTGGCCATCGACGAGGACCCACGGGTGCGGCTGACCACCAACCTGGTGGACGTGGACCCGGCCGAGGTGCGCGTCGGCCTCCCGGTGCAGGTGCGCTTCGAGCACGTGGAGGACGTGTGGCTCCCGGTGTTCACCCCCCGGCCGGACGTCGCCGGCGACGGCCCCCTCCCGTCCGACGAGACGGCGGCCGACCACGTCCGGCCCATGGCCACCACCGACAAGTTCGAGGCCAAGGTGGCCCTCACCGGCATCGGGATGTCGCGCATCGGCCGGCGGCTCGGGGTCGATCCCCTGAGCCTCACCATCGAGGCCTGCCGCCAGGCCGTGGCCGACGCCGGACTGACCATGGCCGACATCGACGGCCTGTCCACCTACCCGGGTGGAGCGGCGGCCGGCGGACACTCCGAGGGGGGCGTCACCGCCGTGGAGGAGAGCCTTCGCCTGCGACCCACCTGGTTCAATGGCGGGTCGGAGACCCCGGGCCAGGGCGGCTCGGTGGTGGCGGCCATGCTGGCGGTGGCCGCCGGACTGTGCCGGCACGTGCTGTGCTTCCGGACCGTCTGGGAGTCGACCTGGATCGACCGGCAGCGGTCGGACCCCCGGCCGTCCGGAGCCGGCGGCGGTCGCGTCGAGGGCGACTTCTCGGCTTGGCGGCTCCCCTACGGAGCCATGAGTGCGGCCAACTGGATCGCCATGAACGCCTCCCACCACTTCCACCGCTACGGCACCACCCGGGACGCCCTGGCGGCCATCGCCGTCAACGCCCGGCGGAACGCCGGGCTCAACCCGGACGCCGTCTACCGGGAGCCCATGACCGTGGACGACTACTACGGCGCCCGCATGATCACCAGCCCCTTCGGCCTGTACGACTGCGATGTCCCCTGCGACGGGTCGATCGCCGTGGTGGTGTCGGCCAGGGAGGCCAGCCACGACCTCCGCCATCCCCCGGTCCTGGTCGATTCGGTGGGCACCCAGATCATCGATCGGGTCAGCTGGGACCAGGGCACGCTGAGCCACGAGCCCCAGACCATCGGGCCGGCCGCCCACCTCTGGTCGCGGTCCTCCCTCCGTCCTGAGGACGTGGACGTGGCCGAGCTGTACGACGGCTTCACCTTCAACTGCCTGAGCTGGATCGAGGCCCTGGGCTTCTGCGGCATCGGCGAGGCCGGCGACTTCCTGGCCGATCCCACCCGGATCGCCCTCGAGGGCCAGCTGCCGCTCAACACCTTCGGCGGCCAACTGTCGGCGGGACGGACCCACGGCTACGGGTTCATCCACGAGGCGGTGGTGCAACTGCGGGGCGGTGCCGGCGAACGGCAGGTCGAGGGAGCCGAGGTCGCCGTGGTCAGCACGGGCGGGGGGACCCCGGGTGGCTGCTTCCTCTTCACCCGCGGCGACTGACGCTTCACCCGCGGAGCCTGACCGGGGCCGTTCAGGAAGGGGCCTGCACCACGACGGCCCGGGCCAGGAGGGCCTCGATGGCGACCCGGTCCATGCCCGCTTCGGCCAGCACCTCGACGCTGTGCTGCCCGAGGGCCGGGGGCGCCCGGTCCAGTGCCACCTCGAGGTCGTCGAAGCTCCAGAAGGCACCGATCTGCTCCAGTGCTCCCCACTCGGCCTGGGGATAGGAGGCGACCAGGCCGAGCGAGCGGACCAGGGGGTCGTCGAGGAAGGACTCACCCTGGTCGAGGGCCACGGCCTCGCACGGGACGCCGGCCTCCTGCAGGATGGCCACGGTGCCGGCCACCGGGACCCGGGCCAGCGCGGCCTCGAGCTGGTCGGGCCCCGGAGCCCCGAGGACGGAACAGGTGGTGGCCAGCTCGTCCTCCGACCGGGCGGCCAGCGCCAGCCAGCCGTCCGCCAGTTGGTAGAGGCGGTGGCCCGAGGAGGTCCCCGTCTGCCCGTGGTTGACCGTGGCCACCTCGGCCGCCTCACCGGACTCGTCGAGGTAGGTCTCGCCGTTGGTCAGCACGGCGCCGCCCAGCAAGGAGCCGGTCACGTGCTGCCCCCGGCCGGTCCGGTCGCGGTGCAGGACGGCCAGCAGGGATGCCACCGTCGATCCCATGGCGCACAGGTGGTCCATGAAGCCGAACCGGAACCACATGGGGTCGTTGCCCTCACCACCCCCCAGCACCTCCCATCCTGCGCAGGCCTGGAACAGCTGGTCGTATCCCGGCCAGTCGGCCCGGTCCCCCTGCGGACCGTACGAGCTGGTGTGGCAGTACACGGCCTCGGGGTTGATGGCCCGGATGGTGCGGTCGTCGATCCCCAGGCGGCGGGCCGCCGGCATGCGCAGGTTGTGGTGGACCACGTCGGCCCAGCGGACCAGGGCCTCGAGGGCCGGTCGGGCCTCGGGCGACTTGAGGTCGAGGGCCACGCCCCGCTTGCCCCGCTGGCAGGAGGCGAACACCCGCTGGATCGGCCGCATCTGGTCCCCGGTGGTGGCCTCCACCTTGACCACATCGGCGCCGAGGTCGGCCAGCAGCATGGGGGCGAGCGGCCCGGCCAGGAAGTTGCCCAGGTCGAGCACCCGCAGTCCCTGGAGCGGCGAGCGGGCGCCGTCGGGGGCCACGCTCCGGAGCGGGGCGCGGGCGGCCTCCCCGTCCCGGGGCCGACCGACGACGGCGTCGGTGTGCTGGCCCAAGGCCGGGGCCGGGCTGGTGACCCGGGAGGGCGGGTCGGTCGAGAAGGGCGTGCCGGCCTGCACGATCGGGCCCAGCCGAGGATCGTCGACCGTGGTGACGTAGCCGTTGCGCCGGGCCTGCTCGTCGGCCAGGATGGCGCCGAAGGCGGCCGCCGGCTGGACCGGGATGTCGTGGCTCCAGAAGTCCTCGAGCCACTCGTGGCTGGGTCGGGTCAAGAAGACCTCCTGATTGGCCCCGAAGTTGGGGTAGCCGGGCATGGCCAGTCCGGAGAACACCCCGTTGGCCCGGGCGATCCCCGCCTCGCCCAGCGCGGCCAGGCCCTCGCGCATGAGGGGGGCGTCGGTGTCGGCGCACCGCATCAGGTGGATCCACACGCCGTCGCCGCATTCGAACAGCGAGGGGCAGAGCGCCTTGGGCAGCCCGAAGGCGAACATGGGCCCCGGACGCTCCGCCCGGGCCCAGTGCATCATGGTCGGCAGCAGTGCCCCTTGGGCCACGCTGGTGTGGGCGGCTCCCCCCGAGGAGGCGCCCCGCTCCCGGTGGACGAGGCGGGCCAGGACCCCGATGGTGGCCAGATAGGCGGCGCACCAACTGCCGACCGGGAACCGCAGGAACACCGGGCCCTCGCGGTGGCCCTGCTGCTCGTCGCACAGGCCGAGCCGGGCACTGACCAGCAGGTCGTCGACGGCGGAGTCGGCACCGGGATGGCCGGCCGGCCAGGCCCGCACCGCGCTGTGGATCAGGTGAGGGTGCACCTGGCGGAGGGCGGCGTCACCGAGCCCCAGGTCCGAGGCCGCCGTCGGACCGAAGTTGTGGATGAGGACGTCGGCCCCGGCCAGCAACTGGTGCAGCTGCCGTCGGCCCGTCCCGGACGCGAGGTCGAGGACCACGCTCCGCTTGCTGCGGTTCCACGTCAGGAAGGCCGGCGTGGCCCGCGCCGGGTCCCCACCGGGTCGCTCCACCTTGACCACGTCGGCACCGGCCTCGGCCAGCAGCAGGCAGGCCACCGGGCCGGCGAGTCCCTCTGAGCAGTCGATGACCCGGAACCCGTCGAGGATCCGCGCGCTGTTCGACGTCGGACCCGGTGACGCCGCGGACTGGTTCTGGTTCGGCATGCTCCACTCCCCCGGTCCTCCCGCGGAGGGCGCCGTCACCGAGCCCCGGTCCGTGGCCGCCGTCGGACCGAAGTTGTGGATGAGGACGTCGGCCGCGGCCAGCAACTGGTGCAGCTGCCGTCGGCCCGTCTCCGACGCCAGGTCGAGGACCACGCTCCGCTTGCTGCGGTTCCAGGTCAGGAAGGCCGGTGTGGCCCGTGCCGGGTCCCCGCCGGGCCGCTCCACCTTGACCACGTCGGCCCCGGCCTCGGCCAGCAGCAGGCGGCACCGGGCCGGCGAGCCCTCCGAGCAGTCGATGACCCGGATCCGTCGAGGATGCGCGCCCGCTCGACGTCGGAGACGACGGCGGACTGGTGCTGGTCGGGCATGTACTGGTGGGCCCCGGTCGGCCACCGTACCCCCCGTCGTCCCTCCCCACTCCCGTGTGGGTCGGCGAGCCTGGACCCGGCCCGGGGGCGTGGGCCGCGCCCGGCTCAGGTGGAGGGCACGATGGTAGAGAGGTGGCCCCGGGGTCGTTGGCCACCACCGGCGATCGGCCCCCGGGGCCGACTGCACCCGGCCGCCCACCACGTCCACCTGGTAGCCGTCCGGATAGGCCGCCGTGGTGGGCACGAAGACCACGGTCGGCGCGTCGACCCGGGGTTCGGGCACGTAGAGCAGGTGGAACTCGCCGGTCCCGGGTTCGTAGGAGTACGAGACGGGGACGCCGGCCACCGCCTGGGGATAGGCACGGCTGAGGGCGGCGCCCGTCGGGGAGAGGGCGCCGTCCGCCCCGACCAGGGCCTCGGCCGAGCTCCCGGTCGGGTCGTCGTAGTACTTCCACTGCCAGTAGGTCCAGCCCAGCTGGAGCTCGTCGGCGATGGCCGTCAGCCGTTGCATGAGCGCCTCGCTGGTGGTGGCACCGAACTCACTCATGAACCAGGCCGGCCCCTCCGGCTGCTTGACGCTGGCGATGTCGGGCCGCTCCTCGCTGCGGCGCTGCATGGTGTGCAGCTCCTGGAGGGCGCAGGCGTCCAGATCGGTGGGGTTGCCGGTGACCCCGCTCCGGAGTCCGCAGTAGTCGTGGAAGTTGAACACCAGGCCGGCGAAGTCCATCGGCCCGATGTCGTTGGCATGGTCCCTCGTGGCGTAGATGTCCGGCTCGAAGAAGACCAGCTTGTCCGGGGCCACCGTCCGGAGGGTGTCGATCAGCCCCACCGAGGGGTCATCGGCCGGGCAGGTGAGGACGGTGCCGTCGATGATGTTCCGGCCCGGGTCGGACGTCCCCGTGTACAGGCACTCGAGTCGGGCGGCACCTCGGGGGTGCCCGCCTGGAGGGTCTTGGTGAAGGGTTCGTTGATGGGGTCGAAACCCACCACCCACGGGTTGTCGCTGAAGTAGGCGGCCACCGCCCTCCACGAGCGGATGTACTCGCCTTGGAGGTCGCCGACCACGTCATTGGTCCAGAAGTGGCGGACCGAGGCGATCAGCGCCGGATCGTTGTACGTGTTCGACCACCGGCCGGGAAGCGTGCCGATGGGGTGGCCGTCGCTGCACACCGCCAGGACGGCGCCCCCTCGCCCCGAACTCGGAGCTGTAGACGTCCTCGTGCATGTCGAGGAGCGTGTAGATATGGAACCGGCCCAGCAGGTCGACGGTCCGGGCCACCCTGGCCAGATAGGCCGAGGCCACCCGGGCGTCGAACTGGTGGGGATCTCGCGGCGTGCCCGGAGTGCAGATCCCCGGGCTGTCGGGACCGAGGGTGCCGGGCTCCAGGCCCTGCCAGATGACCCCGAGGCGCACCACGTTGAAGCCGAGCAAGGCCATCCGGGCCGCGTCGGCCCGGGTGAAGCTCCACCCCTTGCCGGGATCGGCGTAGAGCTCGTAGGGGGCCCGCTTGTAGACGGCGTTGACGCCGTGCAGGAAGACCACCCGTCCGGCCCGGTCGGTGAGATAGGGCCCGCCCAGGGCGGACAGTGGGCCCCGTACCGCGACGTCTGAGCGGAGTAGGCGGCAGGACCGTGCCGGTGGAGGCCGCGTAGGCCCCGACGATGTCGAGCACAGTAAGGGCGACGACCACCCGTCGGAGACCCGGCATGGGTGACGGGTAGGACCCGCCCCACACGGTCCGGCGCAGGCGCGGTCGGGACGCTCAGGCGGCCTGGCGCCCCCGCAGCACGCGGCCCGGCAGCGCCCCGGTCACCTCGTCGTGGTCGAGTACCTGCACGCCGCTCACGAACGTGGCCACGTAGCCGTCGGCCCGCTGCACCAGGCGTCCGGCGCCGCCGGGCAGGTCGCACACCTGCTCGGGATGGAGCAGGTGCAGCCGGTCGTGGTCGATGAGGTTGAGGTCGGCCTTCTGGCCCGGCGCGACCACGCCGCGGTCGACGAATCCATACAGTCGGGCCGGATCGTGGGTCAGGCGCCGCACCACCGTCTCCAGCGGAAGGGTGGGCCCTCGCCGACGGTCCCGGGCCCAGTGGGTGAGCAGGTAGGTGGTCATACTGGCGTCGGACACCAGGCCGACATGGGCGCCGGCGTCACCGAGGCCCTGCACGCTGGAAGGGTCCAGCATCATGCGGTGCAGACCCTCGTAGGAGCCGCCGCCATAGTTCAGCAGCGGCAAAAGCAGGAACTCCCGGCCGTCGAAGTCGAGCAGGAGGTCGTAGGCCAGCTCCCAGACGTCGCGTCCCTCCCGACGGGCCCGCGCCGCCACGCTGGTCTCGGGGGCCGGCTCGTAGTCGAGGTCGGCCCCGAGCGGGAAGAGGTGCTCGAAGCCGCGGCGCCCGAATCGGTCCATGGCGAACGGGCCGCTCCGATCGGCGTGCTCCCTCAGGATCTGCTCTTTCACCTCCGTCCGCCGCAGTTCGACCAGTCGCCGGTCGAGCGGCAGGTCGGCCAGGGCGGCGTAGGTGGGCCGGTACCGGAACGGGTTGAGCCTGGACTGATGGCCCATCAGCACCCCGAAGCAGCGGGAGCCGACCTGGGGATGGATGCGTCCGCCCGCCGCGTTGGCGGCGTGGACCGCGTCGAACCACGGTTGCCAGTCCTCTGGCTCCGGGCCACCCTGCTCCATGACCAGGAAGGTCACCGGCTGGCCGCTCCGGGCACCGAGACGGGTGATCCACGCCACCTCGTCGGCCATCGCCCCCCGGCTGTCCCCGGCCATCTCGCCGCCGACCCCGGCCGGCGTCAGCTGGAATACCCCGCCGCCGCCGGCCACCATGGCCTCCATCATGGCGGCGAGCTCGGCCTCCGGGGCGTACGTGCCCGGGACCGGCCGGCCCCGGATGTCCCGATGGCCCGCCGTCCGGCCGGTGGCGAAGCCGACGGCGCCGGCCTCCATGGCACCCCGGACGATGTGGCTCATGGCCGCCAGCTCGTCGGCGGTGGCGTCCTCCAGGGCGCGTTCCCCCATGACGAAGGCCCGGACCGCGGCGTGGGGGACGTGGGCGGCCAGGTCCATGCTCCTCCCCGAGCGTTCCAAGGCGTCGAGGTAGTCGGGGAAGGTCTCCCAGTCCCACCGGATCCCCTCGGAAAGGGCCGAGCCGGGAATGTCCTCGACCCCCTCCATGATCTCGATGAGGGCCTGGTGGCCCCCGGGCCGGGCCGGGGCGAAGCCGACGCCGCAGTTGCCCATCACCGCCGTGGTGACCCCGTTCCAGCACGAGGGGGTCAGGTGGGGGTCCCAGGTCGCCTGACCGTCGAAGTGGGTGTGGATATCGACGAATCCGGGGGTGAGCACCAGTCCGTCGGCCTCGATCACCCGGTGGGCCGTGCCCACGTCGGTCCCCACCTCGACGATGACAGCCCCCGAGACGGCCACGTCGAGGGGCCGCGGCGGCCCCCCGGTCCCGTCGACCACCGTGGCGCCCCGGATCACCAGGTCATGCACGGGGTGGCCCTCCGACGCCGTCCGAGGTGGGGACCGGGCCCACGGTGCCGACATGGCCCAGCAGCGTCCGGTACAGGCGTTCGTTGTCCCGGGAGATGAATCGGTGCACCCGGCGCTCGAACAGGGCCCGAAGGACGGGGTTGACGGCCTCGTAGCGCTCCACGAACGTCAGCTGCGTGCCCCCGTCAGGGCGCTCTTCGAGCTGGTGCCACCCGTCCATCGCCGCCCACAGCGGCTTGCACACCCCGCGGTAGCTGGCGTACTCGTGCACCCGGACCTCGGTGACCACCTCCCACGAGCGGGCCACCCCTCCGGTGCCGAGCCATCGGGGCACGGCGAACTGGCACGTGCGGACCAGCCCCTGGCCGTGCTCGTCACCTTCCACCAGGATCTCCATCCGGCCGCCGGGATAGGTGACGACCCGTGGCGTCGTGGCCCCCGGAGGCGGTGGCGCGTGGAACAGGGCCCAGACGTGGCGAGGCGGTGCATCCACGGTGAACGTGGTCTCGAAGCGCTGCACGGGCGCCTCCTCTCCGGCGGGGCGGAGCGCCCCCCGGCCCCGTAACCTACCCGTCGGGCCGAGGGTCGTCCCGGCCGGTCGACCGCCGACCTAGGGAGTCGGCAGGAAGTCGAGCAGGAGGGCGTTGATGCCCTCGGGGTCGTCGAGGGTCACCCAGTGGCCGAGGCCGTCCAGCCGCTCGTAGCGCCAGGGCCCGGTCACGAACTCGGCTGAACCGACCATCTGCTGCTCGGTGAGGGCGAAGTCGGCACTCCCCCACACCCCGAGGGTCGGGGCCTGGACGGGCGGAAACTCGATGGCCGGCTGGACCAGTGAGGAGGGCGGCACGTTGGCCCGGTACCAATTGAGCCCCGCGGTCAGGGCGCCCGGCTGGCGGAGCCGAGGGATGACCGTGTCGAGATCCGGGTGGGCCGACCACGCCCGCAGGTTCTCGAACCCGTCCGTCGAGAGCCACTCCTCGGCGATCCCCTCGAACTGGAAGAGCAGCATGTACCAGCTCTTCTCCCGCTGGGGGAACCCGGCTCGGATGAACGCCGAGGGGTGCCCCACACTGAGGCAGGCCAGGTGGTCCACCCGGTCGGGCACGAAGGCACCGAGCGCCCAGGCCAGGGCCGCCCCCCAATCGTGCCCGACGACGTGGGCCCGGCCGATCCCGAGGTGGTCGAGCACGCCCTGCACGTCCCCGACCAACGAGATGAGGTTGTAGGCGTCCACGCCGTCCGGTCTGTCCGACGCACCGAACCCGCGCAGATCGGGAGCGATGACCCGGTACCCGGCACCGACCAGCGCGGGGATCTGGTGTCGCCAGACGTCGTGGGTGTCAGGCCAGCCATGAAGCAGGACGACAGGCGGGCCGTCCCCCTCGACGGTCACGTCCAGTCCGACTCCTTCGGTTTCGATGCGCATGGGTCCTCCCCTTGGTCGATCGGTCGGGGTCCTGACGGGCGCCCCGCCGGCGCCCTCCCCGGTGGGCGCAGGGGATCGGGATCAGGGAGCGAGCAGGGTGGCCAGGGTGTCGGTGAGCATGGACCGGGTGTCCGACGGCGTGAGGTCGAGGTGGAGTCGGCAGTGGTCGAGGGACTCGAACTGGGTGAGTGTGTCGACGGCGGCCACCCGGGACCGTCGGGTCACGGCGTCGAGCGGACCGAGCTCCGGGGCGAAGTGCCGTTCGACCTGGTCGTGCAGTGCGGCCCTGGTCACCTCCAGCTGACGGCGGACGACATCGTCGAAGGTGGCCCGCATCCTGGTGGCCCGGGCGGTGGCCGCCACGGCGTCGTACAGCCGGAGGCGCACCGTCACGAAGCGATCGATCCGTTCGACCCGGTCGCCCTGGCCGATGGCGGGAATCCGGAACAGGGGCAGGACCTTCTCCACGTGCCGCTCGATGGCGGCTCGCGACAGCGCGTCGCGGTCCTCGAAGTAGCGGTAGACCGAGCGGGCGGACAACCCGACCCGCAGCGCCACCTCCTCGGGGCCCGGTGACAGGTTGTCCTCCGAGAACAGCGCCAGCACGGCGTCGAGGACCGCGTTCCGATTGCGGTCCCGGATGGCCGAGCGGCCGTCCACCAGGGCGGGCTCGGGAGCCGGGGTCGGTCGGTGGCCGTCGTCCGGCCCGCTCGAGGCCCCGGTCACGGGGCTGGCTCCGTTGTCCAGAAGTGGATGAGATCGACCTCGAACACTTCGGCGGTCCCTCCCTGCAGGAGCGAGTGTCAGTGACCGTGACACTTCTCACCAGGCCACCGTACCCGCTCGGCTCGGGACCGGCCACCCTCGGCCGGCGCCCGGTCCGGCCGCCCCGGTCCGGGGGTGGGTCCGCCGGGTCAGCCGTCCTCGGCCGAGGCCGGGAGCCGCCCGTCGGCCATGGACCGGAGCTGGTTCTTGGCCACCTTGTCCAGCGTCGCCTTGGGGAACTCGTCGACCACGTACACGGCCCGGGGCACCTTGAAATCGGCCAGGTTGGCCGCGCACTGCTCGATGATGGCCTTCTCGAGGAGGCCGTCGTCGGCCTCGGCCGCCGGTCCCCTGACGACGAAGACCACCGGCACCTCGTTGAGCATGGGATGGGACTGGGCCACCACCGCCACGTCGGCCAAGCCGGGTACCTGACGGCACACATCCTCCACCTCCCGGGCGGACACGTTCTCGCCGCCCACCTTCAACACGTCTCCGTCCCGGTCGCAGTAGACGTAGTTGCCCCCGTCGGCCAGTCGGACGATGTCCCCGGTCTTGAACCATCCGTCCTCGGTGAAGCTCTTGGCCATGGCCTCGGGATTGTCGTAGTACTCGTAGAACAGCTGGATCCCCCGGGTCCCCCGGACCCACAGTTCGCCCGGCTGCCCGTCCCGGCACACGTCGCCGGTGTCGCGGTCGACGAGCAACAGCTCGTAACCCGCGGTGGGCTTGCCCATCGACCCCTTGGGCACCATCCGCCCGGGATTGTCGTTGGTGGCGTGGATGACCGTCTCGGTCATCCCGTAGGCCGGTACCACCCGGAAGCCCAGCCACTGTTCCAGCTCGGGGACGATGAGCCCGAACACCCCCACCTTCACCGAGTGCTCCGGGATGGGTTGGCCGGCCACCGTGTTGTAGACGAAGGGGATGAGGGAGAGGTGGGTCACCTGGTGCTTGACCACCACCTCCCAGAACCGCGACGCCGAGAACTTGGGCTGGAGGACGACCGTCCCCCCGACCCCCAACGTCGTCCAGAACGACCAGCTCTGGGCGTTCACGTGGAAGAAGGGCAGGAACACCAGGTAGGTGTCGTCATGCCCCATGGAGATGTTGGTCGGACCGACCCGCCCGGCCCACAGGGCGTTGGCGTGGGTGTGGACCACCGCCTTGGGCTGCGATGTGGTGCCCGAGGTGAACAGGATGCCCACCGGGGCCATGGGCTCGGGCTCCCGCTCGACGAGATCGTCGGCCGATCCGTAGAGGGTGTCGAACCGGTCCTTCCCGTGGGCGGCCTGCTCGGCGGTGGCCGGGTCGCCGCTGTTGTCCACGGTGACCACCGTCCAACCCAGCCCGGGGCCCGCCTCGGCGACCAGACCGGCGTACTGGGGTTGGGTGACCGCGCCCACACATCCGGTCTTGGAGATGAAGAACTCGAGCTCGGCCCGGACCGACCGGGTATTGGTGGTCACCCCCACGGCGCCCAGGGTGGCGCAGGCGTACCAGGCCACCACCATCTCAGGACAGTTGTCCGCGTGGATCAGGACCTTGTCACCCCGGGTCACCCCCCGGCCGGCCAGGCCCACCGCCACCCGTCGGACATCCAACCAGAACTCGGCGTAGGTCCACCGGGTGGTGTCCCCGCTTCGGGGCTCCCAGACGAGGAAGGTCTTGTCGGGCTGCCTCTCGGCCCAGGAGCGCAACAGCCAGGGGATGTCCTGGCCCGCGAACTGGAACGCTACTGCCGACTGCTCATCCATGGGCTTCGACTCCTCTGCGACCGGTCGTCCGACGAACCCGCCTGAGGGCCCGTCCTGCTCCTCCCGTTCCTACCATCCCCGACCCCGTCCCCGGGCGGGCGGGTGTCGCGGCCTGCGGTGACGCGACCGGGCGCCCCTGGTGACGGAGAACTCCGGGCCGTGTCACGACCCGGCGGCGAGCCGGGCGTTACCATTGTGGAGACAAGCGCAGACCACTCCGGCTGCTCCAGTCGGAGTGCCTCCCAGCCGAAAAGATCCTATGTTCCAGCAGCTCCTGGTAGCGATCGACGACACCGACTCGGCCCCGGTGGCTCTGAGCTTCACCACCGCGCTGGCCCGAGGTGGGAACTCGTCGGTGCACGTGGTCCACGTCAACCGACTGGTGGTCGGCGGGCGGGGGCTGACCGAACGCAGTGATGCAGCCGCCACCGCACTCGTCGACGCGGCCGTCCTGCAACTCCTCGAACAGGGCGTCACCGCCACCGGCTCGGTGGCCCGGGCCACCTCCTTCACCATCGGTCAGGTGGTCGCGGACGCCGCACGGGCCCGGCGGTGCGACGCCATCGTCATCGGCTCGTCGCGCCGGGTCGGCCGGTACCGGCTGGTCCGGCCGTTCGGCCGCGGCACCCGCGAGCGGATCGTCCGTCACACCGCCCTTCCGGTGCTGACGGCGCCGTCACCGTTGCAGGTCCCCCGCGGACGTCAGTGGCCCAGCGGGAGCTCGGCACGACGGAGCCGCACCGGCGACCCGGCGGTGCGCTGAGCCACCGGCGGCGGGGGCTTGCCCGAGCTCATCGGCGGACGGCGGTGGTCGGACCGTTGACGGCCCCGGCGCCTCCGTGTTACGACGCAGGCCATGGAGGACAGGATCACCCCGGGCCTCTACCTCGAGATGACCGAGGGACCGATCGACGACTATGTGGAGCGGCGGGTACCCGAAGTCCTCGAGCTCGAAGGCGCCGATCGGGTCACCTGGTGGCGCAACGTCCACCGCGACCGTGACGACCTGCCCCGCGAGCTGCCCGAGTTCGAGTATCTGGTCGTCTACGAGGTGGACGACCACTTCGCGGCCCCGGGCACACCGGACGGGGTGACCGGCCACCTCTTCCGCCATTACCGGCGCCCGGGCCAGGGGCGGCTCACCGGCCGGACCACGCTGGGCCTGTCGCTGGTGCTGATCTCCCCCACCGAGCCCGATCGGGCCCAGGAGCTGCGGGACTGGGGGGACTTCGTGCACATCCGGTACATCGCCGAGGCCAACGTCCCCGGCTACACCATGATCACCCCATACGAGAACGCCAGCGGTGGAGATCCGCGCTTCCTCCACTTCTACGAGATCGACACCGACCAGCCCGAGGCGGCCTTCCGCGCCATGACCCCGCGGGTCGAACGCCTCTTGAACGCCGGGGGCACGCCCATGGCCGACCTGCTCGACTCGACCGACGCCTCCCGCTCCGAGCAGTTCGAGGCGGGCGCCACCGGCCTGACCCCGGAGTTCCGGGCCTGGGGCTTTCACGACGCCCTCCGGATCCTGTACGTCAATTCGTTCGTGCGGGTCGGCGAACGGGTCTGAGCAACTCCCGACAGTGCTCGAACGGGCGCCGGTCCGGTGACTGCTCCGAACATTTGTTCCGGGCACGCCGTAGGAGTCGGGCGTCGCGGACGATGCTACGGATGTGATGGCCGTTCCGGATCGCTCCGACGTCACCTTGCTGGCCATCTACGAGCGGGCCCGGCCCCAGGTGTACGGCTACTCGGCCGTTGCGGCGACGGTCGGTGGCCGAGGATCTGACCTCCGAGACGTTCCTGGCCGTGGCCGCCGGTCCCAGGACTTCCCGTTGACCGTCGGTTGGCTGATCGGGGTGGCCCGGCACAAACTGGTCGACCACTGGCGTTGGCAGGCTCGTCAAGAACGCCTGCTCCGGTCGGTCGAGGGATCGTCACTCGTGACGATGACCCTGGGACGTCGAATTGGACCGTTGGCGTGCTCGAGAGGTGCTCGGCCGGCTGGCACCTCAGCATCGGGCCGCGCTGAGCCTGCGCTACCTCGACGGCCTCAGCGTCGCCGAGTCCGCCGGCGTGCTGGATCGCGGCGTCGCCGCCACGGAGGCGCTGCTGGTCCGGGCTCGTCGGGAGTTCCGCCACATCTACGAGGGGAGCCACGATGGCTGACGTCGACGGACCCGTTCGACGCGCTGCACTCCCCCGTCATCCCCCAGGCGCCGACCAGGAGATTCGCGCAAGCTTCGTGAACAACTGCGAGCCCTGCTCGCACCGACCACCGAAGGAGCCCTCCATGAGCAGTGACCCGGCACTCGACCGGAAACGGCGTCCGACACGGCGATGTGTCGTACATCACGCTGGGGCTGCCCGACCTGGCCCGAGGCCGGGCGTTCTACGGGGCCGTCTCGGCTGGCGCTTCAGCCCCGGAGCGGCGAACACGGAGCGCAGGTCGAGGACATCGTCCCGATGATGGGGCTGTGGGAAGGCGAGCAGCGGCCGGGGGCCGGACGCACGGGGCCGTGCTCGGTTTCCGGGTCGACGACATCGCCGCCGCGGTCGCCGCGGTCGGGCCGCGGTGGACACATCAGCGATCCCCACGCGAGCCGTACGCCTGGCCGCCGAAGGCCACGACGACCAGGGCATCCCGCTGTACCTGCATGAGATGCCCCCAACACATGGTGACGGCACCGCCGGCGGGCCTTCCACAACGGCGATGTCGAAGGTGACGTGTCGTACCTGACCATGGTGGTCCCCGATCTCGATGCGGCGCGCGTTCTACGGTGGCGTCCTCGGCTGGACCTTCGCCATCGGTCGGGCCGGCGGAGCCCAGGTGACCGGTGTCGCCCCGCAGGTGGGGATGACCACCGGACCGGAGGCGGGGCTGGCTACACCGGGGGTGATCGTGTGCTACCGGGTCGACGACATCGGAGTGGCGGTCTGCGTGTCGAGCACGCCGGCGGCCGGGCCGGCAAGGCGAGTGGGCAGTACGGTTGAGTGCTGTGCGAGGAGATCAGGGACTGTTCTACTGCATAGCTTGAGGAGGGGGGGCGGCGGCCGGCCTGGAGCGGGTGCCGGTGCCTCGTTACGATGACGGACAGCGCGCCGACCGGTGCTCCCTCATCCTGAGGACGACCCGGCGATCCGGTCGACGACGCGGGGAGGCCTTCGATGCAGGTAGTCACGTTGGGCACGGGCAGCCCCATTCCCGATCCCCACCGGGCCGGACCCTCCACGCTGGTGCGCGCCGGCGGGAAGGACTTCCTCTTCGACTGCGGTCGCGGCGTGCTCCTCCGGGCGGCGGCGGCCTGGTCGGGGCCGGCCGCCTTCGCCTCGGTGCTCCTCACCCACCTGCACAGCGATCACACCACCGATCTCAACGATGTCATCACCATGCGGTGGGTGGCTTCGCTCGAGCCCAATCCCCTGCCGGTGATCGGACCACCGGGCACCCAGGGACTGGTCGACCGCACCCTGGCCATGCTGTCCGACGACATCGGTTACCGGATCACCCACCACGACGATCTCAACTGGGAACCGACCTGCGCGGTCAACGAGGTCACCGAGGGGATCGCCTACGACGACGGAACGGTACGGATCATCGCCGCCCCGACGGACCATGCCCCGGTCCGTCCCACCATCGGCTACCGGGTCGAAGCCGAGGGCAAGGCGGTGGTCATCGCCGGCGATACCGTGCCCTGCGCCGGCCTCGACCGCCTGTGCGCCGGGGCCGATGTCTACGTGCAGACCGTCATCCGCCGCTCGCTGGTGGAGGGCCTCCCCTTCGCCCGGCTCCAGGACATTCTCGACTACCACTCCTCGATCCAGGACGCTGCCGCCACCGCGGCCCGGGCCGGGGTCGGCACGCTGGTGCTCACCCATCTGGTTCCGGCGCCGACGGCCGGTTCCGAGCCCGAGTGGGAGGCCGAGGCCCGGGCGGGGTTCACCGGCACCGTGGTGGTGGCCAGCGACCTGTGGCAGCTCGACCTCTGAGGGGGCTTCGGTGCGACGCGACGATCAGGTGGTCTGGACCCGCGGTGGCTCGTCGACCATCACATCCTCGGCGGCTTCCCGGGCCAGCTGGCGGGGGCGCACGTAGAAGAGCCAGATGACCCCCGCGGCCAGCAGCACCGAGCACAGGATCCATCCCAGCGCCGTCGTGCCCACGCCGACGTACTTCAGGCCGGAGGCGAAGATGACGAAGGTGATGGCCGGCCGGATGTATTTGTCGGGCGCCCGCGACGAGAGGAGGGAGCCGATCAGGACGGCGGGCACGCTCCCGAGGACCAGTGAGGTGGTCACGGCGAACTCCACGTGGCCGAAGGCCAGGGCTCCGAGGGCGGCGGCCATGGTCAGGGGGACGGCCTGGGTGAGGTCGGTGCCCACCAGCTGGTTGGCACCCAGCATGGGGTAGACGAAGAGCAGGAGCACGATCATGAGGGAGCCGGATCCCACCGACGTGATCCCCACCATCAGCCCGCCGAACATGCCGATGAGGACCGAGGCCAACGGGCGGACCTGCAGCTGGTGCACCTGCGCCCGGCGGTCGTGGCCGGCGCGGCGGTCGAGGGCGTAGCGGACCAACATGGCCGCCGCTCCGACGAGCAGGGCCGCACCCAGAATGGTCTGGATGGTCTTCTCGGCGCTCTTGGCGTCGCCCATCAGATGCAGTAGATACGCCCCGGCGAACGCCATGGGCACCGAACCCAGGACCATCCAGCCGACCAGGCGGAGGTTGACCGTGCCCTTCTTGAGGTGGACGGCGGCTCCGACCGGACGCATCAGGACCGCGGCCACGAGGTCACTGGAGATGGCCGTCGACGGTTTGATGCCGAACAGCAGGATCAGCATCGGCGTCATCAGGGCGCCGCCGCCGGCGCCGGTCAGGCCGACCAGGAATCCGACGACCGCGCTCCCCAAGACGATGTACGGATCGATCGACACCATTCCCCCTTGACCGCCCGTTGGCGGTTCCGAGTGCTCCATTCCAATCTATCCCTGCCGGACCTAGTAGGTCTATGGGCCCGGGGGATTGGGGTGACCGGGTCGGCTGCCCGGGCGCACGCCACCCGGGGACCGGGCCGGGTGGCTCCCCGTTTGCACCCGAGTGCCTATCGATCCGAGTCCGGTCGACCTAGGATCGCCCCGTGTCCGAAGCGCGTGAGGCCGTGACCAGTGACGTGCGCCGACTGAT
The DNA here is from genome assembly GCA_963812525.1 of uncultured Acidimicrobiaceae bacterium. GTDB lineage: Bacteria > Actinomycetota > Acidimicrobiia > Acidimicrobiales > RAAP-2 > Bog-756. Next base: position 579,872 of record CAWEVL010000010.1, read on the forward strand.
GGACTGTGGGCAGGAGCTTCGGGCCCTCATCCTCGAGAGCAAGAAGGGTTTCACCAAGGGGATGAAGCTGCTCGACAGCGGCGTGAGCCTCAGTCAGGCCCTGGCCGATCTGAACGCGGCGGAACGCCGCCTGCGGATGACCGACATGCTCAACGAGTTCGACGAGTGCCGCCACCAGCTCAGGATCTCCATCACCGCCGCCGCCCTCGAGGAGGGCATGTCCATCGGTGACATCGGCCGGGCGTTCGGCGTCTCCCGCCAGCTGGCCGCCCGCTTCGCCAAAGAGGTCCGCGAACAGTCCTGACGTGGGATCCGGACCGGATCAGGCCAGGTATTCGACGTCCCCGCCGGCACCGATGACGAACCGCTCGACGCCGGAGGCGACATGGGGATCATCGGCGGCCAGGGCCACGGCGATCTTCTGACCGCTGTTGCGCATCACGTCCATGACCAGCTCCACCACCTGGCGCGGCGTGTGCCACCGGTGCACCTGGTCGGTCAGGACGCCGTCGATCGAGGTGGGTTGGGTGATCATGGCGTCGGTCAGCCGCAGGGCCACCTTCTGGGCCTCGGGCAGGTCACTGGCTTCGTACCGCTCGGTGGCGTCCAACAGGACCTCGTCGGCCCCGGCGTCGAGCGCGCTGACCGATCTCGTCGACTGGCAGAGTCGGCAGTTGTGCTGGCGGGCGCCCCGGAGACGGACCAGCTCGGTGGTCACCGGATCGAGGGCGTCGAGCAACGCCACGGCACGGGACAGCTGATCGAAGGCTCCGAGCACGGCCATGCCGTCGGACGGGCCGACCTCCGACGCGACTCCATCGGTCCCCCCGCCCGGATCGAGGACGGGGTCGTCGGGGAACAGCCGGCCGAGCACCAGGGTGACCCGCCGGCCGTAGTCCAGGGCGAACACCGTGGCCACGAGGTCGAGCACGCCGGACGGACCGAGCACCGACGACAGCCCGGCGCGTTGCCGGTCGTCGACGGCCGCCACGTCGATCACGAACTGCTCGGTGAAGCCCAGACACTCCCGCTCCTCCTCGGAGAACAGCGGCGAGGTCGACCACCGTGGCAGTTGGTCGAGCTTCTCGGCCGGGACCGACGGAGTGGCGCGGCCGAGGAGCGGACGGTCGTCACGCAGTAGTTGGGCGATGCGCCGGTCGACCAACTCCGTCCGTTCCGGCCGGGCCGACCTCCCTACCCGGGCGTACAGTTCGGCATACGCAGCTCCCACGGCCGGAGTCACACGGACCAGTGGGTCCACGCCCGGGACCGGGGTCGACGCGGCGGGTTCGGGGGGCACCGAGGCGACGGTAACCGGAGAACTCGACCGTGGTCAACGCCCTGCGGCGGTCGGGGATTCAGAGTCGGACGATCACCTTGCCGGTGTTGCCCCCGCTGAACAGGAGGTTGAGGGCGTCCCCGGCGTGCTCGAGCCCGTCGACCAGATGCTCGCGATGACGGATCGAGCCGTCCATCACCCAGCCGGCCATGCGGAGCTGGGCCTCGGTGAACCGGTCGAGGTAGTCGAGGATCAAGAAGCCCTCCATCCGGGCCCGCTTGATGATGAGGTTGAGGTAGTTCCGCGGGCCCTCGGGGCGATCCTCGTTGTACTGGGAGATGGCACCGCACAGCACCACCCGGGCCTTCATGGCCAGCTGGGCCAGGCAGTCGTCCAGGATCGGGCCGCCGACATTGTCGAAGTAGACGTCGATGCCGTCGGGACACGTGGCCCGCAGCCGCTTCCCCACGTTCTCATCCCGGTAGTTGATGGCATGGTGGAATCCCAGCTCGTCGGTGAGCCAGGCGCACTTCTCGGCCGATCCGGCGATGCCCACCACGGTGCCGGCCCCCTCGATGCGGGCCAGCTGTCCGACCACCGAGCCGGTGGCCCCGGCCGCCCCCGACACCACGACGGTGTCACCGGGCTTGGGCTGGCCGACATCGAACAGCCCGAAGTAGGCGGTCATGCCGGTCACCCCGAGCACGCCGATGGCCACGGTGGGATCGAGCCCGGGAGGCAGGACGGTCATGGCCGCCTCGACCTCATCGGCCAGGACGTACTCCTGCCAGCCGAGCATGCCGAAGACGAGGTCGCCGGGCTGATAGCGATCGCTGCGGCTGGCCACCACCTCCCCCACCCCGCCGCTGCGCACGACCTCGCCGATCCCGATGGGCGGCAGGTAGCCGGGGGCGTCGTCCATCCAGGTCCGGATGGTGGGGTCGATGGAGCAGTACCGGACCCGGATCAGCGCCTGGCCCTCGGCCGGCTCGGGCACCGCGGCCGAGTCGTCGAGGCGGAGGTTCCCCTCGTCGACCAGGCCGTGGGGGCGGGAGACCAGCAGCATGCGTCGGTAGGTGTCGGTCACACCAGGCATTCAAGCAGACGGCGGGCCCGCTCGGTCAGGCCGGTCGGCCCTCCCCCGCTGGCCCCGGAGGTGCACCGCTCGACCGCCTCGACCGCGTCGGCAACGGACGCCGGGCCAAACGGGGGTCGGGTCGTCGGATCCGTGGGGTCAGAGGAACCAGCGGAGCAGCCGCTCCTTCGCCTCGGTGAAGGGCGGGTAGGTCAGCGAGAGGTCGGGCCGCATCCCGCGCCGGAGCACCGGCTTGCGGTGGCTCAGCTCCTCGAACCCGGCCCGGCCGTGGTACGCACCGGTGCCACTGGCTCCTACGCCCCCGAAGGGTAGCTCCGGCACCAGGAAGTGCATCACCGTGTGGTTCACGCAGACGCCACCCGACGAGGTCGAGTCGATGATCTCCTGTTCGGTGGTCCTCGAGCCGGTGAACAGGTACAGGGCCAGGGGCTTGTCGCGGCGGTTGATGAACGCCACGGCCTCGGCAGGCGAGTCGACGGTGATGACCGGGAGGATGGGCCCGAAGATCTCCTCACCCATCAGGGCGGAGTCGGGAGCGGGGTCGACCACCAGGGTGGGTTCGATCCACCGCCGATCGTGATCGACCGAGCCACCGGCGACCACCCGGCCACCGCACTCCTCCAACAGGGATTCCAGCCGGACCAGGTGGCGGTCGTTGACGATCTGGGTGCGGGTGAACGTGGGGTCGGGGCCCTCCATCTCCCCCATCGACCGGGCGAGGGCGTCGACCAGCTGGTCGGCCACCGGCCGCTCCACCAGCACGTAGTCGGGGGCGATGCAGGTCTGGCCGGCGTTGAGCAGCTTGCCCCAGGCGATGCGGCGGGCGGTCACCTCGATGTCGGCGTCCCTGGTCACCACCACCGGGCTCTTCCCGCCCAGTTCCAGGGTGACCGAGGCCAGGTGACGTGCGGCGGCGGCCATCACCACCTTCCCGACGGTGGTGCTGCCGGTGAAGAACAGATGGTCGAAGGGCAGGTCGAGCAGCTCGGTGGACACGTCGACCCCACCTTCGACCACCGCCACCCCTTCGGGGTCGACGTACTGGGGGAGAAGGCGGGCCAGGGCGGCCGAGGTGGCCGGGGCCAGCTCGGAGGGCTTGACGACCACGGTGTTGCCGGCGGCCACCGCGGCCACGAGGGGAGACAGGGCCAGCTGGACCGGGTAGTTCCACGGGGCGATGACCAGGACCGTCCCCTTGGGCTCGGCCACCGTCCACGACCGGCCGGGCAGATTGGCCCGCCCCGGCCAGGTCATCGTGGGCCGCATCCAACGGGGCAGCTGCTTGCGGGCGTGGGCGGCCTCGGCCACCACCGGCATCAGGTCGGACATCCAGGCCTCGAACCGGGGTTTCCCGAAGTCGTCGGCCATGGCCTGGAGTAGTTCAGACTCGTGGTCGGTGACCATCTGCTCGATGCCCCGGAGCTGCGCACCACGCCAGGCCAGGGGGCGGGAGCGGCCGGATTGGTAGGCGTGGCGCAGTCGGTCGAAGGTGGCGGCCACGTCGGGGGCGGTGCCGGGCTCCGCCGGTTCCGGGCCGGGGGGTGCCGGGCCGTTCGTTCCGTTCCGCAGGGAGGTATCGGCAGGAGTCATGGCGTCCTCGCCCTTCTGTCGCTGTGATCCCCACCGTACCGGCCGCCGGGCCGGGCCGGGCCGTCAGTTGTCCCCACCGGGCCGGGCCCGCCGGTCAGCGACCGGTGCCCTCGAAGTACCGCCGGGGGTTGTCGACCAGCATGGTGGTGATCTGCTCAGGGCTGACCCCCCGATCGGCCAGGGCCGGGACGACGTCCCGCACGACGTGCTCGTAGTGCCAGTTGGGCGAGATCCGCGCCATCAGACCCTCGGGGAACCAGTCGATGTAGCACGAGGCATCCTGGGACAGGACCAGGTGGTCGGCGTACCCCAGTCGGCACAGGTGGGCCACCGTGTCCACCCGCTGCTCGAAGGGCAGTAGGAAATCGAGCCCGAACCGGTCCATCCCGAGCAACGAGCCCGCGTCGGCCAGTCCGGTCAGGTACCCGATGTCGGCCGAGTCGCCACAGTGGCCGATGACCACCCGGGACAGGTCGACCCCCTCCTCGGCCAGCACCCGTTGCGCGGCCGTACCTCCTTGGTTGTGGACGCTGGTGTGCACCGTGATCGGCGCCCCGGTCTCCACATGGGCCCGGGCCACCGCCCGCATCACCCGCTCCACGCCCGGGGTCAGGCCCGCGTCGTCGATGGCGCACTTGAGGAAGGCCGCCTTGACCGAAGAGCCGGCGATGCCGTCGTTGATGTCGCCGACGAACAGCTCGACCATGGGCTCCTCGCCGTCCATCGGGGTTCCCGGCCCGGCGAAACGGAGGGCGAAGGGGAGGTCGGTGTAGGTGTAGAGGCCGGTGGCGGCCACGATGTTGATGTCGACCGAGGCGTTGATCCGCTCGATCCGGGGGATGTAACGACCCAGCCCCACCACGGTGGGGTCGACGATGGTGTCCACACCCAGGGCCTTGAGCCGGGTCAGCCGATCGATGGCCTCGCCTACCTTCTCCTCCTCGTCCCATCCGGCCGGGTAGTTGGTCAACATCTCGGGGCTCAGGACGAAGACGTGCTCGTGCATGAGGGTGGTACCCAGGTCGGTCGAGTCCACCGGACCCCGCACCGTCTCGACCGTGATCATGGCCCCTCCCTGGTCCGGCGGTCCCGGACCGGTCCGCCCGGTCGGGTACCGCGACTCCGATCGGCCCGAGCTTGGCACAACAGGGCCACTCCCCACTACCGTCAATCCCCGGGGCCGCGCACCGACCTGCCGCTGCCCTCCTGGAGGAGACGATGACCGACACCGCACTGACCCCATCGACCGACCAGGTCCTGGACGAGCTCCACCAATGGCTGGGCTCGGCGTGGGACCCCGACCTGACCGTGGGCGAGTGGTGGGAGCGGCTCGGACTGGCCGGGTGGTCGTCCCCCATGCTCCCCGCCAATGCCTACGGCAGGGGCCTCAACCGCAACGACGGTGTGCGGATCGGCCAGGCCATCACCGCCTACGGTGCCCTCGGGGCCCCGGCCGGGCTGGGCCTGATGCTGGCGGCCCCGACCATCGCCACCCACGGCACCCAGGAACAGATCGACCGGTACGTGCGGGCCATCGTCACCGGGCAGCAGTCGTGGTGCCAGCTCTTCTCGGAGCCGTCGGCCGGCTCGGATCTCGCCGGGCTGCAGACCCGGGCGGTCCGGGACGGGGACGAGTGGATCGTGAACGGTCAGAAGGTCTGGACCTCCAACGGCCAGAAGGCCGATATGGGCATGCTGCTGGCCCGGACCGATCCCGAGGTACCCAAGCACCAGGGCATCACCTACTTCGCCCTCGCCATGGTCCAGCCCGGCGTGGACATCCGGCCCCTGCGGGAGATGACCGGGCGGGCCCTGTTCAACGAGGTCTTCCTGACCGACGCCCGGGTCCCGGCCGACGCCGTGATCGGCGGGGAGAACCAGGGGTGGGCGGCGGCCAACACCACGCTGGCCAACGAGCGCGCCGGACTCGGCTCGGGGGGCGGCAACAGCGCCGGCGGGGTCGCCATCCCCGGCACCGTCGGCGGCGACCTGGACCGGCGGGCCGGGGACTTGGTGGTCGGTCGGTCCGGCGGATCCTCGTCGGGCAAGGGGAACGGGAAGGGTCGATCCTCCATGCTCCAGGCCATGCAGAGCGACCCCCGCATTCTCCGGGAGTTGGCCCAGCGCAACGGCAAGCACACCGATCCCGGCATCCGCCAGGGTCTGGTCGAGCTCTACACGTGGGGCGAGCTCGGGCGGATGAACGGGCTGCGCATGAAGGCGGCCAAGGAGGCGGGCCGGGACATCCCCGGGATGCCCAACATCTCCAAGCTGTCCATGAGCCACATCATGCGCCTCTCCCGGGACCTCGGTCTCCGGATCGCCGGGGCGGCGGGCATGCTCCACTCCTACGACCCCGAGGGGCGAGAGGTCATCGTCCGGGCCACCGGTGAGCCCACCCTGCCGGTGATCACCGAGCTGGCCCTTCTGGCCCAGGCGCCCTCGATCTACGGCGGCACCGACCAGATCCAGCGGAACATCATCGGCGAACGGGTACTCGGGCTGCCCAAGGAGCCCAACCACGACCGGACCACCCCGTTCTCCGAGCTGCCCAAGAACGTCTGACCCGACCGAAGCCCCCGACCGGCGTGTTACAACAGAGCTGTCCGAACAGACCCCAGCCACAGCGCTCGTAGCCACTAGACAGCGCTCGTAGCCACCAGACAGAACGAAGCAAGGAGTGAGCCACATGGCCGGCATCAACGAGGGACGGGTGGTCGTCATCACCGGATCGGGCCGTGGCATCGGCCGGGCCCACGCCATCGAGTTCGCCAGCCAGGGTGCGAAGATCGTGGTCAACGACCTCGGCGCCGAGGTGGACGGGAGTGGTCGGTCCGAGGGGCCCGCCGGCGAGGTGGTCGACGAGATCAAGGCCATGGGCGGCGAGGCCGTGGCCAACGGGGACGACGTCTCCGACGTGGAAGGGGCGCAACGGCTGATCGCCACGGCCGTCGAGACCTTCGGTGGGCTCGACGTCCTGGTCAACAACGCCGGAATCCTGCGGGACCGGATGCTGGTGAACATGACCGTGGAGGAGTGGGACGCCGTCATCCGGGTCCACCTGCGGGGCACCTTCGCCCCCATGCGGGCGGCCGTCGAGTACTGGAGGAACCGGTCCAAGGCCGGAGAGACCAACGATGCCCGGGTCATCAACACCACCTCGCCCTCGGGTATCTACGGCAACGTGGGCCAGACCAACTACGGCGCGGCCAAAGCCGGGATCGCCTCCATGACGGTCATCGCCGCCATGGAGCTCGGGCGCTACGGCGTCACCGTCAACGCCATCGCCCCGGCCGCCCTGACCCGCATGACCGAGAACCTCGGTGGCGGGTTCGACGCCACGCCGAAGCCGGACGAGTTCGACCCCAACGACCCTGACAACATCGCCCCCCTGGTGGTGTGGCTGGGCAGCCCCGAGTCCAAGGACATCACCGGCCGGGTATTCAACGTCTTCGGTGGCCACATCAGCGTGGCCGAGGGCTGGGTGGAGGGTCCGGCCGCCGACAAGAAGGACCGGTGGGACAGTGCCGAACTGGGCTCGATCGTGCCCGACCTGGTGGCCCGCGCCGCGCCCAACGCCAACATGCTGGGGCGTCGCTCCTGAGGCGACCGGGCCAGCGGAGGGTGCTCGCCCCCGACCGAGCAATCTGAGCCGACGGGCTGTGAAGCTCCACGGCATCTTCGCCATCGACCGTCCCGCCTCGGGCGGGACGGTCGCTCACCTGGTGGGTCCCCGTCGACTCCTGACAGCGCGGCGCCGACGGTTGGGACCTTCTCCCCTACCAGCCGTTTCCTTCTTTCCGTACCGTGCAACCCAGAGTCGGCCATCGGGTCGCTCGGGTATCGACGGAAGGGGGTGCGATGTCACTCACACCGATCGGCCGGCAACCGAATTTGCCGGCGGTTCCGGCCTCCCGCCCGGAAGTGAACCAACCGCTCTCACCGAGGAACCGCCGGGAGGGCCATGCCAGGGCCGGCCCGCGGTCGGCATGCCCACCAAACGGGTGCTCTTGGCCGACGGAGCGCCGACGTGGGACAAGGTCGAGTCTGAGTCCGGTACCGACCACGCCCACCCCATCGAGCGGATCATCCCCAACTGTCTCGGGGCCCAGCCGTTCCCGTCAGGCTCGATGGGGCCGAAGCTCGGAGCCGCCCGCCGGATCGTCGAGGCCACCGGGGGCCGGGCGGTCATCGGACGTCAGGAGGGCGACGCTCATCGAGCAGAACCTACGAGGAGGAGCAATGCCGACAGGAGCCATGCCTAGCGCACACCTGCGACCATCGGGGACCACCAGCCCCGCGCACCGCATCGTGGTGGGCGTGGACGGATCCGAGCACGCCGGGGCCGCCCTGGACTGGGCGGCCCGACAGGCCGCCTTGACGGGGGCCGAGCTCGAGGTGGTCACCACCTTCGGTCCGGAGTACGCCTTCGTCACGCCGGTCGAGGAGCAGCAGGCCACCGACGAGGTGCTCGAGGGAGCGACCCGACGGGTGCGGCGCGTCGCACCGGAGACCACCGTCACCGGCCGGGCCCGCCGGGGCTGGGCCGACCAGGTGCTGGTGGAGGAGAGCGCCGGCGCCGAGCTGCTGGTGGTGGGCTCACGGGGCCTGGGCGGCTTTCGGGGGCTCCTGCTGGGATCGGTCGGTCGGAAGTGTGTGCACCGGTCCACTGTGCCGGTGGTGGTCGTCCACGGCACGGCCGAGGACGACGAATCGGCGGCCACCGACGGCCCGCCCGATGAGGACCTCGGTGCCGGGTCGGCCCACCGGATCGTGGTCGGGGCCGACGGATCCCCGTCCTCGGCGGCCGCCCTGGCGTGGGCCGCCGACCAGGCCTCGATGACCGGAGCGCTGCTCGAAGTGCTCATGTCCTGGGACTGGCCGACCATGTACGGCTGGTCGCCGGGGCCGCTCGAGTACGACCCGCAGGAGGACTGCGCGGCGCAGCTGGAGAAGGTCGTCGGGCCCATCCGAGACGGACACCCCGACATCACCATCCAGACGGTGGCGATCCAGGGGGCGCCGGCCCCGCTGTTGGTCAAGGCCTCGAGCGGTGCCGATCTGCTGGCCGTCGGCAGTCGAGGCCGCCGGGAGACCGCCGAGCTCCTGCTCGGATCGGTCAGCGAGCACTGCGTGGTCCATGCCCACTGTCCGGTGTTGGTGCACCACCCGCCCACCTGAGCCGAGCGCCAGCCATGGGGCCCGCCCATCTGCAGTGACCTTTGACCCTGGCACGGCCGGGACTTCCGGCTCAGGATGATCGGGTGCCCACGCCGCGCCGTCCCGATGACCCGATCGGTGGCGCCGTACCGGGAACCCGATGATCCACCTCATCTTCCACAACCTCTGGTCGAAGAAGGCGCGGTCGCTCGGCCTGGCCTTCGCGGTCGCCATCGCCGTGATGGCCGTGGTCACGCTGGACGTCACCAGCAGCGGCTTGGAGCAGTCGGCCGCGGCGGTCATCTCGGTGGGCAAGGCCGACTTCACCGTGGCCCAGAAGGGCGCCTCGGACACCTTGTCCAGCACCATCGACCGCCAGGAGTTGGACCGGCTGGGACAGACGCCCGGAGTGGGCCGGGTGGTCGGGGTCCTGGTCGAGACCGAGCACCTCGACGCCGACAATCCTGTCTTCATCGAGATCGGGATCAACCCCGGTGACCTGGCCGCCTTCGGGGTGCACGTGGTGCGGGGCACCCCCTACGCCGCCACCTCGGCCCACCAGGTGATGCTGGGGTGGCGTGCTGCGGCCAACCTGGGCCTCGGTGTCGGCGACCAGTTCGACGCCAACGGCACCTCGAACACCGTGGTGGGCGTCTACTCGACGGGCAACTCGTTCGGCGACGCGGGGGCCATGTTCCCGCTCCCCTCCCTCCAGGGGTACAACCGGGTGCCCGGGATCGTCACGCTGGCCTTCGTCAAGGTGGCTCCCGGTGCCTCGGCGGCGAAGGTGGCGGCCCACGTCGACTACGCCCAGCCGGAGCTCACCACCATCCGGACAGCCTCCCAGTTCGGCCGGGCCGACCGGAACCTCGTCTACCTGCAGGCCGCCGTCAACGGCAGCACCGTCCTGGCCGTCCTGATCGGTGCGGTGATCATCGGGAACACCATGCTGCTGTCCCTGTTCGAGCGGACGCGGGAGTTCGGCCTCCTCCGAGCCGTCGGATGGACCCGGCGCCGGACCGTCTCCCTCCTGCTCAGCGAGAGCCTGCTTCTGGCCGTGCTCGGCGCCATGATCGGCGTGTCCCTGTCGTTCGCGGTGGCCGCCACGCTCTCCCAGCTACCCCAGCTGAAGGGGATCCTGCACCCCAACTTCACCGAGGGAGCCTTCTGGCGGGCACTGTTCACCGCCCTGGCCATGACCCTCGTCGGCTCGCTGTACCCCAGCATCCGGGCAGCACTCCTCTCCCCACTCAAGGCGCTCAGCTATGAGTGAGCGGGCAGGCGTCGCGCCGGTGGAGGGGGCGCCGGCCGTCGACGTGCGGGAGGTGACCCGGGTCTATCCCGGCCGGGTCAACGCCCTGGCCGGGGTCGATCTGACTGTCTCCTTCGGGGAGACCGTGGCCATCACCGGACCCTCGGGATGTGGCAAGTCCACGCTCCTGCACCTGTTGGCCGCCATCGATGCGCCGACCACCGGGACGGTGACGGTGGCCGGTCACGACCTGGCCACACGCCGCGACCTGGGCGCCTACCGTCGCTACCAGGTCGGGTTGGTCTTCCAGTTCCACAACCTGCTGCCCCAGCTCACGGCCCGCTCCAATGTGGAGATCCCGATGTTCGGTACCCGGCGGACGGCACGCCAGCGCCGAGCGAGGGCCGCCGAGCTCCTGGCCGAGGTGGGCCTGGGAGGCTGTGAGGACCGCCTGCCGACCGAGCTCTCCGGCGGTGAGCGCCAACGGGTGGCCATCGCCCGTGCCCTGGCCAACGACCCGAGCATCCTCCTCGCCGATGAGCCCACCGGCAGCCTCGACTCGGCATCGACCACCCGATTCCTCGACCTGCTGGAGCGGATGGGTAACCAAGGAATGACCATCGTCATGGTGACCCACGCCCCCGATGTGGCCCGGCACGCGCATCGGGTCATCGAGATGCAGGACGGCGTCATCGTCGGCGAGCACACCCCGGCAAGCGGCGGTCACACCCCCACCAGACTCCCCGTCTGACCTCACCGGCGAGCGAGGTCAGATCTCGGTGCCGAGGCTGGTGTGGGGACCTACTTGGACGGGCTGGGCTCGGGTCGCCAGAAGGTGAGCAGGAGCAGGGCGCTGCCCCCCAGTCCCCCCACGGCGGCGATCAGCAGTCCCTTCCAACCCCACAGCGTGGTGAGGTGGGAGCCGACGGCGTTGTCGATGCTCCACTCCCCCGGCCCCACGGTGGCCAGGAGGAACCCCGACATGGTCAACACCATCACGTACTCCCAGCCCTCACCGGGACGGAAGATGAAGAACCCGTTCTTCAGGTGGTTGGTGACCCAGGCCACCACCATGACCCCCACCACCCCGGCACCGCCCACCGCCGTGAGCAGGCCGAACACCAGCAGCACCCCGGCGCCGATCTCGGTGATACTGGCCGTCCAGGCGTGGAACCACCCGGGCTTCATGCCCAGGCTCTCGAACCACCGGCCCGTGCCGGCGATCTTGCCGCCGCCGATGATGTGATTGACGCCGTGGGCGAGGAACACTCCCCCGATGGCGCACCGGAAGACCAGGAGGACGAAGTCGACCGCGTGCACGTTGGCCATATTCTTATGCTCCGTCTGCCGCTCGGGGATGGGACGACCCACGATGGTAGGCCACCGTCACCGGGAGCGGACGGTCCTCGGTCCGAGCCATCGGGCGCCGCTCAGTCCGAAGCCGGGAGCGGCTTGCTCTCCTTCAGCGTGAGCACATGACCGTCGAAGGTCAGGGTGCCGGCTCCAGGCTTGGTGCAGAGGATCTCGACGGTGCCGTCCTCGTCCGTGTAGCGCTTGCCCAGCAGGGTGCCACCGGTCAGCTCCTCGGCCATCCCTCCCTGGTGGGCGGCCTGGTCACCCACCGGCACGGCGGCGGCGCCGCCGCACTCCAGGGCGTGCTCGCCGGTGCCCTTGATGACCACGAATTCGGTCTCGCACACCTGGCTACTCAGGCGCAGGCCTGGCTTGAGATTCACCGCTCGACCACCTGGCCCTGTTCGCTCGTGCTGCACTCTCGTGACGGTACCGCGGTCGTCGGGGACGACCGATCGGCAGGGAAGATTACCACGGCCCCGGTGGACCCCAGTCCCCCTCTCCCGGCAGGAAACCACCATTTCCGAACCGCTCACCGGCGTGCCTCCTGCAGAGCCCCAGGTACGGTGCGGGTCGCCCTCTATACTCACGGTCCTGGACGGGCAGGGTCAACCCTCAGCGCACCCCACGGTGGGGGGCGGACCGGAACCGACTCCCGACTGAGAAGCGATGAGATGAGCCAATCGAGCAAGTGGCAGGAGCGGACCGTCGAGCACTCGCTCAAGGAGGCGCGCCAGAAGGCCATCTCCCGCGGCGGCAAGTTCATCCGGGCGGCCAACGAGCTCATCCGCAAGACCGGCAAGGCCGACTTCACCGTCCAGGACGTGGTCGAGACCTCGGGCATGTCCCTGCGCTCCTTCTACCAGTACTTCGCCACCAAGGACGACCTCCTCCTGGCCCTGGTGGAGGAGGCGGTGACCGACTACGTGGCCGACATCCGGGCCCGCATCGAGCCGGTGTCCGACCCCGTGGAGATGCTGCGGCTGCTGGTCAAGACCATGTTCAGCTCGGCCGACCTGTCGAGCTCGTCGTCCCGCGGCATGGTCCTGTTCTCCTGGCACCTGGCCGACTCGCGCACCGAGGAGTTCTCGGCCATCTTCACCCCCCAGGTCACCATGGTGGCCGAGATTCTCGCCGCCGGGGTGGCCGCCGGGGTGTTCCGGGACGACATCGAGGTGCCGGTGCTGGCCGGCCTGGTCATCCACACCGTGGTGTCGGTGTTCGACATGCGCATCCTGGGGGTGCAGATGTCACCCCGGGTCATCGACGAGGACGACCTGGTCGGTTGGTGCCTGGCCGGGGTGATGGCCCCCGCCCCCTCGGCCTAGCTGCCGCCCGTCGTCGTCATGCGTGCCCACTCGACCCGGCGTGGAACGGGCTCGGCCTGGAACAGAACTCTCCAGTGGTTAGAATCACCTTCTCACCTGACGGCCGACGGGCTGTCCGGGTACCCGGCCAAGGAGACCGACTCCCATGACAGACCTCGCTGATCCGCCGATGCTCGGAACGGAGGTCGACCCTCCGACCGGGGCCGACCCGGCCGGGGCCTTGCGGGCCGAGCTGCGGGGCTGGCTGGAGGCTGCGTTGACCCCTGAGGTCGTCCGGTTGGGTCGGGGGGCGCCCGACCACGAGGACCTGGCCGCCTACCGCCACTGGAACCGCCGTCTGGCCGATGCCGGGTGGGCCGCCCCGGCCTGGCCCAGCGAGCACGGCGGCCGTGACGCCGGGATCGACGAGCAGTTGGCCTACCTCGAGGAGATGAGCGCCTGGTCCGCTCCGGGCCCCATCAACAGCATCGGCGTCGCCAACATCGCCCCGGCCATCATGACCTACGGCACCCCTGAGCAGAAGGAGCGGTTCCTCCGCCCGCTCCTGCGAGGGGACGAGATCTGGTCCCAGGGCATGTCCGAGCCCGACGCCGGCTCCGACCTGGCCTCGCTCCGGACCCGGGCCGTGGCCGACGGGGACGAGTTCGTCATCAACGGGCAGAAGACCTGGAACAGCATGGGCTCCATCGCCGACTGGTGTCAGCTCTACGTACGGACCGACCCCGACGTGCCCAAGCACAAGGGCATCAGCTGCTTCCTGGTCGACCTGCGCACGCCGGGCATCGAGATCCGGCCGGTCCAGACCATCACCGGCGACCGCACGTTCAGCGAGCTGTTCTTCACCGACGTGCGCATCCCGGCCTCATCGGCACTCGGTCCCATCGACGGTGGGTGGACGGTGGCCATGACGACGCTGAGCTTCGAGCGGGCCGGCGTGGCCCGATTCCACCTCGGCCTGTCCCGCAAGCTGGAGCGACTGCTGGCCGATCCCCGGGCCGCCGGGGCCCTGGGCGACGCCCGGCTCCGTGACCGGGTGGCGTCCATCTACGCCGACATCGCCTGTATGCGCTGGATGACCAACCGGTCGCTGGCCCGCATGCGCTCCGGCCAGCCCACCGGGGCCGACGGCAGCATGACCAAGCTGGCCTGGGGTCGGGCCGAGCAGAAGCTGTCGGCGCTGGCCCTCGACGTCCTGGGGATGGGCGCCACCACCGACGAGTGGGCCACCAACCTGGCCGCGTCCCGCCAGACCACCATCGCCGGCGGCACCACGGAGATCAACCTCAACATCGTGGCCGAGATGGGGCTCGGGCTCCCCCGCGACCCCCGAGCCCCGTAGCCGGCCCGGCTCGGGTCGCTCACCCGCCACGCCGGCCGTTGGCTACACTCCGAGCATGCGGGTAATCGTCGACTACGACCTCTGTGAATCGAATGCCCTGTGCATGGCGGCGGCCCCCGAGGTGTTCGAGGTCCGCGACGACGACTTCCTCTACGTGCTCGACGAGGAGCCGCCCGAGGAGCTGCGGGAGAAGGTCACGGCGGCGGCCATGGCCTGCCCCAAGGTCGCCATCACCATCGTCGACTAACGGCCCTCGGGGTGCCCGGCCGTCGATCCGCGTCGGCCCGGTTCGTGGACGACGTGCGGCGGCTCGGACCGACGGCTCCCGGATGACCGAGCGCCGGACCGGCGCTGCGCCCCGAGCGCTGGGCCCCGCCCACGACCGGGCTCGACAACCCGCCTGGTCGCCCCAGTAGGGTGGTGCCGATCCGACGGCGGCAGTCCACGAAAGGTGAACCAGCGATGGCGGGAGGGCCCGGGCGGTCAGCGGTCCGGAGCGATGACCGGCGGTGGAGGCTGCGGGTCCGCCCCGGGGTCCACGAGGAGGTCATCACCCGGAGCCGGGGGCTCTGGAGCTGGTGCGACGAGTTGGCCGGCGTCCGGGTGGTGTGCCCCCGGTGCGGCCGGCGCAAGGCCGTCGTGCGACGGTGGCGTCCGGTGGGGTGCCGCCCTGTGTACTGGCTGCTCTGCCTCTCGGTGATGGATCGTCGGTGCAACTTCTTGTCCGAAGAGGTACTCCGCCAACTGCTGACCGGGACGGTCGGCGACCAGGAGGCCGGTGCGCTGCTGGGGGGACGCACCGGGGCGACCGGGTGATCGGCCTCGGGCGGCACGGTGCGGCCCCCGGCCTCGTGGGTGGGGTCGAGCCGGGCCGCCCGGTGTTCGCTAGCCTGAGGGCTTCGTCCAACTCGGAGGTGTGCCGTGGGGAGTGCTGAGGAAGCCGAACGGATCGTTCGTGAGTTCTGCGACGCGTTCGACGGTCGGAACGCCGAGGCTCTCCGTCCGTACTTCACCGACGACGTCGTGTACCACAACATCCCCCTGGATCCTGCCGTGGGCCTCGACGCCACCATCGCCTTCATCGAGAATTTCTTCGGCATGTGCGAGAGCATGACCATCGAGACCGTGCACCTGGCCGTCCGCGGCGACGTCGTGCTCACCGAACGCATCGACACCTTCACCGTCGGGGAGGTGGTGGCACCGCTCCTGGTCATGGGTACCTTCGAGCTGCGCGACGGCAAGATCTGTGCGTGGCGCGACTACTTCGACCTGGGCCAGATCACCACCATGCTGTCCGGCGCCGTCTGAGTCCGGTCCGCCGCGGGACCGGACGCTCCCGGGCCGACCCACGGGTCCTGGTGGGCCGCCGGGCCGGGGCCGCGACGGTCGTCACCCTCCGCCGGCCCGGTGCACGGGCACGCTGGCGTAGCCGGCCACGTTGGCCATGGTGACCCGGGCCGTGTTGGCCTCGTCGACCTCGAACCGGGGCCAGCGCCGGGTCAGCTCCTCGAACGGCGATCCGGCTCTCCATGCGGGCCAGCGCGGCACCCAGGCAGCTGTGGATGCCGTAGCCGAACCCGATGGCCAGGCTGAGGGGCCGCTCGACGTCGAAGACGTCCGGCTCGTCGTAGAAGCGCTCGTCGCGGCAGGCCGAGCCGGTCACCAGCAGGGTCGGGTACCCGGCCGGCACCGTGCCCCCGCGGAGGACGGTGTCCTGGGTGCAGAACCGGCCCTGGTACTGGGAGGGGGGGTAGAAGCGGAGCGTCTCCTCGACCGCCCCGGGGATCTTGCCCGGATCCTCCACCACCTTGCGGTACTGGTCGGGATGGCGATGGAACAGCACTGCGGCGTTGCCGACCAGCTTGGTGACCGTCTCGGCCCCTGCGCCCCCGAGGAGCGCCGCGAACCCGGCGATCTCCTCGTCGGTCAGCCGGGTCATCTGGCCGTCGCCCCGGTCCACCTCCACCTGGGTCAGCCGGCTGATCATGTCGTCGCCGGGATGCTTTCGCTTCTCGGCGGCCAGCTCCCAGAAGTAGGCGCCGAACTCGGAGCCGGCCGCCCACCCCTCCGGGGTGGGGTCCATCTCCCCCGGCTCACGGTGGAGCATGGCATCGAGCAGGTGGCGGAGCCTCTGGCGCTCCCCCTCGGGCACCCCCAGCATGCGACAGATGATCTCGACGGGGAACGGACCGCTGAAATCCTTGACCAGGTCGAAGTGGTCGACACCGTCGAACGGCTCCAGATAGGAGGTGATGACCTCGCGCACCATGGGCTCGAGGGCGGCCACCGCCCGGGGGGTGAAGACCCGACTGACCAGCGCCCGCATACGGTCGTGCTCCGGTGGGTCCATCATGATGAGCGACAGGTACATCCCGATGAGCTCGGGGTCCTTGGTCAACATGGACAGGTCGACCCCGTGGGTGCTGGTGAAGGTGGGCCAGTCCTTGTGGGCGGTGCACACGTCCTCGTAGAGGAACAAGGCGTAGAACCCGTACTTCTCGTTGTAGTAGACCGGAGCCTCGTCGCGCATCCGTCGGTAGAGCTCGGTCGGATCGTTGAAGAACTCGGCCGAGAACGGGTCGAACTCCACCGGCGGCCTGTTCAGTGTGGTGTCGGACATGCTGACTCTCCCCGGGTGGCGCTCACGGTGGCTCTCGGCGTCCCTGATCGGATGGTACCGGGTACCGGCACCGGCCGGTGGAGGCGGTGGGCGTCCCTGGCGCCGGGCCGGGGCAGGCCGGGGGCGGCGAGGTCACTCGACGGCGGGCTCCGTGCGGCCGTCGGGGAGGGCGCGGCGGAGCATGAACAGCCAACGGCCGTCCCGCTCCTCGTACCGGTCGAGGTACCGACCCCAGTGGTCGAGCCCATGGGCCATCAGCACGGCGAAGTAGCTCCGGCCGCTGGCGTGCGTGTGGTCCTCCACATCGATCTGGTGGGTGGCCACGAAGTGCCGGACGTGGTGCGTCCGACCCGGGACGCTGGCCGCGGCGTCCCACCGACCCTTGGTCCCGCTGAAGACGGTGGCGATGGCATCGTGACCCTCGAACCGCTGCACGTCCCCCCTGGCGTCCACCAGCTCCATGGCCGCGTCAGGGGCGAACAGCTCCAGGACCTGGGCGAACCGACCGGAGTCTGCGTTGGCGTTGTACCGGGCCACCAGGTCGCGGATGCCCTCGCGGGCCACCAGCTCCCAGACCTCCATCGGCCGGGCCCTACTCCTCGATGGCGATGGCGCGCTCCGGGCAGTTCTGAGCGGCCAGCCAGGCCTGGCTCTCCAGTCCGTCGGGCACCAGGGGGGCCAGGAGCACGCTGTGTCCCTCGTCATCGGTGTCGAACAGCTCGGGAGCCAGGGAGTAGCACCGGCCGTGGCCGGTGCACAGCTCGGAGTCGAGAACGATGCGCACGATGGGCCAGCCTAACTCCCGGACCCGTCCGCGGGCGCCCGCCGGGGAGCACCGGAGGCCGTGCTCACGACGGCTGGGCCACCGGGTAGTCCCGGAGCTCGGGCAGGACGTCCTCGGCGAAACGGGTGATCCCCTCGACCGCGTCCTTGGTGCTCCGGAACGGCTTGACCAGGGCCCGGGCCACGCCGGCATCGGCGTAGCCCTTGAGGTCCTCGAGCCCGGCCCCGCCCGCCCCCAGCGTGATCTCCACCGCCCCGGGCCGACCGGCCTCCCGCCTCAGTCTGGCCAGGTGGGCGGCCCGCTCGGGGATCTGCTCCACCGTGTGGTTCATCGGGATCCATCCGTCGCCGAGCAGGGCGGCCCGGCGCAGGGCGGCCGCACCGTCCCCGCCGATGTGGAGGCTGGGCCACGGCGAGTGGGTGGGCTTGGGCTCGAACATGACCGGGCCGAAGTCGAAGAACTCCCCGTGGTGCTCGATGACCTCCTCGCTCCACAGGCGCCGGCACACCTCGATGGCCTCGTCCACCCGCCGGCCCCGGGTGGTGAAGTCGAGGCCCACCGCCTCCCACTCGGCCTCGAGCCAGCTGGCCCCGATGCCGAACTCCACCCGGCCCTGCGAGATCACGTCGAGGGTGGTGACGGAGCGGGCCACGGTGAAGGGGTGGCGGAGGCCGATGTTGTAGACCTGGGTGCCGAAGTGGATCTGTCGGGTCTTGCCGGCCAGATACCCCAGGTAGGCGAAGACGTCGTAGATGGGGACATCGGGCGGGATGGGAGGGTGGTCGGACCCGGCGAAGGGGCTTCCCTCCGACCGCACCGGGATGACCAGGTGCTCGGGCATCCACACCGACTCGTAGCCCAGGCCGTCGGCGGCCACGGTGATCTCCTCCCAGGCCGAGGGGCGGAGCACGCCGAGTGAGATGCCGATCTTCATGGAGCAGCCTCCAGGGGCCGAGGAGCGGTGGTGGGACCGGTCACCGGGACCGGTCCCCCACGTTCTACCTCCCGAGGGCGGTGGTCTGGGCCAGCTCGGCGGCGGCGGCCATGGTGTCGAGCACCACGTACTCGTAGGCGGCCATGGCCGGGTTGTCGGCGTCGCCGGCCACCACCCGGGCGTACCCGGCTTCGAGCACGATGGCCAGCTTGAACCGGGCCAGGATCACGTAGTAGTCGATCTCGTCCACGTTGCGCCCGCTGACCGTGCTGTAGTGGTCGAGCATCTCCCGGCCGCTGGGCATGCCGGTGGTGTCGACGTACCCCTTGGTCCGGTCCTCACCCGGTTCGGTCCAGCCGTTCATCACCCAGGCCAGGTCGAGGAGCGGGTCGCCCACCGTGGACATCTCCCAGTCGACCATGGCCGCCAGCCGGGCCGGGGCCCCGTGGGAGAACATCACGTTGGCGAATTGGTAGTCGCCGTGGATGATGCCCGGCTCCCACTGGCTGGGCTTGTGCCGGCTCAGCCAGTCGGCGGTCACGTCCAGCCCCGGGATGTCCCGGAACTTGACCGCGTTCAGATGGGCCATCCACCGGTCCACCTGCCGGTCGTGGAAGCCGTCGGGCTTGCCGAAGCCCTCGAGGCCCCGTGCCTTCCAGTCCACCCGCGCCAGGCGGGCGATGCCGTCGACCAGCTCGATGCCCAGTCCGTGACGCGCCTCGAGGTCGGTGTCGAACGGCGCCGGCCACCCGTCCATGTTCATGGGCGACCAGCCGTCCACCAGGCTCATCAGGTAGAAGGACGACCCGATGACCGAGTCGTCGCCGCAGGCGGCGTAGGCCTCGGGATGGGGCACGTCGGTGCCGTTGAGGGCGTGCAGCACCCGGTACTCGCGGAGCATGGTCTCGTTGCGGCCCTTCGGCACCACCCGGGGCGGGCGCCGCAGGACGGCGTGGAAGTCGCCCCGGCGGATCTCGAAGATCTCGTTGGACGCCCCGCCACTGATGAACGAGGAGGTCACCGGCTCGCCCTTGCCCGGAAGGTCCTGGGTGTCCATCCACTGGCCCAGTCGCTCCTCGTGCACCAGTCCAGCCGTGCGGACGGCGATGGCCGCTTCCTCTTCTGGGGTGCGCTTGGCCACGGGCTCATGCTCCTTTTGGGGTGGGGATACTGCGTGGTGGGGGTGGGGATACCGGGTCGTCGGACATCGGGTTCATCCCGCCGGGGCGGGATCGTCGGGATACGGCTCGACGAAGGCGCTCTGGGTGGCGGCCACCAGGCCGTTGGTCAGCTCGACCGGCGGCGCTTCGGTGATCGGATGGGCCACCCGGGAGGCCATGATGCCCTCCCGCCGGCGGAGGGCGAACATGCTCTCCCGACGGCCCGAGTAGGAGGTCGGCTGGCCCACCATCCAGACGATGCCCTCGGCCGCCACCTCCGAGGGCTCCCAGCCCGAGTGGTCGGCGCCCGGGGTGTTGGCCACGAACCCCTCGGAGGCCACGGCCACATCGATGCGGAAGCAGTTGACGGCGATCCGGTCGTCGGCCAGCTGGGAGGCGGCATCGACGGTCATCCGCTCCAGCGCCACCTTGGACATCCCGTAGGCCATCAGGGAAGGATGGGGGTAGAGGGCGGCGACCGACGAGACGTTGACCACCGAGCCGCCCCCGGCGGCGCGCATGGCCGGGACGGCCTGGCGGAGGGCGATCATCGGGGCCCGCATGTTGACCTGCATGACCAGATCGAACCGGTGCAGGGGGATGTCCAGGTCGCCCACGAAGGTGATGGCGGCGTTGTTGATCAGGACGTCCAGGCGACCGAAGTGGTCGACGGTGGCGGCCACCATGGCCTCCACCTCGGCGTCGACGGCCAGGTTGGTGGGGACGGCCAGGGCCCTCCGGCCGGTGGCCTCGACCCGGGCCACCGTCTCGTCGATGGTGCCCGCCGTGCGCTGGGGCCGGTGGCGGGTGGACCGGGCGGCGCAGGCCACATGGCAGCCGGCCTCGGCCAGCGCCACCGCGGTGGCCGCGCCCACGCCCCGGCTGGCCCCGGTCACCAGGGCCACCTTGCCGTTGAGATCGTCCACAGGCCTCCTCCCCCACGGGTCGGGCACTCGCCGTCCCGGTGCTCGGTGCGCCGCTTCGCCCCCAGCGCAAACATTCTGTATGTTGGATACGTCATGAATCAAGCTGGCAGCTCTCAGGCGGTGCCACGGCCGTCCCGGGACGGATCCGCCGGGAATCCGGCCCCCGACGGGCGGTCGGGGGTCGGGGATCCCCCCGGCCTCCGGGCGGCCCACGTGCGGGACACCCGCCGGGCCCTGCTGACCGCGGCCCGCGAGCTGTTCGCGGCCAACGGCTTCCAGGCCACCCGGACCCAGGAGATCGTCCAACGGGCCGGGCTGACCCGGGGGGCGCTCTACCACCACTTCCGCGACAAGGAGGACCTGTTCCGAGCGGTGTACGAGGAGGTGACCGCCGAAGTCACCGCCTCGCTGCGGCGACGGTCGGAGGACCGGCACGTCAGCGCCTGGGACCTCTTCGAGGCCAACAGCGAGGTGTATCTCGATGCCGCCTCCACCAATCCGGCCTACCGACAGATCGTGCTGATCGACGGTCCGGCGGTCCTCGGCTGGAACTCGCTCTCGGCGCGGGGGACGGACCCACCCATCAGATCATGGGCTACCTGCCGCGACGCGGTGGCCGAAGGGGTGCTCGAACCCCAACCCGTCGAGCCGCTGGCCCACCTGCTGTCCGCGCTGGGCACCGGCGCCGCCCTCTACGTGGCCCACGCCAAAGACCCCGAAGCGGCCCGGCGGGAGGTCGGCACCTGCAGCGAGCGGTTCCTCTCCGGGCTCGGGGTGCACCCGCCGGGCTCACCCGACTGACCAGCGACGACCGCACGGATCCACCCACCCCACCGAAGCGACACCGAACGCACACCGAACGCACACCGAACGCACACCGAACGCACACCGAAGCAACGACAGAAAGGACCCCCCGATGGCCTGGGATTTCTCCACCGAACCGGAGTTCCAAACGAAGCTGGACTGGGCTCGCCAGTTCGTCGCCGACAAGGTCGAGCCGCTCGACATCCTCTACCCGCACAAGCAGTTCCATCCCCTCGACGACGAGCTGCGGCCCATCGTCGACCCCATGAAGCAGGAGGTGCGGGACCACGACCTGTGGGCCGCCCACCTCGGGCCGGAACTGGGCGGTAAGGGGTACGGGCAGGTCAAGCTGGCCCTGCTCAACGAGATCCTCGGGGTGTCCGGGTGGGCCCCCATCGTGTTCGGGACCCAGGCCCCCGACACCGGCAACGCCGAGATCATCGCCCACTACGGGACCGAGGAGCAGAAGGAGAAGTACCTCCAGCCGCTGCTCGACGGCGAGGTCTTCTCCTGCTACTCGATGACCGAACCCCAGGCCGGCTCGGACCCCCAGCAGTTCACCTCCGCGGCGGTGCAGGACGGCGACCAGTGGGTCATCAACGGCTGGAAGTTCTTCTCCTCCAATGCCCGGACCGCCTCGTTCCTCATCGTCATGGCCATCACCGATCCCGACGTGAGCATCTACCAGGGGGCCTCGATGTTCCTGGTGCCGACCGACACGCCCGGGGTCAACATGGAGCGCCATGTCGGCCTGGCCGGTGAGTCGGAGGACCAGGCCATGCACGCCCTCATCCACTACGAGGACGTACGGGTCCCGGCCGAGAACCTGCTGGGCGGGGAGGGCCAGGCCTTCGCCATCGCTCAGACCCGGCTGGGTGGCGGTCGGGTCCACCATGCCATGCGCACCGTGGCCACCTGCCAGCGGGCCCTCGACCTGTTGTGCGAGCGGGTGCTCAGTCGCGAGACGCAGGGCAGCCTGCTGGCCCGCAAACAGTTCATCCAGGGCGACATCGCCGACTCCTACGCCGAACTGCAGCAGTTCCGGCTGCTGGTTCTCTACACGGCGTGGGAGATCGACCAGGTGAAGGACTACCGCCGCACCCGCAAGAACATCGCCGCCATCAAGGCGCTGACCCCCAAGGTGGCCCACGACGCCGTGTGGCGCTCCATGCACGCCCACGGGGCGCTCGGGGTGTCCAACGAGATGCCGTTCGGCAGCATGTGGATGATGGCCCCCGTCATGAGCGTGGTCGACGGGCCCACCGAGGTCCACAAGGTGACCGTGGCCCGCGAGGTGCTGAAGGACTACCAACCGTCCCCGGGCCTGTGGCCCACCGCCCACCTGCCGGCCAAGCGCGAGGAGGCCCAGCGCAAGCTGGCCGCCCACCTCGAGCACGTCATCGGCAACTCGTGAGCTGGGTCCGTGCGCGCCGTCCGGTGTGAGCAGTACGGGCCGCCCGCCTCGGTGGTGGTGGCCGAGGTCGACGATCCGGTGGCCGGCGAGGGTCAGGTGGTGGTGGATGTGGCCGCCGCCGCGGCCAACTTCCCCGACGTCCTGGTGGTGGCGGACAAGTACCAGATCACCATCCCGGTGCCGTTCACCGTGGGCAGCGAGTTCGCCGGCACCGTGGCCTCGCTCGGCCCGGGGGTGGAGGGCCTGGCCGTGGGTGACCGGGTGATGGGCTCCACGCTGTTCGGCGCCTTCGCCGACCAGGTGGTGGTGTCGACCGGCGCCCTGCAGCCGGTGGACCCGGCCATCGACCTGGTGTCGGCGGCGGCCTCCGGCGTGGCCCACCGCACCGCCTATCACGCCCTGCGCAGCTTCGCCCGGGTCCAACCGGGGGAGTGGGTGGTGGTCCTCGGGGCGGCCGGCGGGGTCGGGCTGGCCGCGGTGGAGCTGGCCACGTTGCTCGGGGCCCGGGTGGTGGCGGCCGCCTCCACGCCGGAGAAGCTGGCCCTGTGCGCCGAGCGGGGGGCGGAGGCGGGGATCGACTACACCACCGAGGACCTGAAGGACCGGATCAAGGAGCTGACCGGGGGTGGCGCCGACACCGTCGTCGACCCGGTGGGGGGCCCGGCCGCCGAGGCCGCGCTCCGGGCCCTGGCCTGGGGCGGCCGGTTCGTCACCGTGGGCTTCGCCTCGGGGGAGATCCCGAGGATCCCGCTCAACCTGGTGCTCCTGAAGGGTGTGGTGGTGACCGGATTCACCTTGGGGGGCTTCGCCGTCCACCAGCCGGACGACTTCGTCCGGGACCAGGACGAGCTGACCGAGCTCTACCGGTCGGGGCGGTTCACCCCGCACATCTCGGCCCGGTACCCCCTCGAGGGGGCCGGTCGGGCCCTGCAGGACCTGGCCGAGCGGCGGGCGCTGGGCAAGGTCCTGGTGGTGCCGGCGGACTGAGGGGTCGGACGGCGCGGCGCCGGTTCGGTCCCGTCGGTCCGGTCGGGCCGGTGGCGTCGGTCCGGTGGCGCCGGTGGGGCCGCTCAGGGTGCGGCCGGTGGGGCCAGCTCGTCCCGCACCACCCGGCGCAACACCTTGCCGGTGGCCGTGGTGGGCAGCTCGTCCCGCACCTCGATGACGCTCGGGGTCTTGAGCGACCCCAGCGACTGGCGGACCCAGACCGTCAGTTCCTCCACCACCGCCCCGTCCCCGCCGGCCCCGGCGCCGGGCGCCAGGACCACCGCGGCGGCCACCGACTCGCCCCACTCCGGATGGGGGACGCCCACCACCACGGCGGCCTGCACCGAGGCGTGGCGCAGCAGGGTGTCCTCGATCTCCGCCGGGGACAGGTTCTCCCCGCCCTTGATGATCACGTCGTCGGCCCGGCCCTCCACGAACAGGTACCCGTGCTCGTCCACGAAGCCGACGTCGCCGGTGACCAGCCAGCCGCCACTGTCGACTCCGGACGCCGTGTCCAGGTACTCGCCGCTGACCTGGGGCCCCCGCACCCGGATGAGACCCCGCGTCCCGACAGCCACCTCGGCCCCCGTTCCCTCGCCCACCACCAGCACCTCGACCCCGGGGAGGGGCTGGCCCACCGACTCCAGCCGCCGCCGGACGTCCGGGTCGTCACTGGACAACGCCAGGCGGTGGTCGTCGGGCCCCAGCACGGCGATGGTGGAGGACGTCTCGGTCAGCCCGTAGGCGTTGACGAAGCCGACGTCGGGGAAGAGATCGAGGGCCCGCTCGAGGATGGGCGCCGCCATGCGGGCCCCGCCGTAGGAGACCGATCGGAGGGTGGGCACCCGCAGCTCGGGGTCCGACTCCATGCACTGCACGATCCGGGCCAGCATGGTCGGCACCACGAAGGCGTGGGTGGCCCCCTGGTCCCTGGCCAGCTCGAGCCACGCCTCAGGCGTGAAGGCGGGGAGGGGCAGGAGGCGGCGGCCGGAGTAGATCGCGCTCAGCACGGCGGCCACCCCGGCGATGTGGAACGGCGGGGCCGCCAGTACCAGGGCCTCGTCCTCGCCGGCCCCGGCGAACTCGACCGTGTCCATGACGTACGAGAGCAGGTTGTCGTGGCTGAGCACGGCGGCCTTGGGCGAGCCCGAGGAGCCGCTGGTGAACAGGATGACCGCGGCCCGCCCCGGCTCGGGCTCGTACTCGCCGGCGGGGGACCCGCGGTCCGCGGTCGACGTCAGGCGGTCGAGCCACGCCGACCGCTCGGTGGCCGGTGGGTCGGACAGTTCGGGGACCAGGGCCGTCGAGGCCACCACGGCGGGGTGGTCGAGCCGGCCCACCTGGTTGCGCAGGGACTCGGCGGGCAGCCGGAAGTTGAGGGGGGCGTAGGACGCTCCGGCCCACGCCGCGCCGAACAGGGCGGCGGGGACGGCCGCGGAGCTCACGTCGGCGTAGGCCAGGGTGCCGGCCCCCGACGCCGTCAGCTCGCCGGCCGCGGCCCGGGCCAGCCGACGGAGGTCGTCGTAGGTGCGGTGCGCCCCTCTCTCGGTGAGCGCGACACGGTCGCCCAGGGTGTCGGCCACCAGGTCCAACAGCATGGCGATGTTCAACGTGGGCGTCCAGAGGAGAGCATGGGCGTGGTCACCCTAATGAGCCGGGTCAGCGCGGGACAATTTTGCCACCGGCGCCGTGCAGGTGTCCGGTGTCGCCGCCCTCACCCTTCGAGGCGGTCGACCAGGCCCCAGGACCGTGCGGTCTCGGCGTCGATCCACGGTCGCCCGACCGCCAGCTGCATGGTGGCGTGCCGGCCGATGCGACGGGGCAGGCTGACGGTGCCCCCGGCCCCGGGGATGAGCCCGAGACGGACCTCGGGCAGCGAGATGCGGGTGGACCGATCGGCCACCACCAGTCCGGCGAAGGCGGCCAACTCGACGCCCGATCCCACCGTGGGGCCGTGGACGTGCACCGTGGTCCGGCCGGACAGGTCGGCCAACACCCGACCGGCGCTCCGCTGCAGGCGGACCAGGTGGGCGGTGGCCGGGTCCGGGCGGGAGCCGAACTCGTCGAGGTCCCCGCCACTGCAGAAGGCGTCCCCCGCCCCCCGCACCACGACGGCGGTCACCGACGGGTCCGCCACCGCCACCTGCAGCGCAGCCACGAGCTCGTCCCGCATGGGGGCGTTGAAGGCGTTCAGCACGCGGGGGCGGTGGAGGGTGACGGCGAGCTGGTGGCCCCGGCGTTCCACCAGCACCGGTGGACCCTCCTCGCCCGGGCGGTCCCGGGCCGGGGCCCGGCGTCGCCATGCGGCGAACTCCGGGCCGGCCTGGAGCAGGCCGTAGGCCATCGACTCGGCCACCAGCCCCTGGGCCACCGTCCGGCCCTCGCCACCTCGCAGCAGCACGGCCAGGGCGATGGAGGCCAGGGGGTTGGCCCCCACCGTCTCCAGAGCGGCCGCCAACTCGGGGCTGTCGGGCGCCACGACCAGGTCGGCCCACTTGGGGCGCCGGCCGTCGGGGTCGGACACCACCGCCACCACCACGGCGGGCACCATGGCCAGGCGGCCCAGGGGGCCGGGGGCCAGCGTGTCGGGGAGTTCGTCCCCGGCCACCAGGACCGCCGCGGACTCGAGCCCTACAATCCTCTCGAACGCCTCTCCGGCCTCGAGCACGGCGACCAACTCCGATCCGGAGAGCCGCACGGGGTCCATGAGCCGATGGTAACGAGTCGTCGCCCCCGGCGGGGGGTGACCGACCGAGACGAGGGACCGCGGTGCCCCAGCAGTGATCGACCCACGGCAGTGAGCGAGAAGGAGCCGGTCCGGGCGTCCGCCGGGGCCCGGGCCGGGGCGGCGGCATGGGCCGCCTCGGGGCTGCTGGCCCTCACCGGACGGCCCCACGGCCCGGGGTTGGGACCTCCACTGGCCCTGGTCGAAGGCGTCGGGGCCTGGGCCGACCGGCTGACCGCCACCTCCACCGCCCTGGGCGCTCCGGTGGCCGTCGATCCCCTGGCCCTGCTGGCGGCGCGGGCCGCCGTGACCGGCCTGACCCGGGGGGGCGACGTCAGCTGCGGCGGGGGCACCCGCCTCCTGCCCTGCGCCGACGGATGGGTGGCGGTGTCCCTGACCCGTGAGGACGACTGGGCGCTGGTGGCGGCGTGGCTGGGCCGGGCCCGGCCGGTGGACCTGGGTGACTGGGCCACCGTGGCCGCCGCCGTGGCCCGCTCGCCGGGTACCGAACTGCGGGCCGGGGCGGAGCTGTTGGGCCTGCCGGTGGGGGTGCTCGGCGAACGCCGCCCCGACGGCCGGGCGGCCGAGCCCTCCCCGGGCGACGTGGTCGGGATCCACGGGATCGGCGCCCGGCACCTCCGGTCGGCGCGCCCCGTGCGCACCGCGGCCGAGCTCGTGGTGGCGGACCTCTCGTCCCTGTGGGCCGGGCCGCTGGTCGGTCACCTGTTCCTCCGGGCGGGGGCCCGGGTCGTGAAGGTCGAGTCGACCACGCGGCCGGACGGAGCCCGCCGCGGCTCCCCGCGCTTCTTCCGGCTCCTCAACGGGGGCAAGGAGTCCGTGGCCCTCGACTTCACCTCGACCTCCGGGCGTCGACAGCTCGGCCGGCTGGTGGCCCGGGCCGACGTGGTCATCACCGGGTCCCGCCCCCGGGCCCTCGAGCAGCTGGGTCTCGATCTCGAGGACCGGGTCCGTCGCGGGCCGACCCGCCTCTGGCTGTCCGTCACCGGGTACGGAGCGCAGGGCCCATCGGGCGCCCGGGTGGCCTTCGGGGACGATGCCGCCGTGGCCGGGGGCCTGGTGGCCTGGGACGGGGCCGGGCCGTGCTTCTGCGGCGACGCCATCGCCGACCCGACCACCGGCCTGGCCTCGGCCGTGGCCGCCCTCACCGCCCTCGCCGAGGGCGGGGCCTGGGTCCTCGACGCCTCCATGGCCGACGTCGCCGGCGGGCTCGGCGGGCCGGGCCTCCCCGTGGTCGGGCTGCCCGCCGACCCGCCGCCCGATCCCGGCGACGGGTCGGCACCCGAGGTGCGGGAACTCGGGGCGGACACCGAGGCCGTGCTCGCCTCCCTGGCCAGGGGGTGATCCGGGACGGGCGACGGGACGGGCGACGCCGGGACGGGAAGTGCCATTCTCGCTCCAGGGCTACGGAATACGTCCCGGTCGATATGATTCTTTCCGACGGGGCAGCAACGGGTCGCGTTCGGTGTCCCCGGGCACCGAAGTCCGGGGGAGACCGGAGGAGGAGGTTCGAGATGGAGATCAACGACATGGTGATGGTGAGCGTGGACGACCACGTCGTCGAGCCACCCAACCTCTTCGACGGTCGCCTGCCGGCCAAGTACGTCGACCTGGCCCCCAAATTCATCACCAACGAGGACGGCACCAACGCCTGGTTGTACGAAGGCAACATCCTGCCCAACGTGGCCCTCAACGCCGTGGCCGGGCGGCCCCGCGAGGAGTACGGCCTGGAGCCCACCTCCTTCGAGCAGCTCCGACCGGGCTGCTACGACATCGACGAGCGGGTCAAGGACATGGACGCCAACGGGGTGCTGGGCTCACTGTGCTTCCCCTCCTTCCCCCAATTCTGCGGCCAGACCTTCGCCCGGACCGAGGACAAGGACGTGGCCCTGGCCATGATCCAGGCCTACAACGACTGGCACATCGACGAGTGGTGCGGGACCCACCCGGGCCGGTTCATCCCCTGTCCCATCCCGGCCATCTGGGACCCCGAGGTCCTGGCCGCCGAGGTCAGGCGCACCGCGGCCAAGGGGGCCCACGCCGTCACCTTCTCGGAGAACCCGTCCAAGCTGGGCTGGCCCAGTGTCCACTCCGACCACTGGGACCCGTTCTGGAAGGCGTGCAGCGACGAGGCGGTCGTGGTGTGCATGCACATCGGCTCCTCCTCGGAGATCGTGATCACCTCGGCGGACGCCCCCATCGACTGCCTGATCACGCTCACCCCGATGAACATCGTCCAAGCCGCCGCCGACCTGGTGTGGTCGCCCGTGCTGCGCAAGTTCCCCGACCTCAAGGTGGCGCTGTCCGAGGGCGGTATCGGCTGGGTGCCCTACTTCCTCGAGCGCATCGACTACAACTACGACCGGCACCACGCCTGGACCGGGCAGGACTTCGGGGACACCCTCCCCAGCCAGGTGTTCAACCAGCACGTCCTGACCTGCTTCATCGACGACCGGTTCGGGGTGGCCAGTCGCGACTTCCTGGACATGGACAACGTCATGTGGGAGTGCGACTACCCCCACTCCGACTCCACCTGGCCCACCGCCCCCGAGTCCCTGATGAAGGGACTGGACGGGGTCTCGGACCACGACATCGACCGGATCACCCACCTCAACGCCATGCGGCACTTCCACTACGACCCCTTCACCGTGCTGGGGGGCAAGGAGCACGGCACGGTCGGTGCCCTGCGCCAGCAGGCCATGGGCCACGACGTGTCCATCAAATCGCGGAACATGGCCAGCATCGGGAAGCGGGGGACCA
This sequence comes from uncultured Acidimicrobiaceae bacterium, assembly GCA_963812525.1. Classification (GTDB taxonomy): domain Bacteria; phylum Actinomycetota; class Acidimicrobiia; order Acidimicrobiales; family RAAP-2; genus Bog-756. The sequence goes on from CAWEVL010000010.1 coordinate 609,401, forward strand.
AGTCCGTCGACCTGATGTCAGGGTTGCACTCGTCCTAGGTCCGCCGGCCGCCGGTTCGGGGCGGCCGCCCACCACACCCACCTGAAGGGGGAACGCCGTCATGGCCGACGCACTGGCCGGTTTCCGCGTGCTCGAAGTGGCGGCCTGGACCTTCGTCCCGGCCGCCGGGGCCGTCATGGCCGACTGGGGCGCCGACGTCATCAAGGTCGAGCATCCGGTCGGCGGTGACCCCCAACGGGGGCTCATCGCCATGGGCCTCGTCCCCGGTGGTCCGGGTGCGGTCAACTACATCATCGAGCAGCCCAACCGGGGCAAGCGGAGCATCGGGCTGGACATCAGCACCGACGACGGCCGTGCCCTGTTGTACCGGATCGTCGAGACGGCCGACGTCTTCCTCACCAGCTTCCTACCCGACACCCTGGCGCGGCTCAAGATCGACGTGGACAGCATCCGGGCCGTCAACCCGGACATCGTCTACGCCCGGGGCACCGGCCAGGGCCCGCACGGACCCGACCGCGGGAAAGGCGGCTACGACGGCGCCACCTACTGGGCCCGCGGCGGGGTGGCCAACGCCCTGACCCCGGCGGACAGCGAGTGGCCGGTGGGTGGTCGGCCGGCCTTCGGCGACCTGGCCGGCGGCATGGCCATCGCCGGCGGCATCGCCGCGGGGCTCCTCCAGCGGGCCACCACCGGGGTGGCCCCGGTCGTGGACGTGTCGCTGTTGGGCCTGGCCATGTGGCAGCTGTCCCCGGACATCGTGGCCTCCGGCCTCTACGGAGGCGATCCCATGCCCAAGTTCGACCGCAGCTCCTCCCCCAACCCGCTGGTGGGCAACTACCGGACCAGCGACGGGCGCTTCATCACCCTCATGATGCTGCAGTCGGACCGGTTCTGGCCCGACTTCTGCGAGCACATCGGCCGACCCGACCTCGTCACCGACCCCCGGTTCGTCGACGGCGCCGCCCGCTACACCAACGGCCGGGAGTGCGTGGCCGTCATCGACGAGGTCTTCGCCTCCAGGACCTTCGAGGAGTGGAAGCAGGCCCTGGCCACCCTGGCCGGCGTGTGGGCCCCGGGACAGATGGCCAGCGAGCTGGTCGACGACGTGCAGGTGCAGGCCAACGGGTACCTCTCCCGGGTGGAGCGGGCCGACGGCAAGTCCTACGACCTGGTGGCCAACCCGGTCCAGATGGACGAGACCGCCGAGCAGCTGGCGCCGGCCCCCGAGCACGGCCAGCACACCGAGGAGATCCTCCTCGAGCTGGGCCTGGACTGGGACCAGATCATCGCCCACAAGGAGTCGGGCGCCATCCTCTGAGGCGCCGCCGGCCCGCCGTCGGAGCCGGCGAGGCGCCTACTTGGGCGGGAAGCGCAACGCCCCGTCCAGCCGGATGTTCTCGCCGTTGAGGTAGGGGTTGGTCACGATGCTCTCCACCAGCCGGGCGAACTCGTCGGGCTGGCCCATGCGCTTGGGGAAGATGATGCTCTCCACCAGCTTCTCCTTCAGGGCCTCCGGGGCGCTCTCCATGAGCGGCGTGCCCATGGTCCCCGGGGCGATGGCGCAGACCCGGATGCCCACCGGGGCCAGGTCACGGGCCAGCGGCAGGCTCATGCCCAGTACCGCGGCCTTCGAGGCGCCGTAGGCCACCTGCCCGGTCTGGCCCTCGTAGCCGGCGATCGACGCCGTGTTGACCACCACGCCACGCTGCCCGTACTCGTCGGCCTCGTTGGTGGCCATCCGGGCCGCGGCCAGTCGGGTCACGTTGAAGGTGCCCACCGTGTTGAGCTCGAGCGTGAACCGGAAGGCCTCGACGTCCATGGGCTGGTTGTCGCGCGAGAGGGTCCGGCCCCCGGCGCCGCCGCCGGCCACGTTGACCAGCACGGCCAGGGGGGCCAGGGCGGTGGCCGCGTCGAGGGCGGCGGTGACGTCGGCCTCGCTGTTGATGTCGCCGCCCACCGCGCCGCCGCCACCCAGCTCCTCGACCAGGGCCTGGCCGGCCTCGAGGGCGCGGTCGAACACCACCACCTTGAGGCCCAGGGCGGTGAGGCGCCGGACGGTGGCGGCTCCCAGGCCGCCGGCCCCTCCGGTGACGATGGCGGACCGTTCGTTCCACTGCATGGTTGTACTCCTCGGGCTCGGTGCGGATCAGGGTGGTCGGCGGCCGTAGGCGCAGGCTCGACCAGGGCGTCGACGTGCCCCGGCGAGCGGGGCGGGACGTCCGGGTCGGCGGCCTGTTCAGCCGGCGGCCGGTGCGATGACCATCGGAAAATAGTCGATGGACCGGATACCCCCGGTATACATCAGCTCGTGGCCCTCCACGACCGAGTACTCGGGGATGCGACGGTGCCACTCCCGGAGGGCCACCCGGAGCTCCAGGCGGGCCAGGTGGGAGCCGAGGCAGCGGTGGACGCCACCACCGAAGGCCACGTGGCGGTTGACCTCACGGTCGAACCGCACCACGTCGGCGTCGGGCACGTCGGCCTCGTCGGTGTTGACCGAGCCGATCATGACCATGACGTTGTCGCCCTTGTGGACGGGGCACCCGGCCAGCTCGGTGTCCTCCATGGCCACCCGGGCCACGCCCATCACCGGGGTCTCCCACCGGAGGAGCTCCTCGATGGCCGCGGGGATGACGCCCGGGTCGTCGACGATCTGTCGGCGCTGGTCGGGATGGGCCGAGAGGTAGGCGAACATGCAGTCGAGCGTGGCCGTCACCGTGTCCAGCCCGGCGATGAGGAACAGGAAGCAGATATCGAGGATGTCCTCGCGGGTCAGCTTGGCCCCGTCCACCTCGGCGTCGAGGAACCGGCTCAGGATGTCGTCCTCCCGCTGCTGCTCCCGCAGATCGAGGATCTCGTTGAAGTAGTCGTAGACCGAGTCGGCGATCTCCTGCTGGTAGTCGCTGGCCGTCTTGCTGCCGAAACGGGCGCCGGTGACCACCTCGGGCCGGATGATCCCGTCCTTCATGGTCAGGAACCGCTGCAGCTCCTCGTAGGGCAGGCCGAACAGGGTCAGGAACACCTGGGAGGGGAAGGGGACCGAGAACTCCTTGGCGAAGTCGATCTCGCCCTTGTCGATCAGCCCGTCGATCAGGCCGTTGACGGTGGCCGCCACCGAGTCCTCGATGAGGGCCATCTGGCGGGGGGCGAAGATGGGGTCGAGGATCTTGCGGTACTTCTTGTGCTCCGGTGGGTCGATCTGCAGGGGGATCATGGGCCGATGGTTCTTGAGGTCGACAGCATCGGCGTTGGACGAGAAGATCTCGGGGTGACGGAAGACCTCGTCCACCTCCACCTTGCGGGTGACCACCACGCCCATGCCCTCCACCGACATGACCGGCACGGAGTCCCGCAATTCCTTGAACATGGGCTGGGGATGCCTGGCCGTCTCGGGGTCCATGGCGGCGAACGGGCTGTCGCTGCCCCCTTCCTCGGATGCGGCCGTCGTCTCGTCCATGTACGCTCCTCGTGCCCTGAAATTGGCGTTCTCATGATGGCACATACGTCATCTTCAAGCGAACGATCGTCGGGCCCGCGCCCACTGCTCCCCCACCCCAGCCCGAAAGGAAGCGGCCCCATGCCACCGAAGCCCCAGCCGCCCGGTGAAAGGTCCCCGGCCCCGAGGAGGTGGGCACCGTGCTGGTGATCCGGGAGCGCACCGGCCGGGTCGAGACCCTGACCCTCAACCGGCCCGAAGCGGCCAACTCGCTCAACCCACCCCTGATGGCCGAGCTCGGGACGGCCCTGCACGAGATCCTCCTCGACGTCGACGTGCGGGCCGTGATCGTCACCGGGGCCGGGGACCGGATCTTCTGCGCCGGCATGGACCTGAGCGCCCTCGGCGAGTTCGGCGGCGACCTGGCCTCCACCGCCGATCCCGACGGAGCCGCCACCCTGGCCGGCTTCCTCGACGGCCACTACGAGAAGCCGCTCATCGCCGCCGTCAACGGCGCGGCCGTGGGCGGGGGCCTCGAGATGGTGATGGCCTGCGACCTGGTGGTGGCGGCCGAGCATGCCCGGTTCGGCCTGCCCGAGGTCAAGCGGGGGCTGTACGCCGCCGGGGGCGGGACTCGGCTGTCCCAGCGCATCCCCCAGGCCCTGGCCCTCGAGATGGGACTCACCGGACGGCTCATCGGCGCCGAGCGCGCCGCCCAGTTCGGACTGGTCAACCAGGTCGTCCCGCCGGGTGAGCTCCTCGGGGCGGCCCACGCGTTGGCCGCCGAGGTGGCGGCCAACGGCCCGTTGGGCGTCCGACTCACCAAACGCCTGATGCGCCGCGCCGTGGACCAGGGCTCCGAGGTCGGGCGGGCCACCCCCGAGGAGAGCGCCGCCATCTTCGGGAGCGAGGACGCGGCCGAGGGGGCGACGGCGTTCCTGGAGAAGCGGGACGCCGTCTTCCGGGGTCGATGAGCGGGCCCGGGCGGGACGCCCCGACGGGCCCGACGGACCCGGCCGGTGGCCCGGCCCTGGAGTACCACCTGGGCCACCGGGCCGCGCGAGCATCCCGACCGACCGGCCGTGATCATGTCGGGCAGCGGCGAGGTGACCACCTACCGGATGCTCGACGAGCGGTCCAACCGACTGGCCCACGCGCTGCGGGAGGCCGGACTGCGCACCGGCGACCACCTGGCCCTCATGATGGAGAACAGCTCGGCCCTGCTCGAGGTGGCCTGGGCGGCCCAGCGGGCCGGGCTCTACTACACCGCCCTCAACAGCCACCTCGGCCACGGCGAGGTGCAGCACATCCTGGACGACTGCGGGGCGGAGGCCTTCTTCGTGTCGGCCCGACTCGGGGAGGTCGCCGGCCGGCTGACGCTCGACCGGGTCCGGTTCCGGGTGGCGGTGGGCGGGCCGGTCCCGGGCTTCGAGCCCTACGACCGGGTGCTGGCCCGAGGGGTCCCCACCCCCGTCGACGACGAGGCCGAAGGCCGCGAGATGCTCTACTCGTCGGGCACCACCGGGGTCCCCAAGGGGGTCCGCAAGCCCCTGACCCCGGGACCGCCGGGCGATCCGGAGGCGGCCCCCGTGCAGATCGCCACGTTCATCGGGGCGCGCGGCATCGGAGGTGACGCCGTCTACCTGTCCCCCGCCCCGCTCTACCATTCGGCCCCCCTCGTGTACTGCATGGCCGTCCATCGGCTGGGGGGCACCTGCGTGGTCATGGAGTCGTTCGATGCCGCCCGGTGCCTCGGTGCCATCGAGCGCTACCGGGTCACCCACGCCCAGTTCGTCCCCACCATGTTCACCCGCATGCTGCGCCTGCCCGAGGAGGAGCGGCTGGCCTATGACCTGTCCAGCCTGGAGTGGGCGGTCCACGCCGCCGCCCCCTGCCCCATCCCGGTCAAGCAGCAGATGCTGGCCTGGTGGGGCCCGATCATCCACGAGTACTACGCCGGCACCGAGGACATCGGGTCCTCCCAGATCACCCCGGAGGAGTGGCTGACCCACCCGGGCTCGGTGGGGCGGCCGTTGGGCGAGGTGCACATCGTGGGGCCCGACGACCAGGAGGTGCCCGTGGGCCGGACGGGGACGGTGTACTTCGCCGGCGGGCGCCCGTTCGACTACCACAACGACCCGGAGAAGACGGCCAGGATGCGCGACGCCCACGGGTGGCGGACCCTGGGGGACGTCGGGCACCTCGACCCGGACGGGTACCTGTACCTGACCGACCGGGCCTCGGACATGGTGGTCTCCGGGGGCGTCAACATCTACCCGAGGGAGGCCGAGCTGGCGCTGACCGCCCACCCCCGGGTGGTCGACGTGGCCGTGTTCGGCGTGCCCGACGACGAGATGGGCGAGTCCCTGCTGGCCGTGGTCCAGCCGGACGACCCGGCCGATCCCCCCGGGGCCGACGAGCTGACGGCCTGGTGCCGCCAGCGCCTGGCCGCCTACAAGTGCCCCCGGGCGGTGACGTTCGTCGACGCCCTGCCCCGCGACCCCAGCGGCAAGCTGTTCAAGCGCCTCCTGCGCGACCCCTACTGGGAAGGGCGCTCCTCCCGCATCGTGTGAGCGGACAGGAGTGGGGCGCCGGCCCCGCCTGCCGCCGACCGATCGGGCCGGAAATGTCGCTCTCGGTTGGTGCGCTGTAGGATCTCGCCCCGGGGCAAAGCGCGTCCCCGCCCTCCGCCGGCCGTGTCCCGGACACGGCACCGCCCGGCGGGGACCACGGGGGAACCGCACACACACCAGGGAGGGTCATGACCAGTACCGCTTCTCCATCCACGCAGTCCGAGCTGGGCAGCGAGTACCGGATGCTCATCGACGGGGCACTGGTCGAGTCGTCCGCCGGCACCGGGTTCGACAACATCAACCCGGCCACCGAGGAGGTGATCGGCCAGACCACCGACGCCACCGCCGCCGACATGGAGCGGGCCATCATCGCCGCCCGCCGGGCCTTCGACGAGACCCAGTGGTCCACCGACCGGGCCTTCCGCCAGCGCTGCCTGCGCCAGCTCCACGAGGCCATCGTGGCCGAACAGGAGCTGTTCCGGCCCGAGCTGGTGGCCGAGGTGGGCACCCCGGTGATGGTCACCTACATGGCCCAGTTGGACGCCCCACTGGAGGAGGGCCTGCTGTGGCCGGCCGAGCAGATCGACCACTTCCCGTGGGAGCGGCCCCTGCCCGACAACAACGCCTTCGGCCAACCCAGCTGGCAGAAGGTGGTGAAGGAGCCCGTCGGCGTGGTCGGGGCCATCCTGCCGTGGAACTACCCGTTCGAGATCATCCTGGCCAAGCTGGGCCAGGCCCTGGCCACCGGCAACTCCATGGTCATCAAGCCCGCCCCCGACACCCCGTGGAGCGCCACCCGCATCGGTCGCCTGATCGCCGAGCACACCGACATCCCGGCCGGCATCGTCAACATCGTCCCGTCGTCGGACCACCTGATCGGTGAGCAGCTGGTGACCGACCCCCGGGTGGACATGATCTCCTTCACCGGCTCCACGGCCACCGGCCGGCGGATCATGGCCGCCGGCGCCCCCACCCTCAAGCGCCTCTTCCTCGAGCTGGGCGGCAAGTCGGCCGACATCATCCTGGAGGACGGCGACGTGGAGACCAAGATGGCCTTCTTCGGCTTCATGTGCATGCACGCCGGCCAGGGGTGCGCCATGCTGACCCGCACCCTCATCCACCAGTCCCGCTACGACGAGGCCGTCGAGCTGGCCAAGGTGTCCATGGAGGGCGTGACCTACGGGGATCCCACCGACCCGGGGACCATCCAGGGGCCGCAGGTCAGCGCCAAGCAGCGGGACCGGGTCATGGGCTACATCGACAAGGGCGTGGCCGAGGGCGCCCGCCTGGTCACCGGTGGCCACCGGCCGGCCCACCTCGAGAAGGGCTACTTCGTCGAGCCCACCCTCTTCGCCGACGTGGACAACTCCATGACCATCGCCCGGGAGGAGATCTTCGGCCCGGTGCTGGTGCTCATCCCCTTCCGCGACGAGGAGGACGCCATCCGCATCGCCAACGACAGCGAGTACGGACTGTCCGGCGCGGTGACCTCGGCCTCGGAGGAACGGGCCCTGGCCGTGGCGTCCAGGATCCGGGCCGGCACCGTCGGCGTCAACGGCGGCGTCTACTACAGCGCCGGCTCCCCGTTCGGCGGCTACAAGGCCAGCGGCATCGGCCGCCAGAACGGGATCGAGGGGTTCGAGCAGTATCTCGAGACCAAGACCATCGCCGTCGGGAAGTGACCTCGACGGAGTCGACGGAGGCGCGCCGACAGGCGCGGGCGCAGCACGAATCGGTCATCGAGGCCGGGGGCCACCTCATCCAGGAGCTGGCCCTCCGGGACGTGCCCGACGACGACGGTGACCTGACCATCGAGTTGGACCTCAACGCCCGGATCACCAATCCACGGGGCGGACTGCAGGGCGGGCTGATGGCCACGGTGGCCGACGTGGTGGCCGGTCGGGCCGTGTTCGCCGGCGCACCGGCCGGCTCGGCCTGCGTGACCTCCGATCTGACCATCCACTACCTGCGCCCCCTCACCGTCGGACCGGCCCGAGCCAGGGCCCACGTCGTGCAGCGCGGCCGGAGCCGGGCGGTGGCCAACGTCGACATCCTCGACATGGGGACCGGACGCCTCTCGGCCACCTGCTCGGTGGCCTTCTCGATCTTCCCGGGGGACGCCACCACCGCCGGAGTGCTGGAGACCTGAGGCGACCGCACCGGTGGACCCCGGAGGAGCCGGGGCGCGGGAGCTGGCCGTCGGACCGGGGGCGGCCCGGTGGCGCCGGCCTCACGCCGACCGGCTGATCACCCTCACCGTGCGCCCCGCCGCGGTCCGGTCCCCAACCGGGCCAGGGCCCGCCAGCCCAACAGCCCGAGGGCGAGGAAGGCCAGGGCCACCACGATGAAGGCCACGGCCGTCCCCTGGCCGGCGACCACGCGGAGGACCATCCCCACCGCCACGCAGCAGATCCACACGACCACCCCGGTGGGGGCGATCTCGAACGGCCGCCGCCAGGCCCGGGCCGCCGCCCAACCCACGGCCAGCCCGGCCAGGAAGGGCCAGGCCGTGACCGCCATCCCGGCCAGCGTGATCCCGTGGTCGTGGGAGGAGCGGCCGATCACCACGAAGACGAGGACGGTCGCCACGTCGAGCACCCCGGCGGTGGCGGCCGGACGGGGCGGCGACCGCACCTCAGGGACGGAGGGCGGGATGACGCTTGGCCAGCAGGGGGACGAGCATCCCGCGGGGGGACAGCCAACCGAAGGCGGACGCCATGCGGTTGGGCAGCCCGGGGATGACGACGGCCTTGTTGGCGTCCAGGCCGGCCACCGCCTGGCGGGCCACCTCGGCCACCGGCACCCACATCACCTTGGGCAGGGACTCGGCCGCCTCGGCATCGGTCATCCCGGCCGCCTCGGCGAACCCGGTCTCCACCGGTCCGGGGCACAGCGTGGTGGCGGTGACCCCGGTGGACCGCAGCTCGCCCCGCAACGAGTGGGTGTAGGAGAGCACGAAGGCCTTGGACGCCCCGTAGGCGGCCTGACCGGGGAGCGGCTGGAACGCCGCCGTCGAGGCCACGTTGAGGACGGCGCCGCTGCGCCGCTCCACCATGCCCGGCAGGAACAGGGAGCAGAGGTGGACCACCGCCTCGACATCGGTGCGGACCATGGCCAGCTCCTTGGCCGGGTCGGACCGGAACACCGGGCCCATGGTCGTCAGACCGGCGTTGTTGACCAGCACGTTCACCTCGAGGCCGCGTGCCGTCACCTCGTCGGGGAGGGCGGCCCGGGATGCCTCGTCGGTCAGGTCGGCCACCACCACCTCGGCCCGCACCCCGAACCGCGCCGCCAGCTCGGCGGCCAGGTCCTGCAACTTGGCCCCGCTGCGGGCCACCACGGTGACCCCGAGTCCCCGGGTGGCCAGCAGTCGGGCGATCTCCGAGCCGATGCCGGACGAGGCTCCCGTCACCAGGCAGGTCCGATCGGGATGGGGGGCGGGGAGCGTCATGCCCCGAGCGTAGGTGGCACCGGGTCGGCCGTGCCCGCCGGCAGCCGAGGCCCGGGGGGGCCCGATCCGTTCCGGCCGGGTGCGACATAGACGGCCCGGGCCCGGTAGCGCAGGGGCCGCTCGTCCAGCTCCTCGAGATAGTGGGCCGTCCATCCGGCCACCCGGGCCACGGCGAAGATGGTCCGTCCGGCGTCGGGGGGCATCCCGGCGGCCCAGGCCATGGCGGCCAACGCCAGGTCCACGTTGGGGGGTGGGATGCTGTGCTCGGCGGCCAGGGCCACCAACGTGTGGACCATGGCCACGTCCTCCGCCGGGGCGAGCGCTTCGAACAGGCCGATCAACACGGCGTAGCGGGCGTCGCCGCGTTTGTACACGGAGTGGCCGAAACCGGGGAGCACCCCCTGCCAGCGGAGGGTGTCGTTGAGCGCCTGCTCCGCCCCGCTGTGCTTGGCCTCGAGCAGCAGGGTGTAGGCCTGCTGGCTGGCCCCGCCGTGGAGCGGCCCGGCCAGCGTGGCCAGACCGGCCAGCAGGGCGTCGTAGGGGTCGGCCCGGGTCGAGGCGGCCACCCTCACCGCCATGGTCGAGGTGGCCAGCTCGTGGTCGGCCATCAGCACCAGGGCGGCGTTGAGCGCACGGACCAGGGCCGCGCTCGGCTCCGGGCTCAACTTGGCCGCCAGCCGAGCGGCCAGGGCGCGGGGCCGCTCCCGGCCGTCGGCGAGGGTCAGCGGCACCTCGGGCCGTGACGACGAGGAAGGGTCGGGCCAGGGCAGCGCCTCCACCATCGACGCCGCCACCCGGCCGGCCGTCCCGGTGACCACCTCGGGCCGGAGATCGGACCGCAGCCGGTCCCGGGCCCCGGCCATCACCACCACCCACCGCATCCGGTCGGACGCCGACATGGCCGGCGGCGGCTCGAGGTCGAGCGGCATCCACGGCTCGAACTCCCCGGCCACGCCGGGCCCGTCGGGATGGTCCGACCCCCGCCACAGCCACCCGGCCACGTTCTCGAACGGCTGGGTGGTGGCCAGGTCGACCGCCCGCACGCCGCGGTAGACCGGCCCGTCGTCGGTGAGTTGGGTCACCGCGGTGGTCACCGTCGCCATGCGGGTCTCCACCGTCTTGCCCTGGCGGGAGCGGCGGGCCAGACGCTCGACGTCGTCGACGGCGAACAGGCGCCGCCTGCCCTCGGGGGCCGGGTGGGAGACCAGCAGGCCACGGCTCACGTAGGCGTAGAGGGTGGTGACCTTGACCCCGAGCCGGCGGGCCGCCTCGTCGCTCTCCAGCATCCGGTCCACCCGGCCAGCCTACGGGGGCCTCCGACCCCGGGACCGCCCGGGCGACGTTGCCGGCGGCCGGGGCCGGCCGATCATGGGCCGGTAGGGGTCGGAGGTGCTCCGGTCCCTCAGGACGGGCAGGGAGAGGAGAACTCCCTCCGCCCGGTGGCCGCGGTCACCGGGCCCGCTCGTCCACGAACCGCTTGGCCTTGGCCCGGTCCTGGCCGGTGACGGCGTCCAGCGCCCCGCGGGCCACGATCTCGACCCCGATCCGCACCCCGAGCCGGTCACGCAGGCGGGCCCCGACCGTCTCGGCGATGGCCGGGTGGCGGTCGGCCGACGCGTCGCTCGCCACCTGGACGACGAGCTCGTCCCGCCCGTCGACGGTGAGGGCCCGCACCACGTAGTCGGGGTAGGTCCCCTCCACCGAGGTGGCGATGGCGCCGATCCCCTCGGGCCACACGTTGACCCCCCGCAGCTTGACCATGGTGTCCCCCCGGCCGGCGAACCGGCCCATCCGCCGGAGCCAGCTGCCGCACCCGCACTGCACCCGTGGGTAGAGGTAGGAGAGGTCCATGATGTTGTAGCCCAGCTGTGGGCTCCCGGTCTTGTAGAGCTCGCTGACCACCAGGGCCCCGGTCTGGCCGTCGGGTAGCGGCTCGCCGGTCTCCACGTCGACCACCCGCACGTGGAAGGCGTCCTCGAAGATGTGCAGGCCGTCCTGGGCCGGGCACTCCACGGCCACCGTGCCCACCTCGTGGAAGCCGTACGTGGCCAGAGCGGTGAGTCCGAACAGCTCCTCCAGCCGCTCCTCCTGACCGACGTTGGTGGCCAGGGCCCGGATGGACAGGTCGCGCCGGAGGTCGAGGCCCATGGCCTGGGCCTCCTCGGCGATGCGGAGCAGGTAGTCCCCGGTGGTCAGGATGGCCGCCGCCTGGAACTGCCGGGCCAGTTCGACCTGCTGGCGGGTCCCGGTGGCCACGCCCGCCGTGATGACCAGGCAGTTGAGCCACCGCTGCAACGACTCGTCGAAGCTGAACGCCCCGTTGTGCAGCCCGTAGGCCCAGCTGTTGACGACCACGTCGCCCGGGCGCAGGCCCTGGAGGTACATGCCCCGGGCGTTGAGGACCCCCGAGACCCCGCGGTCCCACTGGGTGTAGAGCGTGGGCCGGGGCTCCCCGGTGGTGCCACCGGACAGGTGGATGCGCAGCGGCTCCCGCAGGGCGTCGTCCACCGAGACCCCCTGATAGTCCCCGTAGGGAGGGTGCTCCTCCACGCTCCGGCGGAGGTCGTCGACCGTGTACGTGGGCAGACGGTCCAGGTCCTCGACCCGGGTGAGGTCCCGGGGGTCGAAGCCGTGCTCGTCCCACAGCCGGCGGAAGAACGGGACCCGGCGGGCCCGGTCGGCCCGGTGCCGGGCCCGGCTCAGCTTGACCCGGTCGATGGTCTCGGGCGGGGTGAACCAGGCCTCCTCGAAGTACTCCGGGGGCGGCGGGAACAGTCGGGCCAGCTCCCCGAAGTCGACGGCATCCCAGGGGCGCCGCAGTCCGATCGACATGGTGCAGGTCCTCTCCCTCGGGGTCCGTCCACCCCCGCCCCGGTGGCCGGGTGCGTGGCGACGCACCCAACGTAACCAACGGCCCGTCCCTCCCGGCACCGGACGGGGTGCCACTTCCCGGAGTCCGGCGCCCCACCCCGGCGGCGGGCCGGCGGCGACATACATTGACTTGATCAATATTTACAACCGAGGTCGGGTCCAGGCACACTGGAAGCACGAGAACAACCCAGACAGGCGCGGCACAGGGTCGCGCCGAACCGGCACCCCAAGGAGCGAGCCATGCCCACCGCCGTCGAGGAACTGATGTCGTCACCCCCGGTCACCTGCCCGGCCGATGCCTCACTGGCCGAGGCCACCGCGCTGATGGACCACCGCCAGATCGGGTCGGTGGTGATCACCGAACGGGACACCGTGGTCGGGATCCTGACCGAGCGCGACCTGATGCGGGCGGCCGCCACCGACATCGACCCCCGGGCCGAGTCGGTCCGGCGGTGGATGACCGCCGATCCGGACGTGGTCGGCGTGCACGATCGGGTCGACGCCGCCTGGTCCGGCCTGACCCACCACCACTACCGCCACCTCCCCGTGGTGGACCACGGGGACCTGGTCGGCGTGGTCTCACTGCGGGACTTGCTGAGCGTGGCCCAGATCCGGCCGGCCGACGAGGCCGGGGCCGAGGTCCCCCGCGGCCTCGAAGGGGTGGTGGTGGCCGAGACGTCGGTGGGGGACGTCCGGGGCCAGCAGGGCTTCTACCACTACCGGCAGTACTCGGCCACCGACCTGGCCGCCGTCCGGTCCTTCGAGGACGTCTGGCACCTGCTGTTCGAGGGCTCCCTCCCCGACCGCCGGGCCTCGGCCGCCTTCGCCGCCGAGGTGGCCGACCTCCGGGACCTGCCCCCGGGGCTGGCCGGCCTCCTGCCCTCCCTGGCCCCGATCGGCTCGCCCCTGGACGTCCTCCGCACCGCCGTCTCGCTGCTCGGCGCCGAGCTGGGCTGGCCCCCGGGACTGGACATCGACGCCGGGCAACGCCGGGCCCAGGCGCTCCGGCTCGGTGCCGTGGTGCCCACCATCCTGACCGCCGCCCACCGGCTGCGCCATGGCCTGGCTCCCGTGCCGCCCCGGCCGGACCTCTCGTTTGCCGCCAACTACCTGTGGATGCTCACCGGCCGGGAGGCCGCCGGGGACCACGTGCGGGCCGTCGAGCAGTACCTCATCCTCACCATCGACCACGGCTTCAACGCCTCCACCTTCGCCGCCCGGGTCATCGCCTCCACCGGCGCCGACCTGGCCGCGGCCGTGGTCGGGGCGGTGGGCGCCCTGTCGGGACCGCTGCACGGGGGCGCCCCGAGCCGGGCCCTCGACATGCTCGACGACATCGGCTCACCCGAACGGGCCGAGGGCTGGATCCGGGACGCGGTGGTCCGGGGCGACCGCATCATGGGGTTCGGCCACCGGGTCTACAAGACCGACGACCCCCGCTCGGTCTTCCTCCGGGGCGTGGCCCGCTCCCTCGGGGGCGACCTGGTGGACTTCGCCGAGCAGGTGGAGCGGACCACCGTCGAGGTGCTGGCCGAGCTCAAGCCGGGCCGCCAGCTCTACACCAACGTGGAGTTCTTCGCCGGCGTGGTCATGCACACCTGTGGCATCCCCCGGGACATGTTCACCCCGACCTTCGCCTGCAGCCGGACCATCGGCTGGGCCACCCACGTGATGGAGCAGGCCGCCGACAACCGCCTCATCCGGCCGGCCGCCCGGTACGCGGGCCCGCCTCCCCCTCAGCCGGTGCCGGACCCCTGAGAGCCGGGTCCGGTGGGTTCGCCGGGTGGCGCCCCCACCGCGGCCACTGCGTGCTCCTCGACCCACTGGAGGTGCAGTTCCCGGCGCACGAACCGCCAGTCGGGCCCGGATCGCCGGTACCGGTCGCGGTAGCGGATGTACCAGACGGTGTCGGTCCCGGCCGGACCCGACCCGTCGGCCTCCGGGGTGGGCGACGGGTCTCCGGCGGTCACGTGGTGGGCCACGCACTGGACCTCGCCGGCGGCCTCGTCCCCGACCACCTCGAAGCGGGCGTTGGCCACCAGGTGGTAGGTGAGGTGGTAACGACGGAGCATCTCGGCCACCCGGCGGATGGCGTCGTGGCCCGACCGCGTGACCACCGGTTTGAGGTCGGAGGGGTAGCTGGGCACCACCAGCTCACCCCCGACCACGAAGAGCTCGGCCAGACCGTCGCCATCGCGGGCGTCGGCGGCGGTGGCATAGGCCACCGACAGGGCCAGGAGCGCTCCGTCGTCCCCGCCCCGGACGTTCCCGGTCCCGGCGTCCTCGGCTGGCGGGGTCACCCCGGCTGCCCGAGCCCGAACCGCTCGGCGAACCCGGACATCTCGTCGTGGACCTGGCCGAGCTCACCGGTCATCGAGGTGGACACCACCAGGCGGCGCGCCCCGGCCGACTCGGCGTCGGCCACGTCCTGCTCGGTGGTGGTGGGGAGGAAGCCCGACAGCGAGAGCTCGATGGCGTCGGCGTCTCGACCGGCGGCGTCCGCCGCCTCCCGGACCTGACCGAGACGGGTGGACAGCACCTCGGGGGCCAGGCCCAGGGGCTGGAAGCCGTCCCCCAGGCGGCCGGCCCGCCGGGCGGCGGCCTCGCTGTGTCCCCCGATGTGCACGGGCACGCCTCCGGACCGGACCGGCTTGGGAAACGAGTGGGCGTGGCGGAACGAGACGAACTCACCGTCGAAGTCGGCCCCGGCCGGACCGGAATCGGCCCACAGGGCCCTCATGGCGGCGATGGTCTCGTCGGTGCGGCGGCCACGGCTGCGGGGGTCGGCGCCCGTGGCCCGCAGCTCTTCGTCCATCCAGCCCACGCCCACGCACATGCGGACCCGGCCACCGGAGAGGACGTCGACGGTGGCGATGCGCTTGGCCAGCACCACGGCCTGGTGGTTGGGCACCACCAGCACCCCGGTGGCCAGGGTGATCCGCTCGGTGACGGCGGCCAGGTAGGCCATGAGGTCCAGGGGGTCGGGAATCCGACAGTCGTCGGGCAGCGGCATCTTCCCCGACGAGGAGTAGGGGTAGGTGCTCTGGTAGTCCGAGATCACCACGGCGTGCTCCACCAGGACCACCGACTCGAAGCCGCAGGCCTCGGCGTGACCGGCGAACGAGGTCATCCAGGCCGCGTCGGCGGTGACGCCCAGACGGACCGGGGGGATGATTCCGAACTGCATGGCCTGCTCACTTTCGGTCGTCGGCCGGGGGTCGGCCCGGAGCGGGGCGTCGGTGTCCCCGACGGGCCCGTCCGAGCGTAAGCGTGGCCCCGGCCGGACGCCAGAACCCACCGGGGGTACCCCGGTTCGGGGCCACCGGATCACTATGGTGAGTGGGTGATCATGCACGACCAGGGCGGAGCTCGTCGGACGGCCGGGACCCCCTCGCCGCCGCCGACGCCCTTCTGATCCCCGTGGCGAGCAGCGACGACCGGCCCCCACCCTCTCCCGAGCCTCCACCAGGGCCGGCTCGGCGGCAACGGCGGAACGTCCATGCCCACTCGGCCGAGGCCGTCGGCCGATCACCGCGGCTCTCCCGCCGGACGTTCATCGGCCTCACCGGGGCCGGCGGTGCCGTCACCGCCGCCGCCACCCTGGCCCTGGCCAAGTCTCCGGCCGGCTCGACGGTGCGGCCCGGTGTGCGTTCGGCCGACGCGTCGGTTGACGCCGGGTTGGCCCCGGGCGAGGCCCTCGTCCCGGTCCGGGACACCGAGTCGGTGACCCGCTCGGCCGACGGCGTCCTGCTGCCCACCTCGGAGGCGATCGTGGCCGAGAACGCCAAGCCCGGCCACCTGTGGTGGGTGACCACGCCCCAGGCGGCCGGGGACATCGAGGGCTACGCCAGCCAGGTCAGCGCCACCGCGGGGGAGACCGTCACCCTGTTCGTGAGCACCCGGGCCGCCTCGTTCCATGTCGAGGCCTACCGCATGGGGTACTACGGAGGCATCGGGGGCCGGTTGGTGTGGCAGTCGCCCGAGGTGGTCGGGGTCCGTCAGCCCCCGCCGACCCTGACCGTGTTCGTCAACACCATCGAGTGCCAGTGGGCCCCCACCCTGAACGTGGCCATCGACCAGACCTGGCCGCCCGGGACCTACCTGTTGAAGCTGGTCGGTGCCACCGGCGAGCAGCAGTTCATCCCCTTGTGCGTGCGGGACGACACCTCCAGGGCGGCCTTCGTGATCCAACAGAGCGTGACCACCTGGCAGGCCTACAACCGGTGGGGTGGCTACAGCCTCTACTACGGCAACCGCAACCAGGCCCTCAGCTTCACCCATGACCCCACCGGGGGCAACTACGCCGACCGGGCCCGGATCGTCTCGTTCGACCGCCCCTACGACCACGACTGGGCCAGTGGGGCGGCCGACTTCATCGGCAACGAGTTCCCGGTCATCTACCAGGCCGAGCAGCTGGGACTGGACGTCACCTACTGGACCGACGTCGACCTGCACGCCCGGCCCCAACTCCTCGGCTGTCACCGGGCCCTCATCAGCTTGGGCCACGACGAGTACTGGTCGGCCGAGATGCGCGACGGCGCCGCCCAGTCGCTGGCCTCCGGGGTCAACCTGGCCTTCCTCGGCGCCAACGCCTGTTACCGGCAGGTGCGGTTCGAGCCGTCGCCCCTCGGGCCCGATCGGCGCCAGGTCTGCTACAAGGCGGCGGACGAGGACCCGATGCTGGGCCAGAACGATGCCCTGGTCACCGTCAACTGGCCGCAGGCGCCGGTGTCGCGTCCCGAGGCCGAGCTCGTGGGCAGTACCTATCAGGACATCGGCGCCCAGGCCGACCTGGTGGTGGCCGACCCGACCTCGTGGGTGCTCGCCGGTGTCGCCCTCCCCGCCGACCGGCGCCTCCCCGGCGCGGTCCAGGGCGAGTTCGACCGCTACGTCCCCGGCGCCGCCGGTCCGGCCAACCTCGATGTCATCGCCCACTCCATCGTGCCCAACCGGGGCAACAACTACTCGGACGTCACCTGGTACACCGTCCCCGGTGGGGGCGGGGTCTTCGCCTCGGGCAACGCCAACTGGGTCAACGGGATGTCCAACAGCACGCTGGTCCCGCCCAATGTGGTCCCGGCGGCCGCGGCCGGCGTCACCGACCTGCTGTTGCGGATGATGGAGAACGTCTACTCGGTCATCGGGATCGGCCCGGCCGGGGCGACCCGTCCCTCGCAAGGGACGTGGACCGCCGCTTACTCCCCCGGCTCCCCGTCCGCCGGCGCGCCCAACACGGTCAACGCCGCCTAGCTGCGGCGGCCGGGCCGGCCCTCGGCCTGCGCCGCGACCGCTCCGGGATCGACATGGGTCCGGGAACGCAGCAGCCCGGGACGCAGGATGCGTCCCGGGCCGGCGAAGGTGGATGAGCCATCCGCTCCCTTCTCGTCACGAAGCCGTCGGGGCTGAAGGACGAACGGGAGGGGGCCCGGCTCGGGTTACTCGCTGAGGGTGATGGGCTGGTCGTCGAGGTCGAGGTCGAGGTCGACCGGATCGCTCGGGGCGCCCGGGGCGCCCGGCAGGGCGGCCGACGCCCCGTCGGCCTCGACGGCGTTCAGGGTGGCCAGGTGCTCCCGGATCCGTTCGTCGACCTCGGCCATGAGCTGGGGGTTCTCGATCAGGAAGGTCTTCACGTTCTCCCGGCCCTGACCCAGCTGCTCCCCTTCATAGGTGAACCAGGCACCCGACTTCTTGATGAACCCGAGCTCCACGCCGACGTCGAGCAGCGATCCCTCGCGGCTGATGCCCCGGCCGAAGGTGATGTCGAACTCAGCCTGCTTGAACGGGGGCGAGCACTTGTTCTTGACCACCTTGACCCGGGTCCGGTTGCCCACCTGGTCGGCACCGTCCTTGATGGTCTCGATGCGGCGGATGTCCAGGCGGATCGAGGAGTAGAACTTGAGGGCCCTGCCCCCCGGGGTGACCTCGGGGGATCCGTACATGACCCCGATCTTCTCTCGCAGCTGGTTGATGAAGATGGCGATGGTCCGGGACTTCGACAGTGTGCCGGTCAGCTTGCGGAGGGCCTGGGACATCAGACGGGCCTGCAGACCGACGTGGGTGTCGCCCATCTCCCCCTCGATCTCCGCCCGGGGGGTGAGGGCGGCCACCGAGTCGATGACCAGCACGTCGAGCGCCCCCGACCGGATCAGCATGTCGGAGATCTCGAGGGCCTGCTCACCGGTGTCGGGTTGGGAGATCAGCAGGTCGTCGATGTTGACGCCGATCGCCTTGGCGTAGACCGGATCCATGGCGTGCTCGGCGTCCACGTAGGCACAGATGCCTCCGTTGCGCTGGGCCTCGGCCACCACGTGCATGGCCAGGGTGGACTTTCCCGAGGACTCCGGGCCGAAGATCTCGACGATCCGGCCCCGGGGGAGGCCGCCGATACCGAGGGCCAGGTCGAGGGCCAGGGCCCCGGTGGGGATGGCCTCGATGTTCATGTGCAGGTTCTCCCCCATGCGCATGATGGAACCCTTGCCGAACTGCTTCTCGATCTGGCCCAGGGCCATGTCCAGTGCCTTGTCTCGTTCCATGTCCTCTACTCTCCTCGATGCGGTGTTCACTTGACCGTGCCGACCCTACGGAGGGGGTGTGACAGGTCGTCTGGTGGGTCCGGAACGAGGTCCGGGGCCGATCACTGCGGGCTACTGCTGTACGACGAGATCACTCTAGACCCGAACGCATGTTCGATGATGGATCCTCGCGGTGACCGGCGTCAAGGGGGAGTTGGTTGGCCCCGACGACCGGGCGGCGCGGCCGGTACCGCGGAACGATCCTGGCCGGGCCCCATCGACCTCTGCCGGATCCGGAGGCGGTAGCCTCGTCGGCCAATGCCTGACGATCAGTACCCCTCCGGATCCGACTCCGGCGGCGCCCCCGACGATGCGTCCGGCACCGGCCCCCCCGTCCTCTCGAGACAGGAGCTGCGCAAGCAGTCCAAGGGCGGCGGCTCGCGTCCCTGGTGGTACGTCCTCGGGGCGCTCGCCGTGGTGGCCATCGGCGTGGTCGTCGCCGTGGTCGCCACCCAGGGGAAGAAGGTGGACGCGGCAAGGGTCCCGCCCACCACGACCACCGCCGCACCGGTGCCCACCTGCCCGCTGACCGGCGCGCCGGCCCCGGGCGGCACGGTCCCGGCCCGCCCGGCCCTCGGGATCAAGATCGGCAACTATCCCGACGACCGGCCGTCCTCCGGCCTCAATCAGGCCGACATCGTGTACGAGGAGCCCGTCGAGGGAGCCATCACCCGCCTGGTGGCGGTGTTCCAGTGCCAGACCGCGCCGCTGGTCGGCGACATCCGCTCGGCCCGGCAGCCCGACTCCGGCATCCTCTCCCAGTTCTCCAATCCCCTGTTCGTCCACGCCGGAGGCATCGACCCGGTCATCGCCCTGATGCAGGCGTCGCCGCTGATCGACAAGAACCTCTACTCCGGGAGCAACGGGTCGGCCATCATCCAGCAGCCCGGACGGGTGGCCCCGTACTCGACGTTCGTCAACACGGCCACCCTGTGGGCCCTCGAACCGTCCGACACCACCCCGCCGGCCCCGATCTTCCAGTACTCGGCCACGATGCCCGCGGGCTCGGTGGCCGGCTCGGGGGCCAGCGTCCACATCCCGTTCTCGTCGTCCTCCGACGTGACCTGGCAGTGGGACGCCACCACCGGCACCTACCTCCGTTTCTACTCGGGCCAGCCCGACAAGTTGCTCGACGGTGCCCAGACCGCGGCGGCCGATGTGGTCATCATGACCGTGCCCACCATCACCGGGCCGTGGGTCGAGAACAGCGAGGGCGGACACGAGGTGGAGGTCAGCGCCACCGGCTCCGGTCCGGTGACGGTGATGCGCAACGGCGTGGCCATCACCGGTACCTGGACCCGCGCGTCCCTGACCCAGCCGGCCACGTTGACCACCTCCGGCGGCGCACCGATCACCCTCCAACCCGGCAACAGCTGGGTGGAGCTGGCCCCGGTCGGCATCCCGGTCACCCCGACCGCGGCTCCGGCGCCGGCCGGTGCCGCCACCCCCAAGACGACCACCAAGACCGCGGCCGGATAGTCGTCCGGCGCCGGGTCGTCAGCTGCCCAGCGTCCGGCGCAGCAGGTCGAGGGCGGCGATGGTCGCGTACTGGCGGACCCGGTCCCGGTCCCCGGGCAGGGTGAAGGCGAACGCCTGGGTGGCCCGGCCCGACCGGGCCAGGCCCACGAAGACCGTGCCGGGCGGCTGGTCGTCCTGGGAGTCGGGCCCGGCCACCCCGGTCACGGACAGACCCACGTCAGCGCCGAGCACCGACCGGGCCCCCTCGGCCATGGCCCGGGCCGCGGCCTCGGACACCACCGGGCCCTCGGGCACCCCGAGGACATCGAACTTGACCTCCGAGGCGTAGGACACCACCGAGCCCCGGAACCAGCGGCTGGCCCCGGGCACATTGACCAGGCGGGAGGCGGCGAGGCCACCGGTGAGCGACTCGGCCAGGCCCAGGGTCAGGCCGTGGGCGGCCAGCGTCCGGGCCACCGCGTCCTCGATGGCCTCGTCGTCGATCCCGAACACCACGTCACCGGCGGCGTCGTGCAGAATGCGCCGGATCGCCTGCTCCTCGGCGTCGAGTCGCGCCGCGGCCGTGGCCGCGTCGTCGGCCCGGACCGTGACCCGTACCTTGATCCCCTCGATCCCGCTGGCCAGGAAGGCCACCGTGGCCGGTGCCCGCCCCGCACCGCCGGCGGCGCCGTCCCCGTCCGGGGCCCCGTCGAGATGGGCGATGTGCGCGGCCAGGGTCTCGGCCAGGGCCGACTCGGTCATGCCCCAGGTCCGGATGACCCGGCTGGCGATGACCCCGGTGCTCTCGCCGCGCTCGGCCAGGCGCGCCGTCAGATCCGGGGCGATGGCCCGTTCGAACATCTCGGCCATCTCGTAGGGCACCCCGGGGACGGCGTACACCACCTTGTGGCCGACTGGGCAGATGAGCCCCGGCGCGGTCCCCGTGGTCTGGGGGATGACGGTGGCCCCGTCGGGCACGTCCCCCTGACGAAGGTTGGAGTCGGACATCATCCGCCCGCGGGAGTTGAACATGGCCCGGATCCTGTCCACCACCTCCTCGTCCCGATGCAACGGGACGTTCATCACCTCGGCGATGGCCTGGCGGGTGATGTCGTCGTGGGTGGGGCCCAGCCCGCCAGAGACGATGACGCCGTCGCTCCGGGCCAGGGCGGTCCGGCACGCCAGCACGATCCGCTCGTGGTTGTCCCCCACCGCCTGATGGAAGTGCGAGGACACGCCGATGGCGGCCAGGTGCTCACCCAGCCACTTGGAGTTGGTGTCGGCGATCTGCCCGAGCAGCAACTCGGTCCCGACCGCCACGATCTCGACCCGCACGGGGTCAGGCCGCCGAGCTCGTGCCGCCGACGGCCCCGCTGGCCGGCGAGGCCTCGGCGGCCAGCGCCCGGGCCTGGGCCGCACGCCTTCCGTCGACGAAGTACTGGGCCCCGGTGAACACCGTCATGCCCGTGGCCACCCAGATGCCGGCGGCCAGGATCGACTCGTGGCCGGCGAGGGGCGGGGCCAGGCACATGCCGATGGCGATGTCCTGGAGGAGGGTCTTGAGCTTGGCCGAGTTCCGGGCGGGAATGGAGATGCCGTGCCGCCCCACCACCGAGCGGTAGACGGACATGGCGATCTCCCGTACGGCGATGATGGCCACGGGCAGCCACCAGACGATGCCCTTGGCCACCAGGGCCACCAGGGCACCCAGCACCACCACCTTGTCGGCCAGCGGATCGAGGAAGGCGCCCGAGCGGGTGGTGCCCTGCTTGCGGGCCAGCCAGCCGTCGACCCCGTCGGACATGGCCAGCAGGCCGCCGAAGACGAAGGTGAACCAGCTGGCTCCCCACAGCATGATGAGGGCGATGACCACCGGGGTGGCCAGCAGACGCAGGACGGTGATCCCGTTGGCCGGGGTCAGGAGGGCAGAGGGACCGAAGGTGGTGCGGGTCGGCATCGGGCCGGGTGCGTGCACGGCTCCGTCGCTCATGGGTTCGCGCCCGCCGGCACGGCCAGGGGCCGGACGCCCCGAACCCCGGACCCCGGGGCCGGCTCGGCCAGCAGGTCGGGGCCGTCGGCCCCGGTCACCACCACCTCGGCGAACGATCCGACCGGCAGGTCGGCCGGCACCGACACGATGCCGTCGATCTCCGGTGCCTCCCGGTAGGTCCGTCCCTCGCCGGGTGCGTCGACCAGGACTTCGACGGTGGCGCCCAGCAGCTCGTCCCGCCGCCGGGCGGTGATGGCGTCCTGCACCTCGGTGCACTCACGGAGCCGCTCGGCCACCAGGCCGGCGTCGATCTGGTCGGGAAGGCCGGCGGCGTGGGTGCCGGCCTCGTTGCTGAACGGAAAGAACCCCACCCAGTCCAGCTGGGCGGCGGACAGCCACTCGAGGAGCCGGTCGTGGTCGGCTTCGGTCTCCCCCGGGTAGCCCACGATGAACGACGAGCGGAAGGCGGCCGTCGGCTCGGCGGCCCGGATGGAGGTGATGCGTTCGAGGAACCGGTCCCCCTCGCCCCACCGCCGCATGCGTTTGAGCAACGGGCGCGACACGTGCTGCAGGGAGAGGTCGAAGTACGGGACGCCGGTGGCCAGGACCGCCTCGACCAGGGCGTCGTCCAGGGTGGACGGGTAGAGGTAGAGCAGCCGGACCCAGTCGACCCGGCGGGCCACCGCCTCCACCAGGTCGACGATCGGGCGGTGGCCGCCCGTCGCCGGACCGTCCGGCCGGGACCGGGTCCGGTCGGTGGAGCGGTCGAGGGCGAACGAGGAGAGGTCCTGGGCCACCAGGACCACTTCCCGGAGCAGGCCGTCGGGGCCGGCCAGCTGGTCCACCTCGGCCAGGATCGACCCGGTGGAGCGGGAGCGCTGCTTGCCCCGGAACGACGGGATGGCGCAGAAGCCACAGTTGCGGTCGCATCCCTCCGCCACCTTGATGTAGGACCACGGTGCCGCCGATGGCGGGCGGTCCAGGTTCAACAGGTCGAACGACGGGATGGCCGGGGTGGGCTTGCGACCGAGCAGCACCGGGGTCGCCGGGTGCAGTGCCGCCCCCGAGGGTGCGGAGGCCGGGGCCGAGGGACCGGTCAGCGAGACCCCGAACGGGGCCACCAGGTCCACCTCGGGAAGGGCCTCGGCCAGCTCGTCTCCGTAGCGCTCGGCCATGCACCCGGTCACCACCAGACGGGCCCCGTCCCGGCGGGTGTCGGCCAGGGCCAGCACGGTGTCCACCGACTCCTGACGGGCGGCCTCGATGAAGGCGCAGGTGTTGACCACCACCAAGTCGGCCTGCTCGGGGGTCCGGGCCGCCTCGTAGCCGTCAGCCACCAGGGTGCCGACCAGCTTGTCGGAGTCCACCTGGTTCTTGGGGCAGCCCAACGTCTCGATCCAGTACCGCTCGGCCACCCGGACAATCTACCGGTGCCCCGGGTGGCGGCGCCCCCGGCCCCGTCGGCACGGCCTGCCGAGGTCGTCGCCTCCCTTACCAAGCAGGGGTCGACCGGCCCCTGCTTGGTAGTGTGGCCCAGCCCACGGCCGGGGGGAGGAGCGGTCCCGCGCCTCCCCCATCGGATCGCAAAGGCCGCAACCCACCTTGGACACCGACACGGCCACAGCCCCCACCCGCGGCCGAGATCGGAGCGGACTGAAGGAGGCCGCCTCGGCATCGTGGCTCCCGTGGCTGACCGGCCGGGCGGTGGCGCTGGCCGCCCTGGCCCTGGCCAAGTTCGAGATCTCCCACCTCGACATCCACAACGCCAAGGCCGTGGCCGACGCCCACGCCGGGCTGTGGAGCTGGGACGCCGGGTGGTACTCGGACCTGGCCGCCCACGGCTACCACGCCGTGGGCCCCGAGGGCCTGCGGTTCTTCCCCTTGCTGCCGGTGACGGCGAGTGTCGTCCACCGCGTCACGTTCCTGCCCGTCGACGCCGTCACCGGCATCATCGCCAACGCCTGCGCCCTGGCCGCCAGTGTCGTCCTCTACCGGTTGGCCAAGTCGGAGCTCGGCGACGCCGGCGTGGCCCGGTCGGCCGTCTGGCTGTTCAACCTGGTCCCGCCGGCCTTCGTGTTGGTCATGGGGTACTCCGACCCGGTGTTGATCCTGCTGGTCCTGTCGTGCTTCTCCCTCCTGCGTCGGCAGCGCTGGCTCTGGGCCGCACTGGTGGGGTACCTGGCCGGCACCGCCCGACCCCTTGGCTGCTTCCTGCTCGTCCCGGCCCTGTGCGAAGGGCTCCGGGGGATCCGGGCCACGGGCTGGGGCGAGCGGTGGGCGCGACTGGTGGCCGTGGTGGCCCCGGCGGCCGGGCTGCTGACCTATCTCAGTTGGACCAGCGTCGAGTTCGGTAGCTTCACCAAGCCGCTGACCCTCCAGACCGACCCCACCCGGCACGGCGGACTCACCGATCCCGTGGTCACGCTGTACCACGACGCCGTCAACCTCCTCGGGGGTCACCATGTGGGAACCGATCTCCACCTGCCCTGGGTGGCGGTCAGCGTGGTGATGGTGGTTTTGGCGTTCCGGACGCTGCCCGTCTCCTACGGGCTGTACTCGGTGGCCATCGTCGGGGTGGCCGCGTCCGGCTCCAACCTCGACTCCTTCGAGCGGTACGCCCTGAGCGCCTTCCCCCTCCTCATCGCCGGGGCGACGCTGCTGCGTTCCCGGAGGGTGGAGGTCACCGTGCTGGTGCTGTGCGCGGTGACCATGTTCGGCTACGCCCTGTTGGCCTTCCTGGGTGCCTACGTCCCCTGACCACGGTGGCGACCGCGTCCCTGATGGCCCGGCGGGTCGCCACGCCCCGGCGGCGGCGAGCCGCCGTGTTCACTCGTGCTCGATGTCTGGCGACATCACCATGGCGGAGAGGGAGGGATTTGAACCCTCGGACCCAGTTACCCAGGTCAACTCATTAGCAGTGAGTCCGATTCGGCCGCTCTCGCACCTCTCCGGACACATCGTGCCAGGAGCCTCGGCTCCGTCGGATGTGAACGCTCAGAGAGTAGCCCGCCTCGCCCTCCTGACCCGCCGGTTGCCGGTCGGCCCCCGAAGTGCGGGTGAAGCGGGAACGGCTGCGCTCCACCCTCACTTCGACCGGTAGGGGGGTGTCACCGGTGGGGGTCGCTGGCGAGGGCCCGTCACCAGCCCTCAGTGGGCAAACCGAATGGGCCCGGCCGTCCGTTACAGACCGGGTCCCGGTCCTGCGCAGAACCCGCCCGCACCGCTAGCCGTCGAGCCGACCCTCCCAGAGGCGTGACAGGCCTTCGCTGTAGGCGCGCAGCCCGGCCAGCCCGAGCTCGTCGGTGGAGGGGGGATCGTCATCACCGGCGCAGACGTCGGCGAAGCCGTAGACGGCGACGAACCAGGTCGCCGTCACCGAGGCGGCGATGATCCGGGGCTCGATGGCCCCGAGCGGGTAGCCCAGACGCTCCCGGAACAGCTCGGTCATGCGGGCCTGGAACGCCACCATGACCTGGTAGACCCGCCCGGCCACCTCCGGTTCGGTCTCGGACAGCACCACGGCCACGGCGATGGGCGGGAACGGATGCCCCTCGGCATCCCGCAGCCGCCGGGAGGTGACGTAGCCCAGCTCGGTGAGTTGCTCGAGGGCCCCGGCGGCCATCTCGAGCGGCGTCTCGCCGGGCGGTCGGGCCTCCATGGCCTCGACGTGGTGGGCGGCCCACTCCTCGAACTGGGCCAGGGCCACGTCGACCTTGGCGTCGAAGTAGGAGTAGAAGGTCCGGGGGGCCACGTCCGCCGCCTCGGTGATGTCCTCGATGGTGGTGGCCTGATACCCGTTCTCGCGGAAGAGGGTGGTCGCCTCCTCGATGATCCGAGCGCGGGTCGCCGCCTTCTTGCGCTCGCGGCGGTTGGGTACCTCCACCTGCGTCATCGGCCGTCTCCCTCCCTGGCGATAGTGAAGCAGGTCGGGCACCGGCAGTCCAGGCCGCTGGTGACTACCCGGTAACCCGGCCCTCCCACAGTCGGGCCATGCCCGAGGTGAACGCACCCATGCCCTCGATGGCCAACTCGTCGGTCGAGGGAGGGTCCGGGTCCACCGCGGCCACCTCGGCGAAGCCGTGCACCGCCACGTACCACGAGCCGGTGACGGCGCCGGCCAGCACATGGGGCTCGATCGACCCCGGGGGGTAGTGCAGACGCTCGCGGAACAGGTCGGCCATCGACGCCTGGAGCGCGACCAGCGTCTGGTAGATCCGGCCGGCCACCTCGGGTTCGGTCTCCGCCATCAGGACCCCGACGCCCATCGGGGGGAAGGGCCGGCCCGACTCGTCCCGCAGCCGCCGGCCGGTCACGTAGCCCCGGGCGCCCAGGTCGGCCAAGGCGTTGCGGTGCATCTGATCGGGGGACTCGGACAACGGGCGGGCGCACATGGCCCCGACGAACTGGTCGATCCAGTGGTCGAACTGCACCATGGCCACGTCGACCTTGGCCTCGAAGTAGGAGTAGAAGGTCCGGGGCGCCACGTCCGCCGCCTCGGTGATGTCCTCGATGGACGTCGCCTGGTAGCCCTTGAGGTTGAACAGGTCGGTCGCCGAACTGACGATCCGGGCACGCGTCTCCGCCTTCTTCCGCTCCCGCCGGCTGGACGTCTGGACCTGGGCCATCGTTGGATGTTCCTCTGCTCGGTGCGTCGAGTGCACCTGTGGGCCGACCCCGTGTGTCTCGGGGCGGGCGACACCCTGCCTCGCCCCGGACCGCCGACGGTCACGTGCCGACCTCCGCCTGGGCGAACAGCGGGGACACCCCATGTCTACACTTCGGAGACCGCCGACGTGGCGGATCCGCCGACCGGGCCGGTGATCCACGAGGGACGGGACACCGATCGATGACGGCCCGCATCCACTTCCTCGAGCACAGCGAGCACGATGTCCCCGGCGTGCTCGGCTCTCTGGCCCTCGACCGGGGCTGGGAGGTCGGGGTCAGCCGGGCCGACCGGGGGGCCCCGTCACTGCCCCCCGTGGGGTCGTTCGACGTCCTGGTGGTCATGGGCTCGGACGAGTCGGCCCTCGATCCCACTGTGGACTGGATCGGGCCCGAGCGGACCCTGGTCAGCGAGGCGGTGGCGGCCGGCACGCCGGTGCTCGGCGTGTGCTTCGGGGGCCAGCTCCTGGCCCAGGTCCTGGGGGGCGAGGTCAGCCGGGCCGCCCGTAAGGAGATCGGTTGGCGAGCCGTCGATTCGGCCGATCCGGTGCGGCTCCCGTCGGGGCCCTGGCTGGTCTGGCACGAGGACGCCTTCACCGCTCCCCCGGGCTCTGAGTCCCTGGCCTGGACCGATGTCTCCCTCCACGCCTTCGTCTCCGGGGTCCACACCGGCGTCCAGTTCCATCCCGAGGTCACCAGGGAGATCGTGGGCCACTGGGTGGGCGCCGCCCGGGCGCGGGGGCATCTCGACCCCGGCCAGGCCCGGGCGCTCCTGGCCGGCTTCGACGCCGGCGGACGGGGACCCGACCACCAGACCGCACGCCTGTTCGACGGCTTCGTCGAGCGGACCGGCCTTCCCGCCTGATCCGGCCGGCCCGGCCGGAGCCGCTCCCCCACACCGGACGAGGCGCTGAGCAGGGACGCAGGGGGTGAGAGGTGACCAGACCGGTCGACCGCCCCTGCCCAAGGTCGGTGCCGCGGTTGCGCGCGCCCGCGCCACGTGGTTTGCTATTAGCACTCGACCTTGCAGAGTGCTAACGACACGGAGGAACACCTGATGGCCAAATTGATCACGTTCGACGAGGAGGCCCGCCGGTCCCTCGAGAGCGGCATGAACAAGCTCGCCGACGCCGTGCGCGTCACCCTCGGACCCAAAGGCCGCAACGTCGTCCTCGACAAGAAGTGGGGCGCCCCCACCATCACCAACGACGGTGTCTCCATCGCCAAGGACATCGAGCTCGAGGACCCGTTCGAGAGGATCGGTGCCGAGCTGGTGAAGGAGGTCGCCAAGAAGACCGACGACGTGGCCGGCGACGGCACCACCACCGCCACCGTGCTGGCCTGGGCCATGGTCCACGAGGGCCTGCGCAACGTGGCCGCCGGGGCCAACCCCATGTCCCTCAAGAAGGGCATCGAGGCCGGGGTGGAGTCCGCCGTGGCCAGCCTGCGGGGTATCGCCCGGGAGACCGACTCGAAGGAGCAGATCGCCCAGGTGGCGTCCATTTCCGCCGCCGACCCCGAGATCGGGGGGATGATCTCCGAAGCGATCGACAAGGTCGGCAAGGACGGGGTCATCACCGTCGAGGAGTCCCAGACCTTCGGCATGGACATGGACCTGGTCGAGGGCATGCGCTTCGACAAGGGCTACATCTCGCCCTACTTCGTGACCGACCCCGAGCGCATGGAAGCGGTCATGGAGGACGCCTACGTCCTGCTGGTCGGGTCCAAGATCACCGCCGTCCGTGACCTGCTCCCCCTGTTGGAGAAGGTCATGCAGTCGGGCAAGCCTCTGGTGATCATCGCCGAGGACCTCGAGGGCGAGGCCCTGGCCACCCTGGTGGTCAACAAGATCCGCGGCACGTTCAAGAGCGTCTCGGTCAAGGCCCCCGGCTTCGGCGAGCGCCGCAAGGCCATGCTCCAGGACATCGCCATCCTCACCGGCGGCCAGGTGGTCACCGAGGAGGTCGGCCTCAAGCTGGAGAACGTGGGCCTCGACCTGCTGGGCACGGCCCGCAAGATCGTGGTGACCAAGGACGAGACGACCGTGGTCGAGGGCGGGGGCTCCGACGACGAGATCAAGGGCCGGATCAACCAGATCAAGGCCGAGATCGAGAACACCGACTCCGACTACGACCGCGAGAAGCTCCAGGAGCGCCTGGCCAAGCTGTCCGGCGGGGTGGCCGTGATCAAGGTCGGCGCCGCCACCGAGGTGGAGCTCAAGGAGAAGAAGCACCGCATCGAGGACGCCGTGTCCACCACCAAGGCCGCCATCGAGGAGGGCGTCGTCCCCGGCGGTGGGGTGGCCCTGCTCCGGGCCCAGACCGCCGTCCTCGACACCGCCGAGAAGCTGGAGGGCGACGAGGCCACCGGGGCGCGCATCGTGGCCCGGGCCGTCGAGGAGCCGCTCAAGCAGATCGCCGTCAACGCCGGCCTCGAGGGTGGGGTCATCGTCGACAAGGTCCGCAACCTCAAGAAGCCCAACGAGGGTCTCAACGCCGCCACCGGTGAGTACGAGGACCTGTTCAAGAGCGGTGTGATCGACGCGGTGAAGGTGACCCGTTCCGCCCTGCAGAACGCCGCCTCCATCGCTGCGCTGTTCCTGACCACCGAGGCCGTCATCGTGGACAAGCCCGAAGAGGGCGGCGCCGGCGGCATGCCCGGCGGGGGCATGGACGACTTCTAGGTCGTACCGGCGGGACGGTCCGGGCCGGGAGCCGGGGCCGGCACCTGTGTGACGAAGGGCGCCCCACCGGGCGCCCTTCGTCAATTCCCGGCCCCGGTCGGCCCGCTTCGGCCGTCGTTCGGGCGGACCCGTACACTGGGGGTCGTGACGGATCCCCTCGTTCCCTCGGTCGGCTGGGGTGTGCTCCACCTGTTCTGCAAGCTGCCCGGGGCGTCCGCCCCCGGCGGGGGCGCCCGGGTCAACCGCCAGGCGGTGATCCAGGCGGTCAAGGAGGCCGAGGCCGACCACCTCCAGGTGGTGTCGGTGGCCATGCTCGGCCACAAGGCGGATCTCGGCTTCATGGCCCTCGGCGCCGACCACTGGCGATTGCGGCGCTTCCAGTCGGATCTCCAGGCCGCCGGCCTGGACGTGGTCGACTCCTACGTCTCCCTCACCGAGGTGTCCGAGTACGCGGCCGGGCTCCCCGACGAGATGAAGCAGACCAGGCTCTACCCCGATCTCCCCCCCGAGGGCATGACCGCCTTCTGCTTCTACCCGATGTCCAAGCGCCGCGGGGAGTCGGAGGGGTCCAACTGGTTCTCCCTGCCCTTCGAGGAGCGCAAGGCCGTGATGCACGGCCACGGGGCGACGGGGCGGACCTTTGCCGGCCGGATCGTCCAGCTCATCACCGGCTCCGCCGGGATCGACGACTGGGAGTGGGGGGTGACCCTGTTCGGCGTCCACCCCGACGATCTGAAGGACTGCGTCTACACGATGCGCTTCGACGAGGGGTCGGCCCGGTTCGCCGAGTTCGGACCGTTCCTCACCGGCATGGTCGCCCCCGTCGACCAGGTCCTGGACGAGGTGGCCGCGGATGAGTGAGGCCCGCCCGGGCGGCGACCTCGACGGGTTGCGGGCCGGACTGGGCCGGATCGGCCCGATGGTGGTGGCCTTCAGCGGCGGGGCCGACTCGGCCTTCCTGGCCTGGGTGGCCACCGACACCCTGGGGGCCGACCAGGTCCGGTGCGTGACGGCCGTGTCCCCGTCGTTGGCCCCCGAGGAGCTGGCCGACTGCCGCCGGCTGGCCGACGAGTGGGGCCTGTCCTTCACCGAGGTGGAGACCGACGAGTTGGCCGACCCCGCCTACTCGGCCAACGACGGCTCGCGCTGCTTCCACTGCAAGTCCACCCTCATGGAGGCCCTGGTGCCCCTGGCCCAGCGCCGAGCCGACGGCACCGCGGCCCCCGGAGCCACCGTCGTGCTCGGCGTGAACTGCGACGACCTGGGCGACCACCGCCCCGGCCAGCAGGCCGCCGCCCAGGCCGGTGCCCGCTTCCCGCTGGTCGAGGCCGGCTTCACCAAGACCGAGGTGAGGGAGTGGTCGAGACGGCTCGGCCTGCGCACCTGGGACAAGCCGGCCGCCGCCTGCCTGGCCTCCCGCGTCCCCTACGGCACCCCGGTCACGCTGGGCACGCTGCGATCGGTGGCCGAGGCCGAGTCGGCTCTCCGGTCATTGGGCTTCGCCCAGCTCCGGGTCCGGCACTACGACGACACCGCCCGCATCGAGGTACCCGCCGAGGACCTCGCCGCCGTGGTCGCCCGCCGTGACGAGGTCAGCGCGGCGGTGCACCGGGCCGGCTACCGGTACGTCACGCTCGACCTCGACGGATTCCGCTCCGGCAACCTCAACGACGCGTTGGGGATGAGGGCGCCGGCCGCCGCCCGTGCCGGGAGCCGAGCATGATCAGGGTCCGGGTCCGGCTGACCTTCCCCGAGGCGCTGGTCCGGGAGCCGATCATCGCCCGCATGGTCAAGGAGCTGGACATCGTCCCCAACATCCGACGGGCCGACGTGGGCGAGGCCGACGGCTGGATCATCTGCGAGCTGGACGGCGACGGGGCCACCATCGACCGGGCCGTCGAGTGGCTGCGGGGCGAGGGGGTGCAGGTCGACCTGCTCGGTGACGTGGTCGAGAGTTGAGCCGGGGCGACCGCCGCGGTGGGCGCCGGTCCGCCGATCCGGGCTACTCGGTGTCCCGGATGGTCCACCCGGCACCCGACACCTTGCGGGGTTCGTAGAACAGGCACCCCTCGGGGCAGGCGAACGGGATCTGCTCGTTGGCCCCCACCCGGCACCGCTCGAGTTTCTCCTCGTGGGCGGTGGTCTGCATGACGTAGTGGCGGCAATCCTCGCGAACGGGCACACCACAGTCTGCCCGATGGATGCGGCTCAGCGTTGGCAGCGGGTAGCGTCGTCCGTGTGGATCCCCCTCCCTCCGCCAAGCAGCTGCTCCGCTGGAGCGAGGCCCTGGCCGGGATCGCCCGGACCGGGCTGGGCTTCACCGAGTCCCTCTACGAGCAGGAACGATTCGAAGAGGTGCTCCGGGTGGCGGCGGACATCCGGGTGGCCGCCGACCACGGTGCCCACGGCGCCGAGGACGCCGAGGGACTGGTGGAGGAGTGGCTGGGCTCGGTGGGCAAGGGCGTCCCCGGCTATGTGACCCCCAAGGTGGCCGTCGGGGCGGCGGTGGGCAACGACCAGGGCGAGATGCTGCTGGTCAAGCGGGCCGACTCCGGCGTCTGGCTGTACCCCACCGGGTGGGCCGACGTCGGCTACTCCGCCGCCGAGGTGGTGGTGAAAGAGGTCGAGGAGGAGACCGGCATCGAGGTCGAGGTGGTCCGGCTCATCGCCGTGCTGGACGGTCTCCGGATCGGCATGAGCCGCATCCCCCTGTACTCCCTGGTGTTCCAGTGTCGGGCCGATCGGTGGCGAGCTCCAGGCCCATCCGCTGGAGTCGGCCGACGTCGGATGGTTCGCCCTGGACCAGCTCCCCTTCCCCCTGGCCGGCGCGGAGCGGTGGGGTGAGCACGTCTTCTCGGCGTTGCGGGGTGATCCCATCGAGGTGCTCTACGACTCGGTGCGCTCGCCGATCTGGCGCGGCGATCCCGACAAGCACTGAGGCCGGGCGCCATGGGGCGCCGTCCCCGGTGGCGTCGGCGTCTCCCGGTGGCCGCGGTGGGTGGTGGCTACACTCCCACCCTGTGCCCCCCGAGGATCGGCCCCACCCCCGCGCCAGTGGCGCGGCATCGAACGGGAGCTCGAGCCCCCGGGTGACGGTGACGGAGGCCACCGAGGTGACCGACGAGCTGGTCGAGGCGTTCGCCCGGCTGATTCCGCAACTCTCGTCGTCCTCGCCCCCACCGGGCCGGGCCGAACTGGCCGAGATGGTCGGCTCGGCGGCGTCGATCGTGCTGATGGCCCGGGACGGATCGGGCGCCTTGGTCGGCTCCCTGACCCTGGCCCTGTTCCGGGTGCCGACCGGGTTGCGGGCCTGGATCGAGGATGTGGTGGTCGACGCGTCGGCCCGGGGTGCGGGTGCGGGCGAGGCCCTGGTGCTGGCGGCGGTGGAGCGGGCCGAAGCCGCTCGGGGCCCGGACCGTCGACCTGACCTCGCGGCCCAGTCGCGAGGCGGCCAACCGACTCTACGTACGGATGGGTTTCGAGCTGCGCACCACCAACGTGTACCGGCACAGCCGGGAACCCTGAGCGTCGCACCGGACGACCGGGTCCCCGGCTACGTCGACGGCCGGCCCAGTCCCACCGGGCCGGAACGCGCCCCGGCCACCCGGGTGCCCACGGTGATGAGCAGGCCACCGATACCGGCGCGGAGCCTCGCCGTGAAGACGCGCCCGCCGCGAGGCGGGCGGGGCACGGCGTGACTCCGAGCTGGAAATGACCGGCGACGCTGGATGACCCGGTCGTCGGCGATCTGGTGGAGTAGTTGCGGATTCATGGGAAGACCTTGCGGACGGCACCGGGCGGTGGCCCGATGGAGTGGTTTGGCGAGCAGTCCCGCGGCGCGGAAGCGCATCAGTTCGAGCGGGCAGGGTGACACGGGAGCGGCGGCGGTGTTGCCCCGGGTGGCCCGTGTCGGGCCGACGGTGAGTACCCCTGAGGGGTCAGGCCATGAGGGGCGACTTCGGGAACGACGTCCGATCCACGAGGATGCCGGGCATGGCGCTGACGGTGGTGATGGTCATGGTCATTGAGGCATCTCCTTTCGTGGAGGCGTGTAGTCCGAGTTGCCATCGTAACAAGTCCGAGCCCTCTTGAGAAGGGGGTAATTCGGTCGGCGGCCGGGACGGCGACCCGGCGGCGCGGCGGCGTCGGCGCGGGCCGGGCGACGCCCTGCGCCGGCGCCGTGCTCGTTGTCAACGCCGGTGGTCGAGGACCTCCGGGTTGACCACATTGGTCGGCGATCCGGCGGCGAAGGCGTTGATCTGGTCGAAGATGGCGCCGAACTGGAGCTCCCACTCCTCGCGTGTGACGTACCCGATGTGGGGTGTGCACACCACGTTGTCCATGCCCAGCAGGGGATGGTCCGCGTCGACCAGGGGCTCGGTCTCGAACACGTCGAGCGCGGCCATACCCGGTCTCCCCGCCCGCAAGGCCTCGACCAGGGCCCCCGGTTGGACCAGTCCGGCCCGGCTGGTGTTGACCAGGAGGGCCGAGGGCTTCATGCGGGCCAGATCGGCGGCGGTCACGATGCCGCGGGTGGCCTCCACCAGGCGCAGGTGGAGGGAGACCACGTCGCACTGCTCGAAGAACGCCTGGCGGCTGAGGGCCACCTCGAACCCGTCGGCTTCCGCCCGCGACCGGCCCCCGTCACTGGCCCAGATGATCACCCGCATGCCGAAGGCCCGGCCGTAGCCCGCCACCACCCGGCCGATGCGTCCGTACCCGAGGATCCCGAGCGTCTTGGACCCCAGGGACGTCCCCACTCCGTCCTGCCAGCGGCCGGCCTTCATGGAGGCCACCTGCTGGGGCAGACGGCGCGTGGCGGCGATGACCAGGCCCCAGGTCAGCTCGGCGGTGGCGTAGGACGGGGAGCCCTGGTGCAGGTCCGAGGAGACGACGATGCCCAACCGGGTGCAGGTATCGACGTCGATGTGGGGGAATACGCTGCGCTGGCTGATCAGCCGGAGCTCGGGCAGCCGCTCGAGGAGTGGCGTGCGGATCAGGGTCCGCTCACGGATCAGGACCAGAACCTCGGTGCCGACGAGCCGGTCGACCAGTGCGTCGGTGTCCTGCACGTGGTCGTTCCAGACGGTGACCTCGTGACCCGCCAGCGTGGCGAAGCAGTCCAGCGTCCTGATGGTGTCGAAGTAGTCGTCGAGGATCGAGACCCGCATGGTTCGCCACCCTCCCCGGTCCGGGACCGGGGCCTTCCGATCCGCCAGGTCATTCTGCCCCAGGGATCGGGCGCCCCACACCGGGCGACCCCGCCACCGCCCGGTCCGTCCCGGTCGGCCCTCAGTCCGCCCTGGTCCGGTTCTCAGCCGCCCCGACGCGACCGGGCCCACCCCTTCGACCACGAGTCCAGCGGATCGAGGGCGGCACCGAGGGAACGACCCACCGGCGTGAGCCGGTAGGGGCCGGAGGGGTCCTGGGCGACCAGGCCGGCGGCGGTGAGCTCCCGCAGCCGGTCGTAGAGGACACTGGAGGACAGTCCCTCACAGCGTTCGAGCAGTCCCCGGGCCCCCACCGCGTCGTCCCGCAGCTCCCACAGGACCCGGAGTGCCCAGCGCCGCCCCAACAGGTCCATCGCCGCCATCAGGGGACGGCCGGTGGTCGACCCCCGGACCGGTCGCCCCGGGGCCGGCGTCCGTGGTGGGTTCACGAGCGCCCCCGACCGGATGTTCTGTTTTCCGAAACATTGGGGTAGGGTGTTTCGGAATCCACAACATGGAGGCTACCGTGCCGACCACCACAGGACCCAGTCATCCCGGTGCCATCGCCGGACCGAGGATCATGCCGGTGGAGCCCCCCTACCCCGACGCCATCGGACGGCAGCTGGAGCAGATGATGCCGGCCGGCGTGCCACCCATCGCCCTGTTCCGGACGTTCGTGAAACACCTGCCCATGGCCGAGGCCATGAGTGGCTGGGGCGCCTACGAGCTCAGCCGGCGGCTGTCGTTGTCCATGCGGGAGCGCGAGCTCGTCATCGACCGGACCTGCGCCCGGTGTGGCTGCGAATACGAGTGGGGCGTGCACGTGGCCTTCTTCGCCGACCGGGTGGGGCTGACTCCGGCCCAGGTCACCTCCCTGACCCACGGGGGGCCGGACGACGCCTGTTGGGACGAGGAACGGGAGCGGGACATCATCCGGGCCGTCGACCAGCTGCACGACGACTCGACCCTCGACGATCCCACCTGGACCCGCCTCGGGCACTCGCTCACCGAGGCCCAGCGCCTGGACCTGATGCTCCTGTGCGGCTGGTACCACGCC
This sequence comes from uncultured Acidimicrobiaceae bacterium, assembly GCA_963812525.1. Classification (GTDB taxonomy): domain Bacteria; phylum Actinomycetota; class Acidimicrobiia; order Acidimicrobiales; family RAAP-2; genus Bog-756. The sequence goes on from CAWEVL010000010.1 coordinate 645,364, forward strand.
ATCAGCTTCGCGGCCAACGGCGCCGGTGTGCCGTTGGAGGACGGCGCCCCCCGGTTCGCCGACGTGGCTCGGTGAGCCGTGGCCCCCGGGTGGCGACCGCCGTGGTCAGCTCGGGAGCGCCCGGGCCGCCGTGCTGCCGGGGGCCGGGGGCCGGGGTCACCGGACTGTTGAACCTGGACACTGCGGCGGTCTTCCCCCCCCGCTACTCGTCTACGCCGCCCGCAGCCGCAGCCAGGGGAGAGGCTGGCCCGGGGCGGTCAGTTGATCTTGAGGAGGTCCACCACGAACACCAGGGTGTCGTTGGCGGCGATGCCCGCTCCCGGGGAGTGGGCCCCGTACCCGAGGCTCGGCGGGATGATCAGCTCGCGACGGCCACCGACCTGCATGCCGGCGACACCCTCGTCCCACCCGGGGATGACCTGACCGGCTCCCAGCGTGAAGGTGAACGGCTGGCTGGTCCAGGACGACTGGATGGTCTTGCCCGAGGAGTACGTGGCCAGCACGTACTGGACGGTCACCGAGTCGCCGGCTTTGGCCGCGGGGCCACTCCCGTGGATGAGGTCGGCGGACTCGAGACCGGTGGGCGGCGCCCCCGAGGGGACCGTGACGGTGGGTGCCGTGCCCGCGGTCCCGGCCGGCGACAGGTCCGCGGCCGGGATGGGAGCCGGCGGTGCGGCTGTCGTGGTGGGGGCGGCCGGCGTGGTGGTGGTCGGGCTCGACGAAGCGCTGCTGCACCCGGCCAGACCGAGGGTGGCGACCGAGAGCACCACCAGGGTGAGGGTGCGCGTACGGGACATGGGGGTTCCTTTCCAGACGTGAGGATGGGGACCACTCGTCCGCCTTTGGGCCGTCCTCCGGCAGGCCAGACGGTACTCGGCCCCGACCGGGAATTGACGCCACCCCAGGACCCCGTCCGCCCCTCCGGGGCACGGGTCCCACTGTGACACCCCTCTGCCACAGTGGCACCCGTGAAGCTGAGGACGCTGAAAACCGTGGCCGACACGCTCCGGTCCGAGGTCGCCGGATTCGACCCCGAACGGGTGAGCGGCTCCGATGCCGCCGAGGTGCTCGAGGCCTACGCCGAGATCGAGCGGCTGGCCGCCGCGGGCAAGCTCCTGGCCGCCCGGCGGGTCGAGTCCTCCAACATCTGGCGGAAGGCGGGCCACCGCTCGGCCGCCGCCCATCTGGCCGAGGCCACCGGGACCGGTCTGGGGCCGGCCATCACCACCCTCGAGGCCGCCCGGCAACTGGGCTCCCTGCCGACCGCCGACGAGGCCATGCGGAACGGCCGCCTGTCGGAGTCCCAGGTCAAGGAGATCGCCGGGGCCGCCGCCGTGCGACCCGACGCCGAACAGGAGCTGGTCGAGGCGGCCGGCCGGCAGCCCATGAGCATGCTCAAACTACGGTGCCGCCGGGTGAAGGCCACCGGTCCCGACCAGGGGCGCGGCTACAAGGCCATCCACCGCGGCCGGTACCTGCGCAACTGGACCGATCGGGACGGCGCCGTCCGGTTCGATGCCCGGCTGACCCCCGACGAGGGGGCCCGCCTGGTCGCCGTGGTCAAGGACCAGACCGACCGCCTGGCCGCCGAGGCCCGGCGGGCCGGCGTGCACGAGCCGAGGAAGGCACTGGCCGCCGACGCCCTCCTGCGACTGGCCTGCGGGGGGATCCCTCCCGCCGCCCGATCGGGCGGACCGGCCGCCTCCCCCGGGCCCGCCGAGGGACCAGGAGCGGCGGCGTCCGGCCCGACCGCCATGGTCCACGTGCGGGTCGACCATGCCGCCCTGCTGCGCGGCCACGTCGAGCCCGGCGAGCTGTGTGAGCTTCCCGGCATCGGGCCCATCCCGGTCGAGGTGGCCCGCGCGCTCGCCGTCGACTCCGTCCTCAGCGTCCTGGTCACCGACGGCGTGGACGTCACGTCCGTGGCCCACGCCGGCCGGACCATCCCGGCCGCATTGCGCCGGGCGCTGGTGGAACGGGACCCGTGGTGTGCCGTACCGGGCTGCGACGTCGGGGAGGCCCTCGAGATCGACCACATCCGCCCCGTCGGTGAAGGCGGGATGACCACGCTGGCCAACCTGGTGCGACTGTGCCACTGGCACCACTACCTCAAGACCCACCAGCGCCACCGGATCGAGCGCTCCGGTACCGAGTGGCGCTGGCTGGTGCCCGACGACTCCCGGGGCGGTGCCTTCTCCCTCCAGCGGTCGGGCTGAGTGCGCCCTCCCCTCGCACCACCGGCCGTCAGGCCGGGACCCCGCCTTCCCCGTCGCCCGGACCGCCATCGTCCCCCCTGCCTCAGCACCCCCGGCTCCGGCTCCCCCTCGGGCACCCTGATCCTTCCGCCACTGCGCCTCGGCGCGGAACGCCACTTCACGCAGTGACTGACCGCTGCGCCGCGACGCCCGGGCCACGTCGTCGTACTCGGCCTTGACCTTCCCCGCCGCCACCTTGACCCTGATCATCTGGCCGTCGACCCACACCGAGTGGACCGCCCTGGCCGCCGGCCACCGCTCGCCGGCCGTCAGCCGGACGCCGAGCGATCCGGTGGCCTCGCGGAGCACCGCCCGGAGCGGGGCCACCCGGGAGGGGTCACAGAGCACATGGACCACCGTCCCCGGTCGACCCTTCTTCATGACCACCGGGGTCAGCCAGGCGTCGTGCGCCCCGGCCTCGAGCAGCGCCCCGACGGCGTGGGCCAGCTGCTCGCCGGTGGCGTCGTCGACGTTGGCCTCCAACAGGGACACCGGCTGTCCGGCATCCGCCTCGCGTGCCCGACCCGGGCTGGTCGTCGACCCGTACCCCGGTGACCACCTGGGTGCAGTTGGGAAGCTCGTCCAGCTCACGGGCTCCCCGCCCCGAAGCCCTGTCCGGTGACCCGCATCGCCGGCATGGGGCCGTACCCCGACGCCAGGGCGGCCAGCAGGGCGGCGCCGGTCGGCGTGGTCAGCTCCACCTGCATGTTCCGGCCCCAGGTGGGCACTCCCTCCAGCAGGGCCACCACCGCCGGGGCCGGATTGGGCAGCATGCCGTGCGCCGACCGCACCATGCCCAGTCCGGTGGCCACCGGACTGGCCTGCACCTCGTCGATGCCCAGGACTTCGAGGGCGGCCGCCGTGCCCACGACGTCCACGATGGTGTCGTGGCCTCCCACCTCGTGGAAGTGGACCTGGTCGACCGGTCGCCGGTGCAGCCTCGCCTCCACGTCGGCCAGCGCCGCGAAGGTGGCCAGCGCCCGTCGGGTGACCCGTTCGGGCAGCCGGGCCTCGCCCACCAGCCCGACGATGTGGGCGTGGGTCCGCACCACCACGGTGTCCTCGGCGCTGACCACCGCCCGGGTGGCGGCGATCCCGCCCCGCAGGACCGGCTCGGCGTCGAGCGACCATCCGCGCGAGCGGGCAGTCGCTCGAGCAGGGCGAGCACCTCACCCAGATCGGCCCCGGCGTCGAGCAGGCTCCCGAGGGCCATGTCCCCGGCGATCCCGGCGAAGCAGTGGAACCAGGCCACCGCTCGCGGGCCGTCCCCGCTCGGGCCTCCGGACCCGACACCGGGGTCGGGCCGCCTGACCAGCCTCACGACGCCGGCCGGTTCACGGCAGCATCCGGGCGACGGCGCAGGCCGCACCGAACCCGTTGTCGATGCCCACCACGGTGATCCCGGCCGCGCACGAGGCGTGCATGGCCAGCAGGGCCGTCACCCCCTCGAGGGCGGCGCCGTACCCGGTGCTGGTGGGCACGGCCACCACCGGCGCCGGGGTGATGCCGCCGATGAGGCTGGCCAGGGCCCCCTCCATCCCGGCCACCACCACGACGGCGTCGGCGTCGGCCAGCTCGTCGGCCGAGGCCAGCAGCCGGTGGACGCCCGCCACGCCGCAGTCGGCCAGCAGGGTCGGGCGCAGGCCCAGGGCGGTCAGCGTGGCCTGGCACTCGCGGGCCACGGGCAGGTCCGAGGTGCCGGCGGTGACCACCAGCGTGCGGGCCGCCCGTTGCCGGGCGGGGCGCCACACCACCGCCGAGAGCTCGCCCCGGACCCGGTCGGCCCCGGTGGCCGGACCGGTCGACCGTGCGCTCCCCTCCGGGGTGCTCGGTCGACCACCCGCTCCACCTGTTGGGCGTCCGCCCGGGTCAGGATGACCGGCCCCTCGCCGTCGGGCCAGCAGTTCACCGACGATGGCCGAGCACTGGGCCTCCGACTTGCCCTGGCCGTAGACGGCTTCGGGCAGTCCCTGGCGGAGGGAGCGGTGGTGGTCGACCTTGGCGAAGCCCAGGTCGGCGAAGGGGAGCCGGCGGAGACGGTGCACGGCGTCGTCGGGCGAGACGGCCCCCGACCGCACGTCGGCGAGCAGGCGCTGGAGTCCGGGTTCGTCCATGATGTTCACTATCCTGCCTGGGTATGGCCCCGGACGCATCCTCAGACCCTGTCGACGGGCCGACCGCTGCGGATCGGCTTCCTCGGGCCCCGAGGGCACCTTCACCGAGGAGGCCCTCCTGGGTGAGGCCGACTACGCGGTCGGCCGAGGTCACTCCCCTCGGGTCACTGGTCGAGGTGCTGGACTCGGTCCGGGACGGGCGATGTCGATCTGGGCTTCGTCCCCATCGAGAACGCCATCGAGGGCACGGTGCGGGACATCATCGACAGCCTGGTCTTCGACTTCGACCTCCGCATCCAGCGGGAGGTGGTGCTGGACATCCACCTCCACCTGATGGCGACCCCGGGGACGGCCCTGGGCGACATCGAGCGGGTGGCGTCCATCCCCATGGCCACCGCCCAGTGCCGGGCGTTCCTGACCGAGAAACTGCCCTCGGTGGAGCTGCTGGCCACCAACTCCACCGCCGATGCCGCCCGGCTGGTGGGCGCAGCACGACCCGGCCATGTCGGCCCGTCCCACCGCGGCCATCGCCCCCCGGCTGGCCGCCACCCTCTACGGGCTGGACATCCTGGTCGAGGACGTCGAGGACCATCCGGAGAACCAGACCCGGTTCGTGTCCCTGGCCCGGACGGGGATCCCCGCCCCCACCGGCCACGACCGGACCAGCATCGCCTGCTTCCAGCGCGCCGACCATCCCGGACAGCCTCCACGGGATCCTGGGCCAGTTCTCCGCCCGCAACATCAACCTGAGCAAGCTGGAGTCGAGGCCGACCAAGCAGGCCCTGGGCGACTACTGCTTCATCATCGACTTCGAGGGCCACATTGCCGACGCCGTGGTGAGCGACTGCCTGCGGGATCTCCACGCCAGTCTGGCCGGGGTGAAGTTCCTCGGCTCGTATCCGGCGGCCGGCCCGGCCGGTCCGGCCCTCCGGCGCGAGGCCGAGACGTCATGGACCGAGGCCGGGACGTGGGTCGACGCCCTGCGGGCCGAGGTCGGCTCGGGCGAGCGGCCCTGAGGCGTCGTCGTCCACGGCCGGGGGCGGGCGGCGACTACCCTGACTGGCGCTCGGAGGGATGGCAGAGCGGACAAATGCGCGGCTCTTGAAAAGCCGTGAGGTGCAAGCCTCCGTGGGTTCGAATCCCACTCCCTCCGCTGTGCTCGACGACCTCGGCGACCCCGTTCGGGACGGGGCCGTCGCCTTGCCGAGATCTCGTTTCAGCAGCCGGCCTCGGCGGCGATCCGCCGCACGATCGCCCCGGCGGGCTCGGCCGTCACCTGCTGCCAGCCCTGTCCCGCCCACAGATTGGGCACACTCGGGTCGCCGGCCCGCAGGGCCGCTGCTCGAAGGGGTCGGGTCAGGTGGTGCACCTCTGGATAGGCCTGCGGGGCCTCGCCACTGTGCGCCCGGGCGAACTCGTTGGCCAGGCCCCGGGCGTAGCGGCCGCTGAAGGCCCGGGTCACCGTCGTGTCCGAGTAGGTGCGGTCGAGCACGGCCCGCCGATAGGTCTCGGCTGTCCCCGCCTCGTGGGCGCAGAGGAACGCCGTGCCCAGCTGCACGGCGACCCCGCCGTGGGCCAGTACCCCGGCGGCCTCGGCGCCCGTCATGATGCCCCCGGTTCCCACCATCGGGACCGTGGTGACGGCACGAACGTCGTCCAGCAGCGCCAACAGGGGACGGACATTGGGTGCAAGGTCCAGGAACGATCCCTGGTGACCGCCGGCCTCGGTCCCCTGCACGAGCAGGAGGTCCACCCCCCCGCCTTCGGCCACCTGGGCTTCGGCCACCGAGGTGACGGTCACGCCCACCCGGCTCCCGGCCCGATGCAGGCGCTCCACCACCCCCTGGTCCGGGCACCCGAAGGTGAAGGTCACCAGATCGACCTGGGCTGACTCGACGATCTCCAGCTTCCCTTCGAAGGCGTCGTCTTCCCACAGCGGCTCCCCGAGGGCCACGCCGAGCCGGGTCGCTTCGGGTTCGAGGAGCTCGGCATAACGACCCACCTCACCCGGGTCGCCGGGCGACGACGGACAGAAGAGGTTGACTCCGAACGGCGACGGGGTGAGCGCCCGGGTGGCGGCGATCGTAGCCAGCAGACCGTCGGCCGACAGGTAGCCGGCGGCCACGCAGCCGTAGCCGCCGACCGCGGACACCGCTGCGGTGAGCTCAGGGGTCGAGGGTCCGCCCGCCATGGGGGCCTGGACGATGGGAAGCTCGGTCGGCCATTCCATGGGAGGCCATTGTTGCCGAATCCTCGACGCTCCGACGTGGGACATCGTCACCGCCGCGATCACCAACGGTCCCGGACGGTACGGCACGGAAGCTGCCGACGAGGCGAAGGGGGGAGGCTGTCCGGGCACGAGGACCCACGCGTCGAGTTCACCTCCTTACCGGCGGGTCGGGGCATGTCGAATCAGCGGAGGCCCGGTTAGCCTCGGGGACAACTCCGACAAGCAGGAGAAGGGGGAACCCATGACCGACACCACACTGCACGAGGGCCCGCTCGAGTTCGACCCGTTCTCCGACGAGTACTTCAACGGCCCGTACGACCTGTACCGCCGGCTGCGCGACGAGGCGCCCGTCCTCTTCAACGAGAAGTACGGCTTCTGGGCCCTCTTCCGCTACGACGATGTCTGCGCGGCCCACAAGGACTGGCAGACCTTCTCGAGCGCCCACGGCGTCGATCTCTCCACGCTGAGCACCGACCCGGAGACCATCAAGATGTACCGCTCGATCATCATGATGGACCCGCCGGAGCACGACCGGCTCAGGGCCCTGGTCAGCCGGGTGTTCACCCCCAGGGCCATCGGTTCCCTCGAGCCGATGGTCCGAGACGTCATCGTCTCGTTCCTCTCGCCCTTCGACCGCTCCGACTCGTTCGATGCGGTGGCTGACTTCAGCGCCCTGTTCCCCGTCGAGATCATCTCGCGCATGCTGGGCGTTCCCGAGGGCGAGCGCCAGCAGATCCGCCACTGGCTCGACATCGGGCTGCACCGCGAGCCGGGCCAGATGGATCCCACGCCCGAAGGCCAACGGGCCCAGCTGGAGAGCGGTGCCTACTGGCACGAGCTGGCCGAGGAGAAGCGCAAGCACCCGGCAGACGACATGATCACCCGGCTCACACAGGTCGAAGTCGACCGGGGAGACGGAGAGATGACCCGTTTGGGGGACGACGAGATCGCCGGGTTTGCCGGCCTCCTGGGCGGGGCGGGGGCGGAGACGGTGACCAAGCTCATCGGGAACGCCGTCTATCTCTTCCACAAGAACCCCGACCAGTACCGCCAGGTCGTCGAGGATCCGGGCACCATCCCCGGCGCGGTCGAGGAGATCCTCCGCTACTACCCTCCGTCCCAGTACCAGGGCCGGTTCTCGGTGAAGGAGGCCGTCGTCAGCGGCGTGACCATCCCTGCCGGCTACCCGACCATCCTGGTCACGGGATCAGCCACCCGGGACGAGCGCTTCTTCGACCGGCCCGACGACTTCCTCGTCGACCGGCCGCCCAGTCTCTCGATCGGCTTCGGCTACGGCATCCACAGCTGTCTGGGTGCGGCCCTGGCCCGCATGGAGAGCCGGATCGCCCTCGAGGAGCTGGCCAGGCGGTGGCCGAGGTTCGCGGTGGACGAGGAACGGTGCGCCCGCGTGCACATGTCCAACGTCGCCGGGTACTCCCATGTCCCGGTCCACCGAGTGGGCTAGCTGCGGCCGCGGCGGCTCAGCCGATGCCCATCTTCCGGAAGTCCCAGCTGGTGATCTTCTCGGGCACCACCCGGAGCCAGGCGTGGCGTCCGTCGTGGCCGAAGGTCCCCCCGGCGTACTTCGCCCCGAAGAGCCGCTCGGGCTCCACCAGTCGGTCGTCCGGCTCCCCGGTGCGGGGGACCTCGCCGACCGGTACGGCCCGGCCCCGGAGCTCGACTCCTCGCAGCTCGCCGAACCCCTCACCGGTATCGACCAGCACGCTCACCCGTCCGTCCCGCCCGATGTCGGTCCATCGCTGGCTGTTGACGATCGAGGTCAGCCACAGGGCGGTGCCGTCCCACACGAACCAGAGGGCAGTCAGGTGGGGACCGGCGGCGCCGGTGGTGGCCACCCGGCAGGTGCGTTCCTCGGCCAGGAAGGCGTCACGCTCCTCGGGGGTCATGGCGATGCGCCGGGACCGGCGCTGCTCCTTCATCGCCGGCCCCGCCCCACGGCCGGCCCCGCACCGCCGCTACCGTCGGTCACGCCACCACTCCCTCGATCTTGAGCTCGAGCATGGTCTCGGTGTCGCAATCGATACTGGCCAGGATCTCCTCGCAGTGCTCGTTGAAGTCCGGCGCCCGCTTCGGCGGGGCGGGGGTGCCGCCGAATTGCACGGGCGTCGTGACCAGCCGGAAGGGCACGCCGGCGGCGGTGCTCGTCTCGCCCACGTACCCGTTCGCCTCCACCTGGGGGTCGTCGACCACCTCCAGGCTGTCCTGGGCGAACGACCACTGTCCCTCGAAGCCGGCCAGTCGCTCCTGCCACTCGGCCAGCGGCGCGGCCTCGAACACTTCGGTCAGGATGTCCCGGGCCACACCGGCGTTGGCCGACAGCAACTCGTGAGAGGTGAAGCGCTCGTCGGTGATCAGCTCCTCGCGCCCGATGGCCCGGCACGCTGCCGGCCAGTAGTGGAAGCCCTGGAGGCAGGTGAAGGCCAGGAACCGGCCGTCCTCGGTCTTGTAGGTGCCCACCAGGGGGTTGGACGGTCCGCCGCCGCCGGAGCCGGCAGCCGGCGGTCGCCAGGGAAATCCGGTCTGGAGCGACAACGCCACGGCCGGGCTCATGGCCCAGAGCCCGACACCGAGCAGCGAGACGTCCACGGAGACCGCCTCGCCCGTTCGCTCGCGGTGGAACAGGGCACCCATGATCCCACCGGCGATGGTCATGCCGCCGATCGAGTCGCCATAGCCGGGAGCGGGCTGCATGGCCAGGTTCTCGGCGTCGGGCGGGGTGCAGCCCATGGCGCTGGACCCCCGGCACCAGTAGCTCAGGAAGTCGTAGCCCCCGCGATCGGCGTCGGGCCCACGCTCCCCTCCCCCGGTGCCGGCCACGTAGATGATGTCCGGGTTGTGGGCCCGGATGTCATCGACCTCCATACGGAGCTTCTTCCGGACTCCGGGGAGCTTGTTGGTCAGGAACACGTCGCTGGTGGCGGCCAGTCGGTGGACGAGCTCGACGCCCTTCTCGGTGGTGAGATCGACACCGATGCTCTTCTTCCCCCGGTTGGAGTGCTCGAGGAGGACGTGGACCGAGCCACCCATCGACATGACGCCGCTCGAAGCCAGGCCCCGCATGGCGTCGCCCCGCTCCACATGCTCGATCTTGATGACCTCCGCCCCCCAGTCGGCCAGGATGGCCGAAGCGGCCGGGACGAAGGTGTGTTCGGCAACCTCGAGAATGCGCACACCCTTCATGACATCTGTCATCGCTACTCCCTGCAATCGACATCGAGCGGACAGGAGACGTTCTAGCAGCAGCGAAGGCTGGGTGGCCGGGAGACCCTCCGCCCCTCGCTGTGCGGACCCGCGTCGGTGATGGAAGCGACCCGGCGAGCTAGCCGGGGGCGGGCGCCGGATGCTGGGCGATCAGGCGCTCGGACTCGTCCCACAACCGACGGGCGGCCACCGGGTCGGCAGCCATCTCGGTGAGGGGCACGGCGCGGCCGCGGGAGAAGTAGGAGCCACTGACCCCTTCCACCTCCGGGGAGGTGGCCAGGTACACCGAGGTGCGGGCCCCGTCGGCCGGGCTCATGGGTTCGGGCAGCGGGCCCAGCACCGCGTCGACCCGGTCGGACCTCGGGGGCGTGACCACGGCGCGGGCCACGTCCTCCGGCCTGGTCCGGCCGAGCCCGGTGGCCACGTACCCGGGATTGAGGGCGTTGACGGTGACACCGGTGCCGGCGAGTCGCTCGGCCAGCACCAGGGAGAAGTAGATATTGGCCAGCTTGGACTCGGCGTAGACGCCCAGGGAGTGGAACTCGCCCTCGTGCTGGAGGTCGTCGAAGCAGATCCCCTGCTCCGCCACCCGGTGGGCGTCCGAGGACACCACCACGATGCGACTCGGCGCACCGGCTTTCAGGCGGTCGAGGAGCAGCTGGGTGAGGAGCACGTGTCCCAGATGGTTGACGCCGAACGCCGCCTCGAAGCCCTCGGCCGTCTCCCACCTTCGCCCGTCGGGTGCCAGGCCGGCGTTGTTCACCAGCACGTCGAGCCGGTCGTACCGGCCGAGCAGCGTATCGGCGAAGGAGCGGATCGATTCGAACGACGCCAGATCGAGCGGCAGTACGTCCACCCGGTCGCCCCCCGTCCGTTCCCGTATCGTCGCCAGCGCCGTCGCCCCCCGCTCCGGGTCCCGAGCGGTGATGACCACCCGGGCGCCCAGCGCGGCCAGACTCACCGCCGTCTCCAGTCCGATCCCGGTGTTGCCGCCCGTGACGACCATCGTGGCTGACGGGAGATCGCTGCTGTCCATGCGCATCCCTCCTCGACGAGGTCGGAGCCGACTCAGGAGTACCGGGGGTCGACCCAGTCCGGGAAGACCTCGGGAAGGTCCGTCGAGGGACGGCCGGTGAAGTGGGGCGGACGCTTCTCGAGGAAGGACATGACCCCTTCGCGGGCGTCCGGCCCGGCCCCGGTGGCGTAGACGGCGCGGGAGTCGGCCCGGTGGGCGGCCATGGGATGGTCGGCACCGAGCATCCGCCACAGCATCCGACGGGTGAGGGCCACCGACACCGGGGCCGTCTCGGCGATCTCGGCGGCCAGGGCCCCGGCCGCCTCGAGCAGCTCGCCGTCGGGGTGGACACTGCGGACGAGACCGCCGGCCAGGGCCTCCCCGGCGTCGAACACCCGCCCGGTGTACAGCCACTCCGCCGCCTGGGCCACACCCACCAGCCGTGGGAGGAACCAGGTCGACGCCCCCTCGGGGGCGATGCCCCGGCGGGTGAAGACGAATCCGAAGCGGGCCCGCTCCGCCGCCATCCGGATGTCGGTGGCCAACAGCAGCGTGGCCCCCATGCCCACCGCGGCGCCGTTCACCGCCGAGACGACGGGCTTGAGGCAGTCGAACAGACGGAGGGTGATCCGGCCGCACCCGTCCCGGGGTGCCACTGCCCGGCCCACCCGTTCGACGCCCACCGCCCCACCGCTCCGGTCGTCGTCGTAGTCGAAGGTCTGGGCTCCCGCCGACATGTCGGCCCCGGCGCTGAAGGCCCTTCCGGCCCCGGTCAGGATGGCCACCCTCACGTCGTCGTCCCGGTCGACCTCGTCGATGGCGGCCAGCAGCTCGTTGACCATCCGGGCGGTGAAGGCGTTCAGCGCATCGGGGCGGTTGAGGGTGACGGTGGCGACGCCGCCGGCCACCGAGTACCCGATCTCCTCGAACTCCATGGTCCTCACGATGGTCCTCACCTCGAATCGGTTCAGGACGGGGACCGGAGGGAGTGGACCGGACCGGCGCCCGACGGGGCCGTGTGGCGATCAGAGGACACTATCCCCCGTTCCGTCGGGTCCCGGTGGTGCCACCCCTCCGCCCGACCCGTCGGACGATCCGGCGCCCAGCCGTCCCCCGACGAGGCGCGCCCTGCCCACTCCCCGCCGGCCACCGCACTGCCCTCCGCACCTCCACCGCCCTGGCCCACGCCGAGCCGGGGAGGCCGTCGACATTTAGTAGGACGTTGTAGTAATCTGCCAGCGTGCGCCCCTCACCGAACCGTCCGCAGACGGGCCCGTCGACGGCCGAGGCATGACCGAGCTGTACCAGCCGGTGCACCCGGTCCGGTTCGTGACGGCGGCCAGCCTGTTCGACGGCCACGACGCCGCCATCAACATCATGCGGCGGCTCCTGCAGTCCCAGGGGGCCGAGGTCATCCACCTCGGCCACAACCGGTCGGTGGACGAAGTGGCCAAGGCGGCCATCGCCGAGGACGTCCAAGGCGTGGCCATCAGCTCCTACCAGGGCGGCCACATGGAGTACTTCCGGTACCTGGTCGACCGGCTGCGGGCCGAGGGCCGGGGTGACATCAGGATCTACGGCGGCGGAGGCGGTGTCATCGTTCCCTCCGAGATCGAGGAGCTCGAGGCTTACGGCGTGCAGCGGATATTCTCGCCGGCCGACGGTCAGCAGCTCGGCCTCGACGCCATGATCAACCTCCTGGTCCAGGAGTGCGACCGCGACCTGGCCGCCGATCCCCCGCCGCCCCTGGACTCGGTGGAGGCGGGCGACCACCGCGCCCTGGCCCGGTGGATCTCCTGCATCGAGGCCGGCGCGCTCGACCCGGACGCCGCCGCTGTACTCCGGTCGCGGTTGGGCCAGCACCCGGTGCCGGTACTGGGGATCACCGGCACCGGCGGCTCGGGGAAGTCGTCCCTGACCGACGAGCTGGTCCGACGGTTCCGGCTCGACCAGGAGGACAAACTGGCCATCGCCGTCCTGGCCGTCGACCCCACCCGCCGCCGCGGTGGGGGCGCCCTGCTCGGCGACCGCATCCGGATGAACGCCATCGACGCCCCCAACGTCTACTTCCGCTCCATGGCCACCCGGGGCTCGTCGTCCGAACTGCCCGACCACTTCCCGCTGGTGGTGGCGGCGTGCGCGGCTGCCGGATTCGACATGGTCATCGTCGAGACCCCCGGCATCGGCCAGGGCGACGCCGCCGTCACCGAGATCGCCGATGTCTCGCTCTACGTCATGACGCCCGAGTACGGCGCCGCCTCCCAGCTCGAGAAGATCGACATGCTCGAACTGGCCGACGTGGTGGCCATCAACAAGTTCGACCGCCGGGGCGCCGACGACGCCTTCCGCCAGGTGTGCCGGCAGTGGGGCCGTGACCACCGGGGCTCCACGGTGACCGCGGGCGCCGAGCCCGTGTTCGGGACCATCGCCTCCCGTTTCAACGACGACGGCGTCACCGCGCTGTTCCACCGGCTCAAGGACCAGCTGGTCGTCGAGGGTCTGGCGGTCACCGACGGCGTGCTGGCTCCGGTGGCCGGACGGCAGTCCACCCAGACGTCGGCCATCGTCCCGGCCAACCGCCGCCGCTACCTGGCCGAGATCGCCGAGACCGTCCAGGGCTACCACGCCACCACGGCCCGCCTGGCCGACGAGGCCCGCCGGGCCGAGCAGGTGGCCGCGGTGACCTCCCTGGGCCTGGCGCGCGGGGTCGACACCGGTGACCTGGCCACCCTGGCCGGCCGGATCGAAGCGGAGCGCGACGGCGAAGGCCAGCGACTCCTGGAGGAGTGGGGGGCGCTACGGCCGACCGTGAGCGACGCCGAGGCCAACGGAGGTGGCCCGGACGAGACCGACGCCGGTGCCACCGACGGCGGCCGGCAACCCGAGCGGTGGCGGACCTCACTGTCGGGCACCCGCGTGCCCCGGGTGGCCCTCCCCCGGGTGAGCGAGCACGGCGAGCTGGTCCGGTGGTTACGGGAGGAGCACCTGCCCGGTCACTTCCCCTTCACCGCCGGGGTGTTCCCCTTCAAGCGGGAGGGCGAGGACCCGGCCCGCATGTTCGCCGGCGAGGGCGACCCCTTCCGCACCAACCGCCGGTTCCACCTGCTGGCCGAAGGCCAGCCGGCCACCCGGCTGTCCACGGCCTTCGATTCGGTGACGCTCTACGGCTTCGATCCTGACGAGCGCCCCGACATCTACGGAAAGATCGGGACGTCCGGGGTGTCCATCGCCACGCTCGACGACATGAAGGCGCTGTTCGACGGGTTCGACCTCTGCCATCCCACGACCTCGGTGTCGATGACCATCAACGGCCCGGCGCCGACCATCTTGGCCATGTACCTGAACACAGCCATCGACCAGCAGCTGGACCGCTTCTCGTCCGAGCACGACCGGGACGCCACCGACGCCGAAGCCGAGGCCGTCGCCGCCGAGGTCCTTCGCACCGTCCGGGGCACCGTGCAGGCCGACATCCTGAAAGAGGACCAGGGCCAGAACACCTGCATCTTCTCCACCGAGTTCTCCCTCGGGGTGATGGCCGACATGCAGGCATGGTTCATCGAGCACCAGGTGCGCAACTTCTACTCCGTCTCCATCTCCGGCTACCACATCGCCGAGGCGGGGGCCAACCCCGTCACCCAGCTGGCCTTCACCCTGGCCAACGGCTTCACCTATGTGGAGTCCTACCTGGCCCGTGGCATGCACGTCGACGACTTCGCCGCCAACCTCTCCTTCTTCTTCTCCAACGGGATGGATCCCGAGTACACCGTGATCGGGAGGGTGGCCCGGCGGATCTGGGCCATCGCCATGAAAGAGCGGTACGGGGCCGACGAACGCTCACAGAAGCTCAAGTATCACGTCCAGACCTCGGGGCGGTCGCTCCACGCCCAGGAGATGGCCTTCAACGACATCCGGACCACCCTGCAGGCCCTCTGTGCCATCGAGGACAACGCCAACAGCCTCCACACCAACGCCTACGACGAGGCCGTCACCACCCCCACCCAGGAGTCGGTGCGCCGGGCCCTCGCCATCCAACTGATCATCAACAAGGAGTGGGGTGCCAGTCTGAACGAGAACCCACTCCAGGGCAGCTTCTTCGCCGAAGAGCTCACCGACCGGGTGGAGGCGGCGGTCCTGGCCGAACTGGAGCGGATCAGCGAGCGGGGCGGCGTGCTCGGGGCCATGGAGACCGGCTACCAACGGGGTCGTATCCAGGACGACTCCATGCTCTACGAGCACAAGAAGCACGACGGCTCACTTCCCATCGTGGGGGTCAACACCTTCCTCTCGCCCACCGAGGACGGCCCCATCGAGCCCATCGAGCTGGCCCGGTCCACCGAGGAGGAGAAGCGGCGGCAGCTCGCCCGACTGCGCGACTACCAGAGCCGTCACGCCCTCGACCGGGAGGCGGCCCTGGACGCCCTCCGCCAGACCGCCCTCTGCGGGGGAAACGTCTTCGCCGAGCTCATGACCACCGTGCGCCATGCCACCCTGGGCGAGATCACGGCCACCCTGTTCGAGGTGGGCGGGGCCTACCGGCGGAACGTCTGAGCCGGCGCCGTGACCCGGTCAACCCGACTCGAGGGCCTCGGTGATGCGGGCCGACAGCGCGGCGCGGGACGTGGTCATGGACGGTCCGTACCAGGTGAGGTCCCGGCCCGACACCAGGGCGGTCGGGATGCCGGCGAACGCCTCGGGTCCGTCGTCGGGGGCGAACGGGTAGGGCTCGTCGGGCAGCAGCACCAGGTCGGGCGACCGGTCGACCAGCTCGGACAGCGCCATCTTGGGGTAGCGGTCCTCGCCGTCGGCCAGGAGATGGGTGAGCCCCAGGCGCGCCAGCAGGTCGCCGCTGAAGGTACGGGCGCCCACCACCATCCACGGGTCCCGCCAGATCGGGACCACCACCCGGGCCGACGGCAGGTCGGGGGGCCGGCCCCATTCGGCCGTGGCCTCGGCCCACCACGCCGGCTGCTCGGCCCCCAGCACGTCGACCAGGAGCCGGCGGAGCGCGCCGAGGGCCTGGTCGACCGACTCGGTCACCGTGACCCACACCGGGATGCCGGCCGACCGCAGCCGCTCGACGTCGACCCGGCGGTTCTCCTCCTGGTTGGCGACTACCAGGTCGGGCCGCAGCCGTCCGATGGCTGCGTGGTCCGGGTTCTTCGTCCCCCGCACCCGGACCACGTCGAGACCGGGCGGGTGGGTGCACCACTCGGTGGCCCCGACCAGGCGGTCGGGCAGCGTCGAGGCCAGGGCCTCGGTGATCGACGGCACCAGGGACACCACCCGGTCCGGCCAGTCCCTCAGCGGGACAGCATCACCACGGTCGTCCTCGAGTGTCGGCACCGTCCTCCTCGCCGTCAGCGTACCCACCGCCGGTCGGGCCGGTAGGGTCCGGTGGCCCGAGTGCCCCTCCCCTTCGACCCCATCGAGGAGGCTCGATCCCAGTGGTCGGCCCGATGGACGCCGGACGTCAGTGGCGCCATGGCCGCGGCCACCTCCATCATGCGGGCCCAACAGGTGGTGCTGGCCGCGGTGGACGGTGCCCTGCGACCGTACGGGCTGACCTTCGCCCGCTACGAGGGCCTGGTGCTCCTCCTCCACAGCCGCCGAGGGGCGCTCCCCCTGGGCAAGATGGGGCAGCGGCTGATGATCCACCCGACCAGCGTGACCAACATCATCGACCGACTCGAGAGGCAGGGGCTCGTCCGCCGGCTCCCCCATCCCACCGACGGCCGGACCACGCTGGCCGAGCTCACCGACGAGGGCCGTGGCCTGGCCAAGCGGGCCACCAAGGCGGTCAACCAGGTGGCCTTCGGCCTGGGTGGGCTGAGCACCGGGGACCTCCGCCACCTGATGCGGATCATCCGGAAGCTACGCATCTCGGCGGGCGACTTCAGCGAATGACACCACCGGGTGTGCCGCGCTCGTCGCCGCCGCCGCTCCACCCCCGGGGCGCCGCCGGTCACCGAGGGAGGGCGTGACGGTAGGACCGAGGCGGCCGGTTCCGCGCCGGTCGACCGTCCGATTCAGGGGCCCAGCTGGCTCCGGACGAGCTTGCCCAGGGCATTGCGCGGCAGCGCCTCGACCACGTGGACCAGCCGGGGCCGCTTGTACGGGGCCAGCATGGGCGAGGTGAACGCGGCCAGCTCGTCGGCCGACGGCGCCGTGCCGTCGGGGACGATCCACGCGGTGACCACCTCCCCCCACTCGGCCGACGGTGTCCCGGTGACGGCCACCTCGGCCACGCCGGGGTGGCCGGCCACCACGTCCTCGACCTCACTGGGGTAGACGTTGAACCCCCCGGAGATGATCAGCTCCTTGGACCGGCCCCGGATCACCAGGTAGCCGTCGGACTCCTCGCCCAGATCGCCGGTGCGGAACCATGGTGCGCCCCGGTCGTCGGCCTCCACGAACACCTCGGCGGTGGCCTCGGGACGACGCCAGTAGCCGTCGAAGACGTTGGGCCCGCGCACCAGGATCTCGTCGTCGTCGGCCAGCCGGACCTCGACCCCGGGGAGCGGGAACCCCACCGTGCCCGCCCGTCGCTCGCCCTCGTACGGGTTGGACACGTTCATCAGGGTCTCGGTCATGCCGTACCGCTCGAGGACGGCGATGCCGGCGGCCCGGTGCACCTCGGCGTGGAGCTCGCCGGGGAGGGGGGCCGAGCCGGAGACGCACAGGCGGAGGCCGGCAAGACCGCCGACCCGCCCGGAGCCGACCAGGCGGTGGTACATGGTGGGGACCCCGAAGAACAGGGTGGCCCGGTGGTCGGCGGCGGCGGCCACCACGGCGGCCGGGTCGAAGCCGGGCAACAGGACGGCCGACGCCCCGGTCAGCAGGGTCCCGTAGGTGGCGACGGCGAGGCCGTGGGCATGGAAGACGGGGAGGCAGTGGACCAGACGGTCCTCCGACGTCCACCGCCATGCCTCGCTCACCGACGCCGTGGCCGCCAACAGGTTGCGGTGACGCAGGACGGCCCCCTTGGGCACACCGGTGGTCCCCGAGGTGAAGCAGATCAGGGCCGGGTCGTCCGGGGCGGCGGCATCCAGAGGTCCGGGGTCGCCGTCGGCCAGATCCAGACCCGAGCCGGTGACCACGACGGGTCCGGTGGCCGCCCGGCGCACCCACTCGGCCTGGTCGGGTCGGTCGACGACGGCGGCCGATGCCCCCACGGCGATGACGATGTGGGCCAGCTCCCGCTCGGAGTAGGCCGTGTTGGCCGGCACCACGACCAGGCCGGCGCGCAACGCGCCGACGTGAGCTACCAGGGAGGCCACCGACGACGGCGTCGACCACACCATCCGGTCCCCCGGCTCGAGGCCGGCGGTGCGGAGGCGGCCAGCGGCGCGTCGGGTGGCCGCCTCGAACTCGCCCGCCGTCCACCAGGCACCGGGGGCGCGGGACGCCCCGGCGGCGGCCGGCGAGCCGGCGGCGGGCTCCAGCCACAGCGGGGCACCGGGAGCGTCGGCCCAGCCTCGGGTCCAGGCCCGCAGCAGCGTGCCCTCCGACGTCAGATCGGCCACCGTCACGTCCCGACCTGAGGCCAGATGGTCACGCCAGGGGCGCACGGTCAGTCCCGGTTCGTCCGGGACGGCCCGGTCGCCGCCGACCTCATCCCCCGTTGGCGGCGGCCACGTAGGTCCGGCACGGCTGGCCCCGCAACGAGGGACAGGCCGGCTGGGGGTCCGGGGGCGTGATGCCCGGCACCACCGACAGCACCAGGGCCGAGGGGTGGTGCGCCCCCAGGCCGATGGTGTCGGTCACCGTGCCGCCGGTCGGATAGGTGTCGAACTGCCAGGCCGGGCGGTCACCCCCCGGGGCGGTGATGGAGATCCGGATCCTGGAGCCGGCCCGGAACGCGTAGGCGAAGGGCACGATGGGGATCCGGACCTCGGTAAACCGGCCGCCGGGCAGCGGGGCCGCGGTGTCGGCGGCATAGGTCGGGACCGGGCCGGTGGCCGTCGACGCCGACCGGTCGAGGGCCCGGTCGCTGGCCCGCAGCTCGCCGGTCTGGACGAACAGCTCCTTCCCGTCCGGCCGCACCTCCGAGACGGTGGCCTGCAGGTCGGTGTCGGCCGCCGTGCTCTGCACCCACAGGTTGAGGCTGGCCGGACCGACCGCCACCACGTCCTCGGTCAGCGGCGCCGAGAGGAACCCGACCCCGTCGGAACCGGCGGCCGGCACCCACTGGTACGCCGGCAGGGCGGC
Organism: uncultured Acidimicrobiaceae bacterium; assembly: GCA_963812525.1. Lineage (GTDB taxonomy): Bacteria > Actinomycetota > Acidimicrobiia > Acidimicrobiales > RAAP-2 > Bog-756. The sequence continues at coordinate 664,408 of CAWEVL010000010.1, forward strand.
CCAGGCACTGCCGGACGGGAGGTCGACGGGCGGGCGGGCCGACGGGTCGGGGCGGAAGGACACCGTGGCCGACGCCGACCGCCTCGGGGAGAGGGCGCCACCGGTCCCCAGGCGGTAGGTGACGGCCGTGGCCTGGGGTGGGGGCCACGCCGTGAAGTCCTGGCTCCAGACCGGCTGCATGGCCCCGGCCCCCGCGCTCCCCCCGCCGTTGTCGAACAGGACCCGCACCCGGGGCTGCTGTTCGAAGGCGGCCCGGGCGGCGGCCAGGCTCGGCTCGTCGGTGTACCCCACCGGGGCCACCGCCCCGGCGGAAGCGCCGGCCGCCTGCTGGTAGAGCAGGGGCGCCAGGGCAACGAGGGTGGGCGACGGTGTGGGGACCCGGTCGGCCACGTAGAGGTCGAGGAACTCGAGCCACCGGGTGATGGCGCCCGGGCCCAGGGAATCGATGTGGGTGCCGTTGGTGATGGTGGCCCACACCCGGGGGTCGTGGGCCAGTGCCCCGATGATGGCCGGCCACTGGCCGCCCGTCTGCTCGTCCTGGAAGGCGCCGGACACGAAGACCGGCACGTCGACCTGCCGGGCCCACGTGGACGGGGCCCGCTGCCGGTACAGGGCGTCCACGTAGTGGCTGGCTTGGCTGAGCAGGGTCTGGATGTTCTGGGTCTGGCCGTGCAGGGCCTGGTTGGCCAGGCACTGCCGGTCCCCCTGCTGGATGAGGACCCGGGCCCACTCCTGGCCACCGGCCGGGGCCGGCTCGGCGTCGGCCTGCCGCTCGGCCAACCACGAGGCGGCGAAGCCGCTGTTGAACATGCCGCCGGGGAAGCCCGTCGAGTACAGGTCGTCGGTCAGGCTCATCGGGGCGATGGCGGCCAGGCCCGGCGGGCGGGTCCCGGCCACGAACATCTGGGAGATGCCCGAGAAGGAGATGCCGACCATGCCCACCTTGTGGTTGGCCACCCAGGGTTGGGCGGCGGCGATCTGCACGGCGTCGAACCCGTCGTAGGTGGTGGGTAGGTCAAAGAGGTCGAAGGCCCCGCCCGAGCATCCGGTCCCCCGCATCTGGAGGCTGATGGTGGCGAATCCCAGCAGGGGGGCGATCAGCGAGCCGACGATGGTGGCCGAATCGGGGACCAGCGGGTCCGAGGTGCTCTCGCCGTTCTGCCCCAGCTCGGCGTCGATAAGGCTGTGGGGCGCGGCAATGGCGTAGCCCGACTCCTCGATCACCGTGGGGAACGGGCCGTCGGCCAGGGTCTTGCCCGGTGGGAGGCGGACCGTGGCCGCCAGCGACACGCCGTCCCGCATGGTGATGTAGTTCAACCCCGCCACCAGGTGCTGATGGGAGTAGAAGGTGCTCGGAGGGGTCTGGTCGGTCGACAGGACCCGAAAACGCGCCGTGGCCGACACCGACGTCCCGGACACGGTCCGGAACGTGTAGCCGCGGCCCGGGGCCACATCGCGGACGATCAGGCTCCCCTGGCTGTCGATGGTCCCACTGCCCACCCGGTGCCCCGACCCGTCCACCAGCAGGGCGGTGGTGCCGGGCAGCCCGCCGAGCAGATACGCCTGGTCGATGGAGCCGTGCCCGGTGAAGGTGGCCCGGGCGTTGGCCGCCGGGACCGGCGCCAGCCCACGGGTGTGGCCGGCCGACGCCCCCGCGGCTCCCGACCACACCATCGAGGCTGCAGCCAGCACCGAGGTCACCGCTGCGAGCCACACCCACTGTCGACCCTGCACCAGCTGTCCCCCCTTCGGTGTTCCCGGCCCCGATCCCATCGGGGCGGGGTCCGGACGAGCCGCCTGCCATGGTAGCCAGGCCGGCGGCCACCCCACGTCGCTGGACTGCGCCCGGCTCCGCCGCTCAGCCCGACCGGTCGGCCGCTCGAGGCCGGTTGAGGCGGGCGAACATCCCGCGCTGCGCGGTGTACAGCTTGGGGTACTCGGCGTACAGGCGGTCGTAGGTGGCCCGGTGGGAGGGATCGGGACGGAACACCTCGTCCACCCGCACGAGCCCCCGCACCTCGTCGGGCCGCACGGCGCCGAGGACCAGTCCGGCGAAGATGGCCGCACCGCGCAGGTTGGCGGCCAGCGGCGCCTCCACCCGCTCGATGGTCCGGTCCATCACGTCGGCGTGGATCTGGCACCACAGGTCCGAGAGCGCCCCGCCGCCGATCATCCGCACGGGGTCGAGCCGGCGCCTGGCGAACCGCTCCACCGCTTCGTGGAGCCACCGGTTGTTGAAGGCCACGCCCTCGAGGACCGCACGGGCCAGCTCGGGACGGCCGGTGGTGAGCGAGAGGTTGTGGAACCCGGCCCGGGCATGCCGGTCGTCGACCGGCGACCGCTCACCGCGTAGCCACGGGGTGAACACCACGTTGGACGAGCCGGGCGCCGCGGCCGCCGCCAGCCGGGTGGCCGCGGCGAAGTCGGGCCGGCCCTGCGGGCTGACCAGGCCCGGCATCACGCCGCACAGCCAGTCGAGGCAGGCACCCCCGGCCTCGTGATTGTCGGCGATCAGGTACCCACCGGCACCCAGCCCCGGGACGCTGGCCACCTGCCGCCGCGCATCGGTCTTCTTGAACGGCACCGGTGCCCCGATCCACGCGCTGGTGCTCACGGCCAGATGGGCCTGGTAGTCGAGCACCGCACCCGACCCGCACGCCGCCGAGTGGAGGTCCGGCGTGCCGGTGACCACCTGCACGCCGGCCGGGAGGCCGAGGTCCGTCGCCACCTGAGGGAGGACCGTTCCGATCACCGTGCCCGTGCGGTGGAGCGGAGGCAGCCGCTCCGGGTCGACGCCCGAGCGGCTCACCAGCACCCGGTCGTAGGCCAGCATGTCGAGGTGCCGGTTGTCGGTCAGCCAGGCGCCGGCCATGGAGGCGTGGGAAGCCGCCGGGATGCCGGTGAAGCACATGGACAGGTAGTCGACCGGCTCGAGGAACCACCGGGCCTCGGCCGAGTTCCCCCGCTCGTCGGCCTGCAGGAAGCGCATGTGCCCGATGGGATCGGCCCCCGAGGGGGACGGGGCCCCGCCGGATCGCCTGATCCAGGTGAGGGCGGCCCGCGGAGCGTAGCCGCCGACCGGGCCGCCGATGATCCCCCGGGAGTGGGGCGCGCCCCGGGTGTCCATCCACAGCACGCAGGGGCCGACGGGGACGCCGCCGGCGTCCGCCGGCACCGTGCTGGCCCATTGCCCGGTGACGCTGACCGCCACCACCCGGTCGGGCGGGACGGCCCCCGAGGCCAGCGCCCGTCGGGCCGAGTCGCAGACGAGGTCCCACCACAGCGTGGCGTCCTGGGTGGCGGCGTCACCGTCGACACGGGTGGACAGGGGCGTGTGCTCGTGCCAGGCGATCGTCCCGGCCAGCGAGACCAGGCCGACCTTGAGCCCGCTGGTCCCGAGATCGACGGCCAGGGCGAACGCCCCGGGGGCGGGGGTCGACCGGGCCGGTCTCACCGGTCCGGGGCCTCCGGTCGGGAGGCGGGTCGGCCCACCGCCTCGACGTGTCGGACCCGACCACGCAGCCTGACCTCGGCCGTTGGCTTCCCCGGGGTCATCGTCCGCACGCTAACCGTCCCCGGCATCCGCGCACCGACGGCGGCCGTCCGCCCTCGTCGTCGCCCTTCCTGACCCGTTGCCTAAGCCACATTCCGTGCCATACCATGCACAGTGGGCGCTTTGAGTGGTCAATCGACCACTCAAAGAGAGCAGGCCCGCCGTCTCACCCATTAATTTTCCATGGTGCAACTGATCCAGCAGGGGCAGGGCTGCTTGAGATGCAACGCGTTCTCGTAGTGACAGGTCTCCCGTCCTCGACCGACCGCGCCGTCGGCGACGCCGGTGCGGCCGGTGCGGCCGGCCGCCAGGCTCGGTTCCGGTGGTGACGGAGACCCCGGCGCCCACGCCGGACCGCCGCTCAGGGGGCAGCGCGGACCGCGCCTGTTCGAGCGCGGCCGGTTCCTCGACGAGCTCGACGCCCTGTTCGGCCAGTCGCTCGCCGTACCCAGCGGGTGCATCGCCGTCGAGGGGCCGTGGGGCTCGGGCCGGACCGCACTGCTCAATGCGGCGGCCGATCTGGCCGGCCTGGCCGGCTGCCTGGTGCTCCGGACCGCCGGGGGTTCGTGGGAGCAGCAGACCCCCTTCGCCGGGCTGGGTCGGCTGGTGGAGTCGGCCGGTGCGCAGTCCGCCGGTACCGAGGACGTCCGGGAGGAGGCCCGCCGGCTGGAGACGACGTTGACCGCAGACGGAGGAGGGCGCCCCGGCGCGACCCGGACAGCCGCCGGGTTCCACCGGCTGGTCCTGAGCCTGCGTCGTCTGGCCCCGGTGCTCCTGGTCGTCGACGACGCCGATGAGGCCGATCCCGAGACCTTGGCCGTCCTGCAGTATCTGGTGCGCCGCCTCGAGCATCAGCAGATCTGGGTGGTCCTTGCCACCCGGCCGCTCCATCCGGGCGTGGGCCTGCGGCCCGTGGACGCGCTGCTCGCCGAGCCGGACGTCCGACAGTTCGTCCTCGAGCCGCTCCACGACGACAGCGTGTCCGCCCTGCTGGCCGGCTACTTCGACGACCAGCCCGACCGCGACTTCGTGACGGCGTGCCGCGAGGCCACGGGCGGGTCCCCTTTTCTCCTCAAGGCCCTGCTGCCCGCACTGCGGCGGAGTGGGATGGCCCCTGCCGCGGCGATGGCCGGCCAGGTCGCCCAGGTGCGCGCTCCGAAGGTGACCCAGTCCGTCCTCCGTCGGTTGGCCCAGCTCCCGGTGACGGTCTCCGACCTCCTCCAGGCCGGTGCCGTCCTCGACGAGGGCGCCGACCGGGGGGTGGTCCGGGAGCTGGCCGAGATCGACGGCCCTGCCTCGGTCCGGGCCGCCGACGCCGCTGAGCAGATGGGGCTGCTCCGACCGGGCGCTCCCCTGACCTTCACCTCCCCGCTCGTCCGTTGGGCCGTGTACCACGACATCCCACCGGTCCGGCGCTCGGCGCTGCACGCCGGTGCCGCACGGCTCCTGCGAGAACGGGGGGCCGAGGACACCGTGGTGGCCCGGCACCTCCTGGCCACGGAGCCCGTCGGTGACCGGGACGCCGCGTTGCTCCTCCAGCGGTTGGGGGGCGGGGCCCTCCGGTCGGGTCAGGAGGACCTGGCCCTGGCCTGCTTCGACCGGGCCCTGGCCGAGGGCCCACCGGCCGAGGAGCGGGTCGGCCTCCTCCTCGATCTGGCCGGGACCGAGCGGGGCCGGGACCCCAGCTCGGCACTGGCCCACCTCCGACAGGCCCTCGAGCTGACCGGCACCGAGACGGCCCGGGCCGTCCGGGTGGGGGTGGATCTGCTGGACCGGGTGGCCGGGCTGCCGGGTCTCCGCGCCGAGACGACCGGGCTGCTGCAGGCGTCGAGGAGCCGGTTCGAGGGGGTGGCCCACCCCCTCCGGGTCGAACTCGAAGTGGCGCTGACCTTGACCGCCGCCCGGCCCGTCGACCGGACCGACGGCGTGACGCGGCTCCGGTCCTTGGTCGCCGAGCGAGGGGAGGGCGGCGGGCCCGGAGACTGCTTGGCCCGCACCCTGCTCGAGGTGGAGCGCGTGCTGTCCCCAGCATCGGTCCCCGCCGACCGTTCGTCGGTCGTGCTCGAGCGAGCGGTCCGCACCGACCTGCTGGACGCGGCCGGCCCCATGGCTGCCCGGGTCGGTTCGCTGGCCCTGTTCGGGCTCCTGTGCACCGACCGGTTCCCGTCCGTGGACCACCACCTCGTCGCCGCGCTCGACGGTGCCACGGACGACCGCCACGCGGTGCTCGCTCGACGACTAGCCGATCTCTCGGCCCTGTCGCTGCTCTGGCGGGGATCACTGGCCCAGGCCGAGGAGGCGTACCGCCGCGGGCAGGAGGCCGATCCGGTGCGGCCCGGTGAGCCGTCCCCGCCGGCCATCGGCGCCATCGACACCCTGGTCGAGCAGGGCCGAATCGGAGACGCCCAACACCTGGCCGACTCGACCGATCCGGCGCGGATCGACGACCCGCTGCTCCGGTCCGTCGCCCTCACCGAGCGCAGTCGTCTCCTCCTGGCCCAGGAACGCTGGCAGGAGGGGGTCGACCAGTTGGTCGCCGTCGGTGCTGAGCTGGAGCAGGCCGGCGTGTGCAACCCGGCGCTGGTCCCCTGGCGGGCCGACGCGGCCATGGCCCTCGCGGCGTTGGGCGAGTGGGAGGAAGCCGGACGCCTCGCCGGGGAGAACCTCCGTCTGGCCCGGGGAATCGGCGCCCCCCGCACCACCGGGAACGCCCTGAGGGCCATGGCTGCGGCATCGCCCGATCCGGCCGATCGGACCCGATGGCTGGGAGAGGCCCTCGTGGTGCTCGAGCCGTCCCCAGCCCGGCTCGAAACGGCCCACGCCCTGGTCGAGTTGGGAGCAGTCCTGGTGGAGCGCGGCGAGAAGGAGGAGGCCCGCGGCACGCTCCGCCGAGGGGCCACTCTGGCGTCACAGTGCGGGGCCCACCATCTCGTCGAGGTCGCCGGGGAGCTGCTCCGCGCCGCGGGGGGCCGCCCGAGGCGGCTGGGCGCGGTCGGCCTGGCCTCGCTGACCCCGGCCGAGCTGCGGGTGGTTGGCCTGGCCGCCGGCGGAATGACCAACCAGGGGATCGCCGACACGCTGTACGTCACCCTGAAGACCGTGGAAGGCCACTTGGCCAAGTCCTACCGGAAGCTGGGCATCGAATCTCGGCGGGACCTGGCGGGAGCCCTGGCCCCTGCCGGCGGCGTTGGTGGTGGCATTGGTGGCGGCGTTGGTGGCGGCACTGACGGTGACCATGGCGGTGACGGCACCGAGGACGGCAGCCGCGACGACCGGGCGACGCTCAGCAGCGCGCCCGGCTGATTCCCTGGCCCCGGCACCTCCGCCCGTACGCCCACGGCAGCGACGTCCCCGAGCGCCACAGGTCGGCGACCGCATCGGCGATCGGCGTGGTGGGAAGCCACTGCAGCGAACTGCGAAGCAGTGAGACGTCGGCCTGCTGGCCGGGAGCGGTCGTCGGCCGTCGGACACCTGCGTCGGCATCGATCACCTCTCCGGCGAAGCCGGCGGCCGCGGCCAACAGCTCCACCATCGAGCGGCCGGACATGGCCACCCCACGGCCCACGTTGAGCACGGGGGGAATCTCCTCTTGGGCGGCCGCCCGCACCACCGCATCGGCGACGTCGGCGGCGGCTAGGAAATCACGGGCGTCGCCGAGCTGGCCGACGGTCACCCTGTCCGAGTGCACCCGTTGGGCATGCCGGAGGGCACGGTGGGCCGTTCCGGCCAACGAGTCGGCCGGTGCGCCCGGCCCGACGGCGTCGAAGACCCGGAGCACGCTGGCCCGGATGGCCTGGTGCTCCACTCGGGACGTGATCAGGTCGGTGGCCAGGAGCTTCGTCGTGGCGAAGTCGCCCACTGGTCGGGCGGCGGCGGTCTCGGCGATGGCCGACCCCGCCGGCTGGTCACCGTACTCCGCCGCCGATCCCAGCTGGATGAGACGGCCGGCATCGACACGGGTCAACGCCTCGACCAACGTCACCGCGAAGGCGAGGTCGACCCACTCGTGTCGGCGGGCGGTGTCCGGGGTGGCGCCCACGGCATTGACGACGACCGCCGGCCGGACGTTACCGAGGATCGCCGCGAGGTCGGCCACGGAGGCCCGGGCGGCGTCGATCTTCCCCCACTGACACGCACTGTCCGCCGGGGGCCTCGACCAGGGTCCCCCCATCGCCACCAGGTGCGACGCCAGACCACGCCGCTCGATGGCCGTCCGGACCCGGTCCCCCAGGAAGCCGTCGGCCCCGAACAGGAGGTAGCCGCCCGCGGCGTGGCCTCCGGGGCGGGATCGTGTCGTCGGCATCATCGCCTACGACGATACGGAGGGCAGGTCGACGTGAACACCCCCGACTTTTGACGCGGTAACCCGGGGGGCCGCCGCCGGCCCGCCCGGAGCTCACGGCTCAGGCGTCACGGGCCGGCTGGGTGGCCGGTTGGCGACGGGACCACCCGCCGGACGGCAACGCCCGGACGACGCTTGGCCCGGCCTACGGCCCGGGTAGGTCCACCCAAAAACAGGGGGGTCCGGGACCCAGTGCAGGGTAGTGGTGCGACCGACGGGGGCTTAGCGTGCTGTTGAGCACCACCGGGACGGACCCGGACATCGGAGGCCCGTACGTCGGAAGGAGGGACACCGCATGGCACCACGGCATCGGCTGGCCATGACCGTCGTCGGCGCCGTCGTCCTGACCGGTTCCGTGGTCGCACCGACGCTGCCGCCCTGGGCCCGCGCCGCGGCGGCGTCCCTGGTCGCTCCCGCATCCGGCCCGGCGGTGACCAGCCCCGTGTCCACCATCTTCGTGGCCGGCGCCCCGGGCAGCTTCACCGTCACCACCGCCGGCTACCCGGCCCCGTCGCTGGAGGAGACCGGTGACCTGCCCGGCGGGGTCACCTGGACCGACCACGGCAACGGGACGGCCACCCTGGCCGGCAGTCCGGGTGCCGTGACCACCGAGACCGCCCATCCGATCGCCATCCGGGCCACCAACGGTACCGGCAGCGTCGTCCAGTCGTTCGTGCTCACCGTGGCTCCGGCCCCGATCAGCGGCGGCACCATTCCCCCGGTCGGGACGCCTCCGACCGCCACCGGCCACGCGTCCTCCTCGGCGTCGTCCGGTGGCGGTCGGCTGGCTTCCACCGGGGACGGCCGGGGCTACTGGATCGTCGCCTCCGATGGCTCCGTGGCCCCCTACGGGACCGCGGTGAGCTACGGGTCGATGGCCGGCCACCCCCTCAACCGTCCCGTCGTCGGCATGGCCGCCACCCGGGACGGCCTCGGCTACTGGCTGGTGGCCTCCGACGGTGGGGTGTTCAGCTTCGGTGACGCCCCCTTCGACGGCTCCACCGGCAATCTCCGGCTCAACCAGCCCATCGTGGGCATCACCGGCACCCCGGACGGGAAGGGCTACTGGCTGGTCGCCTCCGATGGTGGGGTGTTCAGCTTCGGCGACGCCCCCTTCGACGGCTCCACCGGCAATCTCCGGCTCAACCGGCCCATCGTGGGCATGGCCTCCACACCCGACGGGACCGGCTACTGGCTGGTGGCCTCGGACGGTGGGGTGTTCGGGTTCGGCGCAGCCCAGTTCCACGGGTCCACCGGGAGTCTCACGCTGCGCCGGCCGGTCATGGGCATGGCCGTCGACCGGACCGGCGGCGGTTACTGGTTGGTGGCCTCGGACGGAGGGATCTTCGCCTTCGGGGATGCGGGGTTCTACGGATCGGAGGGGAGCGCCGGGCGCACCGCGGTGGGGCTGATCACCTCACCGGGTGGCCCGGGGTACGCCGTCGTCGACACGGACGGCACCCGCGACAACTTCGGGTGGTGATGGGGCAGGGAGGGTGCGGACCTCGGGGGGCGTCCGCACCCTTCGACCACCCGGACAGGTGGCCCCCGGTTCGGCACGCGGTGCCCGGACCGGGGGCCACTCCCGCGTCCTCCCGGTAGCCTGGGCGCGGGGCCAGAACCCGAGGAGGTGTGATGGAGCAGGGCACGAAGCCGTCGGGCGGCGCTCGGCCCGGGCCGTCCGTCGAGGACCTCCTGATCGACGAGCGGGGGGAGGAGTCCTTCCCGGCCAGCGACCCGCCGGTCGGCTGGGCCGGCGAGGACCCCCGGGACCTGCTCGACGGGTCCGTGGGTGACGGGCCGCCCGGCCCTCAGGAGAGCGACTCGTCCAGCTCCCCGAGCGAACGGATGAGCTCGAGGTTGGCCGAGTAGTCGACCGGGCAGGCGATCACCGTGACGGTGTCGACGGCCATCGCCGACCGGAGGGTGGGCAGCAGCTCCTCGGCCCGGGTGATCCGGCGGCCCACCGCGCCGAAGCTCTCGGCGTAGGCCACGAAGTCGGGGTTGCCGAAGGTGGTGTCCACGTCGTGGCCCAGCTCGAGGTCCATCTTCCAACTGATCAGCCCGTAGGCGTCGTCCACCCAAATGAGGATGACCATGGCGATCCGCTCCCGCAGGGCCGTCTCGATCTCCTGGCTGTTCATGAGGAAGGCACCGTCGCCCGTCGCCACCAGCACCCGGGCCTCGGGCCGGGCGATCTTGGCCCCGATGGCCCCGGGCACCGTCCAGGCCATGGTGGACAGACCGTTGGAGATCAGGCAGGTGTTGGGGGCGTAGGTGGGGTAGAGCCGGGCCATCCACATCTTGAGGGCCCCGGTGTCGACCAGCACGATGTCCTCGCGGTCCAGGGCCGCCCGGGTGTCGGCCACGATCCGGGCCGGGGCCAGGGGGAAGCGGTCGTCGGTCCGACCCCGTTCCATCTCCTCGGCCAACAGGCTGCGGATGCTCAACTCACCGGCCGGTGGGTCGAAGCGCCGGTCGACCGCCTGGCCCAGCGCGTCGAGGCTGGCCCCGATGTCGGCCTGCAGGCCCACCGACACGTTGTAGTACCGGTCCACCTCGGCCGGGAACCGGTGGAGGTGGAGGATCTCCTTGTCCCCCCGCGGATTGATGCGCACCGGATCGAACTCCTGCAGCTCGTAGCCGACGGTGACCACCACGTCGGCCCGGTCGAAGCCGAAGTTGACGTAGTCGTGACGCATGAACCCGATGGCCCCGAGGGCCAGGGGGTCGTCGTCCGGGAAGACGCCCTTACCGTGGAACGTCGTGGCCACCGGCACCCCCAGCTTCTCGGCGAAGCGGCGGAGGGCGGGACCGGCACCGGCCCGGGCGGCGCCGTGGCCGGCCAGCACCACCGGGTGGGCGGCCCGCCCGAGGATGGCGGCGGCCCGGGCCACCTGGTCCCGGGACGGCTCATCGGGTCGCGGGACGTTGACCGGGAGGGGACGGGCATCCACCGGCGCCACCGACGTCTCCACGTCCTCGGGTACGGCCAGATAGACGGCTCCGGGCCGCTCCGTCTGGGCCAGCTTGAACGCCTTGCGGACCATCTCGGGCGCCGCCCCCGGGGTGGCCATCAACGCCGACCACTTGGTGACCGGGGCGAACATCGACACCAGGTCCACGCCCTGGTGGGACTCCTTGTAGCTGCGGTCCATGCCCACCTGGGCACTGAGGGCCACCAGGGGTGTGGAGTTGGTGGTGGCGTCGGCCACGCCGAGCAGGAGGTTGATGGCCCCGGGGCCGAGGGTGGCCGAGCACACCCCGGCCCGGCCGGTGAGGCGGCCGTAGGTCTCGGCCATGAAGGAGGCGGCCTGCTCGTGGCGGACCAGGACGTAGCGGATGGGCGAACGGGACAGGGCCTCGACCAGGTGGATGTTCTCCTCGCCGGGGATCCCGAAGACATGGGTCACCCCTTCGACCTCGAGACAGTGCACGATGAGCTCGGCCACGCTGGGCTGGGGCCCGGTCATGGCCCTGACACTACGGGACGGGCCACCCGCCGGGACCCCCGACCGCGGTGGTACGCGGGGGACGGTCTCAGCCGGCCGTGGTCATCGGGACGGGCTCAGGGCTCGTCCCGGCCGGCCTGCAGCAGGTCGCTCAGCCGCTCGAGGACCGGGATGGCCCGCCGGACCACCCGCTGCTCCCCGTCGCTCAGCTCGGCCATGGCGCCCCGCAGGGCCTCGGTGTAGCGGGCCCGGAGCCCGTGGAGGAGGGCCCCGCCCTCCGGGCTCAGCTGCACCAGGCTGGCCCGGCCGTCGTGGGGGTCGGGCACCCGATCGATGAGCTGCCGGTCGGCCAGGCTGTCGATGACCCGGCTCATGGTGGCCGCCGTCGTCCCCTCCAGCTCGGCCAGGGACCCGAGCCGCACCGGGCCGAACTGCTCGATCCGGGAGAGGGCCGACGACTGGGACGGGGTGATGTCCGACCCGGACCGGGTGCGGAGCTGTCGCTGGATCCGGAGCAGGGCCACCCGGAGGTCGGAGGCCTCCTCGACCGCTTCCATCCCCTGGTCCCGTTCGATCGTCGTCCTCACCACTCCCCCTTGTACCATCGCCGCTCACAACCAGTATAGTTAGTTAAACACAACTATCTATCCGCCCTCCCCCCGTGCGCCGGCGCCCGGGCCGGGGCCCGCAGGAGACCGGATGCCCGGACAGGTCGAGTCCAAGAACTACAAGTGGGTGGCCCTGACCAACACCACCATCGGCACGCTGATGGTGACCATCAACGCCTCGATCCTCCTCATCGCCCTGCCCGACATCTTCCGGGGCATCGGGCTCAACCCCCTCTCCCCCGGCAACACCTCGTACTTCCTGTGGATCCTGATGGGCTTCCTGCTGGTGACCTCGGTGCTGGTGGTGAGCTTCGGGCGGGTCGGCGACATCTTCGGGCGGGTGAAGATGTACACCCTGGGCTTCGCCATCTTCACCGTCTTCTCGATCCTCCTGTCGGTGACCTGGATGACCGGACCGGACGCCGCCCTGTGGATCATCGTCATGCGGGTGGGCCAGGGCGTGGGCGGTGCCTTCATCTTCGCCAACTCCATGGCCATCATCACCGACGCCTTTCCCGCCGGTGAGCGGGGCTTCGCCATCGGCGTCCAGGGGGTGGCCGCCATCGGCGGCTCCTTCATCGGCCTGTTGCTGGGCGGCCTGCTGGCCCCCGTCGAGTGGCGCCTGGTCTTCCTGGTGTCGGTGCCCTTCGGTGTGTTCTCCACCCTGTGGGCCTATTTCCGGCTCCACGACAACGGCGTGCGGACCAAGGCCAGCATCGACTGGATCGGCAACATCGCCTTCGCCGTCGGGCTGGTGGCCCTGCTGACCGGCATCGTCTACGGGCTCCAGCCCTACGGGGGCCACACCATGGGGTGGACCAGCCCCTTCGTCCTCGCCTGCCTGGTCGGCGGCGCGGCGGTCCTCGCCGGGTTCGTCGTCATCGAGCACCACGTGGACGACCCCATGTTCCAGCTCCACCTGTTCCGCTCCCGGGCCTTCACCATGGGCAACCTGGCCGGCCTGCTGGCCGCCCTGGCCCGGGGTGGACTGCAGTTCATGCTGATCATCTGGCTGCAGGGGATCTGGCTCCCCCTCCACGGCTACAGCTTCGAGCAGACACCCCTGTGGGCCGGGATCTACATGGTCCCGTTGACCGTGGGCTTCTTCATCTCGGGGCCCCTGTCCGGGCGGCTGGCCGACCGGTACGGCCCCCGCCCCTTCGCCACGGCCGGCCTGGTGCTCACCGGGATCAGCCTGCTCGGCCTCCAGGCCCTGCCCATGAACTTCCCCTACCCGCTCTTCGCCCTCATGCTGCTCCTCTTCGGCCTCTCGCTCGGCATGTTCGCCGCCCCCAACACGAGCGCCGTCATGAACAGCCTCCCGGCCGACCAGCGGGGAGCGGGGGGCGGCATGCTCAACACCTTCCAGAACTCGGCCAGCGTCCTGTCCATCGGGTTCTTCTTCACCCTCATCACCCTGGGCCTGGCCTCCGCCCTCCCCCACGCGCTGTTCTCCGGACTCACCGCCCAGGGGGTGCCGACCGAGGCGGCCCGGTCCATCTCCCACCTGTCCCCCATCGGCAGCCTGTTCGCCGCCTTCCTCGGGATCAACCCCATCCATGAACTGCTGGGCGCCCACCTGCTGGCCCAGCCCGGGGTGCACGCCACCTACCTGACCGGCAAGAGCTTCTTCCCCAACCTCATCGCCGGCCCCTTCGGCCGGGGCCTGCGCCTGGCCTTCGTGATGGCCGCCGTGATGTGCTTCCTCGGCGCGGTGTTCTCCTGGCTCCGGGGGCCCGGCCGGACCGTGCCGATGCACTCGGTGGCCGAGGAGGCCGAGGAGGGCCTGGCCGGGGTGGGCGACGTGGCCATGGTCGAGGTCGGGGCGGGCTCGATCGGGGCCTACCTGGAGCCGGAGCCTTCCACCCGGGCCACGGTTCCCTGACCCGACGGACCCGACCTACGACGGCACGTAGTCGAAGGTGTCCGGGTCGGGCCCGGTCCGCTGGTCGCGGTTGAGCCCGGTGACGGCGGCCATGGCCGCGTCGTCCAGTTCGAAGTCGAACAGCTCGAAGTTCTCCCGCATCCGGGACGGGCGCACCGACTTGGGGAAGACGATGTCACCGCGCTGGAGGTGCCACCGCAGCACCACCTGGGCCGGGGTACGACCGACCGATCCGGCCACCGAGGCGATGACCGGATCGCCGAGCACCAGACCCTGGGCGATGGGTGACCAGGCCTCGGTGGCGATGCCGTGGTCACGGTGGTAGCGACGGAGGGCGTCCTGGGTCAGGTAGGGATGGAGCTCGATCTGGTTGACCGAGGGCACCATGTCCGTCTCGTCGGCCAGCCGGTCGAGATGGTGGGGCTGGAAGTTGGACACCCCGACGGACCGGGCCCGGCCGTCACGCTGGAACTCGGCCAGGGTCTGCCAGGTGGAGACGAAGTCCCCGTCGTAGAGGGTGGGGAGCGGCCAGTGGACGAGGAAGAGGTCGAGGTACTCGAAGCCCAGGGCCGAAAGGGTCCGGTCGAAGGCCCGTCGGGCGTCGTCGGGCCGGTGGAACCCGTTGTTGAGTTTGCTGGTCACGAACACCTCCGACCGGTCGATCCCGGTGCGGGCCACGGCCTCGCCCACCTCTCGCTCGTTGCCGTACATCTGGGCGGTGTCGATGTGCCGGTAGCCGATCTCGAGGGCCTGGGTGGTGGCCTCCACCGTGGCGGCCGGCGGGACCTGGAAGACGCCGAAGCCCAGCTGGGGGAGGGTGTGACCGTCGTTGAGGGTGAGGGCGGGGACCGACTCCGGTGCGCTGGGCGACGGGCTCATGGTGGCGGCTCCTCGTGAGGGTGGTCCCGGTGGTGGTGGGGGTCGGCGACGGGGGTCCCCAGTATCGCCTGCGGACCCGGGGACCGCATGCCTGACGGGCGTCGGCGAGATGAGCGAGGATGGCCCGATGGGTGAAGCGGTGGCGCCTGAGGATCGGGGGGGCGACGCCGACCCGCGGTGGTCGCTCGGAGACCTGCGCCGGAGGCCGACGGGCGACCCGGGCGAGCCCCGCTGGCCCATGGCCCTGGCCGTCCTGACCACCGGCCTCCTCCGGGCCGCCCTCCCGCCCGAGCTCCGGGCCGGCGACTCGAGGTGGCTCTACCTGGTGGTCATCGCCGTCCTGCTCGGCGTGCTGATCATCGGCGACCCCGGACGCATGGACCGCGACAAGCGGTGGCTCCGGGTGACCACCGGCTCCCTCATCGGACTGATCTCCGTGGTCAACGCGGTCGCCGCCGTCAAGCTGGTGGTCGACATCCTGGCCACCACCCAGTACCAGCAGGACAAGTTCACCAACAACGCCCACATCCTCCTGGTCAGCGGCGGGGCCATCTGGTTGACCAACGTGATCGCCTTCGGCCTCTGGTACTGGGACGTCGACAGCGGAGGGGCCGCGGCGCGGGCCCGGGGCCCCGTGGCCCACCCCGCCTTCGTGTTCCCCGAGATGATCAACGCCCGCTATGTGAGGGACGGCTGGTACCCGAAGTTCGTGGACTACCTCCACCTCTCGTTCACCGCGGCCACCGCGTTCAGCCCCACCGACGTCTCCGCCATCCGACCGTGGGCCAAGCTCATGATGATGGCCGAGGAGGCCATCTCCCTGATCGTGGCCATCCTGGTGGTGGCCCGGGCCGTCAACATCCTGAACTAGCCCCGGCTCCCGTCGGCCCGAAGGGCGCCGAGCCCCTCCACCACCGCCGCTTCGATGCACGCGACGGTGTCCCCCATGGCCCGCTCCCGGCCGAACCGGTCGATCAGCGACACCACGGTCGCCCCCAGTCCGGCGGCGGCCGAGGCGGCCTCCGGCGACACCCGGCCGGCCACCACCAGCGCGGGCACGCCGGCCGCCGAGGCGTCGCCCAACACCGAGCCCACCACCTTGCCCAACATCGAGGTGGCGTCGAAGGCCCCCTCACCGGTCACCACGGCCTGGCTGGAGGCCAGGGCCCCGTTGAAGCCCAGCAGCTCGGTGACCACGTCGTAGCCCGACCGGAGGCGGCCGCCGAGGACGGCGATGGCTCCCCCCAACCCACCGGCGGCCCCGGTCCCCGCCACCGCCCGCACGTCGACCCCGTAGCGCCGCCCATAGCCACGGGCCACGTCGTCGAGCCGGGCGGTGAGCTCGACCACCTGGGCCGGGTCGGCGCCCTTCTGGGGGCCGAACCGGACGGCGGCCTCGACGAAGCCGACGTCGACGTCGCAGGCTCCGACCAGGGCCACGCCCCCGAGTCCCCCGCCTCCTCGACGGCGGCCAGGGCACCCCGCCCGCCGTCGGTGGTGGCCGAGCCGCCCAGTCCCACCACCACCGCCGGCGAGGCGCCGCCGGCGCCGTCCGGCCCACCGGCAGCGGCGGCCGCGGCCCGGGCTGCGGCCACGATGAGCTGGCCGGTGCCGCGGGTGGTGGCACCCAGCGGATCGTTGCCCGCCGATCCGCCGGCCAGCACCAGGCCGGAGGCCTGCGCCATCTCCACCACGGCCAGGTTCCCGACCAACAGCCACTCGGCGGCTACCGGTCGGCCCAACGGCCCCTCGACCTCGACCGTCCGGCGCTCGCCGCCCAGCGAGCCGAGCGCGTCGAGCAGGCCCTCGCCCCCATCGGCCAGCGGCAGCTGACGCGCCGACCATCCGAGGGCGGACGCGCCGCGCGCCATGGCCTCGGCGGCCTGGGCGGCGGTGGCCGTGCCCCGGAACTTGTCCGGGGCCACCAGGACGGCGGCCACGTCAACCAGCCCCTCGGGACCGCGGCCGCGGCGGCCGCCCGTCCCCGTGATCGCCCGGCCGCTGCTGCACGCCCCCGTCTTAGCCCATGGCGCCCGGATCGACGGCCGGCGCCGGCCCGGCACCCGGACGGCGAGGACGCGGCCGGGCCCGACGGCGTGGACGTTAGGGCGCCGAGGAGGCGAGCCCCGGCGCCTCGGGGCGACGACTAATCTCCGGGCCGGGGGGCAGGCCCGCTCGCCGCACGCACGTCTCTATGGACCTCTCCCCCGACGAACCCGCCGCCTCCGACACCCTGACCAGGCCGGTGCCCGGGGCACGGGCCTCCGGACACGACGACAGGGTGTGGAAGATCCCGGGCCCGGGGGCCGCCCTGCCGCGGTGGACCGACGCCCTGGCGCACGCCACGGGCCCGACGGTGGTCCGGTGAGCGCCGAGTCAGAGTCGGCGCCGACCGAGGCCGTCGCCGGCACCGAGGTCCCCCCGACCCGACCGGGGCTCTCCGACGCCGAGCGGGCGGCGGCCTTCTCGTCGGGCCGGGCCCCGGTCGACCGGACCGCCGCCCTCCGGGCGGGCAGCGTCCCGGTCCCCCGCAAGTTCGTCCTATGGGTGATCGTCGGGTTCGCCGTGCTCGGGCTCGGGGGCCTGGCTGCCGAGCACGTCGTGGGCGACGCCGGGGTCGAGTCGGCGATCACCACCCCTCTGACCACTCTGGCCGGCACCGCGCCTCCGTCCGTCCCGGCGGCGCCGACCGGGCCGTCGGTGGGCGCTTCGCCCGCCGCCCTCATCGGTCTCCGGCACCTGACCGTGGCCCCGGCCCCGGCCCTGGACCTGACCGACCAGCACGGGGCGTCGTGGACCCTGGGCCAGGCCCGGGGCCAGGTGGTGGTGCTCACCTTCGTCAACGCCGAGTGCAACGACATCTGCCCGGTGCTGGCCGGCGAGATCGCCCAGGCCGACCACCTGCTCGGGACCGGGGCCGCCTCGGTGGACTTCGTGGTGGTCAACACCGACCCGCTGGAGACGTCCCTGGTGGTCACCCCACCGGTGCTGACCCGGACCGGTCTGGGCAGCCTCCCCAATGTGATCTACCTGACCGGGTCCCTCCCCGACCTGAGCCGTGTCTGGAGGGCCTACGGTGTGACCGTGGCCGTCGGCAACACCACCCGCCTGGTCACCCACAACGACGTGATGGACTTCATCGACCCCGCGGGGAGGCTGGCCCTCCAGGCCACGCCGTTCGGCGACGAGAACGCCCTGGGGACCTACAGCCTGGACCCCGTCACCGTGCACGCCTTCGCCCAGGGGGTGGCCGCCGCGGCCGCCGGCCTGGCTCCGAGGCAGCCGTGACCGACGGACCGGACGGTGCCGAGGGCGCACCCGGGCCTCCCCTGCCCCACGACCCGTTCACCCTGGAGGGGATCATCGCCCAGGAGCCGGTCACGCCGGTCTGGTACAAGCGCGGCTGGGTGCTGGTGGCGGCGGCCGTGGTGGCCCTCATCGTGGCCTCGGTGCTGGTCGACCTGCCCACCCACACCACGGTGGCCACCGACACCGCCGACCAGTCGGCCGTCATGAAGCAGATCAACACCGCCCTGGCCGGGTGCTCCTACGGGGTGAAGGAGACCTTCACCATCTACCAGGGTCAGCGGGCCGGCACCCTCAGCGCCTCGGACCGGTCCCTGACCCCGTCCATGCTCCGGGACGACCAGTCAGCCTGCTCCTTCACCAGCAGCTCGATCTACGACCTGTCCAACGTCCAGGGCACCAGCACCCCGGCCGGCAAGAACATCGGGCTGGTGGTCAACGTGGCCACGCTGTGGGCCACCTCAGATGCCCTGGCGGCCATCGAGGACATCCAGACCCTGTCCACCGACCCCGCCAACGCCAAGGCCATCGCCGACCTCCCCCAACGGGAGGCGGCCCTGGCCCGGGGACGGGCGCAGGCCTTCGGCGACGTGCGGGCCGCCGAGCACATCCTCCACACCAAGCTCCCGGTGCCGGACATGCCCGAGCTGCCCACCCTCGACCTGCCCACGCCGAACGGCTGACCCCGGGCCACCGGGCTCAGGGCGAGGACGAATCGCCGTCGACGGTCCGACCGCGGATGCGCTCCTGGCGGATGAGCCGGTGCAGCTCCTCGTCGGGGTCCTCCTCGGACTGCAGCCAACGGATCAGGTTCCAGAACACCACTGGGACGAAGGCACAGCCGGAGATGAACCACATCACGCCGGTGGTCAGCTGCTGGTCGGCCGAGAGGCTGAGGCCCGAACCGGCGTGGTGGACGTAGGCGTGATACCACGAGGCATGGGACAGGCCCACCAGGTAGGCCAGCACCCAGATGGTCCACATGCAGACCGCGGCCAGTGCCACCCGGTAGGGACGGGACAGGCGCGGGGTCAGCGGGGGTGACTCCACCAGCTCCAGCCAGAGGCCCATGCCCAGCGGCACCAGGGTCACGGCCTCCACCGCCACCAGCCACGGGTGCCGGACCAGGCCGTTGACGCCGGCCGGGGTCCGCCACAGCGCCGCACCGGCCAGGTACAAGGCGGCGAAGCACGCGCTGCGCAGTGCCTCGGGGTGGCGACGCCGCCCGTAGGCCAGCCGGTCCACCGGCCGGAGGTCGGCCGGCACCTGGGCCGAGTCCCCGTCGACCTCGGCCGGCGGTGCGTC
The DNA here is from genome assembly GCA_963812525.1 of uncultured Acidimicrobiaceae bacterium. Lineage (GTDB taxonomy): Bacteria > Actinomycetota > Acidimicrobiia > Acidimicrobiales > RAAP-2 > Bog-756. Next base: position 683,738 of record CAWEVL010000010.1, read on the forward strand.
GGCGGAGGCCAGGCCCAGCCGACGCCAGGGGGCGCCGATGACGGCCAGGGCCGGGACCACCACGACCAGGAGGCAGTACTGGACGGCCTCGACGAACTCGTACCGCCGGGCCTCGGTGGACAGGGGGGGCACCAGGCACAGGACCAGCACGGCCAGGGACGCGGCCAGAACCACCGTGCGTCCGGTGGGGTGGGGCTCGGGCTGGAGGGGCGGAGGGGACCGATCGGGACCGGTCCCGGTACTCACCGGTCGGTGCGCCGCTGGAAGAATCCCCACAGCAGGACCACGAACAGCGTGCCCAGCGGAATGGCGATCGTCAGTACCTGGGGCCCGATGAACGTATCTGTGGCGAGAGTCACTGGCCGACCAACCTTGCTGTCGCTATGTGGGAACCATGGTACTCAGGCGATCTGTCCACGATCAATCACCTGGTCAGATGAGGTAGAAGAAGACCCAGAAGAGGCCGCTGACCACGGCCACGAACCCGAAGAAGTAGGTGCACGACTCGACGTTGGCCCGGAACAGCTGGGCCGACGACCCGGCCGAGGTGGCCGGGCCACCGTCCTCGGCGTCGAGCCGCTTGAGCCGAATGCACAGCGCCAGGTTGGTCTCCAGCCAGAACAGGGCCCCGAACAGCATCATCAGGTTCATCACGGCCCACCCGATGAAGCAGGAGGCGTACCCGCTGGAGCCGGGGAAGAAGGGCAGTTGGGTGAGCTGCCAGATCTGGAGGCCGATGGCCACCAGGATGCCCAGCACCGCCACCCAGCCCGAGACCTCCCAGTCGAGGAGGGAGTCCTTGCGCATGCGGTACTGCCCGTAGATCACCAGCAGGGCGGAGGCCAGGACCACCGCGAAGATGGCCCAGCCGACCCCGGTGGGTGCGGTGATGTTCTTGGGCCGCCACAGCTGTCCGGAGTTGGCCGACTTCAGGTAGAAGTAGGCGAAGGCCAGCGAGGCGAACAGGAAGGTGAACATCCCGATCAGCAGGCGGCCACCCGTCCAGTAGGAGCCCACCGCCGACCGCAGTTCGTACTCCCGCTCCTCGGGGGTGTCGGTGAAGAGCGCTGGCTTGGCTGTGTCGGTCACCGTGTTCTCTCCACTCATTGGGCCGGCGGTCCGGGGTCCTCGTCCACCGAGGCCGCCGGCGGTGCTCCGGCGGGCACCAGTGGCCCGTCACCCAGGTCGGCCACGGCGGGAGCATCTTCTTCGCCGTAGTGGTACGGGTCACTGAGCACGACCGGGATCCGTTCGAAGTTGTAGTACGGGACCGGCGTGGGGGTCTGCCACTCGAGCCCCAGCGAGTCCCAGGGGTTGGCCGGCGACGGGGTCGGCTTGATGAAGATGGACCAGACGAAGTTGGCCACGAAGACCAGGAACGAGGCGCCCAGGATGAACGCGCTCACCGAGGCGAAGTCGTTGAGGGCCTGGAGGTTGCTGGCGTACTCGAACACCCGCCGCGGCTGGCCCAGCAGGCCGATGAGGAACATGGGGAAGAAGGTCAGGTTGAAGAAGATGAACATCAGCCAGAAGTGGATCTGCCCCAGCTTCTTGTTCATGGTCTTCCCGGTCATCTTGGGCAGCCAGAAGTAGAGGCCACCGAAGAAGGCGAAGATCAGCCCGCCCATGATGGTGTAGTGGAAGTGGGCCAGCACGAAGAAGCTCCCGTGCACGGTGACGTTGACCGGGACGTCGGAGAGGAAGACACCGGTCACCCCACCGATCAGGAAATTGAAGAACACGGCCAGGCAGAACAGCATGGGTACCTCGAAGCGGATCTTGGCCTTGTACAACGTGCCCATGCCCACCAGGAAGATGAAGCCGGTGGGGATGGAGATCAGCTCGGTGGTGAGCATGAACAGGGGGCGCATGTCCGGGTTGATCCCGCTCTGGAACAGGTGGTGCTGCCAGACGAAGAACGAGAGGAGGGCCACGCCGACCATGCCGGCGGCGGCCACCCGGTAGGCGAACAACGGCTTTCGGGTGAACACCGGGAGCAGTTCGGCGACGATCCCGAACCCGGGCAGGGCCATGATGTAGACCTCCGGGTGCCCGAAGAACCAGAAGAGGTTCTGCCACAGGAACGAGCTGCCCCCGTGCTCGGTGACGTAGAACGCAGTTTGGGCGGTGTGGTCGAGGATGCCGAACAGCCCGGCGGCCACCAGGGTCGGGGTGGCCAGGGTGAGCAGGGCGCAGGTGGCCAGGATGGACCACACGAAGATCGGGATCCGGCCCCAGGTCATGCCCGGGGCCCGGTAGTTGATGATGGTGACGGCCAGATTGAAGCCGGCGGTCATCATGCCCAGGCCGATGACGGCGAACCCGACCAGGTACGACATCATGGCCACCCCGGCCTGGGTCTGGAGCGGGGCGTAGCCGGTCCAGCCGGTGGGGAAGCCGCCGTAGAACAGGGCCGAGAGGATGACCAGATAGCCGGCGGTGAACACCCAGAAGGAGAATGCCTCCACCCGGGGGAACGCGGTGCGCCGGGAGCCGATCATGAGCGGGATCAGCCAGTTGCCCAACGGTCCGACGATGACCGAGGTGGCCATCATCATCATGACGGTGCCGTGCTCGCTGACCACCGAGATGTAGGTGCCGGGTCCGAAGACGTGGCTGGTGGGCGAGAGCAGTTCGGTGCGGATGGCCATGGCCAGCAGCCCGCCGGTGAACAGGAAGCCGAGGACGCCGATCACGTACTGCATGCCCACCACCTTGTGGTCGGCGGTGTAGCGGAAGTACCGGCTCCAGCTGGTCGACTCGTACTCGGGGCGGGGCTCCATGCCCACGATCTTGGCCAAGGGGTAGTTGAGCGCTCCGATGCCCAACAGCCAGCCCAGGACGCCGGCCAGCAGGCCGGCGGTCACCGGTACGGCGTTGACGCCGGCCAGCCCGACGTTGGCATAGCCGCTGGTCATCCAGTTCCCGAGCCAGTGACCCAGCAGGTAGCCGCCGACGGCCAGGATGGCCGCCGTGCCCACGTGCTGACTGAAGATCCCCGGTCGGGCCGGCAGCCCCTGGAAGCCGCCCAGGACCGGCGGGGTGGGGTCGGGGTAGACGACTTCGGAATCGCGCTCGGCGGCAAGGGTCATCGCTGGATCATCAACTTTCTCCTCATCCGGACGGAGTCGGCTTTCCGGGTGTGGCGCCATAGACCTCGGCGTTGCTGTAGGGATCCACGTTGTCGGGGTAGTACCCGCCGTCGGCACCGTTGGCGTCGGGGACGTAGGTCAGTGCGTAGGGCGGGAGCAGGTGCGTGTTGTCGGCGGTGAGCTTCTCGGTGTTGGTGGCCCACGACTCGAAGGCGTCCTTGGACACCACCTTTCCGTAGTTGAACATGGCCCCGTGCCAGATCCCGCACAGCTCGCTGCACCGGACGGTCACGCTGCCGGTCTCCCTCGTCTGGGTGAAGGACACGTTGTCCTGCTGGGGGTTGGCGTCGGCCTTCACGCTGAGCTGGTAGGCCCAGAAGCTGTGGATCACGTCCAGCGACGTCACGTGGAACTCGATGGTGGTGTCCACCGGCAGCACCAGTTGCGAGGTCTCGAAGCCGCCGAAGGTCGGGTACCGGTAGGTGAACTTCCACTGCTGGCCGATGACCTGGACGGGCAGGATGTGGGCCGACGTCGGCGTCCAGATCGGGTTGGGGCCCTGGCCGCCGCCCGAACCGTTGCCGGTGATCAACCGCACCGTGCCGAAGGTGAACAGGCCGAGGACGATGACCGTGGTGGTGATGATCCACCCCACCTGGACACCGAGATTGGTGCGGGCCTCCGGCCCGCCCACCGGATCGGGTGCCCCCCGACGGGAGGCCCGCCACGTGATCAGGGAGTAGGCCAGGTAGGTCCAGACTCCGACGAGCACGGGGAGGGCGATGATGAAGAGGATGTTGAAGTCGAACTGGTTGGCCTGGGCGCTGTTGGTCATGGTCCCCGGCGGCACGTGTGGCCCGACCAGGGTGTAGAAGAGCACGTCGAGGACGACGGACAGGATCAGCCAGATGGCCGCGATCCGCCAGATGTGCCGGGGCTGCCTGCCCGGAGACGGCTCGCCGTCCGCCTGGTCGCCTGCGGTGCCGGTGTCGACGGTCACGCCACGACGTCCAGGAAGCCACCCATGTAGCCGAGGGTGCTCATGGGCCCACCGTTACCGTACAAGTACCCACCTCCGCAGGGAACGAAGCACTGCCAGTTGTAGCTGCCCGGTCCGGGCGTCACGAACGAGAACTTCATGGTGTTGTGGTCGAAGTTGGTGGTGCAGGGGGCCGCCCCACACGTGTTGGTGGCGTTGCCGTTCACGCCGATGAGGGGCACGCTGAGGTTGAGGGCCGGAACCGTGAAGGTGTGGCCCACCCCGTTGTTCCCGGTGTTGGAGTCGTAGACCGAGATGGGCTTGCCGTTGTAGGTCGCCTGGCCACCGATGGTGCCCTGGACCCGACCCCAGTTCTGATTGCGCAGCGGGCTGCCCGAGTCGTACTGGTCGATGGTCACGTTGATGCGGGTGTGGGCGGGCAGCTGCCAGACCGTGGAGTGGATCCACTGGCCCTGCGGGTTCTGCACCAGGTAGGACACCCAGACGGGCTGGAACCCGAAGCCGATGGCCGGGACCGTCTGCACGGTCATGTCGATGGGCGCTCCCGGTGAGGCCGAGGCGAAGACCACGGTGGCCGGCTGCGGCAGGAGGAATCCCACCACGCCCCACACGGCGAACCCGATGACCACGATGAGAAGCCCCAGGACCACTGAAAGCCTTCCCCCGAATGACATGTCCACTCCTCGCCGCGCCAGCACATGGTCACCGGTCCAAGCGACCGACCCGCTCCCCCGGAGACCGGCCGCAAGGCTCGATAGCTGTCGGATGACAACACCTGTAAGGCGTTGCTGACAGTAGGTCGCGCGTCACGCCGGGTCAAGCACCTTTGGGCAACACCGGTGGCCACCGTTCCGCGCCGGTCCGGTTCCGCCCGGCCGCCCCCCGGTTTCCTTCCGCGCCGGCCCCGGTCAGGACCGGTCGGAGGTCCCGGCCCGCTGGGGCCGGAGGTCGGCCGGAGACGCGGGACCGCGGTGGGCCAGTCGCTCCAGGACGCCCGACAGGGAGCCCTCCTGGTCCACCGCCCGCTTGATGATGACCACCAGGGCGGGCACGGCCCAGAAGTCGCCGCACACCCACAGGATGGCCGCGCCGATCTGCTGGTCGGCGAACGGGGACAGGGTCACGCCGGGTAGGTGGGCGTAGACCGGGTACCAGCTGGTGGCCGAGAAGATGCTGAGCGCCATGGCCAGGACGAACATCACCACGTTGGTGCTGATCACCGCCCCGGCCTGCCAGAGGGGGCTGGCCTTCAGCCGGAACGGGTGGGAGGGGATGATCTGCAGCCAGAACAGGACCCCGGTGACGAAGAAGCTCCCGTGCATGAGCCAGATGTGGACGGCCTGGTTGGTCTCCGCATAGTCGAACAGGGCCGGGATGTGCCAGGCCACCATGACCGCGTTGAAGGAGACGAGGGCGAACCACGGACTGGTCACCAGCCGCCCCACCGGCCGGAGCACCCGGGACCACGACCCCAGCATGATGGTGCGTCCCGCCTTGCGACGCACCCCGACCGGCAGGGCGAACAGCAGGGGGATCCACGGTGCCCCGAAGACGATCAGGATCGGGGCGTAGAAGGCGATGAGCAGGTGCTCGAGCATGTGCACGAAGAAGTAGTCGCCGGCCCAGTAGTCGATGGGCGAGTCGATGGCCACCAGCAGCACACCGAGCCCGCCGTAGAAGGCCAGGGAGTGGAGCCGGCGGCTCCGGGTCCGGCGGGGATCGGACCGGCGGCGGAGCCGCGCCAGTCCGATCTCGTTGGCCACCACCAGCACCCCCACCAGGATGAGGAACGGGTCGAACGACCAGTGCTGGGTGATGTAGTCCACGGTCGCTCTCCTCTGCCCGCCGCTCTCCGTGCTGTGGCGGGCTCCAGGGGTCCGCCGGCCGAGGGCGGACCGGCCCCACGGTAGCCCGCACCACCGGCCCCCGACCGGGTGCCTACCCCGATGATCCGTACTGGATGTCCACGCGCAGCCTCTGGACCCGGCCCCATCCCAGACTGCCCAGTGCGTAGACCGACAGCGTGGACCGCGCCGGCACCAGCGCATCGAACCCCCCTTCCGGGGTGGCGGTGACCGAGGTGGTGCCGGCCGGGGGGGACGCCAGGGTCTGCCACTCGACCGCCGTGGGGGCGGCCACCGACGCGGTGGGTGTGGCCCCGCCGCCGTCGGTGGTGACGACGAACCCCCCGGCCGCGGTCACGCCGGTCGACAGCAGGTTGGCGCCGTCGAGCGGCAGCCCGGGGGAGACCGTCCATGTCCGGAGCCCGTTGGTGCTCCACATGCCGAACAGCTGGGCCGTCACCCCGGTTCCGGCGCTGACCAGGGCCGCCGTCCCCGCCGGGGTCTGGTCGAGCCGGATCACCCGGGTGGGTCCGCCGGACACGCCGGGGATGCCCGGTCCGGTCGACACCCATCCGGTGGACGACGGGGCGAACACCCCGGCCTGGCCGCCCCGGGCGCACGAGGCACCCAGCAGCGCGTTGCCGTTCGGGTCGAGGGTGACTGCCGTGAGGGCGCCGACGCGGCAGCCGGAGAGGGCCGGCACCCGGGCCAGGGCCCGCGTGGTGGTCACCGTCCGCCAGGTGGAGAGGTCACCGGTGCTGACCACCACGGTGCCCCGACCGGAGCGGAGCAGCGCCAGCGAGTCGTCCGCCCCTTCCACCAGGGCGTCGGGCACCCGGGCCAGGCCGGCCGGGAGGACCCCCGGGTCCCAGCTGGACCCCTGGTCGGCGCGGTGGGCCAGGGGGGAGAAGTGGAGGTCCTGGGAGGGTCCGAAGCCGGCCAGCACCGACGGCGGCTGGGCGGCCACCATCAGGCCGCCGTTGCTGGCCACCCCGGGCGGCGTGGCCAGCTCCCAGGACCCACCGGTCAGGGCCAGGAGCTGCCAGAAGGTGTTGAGGGGATCGTCGAGGTGGCCCATGGCCAGGGTGGCCCAGGTGGTGGTGGCGGCCACCGTGGAGCTGGCCAGCGGGATGGCCGGCCCCGGCCGCGTCCTCGGCCGGGGTGGTACCGGTCGACGAGGTACAGCCGGCCAGGACCGCGGCCACCAGGGCCAGGGTGGCGGTCCCGGCCAGCAGCCGCCACCGGGCCCGGGGGCGGTCGGAGCGCCGTGGCCCGGGCCTCACGGTTGGGCGATGTGCCGGACTTGGCCCGCCAGGAGCGCCGAGAACGAGGACTCCCCCGCTGCGGTGCCGGCCCCCGGGTCGGAGTTGAGGATCACCCGGGTGTGGCCGGACCTGTCGATGATGTAGACGATGTCGCTGTGGGCGATCATCGCCCCGGCCGGCGTGACCTGGGTCTGAACGCCGTAATCGTTCCATACCTCGTGCAGTTGGCTCAGCGAGCCCGTCAAGTAGGTCCAGTTGACCAGGTGGTCCAGTCCCTCTTGCTTGTCGAAGGCGGCGGTCAGAGCAGTGCTGCTGTACAGCGGGTTGTTGACCACGGCCACCAGCTCGACGCGGCCGGTGTCGCCGCCCAGCATCTGGTCGGTGAGTCGCAACTCCTGGGCGATCAACGGGCAGTCCGAGGTGCAGACCGGGTCGAGGAACGTGAGCACCACCGTGCGGCCGGCCAGTGACGCCAGCGACACCGATCGACCGCCGGTGTCGGTCAGGGTGAACGGGGCGGCCGGGATGTCGACCAGGTCGGGGGTCCCGTTGGCCGCCTCGATGAGGATGGGGTCGGCGTTGGGGTCGGTGGCGGCCACGGCCATGGGGGCCGCGCCGACCAGCAGGATCCCGACCGCCCCGATGGCGAACAGCGAGCGCAGGAGGTAGGTGGGGCCGAGCCGGTCGAACCAGCCGGCCCCGGCCGCCGTCGAGGGGACCGCCGGCGACCCGTCGGGAAGACCACCGACCGGCGCCGTGGTGGCCAGGGGAGTGCCGGCCGCCGCCGGTGCCCGGACCGGCAACCGCACCATGGCCACGTAGCCGCTGGTGAACACCAGCGCCATGGGGACCATGGAGTTGGGATCGGTGCCCACCCCGCCGAAGAACCCGAAGTCCTGGATGAGGATCCAGTCGGCCAGGCAGAGCCCGGCCCCGACGATCACCCCGATGCGGACCGCCCGGTGGTTGCCACTCAAGAAGCAGGCACCCACCCCGACGAGGAGGACCACCACGGCCGCGTTGACCAACCAACCGTGCCCGGCCTGGAACGAGCCGAACGAGCGGACCCACGAGGCCGTCACCGAGGGCTGGGACACCTGGGACATCTCCCGGACCATGCCGGTGAGGGTTCCCGACGGTCCCGACCCCGGGGCCCGGCCGGACCAGAAGCCGCGCCCGGGCCAGGCCTGCAGGACGCCCATACCCACGAAGAAGGCCCCCATCCCCCGCAGGAGCCCCTTGCCCAGTCGGGGCGTCGCCCACGACGTGTCGGGGAGGGCCACCAGGGCACCGGCCACCACATAGAAGAGCACCGCTCCGGGCGACCCGAACAGCCAGCTGCTGCCGGGCCCGAAGACGCCCCCGAAGGCTTCACCGAACACCCAGACCACGAGGCCCCACCCGGCGCTCACCCCCCCGGCGGCCCGGGACCAGTAGCCCCGGGGCGCCACCAGCAGGAAGGCGCCGATACCCACCTGGATCCACACCGTGGCGGCGGCCGCGGTCACCGGGTGGTCGGACCAGATGGTCGTCCCCACGCCGACCAGGTGCTGGACCCAGCCGGGGGACGAGTTGGCGGCGGGCGTGATGACCGAGCCGGGCAGGCCCAGCGGCATGGCCCCCTGGATCTGGAGGAGGCCGTCGAGCAGCCAGAGGATCCCGAAGGCGAGCCGGAGCAGCCGGCGGGCCGGCGGCTCCCCCGAGGACCACGGGCTGGGCACGGCGGTCTCCGACGTCCCGGCGGCCACCGCCCGCCGAACCTGCACGGTGCGGGCCACGTTCCAGGCCAGTGCCAGGAGCACCCCGAGGGCGACCAGGATCAGCAGCTGGTGGTCGAGCGCGGCGCGGAAGGCGGCGGCGATGGTGGGGTTGTCGGTCTGGAGTCCGTGCCCCATTCCTGGCATTTCGTCACCACTCCCTGTGGGCCCGACCCCGGCGGGGTCCCGGTCGTCCCGACGGCGCAGCCCCGGGGGCCCGGTGGGCCGAGTGTAGGTCCGCGCCGACCAGGAGCTACCGCGCCCCGGCCCCTACGGCGCCGTCCCGGTCCCGGGGGGCGGCGGCTCCGGGGCGGCCGACGCCTCGGATTCGGCCGCAGCCATGGAGCGGAGGTGGTCCTGCCAGTTCTTGAGCATCTGGACGTGCTCGGGGGCCACCACCCTGGGCTGGGCCACGGCGGGCTTCCGGCCCCGGGTCTGGTGGAGGGTGGTCCACCACATGTAGACGGCGAACACCCCGAAGATGGGCCACTCGAAGACATACGCCCAACTCAGCTCGTTACCCCCGAGGGCCCGGCGCACCTCGAACCAGAAGGCGGCCAGGCACAGGCTCAGCACCGCCACCAGGGTCAGGTGGAGTTTGACCGCCTCGGACCCGGTCAGTCGGGTGCCCCTCGCGGCCGGATCGGTCGGCTCGGGTGGATCCACGCCGTCCACCCTACCGGCGCGCCTCCCGGCCCCTCGGCGGATCCCCGGGTCAGGCCACCGTGAACGATGTGGTGCTGGTGACCGTGCCTCCGGGGGTCACCACCGCCACCGGGCCGGTGGTCGCCTTCTTCGGCACCACCACCACGATGGCGGTCGGGCCGTCGGAGACCACCGTGGCCCGCTTGCCGTTGAAGGTCACCTTCCTGGCGCCGGCCAGTCCGGTCCCGGTCACCGTGACCGTCGAACCCACCGGGCCCGAGGTCGGTGCCACCGACGACACGGTGGGCACGGGAGCGAACGACTTCCTACTGGCGGCGGTGCCGCCCGGGGTCTGGACGGTGACCGGACCGGGGGTGACACCGGCCGGCACCACGGCCACCACCGCCGTGACGGTGTCGGACAACACCACGGCCGCGGTGCCGTTGAACGCCACCCCGGTGGCCCCGGACAGGTTGGTGCCGGTGATGGTCACGCCCTGACCCACGGCGGCGGTGGTGAACCTCTTGATGGTCGGAGCGGCCACGGTGAAGAGCTGGACACTGACGGCCGTCCCCGACGGCGTGGTCACCGACACCGGACCACTGCTCACTCCCCCGGGCACCTGCGCCACCACGGCCTCGGGGCTGTCGCTCACCACGGTGGCCGACACCGCACCGAAGGCCACCCGGAGGGCCCCGGACAGGTCGGTGCCGACGATGGTCACCGAGGATCCCACCGCGGCCGAGGCCGGGGCGATCGAGGTGATGGTCGGGACGAATCGGTCGACGGGCGACGACTGGACGCACCCGCCCGAGCCCCCGTTGGCCAGGTTGGACCACAGCCCCTGGACCGCCACCGTGCCGGTGGCCAGGGGCAGGTTGTAGGCGGCCCCGGCGGCCGGAGGGGCGATGTAGGCGCACAGGTCGGCGATCTCCGAGCCGCCGGTATCGGCCCAGCCCCCCGGTGGGTCGGCCTCGGGGAACTGGTCGGTGACGGTCTCGGCGTACTCGTGGCTGGCCGCCTCGGTGGCCCCGTCCAGCAGCCCCGGGTGGTTGACCGAGCCCGCCCCGCACGAAACGCCGGCGTCGGGCACGTAGGGCAGGTTGGTGAAGGCCACGATGGACCCGGCCGCCGGCCCGCCGCCGTCGATGGTCGGGTCGTGGGTGTCGTCGTGGTACGCGCAGTACCCGGTCTGGGGGTCGTTCCACCCGTCGGCGTTGCTGCCGGTGGGCGAGGCGATGACGTACTGGACGTCGCGATTGGCCGCCTGGCTGGTGTTGCCGAAGTGGGTGGCGGCGACCTCGGCCTCCAGGGCCAGCTGGTGGCCGGTGGCGCCCGCCGTGGCCAGGGCGGTGGCGATGGCCGAGTTGTCGTACCACACGCCGGCCAGCACGTCGCCGGTCGGATAGGGGACGGCCTGGGCCGCCGAGCCGCACGATGTGGCACCGACCGCCACCCCGTCGCAGTACTGGGTGACCGTGCCGCTCCACAGCTCCCCGTCGGTGCCGAGTCCCCCGTAGAGGACCTGGAGGGCCCCGGCCTCACCGTCAGGGTCGTTGCCGAAGGTGGCGCGGCCGGCCGGACCGGTCCCCTCGGTCCCCCACTGGCTGCCCAGGAAGACCAGGTACACGCGGGGCGGGCCGGTGGTCACGCCCGCCCCGACCAGGCCGCCGGCCGTGAGCCCGCCCCCGTAGTGGAGCAGCCGGCTCCCGGCCGGGGCCGGGGCCTGTTCGGGCACGGCGAAGTGACCGACGGGTCCGGCGGGCGACACGATGCGGGGGACCGCCCCGTGCCGGAACCCGTGGTGGTCGCCGGTGGGGTCGGTCAGGCTCGGTCCGGCGGTGGCCGAGACCAGGCGGGCGGGCCGGGAGGTCGATGCGCCGGCGTGCCCCGACGGGGCCAGCGCGGCTCCGGCCGCCACGGCCAGGGCCACGACCAGCCCGGCCCTCCTCGTTCGACGCCCGGCGCTCGACCCCGTTGCCCCCCGGTCGGTACGGTCCTGCCTGGCCATGCGGTCCTCCGATGGTCCTCGCTCCACCCCGCCGGTGTCCCCCGGTCACGACGACCGACCCCTGCGGCGGGCTCCCCCCGATCGAGCACGACCTCGAACGGCGTCCCTGACGAGGCTGAGAGCCTACCCGAGGACCCGCCGATGGCGCCCCGCGGGGTCCGACGGCCGCCTACTCCCCGAACAGGAGGCCGTAGTTGGCACCCCGCCGCAGGTGGTGCCCGCCGTCGACCGGGAGGTTGACCCCACTGACCCAGCCCGACTCCGGCCCGGCCAGGTACCGCACGGCGGCGGCGATGTCCTCGACCGTGCCCAGACGGCGGATGGGCATTTCGGCCAGGTAGTCCTCGAGCAGCGGCCCGCCGGCGGTGATGGGGGCCATCAGCTCGTCGTCCACGATCCCGGGCTGCACCGAGTTGACCCGGACCCCCGTGCCCCCCAGCTCCTCGGCGGCGTACTGGCACAACGTGTCGATCCCGGCCTTGGCCGACCCGTAGGCCCACAGGTAGCGGTGGGGGAAGCCGCCGGCCCCCGACGACATGCCGATGATCGACCCGCCCGGAGCCTCCCCGCCGTCCACGCCCGTCCCCACGCCGGCGGCCATCAGCGGGGCGCCGTGTTTGATGGAGAGGAACGTCCCGATGAGGTTGACGTCGACGGTGGCCCGCACCTGGTCCAGCCCGGCACTGACGATCGGCCCCATGTGCAGCGATCCCCCGGCGTTGGCGAACAGGATCTCGAGCCGACCCCGCTCCGACGACGCCGCCGCCACCGCCTCGGCCACCTGCTCCTCCACGGTCACGTCGGACACCACGTAGCGGGCCGTCCCCCCGGCCGTCGGCGTGCCGGCCGCCTCACCGGCCACCTGCTCCAGGACGGTCACCGCGGCGGCCAACTTCTCCTCGGTACGCCCGCAGATGGTGACGTGGGCCCCGTCCCGGACCAGGCGGCAGGCGCTGCCCAATCCGATGCCACTGCCACCCCCGGTGACCAGGGCGGCATATCCGGCGATGCCCGGCTGGGGGTTCGGCTCGGTGCTCAATGGCGTGCTCCTCTGGCTCGATCGGCGGCCCGGTGCCCGCTCCTCGAGCGGGACGTGCTACAGAGTGTCGGTTCGACGCAGCATGTTACGGGACCGTCCCCGGCCCGGCCGTCCGCCCCGGCCCGGCCGTCCGCAGGGCCCACGAGGAGAGTCGCATGAGTGACCGCCAGTTCTGCCTGGCCGACCTGTTCGAGGTGGTGGTGGACACCGTCCCGGACCGGCTGGCTCTGGTGGCCGGCCCCGACCGCCTGACCTACCACCAGCTCGACGAGCGGGCCAACCGCTTCGCCCATTACCTCCTCGACCAGGGCGTCGGCCCCGGCGCCCACGTGGGGATCCTGGCCTACAACCGGTCCGAGTGGGCCGAGGCCATGATCGGCTGCTACAAGGCCCGGGCCGTGCCCGTCAACCTGAACTACCGGTACGTGGCCCCCGAGTTGCGCTACGTGATCGACAACGCCGACCTCGAGGTCCTGGTGTTCGAGCGGGCCCTCGCCCCACTGGTGGCCGAGTCGCGGGACGATGCCGACCCGGACGGGTGGCCGCGCCTGGTCATGGTGGACGACGGGTCGGGCGTCGACCCCACCGGGCTCGACGTCACGTCCTACGAGTTCGCCCTCGACTCCGCCTCACCCGATCGTGGCTTCGCTCCCCGCTCACCCGACGACATCTACATCCTCTACACCGGGGGCACCACCGGCATGCCCAAGGGCGTCCTGTGGCGACAGGAGGACATCTTCTTCGCCGCCATGGGCGGGGGTGGCTGGGGGGCCGAACCCATCGGCCACCCCGACGAGCTGGTCGGTCGGCTCAACACCGACGACACCGGCCGCACGGTGATGCTGGTGGTGGCGCCCCTCATGCACGGCAACGCCCAGTGGGTCATGTGGAACGCGTTCATGATGGCCGCCACCGCCGTCCTGTACACCGGGCACCGCTACGATCCCGACGCCCTGTGGCGACTCGTCGGCGAGGAAGGTGTGGTGTCGGTGGGCCTGGTGGGCGACGCCATGGCCCGTCCTCTGGCCGACGCCCTGGCCCGGGCGCCCTCGGGCACCTACGACACCTCCAGCCTGGTCGTGGTGGGCTCCGGTGGGGCCATGTTGTCGAGAGCCGTCAAAGAGGAGCTGAAGCAACGCCTGCCCGGGGTGATGGTGCTGGACAGCTTCGGGTCCAGCGAGAGCGGGGCCCAGGGGGCGGTGCAGGACGGGACCGCCGGGCCGCGCTTCGTGATGAAGGACGACACGTCCGTGCTGGACGAGGACCTCCTCCCTCTGACCCCCGGCGACGGCCGGATCGGGCGATTGGCCCGCACCGGCCGCCTCCCCATCGGCTACTACAAGGACCGGGCCAAGACCGAGGCCACGTTCCCGGTGGACGCCCGGGGGGTGCGCTGGTCGATCCCTGGCGACCTGGCCTCGGTCGAAGGCGACGGCACCATCGTGGTCCACGGTCGGGGTTCGGCCTCCATCAACTCCGGCGGCGAGAAGATCTTCCCCGAAGAGGTCGAGGCCGCGGTGAAGACCCACCCCGGCGTGTTCGACGCCATCGTGGTCGGGATCCCCGACGAGCGATTCGGCGAACGGGTGGCGGTGGCCGTCCACCCGAGGGACCCGGGCGCGGCCCCCGACCTCGAGGAGCTCCAGGACCACTGCCGGACCCAACTCGCCGGGTACAAGATCCCTCGCCAGCTGCTGGTGGTGGAGGCTGTCCCGCTCACCGCGTCGGGCAAGCCGGACGCCAAGGCGGCCAAGGCCCTCTTCTGACCGGGCCGGACCGACCTCGACGACGTGGTCAGGCCGGCACCGGCCATCGGGCGTCGACCACGGCGGCCACGCCGTCCACCACGAGGTCGACGGCGGCAGCCAGCGCCGGCTCGTCGATCTCGATGCTCCGCGCCTCCCCGGGGTCGGGCCAGATGCCGGTCACCCGGGCCGGGACCGGTCGGGAGGGCCACCGCAGCGAGGCCACCAGGGCCAGGTAGGCCAGCTCCGCCGACCACACCTCGCTCGGGCAGCCCCCGGACACCGAAACCAGCGCCACCCTCCCGGGACGGTCGGCGACCACGGGCCCGGACGGTCGTCCCTCCAGCCGGACGCCCAGCTCCGACCGGGCCTTCAGCCGCACGGTGTGGGTGGACGGGCAGGCCCACTGGTCGTCCTCCCCTCCGAACCGGGGCCTTGGGCCCAGTTCGGTCCAGTCCAGCGACGACCACAGCGACGAGGCCCAGCTCACCGCCTCGGCCAGGGCCACGGCCCGGGCCCCGGGGGCCAGCCCGGCCATCCACGGCTCCCAGTGGAAGGTGCGCCAGCCCGTCTGCTCCCACCGGTCGACGGCCTCGGTGGCCACCGGCCCCACCGCGTCGAGCGGGGTCCGGAACCGCCCGCCGGCGCAGGCCTCCACCACGGCGAGGCCCAACGACCTGCGCACGAAGGCCGGGCGCCACGCGAAGGGCTCCTCCCTGGCAACCAGCGACTCGGGAGTTGCTCGGGTCTGGCGGAGGAGGGGCAGCGACACGGTCAGCGGGACGGCCGCCGGCAACCGTGCCACCAGCGGACTCAGCCGGGTCACCAGCTGTCCGCGCAACGCGGTCCGGGCGTCCCCGTCCACCGAGGTCGAGGGCGGCGCCACCAGGGCCCGCGTCCGATCCTCGACCACGGTCACCGACCCGTTCCGAGAGTGACGTTGCCGTCATGGCCGTCCACCGACCACAATCCGAGATCGCAGGCGGGCAGGACCGAGCACCCGGCGCACAGTGGATTGGGGCCCCGGCCGGGCTCGGCCCCGTCAGCCTGCCGCCGGAGCAGCCGGGCACCGGTGAGGGTCCGCCGGGCCGCCCCGACCAGTAGCTCGTCGGTGACCGGGTCCACGTCCAGCTCGCCGGTCCGGGTGTAGTACGTGGCCACCACGAAGGGGGGAGCAGGGCTCCGGAACGCCTCCAGCAGGGCGTAGAAATGGAGGTCCGTGCGGTGTTCGACACGCCGGGATCCCGACTTCACCTCGACGAGGGCCACCGAGGCCTCGTCACGGGCAGGACGGCCGATGGCCAGGTCCACGCGGGCCGACAGGTCGACGGTCCCGCCGGCCAGTCGGACCCGCAGGGCCTCCCGGGTGCGGGGCAGCCAGGCCGGATCCAGCCCCGGCCAGCGCCGGCGGAGCCCGTCGGCCTGCCGCTCCACCTCGGCCCTGAGCTCGTCCCGCTCCGGGCCGGCCAGGCGCTCGATCCACGACCACAGGTCGGCCTGGCGGTCGTCCACGGCCAGCGCGGCCAGACCGTCGGTCATCGGGTCCCCGAGGGACCCCACGGTCACCAGCTGGCGGAAGAGCGCGTCGACGAGGGCCCCACAGGCGATGGCGACCGACAAGGGCCGCTCGCCGTATCGGGTGGCCGTGGCGTGGGCCTGGCAGGCCAGGACCCGGTGGAGCCGGCCCTTGGTCACCAGCAGGGCCGGGCGACCGGTCCCGTCGCCCTGCAACTCCGACTCGAGCCCGGTGCGCAGGCTCTGGACCAGGTCGGGATGGGCCCGGGGCCGGGGCCGGCCGGTGACCCGCAGGCGTTGGAGCAGGGCGTCGCCCGACAGGGGCTCCCAGCAGGTCAGGGGGCCGGACCGACGGTCGACCGGGGCCGCCGGGGCCGCCGTACCGGCTCCCGGCAACCGAGCGGGAGCCGCGTGAGCCCCTGACGCCCCCCTCGGGCGCTCGATGTCCAGTACGACCATGGCCTGAAGGGTGCCTGACGGGTGTGACAGCGGTATCGGGCCAGGGCACCGGTAGCCTCGTCCCCGATGATGCCCGTGGCCGCCGACACCTGGTTCGCCGTCGTGTTCACCATCTTCGTCGTGGTCACCGTGGTGCTGTTGGTCCTGGTCATCCGGTTCACGCTCCAGCGTGCGGCCGCCTCCCGGACCGCATGGCTGGCCGATCAGGAGGACGGGGACGAACTCGAGGAGCCGGGTCCCCGGACGGCGTTGGTCCTGGCCGGCGGAGGCACGAGGGGGGCGCTCCAGATCGGGATGCTCCAGGTCCTCACCGAGCACGGCTTCGTCCCCGACCGGATCTACGGCGCGTCGGTGGGCGCGGTGAACGGCACCGCCTTCGCCGGGGACCCCACGCGCCGGGGCGTCGAGCGCATGACCGAGATCTGGCGGGGCCTCACCCGTGAGTCGGTCTACCCCCAGGGTCGGCTGCACGGCCCCTGGCTCTACTTCCAGCAGCGGGACTCGGTCTTCGTGAACTCCGGACTCCGGAAGGTCATCGAGGACGGGATCGGCTTCGAACGACTGGAGGACGCGGTGATCCCCGTCGAGGTGGTGGCCACCTCGCTCACCGATGGGGGCGAGCGCTGGTTCACCTACGGTCCCGCGGCCCAGGCGGTGCTGGCCTCCTCGGCCGTCCCCGCCATCTTCCCTCCGGTGGAGATCGACGGGGAGCGCTACATCGACGGGGGTGTGGTCAACAATGTGCCCATCCGCCGGGCCATCGACGCCGGCGCCACCCGGATCGTGGTGTTGCTCTGCGCCCCGCCCGTCTACACGCCGGCGTCGCCCAAGCGGCCGGTCGAGGCCATGTTCAACGCCCTGATGATCTCCATCCACGCCCGCTTCGCCCGGGACATGGCCCAGCTGCCCCCCGGGGTGGAGGTCATCGTCTGCACCGGGAGCGAGTCGGCGACCCGGGACTTCGACGATTTCTCCACGACGGAGGCCCTCATCGCCCAGGGGAGGGAGGAGGCGGCCGAGGTGGTCCGGCGCTACGGCCTGGGCCGGCCCGGGGCGGTCGACGCCACCGCCTCCGGGGGCCCGGTGCCGGTTCCGGAATCAGACGCCACCCCGCGGACGGCCGAATCCGTCGCCGCGCCGGTCGGGACCGTCCTCCCGGCCGATCCCGACCCGAACCCGGAGGCGGCAGTGGAAGGACTGGCCGTGGGGGCCGACCCCGGCCCCGGTGGTCCGTCGATCCAGCCCGATCCGGGGACGTAGCGGCGGACGATCCGGGCCGGCACCCCGGCGATCACGCAGTGGTCGGGAAATGTACCCCGCACGATGGCGCCCGCACCCACCACCACGTTCCGACCCAGGCGGCTTCCCGGGAGGACCACCACCCCGGTGCCCAGCCAGCTGCCGGTGCCGATGCGGACCGGGTCGTCGCTCGGCCACTGGACGTGGACCGCTTCGTCGGGGTTCTCGTAGCCGTGGTTCTGGTCGGTGATGTAGACGTAGGGACCGGTGTGGACGTCGTCGCCGATGTCGATCTCGAAGTGGCCGACGATGTGGCTGCCGCGTCCGATCATGCAGCGATCCCCGATGCGTACCACCGGGTCGGTGACCATCGTCTGTCCCGGCACCATCCCGGCCGAGATGCTCACGTGGGGGCCGACCAGGGTGTCCTGGCCGAGGTGGATCCACCGCTCGCCGAAGACTGCACCGGTCGGGAAGGCCAGGCAGCTCCCCGAACCGAAGGCTCCGAACCGGTGGGCCAGCCGGTCGTCGGGGCCGGTGGCCCCGTGGCGGGCCATCCAGTTCCAGCAGGCATGGATGGCGGCATGGGTCCACCGTCGGTAGCGCGGGGAGGGCGACCGGGCGGGGAGGGAGGGATGCCGCGGCGTGGCTGCGTCCGGACCGATGACCATCAGGGGCAGGTCGTCCGACGCTCGTCCTCGATCAGGGCCCGGGCTGCCTGGGGTCACGCCCGCGACGCTAACTGATGGCCGTCCCACCCGGCCAAGGGGGATCCCCCGGGTGCATAGTGTGGCCCGGTGCCCGACGACCCCCAGCGCGACGCCGCCATCCGGGCCCAGCTCGGACGAACGGGGTTCGAGAGCGGGTCGGACGTCTACGAACGGGCCCGCCCCACCTATCCCGACGAGGCCGTGGGCCTGCTGGCCGCCACCGCCGGCCTCACCGGTGGCAGCCGGGTGCTGGACCTGGCGGCCGGGACCGGCAAACTGACCCGGCAGCTGCAGGCGCGAGGGGTGCAGTGCGTGGGGGCCGAGCCGTCCCCCACCATGCGCGAGGTGTTCGCCCGGGTCGTGCCCGGGGTGCCCATGGTCGGCGCTACCGCCGAACGGATCCCACTGGGTGGCGGAACGGTGGACGCCGTGGTGGTGGCCCAGGCGTTCCACTGGTTCGACCCCGAGGTGGCCCTGGCCGAGATCGATCGGGTCCTCCGACCGGGTGGGTGGCTGGCCCTGGTCTGGAACGAGCGCGACGAGTCCGACCCCATGGTCAACGAGCTGGTGGGCATCTCCAAATGGGATGTCTGCGCCCCCTATCCGGTGGGCATGGACTTCGGAGTGGTCATCGACCGGAGCGGGCGGTTCGGCCCGGTGCGGCGCACCAAATTCCCGTTCGTCCAGGAACTGGACCTGGCCGCGTTCGTCGAGCAGGTGGCCTCCCGGAGCTACGTGCAGGTGCTCCCGGATCGGGAGCGGTGGGCCCTCCTCGACCAGGTGGAGGCGTTCGGCGCCACGCTCCCCCGGCCCATCGCCATGCCCTACATCACTGACCTGTTCTGTGCCCGCCTGGCCCGGTGACCGGCGCGGGGCACCGTGGTGTGGTTTGCCAACCGGCCGTCACCGGAGGCAGCCTCTTCATTGGCCCGTCGCCGTGTCCGGGCCACACCCCAGGAGGGACCCACCGATGATCAAGCTCACATGTCTGCTCAAGCGCAGGGAGGGGATGACCCCGGCCGAGTTCCAGGACTACTGGAAGAACAACCACGGCCCCCTCATTGCCTCCAGCCAGTGCGGCAGCCACGTGATCCGCTACGAGCAGAACCCCCGGGCCCTCACCGACTACCGGAGCGACGACGACCGGTCGGGATACGACGGGGTCACCGTGCAGTGGTTCGCCTCCATGGACGACTACTACGCCCACATGAGCGATGTCGACTCCCCGGCCATGTTCGAGGACCTGCCCAAATTCCTCGACACCGACCACCTCGAGTTCGTGCTCACCGAGGAACCCAGGGTGATCATGGACGGCGAGATCGACTGGACGGCGTGACCGACGCCTGACCCCTCGGCGAACGGGTGCCTGGCCCCGTCGCCGCCGTGTCCCGTTGCTACCGTCGGACGGTGCGCATCGTCTCCCTGCTCCCCTCGGCCACCGAGATCCTGTTCGCCATCGGCGCCGGTGACCAGGTTCGCGGCGTGACCTTCGAGTGCGACTATCCCGAGGAGGCCCGGCTCCGGACGATCGTCTCCACCACCGAGCTCCCCGCCGGACTCACCCCGGCCCAGATCGACACCGAGGTGAGGGCCAGATTGGCGGCCGGCGAGGACCTCTACACCCTCGACGAGGGCGCCCTGGGCGAGCTCGACCCCGATCTGGTGGTGACCCAGGACCTGTGCGCCGTCTGCGCCGTAGACAGCACCGAGGTCGACGTGGCCCTGGCCCACCTGGGCTGTCGAGCCGAGGTGCTGACCCTCGATCCCATGACCCTTGACCAGGTACTGGAGTCCATCGGGGCGGTGGGACGGGCCACCGACCGCCAGCGGGCGGCAGACCGGTTGGTGGCCGACCTCCGTCGCCGGCTCGGTGCGGTGGCCGGTGCCGTGGCTGATCGGCCCCGGCCCCGGGTGGCCGTGGTGGAGTGGACCGACCCACCCTTCTCCTCGGGCCACTGGGTGCCCGACATGGTGACGGCCGCCGGGGGCCGCTCGGTATTGGGACGATCGGGGACCCGGTCGGCGCAGGTGAGCTGGGACGACGTGGCGGAGGCAGCGGCCGACCTGATCGTGGTGGCACCGTGTGGCTTCCGACTCCGGGGGGCGGAGGCCCTGGCCGGGGAGCTGGTCGCCTCGGGACGCCTGCCCGAAGCGATCCCGGTGTGGGCCGTGGACGCCGACGCCGCCTTCGTGAGACCCGGGCCCCGTCTGGTGGACGGGGTCGAGGCGTTGGCCGCCGTGTTCCACCCGGGCTTGCTCCCCCTCCCCGACCACCTGGCGGCCCTGGTCACCACCGGGCGGTCCTGAGCACCGGCCACCCTCGCCCCCGCCACTGCATTGACGAACCGTCGATTCGGACTTACTATCCAGCGTGTCGGACACACTGTCCGATTGAACGGAAAGAGCATCCGACATGCCCCAGGACGAGATCGACATCAGCAGGATCAGCTTCGACGACATCAACCTGCTGGACTCCAAGGCCTTCACCGAGCGCGTTCCCCACGAGTGGTTCGCCTACCTGCGCAAGCACGCCCCGGTGTGGTGGCAGGAAGAGGAGAGCGGCCCTGGCTTCTGGGCGGTGACGACCCATGCCGAGGCCACGACGGTCAACCGCGACTACGAGCACTTCTCCTCGTCCAAGCAGGCCACGTTCCTCTGGGACCTCGCCCCGGACGATCTGGCCCAGCAGCAGATGCTCATGCTCAACATGGACCCCCCGCTGCATACCCGCTACCGGCGACTGGTCAACAAGGGCTTCACCCCGCGGATGGTCAACCAGCTCCACGACCGGATCAACGCCGCCGCCGACGAGATCATCGATTCGGTCATCGAGAAGGGCAGCGCCGACTTCGTCACCGACATCGCCGCCGAGCTGCCCCTCGTGGTCATCGCCGAGCTGCTGGGTGTGCCCAACGAGGACCGCCACCGGATGTTCAACTGGTCCAACCGGATGATCGGCAGCGATGACCCCGAGTACCAGACCGACGAGTCGGTTCCCCAGCAGGCGGCCATGGAGCTCTATGCCTACGCCTCGGCCCTGTTCGAGACCAAGCGGATCGACCCCCACGAGGACCTGATGAGCGTGCTCACCGAGGTCGACGTGGAGGGCGAGAAGCTCAACTCGGTCGAGCTCGAACTGTTCTTCCTCCTTCTCACCGTGGCCGGCAACGAGACCACCCGGAACCTCATCTCCGGGGGCATGGCCGCCTTCTTCGACCATCCCGACCAGTGGGAGATGCTCCGCAAGGATCGTTCCCTGCTCCCGTCGGCCACCGAGGAGATGCTGCGCTACGTCAGCCCGGTGATGAACTTCCGGCGCCAGACGACCAGCGCCTTCGATCTCGGCGACCAGCACATCGAGGAGGACACCAAAGTGGTGTTCTTCCACGTCTCGGCCAACCGGGACGAGCGTGTCTTCGAGAACCCCCAGGCCTTCGACATCACCCGTGACCCCAATCCCCACATGGCCTTCGGGGCCGGGGGCCCCCACTTCTGCCTGGGGGCCAACCTGGCCCGCATGGAGATCCGGGTGATGTTCGAGCACCTGCTCGACCGCATGCCCGACATCACGCTCGACGGCGAGGTGGAACGGCTGCAGTCGGCGTTCATCAGCGGCGTGAAGCACATACCGGTGGCCTTCCCATCGGCCGCCCGCGTCTCGTCTTGACCGCCGATCGCCGGCCGGCCGGCAATCTCAAGGAGGTCATCCGGGATTTCCGTCGCGACCAGGTCATCGAGGTGGCCAGGCGGCTGTTCGGCGAGCGGGGCACGACCGACGTCTCCATGGACGAGATCGCGGCCGAGGCCGGCGTGGCCCGCTCCACCGTGTACGTCTACTTCGCCAACCGCGACGAACTGCTGCGGGCGTGCCTGAAAGGGATGCACGACCAGCTCCTCGAGGACATCGCCGGGACCTGGGAGCTCGACGCTGAGCCCGCGCACCGGCTCCAGCGGCTGGTCGAGGCCATGCTGGTGCGGATCGACGACAACCCGGCGTTCTTCCGGCTGGCCCTGCTGACTCAGGGAACGGTCAGCCAGG
The DNA here is from genome assembly GCA_963812525.1 of uncultured Acidimicrobiaceae bacterium. Classification (GTDB taxonomy): domain Bacteria; phylum Actinomycetota; class Acidimicrobiia; order Acidimicrobiales; family RAAP-2; genus Bog-756. The sequence goes on from CAWEVL010000010.1 coordinate 706,098, forward strand.
GGGGCGAGGCCGTGGGCACAGAGCTGGCGCTCATCGGCCTCAACATCGCCCGGCTGCTCACCGACCTGTATGTCGACGGGGTGGCGTCGGGCATCTTTCGCCAGATGGATCCGGATCAGGCCGTCAGGCTGATCGGTCAGCAGATCTACGGCGCCATGTCGGTACGGGCCGCCGAGCCGCTGCCGCCCGAGGCCTCGGGGGCGGCCGGCCAGATCTGCGACTTCCTCCTTCGAGGCCTCGGGACCTGAGCGCCGGTCAGACCGGCTCGGGCTCCCGCTGACCCAGCTCCTCGAGCTCGTCCAGCCCGGAGGTGAGCGCCTGCTCGAGCGCGTCACGCCGGCGTGACCGCTCGGCCGCCGCCTCCCAGCGGCCCTCCACCCGACCGAACCGCCAGACGGCCAGGGCAATGGCCCAGACCACGACGAACACGCCCACGATGATGAAGCCGGCCTGGTTGATGTCGAAGTCGCCCAGCCAGGCCCACGCCTCACCCCGGAGGTGCAGCTCCTGGCCCAGCAGTCCGAACAGCTCGATGGACCCGATGAACAGGGCGATGCCCACGGACAGCGTCGTGATGACGATGTTGTAATAGACCTTGCGGATCGGTCGCGAGAAGGCCCATCCGTAGGCGAAGTTCATGAAGCAGCCATCCAGGGTGTCGAACAGGCTCATCCCGGCGGCAAACAGGATCGGGAGCGAGAGGACGGCCCAGAACGGTAGCCCGCTGGCCACCGCCGTCCCCGAGAGGACCAGCAGGGCCACCTCGGTCGCCGTGTCGAACCCCAGCCCGAACAGAACCCCGATCGGGTACATCTTCCACGGGGTGTCGATCCGACGCGCCATCGAGCCGAAGAACCGGTTCATCAGACCCCGCTGGTTGAGCTGGAGTTCGAGGGCGTCCTCGTCGTAGACGCCGCGGCGGATGCTGAAGAACACCTTGGTGATCGAGACCAGGATGACGATGTTCAAGATGGCGATCAGGTAGAGGAAGGTGCCGGACACCGAGGTGCCGATGAGGGTGGTCCAGTGGTGCAGCCCCGAGCTGTCGTTCTTCACCTGGCCGTCGAGGTACCGGATGCCGAAGTTGAGCACCACGGCCAGGGCGAACACCACCGACGAATGGCCCAGCGAGAACCAGAAACCCACGCTCAGGGGTCGTTTGCCCTCGGCCATCAGCTTGCGGGTGGTGTTGTCGATGGCCGAGATGTGGTCGGCGTCGAAGGCGTGCCGCATGCCCAGGGTGTACGCCAGGATGCCGGTCCCGAAGCCGAAGAGCTCGGTGCGGTTGACGTGGTAGTGGTGAGGAACCGCCGCCACCAGCATGGCGAACCCGAGCACGGTGAGCCCGATCACCACGGCCGCCATGCCGGCCACCCGCCGCCACTCGGACGGGTCGAGGGAGTTCTGGATCCGACGCGCCCGACCCGGAGCCCCGATCATGGATCGACTCCTCGTGGCTGGCGGTCACGCATCATTTGCGAGACTACGTTAGTTGCGACCTATTCGCAATAAGGTCCCTACTCCGAGGTAGCCGCCGCGCACTCGGCGCACACGCCGCTCAGTGAGAAGTGGTGGGGATCGATGACGAACCCGGTGTCGGCGAGGAGCCGCTTCCGAAGAGGGTCGAAGGTGGCGTCGGGGATCTCCACCACTCGGTTGCAGATCTCGCACACGAGGTGGTGATGGACGTCATCGGCCAGGTGCCAGCGGGACGGCCCGTGGCCCAGGTGGACGTGGAAGGCGATCTCGAGTCGCTCGAGCAGTTCGAGGGTCCGGTAGATGGTGGCCAGGTTGATGTCGGGATAGTGGACCCACACGGCGTCGGCCAACTGCTCGGCCGTCAGGTGGTCACCGCTCCGATCCAGCGCCTCGATGACCGCGCGACGGTCGACGGTGACCCTGCTCCCCGAGGCCCGGATGGCCGCAATGGCCTCGTCCACCCGCTCTGTCGACACGCAGAGCATCGTAGTGGGGGCCGGGCTGCGGGTCGGTCTCAGCCGCCGGCGACGGCCGGCACGATCGACAGGGTCTGCCCGTCGGCCACCGGCGTGCCGAGGCCGTCCAGGAACCTGACGTCCTCGTCGGCCAGGAAGACGTTCACGAACCGCCGGAGGCCGCCCTGCTCGTCGAAGATACGCTCGGCGAAGCCGGCGTGGGCGGCGTCGAGGGCCTTCAGGGCCTCACCCACGGTCGAACCCTCGACGGCGACCTCACCGGCACCGCCGGTCAGGGTGCGCAGCTGGGTGGGGATACGGACCTTGATGCTCATCGGGGCCTCCTTGCGACCACGGGGACGGCCGGTTCGTCGTAGTTGCTCATGGCCTCATCGAAGGCCTCGAGCGTGGGAGCGATGGCGGCGGTGGGTCCGACCGAGCCGGACAGGGCCTCGACCGTCTTGAGGCCGTGCCCGGTGACCAGGGCCACCACCCGTTCGTCGGGCCGCACCACTCCCTGGGCGGCCAACTTGGCCAGCGTGGCGATGGTCACCCCTCCGGCGGTCTCGGCGAAGATCCCCTCGGTCCGGGCCAGCAGCTTGATGCCCTCCAGGACCTCGTCGTCGGTCACCGAGGCGCACGCCCCACCGGAGGACCGGATGGCGTCCAGGGCGTACCAACCGTCGGCCGGGTTCCCGATGGCCAGGGACTTGGCGATGGTGTCCGGCTTCACGGGCCGGATGGCGTCGGTCCCCTCGGCGAACGCCGTGGCCACCGGCGAACAGCCCGCGGCCTGGGCCCCCGAGACCCGCACGTGGGGCTCCTCGTCGAGCAGTCCCACCATCCACAGCTCCTCGAAACCCTTGGCCACCTTGGTCAGCTGGCTCCCCGAGCCGATGGGCACCACCACGTGGTCGGGGGCCTGCCACCCCAGCTGCTCGGCCACCTCGAAGGCCAGCGTCTTCGACCCCTCGGCGTAGTACGTGCGTACATTGACGTTGACGAACGCCCACGTCGGCTGCTCGCTGGTCAGCTCGGCGCAGAGACGGTTGACGTCGTCGTAGCTGCCCTCGACGGCGATGACCCGGCCGCCGTAGACCGAAGTCATGGTGATCTTGGCCGCCTCGAGGTCGTGCGGGATCAGCACCACCGACTCCATGCCGGCCCGCGCCGCGTGGGCGGCCACCGAGTTGGCCAGGTTGCCCGTCGAGGCGCAGGCGGCGATCTTGAAGCCCAGCTGCCGGGCCTTGGTCAGGGCCACCGATACCACCCGGTCCTTGAACGAACCGGTGGGGTTGGCCGTGTCGTCCTTGATCCACAGTTCGCCGAGCCCCAGCTCGGCGGCCAGCCGGTCGGCCCGGACCAGCGGGGTGAACCCCGCCCCCAGGTCCACCGGAGTGGGGTCGTAGACCGGTAGCAGGTCGGCGTAGCGCCAGATGGACCGGGGGCCCGCCGCCACCCGCTCCCTGGTCATGGTGGCGGCCACGGCCTCGTAGTCGTAGGTCACCTCGAGCGGCCCGAAGCAGTAGTCGCACACATGGAGCGCTTCCGCAGGGTAGGCACGCCCACATTCACGGCATCGCAGCCCAGAAACGAAGTCCACAGCAATCTCCTCATCGCTCGGGCATTGGCACCTGGTACGAGGTCCGGCTGCTGGGGGCAGCTCGGGGTCTCGCTCTGGTTGCCGCGGCGTCGCTGGGCCCGGTCCCTCAGCCGCTCTGGATGATGGCCCCTAGTTTTGCCGAATCCCGGCCGTCCGTCAATGCGGGACCACCAACCGCAGCAGGCGCCAGCACCGCTCCGCATCCGCGCCCCCCGTCCGGTGAGCGATGATGGCACCATGTCGATCGCGACCACATCCGGCGAGGACGGCGGCTGCGCCGCGGCGCCGACGGCCGATGCGTGGTCACTGGCCGAGGCCAAAGGGGAACGCACCGTGGCCGTGGGCATCCCCGCCCGCAACGAGGCGGCCACCGTGGGCTCCATCGTGCACACCATCGTGACCGCCCTCACCGATCGCACCGGCGGGCCGCCGCTGGTCGACGAGGTGGTGGTGGTGGACGACGGTTCCGACGACGGGACGGCCGAGCGGGCCCGGGGGGCCGGCGCCCGGGTCATCGGGTCGGCGGCCCGGACCGGGGGCAAGGGACAGGCCATGCGGTCCGCCCTCATGGCCACCGACACCGACCTCATCGTCTTCGTGGATGCCGACGTCACCAACTTCGGGCCCCACTTCGTGAGCGGCCTGCTCGAGCCGTTGCTGATGGACGACTCGGTGACCCTGGTGAAGGGGTACTACCAGCGGCCCCTGCACGGCGCACCCGACGGGGGCGGTCGGGTCACCGAGCTCATGGCCCGACCGGTCATCGACCTCCTCTTCCCCCACCTGGCCTCCATCGAGCAGCCGCTGGCCGGCGAGACCGCCGCCCCCCGATGGGTCCTCGAGAAGTGCGGGCTGGCCGACGGGTACGCCGTCGAGTTGGCCCTCCTGATCGATGTGGCCTCGCTCTACGGCGTGGCCTCGATCGCCCAGGTCGACCTCGGGGTACGGGTCCACCGGAACCGGCCCCTGGCCGAGCTCCGGCCCCAGGCCACCGACATCCTGGCCGCGGCGCTCGCCCGGGCCCGCCTGATCACCCCCGACTGAGGGATCGGCGGGGACGGAGCTCCGGCGGCACCCGCGCCGCTCAGGCCGAGGCCGACGTGGACTCGTACGCCGGCCGAGCCGGGCCGGCCTCGACCCACTCGCCTCCGGCCGGCCCGGCCACCGATCCACCGGTCAGATCGGGAAGCACCTCGGGGGCCACCAGGTTCACCTCGGAGCGTCCCGTGCGACGGCTGGGGACCAGCAGGGCGGTGATGGCCCCGACGGCCACCACGGCGGCGCCGGCGTAGACGGCCACGGTCATCCCGTTGACGTAGTCCTGGCCCGAGGCGTAGCCGCCGTGGGAGCTGAAGATGGCCCCCAGAACGGCGATGCCCAGCACACCACCGAGTTCACGGAAGGCGGCGTTGGCCCCCGAGGCCACGCCCTCGAGGGAACGGGGCACCGCCCCGAGGACCAGCGAGGCCAGGGGCACGAAGAACAGGGTCATGCCGATCCCGCACACCACGAAGGGGGCGACCAGATCGGCGTAGGGGGTTGTCACCGTGGTCACCGAGGCCAGCCAGGCCAGCCCGACGGCCTGCAGGCTCAGTCCGGTGACCACCAGGGGCTTGCCCCCCCACCGCTCGGCCAGCTGGCCCACCACCGGGGCCAGCAGCATGGGCATAGCCGTCCAGGGCAGGATCCGCACTCCGGCCGCCAGCGGGGACAGCCCCTGGACCACCTGAAGGAACTGGACCAGGAAGAAGATGGCCCCGAACATCCCGAAGCTGAACAGCAGGGCCGTGACGTTGACCGAGGCGAAGCCGCGGTCGCGGAACAGGCGGATGTCCAGCATGGGGTGGTCGGACCGCAGCTCCCAGGCGCCGAAGCCGACCAGGGCGGAGACGCCCACCACGAAGGACGTCAGCACGGTGGCGCTGGTCCATCCGTGGCTGTTGCCCTCGACCAGGCCGAGCACCACGCCGAGCAGGCCGATGCTGACCATCACCACACCCACCAGGTCGAGACGGGCCCGGGCCCCACGTGACTCGGACAGCTTCCACCAGGCCAGGGGGATCAGGACCAGGCCGACCGGCACGTTGAGCCAGAAGATGTACTGCCACGACCACCCGCTGGTCACCGCCCCGCCGACCAGGGGCCCGAGGGCCACGGCCGCACCGCCGATGGCACCCCAGATCCCGAGGGCGACGTTGCGGCGCTCGGGGGGGACGGCGGCACTCAGCAGGGTCAGGGACAGGGGCATGATCATGGCCCCGCCGGCTCCCTGGACCGCCCGGGCCATGACCAGCACCTCGATGCTCGGGGCCAGGGCGGCCACCGCCGAGGCGGCGGTGAACACCGCGATACCGAGCACGAAGATGCGCCGACGTCCGAAGCGCTCCCCCATGGCCGCCGCCGAGATCAACAGGACGGCGAAGGTGAGGGTGTAGGCGTTGACCGTCCATTCCAGGCCGGACAGACCGGCGTGGAGGTGCTGGCGGATGACGGGCAGGGCGGTCGACACCACCAGGTTGTCCAGCGACGCCATGAACAGGGCCATGCCGGTGATGACCACGGCCCACACGGCCCGGGACCGGGCCCGGTGGCCGTCGCCGCCGGCGACCGGCCTCGTCGGTTGGTCGTCGAGGGCGACGACCGGGTGGTCCGCCGCTGCGCTCGGGGTCGGGTTGGACAGGACCTCTGCGGGGTGCTCGGTGGCGACGTCGCCCCGGGCGGGGGACGACCGCCGGAGGCCGGCCCAGCGCCTGGACGCCACCGTCCGACCTGGTCTTACTTGTGAGTAGTCACTAGCTTTGCGGGGCAAAAAAAGAGGGATGGTGAGGGGCTGGTTCATGCTGGAACCTCCTGGTTCTCGGCCTGGTCGGCCTTACGGTGCTCGGCCAGGGCCTGGCTGGCGGATCTGATGGCTTCGGCTTTCTCGGGCAGTTGACAGAGGGTCTGGGCCCAGCTCTCGGAGACGGAGAGCAGGTCGATGGCCGACATGACGTTGATCAGCATGCCCATGGCGAAGAACTCGCGGAGCTCGTCCTCGGTGCCGTGGGTCCGGTCGTAGAACACATCGGCCAGCACCTCGAAGGTGCGACGGCAGCTCCGGGCGATGTCGGGGTCGGCCGGCGCGGCGGCGAAGCCGTGCAGTTGGACCTGGAGGATCTCGGGATCCTGCATGAGCTCGAGGTAGGCCTCGCCCATGGCCGTCTTGGCGTCCTCGCCCTCGAGACCCTCGCTCGCATGGGTCAGCTCGTTGATGATCCGGTACCCGACCAGGTCGTACGTGGCCACGAACAGGTCCTTCTTGGTCCCGAACAGGCGGAACAGGTACGGCTGGGAGATCCCGGCCCGGGTGGCGATGGCCTCGGTGGAGGTCCCGGCATAGCCCGATCGGGCGAACTCGGTGATGGCGGCGGCCAGCACGGCCGTCCGGCGCTCGCCTGCAGTCTGTCGGCTCGGAACCATCATGACTACATTGTGATTGGTCACTCACTAACTTGTCAAGCCCCTTCCGGCTGCTCGGTTCCTCCTCCCTACCGGGTAGCGTCCCTGCATGGCCGAGGAGCGCACCCCCCGCTGGGGCGACGGCTCGCTGTCCGACACCGTCCTGGTGTCCAACCGGGGTCCCCTGGCCTTCCACTTCGAGGAAGGGCACCCGGTGGCCGGGACGTCGGCCGGTGGACTGGCCGGGTCCATGCGTCCCCTGGTGGTCGGCTCGGACGCCACCTGGGTGGCCTCGGCCCTGGGCGAGGCCGACCGGGCGGCCGCCGCCGCCGGGATGATGTCCGACGGCGGCGTCCACATCGAGCTGGTCGAACCGGAGCCCGAGATCTACAACCTGGCCTACAACGTGGTGTCCAACGCCATGCTGTGGTTCTGCCACCACCATCTCTTCGACGCCGCCCGCCGGCCCCGCCCCGATCAGCGGTGGCAGGAAGCCTGGGACGCCTACCGCGAGCTCAACCAGCTGTTCGCCCAGCGGGTGGCCAAGGTGGCGCCGGAGGGAGGACGGGTCCTGGTCCAGGACTACCACCTGGCCCTGATGGGCACCGACCTGGCCCGGCTGCGCCCCGACCTGCGGACCACCCACTTCACCCACACCCCGTTCGCCGATCCGTCCGTGCTCCGCATGCTCCCCACCGCGGTGGGCCACGAGCTGCTGGCCTCACTGGCCGCCTTCGGAGCCTGCGGGTTCCACACCGAGCGGTGGGCGTCCTCCTACCGGGCCAACCAGGCCCTCGTCGGTCCGGCCGGCCGGGACATCCCCACCTTCGTCTCACCGCTCTCCACCGATCCGGCCCGGCTGCAGGCGGTGGCCGCCGAGCCGGCCGTCGGGCGGGCCCTGGCCCGGATCGAGGAGAAGATCGGCGACCCGGACCGCCAGGTGATGGTCCGGGTGGACCGGATGGAACTGTCGAAGAACCTCCTCCGGGGGTTCTGGGCCTTCGACGAGCTGTTGGAGCAGCAACCGCACCGGCGCGAACGGGTGGTCTTCGTGGCGCTGGCCTACCCCACCCGGCAGGGGCTCCCCGAGTACCTGGCCTACCAGAACGAGGTCGAGTCCACGGTGGAGCGGATCAACCACCAGTGGGGCACCCCGGGTTGGACCCCCATCGTGCTGGAGGTGGACGACGACTACCCGCGATCGTTGGCCGCGCTCACCCGCTACGACGTGCTGCTGGTCAATCCGGTGCGGGACGGCCTCAACCTGGTGGCCAAGGAGGGCCCGCTCATCAACACCCGTGACGGCGTGCTGGCCCTGTCCCGAGAGGCCGGCGCCTTCGACGAATTGTCCCCCGCCGTACTGGAGGTCAATCCGTTCGACGTGTCCGGCACCGCCGCAGTGATGGCCGAGGCCCTCGATCTCGACGCGCCGCGGCGGGCGGCCCGCGCCCACCAGCTCCGTCAGATCATCCGGTCCCGACACCCCTCCGACTGGCTCCAGTGCCAGCTCGACGTGGCCCGCTGACCGCAGCACCGGCCATGACCGGTCGGGAACACCGGTCCGGTCAACCTCCGGACCCCGCAGGACGGACCTGGGCCAGCCAGGCCAGGGCGTCGAGCGCCTGCCGGGGGCCGGACAGCGTGAGATCGGCGGCCGCCGCCACCCGAGGGTCGCTTTCGTCGTCGACCACCGCCACCGAGACCGTGCGCATCCCCCGGTCCCGGGCCTGGCGGGCCAGCTCGGCGTAGGCCGGCAGGTCGCCCAGATCGTCGCCGAAGTAGCCCGCCGCCGAGCACGAGGCGGTCAGACCCCGGATCACCGAACCCTTGTCCACGTCCAGCGGCGGCCGGAGCTCGACGGACATGCGACCCGGATGGGCCCGCAGACCCGAGCGCGCCACCTCGGCGGCGACGGCCTCGGCCACCCGGCCGGCGGCCTCGGGCGCCCGCCGCCAGTGGACGGTCACCGCCAACCCCTTGGGCTCGACCAGGACCCCTACGGGAACGCCCCGTCGCAGTCCGGCCACGGCAGCGTCGACGACCTCCCTCCACGGCTGGGCCGCCGGCTCGACGGTGATCAGACCGTCACCCCATGACTGCTCGAGGCCGTAGAGGCCGACGAACCGGACCCGGTGTCCCGGGTCGGCGGGCTCCGCCGGCGCCAGGTGCTCCTCGAGGTACGACACGGACCGGCCCGAGACCACCGCCACCTCGGCGAACCGCTGGGCCAGCCTGGCCATGACCTCGGCGGCACCGTCGAGGGGCCGGGCCTCGTAAGGGTCGGTCACGATGGGGGACAGGGTCCCGTCGAAGTCGGTGAGGACGGCCGTCGATCCCGGGTCGGACAGCAGTGGCGCCAGCGCGGCCCGGACGGCCGGTGACGGCGCATCCCCGGCGCTCCTGGGTGCGGGCATCGGCCGAGGATCAGTTGACGGTGGACGAGGTCGTGCTGGTGCTGGTTCGGTTGGCCAGGTCGGGTCCCACCACGATCAGCACCTCGGCCGTGCCGATCGAGCTGACCGGCGCCGAGGTGGTGTACGGGACCACCGAGGTGGGCGGCAGGATCAGGGCCTTGGCCACCGACTGCGCGGCGGCCTTCTGGCCGGCCACGTAGTACACGTTGGTGACCGTCACCCGGGCGGGGGCGTTGACCGGGGGCAGCATGTCCCAACCGGACGTCTGGAGCTGGGTGGTGACCGACCCGGCGGCGCCGGGCACTCCCGAGGCGTTGGCCGCCAGCACCGGGACGTTGGGGGGCGCGGTGGTGGTCGTCGTGGTGGGAACCGTCGGTCTGGTGGTGGTGGACACCGAGGAGAGGGCACCGGTGCCCGACGTCGAGGTGGTCGGGTGGATGACCCCCAGGACCAGCACCGTGGTCACCACGAAGGCCACCACCACGATGGCCGCCTTCACCGCGGTCCCACCGGAGCCGCCGCCACCGGGGGCCGGGTCGGGCCGTGCAGGTCGGTCGGGAGGCTGGGCCACTACGTGCCAGCCTGCCAACCAGGGGGTTCGGAAGCAAGCGTTTCCGATCCCGGGCCGCCCTGACCACGGCCGAGGCGTGCCGATCCTCTCGGGACCGGTCGGAAGGACCGTAGAATGGCGGCGGCACCGGGTAGGCCCCGGCACCGGCCGGTGTGGCGCAGTTGGTAGCGCAGACGACTTGTAATCGTCAGGTCGTGGGTTCGATTCCCACCGCCGGCTCCGAGCCCTGTGGGTTCTGCTGGCCGTTCCGACCTTCAGGAGGCCGGCGCCGTCGGTCGTCGCCCGAACCATCCGGCGCACCGGGATCGACTTTCCCATGGGCCGTACCTCCTGCTTGGATGGCACCGACCCCGCCCTTCCACCGTCGGCCGACCGCGAGCACCCCAGCCATGCAACGGACTCCAGGCACCCTCCTCCGATCGAGGTCTCGGCGTCGTACCGACGCCGAGGGGGAGCTGATCGACGCCCCGGCCGGGCTGCTCGCCGTCTGGCTCGTGCTGGCCGTCCTCACCGCGCTGGAGGCGGCCAGCGAGCTGGGCTGGATCGGCGGACCGTCCTCGCTCTACCAACTCTGGTTCCACGACATCGTGCTGGTCGCCGCGGCCGCGCTGATGCTGGCCCGCGCCGCGTTCGAACCGACGGCCCGACGGGCGTGGCTGGCCCTGGGTATGGCCATGGCCGTCTGGTCGGTCGGTACCGTCCTGTGGAGCCTGGTCTACGGCGGCCAGCCCCATCCGCCCTACCCCACCTTCGCCGACGTGTTCTGGCTCCTCTGGTACCCGCTGACGGTGGCGGGCCTCGTGCTGCTGATCCGTGTGCGCTTCCGGCGGTTCGAGCTCCACCGCTGGATGGACGGCATCGCCGTCATGTTGATCGTCCTGGTGGCCGGATTCGCCCTCGTCGTCCAGCCGGTCGCCGAAGCGTCCACACAGGGCTGGTTGGCCACCATCGTCGACTTCACCTACCCCGTCCTCGACATCCTCCTCATCGGGGCCGTCCTCGGCGTCTACGGCCTGCTGGGCTGGCGGCCGGACGCCATGTGGGTCCTCATCGGGGTCGGTATCCTGGCCATGACCAGCGGCGACGCCGCCTTCGCGGTGCAGCAGGCCCGGGGCGTCGTGGTCGGCGGCAACTATGACGTGGTGTGGACGATCGGGGCCCTGGTCATCGCCTACGCCGCCTGGGTACGGGCACCGAGCACCCACGACGGGCACGAGCCGGTCACCGGCATGCGGGCCATCGCCCTGGCCCTCATCGCCCAGGCCCTGGCCATCGGCATCCAGATCTACGCCGTCTTCGAGGAGGTCGGGAGGAGCGAGCGGGTGGTCACCGCCGTCGTCTTGGTGGTGGCGTCCGTCCAGATCGTCCTGACCCGACCGCGTGCCGGAGCGGAGGCGGCGGCAGGTCCGACGCCAGCTACCGAGCGGCACGGGGCGGTGCCCGACCCGACGCCGCGGCGGCTGTGACGTGGCGGCGTCGAACGCCCTCTCACCGGAGGCACCATCGGACGGGCGCCGCTCGGCGGCCTCGATGGCGTGGTACTGACCACATGGCCGCGACCGCACCGGGCTGTCGAGGAGGCCGCCGCGCTGACCAGGGATGACGGGGGCATCGGGCCATCGAGTCCAGGTCCCCGTCGCCATCGCCACGGCCACCGGTCGTTGCACCTGGCCGCGCTTAATCGGAGGACTTCCGGGTAAGTTCTCTCCCGAGGACGGACCGGGACGACCGGCCGGCCTTCTGACGATCCCCACGCAGACCGGGAGGAGCGGGGATGACCGACCTACTGACGACCACCGAGGATCGGACGATCACGGACCGGTTCTTCGCCACCCGGGCGCTCACCGAGTCCCTGGCCGCACCGCTCTCGGCCGAGGACCAGACGGTCCAGTCCATGCCCGACGTGAGCCCGACCAAGTGGCACCGGGCCCACACCACCTGGTTCTTCGAGACCTTCCTCCTCGGCCCCACCCTCCCCGCCTACCGTCCGTTCCATCCCGCCTACGGCTACCTGTTCAACTCCTACTACGAGGGCGTGGGCGCCCGGTACCCACGCCACGACCGCGGCCTCGTGTCCCGGCCCGGGATCGAGGAGATCGCCGCCTATCGCCGCTTCGTGGACGAGGCCATGACCGAGGTGCTCGAGGATCCCCCCGACGAGGCCACCGTCGGCCTGGTCGAGCTGGGCATCCAACACGAGCAGCAGCACCAGGAGCTGCTGCTCATGGACATCAAGCACGTCCTGTCCCGCAACCCCCTCCTCCCCGCCTATGACACCCTCTGCCCGGTCCCGGCCGCGCCGGCTGGTGCTCCGGCCTGGGCCGAGTTCGCCGGCGGGGTCCACCACATCGGCCATACCGGTGACGGCTTCAGCTTCGACAACGAACGGCCCCGCCACCCCACCTTCGTGGCTCCCTTCGCCCTGGCCGAACGGGCGGTGACCTGTGGTGAGTGGCTGGCCTTCATCGACGACGGCGGCTACCACCGTCCCGAGCTGTGGCTGTCCGACGGGTGGGCCACCGTGCAGGCCGAGCACTGGGAGTGTCCGCTGTACTGGTCGAGGATCGACGGCGAGTGGCACGAGTTCACCCTGGGGGGACCGATCACCGTCAATCCCGGGCAGCCGGTGTGCCACGTGAGCTACTACGAGGCCGACGCCTTCGCCCGTTGGGCCGGGTACCGGCTCCCCACCGAGGCCGAGTGGGAGGTGGCCGCCGCCGAGCACCCGGCCGAGGGCCACTTCCTCGACCAGTCCCGTCTCCATCCCTCCCCGGCCGGCCCGGGCCCGGTCACCGGCCCGTTCGGAGACGTCTGGCAGTGGACGTCCTCGGCCTACAGCCCCTACCCGGGGTTCGAGGCGGCACCGGGGGCGGTGGGCGAGTACAACGGCAAGTTCATGGTCAACCAGCACGTCCTCCGGGGCGGGTCGTGTGTAACGCCCCCCGGCCACCTGCGGACTACCTACCGCAACTTCTTCCCGCCGTCCGCCCGCTGGGTCTTCTCCGGCCTGCGGCTGGCCCGCACCGTCTGAGCAGGGGCACGTCCATCCGAACCGACCACCGCGCCGAAGGAACCCCCAGCCCATGACCACCGTCATCCCGCCCACCATCGACGTGCACCTGTCCGGTGACGACCTGCGCCAGTCCATGGAGCGGGACGTGCGCAACGGGCTCACGGCCGACCCGAAGTGCCTGCCCCCCGTCTACTTCTACGACGACCGGGGCAGCCGGCTGTTCGACGAGATCACCCGGCTCCCCGAGTACTACCCGACCCGCTCCGAGCGCTCCATCCTCGACGTCCACGCCGGGGACATCGCCCGGGGCTCGGGCGCCGACACACTGGTGGAACTCGGCGCCGGCACCTGCGCCAAGTCACGGCTGCTCCTCGACGCCATGCAGTCGACCGGCCTCCTCCAACGCTTCGTGCCGCTCGACGTCAGCGACACCACCCTGTGGGAGGCGGCGACCGCCCTGTCCGAGGAGTACCCCGGGGTGGCCGTCAGCGCCGTGGTCGGCGACTTCCATCAGCACCTCGACCGCCTGCCCCACGACGGGACCCGTCTGTTCGCGTTCCTGGGCGGCACCATCGGCAACCTCGATCCCGGCCAGCGCCGCCAGTTCCTCATCCAGCTGGGCAAGGTGATGTCCATCGACGACCGGCTGCTCCTCGGCACCGACCTCGTGAAGGACCGGGCCCGTCTGGTCAACGCCTACGACGACGGCGCCGGGGTGACCGCCGAGTTCAATCGCAACGTCCTGTTCGTGCTCAACCGAGAGCTGGGGGCCAACTTCGAGCCCGGCCGTTTCGAGCACGTGGCCCGCTGGAACGAGCCCGACCAGCGCATCGAGATGTGGCTGCGCTCCACCGGCGACCAGCAGATCTGCGTGGCCGACCTCGACCTCGAGCTGACCTTCGAGGCCGGTGAGGAGATGCTCACCGAGATCAGCACCAAGTTCTCGCCCGACGCCCTCGACCTGGAGCTCAGCGAGTGCGGGTTCATCGTCGAGAGCATGTGGCGCTCGGAGGGCGACGAGTTCCTGCTCACCATGGCCCGCCCCTCGTCCTGACCGGGCGGACGTCGCCGGCCGGGACGGCCCGGGTGGCGGCCCGTCCTCAGCTGTCCAGCAGGTCCTTGACCGCGGTCTCGATGGCCCGGTGGAAGGTCGGGTAGGCGTAGATCATGTGCCGGAGCTCGGTGGTGGCCACGGCGGCGTGCACGGCCAGGGTGAGGAGGCCCAGCACCTCGCCCCCGGCCGGTCCCGCCGCGGTGGCCCCGACCAGCACCCCGCGCTCGGAGTCCTCCACCAGCTTGATGAAACCCTGGTTGCCGGACCTGTGGATCCACCCCGGGTCGATTCGGGGATGGCCGCCGTCCCCACCCGGACCTCGATGCCCTGGTGACGGGCGTCCCGCTCGCTCAGGCCCACCGAGCCGATCTCGGGGTCGGTGAAGGTGACCCGGGGCACGGCCCGGTAGTCGGCCGGCACCACCAGGTGGCCCAGGATGTCGTTGACCACGATGTCGGCGTGGTACATGGAGAGGTGGGTGAAGGCGCCATGGCCGGCGGCGTCGCCGACGGCCCACACTCCCGTGGTGCCCTCGACCCGCAGGTGGTCGTCGACGGGCAGCGCCCGGGCCGAGGCGTCGAGGCCGATGGAGCCCACGTTGAGCTGGACCAGGTCGGGACGGCGGGTCGGTGGCCACCAGCAGCCGGTCGGCCACGACCGGCTCCCCGGCCCCGAGGGACACGGCGAAGCGGTGCCCGTCATGGTGCACCGCCTGGATGGCCACCCCGGTGCGGACGTCGATCCCCTCGGCCCCGAACACCTCGGCCAGCAATGACCCGGCCTCCGGCTCCTCGGGGCCGACCAGACGGGGACCCCCCTCGAGGACGGTGACCTCGGCACCGAAGCGGCGGAACACCTGGGCCAGCTCCACACCGATGGCCCCGCCCCCCAGCACGGCCAGGGAGGCGGGCACCTCCTCGGTCTCGATCGCCTCGCGGTTGGTCCAGTAGGGGGTGTCGGCCAGGCCGGCCACCGGGGGGATCCACGCCCGGGTCCCGATGTTGAGGACCACGGCCCGATCGGCCTCGAGGATCCGTGTCCCCCACCACCACCCGCGTCGGGCCCTCCAGCCGGCCCCAGCCCCGCACCAGGCGTCCGCCCCGGTCCTCGAACCGCCGGACGGCGACGGCGTCGTCCCACGAGTCGGTGGCCTCGTCGCGGATGCGTCGGGCCACCGGGGCCCAGTCCGGATGGACGGAGGCCGTTCCGGCCAGGCCGGTCACCCGTCCCGCTTCGGCCAGCAGGTCGGCGGCCCGGATCATCATCTTGGACGGAATGCACCCCCAGTAGGGGCACTCCCCGCCGACCAGCTCGGCCTCCACCCCGACCACGTCCAGGCCGGCCTGGGCCAGCCGTCCGGCCACGTCTTCGCCGCCGGGCCCCATCCCCACCACGATCACGTCGGCCCGTTCACTCATCCCGGCTCCTCGGTCGTCCGTCCCGTCCGGGCCCGACCCGCCGGCCCGACCCGTCTGGCCCGACCCACTGGTCGGCCGCACCGGTTCTACCCGTTGTCCGCCGATCCTGCACCCTCGGTCCCGACGTCCGGCGCGCCCGCACCCCGGCGACGCCTGGCCCGACCCGTCGGTCAGGGGGACGGTCAGGCGGATCGCTGACGGGCCACGTCGAAACAGGCGATGGCCCCGGCGGTGGCCACGTTGAGCGAGGAGAGCGTCCCGTGCTGGGGGATGGAGGCCAGCGCGTCACACCGCTTCCGGGTCAGGGTGGCCAGTCCGGCCCCTTCCGAGCCCAGGACCAGGGCCACCGGCTGGTCGCCCAGTGGGAGTCGGTAGAGCGACTGGGCGGCTTCCCCGACCAGGCCCACCGACCACACCCCGAGCTCGGTGAGCTTCCGGAGCGCGGCCGGCACCCCGGCCACCAGGGCCATGGGCAGGTACTCGATGGCCCCGGCGGCCACCTTGGCCACCGTCGGGGACAGGTGGGCCGATCGGTGCCGGGGCAGCACCACGCCGGTCACCCCGGCACACTCGGCGCTCCGGAGCAGTGAGCCCAGATTGTGGGGGTCGGTGATGCCGTCCAGGACCAGCAGGAACGGCACCCGGCCCCGGCGGGAGGGCGGGCACAGGTCCTCGAGCGGGGTCTCCTCGACGGGACGGGCCAGGGCCACCACCCCCTGGGCGGCGTCGGTGCGGGCCACCGAGTCGATCCGGCGTCGGGACACGTACTCGACCCGCACCCGCCGGGCGGCGGCCAGCGCCTCGATCTCGTCGAGGATGGGGGCGGCGTCCATCCCGTCGGCCATGAGCAGCGACGTCACCGATCGCCGGTGGGCCCCGAGCAGCTCCCGGACCGCCTGGCGGCCCTCGACCTGCTCGCCGCCCAGTCCGGCGGGGCCCGACGACCTCCGGGCCCGCGGCACCGGGGTCGACCGGCCACCGCTCCCCGGCGTGCCCACCCCGCGGTCGGGGCGCCCCTCGGCGCCGCGCCCCGGGAGCCGGTGCCCACGCGACGGGCTCCCCCCGGACCGGCCCCGTCCGGAGCCACCCCGGGCCGGCTGCCCCCGGCCCCCGGAGTTCCTGGACGGGCTCACCGGGCGTCCCCGGTCGGCGCCCGGCGCCGGCCAGGCGGCCAGCAGCACCACCGCCGTGCAGGCGATCCCCTCGGCCCGGCCCAGGGCACCGAGCCCCTCGGCCCGGGTGGCCTTCACGTTGACCGGCGCGCCCGAGCACCTCGCCCAGGCCGCTCGGCCATCCGGTCCACATAGGGGGCCAGTCCGGGCTGCTCGGCCACCACCGTGCAGTCGGCGTTCACCGGCACCCAGCCGGCGGCAGCGGCCAGAGCCACCGTCCGGGCCAGGATCACCATGCTGTCGGCACCGCGCCACGCCGGATCGGTGTCGGGGACGTGACGACCGAGGTCACCGAGCCCGGCCGCGCCGAGCACGGCGTCGGCGATGGCGTGGGCTACGGCGTCGGCGTCGCTGTGTCCCTCGAGGCCCCGGGCACCGTCCCCGGTGATGGTCACCCCGCCCAGCACCAAGCGGCCGGTCGGCCCGGTCGGAGAACCGGTGGACGTCGATGCCCTGGCCGACCCGGAGTCCTGAGCCCGGCCCCGCCCGCTCGCCGCTCACCGCCCGGCCCCGGCCATCAGGGCCTCGGCCAGGGCGAGGTCCTCGGGGCGGGTGAGCTTCAGGTTCCTCGGGTCGCCCGGCACGGTGTGCACGGCGAGGCCCAACGCCTCCACCAGGCCGGCGTCGTCGGTGGCCTGGCCCTCGGCGCGGTGGGCGTGGCGCAGGACCGAGGCCGTGAACGCCTGGGGGGTCTGCACGGAGACCAGCCCGTCCCGGTCGACGGTGGCGGTGACCAGGCCGCCGTCCGTGCGCTTGAGCGTGTCGGAGACGGCACCACCGGGATGGCGCATGCCGCGCCGTCCGCCTGGACCGCCCCGACCACGGCGATGAACAAGGAGGCGTCGGCCAGCGGTCGGGCGGCGTCGTGGACCACGATCACCTCGGCCTCCTCGGGCACGGCCCGCCAGTCCGGCCCGGACCGAGTCGGCCCGGGCGTCACCGCCGGTCACCACCCGGTCGGCACCACACCCGTCGACCTCGGCCGGCACACCGCCCGCCGGTGCACCAGTCAGGCACCACCAGGACCACGCCGTCGGACACCGAGCGGGCGGCGGCCACCGACCAGGCCGCCACCGGCTTCCCGGCCAGTTGGAGGAACTGCTTGGGTCCGCCGAACCGACGACCCGATCCGCCGGCCACCACGATGGCCCAGACGGACCCGCGCTCGGCTCAGGGCAGCGCCTCGTTCAGCCGAACCTCGGCGGTCTCCTCGTCGACGCCCAGGGCGAAGGTCAGCTCCGACACCAGGATCTGGCGGGCCCGCTGGAGCATGCGCTTCTCGCCGGCGCGACAGGCCCTTGTCCTTGTCCCGGATGGAGAGGTTCCGCACCACCTCGGCCACCTGGTAGATGTCGCCGGACCGCAGCTTCTCGGAGTGGTTCTTGTACCGGCGCGACCAGTTGGTCGGCATCCGGGCCTCCTTCTTGCGGAGCACGGCGAAGACCTCTTCCACCTCTTCGTCGTTGATCACCTCGCGCAGGCCGACGCCGTCGGTGTTGTCGGCCGGGACCATCAGCGTGAGGTCGCCGTAGGCCAGGCGGAGCACCAGGTACTCCTGTTTCTTGCCGAACGCCTCTTTGGTCTCACGTCGTTCGACCACCGCCGCGCCGTGGTGCGGATAGACGACCTTGTCACCGATGTCGAACACCGTTCCTCCTGGCGTTGCGTGCTGATCCCGGGCTGGTGAGCTCGATCGGGACCGCGTAGGGAGCATGCAATGGTACACGGTGGCGGGGACGCCCCCCAACCGCGGTCGTCCCCGCCTGGGGGGCCGCCGGCCCCCTGGGCGCTACTGGTAGCGCTCGAAGATGCTGGCCTCGGCCAGGCGGGCCAGACCCGTTCTTGACCGAGTGGGCCCGGGCCTGCTCCCACCCCCTCGACCTGCTCGAGCTCACTCAGCGAGGCCCGCATGATCTGCTGGAGGTTGACGAATCGCTCCACGATCCGCTCGATGATGGCGTCGGAGAAGCGGGGCAGGCGGTAGAGCAGCCGGTAGCCGCGGGGCTCGACGCCCGACTCGGAGTCGTGGAACGAGCCGGGCAGGCCGAGGATCTGGGCCACCCGCTGGGAGTCCCGCAACTCGTCGGAGGACAGGTTGGCCAGCTGGTCGACCACCCGGTCGACCACCGCCAGCCGGTCGCCGACCCCTGACCGGGGGCAGCCGGCAGTAGTCCCGGACCACCAGGTGGAGGGCGGGGGCGACCCCGTCGACCAGCTCGGCGGACTGCAGTCCGACCAGGCGGCCGTCCTCGCCCAGCTCGACCAGGTACCCGTCGACCTCCTCGGCGATGCGGAGCACCATCTCGGCGGCCTGGACCACGGCGACCACGTCGCCCACCGACACCGTGTCCTCCACCTCCAGGATGGACAGGCCGCAGAGGGCCACGTCGAACCGGCTGCGGAAGCGCTGCATGGTGGCCAGGGCCTGGTCGGTCCGGTCGTGGAGCCAGCCCGGTGGGCTGCACGGTGTGCTTGAGGTCGTTGCGGTAGACGGCGATGACCGACATGGCCGCCGACACCGACAGGACGGGCACGTCGATGGAGCGGGCCACCCGCTCGGCCGTCCGGTGCCGGGTGCCGGTCTCGGTGGTCGGGATGCGTGGCCTTGGGCATCAGGTGGACGTTGGCCCGGGCGATCCGGGAGGCGTCGGGGGCCAGGATGATGGCGCCGTCCATCTTGGCCAGCTCCGAGAGGCGCTGGGGGCTGAACTCGGCGTCGAGCAGGAAGCCCGCCCGAGCAGATGGAGAGCACGCCGGGCCCGTCCCCCACCACCACCAGGGCCGCCCCGCTTGGCCCGCAGGATGCGGTCCAGCCCGTCCCGCAGCGGACGGCCCGGGAGCGGCCATGGCCAGGGCGTCACTGAGCGGCGAGCTCTGGCGGGCGGTCACAGAGGAATGGTACCCGGCCCGGATCGCATCGGTCCGGCCCCACCAGCCACGATGACCGGCGGTTCCGCTCAGCCGTCTTCCGGCAGGGTGGCCAGCCGCCACACGGCCTGGGCCACCGTCTCCACCCGGAGCAGCTCCACCCCCGGAGGCCCGTCGGGCGACGAGGCCGGCACCACCACCCGGTCGAAGCCCAGGCGGGCGCACTCCTCGAGACGGCGGGGCAGGTTGGTGACCTGGCGGACCTCGCCGGCCAGCCCGACCTCCCCCACCGCGGCCAGGTCGGCCGGCAGGGCCACCCCGGTGGTCGCCGAGGCCACGGCCAGGGCCACGGCCAGGTCGGCCGCCGGCTCGGTGACCCTGATGCCGCCGGCCACCGAGGCGAACACGTCGACCCCCAGCACCGGGAGGTCCGGCGTGGCGGGCCAGCACGGCCAGGGTCATCACCAGGCGGCCGCCGTCCAGCCCGACCACCGACCGCTTGGGCTGGGCCTGGCCCATGGGCGTCACCAGGGCCTGGAGCTCGACCAGCAGGGTGCGCCGGCCCTGGACGGCCGGCAGCACCACGCCGCCCGGTACGCCCGACGAGGCGGTCGCCGAGCAGGAGCCGCCCGGGATCGTCCACCCGGTTGAGCCCCTGGTCCCCCATCTCGAACAGGCCGAGCTCCCCGGTCGGCCCGAACCGGTGCTTGACCGCCTGGAGGAGCCGGAGGGCGTGGTGCCGGTCGCCCTCGAAGCTCAGCACGGTGTCCACCATGTGCTCGAGGGCCCGGGGCCCGGCCAGCGAGCCGTCCTTGGTCACGTGGCCGACCAGGACGATGGCCACCTGCGCGGGACTTGGCCAGGCCCACCAGCTGGTCGGCGCACTCGCGCACCTGGGTCACGCTGCCCGGCACCCCGGTGGCCCGCCGCTCGCCCGGCTGGGCCGGGCCGATCGCCACCGCCTGGATGGAGTCGATCACCACCAGGTCGGGCTCGGCCTCGGCGACGGCGGCGACGACCGCCCCGACCTCGGTGACCGGCAGGATCAGCAGTCCCGGCGGGATGGGGCCCAGGCGCTCGGCCCGCAGGCGGACCTGGTGGGCCGACTCCTCGGCCGAGACGAGCAGGACCCGGTGGCCGGCCGCGGCCCGGGCGGCCAGCACCTGGAGGAGGAGCGTGGACTTGCCGATGCCCGGCTCGCCGCCGAGCAGGGTGACCGAGCCGGGCACCAGTCCACCGGAGAGCACCCGGTCGAACTCCTCCAGACCCGGTGGGAACGGCGGCGGCCTCGGACACGTCGACCGAGGACAGCGGGACCGGCATGGTGGAGAGCCCGAGGGCGTCCACCGCCTGGACCAGGGGACCGAGCTGGGCCTCCTCGACCAGGGTGTTCCACTCCCCACAGGTCGGGCAGCGACCGGCCCACCGGGCGGTGGTCGATCCGCAGTCGATGCAGCGGTGGCGTTTCGCCGTCTTGGCCATGCCCCGATGGTAGGGACCGGGTGTGCCAACCGGGGTGACCGGTGCCGGCGCCGGCCCCGCCCGCACCCCCGGCGCGACGCCGCCCCGTCGGAGACGACGGGGCGGTCGCAGTCAGACTGGTGGGACTCCGGTCAGTCGGCGGAGGCGTCGGCCAGCTCCACCGGCGGCGGGGGCTCGACGCCCTCGATGGCGGTGAAGGTGAGCTGCTGCTCGCCGGCGATCAGCGGCGGGGCGCCCTTCACGTCGTAGGCCTCGGCGGCCTCGGGCGTGATGGTCTCCACGTCGACCACGATGGTCTCCCCGACCCGGAACTCCTTCCACAGGATGCGCTCCGACAGCGGGTCCTCGACCATCTGCTGGATGGCCCGGCGCAACGGCCGGGCGCCCAGCTGGGGGTCGTAGCCCTTGTCGGCCAGCAGCTGCTTGGCCGGCGGCGTGAGGATGAGGCTGAGGCCCTGGAGCTCGAGCTGGCTGGACACCCGCTGGATCATCAGGTCCACGATCTCGACCACCTCGACCTTGGACAGCTCGTGGAAGACCACGACCTCGTCGATGCGGTTGAGGAACTCCGGCCGGAAGTGGGCCTTCAGGGCCTCGTTGACCTTGGTCTTCATCCGCTCGTAGGTCACGGCCTCCGACGTCTTGGCGAAGCCCACCGACGACTTGCGCAGATCGGCGGTGCCCAGGTTGGAGGTCATGATCAGTACGGTGTTCTTGAAGTCCACCGAACGGCCCTGGGCGTCGGTCAGACGACCGTCCTCCAGGATCTGGAGCAGCGTGTTGAACACGTCGGCGTGGGCCTTCTCGACCTCGTCGAACAGCACCACCGAGAAGGGCTTGCGGCGGACCGCCTCGGTCAGCTGACCGCCCTCTTCGTACCCGACGTAGCCCGGGGGCGAACCGACCAGGCGGCTCACCGTGTGCTTCTCCATGTACTCGGACATGTCCAGCTGGATGAGCGCGTCCTCGTCGTCGAAGAGGAACTCGGCGAGCGTCTTGGCCAACTCGGTCTTGCCCACGCCGGTCGGGCCCGAGGAAGATGAACGAGCCGCTCGGCCGCTTGGGGTCCTTGAGGCCCGCCCGGGTCCGCCGGATCGACCGGGCCAGGGCGGCGATGGCCGGCTCCTGGCCGATGACCCGCTTGTGGAGCTCGTCCTCCATGCGGAGCAGCTTGGCCGTCTCCTCCTCGGTGAGGCGGTAGACGGGGATGCCCGTCCAGTTGGCCAGCACCTCGGCGATGACCTCCTCGTCGACCACGTCGAAGAGGTCCACGCCCTCGGCCCGCCACTCGGCCTCCATGGCCTCCTTGGAGTCCAGGCGCTCCTTCTCCTGCTCGGCGAGCTTCTTGGCCTGGTCGAAGGCCTGCTTCTCGATGGCGGCCTCCTTGTCGGCCCGGAGGCGGCTGATGTCCTCTTCCAGCTTCTTGTAGGCCGGAGGGGTGGTCATCCGGCGGATGCGCAGCCGGCTGCCGGCCTCGTCGATCAGGTCGATGGCCTTGTCCGGCAGGTACCGGTCGGCCAGGTAGCGGTCGGCCAGGTTGGCCGCGGCCACCAGGGCCTGGTCGGTGATGGTCACCGCGTGGTGCGACTCGTACCGGTCGCGGAGGCCCTTCAGGATCTCGATGGTCAGGGCCACGTTGGGCTGCTCGACCTTGATGGGCTGGAACCGGCGCTCGAGGGCGGCGTCCTTCTCCAGGTGCTTGCGGTACTCGTCGATCGTGGTGGCGCCGATGGTCTGCAGCTCGCCCCGGGCCAGCATGGGCTTGAGGATCGAGGCGGCGTCGATGGCGCCCTCGGCGGCCCCCGCCCCGACCAGGGTGTGGAGCTCGTCGATGAACAGCACGATGTCGCCGCGGGTGCGGATCTCCTTCAGCACCTTCTTGAGCCGCTCCTCGAAGTCGCCGCGGTACCGGCTGCCGGCCACCAGGGCCCCGAGGTCGAGGGTGTACAGCTGCTTGCCGGTGAGCGTCTCGGGGACGTCGTCGGCCACGATGCGCTGGGCCAGGCCCTCGACGATGGCGGTCTTGCCCACGCCGGGCTCCCCGATGAGGACCGGGTTGTTCTTGGTGCGGCGGGACAGCACCTGCATGACCCGCTCGATCTCTTTCTCGCGCCCGATGACCGGGTCGAGCTTGTGGTCGCGGGCCAGCGCGGTCAGGTTGCGGCCGAACTGGTCGAGCACCGGCGAGCCGGTCGGGGCGTCCGACGACTGCGAGCCGGGGGCGCCGGCACCCACCGACTCCTTGCCCTGGTAGCCCGAGAGGAGCTGGATGACCTGCTGGCGGACCCGCGGCAGGTCGGCGCCGAGGCTCTGACGAGGACCTGGGCGGCGACGCCCTCGCCCTCGCGGACCAGGCCGAGCAGCATGTGCTCGGTGCCGATGTAGCTGTGGCCCAGCTGCAGCGCCTCACGCAGCGAGAGCTCCAGGACCTTCTTGGCCCGGGGGGTGAACGGCGGGGAGCCGGTCGGGGCGGTGCCGGCCAGGCCGATGGTCTCCTCGACCTTCTCGCGGACGGCCTCCAGCGAGACGCCGAGCGACTCCAGCGCCTTGGCCGCGACGCCCTCGCCCTCGTGGATCAGGCCCAGGAGGATGTGCTCGGTGCCGATGAAACTGTGGTTGAGCAGCCGCGCCTCCTCCTGCGCCAGCACAAGAACTCGTCGAGCCCGGTCTGTGAATCGTTCGAACACTCCACCGCCTCCATCCGCGGTCAGTAACTGAAGCGAAGTCTACAGGTAGCCGGTGTGACCCGCACCCGCACGCACCCATATTCCGACCCATTGTCTCCGCTCATCGGCATCCTGGCCTATCGTCTGTAGGAAGTGAACGTCGTCGAACTCCTCGGGCTTCCCGCACTCGAAGATCAGCTGAAGCGCCTCGAGCCCCTGCTCGTGGAGTCGGTGGTCACCGGGGACGGCTTCCTCGACGAGGTCACCACCCACCTCCTGGCCGCCGGGGGCAAGCGGCTGCGGCCGGTGCTGGCCCTGGCCACCGCCACTTCCGGGGCCACGCGACGGCCTCCCGGGAGGACCTGCTCGGGGCGGTGGCCGTGGAGCTGGTCCACCTGGCCTCGCTCTACCACGACGACGTCATGGACGAGGCCACCGTGCGGCGCAACGTGGAGAGCGTCAACGCCCGATTCGGCAACCTCGTGGCCATCGTGGCCGGCGACTTCCTGCTGGCCCGCTCGGCCGAGATCGCCGCCGGCCTGGGCACCGAGATCGCCGGCCTGCTGGCCGCCACCCTGGGGGAGCTGTGCCAGGGCCAGGTGGCCGAGGTGCACGCCGCCTTCCAGGTGGGGCGGAGCCAGGACGACTACTCGACGGCCATCGCCGGCAAGACGGCCTCCCTCATGGCCACGTCGTGCCGGATCGGGGCCCTGACCGGCGGCCTCGCCCGCGACCAGGTCGAGGCCTTCACCGACTTCGGGCGCTGCTTCGGCATGATCTTCCAGGTGCGCGACGACATCCTCGACGTGATCGGGACCGAGGCCGAGCTGGGCAAGCCGGCCGGACAGGACCTGGCCGAGGGGATCTACACCCTCCCGGTGCTGCTGGCCCTGGCCGACCCCGAGGCGGGCCGCGAGCTCAGCCCGCTGCTGGGCCAGCCCCTCGGGCCGCCGGAACGGGACAAGGCCCGGTCCATCGTGGCCGAGTCCGGGGCCATCGGCGATTCGGCCGAGGTGGCCCGCCGCTACGCCGAGCAGGCGGCCGACGGCCGCCGGGTCGGGCCCGTCCCCCGAGTTGGCCGCCGGCCTGACCAATCTGGCCCACTCCCTGGTGGACGACCTGCCCGTCTCCTGACCGTCCGGCGTTCGCGGTCCGCCCCCGGTCACCAGCCGCCGGGACCACGGACCGCCCGGGACCGTGACGGTCAGACCGACGCAGTGGCCGAAGGTGCGGCGGTGGCTGTGGCGCCCTGGCACTGGCCGACGGCCAGGGCGGCGAGCTTGGCCTCCTTGCGCAGGAAGCGGGCGTCGATCCTCTGGGACCGGATCTTCTCCCAGTGGGCCAGGTTCCGGCGGATCACGGCGGCCCGATGGGCCTTCTTCTTCCCCGCCCTGACCGCGAAGGACTCGGAGCGGCTGAGCTTGGCCACCTTGGCCGAGAGCTCGGCCTGGCGGTGGCGCATCCGGGCCAGGTCGGCCTGGACGGTCGTGCACTTCATGGCGTGGCCCGACTTGGGCGCGGCCCCGGTGGTCGGCGCGCTGCCGGCGGCTCCGGCCACACCGGCGCCGGCCACGGCCATCAGCCCAGAAATTGCCCCGGTGGCCAGGTACTTCTTCACTGGAATGCGGATGAGTGCCATGAATGGATCTCCCCTGTGCGCTCGTTCGCCGAGTCCTCGGCCCGACCCTCCGGCCGGCTCAGGCCCGGCCCCCCGAACGTAGCGGTCCGGGACGGCCCGTGGGCGTCGCGCCGTCAGACCGGACGCGCCGGGACGGCCGGCCGAACAGGGTGTCGACCGACCGTCCCACGGTGCGAGGGCCCCGCCCCCGGTCAGCCGGCCGAGCCGGTGCTTCCCGGTGCGGCCACGTTGCATTTGGCCTCGATGGCCGACGCCGCCTTGTCCAACCGGGACTTGAACGTGGCGCTCTCCAGTCGGGCGATCCGCTGCTGCAGCCGGTCGGCCCGCTTGGTGTGGCCCGCCGCGGCGGCCGCGGCCTGGGCCGCGGTGAGCTTGGGCAGCCCGGCCGCGATGTGGGCCTCGCCCGTCTGGATGCGGTCCAACACCTTGGTGGCGTTGGCGCAGTTGAAGTGGGCCAGCTTGGCCGGGGTGGGGGCGGTGGAGCCGGCGGTGGCCGCGCCGGCCATCCCGGCGGTGCCGAGGGACAGTGCCCCGACCGCCACCACACCGACGACCACCCGCTTGGCGGTGGGAATCATGTGCTTCATCGCTGAACGTACCTCCTGAACGTGCCGGCGGTTCCGGCTACCCACCAGTTATCGCCGGGCCGCATGTGCGATGCGTGAGGCCGTTGTTAGGGGGAGATGAGGGCCGTCGCCGCCGGTGGCCGGGAAGTACCCACCCGGCGACCGCTAGCCTCGGCCTGGCCATGACCTCTCGCGAACCCCAGCACGGCGCCCGGTCGGGCTCCGACCGGGACGGCGGCCCGCCATGACGGTCAAGCGGGGCAGTGCCCGCCATGCGGCGCGGCTCACCTGCGGCCCCGACGACGCCTGGGGGCTGCTCGGGGCGCCCGGCCGGGTCCACGAGTGGTTCCCCGGCATCGCCTCGTGCACGGTGGACGGCGACCAGCGGGTCGTCGTCACCGGCTCGGGCATGCCCCTGCCCGAGCAGCTGGTGACCGTCGACCCCGTCCTGCGCCGCTTCCAGTACCGGATCACCGCGCCCCTGTTCACCGAGCACCTCAGCACCATCGACGTCCACGACCTGGCCGACGGGACCTGCCTGGCCGTGTACTCGGTGGACGCCGATCCCGCCCCCCTGGCCCTGGTCATCGTCGGCGCGGCCCGGGCCGGGCTGGAGGGCCTGGCCGCCCTGCTCGGACCGGCCGGCGGTCCCGGCGCCGGCGCCGGGACGCCCACCACCGCCCCCGCCCGATGAGGGGGCCGCGCTGATGGGCCGCAAGATCCTCCTGGTCACCACCGACCAGCAGCGGTACGACACCCTGGGCTGCAACGGGGGCACGCTGGGCCGGACCCCGGTGGTGGACGGACTGGCCGCCGAGGGCGTCCGCTTCGAGCGGGCCCATCCCCAGTCGGTGGTGTGCATGCCGTCGCGGTCGACCATCCTCACCGGCCAGCACCCGAGCACCCACGGGGTGTGGATGAACGGCGTGCCCCTCCCGGTCGACGCCCCCTCGGTGGCCGGGAGCTCCAGCGGGCCGGCTACCGGACCGCCCTGGTGGGCAAGGCCCACTTCGAGCCGTTCCTCGACCCCTTCCTCCGCTTCGACGAGAACCGCCTGGCCCAGACGGGCACCCGGCCCCCCGGCGGGCCCCACCGCGGGTTCGAGCACCTGGAGCTGGCCACCCACGGGGTCATGGGACCGCTCCACTACGCCCGGTGGCTGATGGCCGAGCACCCCGAGGCCCTGGGTGGATTCTACCCGGCCCTCGACGGCTCGCTCCAGGTGAACGCGGCCGGCGGTGGCGACACCGGCGCCCCCCAGGTCAAGGTCAACCCGGTCGACCGCGAGCTCTACCACACCGACTGGGTGGCCGATCGGACCATGGCCTGGCTGGACACCCTCGGGGCCGACGAGGACTGGTTCTGCTGGATGAGCTTCCCCGACCCCCACCACCCCTGGGACCCGCCCGAGTCCGAGGTGGGACGCATCGACTGGCGCGACGTCCCCCTGCCGGCCGGCTACCGCGAGGACCGCGCCGAACGGGAGGCCGTCCTCGACGCCAAGCCCCGGCACTGGCGCCTCTGGTACGACGGGACCCTGGTGTCCAACTACGAGGCGCCGGCCGACTGGGTGCCGGCCACCCTCACCGCCGACCAGGTGCGGGAGGTCAACGCCCGCAACGCCGTGGAGTGCGAGCTCATCGACGAGGCCCTGGGCCGGGTGCTCGACCGCATCGCCGAACGGGGGTGGGCCGACGACCTCGACGTGGTGTTCACCACCGACCACGGTGAGCTGCAGGGCGACTTCGGACTCCTGTTCAAGGGCCCGTACCACGTGGACGCCCTCATGCGCCTCCCCCTGGTGTGGCGTCCGGCCCCCCGCGCCGCCACCTCGCCGGCCGTGGTGACCAGGCCGGTGGGCCTGGTCGACCTGGCCCCGACGCTCTGCGCCATCGCCGGGATCGAGGCCCCGGAGTGGATGCAGGGCCGGACCCTGCCGGTGGACGACGCCGACGCCGGAGCCCGGGGCTTCGAGCGGGTCCTCACCGAGTGGGACAGCGAGCTGTTCGGCACCGAGGTCCACCTGCGCACCATCATGCGGGACCACTGGGTGTGCACCGCCTACCGGCCGGGCACCTCCCACGACGGCACCGAGGGCGAGCTCTACGACCTCGACGACGACCCGCTCCAGCAGGTCAACCGGTGGGACGACCCGGCCACCGCCGCCGTCCGGAGCGACCTGGTGGCCGACCTCTGGGACCACCAGCCCCCGATCCGAAGCCCCGGCTGGCCCTGGAGGCGCCGGTCTGAGCCGAGGCCGCGGCCGGCTCAGGGCTGGTTGCGCTCGAAGATGATCCGGAGCCCGTGGAGGGTGAGCCAGGGTTCGACGTACTCGATCTCCTCGGCGTAGGGGGAGATCAGCTCGGACAGGCCGCCGGTGGCCACCACCGTGCACTCCCCCAGCATGGCCGCGAACCGGCGGCACAGACCGTCCACCTGCCCGGCGAAGCCGTAGAGGGCGCCCGACTGGATCGACTCCACGGTCGACTTGCCGATGACGCTGCGCGGCTCGACCAGCTCCACCCGCCGCAGGGCGGCGGCGTGGGCGAACAGGGCGTCGAGACTGATGGCCACCCCCGGGGTGATGGCCCCGCCCAGGTACTCGCCGGCGGCCGAGATGGCGTCGAAGGTGGTGGCCGTGCCCAGGTCGACGACGACGCACGGGCCGCCGAACAGGTCGTAGGCCCCCACGGCGTTGGCGATCCGGTCCGCACCGACCTCCTTGGGGTTGTCGTAGAGGATGGGCATCCCGCTCTTCACCCCGGGCTCCAGCACCACCGAGGGGGCGTCGAACCACCGGGCCACCATCTGGCGGAGATTGGCGGTGACCAGCGGGACCGACGAGGTCACGGCGATCCCCGACACCGTGTCGGTGATCTCCAGCCCGTCGAGGTCCAGCAGCTGGGTGAGGAGCAGGGCGTGCTCGTCGGCCGTCCGCTCGGCCACGGTCGACAGCCGCCAGTGGTGGGCCAGGCCGGTCGGCTCGTTGCCGTCGCGGGGCCCGGTGCCGCCGGTGGCCTCGGCCGGGTCGTCGGCGAACAGTCCGACGACCGTCTCGGTGTTGCCGACGTCGATGGCGAGCAGCACGGTCAGCCTCGTTTCCCGCCGGCATCCGGCGCCAGGTCGAAGCCCAGGTCGAGGACCGGGGCCGAGTGGGTGAGGGCCCCCACCGAGATGAGGTCGGCGCCGGCCGTGGCCAGCATCGGGGCGTCCTCCAGGCTGACCCCGCCCGACACCTCCACCAGCGTCTCCACTCCGTCGGCCCGCAGACGGGAGACGCAGCCGGCCACCCGCTCGAGGGACATGTTGTCCAACATGACCACGGTGGCCCCGGCCGCCACCGCCTCGTCGACCTGGTACAGGTGGTCGCACTCCACCTCCACCAGGCGTCCCGGCCACAGGGCCCGGGCCCGGGCCACGGCGTCCCCGATGGACAGCCCGGCCAGGTGGTTGTCCTTGACCAGCACGGCGTCCGACAGGCTGCCCCGGTGGTTGTGCCCACCGCCGGCCCGGACCGCGGCCTTCTCGAGGGCCCGGAGTCCCGGGGTGGTCTTGCGGGTGTCGAGCACCCGGGTGGCGGGGTTGGCGGCCTGCACCGCGTCGACGTACCGCCGGGTGAGGGAGGCCACCCCGGACAGGTGCCCGAGGAAGTTGAGAACGGTCCGCTCGGCCGTGAGGATGGAGCGCAGGGAGCCGATGACCTCGGCCACGCGGTCCCCCCGGGCCACGGCGCCGCCGTCGCCGATCCGCCAGGCCACCTCCAGGGTCGGGTCGATCTGTCGGAAGGCCTCGAGGGCGCAGGCCCGCCCGGCCACCACGCCGACCGTCCGGCTGACGACGGCCACCCGGGCCGTGGTGGTCACCGGGACGAGGGCCGCGGTCAGGTCGCCCAGGGGCAGCAGGTCCTCGGCCAGCGCCCGGGTCACCGCGTCGACCACGGACAGCCGGGGAGGGTCGAGGTCGAGGGACCCGGCGTGGGATCCCGGGGTGCCGTCGGCCGCGGTCAAGGGAGGGGACGTCCGGCCCGGGGCGGCGCGGTCGGCCCGGCCAGGACAGCCACTCCGTCGGCGTCGTGGACGATGCGCCGGCGCCAGCGGCCGGAGGCCTCGGGATGGTCGCGGCGGGCGTGCGCCCCACGGGTCTCGGTGCGCACGGTGGCCGAGCGGAGGACGCTGGCTGCCGCAGTGACCAGGTTGGCCAGCTCGCCGTGGGCCCGGTCGTCGGGGGTGCCCTCCCCCATCTCGGCGGCCAGGGTGCCGAGCGACGTCCCGGCCGCGGCCAGCGAGCCGGCGCTCCGGACCACTCCGGCCCCCTCGATCATCAGGCGCTGCAGCCGGTCGCGGGTCTTGGGGACGTCGGGCCAGGTGGGGACGGCCGCGCCGGCCCGGCCGCCGCCCCGCTCCACGGCGACGCCTCGGCCGGATCCACCCGCTCGCCGGTCCCCTCGAGCAGGGCCGCCATCACCCCGGTGGCCTCCGGGCCGTCCGCCCCGCCCTGCACCGCCTCGGCCAGGCGGGCCCCGAACACCATGCCCTCCAGCAGCGAGTTGGAGGCGAGCCGGTTGGCCCCGTGGACGCCGGTGCACGCCACCTCGCCGGCGGCCCACAGCCCGGGCAGGGCCGTGGCCCCCGACAGGTCGGTGACCACCCCGCCCGAGAGGTAGTGGGCGGCCGGGGCGATGGGTAGCCAGTCGCGGGACGGGTCGAGCCCGATGGCCCGGAGCGAGGCGGCGATGGTCGGGAACCGGGAATCGAACGAGGCCAGTCCGGTGGCGTCGAGCCACAGGCTGTCCACCCCCTGGGCCGCCATGCGCTCGGCCATGGCCCGGCTGACCACGTCCCGGGGGGCCAGTTCGTCGACGAAGCGCTCCCCGTCGGCGTCCCGGAGCAGGGCCCCGTGCCCGCGCAGCGCCTCGGACAGCAGGGGCCGGGGCATCGCCGGGTGGTGGAGGGCGGTGGGGTGGAACTGCATGAACTCCACGTCGGCCACGGGCACGCCGGCCCGCAGGGCCATGGCCAGGCCGTCGGCGGTGGCCTCGGCCGGGTTGGTGGTCACCGCGAACAGCTGGCCGGCCCCGCCGGTGGCCAGCACCGTGTGGGTGGCCCGGACCTCGACCAGGCGACCTTCGGCGCTGAGGGCCACGACGCCCCGGCACCGACCGCCCTCCACCAGCAGGTCGAGGGCGAACCACTCCTCCAGCACGGCGGCGGCCGTGGCCCGGGTGGCGTCGACCAGCGCCCGCTCCACCTCGGCCCCGGTGGCCGCCCCGCCGGCGTGGACCACCCGCGCCGTGGAGTGACCGCCCTCGCGGGCCAGGGCCAGGGCCCCGCCGGGCTGGCGGTCGAAGACCGCGCCCATGGCGATGAGCTCGTTGACCCGGGCCGGGCCCTCGTCCACCAGCACCCGCACGGCGTCGGTGTCGCACAGACCGGCCCCGGCGGCCAGGGTGTCGGCCAGGTGGAGGTCGGTGGAGTCCTCGTCCCCGCCCAGCACGGCGGCCACGCCGCCCTGGGCCCATCGGGTGGCCGACTGGGACAGCTCGGCCTTGGTCAGCACGCCCACCCGCAGGCCGTTGGGCGCCGTCCCGGTCCCGCCCGGGGTCGGAGCGAACGGGGCGGCCAGACGGACCGCGGCCGACAGGCCGGCCACGCCGCTCCCGAGGACCAGCACGTCGAGGGCGACGGGCGCCACCTCGGGATCGGCCGGGGCGGCCGCCGCTACCTCCCGGTCGGCCACGGCCGGGTCAGTGACCCCGACGCGGGTCGAGGTTGTCGATCAGCCGCACCGGGCCCACGGTGGCCGCCACGATCAGGCGCAGGGGGCGCTCGGCGGCCGACGACCGGGCCGGCTGGAGATCGTCGGCGGTGACCAGCGCGGCGTAGTCCAGGTCCACCCGGGGCTCGCCGGCGACCGCCTGGGCCATCGCCGCCTCCACGTCGTCCGCCCCGGCCCCGCCGGCCCACCGGTCGGCACCGGCGCGGAGGGCCCGGCTGAGCACCAGGGCCGCACGGCGCTGGTCCGGGTCGAGACGGCGGTTGCGGCTGGACAGGGCCAGGCCGTCGGGGTCCCGGACCGTCGGGCACCCCACCACGCGGGTGGGCAGGGCCAGGTCCCGGACCAGGCGGTGGACCAGGGCCAGCTGCTGGAAGTCCTTCTCCCCGAAGTAGGCCCGGCACCGGCCGGCCGCCGAGAGCAGCTTGACCACCACGGTGGCCACACCGTCGAAATGACCGGGACGGGAGGCGCCCTCCCAGCGGGCGGAGAGCGCGGGGACCGACACGGTGGTCGGGGCGGTACCCGGCGGGTCGGGGTACATCTCGGCCACCGACGGGGCGAAGACCAGCTGGCCACCGGACGAGGCGATGGCCCGGACGTCGGTGTCGAAGGTCCGCGGGTAGTTGGCCAGGTCGGCGGGATCCCCGAACTGGGTCGGGTTGACGAAGATGGAGACGGCCACGACGTCGCACTCGGCGGCCGCCCGCTGGATGAGCGAGCGGTGGCCGTCGTGGAGCGCCCCCATGGTCGGGACCACGCCCACCGTGCGTCCCGACAGCCGGACGGCGTCGAGGGCCTCGGCGTACTCGGCGATGGTCTCGACGACGGGCGGACCGACCAGTGTGGTCGTCCCGGGGATCCGGGCCTGGACGACGGTGCTCATGCCACCTGCTCCTCGCCCACTGCTCCCGCCGCCCCACCCGCGCCCGGTTCGAGCGGCGCTCCCGTCGGGCCGGTCCGCCCGACCGTGTCGGGCGACGGGACGGCCGGGTCGAGCGAGAGTCGCCGGGCCAGCCCGACCATGGCGTCGTAGGCGGTCAGCTCGTTGCGGTGGCCGGCCATCCCGGCCAGGGCGGCGCGGTGCCGCTCCACGGTCTCCCAGTCCCCCCGGGCCGCCGGCCCGGTGAGGGCCCGGCGCGGACCCAGGGCCAGCGCGTCGTCGGTCGCCGCGTGGAGCAGGCCGGCGAAGGCCTCGAGGGGGAGGCCGATGGTGGCGGCCACCCGCTCGACCTGGCCGATGAGGGCCACCAGGTGGTTGGCGGCGATCGACGCGGCGGCGTGGTAGGTGGTCCGGCCGCCGTCCTCGACCTCGACCACCCGGCCGCCCAGGGCCTCGGCCACCGTCCGGGCCAGCGGGTCGCCGGCCACGGCGAAGGTGATCCCCGAGGCCAGGCGCGCCGCCCCGATGGCCGGGGTGGGCAGAGGCATCAGCGGGTGGAGCGAGCCGCGACGCGGGTGGCCGGCGAGCACGTCGAGCCCGAGCGAGCCGGACAGGTGGATGACCACGGTGGTGGGCACCGGTGCGACCAGGGACGCCACCCGGGCCACGGTGTCGTCCGGGGTGGCGATGACCAGGAGGTCCACGCCAAGCGAGGCGTCGGCGGGGCAGTCGTGGCGTCCGAGGACGCCGCGGGATTCGAAGCCGCCGACCCCGTCGAGTGCTGCCGTCAACGACCGTCCGGCCCGGCCCGGCCCGATGATTCGGAATGTGGTCACGAGACCCCTTCTGTTACGTTCCAGCCCCGGAGGGTGCCGTTCGCGTCAGAGAATCTTGGTGCTGCGGGTCATAGTGTACCCACGACGACGACCTCGCCACCAGCGGCGGCCAGGTCGTCCTCGCCGACCAGGTCGGGGGCCAGCTCGGCCAGCGGGGCGAGCACGAACCGGCGCTCCCGCCACCGCGGATGGGGGACGGTCAGATCGGGGTCGTCGAGGGCCACCCCGTCGATCCACAGCACGTCGGCGTCCAGTGTCCTCGGGCCCCAGCGCACGGACCGGACCCGCCCGGCGGCGGCCTCCAGCCGGCGGCACTCCTCGAGCAGCCGGTAGGGATCGGCGATCGGGGACACGGCCAGCTCCACCACCACGTTCAGGTAGGGGCCCTGGCCATCGGGTCCGCCCAGCGGCTCGGTCTCGTAGACCCGGGACACCGCGGTGACCGGGGCCCGGTTGCCCGCCCGGAGCTGGTCCACGGCCCGGCGGAGGTGGGACCAGCGGTCGCCCAGATTGGAACCCAGGCCGACGAAGGCCCGCACCGTGGGCGGCCCGGCCGGCGGGGCGCTCACCGGCGGCGGGTGATCCGGACCCCGACGGTGCCGAGGTCGAGGGCCAGCGGGGGCCGGAGCTTGCGCAGGTGGACGGTCACCGCGGTGATCCGGAGGTCCGAGGCCAGGGTGGCCTCGGCCACGGCACCGGCCAGGGACTCCAGCAGTTCGAACGAGCGACCGGCCACCACTTCGGCGGCCCGGGTGGCCACCGCCCCGTAGTCCACCGTGTCGGACAGCCGGTCGCTGCCGGCGGCCAGGGCCAGGTCGACGGCCAGGTCCAGGTCGATCTCGAAGGGTTGGGCGCGGTCCTGCTCCTCGGGCAGCACCCCGTGGGTCCCCACCACCCGGAGGCCGCGCAGCTGGATCCGGTCGCCGCCGTCGTCACCGCCGCCGGCGGCCCCACCGGTCAGGATGGTCACCCGCCCGCGGGCGTGTCCCCGGTCATCGGGGGGACCCCGGCCGGGGCGAGCTGACTGGCGAAGGCCACCAGCTCACGGCCGCTCGGACCCATGGGATGGCCGGTCATGTGCTCGAGCACGGTGATCGCCTGTGGGCCGCTCGGGAGCCGGTCGGACCACAGGAGGTAGCCGGCGACCACGCCGGCCACCCGGTCGCCCAGCTCCTCTTGGTGGATGAGGATCCGCTCCCCCGCCGTCAGCCGGCCGTGGAGGTCGCGGAAGAGGTCGCCGAGCACCCCCCGGGCGTCGCCCGAGGCGGGCAGGGGGAAGTGCACGCTGGCCATGGACTTCTCCTCATAGGCCTGCAGGTTGTGCGAGGAGGGCAGGAGCGACACCACCCGGCTGAACCCCTGGACCTGGAGCCAGATGATCTCCTCCTGCCGGCGCACCTTGCGGTGGTTGGGGGCGAAGCCGCCCGGGACGTTCGCTCATGGCCAGGCGGTCCTTGATGACCCACGTGAAGTTCCGCGGCGGGATTCCGGCCGCCCACTTGCCCTTCACCACGTCGACCCCGATCGGCAGCCGCCCACCAGTTGGGCGGCCTGCACGGTGGCGGCCACGTCGTGGACCCGGACCATCCGGGCCCCGTGGACCATGGCCCAGGTGGCCGTGGCCAGCGACGCCGGGAGCCGCGTCGTCCACCGGGACGGGTGGCTGGCCCGGTCGGGCCGACAGGACGCCGAGGAAGCTCTTGCGGCTGGTGCCCACCATCACCGGGTACGCCCCGCTGACCAGATCGGCGAGGGCCCCGAGCAGCGAGAGGTTGTGGTCGAGGGTCTTGCCGAAGCCGATGCCCGGGTCGATCCACACCTCGTCCACCCCGGCCGAGGTGGCCCGGGTGGCCCGCTCGAACAGCAGGGAGGCGACCTCGGTGGCCACGTCGTCGTAGTGGGGGTGGAGCTGCATGGTGGCGGCCGTCCCCAACCGGTGCATGGCCACCCAGCCCACACCGTGACGGGCGGCCGTGGGCCACAGCGAGGCGGAGACATCGTTGATCAGCGTGGCCCCGGCGGCCACGGCGGCGTCCGCCACCGCCTCCTTGGTGGTGTCGACGGACACCCGGACCTGGCCGGCCAGGGCCTCCACCACCGGGATCACCCTGGACAGCTCCTCGTCCTCGGCCACCGGCTCGGCACCGGGACGGGTGGACTCGCCCCCGACGTCGACGATGTCGGCCCCCTCGGCGATCATCTGGCGGCCCACGGTGGACGGCGAGGTCCGGCTCGAACCACTGCCCGCCGTCGGAGAACGAGTCCGGGGTGACGTTGAGGATTCCCATCACCAGGGGGCGTTGCTCGGGCGTGGGAACGGGCATGACGACACAGAGTAAACCAGCCTGGACTGGCCCGTGGTCGGGTTCCCGATCGGTCAGCGGCCCCGGACGAACTGCATGGCCTCCATGCGGGTGGAGGCGTCACTCCGGAACAGGCCCCGGACCGCCGAGGTCACCGTGGAGGTGCCCGACTTCTTCACCCCGCGCATGGACATGCACAGGTGCTCGGCCTCCACCACCACCAGGACGCCCTTGGGGGCCAGGGCGTTCTCGATGGCGTCGGCGATCTCGGTGGTCATCCGCTCCTGCACCTGCAGCCGCTTGGCGTACCCGTCCACCAGACGGGCCAGTTTGGACAGGCCGGTGATCCGCCCGTCGTCCCCGGGGATGTAGGCCACATGGGTCTTGCCGATGAACGGGACCAGGTGGTGCTCGCAGAGCGAGGCGAAGGGGATGTCCCGCACCATCACCATCTCGTCGTGCTCGGCGGCGAAGGTCACCTCGAGGTGGTCGGCCGGATTCTCGCCGAAGCCGGCGAAGAGCTCCTCGTACATCTTGGCCACCCGGTGCGGCGTCTTGACCAGGCCGTCCCGGGACGTGTCCTCGCCCAGGGCGTCCAGGAGCTCGAGGACGGCTCGCTCGATGCGCTGGGTGTCGACGCTCACGGGATCAGCTCGGTCCGGGTTCGGGGCCTACGGCCTACGACAGGGCGCCGGCATAGGCGTGGATAGCCTTGAGGTTGCGCAGGCGCTCGTCGACGTCAAGGCCATATCCCACCACGAATTCCGCCGGGATGTGAAACCCGACGTAGGCCAGGTCCAGCTCCGTCCGCTGCTGGCCGTCCTTGACCAGCAGGGCGCACACCTCGAGGCTGGCCGGATGGCGGGCCAACAGGTACCGCTGCAGGTAGCTGAGGGTGAGGCCGCTGTCGACGATGTCCTCCACCACCAGTACGTGCCGGTCGGCCAGGTCCACGTCGAGGTCCTTCACGATGCGGACGACGCCCGAGGTCCGGGTGGCGCTGCCGTAGGAGGAGACGGCCATGAAGTCCACGTCGACCGGAAGCGAGATGGCCCGGGACAGGTCGCTCATGAACATGAAGGCGCCCTTCAGCACCCCGACCAGCAGCGGGGGCCGTCCTTCGTAGTCGGCGGTGATCTGCTGCGCCGAGCTCGGTGATCCGGCCCTGGAGATCGGCCTCCGAGACGATGACCCGTCCGACGTCACGACTCTCCTCGAGGCGCTCGGGTCCGTCGGGCACTCCGGGCGCCTCCTCCTCAGCCGTGACCACGGCGCGACTGTACTGGAGTGTCGGCTCCGTCGGTTCCAGGGCGGTCCGCGGCCGGGCCCAGGGAGAGGCGCCCCCGTGACCGCCCCACCCGCCGGCCCCCGGTGACCTCGGTGGCCGTGCGCTGCTGGCGGGCCACCTCGAGGACCCGATCCACCGCGCCGAGCGACGGCGGGTAGCCGCCCTCGCCCAGCAGCCAGGCCCGCACGCTCCGGCGGGCCAGCGCCTCGGGCGCCGAGGCCAGGGCGGCGGCATCCTCGGGGTCCACCAGGGAAGCCACCGCGTCGAGGAGGTCAGCATCGCCGGCCAGGGCGCCGGCCTGTCGGGCCAGCACCGGGACGACGTCGCGCCCGGACAGCGCCGAGCACAGGGGCACCAGTTCGTGGCGGACGCGGTTGCGCAGGTGCCGGGGATCCTGGTTGGACGGGTCGACGACGGGGTCCAGGCCCAGGCGGCGGCAGAGGGCCACCGTCTCCGACCGTCGCAGCCCGAGCAGCGGATGGCGGGGCCCGGCCCGCATGGCGGCCAGTCCATGGACCCCGGACCCCCGCAGCAGGTTGGCCAGGACCGTCTCGGCCTGGTCGTCCATGGTGTGACCGGTGGCCGCACCGGGACCGAGCACCTCCCGACGGGCCCGGCGGGCTCGGTCCTCGAGGTTGGGCCCGTCGCCGAGGTCCACCCGCTCCGATCGGAAGGAGGACCCGAAGCGTCGGGCGGCCTCGGCCACCACCCCGGCCTCGGCCGCCGATCCCGGGCGCAACCCGTGGTCGACGTGGACCGCCGTGACCGCGCAGCCGGCCGCCACGGCCAGGACCAGCAAGGCCAGGGAGTCGGCCCCTCCGGACACCCCGCACACCAGCGCGGTCCCCGCCGGCGGGAAGGCGCACCGCGCCAGCAGGGCGGCGGCGAGGGGGTCGCCCTCAGGGCCGCGCACGGCGCCGACGGACGGTTCAGCCCGAGAGGGCCGGGGAGGTACCGACACGGGAGATCCAGGCCGACGGGTTGCGGATCTCGATCAGCGAGGGCAGCCACTCCGGCCCCCGCCAGGCCCGGTCGAGCAACTCGGGCCCGCCCGAGTCCTCCACCGCGGCGATGAACCTCTCGCCCTCCTCGTACTGGCGCAGCTTGGCCTCGATCCCGATGAGCTGCTGCAGCAGCCGGGCCGGTCCCCGGGTCTGCTTGCGGCGCTGCCGGAGCACCTCGCTGAAGCGGGCCGCACTGGGGATGGCCGCCGCCCCGGCCCGGTCCATGGTCACGTCCCCGTGGCCTTCCAGCAGACTCATCAGCGCCTGGATGCGGTGGAGGCCCTCCAGCTGCTCGGGCGTGGCCACCAGACCGAGGGCCCCGTTGTCCCGCAGGGGGTTGCGACCGGCCCGGATCTCCTCGGTCATCCTCCGGAGGGCCTCGGCGAAGCGGGACGGGTCGGGCTCCAGCGAGCCGATGCCCTCCTCGACCAGGGAGACGAAGTAGTCGCGCATCCAGGGGATGGCCGTGAACTGGCACCGGTGGGTGACCTCATGGAGGGCCAGCCAGAGCCGGAACTCGCGCGGCTCGAACCCGTGGAGCTGCTCCAGGGCCACCACGTTGGGGCCCACGAAGTACACCAGGTCCTGGTCCTCGACGGCCTCCTCGGTGAGCAGGAGGTCGTACTGACCCAGCACCCGGGTGGACAACCAGCCCAGCACCAGCCCCATCTGGGCGCCGGTGGCCAACCGTCCTGCGGTGGCCAGCGGCAGGGCCAGGCGCTCGGTCATCCAGTTGGCCCCCGACAGCCTGGCCGGATCGAGCCGGTCGAGGTGGGGACCGACCAGTCGCTGGAAGCTGGAGATGTTGGCGTGCACCCAGCCGGCCCGATCCGTCACCCGGGCCCGGGCCGGGCCCGACGCCGAGCGCAGGCCGGTGGACTCGGCCACCAGCTCCTCGGCCTGGGCCGTCAGCTCCTCGAAGTCCCGCTGGAGGAGGTCGGGACGGTAGGGAGCCGGGATCCGGCTGCGTCCACCCACCCAACCAGCCACCCGCTCGGCGGTGTCCCACGCCACCGCGCCACCGGCCGGTTCCGCGCCGGCTGCGGCATTGGCTTCCTCCGGGGACGGCACCATCACGGTATCGGTCACGCGGACCAGTGTAGGGACCTGCGCCGAGCGGCGGCGATCGGCACCCTGGGGGACCGAGTCACCCCGGTGGACCCGCTCGTCGACCAGCCGGGCGGCACGTTCATTGGTCTCCGGCCCCGATGCCAACAGGGGTCCGGACCGGCGGTCAGTTGCTCTGCCGGGTGTGCTCTTCTTCGAGGGCGGCGGCCACCCGGGTGATCAGGTCCTCGGGCACATGGTCCTTGCATCGGCTGGCGATGACCTTACGGAGCTCGGACTCGAACCCGTAGGCCCCGACACAGGGCCCGCACAGGTCGAGGTGGCGGGTGATCTCGAGCCGCCGCTGCTCGGTGAGCTCACCGTCGAGATAGGTGTACAGCCGTTCGATGGTCTCGTCGCAGCCCACGAAACCCGCGATCGGCTCTTCGCCCTTCGGCATTGCCGGTTGGTCCGGCCCTTCCCTGTCTCCCACTGGTGGCGCTCCCTACCTGGCCTTGTCGGTCGCCCCTACGAGGCCCCTCGTGCTTCCACGATCGATCAACGCCTTCTGCAGTGCTTTTCTTCCACGATGGATGCGACTCATCACCGTACCGATGGGCACCTCGGTGATCTCGGCGATCTCCTTGTAGGAGAACCCCTCCACGTCAGCGAGCAGGACGGCCATCCGGAACGTGTCGGGGAGCGACTCGATGGCCGCCTTCACGTCGGTGTCGGTGAACCGGTCGAGGGCCTCGTCCTCGGCACTGCGCCCGAGGCCGGCAGCCTGGTCGCCCGAGAGGTGCCGGTACAGGTAGAGGTCCTCGACGTCCTCGACGTCGGCGATCTCGGGCCGTCGCTTCTTGGCCCGATACGTGTTGATATACGTGTTGGTGAGGATGCGGTAGAGCCAAGCCTTCAGGTTGGTGCCCTGCTCGAAGCTGGCGAAGGCCCGGTAGGCCTTCAGATAGGTCTCCTGGACCAGGTCCTCGGCATCGGCCGAATTGCGGGTCATCCGGAGGGCGGCCGTGTAGAGCGCGGGCATGTACTCCATCGCCAGATCGGAGAACAGCGCCTGGTCGGCCATGGATGCACCCTACACAGCGGCAGCAACACTCGGAGCATCGCCCCGGACGGCCCCGAGCGTGACCGTTCGAGCAAACTTTTCGTTAGTTGACACTTACGTAAGTATCAGCTAACCTAGGTGCATGGACGCCGCTCTGAAGGCTCTGGCCGAACCGAGGCGCCGGGAGATCCTCCGGCTGGTGTGGTCGGCCGAGCTCGCGGCCACCGACATCGCCTCGCACTTCGCCGAGGTGACCCGCTCGGCCATCTCCCAACACCTCGGGGTGCTGCGGGAGGCCCGACTGGTCAGCGAGCGGAGGGACGGCACCCGCCGCCTGTACCGGGCCGACCACGGAGAGATGGACCGCCTGCGGGACTACCTCGACCGGTACTGGACCGACGGCCTCCTGCGCCTGCGGGACGCCGCCGAGGCCGCCGAGCGGGCCCGTGAACACGTCGAAGCACCAGACAACCAGCAACGAACGAAGGAGCACTGACCCATGGACGACCTGACCTGCGAGATCGTGATCGACGCCCGACCGGAGACGATCTTCCCGTTCCTCACGGACCCGACCGAGCATCTCCGGTGGATGGGGACCGAGGCCGAACTGGACCCACGACCGGGCGGTGTCTACCGGGTCCTGGTCGGGGGCGAGCACCCGGGAGCCGGCGAGTTCGTCGAGGTGGTCCCCAACGAGCGGGTGGTCTTCACGTTCGGATGGGACGTCCCCGAACACCCCATCCCGGCGGGGTCGACCACGGTGACCATCACCCTCATCCCCGACGGCGACAAGACCCGGGTGCAACTCGTCCACTCCGGGTTGCCCGCCGACGCCCACGCCGACCACGGCCACGGATGGGACCACTTCCTCGGCCGGTTGGCCGTGGTGGCCACCGGTGGGGACGCCGGCCCCGACCGGGCCCCCGCGGCCTCCTGAGGGGTCCGGCATGGCCGCAGGCACCAAGGAGGACCCCTGGGTCCTCACCACTCCCCCGGGATCGTCGGCGTACACCGTGTACCGCGACGAGGAGGCCGATCCCCCGGCCCTCGTGTGCCAGGTGGGCACCACCACCCTGTCCTACCGGCTCCGGGCCGTCGAGGACCTCCACGCCTGGCTGCGCACCCGAGGTGACTGGGTGCCCCTGGGGGCCGCCGACGAGAAGAAGGAGGCCGCCGCCGGGACGGTGGAGGCCTGGGGACGCTCAGCCGACAACCCGGTCGGCGGCTGGTACGGCCTGCGCCAAGGCTACCGGGGCCGATTCGGCATGTATCTCCCGCCCCTGCTCGAAGCCCTCGGCCTGGCCGAGCTCACCCACGACGCCCGCAACAACCGGATGCGGGCGTCGAGTTGACTACCCGGGGGCGCACCGCCCACGACGGATACCGAGAAACGGAGGCCGACCATGCCTGACGCAGTGATCGTCCGGTACACCACGCACGCCGAGCAGGCCGACGAGAACGAGCGGCTGATCCGAGCGGTCTTCACCGAGCTGGCCGAGCGTCGACCGGACGGGTTTCGCTACATCGCCACCCGGCTCGACGACGGGGTGAGCTTCGTCCACGTGGCCACGCTCGACGGCGACGCGAACCCGCTCACCACGTCGCCGGCCTTCCAGGAGTTCCTGTCCGGCATCGGGGACCGGTGCGTGGAGCCCCCGGTGTCGACCCCGGGGACGCCCATCGGCTCCTACGGGAGCATGCCCTGAGCCCGGCCCGACCGGTCAGGCCGCCGAGCCCAGGAACGGCGCGTTGAACGAGAAGACCCCGCCGTCGGAGGCGATGAGCCAGTAGCCGTCGCCGGCCGGATCATCCAGTCCGCCGATGATGGGCCGGTTCAGGTGGGTGCTCCCGGTGGATCCGAAGAAAGGTGCGTTGAAGGTGAACACACCCCCATCGGAGGCGATGAGCCGGTAGCCGCTGCCGTCGGCGAGCGGGGTCATGCCCACGATGGGCTGGTTGAGACGGATGCTGCCGGTGGACCCGAGGAAGGGTGCCCCCCCGAAGGCGAAGATCCCGCCGTCCGAGGCCACCAGCCAGTAGCCGCCGGTGGTCGGGTCGACGGCCATGCCCACCACCGGCCGGTTGAGACGGATGCTGCCGGTGGAGCCGAGGAAGGGTGCCCCTCCGAAGGCGAAGATCCCGCCGTCCGAAGCCACCATCCAGTACCCGTCGCCGCGCTGATCCCCGGTCATGCCCACGATGGGCTGGTTCAGGTGGATGTTGCCGGTGGAGCCGAAGAAGGGTGCCCCCCCGAAGGCGAAGATCCCGCCGTCCGAAGCCACCATCCAGTAGCCGCCGGTGGCCGGGTCGACGGCCAACCCGACGATGGGCCGGTTGAGCCGGGTGCCGGTCAGGGAGCCGTAACAGACCGCCCCTCCGAAGGCGGCCACGTCGCCCTGGGCGTCAACCTCGTAGTAGCCGCTCCCGTCGGGGACGACCGCCGCACCCACCACCGAGCCGGCGGGAAGCCGGCTCACACAGGTGTTGACCACCGGCCCGAGCGGGGGCCCGCTGAACGGTAGGGACGGCGGCCCGGGAGTGGTCACCGGGTTGGAGCTGGTCGGCGAGGAAGGAGCGCCGGTCCCGTCGATGGCCGTCACCGAGTAGGTGTAGGTGGTGCCGGGCTGCACGGTCTCGTCGGTGTAGCTGGTGGTCCCGGTCACCGAGCCGAGCGGAACCCCGTCCCGGCCGATCTGGTACGAAGCGATGGTTCCGTTGCCGGCTTCCGACGAGGCCGTCCATTCGAGGTCGACCGAAGCCGCCGAGGTGGCCGTGGCCGTGACCACTCCCGGCGCCGACGGGGTGGCCACCTTGTTGGAGGTCCCGGCGGCGGAGGTCTGGGGTGGACTGCCGTTGTCGGTGGCCGTGACCCGGTAGGCGTACTGGGCCCCGGGGTTGGCGGTGTTGTCCGGTGTACGTCGTGGCCGGAGACGCCACCTTGGCCAACAGGCTGTAGCTCCCCCCGCTGACGTTCCGGTAGACGGCGTAGCTGGCGATGGCGCCACCGGTCTCGTTGGAGGCGTTCCAGTTGACCTGGACCGACGACGAGGAGGTGGCGGTGGCCGTGACGTTGGCCGGGGTCGAGGGATTGGCCGTGATGCTGCTCGGCGTGTACGTGTGGATGTCGAAGGACTGACCGGCGGCGTTCACCGGCGTGACCGTCACGGTGGTGCCCGAGACCTTCACCTCCAGGAAGTTGTAGACATCGGCGGCCGACTGCGGGGTCGAGGTCCCCGGGCCGCAGGACGATCCGGTCCCGGCGGTGGGTCCCGCCCCGCTCGGGCTCCAGCCCAGCGCGTAGATGTCCTCGGTGGTCAGCAGGCTGGTGCAGGTGCTCCCCTGGGTGACCGGCTCGAGCACGCCGCCACCGCCGCCCGTCACATAGTTGGTGATCTGCCCGGCCTGGCGAGGGGTGATCCGCTGATAGGTGTGGGCGTGCCCGTTGAAGGCGATGGACACCCCGTTGTCGGCCAGTAACGCTTCGAGGCTGGTGGCGGCGTTCGGATTGGCCGTGCTGTTCTGCAGCAGCGGGTCACTCCCCTGTGTCGAGTTGTCCGAGCGGAGGGGGAAGTGGAAGACGGCCATCTTGACCCCACCCGGGTGGCTGGCCAGATCGGCGGCCAGCCACTGGTACTCGGGCGAGCTCGGCGTCCAGTGCTCGTCGTAGTCCACCTGGTAGAGGTTGGAGGTCCCGACGTTGCCGTCCGCCCACGAGGCGTCCAACACGTAGATGCGGACGTTGCCGGTCGAGATGGCGTACCAGGCGGCCGGCTCGAGTGCTGGTCCCCACCCCGTCAGCCGGGACCGGGGGATAGGAGGCGTAGCCATAGGTGCCGGACGAATCGGCGGTGGAGGTCGACTCCGGCCACACCCGGAGGCTGTCGACGTTCTGCCCGTGGTTGCCCACCACGCCGAAGGTGGGGAGGCCCCCGGTCAGGGGCCAGTACGAGGGCCCGAAGATGTCGCTGACCTCGGAACCGGTCTGCTGCAGGTCGCCGTAGTTGGTCTCGGTCCCGCCGCTGTAGGCCACGTCGCCCGCGGTGACCACGAATCGGGCGCCGGCCGAGGAGGCGGACTGGCCGATGAGCGAGTCGATGGCGGCCTGGTCGGTGTTGCGGTCGTCGGCGAAGTCCGTCCCGCTGGAGTAGTTGGTCTCGCCCAGATCGCCCACCACGTCGAAGGTGACCGGCGAGGTCGAGCTGAGTTTCACCGGGTCGAGGGTGGTGAACGAGGGCGAGGAGTTGGAGCCGAGCAGGTCGACCGCGGGAGTGCCGCCCGAGAAGATCCGGTAGCAGTAGGTGGTGCCGGCCTGCAGGCCGGACACCTGGACCGTGGACTGGAGCTCGCTGGTCGGGCCCACGGTGAACTGGCGGCTGGTGGCGCTCGGCGGTGACGCCGAGGCCGGGACCAGCGTGGGGAGGCTCTGGGGCACTGGCACGCTGTTCGCGGTGCAGTTGGTCCCGGTGCCCCACGTCAACGTGCCCGGCGTCGATCC
Source organism: uncultured Acidimicrobiaceae bacterium (assembly GCA_963812525.1). Classification (GTDB taxonomy): domain Bacteria; phylum Actinomycetota; class Acidimicrobiia; order Acidimicrobiales; family RAAP-2; genus Bog-756. The sequence goes on from CAWEVL010000010.1 coordinate 750,627, forward strand.
GGCCGAAGCGGCCGTGGCCCAGGTTACGTCGGCCGACGTCTGGGTGAGATCGGTCACATACGGCGCCCGGGTGAGGGTGGGGTCGGCTCCCGAGTACGGGACCACGGTGATCGGCACATCGGTGGCCGCGGCGGCGAAGGGTGCGGTCCCGACCACCGGGGCCAGTCCGATCATGCCCATGATCAGCACCGCTGCGATCCGCTTCACCACTGCCCCCCTGCACCCTGCCTCGACGCCACCCGTAAGGGCAAGGTATCGGCGCGCAAAAGGACGGCGCAATGCACCCCGGCCGGCAGTCGGGATTTACCCCACTAATCTCGCAGAACGCGCGTTTCCACTCACGATCCGCCGCGAAATGGCACGGCCGGTCACCGAACCGTCGCCCAGCGGGAGCCGGCGACCGGACAGATGATGGACCACGCCCCTCCGTGCCGGTCGGCGAGCCGACGGGGAAGACGGGTTCAGATGGACCGGCCGCACCAGTCGACCGCCGTCGACCGCCCCACCGGGCCGGGGGCGGCGGTGGCGATGGGAGGTGAGGTCCTCTCGGTGTCCGTCCCGGACGTGGTCATCGACATGACCGGTGAGGGCGGAACGCGGACCGAGGGTGCGCTCAACTTCGTGTCGGCCGTCCGGTCCGGTCTCGAGTCCACCACGGGCACACGGCCCAGGTGACGCTCACCTCACCGACCGCGGCGACCGGTGGGTGAGCCGTGGAGGACCACCTCTGGTGGCCGGAGGCGAGCCCGATCCGGCACCTCCACGGGTACGGTCTCGACCACGAGACCTACGTGGCGTCAGAGGAGGGATGGCGCATCGCCTCCTTGGCGCTCACCCGACTGCACCGGGAGTGACGACGTCCCGCCGCGTGGTGGAGAAACGATCCTCGGTCTGGCGAGATGGTAGGCGCGGTGGTGCCGCCGTCCACCCGGATGTCGGTTAGCCCCAGAACACACAGGTGGGGTCCATCCCTATCTCGTCGAGGATCACGCCGATGGGTTGATTGGTGTCGAGATCGAAGTACATCGTCCACTTGCCGTCGCGGTCACCGAAGTAGAGCGTCCAGGTGCCGTCGCCCTCGTATCGGATCTTGGCGATGGGCATCCTTGTCCACTCGCCAGGCGCGCCTCTCCAAACTGGCCGGCACTCATGGATGGAGATGCTCTTGCCTCTGGTGGTGACCTCGAGGCGGACCTCGTCGGCGAACTTGGGCGGTACCCGGTCGCGGCACCACCGCCTGACCTTCTCGACGTCGAGCTCGGGGAGGACGGTGGCCACCCCCGAAGGTTAACGATTTCAGCCGGCCAGGGACCTGCCGGAGTTGAGGCGGTGGGGGGCCGGATGCACTGAGGAGAGTCCGGAAGCGGAACACCGGTGACAGTGATTTCAGGCTGTTCGTGCCCGGACACAGAGAGGAGGCTTCCTATGGAGCCTGGGAGCGGAATCGAACCGCTGACCTACGCATTACGAGTGCGTTGCTCTACCGACTGAGCTACCCAGGCGCGAGGGAACACGCTATCCGAAGCGGCCCGGCCCCCTGGGCCGGTCGGGATCCATCCGCCTGCCCCTCGGCCGATGGGCCCGGTCAGTCCACCATGCCCGACAGCTCGACCATCAGGGCGTCCATGAGCAACGACTCGTTGGGGTTGCGGTCCAGGGCCGCCGAGGCCTGGTGGATGGCCTCCACCTGTTGCACGGCCCGCCGGCCCTCGGCCGCGCTCCCCGCCGAGTGGGTGCCCCGGTCGGCGCCGACGGTGTCGACGAGCCGGGCGCGGTACACCTCGGCCAACGCGGCCAGTCCGAACCGGAGATCGTCGGTGCGCCACCGCCGCTCCTCCCGCTTGTGGCCCTCCTCCACCTGCCGACGTCCGGGGATGCCCTTGGCCCCCATCGCCTCCGCCTGGTCGCTCAGGGCCTCCAGCTCGGTGACATGCCGCTGTCGCAAGGGGGCCAGAGCGTCGTCTGCGGCGGTCAGCAGCTCCGACGACACCGCGGCCGCCGCGGCGCCGCTTCCGTCCAGCCGGGCCGGCACCGACCGCCACTGCTCCTGGCGGGCCACGAACCCCGCGTCACCGACCAGCAGCCTGGCCCGGTCGAGGCTCCCGCCCGAGGCCCGGGCCACCGCCTCGGCGCGCTCGGGATCGACCCCGTGCTCCACCAGCCAACCCGCCACCGTCCGGGTGGCCACGGCATCGAACGGCACCTGCACGCAGCGGCTCACGATGGTGGCCAGGGTGGGCGGGAGGTCGTCGGCCAGCAGCACGAAGACCGTGGACGGCGGAGGCTCCTCCACCGTCTTCAGCAGGGCCGGCACCGAGTCACGGGCCAACTGGACGTCGACCACCATCAGCACCTGGCGGGACGCCTCCAGCGGTCGCCGCTGGGCCCGGGTGACGATGGACTGGGCATCAGCCACGCTGATCGACGCCCCGGTCCGTTCCACCACCACCAGGTCGGGGTGGGTTCCGGCCAGGGTCCGCCGGCAGACGTTGCACGCTCCGCACCCACCGTCGGGGCACAGCAGCGCGGCGGCCAACCCCCGGGCAGCCGCCCGCTTCCCCGACCCGGACGGCCCGTGCAGCAGGTAGGCGTGGACCGGCCGGTGGGCCGCGGCCATCAGTTGGGCCACCGCCCGGGGCTGGCCCACCACCTCCTCGAACAGCTCGGGTACCGGCGTGTCCTTCCGCCCTGGGTCCGCGTTCATGACCGTCCGCCCAGCCGGTCGTGGACGCCGGCCCAGAGCAGTGCGGCCACGTCCTCGACCGTCCCGCTGCCGTCCACCACCAGCCAGGCCGAGCCCGGTCGCTCGGCCAGGCACCGGTACCCGTCAGCCACCCGTTGGCGGAACCCATCGCCCTCCAGCTCCATGCGATCCTCCGCCGAGCCACTGCGCCGGGCCTGGGCCACCACCGGGTCGATCTCCACCAGCACGGTGAGGTCGGGGACCAGCCCGCCGGTGGCCCACTCGATGAGGAGACTCAGCTCGCCCAGGTCGAGTCCCCGCCCGTACCCCTGATAGGCCAGGGTGGACGCCGAGAACCGGTCGGTCACCACCCAGGTCCCCTGGTCGAGCGCAGGCCGCACCACCTCGGCCACGTGCTGGGCCCGGTCGGCGGCCATCAACAGGGCCTCGGTGCGCTCGGCCACCGTCGGCCGCTCCGGGTCGAGGAGCAGCCGGCGCAGCGACGATCCCAGCGTCGTGGCTCCGGGCTCGAAGGTGAGGAGGGCGCCCAGCCGGTCGGCCAACAGGTGGGCCTGGGTGGACTTGCCACAGCCGTCGATCCCCTCGAGCGCGATGAGGCGACCCGGTGCGCTCACCATGCCTAGAAGGGTGGATCCTCGTCACTGCCGCTGGCCGTCGACAGGGTCGGGGCCGTCTGCTTCGTCGCACGCTTGGCCGCGGCCTCTAGTGGGTAGAGTGCTGAGTGGGAGGGTGTGAGTTGTGGGTTTGTGAGAGAAGGTTGGTGTTAGTTGTAAGAGTGATGGCGATGAGTTTGGTGAGATGGGTGAGAGGAGCATTTGTTGGTAGCTGGCAAATCGCTGATAGGTTGAGCACGAGCTGTAGTGGGGTGAAGGAGATGGAAGCGTGGGTGACGGATGAGCCACCGCTGGATCTCGGGGGACTTGTGGGTGGCGTAGTTGTCGACCACCAGGTGCACGTCGAGATCGCGGGGACGCTCCGGTTGATCAGGTTGAGGAAGGACCGGAACTCGACCGCCGGTGCTTGTCGGTCATGTCGGCGATGACTTCCCGGAGGCGACGTCCAAGGCGGCAAAGAGGTTGGTCGTCCCTGGCGGACGTAGTCATGGGTCCGCCGCTCGGGCAGCCGGTCGAAGCGGAAGCACGGGTGCTGTCCGATCGAGCGCCTGGATCTGGGACTTCTCGTCGACACAGAGCACCAGCGCTCCCTCGGGCGGATGACTAGAGCCCACCACATCGCGGACCTTCTCGACGAACGAGGGTCGGGGGAGAGCTTGAAGGACTCGACCAGATGGGGCTAGTCCGAATGCCCGCCAGATGCGACTGATGGCCGACTGGCTCATCCCGGTGGCCTGGGCCATCGAGCGCGTCGACCAATGGGTTGCGCTCTTCGGGGTTTCCTCCAGCGTCTTCACGATCACCGCTTCGACGGCGTCATCGCCGATCTGTCGTGGAGCACCCGGGCGGGGATCGTCGTTGAGGCCATCGAGCCGATGGGCCATGAACCGCCTGCGCCACTTGCCCACGGTGTGGCGACTGACGCCGACACGACTGGCCACTTCGATGTCGTTGCCGCCTTCGGCGCACGCCAACACGATGCGACAGCGCGAGGCCAGAGCCTGTGCGCTCTTCGGGCGACGCGCCGAGCGCTCGAGGGTCTGGCGCTCCTCATCGCTGAGTACGAGCCCGTTCGGTTGCGTCCGCTGCGGTCCCATCGCTGTCTCCCATCGTCGTCGACAACGACGGGAACGCGCGAGGTGAGAGGGATTTTGCCTAAGGATAAGAAATTATGACTCGGGTCACTAGAAGGGTGGATCCTCGTCACTGCCGCTGGCCGTCGACAGGGTCGGGGCCGTCTGCTTCGTCGCACGCTTGGCCGCGGCCTTCGTGGCCGGGGCCTTCTTCTTGGCCGGGGCCTTCTTGGCCGCGGCCTTCGTGGCCGGGGCCTTCTTCTTGGCCGGGGCCTTCTTGGCCGGGGCCTTCTTCTTGGCCGCGGCCTTCTTGCGGGTCGACGGGCCTGCCGCCCGGCGCTCGGCCAGCAGCTCGGCGGCGCGCTCCACGGTCAGACCCTCCACGTCGTCGCCCCGCCGCAGCGAGGCGTTGGTGGTCCCGTCGGTGACGTAGGGCCCGAACCGTCCGTCCTTGACCACCATGGGCAGTCCGGTGTCGGGATCGGCCCCCATCTCGCGCAGGGGCCCCTTGGCGTTGCGGCCCCGGGTCTTGGGCTGGGCGAACAGGGCCAGGGCCTCGTCCACCGTCACCGACAGGATCTGGTCCTCGGTCAGCAGGCTGCGGGTGTCGGCCCCCCGCTTCAGGTACGGACCGAACTTCCCGTTGTGGGCCACGATCTCCTCGTCCGTCGTCGGGTCCTTGCCCACCAGCCGGGGGATCTGCAACAGCTCGAGGGCCTGCTCGAAGGTGAGGGTGGCCGCGGACATCGAGGCGAACAGCGAGGAGGTGCGGGGCTTGGCCCCACCGTCGACCAGCTCGCCCAGCTGCACGTAGGGACCGAACCGGCCGGCCTTGACCTGTACGGCCAGGCCCGTGTCGGGATCAGCCCCCAGCACCCGGTCCGAGGAAGGGGCGTCCAACAGCGCCTCGGCCTTCTCGACGGTCAGCTCGTCGGGAGCCAGGTCGTCGGGTATGGACACCCGGTCCTCGCCGTGCTGGAGGTAGGGCCCGTACCGGCCGACCCGGGCCACGATCTCCTGCCCGTCGGTCCCCACGCCGATGGGGATGGAGTTGATCTCACGTGCGTCGATCTCGCCCAGGTAGGTGCTCACCTCGCGCTTGAGGCCGAGGCCGCTCCGGTGAGCCGCGGCGGCGGTGGCTCCGCCGCCGTTGGCCGACGGGGCACGGTCGCCGTTGCCGTGGGCCGGCTCCCCTCCCCCGTTCGAACCGGGGGGCGGCTCCCCTCCCCCGTTCGAGCCGGGGGGCGGCTCGGTGCCCCCGAAGTAGAAGCGGGTGAGCCAGGGCAGCGACTCCTCGGTCCCCGAGGCGATGGCGTCGAGATCGTCCTCCATGCTGGCCGTGAACCCGTAGTCCACCAGGTCGGCGAAGTACCGCTCGAGCAGGCCGACCACCGCGAAGGCGGTGAACGAGGGGACCAACGCCGTCCCCTTCTTCCACACGTAGCCGCGGTCGAGGATGGTGGCGATGACGCTGGCGTAGGTCGACGGCCGCCCGACACCCAGGTCCTCCATGGCCTTGACCAACGAGGCCTCCGTGTAGCGGGCCGGCGGCTGGGTGGCGTGCGAGCCCGGCTCGAGGTCGCCCACCGAAGCCGGGTCGCCCTCGGCCATGGGGGGCAGGTGGACCTCACGGTCGGCCAGCTCGGCCTCCGGGTCGTCCTCGCCTTCCACGTACGCCCGCAGGTAGCCGGGGAACTGGATGACCTTTCCCGCAGCCGAGAACTCGGCCCGTCGCCCCTCGACGCCCTCGGCACCGGTGGCCGTGCCCACTAGTCGCACCTGGGCGCTGGTGCCGGTGGCGTCGGCCATCTGGGAGGCGACGGTGCGCTTCCAGATCAGATCGTAGAGCCGGAAGTCGTCCCCGGACAGCGAGCGGGAGGCCTCCTCGGGCGTACGGAAGGTCTCGCCGGCGGGCCGGATGGCCTCGTGGGCCTCCTGGGCGTTCTTGACCTTGCGCTCGTACCGGCGGGGTTGCGCCGGCACGTACTCGGCACCGTAGAGCGCCTGGGCCTGGGCCCGGGCCGCGTCGAGGGCCTGACTGGACAGGGTGGTGGAGTCGGTCCGCATGTAGGTGATCCAGCCGTCCTCGTAGAGGTGCTGGGCCACCTGCATGGCCCGCTTGGAGCTGAACCGGAGCTTGCGTCCCGCCTCCTGTTGGAGCGTGGAGGTCATGAACGGGGCCGAGGGCGAGCGCCGGAACGGCTTGTGGGTCATCGAGCTGACGATGAACGGCGAGTCGTCCAGCCCGGCGGCCAGCGCCCGGGCCTCCTCCTCGCCCAGCACCACCACCGACCCCGGGTTGGTCAGGGCCCCGGTGGCGTCGAAGTCCCGGCCCGAGGCCAGGGGCGTCCCGTCCACCCCGGCCAGCGAGGCGGTGAACGACCGCGGCGTGGCCTCGGCCGCCGCGGCCCCCTCGGCGGTGAAGGTGGCCTCGATCCCCCACCACCCGGCCGAGCGGAAGGCCATGCGGGCCCGCTCCCGCTCGACCACCATGCGGGTGGCCACGCTCTGGACCCGGCCGGCCGACAGCCTCGGCATGATCTTCTTCCACAGGACCGGCGACACCTCGTAGCCATACAGGCGGTCGAGGATGCGACGGGCCTCCTGGGCGTCGACCAGCCTCCGGTCGAGGTCCCGCCACTCGAGGACGGCCCGCTCGATGGCCGGACGGGTGATCTCGTGGAACACCATCCGCTTGACCGGCACCTGCGGCTCGAGCACCTCGAGCAGGTGCCAGGCGATGGACTCACCCTCCCGGTCCTCGTCCGAGGCCAGGTAGACCTCGCTGGCCTTCTTGACCAGCTGCTTCAACTTGTTCACCTGGGACTTCTTCTGCGAGGAGATCACGTACAGCGGCTTGAAGCCGTTGTCGACGTCCACCCCCAGTCGGCTCCACGGCTCGCCCTTGTAGGCGGCCGGGACCTCGTCGGCGCCCCGGGGGAGGTCCCGGATGTGGCCGATCGACGACTCCACCACGTAGTCCGAGCCCAGCAACCCGGCGATGGTCTTGGCCTTGGCCGGGGACTCCACGATGACCAGGGGCTTGGCCCCGGTCCGGGCGCGCGTGCCGCCGGCGGCACCGTCGCCGGTGCCCGATGGGGTGGCCGTCTCTGTCAGGTCGGTGGATGGCATGGCTGTGGGCACAGGGTGAACGGTGGGGCGAGGCGTTGTCAACCCCTCCTCCGGGTCACCGGGGCCCCACGGCTCCCATGACCAGGTGTTGTTCAGTCGCGTGAAGAATCCATGGCCACCGTAGCGGCCTCATCCAGGGCGGCCTGCTCACCCGCCGGGAGCTCGCTGTCCATGGACTCGGTCTTCCGCTTGGAGAAGGCGATGGAGATCAGGAGGATCACCAGGGCCACCCCGGCGATGGCCAACCGGGCACCGGTGTGGTGGCGCAGGCTGATCACCGCCGGCAGGATGAGCAGGGAGACCAGGTTCATCACCTTGATCAGCGGGTTGAGGGCCGGACCGGCGGTGTCCTTGAACGGGTCCCCGATGGTGTCGCCGATGACAGCCGCCTTGTGGGCGTCGGACCCCTTGCCCCCCTCGTGGCCGTCCTCGATGTACTTCTTGGCGTTGTCCCACGCCCCACCGGAGTTGGACAGGAAGTTGGCCATCAGCTGGCCGGTGAGGATGGCCCCGACCAGGAAGGCGCCGAGGGCGAAGTAGTTGATGCCGAAGCCCACGATGACCGGGCTGAGGATGGCCAGGAGGGCCGGGGTGGCCAGCTCGCGCTGCGAGGCCGTCGTGCAGATGGCGATGACCTTCCCGTACTCGGGCTTCTCGGTGTAGTCCATGATGCCCGGGTGCTCGCGGAACTGGCGGCGCACCTCTTGGACCACGGTGCCGGCCGAGCGGCCCACGGCCCGGATGGCCAGGGCGGAGAAGATGAAGGCGATCGACCCGCCGATCAGGATGCCGACGAAGGTCGTCGGGTGGGAGACGTTGATCGAGGTGGACGGCAGGTTGAACAGGGCGTTGCCCAACTGCGGAAGTTTGAGCTGCTCGCCGATGGTCTCGATGAACGAGGCGAACAGGGCCACGGAGGCGATCACGGCCGAGCCGATGGCCACCCCCTTGGTGACCGCCTTGGTGGTGTTCCCCACCGCGTCGAGGCTGACCATGACCCGCTCGGCCTCGCCGGTGAACTCACCGGACATCTCGGCCACGCCGGCCGCATTGTCGGAGACGGGGCCGAAGCTGTCCTCGGAGACGATCATTCCCGCCGTCGACAGGAGGCCGATGCCGGTCAGCGCCACCAGGTACAGGGTGAGCTCGATGTTCCCGCCACCGAGCCCGATGGACACGGCGATGGCCAGGACGATGGCGATGATGGCCCACACCGACGACTCGAGGCCGAGGGCCAGGCCGGAGAGGGTGAGGGTGGCCGGTCCGGTGCGGGCCGTCTCGGCCACCTCCTTGACCGGGCCCCGCTCGGTGGAGGTGAAGTGCTCGGTGATCTGGCTGGCCACCAGCATCAGGACCACGCCGGTGAGGACGGCGTAGAACGCCTTCCAGTAGTGGAGGTAGGCCCCGGCCACGATGGCCGAGCCGGCGATGGTCAGGACGGCCGCCGTCCACACGCCCCGGTTGATGGGGGCCATGGCGTTCTTGTCCTTCTTACCGGCCCGCACGACGAACACACCGACGATGGTGGCCAGAATCCCGATGGCCGGGATGGCGATGGGGAAGATGACCGTCTTGGCCGCGTCGGCTCCGCGGTGGATGGAGCTGAAGGCGGTCACGCCCAGGATGACCGCGGCGATGATGGTGATGACGTAGGACTCGAACAGGTCGGCGGCCATGCCCGCGCAGTCGCCCACGTTGTCGCCCACGTTGTCGGCGATGGTGGCGGCGTTGCGGGGGTCGTCCTCGGGGATGCCGGCCTCCACCTTCCCCACCAGGTCGGCGCCGACGTCGGCCGCCTTGGTGAAGATGCCGCCGCCCACCCGCATGAACAGGGCCAGCAGGGAGGCACCGAAGGCGAAGCCGATGAGCACCGAGGTGGCGGTGTTCTGGAAGATCAGCACGATGATGGTGGCCCCGAGGAGGCCGAGGCCGACGCACAGGAGGCCGGTGATGGCACCGGTGCGGTAGGCCACCTTGAGGGCCGGGGCCATCTTGCCCTCGCGGGCGGCGGCGGCGGTGCGCACGTTGCCCCGGACGGCCATGCTCATCCCGATGAAGCCGGTGAGCCCCGAGCACAGGGCCCCGGCCAGGAAGCAGATCACCCGGTAGATGCCGGCCTGGGCGAAGCTCAGGTCCACCACGGTGTGGCGGATCACGATGAGGTTGCCGGCCACCAGGCCCACGTGGGTCTCGGTGTGGGTGACCTTGGTGGCGGTGAAGAAGATGAGCACGGCCAGAGGGATGATGATGATCCCGATGGTCTTGAACTGCCGGGCCAGGAACGCCTCGGCCCCCTCCTGGATGGCCTTGGCGATGTCCTTCATCGAGGCCGTCCCCTGGTCGGCGGCGAGCACGCCCCTCACCAGCAGCAGGGCCACGACGATGGAGGCCACGGCGCAGAGGAGCGCGAAGTACAGCCAGGTCTTCTCGGTGCCGTGCAGCGTGAAGATCTGGTAACCCCCTTCAGCCAGGAGGTGGGTCATCGGTGTGGCTCCCTTCGGTGTACTGCGTGGTCATGGTGGACATCGTGGGCAGCATTCCCGACCGCGGCCCATCGCAGGCATCGAGACGTCGTCCCCCTGCGAGGCCACGGCCCGGAGGCCGTACGCCGGGGCGCGCCGTTCCGGCACGCCGTTTCCGGCAACGGGGGGGAAAGATACTTACAAAACGGCCTCCGGAGCAAGGAAGCGCCTGGTTCGGGCCCGCCACCAGCCCTCCCGCGGCGGTCCGGGTGCCCCGTCGGGGCCTCGGGTCAGGACGGCTCGACGTCGGCGTCGGGACCGGCGATCAGCTCGTAGTCGGGGTTGAGAATGGCCTGGCGACGGGCCCAGTCCCCCACCATGCCCTCCACCACCAGGCGGGCCCCGGGCTGGATCCCGGGGATCCGCCGTCGGCCCTGGAAGACCAGCAGCAGCCGGCCGGTCTCGTCGGCCAGTACGCACTCCAGGTTGGACGTCCCCGCCCGGGGCTGGACCCGTACCGACTTGACCCGGCCGGCCACCCGCACCCGGTGCCGCCATTGGGCCTCGTTGATCGGGGTGGTCCCGGCACTCCGCGCCCCGAAGGCGGCCCGGTCGAAGGCGGCCCGGGACGTCTCCCGCCCGGCGTCTCGGGCGGCCGCCTTGGCCGTGGCCCGGGCGGTGGCCTTGGTGGCCCCCACCGTTGGCAGGGTGTCGGCGGCCACCGGGACCCTGCGCCACTCGCGACGCTTCGAAAGCCAGCCTCCGGTCAATTGGTAAGGCACCACGGTGGCGTTGACGTGGGCCAGCTGGGCCACGGCGGCGGCGATCTCATCGGCGGTGGCGTCGTGGAGCAGCCGGTGCCAGCCGGCGGCGAACCCGCGTCGGGGCAGCAGGATAGTCAGCTCGGTCTGCCCGTCGGCCACCGTTTCGGCCGCCAGCTCCAGCGCGGCGCGGGTCAGCCGCCGGTCCTCGCATGCCTCGACGTCGAGGGGCAGCCGAGTCAACCCCAGGCGGCCCCACTCTGACTCCAGCTCGGCCGACACCCTGCTGTCCAAAGTGAAGTGGACCGCCCGCAGCTCGTCGGGATGCAGGGTCCGGGCGTACTGCAGGGCGCGGGCCGTGGCCATGTCCAGCCGGTCGACCAGCACGATGACCGAATGCCGATTGAGCACCGGCGCCTCGGCGGCCTCGGCCGCCCCCACCTCCAGCTGCTGCTCCTCGTCGGCGTACTGCCGATGGAGGGCCAGGAGGGCCAGGACCCCGACCGGCAGGATGATCAGGATGACCCAGGCCCCCTCGGTGAACTTGGATACGGCGATGATGATCAGCACGATGAAGGAGAGCACCGAGGCCGTGCCGTTTATGGCCAGACGACGGCGCCAGTGGTCCTCACGATGGTTGAGGTGATACTTGGCCATGCCGGCCCCGGCCATGGTGAAGCCGGTGAACACCCCGATGGCGTAGAGCGGGATGAGCTTGTCCACCTTGGCATTGGTGATCCACAACAGGAGGACGGAGACGACCGTGAGGACAATGATCCCGGTGGAGAAGACAAGGCGGTGGCCACGCTTGGTCAGCTGGCGGGGCAGGTAGGAGTCCTCGGCGGCAAAACTAGCCAGGAAGGGAAAGCCGGTGAAGCTGGTGTTGGCGGCCAGAATGAGGATGAGCGTGGTCCCTACTTGGAGCATCCCGTAGAAGAGGTTGCCCAGCCCGCTGGTCCCGTAGACGAATTTGGCGATCTGGGAGATGACCGTGGGAGTGCCCGACTCGTACGGCACCGGGTGGGTGACCGACGCCAGCAGGGAGACCCCCAGCACCAGCGTGCCGAGGATCGCCGCCATGCAGACCATGGTGATGCGGGCGTTGCGGGACTCAGGCCGACGGAAGATGCTCACCCCATTGGAGATGGCCTCGGTACCGGTGAGGGCCGAGCCACCCGAGGCGAAGGCCCGCAGGACCACGAAGATCGTGGCCCCGTAGAGGAGGCCGCTCCCCGCGCTCCCGATGTGGACCGTCGGGTTCCCGGCCGTGCCCTGGCCGGTGATGGCGTGGGCGTGGAGGGTGCCGTCGATGGCCCGGTAGAGCCCGACGGCCATGAGGGCGACCATGTTGACGATGAAGAAGTAGGTGGGGACGGCGAAGACCCGGCCGGCCTCCCGGATGCCCCGCAGGTTCCCGTAGGCCAGGATGACCACGAGAGCGATGGCGATCTGGGTGGTGTGGGGGGTAAGACCCGGGAAGACCGAAGTGATCGCCGACACCCCGGCGGCCACCGACACCGCAACGGTCAGGGTGTAGTCGATGAGCAGGGACATGGCCGCCACCTGGGCCACGGTCAGACCGAAGTTCTCGCGGGTCACCACATAGGCACCCCCGGCCTTCGTGTAGACCTTCACCACCTCGAGGTACGAGAGGGTGACGAACAACAGCACGAAGATGACGGCAATAGTCACCGGGATGACCAGCGAGTACGCCGCCGCCCCGATGGCGATGACCAGGGGGATGAGCATCTGCTCGGTGGCGTAGGCCGACGACGAGATGACATCGGAGGACAGGACGGCCAGAGCCGTGGGCTTGCCCAGTCGCTCTGAGGTCTGGCGGTCCGAGGCGAGCGGCGGGCCGAGCAGGACGTTCTTGGCCCGGTAGCGCAGGGTCTCGGGGAGGTCCACGGTGGCCTTGGGCGTCACCGCCGGCCGCATCCTCGCCCCCGGCACGATCACCCCCGACGGGGGCGGCTCCCCCGACCCCTCCGGTGCCGGTGCCACCGGATCCGCACCGCCGGTCACCGATGGCTCCACCCCATCAGTAAATCATGGGCGCTGGGCCTCTCCCCACTCCGGGATCCCCGGCGTGCCCGGGCCCGCCCGGGGGGACGGACCGTCGACCGAGGTGAGTTGTGATCTCCCCACGATGCGTGTTGCATGGTTCAGGTGCATATCGTCATCGTGGGATGTGGTCGGGTCGGGTCGGGCTTGGGCATGGGGCTCGTCGAGCAAGGCCACTCGGTCGCCATCATCGACCGCAACCCCAAGGCTTTCCGTCGACTTCCCCCGGACTGGGCCGGGACCACCGTGGTGGGCTCGGGCTTCGATCGTGGGGACCTGGACCGGGCCGGTGCCGGTGAGGCCCAGTCCCTGGCCGCGGTGACCAGCGGGGACAACTCCAACATCCTGACCGCCCGCATCGCCCGGGAGACCTACGAGATCCCCAACGTGGTGGCCCGCATCTACGACCCGAGACGAGCCCAGATCTACCTCCGCCTGGGCATCCCCACCGTGGCCACCGTGTCCTGGACCATCGACCAGGTGCGCCGGCGCCTGGTGCCCAACGAGGTGGAGTCGGAGTGGACCGACTCCACCGGGACGCTCTCACTGGTGGAGCGGGAGCTGCCCGAGCGGTGGGCCGGCAAACGGCTGGCCGACCTGAGCGTCCCCGGCGAGGTGACGGTGGCGGCGGTGACCAGGGCCGGCGTGGTCCGCCTCGACTTCGGGGACCTGGTCGGCCAGGACGGCGACGTGATCCACCTGATGGTCACCGACAGCGCCCTGGAGCGGCTGAACGCCCGACTGGCCGCCACCGGTCCGCTCCCGCCTCCCGGGGGAAGGACGGTGGCCCCGGCCGCACCTCGCGACGGTGTCGGCACCCCCCGCCCGGCCCCGGCCGGCGACGGGCGGTCGTCATGAAGGTCGCCATCGCCGGAGCCGGCAGCGTGGGCACCGCCATCGCCACCGACCTCCACGCCGGGGGCCACGAGGTGCTGGTCATCGAGCAGGACCCCGAGCTGGTGGCCCGGATCCGGGGCGACCTCGACATCACCTGGGTGGTGGCCGACGCCTGTGAGGTCTCGGCGCTGGACGCCGCCGGGCTGGCCACCGTCGACGTGGTGGTGGCGGCCACCGGTGACGACGAGGACAACCTGGTGGTCTCCCTGCTGGCCAAGCAGGAGTTCGCCGTGCCCCGGGTGGTGGCCCGGGTCAACCATCCGAAGAACCAGTGGCTGTTCACCGAGACCTGGGGGGTCGACGTCTCGGTGTCCACCCCGCAGTTGATGACCGCCCTGGTCGAGGAGGCGGTGTCGGTGGGCAGCCTGGTACGCCTGCTCCGGTTCGAGGGGGGCAACGCCCACCTGGTCGAGGTGACCCTGGCTGACGACTCGCCGGCCAGCGGGGTGGCGCTGGTGGACCTCGGGGTCCCCCGGGAGGCCACGGTGGTGGCCGTGGTCCGCGACGACCACCTGATCGTGCCCCGGGGGGACACCCGCCTGGCCATCGGCGACGAGGTGCTGGTGCTGGTCACCGCCGATGCCGAAGACGCGGTGCAGCGGTTGCTGGTGGGGCGTTGAGCCGGTGAGGGCGGCCTTCTTCGACCTCGACAAGACGGTGATCGCCAAGGCATCCATCGCCGCCTTCGGCCGCCCGCTCTACCGGGGCGGGATGATCAACCGGCGCCTGGTGGCCCGGGCCCTGGTCTCCCAGTTGATCTACCTCCACCTCGGGGCCAGTGAGCAGAAGCTGGCCCGGGTGCGCGAGTCGATGCTGACCCTGACCAAGGGCTGGGACCGCGACCAGATCACCGAGATCGTCCGCGAGGCGCTGGAGGAGACCGTCGAGCCCATCATCTACGCCGAGGCGCTCGACCTCATCGAGGCCCACCGGGCCAACGGTCACCGGGTGTACCTGGTCTCGGCCTCCCCCGACGTGATCGTCCAGCCCCTGGCCGAGCACCTCGGGGTGGACGGGGCCATCTGCAGCCGGCCCTTCGTCGACGAGGAGGGGCGCTACTCCGGCGAGATGGAGTTCTACGCCTACGGTCCGCTCAAGGCCGAGGCCATGGTGGAGCTGGCCGAGTCCGAGGGGCTGGACCTGGCCGAGTCCTCGGCCTACTCGGACTCCTATACCGACCTCCCCATGCTGGAGGCGGTCGGGCACCCGGTGGCCGTCAACCCCGACCGGGTGCTGGCCAAGGTGGCGCGGGAGCGCGAGTGGGAGGTCATGCAGTTCACCAAGCCGGTGCGACTCCGCGACCGGGTGAGCGTGCCCAGCCTGCCACTGACGGCTACGGCCGCCGGGATCACCGCCGCGGCCTCGGTGGGCGCCCTCGTGGCCTGGCGGCTGGCGCGCCGGCCCCCGCGCTGACGGCCGGCCCGGTTCCTGAGGCTGCCGATCCGTCGGTGACGCGTTCCGGCCGGCCTGGGAGCCAGACCGGCCGAAGGTACCGCTCGGCGCCGGAAGCGCCGGACTAGGGGTTGCTCAGGAAGGACGGAGCCGCTTGGCGGCGACGACACCCAGGGCAACCACGATGGCGAGGATCAGAAGCTTCTTCATGGAAGGAGATGGTATCGCCTCACGACGGGTAGCGCTCCTCGATGTCGGAGCTTCGCTGCGCAGACGGCCTCGTCCGACCGCGGCGGGACGGCGAGGTCAGACGGTGAGGAGGTCCCGGGCGCCGGTGTCGGAGGACGGGTGGCGCAGCTTCGACATGGCCCGGGCCTCGATCTGACGGATCCGCTCACGGGTCAGGTTGAAGTGTTCCCCGACCTCCTCGAGGGTCCTCGGTTCGCCGCGGTCGAGGCCGAAGCGCAACCGGAGGATCTCCCGCTCCCGTTCGTCGAGCGGCGAGAGCAGCCGACCGATCTCCTCGGGGAGCAACGAGACCGCGGCCACCTCGAAGGGTGATTCCGCCGAGCGGTCCTCGACCACGTCGCCCAGTTCGGCGTCGCCGTCCTCCCGGAGCGGCTCGGACAGGGACAGGGGCTCGGCTCGGAAGCGCAGGGCCTCGACCAGCTTGTCCTCGGGCATCTCGACCTCAGCACCCAACTCGGCCAGCGTGGCCGGCCGGCCGTACTTGAGCTCCAGACGGGCCTGGGCCTTCTGCACCCGGGCCAGGGTGTCGCCGGCGTGGACGGGAAGGCGGATGGTCCGGCCGGTGTTGGCGATGCCCCGCGTGATGGCCTGACGGATCCACCAGGTGGCGTAGGTGGAGAACTTGAAGCCCTTGCGCCAATCGAACTTCTCGACGGCGTGCATGAGGCCGAGGTTGCCCTCCTGGATGAGGTCGAGCAACGGCAGACCGGAGGCCTGGTACTTCTTGGCGATCGACACCACCAGACGGAGGTTGGACTGGACGAACGTCTGCTGGGCGCTCTCCCCCTGGAGGGTGGTCCGGCGCAGCTCCCGCTTCTTGGACGGGGTCAGTCCCTTGGGGGCCGACGCCAGTTGGGCGTCGGCTTCACGGCCGGCTTCGATGGCCTGGGCCAGTCGGACTTCGTCGTCCTTGGTCAACAACGGGTACTGGCCGATGTCGGTCAGATACAACCGAACCAGGTCTTCGTCGTCTCGTTCGAGGCGCTCCTTAGCCAACTTCACCGGGTCCTTCGTTTTCCCCACCGCAGTGGGGGACGGCCAACCCTCAGGGGCCCTCGGTCGCAACCGGTGGTCAATGCATCGGGTCTGGCGCTTTCGGGCGCAACGATTGCTGCTTTCGAAGTTTACCGGACGCGTCAAGCCCTTCAGTCGGTTTTGGCCGGGGACGACCCCCTTGACGAGGTCACTCCCCTGGTACGGGCCCCGGAATGGCCACCAGACCGGAGGTCGCTCCGGCCCCCACCACCACCGCTTCGAGGCGTTCGAGGAACCCGTAGACGGCGGCGACGTCGTGAGGTCGGCTGACCAGGCGTTCCACCAGTCGCTCGCCCGCATGCCAGTCCTCGGTCTCGTCGTTGAGCACCAGGCGGAGGGCCCGGGCCACCGGCGCGTCGGTCATCGGGCTGACCACCCGGAGGTGACGCTCGTAGCTGGTCACCAGTCTGGGCAGCACCACCCGGTACAGGGCGGCCAGCCGGGGCAGGGCCCCGGGGTGCCCGAAGTCGTCCTCCTCGGCCGGCGGCCACAGGGAGCCGGGCCCATGGGCGGGCGGCGGCACTCCGGAGAGGGCGGCGAAGAGGGCGGTGGTCGGGGCCGACGGCGTGGTCCACCCGTCGGGGTTGGCGCCGGCCAGCACGGGCAGGCGCTCGGCCCACAGCTCGGCGTGCCAGGCGTGGCGCATGCTCTGGGCGTCGAGGTGGACCTGGACGGCGGCGATGGGCATGTCGGTGACCCACTCGCCCAGCAGCCGGTAGAGGGCGTGCTCGATCCACCGGTACTCCCCGACGAGGACGGCCGCGGCATCCAGGGTCAGGGGGGATACGCCCGGCGCGGCGCCGACCGGTGCGACCGGGGCGGTTCCTCCGTCGACAGGACTGGGGAGGTCAGACAACCGCCGGGGCCTCCCCGCTCGAACCGCCCGCGCGCGCCGCGTCCGTCCCGGAGCCGGCTGCTTCGTCGGCCGGCGGCGCACCGGGTGCGGCACTGGACCGGTAGTGGTTGGTGATGGGCATGCGACGATCCTTACCGAACGCCTTGCCCGAGATCCGGACCCCCGGGGGCATCTGCCGCCGCTTGTACTCGGCCCGGTCCACCAGCCCGACCACACGCTCCACCGCCTCGGCGTCGAACCCGGCGGCGACCAGGTCGTCGGGCGAGCGGTCGCCCTCCACGTACCCGGCCACCACCGGGTCCAGCACGGAGTAGGGCGGCAGCGACTCGTCGTCCCGCTGGTCCGGCCGCAGCTCGGCCGACGGGGCCTTGCGTCAGCACCGGCTCGGGGATGAGGTCGAAGCCGGCCATCTCGTTGCGGTAGCGGCACAGTGCGTACACGAGCAGCTTGGGGACGTCCTTGATGACCGCGAACCCACCGGCCGAGTCCCCGTACAGGGTGGAGTAGCCGGTCGCCATCTCGCTCTTGTTGCCCGTGGTGAGCACGATCCACCCCCGGGCGTTGGACAGCGCCATGAGGAGCACGCCCCGGATCCGGGACTGGAGGTTCTCGTCGGTGAGGCCGCTGGGCTCGTCGCCCAGGAGCGGCGACAGCGAGGCGGCGAAGGCCTGGTGGGCCGGCTCGATGGCCACCGTGGCGATGTCGACGCCCAGGTTGACGGCCAGCGCCACCGCGTCATCGACCGAGCCGCCGCTCGAGTAGCGGGACGGCATGGTCACCCCGTGGACGTGAGCGGGTCCGAGGGCGTCCACGGCCACCGCCGCCACCAGCGAGGAGTCGATCCCGCCGGACAGCCCGATGACGGCGTCACTGAACCCGTTCTTGGCCACGTAGTCGCGGGTGCCGAGGACCAGCGCCTGGTACACCTCGGCCTCGGGGCCGAGCAGGGGAGCCACCCCGCCCGCCTCGGGCGGGCCGGCCGGCGAGCGGGTCCCGGTGCTCACCACGGTGGCCCCGGGCCGGCTCCCCTCCTCCCGCCCTTCGACATCCAGATCCACCACGAGGACCTCTTCGGTGAACTGGGCGGCCGACGCCACCACCGTGCCGTCGGCCCCCACGACCAGCGAGGCGCCGTCGAAGACCAGTTCGTCCTGGCCGCCCACCTGGTTCACATAGACGATGGCGCAGCCGGTCTCGGTCACCCGCTCCGCCAGGACGGCCAGGCGCTCCTGGCGCCGACCCTGCGAGTAGGGGGAGGCGTTGAGGTTGACGAGGAGCCCGGCGCCGGCCGAGGCCTGGTCGGCCATGGGCCCCCCGGCGAACCACATGTCCTCGCAGATGGACATCCCCACCGGCACCCCGGCGACCACCAGCCGGTCGGCCGGGCCCGTGGCCCGGTGTGAACCAACGCTGCTCGTCGAACACGCCGTAGTTGGGGAGCAGGCGCTTGGCGTAGCGGCCCAGTACCCGGCCCCCGGCGCAGAGGGCGGCGGCATTGAGCAGGTGGCCCGCCGGGTCGGTGTCGACATAGCCGACCACCGCCGCGCAGGCCCCGGTGGCCGCGGCGATCCGGGCGAACACCTCGAGGTTGTCGGCCACGAAGGCCGGCCGGCTCAGCAGGTCCTCGGGCGGGTAGCCGGTCACGGTCAGCTCGGGGAACGCCGCCAGGTCGGCCCCGGCCGCCTCGGCCCTGGCCAGGGCGGACAGCACCCGGTCGGCGTTCCCCTCGAGGTCGCCGACCACCGTGTTGATCTGGCATGCGGCGACGCGCACTCGACCCATCGTCACAGCCTACCGGGGCTGCTGCCTGGCCTTTTCCCCGTCCGGACGGCCCCGCACCCCCGATCCAGGCCGAGCCGTCCCGTGTTGTTCATGCTCCGTTCACAATAGGGTAACGGCGCAGAAATGGCCCGCTGCGATAGTGGTCTGGTCCTTCGACGGCCACCCTGCCGTGGCCCCGATACGGTCTGTTCGGCGAAGTGCCGACTACCGGCGGGGGTGCACGGGTGGGATCGTGGGGTGTCCACGTGGGGTGCGCCGCTGCTCCCCGGCGTCGCCGGGGAGCACTGGACGACACGGGACGTCGGGCAGTAGTAGAAGCAGTGAGCAGGCAGTACAGCAATCGAGCAAGTGACGAAGGAGTACACGTGCCGTATCAAGCTGAGTACATCTGGATCGACGGGACCGAGCCTTCGCCGCTGCTCCGCAGCAAGACCAAGGTCATCGCCGACGGCGAGGAGCCGGGCATCTGGGGCTTCGACGGATCGAGCACCAACCAGGCCCTGGGGCACGACTCCGACTGCGTCCTCCGGCCGGTGTTCGTGGCCCCGACCCCCTGCGCGGGCCCGACGACAAGCTGGTCATGTGCGAGGTCGAGCTGACCGACTTCACTCCCCACCCCACCAACACCCGGGCCAAGCTGCGGGCCGTGGTGGAGCAGTTCGGCGACCAGGAGCCGATGTTCGGGATCGAGCAGGAGTACACCTTCTTCAAGGACGGTCGGCCGCTCGGGTGGCCGGCCATCGGCTATCCCGCCCCCCAGGGCCCGTACTACTGCGGCGTGGGCGGCGACAAGATGCCGGGGCGGGAGATCGTCGAGCTCCACACCGCGGCCTGCATCGATGCCGGCATGGGCATCGAGGGCACCAACGCCGAGGTCATGATGGGCCAGTGGGAGTTCCAGGTCGGGGTGCTCTCGCCGCTCGACGTCTCCGACCACCTGTGGGTGGCCCGCTGGCTGCTGTTCCGCATCGCCGAGGACTTCGGGGTGTACGCCACCCTCGAGCCCAAGCCCATCCTGGGCGACTGGAACGGGGCCGGGGCCCACACCAACTTCTCCACCAAGGCCATGCGCGAGGACGGTGGCTGGGACGCCATCATCGCCGGGTGCGAGGCCATCGGGAAGAGGATCGACGAGCACATCGCCGTCTACGGCGTCGGCATCGAGAGCCGGCTGACCGGGGCCCACGAGACCGCCCACTTCACCAAGTTCAGCTACGGGACGTCGGACCGGGGCGCCTCCATCCGCATCCCGTGGGCGGTGGCCAAGGCCAAGAAGGGCTGGCTGGAGGACCGGCGGCCCAACGCCAACATGGATCCCTACCAGGTCACCGCGGTCATCACCGAGACCGTCTGCAGCGACGCGGCGGGGGGCTGACCGACGACCGGGCCGGGGGCTGCCTCCCCCCCAGGCCGCCCCCGCTCCCGGGCCGTCATCAGCCCCGGCCAACAGAGCCGGGTCCCCACGACCCGGCTCTGTTGGCCCGTCACCCGCCCGTCGACCGAGCCCCCTCCGACCTGCGACAATGACTGCATCAGCACCCGAACCCCGCCCCGCCGGCCCGACGCGCTCCGGAGGTGCCCGACCCCATGAGGAGTCAAGAGGAGTACGTCCTCCGGACGGTGGAGGAGCGCGGCATCCGGTTCGTCCAGCTGTGGTTCACCGACGTGCTCGGGACGCCCAAGACCTTCAGCATCACCCCGGCCGAGCTGGAGAACGCCCTCGACGAGGGGATGACCTTCGACGGCTCGGCCATCGACGGGTTCAGCCGGGTGCAGGAGAGCGACGTGCTGGCCCGGCCGGACGCCAACACCTTCCAGCTCCTCCCCTGGCACGGCCACGGCCAGGCCGGCTTCAACGGGGACGGGCCCCGAGGTCCAGGTGGCCCGGGTGTTCTGCGACGTCGTCGACCTCGACGGATCACCGTTCCAGGGCGATCCCCGCCACGTGCTGCGCCGGGCCCTCGACCGGGCCCACGACCTGGGGCTTCACCTTCTACGCCGCCCCGGAGATCGAGTTCTTCTACTTCGCCGACGGCGACCCCGCCACACCCGCCGGTCACCCTGGACTCCGGCTCGTACTTCGAGCTGACGGTGGCCGACCGGGCCAGCGACATCCGCCAGCGCACGGTGCTCACCCTGGAGGAGATGGGCATCCCGGTCGAGCACGCCCAGCACGAGGACTCGCCCAGCCAGCACGAGATCGACCTGCGCTACACCGACGCCCTGACCATGGCCGACACGGTCATGACGGTCCGCCTGGTGGTCAAGGAGATGGCCCGCCAGCAGGGGGTGTTCGCCAGCTTCATGCCCAAGCCCCTGGCCGGCGTGCAGGGCTCGGGCATGCACACCCACATGTCCCTGTTCCGGGGGGACACCAACGCCTTCGTCGACCTCGAGCGCCCCGGCGGGCTGTCCGAGGTGGCCGAGGGGTTCATCGCCGGCCTGTTGCGCCACGCCCCGGAGATCACCGCGGTGACCAACCAGTGGGTCAACTCCTACAAGCGGCTGGTGTCCGGCTACGAGGCCCCCATCCACGTGTCGTGGGCCCGCAACAACCGCTCCGCCCTGGTGCGGGTGCCGGTGGTCAAGCCGGGCAAGTTCGAGTCCACCCGGGTGGAGTACCGGTCGCCGGACAGCGCCTGCAATCCGTACCTGGCCTTCGCCGTGATCCTGGCCGCCGGCCTGGAGGGGATCGAGAAGGGGTACGACCTGCCTCCCGAGGCCGACGCCAACCTCTTCGCCCTCAGTCCCGAGGAGCTGGCCAACAAGGGCATCCTCCACCTGCCCGGCAGCCTGCACGAGGCCCTCGGCCTGATGGAGACCTCGGAGCTCCTGGCGTCCACCCTGGGCGAGCACGTCTTCGAGTGGTTCATCCGCAACAAGCGGGCGGAGTGGGCCGAGTACAAGTCCCACGTCACCCAGTTCGAGCTGGACCGCTACCTACCGCTGCTGTAACCGGGCCGACCGCGCCAGCTCCGACCGCATCCCGAAAGGAAGGGGGAAGACCGCCATGGAGCCGCTGCTGTGCTTCCCCGCCGTGCCCCCGGCGTCGGTGACCGGCGTGCTCGACCGGTCGGGCTACCCCTGGCGGGGCATCGACAAGGCCGAGGCGGCCGAGATCGACGAGCCCGAGGACGGGTGGTCCGGTGCGGTCATCTGCAGCCGCGACGGACCCGGTCGGCGCCTTCCTGCTCTGCCGCCACCTGCGCAAGCGGGAGGTGCCGCTGGCCCCGGTGATGGTGGTGGTCCCCCTCGAGCAACTGGGCGAGCTGGAGCTCCGCGAGGACCTGTTCGACGACCTGTGCCTGGAACCGGTCAACCCCGACGAGCTCGGCGCCCGGCTGGCCCACCTGTTCTGGCGCACCGGGCGGGGCCTGCGGCCCGACCTGCTCGAGCACGGCCCACTGGTCCTCAACCTCGAGACCTACCAGGCCGCGGTGGCCGGCAAGGTGCTCGACCTCACCTACATGGAGTACGAGCTCCTGCGCTTCCTGGCCGCCCGGCCGGGCAAGGTGTTCACCCGCGAGACCCTGCTGAGCCGGGTCTGGGGCTACGAGTACTACGGCGGGGCGCGCACGGTCGACGTCCACGTCCGGCGGCTGCGGGCCAAGCTGGGCGAGGAGCACGCCCACCTGATCCAGACGGTGCGGTCGGTCGGCTACCGCTTCGGCCAGACCACCTGGACCCCCTGACCCCGCACGGCCGGGCGTCGGCCGGTCAGCCGGGCGGTAGGCCCACACCTCGACCTCGACCGCGGCCCCCATGGGCAGCGCGGCCACGCCCACCACCGATCGGGCCGGGCGGTGGTCCCCGAAGAAGCGCCGCGTAGGCCTCGTTGACCGCGGCGTAGTCGGCAGGTCGGTCACGAACACCAGTGGTCTTGACCACATCGGTCGGGCCGGCGCCGTGTTCGGCCAGGAGCCGCTCGGCGTTGGCCAGGGCCTGGGTCAGCTGCCGGGGGCCCCGCCCTCCACCAGCGGGGCGCCGGCCGCCGGTGGCGGCCGAGGCCCAGCTGGCCCGAGGTGATCAGCCACGGCCCGGCCGAGACGATGGGGGAGTAGGGGCCGATCGGGGTACTCATGGCGCGCACCTCGTGCGGGAGCCGGCTCGTCCGACGGAGCGTCAGCCTACCGAACCGTCCGGTCGGCCCGGGCCGGCCGCCGCGCGGCGGCCGGAGCCCGCCGCGGTCGGCCGGCCGGGCCACCGACCAGCCCGTCGGCCAGCCAGCGGGCCGCGGCCACCGCGGCGAAGGCCGCGTCGGAGCCGTTGACCGCCGGGCCGGCCGCGGCCGGGTCGAGCGCGACCGTCACCGCGGGCATGGCCCGGGCCTGCAGGATGCCGAAGGAGCGCACGGTCAGGTCCCGGACGGCACCGTCGGCGCCCACCGCCACCCCCTCGGACGCACCCAGCCCAGGGCCTGGTGGGCCGCGCCGATGCAGTAGGAGCGCAGGACGACCGCGTCCAGCACCTCCCCGGCCTCCACCTCCAGCTCGATGGAGCCGTCGGGGCGGCAGCGGGCTACCGCCCGTCCTCCGGCCGGGCCCACCACCTCGACGGGACGTCGAGTGGGCCCCGGGGCCGAGGGCGGCGAGGCCGCGGGCCCCCGCCGCCAGCACCGCGGCCTCGGCCCACACCGCGCCCCGCAGGGCGAGGGAGAGGGGGGGCCCGGCCAGGTCCACCGCCTCGAGCGCCAGGCCGGGGGCGACCGCGGCCACCTGGGCGTCACCGCGGCCCACGCCCCGGATCGGCACCGCCGGGGGGGACACCCATGCGCAGGACCCCGCGCCGTCGGCGGTCGACCCGCCGGCCACCGGCGGCCGTTGGGTCCCGCGGACCACGTCCTCCCGGGACCACAGGACCCGGACCGGTCGGCCGTAGTCGTCGGCCAGGCGGCGGGCGTCGGCGGCCACCGGCGAGTGCAGCTTGCCGCCGAAGGCCCCCCGTTGCCGTAGGGGGAGGCCGGCTCGCCCCCGGGCGGCACCACGAGGCGTCGGGCTCGACGTAGGCGGGCTCCACCCAGGTGGTCTGAGGGTGAGCGGCCCACCCGCCGTCGGGCACGCCACCGGGTGGCCGAGGGACAGGCTGGTGCTCCGACCCTGCACCTTGCCGGCCCGGGCCCGGGCCTCGGCCAGCGACTCGGCCACGGCGTACCCGCCGCGGCCGTCGGGCACCGCCACCAGGGCGCCGGGCGGGCTGCCGTCGTCGGCGAACCCGGCCTCCCCGAGCACCACGTCGGGACCGACCCGCTGGGGCACCCCGCCTTCGAGCGCGGCCCGGGCCGAGGCCGGGTCGAGGTCGCGGCGGTCGGACCGCGGGCGTCGGGTCCCGTCCGGCGGGCCGAGGACCATCCGGGCGGCCTCCTCGATGGTCTGCCAGCCGGTGCACCGGCACAGGTGGGCCACCAGGGCCTGGTCGACCTGCCCGGTCGGGACGGGCGGGCGCCGGTCGCAGGGCGGCCAGGCGCATCACGATGCCCGGCGTGCAGAAGCCGCACTGGCTGCCCCCGGTGGCCACCAGCGCCTCGGACCACCGGCGCGGGTGTCCCGGGGAGGCCGTCGAGGGTGGTCACCTCCCGCCCGGCCAGTCGGCGACCGGGGTCACACAGGCCACCCGGGGGCCCGTCCACCCAGACCGTGCAGCAGCCGCACTGGCCCTGGGGACTGCAGCCGTCCTTGACCGACCGAGCCTAGTTGGTCCCGGAGGACGTCCAGCAGGGAGGCCCGTCGTCGGCTACCTCGACGTCGGCGCCGTCGACGCGCAGCCGGATCAGGGATTTAGCGGATCAGCTGAACGAGGAGCCGCAGCCGCAGGTGCGGGAGGCGTTGGGGTTGGTCACATGGAACCCGGCTTCCTGCAGCCCGTCGCTGTAGTCGAGGGTGGAGCCCTTGACAGGTCGGCGCTGGTGGGGTCGACCACCACCTTGACCGTTCCGAACTCCCGCACCACGTCGTCCTCGGCCACGTCGGCATCGAAGAACATCTCGTAGCTGAAGCCGGAGCAGCCGCCGGGGCGGACCGCGACCCGCAGGGCCAGGCCGTCGATGTCCTCCTCGGCGAGGAGCTCGGCGACCTTGGCGGCGGCGACGTCGGTCAGGGTGACCGGATTGGGCTTCTTCCCGATGGTGACGGTCTGCATGGTGGCACTCATCGCTGCTCCTCTTCGATCACGGTCCTCGCCGGACGGCGGGGCTCGACTTTAACCTGTGGCGACGACCGGGCCCGGGGA